>NZ_KE136356.1 GCF_000406945.1 Enterococcus dispar ATCC 51266 | reverse complement strand
CAATCGTAAATGAGTGGGAAAATTTAACAGCCCTTTCTAACAGGCGGTTAAATGTCGGTGAGAGCGTAAAAATGATAAAAATGTCTTGGTCGATTGATCGAATAACCATTGTCGGGAAACTCAACGAAAACATTTATTATCACACTTCAAATGATGTATTGATTTTAAATTTTGAACAGCTTATGCGCTTGAATGAAGGAAATGGCTATTTAAAATCTGTTAGCAATAATAGTTGGCAGTTGGTAGACCAACACGATGAAAATATAGCTTATATTGAGATTTTGAAATGGCAAGAGGGGAAAGGGCGAATTGACTTTAACCCTAATAAAATCAATCAGTTTTTAGCTGGTTCTATGAAAAATTTTATTCATGACTTATTTTTAGACCCACACTTTTCTCGTGCAGATATTGCTTGCGATATGATTGATGTGCCAGATGAGTTTATTACCCAATATCGAGTGGTTGACCCTGTGTCCTTTAAACCAATTTATGGGCGTTCTGGTAAGTTAGAAACGGCATATTGGGGTAGTCGTGCCAGCGAACGACAAATTCGGATGTATAACAAAAAATTAGAGCAAGAGACTAAGCGTAAAATTGTGCCGAAAGAAATTCAAAGCTGGTGGCGGTTAGAAATGCAGTTGCGTAGAGGAAAAGCAACTGACTGGCATGCAATGGTGCATGAAACTTTGGATAGTTTTGCTAGTCCGCATTATTTTCCTGAAGATGTGAAAACGTTGGATAGAGTAATGATAAAAGGTTTATTGTATGACCATTCCGAGTGGTCAGCGATTAGTCGTGATTTGAAATATAGATTAAGAAATTTGTTGAAGCAAGAAAGCCAAAATGATGAGTTAGCTAATCATTTACGAGAGACATTTTCGGAATCGGCAGACGATTTGAAACGAGAATTAGATACATGGCTTCAAGGACTTGATGTAACGGAAGTAGGTGCTGAATGAGTGATTCGATAGAAAAAATGACCCTAAAAGAACTTGCTGATGAGCTGGGTGTAACGAAAAATACAGTGCGCAATCAACTGGTCAATCGTGGGTATGATCTTTCTCGCTACAAAGAAAATGGTATTATCATGTTAGACAAGGAGTTGATCGGTGTTGCTCGGTCAATTTATCGGTCAAAAACTAGTCAATTGACCGGTAATTTACCGGTCGATAAGGCAGGCAATGATTTTCCATTAGAAAAAGAGAATGAGTTTTTACGTGAACAGTTAGTTGAAAAAGACAAACAAATTTCTAAACTAACAGAAATGATTCGTGACCAACAAAAATTGACATTGCTTCAACAACAAAAAAACGATCAGTTGTTACTAGAAAATCAAGAATTAAAAAATCGAAAATGGTGGCAATTCTGGAAGTGAGGTGTGACATGAATAAAATTGATTTGAGAGAAGAAACAGTCGATAGAATTGAAGTGATGTATGAACGGTTAGCTGATTATTTGAATCTTTCGGATGAAGATAATTATAGTGAGATGTTTGAACGAATGATGGATGTTCTCAACTCGGTTATCAATGCTGATCTAGCAAAATCTTCAGTTTTGACAAATGAATTTGTTCATAGGCATTTAGCGCAAACAACTGATGAAGCTGAAAAAGAATTTTGGTTGAAATTAATGAGTCATGTTATGCAGTTAAACCAAATTTCCGTTATTAATTCCAAAGAAAAGGGGATGTAGTTTATGGGGATGACTTTAGCAGATATTAAAGCGCAAGAAGAAAAATTAAAAAAAGAACAGGCGAAACTTCGCCAACAGAAGAAACGATTGATTGAGAAAGAAAATGCTGCAATGGGCAAAACTCTTCGCAAGCGTTTTGGGTTTGAATCTTTTGCTGATTTTGAGCGGTGGCTATCGTCAATTTCTGACGATCAGCAACACGAAAAATCAGTGGATAATGAGTGGCTTGCTGATGAAAAATCAGCGTCAAGCGAACGAGATTATCCCGATGAATCTGACGGCTTATTCGGAGTGATACCGAATAAAAAAAGTCAGATGAGCGAGAGTAAATTTACGTCAATGTTTAATGACGTGAATTTACGATAAGCGATTATTTTGCGTTAAGCAAAATAATGCGTAAAAGGAGTTGATAGCGTGTCACGCTTTCGACTCCTTTTTTCGTTGTCACTTGTGACAGCGAACCCCCTCGGAGAGCGTTTGGAATTGTGACAGCCGTGTCACAATTAGGAAAACGTTACTCTTTGACAAAGAGTAACAGAAAGGTTTACACTCTTTTTATTAGCGACAGCGCGAAGGAGGGGTTTAACTTGGGGTTTAGTATTTCGTTCAAAAAGGGAACAAAGAATACAAGCATTTCTCATAATAATCGTGAGTTAACTGATAGCCAAAAAATCAATGACTGGCATAAGCATATTGATTTCGCAAAATCGGATGAAAATGTTTATTTAGAACAAACAAATATTCGAGAAAAGTATGAAGAACTGTTTGGCGAAGCCGTAGAAAAATATAATGCAAAGCAGAAAAGAGCCGATAGAAAAATTGAGGACTATTTAGCAAAGGTTCGCAAAGATAAAAAGTTGGAACCTCAACGAGAATTTATCGTGCAAGTTGGGACACTTGATGATTTTCAGACAACTAGAGCAGATGGTTCTTCTACTGGCATATCGGAACAACAAGCAGAACAAAATCGAGTGATTGCCAACAAAATTTTAGTTGAGTATTTCAAAGAATTTCGAGAACGGAATCCTAATTTATCCGTCTATAATGCTGTTATTCATAATGACGAAGTAAGTCCGCACCTGCATTTGAATATTGTTCCTGTTGCTGAAGGGTATAAACGTGGGGTTCAAAAGCAACCAAGTTTTAACAAAGCCTTGCAACAGCAGGGTTTACGAGCAGATAAAGAGAATGGTCGAGTGATTTGGAATAATTTTAGGAATCAGGAAGTTGAGTCAATTGAACGTTTGATGGCAGATTTTGGTTGGGAGCGTGAGTTAGTCGGTACTAACAAAATCAAAGATGTTCACGAATATAAAGAAATCATGAGCGAGATTTCAGAATTGCGTCAAACGTCCGTAAAAGAGCGTGAGAGCGTTTCTGATGAGTTGAGGTATATTTCTAGGCAAAGAGAAGAAAATGAGCGAGAAAAGGCTCTGGTGGCTTCTGAGAGAGCGAAAATTGAAGAAGAGAAGAAAAATATGCTGAATGTAAAAAAAGAGATGGCGGTCATTTTCCAAAAAGATATTGTTCCTTTAGAAAGTTTCAAGAGGCTTCCTGATGGTTCGTATCACTTATCTGGGAATGATTTTGTTGATTTGTATCAACGAGCTACGAGAGCAACGAATGCCAAGAGAAATGCTGATAACATGAGTGAGCAATATTTACAGATGCTTGAGCAAAATACAGAATTAAATGAGTATGTAGCTGCATTGGAAGAAGAGCGTCATTTGTCTGGTAGAAAACAATTAGCAGATTTACAAGTGGAAAATAAAAAGCTGAAAGAAGAAAATCGCTCTTTACGCCAGCGTTTAGAGCGATTAAAAAACGCATTTCAAAAATCGATCACTCGTTTGTCTATCCGTTTTGGGCTTGCAGAAAAGGATATGGGGCTTTCTGAGGAATTAGAAGTATTAGATCAGGAGAAAACCTTATTTTATCGTCAAAATGTCTCACAGCATAAATTAGAGCGTTCTGAGGATGAGATCGAGTGGTAGTTACGATGTGCAGTCAACGGTACCGGAGGCGGTTTGTGCCGAGGATAAGGAGTTGACGGCTAAACCACTAGCCTATTAAGCTGACATTTGCTAAAAAATGGCAAGTCCATTTTTTGGCCAACCTAGCGTTAGCGAAGTTTGGGGGCGCCCTTTTCAAAGGGTGCGGTTTTATGTTTTTATATATTTGCATAGCAAAAGAGAAGTGCTATTATTGAGTTAGCAGACAAATGAACTGGAAAAAGAGCAAAAAAATAGTCGAGCAACGCTACCAACGTTCTCGACCTTTACGGAAACTATCCATACTAGCTCCGTAACTCAAATTCATTATACGAATATTTTTAGGTTTCTTCAAGACTAGAGATTGCTGGTTATGAATTTTTAAGAGTTACGTGAACTTTTGAAAATTCTTTCCACCAGTCTCTTTTTCTTTGAGGAGGAACGAAATTTGAGTAAAAATGGGACAATCGTAAATGAGTGGGAAAATTTAACAGCCCTTTCTAACAGGCGGTTAAATGTCGGTGAGAGCGTAAAAATGATAAAAATGTCTTGGTCGATT
>NZ_KE136355.1 GCF_000406945.1 Enterococcus dispar ATCC 51266 | reverse complement strand
GAAGATAAAATAACGATAAAAGAGATTTCAGATGCGTTAAATGTATCGAAAACTACGGTTAGAAACCATGTGCACAAGGTTTGCGGTGGGTTACCGGTTGTAGAAAAGGGACAAAAAATCATTCTAAGCATTGATACAGCTGAACTTGTTCGAGAATCGATACTGTTATCGAAAAGTAGTAAAAGTGCAAACTTATCTGCAAACTTGACCGATAACTTGAGTGCAAAGTTACCGCAAACTGATGTTTCGGTCGAAGAAACATTTGAGGTGTTAAAAAAACAGTTAGAAGAAAAAGATAAGCAATTAAAAATCAAGGATCAATTAATTTCTGAACTATTACAAGATTTACGCAATCACCAACATTCGTTTTTACTTCAGCAAGAGAAAACGCAACAATTACTTTTAGAAAATGATACGCTTCGTAAACGCAAGTGGTGGCAAATTTGGAAACGATAGAGGAATGAAAGAAGGAAAAAAGGAATGACAAAAGAACGGCTGCAAATTTATATTGATCCTGAACATAGAGACGCATTAGAAGAATTAAAAGAATTGTTATCGGTGGAAGATTCAGCAACGGACAGTGCTTTAATTCGCTATATTATTTTGGAATTGTATCGGTTAAAGATAAAAGAAAATATCCAAATGCGTGCACTTTTAAACCGTTTGGATGAACTTTTAATCTATTCAAATAGTTTTGCGGAAACGATGGACGTCGATATTTTTGATCTTGAAAGTTCTGAAAAATACAAAGAAGTGAAGACTCAACAAAGAGGAAAATGGGCAAATAACCGACGAAAAAAAGTAAAAAATAGACCAGTAAAAAGACCAATGAATGTGAAAAAAGAGAAACCAAAAGAAGAAAAAAAAGAATCAAAAAAGCTTACTTATAGTGAAATTGTTGCAAAGTATTTGTAATAATTTGTCTTTCAAAAAGGACGATCGATGGTGGTACCTAGAGACTACTTTTCGCAAAAATGACTACTTGAGTAGTCTCTGAACAACTCCCTGACAACTGCTAAAAACTATGGTGTGGTATCACATTTGTTTTATTCAAAACGCAATAGGCACAGCCTATTTTCCCACTTTCAGCATGAGAGTGGTGCGTTTACCTTATGCTCTTTCCGTTTTTAGCAAAAAAAGTGGTTATGTTTTATCAATATAAGTTGGTTTTATCTGATATGCACGTCTTAACATTGGAGAAGGTTTATTCAATTCTTATATCCATTCGGGAAAAACAAAAGGTGGCGTCAGAATGATAGTTACAGATTGTTTAGTTGGTAGTATTATTCTATCAAGAGAGTGTAAATTTGATTGTAGAGGTGCTCTATGAAAATTCAGTACAGACTTATTATTCTTGTTTTATTATTTATTTTAATAGGATTTATCATAATTGAAAATCGTTCAGATATTTTTTATATATTGTTAAACTTTTCTCTTCCAGTTTTATTTATAATTTTCAGATTATTTTTTTCTGATGTTAAAAACAGGAAATTATTTTGGCAAAAAAGGTCCCCTTACTTTAGAGACCAAAGAAGAAAAATAAATAAAAACATTTTAAATCTGTTCTTTTTTATAGGGTTATTATGGTATGCGTATTTAATTTATCAATATCTGAATTAAAGAGATAAATAATCCTATTACTTATATATATTTTGTGAGTATTAGTAATACTGGGTTGACCACGAATGTGAGTACAGATCTCCCTTAAGCTCTATTTTATTTTAATAAATTCCCTATGTATTATTTTTTTATATAGACATTCCTATATTATAGATAGTGTAATTTATTATATCATTGTAGGGAGGTTTATCTATGAAGAAATTTATAAATGTTTTGGTAACTATTAGTCTTTTGTTCAGTTTTTCGTTTTTCGTAAAGCCTGTGGAAGCTGCAAGTACAAAATATAATCATAATCATACTTCGTATACTTGTTATAAAATGAGTTATTATGTTACTCCTGCTAAATGTAAGTCATTAAGTTCTCAAACTAAAAAGTTAAATACTGTTAGTGCAATTGCTGGTTTTATTGGTTTAACAGGGTTAACTGCTGGAATAGTTGCGATGGTTTTTGGATCTGCAGTTGATGCAAATCAAGTCTTTGTAAATGCCGCAAAAAAGGGTAAAGGTGTACAATTAAACTATATTGCTCATTTTAGTAATATTTCAACTGACACCTATAGTACAGATCAAAATTACGTAATAAAATAGTTTTTGGGGGGTAATCACTATGTCATTAACAAAAATTTCTTTGATTATTGCGGTAGTATTAGGAGTTTTCTTATACTTTGTTTTACCACTGTCGAATTTTTTTGTCTACTTCACTATACCTTCGATTATTATTGTAAATGTGATAAGAATTTTCGAAAAAAAGAAACAGGAAAAATACGCTTGAAAACAATAGAAAATTTTAAGAGAGTAGTCATTAAAAAACGACTACTCTTTTACTTTACTAATATCATGTAACGAACGTTTTATGCCGCGAAAGTTCCTTTACAGTAGGCTTCCCCCTGTTATACTGAAGCGAGAGCAAGTCAGAAGCTGAATTTGCGACAAAGCGTAGGGGGTACGGGGGGGAAGGGAACCTGCTGTCAAGGAAACGTGGAATAAACATATTTCGGATTTTTCTTGTCATGGTTAGTTGGTAGCGGTATACTTACTTTAATTTGATAGTACTGAAAAAAAGAACGCAAAAAAAACGTTAAGAGTTCCTAGGCTCTTAACGTTACAGATAGATAAAGTTAGGCCCTTTATCTACCATTCGAAGATATTATATAGGCATTTCAAGAGGAATGCAAGATATTGAGTGAATGGCTGACCAAGGGTGGGAAGCTAGGATGTCAATCTCTTGCATTTTTTTGTGTTCAAAAAGGAAGAATGATTGCTGGAGCGATTGTTTGGGTTGCCTTAATTCTACCGAGTGTTTTAGCTGCGCCTGGCACGCTTCTAGCGTGCCTAAGGCGAGTGCTGTGCACGTCAGCAGCTCGGTAGATCTCCAGTGGAGAAAAGGCAAAACAAGCGCTCTAGCAAGGGTTGTAGGGAGCGTAGCGACCGAAAACCCATTAACTTGATTTTAACTAAACATTACGAGAAAAAGTATTCGGCAGGCGTAGCCAGAGGAGGTGCAGACATGGTAGAAATGAGAAGAATCGATGCTTTTATCCAAAATGATGACTATGTGACGGTCACTGATATGGGCGAAATTATTGAAGTGCAATATTTATCTCATAAAAATATGTCTGCGCCGATCAAAAAAATTTCCAAAGACCAATATGTTGACTTACAGACGGGTGAAATTAAAGATTTTGCGCATTCTGAGAATCGAGGGCAAAATCTAGACAGCTTACGTAAAACATTTAAAAAATTAGGTTATTTGGTAAATAATAATTTTTCTGGAAAGAAAAATGAGCTTTGGACAACGTTGACTTACGCTGATAATGTGCAAGATTTGAAAAAAGTTTCCGCTGATTTTGATAAGTTTATCAAGCGATTGAAGTATTTTATGGCCAATGAGTATGGCGAAGTGCGAGAGATTGCTTATAAGAAAAAAGGAAAAAACAAAAAATATAAGCTAAACGTCAAAAATAAGAGTAAATTTGAGTTTGTTAAAGTATTGGAACCACAAGGGCGTGGGGCGTGGCATATTCATATGCTGCTAAAATTTCCGCATTTGAAAAGTGTTTATATTCCAAATGAGACTTTTGCGAATCTTTGGTCTCATGGGTTTGTGGATGTGAAACGCATTGATAAAACGGATAATTTAGGTGCGTATTTGTGTGCATATTTAACAGATATTTTGGTGGAAGATGATGAAAGCAATTATGAAGATATCTTGCGTCAGAAAGGTTCTGAGGGGATCGAAACCACAAAAACAGATGAAAGTAAGGCGGTTATAAAAGGTGGTCGTCTGCACATGTATCCTTCTGGTATGAACATTTTCAGCAAATCGAAAGGCATTGTTTATCCTGAACGTCGTCCAATGAAATATAAGCACGTTAGAGAGACATTAGGCTTCAAAGATGAGAATTTGACGCTTCGTAAGTCGATTCAAATCAAGGACGAAGAGCATGATTTTGAAAACACCGTCATTATAGAGCAATATAATAAGCGTGTAGCCGACAAAAGAGGATTGCTTGCTTCTATAACCAGATATCGCTTACTGCTCTTAGAAACGAAATCAGGAGTTCTCAGAGATGCTTTGGAGCAAGAGTTATTTGCATTAGAACATAAATTTGAACTTCAAGAACGAGCAAAAGAAGAAAGTTTAAAAAATCGAACCGCATAGGTTTATTTGGTTGTGTACAATTTTATTTTTGGGCAGAAAGG
Source organism: Enterococcus dispar ATCC 51266 (assembly GCF_000406945.1). Lineage (GTDB taxonomy): Bacteria > Bacillota > Bacilli > Lactobacillales > Enterococcaceae > Enterococcus_C > Enterococcus_C dispar. Next base: position 113 of record NZ_KE136355.1, on the reverse strand, counting down.
TAGGGAGTGTCATTGGCAGAAGATAAAATAACGATAAAAGAGATTTCAGATGCGTTAAATGTATCGAAAACTACGGTTAGAAACCATGTGCACAAGGTTTGCGGTGGGTTACC
>NZ_KE136354.1:2614659-2812159 GCF_000406945.1 Enterococcus dispar ATCC 51266 | reverse complement strand
TCATTAATATTATGCGGTATTAGCACCTGTTTCCAAATGTTATCCCCCGCTTGAGGGTAGGTTACCCACGTGTTACTCACCCGTTCGCCACTCTTCTTTTTCCGGTGGAGCAAGCTCCGGTGGAAAAAGAAGCGTTCGACTTGCATGTATTAGGCACGCCGCCAGCGTTCGTCCTGAGCCAGGATCAAACTCTCATAAAAAGTGTTTGAACAGTCAAAAGACTGTTAAGCTCAATAAAATTAATTCTTTGCTAGCTATTGCTTGCATGTTGTTTGCTTCTATAAAAGAAGCATCCTACACATTGGTTCGTTTGCTTGCTTTGTTCAGTTTTCAAAGGTCTACATAAGCGGTTAAAAGAATGTGTTTAGAAATTGTCGCGATAAGGAGAAATCATTTGAAGTTGTTTTTCAAACTTCGGATGATTTTGACTTATTGCCGTCATTTCTCATTCGTTCAACTTACTCGGTCGTTGCTTTTTAAATGTTTCAGCAACTCTTATATCTTATCAGCTGACGTTTTGTTTGTCAACTGTTTTTTCAAAAAGTTTTGAAAACTTTTTGAAATGATATTTCAGAAATGTGCTGATCACTAAGCAACTTCGTTAGTTTACCAGTCGTTTCACCGACTGTCAACAACTTTTTTCAAAAACATTTCAAGTTGTTTTCAACTGTGGGACTGCTTCGTCAACGTTGATTAATTTACCACTTTAATAAAGAGAGGTCAACAAGAAAATACAAAAAAATTTAGCAGCAAAAAAGTTAAATTGAAGTCTTTTTCAGCAATTGTTCGGTTTGATACCGAATTCAAAAATTTAACCTGGGTAAATAAAATTAAATCATCTGTATTCGCACTATTTATGGAATTACTACTCGTAATAAATTCGGTAAATTTTTTTAACATTTTCTTTTTGTATAAAAGGAATCAGAAATTCAAATCTGCTTTTTTACGCAAATAATTCTAACAATCCCTTTGGACGATCAACAAAAATTTTACAACCAGCACGTTCAAGTTCCGCGGTATCACCAAAACCATATAAAACACCGATTGGCAAAAGATCATTTTTCCTTGCGCCTAAGATATCATTTTCCCGATCGCCAATCATCACAGCTTCTGCTTTGCTCTTCAAACCGACACTTTCAATCGCATATGCTAAAACTTCTGCTTTTTCTCCCCGTTTATTGTCCATATCTGCCCCATACACCCCTGTAAAATACTGAGTAAATTCTAAGAAGTCTAAAATTCTTTTAGCGAAAATTTCAGGTTTTGAAGTAGCCAGATAAATATTTTTCTTTGCAGCAAGATCGGCAAGTGTTTCTTTTATGCCATCATAGGGTGTAATTTCAAACATGCCACCTTCACGATAGTGTTCACGATAATAAGCTACCGCTTGGATTGCTTGTTCTTCCTTCATACCAATTTTCTTAAATGACACTATCAAGGGCGGTCCGATAAACGAAAGTAATTGTTCATCTGGTATATCTGCCAGATTCATTTTTTTTAATGCATAACGAATAGAAGAAAAAATTCCTTTTTGTGAATTGATAATCGTACCATCGAGGTCAAAAAATAAATGATTTTGTTTCAAAAAGACACTTCCTTTCCTTTTACTACTATTAGTTTACTCCAAATAAGATACTTACGTGAACTTTTTAAGAAAGTAACTTTAGGCAATAAAAAAATAATTCTTTAAAGATTGACTTGAGAGCTAATTTATTCTTTTTGTTTGAGTCATGTAATTAACAAGCATATTAATTGCTGAAAAAACAATTACTCGCTATACTTACTTTTAGTAAGAATACTATTTGAACACTTTGGAGGAATTTAAATGGATACACAAATTAGAGGGCTTCACCACGTTACTGCAATGACTTCTAGCGCTGAAAAAATTTATCGCTTTTTTACTGATATTTTGGGCTTACGACTAATTAAAAAAACTGTTAACCAAGATGATATTGAAACCTATCATTTATATTTTACCGATGACCTAGGTTCAGCTGGTACAGACATGACATTTTTTGATTTTCCTGGCATCCCGAAAGGAACAAAAGGAACAAATACTATTTCCCGCACTTCATTTCGTGTAAAAGATGATGCTGCCTTGACTTATTGGGTATCTCGTTTTGATGACCACAAAATTGAACATGGTGAAATTCAAGAACGTTTTGGTAAAAATTATCTGGAATTTGAAGATTTTGATAACCAACGCTATCAACTAATCTCTGATCAAAAAAATCAAGGCGTAGCTGGTGGCACACCTTGGAAAAATAGTAATGTTCTAAGTGAACATGCTATCATCGGCTTAGGGCCTGCTTTTGTAACAATTGAAAATTTAGAACATATGAATTTGGTTCTGACTAATGTTTTAGGTTTTAAGGAGACTGCTAGCGAGGGCGACTTTCATTTATTTGAAATTGGCGAAGGCGGCAACGGAGCTAGCATCATTATCGAACATCGCGATGATATCCCACGCGCCACTGAAGGTTTTGGGAATGTGCATCATTTGGCGTTACGTGTAGCTGATAAAGAAGCTTTAGAATGGTGGATCGGTCGAATTAATGAATTAGAATTTCCAAACTCTGGTTTCACTGAACGTTTTTACTTTGCTTCGGAATACTTTATGGCTGCACCAAATGTTTTATTTGAACTTGCAACAGACGGACCAGGCTTCTTAGAAGATGAAACGTATGAAACTGCTGGTGAAATTTTATCTCTTCCACCTTTCTTGGAACCAAAACGCCAAGAAATTGAAGACTATGTGCGACCATTTGATACAAGCGATGCCAATAAAAAACGGGCATAGATTCTTGTCTCAGCTTTTGCTTTGACATACAAATTTTAGTTTCATTCTAAAAATACTCGAACACACGATATAGTTTGGCTATTGTCCATGATAATTATTTTGATAGTTGGACATTTATTCTATATTTGAAGTTGTTCGAGTATTTTTCAATTAAAGGAGGGCTAGTCATGATTCATTTTTCAGCTGCTGAATTGGCTCCTAAACAAAACTATAAATTTTTAACTGGTACGGTTTCCCCCCGTCCAATCGCATGGATCACTACTCAAAGTAAAAACAGTGGTGTCGTCAATTTGGCTCCATTTAGCTTTTTTACCGTTGTTTCAAGCGATTTACCTTATGTCTTAATTGCCACCACCCGTAAAGATGGCCAAAAAAAGGATACCGCCCGAAACTTAAGCCAAACAAAAGAAGGAGTTATTCATATAGTAGACGAAAATGTCTTACACCAAATGAATAAAACAGCAGCCAACTTAAAACCCGATGAAAGTGAACTTAGCTTAAGTAATCTTACAACTATCAAAAGCCAAAGTGTCACTCCACCAGGTCTGTCTGATCCATTAATACGTTTGGAAGTCACCTTGCAACAAGAAATTTCCTTATCAGATGATACAGGGACAATTGTTTCTGACTTATTTATTTTAAAAGTTCTAGACTATTATTTTTCAGAAAAAATTTTTGATGTTGACAAAGAGTACATTTTGAGCGAAAAATTACGGCCGGTCGCACGATTAGCTGGTAACAATTACGCCTTATTCGGAGAATTATTCACCCTAATACGGCCTCAATAATTAAAAGTGCAACTACTCTACTCACTTGGATAAAAAACAGCGTTGAATTTTTCTATTTCGTTTAAATAAAGGATTTCGGACACGCAATAAACATGTCCGAAATCCTTTTTTTTAGTCTTTTTTTAGAACTTGTGCCAAATAATTTGCTGCAGCTTCATTCAACCAAGGCGTAAACGTTTCACAAGTCGGAAAAAATGAAGGAGTATTGCTATACAATTCCCTTATCTGCCAACCGCTTCGAATCACAATCCCTAACAAATCAAGGAGGAGTTGAATCGGTTGTTTACTTAGCACTTGTGCACCTACTATCTTCTCTTGTAAATTTATATGTAAAAAAATCTGTATGCCTTCAGATGAAATTGGATCACCAACTTGTATCGTATCAATCGTTATATTGGCTTGCTGTGCTTTTTCTTTCGTTAAACCTACAGAACCGAGATAAAATCCAAAAAGTTGGGTAGTTGTAACATTTAAGTGTTTAGGAAGAGGTACATTTTTTCCAACTATATTTAATGCTGCAATGCGCGCTGACTGGCGAGCCTGGGCTACTTGAGACAGTCGTACCATTTTGCTTGTTAATAATTCTGGAATTTTAATAAGATCTCCTACCGCATAAACATTTGGCTGACTAGTCTGGAGGTATTGATTAACCGCTACTGACTTATCTTGTAAAAGTCTTAGTTCTTCCCAATAAAGTTCACTATTTGGCCGTGAGTTATGAGCAATTATTAATACATCACAATCAATTGAATTTTTTGTAAGTTGTAACACTAAGCCCTGCTTTTTTTCATTTATTTGAATGATGTGATCTTGACAAAATACTGAGGTATTATTTTTTTCAAAACAATTTTTAATAAATTCACTTATTTCTCCATCATAGTATTCTTGAACTAACTGATCGTTAGGACCAATTAAAAACACTTTTTTATTTTGGTTTGTTAGCGCTTCAGCCAGTTCGACACCAACATAGCCAAGACCTGAAATTGCAATTGTCTGTGCATTTTCCAAAGCCGTCAGTGTATTTTCTGATTCAGAAAATGATTTATAGCAATACACCCCATTTAGATGTTCATATTTTTGGGACATATATTGCCGTGTTCCAGTTGCCAGCACTAAATTGTCATAGCTTTCTTGCAAGTTTTTTTCACCATTTGTAAAAAAAACATCTTTTTTCTGCCAATCAATTTTAGTTACTTCATATCCTAAAAATTTTTTAACTCCTATTTCATCTAAATCAACTATTGGTGCTGTTGCGGCCCTTAAATTATTAGCGGCACCCTTTAAAACCATATTAATACCACTGGCAATAAAAGGTACTATGATTTCTTTTTCAATTAAAACAACTTCGTGATTGGGCTCAAACCTTTTTATTTCTCTGGCGACCATTTGCCCACTATGTGAAGCCCCAATAATTACCGTTTTTCTCATTATCAAACCTCCTTTTCATTTCATTTTACTTCATTTTTTTTATTTTTTCTAATATCATAGAATTGAATGAGTCAGGTGTGTTCTTATTTTGATGGTGAAAAACGATTAATCTTATTTAGGGGGGGTAATTTGTTAAAAAGGGAATTATTAGAAAAACCATATGATTTAATGAATGACATCCTCGTCTATTTATATAATAATGGCGGTCGATGTACCAAAGAAGAACTTTGCCACAACTTGGAAATCACTAAAAACACGTTAGCAGAATATACAATACTATTACAAAATTTCATTTCAGAACACTCATTTTCAAATGAAATTACTATTATTGAAGAAAATCAAATGCTTCTTTTAAAAAAGAAAAGAACTTTCCCTTTAAAATTATGTTATTTAAAATTTTTAGAACGTTCCTCCAAATATCAAATTATAAATTGGGTGTTTACGAATGGTTCTATCAATGGACCAATCTTTCAAAATTATTTTAATATCAGTTCGGCAACGTACTATAGAAGAATTGCAGAGTTAAACAAACTTTTGGAGGAATTTCAACTATCGCTTAAACGAGGGATAATTGTTGGTAATGAAAATCAAATACGCTTCTTTTACTACTGTTATTTCTGGTTTTTAAAAGAAAACAAGAATGATTTTATGAAAGAAGTAAATCAACTCTATGTGCCCCTCATCGATGAATTAAAAGAGCAGTTGGATATTTCTTTTGATCACTTAGAAGAACTCCAAATTAAAATGTGGATGAAAGTATCTTTTACCCGTTTGAATCAAACAAAAAATTATACTTTTGCAGATGAATTTGAACGTAAAGACCGTCCCCTTTTTGATGAAATAAATAAAATTTTATTTCATTATATGAAAGCCTATGGTCGTCCCTACACGTTATATGAAGGATTAATGTTTTATGATTTCTTCTGTAGTATGCGGAATTTTTCAGTCTATTCTCCTTTTGCATTTCGTTTAGCGCAACGACAGCGTGAAGAAAAAACTTATTTAGATTATCAAAATCAACAGATTTTAATTTACTTAAATCGGATTGGATATATTAAAAACCAATTTTTTCCCAAAAGACATCGTATTTTATCCCATTATTTGTATCAATATCATTCACAACTCTATTATTTTGATGGGTTTATCCTTAACTTTGATTCTTGGGGACTCTTTTTAACAGCTCAAAATTTAAGGGAACCATTTAATTTTGAAGATGTTCATCAATTTATGAACTTTTGCCAACAACAATTTTATCCAAATGATCCCTTACAACGTTATTGCAGTGTCTTATCGGAAATAAATTATTCTTCAATATTAAATATTGCCCAAGATTTAGCTAATAAACATATTTCAATTGCTGTGCATCACAGCTTAAATCCATTTTTGGCATCACTTACCATTCAGTTGTTAAAAAACACCTTAGGTAACAAGTACGAATTAGATTTATCATTACATGGTGAGGATGTGCCCCATGATATTTTATTGTCCAATATCTATAACGAAATTTTTGCGGAGAACAGTGCCTATTACTATGTCTTTTCAGACTGCTGTAATCAATATGATGTGGCGGAAATAGAAAAACTTATTCAACAAGTGATTACAGATCAATTCGCTCAAAACCACAATGATGCCAATGATTTTTATCAATAAAAGAATTACTTTATTCTCACAAAAATTTTGTTAATAAAGTAATTCTTTTATTCTATCTTATCTTTGGTACAACAAGATTTGCTGTTGTTTCTACCTTGCTTTCATCACTAGAAGCTTCGCTATCTAATTCCTTCTAAATATTTTTCAATAAGAAAGAAACAAAACTTTAACCCCCAGCCAATCTTTTCAATTTCAAAAAAATTTTTATCGTAGTATGATGAAAATAACAATAAAAATTGGAGGCGGTTTTATGGCTTGGAACATGAAAGACTACCCTGCATCAATGAAAAATTTGGATACTCTTGTAAAAAAGAAGGCAATTGAAATTGCCAATGCCCTACTCGCTGATGATTATCCAGAAGATCGTGCCATTCCAATTGCAATCAGTCAAGCAGAGAAATGGTATAACGAAGCGAGTGAAAAAGAAAAGGCTACATTTAAACAAACAGCTAATCCGCAAAAAGACGATACCCATCACAAAGATAAAAATGCGACGAAATTACTGGATGCTGATGTTAATGTAAAATATTCCGGTGATACGTGGGAGGTATTTTCGACTGGTGCCAAACGAGCGAGTGATACATTTGAAAAAAAAGAAGATGCCATTGCCCGCGGCAAAGAAATTGCAGCTAATAAGAAATCCACCTTACAAATTTATAAACAAGATGGTACTTTACAAACTACTCATGACTACAGCGAATAACCATACTATTTAAACACAACATACTTATGGTTTCAGTCGAGATTTCAGCAAAAAAGCAACTTTTGTTTACGAAAATTTATTGTTGGTTGCACTTTAGTAACAGGTTAATATCTGTAACCAGTAAGAAGCCACCCCTATCATTTAAGGAGTGGCTTCTTCTGTTACTAAAACAATAATTTTAAAGTAAGTTTGTGATTGTAATTTCTTTCTTTTAAACTTGTTCTTATACAACCTTTTGTATCAGACTATCAAACCAACGCGTAGGCAAAATAGTGTGAAAAAATACAGACGCTTTGGCGCCATAGCCCACAAGATATCTCGTTTTTGGACGTTTACTATGCACCGCTTTTACTATTGTTTCTGCAATTAACTTAGGATCTGACAGTCGATTGGAGGTATAAGATTTTTTCATTTTTTTCGCTGCTTCATTTGCTCGAATTTCATAAGCGGTCTTTTGAGAGGATTCTTTAAGATGATCAGCTGCGATTATACCCCAATTGGTTTTAATACCACCTGGTTCAATAATTACTACATCAATTCCAAAGGGTTTCGTTTCCATGCGCAGAGCATCACTAAAGGCTTCTAAGGCATATTTTGTTGCATGATACCAAGCCCCCATATAGGTAGTGACACGCCCCGCCATTGATGAAATATTAATTATTTTCCCGTTTTTTTGCTTTCTCATATATGGTAAAACCAACTGAACAAGCCGCGCCAGCCCAAATAAATTCACTTCAAACTGATTTCGTGCTTCTTGTAGCGAGACATTTTCTATTACGCCATAAGAACCATAGCCGGCATTATTAATTAAAATATCAATTTTACCTGCCTCATGAATTATTGTATCTACTAAATTAACAATTGAAGCTTCTTCTGTAATATCAAGTTTTAAACTTTGTAAACCTTTTTCCTTAAGCGGTTCCATCTTCTCTACTCTTCGGGCAGCACCATATACACGATATCCTTGCTGCAACAACATTTCAGCCGTTTGATAACCAATACCGCTTGAAGCACCTGTAATTAAAACAACTTTTCCATTATCCATTTTGATTCCTCCTCTAAGCTCTTTGTGGCAGCAACATAGCAAAACCTTGTGTTTTAAAAGCGAACCAAAGCGGAATCCACGCGTTTTGGGTACGTTTCACCGGTTTGTTTTTAGCAATTCTTACCATTTGCATTTCATAATAACTTAACCCAATATAACTTCCGGCTTTTTTATCTAAAAACTTAATCCCTGTACTTAACATTTCCAGATTAATTTCTTTGAAGGCGCCTTTTGCTGCTTGATTTGGCAGATCAGGAATTAAGGCAATGGCTCTTGCTAATCCTACCATCTCAGTTTCATGATTTAACACAGCATGTTCCATTCCGGCTAAGGTACGAAATCCCCCAGTTACAATAATTGGTGTCTCGATTCCTTTTTTAGCTTTTGCCGCATAATCAATGAAGAAGGCCCCTTTTGCATTACTACCTTGGACCATGGTATTTTCATAGTTTCCGCCCGATATCTCGATTAAATCTACACCTAATTTAGCCATTTGATGAATAACTTCAATTGAATCTTCCTCGCTAAATCCACCATCACGAAAATCAGAAGAGTTAATTTTCAAGGCAATTGGAAATTTTTCACCAACTTTTTTTCTCATTGCTTCGTAAACTTCTACAATAATTCGCATTCTATTTTCAAGAGAACCTCCGTATTGATCTGTGCGAATATTTGAAATTGGAGACAAAAATTGACTCAATAGATACCCATGTGCTGCGTGAATTTCTACTCCTCCAAAACCGGCTTTTTTAACAATCGCTGCTGAAGTAGCAAAACGTTGAACGATTTCCTGAATTTCAAATACAGTTAACGCTCTAGGCTTATTAAAAGCAAATGAATTGGGGCCCTCAAGAGGGACTGCACTTGGGCCAACTGGTTGTGCACTCACATGTTTTGGTGATTGTCGTCCAGGGTGATTTAATTGTACCCAAGTTTGAGCTCCGTTCATTTTCCCTGCATCTGCCCACCTTTTTAGAAGAGCCAAATCTTTCTCGTTTTCTATCACAATATTGCCTTTTTCTCCAAGGGCATTGGAGTCAATCATCACATTCCCGGTTATTAATAAACCAGTCCCTCCCAGCGCCCAGTTACGATATAAGTTAATGATAGCCTCTGTTGGACGATAATTATCATCTCCCATCACTTCACTCATAGCAGGTTTTACAAAGCGATTTTTTACAATAATACCGTTTTTTAGTTTTAATGGTTGAAATAGCATATTTTGATTCATTTATTACAGCTCCTTAATAGTCATTACGTTTAAACGTTTAAACATTAGTTTTAAAAAATAAAAACTTATTGCTAAGCTTTATTTTTTATGTCAGCTTCTAAAGATTGCGTTAACGCTTTTAATAGCGTTACTGTACTCGTCATATCTGCACTATAATAGCGTTCTGTTCCACTTTGACTGACGGACAATATTCCGGCATTCAACATTAATTTCAAATGATGAGAAACAGCGGGTCTTGATAATGATAATTTTTCAGTAATTTGATTTACCGTCATACGATTTGTTTTACAAAGCATAACCAAGATTTGTTGCCGATTTTCATCTTGTAATATCGTAAAAATTGGGATTCCTTTTTTAAAAATTTCCAATGTTTGTTCTGCCAATTTTAATTACCTCCTCTTTTTCATAACGTTTATCTTCTTAAACCATTAAACGCTAGAATTTTTATTTGTCAATCATTATCGGTTGACATTTTTAAACCAACAAACTAAACTCAGAAACATAATCGTTCAAAAAAATAAACCAACAAGCACAAAACCGAATTCAACAAAAAATGGAGGAAAAGAAAATGACAAAGAAAATGAAGGCAGCTGTAATTGATCACTATAAACAACCCATGCCAAAACTAAAGGAAGTCAATGTGCCAAATATTCGCACAAACGATGTATTGGTAAAAATTGTCGCCGCCAGCATTAATCCGATTGATTTAAAAACCAAAGACGGCGGACTGAAAATGTTACTTAAATATGAGATGCCGATGATTATGGGCAGTGATTTTTCAGGCGTTATTACAAAAGTTGGGGCAAATGTTTCCAAATATCAAGTTGGTGATGCTATTTATGGGCGCGTCCAAAAAAATCGGATTGGTACTTTTGCAGAATATATCGCCGTTGACCAAGGAGACATCGCTTTAAAACCGGATAATATTAATTTTGAAGAAGCGGCGTCAATTCCTTTGGTAGGCTTAACTAGCTATCAAGCACTACATGATATTATGCAAATTAAACCTGGACAAAAAGTTATGATTCAAGGAGGTTCTGGTGGTATTGGTACCATTGCTATCCAAATCGCCAAATATCTCGGTGCCTATGTTGCCACGACCACTTCCGCAGATAATTTTGACTTGGTTAAATCTCTAGGCGCTGATTATCTTATTGATTATCGGACAACAGATTTTTCTACGGTACTTTCAGATTATGATTATGTCTTTGATACTCGTGGCGGCAAAACATTAGAAGATGCCTTTAAAATTGTTAAACCCGGTGGCAAAGTAGTTAGCATTGCTGGATTACCAAACCAACGCTTCGGCAAAGAATATGGTGTGCCATTGTGGAAACAATTGGCTTTTGGTTTGGCTACCCATAAATTAACCAAATTGGAAAAACAAACAGGTGCTTCTTATACTTTTTTATTTATGAAACCCAGTGGTGCACAACTGGATATTTTAGGCCAATTGATTGAAACAGAAACTATTAAGCCTATTATTGACCGAGTGGTACCTTTTACAGAAATTGAAAAAGCACTTACCTATTCAAAATCTGGACGAGCAAAAGGTAAAATTATTTTGCAAATGACCAATGATTCAGAAAACGAGGTACGAAAATGATAACAACTAGTTTATTATTTATCATAGTATTCATTGGACTATTTTTAATCCGTCGTGCCGAAAAACGCGCTATTACAAAGATGACACTCTTATTGGAAATGACGGCCACTACAACTTTGAGTTATTTAGCGGCACTGGTTATCTGGCTTTTAGCTAATCGCTTTTCTTTGCTGCATAGTACTGGTGTAACATGGCTTATCTGGTTACTCATGTTCATTTGTGGCGTAATTGGTATCCGTACACTAGGAAATCGCTTGAAAGAAACCAGTCAAGAAACAAAAAACATCTGGATTACGCCTTTTGCAAAAGAACTGGCATATCACGCTTCTGTTTTTTGGAAATTGATTACAGTGATCGCAATGATGACTTTTATCAGCACAAGCACGCAGCCAAATAATTTTTTCTTACTTTCCTTAAGTTTTACACTTACAGTAGCTCTGATTATGGAAAGTGCAGGAAAGCTGTTTCGTTTGTAAAATAAAACTATAAAAGCTACCATTTACTCAACTTAGATTATTAAAGGAGATAACAACATGAAAGAACAAAATGATATGATTCAAACGTTATTAAATCACAGCTCTGTGCGAAACTTTACAGAACAGAAAATTGATGAAACCACAAAACAAACCATTCTCACTTGTGCACAAATGGCACCAACTTCCAGTTATCTGCAAGCATACTCAATTATTGAAGTCACTGATATTGAAAAACGCAATGCTTTAAGCGAAATCTCTGGTGGACAAGAATGGGTTACAAAAGCGCCATTAGCCTTGGTTTTCTGCGCCGATTTACATCGAAGTGAAACATTATTGGAAGTTTCTGATGAGGCAGTTTTTGAAAACACTGAGCTTTATACCGTGGCTGTAGTCGATGCTTCACTAGCTGCGCAAAAAGCTCTAATTGCTGCACAAAGTATGGGATTAGGTGGCATTACAGTCGGAGGGATTCGTAATGATATGCCCCGTTTAGCTGCTCTTTTCAACTTACCAGATAAAGTAGTGCCACTTTTTGTTTTATGTATCGGTTATCCCGCCGAACCTGCTGTGCAAAAACCACGGTTACCGCAATCATTCGTCGTTGGTAAAGATAGTTATCCGGATGAAAGTATGAGTATTGCAACTTATAACCAAACCGTTAGTGACTTTTTCTACCACCTAACAAATGGCGTTGATCAGTACAACTGGGTAGAACGTTGCAGCCATGCTATTAATCAAAAACCCCGTTATGAAGTAACTGATTTTGTCAAAAAAGCGGGATTACTGTTAAAATAACTCACAATGTATATCAATCACGTAATAATTTCTTTTTATAAAACTTCGTTAATTTTAAAAAGAAGTTGCTTCTGGAACACACCGATAAAAAAAGCGATATGACAAGAATTTTGTCATATCGCTTTTTTAGCTTATTTCAATACATCATTTAATGCTTCACTCATCGTTGGATGAGAATAAATATGATCGCGTAATAAAGTATATGGTAATTGCCCTTTCATGGCTAGAGCAATTAAGTTGATGACTTCATGAGATTCTTCGGCATAAATGCTAGCACCTAAAATTTGATCGTTTTCTGGATCTACTAATACTTTGAACATCCCTTTTGGATCTTCTAACACTTGTGCTTTTGGCACGCCAGCACTCATAAATTTAAATAATTTATATGGTACACCCGCTTTTTTAGCTGCTTTTTCCGTTAAGCCAACATTGGATAGCGGCGGTGTAATAAAGACGCTGTACGGTACTACATTGCGATCAGATACGCGGCGTTTACTTTCTCCTACTAATTGATCTAAAATAATCCGATAATCATCTAATGAAATATACGTAAACTGTAAACCGCCTTTTACATCCCCAATTGCCCAAACATTTTCCGCAGTCGTTTTTAAAAGATCATCTACCACAATTGCGCCACGATCATCAACTTTAATGTTTGTATTTTCCAATCCTAAATTAGCCGTATTGGGTTTTCTACCAGTAGCAGCTAATACTTTGTCTGCTTTAATTGTCTTTTCAGCACCATTTTCCGTAAAGGTGACATTGACAAAATCTTCACCATCTTCGACTTTATCAACTGAAACGCCTAAATGAAAGCTAATACCAGCATCGGTTAAATCGTGATAAATCATTTCTGATACATCATCATCTTCTCGTGGAATGAACTCTTGATGGACGTCTAAAACGACAACTTTACTACCATAACTTGCAAACATGGCCGCAAACTCTAAACCGATATATCCTGCTCCAATAATTACTAATGTTTCTGGCAATTTATTTTGATCCATTGCACTAGTTGAATCAAGTAAATAATTACTTGTAGCTAAACCAGGAATTGGTAAAATTATTGGCAAGGCGCCAGTGTTAATGAAGATTTTTTCCCCTTTAACTTGCATAGTTGTCTGATCAGGTAAGGTTACTTCTAAAACATGATCGGAAATAAACTTCGCGATGCCATCCAAAACTGTACCCGTTGGTTCATCTGCGACCATATGATAATTTTTATTACGTAACTTACCAGTCAATTTTTCTTTATGGGCAACTGCTGTGGTAAAATCCAACTTTTTCTCACCATTTATAATGAGGGATTTTGATGGAATACAGCCGATATTGATACAAGTTCCCCCATACATTCGCTGTGATTTTTCAATAACTAAAACGGATTGCCCCTTGGCAGCCAATGTTTTGGCTAATGTTTTACCGCCTTTACCAAAGCCGATAATAATATTTTCATATTTTTCCATGTTACACCTCCATTAAGCAATACTTACGATTTGCTTCATCATAAGTTGATTATAGAAGAGGGGTGAAGAAGATGTAAAATCATTTGATTGGCATTGTTGGAAAAATCGAAAGGTATTACGCAACTAATTAGTTGTGTAATACCTTATTTTTTACTATAGAGAATAAACTTACTAATCCTCTAACAAATATTTTGTTCTAGGAACAATATTTGCCGCGCAAGTTTATGGAGCAAAAACTACTTTCTCCCTTGCACGGAAGCCAAAGTGAAAAAGTTGTTTCCATCCAACTACGCTTTTCTATTATATATTCCTAACCCTTTAAGAAAATTACGCATATATTTATCGCCGCAAGGTTTGAAATTTCGCTGACCTTCTTTTCGTAAAAAAGCCCCAATCTCTCCTTTTGAGGGATAAAGCGCAACTTCGGCAAAGATAGCTAAGATGTCTTCAGTAGTCATCGAAAGGGCAATCTTCACTTTTTTTAACATGACGTTATTAATATGTTTTATTTCCTTGCTTTTTTGCGTTTTTTCTTCTACAGGTTTATCCTTTTGTGGCCCTCGCGCAAGAAGAATTAAACCATTTAAAAATGCATCAAAAACTTGATTATTTATCGCTTTTTCATAAACATTATTTGCAGTATTATCTTCATGCTTATCGTGAACTCTGGTCAATATAGCCCGTACTTCTTCTTTTGTCACAGATACGCCACCTAATTCAAAAGCTTTCATCATATCCGTGTCTTTCAAATCAATTGCATAACGCAATCGCAATAATCTATCATTGTTATTCATTTATTTCTCCTAACTGGTTATTTATTACTTACTTTAAGCATAATTTGTTTAATAAGTTTCAAGTTAGCATAAATAGCAAGAAATTACATCCCCTGATAAAAAGATCTAGAAAATAAGCTAATTTATTTTTGTTTGAAGTTGTGGGAAACTTTACTTCGAAAAACAAGTATTGCCTTATAACCTATAACCTTTTTACAGAAGAAATTACTGACATTAGTCGAAATTTAATACTATCTAAGCTCACTTTCAAAGTAATCATTATCTATACGGAGCTGCTTATACACTTTGGCTACCTCTATTCCAACACCATATTGCATCATAAGCTCCGTTAACTTAATACCATCTATTAAAATAATTCCTTGGTTTTTGGCAAACTCCTGTGCACCAATTGAAAAACCAGATGTTGTAATAAATACACCTCTATCTGCATTCACATCTGCCAACGCACCATAAAAAGATTGAATAGCTGGACGACCAACAGTATTTCCTTCCATATATCGCTTAGCTTGAATATATACAGTACTTGTCCCCAAAGGATCTTGATTGATGATACCATCAATACCACCATCGTTTGTAAGATTTGTTACTTTAGCGTCACCATTTTTTCCGCTATATCCCATTGCTACAAGTAAATCAACTACTAAGGTTTCAAAGAATGACGGATCTACTTGGCGCACTTTATCTAATAACTCGATTGCTATTTCATTATTTTGATTAATGATTAAACTACCTATCTCTACTTTTACATCTTCTTGATCAGTTTCAGAAATTGATGTTTTGTTCCCAGACCGTTCATTACGGATAGTAAGTTCTTTCATATAACTTTGAAACGCAGGCTGTTCTTCTAAAATTTTCTTTGTAAGCTGGTCACCATATTGTGCTAAAAGAGCTAGACCCATTTCAGTAATCTTATAAACACCACGTTTTGGTCGCTCTATTGCGTTTGCTTTGTACAAGTTGCTAAGAGCAAAACTAAATCTATTGAGCAATACACTTTCACTATTAGGGTAATTGGGATAATTAATTTCTAAAACTGTATCTGGTATTTGTAGAAACTTAATGACTCGATCTCTAATAACTCGATTTGTTACGATATCACCATCTTTAATAACCTCAAGAATATAAGGAATTAGAGCTTCATTGGTTGGAATACCATTTGCTGATTGTTTCAATTTTCGCCAATCTCGATTCACTTATGTACCTCCTCCTTAACCGTTTAATATTAAAAAGCTATTCAATAAATTTCTCACAAAAAATAAGTTATTAGAGTAATTACCCTTCAATCAAATTAGTATACCTGAATATTTCGCCCGTCTTTACAAAAAATCTTGATTACACAAAACCTACTTTACGGATCTATCCTTTTAATCGGATATTATCCTAAAAATATCATTATTTGTGGTAGGGTTCCCCATGATTAATCCGAAAAGCGCGGTAGATTTGTTCTACTAAAATCAGTCGCATTAATTGGTGTGGGTACGTCATTTTGCCAAATGAAATTGCAGCATTACTCCGTTTCATAACAGCAGCACTTAACCCAAGTGAGCCACCAATGACAAAGACAAAATTGCTTTTTCCTTGTACCATTAGCTGGGCCATTTGCTTGGCAAATGCTTCACTGGTTGGATTTTCACCTTCAATTGCTAAGGCAAAAACATAATCTTGTTCTTTAATTTTAGCTAAAATCCGCTCTCCTTCTTTATCTTTTACTTGTTGCATTTGAGCTGCACTTAAATTTTCTGGTGCTTTTTCATCGGCTACTTCAATTAGCTCGATTTTCGTATAACCGCCTAAGCGTTTCATGTATTCTTTTATTCCTTGCACGAGATATTTTTCTTTTAATTTGCCGACTGCAATAATTCTAATTTGCATACTTTTCCTCTTTTCCCCAGATGTTCATAAGTCTGTTTTAGTTTACCACAAAGTTTTACACATTCATTTTTCTTTTCGCTAAATATTTATTACGCAAAATTACCGAGTTTCCCCCTCTAAAACCCACCAAACATACGTTTCCATATTTTTATCCACATTGTTCACAAGTCTGTGGATAACTAATCCCCAATTTATAAAAAAAGACAATAACACTTGTTTTAACCGCTAAAAAATAAAATTTCGTCATTTGTGAATTATTTCCTACCAACTTTTTCATATTTTATTCAAAGTCTATAATTAGACTAAACTCAGCAATAAATCATATACTATAATTATAAGAATTCCACAATAAGGGGGAAACAACTATGCAAAGAAAAAAATCAGGAGGCGCTCTTAGTCGCTTTTTCATCGGCATACTAGGTGGTGTATTAGGAGCTGCTTTAGTAGGTGGTGGGTTTTATCTAGCCAATGGATCAAATTTACAACCAAGTAACACAACCGAACAAACGACAACAGCCAGTGGAGAAACAAAGGTGTCTAACGTCAAAGTTAATGCAGATACCGATATTACTTCTGCAGTCGAAAAAGTACAAGACGCTGTCGTGTCCGTGATTAATTTACAAAAACAACAAGCTTCTTCAGATAATCCTTTTGGTGACTTATTTGGTCAAGGACAATCCGAGTCTGAATCAGAAAGTGATAGTGAGTCAGGTGGTTTACAAGCTGTTGGTGAAGGTAGTGGTGTCATTTACAAAAAAGATGGCAAAACAGCCTATGTAGTTACCAATAATCACGTTGTTGAAGGACAAGATGGCTTAGAAGTGGTTTTAAAAGATGGTGAAAAAATTAAAGCCGAATTAGTAGGAACAGATAGTTATACGGACTTAGCAGTTCTAAAAATTAGTAGTGATAAAGTTGATAAAACAGCTACTTTTGGTGATTCATCTGCCTTGAAGGTTGGTGAACCTGCGATTGCGATTGGTTCGCCTTTAGGTTCCCAATATGCTAACTCGGTTACCTCAGGGATTATTTCTTCTTTAAATCGCCAAGTTGCTGATTCTCAAACTGGCGTGAATATTAGTGCTATTCAAACTGACGCTGCGATTAACCCAGGAAATTCTGGTGGGCCATTAGTCAATATTGCCGGTCAAGTAATTGGTATTAACTCAAGTAAAATCGCCTCAACGAACTCTTCTAGTTCTGATATTAGCGTAGAAGGTATGGGTTTTGCAATTCCAAGTAATGACGTAGTTTCTATTATTAACCAACTTGAAAAAGATGGCAAAGTTACTCGTCCCGCTCTTGGTATTACCATGGTAGACTTATCAGCTGTAACATCACAACAACAAGAACAAATCTTAAAAGTACCTAGCTCCCTTAAAAACGGGGTTGTCATCACGACGGTTCAAAATGCAACTCCGGCAGAACAAGCTGGCTTAAAACAATATGATGTGATTACTAAAATTGACGGCAAAGAAGTTGATTCTACTTCTGATTTGCAATCAGCTTTATACAAGAAAAAAGTTGGCGATTCCATTGAAATCACGTACTACCGTGGTAGCAAAGAACATACCACAAAAGTTTCATTGACGATTGATCAATCTGCTTTAAAGCAAAATAATTAATTTTAACAGGATTTCATCCGCAGCCTTTAGAAAGGTTGCGGATGTTTTTATATAAAAATACGGCGGCTTATGTTCTTTAATTCTTATCGAGTTACACCTACTGTTGACCTGCCCTAAAAATTTGGCATAACAAGAAAAGCTTCCTACCTGTGGTAAGAAGCTTTTCTTGTTATGCGCGTTTAAATTCACTACCAACGACTGCATCTGGGCTTAATTCTAAAATTCCTTTTTTCTGTGGCGCATTGGGTAACTCTAATTCTTTTGCTGAACAAATCATGCCATAACTTTCAACCCCACGTAAAACGCCTGGCCAAATTAACATTCCATCAGGCATCATTGTACCAGGTTTTGCTACAACGACTTTTAATCCTTCGCGAATATTGGGTGCGCCGCAGACAATTTGTAAAACTTCACCATTGTCTACTTCAGTTTCAGTAATTGATAAATGATCACTATCTGGATGTGGCACACAACTTTTGACAAAACCGACAACGAAATGAGGTTCGTAATCGTAAGGTAATTTTTCACTAAAACCAGATATTGCTAATTTTTCGTTTAAAAGATCGATTTGTTCATCCGTTAATGAAATGGCACCATTGCCAGTTAACTCTAGAAATTCAGAAACGTGGAAAAAGTTCCAGCCGACAATTGTACCTGCGCTATTTTTAATCTGCGCAATATTGAATTTTCGTTCAACCGTTTGTTCCAATCCCTGATCGTCAGCCATCATTACAAGTAAAGTATCGCCAACATGGGCTTTGTTGTATGCAAAAATCACAACGTTTCCTCCTTAAAAAAACACTTTTAAAAATTAGTAGCGGAAGTTTTCAAACTTCCGCTAGCTATCTTACCAAAAAAGAAAGGAATCGTCATGCTTTTTCGTTCTTTTCTTCATAAGTTACGACTAAAACATCACAAGGAGCTTCTCGAATAACAAAACTTGCCACACTTCCGGTCATAAAACGTTCGACTGCATTTAAACCTGATTGGCCTACCATGACCAAATCAATGTTGTATTTTTCCGGTAATTGCGTCGCCATTGCTGATTTTGCAGAGCCATAAGCCACAATTCCTTCTATATTAGTAAAGTCGACTGATTTGCCATAGTCTTTGCAGTCTTCAATCAATACTTTAGCTGCTTCGGTTTCTTGATCAACAATATTTTGATTCAATGAACTGTAACCCATTAAAACCGGAACATTTTGTTGAATGACATTAGCCACATAAACTTTACCGTTATTGCGTCGGGCAACTTCCACTGCTTTTTGAAATGCTTGTGTTGCTTGTTCAGAACCATCAATGCCGACTAAAATGTTTTGATACACCTGTCTACTCATTGTAATCTCCTCTTTTCTAAAGCTTATAAACTGTTTAAAAAATCTTCAATCTCCGCTTTTGTTTTACGATCTTTATTTACCAGGCGACCTAATTCTTTGCCATCTTTTGTGACTACCAAACTGGGAATACCAAAAATATTCCATTTAGCAGCAACGTCGATGTATTCATCTCGGTCAACTTCAATAAAGTTATATTGAGGGAAATCCGCTTCAATTTCTGGTAATGCAGGTTTAATGAAACGACAGTCACCACACCAATCTGCGGTGAAGAAAAAGACATTTTGCCCCTTATCTACATAGGCTGCCAATTCTTCTAAATTTTTAGGAATAATCATAGTATCTCCTCTAACTTCTACTTTTTTTACACGGATAGCCAAAATTAAAAATAACGCTATTTACCGCCTACAATTGTTTCCACTGTACTTTTATCCAAGCCTTTTAAGGTTTGAATTAACATTTCTCTGGCTGCTTCAAAGTCAGCGATACTAAACATCGTTTGATGCGTGTGGATATATCGGCCACAAACACCAATAACTGTACTTGGAATACCCTCGTTGGTTGTATGAGCAGCACCAGCATCTGTGCCACCTTTTGAAACAAAATATTGATACGGAATATTGTGGGTTGCTGCAGTATCCAACAAGTATTCTTTTAAGCGTGGCAGCATAATCAAACCGGGATCATAGATGCGCATTAATGTCCCTTCACCTAAATGACCAAATGTACCGTTTTTTGTAACGGTATCATCAGCAGCAGAACAGTCGACTGCAAAGAATAAATCCGGCTTAAATTTTGAAACAGAAGGTTTTGAACCTCTTAAACCGACTTCTTCTTGCACATTAGCACCGGCAATTAAAGTATGCCCTAATTTTTCATTTTCTAAAGCTTCTAATGCTTCTAAAACTAAGGTACAACCGTAACGATTATCCCAAGCTTTACTAATAATATTTTTGCCATTAGCTGTTTTAATTGTTTCTACTTGCGGTACGATAGTATCTCCTGGTAAAACACCATATTCTAGTGCTTCTTCTTTTGAAGCAAAACCAGCATCAAATAAAATATTTTCAACTGAAACATTTTGTTGCCCACTAGTTCCTCTTAATAAATGTGGTGGAACAGAACTTGAGATACAAGGATAATTGTGTCCAGTTGAAGTTTTCAAAGTAAAACGTTGCGCAGAAACCACATAAGGATTCCACCCACCTAATGGTACAACTTTAAATAAGCCAGTAGCGGTAATTTCGGTTAGCATAAAACCAACTTCATCCATATGTGCTGCTACCATTACACGGGGAGCATCTTCATCTTCATGATGACGAATCCCAAAAATCCCGCCTAAACCATCTTGTTGCATTTCATCTACAAGTGGTGTCATTTTTTCTTTCATGTAAGCTCTGACTTCATGTTCAAAGCCACTTGTTCCTTGTAGTTCTGTTAACTCTTTAATGCGTGCAAATGTTTTTTCTTCCATCTATTTGCGCCCGGAGGCTAACCCTTCTTTCATAAAAATCTTTACGTGCCTATTATAGCATAACAAATTCGCTGGCAAATCTATTCAAACCTAAAGTAGTTTTTTCTATGTATTTTTTTACTTTGTGATAGAATAAAAGTGAATAAAAAATGATGTTATCCTCTGTATTTTACAAGCAGAGATTAGATGAAAAAGTATAGGAGGGCGCCTAATGAACAACGAAAATGAATTTTCATACTTTAAAGGCGGACTGGCGCTGGGAATGGGTGTTGGTCTAGTGAGTGGTATGGCTTCTGCTTTTTGGCTACAGCGCAAGAAAACTTTGCGGGCTGATGATGTTTTACAGATCGTCAAAGAAGAGTTTTTAAAAGAAGGACCAATTGAAGGATCATGGATTAATTTTGAAAAACAACCTTTACGAAAATTTGCCATTCATTCTGAAGGTTATGAAGGTGGTATTACGCGTTTAGAAGATGAACAGTTAGTCACTTATGAGTTTTTGGCTGACGCTAAAACAGGTACTGTTTTAGATATTAAACGGGTTAAAATCAATTAATTTTATTTGACACAAAAGCTAAGTTCTTTATCTACACCAAAAGACTGAAAGTTACGCGTTAACTGTAGCTTTCAGTCTTTTTTCGTATCCACAAGCGACTTTTATTACTTTTGTGTCTGTTAGTAACAATGAAAATTACTCTTTTATTTTTAAATTAACTAATAACGTTTTAATATCTAACTGGATAGCGTACTCGATATTCTTATTGGTGTGATGACGATAAGCCTTGGCACCACTTTCAAACATTGCAAATAACGAATCTCCATCGGTATTGATTTGCTCAAGATAAGGCGGAAAATCCAGTACAAGTTTTGCTGATTCAGGATTAAAACCTCCTTTTGTATCTTGTAAATCAAAAACATATAATTTGCTATCACGATTACCAAAAGACTGCGACATAAACATGTAATTTTTCCAATAAGAAATCCCTTGAATTTTTTTCAAGATATGAGTGGTATCTTCAGAATTTAAATCATCTGCTGTCCCTAATTCATTAAGTGACTGCGTTTGGGTAACAACAGAAACTAGATCCCCTTTGGTATCAAAAGGAAACATCGCTAATTTACCTTCTTTTTTATTAGAAAAATAGCCGACAACTAAAAAGGGATCCAAATAAGCCAATAGAGAGGCTTTCGGGATATCTCCGATTGGTATTGTCATATCATAGTGGATTGGCTGACTTTTTTCAGCTAAATCATAATCGGCCAATGTATCTGTTAATAACAAAGATAAACTTGCCTTTTTATTTGTTTCTGTTGCCAACCACAGCTGTTGTGCTTCTTTGCGATAAACTATCCCTCCTAAATGAGGTTCTCCTGGTACGGCAATTGTTTTTTTCCATTTTTTTGTCTTTTTATCGACTACTTGCACCACAGAATGATGCTCATGCAAATGACAATATTCACTTATATAAATTTTATCAGCACTCATAGTAATCCCTTGCGGTGTTAAATCGTGACACAAAGATTTTTTACCAGTTTTTAACGCGATGCTTTCCCCTTCAAAAAGCCCTGGGATAGGATACAACCCTGCTTTGGGATTATTTACTGGAAACAGTGCCTCTTCAACTTCCGGATATTCTTTTAAAATCGCTAATTGTTGCTCTTTTGTTTTTGGGAAATTGGCTTGTTTACTATCATTTTGATAAACTTTATACCCAATCCCTACCATAATAATGAATAAAACACTGCCTAACATAATCCAACTCTTTTTCATCTAACTCCTCCTTTTATTAAGAATCAAATGTAAAAGAAAAGCACCTAAAGCAGAAGGATATGCATGTTTAAATGCTTTTGAATGTAGCTGTAAGCAAATACATCAAACTTCTGTTCAGGTACTTTTTAATAAGACTTTTACTAAGCGTTGTTAAATTTTTACTTCGCTAAACGATAAATAGCATCTGCATAAATAGCAGTCGCCCGCAATAAATCATCTAACGTCATAAATTCATTGGCTTGGTGCATAGTATCCACATAGCCTGGGAACATAGCACCATATGCGACACCACGTTCTAATAAACGGCCATAAGTTCCGCCACCAATGATTTTTTCATGTCCTTTTTCACCAGTGTGATCTTCATAAACCGCTAAAAGAGTCGCTACCAATGGATCATCTTCTGGTACATAATGAGGTAACATATTGCGTTCATTATGGGTAATAGAGGCACCTTCCATGCCTAATTTACCGTCAACTGAAATTTCTAGTCCTTCTGCTGTCACACCTTTTGGATAGCGGAAGTTCATTGCGATAAAGTTATCTGCTTGGAAACCTTCTTCATTTGCTTTAAAAGCAAATAGTCCGGCGTTCATTGTCAGATTACCCATTTTTTCGTCTTCATATGCTACACCTAATTTTTCACCGTAAAAATCTTCGTGAATAATCGTTCCAGCTACATGTAAAAATTGTTTGGCTCCGCCACCAAATTTGAATTGATCTAAGAACAGTGCTAAGAAGGTCCCAGCATTAATCCCAGATTGTGGGCTTGCACCATGGGCGCTTTTACCGACTAATTCAATTGAAGCTTCCACATCTTCTACAGTAATCGTACCGGTCACCGGATTTTTTTCGACAAAGTCATAGAAAGCTTTTTCCATTGCTAAAGCAGCAGCTTCATCTGGCACTAAAACTTTCGCTGTTGCCGCACCTGGTACCATATTTTCTCTAAGACCCGCTGCAAAATTTTTCAAAACATAAGCGCCTTCGTTGTTACCATGGAAATGCGCGCCTAAGGTAATATTACCTTTTTCACCATTAATAATTGGAAATTCTGCATCTGGTGAAAAACCAAAATCAGGTTTTTCTTCTTTTTCAAAATAATAGTTCATATCAGCCCAACCAGATTCTTCATCAGAACCGACTACAAAGCGAACTTTTTTGCTTAATGGCAAACCCAAATCACGGACGATTTTCATACCATAATATGCTGCCATACTTGGTCCTTTATCATCTGAAGAACCGCGGGCAAAAATCTTACCATCCTTTAGTTCTGGCTCATAAGGGTCTGTGTCCCAGCCATCTCCAGCAGGTACTACATCCATATGACCAAAAATCCCTAATGTTTCATCGCCTTGTCCAAATTCAATATGACCGGCATAATTATCAACATTTTTAACAGTAAAACCATCTCTTTGACCATAGGCCAACATGTGTTTTAAAGCATCTTTAGGTCCTGGACCAAAGGGGGCATCTGCTGTTTTTTTACTATCGTCTCTTTCGCTATTAATGCGCAATAAGTCAAATAAATCTTTTAGCAAATCGTCTTTTCTGGCGTCAACTTCTTTTTGCCAATTAATTTCCATTTACATTTCCTCCTGACAATTACATAACTTAATTAGACACCTGTCATAAAGTATTAAGTCTGTGTATAAATCTGCGTTATTTTCTCAACTATCATACCACTTTTAGCGACTTTTTGACAAAGGAAGCTGATTGATTTTTGGAGGGAATACAAAGTTTGGTTATAATAAAACTAAAGAACTAAAAAAGGAGACAACATGAAAATTTTATCAGAAGCTATTTTAACCACAGTCATCAACAAACGCCCAGCTATTTCCCACAAGGGCACATTTGGACGCGCTGTTTTAATTGGGGGTAACCAGCGATATGGCGGAGCAATTATGATGAGTGCTGAAGCGTGTGTTAAGAGTGGGGCGGGTTTAGTGACTGTTATCACAGAAAAAGACAACCATCCCCCACTTCATGCTCGTCTGCCAGAAGTTATGGTCGTTGATTGGCAAGATGAGAACCTTACTCGTCAAGTGCTTGAAAGTGCAAATGTCATTTTAATTGGCCCGGGACTAGGATCTGAAGCCCACAGTCTCAAATTATTAAAAACCGTTTTATCGTTGCAAACCAAACAGCAGTGGCTGGTCATTGATGGGTCTGCTATCAGTTTATTTGCCCAAGAAAAATTGGCATTAACCCAACCGCACCACACTGTTTTTACCCCTCACCAAATGGAATGGCAGCGCCTAAGCGGCATTCCATTGAAGCAACAAAATGAACAGTCCAATGCCACTTATCAACAAAAAATCCAAGCTACGGTAATCGTTAAAAGCCATCGCACCGAGATTTACACTTCACAAGACTGCTATCGTTGTCCATTAGGCAATCCTGCTATGGCTACAGGTGGTACTGGTGATACATTAGCGGGAATGGTAACCGGCTTTTTGGCGCAATTTCAAAATAAAAGTGACGCAATCTGTGCGGCTGTTTATCTCCACAGTTATATTGGGGATATCTTGGCAAAAGATAATTATGTAGTTTTACCAACCACTATCAGTGCAGCTTTGCCTCACTATATGCAGTATTTTAGTACAAAAGATTAGTCCATTTTTTCACGATAAAAGAAAAACAGCACTCATTTCTACCGCCTGCTTTACTTTGCAGACATAAGAGATGGGTGCCGTTTCGTGTTTAATAACCTATTTCAACTCTTGCCATTGCCAATTTTCAACTTCTGGAATGTCGACGCCATTTTCACGAATATAATCATGATGGAAATTAAGTTTATCTTCCATTTTTTGACTAAATTCAGCTCCTTGTGCACCATAAACTGCCAGTGCAACATCTTGTGCAACATGGAAACGATCCATTTGAGAGTAAA
Source organism: Enterococcus dispar ATCC 51266 (assembly GCF_000406945.1). Lineage (GTDB taxonomy): Bacteria > Bacillota > Bacilli > Lactobacillales > Enterococcaceae > Enterococcus_C > Enterococcus_C dispar. Next base: position 2,786,414 of record NZ_KE136354.1, on the reverse strand, counting down.
CCCGCATGTCAAACGGTGTAGTGATATCACCATTTTCGCGATAACCATGGATGCGGACATTGCGATTGGTACGATTAAAGAAAATATCACGAATCAAACCTTCATAACCGTGGAAACAAAAAACAATTGGTTTATCTTTGGTAAAATATTCTTCAAATTCTTCATCGCTTAATCCTCTTGGATCAACATCTGGGTGACGCAATTTTAATAAGTCGACCACATTAATAAAGCGAATTTTCAACTGTGGAAATTCCTGGTGTAAGATTGTAATCGCCGCCAGCGCTTCCAAGTTAGGTTCAGTACCGGCTGCAGCAATCACAATATCGGGTTCACTATTACCATCGGTGGAAGCCCAGTCAATAATTTTTAGACCCTCTTTTACTAAAACTTCCGCTTCGCCAATAGAATAAAATTGCGGACGAGGATGTTTGGAAGAAACAATCAAATTGATTTTTTCTTCTGAAGCCAAAGTTTCTGCCATTACAGCTAGTAAGGTATTGGTATCAGCCGGTAAATATTCCCGAATAAATTCCGGTTTTTTCTCCGCCAAATGGGTTAAAATACCAGGATCTTGGTGAGTATAACCATTATGATCTTGTTGAAAAGCGGTAGAAGATGAAATCAGATTTAAAGATGGATAATTTTTTCGCCAAGCTTGTTCTTTGGCTTTTCGCATCCATTTAAAATGTTGGGTAATCATGGAATCCACTACACGCAAGAATGCTTCATAAGAGGCAAAGAAACCATGCCGTCCGGTTAAAACATAACCTTCCAAAAAGCCTTCGCTTTGATGTTCGGATAGTTGCGAATCAATTACCCGTCCGGCTGGCGCTAACCATTCATCATATTTTGCTTTTTCAGGTTCTAACCATTGACGATTGGTAACCTCAAAAACTTCATTCAACCGATTTGATTTTGTTTCATCGGGACCAAAAATCCGAAAATTATAGGGATTAGCGGTGATAATATCTCGTGCGAATTTGCCAAATTCAATCATATCCTGCGCCATTACTACACCAGGTTTTTGCGTATCTACTGCATATTCTTTCCAATCGGGCATCTTCAAAGATTGTGGGTCAATGCCACCATTTGTAATCGGGTTAGCTGACATACGTTTAGCGCCTTTTGGTGCAAGTGCTTGAATTTCTGTATTAATTGTTCCGTTATCATCAAAAAGTTCTTCCGGACGATAAGATTTTAACCATTTCGTTAGTGCATCCACATGATCCATGTGTTGTTCATCGATCGGAATTGGTACTTGATGGGCGCGAAAACTGCCTTCAATCGCTTCGCCATCCCATTCTTTTGGCCCCGTCCAGCCTTTAGGTGTGCGGCAAATAATTACCGGCCAATGGGGCATAACTGCATTTTTGGCTTTATCTTGGCGCGCTTTTGCTTGAATTACTTTAATTTTTTCAATCGTTTCATCCATGACTTTCGCCATTTGCCCATGCAAAATTGCTGGGTCATCCCCCTCAACAAAGACAGGATCCCAACCCATTCCTTCGAAGTATTTTTTCAAATCTTCATCAGATTTACGTGCCAAAATTGTCGGATTGGAAATTTTTGCCCCATTTAAATGTAAAATTGGCAATACAGCACCATCGTTGACTGGATTAATAAAAACATTTGAAAACCATGACGCTGCCAGTGGTCCTGTTTCGGATTCGCCGTCTCCTACAACAGTTGCAGCAATCACATCAGGATTATCTAAAATTGCGCCTGTAGCATGAGAAAGTGAGTAACCTAATTCCCCACCCTCATGAATAGAGCCGGGCGTTTCTGGTGCTGCATGAGAGGCAATCCCACCAGGAAATGAGAAAATTTTGCATAGTTTTTCTAGTCCTGCTTCGTCTTGTGTAATTTCAGGATAAATTTCAGAATAATGGCCGTCGATATACGCATTTGAAACCATTACTTGGCCCCCATGACCAGGGCCTTCAATGTAGAACATATTCAAATCATATTTATTGATAACACGATTCAAATGAGCATAAATGAAATTTTGGCCAGCAATCGTTCCCCAATGACCAATTGGGCGTACCTTGACATCTTTGGCTTGAATTTCTCTTCTTAGTAAAGGATTTCCTTTTAAGTAAATTTGCGCCACAGAAATGTAATTAGCTGTCCGCCACCAAGCATCAACTTTTTTTAGATAGGCTTTTGAATTATAATCAACTGTCATTGTCCTACTCCTTTTTTACTAAGCTTTTCGCTTAAGTTTTTTAATTTGTCCTACTGAGATATAAATTATAAAACTCCGTTAAACACACTGCCTTTCAAACAACTTTTGCGCTATTTTCGCCTTAAAAGCAAGCGAATAAATTCTACTTTAATGGTAACACAATCTAGTAATTCTGATGATTTGAACGTCTTTTAAAGATTTTCTCACACAAAAAAACTCCTTTTGCCAAGAAACAAAAGGAGCTTTCTTCTATTAAAAAGTTAGCGAAATTTAAGACTTAATCAAACTATCCACCATTAATTTGACATAGCTTGTTAAGCCATCGGGATTAATATGAGTGCCGTCTTCATAAAACCAATCATTATGATTAATACTGTAATCATACCAATCAATGATCGTTAAGTTCTTATACTTTTTGGCCATATTGGTTAAAGCTGCATTCACCGTACCTTGTGTTCGCACTGTTGGCGCACGCATGTTAATCCAATAAACTTTACGCTCTTGTCCCATGATCGCCATAATATCGGCAAACTGTTGATCAGTAAAAGGACTATTCGTTCCTAACCCAATAATTACTGTGTCATGTAACAATTTGTCATCTTTTAATTTTTGGAGTAAATCAACACTTGCATAAACTTGGCGATTGATTTCCGCATCTACCACCGAATTGGGGAACATTTCATTCAACCCAGCAGCAGCCCCCAGCATGACTGAATCTCCAAAGAAAGTAAATTTAGCTGCATCGGCTTTTTTAACTTGTGCATCGGTCACACCATATTTTTGGGCTAATTCTGAATGTTGCTCGGCCTTTTTGGCAGTAGCAGCTTTATCTTCGGTACTTGTTGTAGTGCTAGCTGTTTTTTCTTTTGCGGTCTTTTTGGACTCCGCTGCAATTTTGCGATTGGCTAAGATTTGTTCTTTCATTCTTTGCTGATTGGCATCCACATGATTAACCGGTGCAATAATAAGTCCCACTAAAGTAATACCCAATATTGCTAGAGTTGGAATTAAAGCCGGTTTTTTCCAACTAAGAATTGGTTTTTTAAACCAACCTTTTACAGTTTGCCACGTTTGGCTGTAATCAAAATGACGCAATGGTTTTTCAAAGAATTGGTAAGACAATTCACTTAATAACATAATTAAAAATATTTCAATAAGAGTGTGTAATAAGACGTTGTCAGCCAAATTTTTAATTTTAGCTTCATAAAAAATCATGACGGGATATTGGTATAAGTAAATCCAATAACTGCGACTACCAATATATTTAAAGAGCGGATTAGTTAGCCATTTATTCAAGCTTGCACCTGGATGAACGACCACCGCAAGTAAAACGACACAAAGAATACTAATTAAAAAGAAACCGCCATAATAAAGAAAACTACTTTGATCACTTAAGAAAAAGAAGCTCAAAATTAATAGTACTAAAGACCCTAAGCCCACACCATTTAATAGTCGTTTTGCTTCTTTAGGAATTCTTTCTTTTAAGTGATTCGACGGCCAAATAAAAGCTAAGGCGCTGCCCATCCAAATACCAAAAACCCGCGTATCTGTGCCATAATAAACACGAGTTGGATCACTACCTGGTTTAAATAAGATTGCCATCCAAATTGCAGAAGCCAGCGCGCCAATCATGACGGCGATAAAAATTTTGCCTCTTTTTTTCAATAGTAGCGTCAAAATAATAAATAAAATCGGCCAAATTAAATAGTTTTGCGCTTCAACAGCGGTATACCAAATATGCGTAAAAGGCGACTCGTTATTGAAACGATCAAAATAAGAAGCACCATTATTAATTTGCCACCAGTTGTTAAAAAATAAAAGACTGCTAAAAAATACCCCACGCAAATTATTTAAAAGATTACGCTGAAATAAGGTAATATAGGCGGTAGAAAGTACCATCACGAGGGCTAGGTTGGGCCATAATCGCTTTATCCGCTTTTTATAAAAAGTTAAGAGACGAATTTTCCCTGTTTCTTGCCATTCTTGATTCAAATGATCAGTAATTAAATAACCCGAAATTGCAAAAAATATCGCTACCCCTAAATAACCACCTTTTACTTTATCCGGTAAAAGGTGATAAAAGATAACGCCTAAAACAGCCAGAGTGCGCACGCCATCTAGGCCAGTAATATATCGTCGTTTTGTTTTTTGTTCCATGACTTCGCCACTTTTCCCACTAAATTCTTCAAAATAATTTTACTACAATTCTTCTTCATAAAAACGCCCCAAAATTTGGACATTTTCCGCAATGCTGACAAAAGCTTTCGGATCTGACTCTCGCATTGCTTGACGCAACAAGGGTAATTCAAAACGCGTACAAACAGTCAATAGAACAGTCTGTTTATCATGTTTATAGGCCCCTTCTGCTTCATTTATAATCGTAATTCCCCGACGCATTTTATCTTGAATGTGATGAATCACAGCATCGGGATGGCGCGTGATAATCGTCACTTGCATTTTCTTTTGTTTGGTAAAAACTGCGTCAGTTACTTTGCCGCTTACAAAAATGGCAATGGCGCTATATAGCGCATACTGCCAACCAAATAATAGCCCGGCAGCAAACATAATCATAATATTAAAAATAATTGAAATCGAGCCTACTGTCTTACCCGTCTTTTTTTGGATAGCAATACTAACAAAATCTAAGCCTCCAGAAGATAATCCGCTTCTTAAGGCATAACCAATTCCTGCGCCCATTACAGCCCCACCAAAAATAGCACAGACAATTGGATCTGTGGTTAAGACTTCTTCTGGCATAATCTGCATAAATAAAGAGGTCAACACAACAGTAATCCCAGTAAAAATTGTAAATTTATGACCAACTTTAAACCATCCCACTAAAAACAAAGGTAGATTTAAAATTAACAAATTTGCCGAAACAGGAAGATTAAAACCAAACCATTCATTTGAAAGGGTGGTAATAATTTGGGCAACCCCGGTAATTCCACTGGAATAAATCTTACCTGGTTGGTAGAAAAAGTTCACTGCAATTGAGGCTAGAATTGCGTAAACAATCGAAAACGAAAACTTTTGCAAATAGTCAGTTACATTGACTTTTTGCGCAATATTTTTCATGATAAAAAAAGCTCCTTATGCCTATAACTAAGAGGCAAGCCAAATCAAAGCCCATCGCAGTAATTCAACTTTCTTCTCGCTGTGTACATTATACGAAGTCTGACCCAAAAAGAAAAGGACAACCCACTAAAGTGAGCGTCCTTTTAAGATTCTTTTAGTCTTCTTCTGTTGCAGTGACTTCAATATTTAATTCAAACAGTTGTAGTGGAGAAACTGTGCTTGGTGCTTGCGTCATTGGATCAGCCGCTTTCCCATTTTTTGGAAAAGCAATAACTTCTCTAATATTATCTTCGCCGGCCAATAACATGACAAAACGATCCAAGCCTAACGCAATGCCGCCAAGTGGTGGGAAACCATAGTCCAAAGCGTCTAATAAGAATCCAAATTGCTCTTGCATTTCAATGCGACCAAAACCTAATGCGGCAAACATTTTTTCTTGTAATTCTCGTTCATGGATACGCAATGAACCGCCGCCAAGTTCATAACCATTTAAGACAATATCGTAAGCTTCTGCATATACTTTGGTTGGATCTGTTGCTAGATATTGAATATCTTCTGCTTTTGGCAAAGTGAAAGGATGATGGGCCGAAACATAACGACCTTCTTCTTCACTATATTCAAATTGTGGCCAATCGGTAATCCACAAGAAGTTAAACTTGCTTTCATCAATTAACCCTAATTCTTTCGCCATTTTATTGCGAACTGCACCAAGAGCTGCTGTGACCACGTTAAAGGAGTCCGCCCCAAACATGATTAAGTCACCAACTTCAGCATCTGTAGCGGCAATAATTTCTGCTTGTTTTTCTGTTAAGAATTTTGCAATTGGACCTTTTAAGCCATCTTCTTCTACTTTAACCCAAGCTAACCCTTTTGCGCCAAATTGGCTAACGTAATGCGCATAGTTGTCCATATCTTTACGGGAATATTTGCTAGCAGCACCTTTTGCGTTTAATGCTTTCACTACTCCACCAGAAGTTAGTGCCATTTGGAAAACTTTAAAGTCGACATCTTTGACAACCTCACCTAAGTCCACTAATTCCATCGCAAAACGAGTATCTGGTTTATCACTACCGTAACGATTCATCGCATCATCATAAGTCATGCGCGGAAATGGCAATGTTACTTCAATTTCTTTTACTTCTTTCATGACTTTTGCAATCATGCCTTCTGTTAAATCTTGAATTTCTTCAACGGTTAAAAAACTCATTTCCATATCCACTTGCGTAAATTCTGGTTGGCGGTCCCCTCGTAAGTCTTCATCCCGGAAACAACGTGCAATTTGATAGTAACGATCAAAGCCTGCGTTCATCAACAATTGTTTAAATAATTGCGGTGATTGTGGTAGAGCATAGAAATGTCCTGGATGTACCCGTGATGGTACCAAATAATCCCGCGCACCTTCTGGCGTAGATTTGCCCAAATATGGTGTTTCAATATCCAAGAAACCTTTTTCGTCTAAGTAATGACGAATTGCTTGGGTTGTTTTGTGACGCATAATGATATTTTGCGTCATTTTAGGACGACGCAAATCAATCGAACGATTTTTCATCCGAATTTCATCACTAATTTCTTGATCGTCTTCAATTGCAAATGGTGGTGTTTTGGCTTTATTTAAAACAGTAATAGCTGATGCGATAACTTCAACTTCACCGGTTTTCATCTTCGGATTAATAGCCGCTGCGTCGCGTAAGATGACTTTACCTGTCACTTCAATCACATATTCACTGCGACATCTATCGGCAATTTCCCAAGCTTCTTTTGATAGTTCTGGATTAAAGACTACTTGTACGATGCCTTCTCTATCACGTAAGTCAATAAAAATTACGCCACCTAAGTCGCGACGTTTTTGTACCCAACCTTTTAAGGTTACAGTTTGTTCTAATTCAGCTTTTGAAACCAAACCACAATATACAGTTCGTTTTGCCATTTTTTACCCTCCATCAAACTCTTTTTTAATCAGCTTCTGGCAGTTTTTGGAATACAAAAAAAGCCCTTGTTCTCACAAGGGCGAATGATCAATCCACGGTACCACCTAAATTTGAAAGTTAAACTTTCCTCAATACCGATAACGTTGGTAAAACGGAAGCGGCTTTGCACGCGCTCATCTCCAGAATGTCTTTGACAAATAAGACTTAAACCACTCTCAGCCACGGTAGTTCTCTCTTAAAAGGCTCCTATTTGCTACTCTTTCTTTCACTGATTTTTACTATTACTGTTAAGCTACTAGAATTACGTGAAAATGTCAAGATTTTTCAAAGTGCTTTTCAAAAAAATTACCGCTACTCTTTTAAAAAATTTAGGAATAAGACGTTTCAATTCAGCTTTTTAGCAGTTTGCTTTAGACTTGTATTAAAGAAAGTAAAGAAAAACATAAACGTTAATAGGAGGTTTTTTTCATGTCAGATGTACAAATTGGTAAATCACAAGTTTACGCATCCACATTAGGGCTAGGTACCAATAAAATTGGGGGCCACAACCTGTTTAAAAATTTGGATGATGAAGTAGGCAAAGAAGTCTTACGGACTGCTCTACGTAATGGCGTTACACTTTTAGACACAGCTTACGCGTATGGTTTTGGACAATCGGAAAAATTAATTGGTGAAGTTTTACAAGAAGCTGAATTTGACCGTGCACGGGTGATTATTGCTACCAAAGCCGCCCAAGTTCCTGGCAATGAAGAGCAATTGGACAATAGCCCTGAATTTTTACAAAATGCAGTGGAAGACGCCTTAAAACGGCTGCAAACAGAATATATTGATATTTTCTATATTCATTTTCCTGATGAAGTAACGAAAAAAAATGAAGCAGTAAAAGCACTTCATGAATTAAAAGAAGCTGGTAAAATTCGGGCAATTGGTGTTTCAAACTTTTCCTTGACCCAAATCAAAGAAGCCAATTTAGATGGTTATGTGGATGTAGTGGAAGACAATTACAATTTATTGCATCGAAAAGCAGAAACCGAGCTCTTCCCTTATTTAGCAAAACACAATATCAGCTTTATTCCCTATTTTCCATTAGCATCGGGCTTATTATCGGGAAAATATACTGCTGACCAAAAATTTGCGGAAAACGATTCTCGCAGTAAAAAAGCCGATTTTACTGGCGAACGTTATCAAAAAATTATTGCCACCATGACCGAAATGAAAATTATCGCCCATCGCAATGATGCTACTGTTCCTCAACTTGTCTTAGCCTGGTATTTAAAAAATCCTCACATTGCTGCAGTTATTCCCGGTGCCAGAAACGTCGAACAAATGGTATCCAATGCTAAAGCAACAGATATTCGGATTAGCAACGACGACTATGAATTAATTGACGATTTATTCCGCTTTTAATCGTATAATATAGAAGAAAAATTACTGTTAAAAAAGTGAGACAAGGAGAAAAAATGGAAAAATACGCTGGTTATGTCCGCAGTCCCCATTATTACGAAACTGATCAAATGCAAATCATTCACCATTCCAACTATATTCGTTGGTTTGAAGAAGCTCGCGTTGCTTTATTGGAACATTTAGGACTTCCTTATCACATTTTAGAAGAAAGTGGCATTATAGTGCCGGTTCTTGGTGTGAGTTGCCAGTACAAAGAGATGATTCATTATGGTGAAACTGTCAAGATTCATGTGAACGTGGAAAAATATACCGGCACGCGTTTAAATTTCACCTATCACATTACGCCGGTATCAGATGAGACGAAAATTCTAACCCATGGTGATAGTCAGCACTGTTTTTTGCAAAGTGAAACGGGACGACTAGTGCACTTAAAAAAAGCAAATCCCACTTTTCACCAACTATTTAGTGATTATGCTAGCTTATAAAACAAAAACAAATAAAAGGCGCACCCACAGTCATTTGTTGGGTACGCTTTTTATTTGTCTACTATTATATGAAGGAATTATTCTGCTGCAAAAACTTCGGACCACTCATCTTCTTTTGCTAAAAATTCACGCGCCAATTCTTGGGCTCCTGTTAACGTATGATTTGCTGCCCAGCCACATTGTTTTTCGTTACTGGCAGGAACTTCTGTTGCATTTAACACATCTTCCATCGTCTTTTTCAAAACAGTTAAAATTTCATTGTAATCATCGTGGTTTAAAACGGTTAAATAAAAACCGGTTTGGCATCCCATTGGGGACCAGTCCACAATATAATCAGCATGATTGCGAATCAATTCAGCTGTCAAATGTTCTAGGGAATGAAGACTTTTCATCTCCATGTGTTCTTTATTTGGTTGTTTAAAACGCACGTCATACTTAATAATTGTATCACCATTGCCACCTGTTTTGCGATCAGCTACGCGGACATAAGGGGCTTTTACTTTCGTGTGGTCTAGATTGAAACTTTCGACATTCATCTTCATATTTTTTGCTCCTTCTTGATTTGTTTTTGGGGAAGACATTTTTTTATTTCATTTTTTTGTTATCACGGCTGCAAAGCTTAAAATTGTCATGTTATCAAAAAAATTCCTCAGCGTTTCACCGCTTCAGCAATCCAAGCAAAAGAATTGATTTGCCAGAATTTCACCGTAAAACCGGCTTCGTGAAAATAGTTTTCCAAATTGGATAATAAAGGATAATATTCTCGTTGTAAATCTGCAGCTAGCGTTTCTTTGCCACTTTTAATTGCAGCTGTAATGGTATCATCAAAGCGCATTTGCGAAACAAACATCGTATCACCAATAATCACTTTGCCACCTCTGGGTAAGAGAACCGCATATTTTTGCAATGCTTGTTTCTTTTCAATCCCATTTAAATGATGAAAAACAAAGTTTGCAACAATTGTATCAATATTCCCATCAGGTAAAGGAAAATTCTCCATATCGCCGGCTAAAAAATTGACTTCAGTAAGTTCTGGCTTTTCTTTAGCCAATTCTCGCATTTCTTTAGAAGGCTCCACAGGGAAAACATTTTTTCCTGCTTTTAATAAAGCCATGGTTAAATTTCCGGTACCACTGCCAAATTCTAACACATTTTGGCCTGCTTTTTCAGTAATCATGGTTAACATTTCCGAGTAGTTAGCAAAAACGTCAGCATATTCTGGATCATGTCCTGCTACAGTCTCGTCGTACTCCTTGGCCCAGTCTTCAAAAATTGGCATAAATTCTAAGCCCATTATTCTCCCACCTTTTCAAAAGCTACTTTTAAATCTGCTAATAAATCTCTTTGATCTTCTAAACCAACTGATAAACGCACCAAACCAGCTTTAATACCAGCTTTTTCCCGCTTGTCTTTTGGAATAGAGGCATGCGTCATGACTGCGGGTACTTCGACTAAACTTTCCACTCCACCTAGGCTTTCTCCTAAAGTAAATAACGTCAAACTTTCCACAAAATCCGTTGTTTTTTCTTCAGCTGAAAGTTCAAAAGAGACCATTCCCGAAAAACCTTGCATTTGTTTTAAAGCAATTTCGTGTCCAGGGTGATTGGTTAAACCTGGATAATAAACCTTTGCCACGGCTGGATGATTTTGTAAAAACTGTGCCACTGCTAATGCATTTCGTTGATGTTCTCGCATTCTAACACCAAGCGTTTTAATCCCTCTTTGCATCAACCAGCTATCTTGTGGTCCTAAAACGGCACCGATGGCATTTTGTAAAAAGCCGATTTTTTCTGCTAATTCAGAATTGTTCGTGGTAACTAAGCCAGATACCACATCACTATGGCCCCCTAAATATTTGGTACCACTATGAACGACAATATCTGCCCCTAGTGCTAATGGCTGTTGAAAATAAGGTGTTGCAAAAGTATTGTCCACAATCGTTATTAAGTGATTGGCTTTTGCCAATGCCACAGCGCCTTTAATATCTGTTATTTTCAAAAGCGGGTTACTTGGGGATTCCAAATATAGCGCTTTTGTATTTGCTTGGACATTTTCTGCAATATTATTTAAATCACTTGTGTCAATGGTTGTATAGGCCAAACCATTTTTTTCAAAAACTTGTGCTAACAAACGGAAAGTTCCACCGTACACGTCATCGCCTAATAAAATATGATCTCCTGGTTTAAACATTGATAACACCGCATGAATACCAGCTAAACCTGAAGCAAAAGCAAAGCCTTTAGACCCCCCTTCCAAATCGGCAATCAATTCTTCTAGTGCAAAACGAGTCGGATTGCCGGAACGAGAATATTCATAGCCTTTGGGTTTTCCCACGCCATTTTGTTTGTAAGTTGAGGTTTGATAAATAGGTACGCTCACCGCTCCTGTCACAAGATCGGTACTAATGCCGCCGTGAATCAATTTCGTATTAAGATACATAATATTTCCTCCTAAAAAATTGGTCTAATAAATTCTTATTAATACGTGGTCCGCGTGTAAATATCCTTTGATAAATAGCGATCACCAGCATCCGGAAAGACTGTCGCTATCAAACTGCCTGTGGGTAATTTTTGGGCGATATTGACGGCTGCGGCTAAAGCTGCGCCACTTGAACTTCCAGCTAAAACACCATATTCCTTTGCTAGTTTGCGAGTATATGCAAACCCGGTTTCGTCAGGGATTGTTTCGTAACCGGCAATGGCCAAATTTTCAAAAAATGGTGGGATAAACTCGACCCCAATCCCTTCAATTTCGTGAGCATGACTTAATCCCCCGTTTAAAATAGATCCTGCCGGTTCAACACCATACAATAAAATTTCCGGATATTTTTCTTTTAAATAAGCCCCTGTTCCCGCAAATGTTCCACCAGAACCAACGCCCGCTACAAAAGCTGTGATTGTTTTAGGAAGATCTGCCGCAATTTCAGGACCCAATGTTTCGTAATAAGCTTTTGGATTACCTTTATTTTCAAACTGCAGTGGCAAATAACTATTGGGAATTTCTTGTGCAAGTTCCGTTGCTCTTTTAATTGCTCCTGTCATCCCCTCGTTTGTGGGCGTATGAACAATAGTCGCTCCCAGTGCCTGCATTAATGCTTGTTTTTCCAAACTAAATTTTTCTGGTACTACAAAAATTGTTTGAATGTCATAGGCTTGGACCGCTAACGCCAAACCAATCCCAGTATTACCTGCGGTGGGCTCAATTAGAGTACCACCGGCTTTTAATTTTCCTTCTTGAAGAGCACGATTGACTAAATACTGTCCAAGTCGATCTTTAATACTACCACCCGGATTTAAAAATTCTAATTTTGCAAAAACTTCTGTACCTGCTGGAATTGGTAACTGCAAATTAGTAAAACGCAACAGCGGCGTATTACCAATCAGCTCTTTAATTTGATTGACGATCATGATTTTGCTCCTTAACTTAAATTGGGGAATAAAAAAAGAGGTACTGACTATTAATCAGTACCTCGAATACTCTAAAAATATACACAAATAGTTACTGGTGCACACAGAACGATTTGCTAACGTTTTAGAAACTAGGTCTAATAATAGGCATGACAAAATGGTATGCTGCAATGTTTTGCACCATACAACAACAATCTGCAATTAAAACAGTTCGCTGTGCCATGTCTACATGACCCCTTTCCTAAATTTGATATCAATCTACCATTGTAGGTAAATCGCTGTCAACAACTATTTTTTTAAATAACAATTAGAACAACATCTGTAAAAAGCGCCATAAATAACGTAACAAGCGATATAAAATAAGGAGAAAGAATAAGTTCCCTAGTACAAAATTTACGCCATTACCGGCTGTTGCTTTTAAATTAGTCCAAGTAAAACGGCGCAAAAAACGGGGAACATTACTGTAACCGTTGCGTTTTAGGCGAAACTTCTCCTCATAAGTCAGCTCCAGCATATCGTAATAGTAAATTGCGAGTGGTTGCATGGTAAAAAAGTTTTTGGCAAAGCCCACTAGTAAAGTATATTGTTTGTTATTAGCCGGTAAATTACGGGCCCCTTTTTTATTAATTGCTACGAGAAAGACATTATCTTTTTTTACATTATACGTGTATTCCGCTTCTTCGATTTGAATAATTTGCGCGTCTGGCTCATTTTGAGATAAAAAATTCGCGTAAACTTCAGGAAATTCCTGCAGCTTTTTAAAAAGCAGCATAACCAAGCCTAAAAGTAGAACAATAATAACGCTATTCACAATAAGATGATCTTTAAAAATAAAACTATAAATAACGATAATTAATAACGCTATAACCGTTAGAACAATGCGCTTCATAAAAAATTTACGATACATCAGCGCAATCGTGCGTTCGTAATATGAAAAATCTTGATTAGCAAAATCCATAAAAGCCTCCTAAAATAGTTTTCAACTAGTATACCCGATGAATGTGTTACTGTCATGAGGTAATTTTTTTACAAATTTATTTAAGCCTTTCTTTTGCAAAAATCATTTTTTAGCAGTAACGTAAGAAACGTTGACGGGAAATAGCTCAGCTTGGTAGAGCACTTGCTTCGGGAGTAAGGGGTCGCAGGTTCAAATCCTGTTTTCCCGATAAAAAATATCCTTGTGATTTTGAACTGTGTGCTGCATTTCAGTCCATCTCACAAGGATCTTTTATTACTTATTTCTTTTTACGGCGATAAAATATAAATGTCACTACTATTATAACCAGAAGACCAATCAAAGAGAGATAAAACATCGGATTATCCCCCATTTTAGGAAGTATTCCGGTAGCTGCTTTGGTACTGTCCGTGGTTTTCATAGTCCCTGTTTCCTTAGAGCTTGGATCTTGATTGGAAGAATTATTTGTTGTTTCAGTTGTGCTTGCCACGACTGGTTTTGTCAAATTCCCTCTAGCTTGAGGAATACCTTCTGAAGCATAACGCGCAATCCAAGCCACAATCCCTGGAAAAAAGCGGCCTTCTTCTGTAAGCATCTTTTCTTGTAAAGGGGTGACAAAATTTAAAATGGCTACCAATTCATCATTACTTAATTGGCGAATTGGAATAAAACTGCTGTTTGTCGGATAAAGATTTCGCAAATAGTTTTGCAATGCTGTTACTTGTGTCTTTAATTCCGCTAAAGAAAGACTGGTAGGATCAAAACTTAGTGCTGATTTTGCAGCTGTAACGTCCACTGTTTTATCTTGATATAAAGCAGTCAACAAACGAACATAAGCCCCCAAGTCCATTCCATAAAAGTCTTGATTTACCCGCGTAAATATTTGTAAAGCGTTGTCTAATTGCTCATCTGTATAGCTTCCCAGCTGTTCAGCTGAGATATTATATTGCCCACTGGCTAATTCATTTCTAATTTCTGATACATTTTGATTCACAGTTTTATTGTCTGCGGCCGCAGGGATCCCTGTTTGTTCTTCAATCCCGTTTTTAATCGCTTCGCCAACTTCCACTGCTTCTATTGTTGTGTCAGTTGTCATTGCGTTATCCTCTGGTGTTATCGCAGAAGATGTAGTCGTTGTGGCCGTACTTTCTTCACTACTTGACGTTGCCAACACTTCAGAAGTAGGTATAACACTTGCAGCTGTTTCTGCTGCATATACATTTGGTCCAGTCAATAGTGTCACTAAAGTTAAAAATCCTAACACTTTTTTCACTCTCATCACACTTCTTTACTTTTATTTACAAAAATATTTCTTTTGTAACGTAATTGTAACATTACTTTTGGAAAATGAAACACCTTTTTCCCATATTTTTAGAGGATATTTACCTCTAAAAATAAAATATGCTATCTTTAACTTATTCATTATAAAAAGGAGTTACGAAATGTTTAACGAATCTAGTTTTGACGTCTTTACTATTGATGGCTTAGATGATCGAATGAGCGCCATCCGCAGTGAAATCCAACCAATTTTCACCACTATTGGACAACCAATTTGCGAAAAGCTGTCGCAAAATTTTAACCGCCCTTTTTATCTGCATATTGCACAACATCGCAGAAGAACAGTCCATCCGCCTGAAAATACATGGGCTGCTATGAGTGAAGGTAAACGGGGCTATAAAATGAACGCCCACTTTCAAATAGGAATTTGGCCAGAATATATTTTTATATGGTTATCCATTATTGATCAGCCAAAAAATCAAAAAGAAATGGCGGAAATTTTACTGCAAAATCTAACCATTTTTGATTCTCTACCAAAAGATAGTATGATTAGTTTGGATCATACGAAACCAGAATTATTGCCATTAACTCCTGAAAACTTAAAAAGTGCTCTAATTCGCTTAAATACTGTCAAAAAAGCTGAATTTCAAATTGGCCGCGTGATAAAAAAAGAAAGCTCTTTGTGGCACAATCCAGCTAAAGCAATGCAATATATTGAGGAAACGTACACCCATCTGTTTCCTATCTATGACCTTTTAACGTAAGGGCAGCATGACTTTTAACATATTTTTTCCTTACACTATTGTTCCTATTTATTTGTTAGAAAACTCCTTATAATTGAGTAATAATCAAAGGGAGTAATTATCATGCACAAAAAAATACATTTATCTTTTGTCCTTATTTCCAGCGTTGTTGTCATGTTACTAGTCGGTATACTATTTTTTCCCACTTTAAATACACAAGTAGAAAGACTGGTGCATAAACTCTGGCTTTTTACCGAGCTAAATGTTATAAGACCGTATTAAAGAGGACATTTTAGGACTAACTAAAATACCCAATAAGATAGTTCATCGCCAATTTTATCTCTAGTCAGCTTCTTGCATCTAGTATTTTTAAATTAAGACTAAAGGAAACGTTCAAAGTGTTCCTTTAGTCTTTTATTTTCCTAGCAAAAAAGTTTAACCTTATTATTAGGCATTAATTACAAAAAAATTTCTTGGAAAAAAAGGATTTATAAATGACGGAAATAGATTTTAATCATTTGACAGTATTCCACTGTGTAGAATACGATAATTTAAAAGCTAACTAGAAAGTCGGTGTCTTAACATGATGGAAGATACTAAAAACCTAACACGCTTAAATCCTCAACTGGCTAGGTTTCAAAACCAGTTATTGCAACAATATGACACAGAAAATAGCACTGCGGATAAAAATCAAATTGTTTTTGTAGGGTCAAGTTTGATGGAAATGTTTCCAGTGGAGAAATTACAAACACAAGAAAATTTGAACTTACCCTTACACATCTATAATCGTGGCATCCGTGCGACTACCACCGCCGATGTACTAATCCATTTTAAAACATTAATCGCTGATTTACAGCCTGCCAAAATATTTATTAATATCGGCTCAAATGATATTGGATTTGGTATTTCAGAAAAGAAAACATTGGCTAACGGCTAACTACGCCACTATTTTAACCAAAGTTCAAACATCTTTGCCGCAAAGCAAATTATATACAATGAAATTTTATCCCATTAATACTGTTGATGACTTTACTGATCCACATACGGGAAAAAGTGGTCGCTATTCTGATGAACGCACCAATCCACTATTAGCACAAACAAGCGAAAAAATTGGTGTATTAGCTAAAAATTATGGTTATGGTTTTATTGATGCCAATAATGGCTTGACCGATAGTGAAGGAAATTTGCGAAAAGGACTCAGCTTCGATGGTTTGCATCTTTTACCAAAAGGCTATGAGATAGTTTTCAATAATTTATTAAAGTATTTAAAATGAAAAATATCTATACTAATTTACTCTTATCAGTAAAATAAGATTCATTTTTATCCTTAAAAAAGACCTAACGAAATTTTAAAAAAATTTTCGTTAGGTCTTTCTTTTATTTTTATTCTTATTTCGTTATTTAATTTTCTTCAAAACAATCCCACTATATAACCAAATCGTGAGTACATAATATAGAAAATATAGGACAAAGAAAATAGTGAATGGAAGTGCAATATCGCCATAGGGTTCACTTAATAAAGTCGTAAACATTTGTAAACCAAACAACACATGTACTACACCAAGAATACCGGGTACAAGGAACAAAATACCAATTTCTTTGCGTAAAGATGCTTTCAATGAACCTTTACGGCTACCAATTTTATTTAACATCGCATAACGTCGAACGTCACTATTAGCTCCAGATAAGATTTTAAACATTAAACAACTTGCCAGCATAGTTAAAAAGGCAATACCCAAGAAAAAGCCCATAAATTCAAAGCCAGAAAATATCCCATTAAAAGCTGTGTAGGCGTCCACTTTTTGCCCAAGACCACCCATCACCGCAGGATCACTCAATTCTTTGTTATTCGTTACATTTTCTGCTGTCAATTTTTTCAATTGTGGCAATGCTGTCATGAAGTCCTTTACATTCACCACTTGTAATTGTGTTACTGGTAAATCGAGCGCCTCAAAACTTTGACGGTCAATAACTTGATGGTCTTTGGTTTTTTGACTTGGTAATTCTAAAGAGCGTAAACCATCCATAGCCTGCACATCTGCAGCTAATGTATTACCGTCATATTCCACTTTTTTCGCTGTATTTTTTTCATAAATTACCGCAGTCAGCGGGTGTGAATTAAACTCATCTTTTAGATAATAAACAGTTTTATCATCTTCTTTTTGCAAGTAAATTGTATTTTCAGTTGGTTTCAATGCTTCTACTTGTTCTTGATTTGAATTTTGAGCATTATTTAAAACCAAATCATAAGGTGAGGTTTGGGCGGTCATTTTAGGAATCTCATTGCGAAAACCTAATCCGACGGTTAACGCCCCTAAAGCTAATGCAAATAGCATGGCTACCATTGACAACATTCGTGTATAATCTTGGATACGGAAACTTAATTGGGAGAAGGTAAAGCCATTCAAGTTTTTTAAAACTAAGCGGTCAGAGCGTTTTAAAAGTTGCAAAATAAAAATCAAAACACCATGGAAAACCAAGTATGTTCCCAAAATAATCGTAACTAAGGCGATTACTAATGCTGGTAACCCTATTTCATTTGCTTGGGTCATCATCCAGTAACCGACTGCTAAAAAGGCAATCCCACAAAGAGCTTCAACAAATAATAAACTATTTTTACGTTGACTCTTGGTTGGTGTTTCACTAGCTCGTAATAAAGTTAAAATCGGTTTTTTAATCATTGAACCAGCGTTAATTATCGCAGATACTAAAAATAAAATAATGAAAAAGATAAAGGTGATCATTAAAGCTTCTGTATTAAAGGGTGAAAAGTGTTGGACTTGAACATCTAATTGTTTTGTTAATAACTGATTGACAATACCTGACAACCCAACCCCAATTGCAGAACCCACAATTGTTGCTAAGATACCAATAAACAGTGTTTCTACAAAAATGAGCTGTGCAATTTTACGTCCTTTTGCCCCCAACATCATAAACATGGCATAATCTTTTTGCCGCATTGTCATCAAAAATGAATTAGCATACAGAATATAGACCAATGTAATAATAGCCAATAACACAGAGCCGAGATGAAAAATCATTACAACAGATGAGATAATCGAGTTACTTTCTAAAAAGGCTTTGTTGGTTGCCATTGATTCAAACATATAAAATATCGCCGAAGCCATTACTAAACCGGAAAATAGGACTAAATAATCCCGTAATTTTCCTTTAATACCTGTAAGAGATAATTTCCAAAGCATCTAAATTCCCCCTTACTGTTCAGCTAGAAGCGCTAAAATTTCACGATAAAATTCTTCTCGCGTCTGCTCGTCTCGTTTAAGTTCTTGATGAATCACACCATCTTTAATAAATAAAATACGTTGACAATAACTTGCTGAAAAAGGATCATGTGTGACTAATAAAATAGAAACGCGATCTTTTTCATTTAATTCTTCCATCGTATCCAATAAATCGCGCGCACTTTTGGAATCAAGGGCACCTGTTGGTTCATCCCCTAGTAAAATTGTTGGCTGTGTAACCAACGCCCGTGCAGAAGCAACCCGTTGTTTTTGTCCGCCAGAAATGGCAGCAGGATAGCTATCTAAAATATGCGTAATGGACAATCGTTCCGCAATTTTTTTCACTCGCTGTTTAATTTCTTTGGGTTTTACTCCTTGTAATGACAAGGGCACTGCGATATTTTCTGCTGCTGTCATATTTTCTAATAAATTGAAATCTTGGAAAATAAAGCCAATTTCTTCACTTCTGAAATCTGCTAATTGGTTTCCCTTTAATTTCGTTACATCTTTTTGATTGATGGTAACTTTGCCGGAGGTTGGTTTATCCAACGTTGATAAAATATTTAATAACGTGGATTTCCCAGAACCAGAAGCCCCCATAATCCCAACGAATTCACCTTTTTCCACATCAAAAGAGATTCCTTTTAATGCTTCTGTTTTCTTCTGATTCCCTGAACCATAAGTTTTTTTGACGTTTTTGATTTCTACTATATTTTCCATGACTTCTCCTAATCTAATTTTTCTTTTGCCGCATTGGGTAATTCAGATTTTGTGACTTCTTCATATGAAGTGACACCTTTATTTTTATTCCAAGTTATTTTTAAATAGGCATTCTTTCTTAAAGGACGATCTTTAAATGCATTAAAGTCCATTTGTTTTTCATTACCGTCTTTATCATAACCAGGTAAAGAGTATTTATATTGTGTGACATTTTCACCAGCATCCGCTTTGACATCTTCTCTTTGTCCATCGGTTGTGATTTTTACATAATATTGTTCGCCACCCATGATAAAGTAGTCGGCTACTTTTAGGCCTACAAAGCCAATCCCTAAAAGTGCAACCAGAACAATAAGTAATTTTTTCATATTCTTTCATTCCTTTCATTTATACTTTTATTATAGGCCTTATCAAAAAACCGCGACATTTATTTAACTATCAAAAAACTAACATTACTGTCATTTCAAAAATTTAATCTTCAAAGACCCAATTCTTCCTCAAGCTTCAAAAATCAAAAGTTAACATTTTTAACACAAAAAATAGCGAGAACACTCTTACGACCTTCGTAAAAGAATTTTCGCTACTTCCTGCTATCTTAATATACATGGCGATAACTTCATTCAAAAAAATTTTTCCCGTTAGCAATAACTAAAGTTAACATTCCAATAATGTATAGAAACTTTCTAGTTGACCTATTTTGTCACAAGACTACACTTGGTTATCCTTATACTTTAATTTGTTTATACTTCTTCTTACCATTCAAAATCATCTAGTTCTTCTTCTAGCTTATGAATTTGCGCTTCCAGCATTTGCAATTCTGCTTTAATTTCTTCTAATGTGGCACCGCTAGCACTATAGCCTTTATAGTAAGCTGTCATGTAATCAGTTTCTTCTAGTCGTTGGAGCTGATCGCGCAACTGACCTAAAAGCACTAAGTTGTTTTCATATTGCAATTCATTCATCTTACTCACCTCATCTAAGCTAATGCATTTGGGCTATTTAATTGCGGTCCTTTTCCTTCTCTGGCTAGCACCCAATCGTCATTATCCCACATTTCAGTTTTACGACGACCACGAAAATAATCCCAGCGTGAATCAATCTCCATCTCAATTAATTGACCATTTCCCGCTAATGTCACCCAATTGTAGCTGCCATTGGTATGACCAAATTTAATCCACAAAACCGGAAACTGATGAATTTTTTTATCATCTCCAATAAACTCCCGTTGTTGGTGCTCAATGCGAATAAATGATAATCCTCTTGCATAACTGCGATTACTTTTAGCAAAAATATCTTCGGCAATGGCGCGTGCCCGCTCAGGTGACGGTAATTTACCTTCAGGAACTACCGCAAGATTTTTAACACTAACTAAAGTATCTTTCAAAAAAACCGCAATAATCCGGGGGCCATTTTCTTCAAAAACTCCATCTTTTTGAAACCGCAAAATAGTTACCTTGTGGCGATTACGAGTTTCATGCCGTTCTTCTGCTAATTGATAGTCATCTGGAATTGTAACAATTTTATTTAGTAATTCTGTATTTTTCATGGTAGTCATTCTTTCAACCTAATCACTTAACTTATTAAGTGAGTCGATAAACGATTTTTGTTCCTCGGTGTTTAAAGGAGCAAAAAACGCTGTGTTCGCTTGTTGTAATGCTTCAATAATAATAGGATATATCGCTTGTCCTTCTTGTGTTAGCGAAAGAACGTAGCCTCTACGGTCATTGGGATTTTCTTTTCGTTTTAAATACTGGCTATCGATTAGTTTTTTTATAGCCCGTGTGACATTGCTCGCATTGACCCCTGTCAGTTGAACCAATTTTTCTTGTGGCAAATCTCCATAGTCATGTAGTTTTAAAATGTAATAATATAAACTGGAGTTTAATTGATGTGGAGCAAGATAATTATCTACTAATTTAATATAGCGACGACTAACACTAGCTAATTGTTTTAAACTATCACTTTCATTTTTATCGTTCTCCATCGGCTGCACTTCCTTTTGCAGTTTTATTTACTTGCGCAAGCAAATAATAAATCATATAATGAACTTCGTCAAATAAATTGTTTTACAGGAGGAATTGGTATTGAACCAAACAAAGACAAAATGGATGGTTATCGCAATTTATATCGCTACATTAATAACTGCAATTGAAGCCACGATTGTAGTAACTGCCACCAGAGCGATTACCAATGACTTGGGAAATCCCAATCTCACTGCTCTCATTTTTTCAACGTATCTTTTTTCAAGCGCCTTGGCAACGCCAATTTTTGGAGGAATGGCAGATAATTATGGTAAAAAAAGAATTTTTCAAACTGGTTTATTACTCTTTTTATTAGGTACAACCTTATGTGGCTTTGCCCCTTCTAGTTGGTTTTTACTGACAGCTCGTGTTATCCAAGGAATCGGTGCAGGTGGAATCATGCCGATGACTTTTGCGTTAAGTGGTGAGTTATTTGACCTTTCAACCCGCGGAAAAGTGATGGGCTTAAATAATTCAGCTTGGGGAATTGCCTCGCTTATTGCCCCTTTGCTGGGTGGAGTCATTTTAAGTCAACTTAGCTGGCACTGGATCTTTTTTATTAATATTCCCTTTATCTTAATTGTTTTAACGTTAGTTCAACTATTTTATCAAGAAGAAAAAATGTATGCTCCTTCTTCTCAAAATAGTTTTGTGCAATATAGTGCGCTTATTGTCAGTCTACTGATTACCTTAAGTGGCATCCAGTTGTTGGCGAGCCAAATATTTATAGGGGGCGCGCTTTTAATTTTAGGATTGCTGACACTTTTTCTTTTTTATCGACAAGAAACGAAAACAACGGTTCCGATTGTCCCAATTCAAACCATTCAGATTCGTAATTTTCGTTTACTTACAATTTGTGTCTTCCTAATTAATGGCGCTTTAATTGGCTTTCAAGTTTATCTACCGCTGTGGGTGCAAACTGAATTACATCTATCCACTACATTAGGTGGTCTTGCACTTTTACCATCCTCTATCTTTTTTATTCTTGGTTCTTATTATTCAGGCAAATTACTCTTACGTTATAAACAAAAAAAGCTCCTGCAACTTGTCTTAGCGGGTGCTCTGGCTGGCTTTTTAATTCTCAGTTTCCTACCCAATACAACTGGTTACAGTGCTTTATTGTTACTATCAAGTTTTCTTGGCTTTTTCATTGGCACGGGGGTTACTGTCAGTGTAATTTCCGCTCAAGCTTATGCGACTCAAGAAAATTTAAGTAGTGTTTCTGGCTTTATTACACTTTGCCGCACCTTGGGTCAAAGTTTTCTAGTAACAATTTTAGGTGTCATTAACCAGCGCAGTTTTCTAGCACAAAACCAACATATCGCAGGCTATCATCATGTTTATCTTACTGTAAGTATTATCTTCATTTTTTTACTACTAGTAGTAAGTCGCTCTTCTAGGTCAGATGGGTAAGAAAATAGTATGTACGCATCTTGCGGATTACTCAGTTAATCTATCAGGTTAATAAAAAAGACTCCTCAGAGAAATGCCTCACTAAGTTAGTTTTTCTAACTTAGGAGATCTATTTCACAACGAGGAGTCTTAATTTTATTATTTAGCTAAAGCTTCTTTAGCTTGGTCAGCTAATGCAGTAAATGCAGTTGCATCGTTTACAGCAAGGTCAGCTAACATCTTACGGTTGATGTCGATTTCAGCCAATTTCAAGCCATGCATTAATTTTGAGTAGCTCAAGTTGTTCATACGTGCTGCAGCGTTGATACGTGCAATCCACAATTTACGGAAGTCGCGTTTTTTCTGACGACGATCGCGGTATGCGTAGTTGTATGAATTCATTACTTGTTCTTTTGCTGTTTTAAATAAAGTATGTTTGGAACCGTAGTAACCTTTTGCTAATTTAAGCACTTTTTTACGACGTTTACGAGTTACTGTTCCACCTTTAACACGTGCCATGTTTAATTCCTCCTAAAATAAATCTCGAATTTTTGAAATGGTAAAGCAAGGGTTCAATTAGCTTATTTCATACGAGCTAATTGTTGACGGATACGTTTGTAATCGCCAGCTGACACCATGCTTGCTTTACGCAATTGACGGCGTTGTTTTTTTGTTTTGCCGTGGAAACGGTGGCTTGTAAACGCGCGGAATCGTTTTAATCCGCCTTTACCGGTACGTTTTACGCGTTTTGCTAAACCGCGGTGTGTTTTTTGTTTTGGCATAACTAATTTTCCTCCTCAAAATCAATTCTTCATGAACTTTGACTGACTGACGCTTATTTCTCAGGTTTTGGTGCAACCACTAGAAACATGCTGCGTCCGTCCATCTTCGCTTTTTGCTCAACAACTGCGATATCCGCAACTTCTTCAGCTAAGCGATCAAGGACTTTCTGACCAATTTCTTTGTGGGTAATGGCACGACCTCTAAAACGGATCGAAGCTTTCACTTTGTCTCCTTTTTCTAGGAACTTACGTGCATTACGCAGTTTTGTATTGAAATCATTGACATCAATTGTCGGACTTAAACGAACTTCTTTAATGTTGATCACTTTTTGTTTCTTACGAGCTTCACGATCTTTTTTCTGTTGTTCAAAACGATATTTCCCGTAATCCATGATCCGCGCTACTGGTGGTTTCGCACCGGGAGCTACTAAAACGACATCAAGATTGGCTTGTTCTGCAATACTCAATGCTTCTGCTTTAGTTTTAACACCTAATTGTTCACCGTTTTGGTCGATCAAACGCAACTCACGTGCACGAATGCCGTCGTTTACCATCATATCCTTTGCTATGGTCATTCACCTCCAAGTTTTTTGAAGAGAGAAAGCAATAAAAAAACGAGTTCGAATTCGAACCCGCGCGCAAAATCAGCTTGTAAACAAGCGATCTAACTATTCTGCCCAGCAATATCTTCACTAAGGCGAGAAGCGGGTGCTTCTGCTTTCATTTCTCAACTCGTATAATATACTATATCTAAAATTCTTTGTCAACAAGAAAGAAACTTGACTAACTTTTTATAAATTTTTGTTACCAAGCAAAAAAAAAGCCATTTTCTTTTGCAGCAATTCCAAAAGTCAGATTAAAAATCTAACTTTTTAGAAGTACTACATTTCAAGAAACTGGCTTTTATTTGAGCCTGTATTATCTTTTACGATTTTACACCTATACTTTTAATTGCCTAAAAGGTCTGGTTGGGGCCACGAAAATTGGCGCCAGGTAACGGGGTCTCTTCTAACACCTTTTCAAGGCCTTTGCTTTCTTTTTCATCTTTTTCTTCATTGTCATCATCCAGTTGCAATTCTTTTTCCATTTCGTCGATTTTTTCCATTGTCTTATCTTTTTTTGCTTCTTTAGCCAAGTCTGCTAATTGTTTTTCTTTCTCCTCCATTTTCACCACTCCTCTACTATTTAATTTTCTTTCAATGTAAGCGTATCATTTTTAGCACTAAAACTAAAATAGTCCGCTTAGTGGTCACATTTCTTATATTTCACTAAACTTTCTAAGCAAACAAAAAAAAGCTGTGACAACAATTGTCACAGCTCTTTTTGTTGACACTTTTTGTCAACAAACGACGCGTAGGAGTAGTTAAATAAAAAAAGGTGCTATTATTTTAGACGGTTTTAATACCGCCTGTTATCCCTTTAGTTAAGCATTATAGGCTGCTTCAAACAGTGAAACGATATCGGCTTTTGTCCCTTTACGGGGATTTGAAAAAGCATTCCCATCTTTCAAAGCATTTTCTGCCATTAAAGAAAAGTCAGCCGGATTTGCGCCTATGGATTTAATATTTGCAGGAATGCCGACATCTTCTGAAATACGTTCTAATGCTGCAATTCCCCGCTCAGCAGCTGCCATTTTTGACAAGCCTGCAATATTTTCACCTAAAAAAACAGCAATATCTGCAAAGCGTTCTGGACTAGCGATCATATTCCAACGTTCAACAGTAGGCATTAATACAGCACAACAAACACCATGAGGCGCATCGTATTGACCACCTAATTGATGCGCCATTGCGTGAACATACCCTAAATCAGCGTTGTTAAATGCCATACCCGCAAGTAACGAAGCATAGGCCATATTGGTACGTGCCTCTAAATCGTGACCATTTGCCACTGCACGTCGTAAATATTGCCCAATTAACTTCATTCCTTGAATTGCTTGCGCATCTGTAATCGGATTGTGATTTTCTGAAACGTAAGCCTCCACACAATGACACAATGCGTCCATGCCAGTTGCAGCGGTTAATTTTGTTGGAACCTCTAACATTAGTAATGGATCATTAAAGGAAACTAGCGGTACATTACGCCATGAAACTACCACAAATTTCAAATGTGTCGCTTCATTTGTCAAGACTGCGTGCCGGGTAATTTCAGAAGCAGTACCTGCCGTCGTGTTAACTGCCATTAGTGGAGGTAATGGTTTATCTAGCGTTTCAATTCCTGCCAATTTTGTCACGTCAGTACCATTGGTCAAAACAATTCCAATCCCTTTGCCACAATCATGAGCAGAACCACCGCCCACGGTTATAATGGCATCGCAATTTTCAGATTGATACAATGCTGCCCCAGCCTTCACGTTGCGAATTTTGGGATTCGGTTCTACTTCATCAAAAATTGCATAAGCCACACCAGCATCAGATAAACTTGCTTCTGTTTGTTTGACCGGACCATTTTCCATTTGACGCAAAAAACTATCTGTCACAATTAAGACTTTTTTCATATTTAATATTTTTGCTCGTTCGCCAATTTTTTTAATTACTCCTGGACCAAAAAAATTGACACTGGGCATCATAAAATCAAAATTTGTTTTCATTTTTTTCCCTTCTTAAAATGCTATTTATTCGTTACGCTTTTAAATATATGTTAAAAGAGTGGTAAATAACAAGGCACTTGAGGCTGCTCCAGGATCGATATGGCCTACTGCCCGCTCGCCTAAATAAGAAGCTCTGCCTTTTTTGGCCACTAGATCTTTTGTAGCTTCTTTAGCAGCTGTAATTTTTTCAACCGTTAAATTTTCTTCTTTTAACGCGGCTACCACTGGTGACCAGACATCGACCATCGTTTTATCGCCAACTTCAGCTTTTCCCCGTAATTGAATACCATTTAAGCCTTGTGCCATTAAATTTCCTAATTGGACCTGACTGGTGATTTCTGTAATATCTTTCGTTTCTTTGGTTAAATTCATAAAAGCTGAGCCATAGAGGGGACCAGAAGCGCCCCCAACTTTTGAAATTAAGGCCATTGCCAATACTTTAAATGTATCACTAATTGTCGCAGGTTTTTGTTGTGCCAAACTTTCTTCATAGGCCTTCATTCCGCGAGCCATATTATTTCCATGATCTCCGTCACCAATCGGCGTGTCTAGCTCACTTAAATAATCTTTTTTGGCTTTTATTTCAGCTGCAAAATCTGCCAACCATGCTTGCAATTCTTTTACGGTTATTTCCATTATCTTTTTTGTCCTTTCTTTGCCAACTTTTACCAAGAAATTGTGTCTACTTGACTGTTTAGCGCACTTAACCAAGTTTTCTCGCTCAAATTAATCAAGGTTAAAGAAAGTCCTTCCATGTCAATGGAAGTCATATAATTGCCCACTTTGTGAAAAGTAACTGCAATACCTTGACTGCTTAATTCATTTAAGACATCATTCATGAAGACAAATTGTTCCATTAGCGGCGTTGCGCCCATACCATTCACCAACACCCCAACTTCAACAGGTTTTTGTTCATATTGTGACAAAATTTTACTAACTAATTCTTGGGCCATCTCTTTTGAAGTCTGCATCTTTTCCCGACGGTAGCCGGGTTCACCATGGATACCAACACCAAATTCAATTTCATCTTCTGCTAAAGTAAAGCCAGGTTTTCCAACTTCCGGTACGGTTGCCGCAGCTAAGGCCACCCCAATGGTTTTAATTTCAGCGACAACTTTTTCCCCCAGCGTTTTTAATTCGCTTAAACTTAGACCACTTCTGGCTGCATCACCCAAAATTTTGTGCACTAAAATAGTTCCTGCTACGCCACGTTTTCCGGCTGTATACGTACTATTTTCAACTGCGACATCATCATCAACTACGACCATCTCCACTGGAATTTCATTTAATGCTGCCAGATCCTTCGCCATTTCAAAATTTAAAATATCGCCGGTGTAATTTTTTACAATTAATAAAACACCTGCTCCGTAATCTACTTCATTTATAGCGATTTCAATTTGATCAGGGGTTGGAGAAGTAAAGACATCGCCTAAAACGGCCGCACTTAACATCCCTTCCCCTACAAAGCCAGCATGGGCTGGCTCGTGACCACTTCCACCACCAGATACTAGACCAACTTGTTTTTTGGTTTCATTTTTTGCCACAACACGCGAGTCAGCCACTTGGTGAATTGATTCAGGATAGCTTTTGACTAAACCTTGCAACATTTCATCCACAATCATACCCGGTTCATTAATAATCTTCTTCATCTTTTTACCATCCTTTTTTGCCTGCTTGTTTTGCTTCTGTCATGATTTGTTCAACATCATCTGTAATGCCGGCAGTAATTGCTGCTGCAAAGGCACCTTCAACTAAGGGAGCGTCCACTAAGCGATATTTTTTCTGGTCATTTTCAGCTAACAAATCAAAGGCCAATTCAGCGCTTAACACCGCACTGCCTAAATCGGCAAAAACAAGGTAGACGGCGGCATCTTGTGATGCTTCTACGGCAGCCATAATTTTGGTTGGATCACTGCCCAATTGCCCTTCAGCTGTGCCGCCTAAAGAAAAGATAGCTACTTCTTCTTTTTGAGCCATTTGTTCTACCATAGCTTTAATACCGTCTGTAATTTCTTTACTATGGGAAACTAAAAAGATACTTTTTTTCATGGATAACCTACTCCTTCGTCAATAAAAATCTATGCTAAGTCGTGTCGCTCTTTATAATTTTGACCAATTTTATCTGCGACAATTAACGCATTGGCCACTTCTTCTACCACAATTGGAAACGGCATTGAATGAATGGACTCTTCTGGAATACAAGCAATTTCAGCAACTGCCATGGCTTCATCAAAGGAAATCGTTTCAACTCCCAAATCAGCCAATGTTAATGGCAAACCAACAGAAGCACTAAAATCCATGACTGCTTCTAATTCTTCTTTGTTCGCATCTTCTAAGACCAATTGAACAATTGTTGCAAAAGCCACTTTTTCACCGTGCAAGTAGCCATGGGCACCTGGTAAAACCGTCATCCCATTATGAATGGCGTGTGCTGCTGCTAAACCACCGCTTTCAAAACCAAGTCCTGAAAGCAAGATGTTGGTTTCAACGATTTTATTTAAAGCTTCTGTTACTAAATTACTATCCGCTGCAATTTTGGCTTTTAAACCATCTTCTTGCAAATGAGTCCAGCATAATTTAGCCATCGCTAAAGCCGCATACGTTCCAGACGCATTAGGTGTTAAACCTTCTCTTGAGCCCATTGGTAAGCTCGCATTTACCCGTGAATAAGAGTTATGCGTGGCTCTTGCTTCAAAATAAGTGGACAAAGCATCTCCCATACCAGCAACTAAAAAGCGGGTTGGTGCTTTGGCGATGACAGTTGTATCTACCAAAACGACACTTGGACTTTGTTTAAAGTATGCATAATCATCAAAAGAACCATCCTCATGGTATAAAACAGCAGAATGTGAAGTTGGTGCATCCGTTGCCGCGATTGTTGGTACAATAATTAAATGTTCGCCTTCTGCGACTACTTTTGAAGCATCAATAGCCTTACCACCACCTAAACCAACGATGGCATCAGTATGATTTTCTTTTGCTACAGCTTGCAAGCGTTTGGTTTCTGCGCGAGTAACTTCACCATTAAAACCACCTTCAATAAAGGTGATATTAAATTTTTTGGCAGTCGCATCTAATTGCGGTTTCACGCGTTTGACATCTTCTGGATTTGCGATTAGTAAAGCTGATTTGCCAAATGTTTGAACAAAATAACCTAAATTTAGTAATTCATTTTCTCCTTGGACATACTTTGTTGGTAAGATTAATGCTTTTCTCATAGTAAATTCCTCCTCATTTGTGGTGGGTCGATTTTTTATAAATCGAAAATTAAAGATAGTAAAAATTAACTATCTCTTTTTCTCTACGCCACAATAATAACCGCTTCCATTACAATTAACACGATACTTTGATAGCGCTTTCTTATAAATTTAGATAGAACTTTTTTGTGAAATAGCAATTATTTGTCATTAAACCAAAAAGTTCTATAATAAAACTACGGAGGGCCCAATTATGAGTACCCATTTTGAAATTGAAAAAGTTTTGGATTTAGAAAAATGGGAGCGCCTACAAGAAAGTATTGCTGTCGCTACCCACTTAGCAATTATTTTAGTTGATTACAAAGGCAAACCCATTACAAAGCACAGCCAAGTGAAACCCTTTTGTAACTTAGCCCGTCACCACCCACAATTAGCACAATTTTGTGAAAAATGTGATGCCCGCGGCGGTTTAGAAGCTGTGCGCACCGGTGAACCTTTCATTTACCGCTGTCATTTTAATATTGTTGATTTAGCCATTCCTATTCTGGTGGACAATAATTACGTCGGTGCTATTATGGCAGGGGAAATTTTATTAGACGAACAACAAGAAGAATTAGAACAGATTTTAAACTTGGATACCCGCGCTGATGTCGCCGCCTTTAAAGCTGAACATCAGGATTTAATTAACGCCTATCCGCGTTTTAGTATGGCCGATTTAAATCATGCAGCCAATATGTTAGAACAATTAAGTGAATATATTGTCACCGAAGCCATCAAAAAAGATTACTTAATCAAAGCCTATCAACAAACACTTCGTCTAACAAAGCGCACTACAAATTTAGCTGTCATAAAAGATGAAGAACCGGTTGATTTGACCTTTATTCAAGAGGATATTCGCCAATCAGTCTTAGAAAAACGCTTAAATACCAACAGTGGCATTTATCAAGCTAAAAACAAAATTTTGCAACCAGCTGTCGATGCCGTCTTCGCTAATAAAAGCAATCATGTGGATCTGCCAACACTAGCACAGTTGGTGAATTTGAGCCCTAGTTATTTAAGCCGTCTTTTGAAAGAAGAATTTGGTGAGCCTTTTAGCCAGATTTACAGTAAGCTAAAAATCTATTGGGCCGAAGAGTTGTTAAAAGATACTGATTTATCAATCAGCGATGTTAGTGAAGAACTCGGCTACCTGGAGCCTAGCTATTTTATCCGCTCTTTTAAAAAAATTAAGGGACAAACGCCTTTAAAATGGCGCCAACAAAATCGCCCCTAAGCCTCAAGCTACGCGTAGAAAAAGTTTAAACAACACAAAAAATACAGCAAAAATTATACCTATAATTTCTGCTGTATTTTTTGTGTTGTTTAAAGCTGTACTTTTATTTATCTATATTTTTTTAATTATTGATTAAAACAATTTTGCCCACCGCATGATGGGTAGCACTTAATTCATGGGCTGATTTCACCCCTGCAGCCGTTAGCGGAAATTGCGCACCAATAACACTTTCTAACTGACCTGCCTGCATCCTATTGGCTAATTGCGCTAACTCTTTACCATTTGGTTCTAACCAAATAGCCTGTGCAAAAATATTTTTAGCTGTCATTAAATCCGGATTACTGATACCTAAGACTGTGACTAAGCGACCACCATTTTTGAGCACTTGGACACTGTCTTCTTGAATTTTTCCTCCCATTGTATCTAATACCAAATCTAAATCAGAAAAAGCTTCCGCAAAATTTTCTTCATGATAATCAATTACTTTGTCTGCGCCAAGGCGATAAAGCAGTTCATGATTTTTTTTGCTAGCAGTTGTAAATACCTCAGCTCCTTGTGCTTTTGCTAATTGAATTGCATAAGTTCCGACACCACCGGCACCAGCATGAATCAAAACTTTTTCACCTTTTTGCAAATGACCATGATTGAATAATCCTTGATAAGCTGTCAAAGCCGCCAGAGGTGTGGCAGCAGCAGCTTCAAAGGAAATATTAGCGGGTATTTTAGCCAAAAGATTTGTATCCACAATCGCATAATCGGCATAAGTTCCAAAACGCGTAGTCGCCGGTCGAGCAAAAACACGATCACCGATTTGCCAGTCTGTGACATTTTCACCAACTGCGCTAATTATTCCAGCTACATCCCAGCCAAGAATAATGGGAAATTCCCAATCAAACATCTGTTGCAAATAACCTTCCCGCAATTTCCAATCAATTGGATTAATTGAGGTCGCTTGAACTTGAACTAAAACTTGATCTTCTTTTAAAGCGGGCAGCTTCACATTTTCTTCTTGTAAACCTTCACTACCACCATACTGATTAATGACAATTGCACGAGTTTCCATTCTTTTACCCCCTTACTTAATAAGCATTAATAGTTACTGCGATATTTCCTTTGGTAGCACGAGAATACGGGCAAACTTTATGCGCTTCTTGTAATAATTCCATTGTTTCTTCATTCGTCGCACCGTCGATATGTCCGGCAATTTCAACACCTAATTGCACGTCAGGTAATTCCGATTGACTCAAATTATATAAAGAAACGGTTACTTCAATCGTAGATTCACCGGTAAAGCTCGCTTGTTCTTTAATATAAGAAAGTGCACTGTTAAAACAAGCACTGTAACCTGCTGCAAAAAGTTGTTCGGGATTTGTTGCGCCTTTTTCTTTGCTGCCAGGAGGCAAAATATTCATGGTAAAAGCATGATCAGGTGAGTGAACTTCTCCTGTACGACCACCGGTATTAATCATCTTAGTTGCATAAACTTTTTTCATGTCAATTCCTTCTTTCTTATTTACAAATTAAATTGTATACAATTTAATTGCGTTTGACAAAAATTTAGATTCTGCTTAGACTAAAAGAAATTAAAAGGACGTGAAAAAATTGGCGGAAGATTTTTTAACAAAAGAATTATGTTTTCAACTGTATGTTGCCTCAAAAGAAATAATTCGGTTATATAAACCTTTTCTAGCAGAATTGGATTTGACTTATACAAGTTTTATCGCTTTATTGGCGATTGAAGATGATATGAGCGTAAAATGTTTAGGTGAAAAATTATTCCTAGATTCGGGCACTTTAAGCCCACTTTTAAAAAAAATGGAGAATCAAGGACTACTAAATCGTAGCCGTTCTCCTGAAGATGAGCGAATTCTAAAAATTGATTTAACCCAAAAAGGGCGAGAAATTAAATCCCAATTACCTAATATTTCAAAAAAAGTTTATCAAAATATTAAAAGCCGCAATCCCGAAATTGACTACCATCAACTCATGCACTTTTTAAATCAACTAAACTTGGCTTTTTAAAACTCGTTTTTCTTTTAAACAATAAGACATAATTTCAATAATTGCTTTTCAATTTTCTTGAAAGTTTGGCTTAATATCGCAGAAAGTTGCTTCAAAAAGCTGAAGGAACCTTTTTGTCCCAAGCTATATAACAAAATTTGCTAGAATGACTTTTTATTTTTGAAAATTTCTGCTTATGGCCGTAGTGATTCATAAAGTGAGACAAAAAAAGCCGTCTGTAAATGTACCTGTAGATGAAATCACTAAAAAATTAAGCTCTTACTTTAATTTTTTAGTGATTTCATCCCAGAGACTGACAGAAAGCTTTTTTATTTAACGCCAATAGATGGGTACACCTTCATTTTCATATTGGCTAATCAATTCTTCTGCTTGCAAGGTAATCCCAATTTCATCTAAGCCATTCACCAATTTATTTTTCCACGTTTCATCAATAGCAAATGAAAATGTATCCTCTTTTGTTTTGACAACTTGGTTTGGTAAATCGATCGTAATTTTAGCGGTCGGTGATACAGCTGCTAATTTTTCTCGTGCTACTTTGTCTAAAGCAATCGGCAACAGGCCATTTTTAGTCGCATTCATATAAAAAATGTCACTAAAACTGCCAGCAATAACTGCTTTAAAGCCATAATCCATTAAAGCCCAAGCCGCGTGTTCTCGCGAAGAACCAGAACCAAAATTATCGCCTGAAACTAAAATCGTAGCCTTTTGATACTCTGGAAAGTTTAACACAAATTCAGGATTGGGCCTACGATCTGACAAATAGCGCCAATCATCAAAAAGAAATTCACCAAAACCTTTTTTATCTACACGTTTCAAATACGTTTTTGGAATAATTTGGTCGGTATCCACGTTATCATTCATAAAAGGAACTGTCATTCCCGTATAGACTTTAAATGCCTCCATTAACATGCAGCTCCTTTCACGATTTTTCGTACATCGACAAAAGTTCCATTTAGCGCAGCGGCAGCCGCCATAGCCGGACTACATAGATGCGTGCGGGAATTTTTCCCTTGACGGCCCACAAAGTTGCGATTAGAAGTAGAGGCACAGTGGACAAACTCAGGAACTTTATCTGGATTCATCCCCAAACACATGGAACAGCCGGGTTCTCGCCATTCAAATCCTGCAGCTTTGAAAACTTCATCTAGCCCTAACTTTTCAGCGGCCTTTTTTACTGGTCGTGAACCTGGTACAACAATGCCTGTGACACCGACTTTAATTTTTTTGCCTGCAATAATTTTAGCGGCTTCTTGTAAATCTGAAAGTCGGCCGTTAGTACAAGAACCAATAAAAACATATTCAATTGGAATATCATTGGGTGTTTGACCAGGCTTTAAATCCATATATTCATAAGCTAATGCATCATTATGATCTTTGATTGCAGGAAAGTTCTCTTCAAAAGAAACCCCCATCTCCGGATTTGTCCCCCAGGTAATATAAGGTGCTAAATTTTTGGCATCCAATTCTAATAACGTATCAAATTGGGCATCTTCATCTGTATAAAGCGTCTGCCAATCGGCTATAGCTGCGTCCATATTTCTAGGTGCATATTTACGTTTTGCAACATAATCAAATGTCTTTTGATCTGGGGCCATCATCCCCATTTTAGCACCACCTTCAATTGCCATATTACAAATAGTCATCCGCTCTTCCATTGATAAATTCGTAATTGTATCTCCGAAAAACTCTGCCGCATAGCCAACACCAAAATCCGTACCGTATTTAGCAATCAAAGCTAAAATAATATCTTTAGCATAAACTCCTGGTTGTAATTTCCCTGTTACTTTAATACCCATGCGTTTTGGTTTTTTCTGCCAAATTGTTTGCGTTGCAAAAACATGTTCCACCTCACTTGTGCCAATCCCAAAGGCAATTGCGCCAAAAGCACCATGAGTAGCCGTGTGGGAATCGCCACAAACAATGACTTTACCTGGTTGTGTCAACCCCATCTCTGGTCCTACCATGTGAACAATTCCTTGATTTTCTGAACCATTATCACAAAGCTCAATCCCAAATTCCTGACAATTTTGGCGTAAGGTATCGATTTGCTTTTTTGCAATCAAGTCCGTGATATTATGAATATCCACCGTTGGGACATTATGATCCATCGTGGCAAAAACTCGCTTGGGACAGCGAACTTTACGCTTAGCTTGTCGCAAGCCTTCAAAAGCTTGCGGTGAAGTAACTTCATGGATTAGCTGCAGATCTACATATAATAATTGGGCGCCTCCTGCTTCTCCTTTAATGACGTGACGTTCCCAAATCTTATCAAAAAGTGTTTTTCCCATCTTTTTACTCCCCTCTTATGCACATATGTTTTTCTTCCTTTAATCCATAAACTGTTTATGCTTGAATTTTATTTATGACAGCTGTTGTAAATTCCGTCGTCTTTGCACTACCGCCTAAATCAGCCGTAATGACACCTTCATCCATAACCGCAAAAACGGCTGTTTCAATTGCTTGCGCCATTTTTTCTTCACTAAAACTTTGTCGTAACATTAAAGCCGCTGATAAAATCATTGAAGCAGGATTGGCAATATTTTTTCCGGCAATATCTGGGGCTGAACCGTGAATGGGTTCATATAATGACACACCGTTTTCACTATGACTAGCACTTGGCAAAACACCTAATGTTCCCGGTAAAACAGAGGCTTCATCGCTTAAAATATCACCAAATAAATTTTCTGTGACAATCACATCAAATTCTGTGGGCTGTTGCACGATACGCATCGCACAGGAATCAACCAGCTGATGTTCCAATGTACAATCAGGGTATTGTTTGGCTACTTGCGTCACAACTTTGCGCCATAATTTACTTGTAGCCAATACATTGGCTTTATCCACCGACGTTACTTTTTTATTACGAGTTTGTGCAATTTGAAAAGCTTTATGGGCAATTCGCGCAATTTCTTTTTGCGTGTAACGGCAGGTATCAAAAGCTGCTTGTTCTTGTAACTCTCTTGGTTCACCAAAATAAATGCCACTGGTTAATTCCCTCACCACGATAAAATCTGTCCCTTTTACGATTGCTTCTTTAATGGGAGATAAGGGTAGCAGTGCATCTGGCACACTGATTGGCCGAATATTGGCAAAGAGATTTAACGCTTTTCGTAAAGCTAACAGTCCTTGTTCAGGCGTTTGTTCGGCTTTTTCCCAAGGTGAACCTGCAATACCACCAATAGCCCCTAATAAAATTGCATCCGCATTTTGACAGGCAACTAATGTTTTTTGCGGCAATCCTTTACCACTGACTTCAATTCCAGCACCGCCAAAAGGTTGTTCATCAAATTGAAATTCCTGACCATACTTGGGTGCAGCTGCCTGTAACACAGCAATGGCACTATTCATAATTTCCGGTCCAATTCCATCCCCGGCTAAAACTGTAATTTTTTTCATCACGATTCCCCTCACCTTTATTATTTATCTTCTGAGAAAAGATTTTTTAGGTTACCACTGGCTTGAACATAGGCTTTTGCCGAAGCTTCTAAGACATCAAAATCAATGCCAATTCCGTTAATCCGTTTTTTTGTCTGGGGACATTCTAAAATCACCTGCACTTGTGCTTGTGCATCTTCGCCAGCAGTTAAAGCGGTGATTTCATAGCTGATCAAAACTGGCTGTTGTTCAAAAATCTGATCGATTGAATTGTAGATTGCTTGAATACTGCCAGAACCAATCGCAGAAGCCATTTTGATTTCTCCTTTTTTGTCACGAACCGAAACAATCGCGCCTTGATGACCATTAGAAACATACTGTAACTGCACACCAGCTAAGTGAAGACTTGTTTCTCCTTGGCGTACTTGATCGGCTACCAAAGCCAGGAGATCCGCGTCAGTAATTTGCTTTTTCTTATCTGCCAAATTTTTGAAACGTTTAAAAAGTGGTTTGACTTCTGCTTCTGCTAAGCTGTAGCCCAATTCCTCCATTTTGGTTACAAAAGCGTGACGGCCAGAAAGTTTTCCCAGTGGCAAGGAGTTCGTGTTCACACCCACTAATTGTGGCGTAATAATTTCATATGTTTCTGGATTTTTTAAAACACCATCTTGATGAATTCCTGACTCGTGGGCATAGGCATTGCCGCCAATAATCGCCTTATTACGTGGAATAGAAATTCCTGAAAGACGGGCGATTAAATCACTGGTTCGTTTTGTTTCTTTAAGTTGAATTTTATTTTCACATTGATAGAAATCACGGCGAATATGCAGTGCTACGGCTACTTCCTCTAAAGCCGTATTTCCCGCGCGTTCACCAATGCCATTTATTGTACCCTCGATTCGATTGGCACCATTTTCAATTGCAGCCAATGCGTTGGCTGTGGCCATACCTAAATCATCATGACAATGGGAAGAAAAAATAATTTCTTCTTCACTTTTGATATTTGCCAATAAATATTTGAACAAAGCACCATATTCATTCGGATTGGAATAACCGACTGTGTCGGGAATATTGATAATTGTGGCACCCGCATCAATTGCCGTTTGAACAGCTTTTAATAAAAATTCTTTGTTGGTACGAGTAGCATCTTCAGGTGAAAATTGAACCTTGGCGAATTTTTCTTTTGCATAACTCACATGTTCCCAAATCGCTGCTAAGACTTGATCTTCTGTCATTTTTAATTTGTATTGCATATGCACATCACTCGTTGCCAAAAAGACATGAATTTGAGGAAACTTAGCATGTTGCAACGCTTCATAAGCACGATCAATATCTTTTTTCTGGCACCGCGCTAAGCCAGCTACCGTCATAGTAGTTGCCGCTTTGGCAATTGCTGTTACAGCCTCAAAATCTCCCTCAGAAGCAATCGGAAAGCCCGCTTCAATTGTATCAATACCCCATTTTTCTAACTGTAAGGCAATCTGCACCTTTTCTTTCGTATTAAAATTAACACCGGGAGTTTGTTCGCCATCCCGTAGCGTTGTGTCAAAAAATTGAATCTCGCGCATGTAATTCCCTCCTTGATGCAGTAATTTGCAATGTGCAACAGCTTTTATCTCCAAAAAAATTTATAAAAAAAGCATTCCATTAAGGTTTTAACCGTTAATGCAATGCGAATAGGACTCTTAAATTACCAAAAGAGTCCTAGGCTATAATAATAAATTCATCATGAATGTCGAAGTTGTCATTTTCATCACCTGCTTGTTTGTTACAAATATCATAAAGCTTCGTGAAAATGATGTCAACAGTTTATTCTAAATTTTCTGAATATTCTTTTATATTTGTTTTCAAAATTTGGTTACTCTTACGCATAAGATTAAAACATACTTGGGTAGACAGACTTTTTTACTACGGAGCTACAAACTCTTTTTGAATCGTTTGATTTTTTTCATTGCCCATTCATAGTGACTCGCTGTTGCAGAAACAAAATAGCTTCCTAAGGTACTTCCTCCCACCCACGGAAATACTCCTTTTTCAAATAATTCTTCATTAGAAAATGTCTTAGCCAAATCCATAACTTCGTAATGCGTTTTAGCTATAAGTTGCAACGCCTCTTCATAACTGGTATTTTGATGTTTTAAAAAAAATTCCTCATTCATTTTCCCATAAGTTTTCCAATTATAGCCAGCTTTTAAAAACTGCTTTGCTTTTCCATTTTGATTGGCCGCTACCCAATCTAACAGCAGCTTGTGCCATTCATACAGATGCACGAAAACATCCCGTAAATTTTTATCCCGCTGCCAATGTGCTTGCTTTTCCTTTTCAACGTCAAAGGTGAAATTTTGCGTTAAACTTTCCTGTGGCAGTGTGTCTAATAATTCCATCATATTAAGATAAGTATCATTTCCTGCTTGAAGTAACGCTTCTTTTGTTTTTGGTCTTGCCATTTTAATCCTCCCTAAGTTTTTAATAATCAGCCTACCACTTAAATTAAATTGTCTACTATTTCATTATGCCGTTATCCCTATAGGAGGCGTCAAGTGAAAACTAATCCTACCACTTGAAATATTCTTTATCTCCAATATTTTCGCATTTAATAAAAAGAAATCTGTCAGTTTTCATAACTACCAAATGCAAGTAGCACTATAATGACAAACTTTTCCCCAACAGCCTAAAATTTTTTAAGATTACAAAAAAACGCTAAGAACAGCGATAAAACTGCTCTTAACGTTTTTACACTTATTTTATTTTTCTACCTATTCAGCAGCTAAAGCAGCCATTGTAATGTAGTTGTAAGGTTGGTTAAAGTGTGGCAAGAAGAAGATATCCAATAGTTTTAATTCGTCGATTGTAACGTGTTTGCTGATTGCCAGTGAGAACATATGGATTGCCATGGAAATATCTTCGGTGGAAGACATTTGTGCACCGACAATTCGACGTGAAGACGCTTCGTAAACGATACGAATTTTCACATCACCATTTTCTTCTTTAATAAAACCAGGTTTTTGTAAGTCTTCGTAGTCCGTGTATTTAACTTCCATGTTGTTCTTTTGGGCTGCAGCCACAGACAAGCCTGTTGAAACCATATTAAAGCCAAAAATTGAAATGCCATTTGAGCCTTGAACGCCAGCAGATTCAACCGGTGTGCCACCAATATTATGACCCGCCACAATTCCTGTACGAACAGCATTAGAGGCAAGTGCAATATAAGTCGTAGCATCAAGTGCATTAGAGTAAATGGTCGCACAATCTCCGACTGCATAAACATCTGGATCACTTGTTTGTTGGTGACGATCAACTAAATAAGCCCCATTAGCAAATAATTCTAAATGATCTTTTCCTAATTGTGCATTTGGCCCAAAACCAATCGCATTAATAACCATGTCCACTGGGTATTGCCCTTTTTCAGAAACAACGGCATCTACGCGGCTATCACCTTTATATTCTTTGATCAATTCTCCAAAATGTAATTCAATCCCGTGATCTGCCAAATTTTTATCCATATCATCTGTAAACCATTTATCATAATATGAAGGCAATGAACGATCAGCAGCATCAAATAATAAGACATTTTTACCTCGGCGTTTTGCTGCTTCTGCAATTTCTACACCGATATAACCAGCACCAATGACAGCCACTGTTTTTACACTGTCTCGTGCCATTTCGCGATCAACATCTTGTCCTTCTTGGAATAATTTCAAGAAGTGAATTCCGTCTAAATCGTGACCGGGTACTTTAGGTGAAATTGGGCGAGAACCTGTGGCTAAAATAATTTTGTCATAATTTTCTTCAAACGTAGAACCGTCTTTTTTTTCGCAATGAACGATTTTTTTGTTAAAATCAACCCTGGTTACAGAAGTTTCCATATAAATTTTGGCGCCTTTTTCTTCAAATGCTTCTTTATTTGTATAAAAAAGGTCTTGATAACCATCTATTTGACGGCCTACCCACAAGGCAGTGCCGCAACCCAAGTAACTTAAGTTCGTATTGCGGTCGATCATCACGACTTCTTGATCTGGGTAATTATCTAATAATGTATTTGCAGCAGCAATTCCGGCATGGTTAGTTCCGACAATAATCGTTTTTGTCATTTTTTATTCCTCCAATAATAAACTCATTCATACTACTTTTTTCACAAACTTTTTCAAAAAAAGAGAAAAAAGCAATTCTGAAAAAATAAGTGTGAAACAATCTATTTTCTGTTTCCGTTTACATTCTAGAAAAAAAAGAAGCTAAAGGCGATCATTCTGCTTGTGAATCTCTATTGCCTTATTTATAACAGGAGTTTTCATTCTAAAGCTTGCGATAATACGTTTTCAACATTAGAAATTTATGAGATAAAATATTTTTCACAATAATTATTCTAAAATAATAAATATTTTTAAGTGAAATGACATATCTATTTTAGCTTAATTTGTTTTTAGTATTTTTTTTAGCTAAAATGCAACTAACAAACCACAAAGGAGACGCGCCAATGAAGCAGCCTGCCCCACCTCAATTACCAGTTTTAATTAAAAATGATTTTTTTATTGAAGATGAAGCCCACTTTGAAGCAAATCGTTTTACTAATAGCGATCACAGCTATTTAACTGGTAAAAACATCATCATTCGTCAAAGTGAATTAGAAAAAATCACCTTGCATAAAACCCGCCTGGACAATTTCGAGGCTAGCA
Source organism: Enterococcus dispar ATCC 51266 (assembly GCF_000406945.1). Taxonomy (GTDB): domain Bacteria; phylum Bacillota; class Bacilli; order Lactobacillales; family Enterococcaceae; genus Enterococcus_C; species Enterococcus_C dispar. The sequence continues at coordinate 2,745,670 of NZ_KE136354.1, read as the reverse complement.
ACGTGATTTTTCGTAATTGTGATTTTTCCAATATTGAATGGCTTAAAGCCAGCTTTCATCAAGTAATTTTTGAACAATGTAAGCTCACGGGAGCCAATTTTGCAGAAAGTTATTTACGCGATTGTCAATTTCACGACTGTCTTTGTGACTTTGTCTCTTTTAGTCAAGGAAATTTGAAAGTTGTGACTTTCGCCAATTGTCGCCTGACTGATAGTGAATTTTACAATCTGAAATGGCAACATATAAACTTCATTAACAATGATTTAACAGGTAGTAATTGGGGCCATACATCTTTAAACAAGCTTGATTTTAGCAATAACAAATTTTATCGCATCATTTTAGAGCAAGAAAACTTGCGCGGGCTCATTGTCAATTCCCAACAAGCCTTAGTTATTGCAGCTAGTCTGGGGCTTGTTATTAAAGATTAGCTTATTTAATCCGGCGCCACATAGCCAAAAGCATCCAAACAGATAAGCCAATGCTGATCAACATTGCAATCCCCCAACCAAAAACAGAATGGGAGAAGGGCAGCGGAACATTCATGCCAAAAAAGCCCGTAACAATCGTCGGTACCGTAAGCAATAACGACCAAATAGTTAAAAATTTCATCGTATCATTCAAATTATTATTTAAAAGATTGTTATAGGCACCTGAAAGTTGGTCGATAACTTGAGCAGCTAAATTCGTCATCTCCACTGCTTGCTTGGCTTCAATTAGAGCATCTTCCAATTGCTCTTTTTCATTATCTTGCAGGCGATGGAAAATATTCAAGGCGCGGATTTGTTGCAATAAGACCGCATTTTGTTTGGTCGCTGTTACTAAATAGACCAAACCAATTTCAAGGTCAGAAAGTTCCAGTAAATTTTTATTTGTCGTCTTTTCCCGCAGTTTTTGATTTAAACGCATCCGCTCACTGTTCACTTCTTCAATCAAAGGAAAAAAAGAATCTGAGATTAAAAATAGCGTGTGGAACAATAAGCTGTATTCACTTTGTTTACTATTTTTGTGGAGTAAATTCTCCATCATATCTGCTACATAGCTGGTATGCTCTGTCGTAAAAGAAAAAAGATGATGTTCTTTAATAATAAAAGTCATCGGACTTGTTTCATAATGATTATCTGTTTTATGGCGATGAGGCACGTTATAAACCAGTAAAAAAGCATGTTCTTCGGGATCATATTCTACCCGCGCGCGTTCGTTTTTATCTAAAGAATATGTCAGCATTTCATCACTTAACTGGTACTTTTCTTGTAATTCACTTAAAGTGGTGACACTGTGATTATCGACTTGGACCCAATAAGAGGCGCCTTGATTAAATTCTCTTTTATGTTCCATATTCCACCTCATTTGATTTTCTATCTTCAATTATAACAAAAAACGCTGGAATCCCTATTCATAAGCCTGGATTCCAGCGTTTTACTTTTTAGCCGATAAATTCTAATTGGCGAATTTCTGCCAACTTGTCATCAATCAGTTGGATAACTTCTTTTGCCGCTACTTCATCTTCCACGAAATTCAACAGATCGCCATCAATTTGTAATTTTGGACTCTCGTGATAGTTTTCAAACCACGCATCATAACGACGATTTAATTCTTGATAATAATCGTAAAGACTTGGATCATATTCCAATTGTTCAAACTCGCGACCACGTTTTTTAATTCGCGCTAACATCGTTTCAAAGGACACTTTGATGTGAACCAATAAATCAGGATGCTTTTTTTGAGCGGCAAATGGCAATTCTTGCATCATATTGGCCAACAATTCATCGTACACTTGTACTTCTGTGGCAGTTGCCCGACCCAAATCAGCATTTAAATGAAATAATAAAGAATCTTCATAGATCGAACGATCCAAAACATTGTCTTCGTGTTGCAATGCTTTTTTTATACTATCAAATCGTTTATTCAAAAAGTAAATTTGTAATAAAAAAGCATATTTATTGGGATCTTGATAAAATAAGGGCAATACTTCATTATCATCAACTGATTCATAAAATGCTTCGCTGTTTAAATGATTGGCAATCATTTCTGTTAAACTTGATTTACCTGCGCCAATGGTACCTGCTAATACAATCACACTCATGGACCTCCAACTCACCTATCACTAAATATTGTGTTTTTTCTCTACCTGACACACTATACCCCACAACATCTTGTTGCGTCAAATAAGAAAGTACTCACAAAAACAGGTACTATTTTGATAAAATCCGCTACCAATATGGCTTAAAAATTAGAACAAGCCACCTAAGTGAAAAAAATTATTTGACTGACAAAAAAATAGCTTTCTATAGTTTACCTTTATAAATGCAATGAATTTAAAAAAAGAAGTTAAAAAAATCTCTTAAGAAAAAATTGAAAAGCGTTGAAATTTTTCATAAACCCTTAACGATTCGCTTAATTTTTAGTAGAATGGACAAGCAGTACATATTTTGTTTTATTTAAATATAAAAAGAAATGAGGCATTTGCATGAAATCCAGTGGTGAAGGTAATGCCAATGGAAAAATTATTTTGATGGGGGAACATTCTGTTGTCTATGGAAAACCCGCCATCGCTTTTCCTTTCCAACCGACCCATGTCACAGCTGAAATAACCGACCACATTTACGATGTATTACGTTCGGGTTATTTTGTCGGTCCCTTAGCGAAGGCACCAAAAAGTCTGGAAAATATTAAAACACTCATTCACCAATTGCGTCATGACTTTTCTACGCCACCAGTACAAATTACAATTTCTAGTACCATTCCCGCTGAAAGAGGAATGGGATCAAGCGCTGCTGTTGCGGTAGCCATTACCCGGGCATTTTTTGATTGGCAAAATTTACCCCTAAGCCATGAGCTTTTATTAACCTATGTAAATTATGCTGAGAAAATTTCCCATGGGAATCCAAGTGGCATTGATGCTGCAGCCACAGCCGGTGATGAACCGATTTTATTTCAAAAAAGCGCCGCTTTTGAGACTTTTCCTATCAATATCAGTGGTTTTTTAATTGTGGCAGATACCGGTGTTAAAGGCAAAACCCGCCAAACTGTTAAAGCAGTAGCGCAACGTTTTGAACAAGATAATAAGACTACTGGTCATTTAATTAATGAGCTAGGAGACTTAACTTTAAAAGCTAAAAAGGCTATTTTAAATAATCAAGCCGCTTATCTGGGGGAACTAATGAATGCTGCCCAAAAAAACTTAGCCGCCCTACAAGTAAGCGATCAAACATTGGATAATTTAATTATGGTGGCCAATCAAAATGGCGCACTAGGCGCTAAACTAACTGGTGGTGGTAAGGGTGGCTGCATGATCGCCCTAGCTTCAGATTACAGTACCGCCAAAAAAATTACGACCGCTTTAACTAACCAAGGTGCCAAAGCAACTTGGATTCAAGAATTAGGAGTTTATCAATATGCTTAAAGGAAGTGCCCGGGCACACACCAATATCGCCTTAATCAAATACTGGGGCAAAGCCAATGAAGAATTAATTATTCCCATGAACAACAGTCTCTCATTAACTTTAGATGCTTTTTATACCGAGACGACGGTAATATTTTCAGAAGATTTAACAGCAGATACCTTTTATTTAGATGATAGTTTACAAGATGAAAAAAGCACAGAAAAAGTCAGCCGCTTTTTAGACTTAGTGCGCAAAATGGCAACTTGTCCGCTTTTCGCTGAAGTAAAAAGTTATAATCATGTTCCTTATGCCGCTGGTTTAGCTTCATCTTCAAGCGGCTTAGCCGCCCTAGCTGCCGCTTGCAACCAAGCGCTGCAATTAGATTTGTCTGATCGGGATTTATCACGCTTAGCGCGCCGTGGTTCAGGTTCTGCTTGTCGCAGTATTTTCCCTGGTTTTGTGGAATGGCAAAAAGGTAACAGTGATGAAACTTCTTTTGCTGAAGTGGTGCCAAGCAATGGCTGGGAAAATGAACTGGCAATGCTCTTTATTTTGATTAACGATCAAGAAAAAGATGTTTCCAGCCGTGATGGTATGCGACGAACAGTCGAAACTTCAGCCTTTTATGAAGGTTGGTTGCAAACGACACCGCAAGATTTAGCCAGCGCTAAAATTGCCATCCACGCGCAAGACTTTAATAAGTTAGGTAGCATCGCTGAAAACAATGCTTTAAAAATGCACGGCACGACATTAGCAGCCGTGCCCCCATTTACTTATTGGTCACCTGACAGTTTAAAAGCAATGCAGGCGGTCAGAAAAATGCGGGCAGCAGGAATCCCTTGTTATTTCACCATGGATGCTGGACCAAATGTTAAAGTATTATGCCTGAAAAAAGATGCTGAAAAGATCAAAGCTAAATTACGTGATTATTTTGCAACAGATCAGCTTGTCACCGCTTTTAGCGGTCCAGGAATTACGTATTTATAAATGGAGACACATTACAGGGGGAAAAAGAAATGTTAGTGGAAGCTTCGGCTCCAGGAAAACTTTATATTGCAGGAGAATATGCCGTGGTTGAAGCAGGTCACCCTGCAATTATTATCGCCGTCGATCAATTTATCACAGTTACCATCACAAAAGCCACAAAAAGTGGTAGCATCCAATCGGCGCAATACAGTGAATTGCCAGTAAAATGGACGCGCCGCGGTGGCGAACTGGTTTTAGATATTCGGGAAAATCCATTTCATTATATTTTGGCAGCAATTAAAATCACCGAAAAATATGCCCAAGAACAAGGCAAACAATTGGCTTTCTTTGATTTAAAGGTCACAAGTGAATTGGATAACTCTAATGGTCGTAAATACGGTCTGGGTTCCAGCGGAGCGGTAACAGTCGCAACAGTAAAAGCATTAAGTGCATTTTATGAACTTTCGCTAACTCCCATGATGACTTTTAAACTAGCAGCCTTATCTCACCTAGAAGTGCAAGGCAATGGCTCTTGCGGAGATATTGCCGCAAGCTCTTACGGTGGCTGGATTGCTTTTTCTACCTTTGAACAAAATTGGTTGCAAAAACATCGCCAAACCGAAAGTATCACGACTTTATTAGCAAAAAAATGGCCTAAGCTTGCTATTACACCGCTGCCAGAAGTTTCTCATCTGCGTTTGTTGATCGGTTGGACAGGATCTCCTGCGTCTACTTCTGATCTGGTGGATCAAGTAAATGAATCCAGAGCAGATAAGAAAACCTCTACTTCTTATGAAGAATTTTTAGCCGCCAGTAAAGACTGTGTAGAGCAAATGATTACTGGTTTTCACACCCAAAATATCAGCTTGATAAAAAAAATGATCAAGAAGAACCGGCGGCTTTTAAACGAATTAACCCAAATCACCAATGTCACGATTGAAACACCCCCATTAAAAATGCTCTGCGATTTAGCTGAAAATTACGGTGGTGCTGCCAAATCCTCTGGCGCTGGTGGCGGTGATTGCGGTATCGTGATTACCGATCAAAAAAGTGGTATATTGCCTTTGATGAGCGTTTGGGAAAAAGCTGGTATCACACCGCTGCCCTTACACGTTTATCATTATCCAAAAAAGGTTGAAGAAAGGACGCAGCATGAATCGTAAAGATGAACACGTAAGCTTAGCAAAAGCTTTTCATAAAGAAAAAACAAATGATTTTGACGCAGTCCGTTTAATTCATACCCCGTTACCACAAATTGATGTAAAAGATGTCAGTTTAAAAACAGAGATTTTAAATCACGAAGAAAACTTTCCTTTTTTCATTAATGCCATGACTGGTGGTTCCAAAAAGTCATTACAGATTAATCACGATTTGGCCCTTATTGCTAAAGAATGTCAGTTAATGATGGCAACAGGCTCTGTCACGGCTGCTTTAAAAGACGAAAGTGTCAGTGATAGTTTTAAAATAGTGCGCCAGATTAATCCAGCTGGCTTTTTTCTTGCCAATATTGGTGCGCATAACGCCTTGGAAAATGCGCAACGTGCCGTGGAACTATTTGGTGCTAACGCCTTACAAATCCATCTAAATGCACCGCAAGAATTGGTCATGCCTGAAGGAGATCGAACTTTTTCGGATTGGTTAGACAACATCGCTGAAATTGTCGCAAAACTCCAAGTACCAGTAATAGTCAAAGAAGTTGGCTTTGGCATGACCAGAGAAGCGATGCTGCAATTAATCAGTGTTGGGGTTCAAACGATTGATGTTTCTGGTCAAGGCGGTACTAGTTTTACCCAAATTGAAAATGCACGCCGACCAAAACGTGAAATGGCGTATTTAAGTGAATTTGGTCAATCGACTGTTATTTCGTTACTTGAAGCTGCCCAAGTAACGCGCTCCTTTGAAGTAATCGCCTCAGGTGGCATTCGCAATGCTTTTGATATTTTCAAATCATTAATTTTAGGCGCTGACACAGTAGGTATTTCTGCCACCATTTTAAATCAACTTTTAAGCCACGGCGTTGAGGATACGATTGAGATGATTCAAAATTGGCAAGAAGATTTGGCGCTTCTTTACACCATGGTAGGTAAAAAAAATACTCATAGTTTAGAAACAGTTCCGCTTATTTTTACTGATGAAGTTTGGCAGTGGTGCCAAGCCCGCGGCATTGATGTAAGAAAGTATGCAAGTAGAGGACAAAATGAAATACCGCTTCGTTTTTAAACTTCAGTTATCACTTAGATGAAACAAAAAATAACGTCTTTTTTCAAAATTTGAAAAGGACGTTATTTTTTATTGATCATTTTTTAAAAAGTCGTTTAAAAAAACTATTTTTTTCTGGTGCTGCACTTTCTTTTGTAACTGGCACTTTAGTTAAATCAACTACCAGATTAGGTTCTTTTTGCAAAGTCCGGTTGAGTTCTGTGATACCTTTTAAACTTTCTGTCAATCGCCGGATTGCCCCTGGTGTCAAATCAAATTTTGCTTTTGCTTCTGCTTGCCCTTCTGTTGACTGTAACTCACCAATAATAGCTTGTAATAAGGTATATTGCTGCTGCAAAATATTTCGTAATTCATAATTTTTAAGCTCGTTTTCTGCTTGATCTTTAAAAAAATATGTTACGACAGATAAACTTTCGCCGTAATCGACTAAGTCATTACGTAATTGGATTAATGTTGCGTCATCAGTAGGATTTTCAATTCCTGCGACAAATTTCTTCAATAATACTTGAGACGTTTTTAATTGCGCAATTGCTTCTGCTAACATTTTTTCACTTCCTTTCCCCTTATTTCTTTATAGCCAAGTATCAAATTATGTGCCCAAAAAGTCAAGGAGTATGAGAAAAGCTGAAGGAATCGCTCTGCCCTGAGCCATAAGACCACAACTTGCTAAAATGGCTGTTTCATTTTTGCTAATTTTGGCTTTTGGCCGAAGGGGTGATTCAGAAAGCTAGACAACTGGAAAAGCTTTTTGAACTCGTTTTGTTTCCAAGCATTAGGACAGAATTTCAATAAATTGCTTTTCAAATTTCTTGGAATTTTGACTTAATATCGCAAAAAGTTAGACATGAAGAATCTTCTGTAAATGAATTTATCTAGGCAAAGATTTTAACCTTTTCTAGTAAAAAACCGCCCAGCTGCTAAGAAGCCGGGCGGTTTTTGTTAATCAAAAATATCAAATATCGTCTTAAACGTCAGCTATAAAATTAAGCTTTTTCGTTGTACGCTTCAATAATGATACCTTTTAATTCAGAGATTAAAGGTTCTTTTGGATTTGCTGTTGTACATTGGTCTTCATAAGCAAGTTCTGCCATACGATCAACAGTTGTATCCAATGTTTGTTGCGTTACACCTTGGGCTTTCAAGCTCATGTCGATGCCGACTTTTTTACCTAATTCGTAAACTGCTGTTGCTAATGCTTCAACTAATTCTTCAGTTGTTTCACCTTTAAGGCCTAAGAATTTCGCAATGTCAGCATAATCTGTGTCAGCGCGGAAGTAGTCATATTTAGGGAACATTGCATGTTTTTGTGGGTCTTTGGCATTGTAACGGATAATATGCGGCAATAAAATCGCATTTGTACGTCCGTGAGGAATACCATATTCCCCACCAATTTTATGTGCGATTGAGTGACAAATACCCAAGAATGCGTTAGCAAATGCCATACCTGCCATTGTTGAAGCATTGTGCATTTTTTCGCGAGATTCCATATCAGGTGTCTTCACTGATTTTTCTAAATAGTCAAAGACTAATTTAATTGCTTGTAAGCTTAAACCACGTGTGTAATCAGATGCCATAACAGAAACATATGATTCAATTGCGTGTGTTAAAACGTCCATCCCAGTATCCGCAGTAACTCCTGCTGGTACTGACATTACAAATTGAGGATCCACGATAGCAACATCTGGTGTCAATGCATAGTCAGCTAATGGATATTTCACATGAGTATCACTATCAGTAATAACAGCAAATGGTGTTACTTCTGAACCAGTACCTGAAGTTGTTGGAATACATACAAATTGTGTTTTTTCAGGTTTGCCAATTTTGTAAGTCCGTTTGCGAATATCTAAGAATTTTTGTTTAGCGCCAAAGAATGAAGTATCTGGGTGTTCAAAGAACATCCACATGCCTTTGGCTGCATCCATTGCAGAACCACCACCAAGAGCAATTACTGTATCAGGTTGGAAAGCATTAAAGACTTCAAGACCTTTGTAAACAGTATTTGTTGAAGGGTTTGGTTCAACATCTGAGAAGATTTCAATTTTCACATCATTTTTACGACGTGCTAGAACTTCACGTACTGTATCCGCATAACCAAATTGCACCATACCTGGATCACAAACGATCATAACGCGTTCAACATTTTCCATTTTTTCCAAGTATAATAATGAATTTTTTTCAAAGTAAATTTTTGAAGGTAATTTGAACCATTGCATGTTATTTCTCCGTTTCGCGATAGTTTTAACGTTGATTAAGTTGATCGCAGATACGTTCTTAGAGACAGAGTTACGACCGTAAGAGCCACAACCTAATGTTAATGATGGAATCATTTCGTTGTAGATATTACCGATACCACCTTCAGCAGAAGGAGAATTTACTAAGATACGGCAAGCTTTCATTTTCAAGCCATATTGTAATTGCAAGTCTTCGTTTTCAGTGTGGATAACTGCAGTATGACCAAGACCACCTAATTCCAACATACCTTGAGCTAATTCAAAGCCGTGTTCAGTACTTTGGGCTTTCATCATCGCTAAAACAGGAGATAATTTTTCGCGAGATAATGGATAATCAGCCCCAACGCCATCTAATTCTGCAATTAACATTTTTGTCCCTTCCGGAACTTTAATGCCAGCTAGTTTAGCAATTTCAGTTGCAGGATGACCAACAATTGCAGGGTTAACCGCATATTTGCCTTCGTTCATAACTGCATCTTCTAATTTTTTCAATTCTGATTTTTTCACAATATAACATTGATGTGCTTCAAATTCTGCTTTTACTGCTGCGTAGATTTCTTTGTCTACGATAACACCTTGTTCAGAAGCACAGATCATACCGTTATCAAATGTTTTTGAAACGATAACGTCGTTTACTGCACGTTTAATTTTTGCTGTTTTTTCGATATAAGCTGGTACGTTACCTGCACCTACACCTAAAGCTGGTTTACCAGTTGAGTAAGCTGATTTCACCATGCCAGGACCACCAGTTGCCAATACAATTGCAACACCTGGATGATTCATCAATTTTTGCGTTGCTTCAATTGAAGAATGTTCTTTTTCAATCCATTGGATACAGTTTTCAGGAGCGCCTGCTGCAATCGCTGCATCACGAACGATACGCGCTGCTTCTTTTGAACATTCTTGTGCAGATGGATGGAAAGAAAAGATTACTGCATTAGCAGTTTTCAATGAAATCATTGCTTTAAAAATAGTAGTTGAAGTTGGGTTAGTTGTTGGAACAACTGCTGCAACGACACCGACAGGACCTGCAACTTCGATTAGACCTTTTTGTTTGTCTTCGCCGATAACACCGACCGTTTTATCATGTTTAATTGAGTTCCAGATATATTCTGAAGCATACATATTTTTGATTGCTTTATCTTCAACAATCCCACGGCCAGTTTCTTCCACTGCCATTTTTGCTAAAGGCATATGTTTGTCTAAAGCAGCCATTGCCATTTCATGAACGATTTTATCTACTTGTTCTTGGGTAAAGTTTTCCATTTGTTTTGCAGCTTCATTTGCTTTTGCTGCCAACTCGTCGATTACTACATCCGTATCGATTACTTTAACTTCTTTTTCCAATGTCTTAGCCATTGTGTTCCTCCTAAAAGTTGGGTAATTTTCTTTGTTAATCATTTCACATACAGAACTATACACTATATTTTTTTCGTTGTAAATACTTTTTGTGATTTTTTTCACAGTTTTTTTAAATCAAATTTAGCCTTACTCTAACAGCGTTTTTCTAATCATTGATTTAAAAACAAAGAAAGCAGTTACAAAGCTTTTGAACTTTAGCACTGCTTTGAAAATATTTTTTTATTGTTTTAAGTAAAATGAAAATAGATTAATTATAACTTAAGTAATTTTTATTCGCAGTAACCCTAATTAGACATTCATTTATTCGTGCACTAATTTACAAAGAGTTAGAATACGCCTATTATAGTCCTCAAAGTTTTTATTTAATAAAAGAAAGAAAATCGTCAAAAAAAAAAATCCTGCAAAATGCAGGATTAATCTTTGTCGCTATTGTCTTCAGTATCAGTAGGATTAGAAATTAAATCTTCTGTCTTAACTTCTGTGACAGTATCGTCAACTACTACTGATTTACCAGGAGTGATTGATTTGATAGCTTGTTTGTCAAAAACAAGAAATACTCCTTCACAATCAATTGTTACTAATTTGTTCGTTTCGTCAACTTCAGCTAAGACGCCGTGCAAGCCGCCGATTGTTACAACTTCATCACCTGGTTTCATTGCGTTTAATGTATTTTGACGTTCTTGTTGTTGTTTTTTTGTTGAACGTGACATAAACCACATTGCTCCTAACAACACAACGAACATAAGAATTGTTGGTAAGCCGCCCATATTATTCACCTCGTTTAATTTAATTCACAAGAATAACTTTAACAAAGATTCTTTACTTAAACTAGTTTTTTCTATGAATTTTAAAAACTTTTCGCATTTTCTTTATTGTAACCATACTCTTCAAAGAAAGATTGGCGGAATTCTAATAAATTATCGTCCATAATCGCTTGACGGACTTGTTTCATCAAATTCAACAAGAAATACAAATTATGATACGTTGTTAAGCGAATACCAAACGTTTCATCACAATGAATTAAGTGACGAATATAAGCCCGACTATAATTACGACAAGTATAACAATCACATTTTTCATCTAACGGTCTAAAATCATGGGCAAATTTTGCATTTTTCACAACCAGGCGTCCTTTAGATGTCATGCAAGTACCATTTCGTGCAATCCGTGTAGGTAACACACAATCAAACATATCGATCCCGCGAATCACACCGTCAATTAAGGAATCCGCCGCACCAACACCCATTAAATAGCGGGGTTTGTGGTCTGGAATTAGTGGTGTGGTAAAGTCTAAAACGCGATTCATCTCTTCTTTTGGTTCGCCAACAGATAATCCCCCGATAGAGTAACCAGGAAAATCCATGCCAATTAAATCTTTGGCACTTTGACGTCGTAAATCTTCAAAGCCTGCGCCTTGAATAATCCCAAATAATCCTTGCTGGTTAGGATTGGCATGGGCTTTTAATCCTCTTTCAGCCCAACGTGAAGTTCGTTCGACTGATTTTTTGACATAATCATAACTTTCGTCAAATGGTGGACATTCATCAAAACTCATCATGATATCTGATCCCAATTTATTTTGAATATCAATGGCTTTTTCTGGTGATAAAAAGAGCGGTGCTCCATTTAAATGGTTTTTAAAATGAACTCCTTCTTCAGTGATATTACGCATATCAGCTAATGAGAAAACTTGGAAACCGCCGGAGTCTGTTAAAATAGGTTGATCCCAGTTCATAAATTTGTGTAAACCGCCCGCTTCTGCGACTAAATCTTCTCCCGGACGTAACCACAAATGGTAAGTATTACTTAAGATTACGCCAGCACCCATTTCCTTTAATTCCTCTGGAGCCATTGTTTTGACTGTGGCTAGTGTTCCTACTGGCATAAACATCGGTGTAGGAAAAGTCCCATGTGGGGTGATTAATTCTCCCAATCGTGCACCAGTATGTTTTTCTTTTTTAATTAAACGGTATTTGATGGCAGGTTCTTGCGCCATTTTGCTCCCTACTTTCTACTTTGTTCTTTGTAGCTTCAATCATCATAAAGGCTGCGCAAAAAATTTGCAAGGTCATAATTTTGACTGTTATTTTCTCTTAATAAATGTGCCTTTATTTGGCAAAAAAATGCCTTATTATTAAAAATTTCTTGTAATTTCCAAAAGTTAAAGTTTTTGTTATACTGAACTTACTTAAAAAAAGGAGTTGAAAAAATGAAATCATCTGGTGAATTAAAGTTAGAAGCAAAACAAATGTTACAAGGGCGCTGGAAAGATGCTGTTTTAATGAACTTAATCCCAACTGTTATCGGCATTGCCATTGCAGCAATTATTATCATTCCTCTTATTGCAATTATCGGTGGCGTCGCATTTTTTAGTCCAGAGACATTGGACACTGTTTCAAATGGGATGGGCAATAATGGTGATGTTTCTTGGACAGCCCAAATTGGCAATCAAGGCGGCGGCATTCTTAGCGGATTGCTAACAACTATTTTTGTTTCTGGAATGTCTTGGACGTTTTTAGATATTTATCGGGGGAAACGGGTAGATATTAACCCTCTAAGTGATGTTTTCCGAGCATTTAAAAGTCCTTCCTTAGTTGGTGTTGTATGTATTTATCTACTTTCAACCATCTTTATTGGTTTGTGGTCATTGCTGTTATTGATTCCTGGGATTATTAAAAGTTATTCTTATGCCCAAGCCAACTTTATTTACTATGATATTTTAGAAGGTACCGGTCAAAAACCAGGCTATCTAGAATGTATCACGGCAAGTCGTCGTTTAATGAACGGTTATAAAGGCCAATTATTCTGGTTGGATTTAAGTTTCATCGGCTGGCATATCCTAGCAGTCTTAACATGCGGTATTGGCTACTTATGGTTAAATCCTTATATTTACGCTACTAAAGCAGCTTTTTACAACAACTTACCAAATGAAGCGGAAACTTTTTAATCCATGCTCTCTGAAAAAATTAAGTGAATTAAAAAAGGCGTGACAGTAGTTACTTATGAATCGCCATTTATAAAAAAGGAGCTGTGACAAAAATTGTCACAGCTCCTTTTTTATTGATTGTAAGTTTTCAAATGATTTTTAGTCTTCATCTGATGAAAAATGGAACTTGATCATTTCGTTTACAAATACTGGTACAATTGACAATATCGCCACTAAGAACCAGTGATTTAAACTAATGTGAACCAAATTAAATAATTCTTGTGTAAAAGGTAATAACGCGATAGCAGTCGTAATCAAAATCGCCAATACAGCCATTTCAAAAAGCGATTTATTCGATGATAATTTCACTTGAAAAATGGAACGACTACTCCGGACATTAAAGACATGAATAATTGAAGAATAAGCTAAGACTAGAAAAGCAACCGTTTGACCAACTTCTGGACTTGCATCAACCCAAGGGCTGACACTATCCACAAAAGAACCTAAATAATAACCAAAAAGTGTCACGACAGTAAAAATACCTGCATTTACCGCAATTTTTTTCCAAAGTCCGCGAGCAAAAATTCCTTCATGTGCTGGAATTGGCGGCTCATTCATAATTCCCGCTTCTGCGGGTTCTCTACCTAAAGCAAACCCAGGTAATCCATCGGCTACCACATTAACAAATAATAATTGAACAGCACTAAAAGGTGCACCCCAGCCAATCAGCATCGCAATTAAAACGATAAAGATTTCGGAGATATTACAACTTAATAAAAAGTTGATTGCTTTGCGAATATTTTGATAAACAGTCCGTCCTTGTGCAACTGCATCGACAATCGTCGCAAAGTTATCATCTGTTAAAACAATATCTGCAGCTCCTTTGGCCACATCTGTTCCGGTGATTCCCATGGCACAACCAACATTACTGGCATTTAATGCGGGTGCATCGTTGACACCATCACCTGTCATCGCCACCACTGCGCCTGTTCGCTGCCATGATTTAACAATTCTAATTTTATCTTCTGGCGTTACCCGGGCATAGACGGTTAACTCTTTTACTTTCCCATCTAGTTCTTCGTCCGTTAATTTTTGTAATTGTGCTCCTGAAATTGCTTGTTTCTTATGATTTAAGATCCCTAATTCTTTGGCTATCGCGCTAGCTGTCACCACGTGATCGCCGGTAATCATAACTGTTTTGATACCTGCTTTCCGGGCTTTTTTGATCGCCCCTTTACTTTCCGGACGCGGCGGATCAATCATCCCCACTAAACCGAGTAATCGTAAATCTTGCTCCAAATTTTCTGAAGTAATTTCAGTGGGTTCTTCTTCAAAAACCCGATATCCCACTGCGATTACCCGTAATGCTTTTTTACCAAAACGATCATTGACGACTTGGGCTCGCTCAACATCGCCATAATGAAATTTAGGCATTAAGACATCAAAGGCACCTTTTGTAACAGAAAGAAACTTTTTATTGCCCATCTTATGGACAGTCGTCATCATTTTTCGCTTCGAATCAAAAGGCAATTCAGCAATCCGGGGGTATTCTTCATCCAATTCTTTTTTTGTGTGATAATTTTCTTCAATCGCACGCACAATCGCAACTTCAGTCGGATTACCTTTGACTACTACTTCATCGTCCTCGCCTTTTTCCACGATCACATCGGTACAAAGACTAGCGATTTTTAATACCTCCATCGCTTCAGCAGTCATGCCATCTTCAACATCAGTTACTTCATCTCCACGCGACCAAACCCGACGAACTTGCATTTTATTTTGTGTTAAAGTCCCAGTCTTATCGGAACAAATTACGCTGGCTGTGCCCAATGTTTCCACTGCTGGTAATCGTCTAATAATGGCATTTTTCTTCGCCATTTTTTGCACACCATACGCTAAAGTCAAGGTAACAATGACGGTTAATGTTTCTGGAACTGCTGCGACGGCTAAAGAAACAGATGTCATAAACATTTCTAAAAGTGGTTCATTTTGCAAGTAGCCAATAAAAAAGACTAAGGCGGCAGCAACTAGGGCAATTAAACTAATTTGTTTTCCTAATTGATTTAATCGCTTTTGCAACGGAGTCAAAGACGTCCCGGAATCACTTAAGAGGCCTGCGATTTTACCCATTTCAGTTTCCATACCAGTACCAGTCACAATTGCTTGGCCCCGACCATTTACGACAGTACAGCCTTTAAACACCATATTTTGCTGATCACCTAAAGGTAACTCTTCTTCACTGATAAAATCAGCATCTTTTTCTACCGGCTCACTTTCCCCGGTCAACGCAGACTCCTCAATTCGCAATTGGGAAGCTTGCGTTAAACGAGCATCCGCCGCAATCATCGCACCGTTTTCGATTACCAATAAATCCCCTGGTACCAATTCATCGGCGTCAATATCTTTTTGCTGTCCCTCTCTGATGACGGAAGCGGTTTGTTTGTTCATATCTTGCAACGCACTTAGCGCTTTTTCAGCATTTCCTTCTTGGACAATCGTCAAAACAGAATTAATGACAATAATCGCAATAATCAAAATTCCTTCAAATAAATCGCCATGCTCTGTCGCAATCGCAGTATAAAATGAAATAATCGCCGCCACCATTAAAACTAAGGTGGTGAAATCTGTTAAGCTCAGTAAAACCTTTTTCAGCATAGAATCTTTTTTCTCTTCAGCAAAACGGTTTGGTCCATATTTTTCATAGCGCGTTTGGGCTTCTTTGTTACTAAGTCCGTCTTGAGTTTGTGAAGAAAATCCCTTCACTATTTCATCTGCTGTTTTTTTATAATAGTCCATCATCTTCTCTCCCTTTATTTTATTCATAATTTAACTATAACATATGATTTTTTAAGACCACAAACTATATGCGGTTTTTTCACAATTGTTCAAAAAATATTCACAATTAACGTAGGAAATTTTATTTTACAAAATAGGAGCCTATCTCTTGTAAGCGCTTTTATACCGTGCTATACTATGGGTGTAAGGAAGGAAGATATTTGTTGGAAAGGAGATCTCGAAAAGAAGATAAATTAAACAAGCTAAAAGTTGTTCGATGTACAAGATTCACCTAGATTTATATGTGTGAAGTAAAAAAATTATAAATAGTGAATGCGTATTAGAGGTTGAGATTTAACACAACAAGTAGTAAAAAATCAATACGTAACAATTACAGGATACAAGATTACAAGTGAATAGCAACAAGAATCACATGTTTTAGTGTAGAAAATGTAGTGAAAACAAAATTTTATGTTTAACACAAGAGATTGATACTTTGCATATATAAACTGCAAATAACCCTTTTCAACAAATCCTTCCATGATATAAAAGAGGATGGGCACTCGAGAGCCCATCCTCTTTCTTTGTGTCTGATAAATTTCCCAAGAAAACAAAAACAAGAAGAGACTACTTGTATTTAAAGCGGTCTCTTCTTCTTTTTAAAACTATTAGTCTAATCAAGGCGTTTAAAATAACTTTTGCTGCTTGAGGTCAACTATTTTACAAACATCGCATCACCAAAACTAAAGAAGCGATAACGGGCTTCAATCGCATGTTGATAAGCTGCTAATGTTAATTCTCGCCCAGCAAAAGCACTTACCAACATTACTAAGGTTGATTTTGGCAAATGGAAGTTAGTGCTAAAAGCTTGAACAATTTTAAATTCATAACCTGGTGTAATAAAAATATCTGTCCAGCCACTGTCGGCCTTAATTTCACCATTAAATTTGGTGCCGATTGTTTCCAATGTGCGAATCGAAGTTGTTCCAACAGCTACAATTTTGCCCCCACTTACCCGCACTTCATTTAGCTCTTGTGCGGCTTTTTCTGTTAAACGATAAAATTCACTGTGCATATGGTGTTCAGCAATATTGTCGACACTAACCGGTCTAAAAGTACCAAGACCTACGTGTAACGTTAAATAAACCAGTTTTACCCCTTTGGCTTCAATTGCTGCTAATAATTCTGGGGTGAAGTGTAAACCAGCTGTTGGTGCTGCCGCTGAGCCATTTTCTTTGGCATAGACAGTTTGATAACGATCTGGATTTTCCAAACGTTCTTTAATATAAGGAGGTAAAGGCATTTCTCCAAGGGATTCCAAAATTTCCAAAAAGATACCATCATATTTAAACGTAATAATACGTCCGCCGTGTTCTAATTCTTCTTCTACAACCGCTTTTAGCCGTCCATCACCAAAGACAATTTCTGTCCCAATTTTTGCTCTTTTAGCCGGTTTAATTAATGTTTCCCACGTATCACCTGTGGTATTGGTTAAAAGGAGTACTTCTAAATGACCACCTGTATCCGGTTTTTCGCCATGCAAACGCGCAGGCAAAACGCGTGTGTCATTCATCACCAATGCATCGCCTGGATTTAATTCATCAATAATATCACTAAAATGTTTGTCTTCCATTTCCCCTGTTTGTCGATTTACAACTAACAGTCGTGAACTCGATCGTTTTTCCAATGGTGTTTGCGCAATCAGTTCCTCCGGCAAATCAAAATCAAAATCTTCTGTTGTTAACATTTTTACCACTCTTTTCTGAAATTGTCTTTTGTATTTTAACATTTTTTATAGTGCTTGACGATGAATGAGACACATTACTTGCTGAAAACTTTTTTAGTCGTTAAACTTACATAAAGTAAGAAAATAGTGCGATTGCTATCGTGTGATTTTTCTAATTCCTAAAAGAGGTGTCTTTTATGCCAGCTTTTCATCATATTTCATTGTTAACTAAAAATCGCAAGAAAAATATTGCGTTTTATACCCAGTTGCTGGGGATGCGCTTTGTCAAAAATACCGTCAATCAAGAAAATACGCGGATGCTCCATTATTATTATGGGGACTACACCGGCAGTCCTGGTAGCGTTGTAACGTTTTTTATCGTTCCCCACTTAGGACAACGTTACGATCACGATCACTTTTTAGCCACCATCGGCCTCAATATTCCTGCTGATAGCTTAAATTATTGGTATGAACGATTAACAAATGCAGGTGTGGCTGTCACCAAACAAGAAAAACAATTATTTTTTGAAGATCCTGATAATGTAGCGCTTATTTTAAACGAAGTCACGGAAGGACCTCTAAAACCTGAATTGCAGGTTCAAAATGATGTGCCTGGTGACAAACAAATATTAGGGCTTGCTTCTACCCAATTGCATGTCTCAGATATTACAGCAACAACTGATTTCTTTAAACGCTATTTGGATTGGACCGTTGAAGATGACAAAATAAGATTAAGTACGAATGAACACTTAGAGCTTTATCAAACTGAAATAAACGAAAAAATGCGGATGGGACGTGGTAGCATTGATCATGTGGCATTTGCTGTCAAAGATGATGCGGTCTTACAAGTCTTATATAAAAGAGCCCAAGCACAAGATTGGCAAATTGAGGAGATTATTTCCCGCGGCTATTTCAAAAGTCTTTATATTCGCGAACCTGGTGGTAATCGTTTAGAATTTGCAACAATGTCTCCTGGCTTTACGATTGATGAACCGTTAGAAACGTTAGGAGAAAGTTTTGCGCTGCCGCCATTTTTAGCCAATAAACGTTCAGAAATTGAAGCCAACTTGTATCCGGTTGATTAGATTCGCCATAGTTTTATACTACACTCTGCTAAAAACTCTGCTAAAAATTTAGCAGAGTGTTTTTTTATAAAAAAAGCGGTATCAATTTTTCTACCAAATAGAAATTTTTCCAAAAATATGCGTATTATTTGTCATATCCTTCATTTACTTACATACTAGTAGTGATACATAACTGGGAAAATGATGAAGAGGTGAAGTAAATTGATCGAATTTCAACACGTAACAAAAATTTATAAAGGCGGTAAAGTCGCTGTCGAAGACGTCAATTTGTCTTTTAACAAAGGCGAATTTATTTGTTTTATCGGAACAAGTGGTTCTGGTAAAACAACGTGTATGCGCATGATTAATCGAATGAACGAACCGACAAAAGGTAAAGTCCTCATTAACGATAAAGACGTCAAAGACGTTAATCCTGTGGAATTACGCCGCCAAATTGGCTATGTCATTCAAAATATTGGTTTAATGCCTCATATGACGATTCGCGAAAACATTACTTTAGTCCAAAAGTTGATGAAAGTCGATGAAGAGACGCGCAAACAGACAGCTGAAAAAATGATTGATTTAGTCGAATTACCCCGTGAAATGTTAGATCGTTATCCAGCAGAACTTTCTGGCGGTCAACAACAACGAATTGGTGTCGTACGGGCCTTAGCAGCCAACCAAGATATTATTTTAATGGATGAACCTTTTGGTGCGTTGGATCCGATTACTCGTGATGCTCTTCAAGACTTAGTCAAGGATTTACAAGAACGGTTAGGCAAAACAATTGTTTTTGTTACCCACGATATGGACGAAGCTTTAAAATTGGCCAATCGCATTGTCATTATGAGTGAAGGCAAAGTGATTCAATTTGATACTCCGGAAAATATCCTGCGTAATCCTGCCAATGAATTTGTTGAAGAATTAATTGGCGAAGACCGCCTACTACAAGCTAAGCCGGATACTACGACGGTTGGTGAAGTTATGCTAAACAATGCCATTACGATTACTCCGGAAAAATCTTTACGCGAAGCCATCTCTTTGATGCGAGAAAAACGGGTTGATACCTTATTAGTTACAGATAACAGTAAGATTTTAAAAGGTTATATTGACGTTGAATCCATAGATAAAATGCGCGGCAAAGCTTCAAGTGTGGGGGATATTTTAAATAAAGACGTTTTCTATGTAAAAGAAGATAAATTATTGCGGGACGTTTTACAGCGTATTTTAAAACGTGGCTTAAAATATGTTCCAGTTGTGGACCAAAAAACACGGGTCGTTGGCATCTTAACTCGCGCCTCATTGGTTGATATTGTCTATGATGTCTTATGGGGTGATGAAACTTCTATCAGTGAAGCGATTGAATCTGCAAAAGAGGAGGCGTAGAGGATGGCTGATTTTTTTGCAAAGCATGGTTCAGAAATTTTAAACAAAAGTTTTGAGCATATTTATATCTCCTTTTTTGCTTTAATATTGGGAATTATAATTGCCGTGCCGCTTGGTGTTCTTTTGACGCGCTTTAAAAAAGCGGCTAACATTGTTATCACTGTTACGAGTGCGTTACAAACGATTCCTTCTCTCGCTCTTTTAGCGCTGATGATTCCGATTTTTGGTGTCGGAAAAGTACCTGCGATTATCGCGTTATTCATCTATTCTCTTTTACCAATTTTACGTAATACTTATATTGGGATGAAAAATGTTGACGACAATTATTTGGATGTGGCGCGTGGTATGGGAATGACAAATTTGCAGTCCATCTTTAGTGTCGAACTACCGATTGCGATGCCAACGATTATGGCTGGGATTCGCTTAGCCTCTGTTTATGTGATTGCTTGGGCTACTCTTGCTTCTTATATTGGCGCTGGCGGCTTGGGTGACTTGATTTTCAGTGGTTTAAACAACTACCAACCTGATTTAATCTTTGCAGGCACAATTCCTGTTACATTATTGGCCTTACTAAGTGATTTCCTTTTGGGATTGTTAGAAAATTACTTAACACCAAAAGCATTAAGGGGGACGGATTAATGAAAAGAATAAAAACACTCTTCCTTACACTTATGACTACTGTTTTATTAGCGGGGTGTTCTTTTCCCGGATTAGCTTCTTCTAGTAGTGAAAACACGGTCGCAATTACGGGCGGTATCACTTCTGAAGCTCAAATTTTGGCAAGCTTAGTTGCTGGCATGATTGAACATTACACCGATTTAGATACAACAATTATTAATAATTTGGCAACAACTACAATTAACAATCAAGCCATGGTCAATGGCGATGCTCAAATTTCGGCAGCTCGATACACTGGGACTGATTTAACAGCTACTTTAGGTCTGGAACCAGTGAAAAGCCCGGAAGAAGCTTTTAAAATTGTAAAATCAGAATTCAACAAACGTTATCAACAAACTTGGTTTAAATCTTATGGTTTTGATAACACGTATACCTTTTTAGTACGGAAAGATACTGCTAAAAAATATAATTTGAAAAAAATTAGCGACTTGAAAAATGTTAGTGACGAATTGGTTGCCGGCGTCGATACGTCTTGGATTAATCGTAAAGGCGATGGATATGACGGATTTCAAAAAGAGTATGGCTTCTCGTTTAAAAATATCTTACCCATGCAAATTGGTTTGGTATATGACGCTGTAGCCGCCGGTAAAATGGATATTGTCTTGGGCTACTCGACTGACGGCCGAATCGCCAGCTATGATTTGGTGATGCTAGAAGATGACTTAAAATTCTTCCCGCCTTATGATGCAGCGGCTATTGCCGATAATGCCTTGTTAAAAAAATATCCTGATCTGCAAACGGCACTGGGCCGCTTAGAAGGCGTCATTGATACACCCCAAATGCAAAAACTAAACTACGAAGCTGACAACAATTTAGTCGAGCCTTCTGTCGTTGCTGAAAAATTTCTTAAAGACAATCACTATTTCGAAGGGAAGTGAGTAAATGGACTTGCAAAATATGAATTTAGCCGAACAATTTATTTATTACTTTAGAGAAAATGGCAGCTACGTTTTCAGTCAATTTTTACGTCACTTCTTAATTTCGATTTACGGAGTACTATTGGCAGCGATTGTAGCAATTCCATTAGGGATTTTAATTTCCAAAAGACATAAATTAGCCGATTGGGTTATTCGAATCGCCAACGTCATTCAAACCGTCCCACAACTCGCAATGCTATCCATTTTAATGATTGGTTTAGGTTTGGGCGTTAATGTCGTGATTGTAACAGTTTTCCTTTATTCCATTTTGCCAATTGTCAAAAATACGTATACTGGCATGAAACAAGTAGATAAAAATGCCTTAGACGTTGGTAAGGGGATGGGTATGACGAGTTGGCAACGGCTTTACCTTATTGAATTACCCCTTTCGATTTCTGTCATTATGGCGGGGATACGTAATGCCTTAGTGGTAGCCATCGGGATCACAGCTATCGGTGCTTTCGTGGGGGCTGGTGGTCTAGGTGATATCATTATTCGGGGTACCAATGCCACAGATGGCGCTTCTATTATTTTAGCCGGTGCTTTACCTACTGCTTTAATGGCAATTTTCACGGACTGGATTTTGGGAATGGTGGAACACCGTTTAGATCCAGCCGGCAAAACATCTAAATAGTATAAGAAAGCGAAATAAACTCCATCAGCTCTCAAATAATAAGAGGAAATTTTGATAAATTGCTCTTCAAATTTCTTGAAATTTCGGCTTATTGCAGAAGAGAACGTATTCGTTTTGATAGACACAAAGAAAAGTGAAATGAACGTATTTAGCTTTTTCATATTAAGGAAAATTGATACGAATCAGACTTATTTCTTTTGAAAAGTATCTAATTCCTCTTTCCACAAAAAAGATCTAAAAAATACCGTTCCAAAGTGGCACGTAAGTTGCTACTTTGGAACGGTATTTCCAGGTCTTTTTTTATTTCTTCAAATGATAACTGTACGTTCCAACGACAATATTTTGACGCCAAGACAAACGCAGACGCAAACGCAAACTGGTTTGATTGTGTAAGATATTTTGCCAACGCCGCCGCGGTACAAATTGGGGAATGATTACCGTTGTCGTATAGTTATGTTTCATAGCGTTCTTGCTAACTAAATCGACATAACGGATAATCGGATTTTCAATTGAACGGTAAGAGGAATGAACAACAGAAAAACGAACATCTGGGAAATTCTGTTTGAACTCGGCTTCAATTTCTTTTTCTTTTTTTACATCTTCATCTAAAGAAACATGCATTGCCACAACGTAATCACCAATCGATTGCGCATAATTCAAAGCCCCCACATTTACACGGGTAACATTTCCGACTAAAACAATTACAGTATTGCCGTCATAGGTGTGAAGCTTGGCTTCATCTTCCATTAGACGCAGCTGTTCGGCAACTTTGCGATAATGATCATGGATTTTGTAAAAAATGAAAAGTAAGACCGGCATAATAATAAAGAAAGGCCAAATATCACTAAGGCGATAAACAAATAAAATCGTAATAATCGCGTAAGAAATAAAAGCTCCTACAATATTGGCGATTGATTTTTTTAGCCAGCCACTGCCTTGCTTTTGCCAATGACGTACCATTCCGGTTTGGGATAACGCAAAAGGAATAAATACCCCAATAGAATAAAGCGGAATTAAACGTTCTGTTGACCCTTGAAAAATAAACAATAGGACAATAGACCCAGC
Source organism: Enterococcus dispar ATCC 51266 (assembly GCF_000406945.1). GTDB lineage: Bacteria > Bacillota > Bacilli > Lactobacillales > Enterococcaceae > Enterococcus_C > Enterococcus_C dispar. Next base: position 2,722,337 of record NZ_KE136354.1, on the reverse strand, counting down.
CGCTAGGGTAATAATCCCATTCGAATAGCCCAGGCGGTCACCACGGTCTTGATACATGTGGGGCATAAATTTATCCTTAGCCAAGTTATAGGCTAAAACAGGAAAAGCAGAAAAACCAGTATTAGCCGCTACCGCTAAAATTAACGCTGTTGTAAATTGCAGGGCGTAATACATAATCCCATGACCAAAAACAGCTTCGCCAATTTGAGATAAAACCGTTACTTCTTGTTTAGGCACAACACCATACCAATAGTTAATAAATGTAATCCCTACAAAGAAGAAGCCTAAAATACTCGCCATAATTGCTAAAGTTGCAGCAGCATTTTTTGCCCGTGGCTTTTTAAAGAATGGTACAGCATTGCTAATGGCTTCTACCCCAGTTAAAGAAGATGAACCAGAAGAAAATGCCCGTAAAATTAATGCAATCGAAATTCCCGGAACAACTGCTCCTGGTAATGCAGTCGCATTTAATGGTTGTGCGCCACTAATAATCTTAAATAATCCTACCGCAATCAAAATCGTAATTACAGCGATGAATGTATAAACCGGCACCATCAAAAAACTAGCTGATTCCCTTAAGCCCCGCAAATTCATCATCATAATAAGTAAAACGATAAAAATTGAAATGGCAACCTGATGGCCGTATAGCGCTGGAACAGCAGAAGTTATAGCTTCTGCTCCGGCAGAAACAGATACAGCAACAGTCAACATATAGTCAATTAGCAGTGAGCCTCCAGAAATAAGCCCCGCGTTACGTCCCAGATTTTCACTACTCACCACATAGGCGCCCCCACCATGCGGATAGGCATGGATAATCTGACGGTACGACAAGGTTAGTGAAACCAATAAAATAATAACAAAAGCTGCAATAGGCAATGAATACCAAATTGCTGCCGTGGACAACGCTACTAATACGACAACGATTTGCTCGGTTCCGTATGCAATGGAAGATAGCGCATCAGAAGATAATAAAGCTAACGCCGCAAAACGCGTTAATTTTTGATCATCATTTTCTGCAGACTTTAAAGGCCGCCCTACTAACAGCCGTTTTAAATAATTCACTTTTCCTTACTCCTTTACAAAATATTTAATCTCACAAACTTACTCATAGTTATTTTGTCACAACCCAAAAAATAAAAATAATTACTGCAATCAAGAGTGTATGCTACGCCTCTCATTTGAAAATGTCAATGAAAATTTCATTTAAATATCCGTGGTTTTTTTAAGTAGTTTCAAGCATAATCAGCAAAGCAAAGTAATCGCTTTCTAAAACACTTAGTAAAGAGGACAAATTGCAGCAATTTCAATTCTACAATTTGTCCTCAACTATCTTAATGGAAGAAGTGACTTTCTTTGGTCATATTTCCTAGTTTTTTGGTCGCACCCTCTAAGTATGGGTAGACAATTGCACCAACAACACCAAAGAAAATAAAGAGTCCTAACATAATGAAAATATTAGGCCAAGCATTGGGCCAATAGATTCCTCCTGCTGACTCCCGTAATAAATCAACCGCATGAGTAAACGGCAACAATGGATTAATCATTTGGAAGAACTTGCCTGAAACTTGAATGGGATAATTCCCCCCACCACCAGAAATTGAGAGCACAAGGATAATAATCGCAATCCCTTTTCCGATATTGCCAAATAAAGCTGCCAACACATAGACAATCATCATAAAGGCAAGTCCAACTAATAATCCAAATAAAACAGCATAAACTGGTTGCTTGACATCTACACCTAATAAGAAGTAATTCCCTAAGGTTACAATCAGAGCTTGCCCTACTCCTTCTGTTAAGAAAGTTAACATCCGTGCTACAAAAGTTTCCCGTTTTGAAAAACGACCTTTGTTTTTATCTTCAATGAAAACATCCGTTGCGGCAACACTAGATAACAATAATGCACCAACCCATAGACATAGCGCGGTATAAAATGGTGTGCTGGCAGAACCATTGTTTGCCATTGGGTACATTTGATTGGTTTTTAAAGCAACAGGATTGGTGAAAAATTCACTTTCTTTATTGGCATCCAGTTTCAATAACTTGATAATTTCACCAAGGTCCGCAGTTTCTTCCCCTTTTTTGATGGCCGCGGCGGCTTTTTCAATTCCAGTTCTTAGCGATGGCCAGTTATTTTGAATTAAATCTGTCGCCACATCTAAGGCTTTTTCAACTTCTGGTAATTTGTCATTCACCATTCCCATCGTACTGGTCAAATCTTTTTTAATTCCCGGCCAATCTTTTTCATAAAAATCTACCGCCAAGGCTAATTTTTTCTCAACTTCTGGCAAATCATTTTTATAGAGGTCAGCGCCTTTATTAATACCAGATACAATCGCATCCATATGGCCATTTAACATCACATTGGCATCATGTAATTCTTTGCCAATGGCTGGCATTTCTTTTTGATATTTTTCCAAAATTTTAATAGCATTGGTAATCGTAGTCTTAGTTGAAGACAATAGTGATTGAAAATCAATATGTTGCGCTTTCGTTAATAACCCATCTGCTGTGTTAATGGTAGTAATTAATTGCGTTAAACCTTTTGAAATTTCACTGGAGATTTTTGTCGCATCAATGCCACTCAAAACATTATTCACTTCATCGCCTACATTTTGGACTTGATCAATAAAATTAAGTGCTGCATTCACATCTCCCGTTTGGATATAGCCATTTAACGTTGTAACACGATTTGCTAAGCCACCAATCAACGTTTTGGCATTATTTAAGCGACTAATTAAATCTTGTAAAACTTGGCTATCATTAGCGTTGGGTAGTTTGTTGATAAAATCCACCAAATTTTGAATAATTGTCTGCTGCGTATTTAAATGGCTAACAAAATCTTGTAACGTTTTGTCGATCGCCTTTTTTTCTTCAGTGGATAACTGATTATCTTTTAAAGCTGTAGCGACATCTTCTAACGCACTATTTAATTCCGTATGAATAAATTGCAAATTATTTAAAATCATATTGACACTTTGCGTAATATTAGGAATGGCCTTTTGAAGTTCTTCGGCTCCTTCTTTTGTCGTATTCGCAAATTCTTGTGCTTGATTTCCTAATTTTTGAATATCAGGTAAAATCCCTTGGACTTGTTCAATAATTGTCAGTCCTTGTTTAGCATCCTTAATTCCGGCATTCATGGTACTCTTGATATTCTCAAAATCACCATCCACCATTGCTAACTGCTTACCTGCATTTTGTATCTCGGGAATTTTAGCCTGTAAATCCAGAATAATTGCCGCTTCTTTTTTCAATTGCGGCATTTTATCATTCAAACTGACTAATTTATTTCCCATTTCATCCACTTGTGGCAAATAATCAATAAATTGATTGGCTTTATTCAATTTTTCTTTAATTTCAGGCATTTTCCCTTTTAACGCTACAACTTCTTTGGTATAGCCTTCAATTTGATCCAAATTATCATTGGTAGTTAAAATCAAATTTTTCACTTTGTTAATGCTGACTAAATTACTATCAATATCATAGCCTACTTCATTAAATACTTTCATTAATGTATTGCTGGCAGTATCAATAAACTGACTCGAAATCTGCTCTTGCAAACTAGTGGCACCTTTATCAGCAATTTTTGGAGCAATCGCATTAATTTTTTCATTAATATAATATTCAATTGTCGGTTTTTTAATCGTCCCCGTGGTAAAACTCAACAAATCTTGGGAAAATTCTTTGGGTAAATAAATCCCTGCATAATATTTTCCCGAGCGTACGCCTTTTGTCAGGTCTTCTTTTGAATCTACAAAACGCCAACCTAACTGTTTATTCTTATGAAGCGTATCAATCACCTGATCGCCAATCTCTACTTTTTTGTCCTGTAAACTGGCACCCGCATCATCGCTATAGACGGCAATTGGCAATTCCCCAGTATTCCCATAAGGATCCCACAAAGCTTTAATGTTAAACCAAGCGTATAAAGAAGGTAAAATCATTAACGCAACAATTAGAAAAGTTGCCATCGGATTTTTAAAAATTCGTTTCCAGTCTGTTTTATATAATTCAAAAACATTTTTAATATGCTGCATATTCATCACCTTTATTTTTTTTCTGCTTGCTTACTTTACCACGCTTTAAATTTAGCTGCCATCTTAAAAAATTGTAATCCTATTGTCTTTTTGACACTTATGACAATCTGTCATAAAGAAAAGGCTTGCAATTTCGCTACATTTCCAACCTTCTTAAGCATTACTTTAAGTTTATCAAAATTATCATTATATAGAAATAAATACGGTTCTTTTGAAAAACGAATGAAAGAGGGATGACAAAAATCTTGTCATCCCTCCTTTTTCTAAAGAAACGGTATTTCAGAAGCAGCTTCTTTAGAAAACAAGCCGAAATTTCGCAAAATTCAAGAAATACTTTCTAGAAATTCCGACTTATTTCTTGAAGCTGACCACTTCTGTCACAACCGCTTTATTCTTTACAACGTTTTCAAAAAATCTAAGAGAACTTTTAAACTTGTGCCTTGCAAAAATGGCGTCAAGCCAATTTCCGCAGGATCACGATGATTGGCAGGGAGACTTTGATCTGGAATTAATACGACATTCATCCCCGCTTGCATCGCTGCTTTGGCTCCCGTCAAAGAATCTTCTGCCGCCAAGGTATATTTAGGATTTGCTTTAACTTTTGCCGCTGTAGCTAAATAAATCTCAGGATCAGGTTTTAGTTCTTTTACATCATCACCAAACGTAATCGCATCAAAAAAAGGCGCTAAATCAAAATAATCCAAGTACATCTGTCCTCTTTTTTTCAATGTTGACGTTGCGAGTCCACAGTATAGATTTTTTTCTCGGACCTTTGCTAAAGTTTCTTTGGCATAAGGCTTCAGCTTCAAGGCACCTCTAGCTAATTCATCGGCAATAAAAACTTCCCGCTCCGCTTTCATTTCTTCGACAATCTCTTTTGAACCAAAGTGATTGGCTAATTTGGCCATCGTTTGACTGGCACTTTGGCCACTCCACCCTCTCATATCCGCTTCTGTTAATGAAATACCATGATTTTTTGCAACTTTCAGCCAGCCTCGTTGATACATTTGTTCACTGTCTAATAGCAAACCGTCCATATCAAAAATTACCATTTCTATCATCAAATCACCCTAAATTCTTTGCTTTTAAAAATTTTTCCACAGTTAAATCAAACATTTCGCTGACTTTTTCTGGCGCTTGTGCATAGGACAAATTGATAGTTGGTGTTGCCAAACTATCAAAAGCGCTTAGCGGTTGTAAATTCGCTACATCAAAAGTCACTTTTGGTGCGTGAATGGTTTCTCCGCAAGGCCCTGAATGAATAATTGCAAGTTCGGCTTTATCCTCTGATAAAAAACGTAGACGATAAAAAACACCATCTAAAAATTCTCGTTGCTCGCTGTAGTTTTCTTTAATTTTTTGCCACTGCTCTTTTTTCATCCTCATTCCCCCAGTTACTCTTATTATAATCCAAAAAGTACCATCTAACCAATACTGGTTAGATGGTACTTTTTTAAGCTGCCACCGTTAGATTATTGTTTTTTACGCTTATTTAATGATTCGTCCATAATAAAGGTTGCTATGCGTTCATTCGACTGGCGGCTAGGGTAAACAGAACGACCAGAGCGGAAGTCTGCTGTATCTAGTTTTTCCAAATAACGATCCGAAGCTTCTTTTTGAATCGAAATAACACGTCTATTCAAAACATCCCAGTCCGTTTCAGAAAGATAGTTATCCACAATCATCAAGTTCCTGTTTTGATAATTATGAATCTGATCATTCGTAATCACTAAATCATATTCTTCAAATTGTTTCATTTCAACTGGTGAAATAAAAAGTGGCGATTCCTTATACAAGTCAATTTTAAATCGTTCTCCGTATTGTCCCTTTAGCAAGCTACGCAACATATTGGCATGACGTATTCCCATATCACTAACAACTAAAATTGATAGACGACGGCGTAAATTTTCTAGCTGAATCGGTAAGTTTTCCCATTCTTTTAACAAAATACATAAAACATCTGACTCCGTTTTTTGTACCCAAGGAAAATTACAGTCCTTTTCAATTTCTTTTAAATTCACACTAACAATCTTTGAAAAAATAGGATAAATACGCTGAATATTTTGAGCAGATTCTTGACTTTGATTATGCAAAATTTCACGATCATAGGGATATAGGCTATAGGTGGAATAAAGGCCCATCAATTGTTGTAAAATTTTCTTTTCATTCATTTGAGTTAAAGGAAAGTCTACTGCTTGGGAGATAGATTTTAAAAACCGTTCAAGAGCCGTCTGAATGCGTATTTCCTGTTGTTGATTGTCCCAATTATAGTATTCATGAAAAACAGTTCGACTCGTTTCACGATACCATTTAGAGACCAATTGATAATTTGTGCTCGCAAATTTTTCACTGTAACTATGATTACTTTGAATGAGATGATCTAAAAGATCATCTTCTTCAGCGTAAATCGCTTCGCTTAAAGTAAATCCCTGCGACGCACGAATAATCGTCACCATTAAAAGGTAAGCATATTCAATAATTTCATGATCATCCCATAAAATATCAAAGTCAGTTGATGTCCGCATAACAAAACAAACTAACTGTTGTCGCTCTATGTCAAAAGGCCATTTGGCGGAGCCGTAAGCCTCAAGAAAATAAGACTGATAGAAAAAGCGGACCCAACGTTCATCTGGAGCAGTAATCCGAAATGGTTTACGTTCTAGTTTTAAACCTCTTCTTTTCAAAGCCTTCGCTGTACTATTTACTAAACGATAAAAAGTGGCTTCACTCAAAAATAATTTATTAATCCAATACTCTGCATCTTGATTGGGATATAAAAATACCTGCTCGATAAACTGAAATTCATTGGAGTTTTGAATTATATTTTGGTAAATGTTATTAATTTTATTGGATTTCATCGGATGGGCCTTTATCCCACGCACTTTTGAAATATCAATATGGAGATATTCTTCCATTTCTTCATTAATATAGTTAACGTCCGTTATTAACGTTTTTGTAGAACAATTCAAATGAGCTGCAGCCTCTTCTAGCGGCCACCAGCGTTGTTGCTTAGCGAGAAATTCGATTAAGTATAAACGTCTTTTCATAGCTGTATTCAATAACATTCTCATTTAACTCACCAACTTGCCATTTTTTTAATTTTATTTTAACATATAAGTAGACCCCTAGCGATTAATTGTCGAATTTTTATTTATTAATTTTTATCACTCCAGTTTTTTTCACAAAACAGAAATTTATGAATGGTTTTTGAAAAACCAGTAACACCAATGGGTCTACTGCTGCACGAAAAATAAAAAACGTTATCTATTGTGAAATTTATTTAACTTTTACTTCGAATCTCGTTAATCTAAGAGTGTAAAGCAAGAGGTCCTAGCTAAAATCAGATTTGTTGCAGATGCAAACATAGTAATGGGGGGAAACACTATGTTAAAAAAATTATGGAGTAAAAGAGCAATAAAATTAATAATTGTTTGTTTAAGCGCTCTCGTTGCATTTCTCGTTTTTGACTTTTATACTTCTGGCACTACATATGGTAGTAACTCTGCTGCTGCTCAAACACCTAGTGATCTTATTGCTCCAACTATTTCCGGAGACGCTGCAATTACGATGGAACGCGGCACGGAATTTAAACCGACTGACTATTTTGCAGTTAGTGACGATCAAGATGAAAATCCAACCTTAGAAGTCCAAACACCACTGGATACTAACAACGTAGCTGTTACACCCGTTCTGTTGATTGCAAAAGATGAAACTGGTAATACAAGTACAAAGCAAGTTACTGTAAACATCATTGATTCAAAAGCAGAAGCCCAAGCAAAAGCTGAAAAAGAAAGAATCGAAAAAGAAAAAATGGAAAAAGAAGCAGCCGCTAAAAAAGAAGCTGAAGAAGTGGCAGCACAACAAGCTCAAGAAGCCGCACAAGCCCAAGAAAACAATGCAAATGCAGCAGACACTGCGGCGGCTGAAACACAATCTCCTACAACTACAAGCGAAGAAAACGGTAACATTAATTCGCAAGCTAACAATCAACAAGCCGCTACTAATAATGAAAATACAAGTGAAACACCAGTTGCTCAAAGTGCTCCTGCTACAATTCAACCCATGCAATTAGAAATCAATGGTAAATTTATCAATTATCAAAATGCCGGGCAAGGAAGCGGGCAAGCAGTCATTGATTCTGACCACAGTCGCGCTGCTACGTGGGGTGGCTCACCTGTTCAATCGGGTGATGATGGCTTAAATACCCACATCATTGCTCATAATCCTGGAGCTTTTGACGTCATTTTTACCCTTGGAATAGGTTCTCAATTTAGAATATCAGATGCTAGCGGTAAAGTCACCACTTATACAGTAAATGAAATCACCCAAGTTGATGATGAAGCATATCGGCTTAGCGATGGCGCAGACTATTGGGATAAAATGATTGGTACAGGCGGCGGCGAAAGAGTCACTTTACAAGCCTGTATCAACGATATTCATAATCTCGTAGTATTTGCTTCTAAATAAAAAATGCTTGTCCTCTCACGAGTATTAAATAATAAAAAAGCACTTCAACAAGCGCCAGAACTTGTTGAAGTGCTTTTTTATTATGTAGCCTGCGGTGCAGGCGTTAAATCTGCTAAACCCACGCTAATGCGCAATGCACGATCTACAGCTTTCATCGTACCAGAATCTAAAACGCAGACTTTCTCCTTCAAGCGGCTTTTGTCAATCGTTCGAATCTGTTCTAATAAAATTACCGAATCCTTATTAATGCCACTATCTGTCGCCTTAATGCCGACATGAGTAGGCAATTTAGGTTTTGCCATTTTAGCTGTAATTGCAGCCACAATTACAGTTGGGCTAAAATGATTGCCCCGATCATTTTGGATAATTAAAACAGGGCGAATCCCTCCCTGTTCAGATCCTACAACCGGTGACAAATCAGCAAAGAAGATATCTCCGCGTTTCACCATTTACCTCATCCTCATTCAATATATTCCCGTGGCACTCGCGGCGAAATGCCACAAGCAACTTCGTAGTGAATTGTCTCTAATTTCTCTGCAACTTGTTGTAATGTAATCTCATGTCCACCGTTTTTCCCAATCAATGTTACCTTTGTTCCAACAGGCACCTCATGAGGCAAACGAATCATTATTTGATCCATACAAACCCGTCCTACAATTTCGCAAAAATTGCCATCAACTAAAATATGAAATCCTTGTAGTTTTCGTAACCAACCGTCTGCATAACCAATTGGAACAGTTCCAATCCATTCTGGTTTGGGGGTAATATACGTTTCGCCATAACCAATGCCATAATCTTTCGGCAGTTGTTTTACCTGAACAACTGCCGAAACTAACTCTAACGCTGCTTTCAATTTATACGGCGCTGCTACTGCTTGACCAGAAGGATTCAGACCATATAGTGCCACACCATACCGAACTAAGTTCCCAATAGGTTCATGCCATAAGGCAGTAGCACTATTGCTATCATGAACATAAAGCGGCTGATAAGGCAATTGTTCCAAAATAGCCATAAATCGATTTTTTTGTATTTCATAATATGATTTTTCAGCTTGATCAGCTGTAGCAAAATGTGTAAAAATCCCTTCCCATTCTATTTGAGGAATAGATTCAATGAGACGAACTGCCTCATTTACATTTTCAGAAGCCAAAAATCCAATTCGTCCCATTCCTGTATCGACCTTTAAGTGGACTTTTAGTGATCGTGGTAATTGTTCTAACTGAAGTATCATTGCTGCATCTTTTAACCACGTCAACGTTGTCACCGGAAAAGCTAGGTCATATTCACTCAATAAGTGTATATGAGCCGTCTCTACTACACCTAAAACTAGAATCGGTTGGGTAATCCCCGCTTCTCTCAATTCAATGCCTTCATCAATTGTGGCCACACAAAAACCGTTCGCACCAGCTTTTAAAGCGGCATTGGCTACAGCCACTGCTCCATGACCATACCCATCTGCTTTAACCACAGCAAAAAGGTTCATTTCTTGCGATAATTGTTGCAAGATATTTTCAATATTTTGAGTAATAGCGCTTAGATCGATAATCGCTTTAGTCGGTCGGTGAATGGATGTAACCACGGTTTTTCCTTCTTTCTCTATTTAAACAAACTTAATCTACTAATAAAATTTGGGCAAATGCAGTTTCGTCGGTGTGAGTAATACTAACAAAAACTTGTCCATTATGAGGAGAGGCTGTCATTTTGGGCGCCCCAAACGCATCGGGAAGTATTTCTAACTCTTTGAAAGTCACTTTGCCAATTCCCGTTCCCCATGCTTTAGAAAAGGCTTCTTTACAAGCATAACGTCCACCTAAAAATTCAACTTGTCGTTTAAAAGGTAACCCTTGAAAAATGGTTAATTCTTTTTGTGTTAAAACACGACTAGCAAATTGTGGTTTCTCAGTTATGATCTTTTTAATTCGACTTAATTCAACAGCATCAATGCCAATTCCTTTTATCATTTGTAAACTCCCACAATACAATTTTCGTGTAATTCATATGATGCTTTTTACTAGTATTATTCTACCAAATGTCGCGAGAAAAACCATTAAAAGACTTCACATCTTTCAAAAAGCTGTAACTGATTATTATAAAGTGATTTTTATTCAAACTCAAGCGTAACGCAAATACCAGTGTTATGTAAACCCTTTTTTAAATAAAAACTGTAAATCTTATCTACACCAAAATTTATATTTTTGTTAACAAATATGAAAAGCTGACCGGATTCGGTCAGCTTATTGCTGGAGCTAGTTCGCTCTTGAAGCTCGACATCCAGAAGAGTGAAAAAAAAGTGGGTAATGCTTTACCCTTAAGGAAGAATTATACGAAATTTTTCTCAAGTTTCTGGTAATTTTGACTTAATATCGCTAAGTGTTCCTCCGGGTAGTGAGACATCCAAAGCCTTGGTATCTCATCTTTATTATTGTGAAAATCTTATAATTTCATTACCTATCCCTATAAAAAAAACAACGAATCAAGATAAATTGATTCGTTGTTTTGAGCTAATTCACATTAATCTTGGTTGTTGCGAATAACGAAGTTGCGTTTTCCGCCACCATCATTTTGTCGACGGTCATCACGACGACGGTCGTTGCGTTTTTGACCTTCTTTGTTATAATGGCTGTTTTTGTTTTTATTGCGGTAATTGCCACCATCTTTACGGTTGCGATTGTTTCCGCCACCACTACCACCACGACGGCTATTTTTATTAAACCCTTTTTTACCACTTGGCAAAGGACGTTCTGGTGTAATTTTAACCGGAACAGCGTCTGCTGGATCTTTGGCAATCGTTTTTAGTAACAAAGCGACTAAAACTTCTGGGTCATAACCTTCAATCAGTTTTTCTGCAGTAGTCATGTAACGTTCCAAACCATTTTCTTTTAAGCCATCTTCAATTTGTTGTACCGCAGCACCTAATTGACCCTTGAAAGCTTCTTTTTCAGTTGGGGGACGCAATGTTGACATCCGTTTTTTCGTTAAGTTTTCAATGACATGCAAATAACTCATTTCATTTGGTGTTACAAAAGTAACAGACATTCCGCCTTTACCGGCACGACCAGTACGGCCGATACGGTGAACGTAACTTTCAGGATCTTGTGGAATATCATAGTTGTAAACATGTGTGACACCAGAAATATCCAATCCGCGGGCAGCCACATCGGTAGCAACTAAAATATCTAATTGACCCGATTTAAAAGCGCGTAAAACACTCATCCGTTTTTGTTGTGATAAATCGCCATGAATTCCTTCAGCGCGATACCCACGAGCTTCTAAGCCACGTGCTAATTCGTCTACCCGACGTTTTGTCCGGCCAAACACAATCGCAAGATCTGGTGTTTGAACATCTAATAAACGTGTCATAACATCGAATTTTTCAAAATCTTTGGCCCGAACATAATATTGATCAATCAAATCAGCAGTCATTTCTTTGGCTTCAATTTGAACATGTTCAGGATTTTTCATGAATTTTACGCCAATATTTTTAATTGCTGCAGGCATCGTCGCAGAAAATAGTAATGTTTGGCGTTCTGCAGGAACTTGGGAGATAATTTTTTCAATATCTTCCAAAAAGCCCATGTTCAACATTTCGTCAGCTTCGTCTAAGACTAATGTCCGAACAGTTCCTAATTTCAATGTGTGACGGTTAATGTGGTCTAGCATTCGACCCGGTGTCCCAACAACGATATGGGGACGATCTTTTAAGCCGCGAATTTGGCGACCAATATCAGCGCCACCGTAAACGGCTTGTACGCGGATTTTTTTGTCCCGTCCTAAACGGTACAATTCTTCTTGCGTTTGAATCGCAAGTTCACGAGTAGGTGCAATTACAAGTCCTTGCAATGAATGGTCATTGGTATCAATTTTTTCCAACATTGGTAAACCAAAAGCAGCTGTTTTACCAGTACCAGTTTGTGCTTGGCCGATTACATCGCGACCTGCTAATGCTAATGGAATTGTTGCTGCCTGAATAGGGGTTGCTTCTTCAAAGCCGGCCCGCTCGACAGATTGCAATAATTCAGGTGATAAATTAAGTTCGTTAAATTTCAAAAGTTTCCTCCTTGAGATGTGGTTCTTATCTATTGTATTTGATGCCCTCTACCGAAAATAACTCTCGGCAGCCTGCTGCCAAATAGCAAAAGAGGAGGGCCAAAAGAGGCACAATCAAAAAGCCGAGTTAACTTTCAAAACATATCTCTATGCTTTAGCTCAATCATTGTCTACTTTTGTACCGTCCTCTTAACTTCAAAAAGTGAAATTCACTTTACCCTTGATTTTCGGTATCGCGTCATTTTAACACAGAATGAAACTTTCAGCAAGTTTTCAAATCTAATATGCAATAAAATAGAAGTAAAAGAACAAAAAATGACTACTTTTTAAATCAATGCCGCTACAACTTCTGTTAACCCCATACCATTACTGCCCTTTAAAACAATTGTATCCTTAGGCTTTAGTTCTGCTTGAATCATTTTGATGAGCTCTTTTTTATTCTCTTTATCAAAATGATAAACCATTAGCTGGCTATCTTTTTGCGTTAAAGCATTAAACAAGGCTTTCATCTCATTGCCATATAAGAAAATTACATTAAAGCGATCGTCAATGTGATTGGCCATACTCCCGTGCATGTCAGCAGAATCCGGCCCTAATTCCAACATATCCGCTAAAACTGCTAACTTGCGTCCTTCTGTTTTTAAATTGGCGACTGTATCGAGGACTAAACCCATTGCAGTGGGATTGGCATTATAAACATCACTTAAAATCTGTGCGCCATTTTTTGCCGTCAGCCACTCTGTCCGATTTTTAGTTAATTGAAATTCAGCCAATCCTTTTTTAATATTTGCTAAAGACACGCCAAAATATTTTCCTAGAGCATAAGCAATCAGCGCATTGTTAACATTATAGCCACCAATAACCGGGATGGTATATTCAATCTCATCAATCAGGAATGTTGTCTTTGTTTTATCTTCTGCTGTTATAGTTGCCGTTAAATTCCCATCATTCAAACCAAATGTAGTAATTTTTTGTGGTAAATCCGTAACAAGTGGCGTTAATAAAGGTTCATCCGCAGGAATGACCAATAAGCCGTCTCTTTTTAAACCGGCGGTAATTTCCATTTTGGCAATTGCAATGCCCTCACGAGAACCCAGATTTTCAATGTGAGCCTCACCTATAATAGTAATAGCCGCTGCATCGGGTTGCGCTAATAAAGATAATTCTGTCAATTCTCCGGCGTGATCCATGCCCATTTCTAAAACCAAAACTTCGCAATCTACCGGCATATGCAGGATAGTATATGGCATGCCAATATTATTATTATAATTTCCTTGTGTTTTATAAGTTTTAAATTGGGTTGCCATTACAGCCGCCGTCATATCTTTTGTCGTTGTTTTACCATTACTACCTGTGATAGCCGCAACTTTTGGGCGCACTTTTTGCAAATAATATTGTGCTAAAGCTTGAAACGCACCTAAAACATCTTCAACAAAAATGACAATCATATCTTGGGGTGCTTTTTTTATATCTTGACTCCAAAAGGTCGCAATCGCACCATTTTCTTTAGCAGCTGTGACAAAGTCATGGCCGTCACGCTCACCAGCCAACGGAACAAATAGTCCCCCGGGAGTAATATTACGGCTATCAAATTCAACACCTGAGATAGCCGTTTCCGCTTTGATTTCTTCTTGCTCAAATAAAATAGCAATTTCTTTAATGGTTAAGTTCATTTTCGTCTCCATTCTATTCATATTAATAAGAAAAGGTACTTGGATGCAGTTGACCCTTTAAAAAACTGGCTTCAAATTTCTTATATGAAAGACTAAAAAAGGTGAGATATTCTGCAAAGAATCATCTCACCTTTTCTTTATTTCACGTCGGTTAAAAAGCTTTGCCGTTGTTCAAAACGTTTTAATGCTAATTGAATCAACTCTTCAATTAAGTCCCCATATTTTAGGCCCATTTTTTCCCACAATGATGGGTACATGCTATATTGGGTAAAACCTGGCATTGTATTTAATTCATTTAAGAACAATTCATTTTTATTCGTTAAAAAGAAATCACAACGCGACAAGCCACTTCCACCTAGCATAACGTAGGCTTTTTTAGCAAAATCTTGTGCTTTTTGTTGTACGTCTTCTGGTATTTCAGCCGGAATCTGCATGATAATTTGGTTGTCGATATATTTGGAATTATAGTCATAAAAAGCGACATCTTTTACAATTTCACCAGGTAAAGTAGTCCGAACATCTTCGTTACCTAAAATTGCAACTTCAATTTCCCGCGCTTCAATTCCTTGTTCGACAATTGCCCGCGTGTCATATTTATACGCTTCTTGCAATGCATTTTGCAATTCTTCTCTGTTTTCAGCTTTTGAAATGCCGACAGAAGAACCCATGTTGGCTGGCTTAACAAACATTGGGTATAACAGCGTTCCTTCACATTGCTCAAAAATTTGTTTAGGATTTTCTTTCCACAGATTTTTCAAGACTGGCACATAAGGTACTTGTGGAATACCCGCAGCTTGTAGAATATATTTGGTCATGATTTTATCCATGCCACAAGCACTTGTTAAAACTCCCGCCCCAATATAAGGCATATCAATGGTTTCTAAGAAACCTTGAATCGTCCCATCTTCTCCGTTGGGTCCATGTAATAATGGAAAAACAACTGCGTCCTCTTCTTTAATTGTACTTGGTGAAATAATTTCGCCAGTAGCATCTTCTACATCCCAAGTTAATTTAAGAACAGATTCATTTTTAGGTTTGTCAGTTAGCAATGGTCCTTTGACCCACTTGCCATCTTTTGTGATGAAAACTAGTTGGACTTGATAGTAGTCGTAGTAAATCGCATTCAGCACTGAATAAGCTGAAAGAATTGAGACATCATGCTCGGCACTGCGACCGCCATATAATAATACGATTTTCAAAAGTATTTCCTCCCGTGATCAACTCACATCTTTTTTATCTCTCACATTTTAGCACAAAAAAACCTTTCGCGACATATTATTTCCAAAGTCGTACGTTCTCGTAGCAGTTTTATGACTGCCATTTGCTTTTTTCCCCGTCTCAGACTGACTTTAGTTGAATTATTTGTCACAAAAGCGTTTAAACAGTACCATAGAAGAAAAGCATGCAGTCTTAGTTTGATCAAACGGTGTATAGGAGGTGTCACAATGAGCCAAGAAGTTTCAAAAAAGAAACGTTTACAGACCATTATCAAGGTCTTTACCAAATACAAAGTCATTCAAAATTTTAGCCAGCAAAAAAATCCAACTGCTGTTCGTTCCGCTTTTGAAGAATTAGGACCGACTTTTATTAAAATTGGGCAAATGTTATCTGTTCGCACCGACTTACTTTCGCCGGCCTATATCGAAGCGTTTAAAAGTTTGCAAGATGACGTCAAAAGCGATGACTTCGCAAAAGTAAAAACGCTTTTAGAAAATGAATGGGATTTGAACATTTCAGACATCTTCAGCGACTTTGAAGAAAAAGCCTTTGCCTCTGCTTCCATCGGACAAGCCCACAAAGCGACACTAAAAAGTGGTCAAAAAGTAGTGGTCAAAGTCCAGCATCCAGGTATCATTGACGCCATTAATGTTGATTTAGCACTGTTTGAAAAAGCAATTCCGCTAATTTCAAAAATTCCAGAAGCTAACGTTGTTGATTTACGGAGTGTTCTAAGAGAGGTACGTACTTCTTTAGATAATGAGACTGATTTTCTAAAAGAAAGTAAAAATGCAGACCGCTTTTATAAAAACAACAATGATTGGCATGAAATTAAAGTTCCACAAGTTTTCCACGAATATTGTACAAAAAAAGTTATTGTTTTAGAATTTATGGCGGGAAAAAGCTTACGTTATTTACTGGATGATTCTCCTGAAAAAATTGCATACAAGAGTGTTACTAATAAAGAATTAAAGAAAAAAATCGGTCTTTTATTAGTTGAATCTTTTATGAAACAAGTTTTTGAAGATGGCTTTTTTCATGCAGATCCTCATCCTGGTAATCTTTTTTTACACATGGTCAATCCCGCTGTCGAAGCTACTTCCAATGTACGAGTGGGTCGTTTTGGCCTCTTAGGTTACGAGGCAACTTGGAAAAATCAACCAACATTACCCCCATATCGCCTGATTTACTTGGACTTTGGCATGATGGGTAGTTTGGATGATGCTTTGCGCGGCAAATTGACCGATGCAGTTATTGCCCTTTATACCCAAGATACTGCCGCTGTAGCCCAAGCTGTTTTGCGTTTATGTCGCCAAGAAGGACCTTTTGATGAGTATCGTTTTCACGACGAATTGGAACAGTTTTTAACCGAATACTATCATCTCTCATTAAAAGAAATAGATTTACAACAAGTATTAAGTCAAGTTATCGGAATTTGTCATGCGAATAATCTACAAATGGATCAAGCTGTCACGATGTTAATTAAAGCCTTTGGAACATTGGAGGGCGTTGTGGAAGATTTAGATCCCGAACTTTCAATGATGGAAGTTTTACAAAATTTCGCCCAAAAATATTTCTTTAAACAATTTGACTTAAAAGAAGAAGCCAAACGTCAAGGCTTAAATCTATTTAAAAACTTACGAAATTTACCGAATTTGCCGGAAAAAATCAGTAACGCTTTAGATACTGTTAGTAATGGCAAAAGCCGCGTTAATCTAGAAATTAAGGAGCAAAAACAAATTTTGGACCGACTAGAAGCGATGGTCAATCGTATCGTCGTAGCCGTAGTTTTAGCAGCTGTGATTTTAAGTTCTTCCTTATTAGTTGTTTCAAGTCCAGATACCCAGCCACAGTTTGTTGATAATTTGGGATTATTTGGCTATACTGCCGCTTTTGTGACGATCTTATTATTGGCTATTAGCTATATTTACCGCCGCTTCAAAAAGTAGGGACATCTTGGTTCTATATAAAAAATCCAGCATGAACGCCCCCTGCTCTCCACGGCCATAGCTAGACAATATCCTTGGTATATCAAACTTTATCTCTTGTGAAAAAGATAGAATCCTCTTACCCAAAAAAGCGGTGTTCAACTAGAAGTTATTCCTTTTTCTAGTTGGACATCGCTTTTATTTTACTTCTTTTAATAGCTTTTCTAACTTTGCAACAAACCTTTGCCGTTCCTCTGAAGTAAAAGCTTTGGGGCCTTTCGTGCGTTGACCAGCTTTTCTTAATTTAGCCCCTAAATAACGTTGCTCCAACAATTGGTCAATTGTTTCTGGTAAATATTCTTTACCACTATGATGAAAAACGCGGGCACCTTTGGGCAAAACTAATGACGCTAAACCATAATCTTGGGTAATTACCCAATCACCGGCTTGAATTTCCTTTACGATGCGATAATCGGCACTATCGGCCCCCTTATCCACATAAATGAAATGAACAAAATCAGGATAGGTTTCTGTTGTATAATGATCGACACTCGTTACAATTAAAGCCTCGCGACGATATTTTTTTGCTAATGCAATCACTTCTTTTTTTACCGGTGAACCATCACCATCCACTACAAAGCGCATCTTTTCTCTCCTTATTCAATAAATCGCAATCTTTTCATCTAGTATGAAGGAGAACTATTTTTTTAGCAAATAAAGGAGTATTTATGCGTATGCCACGCAGTAATGTAAACTATCTAACGAATAAGCTGTTGAAATTCTTTATTCTTTAGTTCATAAACCGCATCACAAGCAGCCGCTACTTCCTGTTCGTGGGTAACTAAAATAATGCATTTATTTTGTTCGTGAGCAATTTTTTGAAACAAGGTAACAATATCCTTTGATGTGGTCTCATCTAAGTTTCCTGTCGGTTCATCGGCTACAATCAAACCATGATCACAACATAACGCGCGCACAATCGCTACTCGTTGCTGTTGCCCACCAGAAAGTTGGGTTACTTTTTTATCAGCCAAATCATTTGTAATTCCCACTTGCGCCAGATTATCTAAAGCATAAGCTTTTGGGTCACTCTGTTGTGTTTTGGCAATGGCCATTGCGGTTAAAACATTATCCACCGCAGACATATAAGGTAACAAATTGTAAGCTTGAAAAACAATAGAAACGTCTTTACGGCGATATTCTTGCAAGCCAATTTCTTTTAAGGATTGACCATTATATAAAATATTTCCGGCTTTTGGCGTATCCAATCCAGTGATTAAGGATAAAAAGGTTGTTTTGCCCGACCCGCTACTACCCAAAATAGCGTAAAGCTTTCCCGCTTCAAAATTCAAATTTACCGTTTCAAATAATGGCCCGTCTGGTTCATACCAATAGCCCAAATCTTCAGTTGTTAGCATCATGTGTTGTTCCTCCTTTAATTTGTAATTAATATTTACGAGACTAAAATCTTTTTAGGATTTAACCGTAAAATTCCGACACTAGCCAGTAAGATAGCAAACATACTGATAAATAGACCCATTGCTGCCAGGCTGGCAATTTCAGTTGGAGAAACACTAATCTTCAGTTCTTTTACTTCTTCACTTGTTTGCAATGCACTGCCAAAACCGCGTTGTGCTCCGGGACCTTGATTGCCGCCTTGGGCTTGCATCCCTTGTCCATCTGGTTTGCCACCTTGTGTATTCGCACCGGGACCTTGATTAGTAGTCGCCACCGCCGTTGTTTCACTTTGTTGTGCTAATAATTGATTTCCAACCGCATTCCCAACGACATTGCCACTAAATGTTGCAATTACTAATGCAAAAAGCATACAAACAAAAATTTCACTAAAAAATTGCAAAATTACTTTAAAACGTGATTCGCCCAATGATAATAAAACACCAATTTCATAACGGCGTTCGCGTATGGTTAACATCACAATTAAAGTCAAAATAATGACGCCTGCAACTGCCACTAACAAAATAATATTTTTGGCAAAACCCGCCACATTATTTAACGGTTGTAACATCTGTTGATACATTTGATCATTAGTCTGTAAACTGTAAGTATCGGTATCTATTAATTTGTCAGCTTTTTTTACAAAACTCTCCATCTCTTTTGGATCTGATAAATCATACACAGCCGAATCAATCGTATCGGCACTGTCGCTACCTTTTAAGTCGTTTGCCAATGTATAAGAAGTGAAAATCGTATTGGCTGGATTCATAAAGTTAAAACGCATCCCCATACTTGTGCCGCTATCACTTGTTTCATAAATTCCTTTGATTTTAACTGTGACTTCTTTATCATCACTATCTTTTACTTTGAAAGTATCGCCGACTGTTAAATCATTGGCTTCTGCAAGAGAAGATTCAATTAAGACATTATTACTATTCTCGTCTGTTTGTGTTAATGCCTCGCCGGATGTAATTTTTGCCGTACCAGCAGAAAAACTAGAATACGCCCCACTTGCTAAAACGCCTGTAATCTGAAAGTCGCCTTGTGACATTTGACCTTTTCCGCCTGGCATCTGTCCTGCAGGCGCATTGGCAGATTCTTCACTATCAGTACTATCAGTATTTTCACTACTTTCACTAGAAATCGGTTCAATACCGCTGCTTTTATCAGCCGAAGTACTCACTTCAAAGGAATAAGACTTTACGCCCGCTAAAGCTGCAATTTTTTTGGCGTCGCTTAATTTTACCGGTGTCATTTCAAAACTACCAGGATCTGGTTTTTCACTTTCACCGGTAGAATTTTCACTATTTGTTTTAAACATTGCCTCTCGATTTGTCGCAAGCGTCACCGTAGCCCCAACACTTTTTTTAGCATTTTCACTTGCTACTTCAGCAGCACTTTTAATCGTTAGCCCAGCTAAAACAAAGATTAAAATCGCGGCAAAAACAGCAATCAATAATAGACTGCGGCCTTTTTTGGCCCAAAGACTTTGATAAGCCCGTTTTAAGAAATTCATTTTATGCCCTCCTGTTATTTTTGCTGTATTACAGCCTTAGCATATTTACACGAGCTTAAACTTAGCTTAAAGCCAATCAATGACTTTTTTTAAAAAGCAAATTAAGTTTCATTTAGGATAAACATGATAAAATGAGCACGAGGTGAAAAATATGTTGAAATTACTTATTGTCGAAGATGAACAGACTCTATCTGATAATATAAAAGAAATTATCCAACCCTTAGGTGAAATTACCCAAGCTTTTGATGGTGAAACAGGCTTATTTGAAGGGCAAAGTAATATTTACGATGTCATTTTATTAGATTTAATGTTACCCGAAATAAATGGCTATGAAGTCTTAGCCAAGCTACGGGAGCAAAATATTCAAACACCTGTTTTGATTTTAACGGCCAAAGATGGTATTGATGATAAAGTAACTGGTTTTCAAAAAGGAGCCGATGATTATCTGACAAAACCCTTTTATCGCGAAGAATTGTTGTTGCGAGTAAAAGCACTTTTGAAACGTTCCTTAGGTTTATATGAAGAAAGTATCTTATCTTATGGCCCTATTAGCTGCAACTTACAAAGTAATCAAGTGACTTTTCAGGAGACTGTTTTGCCCATTCAAGGAAAAGAATTTGAATTGCTCGTTTATTTTATTCAAAACAAAGGCGTCATTTTAACAAAAGAACAAATTTTTGATCGTATTTGGGGATTTGATTCTGATACAACCATTACTGTGGTAGAAGTCTACATGAGCCATTTACGCAAGCATTTAAAGCCCACCGGAATCGCAAATGACTTTAAAACATTGCGCAATGTTGGTTACTTATTGCAAGAACAGGGGTAAAAGATGAATACAGAAATTTCCAAAAAACAACGCCGCCAATTCTTTTTACTAAATGCTGGCGCTTTTGCGCTTATTTTTCTTTTATTAGGATTTATCGTTTTGCAGCTGTTACAAAGTTCAGCTTACCGTCAAACAGATGAATCTTTAAAAAATATTAGCCAAGATGAGCGCACGATTACAACTGAAATCACTCGGCTGAAAGAAGACAATCCTTTTTTAATGCAAAAATCAGATTTGCCCCCAATGGGAAACCGGAATAATCGTTTTAACTCTCAAATCATTTTGTGGAGTGCTGATGGTAAAATTTTGAATAAAGCCGTTTTAGGCGGTCGTTTTACAGAATTACAAAATTTAAAACTATCGCAAAATAACTTGGCAACGATTCAAACTTTGAGTGTGAAAACTGATGATCAAACACTTCATTTTCGTTCGATTACCCGCAAATTAGATACTCCGCAAGAAGATGTTGCTTATATTCAATTGTTGGAAAATACGGATCAAATTGACGCATCTTTGCAAACTTTCAAAACTATTTTAATTGTATGTATGGTGATTTTTTGGCTGCTTTCTTTAGCTGTTAGTTATTTTCTTTCTAAAAAAAATATGGCTCCCATTATTAAAGCATGGCAAAAGCAGCAAGAATTTGTTGAAAATGCTTCTCATGAATTACGAACCCCTTTAACAATTATTCAAAATAGTTTGCAAAAGTTATTTACGAGACCAAATCAAACGATTTTAGAAGAGTCTGAGTCCATTGCCCAAGCCTTAAATGAAACCAGGCGGCTTACTTCTTTAACAAATGATTTGCTGACGATTGCCAGAAGCGATGCTAATGAAACAACCCTGGCTTTAAATACTTTACAAACACAATCCTTTATTTCTCAGTTAGCCAAACCTTTTCAAGAAATTGCAGGCCTAGAGGATAAAACTTTTATTTTAGAAAATTATGCTAATGAAAATGTGATAGTCGATGAAAAAAAGATTCATCAACTCTTGGTTATTCTTTTAGACAATGCACTAAAATACACGCAAGAAAAAGATAAGATCATCTTACTTTCCCAAATTACCCATGATGATTGGCTATTAGAAGTACGTAATACTGGGGCTAATATCAGCGATGAAGATAAAAAACAAATCTTTGAACGTTTTTATCGCGAAGAACGTTCCCGCAATAAAAACAGCGGTGGCTTTGGCTTAGGACTGGCTATCGCACAGCAGATTGTTAAAGAACATCACGGCAAGCTTTCTGTTCATGAGTTAAATCCTAAAGGTGTTATTTTCCGTGCCAAGATTCCATTTAAAAATTAGACACCAAGAAAAGTTGAACAAACCCCTTCAGCTTTTTGGCATTAAGGCAGAATTATACGAAACTGTCCCTCAAGTTTCTTGAAATTTCAGCTTATTGCCGTCAAGAGTTCGTTTATGGAGCTAGATCAAAGAAAAGCGAAATGAACGTGGTTAGCTCTCAAGCAATAAGATGGAATTTGAATAAATTGTTCTTCAAATTTCTTGAAATTTCAGCTTATTGTCGTCGAGAGTTCGTTTATGGAGCTAGATCAAAGAAAAGCGAAATGAACGTGGTTAGCTCTCAAGCAATAAGATGGAATTTGAATAAATTGTTCTTCAAATTTCTTGAAATTTCAGCTTATTGTCGTCGAGAGTTCGTTTATGGAGCTAGATCAAAGAAAAGCGAAATGAACGTGGTTAGCTCTCAAGCAATAAGATGGAATTTGAATAAATTGTTCTTCAAATTTCTTGAAATTTCAGCTTATTGTCGTCGAGAGTTCGTTTATGGAGCTAGATCAAAGAAAAACTAGTGAATTTATTCTTGGTGAAAACCATATATTTCCTTTCCAGACAAAAAAACTCCGAATACGTTAAACAAAAATCCATTTGTTTAACATATTACGGAGTTTTTTTACTATTCATCTAACCATTTTTGATATTGATTTTCCACTAATGCAACAGTTTCAATTGTTAATGCTGGTGTCATAATCGGACTGGTTAACAAACCTTGTTTTAAGCATTCATTGACATGATCGACTTCAAAAGCAAATTCACTTATAAAAGGAATGTGTAGGTCTTCTCTTCCCTCATTGGTGCAAATAGACGCCACTTGTGTTTTCCAAAAATTAGGAATTTCGATTCGTCCCTTTGTACCATAAATTGTCATACCGTTATCAGTGCCGAATTCAGTCGTTATAAAAATATTAGCCAAAATAGTAGCACCAAATTTCAAGCTCAAATCACTTTGTTGATCAGATCTCCCTTTTGGCATCACAGCATTTCCTGTCACATTTTGATAATTTTCATCGGTAATGTAATGCATATAATGAAGTGGATAGCTACCAGATCCATGTAAGGTCCCTCCACCTGCCTCAAGGCTTGGAAACCATTTGACGTGTCCAATATTAGGGTAAGACGTAAGAGAACGCATCAACTTAACTTCACCAATTTTCCCAGTTGCAATTGCTTTTTTCACTGCTAAAGTAATCGGTAAGAAAACAGCTTTTTGCGCTTCCATCAAAAAGAGCTGTTTTTCTTTGGCTAATGTAAATAATTCTTTTGCATCAGCTGCAGACAAGGTAAATGGTTTTTCCAATAAAACTGGTTTGCCAGCTTCTAAAGCTTGTTTGGCGGTTTCAAAGTGGCCTTTATTGTAAGTCGCAATATAAATGATATCAATTGCAGGATCGGCAAACATCTCGGCATAACTGCCATAAGCTTTGGGAATATGAAGTTCAGTCGCAACTTTTTGTGCTTTAGCTAATTCCCGCGAAGCAATAGCGGCCACGCTTCCTTCTTTACTAGCACGAATTCCCGCTACAAAACGCGGAACGATTGATGCTGTACTAACAATACCATATGAAATTGTCATAATAGCTCCTTTCTAAACCTCTAATTTCAACTCAGATTTCCACAACACTTTACACAAGATTTCAAAACACAATTGCGCATTTTCTTCATAAATAAATATGCCATGCCAAATCTTCCCGTTAGTAAAAGGGCTATTCATTTTTATAATGACACTATAAAATATTTAAAAATAAAAAAGCCAACCCTTGTGATACACCCGTCGACTCTTTACAACTGTAATTAAAATTTAACAGAAAGAAAGTGAATTTACAAAAATCTCCTCTTCTTTAAAACAAAAAAAGAACAGCTTTAAAGGAAAAACCCTCAAAGCTGTTCTTTACCAGTACCAAAATTGGCAGAAGTTCGGTCGTCCACTACCTACTTCCAACACCCTGCAAATCCGGCAGTGAAGTCTCCTTCTGGTGTTGCTGTTTGACTCGACCAAACAAGTTGGTCTTATCGACTCATCGCATGTCCATTACTCTAACTGTAAAATCTGCTCTTGTCAATCTTTTCTTACTTCTAAAAAAATTATCTGAATAAATTTGTACCATGCAAACGCTACGGTAAAGTTAATGAGTTGAAATTTACACCTGAAAAGCTTCACGAACTCGTTTGGAAATCTAACTATTAATTCCTTAGTATAAGGGTCACATACTTAGGGAATATCATATACTTCCTTTGAATTCAAAAAAAACTCTCATTTGACTAAATGAGAGTTAAATAAACAGAATTCACATATCAATATTTCGTTTCACTTGGTAATAAGATAGTTTGTTGTTTGCCATCATCGTAAGCATAAACTTCTTGTGGCAACTCATAAGAAAATGGGAAAGGTAAATCAATGTCCATCTCAACTTCGCTGTTTTCTTGCGAGAAGTGCATGGTTACTTTTCCATCATGATTTAGTAATTCAAATGCGATTAAATTATTCAAAGGTACTACCCCTTTTAAATCAAGGTCGATAATGAACCAAATGCTGTCAATTAATTCTCCTGGCATACTGGAAACGACACCAACAGAAGCAAAGCGGCTGCGTTTTTTATCAAATACTTCAAACAAATTCAAAACCTCCTAAGGCTGTGTTCACTACGCTTATCTCTCTTTAAATAGCTTTGGCCATTTTTTTGGTAGGATAAACACCAGTTAATGATTCTATACCTATCATACTTTAAATAAGTAAGAATGCAAAAAAATTGCACTTATAAAAAGAAATTGTAAAAGCTTTTTTAAATTGGCATAGCACTAAAATTTCTTCCTATGCAGTAAGTGATGCAACGAGACAAAACGCCCCAAAACTAAACATGACTTTGCCGAATAGCTCGGATAAAATACTCAAAAACAACTTGGCACCCTATAATGAAAAATGAAATTGGAGATACACTTGGACATTCTATGTAAAAATGCTGTACCTAAAAAAATAAATAATAATTCTATGAAAAACAAAATCGCTCAGCTCTCAAGCAATAAGATGGAATTTTAGCTTATTGTCGTAGAGTATTCGTGAAACTAAATCCAAACAATCTTAGTAAGTGGGCTTTAGAAATCTATCATCCTTTTAACTAAAAAAAGCGCCGCATCAAGCGGCGCTTTAACTAAAAATTACTCCACGTCAGCTGGTTCAGCTGGTTCGTCTGTTGTTTCTTCCGCTTCTTCTGCTTGCGCTTCGTTAACGGCAACGATTTGTTCTTCAGCATCTGTTACAATGGTGAAATCAGCATCTTTTGGTAAATCAGCCACTGTTAAGGTATCACCAATTTCAAGGTCAGTAACATCCACTTCAATACGTTCTGGTAATTTGTCTGGTGTTGCGGAAACAAGCACGTTGTACAATGTTTGTGTCAATACGCCACCAGCTTTGACACCTGCAGCTTCGCCGACAAGTAATACTTCAGCTTCCACTTCAGTTTCTTCTGTCATATTTACTGACAAGAATTCAACGTGGGTTAATTTTTTAGTAAAAGTATCTGATTGTGTGCCACGGACTAATGTATTCACGTTTTTACCATCGATGCTTAATACGATAACGGCATTCGCACCATGTTCACGGTAAATTTTTTCAAGAGCGGCCGCATCAACTGCCACGGGTGTACTTTCAATTTGATAACCATTTACAACTGCCGGTACTTTTCCTTCGTGACGCAATTTGTTGCGTAGGGAACGGGGACGGATTGCTCTTTTTTCTACATTTAATTTTACTGCCATAACTAAATTCCTCCTAAATTTTGGCCGCACATGCGGTAATCTTTAAAAGCAAATTTGTTACTCAGCACATCAGTGTGGTACGTATAAAAATACGCAAAAGGACAGTCGTATGCACAACTGTCCTGTCAAAGTCGGTTAAAACTTTCTCCACCAGGTCGTAACGCTGTGTGTATGAGAAACTTTATTTACTTTACTATTTAACCTTAGGCCTTATTTAAATTTAAGTCAAGGAAAGTGCTGTTTTGCTGTGAAATTGTCTATTTTTCGCTATAATGGACAAGACTTTGCTATGGAATAAAGGAGTAATTATGCGTTTAGACAAATTAATTGAAGAGACGTTACACACGAGCCGCAAAGAGATGAAACGCCTTTTCTCAAAAGGGCAAGTGACTGTCGATGGCATAAAAGAAAATCAACAAAATCGAAATGTAGACAGTAATATTCACCACATTTCTGCTGCTGGGATAGAACTTTTCACCAATGAAGTCTATTATTTATTGGATAAACCAATTGGTGCAGTGACTGCCAACTCTGATTTGAAGTACCAAACTGTATTTGATTGCCTCGCTTTAAAAGATAATCAGCCTAATTTATATGCTGTCGGCCGCTTAGATCGCGATACGTCGGGGTTTTTACTTTTAACTAGTAATGGCCAGTTGGGTTATGATTTACTGCATCCCGTCAAAAAAGTGGCCAAAGTATACGAAGCGTGGATCAATGAAATCGTCACAGCAGAAGATATTGCCAAATTTCAAGAGGGAATCATCTTTTTAGACGGCACTCATTGTCAGCCTGCTATCTTAGAAATTCTATTGCTTGATGAACAAGTCGGACATAGTTTGGTTCGCCTTACTATCTGGGAAGGTAAATTTCATCAAGTGAAAAAGATGTTTTTGGCCTGTGGCAAAAAGGTGATTGCACTGCGTAGAATTGCAATGGGTCCTTTAAGGTTACCTGAAAATTCGCAACCGGGAAATTATCAAAAATTAACACAAACTCAATTAGCATTACTAAAACCATATTTTAGATAGAAAGAAGTTAAAAAAATGAATTATTCTACCCTGCTGTTTGATTTAGATGACACTTTATTAGACTTTAAAGCTGCCGAAGACCAAGCGTTACAAAAACTTTTCACTCATATGAATATGACACTGACGCCTGAAATTCAAAAACAATATAAAACCATGAATCACCAATTATGGCGAGATTATGAACAAGGTAAATTAACACGTTCAGAAGTAACCAATGGCCGGTTCCAAAAATTATTTGCCGCTTTGGGTAAAATCGTTGACGGACCAAAACTTGACCAGCAATATCGTCACTATTTAACACAAGGCCATCAACTATTAGGAAATAGCCACGCTATTATTGCAGATTTAGCCAATAAAGCGGATTTGTATATCGTGACTAACGGCGTCTCTGAAACGCAATACAAACGTTTAGAAGATGCCCAGTTGCTTCCATATTTTAAAGACATTTTTGTTTCTGAAGATACTGGCTACCAAAAACCAATGCCGGAATATTTTGATTACGTAGTTAATCGCATTCCTCATTTTGTTGCTCAAAAAGCTTTAGTTATTGGTGACTCTCTTACCTCTGATATTAAAGGAGCTAATAATGCTGGTTTAGATAGTGTCTGGCTCAATCCCAAAGCCAAACAACTCCTACCAGATGTCAAACCAACTTATGAAGTAAAAGTGTTAGAACAACTCTACCCTATTTTAGGTACTGCATTTACCGAAAAAGCATAGCATTTTCTGAAAAAATCTATATAATAGACCTAGTACAAAAAACGAAAGAGGTTTTCTCATGACAAAGAACAAGCCCATCATTATTGGTGTGACTGGTGGCTCTGGTAGTGGAAAAACGAGTGTTAGTCGGGCAATTTTCAATAATTTTCCTGATCACTCCATCATGATGCTGGAACAAGATTCTTATTACAAAGACCAAAGCAATTTAAGCTTTGAGGAACGTTTGAATACCAATTACGATCATCCTTTTGCTTTTGATACCGATCTTTTAATCGAACATATCAAAAAGTTAATGTGCTATGAAGCAATCGAAAAACCAGTTTATGATTATGTCGCCCATACACGCAGCAAAGTTACTCTGGTACAAGAACCAAAGGAAGTTATTATTTTAGAAGGAATTTTAATTTTAGAAGATGAACGCCTGCGGGATTTAATGGATATTAAAATCTATGTTGATACCGATGATGATATTCGGATTATTCGTCGTATTAAACGTGATATGGAAGAACGTGGTCGTACCCTTGATTCTGTGATTGAACAATATTTATCAGTGGTAAAACCAATGTATCATCAATTTATCGAACCTACAAAACGCTATGCTGATATTATTGTGCCAGAAGGTGGCGAAAATCATGTCGCTGTTGACTTGATTACAACCAAAGTGGCAAGTTATTTGTCTTAAAAAATCATCCAGTTTTTGATTAAGAGATGCCTTTTGGGGCATCTTTTTTCTGTCACTAAATTAAACTACCCCATTTGAAATTTTTTTAAACTCGAAAAAAAGATCAAACAGCATTAATGGTACTGTCTGATCTTTATCCCTTTATTTGCTTCTTAAATTTCTAACTTCACTGAAATTTTTTGAATCGGTACATCATAAAACGGATCTTCGCGGCGCCCTAAGAAATCTTTAGCCTGTTGTGGGAACACAGCATAACTCAATACATCCTCCATCGACTGTGCATATTTTTGTATTTGAGCTTCAAAGCCGGGCAGTTGTGGGGCCAGTAAGTCAGCTGGACGCACCGTAATTACTTTTTCATCGCCGATAATCTTCTCTTTAATTTTTTCATCAATTGCTACTGGTGGTTTGCCATATAGGCCTTTCACATAATCTTTAATCTCATTGGGAACAAGCTTGTAACGCTGGCCACTAATCACATTCATTAAAGCCTGTGTCCCTACCATTTGCGACAATGGTGTGACAAGTGGCGGATATCCTAAGTCAGCGCGTACTTTTGGTACTTCAGCTAATACTTCCTCATATTTATCTGAGAGCCCTTGTTCATTTAGCTGACTTAAGAGATTTGATAACATTCCTCCTGGAACTTTATACAGCAACGTTTTGGGCTCGACATCTTTTACTTTAGGATTCAATTTCCCTTCATTTCTAAAACGATCACGAACCGGATTAAAATGATCCGCAATTTTTTCTAGTTTTAATTGATCCAGTCCTGTTTCATATCCAAGTCCTGTTAACGCAATTGCTACTGATTCTGTCGCAGGTTGGCTCGTACCACCTGCAAAAGATGAAATAGCTGTATCAATAATATCGGCACCAGCCTCAGCAACTTTTAAATAAGTCATTTCTGCAATGCCGCTAGTAGCATGAACATGAACATCAACAGGTAAATCAACGGCTTCTTTAATCCGGCTAACCAGTTCAAAACCTGTTTGAGGCACAAGCACACCAGCCATATCTTTAATACAAATGGAATCAGCACCAAGTTCTGCCATCTCTTTTGCCAAATTGACAAAATAATCAACAGTGTGAAAATCACTAGTAGTATAAGAAATTGCGGTTTGACAATGTCCCCCTGCTTTTTTACATGCTTCTACTGAAGTGCGCAAATTGCGAGTATCATTTAAGGCATCAAAAATACGAACAATATCAATACCATTTTCCACAGATTTTTTGACAAATTCTGCTACCACATCATCGGCATAGTTTTTATACCCTAATAAATTTTGTCCCCGCAATAGCATTTGTAGTTTCGTATCTTTAATTTCTTTGCGAATCGCGCGTAACCTTTCCCATGGATCCTCGTTTAAAAAGCGCAAACAAGCATCAAACGTAGCACCGCCCCACATTTCTAAAGCGTAATAGCCGGCTTCATCCATCGTTTTTAAAATTGGCAACATATCGCTAGTAGGCATCCGTGTTGCAATCAGGCTTTGCTGCCCATCCCGCAATACGGTTTCCATAAATTTGATTTTTGACATTCAATCCCCTCCTGACTACTGGTTAGTTAAAGGCAATCAGGGGATCACCAGCATTTACAATTGCCCCTACTTGCACAAAAATCTCAGCAACTGTACCATCTTTTGGTGCCACAATCTCATTTTCCATCTTCATAGCTTCTAAAATCATCACGGGCTGATTGGCAATCACCGATTCTCCCGGATTGACTAACAATTTTAAAATGGTGCCAGGCATTGGTGCAGTGAGCGTTTCACTATCCACAGATGTCTTCACCTGATTTGGTTGCGGCGCAGATTCTGACTTTGGTGGATCTTGCGGAGCTAGCTCAGGTACCGCTGGTGTCGGTTGGGATGGTGCTGCAACAGCAGCAGGAGCCACTGGCGTTGATTGGGATGGTGAATTCCCAATTTCTTCCATTTCGACTAAATATTCTTTACCATCAATTGAAATTTTGAACTTCCGTAACATATAATCCCTCCATGCTATTTTCTTTGGTAAATTTTTTTAACGACAAATTCTGATTCTGGCTTCATTTCTGCCGCAATACTCGCGGCAATAACTGCAACTAGTTCTGCTTCTTGATTTTTTTTCATAATTTTCTTCACTATAAAAGAACTTTCTGGTTGATTATTGGCAGCAATACTCGTCGCAACCATACTTACTAGCGCGTTATTGCCATCATCATTGGAAATGTAAAAAGGAAGTTCTTCCCATTGTTCTTTTTGTATGACAGTTACTTCGGTGGCTGTTTTTTTTGAAGACGTTGTTTGTATGCCATTTTCTTTAGTTTTACCTTTGCCAAATAAACGGTTCCAAAATCCCATCAAATACCTCCTTGATAAAATTTTACAAAAAATTGGTTATTTTAAAGACTGTTATAAAAAATAATTGCTCTATTTATTTTAACATACACATCTGTAAAACGTTTACAATTCACCGTTATACTTTTTTAAAATGAAAAAAAGCTAAATGGGCTCCTGTTACATTAAGGAAAATTATACGAAATTACTCCTCAAACTTCTTATAATTGTGACTTTATGATGCTAAGAGGATGTTGGTGCAGCTAACTATCAACAAACTTAGCATAGCGAATTTTTTCCTTATGAAAATCATATACTCCCTTTACAACAAAAATACCACGCGCAAGGCGTGGGTTAGGATTGTTATTAATAAAAATCAAATTGACGAATTTTTTGTAAAAGATACGAACAGATGCTCAAACACATTAAGGAGCCAACTAAAGCTGGAATGACATAAAAGCCGCCGATTTTTGGACCCGTGGGACCTAACAAAATTCTACCTACCCAGCTACCTAAAAAACCAATGAGTATATATCCGAAAAAACCACTGCGAATGTCATTTCCGATAATCATGCCTGCGAGTAAACCTAAGATGCTCCCAACAATTAAAGACCAAAATAATTCCAGCATTTTGCCACCTACTTTCGTCATTTATCATTTATATTTTATCATTATTTATAAAAATATTATAATTATATGCAATAAAAATAGTAGGCTTAAACAATTTGTAAAGAAGAATTTTTCTTTCTCAATAAGTAATCATATCCATTAACAATATGAATATGCTTCCGGCTAAAACGTGCATACTTATCCACATATTCTTGACTTAATTTTTCTAATACAATCGCCTCAGGTAAAGGCATTTGGGGCAAAAAAAACTCCTCTAGACTATCGCCGCAAAAAAGCTGTAAACATAAATGATAACGATAAATATCTTGGATTGTAATCAAAGAAACTGCCGAAAGCTCATTTTCAATCTCCATCACTAGTTTTTCATAATTTTTTGGTAGCCAAATCTCCATGCCGAATAACTGTTGGATTAAAAATTGCCAACCGCGTTCATCTAAGTGATAGGGAATTTGGGGCGCACGACTATGTAAAATTTTTGTCTCCATTATGCTTATTTTAAAACCAAAGTCAGCTCGCCTTTGACTGATAGCACCCATGAAAGATAAGAGTTCGTCAGTTCCATTGTGCATGGCAACCATTTGCATCTTTTTTAACTGTAAAATCAAATAGCGTTTCTGACTTTCCAAACCCATTATACAGTTTTGAAAATTATCATCTAACCGCAAATTGAAATTTTGCCATAGTGGTTTTAATCCTTCTAAACGCCGCCAAATCGTTTTACGCGCTACATAATGTTGTTGCGATAGCTGGGTAATCGTCGCTAAGGGATCCGTTAATTTTTGCCACAATAATTGAAAGGTTAAACTCTCTGATAGCAATTGATACCAAAAGGCTCTTTCACAAAACTGCGGGGTTACTTGTAACTGTACGCCTCTTTTAATTGGAATAAAATCAATTCCGATTTTCTTCTTTCTTTCAATTTCTGACCACCATTCACATAAGCGCTGAATTTTTTTAGCCGTAAAATGAAATTCACTTTGTAACTTTTCGTAGGACACAACCTCTCCCCTGCGTCCTAACGAATAGATACGCCAAATTGTCTTTTCATCCCGTTCCAATAAGCATTGATACACCATTTTCCCGCCTCCTCTTCTTTTAACGTTACAAAAATTAGAGGGTAATTTTTTCCATATTTTTCTTGTAGTTCAACCTAATTTGAAAGAAACAAAATGAACCTTTGCTCATTATGATTGCCAAAAAATAGACGAGTTGTTAGAATAAGTTTATTCATATACATGCAAAATCGCCGGGTTTTGCCAACAAAAAATGTTGAGAGTAGCACTTTATCCCATAGGCCCTAGGAGGATAACGTACTACTCTTTTTTGGAGGATTTTTTATGAAAGAAATTAGAGGATACGTAGCGCGTAGTGTTTTAAGCACCTTTGGTTTATCCTTATATATTTTAGCGGACACTTTTTTTATTGCAAATGGTGTCGGTACTTTAGGTCTAGCGGCATTAAATATTGCATTACCTCTTTTTAATCTTTTGAATGCTTTGGGTTTACTTTTAGGGATGGGAGGCGCTACACTATTTGTTTTAAAAGGAGGCACCAGTTACTTTTCCGAATTACTCCTAACTGCTATTGGATTAGGATTATTCTTTACCTTAGTGGGTTTAACCGCTGCTGCTCCTTTAGCTGCTTTATTAGGGGCAAGTGCTGCCACACTAAATTTAACAACTACTTACTTGCGGTTTATTTTAGTGATGGCTCCTTTTTTCATTTGTAACAACTTCGTCTTGGCTTTTATTCGCAATGACAACAATCCCCAGCTTGCGATGAAAGCGATGCTTTTTTCTAGTCTTTTTAATATTGTTTTTGATTATATTTTCGTTTTTCCTATGAAAATGGGGATGGCGGGAGCTGCACTGGCTACTGTATTATCGCCTGTTTTAAGTTTACTAATTTTAAGTACCCATCGTAAAAAAAATAATCGCCGTTTAACTTGGCAATTTACTGCACCTCAATTTAAAACAATTAGCCGCAGCATCCAATTAGGCTTAGCATCTTTTTTGACCGAAATGAGTACGGGAATTAGTATTCTAGTCTTCAATCAAGTTTTACTTTTTCTAAGTGGCGATATCGCCGTTGCAGCTTATGGCGTTTTGGCAAATATTTTATTAGTCGGTCTAGCCTTATTTACAGGTGTTGCCCAAGGTGTACAACCGTTAATATCACAAGCGGCATCGAAAAAAGAAAGCAATAAAGTTTTTTATTATGTTCATTACGGCTTCAAAGTTAGTTTTGCATTGGCTTTGGTGCTTTATCTTATTGTGACAATTTTCAAAGCTCCAATTATTGGATTATTTAACAGTGAACATAGTACCGCCTTAGCAAAACTTGCAACGACCGGGTTGCCTATTTACTTTGTCGCACTTTTTGGTGCCTGCTTCAATATTATTTTTAGTATTTTCTTTGCCGCTGTAGGTTATGCAAAACAATCTTTTATTATCGCTTTATTGCGGGGTTATCTGCTAATTTTACCTTTTGTAATTTTACTGGGAAAAACTTTTGGACTGGCCGGCGTATGGGCAAGTTTACCTTTAAGCGAAGGTTTAACATTACTTATCGCTAGTTTCTTATTTATCCAATTAAAGAAATCTTACCGTAACGATGCTTTTTATTAAGCAATAGAACTCCAACAAACCTATCCAACTACTGTGGGAAGCGGCACTGTGATCCACAAGAAGAACATTCCCAAGAAAAAAACGCAATGATTGCTAAAGAGAACAGATCTTTATTACATTTCATAAAAAAACACGGAGGAAAGAAAAGTGAATAATATTTACGATGATGAAAATTTTTTTAACAAATACAGTCAAATGGCACGGAGTCAAAAAGGTTTAGCTGGTGCTGGTGAATGGCATACACTCCAAAAATTATTGCCTGACTTTACTGGTAAAACAGTTTTAGATCTCGGCTGTGGTTACGGGTGGCATTGTCTTTATGCAGCAGAACATGGAGCAAAATCCATAACAGGTGTTGATTTATCTGAAAAAATGCTGGCTGTAGCGAAAGAAAAAACAGAAGGTTATCCTGTAAACTATTTGCAAGCAGATATTGCCACGGTGAATTTTCCTGCAAAAACCTTTGATATTGTGCTCAGCTCGTTAGCTATTCATTATGTGGCAGATTTCAATCAGTTAATTTTAAATATTAAAAACTATTTAAAACCTGAGGGAGTTCTCGTTTTTTCCGTGGAACATCCCGCTTTTACCGCAGAAGGAACCCAGGATTGGTATTACGATGATAAGGGCAATATTTTACATTATCCTCTTGACCATTACTTTACAGAAGGCCCAAGGAAAACAAATTTCTTAGGCGAAAAAGTCACCAAGTATCACCGCACGCTAACGACTTATCTCAATACATTGTTAGAGAATGATTTTACTCTTTTAAACGTAGTGGAGCCAACGCCTGCAAAAGAACTACTGGCGCTACCGGAAATGAAAGAAGAACTTCGTCGCCCGATGATGTTAATTATTAAAGCGAAAAACAATTTACAATAACTACTAAAGGTATGACAAAAATCTTGTCATACCTTTTTTAATAAACGGCACTATAAAAGCAACATTTGTTTAAATAAGCCGAAATTTCGGAAAAATTTAAGTATTACTTTCTTAAATTTCCCTCTTATTGTTTGAATCTAGCCCTTTTTGTCAGCAGTCCTTTTTGTAAAAAAGCAAAGCAAACTGATAACCTTCTTTTGTCAAAATCAAATCCCTATTTTATGTATAAAAAACCTCGTATCATTTTTGATACGAGGAAAATTGCTTATTTTGTTTCTTCATTTTTGTCATCTTTTAGCAGCGCTTTGCGAGATAAGTTGACACGTCCTTGGCGATCGATTTCAGTTACTTTAACTAAAACTTCATCTCCTAATTTCACCACATCTTCTACGTTGTTAACGCGTTCGTTTGCAAGTTGTGATATGTGAACTAAGCCATCTTTACCTTTGATTAAGTTAA
This sequence comes from Enterococcus dispar ATCC 51266, assembly GCF_000406945.1. Lineage (GTDB taxonomy): Bacteria > Bacillota > Bacilli > Lactobacillales > Enterococcaceae > Enterococcus_C > Enterococcus_C dispar. The sequence goes on along the minus strand of NZ_KE136354.1, from coordinate 2,686,754 downwards.
CAAAAGCACCAAATTTTTCGATTCGGACGACTTTACCTAAGTAAACTTCGCCGACTTTTACTTCTTTGGTTAATTCTTCAATAATCTTAATCGCTTTTTGAATCATTTCGGCATCAGCAGAAGCAATGGAAACCTTACCTTCTTGATCGATGTCAATTTTAACGCCAGTTTCTTCAATGATACTGTTAATGGTGTCGCCACCTTTACCAATAACCACTTTGATTTTTTCAGGATCAATTTGAATCATTTCAATTTTTGGTGCATATTGACTTAATTCTTTGCGTGGTTCAGCAAGAGTTGACGTTAATTCTGCTAAGATTTCAAAACGAGCTTTTTTCGCTTGGGCTAATGCTTCGCGTAAAATTTGTTCTGTAATCCCCTGAATTTTAATATCCATTTGTAAAGCAGTGATACCATCTTTTGTCCCAGCGACTTTAAAGTCCATATCGCCTAAGTGGTCTTCTAAACCTTGAATATCAGTCAAAATAGTATAATTTTCACCATCAGAGACTAGACCCATTGCAATCCCAGCCACAGGCGCTTTAATTGGCACACCGGCATCCATTAGCGCCAAAGTTCCCGCGCAAATACTTGCTTGAGAAGAAGAACCATTCGACTCTAAAACTTCCGCTACTAAACGAATTGTATAAGGAAAATCTGTTTCACTTGGAATTACTTGAGCTAAGGCACGCTCGCCTAAAGCACCGTGACCAATTTCACGACGTCCTGGTGAACCGGCACGACCAGTCGAGCCAACAGAAAATTGTGGGAAATTGTAATGATGGATGAAGCGTTTAGATTCTTCTACCCCTAAACCATCAATGATTTGGTGTTCCCCTAATGGAGCTAAAGTACAAGCGGATAACGCTTGTGTTTGGCCCCGAGTAAATAAACCAGAACCATGTACGCGTGGTAATAAACCAACTTCTGATGACAGTTGACGAATTTCGTCTAATTTACGACCATCGGGACGAATTTTATCAATCGTGATTAATTCGCGCACTACATCTTTTTCTAAGTCTTCCGCCACTTGTTTGATTTCTTTGGTAATCTGAACCAAGTCTTCTGTTTCAACATTGGCAAATTTTTCTGCGTAAACTTCTTTGACTGTTTCTTTTACTTTTTCAATTTCATCTTCACGGGCTAGTTTTTCTTCAGTCATAACAGCTGTTTTCATTACACTGTAGTAACTATCGTAGATGTCTTGTTTTAATTCTGGATCAACTTGTAAAAGTTTTACTTCCATTTTGTCTTTACCGACAGCAGCAACAATTTCTTCTTGGAAGGCAACTAATTCTTTAATTGCGTCAAAACCAAATAGTAAAGCGCCTAACATATCGTCTTCTGAGACTTCTTTGGCACCAGATTCTACCATGTTAATCGCTTGTTTTGTTCCAGCTACAGTTAATTCAATATCGGTTTTTTCAGCTTGTTCCACGGTTGGATTCAAGACATACTCACCATTTACTCGACCTACTTCAACACCTGCAATAGGACCGTCAAAAGGAATGTCTGAAATGGACAATGCTAAAGAAGAACCTAACATTGCGGCCATAGCAGGTGAACAATCTTGTTCTACGCTCATTACAATGTTGGTTACTTGCACTTCATTACGGAAGCCTTCAGCAAACATTGGGCGAATTGGACGGTCGATTAAACGAGCTGTTAAGGTTGCGTCAGTGGAAGGACGGCCTTCTCTTTTAATAAAGCCACCAGGAATTTTACCAACTGCATACATTTTTTCTTCATAGTTAATTGTTAAGGGGAAAAAATCTGTATCCTTGGCTTCTTTTGAAGATACCGCTGCGCTTAATACGGCAGTATCGCCATAACGCACTAAAACGGCACCGTTGGCTTGTTTAGCTAATTGACCGACTTCAACTTGCAATGGGCGTCCGCCCCAAGTTGTTTTAAATACTTGCTTTGTCATAAATTCTCCTATCTCCTGTAGATAGTGGGCCGCTACTAAACAAATGAAAAATTTGAAATGAGGTTCAAAACTTTCATTTGGTTAGTAGTTAGCCTTACCACTACCCCAGCATTTGTTTAATTTTTCATAGCAAAAAAGTGAGATTCAAGCTGAACCTCACTTTTAAGACGATAACGACTAACGACGCAATCCTAAAGCTTGGATCAATTCGCGGTAACGTTGTACGTCAGTTTTACGTAAGTAAGCTAACAAGTTACGACGATGACCAACTTTTTTCATCAAACCACGGTAAGAATGGTGGTCTTTTTTGTGGACGCGTGCGTGTTCATTCAAGTGGTTGATCTCTTCAGTCAACACAGCGATTTGCACTTCTGGAGAACCAGTGTCGCCTTCGTGGCGTGCAAATTTTGTCATGATTTCGTTTTTACGTTCTTTTGAAATTGCCATGTTTTTCACCTCACATTTTTATTCTCCCTGCGACTGAGTAAAGCGTTGGTGACTCGCCAAACCAAGTGACAGGTGGTGTGCAATGCACACAGGTTTACTTTACTTGATTTGAAGTAAAATTGCAAGTTCAACTGTTTCAAATTTGAATTATAAGGCAAAAAAATTGAAAACACTTAATGTAACCGTTATAATCATAACGTGCGTTTTTTGCGCATACATATTTTATAAACATCTGATGCCTTCATTAAACGAAGTGGTATCAAATAAAGACACGTTCAAAAATATTGCCTATTTAACCATGAAAGCAATCTTTTTAAACAGCTAAAAAATTGGAGGAAAATACTATGTCTACACTACTTGCTGTTAAAGGTCACCCACTAGAAGCTGAGGATTCTCACGCAGTTCAATTATTGGAAAGCTTTTTAACAACTTATAAAGAAACAAATCCCGAGGATGAAATTATTGTGGTTAATCCTTATGCGACAGATTTCCCGGAAATCGATGCCGATATTACTTCTGGCTGGCATGCGCTAATAAAAGGAGCAGAATTTACCGACTTATCTACAAATCAACAAAGTAAACTAGCTGCATTTAATGGTTTAACAGAGCAATTTGAAAAAGCTGACAAAATCGTTATTGCCAATCCATTATGGAACTTAAGCATTCCAAGTCGTTTGAAAGCTTGGTTTGATACGATTTGTGTCTCCGGTAAAACTTTTAAATATACAGCTGAAGGCCCTGTTGGTTTAGTTACAGGCAAAAAGGCGTTACACATTCAAGCCAGCGGCGGCTTTTACAATGGCCAAGACTTTGCTGCACAATATACTCGCCAAATGTTAAACTTTATTGGCATTACCGACTTTAGCGAAATCCTCGCAGAAGGTCTGGATTTTGATCCAACTAAGGTAGAAGAAATCATGGACAAAACCACTTCAGAAGTAGTGGCGACAGCGAAAAATTTCTAATCGCATTTTATAAAACGACCGCCTTGTGCGGCCGTTTTTTTGCGGAAAAAATCTTATTTTTCTACAAAAGGTTTCCCCCCGCAGAGAATGTTATTTCTGTTATAATGAGCTCGAGGTGATTACAATGGCACTAATCAATCGAATTCAAGGAATGGAAAACGAATTATCCAAAGCAGAGTTACGTATTTTCCGTTATATAAAAAAAAATATTGATAAAATACCGACTATGACCGCCGAACAAATCGCAAAAGGCTCTAAAACCAGCGCCCCCACCGTCGTGCGCTTTGCCAAAAAAGTTGGTGCTGCAAGTCTAACCGATTTCAAAATTCAAATTTCTGCGGAAAACCAATCCAATGTCACAAATCAAGAATATTCAGATGTGAAAAAGAACGAACCTATCGCATCTTTAAAAGAAAAGTTATCGCAAAATGCTCAATTAACACTACATGAAACGACGCAAATTTTAAGTGATGAAAAGCTATTAGCGGCATTGAAGCTATTGGAAACAAAAGAACGGATTTTTGTAACGGGAGTAGGGGCTTCCCATTTGGTAGCCGAAGATATCAAACAGAAGTGGGACCGTATTGGCAAAAGTGTTTCACTTGAAACAAACTATAACACTCTATTGCCTCAACTCATTAATACCAAAAAAGATGCGGTTTTATGGCTGATTTCAAATTCCGGTGAAACGCCAGAAATTATTTACTTTGCGGAAATTGCCAAAGAATTAAAAATTCCAATTATTACGCTTACCCGCTTTGGAACCAATCGCCTTTCAAAACTGGCGGACGTTTCACTGCAAGTTTCTCGCCCCCAAGAAGCTGATCAGCGTAGTGCAGCAACGAATTCTTTAATTGCTCAATTTTTAGCGGTTGATATTTTATTTTATTCCTATATCAGTCGCAATCAAGAAAATGCTGAAAAAATTTACCAATCACGCCAAATTATTAAAGACTTTCGCGAAAAACATTTTTAAAAATAACTAAAAAATCCGAATTGCCAGTGCATGATTACTTTTGCACCTGACAACTCGGATTTTTCTACTTAATCCATTCATTTACTTTATCTGAATTATTTTTGACCCATTCTTTAGCTGCTTGAGCTGGATCTTGCCCATCATGAACAGCTAACATAACATCTTCCATATCTTTTTGTTCCCAATGGAAATTGTCTAAAATTTTATATGCTTCGGGTTGGTCTTCTTTTAAGCCTTTACGAACCATCGTATTAATTGTTTCAGCACCACCCATCGTCCCTTTTGGATCAGCCAAATATTTTAAATCATATTTTGCAAACATCCAGTGAGGTGACCAGCCGGTGATAACGATTGGCTCTTTATTTTTAATAGCTTTTCCCAGTGCAACTGTCATCGCACCTGAAGAAGAAGATTCCACTGTCCAGTCTTTTAAATTAGGATAAGCAGCTTGAGTTTTGTCTGCTGCTTTCATAACCCCTGCGCCAGGCTCGATTCCTATAATTTGTTTATTCGCTTGATCACTTAGATCTTCTAGTGAGTTCACATTCATATAACTTGGAACCACGATGCCAAGTTTCGCACCACTTAGATTTTCACCTAAATTTTCCATCTGATCTTTGTATTTAGCGTATTGTGCTTGGTGAGTGTGAGGTAGCCACGCGGCAACCATCCCATCGGTTTCACCATTGGCAACAGATTGCCACATCACTGTCATATCCAAAGGCGTTAATTTCACATCGTAGCCTTCTTCTTTTAAGACTTCTGCAATCACATTCGTTGAAGCAACTTCTGTATCCCATTCAACATATGATAAATGAATAGTGCCTTTATTAGAAGCATGACTGCCAGCAAAAATGGAACCAAAAATCAAAGCGACAACTAACACCGCCACCCCGCCAGTAATCCATTTTTGTTTTTTCTTAGCAGCAGGATCAAGATTTCTTTTGCGTTCTTTTTTTGGCGCATTTAATTTTTGCGTAAAGCGATCAATGATAATAGCTAGAATAACTAATGCCAAACCATTTACAAAACCGTTCCCTACTTGGGCTTGTTGCAAGGCTGATAATACGCCTCGACCTAAACCAGGTGCACCAATCATGGATGCTGTTACTACCATTGATAAGGCTAACATCATCGTTTGATTAATCCCAGCCATAATGGTTCCTTTTGCTAAAGGCAATTCTAATTTGAATAACTTTTGTTTTCCCGTGCCACCAAAAGAATCAGATGCTTCGACCAATTCACTTGGAATTTGACGAATCCCTAAATTGGTCATGCGTACTGTTGGGGGTAGAGCAAAAATAACAGAAGCAAAGACCCCTGGTACCATCCCGATACCAAAGAAGGCAACGGCTGGAATTAAATAAACAAAAGCCGGCATAGTTTGCATAAAGTCTAAAATTGGCGATACAATCGTGTTGGCTTTTTCACTTTTTGCCATTAAAATGCCCAATGGTATCCCTATCACAATCGAAACCAAACTTGCCAGTAAAACAAGTGTGACGGTATTCATTAAATCATTCCATAGACCTTGATTATAGATAAATAAGAGGCCAAAAAATGTCAAAATTGTCAGCCCTGGTTTTTTCTTTGATAGGAAAAAGGCTGCAATAGCTAATAAGACAATAAATAGTAAAGGTGGGATAAATAATAAAGTATTCGTAATTGTATCCATAATAACTTGACCAATTGTTTGGACAAAACTAAACAATCCTGCAAAAGTTTTTGTCAACCAATCTGTAAAGTTCTCCACCCATTTTGCAACTGGAATTGCCTGTTGTAATAAATTATCCAACCAACTCCACCTCCTTCTCTCCTGTTTCAACTAACGCTTCAATCACACTTCCTCGAATCACTACTCCTAGTAATTTATCTTTATCATCTACAACGGCTAAAGGTGCTTCTGCATCTTTGATGACATCAAAAATATCAGTTACTAACATATCTTGCGGAATTTTTTTAACATTTTTATCAATAACTTCTTTTAATGGTAATTGTTCTCTTCTGGCTTCTAGAGCTTTTAAAGCCGTCAAACTACCTTTTAATTGGCGCTTACGATCAACGGCTAATAACATACTAACGCCTTCTTTACGCATGCGGTTTAAAGCTACGTTAGGACCATCCGCTTCAATATTCATAGTAATCGCTGGTTCCATAATATTTTGCGCAGTTAAAACTTTGGAGCGATCCACATCTTCCACAAAATCTCGAACATATTGATTGGCAGGATTGGTTAAGATCTCTTCTCCGGTACCAATTTGCATAATTTGTCCATCTTTCATCAAGGCAATGCGATCGCCAATGCGCAATGCTTCATTTAAGTCATGTGTAATAAAAATAATAGTTTTCTTGACATTTTCTTGTAAATCTAACAATTCATCTTGCATTTCGCGACGAATTAACGGATCAAGTGCTGAGAAAGCTTCATCCATTAATAAAATTTCAGGATCATTCGCAAGTGCTCTGGCTAAACCGACGCGTTGTTGCATCCCACCAGAAAGTTGTTCTGGATATTGGTCTTTAAATGCAAGCAAACTAGAGTTTTCCAAAGCTTGTTCAGCTTTTTTACGTCGTTCTGCTTTGTCTACCCCACGTATTTCTAAGCCTAATTCTGTATTTTCTAAAATCGTACGATGTGGAAACAATGCAAAACTTTGAAAGACCATATTAATTTTATTGCGGCGAACTTCTTGTAAATCTTCTTTATTCATCTTGGCAATATCTTTGCCATCGATATATATTTCACCGCTAGTTGGGTCAATTAATCGGTTTAATAAGCGGATCAAGGTGGACTTACCTGAACCAGAAAGTCCCATAATCACAAATATTTCACCTTCATTCACTTCAAAGTTGGCATCATAAACACCAACTGTAGCTCCGGTTTTTTCTAAAATTTCAGTTTTACTTTTATGTTCATTCATCATGGCAAGCGCTTGTTGCTGCTTTTTACCAAATATTTTTGTTAAGTGTTCTACTTTCACTTTCGCCATTTTGTTACCCCCTATTTATTTTTGCTGTTTTAAAAACTTAGCAACAGCTTTCCTATTAAAGAAACAGCTATTTTGTTTCCTTATTAGGATGGAAAAAGCAAGTTTGAAAACAACTTGAAAATTTTCCTCTCAAAAAACTGACCACATCAGACTAACATCATGTGGGCACTTAGTCAAAAAAGAAAAACCAGGAAAAAACGTGAATTCGTTTTCCTGGTTATAACAGCAGTCATTTATTTACTTAAGGTTTTCTTAATATTTATCTTTTTCTGGATAAAAGAAGTTCATCATGCGCTGAAAGACCAATTCCTCTCCTACAAAAAAAACTGTTTCCCCGGCTTCAAACTTAGCATAGGGCCCTGGGGATAATAACAACCGCTCTTCGTGTTGGATAGCCACCACTGTTGCCCCAGTTTCTTGCCAAATATTTAAATCTTTAATCGATTCATGTAAGTGATTTGCTGTTTTATCCAGTTGAATCTCATAAGGTAAAAAAGGAGCTGTCTGCTGAATTCGTTTGGTTTGATTCACCAAAGTATCTAATAGCCCCGAAAAATTTTCCAATTCTTGTTGTTGACGCTCCACGCTGTTTAATATTTCACTTTTCAACTCTTGGATGGAGTGAACATCTTTATACTGTGCTAAATAGCTCTGGGCTTTCTCCCGGGAGGCTACATAGGCCCCACTCCCATGGTGAACATCCATAATGCCAAGATCTACTAAAACATTAATAGCTTTTCTCGCCGTTTCAGGTGATACGTTGAAATTACTAGCTAAAGTAGAGCGAGCGTGAATTTTTTCTCCTTCTTTATAGCGATTTTCAACAATTCGTTCGGCAATATCAACGGCAATTTGCTGATAGCGGGGAATTGTTAATTTTTTTCCGGCCATTTTTCTGACCTCCTTATCTTGCAGTCCATTTTGCTTAAATTTTTTCTATCAGCAAAACTTCGTTGTCATTTACTTACTATCACTTTCCCATTTTTTTTCAATTTCTACAAGTATTTTAAAAGTAAATACAAATTAATTGCTAAAATGAGTTCAAAAAAAGAAACGCGAAAATTCGCGTTTCTTTCTATTAAATAGATAATTAATAAATTATACTTCTACTTTCATAACGGGCGTTTTGGCTTCTGTTGCCCCCACTTTTTCTAAAATTTCATTTTTTACTTTATCCATATTTGTGACTAAGACCAGCATGTCTGTTCCTTTACCTGCCGCTTTAATAGCAGCAAGATCGACATCTGCCACAATCGTATCCGGTGTTACTTTTTGACCTTCTGCAACTTTCAAGTCAAATGGTTTTCCATTTAATTCAACAGTATTGACACCCATATGCAACAATACTTCTAAGCCGCTGTCTGTCGTAATTCCTACTGCGTGTTTGGTTGGGAAAACAGATGAAATCGTACCACTTACTGGAGCATAGATTGTACCTTCTTTAGGAATGACAAAGTAGCCTTCACCCATCATTTTTTGTGAGAAAACCGCATCAGTTGATTCTGATACTGGTTTTACTTCTCCGTTTGCCACCGCAAAAAATTCCGTTGTAGCCGCAGCGTCTCCAGCTAAAATAGTAGTTTGGACTGGGGCGACGGTTGTTTGTTCTTCGGCCATTTTTTCAGCCGCTAATTTTTCTTTAGGAATACCAAAGAAGTAAGTTGCCACAAAACCACCAGCGTAGCCTGCAAGTAAACCTAAGATATAACCTAACCAATGGCCGTTAGCAATTAACGGAATTAAAGCCGCACCAGAAGGGCCAATGGCAGTCGCGCCGACATTTCCTAAAGCACCAATAACTGCACCACCGACACCGCCACCGATACAAGCAGTAACAAATGGTTTCCCTAATGGTAATGTAACCCCATAAATTAACGGTTCCCCAATACCTAAAATACCAACTGGTAATGCCCCTTTAATCATTTCTGTCAATTCTTTATCTTTACGTAAACGAATCCACAATGCTAATGCTGCCCCAACTTGACCGGCACCAGCCATCGCTAAAATTGGTAATAGTTGCGTACTGCCTGTAGCTTCAATCATTTGAATATGAATTGGCGTTAAGATTTGGTGTAAACCAAACATAACCATTGGTAAGAAACTTGCTCCTAATACAAAACCAGAGAAAGCTCCACCGACATTTAAAATCCAGTTAATTCCGCCAACTAAACCGTTTGAAATAAAACCTGCTAATGGCATAATCAAGAAAATTTCTGCCAAACCAATGACAAGAAGTGAAATCGTTGGCGTTACAATAATATCAATTGCTTCTGGCACAATATCGTGTAATTTTTTCTCTACTTTGGAAAGTAACCAGACTGCAAAAATTACCCCTAAAATACCGCCTTGTTGTGCAGCTAGTGGCTGGCCATTAAACAAGTTGATAATTGGTGCCTCTGGATTCATCCCAGTTAAGGTTACAACCCCACCAATTACCCCACCAAGGGTTGGTGTTGCGCCAAATACTTGTGCTGCATTCACACCAGTGTAGATTACTAAGAAAGAAAACATCCCATTTTTCAAAATATTCATAACATCAATATATTGTTGCCATGTTGCAGCGTCTAGTCTGCCGGCAGTTACCATATTCGCTAAAACAGAGGCGATCCCCGCCACCAAACCAGCCCCAACAAATGCTGGAATCATAGGAACAAAAATATTCGAAATATCTTTTAAAAGCGCTTTAAAGGGTGACTGTTTTTGTTTAGCTTTTTGAGCCGCTTTCATTTCGGCCGCTTTTTGATTCACGGCATCTTTCCCGTTAGCTGAAGTTGGAATTTCTTCTCCTAAAGCGACACCTGCTTGACTTGCCATTTCTTTTGCGACTTTATTGACTTTGCCAGGACCGATAATGACTTGTAGTTGTTCATCATCGACGACACCTAAAACGCCTGGGATGGCCTTCAATTGTGCTTCATTTACTTCATCGCGGTCACGGACAGACATTCTAACCCGTGTCATACAGTGCGTAACGCTTTCAACATTGTTCATGCCACCGGCGCCTTTGTAAATCTCTTTTGCCAACTGTTCCAAACTTAATTCTTCTTTTGCCATGCTAACTTTCCCCCTTGAAATTATGAATTATTTAAAACTTTTCTTATTAAGGAGCTGCATTATTTTCAATGAAACAATGCAACCCCAACACTACTTAAATTGTTTTCTTTACGAAACCATCGGCTGCAATAAGCTTTTGTGCCGCAACATCTTTATCACTGTCAGTTAAAATCATGACGATTGCTAATTTAACATTTTCATCTGCGGCTGTAAAGAAGTGATCTGCTGTTTCATAATCTACTTCTGTCGCCTGCATGATAATCCGTTTGGAGCGCTCGACTAATTTTTCATTAGTTGCTTTTACATCGACCATTAAATTGTTATAAACTTTTCCGATACCAATCATTGAGATAGTGGAAATCATATTTAAAATTAACTTTTGGGCTGTCCCAGATTTCAAACGAGTAGAACCGGTCAGAAATTCAGGACCACAATCTACTTCGATTGGAAATTGGGCATGTTTTGAAATTTCAGCATCTTTATTACATGAAATCGTCCCAGTGGCAGCACCAACTTGACGGGCATAATCCAAACCACCAATAACGTAAGGTGTCCGGCCGCTAGCAGCAATCCCTACCACCATATCATTTTCATTTAGTTTTAATTCGTGTAAATCATTTGCTCCTAATTCAGCAGAATCCTCGGCACCTTCCACAGCAACAGTCATCGCCTGATCGCCACCGGCAATTAAACCAACTACCATTTCTGGATCAACACCAAAAGTGGGCACACATTCTGCCGCATCCAACACACCTAGACGTCCAGATGTTCCAGCGCCCATATAAATTAAACGGCCGCCTTTTTTGAAAGCTGCAATCGTAGCTGCAACTACTTTTTCAATACTTTCTAATTCTTTTTCAACCGCGACTGCTACTTTTTGATCTTCTTGATTCATTTTTTGACAAGCTTCTTGAACGGTCATTTCATCTAAACCAAAAGTTGCTTCATTACGACGCTCAGTTGTTAAGTTTTCTAAATTAATCTTGCTCATGTTCTTCCCCCATTGGTTGTAATTTGAATTTCATGCCGCCTTTAATCTGGCAAATTAAATCTTCATCAGCAGCAATTACTTGTGCCACCACATTTACTTTGTCATTTGCTGGTAACCCTTTGCGACACAATTGAATCTCGCCAGCATAACGCAAATATTTTTCATTATCTACCGTCACACTCCCCAAAGTGCGTTTTACCGTATTTTGTGCTTTAATTTGCGGAATCTTGCGGAAGCGCGCATCGGCACTGCGAATGACCGCATCAGCTTCATCCAAGCGATTAACATGATCACCTAAAATATAATTAAAATAATCCGTTCCGCAATTTTCTACTTGTAATAAAATTTCGTTGTTATTTATAAAACTTTTGAATTGTTCTTTTGTCCGTTCATTCAAACCACCATCACCAATATAAATTAAATCAACGGCAGCATTTTTTTGCCATAATGCCGCGGCTAATGGATGTTGATGGCGATCTTGTTCCAGTGTGGGCAGTCCTTCATAAAGTGGACCTCTTAAATTAGCATCACCCGGAACAAAGGCTTGAATGGTGAAACCATTTGCTTTAAGCCATTGATTTTTTTCCAAAAACCAACTCTGGGCTAAGCCCGTTTCTGGTCTTGGATAATAATTATGCCATGCCTCTAAATTAAAAAAATTAGCATTCGCTTTTTTTAATTCATCAATATCTTGTTGCGTAACCGTACTTGCATTTAAGGCAATTTTCATTTGTTGACTAAAGTGAGCAATTTGTCGATTGCTGATATGATAATCCATGCGCAATCCCGTTACCCCAATCTCTGTCAATTCTGATAAATTATCCATCTCAAATCCAGCTTTTGCTAATGCATTACCAGAAATATCTACCATTAAATCGAGATTTAATGCTTGGCACCAACTTCCCAATTGACTTAGGCGCTCACGGTATTTTGTGGCATCATCTTCTGGAATGTGCAACGAGGTAAAGATTCCTTTAAAACCCGCTTGTGCCATTTGAGTGACGTATTCTTTTTGCTGTTGTGATAGTGCTTCGTTTAAAAAAATCGAAAAACCAAACAATGAGATTCCTCCATCTTTCATGAAAAAATGATCAGTAATCGCTTACACAATGGAGTATACATCACGTTTTATTTTTACGCAACCTTTTTTCGTTATTTTTATTATTTTTTTGAAATATTATTTCTTTAGCTTTGTAAAATCTTAAGAAGAAAATTTCAAATTCCCACCAATTTGTATTCTGTGGTAAACTTACTTTTGAGGAAAATCAACTTTGAGGTGAATAATAATGATTACGATGAATGACATCATCAGAGAGGGTAACCCCACTTTACGGGAAGTTGCCAAAGAAGTACCGATGCCCCCAACGGATGAAGAAAAAAAACTTGGGGAAGAAATGTTAGAGTTTTTAAAAAATAGTCAAGATCCCGTAAAAGCTGAAGAATTACAGCTGCGCGGTGGCGTTGGTTTAGCAGCTCCACAATTAGATATTTCAAAACGTCTGATTGCAGTCCATGTACCAAGCAGCGATCCAGAAGATGATACACCTGTTCTTAGCACAGTCATGTTCAATCCTAAAATTTTAAGTCATTCTGTCCAGGATGCCTGTTTAGGTGAAGGTGAAGGTTGTTTATCTGTAGACCGTGAAGTGCCAGGTTATGTGGTGCGCCACGCTCGCGTTACGGTTTCTTATTACGATGAAGCAGGCGTCAAACACAAACGCCGCCTTAAAAATTATGAGGCAATCGTGGTGCAACATGAAATTGACCACTTAAACGGCGTCATGTTCTATGATCATATCAACGAAGAAAATCCTTTTGCCTTAAAAGAAGGCGTCTTAGTAATCGAATAAAAAAAATGAACCGCCTCAAAAGAGCTCACTTTGAGGTGGTTCATTTTTTTCATAAAGTAAAGATGAATGAAAAACTACATAAAAATTATTCTTGATATAAAATGCCTGCTTTTAAAAGAGCGGCTTTAATTTTCATTAGTGTTTCGTCATTTTCATATGCGATTGTATGCAGATGAATACCATTGGTTAATTCTAAAAGTAAACTGGCATTTGAACTACGGTATTTTTCCATGAATGCTTCGATATCTTCAATCGTCTTAATCTGCAAATTTCCCGTTAATTCGCCGTAAATATCATGATCTACAATCACATCTACGATTTCGCCACCATTTTCGACAATAATCCTTAGTTCTGTTTGGGTTTGCGTTGCATCGTGTTGAACGACAATCTGGCTTAATTTTCCTTGTCTTTTTCCTTGAAGAAGATAGCCACGCGCGGTAGCCTTAATAGCCACTCCGGCAGCACGCATAAGTGCGATATCTCCGACAATAATCTGACGACTCACGTCAAATTGTTGTGCAAATTTTGAAGCACTAATGGGCTTTTCTGCTTTTTGCAGTTGATTTAATATTTTGTCACGACGTTTATTCCCTTCCATTTTTCTCGCTACTTTCTGAAAGTTTTTGTTGTTGATATGCACGAGAATGTTTCATGATATCAGCAAATGTTGCGCGAATAGTTTCCACATAATCTGCTTGTGTAACATTTTTTACAACCTTGTTTAAAACAGCTGTTTCTCTTGTACTGTCCAAAACGGGTTGCTGTTGTTTCTTTTTGAAAGCTGCAATTTCGCTGACTGCCGCCATTCGTTGTTCTAATAGTCGCGTCAACTCTTGATCAATTTGATCAATTTTTTGACGTGCATTTACTAAACTGTCTGAATTACCATCTTCTGTAATTGTCTTAATGATACGAGCCGGATTGCCAGCAACAACCACATTATCTGAAAATGATTTTGTCACCACGCTCCCAGCAGCTACCACGACATTATCCCCTAATACTACACCTGGTAAAATAATCGAACCGGCCCCAAGCCATGCGTTGTTGCCAATGGTCACTGGTTTGCCATTTTCTAAGCCACTATTACGTTTCACTGGGTTTAAGGGATGTGTTGCCGTTAGAATTTGAACATTGGGAGCAATCATACAGTTATCCCCGATTGTAATCGGACAAACATCTAATAAGACACAATTGAAATTGGCATAGAAATTTTTGCCAACCGAAATATTATAGCCGTAATCAAATTGGACTGTGGGCTCCATATAAATGTTTCCTGCTACTGTGCCAAATGATTCTTTTAAAAGCTGACTGCGTATCTCAGCATCATATTCGTGATTAATCAACTGCATCTGTTCTCTAGCAAATTTGCGTTCGCTCACAAGTTCTGGATCTTCGGAAAAATAAAGCTCACCGGCAATCATTTTTTCTTTTTCACTAACCATTGATACCCTCCTAGATTTTAATTTCGCGAAATAAATCTTCTGCCGCACATTGTACCATGGTAAACGGTTCCTGAATAGCAAGAGCCGTCTGATTGATCGCCATGATATCGGCTTGTGGTTTATGATAATAAAGCAACTGATTAAAAGGAGCAACTTGAAAACTCGTACCGACAATCACAATCAAATCAGCTTGTTCTACCGCTTTGATAGCACAAGTAATTGTATCGTCTGTAAATCCTTCACCATATAAAACAATATCTGAACGCAGTTGCCCCCCGCAATTCTGATGGGTATCGCTGATTAAATAGTCTTGCCAAGCTATATTCTGCCCACATTTGCGACAATACACATCATATAAACTACCATGAAAATTCACGACATTTGGGCTGCCCGCCTGATCATGTAAGCCATCGATATTTTGCGATACAACCCAAACAGGTTTCGTTTTTGCAAGTGCAGCTATTTTTTCGTGAATAATATTGGGTCTAGCACTTGGATGATAAAGTTGTTTAATAAATTGATAAAATTTTTGCGGCTCCTGTAATAAACAATCATGACTCAGTAAATACTCAGGCTGATCAATTCCTGCATAAATTCCTTTTAATGAGCGATAATCTGGAATGTGTGATGGGGTAGAAACGCCGGCACCGGTCAAAAAAGTAATATTTCGTGCTGCTTGAATCTTATCTATAGCTTCATTTATTGCTGTCATCTTCAACACCTCATCTTTTATTATACGCTTGAAATATTAGTAGCGGTAATTGGAAAGTGAGAAAAAAGTTGATCAGTTGACCGACTTTTTTATGCATCATAAAAACCTAAAATCATGATGCCAATCATGATGGCTGCAATCACGAAGTAGTGTTTGGCTTTTAATTTTTCTTTTAAGAAAATACGTCCTAAAATCACGGAAACAATGGCATAAGCAGAAATTAAAGGTGCAACAATAATTGCTTTTTTCGTGGAAACCGCGCCAACGTAAAAGAATTGACCTAGCGTTTCAAAGATGGCTGCCAACCCTTTATCTTTTTCGGAAAAGACAAATACGTGCTCTTTTTTCACCCACTCTAAATATGCCCACAACACCAGTGCGACAATTAAGAAAGTTAATTCATAGCTCATATTGGCTTGATCTTCCGGCATTAATTTACGATATTCCAAATAATAACTATCAAGAAAAGTTCCCATACCATCAATAACCATATACAAAATAGGAAATAAAATGGCGATTGCACCCACACGGTATTTTTTGTCAATGGTAACCCCCTCTGCTTTTAACTGGGCATCATCTTGTTCTTTTTCAAAAACCGACAATAATAAAATCCCAATTAAAATCATGAAAATTGCCGCTAATTGTAATCCGTTGACACTGTTGCCCATAATTAAAAATCCTAAAATTGCTGTCACAGCTCCGGAGGAATTACTGATGGGCGAAGAAATCGAGACTTCAATATAGCGTAGGCCAAAATAGCCAATTGCCATGGACAAAATATACATTGCTGACACAGGTAAGTATAAAAGTAAATTGTGCCAATCATAACGAATACCGGCGTAAATAACGTAATAAAATAAAACGTGAAGGCCCATAATTAACCCCACCATAATTGTGGTTTTCATGGCACTATGTCGGTCATTGGGATCATTGCCTTTCTTATAAAAAAGATCAGCTGTCCCCCAGGCTAAAATTGTAATTAATGCCGCTGCAAACCACATCTATTCTTCACTCCCTACTCACTTTTCTTTTTTAAAAGTAGCGTAAACTGCGCCAATCGTCAATTATTGTCTCTACGTACTTTTTTCCTTTCTCTTTTTAACCAAAATCGGCAGGATAAATGAAAATGATTTCAACTCATGACAGCGCCATGTAAACGTGATACAATACATTGGGAAAAACGTAACAAAGAAGTTGCGTTTATGTAAAAGCGAGGTGAAACCATTGGTACCATTTATTATTTATTGGGGCGTAATCCTAGTATGTATCGCATGGGCTGCGTTAAGCATTTTCTTTTCTATTTTTTATTTGGCCCGCAAAGAAAACGGCAATTTATGGGCATTTGCTTTCTTTAACGTTATTGCTGCTATCGTACAAGCAATCGTCTTGGCTATTTATCGCACCTGGGGTTGGGGCATTACCCAATACTCAAGCTTGATTTATATTATCATCGGCGTATTACTTGTCTTAACTGTTATCCAAGCTGTATTAGGCCGTGAACCAAAAGAAAGTATCGCATAAGAATTGCACTAAAAATACCGCTTTTTTGAATTAGTGACGAAAGACTGGCAACAAATGTCTTTTACTATTTCAGTTAAGCGGTATTTTTGTATAGTGCGCATATTGTATACATACATTTTCATGAATCTTTGCTGAAACAAAACTAAAAAAAGTATGGACAAAAACTAACAAGGATTAGATATTTTCGTTTATTTTAGTACAACAATCACTATCAAACAGGGGTTTACAGCTTTAATTAAAGAACTTTCATCTAACAAAAAATAATGTATATTCTTTCATTTTAATGTAAAAAAATTTGACACCTTATCCAATTTGACGTAAAATTCTTGTGTACTATCAACTGAATACGAGATACCTCCGTCACCGAGGTAGAGGTCGCATCATTCATTAATCCTGTTGAGTAAGCAAATATTAGGACGCAGGCCTAGGGAATGATGCCGAAATGGATCACGTGTTTGCTCACGGATTTGTTGGGACGCACGGGAAATACCTGGCGGACTGTCTTAGCTTTTGCTAAGTTGCGCTATGTTTTGTGAGAGGTTTGTCGACGAATTTTGCTCTTTGTCAACAGCCGATTTCTTTTCATACGAACTGATTTCGGCTGTTTTTTTATTTTTTCGCTGGCGGCAACTCCATTCATCTCTCTCGTGTTTTAAGTGCCCCACTTAAATTACGTTGGTATGGTCAAATACTTTTTAAGGAGCAGAACATGAATAAAAAAATTTCCGTTACCGCACTACTTACCATTATTTTAAGCTTTTTCACCGTCGCTTTTGCAGCGACACCAGCAGCTGCTGATAGCCAAACACCATCAGACACACTTCGAGTTGGGATGGAAGCCGGTTATGCCCCCTTTAACTGGACCCAAACAACAGATGCCCACGGTGCTGTTCCAATCCAAGGAGAAAAATCAGCTTGGGCAGGTGGCTATGATGTCCAAATTGCCAAAAAAGTTGCCGCGGGATTAGGTAAAAAATTAGTAATTGTTAAAACCGATTGGGATGGCCTTCCAGTCGCTTTACAATCTGGCAAAATCGATGCGGTGATCGCCGGGATGTCGCCAACTGCTGAACGTAAAAAAGAAATTGATTTTACAAATCCTTACTATGAATCTCATTTGGTTATCGTGACCAGAAAAGATAGCAAATATGCTAAAGCCAAAGATTTGGCTGACTTTAAAGGGGCAAAACTTACCGCCCAATTAAATACGTTTCACTATACTGTAATTGATCAGATTCCTGGTGTGCAAAAAGAACAAGCCCAAAAGAATTTTTCAGCGATGCGTGCAGCACTCTCTTCTGGTGTCATTGACGGCTATGTTTCTGAACGGCCAGAAGGTGTTACCGCAACATCAGTTGATAAAAATTATGCAATGGTAGAATTTGCCAAAGATAAAGGCTTTAAAACCAACCCTGAAGATGTGCAAGTAGCCGTTGGTATGCGTAAAGGCGATTCCGATGTTGCAAAAGTCAATCAAATTTTGGCGGGAATTTCAGAAGATGAACGTACCAAATTGATGGATGCAGCAATTAAAGAGCAACCTGCTGCCGCTGATAGTAACGATGAAGAATCCGGATTTTTACATGATATTAAAACAATTTGGAACCAATACGGTGGTTTATTTTTACGGGGAGCAGGTTTAACACTGCTTATTGCTATTGTTAGTACCATTTTGGGAACAAGCCTTGGCTTACTCATTGGCGTTATTCGCTCACTGCCAGTAGCTGAAAACAAAGTATTATTTATTTTCCAAAAATTCTTTAATTGGTTATTGTCCGTTTATATTGAAATTTTCCGAGGCACACCAATGATGGTACAAGCAATGGTCATTTATTACGGTTTGGCACAAGTTTTCCAAATCGATTTAAACCGAACCTTAGCAGCCTTTATTATCGTATCTTTTAATACCGGAGCTTATATGTCTGAAATCGTACGGGGCGGGATTTTTTCAGTTGACCCTGGCCAATTTGAAGCTGCACAAGCAATCGGGATGACACATGGGCAAACCATGACCAAAGTTGTCTTACCTCAAGTTATTCGAAATATTTTGCCTGCTACTGGTAATGAATTTGTCATCAATATTAAAGATACCGCCGTATTGAGCGTTATCTCTGTTGCGGACTTGTTCTTCCAAGGAACATCTGCTGCCGGAACGAACTATAAGTTCTTCCCAGTCTTTACTATCGTCGGCATTATGTATTTGATTATGACGTATAGCGTTTCCCGAATTTTACGTTTAGTTGAAAAACGGATAGATGGGCCACAATCATACATCAAAGCTGATGAAGCTGAATTAGAAGCAGAAGAATAGGGATAATTTTAGGAGGAATAAACATGGCAGAGAAAATTATTGACATTCAGCATTTGAAAAAAAGCTTTGGAGAAAATGAAGTTTTAAAAGATATTGACTTTTCTGTAACTAAAGGTGAAGTGGTTTCCATTATCGGTTCATCCGGTTCTGGTAAATCAACTTTATTACGTTGCATCAATTTATTAGAAAAACCCACTAGTGGTGAAATTTATTATAAAGGGGAAAATGTCTTATCCCCCGGTTATAGTCTGACAAAATATCGGACGCATTTAGGCATGGTTTTTCAATCCTTTAATTTATTTAGCAATATGAATGTTTTAGAAAACTGTGTTACCGGACAGACGACTGTGTTAAAACGCAATCGTGCTGAAGCAAAAAAAATTGCATTAACTAACTTGGAAAAAGTCGGGATGGACCGCTACATTGAAGCAAAACCATCACAATTATCAGGGGGGCAAAAACAACGGGTAGCGATTGCCCGCGCCCTCTCA
Organism: Enterococcus dispar ATCC 51266; assembly: GCF_000406945.1. Lineage (GTDB taxonomy): Bacteria > Bacillota > Bacilli > Lactobacillales > Enterococcaceae > Enterococcus_C > Enterococcus_C dispar. The sequence goes on along the minus strand of NZ_KE136354.1, from coordinate 2,667,074 downwards.
ATGGACCCAGATGTCATGCTTTTTGACGAACCAACCTCTGCACTTGATCCAGAAATGGTAGGCGAAGTTTTAAAAACAATGAAAGCACTCGCTCAGACAGGGTTAACCATGGTAGTGGTAACCCACGAAATGGATTTTGCCCGTGATGTCTCTAATCGCGTCATTTTTATGGATAAAGGCGTTATTGCAGAACAAGGCTGCCCAGAAGATATTTTTGGAAATCCAAAAGAAGAACGAACGAAAAAATTCTTACACCGTGTTTTAGATAAAGAAGCATAATTAGAATAACCAACGGCTAAAAGTCTCCTCTACACCTTTACTTTTAGTCGTTGGTATTTTTTTGTCAAAAAAGCAATAACAATCTAACATTGAAATTTTCTGAAAATTATCCTAAAATTAAGCCAGCACTCTCCAAGAAAAAAATTCAGAGGGAATTTCCCCAATTACAAAGGATGAAAATTTGATGGAATCGCAAGAATTAAGTCGCAGTTTAAAAAATCGTCATGTCCAGTTAATTTCAATTGGAGGCGCGATTGGTACTGGTTTGTTTTTAGGGGCAGGTAAATCAATTCAATTAGCCGGACCCGCTATTTTATTTGCTTATCTAATTACAGGGTGTATTTGTTTTTTGATTATGCGCTCATTAGGCGAATTACTTTTATCTAATACCGATAAGCATTCTTTTTTAGATTTTGTTGCAGAATACTTAGGAAAAAAATGGGCTTTTCTAACCGGATGGACCTATTGGTTTTGTTGGATTTCTATTGCTATGGCCGATTTAACCGCGACTGGTCTTTACGTACGGTACTGGTTTCCCCAAATCCCCCAGTGGTTACCGGAATTAATTGCCTTAGTTTTATTAGTAGCCTTAAATATGATTGCCGTATCTTTATTTGGGGAACTTGAATTTTGGTTTGCTCTAATTAAAGTTGTGGCCATTATTGCTTTGATTGTAGTGGGTGCTTATATGATTGTTACCCATTATCAAACTACTGCTGGAGTAGTAAAAGTTAGTAATGTTTGGCACCATGGCGGTTGGTTTCCAAAAGGAATGTCCGGTTTTGTGCTTTCTTTTCAAATGGTAACTTTTGCTTTTGCTGGTATTGAATTGGTCGGACTTGTAGCTGGGGAAACAAAAAATCCTAAAAAAGTTTTACCTGAAGCCATTAACAATATTCCGATTCGCATCATTTTATTTTATTTAGGGGCTTTATTTGTCATTATGGCTATTTATCCTTGGAATAGTTTGAGTGCTAGTGAGAGTCCGTTTGTGGAAGTATTCTCAGATATTGGCATCACTGCCGCGGCCACCGTCATTAACGTCGTAGTCTTATCTGCAGCTGCTTCTGCTTGTAATAGTGCAATTTACAGTACCGGACGGATGCTCCGCTCTTTGGCTCAAGAAGGGAGTGCCCCAAAACCTTTTGAAAAATTGACCAAACACCAAGTGCCCGGCAACGCTATTTTCTTTTCTGCTTTAGTGATTTTCATCGCCGTTATCTTAAATTACTTCATGCCCAGTGAAGTCTTTACCATTGTTACGAGTGTCGCAACTACCTGCTTTTTATTTATTTGGGGAATTCTTGTCTACACTCACATGAAATATCGTAAAAGTATCTTAGGTAAAAAAAGCCATGCTTTTAAAATGCCTTTTTATCCTTATAGCAATATCCTGATTTTTGCTTTCTTACTCTTTGTAGCAGTTGTCTTACTCTTATCAAAAGAAACCCGTGTCGCAGCCCTTGTGACCCCTATTTGGTTTGTCATTTTAAGGGTAATCTATCATTTTAAATTTGAAAAAAATAAGCTTTAGCAGTACCATTTCTATAAAAAAAGCGTTCATCTCACTGATTTTGCAGTGGTTGAACGCTTTTTTATTATTCGCATGTAAACAAATCCTGATCGTGTACGTAATGAAAATAAAACTTATATTTCCAAACGATTTTGGATTTTCGCAGCTGTTTCATAAGAAGGTATCCAGATGGCTGAAACGATAAAACGGCCAAATAACCCAATTGTAGGATGCCAAAAAACTGCCGCTATAAGTAATAAATTAATTACCATTGACAGCCCACTACGACGATCATGACGTAGGAGTTGTGTGCCACGGGTATTATCATCATTAGCTTTTAAAATTTGCTTGGTTAAAATACCAAAAGAAAAGCTCCACATCGTATAGACAACCACATAGGCTAAAGCCGGCCAAAACATCCCCGGATTACTCCCAACCCATTGGGTCACAGCCGGACACAAAGTTAACCAAAACAACCAAAAAATATTGGCCCAGATTACACGATCATCTACTTTTTCAGTCATCTTCATTACCCGATGATGGGTTACCCAAATTACTGCTACAAAAATGAAACTAATCGTATAAGCGGTTAAAACATCTCGCATGGCTAAAAGCGATGCTAAAGTTGGTGCAGCAGGAAAACGAATTTCCAATACCAAAATCGTGATGACAATGGCCACTACGCCATCTGTAAAAGCCGTTAAACGTCCTTTTGTCACTTTTTTCACCTCAATTTATTTTAGCACACCTGATAGATAATCGGCATTTTTTAGCCAAGAGGACAATTCATGGCATTATCTAGCTAAACTTTCAGAAAACTCTTGAAAATCGCCGTCAATTCTGTTATTTTTGAAACACTTATCACTTAATAGAATTGTCATTTCACGCTTTGGGGAGCGGGAATCAGACAATCGCAAAATAATACGCAATAATTGATAGAATTTATAATTTTCGAGGTGGAAAATGGAAAAAAAGTTACAATTTAAAGATTATTTATTTGTCGGTTCGATGTTATTCGGTCTATTCTTTGGCGCAGGCAATCTAATTTTTCCCGTCCATATGGGGCAATTAGCCGGTGCCAACGTTTTTAGCGCCAACTTGGGCTTTCTTGTAACCGGGATTGGGCTACCCTTTTTAGGTGTTTTAGCAATTGGCTTATCCCGCAGTAGCGGATTGTACGATTTAGCTTGTCGCGTGAATAAAACCTATGCCAAAATTTTTACAATTTTACTGTATTTAGTAATCGGTCCCTTTTTTGCTTTACCGCGATTAGCTACAACATCTTTTGAAATTGGCTTGGCACCTTTTTTAGCTAAAAGCCAGACTACTTTAGCCTTAGCAATTTTTAGTGTACTATTTTTTATTAGCGCCTGGGCCCTGTCCCGCAAACCAACTAAATTGTTAAATTACGTGGGAAAATTTTTGAATCCTTTATTTTTAGTATTATTAGGCGTTTTAATTTTATTAGCCTTTTTAAATCCTATCGGCAGCATTAGCGCAACACCAATTCAAGCTAATTATACCGACCACGCTTTTTTAACAGGTTTTACAGAGGGTTACAACACATTAGATGCTTTAGCTTCATTGGCTTTTGGTATTATTATTGTCACCACTTTAAAAGATATGGGTGTCAAAAAACCAAGTACCATTGCCATGGATACGGTTAAATCAGGTTTCATTAGTATTCTTTTAATGGGTATTATTTATACGCTTCTTTCTTTAATGGGAACGATGAGTCTTGGCAAATTTGCCATTTCCGAAAACGGTGGGGTGGCTTTAGCAGAAATTGCTAAACACTACTTAGGAACTGGCGGCAGCATACTATTAGCCTTTATTGTCATTATCGCTTGTTTAAAAACTGCAATTGGATTAATTACAGCTTTTTCAGAAACGTTTGTTGAATTGTTCCCACAACAAAAATATACTACTTTTGTTACCGGTGCCAGCTTACTAGCTTGCTTGTTTGCCAACATTGGTTTAACGAAAATTATCGAGTTTTCTACTCCGGTTTTAATGTTTACCTATCCATTGGCAATTACATTAATCCTCCTTGCTTTACTTGGTCCTTTATTTAAACAACGGGCCAGTGTTTATCGCTTAACGACTTACTTTACTTTATTTGCAGCTATTTTAGACGGACTAAACGCCGCCCCAGCATTTTTGAGAAATTTGGCCCCTGTTCAAAGCCTACTTCATTTTGCCAATGATTACCTCCCTTTTTTCCAAGTGGGAATGGGTTGGATTGTGCCGGCACTCCTTGGTTTTATTGTGGGTTTGATTTGGACAGCTGTAAAAAAAGCACCCGCTGAAAGTTAACAATAAATTTTCTCTGTATTTCTATTTTAAATGACAATAAATAAAACGCCTGCTTCTTTTAAGAAGGGGGCGTTTTTGCGTGTGCTTATAACTGACAGCCTGACCAAAAAACGATACAATGAGAAAAAGGAGTCAAAATATGGAGGGATATTTATGGTATATGAAGAGCTGATGATGGATGCATCAACGCTATTAAAATTTGAACTGTTCCGCAAAATGATGTTTATTGGTCGTCCCAATTATTCAATTGCTGAACTAGCGCAAGAAATGAACCTTAATTACCAACAAACCGTTATTGATTTAACGGAGATTGATAAAGAAATTAGTGAGATTCGCCCTGAGCATGAAAGCTTCTTAATTGGAGCGGGAAAAATTAATTGTCTGAATTTGACTGCAACGATTGATGAATATCGTTATTATTTGTTGCAAAATTCTGTTCCATTTCAATTTATTTTATATTTTATCAATGAAGAAAATCCAACAATTGAAGACTTTTGTGATCGCTACTTCTCCAGTCGCTCCACAGTCTCGCGTAAAATTGAAAAGTTAAAAAATTTTTTGAAGTCATTTAATTTACGTTTTACATATACAGAAGCTGGCATAGTTGGAGATGAACGTCTTGCCCGCTTGGCTTTATTTAATCTAATCTGGCTGGGTACCAGAGGAATCGTTTGGCCGTTTAAAGTATCTGAAGATAAAGTGAACCAAATGGTAGCAGCTTTTGGAGAATACTTCCCCCTTTCTCGTACTTATTTGGGAAGTTTAGAGCTAAAATATTTTGCGGCGATTTTCTTACTTCGCATTAAAAAAGGTATTTTTGTTAAATACGATAAAGCTTATGACTGCTTAATGAAAAATAATGACTATTATGATTTTACCCGCTTAAATCCTTTAGTCGATAATCAATTAACCGCGCGTCAAAGTAAAGCGGAATCGAGTTTTATATTCTTTTTAGCGCATTTCATTCCTTTTTATACGTTAGAAGACGATCCGACTTTAGCTCAAACTATTCACGATTTTAAAAAAGAACCAAATCCTGTTGACAATTTGGTAGAAGAATTTTTACATTTCGCCAAAGAAGAATTATTCACCAATAATCCTTCTATTTTAGATCAACCTCTTGTCATAGGAAATTTATTAAATATTACTTTTGGTTACTATGTAATTAAATATCGGATGCCAACCATCCAACGTTTGTTAGGACCAAAACAAGTTTTTGAATCGCCAATCCGAGAAATGGAAGGAAAGATCCGTACCTTCTTTGTCGATAAAAGCAATAAAGAGCCTTATGATGCTTTTGTTAATAACGCAACCATTAATAGTCTCGTCAATGGTTTTACGCAAGTATTAATGCCACTTTATGACACCATGACGCATGCGAAAAAAGTTGAAGTCGGTGTTGCAATTGAACATAACTACTTAATCGTAAAAAGTATCTACCAATTCATGTCGGACTTAAAATTTGTTAATGCTGAAACTTTTGCTAGCCAAAAACAAGATCATTATGATTTGATTATCAGTTCTTCTTTATTGATAAAAAATCAAACACCAAATTCAAATTTCTTTTTATGGGAGTTAGGCCAAGACGACGAACAATATATCATTTTATATAAACGTTTACGCAAAATCTTTAATGAAAAAAATAAGTAAGCGCAAATAAGGAGGGACGCTTATGCGTTGGAAGGGTGGACGACAAAGTCAGAATGTCGAAGATCGTCGTAGCAGTTCCGGAGGACTATCCGGAGGCTTGATTGGCGGGGGCGGCATTGGTGTCTTACTGATTGTTTTATTTTCTTTATTCTTTTCTGGTGGCAATATTGACTTAGGATCTCTTTTAGGGAGTGAAAACAGTCCAATTACTGCCCAACAGCCCACCGGAACCGATGATCAAAAAGAGTTTGCCAGTGTGGTATTTGGTCATTTGGAAGATTATTGGAATAGTGAATTTAAAACAACAGAATATGCCAAATACCAACAAGATTACGAAGATCCAACCTTAGTTTTATACAGTGGCAGCGTCCGTTCTGCTTGTGGACAAGCTTCTTCTGCCGTGGGTCCCTTTTATTGCCCTGGAGATCAAAAAGTCTACTTGGATTTAAGTTTTCAAGAAGAGTTATCGCAACGTTTCGGTGCCACCGGAGATTTTGCTATGGCCTATGTAATTGCCCATGAGGTCGGCCATCATGTGCAATATGAGTTGGGAACCTCTGCCAAAATGGAACAATTACGTAGCCGTCTTTCGGAAAAACAGTACAATCGCTACAGTGTAGCTTTAGAATTACAAGCAGATTACTTTGCTGGGTGTTTTGCCCGTTATTTAGAAAATAAAACCTACCAAGGACAACCTATTTTAGAAGTAGGGGATATTGACGAAGCGATGCAGGCGGCAAATCAAATTGGCGATGATACCTTGCAACAAGAAGCACAAGGATATGTGGTTCCAGATAGTTTTACTCATGGTACTTCTGAGCAACGGGTTGATTGGTTTAAGCGCGGCTATCAATACGGCGACTTAAACCATGGTGATACATTTAGTGCCTATAATTTAAGTTTATAAATGCTTATGATACTCCAATAATAATAGAAAACCTGCTTAACGGAGACCACATCTATCCGTTAAGCAGGTTTTTTGTATGTAAAGAACTGATATGATTTTTATAAAGAGCTGTGTAAGTTCCTTTCGCTTTTCTAGATGTCCAGCACATGAACCAGCTCTCTACGGCAATAAACTAAAATTTTAAATAAATCGGAAGAACAATTTATTAAAATTCCAGCTTATTGCTTAAGAGCTGAGTAAGTTCCTTTAGCTTTTATTGCTTAATACTTTTTTAAAGATATTTACCAATTTTTGCTTCTTTGATTCACAAAATATTCATAAATGGTTTGTACTATATAAGTGTACCAACAAACAACCCTAACTAACACTTTTTCATTTTTAACTCCTTGCCCGTCGCCTCCCTAGCGACGGGCCCTTTTTATCTCTTCTTATAAGAAGAGATAAAAGAACTTTTCTTCAGCTCGCCAGCAGACGAAATCTTACTAAGTTACTCTTCAATTTCTTGAAATTTCAGCTTATTGTCGTAATGACCTTATTTTTTATAAAAAGCATATAATTTCCTACAAAAAAACTACGCCAGCTATCCGCCGCGTAGCTATTATCCCTTTATGATTGTCGCGTAATACTGGTGCGTTGTCCTGTTTTATCCAAAATACTGACCTTCCGGATGGACTCTAATGGAATCATGCGTATAGGCTGTTCTTTATTTTGCGGTTGCATGATTAAATGATTAGGATTTAATTGTTTATTTAAAATCCAACCATAAACTGTTTCATATTTGACGCTATTTTGACTCACATCCAACTGTAAAACCACAAGACTTTCTTTTTCGGCAGCCAAGACTAAAGTTTCAGCCATTTCCACTGAAATCTTTTGCTGTAGCTCTTTATCCATATTATCACTTAAAAATCCTTTTAATAAGGCATTCGAGGTATTGGCCACGAAATTGCCGAATTTTTTAACATTCATTTTTTCTTTCATTGCCGCCACCCCTTCTAATAAGTAAGCATATTTTATCAAATTTCCATAAAAAGACAAGTTTTTTTGATTGTTTAATCAGCAGTCAAAATTTCCAGCCAGGGAGCCAAACCTACTTCAATCAACCGTTTTGTCTCGTAAAAATCCCCCGTATAGTAAGGATCAGGAATAGACTCGTTTTTTCTCTCAGCTACTACGGACAAGTAAGAAGCTACTTTAGCAGTTTTATCTTGGGGCGCTACCGCCAAAATATCGGCGACATTCTCTTTATCCATTCCTACAATGTAGTCAAAGTGATAAAAATCTTCTTGTTGCAATTGGCGTGAAACCATAGCCGAAAAATCAATTCCAGCCTTTTTTAGAATTTTTTGCGTGCCCGGATGTGGCGGGTTGCCAACTTCCCAACGACTGGTGGCAGCAGAATCTACACTAATTTTTTTGCCTGCTGCAATCGTATATTGACGAAATAGTCCCTCAGCCATTGGTGAGCGACAAATATTGCCTAAACAAACAAATAAAATGCGTTTCATCTTATCCTCCTATTGTTCTTCTTGCTGATATAAACGATACGAATAAAATTCAACATCTTTTGCTAAACGAAACATTTGTGTCGCCACTTCCAAGGGGGGAACAGGATAATCATCTTCAATCCAAGCTAACAACACCCCGCTACAGCCATAAGTGAAAAAATGGCCATAAAAATCTTTATCCGATTCAGATAAATAGTTTTCCGTATCAAAGTCTTCAAATAATTTACGGAAAAGTCGCCCGACAATTTTGGAAAACTCACGAATTAAAATTTCTTTGCGGTCTGCCACTGTTTTGCGATAAAAATCACGATGCTGATAAATAGCTCGCAGCATTTGCAACACTTGTTCTTCCCAGTTTGCTAATGATAATTCGTCACTCGTTAAGAAATTGAGTGCTTCTGTGTAATAAATATAACGCAATAGTTCATCTTTATCTGCAAAATGATAATAAAAGGTTTGGCGATTAATTTCTGCTTTTTTGGCAATCATTTGCACGCTAATTTTACTATAGTCAGTTGTTTTTACTAGCTCAATTAACGCTGTTGCAATCTTTACTTTTGTTTGATTAACTGCCATCCCAACACACTCCATTATTCATAAGGATAACCAAAATGTTCATAGGCTAATCCAGTGGCAATTCGCCCACGGGGAGTTCGTTTTAAAAATCCTTTTTGAATTAAAAAAGGCTCATACATATCTTCCACCGTTTCGGTTTCTTCTCCAATGTTTACCGCTAACGTACTTAAGCCAACTGGTCCGCCACCATACAATTCAATCATCGTTTTAATTAATTTTTGATCGACATAATCAAGCCCCGCTTCATCGACTTGCAGCAATTGCAAAGCCTGAGCGGCAATTTTGTCATCAATTATACCATCTGCTTCCACTTGCGCAAAATCACGCACGCGTTTTAATAGCCGATTGGCAATTCGCGGGGTCCCCCGCGAACGCCGGGCAATCTCGTGTGCACCAGTCTCGACAATCGCAGTAGTAAAAATATCAGCCGAACGTAAAACGATTTCTTGTAAATCTGACTCGCGATAATATTCCAAATGACTAATAATACCAAAACGATCCCGCAAAGGCGCAGAAAGCATGCCTGCTCGCGTCGTAGCCCCTACTAAGGTAAAAGGAGGCAAAGGAAAGTGGACAGGATGCGCGGTTGGTCCTTGCCCTACCATAATGTCAACATAAAAATCTTCCATGGCCGAATACAACATTTCTTCGGCGACACGGGGCAGTCGATGAATTTCATCAATAAATAAAACATCTCCTGCTTCCAATTCATTTAAAATCGCCACCAGATCGCCGGGTTTTTCTATAGCTGGTCCACTCGTAGTCCGAATGTTTACATTCATCTCATTGGCGATAACCATCGCCATGGTGGTCTTTCCTAATCCAGGCGGGCCATAAAGTAAAACATGGTCTAAAGACTCTTCTCGATTTTTAGCCGCAGCGATATAAATAGACAGTTCATGTTTCACTTTGTCTTGACCAATATACTGGGACAAAAATTGGGGACGTAATGATTTTTCCAGTAATTGCTCTACCGATTCTTTTTCTGGTGAGACAAGCCGTTCTTCTGTCACATCTTCTCCTCCTTTCTATTTTTTCATCACAAGTTTTAGTGCCGCTCGTAAATATTCATCTGTTGTCTGCATTTCTTCATTTGCCAAAGTTTTCTCAACTTTTTTGACTTCTTTTGCACTATAGCCTAAAGCTGCTAAGGCCTCCATTGCTTCTGTGAGCGCTATTTTACCAGTAGATTGTGGTAAGAGTTCCAAGTTCAATTGCGGATCGTATAAGTCGCCTAATTTTCCCTTTAAATCTAATATCATTTGCTGCGCTGTTTTTTTACCAACACCTGGGAATTTGGTTAAATAAGTGACATCACCGGATTCAATCGCATTAATCATGCCCGTATGCTCTTCTCCGGCCATAATTGCCAAAGCCGATTTAGGTCCGATTCCTGAAACACTAATCAAGCGCAAAAAAAGTTGCTTTTCAGCTAATTTTTTAAAACCATATAAGATATGGGTATCTTCTCGAATAACCTGTTGCACATATACTTTTGCCTCTTCTTGTTCTTTAAAGCGATACGGATTCCCCACAGCAATTTGATAACCAATTCCTTGATTTTCCAAAACAATGTAAGCTGGGGTAATCCCCGTAATTTTACCAATCAAATACTCGTACATTTTTTTGTCCTTCCTGTACATACGTTCCCCTTATTGTAGCATAGTTTGACAAAGGACAAAAGCTGACTATTTGACAAGTGGTAAATATTCGCCATAACCTGCAGCTTCCATTTCGGATTTAGGAATAAATTTTAATGCGGCGGAATTAATGCAATACCGCAAACCACCGGCATCTTTTGGTCCATCACTAAAAACATGGCCTAAATGAGAGTCGGCATCTTTACTGCGAACTTCTACTCGGTGCATACCATGGGAAAAATCAGCTTTTTCTTTAACCCCTCGTTTTTCAATTGGTTTTGAAAAAGCAGGCCAACCACAGCCGGCATCGTATTTATCCGTTGATGAAAAAAGTGCTTCGCCACTAACGACATCTACATAAATTCCCTTTTCATAAAAATCATCATACTTCCCGGTAAATGGTCGCTCCGTTGCATTTTCTTGCGTCACAGCATATTCTTCTGGTGTTAATTGTTTTTTCAATTCTTCTTTATTCATATCAATCACTCCTTTAAGAAAATAGTACGCCCATCTATTTAAAAGCAGAAATTTTATGCTTGAAAAATACGCAGCTCTTAATGTTTCATAAACTCAGCTTTACGCTGAATTTAGACAACATTAATGGCTGCGTATCTTTTTTAGATGATCTTTTTCAACATTTGATTCACTACACCAACAGGAAAACCGACAATACTGTAATAATCACCATCAACTTTTTTCACAAATAGACTTGCTTGGCCTTGAATGCCATAAGCACCAGCTTTATCTGCATATTCTCCCGTATCCAAATAACGATTGATTTCCCCATCGCTTAGTTCAAAAAATAAAACTTTAGCTGGAACTAATTCTTGTAAGATTTGATGTCCTTTCCGCATTACAACTGCTGTATAGACGTGATGCATGCCTCCACTCATCTCTTTTAACATCACAAAAGCTTCTTTTCGAGAGTTTGGTTTGCCCAAAATTTTACCATGATTGACAACAATGGTATCACTGGCAATTACCAAATCTTGGGGATGCTTTGCAGCCACGACTTTCGCTTTTTCCTTTGCCATATGAATGACATATTCTTCCGGCCGATCTGTTTCTTTTACAGTTTCATCAATATCTGCCGGCTCCACTTTGAAGTCTGCTACCAAACGGGCCAATAACTCTTTTCGTCTGGGTGATTGTGATGCTAAAATAATTGCCAAGAAAAACTCCTCCTCTAATTTGCTTCACTTAAAAAAATATCTCTCATTCTATATTTGAAACCTCAATTGTTCATTCTAAAACTACTCCTCTAACCTTTCAAACAATACGATCACAAGAAAAGCATAATGAACTCGTTTAACGCGCCAGCAATAAGACACAATCGCAATAAATTGCTCCTCAAATTTCTTAAGATTTTGGCTTATTGTCGCAGCGTGTTCGTTCATTATGCTAGACAATTAAAAGCAAAAGCTGTGGTTTAGCGCTTTTGAAAAAGCGAGAAAAGTTTTTCTGGCTGACAGACTGCTTTATTCCTTTGTTCCGAGTCCTTGAACTGTTAAATCTTGGATACTGGCTGCTGTTTGATCCGCAGTAACGTTAGCTTTAAAAGTTACCTTATCTCCTTCTTTAATAAAAATAGCATAAGGACTATTGTTTGAATTCACACTATACACAGTATTATCATCTTTTAATAAAAAGGATACTACGGTATTGCTGCCATTGGCGAGTACGACGATGCGTTGAACTACACCACTTTTTTGAGCTAAAGCGTCTGCTTCAGTACTACTATTATTACTTCCTTTTGTTGCAAGTTCAATCCGATAAGCATCCAGCGCATTTTGCGCATTTTCAGCATCCACCACAATATCGTTATCCACTGCATTAATGTAAACATATTTTTTAAAAATGCCTTTTGTATCCATTAACGAGACAATCCACGTTGGCACACCGTCAATATTGTAAAGAACTGGCATTTCAGCATCCCATTTCTTTTCAGGATAAATTTTTGAGGCAATGGATATTGCACCATCACTATCCATTATTCCAACTTCAGAATCGCGGTAATATGTCAACTGTCCACTGCGAGCATCGATTAATGAGTAACCTAAGGCCGAGTCTTGATCATCATCGCCACTAGTAAAATCAGTGAAGTAATTTAATTGTCCTTCTTTACTAAGCATCGGTGTAATTTGTCCGGCAGCGTAAATACCATTATCCGTTGGGACTTTGACATCTTTTTTAGCTCCAAAGACAAATTGATTCCACCAGCCTTGCCCATAGCGTCCAAAGAATTCGTTCATACTGTTGGCCGCAGCCGAAGTAATCGGCGCATCTACAAAAGCAGGCGCTTTTTTACTGTCATACAATTTGACATCGCCTGTTTGTGCGTTTAGCACGGCTGTTTTGAAATCATTATAATGCATTAGTCCTGTGACCCCATATTCCTTATATAAGGTTTGAATATAATAAGGGATACCTTTATCATCAATTTCGAGATTGATTTTTCCATAAGAAGCATAACCAGGAAAAGCAGCATAAATTTTTCTTCCCGCATCTTGATTAAAAAAGGCGGAAGGCGTGTACTTCAATGACTCTTTGACAAATTCAGGTTGTGCATTGATGTCTGTGGCACTAATTTTGAAATAACCGGGAACTTCCCCCAATTTAAGCCATTTGAAAAAGCCATTGTATTCCACAGTTGCCACATAAACATACTCACCATTGATTGTCTGGGCAGTAATACCATCTAATGTAAACATATTGGAATTGGGAATGACTGAAAACTTCTGCAGCATTTTCCGCTTCACCATATCAGGAGCAATTGCGATTGGTGTTTCTTTAGTTGAAGTTAGCACTTCTGCTTTTTCCTTCGTCTTTGCAGGGATTGAGGAGTAAACCTCATCAATGGATGTAATTGCACTAATTTTAGAAACAGCAAATAATAGCACCATCAACACCATTACGGCGGCAAAAACTTTCCCCAATTGAGCCGATACTAATTTTGTATCAAAAGAGATATCTGCGCGCTTAGTGGAAATCAACGTATTCTTACGTATTTTTTTGCCCGCTTTTATAACCGACAGGTAAAGACTTGCCAATAAAATAGCCGCAAATGCTCCCCACAAGTTGTACCATAAAAGCGAACTTAAATTTTTACTAGGTAGCGCAATATATAAAAAGCCTGCCATCACAAATAACTCAAAAATAGTTAGAATGAGCAAGCCTTTACGGGGACTTGCTTTTTCCATCACTGCTATCAAAATATTAACAGTTAATATACCAATACCAAACAACAACGTTAAAACAACAAAATCAACAATCATCCACTACACTCTTTCTTTTATAAGACTTTTATCCATTATGCCAGAAAATAGGCAAAAATACTTCAGTCTTTGGCGGTATTTACAAACCTTATTTTTCAAATTTTCAATATGAAAAGCGAAAATGACTTGTTCTACTCTCTCCAGCAATCATCTCGATATATCGACTTTATTTCTGGTGAAAATCAGACAATCTTTTTTCCAACCAAAAAGCAGCACAAAAATTACCGTTACAATCTTCGTGCTACTTCCAAATTATTTATTCAATTAAAAAGCTTAATCTTCCAAACCAGCCATTGGTGAACGATGAGGATCTTGAATGCGTTTGAACATTTTTTCCATATCGCCATTACTAAAGTGAATCAATACCGGGCGGCCATGGGGACAATTAAAGGGATTTTCACATAAGGTTAAATCTTGCAATAAAACTCGTGCTTGCAATTCATTTAAATGGTGGTTGGCTTTAATTGATCGTTTACAACTCATCATAATCGCTGTCGCTTCACGAAATTTCTTGACGCTAACGTTACCTGTAGTGAGTAACATATCAATCATTTCTCTGGTAATACTTTCCTCTTGTCCTGCGGGATACCACGTTGGATGTGCGCGAATAATAAAACTATTTGCACCAAAATCCTCTAATTGAATCCCTACATCTAAAAGCATTTCCTTTTTTTCGCGTAATTTAATCGCATCACTGTTGGGATAGTCCAACACGATTGGGACGAGTAACTCTTGTAAATTACTGCTGACATCGCCAATTTTTTCCCGAAAATATTCGTACTTGATACGTTCTTGAGCGGCATGCTGATCCACAATATAAAGGCCATCACTACTTTGGGCAAAAAGATACGTTCCGTGCATCTGTCCAAAATATTCCAGTTGGGGAAAACGTTCAACAGGTTTTTCTGCTTCTAAAGCGGCAATTGCCTTATTCAAAGCCTGACTCCCTTTTTGATCATGAAGACTAAATTCAGGATGATCCTGCTCACTTTGAATTTCTGCCGCTTTTTCTTCTTGTGATAAAACTTCGTCATTTTGGTTTTCTTGTGCCGCTTTACCGGAGGCAACATGAGTATCTGCTGTTTGATTATCCACAAGTGAAGAAAAGTTCGCTTCATCTTCTGATACTTGGGGATAACGGAATGTAGGCGGAAATTCGGCTTGAATTTCGGCGGATTTTCCTTCAGGGAAATTATCTTCTGTTCTTTTTTCTGCTGATTCTTTACGATTTTCATGGTGGGTTTTTGCAACTTGTCCACAGTCATCCACAGCTTTATCCACAGACTGTGAATTACGGTAAATAAATTTACCGCTGCTTGGATCAAAGGTAAGGCCATTACTTTTCTTTTCGGCATTTGGCAGTTCCATTTGTAATTGCTCGGTTTGTTCTTGTTCTGTCCGCGGAATTTTTTTCTTAAAGTCTAAATTTTCTCCAGCATCAGGAATTAGATTTTCCGTTTTCAAACGATCATTAATCGCTTTACTAATTAATTTGGTTAATTCTGGTTCTTTGGACAAGCGCACTTCTTGTTTAGTAGGATGCACGTTTACATCTACTAACAAAGGGTCCATCGTAATTTCTAAAACGGCAATTGGAAATCGACCTACCATTAGTTTTGAACCATAGCCGGTAATGATAGCTTTGTTTAACGCAAAATTTTTGATGTAGCGTCCATTAATAATAGTGGAGATGTAATTGCGACTCGCTCTTGTTACTTCTGGTAAAGAAATATACCCCTGAACAGTAAAGTCCAAATCTTTTGTCTCAATTGCCAACATTTTTTTAGCGGTTTGAACACCAAAAATACCAGCAAGCGTTTGTTTTAAATCGCCATTTCCCGCTGTGGTTAACATTTTGTTACCATCATGGACTAAGCGAAACGCAATATTGGGATGGCTAAGAGCCAAGCGATTGACGATATCTCCAATATTAGCAAGTTCTGTTTGTAATGTCTTAACGTACTTTAAGCGAGCCGGTGTATTGTAAAATAAATTCTCAACAGTAATTTTAGTGCCTTGTCGCAACGGAGCAGGCGTATCTTCCACTACTTTTCCACCTTCTAGCCGCAGTAGAGAACCTTGGGTAGTACCCTGGACCGCCGTTTCAACGGTAACGTATGAAACAGAGGCAATACTTGGCAATGCCTCACCGCGAAATCCTAAAGTCCGAATTCGAAATAAATCATCGCGACTATGAATTTTACTTGTCGCATGGCGTTTAAAGGCATTTTTCACATCATCTTCTGCAATCCCTTCACCATTATCGGTGACTTGAATCTTTTTTAGTCCGGCTTCTTCGACTAAAATATCAATTTGTGTAGATCCTGCATCAATCGCATTTTCAACTAATTCTTTTACTACCGAAGCAGGGCGCTCCACCACTTCACCGGCAGCAATTTGATTGGCAAGACGTTCAGATAACTCTTGAATTTTACCCATCGTCTGCCTCCTTTTCTAAATTCGTTTTTGCAATTCATATAAAATATTTAAAGCTTCTCTAGGAGTAGTATCCAATAAATCAATTTTTTTCAAGGTATCAATGACCCCTAATTCTTCTGTAGAAACTTCTTGGAACAATGAAATTTGTTCAACTTCTTCTGAAACGTGTGGACTTGGATTTCCTACTGTTGGTTCTTGTTCCAAGTGTTTCAAAATCGTTGCTGCACGCTCCAACAATTCAGTTGGTAAACCTGCAATTTTTGCTACGTGAATACCATAGCTCTTATCGGCGGCCCCTTCCATCATTTTGTGCAAGAAAACTACTTCACCGTCTTTTTCTACTGCTCCGACATGAATGTTGCGCAACTGTGGCAACGCTTCATCTAAAACAGTCAATTCGTGATAATGAGTTGAAAAAAGCGTCTTAGCTTTTACTACTTTATGAATATATTCAATAATTGCTTGGGCTAAAGCCATACCGTCATAAGTTGCCGTTCCCCGACCTAATTCATCAAATAAAATAAGGCTGTTGGAAGTTGCGTGACGTAGTGCTTGATTGGCTTCCATCATTTCCACCATAAAGGTACTTTGACCGGCAATTAAATCATCACTTGCACCAATTCGGGTAAAAATACGGTCAAAAATTGGTAAGTCGGCACTTTCAGCCGGTACAAAACTTCCCATTTGCGCCATAATGACAGTCAATGCCAACTGCCGCATATAGGTGCTTTTCCCTGACATATTTGGTCCAGTAATTAAAAGAATTAATGTTTCTTGATCCATTGTAATCGAATTGGGAATATATTCTTGGTGGCCCAAAACTTTTTCCACCACTGGATGACGTCCTTCTTTAATAGCTAATTCTTGTTTATTATTTACATTAGGCCGCACATATTGATAACGCTCAGCAATCGTTGCAAAGCTTTGCAACACATCGACGCTGCTAATCGCTTTGGCCAATTTTTGCAAACGTGTAATCGCCTTTTTGATTTCTTCTCGGACGGCTAAAAAGAGTTGGTATTCTAAATCAACGGATTTTTCTTCGGCTTCTAAAATTTGCGTCTCTAATTTTTTTAGTTCCGGTGTAATAAAGCGCTCGGCATTGGCTAGTGTCTGTTTCCGTTCATAGCGGCCTTCTGCTAAATTCCCCAAATTTGCTTTTGTAATTTCAATATAGTAACCAAAGACACGATTAAAACCAACTTTCAGGTTTTTAATGCCAGTAGCTTCCCGCTCGGTCGCTTCTAATTCTGCTAACCACTGTTTACCATTGCGCATAGCTAAACGATATTGATCTAATTGTTCATTAAAACCATCTTTAATAACGTTACCTTCAGTAATCGCTAAAGGTGCTTCTTCATTAATAGCTTGTTCAATTAACGACACCAAGTCATCGAGTGGCTCTAAATCTAGTAATAAATTATTCCAAGCGCCAGTATTAATACCATTTAATAATGTACGAATTTGCGGCACTTGAACTAAGGAGGTTTTTAATTGCAATAAATCTCTACCATTTACATTTCCAAAAGCTACGCGCCCTGCTAAACGTTCCAAATCATATACTTTCGTTAATGCTTCTTGCAAATCTGCCCGTTCAAAATAACTCTCCAATAAAGACTGCACCATTTCTTGGCGGGCATGAATTTGTTTTTTCTGAATTAAAGGACGATCCAACCATTGTTTTAACAAGCGTCCTCCCATAGCCGTCTTGGTTTCATCAAGTAACCACAACAACGTTCCTTGTTTTTTACCAGTACGAATGGATTGGGCTAATTCCAAATTAAACTTCGAATAGTAATCCATCTTGAGATAGTGATCCGGTTGATAACTTTCCGCTTTTTGAATATGGGCTAAACTGCGTTTTTGGGTTTCTGCTAAATAGCATAAAAGTTTGCCAGTGACTTCTTTTTCGCTGTCTTGGTGTAATTCACTCGTCAAAAATTGAAATTCTGCGTTCTCTTTCATTTCCAATTGACTTGAAAAAACCAAGTTTAAGCGCTCTTTTAGAGTTTTCTTCAATTCATCTGTAATTTCACTGGTAAACACAATTTCTTTGGTCTGCAGCGCACTCGCTTCATTTATAACCGCTTCTTCATCTGCTAAAGTCGCCGCTTTTAGTTCGCCAGTACTTAAGTCTACATAAGCAAAACCATACTCCTCACCATTAAAACTTAAAGCTGTCAAAAAATTATTGTCTTTTGCAGCCAGCCCTTTGGCATCCATGACTGTTCCTGGTGTAACCAATTGAACAACTTCTCTTTTTACCATGCCTTTAGCCGTTTTAGGATCTTCTACTTGTTCACAAATGGCTACTTTATATCCTTGTTCAATTAAGGTATCAATATAACCTTGCGCCGCGTGATAAGGGATGCCACACATGGGAATGGGATCATCTGCATTACGATTACGACTTGTTAAGGTCAACTCTAAGATTTGAGCGGCTTTAATCGCGTCATCGTAAAACATTTCATAAAAGTCCCCCAATCGATAAAACAAAAAGGCATCTTGATAATTGGCTTTAATACTTAAATATTGTTCCATCATAGGGGTATTTTTGGTTTTTTGAGGCATGAAAGCTCCTCCTTCAGTTATTTCACATTTTTTACTAAAATTTATTCTAGCGTCAGTATTACTTTAATTTTGAAAATGACTGGACAAATTTTGCCAGCGTTACAGCTGGCTCTTTAATCCTCTTTAGCTTGATCTGCTAAATTCTCTACTGTTTGATTTACTTCTTGAGAAATATTTTCTGTTATAAAATGCAACAGATCGTTCGCTAAGGTCAGCTTCTCTCGATAGGCGAGAACTAAAGGATGATTTTCATATTCTCTAGTATATTCATTGGCAGCTGCAAGCGCTGCTTTTTCCGCCTCAGGTTTACCATAATGGGCAAATTGAACTGCTTCTTGTTGCGCCGCTTTAATTTTTTCTTCTAGCTCTTGTAAGCGAGAATTATTCGCCACCTTTAGTGCAATTTTGCGATAATCTTTGACAATCTCATTTTCAGCTAATGCGTTGGTTAATTCATTTAGCGCAGCTGTTACTTCTGGTTCAAATTTTTCCATTTTTTCTTCCTATTCATAAAAAGGACGATCCGCTGAAATTTGAATCGTCTCAATTTTTTTAGCGTGACCATTTTTTTCATCAATATCAATCACACAAGCAGACAAAATAGTACGTCCTTCTTCCACTACTTCAAAGCGTTGCGGTAAGGCGGTGATAAAACGTTCAATAACGCCTTCTTTTTTCATACCCAAGATGCCGTCATAAGGCCCCGTCATTCCAACGTCACTTAAAAAAGCCGTTCCTTTGGGCAAAATACGGCCATCATTTGTCTGCACATGTGTATGGGTTCCCACAACAGCTGAGACTTTACCATCTAAATACCAGCCCATTGCTTGTTTTTCACTGGTGGTTTCTCCATGAAAATCCACAAAAATGTAAGGTGTGCGCTTTCTGGCTTCTGCTACTAATTCATCAGCCTTTGTAAAAGGATCATCAATTGCTGTCATAAAAGCTCTTGCTTGTAGATTGATTACAGCGAGTTCAATTTCATTTACTTTAACAAAAACCATCCCTATTCCTGGAGCCTTCGCAGGAAAATTGGCTGGCCGAATCATTTTTTTGGCATCACTGATAAATTCAAAGATATCGCGATTATCCCAAGTATGATTGCCTAAAGTCACCACATCTATACCATCTTGTAAAAATTTTTTGTAGATTTTCCCAGTAATTCCGCGGCCGCCAGCTGCATTTTCACCATTGGCAATGGTGACTTGGGGACGATACTTTTTCTTTAATTTTGGTACATACTCCGTAATTGTTTCTCTACCTAATGAACCTACAACATCTCCAATAAACAATACCCGCACAAATTTTCCTCTTCTCTTAAATGTCTTGCTCTATTATAGTTGTTTTTTCACCGAAAAAAAAGTGTTCCTTATTTTACATAACCAAAGCTTTTTCAAATAAATACACTTTAAGTAAAATGCAAATAGTTTAATCGTTTCATCAAAAGTTCCCGCATATTTTTTGTACTACAAACGATTTCAAAGTAGTAAGATAAAAACGTGCTTTGCCTTTGGTGGCAAAGCACGTTAAGTAAAAGAATTAAAAAGAAAGAGGACGCTGATCATTTTCATGAACAATCTCCCGAAAATCAGCTAAGCCAAGTGCCAAACCCCGAATTAAAATTTCAGCCGTTCCAATATTGGTGGCTAGGGGGATTTCATACACATCACTTAAACGGATTAATGCCGTCACATCTGGTTCATGGGGTTGTGCCGCTAGTGGATCCCGTAGAAAGATGACCATATCCAGATCATCGGCAGCCAGCATCGCACCGATTTGCTGATCGCCTCCCAATGGACCTGATTTGTAACGATGAACCTTTAGTCCGGTCGCTTCAGCAATTCTTTGTCCGGTCGTTCCCGTAGCATACAACTCGTGTTTTTCCAATATTTCTTTGTAGGCGGTTGTCATTTGAACCATTAAGTCTTTTTTACGGTCGTGGGCAATTAAAGCAATTTTCATTTTTGGCACCTCCATTTTAAATCAATGCTAATTCTTTCAAAGCATTAAAAATACCATCCTCATCATTTGAACTCGTAACAAAAGAGGCCACTTTCTTTACATCTGCTGCGGCATTTCCCATCGCCACACCAACTCCTGCTGTCGCTAACATTTCTTTATCATTTTGACCATCGCCAAAAGTAATAATGTCACTAGTATCAATCCCCAACGTTTCTCCTAAATGTAAAATTGTCGCAGCTTTAGAGCCATTTTCTGGAATTACATCAACACACTTTTCATGCCAACGAACAAAACGCAAAGCCGGATATTTTTCATCAAAATGCCCTTCATAAGCGTCATCATAATAAGCTAGTGCTTGATAAACTTCTTGGTGATTTTTGAAATCCGGATCCAATTCCGGTACCTCAGAACCAAAAGATTGCATGGCTTCATCCATGACAGGTACATTAAAATCACTGTGACGGCGAATCGCATCTATTCCGACAAAAGCAGTATCAATTTTTAATTGATCCGTTTCAGTAATGAAATCTGTTAATTGCTTTTCATCTAACAAATGCTTATAAACTTGTTTGTGATCTAAAAAGGCAGCCGATCCATTACAGACAATGTAATTGTGAAAATCCAATTTTTTTAAAACTGGTTGGGCTAAAAAACGACTGCGTCCAGTTGCTACCAAGACCAAATGACCATCATTTCGTAATTTTTCCAGTGCCTGTAGCGTATTAGGTAGTGCTTCTTTTTGACTGTTTAATAGTGTTCCATCAATATCAAAGGCAATTAGTTTTCGCTTCATTTTTTACTCTCTTTCTTTAAATGCTTGCCACCTTCTCTTGCAGCAAGACGACTCAAATTATTTTTGGCAATAAAATTTGTAACATATATTGGATCTGTTTTGCTATATTCCCGCAACGACCATCCAATAGCTTTTTGAATAAAAAATTCCGCTGTCTTTCGATCAAACAATATCGCTTGTTCCAGCAACAACAAATCAGTTGCAGACTTGCTTTGTAACTGAAGATTAATACTGATGCGTCTAAACCAAAAGTCTTCTGCCTGATAAAACCAGCTAAAAACTTCAGCTAATGTTTCAGGATTGGCTTTAACGTAATCATTAAAGCCTTTGCGCCAAGCATCAATACTGTCCCACCACTCTTTAGTAGCGATTAAAGGTAAATAGTTTTTTAGTTCAGCCAAATTTAGCCGCAATACATTTTGATTAAACAAGTCAATGGCTAAATATTGATATTCCCGCGCATCTCGCTGATAGTAATGAAAAATTTCGGTTTCTAATTGAGCTGTTGACCACTGCTGGCTTTCTTTTAAAAGTTCTTTTTCTGCTTGTGCCCGTATCGGTTTTGGGACACCTAAAAAAGTAAATTGATTTTTCATATATTTTGCCATTGAAACAGCTTGACTTGGGTTAGGCACAAAAGATAATTGTGACATAATATCTCCTTTTGATGAAGTCATATCGTTTGCTTACTTTTCTACCTCATTGTAAAAGCAATTGGATAAACACGCAAGGTTTGGCAGAACAAACTCCACTTATATAACAAAAAAGCGGTTGTACCAAAGGGATAGCGGTAAATCTTTTCATTAAAGATTTACTCACTATGCTTTGGTACAACCGTTAAGTATTAATCGACATAAATGGATTTGGAATTATTTAACCACGCAAAGCCTAAGCCCATGACTAGACCTCCGCCAATATAGTTCCCAATTAAGGCACAAATAAGATTGTGGAGAACTGCCCCTGTGGTCATTCCTTCGATGGCACCACCAGAAGCAAAATAGGCTAAAGAAAAAGCCGGAAAGTTTGCAATAACGTGTTCATAACCTAAAAAGGCAAAGATAAAAATGATAAAGATAATCGCTGCAACTTTACCCGCATCATCTTTCATACGCATACTGATTAAAACAGCCGTGTTTACGACAATATTGGCAAACATTGCTTCAATCAAAATTTGCATGGTTGATTTTTCCAATTTACCCGTAATAGATGTAAAGAAGAAATTGTCAGGTTCTAATCCTTGAAATGGTCCTGTTTGTGCGATTAAAAAGCCAACTACTAAGCCACCAATTAAGTTAAATAAAATGCAAGTAAATAAAATTTTTGTGGCTAATCCAAAATTCAAGCGTTTTCGATAAACACCTACTGTCATATATAACATATTTGAAGTACCTAATTCGGCATTCAAATACAAAATCATTACAAGTGACCAACTGAACATAAAGGCATACAACATTTTACCTAAGCCCGGCACGATATGCTCGCCTTTCATAGCGATTGCAAATGCCACAGCTGTTCCCAAACCTAAAAACAAACAAGCTAAAATTGCGCGGACCGCATAGCGAAAGTAACTGCCTTGAATTAAGTCAACTTTCTTTTCAATCGATGTGTCAATTTTTGAAAATAACGGTGATACAGGATTCATCTCTTTTCTCCTCTACTTAAATGAATAATTATAAATACCCACTCATTTTATAGAGGCAAATTGATTTTGTAAAGTTCTTTCGGGAAATTTCTGAAAAAGTACGCAGCAAAATGATAAGATAATTATTGGCTCTAATCTTTTTTTTCAAATATCGTTAGTTTTTAAAATCCAAAATAACCTTTTTTGCTAATGAAAAAAGTTTCATCAAAGAGTACTTTTTCCATTACTTGTAATAAAAGAAGCGATTATGCGAAATAGCCGGATAAATAAACACCGTTCTTTTATTTATTTCTTTTTTGAATTCCTTTCTATTTTCTTTTAAAGCAGGCAATTTTCCTTGACTACAAGTAGACAACTATCGTATACTAACCTTTGTGTAAAATAATGCAGCAGAAAAGTAATAGCTCGTCACCAGTCCATCGCTGGCTTACCAGTTCAATTGTGTAACCGCGGCTGCAAAGGTGAAGATTGAAGGATGAACTGTACGAATATGAATTTTTCATCGGATTATTTTACTCCAAAAAACAATTTATTTTATTGGAGGAATTTTTAAATGTCACGTTATACTGGACCATCATGGAAATTATCACGTCGTTTAGGTATCTCATTGTCTGGAACTGGTAAAGAATTAGCTCGTCGCCCTTTCCCACCAGGTCAACACGGCCCTAACAGCCGCGGCAAAAAATCTGAATACGGCTTGCAATTAACTGAAAAACAAAAACTACGTCACATGTACGGCATGAACGAACGTCAATTCCGTAACTTATTCGTTAAAGCTGGCCGGATCAAAGAAGGTAAACTTGGTGTTAACTTCATGATCTTGTTAGAACAACGTTTGGATAATGTTGTTTACCGCTTAGGTTTAGCTACTACTCGTCGTCAAGCACGTCAATTAGTAAACCACGGTCATATCACAGTTGACGGCAAACGTGTTGACATCCCTTCATACCACGTTGAAGTTGGTCAAGTGATTGGTGTTCGCGAAAAATCTCAAAACAACGTAGCAATTCGTGCTGCTTTAGAAGCAACAATCGGACGTCCTGCTTTCGTTAGCTTTGATGATGAAAAATTAGAAGGTTCATTAACTCGTTTACCAGAACGTGAAGAAATGACACCTGATGTTGACGAATCATTCGTCGTTGAATTCTACAACCAATTAATGTAAGAATTTTACTTTTACCACGTCTTTTGCGACGTGGTATTTTTTTATCTTTACAAGTATTCCTTGTGCACGATATTGCCTACATAAAATAAGCCACCCTTAAAATTTTTAACGGATTCTAAACGCAAACAAAAAGACAGCCCCGCAATGACTGCCCATCCATAAAATATCTAATTCTAGCCCAAGTTTCCATAATAATACAATTGCCACTGACTATTATCTACCCTTTTTAAATACCAACACCAATCTCTGTAGTAGGTATTGGGACGTAAATTTTCATAACCGTTAGGCCCCACATATAGAGTGCTCGTTAATAACAGGTATTCTGTTTTTGCCGGTGCTTCTTTTTCTGTTTTTAAGCGTGCATACTTTTGCAAGTCTGCTTTAAATTCCAATGTGTCCAAACGACAATTTTTAAAGACAGTCGGAAAACCACTTTTGACAACCTCGGCAGCCGCAGCTATTTCAGTTTGAGAAAATCGCGTAGATTGATCATAACTTTCTTTAACGCTATCGGATTTTCCGGCGGGTTTATAAAAGGAGAGTAACAGAACAACCAACGCTACAATTCCAACAATAAAAATCAACTGCTTTTTCAATCGCTTCATATTCTTGTCATCCTTTCTTAATTTTTCTTTCCTTTCGTATCATACGCTATTTTGCAATTTTATGGGAGAAGAAAAAAAGACTTTACTTTTCGTTAACCAAGAAATATAATTTGGTTAACCATTTGCAAATGGAGTTAACGAAAGCGAGTGAAAAAAATGCGTATTACTTTACGAGAACAATTATTAGCAGCAATTTTTGCCGGTATCATTTCTATTTTATCTCAAGTAACCATTCCTTTTGGTTTAATCCCACTAACTCTACAAACCTTTATCATTGGATTAACCGTCACTATTTTAGGAACCAAAACCGGTACTTGGGCTATTACCATTTATCTTATTTTGGGGTTGATTGGGATACCCGTTTTTGCTGGCGGCAGCGCTGGTTTTGGGGTACTTTTCGGACCAACGGGTGGATTTTTAATTGGTTTTATCTTTAATGGCTTAGTTACAGGGAGCATTTTAGATAACACGCAAAAAAATTATTTTTGGGCCGTCGTTGCAAATATCATCGGCGCCATGGTTACGTTAGCCTTTGGAACAGCCTGGTTGAAATTTGGAACTGGAATGGAACTCTTAGCTGCTTTTAAAGCTGGTTTTATTCCCTTTATTATCCCGGGGTTAATGAAAGCAATCGCTTGTGGTATTTTGGGCATCTTTATTTTACGCCGCCTACCCCAACGCTATTTCGCTCCCACAAAATAACGCAAACTTATCTTGAAGATAAAATGAGCGCTTAAAACAAAATAAATTCATTTTTGAAAAGCCTATGTAGCACTAGCCGAATTCGCATAATAACTTTCCTCGTGAAAAGTTAACAAGAAAAGCGAGTTGAACAGGTTTAACTCTCAAGCAATAAGACGAAACCTTGATAATTGTGCACTTCTATTTATTAAGATTTTGACTTACTACTATAGAGAGTTCGTTTGTGAAGTGAGATACCAACAACCTTAGCATTTCACTTTATTTTTTATAAGAAACTACTCTCTTTATATACAAAAAAAACGCCGTGATTTTCATCACGGCAATTTTTTATTTTACAGCGTCTTTTACATTGACACCATTTGACCATATCCAGCTGAACACGAAAACCGATAAAATCAGGCTATTTTTAGGGGTACACAACAGTAGGCAGTCCGATAATTTTTAGACTATATCGGACTTATTGCCCCTTTATTGCCCCTTGAAAATTCATTCTTATAATCTGTTAGCTTTACAAAACAAACGTAAGTTCGTATAATTAAAGTCGAATGGTTTCTTTTTCCCACATCTGCCCCTGCTTCGTGGCATTACCTTCCTCCTTAACAACTAACTTTCCAAATCGTTTATCAATTAAATCATATTTTTTCGGCATAAACTCACCTACATTCCAAGTGATTTAGCATATTCACTGAGTGTGTAAGCATTCTTAACAATCATTTTAGAGACTTCTGACGTTCCGTTTTTTAAGTTCCCAATTGCCACACGGCTGATACCGGTATGTTTTTCAATTTGATATGCAGAAACGTCAGAGTTTAGTAGTTTTAAAACTTTTTGAAAGTCAATAATGCCAAAATTTAACATTTGCTGTGTCTCTAAAAAATATTCAATGGATTTATGCGCAGCTTTCAATTCTTTCTTTGCTTCTACGGTATCAGATTCGAATTTAAGCTTTCCATTTTCAGTGGCATAGCCTGGTGAATTTTTTAGTCCTGATATTGTCTGAACTCTGTCATTAGCTAAAGAGTAGTCTTTTATTAATTTATCTGGTACGTTTGCTCGCTTCAGATTAGATGGGCTAACTTTACCGCTAATTAATTCTTTTTTGCCAGATGGACTTAAATAGTAATATTCTTTATTCAAAATCATGATTTTTCCTCCTAATTCTTAATTTAAGCTACTAATACACTTTTAGGGAACCATTTTTTGCTTTCGCCATACGCTGTGTTAAACGTTAATAAAACAGCTTTTTCAGTTTCCTTTTGCACCTGAACGTCATTCATCATTTTAACTGCTAACTTGCCTTGTGCTTCTCGTTGAGCTTTGCGTCCAACGCCGTATTCTTTTGCAGCAAACCAAATTTTCACGCCTTTGAATTTTGTGTTGGTTGATCCGAATGCAACTGCATCTTCAGGGACAGCTTGTTTTGCGATTTGGTAAGCACGTTTTAAGAATTTAGAAAAATGAGCTAAATAAGAACCTTCTGCTCGATTGTCTTCAAAAGCTTTCTTCGTCCAAGTGTGTGCTAATTTAAAAATTTCTGATTTAGTCATTTCACTCAATCCTTTCTTTGTGCTTCCCTCATCTACATATATAGTATAGCACGGTTTACTATTATAGTAAAGCGAAATATACTATGAATGTAAAAAAAATTGCAAAAAAATAGCCCTGACCTCAACTAAGAGACCAGGGCTTTTAATTTTAAATGGTTACATCATAATTATAATTTTTATTTGCCAACCATTTTTCTAAAGCAAATTTATTATCAGAGTTTTGGTTGAACGTTCCAATTTTAATTTTGACACTATTCTTATTGCGTTCTTCTTTATAGCTCCAGCCATATTTTTTACAATAGTCAATGACCGCTTTATGACCGGATGACCCATAAGTGAACCAGTAAACGTTAACTGTCTGTCTTTTACGTGTATTATTAGTCGTGTTCACCGATTGGTTCACTCCATTCGCAATATCTTTAGCAAATTGTGCTTTGTTGATTCCCATACTAGCTAAATAGCTATAGGGGTCTTGGTGGTCACCTTCAATATTATCTGATACCCACTTGTGAGATTTAACTCCTTTTGTTCCTGCTTTTCCAGCATCTAACGTTTTAGGAATATTATACTTATTGCAAGCCCAGCGGATTAACCAGATATAAGCTGCATAATTTTTTTGAAACATCGTTTTATCTTTCGTATGTTGCAATTCAATTTGAACAGGCGAATATGGATTAGCGGACAACGCACCGTAAGCAACATAGCCAGGCTCCCCAATTAAATAGATAATTCCACCATCACCAATAATAAATTGCGTATATGCGTTTCGCCAATTCCGCTTCATAAATGTCGCTTCGTTGCGCCCAGTAGCGGTAGGATTTGCAGTTTCATGAGCAATTACATATAAATTTTGTGCTTTTTGACTAGAACCTTCATTCGCTGCCAAAGCAAACTCTCGATTAAATGTATATGACATATTATTTATCCCCCTTATTGTAGTGATAACTAGACACTCCAAGAATCATTCCTAAAAAGGCCGTAAAAGCAGTCCAAATAGTCAGCACATCTTCTGTGAAGGGCCAATTTAACGTTTTTCCAATCACTGCAAATAACGTTCCTAAGCCGGGCATAACTAGTCCAACAGCCCATTTAATTACTGCATATTGTTCATCTGTTAATTTAAATTTTGGCATTTGTTATTCTTCCTCCTTCTCGATTACAGGCATGGCACAGATGCGTTCATACATCGCATGTCCTGTACCGTTTCCTCCGAGCCCACTGTAGGCTTTCCACAGATGGCTCATGTTGTTTAGTTCTTTCATCGTTACCGCTCCACGTTTTAATATGACTTCGTACGATGCATAAATTCGGTCGTGGAGACTGGCTAGGCTTGCTTCTTGACGGAGATTGCCTTGCACCTCCAAAGCGTCCAGTCGCGTGTCTAATTCTGTCTGGCCTTTTAGCAATTCGTCTAGCTGATCGTTACGCTTTTTAATCTCCTTATAGAGTTTCAAAAACTGCCGTCCTGCAAAGAGAATTCCTCCAATCAAGCCAACGCCAAAATACTGCCTGAAAAATTCGTTAATCTGATCCAACACTACCATCTACATTCCCTCTTTGCTTCAAAATAAAAGACAACCGGCGATAAAACCGATTGTCCCAATTACCAAATATTTTATCGCTCTGTTTCTTCTTGCTTTTTTGCATCGTTGACAATTAAAGCAACATTTTCACGGATCAAAGCGGGAACACTTTCAATCGTTCGCTTGCCCTCAATCACATGTGTGGCGTATAGCATTTCTAAAGCTGAATACATAATAAAATCTCCTTTCTATTTTGACAAAATCATGTCTGACAATTGTAAAAGAGCCTCTTCAGACATCTCTTGACGCTGACGAAGCTCTGCATTTTCCTGTTTTAATTTTTCAAGTTCATTAGGTTCTGGTGGTGTGTGTTCATCAATAATCGACTGTATGAACGTTGACATATCATCAGAATTATCATTAAATTCTGCCAACACTTCATCAAAAAGTTTTAACAGTTCATTGCCCATCCTACCAGATCCATTTATACAATCTTTAATATATAATTCTTTAAATCTCTTCTGATTATCTGTCATTTTTCACCTCTAAATATCTGCAGCAACAAAGGAACAGGAGATGTTAAAAATTGATCCTGCCGCTACTGCAGGAAATCCATATGTGTTCCCATTTGGTCCCATAATATATGCGCAATCAATATTGCCATTAGCTCTAACAATCAACATAAAGATTAAAGCAGATGAACCTTTAGCGATGGTGGTGTAGTTTGCTTTAGGTCTAAAACCTACCGGCAATGTTCCCATTGTTATGCTAGTAGTACCTCCAGCTAAATTGCTTAAATTTCTAAATGCTCCAGATAGTTGTACCTGTCTACCTTGCCTGCTCGCTCTTGGAGGATTGTCAGTCGAATAAGCTGCCCAATCTTCCCCATAACTTTGCATACTAGATTCAGGCAGAATCATCAAATCTTGATAGGTTAATTTCGCTGGCGAATAACCCGGAAAATCTTCGTTATTTTGTATATAAAGGCCATCATAACCAATTTCTACTTGCTTTAGTCTTTGATAACTCGGCGCAGGAGCATTTTTAAAAAATACAATCCGATTGTGTTTAAGGTGCATAAAGGTATCATAGAGAGGGACTGTACTGCCTTCTTTGTAAACAGTACATGAATCAGATATCTCCCCTAAGCTAATAAACATTGTCCCATTACCATAAATCTTTTCTTCCGATCCAGGAATATAAAGTGGAGCGTCTTTATAAGTTAGTGTATAGAAGCCGCTATGCATTTCGGCCCCACTAATAACACCGCCATTGATTTTTGTCCCTGTAATAGTGCTACCAGTAATGGTCACAGCATTTAACTCAATAATATTCAATACTGACTGCTGAATTGTTTGACCCTGCCATGAGCCAGACTTGTAAACCCTAAAGTCAGTGATATTGCCGCTACTGTCAGATTTCCACCATTGCTGGCCTTCTTTGGGGTTAGCTGGCTGCGTTGGGCCAATGTACGGATAAATACCTGTCATACCTTGAATCAATGCAGGATTAGTATACGTTACTGTACTGTCCGACATAGTTGTCTTTAGCCTGCGCCAAATATACTTGTTGGGATCAGCATTATTAGGGACTGTAGTTGACCATGCGCCGCCTGCTTGACTAGTTGGTGAAGTGGAAACGTAATATTCTTCCACCACAGATGATACGCTAATGCCATTGCTACCAGGTTTACCATCTGAACCCATTTTTGCGACTGTATAAGCAGTTGAATTAGTATTATTTGTATAAGTTGTAACTGTCTTAGTCCATAAAAATTGGCCTGCTGGCACATTTGGAATAGTAGTTGACCAGGTGCCAGTTGGCGCTGTAGTTCCGCTTGATGACGCTTGGTAAGTAATTGCTGTTGAAGCAATGCCAACGCCATCTTGTCCGCTATCACCTAAAATACGGCTCCACGTGTAGTCTGCAGGGTTTTGACTGTCTTGCGCTGTGTAGTCCGTGTAAGTGCCACTATAGGTTGGATAGGCGTTTTCAAAATCGTCTGATGGTGAGGGAGTGTAGATTGTTTGTTTATCTCCTACTTCAAGTTTAATACCTTTTTTTAAGGTTCCTGTAGAAGATTTTTCAGTGATGCGCATATACGCAGCACTTGCATTATTTATTTTAAAGTTAAAAATGCTCGCGTTGCTTGAAAATGCACGAGACAGAAATTGTTTATCTGTGTCATATAGGGCAACAGCACCAACTGTAGCTTGTGTATCAACTTGAGTAAGTGTAAAAATATCTCCATATGATACTGGTATGAAATTAGTAATAAAGCCATTTGCAAGCTCTTGAATGCTTCCATCCGTATTTATCCACGATTTTTCTGTAACAATGCCTGTACTTAACAAATTCTCATTAGGATACGTATCCGTAAACCTATCCGTTCCATCAGCGCTCCACGCATAAGCGTAGTGAGTATATGGCGTTTTACCATTCTCACCTGGCTCACCAGGGATACCCTGATTGCCAGGGTCGCCTTTATCTCCTTTTTTTCCATCCTCGCCTTTGATTTTTGACCATGCGTACTTTTTAACATCCGTGCTATCAGCTTGTGTGAAGTCAACATATTGACCCATCCAAGATCCTGCATCTTCCCCGCCGTTGCCAGTGAACGTTTGTCCACCATCATTTGAATATTTGATATGCAGATAGCTAGTTTGTCCATTTGCACCTGGTTCACCAGGAATACCATCTTGGCCTTTAAATTCAGCCCACATGTAGTCTGCGGGCACAGTAGAAGGATTAGGATTTTGAGACGCTTGAACACCAATGTATTTAGCATTTACTGGATTTTCTGTCATGGGATTCCCGTTTGAGTTTTGCGAGTATCGTATATGCAGATAAGCAGAAAGACCATTAGTACCTGGTTCTCCATCAAAGTAATCTATACCCTTAACTGGAGTTTTACCGTTTTCACCGTCATAAACTTTAGTCACAACGCCACTTGCACCGCCAACAACCAAATCGTCTTGCAATGCTTCATAACTAAACGTAGCCGTATCTTCAAAATCTTCCGGTTTAACGGTAATTGACTTTCCAATACTTTGATGAGCTGCGTTCCAGATTGTATCCAGCGAGCCATCTTTGTTTTGCTTAATCCAGTTGAATTTCGTGAATTCGGCCGTGATGTCTTGATTGTTTTTTTCAATCTTGGCTGTGAAGATTACTTCGCCTTCACCGTTTTTAAACATTGGTGAACCGACATTGCTAATAGAAAAAATATACGTCTTAGCTACTTGTTCTGCGTATTTTTTGACTTCATCAATTCGATCTAAAAGTGACTGACTGACTTTGTTTTGTAAAATTCGATAATTTGAGTAGACTGTCTTGTTCTTCGTTGGGTCACTAAAACTGATTGTCTGTTCGCTAATTCGAGCTTCTAGCAAAAGAATTGGATTGTATCCTTCATCAATTGCTCTTATAGTGTCGCCAATATCGATGTCATAAAATCCTTCAATCTCGAACTCGTAAGCCGGCACACATTTCTTTTCTAACTCCGTTAGCGCACGATTAAAAAGCTCTGTATCTGATTTAGTATCATAACTAAATTGGCCAACAATGTAGCCTCCGCCTTTTCGTTTTGGGTTCCCATACTCTTGATTAGCCATCGGCGCACAGATGTATTCCGAACCCTTTTTAGTATAGAAAACTACGTTACCATTTTCATCTTTGATTTCTTTTTCTACATTCGCGATTGTTGTAACTTTGCCGTCTTCTTCATGACCGCGTGGTTTGATGGCTGTGATTAATTCTGTAACATCCACATTACGGCGAATACTTGAGACATCACGACCGTATTTAAGCTCAACATCTGGGTGATCCATCCCAACGCGCTTTCTCAAATGCACTAACTGCTTATCGACAGTGCGATCATCATTCAGTATCGTTTCAAATTCGATTTCAGCTTCAAAGCTATTACAAATTGATAGCAATCGTTTTAAAACAGTTTGATCGCCTTCCCATTCTAAAGTACGCTCGTTTTTAGTGAACTCATTAATCCCAATTTCGTAACCGGAATCTACTAAACAATCATTAACATATTTTGAAATAGGATATGCTTTATCCGCTTTGTATGGTCCACGTTCTTCATTTATGAGGTCGAACGACAAATCCTCACAAAAAAGGCGTAACGAAGTTTCAGTTTCCTCGACACGCCGAATTTTAAATTTGTAGTCTTTGTTTTTATATCGAAAAACTAAAAAATGATTCTCTTTTAGATATTGAAAATCATCTTCTGTACCAGTTGAAGCATTAGAATACATGGCGTGTTTTTTGGCAATAGATAAGTCAAAGGTACCCCTACCATATTCTAAATACCTGTGGAATTCATCATCAAAATAATGGAGAGCGCCAGAAATTGAGTTATCTAAAATAGCTACAGTTTCATCAGCTTTCGTCATTACATATATTTTCAAGAATTATAACCACCTTTCTCTTAACGTTCCTACAATATTTGGCGGCGTCTTGCCAAAATCAGAATAATAAAACTCTACCGCCCAATTCCCTGGCGGAATTTTTAAATCTGTCGAACCAATGATGATGTCGTTCATCGTCAAAGTATCATTGACATAGAATTTGCCAGTTGAGCCATCATAACGCAGTACATCGCCTGTGGAATATCTATTCGGCACATCAACAAAGCTTTGCGAGCCAATCCATTGAAAGAATGAATAATTTAAACTCATGTCACAAATTGGTAAATTCATAAATCGTGCGCACCAATATGTCGTATGAGTTATTTTAGCTGTACTTAAACGTTCGTCATAATACGTTTTTGTAAGTGTCTTTTTAGTATCCATGTTATACACCTTAAACGTAATTTCGTTGTCAACCTTCATAATTTCAACGGTACCGTAAAACTCTTGAAAATCGGTGTCCGCTACAATTCTCACTTGTTTGATACCAAATAATGTAAATTCAAGACACGTTCGGACTGAATTTGAGCTATCATCGTAAATGACAAAAGTTGCAATCGGGTCTTTCCCGTTAGATAGATTGACCTCTTGGCGACCCACACAACGTGCTTTTTTCTTGGACTTGTGATTTAACCAAAAACGATGAACAAAGTTACCATCACTTTTTCCATCAGAAGTTTTAGCTTTAATAGTTTTTGCAAGAGTAGGTCCATACCAACGGTTGTCATTATAGGCTGTGCCAAAATTTGTCGCTTTAGCTGTCTCACCAGTCCAACTAAACGATCCTTGAATTTTGTTTGGTAGGCCTCCGTTAGATGTAGCCCATTCAATGTACCCTCCGTTAGCAGTCCACTTAGAAGCATCAGAAGGAACCATTTGATCGTTATAAACAGTTTCCGCCATATCAACATAGCCGTCAACTTCCGCAATATTTCCGAATTCCATAGCACCCAGCGGACCCACAGCACCAAGAAAGCCATTATCATCAGTCATAGTCGCTTTAAATGATAATTCTGCGGTTTCTGCCCCTTCATTATTCGCCTGCATTTTCAAGATTCCTTCATTCAGATTAGCTTGTAATTGCTTTGGAATAACAGAATACTTGTACGGATCAGCGCAGTAAATATCATAGCTAGAAGTAATAGAATTACGACCAGTAGGAACCTGCGTTGCATTTGATTTAATTCCCACAAAATACTTATCTGCTTCATCGTTGAAATAAAACTTAGCTTCTTTTTTACTTAATATCGTATTTAATTTATTAAATCGTTCTCTAAATTCAGCATTATTTTTTGAAATAAGTTGATAAAATACAGTAATAATTCTAGAGCTATTCTTTTTTGTAACTATCGTAGAACCATCAAAGGCATCAATTTCTGTAGTCTTAAATTCTGTATTTGCTATTTCTCTACCTTCCACTGCCAATGTTCTATAACCAGGAATTATTTTTTCTAAAAACACACCATCCCAGTTCATGGCTTCTGCTGGAAGCGATGCCTCAGCAACTTTTTTATCATTTGTATCTTTAAAATTGTACATTTTGCACCACCTAAAAAAGCAGACTAACGGTCACCCGATAATCTGCTTAATCGTATATTTCTTTTTTGCATTTCCGCATCGATATATGGAGTAGTGCCTTGCGCAATCACTCGTCCATCTAGTTCTGAAATAAGTGTAATTCGAATAGGTCTTGTGTTCATATCGCTAACATTTTGACCCACTCTGTTTCTGCTTGTATTCAAGTTTAAATTATAAGGTGAACCAGAAAAAGCCAGTTCACTGTCAAATCTAGACTGCATGGATAGATTATCTGTGACTGTTTGTGCTACACTTCGAGCTGCATTCGCCACATTTCTAAGACGGTTTAACATCCCAACTTCAAGACCTTCAGTAGTAAATTCCCCAGACTCCTCTGTCGCACGAGATGGAGAATGAATTTTAAGCGCTCGGTTAATAGTTGAAGCAACACGATTAGCTACACTGTTTGCTGCTGCTATTGCACTTCCAGCGCCAGCATTAATACCGCTTGCTAAACCGCTCATTGCATACACGCCTGATGAATACATTGAACCATGTAGTCCGCGAAAAACACTTGCTAATGAATTGGCTCTTGAAGCAGCGATAGATACAGCTCTAGCCATACCGGATGTAACAGTATTTGAAACTGAATTCATAGCACTTCTAGTAGTTGACTGTACAGAATTAAATCCACTTCTTATTACAGAATTAAACTTAGACATTGAACTATTTGCAGTGCTATTGATTTTATTCAATGAATTAGTAGTATTTGTGTTTATTTTAGACATTGACTGGTTAACGCCAGTTGCCATCTTGTTATAGTTATTTGTAGCGGTTGACGACGCTTTGCTAGAAGAACTTGTTACAGACGCTTCTAATGATTGTACAGAACTTGAGCCTTTTGATTTCATATTTCCGAATGAATCAATTGCATTCGATTGTAACGTCTTTACATCAACTGACCCAAGCTTGCTTAATGAGTTTGTAGCATCTACTACATTCCCCTCTAAATCAGTTGCATAAGCACCACTCCTGCTAGCCATCGTACCAAAGTCACCAATAACATTACTTGATAAATCTCCAGTAATTCCGCTAGCATTTGTATTCAGACCTGACAAACTAGCAGTCGCTCCACTAGCAAATGTATCTAAACTAGTTTGCATTGACGACGTTGCGGCACTCATATCCGCAGCGGTTTTTGCACTCGTATCTTTAGATTTTCCAGTAATGGTATCCCAAAGACTGCCAAAACCGTTTTTGATTCCATCCCATGCACCTTGTAACACGTTTGGTATTGCCTCCAAAATACCAGTCGCAAGCGATTTTACAATTTCCCAACCTGCAGATAGAATGCTTGGCAGCATTTGAATAATTGATGTAACAAGCATGATAATTATTTGGATTCCCATAGATATAATTTGTGGCAAACTATCCACCAAACCTTGAACCAAGGCTTGAATAATTTGAACTGCACCTTCTAAAATCATCGGTAGGTTATTTACAAGCCCTTCTAATAGCGTTTGAACGAGTGTTAAGGCCATATCGATGATTACCGGAAGCATAGAAACAAAACCATCTATAAGCGTCGTAATAGCTTGTACAGCAACAGGAATTAAAACGGGTAGCATTTTAATAATTCCCGTTACTAAAGTCATGAGAATTTGGAATCCAACACTTAAAATTTGTGGTAAATAACTAACTATCGTTGTAACTAAGTTAACGATAATGGATACTGCCGATTGCATAATTAACGGCAGGTTTTGAACGATTCCATCTACTAAACTTAATAACAAGTTCATACCAGCCATTAGGAGCTTAGGCGCATTTGAAATAATCCCGTTCAATAATGCGGTTACTACGTTTAAAGCCGCTGGAATTAGTTGTGGAATAGCATCAGACACACCTTGAATAAGCGTAACTACAATCTCCACACCTTTGGTTAAAATTACTGGAATATTAGCAGCAATAGCATTTAGTAAATTTGTGACCATTTCAGCGCCTAAACCAATTAGACGAGGTAAATTTGAGATAATCCCATCAGCAAAACCACTAATAACTTGCGGTCCTTTAACCGCTACATCTTGAATAAAGCTATTGATTTGAGTTCCGAATTGGTCCATTGCTAAACCAAAACCTGCTAAGACTACGCCAATAATAGCGGCAGGAGCTATTAATTTAAGAGCGATACCGACTACTGACGTAATAGAACTCATAAATCCACTTAAGACAGTTGTTCCTACACTTGTTGCCGTCTCAAGACCGGTGGAGATTCCGCCAAAGCTTTTCCCAGCAATACTAGCTGCTTTACCTAGTTCAGGAAATTCATCGCTTAAGCTAATCAATTTGCTACTTGTTTTTAGAATAGTATTGTCAACATTATCGAAAACTTCTCCTACGTCTAACATTCCGATTTTAAAACCACCCAATTTAGTTCTAGCAGTTTCAAATCCTTTTGCGAAATTAGTCAAATTGGCTTTACCGCTTAATTCTTTTGCTTTTTCTGCTATATTGCCAATTGATTTAGCAGCTAAACTCCCTTTATCTGCCACACTAGAAAATATGCTAGGCATTTTTTCTAAAAATGGAGCCGAGCCGGAAGCTAAAACACCAGCTCCTAAAACCGAACCGAATTTAGCAAGCGTCGGCATTACTTTTTGAATTAGATCATCAACAGAGTTAATATCACCAATCCATTTATCAAAATTTAATTTGTCGACAACCTCAATTACTTTTTCTATCCCGTCTATTGCAAATTGTGAAAATTTATCATAGGCAGGTTGAAGTTTATTTGTAATGGTTTCCTGTAACCCATCCATAGCTTCATCGACAGATTTATACTGCGTAGCCATTTTGGAAAACGCTTTGTTTGTCCCTACCTTTTTTACGGCGTTGAAGAAATCTTCTGTTTTAATTGTTCCATCTTGAACAGACTTTACCATTTCGGCAGTAGACATACCCATTTCTTTTGCAACAGCCGCAATACCAGCTGGCGTTTGTTCTAACATCAGTTTGAAGTCTTGCCATTGTACAGCTGGTTTAGCCGCCATTTGCGTTGCTTGTTGGCTCAATGTCTTCATGGCTTGTTTGGGGTTCTCTGCCGCTGCTGCTAAACCACCAAAACCTTTAACTAGTTGATTAGAACCTTTAATACCTACTGCTGTTAATTGACTATAAGTCGTAGCCATATCAGAAGCAGAGTAGATAGTTTGAGTCGCATAATCCATTAATTCTTTTTTAACAGAAGCAATTTCCTTTTTGCTTTTACCCAAATTTTCCATGTTTCCGGTGTATGTTTTCCAAGTTTTTGAACCTTGGGCTAGTTCTCCGGATAAGCCAGAAATAGCATTAGTAACAAAATTACCTGCTGCACTAACAGCTTTAAAAACACCAATTCCGGCAGCAATCTTACCAATTGATGCAGTAGATTTACCTGCAGCAGATTGCAGCCCACCTAAAGAACGTTCTGCTCCTCGCATAGAACTGGAAAAACCTTTATCAACAGCAGAAAGGACAGCTTCTACACTATAACTTTCCATAGATCACCCTCCTTTCCTACTTATTTGATTTGAGCATCATGTCACTCAGACTTTTATCTTTCAAAACTTCGTCTTCGGGTCTTGTTCCTAAAATACGCTGCTCCATTTTTTTAAAATTAAAGAAGTCATCAAAACGTCGGTATACTGCTTTGCCTTTTTTATCTGCAGCTTGTGCTTGATTTATTTGCCAGGCTAGTTTATGCAATTTATACTCTTCATCTAACTGTCTAAGGCTGTACGCTTTCATACGAATTTGGTATTCTTCGATAGTCATTCTTTTAATCATCAAAAAATCAGTAATCCCAAAATATCGAATACAATTCAGTTGAATTTCTTCATAGATTTCTTCAAATGTTTGTTCCGGCTTTACGCTTCCATCCGCTCCAAAATTCCCGTTACTTTTTTCTTGGTAAATGCCGACTTTTTTAACTCTTCAAAAACATCATCAAATAATTCGTCTGCTCCATTTTCTTCAATGAATTGAGCTAATGCCTTCTCACTTACACGAGGCGTTTCTGTCGCGTTTGCGATACGTAAAGTATCAACTAACGTTTCAATATCGCCGCTTGCTAAATTAGTTGCTACTGCTTCAATACCAGCATTCACAGCGATACCTTGTGCATTAATCTTGTTTTTCTTGTTAAGTTCTTTTAAAAATCCATAGCCGAAAATAAACTTGTAATCTTTATCGTTGATTGTTAATTCCATTATGTTTTCCTCCTAATTTGACAAAAATAAAAAGGGCTAGCATCGCTAACCCTTAATAACTCAACCTTCTGGTGTTACTGTTTCTTTCACGGTGTCTTTAAACACGTATTGCACCACTTCTTCTTGTTCCGCAGACAAAGTAGCATAGCCTTTGGCGCCTTTACCATTGATACCAAATTCAAGCGACAATTCCACACTATCTTCGGCATTTGGATTTTTACCAAAGGACGTTACATAACCTTGGTAATAAGTCGCTTTGTATTTATCGACATCTTCGTCAGTACCTTTTTCAGCACGGTTGATTTCCCAAATTTCAATCAACTTGTCATCGTCCAAAGCGCCTTCCAATTTGTCAACGTACGGATCGTTGATAGACAAGATAGACGTTGCGGAAAAATCGAACTCTAGTGAGCCTGGAGTACGGATAGGGCCGTCTTTCGTTGCCACGCTATCACTATCTTTGGATTTTGTATTTTCATGTTCGGTTTGGAACGCCAACTTAAATGCTGCTTCTTTCGTTGCATCTTCTAGCAAACGGAAAAGCAAAATGACGTCAATACCTTTTGCTGCTTCTGCCATGTTTGTATTCCTCCTATTGTATGTTAAATTCAAGCGTTACTATCGCCCGTTTTAAAGGCGTATTCGTGCTTGTATCGTCTCTTAATGTAATTCCACTAGCTTGTACGTTAAGCGTCCAGAAATAACCTTCTGTGACGTTTAATCGCAAAGCAGAGTTAAAAATAGCAGATGCCATATCTGACACCTGCTTACGTTTCTTTTGCAATCCCCAAACAGAAAGTGTAAGAATAACGGAACCTTTAACATCGGTCTTGTTAGCCTTATGAACTGTCTGGCTGTCTTCTAGCTCTACAAACGGATAAGGTACATCGTCCATTGGCTTGTAATCATAGACCGCATAGCCCAACGATTGGCACTGTTTAAACATCTCATCAAAGAGTGACTGGTCGCGTGTTTTAATCATTTAACCAACCTCCCCATATCAGATTTAAACTTAGCTTTTTGCTGATTGTAAGCTGGAGCCATAAACGGTTGTTTTGCCATAAAACGCGTACCGTACTCAAGGTAAGGGCTGTACGAAGCTCCTGCTGTGGATGTAGCAGTTAAACCACCATCAGCAATCGCAAACACAATGGACCGCCGTAGAAATCCTGTGTCTACTGGAGCTAGTCTCGATGCCGTACGATTCATCTCAATCCCGTTTGTATGAACAACCGTCTTAACATCAGCCATTGTGACGTTCTTCCGCAGTTTCTTTTGGAGCTTATCGATACCTTTAATCTGGATAGACCTAGCCACCTTTGACCACCTCTTCCACAATCAAGCTGTTTCGGTCAAGTGGCTGTCTGGCGGTGGTTAGTTGATAACTCTTGCCATCAATATCGATAGCGTCCCACTTTGGAACAATAAATAAAGGCTGCGTCCTGATGACTACAGCCCCTTGCTTAATACTCCCAAACAAAGCCATACTTCTGTTTGTACCAAGGTCAGTCACGTTAGCTTCAGTTGCGGTGATGGTGGGTTCGGCCTCAATCCACTCACCAAGGTCGGGATCGTAGTGGGAGTCTTCGCTGTTTTTGATAAACAATACTTTCGTGTCGTATCTCAATATAGCCGGAACCTCCCTCTTTTAACTTCGCCCTCGTCGTCCTCCTGTGCATTTAGCCAGTCATCAATCTCACCTTGGTATTCGGCAAAGTCCGACTCTGGAAACGCCATAGAAAGACCTTCTTGGCTGTAGGATTGCATGCCCTCGTTGCCAATTCGATTAAATCGTTTGACCGTTACCTCATAGACGATTGTTTCAAAGCTAACGGGCACTTCTGACACGCCTAGAATGGACGCTAGACGGCTTTCAGTTCGCCGTTCGATAACTTCTAGCTTCTCGTCTTGCGTACCGCCTAATAGTTTCTTAACGTCTTCTGCAATGGTAGCCATTTAACCACCTACTTCTTTTTCTCGTCCACACGTTGTAAGAAAGATTGGTCTAAGTTTTTCTCGACTTCGCCGGCACGTTTAACCGTCATGTCGATGATAGACCCCTTTTCATACAACTCTTTCGTGTGGACGTCTCGGAAAGTCTTCTTTACTTCAAACTTAGCCATAATATCCTCCTTAGCCTGCTGGTACTTCTTCTGGTTCGGTCAACGTAGCTTTCAAGATTGCTTTCTTGTTAGCTTCTGGAATGTATTTCCCGTATTTAGCAGCCGCTTGTAATGCTGTGCCGGCAAAGTCTTCAGAATCCATTGCTCGTGCTACTTGAATACCAACACCGGCAACACCGACACTATCAGCAACAAAATAAGTATTTTCGCCAGTTTGGAATTTAGCGTCAGGCAATTCAATCAAGTTAAATCCTTTGAATTTGTACAAGGTTTGTTCATCGACATTTGCAGATGAGTTTTTATCCGTCTTGGCTAAATCAGAGTCGATTAAGAAATTAAGCACATCTGCTGTTACGTATGCCACATGAGCAATCGCATCAGATACACCGTTGTTAACAAACTTCTTGTGTGCGTCTGCAAATAATTTAGTAACGCCTGCTTCTGTCAATTCGCCAGTCAATGTTTCGCTCGCATTGTCAGAGATAGCTTTTCCAAGCAATCCGTCAACGTGTTGTGCCCATGCTACACCGTGCAATCCTAAACGTTCTGCAACTACTTGTTCTGGAATATCGTTGACTGTGAAATCATCAATTCCTTCATTGATTGCTAAAGGTGCTTCATAGCCGACTTCCACATCAACGGATTTCACTTCTTTACGTGGGCCGAAACGACTTGTATTGCCTGTACTCGTACCAAATCCAACGTTTGGATCAGTAGAATATGCTTGGATCACCACGTCTGTATCAGATGTTTTTAATTCCATGAACGTATCTTTTTGAGAGATACCATCTTTCACTTGCAGTGCGCCACCAAAAGAGCGTAAGAACGCTGCTTTCTTAGCAAATAAATTAGGCAGCATACCTGCGTATTGCTTTGTGTAATATTTAATAGCCATTTATATTTCCTCTTTTCTTAGTATTTGGCAACTACGGCATCGAATGGATCAATTTCCGTTTTGCCTGTTGTTTTTTTAGGTGTAGAACCAGTGTTTCTTGCAATCTCCCATTTAGATCGTTGGTCTTGCGTGTAGTTGATTAGCGCTTTGACGTTTTTTAGCGTTTGTTGGTCGTCCTCGGCTACCACAATGCCTAAAATGTCTTTTCCGACTGTTAAACCAGCATCTTTCAAGACTTCATCAGCTTGTTGTGTGGATTCCGCAATCTTGATTTGAGATTTCAGTTTAGCAATCTCTTCGTCTTTTTCTTGCTGTGCTTTGGTCGCCTTCTCCTCATCGGACAACTCTTTCACGCCTTTTTTACCGGCATTTTCTAGTTCTTCAATGCGGGATAGCGCTTGTTCGAGTTGTGATTTAGTTTCTTTTTCCGCAGCAGTCTTGCTTGCTAATCGTTTTTGCAATTTCTCGACGACTTTTTCAGAGTCCAGCTTTTCCTCAGTCTCGGTTTCTTCCGCGGCAGTTTCTTCAACATTGGTTTCTGGCGCTTCTACTTGGTCATCTGCCTGTTCTGCAAAATATTGCAGATTCATCGGCATTAATAGTTCTTTATTTTCAAACATAACAACTTTCCTTTCTTCTCGCATTTAACGTTTTGGGAAACGATTCTCGCATTTATGCCGTTCTGGGAAACGGGCAAGTTGTTCTTTTAGGTCTGCACCTTTGCGAAAAAGACCACAAAAAAAGACCAACATATCGCTGGTCTAATTTCATTGTATTCAGCTTTAACGACAGCTAACGAGATAATGGACCACCTACCAATCCGGCACTATCTGCCTGATTAGTATTCAGTCTACTATCCGGTGGTTTCTTTATTGGCAACACGAAAAGACCGACAATCTCACGCAGAGTCATCGGCTGCCAAGGGCTGTTTTGGTTTGTCATAGTAAAACCTCCTCGATTTAAATTTATCTGCTTACATGAGGCATCGTACTGCACCGGCAGTTCGGGTGGATTGGCGCAGCGTTTAACCCTGATTCCATTTTTGCCACTTTAAACGTCTTGCCGTCCAATGGTCTGCATAACCCACATGCTGACGGTTCGGCTACAAACTCAAACTCCTCCACGTTATTTTCGAGATACGATTTATTCTGGACTTCTATCTGCACTCTTGCAG
Source organism: Enterococcus dispar ATCC 51266 (assembly GCF_000406945.1). GTDB lineage: Bacteria > Bacillota > Bacilli > Lactobacillales > Enterococcaceae > Enterococcus_C > Enterococcus_C dispar. The sequence goes on along the minus strand of NZ_KE136354.1, from coordinate 2,624,086 downwards.
TCTCCGTCCGCATCAACCGTTCTGCTTCGTACTTGCTACTATCAAAGATGTTTCTCAGCTCTCTTGCAAGCTCTCGTGGGTTTCTGCCTTGCGTGACACTTCTTATCAGCAGTCGGTCTAAGTCGGCTTTAAGCGCTCCATTGTTGCCCCAGATACGCTCCGAAAAAGTAGCACCTTGGAAACTGCCAAACGCCACGGACTCCACGAACGCTTTATAATTAGAAAATACCGTTTCGCCCAAAATACCTGCTTGGCGTTCTGCCTCTTTAATTCCTGTTTTAGTGAGTGTATCAGCAGTGTATTTGTCTATGTCATCAGATAAAGCTATTAATTCAAGTCCTATTTGCGATTTAAGCAGTTCTAAGCGATTAACTCGCATTGTGACGTTGTAAAGACGCAACTCGTCATTAGCTGTCTTGCTAAAGTCCTTATTCTTTACATACTCTTTCGCTTTCCTGGCAAAAGCTTTGACGTCCATCTCTAATGCCATCTTCTTAGCATCAGATAGCGTCACGCCTTCTTTGCCGGCAAATCGTTCCCAGTTGGCAGAGATTTCTTTCTCGATTTGGTCGAGTGCCTTTTGGTATTTTTCAGCAATTACTTTTGATTGCTTAGCATCTTCTTTTATTTGTTGCTTAATCCATTTCTCTTCACGTTTGCGCCAGTAGTCTTGTGAGTTCATTATTCGTCACCGGCTTTCTGACCTTTCTCAAAATCATAAACCGGCACCGTGCCAGTCTTTGGCTTTTCAGCATCAATCTTATCGATTTCCGTTTTAACATCAGATACCACAGAGAGGACAGACAAAGCTGTCTCCTCACTCGTGACACCCATCAACATTTGAGCTGTTTCAGCTTCTTCCTTGATGTTTTTGGGTTCATTCCGGGTAAATGTATACTCAATATCCTTCCAGCCGTTAGAAGAACCAGCAGGCACGTTTGTAGCTAAGCTAAAGAACAACCGATACCGTTTATTCATCGCAGATTGGAACTTCCGCTGGGCTTGTAAGGCTAGGTTAGACATCGCCTCTAGTTTGTAGGCTAGAGCTGTGCCGGATGATTGTCCAAAATTCTCGTCTGAAATATTCGCGACCATCGACGTTTGGAAGATTAACTTTTGCAGACGATCGAGTAAGTTTTCCGTCTGACTATCGCTATCTGGCTTATCTAGGAACTTCACATCTACGTTTTCCGCACCATTGCCAAAATAATTAATAGTCCGATTGTCCCGAATATTAGCTAAATCGTCCGTTTCAAGCTCTGCCCCCAAAAAGACAATGTACTGGTCAGAGAAATACTCTACATCGTTAGCTTTCTCACTAATCGCCTTGTTAAACGCATTAAATAGCGTAATAACCGACTCAAACACGCTCATGCGCTCTTCATTGATGTAAAACTCGGTCACTGGTAAGTCATCGTAATACTTGCCAATCTCCTCGCCAAATTGCAAAGCCGACTCGCTACCCGTTAGCTTGCAGTTTTTATCGGGTCCGTAATACTCACCCTCGAACACGTTGTTATCATCTAAGCCATAGCGGACAGCAAAGAGTGGTTCTTGTTTAATGCTATTGTCATAGACCAAAAACATATCTTCTGGCGAGTTGTACACCACACAGGTTTCTGTCTGTTCGTTCTGGTACATAAACTCATAGCATCGGCCATAAACACAGGCCATTTTTGCTAATTCAGACTCTTCGTCTTCCATGTCGTTTAGATTGTCAAAGTTTGCTAGGACTTCTGCCACACTCTCGTCAGGGTGGCTCTTTTTGACTGGAATCCCGTTAAAGTAGCCGGTAAACGTGTCTGTAATGTATTTAGGAAAGTTAACAACTAATCGATTATCTGGCTTGTAGCTGTCTTTGGCTGCGTAGTCGTATATCTCCATTTGGCCTTTATAACAGTCCATCAGATATTTGTATCGATACCGCTCCATCTGGTGGATACGGATAAACTTGCTAATGATTGCTGGCGTGATTTCCGTGTCACGGTCAAGCGTCATAATTTTCGGAGGCTTTAACCCTCCCGTGATGTCTTTTAATTGCAATTAAAGTCCTCCTTTAAATGATTTAACCCGCGCTTTGCCTTTGCCATTGATTGACTCGACAGCATAGCGTGTGGCGTCAATTACGTGGTTGTAAGAGTCCACTGGTTTGTTGGTGTACTCATTTGTCTTCTTGTCTTTTGTCCAAGTGTAGTTTTCCAATTCTTCGATTAGTTTCACACACCGCTCGTCTACCACCAGTCGAAACTGTTGCAAGAACTGTATGCCTTGGATAATCGAGTCAGGGCCTTTCTTAGCCTCTCGTATCCGACTAATGCCGTGTCGGCGCATTTCAGCAATGGATTTCTTTTCAGCAGAGTCTGCCGTAATGATTTCCTTGCCGTAGCCTAGTGCAGTGACTGCATCAGCTATCTGGTCGTTTAATAAGCCTTTCTTGACGTATTCTTCGATAAAGTAGAGCGTCTTGTTTGGCTCATCGACTTTGACGTGGATAAATGCTGATGGATCGTTGACGTCCTGTATACCCTCGGTTTCCCGATATTTATTAGGGGAGTAGACTATATCTTCAACCACAAAAAAAGAGCCCTTTGCAGGCTCTCATTATTGTTAGGTTGTTCAGCGCTTCGAGGCGAGGATTTTCACATCACCCCTACTCCTTGACGGATAGTCGTTACACCTTCCTATTTCTAGGCTTGGCTCGGTATTGTCTTATTATTAGAATCCACATATTCCCATTTGATTCCACCGGCGCTTTTGCGTTTCCCTTTGCAAACTCTTGTAATGTGTGTCGCTAACACTCCGGTTTTTTCACCAGCTTCTTTAACAGAATTATATATTTCTCCCGTTTCTTTGTTTCTAACTCTCACAAATTGATAGCTCCGGTCAAGCCTCTTAGACTGCTCACTGAGTTTACTTTTCCTTTCTGGAGTCCACGCTTTTTTCATTTTCTCTCGGATTTCCAGAGTATGGTGTTTACCGTAATAATGATTTTTCTCAGCTTTCATACTGCCGTTTTTTCTCTTTGTCAAACTCATTTTTCTTTTCGACTCCTCCCTGTGTGTATACCCGCAAGTGTTGTTGCCACCTAAACACAAGTTATAGCCATTAGGAATCATAGAGTTCGTTTTAGCAATCCAATAAGTTTCTTTAGCGTTCAATTCATCAAGTGATAGAGCTTCATCAATAATACAATATTCAAAATTTTCAATACCGTATTTGTTTAAGGCTTTGTCGAAACAAGTCTCCGTGTGTCTCAAATGTTCGCTGGTTCTTTCTTCAAATGTTCTTATGGTTTGCCCAATGTATGTTTTACCATTTATTTTATTTTTAAACATATAAATAATCACATTTACCACCTCGTGATTATTATAACATTTTTTTGGGTCTTTTGTATATCCTAATAACTTAGATTTTCACCGATAGCGCAGCTTTTTAGGCTGCACACCCTGCATTTACAGGTTCACTGAATTTTCTATGCACATTACTGCGCAAAGGGGCTAATTTTAACCCAAAGTCAAGACCGAAATATGATGGTAAACGAGAAAACGCAGGACTTCCTCTATTTAATAATGCTCTGTCATATTTAGGAAATATCAGCTTGTCTAGCGTGGCGAACTCGCCTAGTGCGTATATCTTGTAGTAAGCCTCGTTCCGTTGAGCTAACAGCTCGATATTGCGTTTAACGCTGTCATCTAAGAAGCGATTACTTTTGTATGTGGTTTGATAGATAACCGCGTCTGGTTGCTTACTAACAAAGAAGTATTTGTACACCCAATTGACTTTAGAAACCGGGTTAAACATCAAATAGATTTGTTTATCCTTATGCCGTTTTTCCCGTGTCCGTAGTGTTAATTGCGTGTAATCGTCAAGAGTGAACTCGGTCGCCTCTTCCATGACTACATCAGAGATTCCCTTGATTGATTTAATCTTTTCCGGATTGTCCATACCTTTAAACAGAAATACAGCGCCGTTTGGCAACTCTATTCGATAATCGCTCATGTTAACCTTGCAAAATGGCAGTAGCTTGAATGTAGACAGGCATTCCAATACATCTTGGAAGATAGAATCCTTAACAGTCGCAGCTACCTTTCTCAGCCACAGGACACGTCTTGGGTAATCCCAATGTTTTAGCGACTTAACAACTACCTTTTGCACTACTCCATGTGATTTCCCACTTGATGCGCCGCCATAGTGGACTTCTGTCGGGTGCGTGTAGTCGTATAAGCAATCGTATATATATTTGTTAAACACTTTCTTGGGATCGTTGATTTTAAGCATCGTCATCATCCCAATCGTCAATCACGATGTCAAAGTTGATATCCTGTTTAATCTCTTGCTTGTCAATCGGTGCCAGTCCGCCACGATCCATGATATCTTTCGCAGCATTAAACCTTACCATCTCGGATTTAGCGGACAGTAAAGAAAGCATCGTGTTTAACGCCTTGCCAGAAGACTTGCTCATAATCGTTTTAACATGGTCATCGTAAGCCTTGCTAAAGTCATCGTCTTTCAGCCAGTTGTAAAGCGTTGATTCTGCTATCTGGAGTTGAGAGGCGATTTCTGCCCGTGTCATATCTCCTTCAAACAGCATCACGATAGCATTTTGATGTATTCTTTTTAATTCCACATTATCGCCTCCAATCTCTAAAATTATGCAAATAAAAAAACAGCCCGAAGACTGTCTTATGTATTAAAAAAGACACCCGCACAAACGGATGCCCTTTAGTCACCTTACCGTTTCCGGTTAGCAACCATTTCAAATTAAGCAACCTACCCCATTCTGGGACCCACCGTTTTTCCATGCCTGGCGGTTGGGAATGATCGGTTGCTATTGACGTGGCAGCTCTCGACACTGCATCTACTCCTGATAGTGGAGTTGTTTTTACCATTCCTTAAACTACACGTCAGGGCTATGACTAGATAGCCAACATTTGAGATTGACTTGTCCTGACAGCACCCTACTGGACAAGCTCAGTGCCTAATGGTCTATAGTGCTGTATCAACCTTATTGGGTCAGATACTCCACGCAATGCTATGAAGTCCTCCCAACGTCACTGGAGTGGCACTGCCCCACTCACGGTTGCCGAAGCATTAACCAGGCACACATGCCTTGCGTCTACTATTTCCGCCACAGTGACAAAACGGGAAACCAGACACCATCATTCAAAAATTGATTTCAGGAGGAAATCTCATGTCATAGCTGTTCTGTCTGTTTCCCGCTACTTTTGATAATACTATTATATACCTTTAATTGTGGCATATGTGTGCACGTTTTGTGCATGGATTACCAGTCATTCATCATATCGATTCCGAATAATATAACTGACAAATCTGCCAATGCTTCTTTGCAGTTTCGATTCACAGTAGAACGATCCACATGCAATTGTTCTGCTAGTTTGTCCTCACTTAAAAAAGGAGCTTCAATATACCTTTTATTAATGATTCGCCATTTTCGCAAATCTTCTGGTTTAGTTGATGATTTACACATCTCTTCATAAGCCTTCAAACAAATATCTACATGTTTCATCAGTTTTACCGACTTGGCTTTATTTTGCATTAAAACATCTAGATTCAACCACTTATGTTCCCAAAAAGTCCCTTGCACTTCTTCAACGTGCTCTTCGACAGCGTTGCTATGTGCTTTCAATTTATGATAATTCGTCATTAGAAGTTTTGCGTTATGAAAAGCTCTTTTTTTAAATAGCTTTTTTTCTTGTTCTCTATCTTTGCGAATCGACACTACTATTTTTTTTGCTAACTCATCTAGCTGTTTTTCTGATAATTCATTAACTTTAACCTCCAACTGCCTGCCTCCCACTTCTACTTATCTTCTTTTGCTGATCTTTCTCCTAACAAATACCCCAACAACAAAGTCATTAAGAAAAACAACGCTCCTACAATCATTTTGATAATCATAATTTCCTCCTACCAGATATAGACTGTGTTCCCTTCAATTTCTACTCGTTCTGATTCGTGTGTGAAGTATTCACCAACCATCATTTGTGTGACTTCCACAATCATGGACTTATCTTCAATTTTCATTAATTCATTAATTAATTCTTGGACTGTCATGTTCTGCCTCCTAAATAAACATCATTGCGATCGACCCAATTCCCCAAAATAGCAATGTGGCTATGATAGATACATACGCTTTTTGATTATTCTCGTACCCATCATTCTTATTTCCAATTTTGGCGGTCAGAAAGCTAACGAATACATCTAAGCCAAACGCTTGCCAGTAACTCAACGTCGCAAGGCCAAACGTTGGTACAATCAATCCATTCCACAGTTTCATCGCCACAAATCCGCCTAATGCGATAGAAAACACCATAAGTGCTAAACTCCATAGACAGCCCCATGATTTAACGGCGGCTTCTTTCGCTAGGTCAACCGTTTCTTTTTTTAGTTGTTCGTTTTCTCTTTCTAAATCTTTCAATTCGTCCATTTCCTTCCTCCCTCACTCGAATCGCCCGCCTATCGAACGGTAGAACGGACGATTTTAAGTTACTCTAAACGTTGATGCAATGCCGTTTGTCAGTTTGCAACCGGTGGAACCGTTAAGGATTGCTTAACAGTTCAACTGTTTCCATTTTGGCAAGAGTTCAAGCCCCATTCCGCAAACGCAGCGAGGACTTGGCACCATTCCACATCTGATAAGCTAGATGGAATCAGGTCTAATTCAACATTAGTTTCATAAAACCAATATAATGCTGCATGGATATTTCTGCGCCGCTGCGTTTCTTCCTTCAACCACTCCAACACGACCTGCTGATCGTCGGTGAGAGAGGGAGAGACAGGCTGTAATGATTCTGGAAATACCGGTATCCACTGTTCAATAGCGATATACTCCTCGTTGGCTTCAATCACGCCATTTAAAATATAAGCATCATTGTCAGAAATGATTGGAAACCCAGTAACATACCCATCACCTTGGTATTTAATTCCAATTTCTGCCATTTGATTCAAGCTCATCATAGATTTCCCTTTATATTTCATTCCGCTACCTCCTCCAAATTAATCATCGCTATATGCTCAACTGGAATCAGTTGTATGCTGGTCGGACCATCGTGAGAAATAACTTGATATTTCATAGCTTCCGAATATTGTCTGGATTCTGCCTGTAATGTTGTATTGTGAAGCATGATTTCTGCATTGTTCCCGTCTTTTAACCAAACTGTCGCTTTTATATTCATTCCGCTACCTCCGTTAAATTGGGTTGTAATTCGTCAAGTAAATCTCGGATTACGCCGCCGTAATTTGAACAAATATCGCCCATTCGTTCTTTGTACTGCGGGATAGATGAATCGAACCATCTTGCATTTTGAATGTTCGTACTCAAAGCTAAACTTGTTCCGGCGTTGTAGTCTTCTACATAATAATATTTACCAATTTTAATCACTTGTTGTCGTCCATTCATTCCGCTACCTCCTCCTTATTTCTAAGGTCATATACTATTACAGCACTAGGGAAGGTTGAACTACCTCTAGGGATACCATCTACTTCAAACCTCAATCGACCTTTAATGAACCTAATATCGTCTGCTTTATTGAAGATGTAATCATGCCATCTTTTTGTATCTGTCCTAGCTGGTATAAGGAGAACTATAACCCCCATCCAGTTAGAAGAAATCGTATCATTAATCTTTTTCAAAACTTCATCCTGCACTTTAGAAGTGTACGGTGGATTGATAAATATTGACTTATACTTAGTCCAATCTTGTTGAAATGCATCGTCTCGCTCTGTAAAAAAATGTTTGCATTTTGCATTTTTATCAGACGCAAAAGCATCTAGTTCAAAATCAAACTCATTATTCAAATTGTCGAAAAGCTCTTGAGGCGTCTCCCAGTCCTGATTGTCGGACGTCATGATTGCTTTATATGATAAGCTCATTCCGCTACCTCCAATTCCTCCATCAAAACTGCATAGATCAGATATGCAGCGTTGACAGCCTCGTTAAAATTTTCTAGCAGCTCCTCGCCTTCTTCAAAAAAGTCGATGCCTTCACACTTCCACTTATACTGCTGTTTTCGGAGACTGTTAATTAGATATACCATCTCTGCGTGTGTTAGTATTGGCTTTTTCATACTTGCTCCACGCTCCCCTCAACCAACGTAGCGGCGGCCTCGGCTTTGGCTTTGTCGGTGAATTTAATGCAGCCCTCGTGACTGCACCACTGCTTAACAATATCTCCATCCAAACTATTGAAACCTTGGAGGTACCAAACCTCACTGCCGCCCTGCCTAACCACCCACCGCTTAGGCTTGACGGTGTAGCCGTCTTTCATCATGCTGATGAGGGTTTCGATAGGCTCGTTGTTAAAATCAGAAAACCACTTTTCAAAATCATTTAATTTAAGGTCGCGTGAATGGAATTGAGTAATTGAGCTGACATAAGCCCAAATCGAATTGTCTAGATTATATTTATGTTCTTCGTACCACTCCGCCACAAAATCAGGCACTTCCACCTTCTCGGCTTGTGGTTCGTCTAATTGCTGTAGTGTGTTGATGGCGATGTTGTATGCGATAATTCTCGCCTCGTTAGCAGCGTAACCTTGGCTTTCTTTGGGGAAATGTTTTAAGTTTTCTTCTGATCTCAATACTTTGCTTTCTAAAATCTCGATTGCTTCGCTTACTTTCATTTTTGTTCCTCCTTAGTCATACGCCATCACGACTTTCATCCTCATACCCCCGTACTCCCAAAGCCGCCCTCGCCACGGTCTGTATCGTCTAGCTCGTCTACCTCTACCACTTCCACAGTTGGGAGAGGTTGGATAATTAATTGAGCTATGCGTTCGCCGCGTTTTAGTGATATATTATGCGCATAAATCATTCCATCTATCACTCGATCTAAAACCTTCGTTTTAATATCACAGATTACCTTAATCTCACCACGATAGTTAGCGTCTATTGTGCCTTCTTGTACTCTTAGCAAGGTTTTAGCGGTCAGTCCACTTCTTCCTTTCAATCGCCCGTAGTAGCCTTCTGGGATAGCGATAGACAATCCAGTTGACACCGTAACTGTTTCTCCAACGTTAATCGTGACGTCTTCATCCGCACAAATATCTAACCCTGCATCCGATTGATGCGCTCTAATTGGCAATATAGCTGTTTCTGTTAGTCGTTTTACTTTTAGTTGCATTAAAATACCTCCACTTTAATCTCTTGCCACCGATACACGCCTTTTTCCACGCGCACCAGTCCCCCTTGTTGTACCAGCTTATTAAGCTGACCTGATGCTTCTTTTCCACAGTGCAGAATTATTTCTTTTCTAGTTGTTTCTCCGTTTTCGCGTACATAGTTCAAAATTTTGGATCTAACTTGCGCGCCCCACAATTGACGTGAATACATCACTCGACCTCCCTAATCCTTCCACCTATCAATTTCGACGACAGATATATTTTTAGTTGGTTGTGTATTCAAAGCACGTA
>NZ_KE136354.1:2467999-2614559 GCF_000406945.1 Enterococcus dispar ATCC 51266 | reverse complement strand
TTGACGTGAATACATCACTCGACCTCCCTAATCCTTCCACCTATCAATTTCGACGACAGATATATTTTTAGTTGGTTGTGTATTCAAAGCACGTATATACACTTCTCCGACTTCTAAACGTCTAGCAATTTCAAGTATAGAGCCTTCAATTCTGCGGTTGCCTTTTTGGTAGCGATATTTCTTGTTCCTGCGTTCGTATTTGTATCCTTGTACAATTCCATTACTTTTTCGTACTTCTTTATTAAAAACACTGGCACTTTTATCCAAAAACATAGCTGCCGCAATCATTGATTCAAAGAATCGTTCTTCTCCTGTATCGATATCCGTTAGACGTACAGACATATCTATTGTCTTCTTCGTTTTAGGCTTATTCTGTTTCATTTCCAACCGCTTTAAGCGTTGAAATTCTTTAAACAGCGGCTTAAGCTTTTCGTTTCTTTCCTCTTCTGATAAATCGCTATCTAAGATTTCACATTGCCTCAAAACGATTTGATGTTTCTGTTCCTTAATTGTCATATTCATTCACCTCAAAACGGCAAATCGTCATCATTAATATCGATTGTCGTAGCTTCAAAGTCATTTATCGGGTTCACGCCTAAATTCGTCTGTGTTGCGTTTTGATTGTCAGGAGCGTAATTATTCGTTTGCGCGTTCGGAACGCTTGCAGTGCTCGTATTTTGGCTAGAATTGCTATTCTTGCTCTCCAGCAGTTGAAAATTTTCAACTACTACTTCTGTCACGTACACTCGCTGTCCTTGTTGATTTTCATAATTTCGCGTTTGAATACGGCCGGTAACACCTAGCAGAGTGCCTTTACGGGCATAATTTGCTAAGGTTTCTGCTGGTTTACGCCAAATCACACAATTGATAAAATCTGCTTCACGCTCACCGCTTTGGTTCGTGAAATTACGATTTACTGCTAAAGTAAAGGTCGCGACTGCTTGACCGTTTCCTGTATATTTGAGGTCAGGGTCTTTAGTTAGACGCCCGACTAGAACTACGTTGTTAATCATCTGTTTTCCTCCTCGTTATCTATGAATAATTCTTCCATCATTTTTTCTATTTCCGCTTTTCGAGATGGACTACTTGCGGTCGTTTGCGCGTCCCAATTCGGCATTTCCTCACGTTTGACTGGTTGTCCATAGGCTTGCTGCGGCTTAGGTTGCGCCTTATCTTTTCTCGCCCAATTTCTAATTGTTGCAAGATGATTTTTATAGGTCTTGCCAGTTGATGCGATATAACTCGACAGTCGTTCAATACGGTCTTGCCAGTCGCTTGGGAACTCAGTTTGCAGTTTCTCCATGTCTTGATCTGTTAAAAGGACATTTTTATATTCGCCATATTTGTGACGAACAGGTTTAGCTTTCGGAGGTTCCTCCGAAGGCGTAATATCTTTTCTATCTCTATCCTTACCTAACCTATCCTTACCTAACCTAACCTGTGTATCCATTTGGTATGTCAGTTGGTTGTCGTTTGGTATACCAACATCATCTAGTGAGTATGATTTGTTATCTTTTTCGCTTAACAGCGCCTTTTCGTCTTGATACATCGTAGGTTTAAATCTGTCATTGCGAATATAGTTATGAATTTTCCAGTGCTTTATTACAATCACGCCACTCTCGAACGCTAAAATAAAATTTTTTGCCATCAAAATTCGCAAATCGTCATCTGACGAACCAATCATGCGCTGTATTTTTTTGGGATTATTAATAAATCCTTCATCATCAGCTCTCATCGAAAGATGAAAGTATAAGGCTTGCGAAGATAGTGGCATATCCAGAAAAGCGTCACTATCTATTATTGTTTTTGCGAACATTCTACGTTCTGCCAATTTCTACCCTCCTATCCTTAGTTTTCTTCGTTCTTCATCATTCAATTTCACGAGAATAATTCGATATTTTTTAAAGAATTCAGTTAACCCTACGGTGTGCTGTTCTGTATGATGAAATCGGCATAACGCCATAAATCTAAAATCAGAATGGTTAATTTTTCTCCTGTTTCTACCCATACCGACTGCATCAACATGTGCTATATCTGCTTGTTCCATACAAATACAGCAACGTCGATATTTTAAGCATTGATAAAACCATGAATTTTCATCTAGTAAATAGTTATATACTTTAGGAAGTGGAACGTTATTTGAAATAACAAACTCGATTAAAAAATCAATCCATTTTTTTGCGTCAGATTTAGTCGCTTTATGATGTTCAAACCAGACGCCGCTTAATGCCTCATAGTAGTATTTCAAATCTATCTTTGACCAATAAGGATACTCACCTTGCCAACGCGCCACATCAGCGATTAAGGCGTGGGATAGCGCATTTTGTTTAGCGGAGATTCCTCGACTATCTAATGCAGCTACTTCCAAATAGTTATCCTCTCCGTTGGCTAGTAGATGTAGGTATTCTTGATTGAATGCTTCTTCAAGTTCAATTGTTATTTTTCTGCCATCCGCGGATAGCAATTTTCCCATCATTGCACCGGCACCACACTAATACCATTTTCTACGAGGTACTCATTTAAGTTTGCCAATTTTTGGCGGCTTGCGGTTAATTGTAGAGTTACCATCATCGTCGGATTATCATCCATTTCTGTCATCAGTACCAACGGTTCATTGTTTGCTGCTTGGATTAATTCACCAGTTTCAGGGTCAACCAAAGTTCCTTGATTCGTCTCAACTGCTTTTTCTCTTTCCATTTCGGCGATAGCTGCATCATATTCAGCTTTTTTCCTCTGCCGTTCAGCCTCCGCTTCTTTTTCTGCCTGTTCTCGACGGCGTTTATCTTCCACTGCCTGTTTAATTTTTTCCCGGATATCGGCTACCGACCATCCTTGATCAATTAAACCTGACCATGCATATGGATCTAGTCCAGCGATTTCTGCATAATCTGTAATAGTCGCCTTATCAGCCGCTATCTGACTTCTTTGCATTGCTACAATTTTCATTTTGTCGTGAATTTCATCAAGTATTTTCCCTTTAACTTCACCTTTTGTCGTAAAAGCCGTTTTATTTATCCAACTAGTACTAATTTCAATAGCTTCCGGTTCAATATTTAACGGTTCAGCAATTTTTTCCATCTCAATTTTTATTTTTTCTATACGAATGGCTTTTTCTGATTCATCAAAAAGCTTAATTCCAGAATTAATATCGTCAGATACCTTCTTGATACGTTCAACATATCGCTTCATTTTCTCTTCAAAAGTATTCAACGGTTGAGAATAATCAGCTTTAATTTCTTTTCTGCGATCATCAATCATTTTGGCAATTTTATTCAAATCTATTTTGGCTTGTTTTGCCTCTGCAACATTTTCTGCATCAAATTTAAAGACTTGATTGCTATAGTGTTCTGTCGTCTGTTCAATTAAACTTTCTAGTAGTTCTTCATTTTCTATCTTGATAGTTGATGGTGTGTAACTTACCTCAAATTGCATATCTGGTACCGTTAATGGATTTTCTGTCATTGTTTTTGCCCCCATGGAATCGAGTTTATATTTTCTTGTTTTGGTTGAGTTTTATTTTGAAGATGTTTGGCATAAGCCTTTTTCCATTTTTGTAAAATTTGTAATGCTATCCCAAAATCAGCTTCCGTCATTTTGTTAATAGTCTTATTAAATCCAGATTCAGTTTTTAATTGACCTAAAACTTGCGCTGGATTTGAATTAGACATTGATGCTACTGTATGAATTAAATCTTCCAATGTTTTTACTTGTTCTTCATTAATAGTTTTAGGCGGTTGTAATGGTTTCTTTCCTTCGGTTTCTGGATCATCTCCCGTCGGAATTAGAAACAGAGAAGTCAATGCGTACTTAAGTGCACCAGTTTTAGCTTTGTAAACTGCTTTATCGCCAGCATCTTGACCATCGCCAAATCCAGTAAATTTTATTGTCTCCCCAGTGTCACCATCAAATATCGTATATTCGATTTCAAGTGTTACTAATTGCTGTGTACCTTTTTGTGTCTTGATTTCTGTTACAGATCGCGATTTTTCATCAGACAACATAAAAAGATTCTGCGCAACTAGTAAAGGTCGAACAACATCCTTAATATCACTTTCCAAAGCGTAGTCATAATTATGGAAATCGTTATGCCCATTTTTGGGAATTCTTTCAATTTCATTTGTAATTTCTGCTAACTTTTGTATTAGATTTTTCGTGACGCTATTTTTACTTACTTCGTTTTTGACATCATCCATGCTATAATCTCCTTATAGGTATTTTTGTTTGCGACTCATTGCTTCCCGGCGGAGTCGCTTTTTTCATGCGCTCGATATTTTGACGCGTTTTAATCGTTAAGTAGTTTGCTCGCCACCATCGATCTGCGATAATTTTTCCGATTTTTAAAGCTTCGGCTCTATTCATTAAAATCACCTTCAAATAGTTTTTGTTGGCGATTCAACTGATTGATTTCTAATCTCAATTCTGTTGAAGGTAACCATAAATCAATAAATTCAATTGCATCATCAAATTTCAAACGAGGTAGCTCGCCGTATCGCGGAACCATAAAATGACGTTTGAACTCTGACCAAAATTTAGAAAATAATTTTTTACCAATTTTTGAGTATGCTGCCGATTCCTTACCACCTAGCACTTCAACAACTTTTAATTTTCCTTTTTGGTTAATTTCATATTCTTGCTGACCACTGATACGCATTGTATCTTTTAACATCGATACATCAGTTTTTACTTCCTTCATTTCTTCTAATTGATAAATCATCATATCTTCGATTGTGGCAGGAACTGTTGAACGACGAATGACTTGTTCCATCTCGTTAAAAGCATCTATATACTTCAATTTAAATTGTGTTGCTTTTTTTCCGGTAAAACCCATAGCAAGTAATGAAAATCCATCACGATTCATATAAACCACGCGATAATATTGTTTATTTTGAGGGTGTTGATACTTATCTTCCCAGAATAGGTCTGCGGAATTTTCCGCCACCCCCTGCTTCATTAAGTTGTCGTACGCTTCTAAAACATCTTTATGGTTTTTATCGAAGCTTTCTGCAACTTGAAGGCTAGAAGTTACAGCCTGTTTTTCTTTCATAATTACTAATTCCATTTAATTATCTCCTTCCTAATAAATTCCCTTTTCTACATCAACAATATGCATACGATAGCCAAGCAACGTGGCTATAATTAAAGCTGAAATAACTGCAATCACAATTAGTGTTACGCTTAAACTGATACTTCCCATCCAAGCGAACAGTGCTGTAACGGTTGCTACAATGATGGTAAATAGCATTAGCATTGAGCATTTATGTTTTGTCATGTTTTCACCTCACTTGGTGTCGGTTTTTTCGACCGATACCGGCTAGCGTCCTTCCACCGCAGATACCAGATAAACGTGCCAATGTGGATGAATGTCACGCCCGGACGCATGATTCCTTCTTTGAATTCTTCAATACTGTCCATCTCTTTTAAATAGTCGTAGAGCGTGGACTTTTTCAGCCCGTTGAACCGTATCATCAATTCTTCTGGGCGGTCCCATTCTGCGGCTACTTCTTTTGTCTCAACGCTATGGATGAGTTCTTTTAGGGTTGGTTGCATGATTAGACCTCCTTTATAGATTGTTTTTGGTATAATTTCCTTATCAGTCAGTGGTCGGCTGAAATAATTGATAAGGAGGTGAAAATTTATGAAAGACTATAAGTTAGATTTTCAATCTGAATTGCCTGTTGAGTTTGCAAATGAATTCAAAGTTGAGTTGCCAGCTAAGACTCGTACAGTATTTACCGTTAATCATGATATGGTTCTTCAAGAGTTTGAAGATGATACTGTAATATGCGTTACTCGTGACGATGAGTTTTTAAACATCTATTCAAACCGTAAATTCAATCAGACAATTCCAGTTAGAAGTAAGAAAGTAATTATTTCATTTGAGGAATAAGCTTTCCTTCACCCGTCTGTGGATCATAGTCTAATTTTGATTTATGATGTTTTCTTCTTGGTTGCTCCTCGCTACTCCCAATAGCTTGGAGCAATTTTGCTATTTCTTCTGGTGTTGCTTCGATTGTGATTTTCATTTTGGATCCTCCTTTAAAACAATTCGATATTTGGCAAAATGTCGTGTTCTTTCAAAAAGTTGTATAGGAACAAATGCCCTTTTTGCGTCCATTTCATAATTGGTTTTAAATTGTCCGTTCCTTGTACTGGCACCATTTCGATATGTGTGTATCCTTCGTTTTGATACTTCGCATACAGCAGCCACGCCTTACCTTGTCGGTATTGGATACCAAAATCATGCAGCAACTTGTTCATTTGCCTTGCGCTCATACCATAGTTTTTAGCGATAAAACTGATTGGCGTAACACTTTTATTTGCTAGGATAATGTCGTGATAATTTACCTTTGGCTGCATTTCAGCTACCTTTTGTTCGGCAACCAATCGCAACGTACGTTCTTCTTTGAGCTTCGTTGCTACCTCGATCAGCAAGTCTGGATTGTTTAGTAGTTCATCTGTTGCGTACATGCCGTGCTTTCGGATTTGAGGTAGGACTTCGCTAGCTAACCAATCTTGAAACTTTTCAGCTAAAGCATTGTTCGCTTTAAAAGCTAACTTGTATACCATCGGCTCACTGATAAAGTCGTTTTTCGCAACTTCTTGCGAAAGGTATTTTTTTAAATATCCGTTAACAGTTCTCCACCGAACATATTCTTTGCCGTTTTTTGTTTCCACAAACCCCAAACTTCTTGCTACTGTTTCAGCATTAAACAACGATTCGCCATTTTCCGTCTTAACTTCTAATTCAAATAGATTATTTTCAAATTTTTGTGTTTTCATTGGTTAACCTCCTCTTTTTTTCGAGTAAATAGGAACTTGATTTCATATTCCGGGAAGAACGTCTCTTGAATAGCCAGAGCCTCTCCAAATTTAAAATCTGAATCGCCACTTATTTTTTCGCGAACCGTTTGATATTTGACGCCTAACAAATCAGCCATATCTACCAACGAAACATTTTTTTCTTTTCTAACTTCTTCTAAATTGTTCAACATTTATCCTCACCTTCTTTCGATACGAAAATTCGTATCTTGAGATATTTTTTTAAGGCAATGTCGCTTGCCTTGATTTAAGTATATGCGAAAATTCGTATCGAGTCAATACGAAAATTCATATTTTTTATAATTGTTTTGATTGATATACGAAAAATCGTATGTTACAATAGATTCATGGAAGGAGGTAGCACGATGAATATAGAAGATAATTTGAAAGAAATAATAGAAGTTAAGTTCGGGAACGTAAAAACTTTCGCTGAAAAAATAGATTTACCGTACACAACAGTTCGTTCAATCCTACAGCGTGGCGTGATGAATGCCAAAGTAGAAAATGTTATCAAAATTGCCGATGGTTTAAACATGAAAGCAGAAGATTTAATGAGTTTGGATAATACTCAATCAATCTCCACCATCTATAATCAGTTAGATCAAAAGCGCCAAGCGAAAGTTTACAACTTTGCTGATCGTCAATTAAGAGAGCAAAAATATGGCGTAGCTGACGCTGGTAAGATAGTACCGCTCAAACGACGCGAGCCGAAAACGGTAGACATCTACGGAAGATTATCAGCCGGCGGCGGTGCCTATAATGATAAATCAGTCATCGAAACTGTGGAAGTTGATAGCGCCCCATCTAAGTATGATATGGCGTTCGTGGTGTCGGGAGATTCGATGGAACCAATGTTTGAAGACGGCGAAGTGGTCTTTGTCAATGAAACGCAAGACGTGTTTAACGGACAGATTGCAGCGATTGAAATCAACGATGAAGCCTTTATCAAAAAGATTTATATCGAAGGTAAACGAATGAGAATGGTATCACTAAATGTTGATACTGATAAGGATGGCAAACGCCTCTACCCTGATTTTTACGCTGATGAATGCGACAATCTATTTGTCATTGGTCGTGTGATTATGTAAAAAAATACCCCAGTCGGAGTTGGCGCTCCGGCTAGGGTTGGTTTTTAAGATGTTTGCTACGTGAAATTATTATACCAGAAATGAGGGAAATAGAATGAAAAAGTTAGTTAGTTTAGTTTTGGCAGTTGGAGCTGTTTTTATACTTGCTTCCTGCGGTAGTAGTAAAGATGACAGCAAAAAGGAATCTCTCGTCGATTTAAAAACTACTGAAATTCCAGTTAAAGAAGATGGAACTTTTGTAATTGAAGGAACTATGGCTAACGCCGGGACAATAATTACTGTTGCAGGTAATGCAATGCCAATTGTTGCTGACAGTGATGGAAACTTTACTCACACTATCCAAATGGGTGATGTTGTGGATAGCGCGGATTTAGTTGCTAAATATATGAACGACGAGCAAACAATCAAGTTGAAATTTGATACAGCAAAATATGAAAAAGCTTTACAAGCTTCATCCTCTGAACCAGCTTCTGAGGTTAGCACAGAACCATCAACATCCCAATCTAGCGACTCTCTGCCAAAAATTACCGAAGAACAAATGCCTAACTTTATTGATTATTTAAAAACAGATTTAACAGATAAAAATGTAGATATCAGCACGTATACCTTTTACAATCACGATAACATGCTATATATTGACGTGCCAAACGAATACAAATACTATGAAAAAGCTGACTTACAAGAATTCGCAGACGGTATGCAAGCTAAGGAGCACGAAGCGTTTAACGTGTGGGCAGCGATGAATAATGTTGATTACAGTCAATATCCAATGTTGTTTAT
This sequence comes from Enterococcus dispar ATCC 51266, assembly GCF_000406945.1. Classification (GTDB taxonomy): domain Bacteria; phylum Bacillota; class Bacilli; order Lactobacillales; family Enterococcaceae; genus Enterococcus_C; species Enterococcus_C dispar. The sequence goes on along the minus strand of NZ_KE136354.1, from coordinate 2,605,872 downwards.
AAAAACAGCTGATGGCGAAGCGCTAGCCTCACAAAAATTAAACGGTTCTATGGAGTTAAAAGTTAAATAAAAATACACGCCCTCCCCTCACAGAATGGCGTGCTAAGCAATAAACTGCATAGCTTATTTACTATGCCTATTATATCAAATAATAGGAGTTGATTACAATGTGGATGGAAACATTGCCAGACGGCAGGTTTAAATATATTGAGCGTTACAAAGACCCGTACACCGAAAAGTATAAGCGGAAGTCGATAATCTTGACCAGCGACAGCAAGCAAGCTCAGAAAAAGGCGCAGAAATTACTTGATGAGAAAATTGGCAAAGCCGAAGAGACGGCCACCTTGTCCGATATCAACCTCCACAATCTTGTGGAAGAGTGGTTTAGTCACCATCAAAAAGTGCATCGGATACGGCCCTCTACTATACGTGCATACAAGGCCCAACAGAAGGTTATCTTTAAGAAAATCGACAAAGATACTTTAGCGAAAAACGCAGATACTAAACTCTTTCAAACTTTTTTTGATGGCTTAGACTACTCAAATGATTATGTATCAAGTATCAAGTCTCAACTAAATAGCGTGTTTAAATATGCGTATCGTATGGGTTATATTAAAGAAAACCCTCTTGATAAAGTACAAATTTCCTACTCAAAAAAAGATGATGCAGCTCGGGAAAAAATTGAAAATAAATACTTAGAAAAAGACGAGGCTGAAAAACTAATTAAAGAACTCTACCGCAGGCCCTCTACCTATCGTGTGGGTAGGCTTGCAGAATTTATGTATTTAACGGGCTGCCGAATAGGAGAAGCCGTCATATTGACGCCGGAAGACTTTAGCGAAGACTTTTCTAGCGCATCTATCACCGGAACAATAGATTACGGAAGCGGATTTCGTGCAGCTAGGAAAGGCCCACCAAAAACACTGATGAGTAATCGGACAATCAACCTGACACAAAGATGTATTAAACTAGTAGAGAGATCTATCGACGAAAATAAATTAGACAGTCTGACACGCAACGGCTACTTGCCAGGTGAGTATGTATTTGTCACCAAAAACGGCACACCAATGATATACTCATCATTTAATCGTGCTTTAGAAAAGGCGGGTAATCGTGTGGGATTAGGTCATAAAACACTCACTTCTCACATCTTCCGCCACACGCACGTCTCGCTGCTAGCAGAAAAAGGTGTACCGTTGGTAGCAATCATGGAACGCGTGGGCCACGAAGATTCTGACATCACAACTAAAATCTATACTCACGTCACCAAACGGATGAAAGCAGACATTACATCCAAGCTGACAGAGATAGGGCTTTGACGAATTGCCCCTTTATTGCCCCTTTTAGATTATGTATTGATGATAAATAAAGAAGGAAGCCCGGTATTACAGGCTTCCTAAAGCTGTTTTATTTTACAGCGTCTTTTAATTGTTTACCAGGTTTGAAAGCTGGTGTAACGGATGCTGGAATTTCGATTTCTTCCCCAGTTTGTGGGTTGCGGCCTTTACGTGCAGCACGTTTACGTGTTTCAAAAGTACCAAAGCCCATGATTTGTACACTGTCTTCTGATTTAAGCGTTGTTTCAACAGTATCGATGATGGCAGCCAATACAGCAGTAGCGTCTTTTTTAGTAACCCCTGATTTTTCAGCCACAGCTGAAATTAAATCTGCTTTGTTCATTAATAATTCCTCCTACTCGGAATAAAATAATTAGGATATGAAGTAATCCTTATCTTTTATTCTAGCAAAATGCCTGTTATGGCGCAATAGAAAACACTTTCTATGATTACTATTAAAATAATTGTAATACTTTTAATATTTATGTAACAGCATTTTTTCTGAAATTATCAAAAGTGTTATCATTTGTCTTTTTAACTAAAATCTGTTTTTATAGTAATGTTTGAGTTTTTTAGCCTTATTTTTTTGCACTTATTTTAGACTCAAACAAAAATTTGAGGAGGTTTTTTATTTGGATTATTCACTAATGACACGCCTAGCAGCCGAATTTGTCGGTACAGCTTTTTTAATTATGCTAGGTAACGGCGCGGTAGCAAACGTCGACTTGAAAGGAACAAAAGGTTACGGTAGCGACTGGATGTTAATTGCTGTAGGTTATGGGTGTGGGGTAATGATTCCTGCCATGATGTTTGGCTCAATTAGCGGCAATCACATCAACCCTGCTTTTTCAATTGGTTTAGCTGTTGCTGGTATGTTTCCTTGGAGCGAAGTTTTACCTTATATCGTCGCCCAAATGCTCGGTGCCATTGTGGGACAATTAATTGTCGTAGCGTGTTACAAACCTTACTACGATCAAACAGAAGACACTAATCACGTACTTGGAACATTCTCAACTATTAATAGTGTGGGCTCAAAATTAAATGGTTTTGTAAATGAATTTTTCGGTTCTTTCATTTTGTTCTTTGGTGCCATTGGGATTACCAAAGCGCCATTTTTCCAAGACAATTTGGGAACTGCTCACTTTGCTTTGGGTTTTCTCGTTTGGACTTTAGTCGCATCATTAGGGGGACCAACCGGACCTGGTTTAAACCCCGCTCGTGATTTAGGGCCACGGATTCTCCACAGCATCTTACCTTTAAAATATAAAGGTTCTTCTCAATGGGACTATGCTTAGGTACCAGTTTTAGCCCCAATTTTAGCAAGTATTGTAGCCATTTTATTTTATAAAGGATTATTCTTATAAAAAAGTTGTCTAAAAAGATTTAAAATAAAAGTTATGGCAAACGTCTAAAAAACGTTTGCCATAACTTTTTTTAATAATCAATAATGGTGAGCGCTTGTTCAAACTCACTTTTTAAATGTTGCTTTTGGTAATCTTTAAATTGCGCTTCGTGAGCCTTTAATATACCTCGCAACTTCATTGGATTGTATTCTTCGACTAACTTATTTTCCAAAACGAAATTTCGCGTTAATTGCCATTCAAAGAAATACCCAAAAGGATGACAACTATACCAAGTTCCTTTGATTTTTTGATCGTCAAAGCGACGATGGGTATGACCGAAGACTACCTGCTTAATATTATCATAGCGATCCAACAGTTCTCCTAATTCTTCTGAACCCAAAAAGGCGTTTAACTCATTCCACCTTTTCAATTTTGGAGCAGTCTGATAGACAATAAATTCTTTTTTGGGGACAAAATGCGTGGCTAAAATCACTTGTTTTCCCTCTTTTTGTAACGCATCCAATAAAATTTTTAAACGCTTGCGTAATTGCGAATCAACATTTGGATCACTGTCGTTTCTTTTAATGACACGGTCATACCAATACAATTGTTTAACGGCTTTAATCTTTTCTTCATCCTCCAAAGTAGAAAAGCGATAATCATACCAACCGTTATAACCGACTAAAACAGTGGTATGATTCAGCGCCAACGCTTTTTGATTCAAAAAAGCCGGATTAGGATAGTCTTCAATCTGCTCTGGGGCAAGATCTGCCATTTCATGATTTCCCCAATTAAAGGTAGTGGGAAAGTATTGTTCAAAATACGCGACAATCGCCATCGCTCGTTCAACTTTATTGGCTAAGTCCCCAGCAAAATGCAGTCGATCAACCTTTTTTTCTTGTAAAACTGTGACGAGTTGGGCAATATCTTCGGTCGTAAAACGATTAATATCGGCATGAAGATCACTAACAACCGCTAATTTTCCCACTATTACCACCTGCTATCACTTTATCAATGCGTAAAATCGGAATATTATTCGCCAAAATGCCGCTATTTCCTTTTAATTGCAGCGTATGCATCGCTTTATTTTCTACTAATCGTGTTTCTTCTTCTAAATAAAGTTCCGAACTTTTTTTCATTTTTATTGGTCCGACTGCTGTTACTAAAGTTTCATCATAAACTTCCAGCCCTTTTGTTGGATAATCTGTTGGTGTAAGAATGATGCGAAAACTTAAGTCTAAACGGCAACTCAATCCAGTATTGGCAAAAGGGCCATCGCCATCTTCAAAATCTAAGTAGACGACATCTCCGGCTTGCATTTTACTACGAATTAATTCGACTACTTCTGTCTCAATTGAAAGTTTCATTTTATCCATTCCTTTCCAATCAAAGTGTTCCTACATAAGCGCCAATTTTCAAGAAAACCCCTATCAACTCGCTCATGTTACATCACTCGTTTCTGCCAATCAGCAGCAGTCATCATATAGAAGCCCTCGTCAATGAGCACACCTTTCCATAAACGACTACTTTTTATTTCTGTAACTTTTTTCATGCCAAGTTTTTCCATCACGCGCCCTGATTTTCTATTTTCTAAATTATGATAGGCACCAATGGAAACTAATTTCATCTTATCAAACCCTAAAGCCAACAAAGCAAACGCTGCTTCTGGCATAATCCCCTGTCCCCAGTAAGCTTTATTTAAAGTATAGCCAATTTCACCCCGACCGTAATTAGACTCCACCCGCAAATCAATCGTTCCAATCATTTTACCGCTCTTTTTTTCTTCAATAGCATACTTTCCTAAAGGTTCTGCCATAAAATAATTGGCAATTGCAAACTTAGTATCATCTAAACTGCGATGTTGTTGAAAAACATAACGTGTTGTCTCTTCATCACTTGCGTATTCATACATATCCTGAGCATCGGTAATTTTAAGTGGTCGTAAGTGTAAACGCGTGGTTTCCAATACTGTATTTTCTGCAAACGCTAAAGGAATATTAACGATTTCTTCCATATTACACCTCTTTATTTGATAATTTCTTGTCCTTTTAAGTACATTCTTTCAATTGTGGTTTCCTGCCATTTTTTCGGATTAGTAGTAAACAAATCTTGTGAAAGGACAATGATATCGGCACTTTGGCCACTGTTTAATGTCGCTGTCTTTTCTGTTGGTACCATAGCAGCGGCAGCCTTAGTATACAGCTTAAAGGCAGTGACCAAATCAATTGCTTCTTTAGAATTTAAATCTTCGCTATTTGCTCCAATTCTAGTCACAGCTGCCGCAAGACTAGCAAAAACATCATCTGGTTTTATCCAAGCTGTAGCCGGTGCATCTGAAGATAATGCCGTCGGAACTCCGCTTTTTAACATCGAAGCCAGCGGATAACATTCCTTCAAGCGTTTCTCCTCTAAGTTTTGGGAATAAGAAGCATATTCTGCATATAAGAAAATAATTTGTGTTACAAATGCAAAGTTCATTTTAGCTGCATGAAACGCCGCTAACGTTTTATCCTCTAATAAGGTAGCATGTTCAATCCTGACAGAGGGGCGATTTGTTAACCACGGTTCCAGCTCTCCATACGTATCCAAAATTAATTGAATGGCCGCATCTCCCATCGCATGAATAGCAATTTGACAGTCATTATTCTTAGCAAATTCATAAGCAAACTTTAAATCTGCTGCCGTATTGATAGCAAAACCGGTGCTATCAGAATTTTTATAAGGCTTTTTAACACGCGCGGTTTGATTGGAGATTGTCCCATCCATAAATAATTTGATTCCTGCCACATGCACATGTGGATGATTTGGACGAGGAAGTTGGGTCAAATGCAGTCGCTTAATTTCATCGATAGAATAATACAAATAGACTTCTTGGGCCAAGCCGCGACGTGCAGCTTCTGAATAAATTTCCGCATAATCATAGGGGGCAACTAAACTAATCATATCGCTAATTACGCCAATACCACGAGTGCGATAGTGCTTAGCTAACTTCATCGTTTGGTTCACGACGTTTTCAAAAGTGTCGTTTTCTTTGACTGCTTTAATCAATTTGCTAGCCCCATTTTCCAACATCACCCCATTGGGCTCACCATTTTCAAAATGACCAATCATTCCCCCAAAAGGATCAGGCGTTTCTTTTTTTATTCCAGCTAGTTTCAAGGCTACAGAATTAACCGCACAAGAATGACAATCCGAGCGTAAAACATAAACTGGTTGCGTTGTGGAAACTTGATCTAAATCGTGAATTGTTGGCGTTCGGCCCTCGGCAAGTTTTGATTCATCATACCCCCAACCTTCGATCCACGCATCTTTTTTGCCTACTTGCGGCGAATTTCTCAAAGCGGTAATCATCTCTTCAATACTCGCAACATTTGGAGGTGTACATGCAACACTACCCAAAGTTTCTGAAATCCACAACGGGTGAGTATGAACATCCCAAAAACTGGGCATCGTTAAACGTCCGTTTAAATCAACTACTTCATCCACATTTCGCAAACGTGCATCTTGACTATCACCTAACCAACTAACTTTATCATCGGTTATTTCCAATGCCGAGACAAATTTTTCACCGGTAAAAATTTTACCATTTACTAAAATGCGTTTCACAAAAATCCCTTCTTCGTCCTTTTTCTTTTTATTATAGTACAGAAGGAAAAGAAAAGCTTTTTGTACTCATTTTTTTACAAAGCCTAAGAAAATTTGAACGGCCCCGCTTATCTCTCAAGTAATAAGATGGAATTTTAATAAGTTGTTCTGGGAATTTCAGCTTATTGTCGTAGAGAGTTCAATTGCGAAACTATCCTCCAATATCCTTAGCGTATCGGCATCACCACGTGTTAAAATCCTATAATTTTTTACAAAAAAAAAACACGACTACTTTCTTTGTAGAGGTGTTTTTCTAAATATTCCTATGAACGCTCCATTTGGCGTGCTTTTAAAAATTTTGCCCCAACCGGTAAAAGTAGGGCTAAAATAACGAATCCAACGATTTGAAACAACGAAAGATTGTCGATATATGTACTGACTAACAAAAATAAAATAATTAAGGGCAGTAATAATTTTTCTCCAGAGCTCGCCAAAATAATAACCTTCTTTCTCTTTATTATTTATAGTTTTTTAGTGATATTTCTTTGACTCAACCGTAAACATTATACCTTTTCCATTTTCGGAAAAAAACATTTTTATAAAAATAATTGCTAAATCAAGAATGCAAGCATTTTCTTACCTTTTTATCCAAAAATGCTATAATTGGTTTATCAGAATTATTGGGGGAAACGACATGACAGACGAATTACAACAGCATTTAGACAAAGGCCGCTATGGTACGCCGTTAGTTAATCCTGATGAACAGCATAAATACATGGGCACATTTCGCGAGCGCTGTTATTTAAGTATGACGATTGCACAAATGAAAAGTGACACTGACAAAGACAATTTTTTAACGGAATTAAAAAAACATGAAGATGCTACAGTTCTTTTAAACGGTCAAATGTCAGAGAGTTTACAAGCTGAATATATTCAACTTGCCACTAAAAATCATGCAAAATTTACCGTAGTAAATGACTTTGTGGATGCCAATCCAGATAGTTTTGGGCTACTTTTAGTCGCCAAAGAAGCCGTCAATGAACCCGTAATTGACGTGGAAAAGAAATATCCAGAAGAAACAAAAACAACCGAGAAAAAAGAACCCGAGAAAAAACACGGTTTCTTTGATCGCTTATTCCACTAGAGATAGTGGCATGTCATTATTTTTATTTGCGGACCTGAGGAGGGATTGTTATGACACAACCAGATTACACTGCTTTAAAGACGGAATTATTGGTAGCACTTGATACCCATATCGACATTTTAAAAGACGCTTCTTATATTCAACCTGACCATTTAGATGGCATTATGTTTATGATGCGTAGTTTTGGCTTCATGTTGGATCGCGCGCCAAAAGTTTTAGCTTGTGATGATACAGAAGAAATGAATTACTTGATGTTTCAATATTATAGCCTGCTAACAGAATTAAAATATAATCTGACTTTAAATTTTCCCTATGCCAAAATTAATAACAAAAGTCTACTGGAAATTGTCGATGCATTCCCCACCACCTACGAAAAAGAAATGAAAACTTGGTGGGAGGATACGACTGGTTTAAAAGTTGAAGAAACCAAGCAAACAATTGAAATAAAAAGTTTTGAATATTAAATACCATAAAAGCAGGAGCTGTGCCAAAAAACGGCACAGCCCCTGCTTTTTATCTATAAAAAGGTTATAGGATTTTTACAAGAAATAATGCCGGTATACTTTTATGTCTAGCACACGCAGCTACTCCTCGAGAAAAATTCTCTACAACAAATTAGTTTATTTCCGGATATAAAAATTTTAATACAGCCATTGTTAGTCGCCGACTCTTACCGCTAAAAGGATAAACATGCATATGCATGGCCGGATTAAAATTCGCCTCAATAATCCCATAAGCTTTTGGCGCAGTAGCAGGTTGCGTTTTATCGGGAATAATTAAGTCTATCCCAGAAATTTTTGCTCCTAAAGCTGTTACTGCTTTTGCTGCCACTTCCTTATAATCTTCTGAAAATTCATCAGTCACATCAATCGAATCGCCCCCGGTGCTGACGTTGGAATTTTCCCGTAGATAAACTGTCACACCTGCAGCGGGTACACTTTGCGTGGTATAACCTTGTTCTTTTAGCATTAATTTTTCAATTTCGCCTAATTGTATGAGTTCTAAAGGTGCACGGTGGTGGCTGCCCCGCAACGGATCTTCATTTTTTGCAGCTACTAACTCTGTAATCGTATGTTGCCCGTCACCTACAATATTAGCTGGTACACGCAATAAAATTGCTTGAACTACTCCATCTAAAACAAAAAAGCGATATTCTGTCCCAATCATAAATTCTTCCACCAAAACAGCAGTATCTTCAGCAAATGCAATTGCTAAAGCTTCTTTAAAATCAGCTAGACTGGCGCCATGTTTAAAAATCGAGATCCCTAAACCATAGTTAGTCGATTTGGGTTTTACTACAAATCCACTTTTTGAAAATTTTGGGTAAGCCTTAATAGCGGTTTCCATATCTGCAAATTCTAATCCTTCTGGCACGCGAAAACCGGCGTTTGCCAAAACTTTTTTAGTGACTGTTTTATTCGCCATAATCAAAGGCACAACGTAGCTGTCCTTACTGGTCATATTAGCGTTCTTCACATATTCTGTCCGACCGGCAAAACGTAGTTGCAAGAATTGATCTTCTTCATCTAAAACGACCACCTGTACACCTTTTTGAATCGCATCAAACATTAAAATCTGGGTGGATAATTCCATTTTAGTAAACCCGGCTAATTGATAAGGTTTCAGCCACGCGTGCGCCTGATTTTCTTTAGCAACAGCCGCAGCCCAAGTGGTCGTGTCCTTTTTAGTAGCCGCATACAAACGAGCTGCCAGTGTTTGACTAGGATCTTCAAAAGCACTTTGGGCAAAATCAAAGAAAGTATCTGCTAGCGGTAATTTTAAGTTATAAGCCATTTCTTTTAAACCTGCGACAAGATCCATACCTTCTTCTACATAGTCAGTCACACGATCAGGTCTTTCTAAAGCTACAAAATCGTTGATGGCATCCCCGTGGGCTACCCAATCATCCGCTGATTCCTCTTCGGGCAAATAAAACATATACAACATAAACGCGTGTAAAAACTCAATTTGTTCTTGATTAATCCCAAAAGGAGCAAAGGGATTTAAGTCAATGTTACGTAACTCAATATACCGAATACCAGTTTGAACCAAATCCGAGACTTTTTGTCCTCCTCTTAAACGTACAGGCGCATAAAACTCTTTTTCTTCGGAAAGTTTGCCAATTTCCACCATCCGAGCGATATCTGATAGGTATTGCGTTAAACTTTCATATGAAACGTGTACATCTTCGTGGTTGGTATAACCAAAACGACTATTCCGAATGCTACGTACTGGCTCTTGCGGAGCGCTGTCTTCTACAAAATAATATTCATTACTTGTTGGTGAAGCACCAAATAAATACGTTAAAAACCAGCGATAGCGCAAATAGTTACGGGTCACTTTCAAATAGATTGCTGTTTTGAAATCAGTAAAATCATCATATTGTTCTTGTGCCGCAAATAAATTTTGTAAAAAATCCGCACCAAATTCAAAATTAAAATGAATACCACTTACCATTTGTTTTCTTTTACCATAAGTTTTAGCCAAATAGCGTCGATACAAAACATCTTCAAAAGTATCCAATTTGGCAATCATAATATCTTCATCTTTTCGCGGTAAAACCGGCGGCATACTTAGCGGCCACATCATTTCTTCTTTTGGTAAAGAACGATACGCCACATCGTGAATAGCAGCTAACCAATTCATCAATTCTTGGGGTGAATCTGCTACAGGAGTTACTAATTCTAATTGTGTTTCTGCAAAATCCGTTTGAATATAAGGATGGTAAGCCCGATTTCCGAATTTATTGGGATGATTAGTTTGCGCTAATTTTCCATCGGCTGTAATACGTTGACTTTCTTTTTCTACGCCATAACGCGCTTGCCAAATATAAGGTTGCAAAGCTTCTAACTGTAATAATTGTTTAATATTTTTCATAAGCGACTTCCTTTTAGTTAGTTTCAAGCTCATTATATGGGAAAGAGCGCATAAAAAAAATGGAATTGCTCAAAGTTAAGGAAAATCCCATTTTAACTTAACTTTTCAACCATTCCATTTTTGTTTAAATTTCTTAAAAATAGTTCTGTTACACGCATTTTTAACATTGAATCCCTTTTCATTATTTAACAAATTCGCGTCGATGGTGCGCGGCTAGAAAGTAGCCGGTCAAAGCCGCTGGGAGACCTAAAAGTAAAAAAAGACGCCAATCACGAAAATCATAAAAATATACGAGTAGAAAACCTAATAACGTTAATCCAAAATATCGCTGAACCTTCCCCATTTTTACTCCTCGCTTTATCATTTTATAGTGTGGTTCCACCAGTTAATACTATTAATACCCAATAAGCAAATAATCCTAAAATAATCGCAAGAATAACTTGTAGGATTTTCCCAATTATTTTTCTTTGTTCCATGACGAATCCTCCGTTTTCAAACCACCCACAAAGCAAAAAAATTTACTCAATTATTCAAAACAGCATCAAGACATAACAAAAAAATTACAATTCCCCGTCACAAATTACTGCCACAAAAAAACATGTAAAACAATTATAAAATAATCTATACCCTACTAATTTCCTTGTTACTATATAAATAGTATAAAACATATTGTTAAAATTTAGAAAATGCGAATTCCTATTTTAATCTTTTAAAAATAACAATAACATTTTTAAAAAGGTCCTGTCACAACCACCTTGCCAATCATATGGCCTGCTTCTACTAAAGCAGTAGCTTTTCTCAAATTTGCCGCATTGATACCTCCAGTAATGGTTTGGGTTAACGTTGTGTGAAGTTCTCCTTTATCTACCAATTGCGCCACATGAGCTAAAATTCTGCCTTGAGTAGCAATATCACGATTAAAATCGGTTTTAGCAAACACATATTCCCAATCAAAACTGACCGATAAATTTTTCCAAGTCACTAATGGTAAGGGTTCTTCCACTTCTACAATCGTCCCTACATGACCTAAAGGTGCAATTAAATCACTGATTGCATCAAAATAAGGCGTAATGGCATAGAGGACCGCAATGTAATCGAATTTTTCTATTCCGCTAGCCGCTAATTTTTTTTTTGGATCACCATGATAATCAACCGGAAAATCAACCTGATTATAATGTAACCATTCAAAATTATCGGGACTACTCGTGCCATAAACAGTCAAGCCAGCCCAATGTGCCAATTGACTCATCATTGATCCCACACCGCCGCCACTGTTAATAATGAGAATATTTTTCCCTTCATTGGCATTCTTTTTGGCAATTAACCCGAATTTTTCAAAGAGTAATTCGTAAGCAGTTAAAGCGGTTAAGGGAATAGCAGCAGCTTGGGCATCAGTCAAAGTTTTAGGGGCTAAAGCACAAATACGGCGGTCAACTAATTGCAAGGCTTGATTGCTGCCAGCACGTTTCGTTGTCCCGGCATAGTAGACCCTGTCACCTATTTGAATATCATGTACATTGGCACCTGTTGCTACTACTTCACCCACAGCATCAAAACCTAAAATTTGAGGGGTGAGCGCTTTTTGAGCTTTTTGGCGTAACTTCGTATCTATAGGATTTACCGAAACTCCTCTGACAGCTACTAGCAAATCATTGGACAAAGGTTGCGAACGCGGCACTGTGACATCTTGAAAGCTATTTGGATCATTAATTGGCAGACCTTCATAAAAACCCACCGCCGCAATTTTTCCTGTCATACTTCCACACCCTTTTTAAAATAGATCACTTTAGTTTCTACTTAAAATCAGTGTAACAAACATCTTGTTTTTATACCTGTATGCGCCCTTCAAAATAGCCTTTCCAATAAAAGTTAAAAGAAATGTTAAAATTAAAGAAATTATGTAACCAAACAGTAAGAGAAACGTTTTTAAAGCGAAGGGGTGAAAAAGATGAAGCCAGAACTGGCTATTTTATATGAACAATACGCTAAAGAATGCTGGCTTTATGCTTTTAGTCTAACCAAAGATGCTGCATTAGCCGAAGATTTAGTGAGTGAAGCTTTTTATCAACTGGTCAAGTCATTAGATAACTTAACCAAAGATATGATAAAGTTTTGGCTTTTAAGAGTGATTAAAAATCGTTACCTAGACGAACAACGTCAGAAAAAGCGGTGGCAAATGACCTCTTTTGAGCAGGCAAAGTCACAAGTAATTTTAAATTCTTCAGCCTCACCTTTGGAACAACTTTTACATAGTGAAAAAAAGAATAGGCTCTATCAAGCACTTTATCTGCTTTCTGCTCCTGAAAGAGAGTTACTCTATCTATTTTACTTTTTAGATTGGCCGACAAAAGAGATTGCAACTTTTACAAATTTATCGCTGGGACAAGTCAAAATAAAAATGTATCGCAGCCGACAAAAATTAAAGGAGATTTTACAAGATGAAACCACAAAATTTTGATTTTGAAAAGATCCAAAAAAATATTAAGAAAAAAAATCAGCAAAAAAATTTACTTCTTGTCACCATTGCAGCCTTTTTAACCCTCGGCTTATTTTGGTCAGCACCTAAAATTTTAAACCAATTCTTTTATAATCCAACCAGCAAAAACGCGTATTTAGCTAACAATCAGTACCTTTTTAATCGGCAAATTTACAACGAACTAACCTTACCCAGTTACGAGATGAGTGATTTGACAATAGATAAAACTGGCATTGGTACCTATCAAATTAAAGAAACTTATAGTCCAAAATATAGTAATAAGGTAGTGGGGTTTAGAGGGTTAGAAATAAAGCGCAACAAGTGCCACTACGATAATAATTTCTATCCCATCTCTCCTATTTTTAACCAAGAAGTAGCATCAGCTAGCCAATTCCACCCAGATAAAATAGCGTCAGCTGACAGTAATCTTAGCAAAAGTAATTTGTTGGAAAATATCAAACCTTTACCAAAAAGTACTTATGTGACCGTCGATCTTGCATTTAAAGAAGATAAAAGCATTTCAGATTATTCAGACTGGCTGAATATCACCACTACTGGTGCAGAAACATTATGGCAAGCTGTTCGCCCCCCACAAAAGGCAGTTGATAAAAATGAAGCGCCAATGGTAGTGGGCTATGCTCCTTCTGTCAGTTTTTCGGGAATTAGTGTCGCGATTACCAATGAGAAAAAATTAAATCAAGATTTCCCCCTCTTAATCGGCTCTCTAGTCGATGATAAACAAAATAACTGGTCTGAAGAAAAAAGACAAACGACTCATTTTAAATCAATCCTTAACTATCTAATTGAAAATGAGATTTTTCTAGCCCAAGATACGCATTTGCTGCAAAAACCAACGCTAAAAAACATCTTACAAGAGGTGGAAAAAAATGGCATTAAAATTTATGGCGCTACTTTACGTTTACCAGCTTTTGAACTAGAAAAAATCTTACAAAACGAAGCGATAAAAAGCGCTTACATTACTGAAGTAGATGTCTTTCCACTTACTAGCCAAAGCGCACAACTACCTGGTGTTCACTATCCTGCCGAAAAATAAAAAAACACCCAAAACCTTCACAGTTAGCGGTAAGAATCTGACCTTAGCCGTGTTGGGGATTTGGGTGTTTTTTCAATTTAGTAGCGATTTTCATCCCATCTTGTGGGTAATAATTTTTCCAGTGTTACCGGACCAGACGTTAATAAAATCTCACAGTTCAGATTATTATCATCCACTTGGCTGAGTAATTCTCGACACCGACCGCAAGGTGCTAAAATACTGCCATCTTGATAGACAGCCACAATTTTTCTAATTTGGCTTTCTTTAGCGGTAATCATAGCCGCGACAGCACTATGTTCCGCACAAAAACCAATTCCACAAGGCAAGTCTAAGGAAACACCAGTATAAACATGATTGTCCATTGTTAGAAGTGCACAAGCTACATGCCCCACTTCACAATTACGGCCAGTAGTTCGAGGGGCTATTGTCTGTTGGGCTATTTTTTTTAATTCGACAAATTCCATTTAGTCACTCCTTTGTAAAGCCAATTTATAAAATTCAGCCAGTTGACGCTGGTTTTGAATAACAACCACCTTTTGGGAATATTGCGTGCCAATTTCTTGGTAATGTTTTTTTACAGATTTGCTACGCCCTTCCCAAATAATCCACCAAAAAAAATCCCAACTAAAATGTTCAGGAGAATTTTCGGCCATATCCGGTCGTGTTTTATGATAGTAGCGTATCGTGCGCTTAAATACGCGCCAAAGGGATGCATGACGAGGAAAAAGTAATAGAATAATTTGATCTGCTTGTTCTAAACGTTCAGCCTGAAAGTAGCGCGTATAATTGCCCTCAATAATCCAGTCTGACTTTTTCATGAAATTCGTGACCATCGCTTTAGCAGCAGCATCTGAGCGTGTTTGCCAATTCGCAGTAAATTGTATTTGATCCAAATGTAAACAAGGCGTGTGATACTGCTTACCTAAATAAGCAGCTAAAGTCGACTTCCCACTACCAGAATATCCTAAAATCGCAATTTTCATCTCTCTACCTCTTTCATTGCAAGTGCTTTTTGATATAACGGATTGCTGTGGAAGACAACCTAATTACTACGCAAGATTTTTTTTAATGCCTTTCCTTTGGCCAACTCATCAATTAATTTATCTAAATACCGAATTTTTTGCATGAGAGGGTCTTCAATTTCTTCAACCCGCACCCCACAGATCACTCCTTTAATTAAATTTGCCGCAGGATTTATTTGCGGCGCATGCGCAAAAAAGGTCGCAAAATCTGTCTTATTGGCCAGTTCAGCTAACAATTGCTCATAACTAAAACCTGTTAACCACATAATAATTTCATCCACTTCAGCTTTTGTCCGTCCCTTTTTTTCTGCCTTACTGATATATAAAGGATAAACATTCGCAAAAGGCATTTTAAAAATACGCTCTGACATTTCTTTCTCCTATTTCACCACTGTATAACTATCAATGGTATTGCCCTTATCATCTTTTAAAACCAGCCAACTATTAGTACCAGCGAAATATAAGAAGTTGCCCAATTCGTTGACACTTTTAAAAACAATCTCATCTGTTGTCACAAAATCTTTTATTTTATCAGCATTTTCATCCCGTAATTGATTGGTAAAACGAACAGCAAAACCAGCACTACCATCTTTATTCATAGGAGCCTCTGCTTTTAAAACTGCGCCTTTTAACAAGACAAGTTCATTGCGCTTACGCCAAATGGCTTTTCCTTTAGCCCCTTCATAATCAATATGAAAAACAACTTCACTAACTTTTTTATTCCAACGATGTTGTGCTTTGGCAGGTTTTCTTTTCACTTTTTTCATTGGATAGCCTAAAAAACTCAGCACAGCAAAAAGGTCACTTTGAAAGGCGGATAAATTGTCATATTGATTGCTGGGAATTTTTTCAGCTGTTTTTTGAGTAGTCACCTTTAAGCCATTTTCTTCCCACACATTTAATAGCTGTTGCAGCAAAAGTACCGGCTCCATTTCCCAAGGGACTTCAATCACAATCATATCCTGGCTAGCTGACTTTTTACTTTCAAGTTCGGCTGTCTGTATTTGTTTGTCTGCTGTTGTTAAATAAATGCCCCGGTCTACCTTTGGTAAAAGTTTCGTTTCTGGAACAAAATACAAATGATTTTGCCATTTTTCCCAATTGATTTCTGTAAGCTCATCAGTAAGTGTTAGCGTAAGATTTAAATTCATCACAGCGCCCCCATTTTATTTATTTGCTTTCATTTTAGCTGTAATAAGACGACAGAACAATAAATGCGCTTCACAATATTTGGCACTAAAATCAGCGGCTAGCTGGATTATCCCAATAAAAAAATAAAGTTGTCACAGTTTTTACCGCTAGGACATATGTCCCACTACAAATAGCCGTTAGCGAAATTTTTTAATTGCGCGGGCTGAATGATTTCATAACCCCCCTCTGCCTTTTGCAAGACACCTGCTGTTATTAAATCATTTAGCAAGCGAAACATATGACGATAGCTCATCCCAATTGTAGCTGCCACATCTGTTAGATTATCTGTAAAGAAGTTTTTATAAGCCGACTGTAAGATGTAACCACATAAACGTTGTTTCCCCGGATAAAAAGCCGCCGATAAAAAATTTTCTGAACTTAATTGTAACTTTTCTGCTAAACCTTTGGCCATTGTGTTGATAAAAAGACTATTTTGGCGCAAATACGTTTCATTAGGCAAAATTGGAAGGGCAATACACTGAAAATTAGAAAGTGCCACCATGGTTGTAGCCGCTTCGTCTTTTTTCATCGCAAACTCCATATCCCCAATGATGCCATCTGAAATATAATAGGCCAAAACTAAATTTTTTCCATTATCTGCTAAAGTACAGACTTTAGCTTTGCCCCCCAATACAAAAAGTAAACGATCTAATAATGCACCTTGCGTAATAATCGTTTCTCTTTGCTCAAATTGCCATACTTCACATCCTCGCAAACAATCTTTTGCCAAGTTCCACTGGGTCAAAATTTGTTCTTGTTTTGCATTTAGTAACTTTTTTTGCAATGTATCCGCCTCCAATCCTTTTCATTATGACATATGTCCTATTAGAAGAAAACCAAAAGACGGTAAACTAGTTTCAGGAGGTGAGGAAGATGTTACAATTTATTCTTTTATTTGGTATCATCACCGCATTTTTACTCTTGATCAAATTCATGCAAGTCCGGATTCAAAAAGGAACACGCAACTATCATGAACAATTGGCTCATTACGAAAATGCTTGGCAAAAACAAGTATTACGTCATGCCTTGAGTAGATAATAAAAAAAGAGAAGCTGTTTACTTAAAAAGCAAACAACTTCTCTTTTTATTGCACTGGATCTAAATTAACGTTTTCATGTTCATAAACAAAGCTTAATAAGCTTACAAAGCCTACAATCAGTATTTCCAAGTTTTCTTTTAGCACTTGAACGGTAAAAATGTAATTGTCGTTTTCTTTAGTAACTTGGACACTCGCTATTTTTTCATTTCCTCTGGTGACATCAAATTTATCCCCTAAAAAAGTCCCCGCTAGTGCCAATTTTTCACCTTTAATTTCATAACTGGTACGAAAATTTTGCATATCTTTGAGAATACTAATTTCGTTATAAGCATTCAATTTTAAAAATAAGCGGGGTAAATCAACATACCCCATACTATAGCGTTTGCGTTTTATCTCTCCTAATTTTTTACCTCCTTCTTGATACAAGTAATATCTTTTTCTAGTGGGTAGTGTTAAAACTTCTGATACATAATAAACTTCTTTTTCGTCTTCAAAAACTTGATATTCTTTTTCTGTTTTGTTTCCTTTTAAAAGCGTCAATTCTTTCAAGACATGACCTCCTTGTCCATTTACTTCTTTTATTGTACAGCTAAAACAACGATTGTGAAAACGAATACATTTTATGTTTTTAATTTATTTAAAATTTGAACAACCGTTGGATAATCGTCATTAACTGTTCCATTAAGATTATGACTCATTAATGAAAAGTCATATTTTTCATATAAGCTAATAGCATCATGGCTCCAAGTCTGGGTATGGAGGTAAACAGTCGGCTCTTCTTTCATTAATGTTTGAAAAAGCATTAATGTATGGGCTACCAAGGCTTTTGCTACTCCCAAACCTTGATATTCAGGTTTCACTGCCAACCAGTGAAATAACGGATAATTCTGCGCGTGTATTTGTTTTTGCCAGGCAGTACAAGTGGCGATTTTTTCTCCATTGGGTGCTACGACAAAAAGCATTTGCTGCGCTAATTTTTCTGGATAAGGAGCAAAAGTACGCTGAAAATACGCCGCTGCCTCGTTTTGGTCCTCAAATTCTAAGACACTACTTTCAATTTCACCCCATGCCTTCTCATCGCCTATTTGATAAAATTGAAAAGAAAAACCACTGGGTAAACTCTGTTTGGACACAGGAAGATGCAACGGCCGTTTCATCCAGACTTCTTTATAAGGAATTGATTTATCTAGCAAAACTTTTCACTCCTTTCAAAATAAATCTTGAGCTAAACGAACCATATCTTTTAAAACGAGCCCATTTTCAATAATTTCTTCTTCATAATGGTGCAAGAAAAAATCATGCTCAATATGCGTCATGCGAAAACCACATTTTTGGTACAAATAAAGTTGTTGCACACCCGTTGATCCAGTCCCGATTTCTACTCTACGAAAACCAGACTGCTTACTCCAGTCAAGAACATAATGCAACAATGTTTGGGCTAGCTTTTGGCCACGAAAATTTTTGGCAACTGCCAAATTCATAATTTCAACAGTTTCTGGCCTAGTAGGTAATAAAACAATAACACCTGCCAGTTCATCATTTTGGCGGAGTTCAAAACATGTGCTACGACTAGTATATTCTTTGACTAATTTTTCGGCAGGATCTGCATCTAATAACAACTCCCAGTGGGCGGGGGTGAGAATATCAAATTTATTTATCTTCAAGTTTCTACTCCTTTTTTACACAATTGGTTCTTAACTTTAGTATATAACAAGGATTCCTCAGAAGATAGCCAGCAGAAAATTCCAGTTAAAGTTAGTTTTCTGACATTCACCTCGCTATTCCTTATAAGAAAAGCTAAAGGCAGCGGGAAGCTCCTGGGAAAACATCAGAAATTCAGCTTTTGATACTCTTTATCAGAAATAAATTTTTGAATTTTCCCCGAAGATTTTCTGCATGTCTTAGCCATAAAGAAAAGTGGATTGTTCTTCCCCTTGTAAAAACCATATAATCTCTTGGCCTACAAAAAAAGCTGTAAAAATCTTTTTTTGATTTTTACAGCTTTTTAAACTAGCTTATTGAATTTCAATTTTTACATTTACAGTTTGCAAAGGCACATCATAAAATGGATCTTCACGACGCCCCAGGAAATCTTTAGCTTGCTGAGGAAAGACAGCATAACTTAATACGTCTTCTGTTGATTTTGCGTATTGTTTAATTTCTGCTTCAAATGCTGGTAGTTGCGGTGCTAATAAATCAGCCGGACGTTGGGTAATAACCGTTTCATCCCCAATGATTTTTTCTTTAATGGCAGCTTTAATAGCAACGGGTGGTTTACCATAAAGCCCTCGCACATAATCTTTGATTTCGTTTGGTACCATCTTGTAACGTTCCCCAGCTAAAATATTCATTAATGCCTGGGTTCCAACCATTTGCGACAGTGGTGTCACAAGCGGTGGGAAGCCTAAGTCGGCCCGTACTTTTGGTACTTCAGCTAAAACTTCATCATATTTATCAGCATTGCCTTGTTCGGTCAATTGACTTAAGAGATTGGATAACATCCCCCCTGGCACTTGGTAAATTAAAGTTTTTGGTTCGGTATCTTTTACTTTGGGATTTAATACGCCTTCATTGCGGAAATGATCGCGAATTGGATTAAAATAATTGGCGATTTCTTCCAACTTATCCATTTTCAAACCTGTGTCAAAACCTAATCCAGATAATGCAATGGCTACAGATTCTGTAGCCGGTTGACTTGTCCCACCGGAAAATGATGAAATGGCAGTATCAATAATATCTGCACCTGCTTCGGCCACTTTTAAATAGGTCATTTCAGAAATACCACTCGTGGCATGGGTATGAACTTCTAATGGTAATGCAATACTATCTTTAATGCGACTAACTAATTCAAAACCAGTAGCAGGTGTTAAAACGCCCGCCATGTCTTTAATGCAAATCGAATCTGCACCAAGTTCTGCCATCTCTTTGGCTAAACCGACAAAGTAATCAACAGTATGAAAATCACTGGTAGTGTAAGAAATGGCTGTTTGGCAGTGTCCGCCAGCTTCTTTACAAGCTTCAATTGCAGTCTTTAAGTTACGCGTATCATTTAAAGCATCGAAAACACGGACAATATCAATGCCATTTTCAACTGATTTCATCACAAATTCTCTTACGACATCATCTGCATAGTTTTTATACCCCAAGAGATTTTGTCCCCGTAATAACATTTGTAATTTCGTATTTTTTACTTCTTTGCGTATGCGTCGCAATCTTTCCCATGGATCTTCATTTAAAAAACGGAGGCAAGAATCAAAGGTTGCTCCTCCCCACATCTCCAATGAATGAAAGCCGGCTTCATCCATTGTTTTGATGATTGGTAACATATCTTCTGTGGACATTCGGGTTGCAATTTGACTTTGTTGCCCATCCCGCAAGACCGTTTCCATAAAACGAATTTGTTTGGTCATTCCACTACTCCTTTCCTTGTTCAATTATATTTATGATCTTCGTTTGCATTTCTTCAATCGTATGTGTTCTAGCCCGCCCACAGACCTTGGCGTCTTTATTGCAAATAAGACATCTTCTAGCAGGAAAGCCTATATCTTGTCGACTAATTGACTGTATTTTTTGGTCTTTTAGCCACAAAACATCTAAATCAACTAACCGACCTTGTGGATGTTTTTCTTCGATTGCGATCATTTTTCTTTTTAATAGTTCCGGTGAAATTTCTGCTAACAAAAAAAACTCCAAACCGGTTTTACGCGAAAAATAATTCGTTTCAATAATAAAAAAATCTTTTAATTCTTTGCGAATTGTCTCAACCAGAGCAATGAATACTTTTTCCAAAGCTAGCGTATTTTTAACTGGCCCAGGAATATTCATTGTAGCTGAAAGCAAACTTGCCTGGGGACATTTAGCTAGTAGTGCTTGTTGCAGTGCGACTCTTTGTTCCCGAGCAGCTAACATTTCTGGCAGGATAACAACTTCGCCTTGAAAATAATTAGACATTTTTGACCACATCGATGATTGAACCATCACGGTATTCAATTAAAGCAACGACTTTATCGCCATATTGAATCGGTTGTGGTTTGCCGACGATGCTATAGGCTTTTTCTTTTAATTCTTCAATAGTAAATTGCGGTACATCTAGTTTTTTGAAGTGTTCCATTAAATCTTCTCGCGCAGGATTAATCGCAATACCAATTTCAGTGACTACTACATCAATACTTGACCCCGGCGTTACAATCGTATTCACTTTATCAACAATGGTTGCAATCCGTCCGCGAATAATGGGCGCGATGACAAGACTCATTTTACATGCCATTGAAGTATCAGAGTGCCCTCCTGAAGCGCCACGAATTACACCATCAGAACCAGTAATCACATTCACATTAAAATCTGTATCAATTTCTAGTGCTGATAAAATTGCTGTATCAAGTTGGTTAATAACAGCACCTTTACTCAATGGTGAAGCATACATGTTGGCGTCAATTTCATAGTGGTTTGCATTTTTTCCTAATGAGATAGCAGAAGGATGATCAAAATCTTGTACATCGATAATTTTTTCAACTAGACCTTCTTCTAGTAATTCCACCATCGCATTGGTAATACCGCCTAGTGCAAAACTAGCTTTAATACCATCTTTAAGCATTGCTTCTCTCATGAAACGGGAAACAGCTAATGCTGCACCACCAGTACCTGTTTGGAAAGAAAAACCTTCTTTATAGTATGGTGAATTTGTAATTACTTTTGCCGCATATTCAGCAATTAATAATTCTTTAGGATTTTTCGTAAAACGAGTAGCGCCTTTGGCAATCCCATTTGGATCTCCGATGGCATCGACTTCCACTACGTAGTCAACATCCGTTTGAGGAATACTGATTGGTGTATTAGGATATGGCATTAAAGTATCTGTAATAATTACTACTTGATCAGCATATTTGGCATCGATCATCGCATAACCTAAAGAACCACAGGTTGCTTTACCCACAGTCCCATTGGCATTTCCATATTCATCAGAACTTGGGGCACCTAAAAAAGCTACATCAATATGCACATCACCAGCGGCAATCGCCCGTGCACGACCGCCATGGGAACGAATCACAACTGGATTTTCCATAATGCCTTCTGAAATAGCTGCGCCGACTTTATCGCGCAAACCACTGGAAGTAATATTTGTTACCACACCATTTTTGATGTGATCAATCAACGGTTCATGAACGTTCGCAATGGAACTTGGTGCAATCGATAAATTTTTAATTCCCATTTTGGCAATTTCTGCTAAAACCAGATTCATAACAAAATCGCCTTCACGAAAATGATGGTGAAAAGAAATCGTCATACCGTCTTTTAAGCCCGTTTTTTCAATCGCTTCACGAATACTTCCTAATAATTTAGTATCTCTCGGTTTAACGGGTTTGATTTTACGACTCGATTCTTGATATTCTTTGATGTTGGCTAATTCCCCTTCAAAAACGCCGTATTGTTCAGCAAATTGTGTTGGAATTTCGCGACCTAATTTATTTGTTGTCATTTTAAATATCCTCCTCGGAAATCAACTTGGCAGCTTTTGCTAACGCAATAACACGTTCTGCCCGTTCTACGATAGGTTTATCTACCATTTTCCCGTTCACTGAAATAACGCCAGATCCTTTGGCTTCGGCTTCTTTAATGCCCCAAATGACTTCTTTTGCGTTTTGAATTTCTTTTTCAGTTGGTGCGTATACTTTATTGACAAGTGGAATTTGGCGCGGATTAATGACTGATTTGCCATCAAAACCAAGCTGTTTGATCATTTCCACTTCTTTTAAGAAACCTGCTTCATTATCCACATCGGAATACACCGTATCAATCGCTGCAATACCAGCTGCTCTGGCAGAATGCAGGATAAAACTACGGGCAAAGAATAATTCTTGTCCGTCTGGATAACGTCGGGTACGCATATTGGTAACATAGTCTTCTGCCCCTAAGGCAATCCCAATTAAACGTGTCGAGGCTTTTGCGATTTCTCTTGCGTTTAATACACCTTCAGCAGATTCAATGGCCGCCATCATTTTGGTAGTACCAACGGCAATCCCATTTACTTTTTCTACTTTTGTAATCTCAACATCTACATCTACAATATCTTGCGCAGTTTCTGTTTTTGGCAGACGAATAACATTGACACCAGCTAAAACCATTGCGGCAATGTCTTGGACGCCAACTGTGTCTAAACTATTAATTCGGACGACTGTTTCAACGCTGCTATAATCAAATGTTTTCAAAGCAAAGTGGACCAATGTACGAGCCGAATCTTTTTCCTTTAAAGAAACCGCATCTTCTAAGTCAAACATAATGGAATCCGCTCCGTATAAAGGGGCATCTCTTAACATCGCAGCATTAGCTCCGGGTACAAACATCATTGTTCTTCTTAAGCGTTCCATGAGTCAATCTCCTTCCAATCGTATTCAGCAACTTCACTGGCACGATAAACAGCTGTCAGTGTTCGGGCTTGAATTGTACAATCCAATGCACCTTTGTCAACCGCTGTTACTTTGGCTGCTGTTACATTCAAACGTTGCAACGTGCTCGCAATTAAGCCACGAATTTCTTGTCCATATTGCTTTTCAACACTACTATCTAGTTCAATTGCAATCTTTTCTTCTGAGTTTGGGGCCACAGTTACCATAATGTCACTCGACTCCACAGTACCAGCTACTGCACTTTTTTTGATTTCCACAATTTCCACCTCAAATTTTATTTTTCTCTTTTAAGTAAGCAAAAACGGTATCCGGCAAAAAGGATTGGACAAGAGACTCATTATGTTCTCGGAGTGCTTGTCGTACTTTGGTGGCGCTAACGATTTCACCTTCAATTTCTAGCCGAGGCAAGATAGTCAGTGACAGATCCGGACTAAAGACTTCTTCCATCGCTTCATTGTAAACATTGGTTACTTTTGAATATGGCTCTTCCCCAACGAAGCGTTTTTTTATATGCAAAACAGGAGCAATTCGTTTTTTAAAAAGCGTTGCATCTAAACGGGCTTGAACGCTAGCTACATTTAACTCGGCACGATCCTTCAAGAAATAAGCTGGAAAAGTTAAAGATGAAACCATGTAATCCCTAGCTGGTAAAACTGTCACATCGTCAAATTCCTTTAAACCGGCTTTTACTAAGGCAAAACGTTCAGGACTAGAAAACTCAGATTTTTCTTCAGAGACAACAAAAACATAAACATGATCACAAACTTTACGTGCTTGTTCTACTAAATATTTATGGCCCAAGGTAAAGGGATTGGCATTCATCACGATACTTCCGTTCTCACCTGGATGATCAAAACGCGCAATATAACTCAAGTAGTCATCAAAGCCCGGTTCTCCTTGTTCCATAAATAATACTTCTTTGGTACTCATGATTTTCTTAAATCCTAAAGAACGAAAAATCACTTCTTTATCTGGTTTTGTATAAACAAAGTAATGAAAAATATCTTCTTCATGCAAACGATCAATCAAATGAACAATAATTTGCGTCAGTAAGTTTTCAGATTGATAGTTTTTACAAACTAACAAATACTTTATGATGTTGTCTGATAGAGAACCCGTTGCAATCAATTTTTCGCCGTCATAAATACCGACTGTATAGCTTGCGTCATCTTCGGGGTGTAGACCACCAGCTTTTAAAAACTCACTCCACTGATCATGGTCTTTTACATCTTGAATCAACCAGAGTCTTTTTAGCGTTAACATCTTTTCTCACCCGATTACTTTTTTATTTTGGCGGAAATAATTTCGCCAATATTTGTGAAGCTGCGTAAATAATCAAGATTACGACAAACACGCCACCCCAACCAAAACCTAATAGTTCAAACGCAATTTTTAAATCTTCAAACATAATTATCCTCCTTTTCATCCCATGCTGTTGTCTTCAAATGATTATGTTAATAGCGCTAATAATAGACCACCTGCAATAACAGAAGCTATCTGACCAGAGACATTTGCACCTGCTGCATGCATCAAAATGAAATTTTGCGGATCTTCTTCTGTCGCCATTTTTTGAATAACCCGACTTGACATTGGGAATGCTGAAATACCGGCTGCACCAATCATTGGGTTTACTTTTTCTTTTCTGAATAAGTTTAAAATTTTTGCAAATAATACGCCGCCAATAGAATCCATAACAAAAGCCACTAACCCTAAACCAATAACGATTAAAGTATCTACTTTTAAGAAATCATGAGCTTGCATTTTTACAGAAATTGTTAAACCAAGCAAAATACTAACCAAGTTAACTAACTCATTTTGTGCGGAAACCGATAAGCGGTCTAAAACGCCACATTCACGTAACAAGTTACCAAACATTAAGAATCCAACTAAAGGTAATGATACTGGTGCAATTAAACCTGCCACGATGGTAATTACGATTGGGAATAAAATTTTTGCTGTTTGTGAGACTGCGCCGGCATGATAAGTCATCCGAATTTGACGTTCTTTTTTCGTTGTAACAGCTTTAATAGCCACGGGTTGAATAATTGGTACTAAGGCCATATAAGAATAAGCGGCTACCATAATTGCCCCCATGTATTTTGAATTCAACGTATTGGCAACGAAGATTGAAGTTGGGCCATCGGCAGCACCGATAATTCCAATTGAAGCCGCATCGTTAATATCAAATCCAAGTAATACTGCCACGATGACAGTAAAGAAAATACCAAATTGAGCCGCAGCTCCAAATAATAGCAAGAATGGATTTTGTAGTAATGGGCCAAAGTCAATCATGGCTCCGATTCCGATAAATAATAGTAATGGGAATAATTCTGTACTGATACCGGCATCAAACAAAACTTGGAAAGGCCCCGCCTCGCCGCCGGCTTGTAAAACACCTGAATTGGGAAAGTTAACTAAAATTGTTCCTAAACCCATTGGCACCAATAATGTTGGTTCATATTCTTTTTTTATACCCAGGTACATCAACAACCCGCCGATGAGCATCATAATAATTCTTCCCGGCTCTTGCCCCATACCAATAATTCCTTCTAAAAGAGTTTCCACTGCGTTCACTTCCTATCTCAAATTTTCATTTCTAAAAAGTTTTATCCAAATGTGATTAATGCTTCACCAGGGTTAACCATTTGACCTTGCGTCACATGAATTCCTGTCACTTTACCAGCTTTTGGTGCCACAACTTCATTTTCCATCTTCATCGCTTCTAAAATCATCACTGGTTGATTTTCTTGAACTTCATCTCCCACGTTTACCAAAACTTTCAAAATCGTTCCAGGCATTGGCGCTGTCATAGCGTCTGCACTTGCTGGTGTAGCGACTGGGGCAACGGTAGCCGTTGGTGCTGGTGCTACTGGCTGTTGTGGTGTAGCAACGGGTGCTGCAGGTTGTGGTACCCCACCGATTTCTTCCATTTCAACTAAATATTCTGTTCCATCAATTGTAATTTTGAATTTACGTAACATCATCATTCTCCTCTTTGTCTTTATTTTTTCATGATTTTTTTGACAGTCAATTGACTGTCTGGGCTTTCACCTGCAGCGACACTCGCTGCGATAATGGATACGAGTTTGGCCTCAGGGTTGCGTTCCAAAATTTTTTTCACAACAAATTGACTATCCGTTTGTTCACCAGCCATAATAGCCGAAGCAATTACGCTAACCCGTTCATAATTTTTTGAATCTGTTTCAATATAAGCGGGTACTTCCTGCCATTGTGATGTTTCCTTTTCTTCTACTGAAAACTCAGAAACCGGTACTTGCTCTTCTGATTTTTTCTGTCGAAAAAAATCCCATAATCCCATCGACTCACTCCTTTCTTTTCAGCTTAAATCTTCGCGGCTACAAATAATTTTAAAAATTTAAGGTTCCAAATTGACAACATCCTCATTATAGAATGATTTGCTTTCTTGAGAAGTTTTGCTTCTTGATTAAATTGTTCTTTTGCTGTTTCAAAATCTACTTTTTTATTAAAAACGCTTTAGAACGTTGATTTAAAAGCATTTGCGCCTCGTTAAGAATTTATTAATAACTTTTTAAGCCGCCGATAAGATTTGATTGGTTAAATTGTTTTTTTCGTGTTTCTTTTAAGAAAGTTTGTTTTTTTTTAGAAAATGCTTGCGTATGATGAAAGCGTTAGCAGTGAAATTGTGAAAATTTGCATTTGTTAGCCGGCGTGCAAGTCATTACTTTTAACTGCAACATAAAAATCTGCTTTTGAAAGGAAGAAGGAAATGTTACTTACAATTTTGTCTTACCTCATGATTATCGTCTTCATGTTCGTTATCATGAAAAAGAAATTATCACCGCTTACGTCATTAGTTATTATTCCTTTAGTATTCGCTTTAATCGCACTCGTTGCAGGTGTGACCGCACCGCCAGTCGTGGATGGTGTAGCCGGCAGTAACAATATCGGTGACTGGGTTATGGAAGGAATCAAAACAACTTCTAACACTGGGATTATGTTATTGTTCGCTATTCTTTATTTCTCTATCATGTTAGATGCTGGTCTATTTGATCCAATCACTAAAAAAATGATTCTTTTTGCTAAAGGCGATCCAATGAAAGTATTGATTGCCACAGCAGTTGTAGCTGCAGCCGTTTCGTTAAATGGCGATGGAACAACTACGACATTAATTTGCTGTTCTGCTTTTATTCCAATCTATAAAAAATTAGATATGAAATTAATGAATCTTGGTGTTTTGGTTATTTTACAAAATACCATTATGAATTTATTACCTTGGGGTGGCCCAACAGCACGCGCAATGGCTGTTTTAGATGTAGGCGCCGAAATTTTGGCTTACTTAATGCCAGGTATGATTCTCTCTGTTTTATTTGTTATCTTTATAGTAGCACCTCACATGGGACGTCAGGAAAGAAAACGCTTAGGCATTAAAGAATTAACTGATGCTGAAATTGAAGAAATGACTGCTGTTACCGATCCTGAAACAATGGCCATTCGTCGTCCAAAACTTTTTGCTTTTAACGGCATTATGACGATTATTTTAATTGCCTGGTTAGTCTTAAGTTCTTTTGCCGATCAAATCGGCTTACCAGGCTGGTTCGCCCAACCACCTTTGTTCTTATTCTTATTAGGTACTTGTATTGCCTTAATTGTGAACTATCCTATTTTAAAAGATCAATCAGCACGGATTGGTGCAAACGGTGGCGATGCGGTGCAAGTCGTTATTCTCGTCTTTGCAGCAGGGGTATTCATGGGTATTTTCCAAGGTTCAGGTTTAGCTGAAGCATTGGCTACAAGTTTCACTTATATTATTCCAAAACAACTTGCTGGTTTCTGGGGTATTGTAATTGCCTTAATTTCTGCACCGGGTACCTTCTTTATTTCAAACGATGGTTTCTACTTTGGTGTTATGCCGGTCTTGGCAGAAGCAGGACGGGCCTATGGTTTTACCAATATGCAGATGGCACTTGCATCATTAATGGGACAAGCATTCCACCTATTATCACCATTAGTTGCGTTTATTTATTTATTACTGCGCCTAACAAAACTAGACATGGGGCAATGGCAAAGAGAAGCTGGTAAATGGGCCGCTTGTATCTTCGTTATCTTCGTAGTAACAATCATGCTATTCGGTCACTTACCTTTTTATATTCCACAAAAATAAAAGAAAAAAGCCGAGCCCTAAGAGACTCGGTTTTTTCTTTTTAACTATCAAAAAACAATTAAAAATAGCAGACAGCAACTTCACATATTGACAAAACGCTGGATTGTAAATATGATGGTGCCGGTAAATTCAATCCTGCTAAAAAAGACTACCAGCAAAAGGATGACTGATAACAATGAATGAAACGATTGCAGCTGTTAAAAACAACTTAGACTTATCTCAAAACCAACCACTAAAAATCTCCATTTATGAAGCCTTTCGCAAAAGTATTATCTTGGGCCAGATTCCTGCTGGTGAGCGTATCAACGAAAAAGAATTTTCGGAAACGTTAAATATCAGCCGAACTCCAATTCGTTATGCTCTTCATCAATTGGTGGAGGAACAATTAGTTGAGCATGTCCCCCGTGTCGGAATCGTGGTAAAAGGTATTAGTATAAAAGATGCCCATGAAATTTATGATATACGTAAATCTTTGGATACACTAGCTACGATTAAAGCCATGCAACTAATGACACCAAACGATTTTGATGATTTGCGGGCGCTGTTAGAAGAAGGCGATCGCCTTAATCAGGAAGATCGGGTGGATGATGTTTTACAAAACTTCTCTGATTTTAACTCCTTTATTTATGAAAAAAGTCAGATGAAGCGGTTAAAAACTATTGTGACTGATTTACAAGCTTATCTCGTTTATTTTCGTGACATTGCCATTCGTTCCTCTGAACGACGTTATCGCGCCTTGGAAGAACATTGGCTCCTTTACCGCGGGATGGTTACAAATGATATCACGCAAGTTACTCTGATTACCCATGAACATTTGAACCATTCCTTACAATTTATTTTACAAGAAATGGAGTCCCATCAAATTGAATAAGCAAATTTGTATGATTGATGCAGCTGCTCAAAAAGCCTTGTTTTATGAAGTTACACTCTCTCCAAAACCAGGACTAGTGGATCGTTTCACCAATGGCGCCCACCAAGATATGGACTTTTATCTCTTTATTGATAGTATCTTGGCTTTGGCGCCTTATTTCCCCCAATATTTAAATGCCGGTTTCACCCATGACGGCGCAAAAGGGGATTTATTTTCTAAATTGCGAAAAATAGGACAGCAAGCAGAAACTGCCATGTTCACTGCTACCAAGGGGGTCAATACTCATAAAGGTGCCAATTTTTCCTTTGCTATTTTATTAGGCGCAACAGGATTATATCTACAAAAAAGCCAGCTACCTTTTACAGCAACTGACTCTGAAAATATCTTAACGTTAAGTCGTGAAATTACCCAAGATTTACTAAAAAAAGATTTTAAATATGTTGCCCAAAAAAAGAATTTGACTCACGGCGAAAAACTTTATTTAGCCCAAGGTACAACAGGCATTCGGGGCCAAGCAGCCGCAGGTTATCCTGCCCTGGCGAATATTTTATTACCCTATTTGCGGCAGAATCGACACTTACCGCGCGAAGAATTATTGTTGCGGGCACTCATTTTTTTAATGAGCACACTAACAGACAGCAATATCTTGCACCGCGGCGGGAAAATGGCACTTACTACCATCCAAAGTGAAATGAAGCAGATCCATGCAGCTAACTTATCTGCCAAAGATTTAAGCAACACACTTATCCAGTATGATAAAACCTTAATTTCACGTAATTTAAGTCCGGGCGGTGCGGCAGATTTATTATCTCTTGGTATCTATTTTGCCATCTTAGAAGGACTCTTTTAATTTTCAGCCACAAATGTATAACCGATGCCCCACACTGTTTGCAAATACTTTGCATTTTTCGGATCAGCTTCAATCTTATTGCGTAAATGATTGATAAAGACCATAATAGTGTTGGTATCGGTTTTTTCTTCGTTCCAAACACTTTGATAAATTTGTTCTTTTGAAAAGACTTGGTTGGGATTTTCCATAAAAAACTGCATAAGCTGTGTTTCTTTTGAGGATAATTTAATGGCCACGTCATTTTTATAAAGCTGATAACGCTTTTTGTCATAAGTAAATTCCCCTAAAGTGAGACTGTTACTCGTTTTTACTTGTTGACCAGTATGTTTTTTGATCACTAAACTGCGATCTAAAGAAGCCAACACCTGTGCTTTTAGAATTGCCGGCGAAAATGGCTTCGTCAAATATAGGTCCGCCCCTGTTTCAAGACCGGTAACAATGTCTTGTTCTTGGGTTTTTCCGCTTAGAAAAATAATCGGTACCACACTATTTTCACTGCGAATCATTTGGGCCAAATGATAACCATCATTTTCATATTCTAGGCTGATATCCAGTAAAAACAGATCAAAAGCAACACGACTCATAATATCAATAGTCTTTTCAATTGAGTCACTCTGATAAATCAGGATTCCGGTAGATTGCAGTGATTTCCAAATCAGACGACGAATCGCTGGATCATCATCAACTACTAAAATTTTTTCATTCCGCATCACAATTTCCTCCAAGTTAAAATGAAAGGCTTACAAAAAATGAAAAAGTTAACTAAAAAAATAAATATTCTTTTTATTACTGTGATGGTTATCACCTTAACTGGCTTACTTATCACAGCTTTAGGTTATCATAACATACAACAAGAAGCTTTAAAAATGGGGAAAACACAACTAGCGCAGGTTAACGAGGTTAGCACCAAACTGATTGTGGCTGAAATTGAAAGCAGTGCCAACGATTTGGACAGTTTCATTCTGGATACGATTGAGACGGACAGTCCATTACAATTACCGCAACAAAATAATCTCATTTCTCAGTTTTTTAAACGCAACAGCGCTTTTGCCGGTATCTTTCTTTTTGATCGAAATGGTCAGCAATTAGAAAGTCACTTCCCGACTGAAAATCATGTGGAAAACAATGAATTGACCCAAAAATTAACAATTGATCCAATTTTTGCTATGGCTTTAAAAGGACGCGCCAAACAAAATGGGAAAGTTTATTTTATCCAAAAAAATTCTTTTTTTAATCTCTATCATCCCATCTATAATAATAAAAAAGAAATTCAAGGATTAGCGGTTGTCCCGTTAAATTTAGAGCAATTATTCTTAGATAAAATTCAACCGACAGATACAGAGCAACGCTATCCTTTAATGAAAAATGAACAAATGGAAGTCGTCATGCATCCAGCTAAAGAGCAAATTGGCTTAAACATTATTACCGGTCGCAAAAAAAGATTTCCACAATTGGACTACACAGATTTAGAAAAACTCGATCACTACCAAAAACAGCATGAAAAAGGAAGTTTAAGCTATCATTCTTATTGGTGGAACGAATCTGACCTGACATCGGTTTTAAAACTAAATGCTTTTCAATGGGTAGAAATTGGCGAAGAACGCTTTGTTGTTGCCAATACATCAGATTTTTATCAAGACAATGGTTGGATTTTACACGATTTACTTATTAATTTAGGCTTAGTGGTCATTTTATTGATGGTGACTTCTTTATTAGTCCTATTGGTACGTCTAAATGCTAGACAACAGCAAACTGTTAATGAAAATCAGCGCTTAAAAGAAAAACGGCAATTAGAAGCCGAGAAGCACCAGTTAGAAAAAAGTCTATTGCAAGAGTCAAAAATGGAAACTATCGGATTAGTGACCACCGGTATTGTCCATGATATGAACAATTTTTTAACACCTCTAATTGGGAATATTGAACTGCTTATGGCCGAACATCCCAATGATGCAGAACTGTTGGCAGATTTAGAAGATATGCATTTGGCTGCTCAAAAAGGACAACAACTTTCTCAACGTATTTTACATTTTTCAAAGGAACAAGATCAGACAAAAAAAGTACAATCTCTCAATCAAGCGGTAAAAGAAGCTGTCGCCATAATGAAAATATTAATCCCGCGAACAGTTACCATAAATGAAGAAATTACTCTTTTAGCGGAT
Source organism: Enterococcus dispar ATCC 51266 (assembly GCF_000406945.1). Lineage (GTDB taxonomy): Bacteria > Bacillota > Bacilli > Lactobacillales > Enterococcaceae > Enterococcus_C > Enterococcus_C dispar. Next base: position 2,573,377 of record NZ_KE136354.1, on the reverse strand, counting down.
GCATTATTTCAACAAGACGACGTTCAAGTATTGTTGTATAACTTAATCACTAATGCTTATCAAGCAAAATCCGATGCTACTATTACCGTTTCCCTAACAACACCGTCTGCTGACGTGCACCAACAAGTAGCCCAGCGAGCATTTGTCTATCAAAATAAAAAATTAGCTATGATTCAAGTGTCAGACAATGGTCCGGGCATCGACCAAAGTATTAAAGATCAAATTTTCACACCTTTTTTGACCACGCGAAAAGAAGAAGGTGGAACTGGTCTAGGACTTTTTATCGTCTCTTCTATCATTAAACGCAATAGTTGGTTACTTGACGTAGCCAGTTCCCAACAAGGTACAAGTTTTAGCCTGTTTATTCCAATTGCCGAAAATGAAGAAGCATAACTTATTACAATTCAAAAAAGAAACCCAAAAAGACAACAAGCATTCTGACTGCTGTATTTTCGGGTTTCTTTATTATTTTGTTCTGTTTATTTTAAAGTTAAAAACATTCCCAGAAAACCTAAGCCATTATAAATCATGTGCACCATCATCGAACAACGTAAATCTTCTGTTTTTTGATATACACAGGCCAAGACAATTCCTAAAGTCATATACAAAAGGAGCGCCATTGAAAGACGCGGTTCATGCATTAAGCCAAATAATAATGCCGAGGTTAATACAGCGAGTACTTTAGCGGATGGTTCTTCTTTATTCCAAAAATAATTCATAAAGATTCCGCGAAAAAGTAATTCTTCAATTATAGGTGCTAAAATGACACCATAAACCGTTAATGTAATGGGATTCACTAAAAAACTTTGATTAATACCTGCTTGATTTTCTGTTGTTTCTGGTAAAAAGTTCCCTAAGATAATGTTAGCAGCAAACATGGCGATGACACCTAGTAGCACATATTTCCATTTTCCTGCTACTTTTGTTTGGCCAATTTGACGGGGTTTGTAGTTAGCCAATTGTTTTTGGTAACGGGTAGTTAAAAAATAAATAAATCCTCCGGCTACCAGAATACTGATTAAAGCCAATATACTATCACTGACACCAGGCAAAAAGACAACAGTGGAAACTATATTTTGCAATAAAATAAACCCACAATAAAAAATCAATCGTTTTAACAAACTTGTACGTGACATACCATTCCTCCTACATCCTTTGAGAGAAGCTGAGCTAATTAAAGTGAAAGACGAAATTTTGCATAAACCAACAGCAAAATTTCGCCTAACAATCAAACTAGCACATTGTATAGTTAGTTGTGACTTCGGTGCGTTCATTTAATTTATCTTTTAAATTTTTTTTAAACCTCTTTAATGAGCCCTTTAAATAAGCCCACAATAAATTCGTTCGGATCAAAAGGCTCTAAATCGTCAATTCCTTCACCTAAACCAACTAGTTTAACCGGCAAATGCAATTCATTTCGAATCGCTAAAACAATCCCACCTTTAGCCGTACCATCTAATTTCGTTAAAATCAGACCGGTAACATCTGTCGTTTCTTTAAATTGCTTGGCTTGAACCATTGCATTTTGCCCTGTTGTTGCATCTAAAACTAGCAAGACTTCGTGAGGAGCATCTGGCGCTTCTCTTTTAATTACACGTTTAATTTTTTCCAGTTCATTCATCAGGTTGACCTTATTTTGTAAACGGCCTGCCGTATCAACTAATAAAATATCAGCTTGCTGTTCTTTTGCTTTTTCCATGGCATCATAAACCACTGCAGCAGGATCACCACCAGCATTGCCCCGTATAACTTCTACATCTGCCCGTTGTCCCCAAACCACTAATTGATCAATCGCACCGGCACGAAAAGTATCAGCAGCTGCTAGGAGAACTTTTTTCCCTGCTTGTTTATATTCATAAGCTAATTTACCAATACTCGTCGTTTTGCCGACACCGTTCACTCCAACAAAAAGCATAACTGTTAAGCCATTAGGCTGGATATTGAGCGTATTTACTTCATCTATTCCCGCTTCATCGTATAAGTCCACCAATTTTTCAATCATGACATTTTGTACTTCAGCAGGTTTTTTGACATTTCTTATCTTAACTTCTTGTCTTAAATCATCAGCGATTTTCATTGCTGCTTCAAAACCGACATCGGCTCCAATTAATGTCTCTTCTACTTCTTCAAAAAATTCTTCATCAACACTACGGAAATTGGCAAACAATTCATTCAATCGTTGACCAAAAGTTTTACGCGATTTTTTCAACCCTTTATCATATTTTTCCTGCACATTATCCGCAACAACAGATTCTTTGATTTCTTCAATCTGCTGATTTTCTTGGATGATACTAGGTGCTATTGGCGTCTCAGAAGTTTCAGGCATACTACTTTCTGGTTGGATTGGTTCTGGTATGACTATCGGTTTATCATCCACTTCATCAAGTGTTTTTTCTGCTGAGACACTATTTTTCACTTCATCCATCGGAGGCGTCTCAGGCATAACCGGTTCTCCTTCAGGTGTCACTTTTTCAGTAGCTTCAGGTTTTTCAGCTTGCTCCGGCTCCGGAGCGTTTTCTGTCATTTGCGTTTCTTTTTCTTTATCTGCTAAACTCACGCCATTAATTTCTGTCGTTGGTTCGGTATTATCCGATGTTGTTTGACTGCTCGATTGCAGATTCTCACTGTCGCTTTCAGTTGCTGTTTTGCTAGCTTGTTGCTCTTGCGTTTCTTCTGGGGTTTTTGTTTCAGTTTCGCCCATCAACGCTTTTTTAATCTTATCAAAAAAGCCCATATTAAACCTCCTTGTAACAATTTTAGTTAAGTATTATTGTAACACGTATTTTTCTACTACTTGCGCGACACCATCGTTGGTATTGCTGGCCGTGACCACATCGGCAGCAGCTTTTACCATCGGTACTGCATTTTCCATTGCCACACCCAGACCCGCATATTCAATCATTGGCAAATCATTTTCTTCATCCCCAATAGCCATTACTTCGTCTGCAGTAATTCCAAGATGTTCGGCTAATAATTGACATCCATAGGCTTTTGTTACTCCTTTAGGCATGAACTCCAATAAAACATCGCGGGTTTTAATAATTTCATAACGTTCTTTGAAATCAGCTGGAATTTTAGCCAACTGCTGATCCAAATAGGTTTGCTCAAAAGCAACTACTGCCTTGTTATACAACAAATCTTCTGTCAATTCAGCGACTGTAAACAGTTGGAAATGCAGTAATGGGTTCAATTGTGCATAAATTGATTCATGTTGAGGATCAGTAGGTAAAATGTAGACCACTTCATCTGAAACAACGTCTAAAGGCAAGCCTAAACGCTGCGCTAATTCTACTAACTCTTTCACATTGGCATAACTCAATGTTGATTTTGCCATCACTTCGCCGGTATCATTTTTTTGGACTAAGCCACCATTAAACGTAATGCTATAATCCCCTGACTCTTTTAACTGTAGTTCATCCAAATACGGTCGAATTGCCCGCAGTGGACGCCCCGTACATAAAACAATTTTGACACCTTGTGCTTTGGCTTTTGCCAACGCAACTTTATTGCGGGTACTAATTTTCTTTTTTGTATCCAATAACGTTCCATCCAAATCAATGGCAATCATCTTAATCAATTAAATAAACTCCTTTATTTCGCTAATGAAGAAAAGCAAGAGGACAGGAGAATAAATTAGAAAATGACAAATCATTTTTTGTCATTCCCTTCTTTATTTTCAAACTGTCGAATTTTCTTTCAGGATCTTCAAGTCAAGCTTGCAACTTTTTTATCAAAAAATGCGCTCAGACAAAAAAATTTAAAATAGTTTTGACACTCTACATTTTTGCTTATCTTGCACTTTTTCATAGGCTCAAACAAGATTATTATCCCATTTACACTTCGGTTCTAATTTTACCACCTTCGCCAACATCTTCTAAGCGGACAGAAACAATTTTTGACACACCAGACTCTTGCATTGTTACCCCATATAAGACATCAGCTGCCTCCATGGTACCTTTCCGGTGCGTCACAACGATAAACTGGGTATCGTCTTGGAATCGACTTAGGTAATGCCCAAAACGTGCAACGTTGGCTTCATCTAGTGCAGCCTCGACTTCATCTAACACGCAAAAAGGAACTGGCCGCACTTGAATAATTGAAAACAGTAACGCAATCGCGGTTAGTGCCCGTTCCCCTCCCGAAAGTAGGCTAAGGTTTTGTAGCTTTTTGCCTGGGGGTTGTGCTTCAATTTCAATCCCAGTATTTAACAAATCAGTTGGATCAGTTAGCGTCAACTCAGCCCGGCCACCGCCAAACATTTGTGGAAAGACTTCCTTAAAGCGCAAACGGATGGCTTCAAAAATTTCACCGAACCGGACTTTTACTTCTTCATCCATCTCATCCATGGTTTTAAACAATTGATCTTTGGCAGCTAGTAAATCATCCCGTTGACTGGTTAGGAAAGTATAGCGTTCTAATACCTGTTCATATTGTTCAATGGCGTTCAAATTCACTGGGCCCAAGCGTTCAATATCGCGTTTATAGCGCTGAATTTCATTTTTAGCATGTTCTGTATCAGATACTTCAGCATATTCTTTGGCCGCCAGTTCATAGGTCATACTGTATTCTTCTTGTAAATAAGCAAGCAAATTATCCAAATGAATATCCGCTCGATTTTTCGCGACTTCTTCTTTAGTCTTTTGAGATAGTAATGTTTTTTGTTCCAAATTCAATTGTGCAATTTCATCATCTGCGAAGGTGATGACTTGCTGCAATTCACTTCGTTCTTGCCTTTTAATAACCAAATCTGTTTCCAAATCTGTTTTTCGTTGGCTCAGTTTGGCAACTTTTTGTTGCAAGGCTTCTTCTGATAATTCATGGTCACCAGAATTGGAATTTAGCGCCGCCATTTGCCGAGCTAAGCTTTCCTGACGATTTTGTGCTTCTTGTAAAGCAGTGCCATTGGCGGTAAGTGCCTGTTTTAAGTTGGTGACTTGTTCACAGGCTACAGCTAATTCTGCTTGTTTCGTGGCTAGAGCAGTACTTGCTTCTTGTCTTTTGGCTTCAATAACATCTTCTTGCTCTGTTAGCTGTTTAATTTCTAAATTAATACTTTCCCTTTGACTATCTACTTGCGCTTGTTTTGCCGTCAATTCCGCTTTTTGTTCTTCATATTCGGTTAAAAATTGCTGAACTTCACGATTTTCATAAGCAAATACTTTTTGTTCTTTTTCTAAACGCTGTAGCTCTTGTGTTACATTTTTGATTTGATTTCCTAACTCTTGTTCTGCTAGCCGGGCACTTTCACCACTAGTACGAAGTTCCTCTAAATCAGCTGTTTTTTCTTTTTTCTTTATTTCAATGAGTTGGACTTGCTTTTCTGTCGCTTGTAGCCGCATTTCTAACGTTTGCAGGTCAGCTGTTAAGTTTTGCAACTCATTAGTTTGACTAAAAAGACTCCCTTGGTTGCCCCGTCTTGTAGCACCACCAGTCATGGATCCACCAGCATTCATGACGTCGCCTTCAAGCGAAACTACTCGATAACGATATTGTACATCTCGCGCAATTTCATTGGCACTTTTTAAATCTTGAGCAATCAATGTCGCACCTAATAAATTATCACAAATTTCTTGTAGCTCTGGCGCAACGTTGACCAATTCATTGGCCACCCCTAAAAAGCCATGACTTTTAGCAGCAATATTCACTACTGCTTCACTCAAATTGCGTCCTTTTATCGTCGTTAAGGGTAAGAAGGTTGCACGTCCACCCCGTCGTTCTTTTAAAAATGTGATTGCCTGTCTGGCATCTCCTTCATTTTCTACTACGACATGTTGGGCTGCCCCGCCTAAAGCCGTTTCAATCGCTAAAGTGTATTCTGTTGGTACGTGAATAAGTTCAGCTACCGCACCGACGATTCCAGAAAGTTGTTCTTTATTTTGTAGCACAATTTTAACACCTTGATAAAAACCAGTGTAATTGTCTTGAATATCCTGCAAACTTTTTTGCTTTGCCCGCACTTGTTGCACTTGTTGCATTAAAGTGTACATTTTCTTTTGTTCTGTTTCAAACTCTTGTTGCAGCTTTTTTGCTTGTTGTTGCAGTAAGATATAATTTTTTCGCTGTTCAACCAGGGTATTTTCTGCTGTAGCCAATTGTTCAGCTAACTCATTTTTTTGAACGGAGAGAGTGGCAATTTGTTGATGCATTTCTCCTTGTTTGGCAATTGTTTTTTGATTTTTGGCATTCTCTTGTAAATATTGCCGTTCTAAATATTTCAGTTCATTACCAATATTGGCATGTTCCTGCATTTTTTCCACATACTGAGCCCGCAATTCCGCTAAAAGTTCTTTGGTGGATTTTTGTAACCGGGCTAACTCGTCTTTTAATTCATTAACACTGGCTTCCAAACCTTGAACTTGCCCATTTTTGGTAGAAAGATCTTGAATGATTTTTTGTTTGGCAGCTTCTAACTGTTCGATTTTTTCATTATTTTCTGCCAAATTTTCTTCATATTCGGCAAAACTGCGCTGCGTGTGTTTAGAACGCTCCAATAATACTTCTTGCTGACCTTCTGCTTGTTTTAAGCTTTCGGTTAAAAAAAGTAGCTGCTGATTTGCTGTTTCCAGCCACTGATCCAATTCTTGACGTTTTTGCCGTTTTAGTTGTAATTGGCTTTCTGCAGCAGTCATTTTACCAGTTAAAGCTTGTAGCGCTTTGTTTAATTGTTGCAAATTATTTTCAGCTTCATCCCAAGCAGTTTTGGTCATTTTAATTTCTGTTACTGTATGGGCAACATCAATTCGTTTCAATTCTTCTTTTAAGTGTAAAAATTCCTTAGCCGCTAAACTTTGCTCTTTTAGCGGAGTCAGTTGATCTTCTAATTCGTAAACAATGTCTTGGACCCGACTTAAATTATCCTCTGTTTCAAATAATTTTTGTTCGGCTTTTTTCTTACGTTGCTTGTATTTCAAAACACCGGCAGCTTCTTCAAAAATCCCCCGGCGATCTTCGGGTTTGCTGGCAAAAATTGCTTCGACTTTCCCTTGCGAAATGATAGAAAAAGACTCTTTGCCAAGGCCTGAGTCCATAAACAAATCTTGTATATCTTTTAGGCGACAGCTCTGCTTGTTAATATAAAAGTCACTTTCACCACTACGACGTAACCGGCGCGTCACACTGATTTCGCTGTAATCAAGTGGTAAATAATGATCACTATTATCCAGTACTACTGTCACTTCTGCAATGTTTAACGGTTTGCGGGAATCCGAGCCGGCAAAAATAATATCGGGCATTTTGCCGCCTCGCAAACTTTTAGCCGATTGCTCCCCTAAAACCCACCGAATGGCTTCTGTTATATTACTCTTACCACTTCCATTTGGTCCGACAACAGCAGTAACACTATTTTCAAAATCAATTACTGTGCGATCTGCAAAAGACTTGAAGCCTGCGATTTCAATTTTCTTTAAATACACGAAAGCTCCGGGCTCCCTTCTGACTTCTACTCTGCAAGTTTTTCTAAAGCATTATTTGCTGCCGCTTGCTCGGCTAATTTTTTGGATTTTCCTTGACCTTTTCCGATCAAGCGATTATCACAATACACTTCCGTCCAAAAAATCCGTTCGTGGGCCGGACCTTCTTCTTTCACTAACCGGTAGTCGATGTGCACATCGCCACCTTTTTGCAAAACTTCTTGTAAACGTGTTTTGTAATCCATCTCATGTGAAAAAGCACCTGCTGCTACTTTCGGAAAAATGACTTTTTGAATAAATGCTTTGACGGTTTCCAAGTCTTGATCCAAATAAAGTGCGCCTAAGAAAGCTTCAAAAAGATCACATAAAAGTGAAGGTCGCGTTCTGCCACCAGAATTTTCTTCCCCTTTACCTAGTTTAATGGCCGCATCAAAGCGACATTCTTTGGCAAAGGCAGCTAAACTTTCTTCCCGCACAATAGAAGCGCGCATTTTTGTTAGTTTGCCTTCTGGTAAATCGGGATATTGGCGATACAAATAACGAGAAACCAATAATTCTAAAACTGCATCGCCTAAAAATTCCAAGCGTTCATTATCGGCTAGATTCAAATTGCGATGCTCATTGACATAAGATGAATGGGTAAATGCCTGTTCTAATAAGGAGACGTTTTTAAAAACAATCCCAAAGTTTTCTTTTAACATAGTTTGTAATTGATTATCCATTATTGACAGTCCTTTTTAGGTTGGATTTTGTTTCAATACTCACCTTCCTATTATACTGATTTTCGCGCGATTAGGAAATGTTATTCACGATATCTAAATCCTTTTACAAATAACTTTTAATTCTTTTTCCCCTGAAAAGGACAAAAGATTTTAGAAACATTTTGCTCTATTAAAAAATGACCGCGAATAATCGCGGTCATTTAAAATACATAATATTAACGTTCGTCAGCGTTCACGCCAATTGTAGCCCATGGGTAAGCGTCATATTGACGTTGGATTGAGTAATCCACCACACGGTCACTTACTGGACGCAATACATACTTATACATTGTTGGAATTGCAAATGCTTGGTCAAAAGCATATTCTTGCCATTCTTTGTACATTTCAACTTGTTTTGTTTTATCTAATGCATCTTCAGAAGACATTTCGTCTAATAGTTTCGTATTTTCTTCTGATTCAAAGCGAGTGAAGTTAAATTGTGCTACTGTGCCATATAATCCACTTGGATTTGGATCAAAACCTGTGGACCAGCCGGCTTGGTAAACATCAATTTCAGGATCATCTGCCCCTAATTTGTCATAGAAGCTGTTTACTTCCATCAAACGTCCGCCAGTCAATTGCACATCTAGGCCTACTTTTTTCCATGATTGGATGTAGTAGTCAGCAATTGATTTCGCAACACCAGAGTTATCACGGAAAGCAAAGTTGATTGTTAATTTCTTACCGTCTTTATCTTCACGTAAACCGTCACCGTCAGTATCTTTAAAGCCAGCATCATCTAACAACTTGTTCGCTTTATCAACGTCTTGTGTGTAGCCTTTAAGATCTTTATCATACAAATCACCAAATGGAGGTACGATTAAAGAGTTAGCTGGCGTACGTAGTCCAGCAAAGAAGCGATCCCCAATGATTTTATTATCAAGGGCATAACCCATTGCTTGGCGCAAGCTCTTATCAGCCATCTTAGCATTTTTATCCATTACAACTTTGCCTTGGTCAGCATCCCATTTACCCATTTTGAAACCAATGTAGTCATAAGCATTATCTAATTGACCTAACATTTGGTAACCTTTGTTGTCTTTCCAAGAGTCATACGTGTTCGTTGGCATTTCGATAAACATGTCATACTTGTTAGACTTCATTGCTTCAGCTGCCGCTGCAGTACCAACTTTTGTCATTACAACTTTATCTAATTTTGGTTTTTCACCATAGTAATGTTCATTTGGTACAAATTCTACAGATTGACCTGCAACGATTTTGTTAAATTTGTAAGGCCCCATTGTAACTGGAGTTTTACGAACTGGATCTGAACCTTCCATATCTTTCACAGCAATTCCCTCAAAAGCATGTTTTGGCATTGCATAACCTAAGATTGGATCATTCCCACCTTGTAAGATAGAAGGAACGAATTTTTTGAATTTGATTTTGATTTCTTTATCGTTGACTTTTTCAATCCCACTAATCGTATCCGCTTTACCGTCATGGTATTCTACCATGCCTTCGATTTGTTGAATTGCATCGCTATAACGTACACCAGTATAATCTTTGTCTCCGATTACTTCATACGGGAAGATCCTGTCGTCTGCAGTAACGTCTTTACCGTCGCTCCATTTTACGCCATCTTTAATGGTCATGGTAACAGTTTTATTTTCAGTATCCATTTTCACGGTTGATGCCGGATTGTCTTCTTTAATCTTTAAATCATCATCAACTGTAATCAATGTTTCTTGTGCAGGTTCACTAAAATAGTCATCCAATGTGATTTGACTGAAGGCTGGACTGAAAATACCAGTAAAGTCAGTATCTGATACGACAGCAACTTCTAAAGTGCCCCCATCAATTGCCTTTTTGTCATTTTTTGTTGCCATTTCAAAAGATGTTGTTGCTGCTTTGTCACTTGAACCACTATCATTGCTTGAGCTATTATCTGAGCCACCAGAACCGCAGGCAGCTAAGGCAAAAATACTGAACAATGATACCATACCCATGATTTTTTTATTCATTTCCGTTCCTCCCATACTTGTAATTAAAAATCTAAACTTTATACAAACATCTATAAAAGATGGTTATACCACAATTAACCCAAACGTTGCCGTGCATCGGCTGAGCGTTTGAAAGCTTGCCCAACGTAGTTAATAGATAACATTAAAACTAAGATTAAAATAGATGCCGGTACCCAAACCCATTGTTTGTTGACTAAGACATCAGAATCTGTCGCAAATGAGATCAACGTTCCCAAACTTGGTGTTTCATTTGGCAAACCAAAGCCCAAGAAAGTTAAGGTTGTTTCAATCCCGATATTCCCAGCAAAGTTCATCGTTAAATTGGTAATAATGAGTGAACTCAAGTTGGGCATGATTTCACGAAACATAATCTTGAAATCACTTGTTCCCAACGTTTTTGAAGCAGAAACATAATCGCGTCTTACTTCTGATAATGTTTTGGCACGGAAAAGCCGCGCTTTTGCCGTCCAATAAAAGACGCTCATAATGATAACTAAGCTTAAAGCTGTATATCTTGGAATAATGGTTACCAATACGATAATGATTAACTGAATTGGTAAAATCATAACGAAATCGACGATACGCATGACGATCATGTCAAAAATGCCACCAAAGTAACCAGACATTATCCCAATTCCTACACCAATAATGGATGTTGCAATAGTGATTGCAAATCCGATAAAAATCGAATTTCGTGCTCCAATAACGAGTAGACCTAAAACATCACGACCACCATCATCAGAACCTAAAAGTAATTTATGACCTTCCATGGAGATTGAACCTGGTTCCAAATAACGGTCGATTGGGTTAACGGTATTTACCAAACTTTGGTCAAAAAACAACGTTCCCACAAACGCAAAAAGTAATAATAAAACTAAGACTATTAATGAAAAAAGTGCCAAGCGATCTTTGATAAATTCGCGGGCGATCATCCGAATCCCCATTGGCGGAACCGATACTTTTTCAACTGGAGCTGTTTCAACTGCTGTATTTTTTTCAGACATTCTACTATCCCCCTACCTACTGAATGCGGATCCGAGGATCAACGATACTCATCACGATGTCAGAAATCAATGTCCCGATCAAAGTAGCAATCCCAAAGATCAACGTCAACGCAGTGATGATAGCATAATCCCGTTGTTGAATACTTGAGATAAACAAGTTCCCAATCCCCGGATAGTTAAAGATACGCTCGATAACCACTGAACCAGAAATCAAAGCGACAATTTCATAACCTAGCTGTGATGCAATTGGTAATGATGCGTTTCGGAAAATGTGGCGTGTAAATACCCGATTGGTTGGAACCCCTTTAGAACGGGCAGTCCGAACATAATCCATTTGTTTAGCATCGACAACTTCACTACGTAGGTACTGAATCGTAACCGCTGTACCCAGTAATGCTTGAACAATTGCTGGCAGCGCTACGTGATACAACTCGTCTAAAAAGTACCTGAAGGAACCGGCACTGGAATTAATCGAGACACTCCCTGTCGTTGGGAACCAATCAAGTCGGTAACCAAAAACTAATAACATAATTAAGGCAAGTACAAATACAGGAATTGCAAAACTGATGAAGTTATAAGCTACGACAAATTTATCAAACCAAGAGTTTTGATAACGACCGGCAAATAATCCCATTGGAATCGCAATTAAATACGTTAAGATAACCGTAACAATAGCCAGACGAACTGTATTGCCAATTCGTTGTCCAATAACAGTAGTAACGGCGTATTTGTAGTTATAACTAACCCCAAAGTCACCTTTTAAAGCATTTCCAACCCAGCGCACATATTGTTGTGGCCATGGATCATTTAAACCGGCTTGCTCTCTTAATTCTGCAATCCGAGATGGTGATGTAGTTGGACTAATCAACCCAGTAAAAGGATCCCCAGGCATCATTTTTGCTAACATAAAGATTAAAATACTTAAAATAATAACTTGAGGGATCATTAAAAGTACACGTCGTAAAATTGTTTTCCACATTTTATTTCGCCCCCTCATTCAATAATGCGACAGAATGCGTGTCAGTAATTTTACGCAAGTCATATACACGCCCTGTATTGTCGTAATAATCTTTTTGATGCTTGATGTATTCTTCTTCTACGTGACGACGATTTTCTTTGTGGGCCTCACGATTTGGTACATCAATGCGAGGGATAGCTGATAATAAACGTTTGGTGTAGATATGACGCGGATCATTGTAAATATCTTCTCGACTCCCAATTTCTACAAAGCGACCTTTATACATAATCGCAATATTGTCACACATGTGTTTTACCACACCTAAGTCATGGGAAATAAAGAGATAACTTAAATCATACTGTTGTTGAATTCGTTTCATGAAATTTAGTACTTGGGCTTGAACAGATAAGTCCAAAGCCGAAACTGGTTCATCAGCAACGATTAATTTGGGATTAGTGGCAACTGCCCGCGCAACACCCAAACGTTGTCTTTGTCCACCTGAAAATTCATGAGGATATTTGTATAAAGCATCTTCTGGCATCCCGACAATATCCAATAGTTCTTTCACTCTGGTTTTCTCTTCTTGATCACTTAAACGCTCAAAGTTGCGTAAAGGTTCGGCAATAATATCTAAAACGCGTTTTTTCGGATTTAAAGAAGACATGGAGTCTTGGAAAATCATTTGGACATCTTTGTTATAATTCATTTTCTTACGGGTACTACGTTTGGTCACATCTTGACCATTATAAATAATTTCACCACTGGTAATTTTTTCCAAACCCAAAATAGCTTTACCTGTTGTGGATTTACCTGAACCTGATTCTCCTACCAGACCGTAAGTCTTCCCTTTTTCGATGACAAAATCCACACCGTCAACAGCATAGACATGGTCTGTCACACGGTTAAAGAAACCGCTGCGAATTGGATAGTGGATTTTCAGATCTTTAATCGTAATTAATTCTGACATTTACACTTCTCCTTCGTCTTTAAAATGGAAGTGCTTGTAGCAAGTACAACGCACCAAGTGATCAGGTCCAACTTCGTGCAAGGTTGGATTTTCTTCATGATCGCTTTCAGGAATCCACGGAATACGTGGGGCAAAACGACACCCAGTCCGAGGCATTTTTACCAAAGTTGGCACAATCCCTTCAATTACATGGAGTTCGTTATCATGATTGTCTTCTTGCGGAATTGAATTTAAAAGTGAACGCGTATACGGGTGTTGCGGATTGTTAAATAATTCTTCTACTGGTGCTACTTCCACAAATTGACCTGCATACATTACCGCTACACGATCCGCCATTTCCGCTACGACACCCAAGTCATGAGTGATTAAAATAATGCCAGATTTGGTTTCTTCTTGTAAGTCTTTTAATAAATCCAAAATTTGGGCTTGGATAGTCACGTCCAAAGCAGTGGTTGGTTCATCGGCAATTAAAATTGGTGGCTTTGCCGCAATGGCAATTGCGATGATAACCCGTTGCCGCATCCCCCCAGATAATTCATGAGGATATTGACGCCCCACTCGTTTAGGGTTTGGAATACCAACTTGATCAAGTAATTCCATGGCACGCGCTTGGCGTTGTTCAGAAGTCATATTGGTATGATAAACCAGGCCTTCTTTAATTTGATCTTCAATCCGCATCAAAGGATTTAATGCTGACAATGGATCTTGGAAGATCATTCCGATATCGTTACCGCGGATTTTGTTATATAAAGTTTCATTTAAATTGGCTAAGTCCAAGTCTTTATAAAGCATTTCACCTGTGATACGGGTGTTTTGTAAATCATGCAGACCCATGATTGTTGTGGCCAACGTACTTTTACCACAACCAGACTCCCCAACAATCGCTAAAATTTCATTACGTTCTAAAGTAAAAGACACACCGTCAACAGCATCGTAGTATTCGTCTTTAATACGGAAGCCTGTGTGAAGATCTTGAACTTCTAATAATTGATTATCTTGTGACAATCCAATACCCCTCTTTCGCTAATACGGAGATTTTTGCCGAAAATGTAAAAAAGCATGGGAGAGATGCTGTCTTCTCCCAGTCTCCAATCACTTTCGCTAATATTTCTTAATAATTATATAGAAAGGTGTATCATAATGCAAGTTAAAGAACTGTGAAAGCAGAATTTTCAGAAAACTCCCAAAATTAATTTTGATTTCTCCTGAATTTGAAGAAAATCTTGCTATAATGCCAATCTTTCATAAAAATTAAAGCATATATTTTTGCTACAATTAAAGCAATTTCTATTAGATTCCCGAAATAAGACCACTATAAAATTTTTAAGCTGGTGAAAAAAGCTCTTTCAAAGTCAATTTCAAGTGAAAATCCATACAAAATAGTTTCTTTTTTTGTATTTTTATCCTCATTGAAATTGGCAATTAAACAACAAATTCTCTGCTCCAATGACGAAAGCGCTTTGTTTTTTATTTTCAAAAAAATTAACTTTTTCCCCACCTATCACATAAATAAGCTCATCATTTTTACTCATCAGTAGCTTTTATCCTCATAAAGTTTCTAAAAAAAACAAATCCTCTTCGTCAAAATAAAAAATTACGACTCACTCTAAAAACTGAATTGCCGCATTTAAAGAACAAAAAAAGAGCAAAGAAAATTTTTAGCAAACTTTCTTTACTCTTTTACTGACAAAAGATTCTGTTTTAACAGCTTTCTTATGACAAGTGACTAGCGATATAATCTACTGCTGTCCCTACTGTTTCGATTTGTTCGGCATCTTCATCAGAAATTTCCGTACCGAATTCATCTTCTAATTCCAAGACAAATTCCATCACGCTAATGGAATCTGCATTCAGGTCGTCTTTGATGCTCATAGTATCAGTAACTTGATCAGCATCCACGTTAAAATGGTTTGCAATCACGGCTGCTACTTTTTTAAATACTTCTTCACGCGTCAAATGTATTCACCTCCACGTTTATGACAATATCAAAAGATAGCTAACAAACATTTTAAGGGTTTCTATATGCTTTGTCTAGCCTTTTTTGGGGAATTGTTGTTTTCAAGGCTTTTTAATTCGCCTTTTTTTCTTCTCGAGCGTCAAATTGCGCTACTAATTGGGGTACTATATCACTTTTTAACATGGTATGAATTTGACGAATCGTATAGCTGACGGCTTCAGGACCTGTGGCACCATGCGTTTTAATTACTGGTGCTTTTAGTCCAAATAAAACAGCCCCACCATATTTTGCGTAATCCATTTCATTTTTTAAATTGCGCAACCCATCTTTTAAAAGTAACGCTCCCATTTTACCTTTAAAGCCTTCTGCTAAAATGGACTCTTTTAAAAGGGCCATCATATTGAGTGCTGTTCCTTCAATTGTTTTTAAAACCGCATTGCCAGTAAAGCCATCTGTTACTACGACATCTGCAGCGCCGTTTAATAGTTCTCTGGCTTCGACATTTCCGATAAAATTAATGGTAGCTTCACCTTTTAGAAGTTCAAAAGCTTTTTTAGTTAATTCACTGCCTTTGGTTTCTTCGGTACCATTATTTAACAAGCCTACTCGCGGATTATCAATTCCACGAACTTGCTTCGCATAAAAAGAGCCCAGAATCCCATATTGCAAGAGATGTTCCGGTTTATTATCCGCATTGGCACCCAGATCCAGCATATCAAAGCCGCCATCTTTGCCCATAACAGGCAATGTCGACATCAAACCGGGACGTTCAATCCCTTTAATCCGGCCAACAATAAACAACCCTGCTGCAAGTAGAGCTCCTGTATTCCCCGCCGAAAAAATGGCATCGGCTTCACCGTTTTTCACAGCTTGCGCAGCAAGCACCATCGATGCTTGTTTTTTGCGGCGAATCGCTTTAACGGGTTCATCATCACTATTGATTTTTTCATCAGTGTGAATAATTCTTACGTTATTTTCATCAGTTACATATTTTTTAATTTCTGCTTCTTTTCCATATAATTGAAATTCAATGTCGGGAAAATCTTTTTTCGCCAACATTACGCCTTCGACAATCGCTTTGGGAGCATTATCGCCACCCATCGCATCTACTGCGATTTTCATCATTTCGTTATACCTCCCAAGCTCACCATATGCTTTTACAAAAAAGTAGGAGCTGTGCATATGCTACAAAGTATAGCATAATCAGTCGAAAAATTGCTCATCTGTCTGATTTTTTATTGCTTCTGCTAATCCTTTATAAGCAGGCAATACTTGCCAATTTTTCATTTGCCATATATTTTGGGCTTCACTTCGGGCTACTTCCAAAATATTGGCATCTGCTACTAAATCACCCGCTATAAATTGGGGTATCCCCGATTGTCGGAAACCAAAAACTTCACCTGGTCCCCGTAACTTTAAATCTTCTTCACTTAAAACAAATCCGTTATTAGTTTCCGTCATAATTTTCATTCGGGCGGCACCCGTTTCATTTTTGGGATCGGCTACTAGTATACAATAAGACGCCTTAGCTCCTCGTCCGACCCGTCCGCGTAATTGGTGGAGCTGTGCCAAACCAAAGCGTTCAGCATCAATAATTAACATAACCGTAGCATTGGGGACATTAACACCCACTTCAATTACCGTTGTGGAAACGAGTATCTGCATTTTTTTGTCTTTGAAATCCGTCATAATAGTTTCTTTATCTTGATTTTTCATTTTTCCGTGCAGCAGGCCCACTGTATAGTCTGCCCCATAAAAAGCCTGCAGATGCTCATAAACTTCGGTGGCATTTTTTACATCCAGTGTTTCAGATTCTTCAATTAATGGACAAATCACATACATTTGATGTCCCGGTCTTAATTCACGATAAGACCAATCCAACACACTATCCAATTGACTCGGACGTACCCAACGTGTCTCAATGGGGATACGTCCTGCCGGTAATTCATCAATAATCGAAACATCCATTTCACCATAAGCAGTAATGGCAAGTGTACGGGGAATAGGTGTTGCCGTCATAAATAAAACATCCGGCCGTAAGCCTTTTTCTCGTAAAACGCGCCGTTGGTTCACCCCAAAACGATGCTGTTCGTCGGTAATGACTAAGCCTAAATTTAAAAAGGCGACATCTTCTTGAATTAAAGCGTGGGTTCCAACCACAATATCAATTTCGCCATTCGCTAATTGTTCTAAGATAATTCGCCGCTCTTTGGCTTTTGTTGACCCAGTTAAAATGGCAGTCGAAACTTCTAAAGGATCAAATAACTGATTCAAACTTTCCATATGCTGTTGTGCCAAAATTTCCGTTGGTACCATTAGTGCTCCTTGAAAGCCCGCAGTCATCGTAGCATATAAGGCAATAGCAGCCACAACCGTTTTTCCGCTGCCAACATCCCCTTGCAATAAACGTTGCATATGTTGGGGACTTTTTAAATCTGCACAAATTTCGTTTGTCACTTTTTTTTGTGCCTGCGTTAATTCAAATGGAAGACTATCAATAAACAACTTTAGTCGTTTCACATCATATTGAATTGCCAACCCGTTGACAGCGGCTTTTTCAGTTTGTTTTAGGGCTTGTAGTTTCATCTGAAATAAGAAAAATTCTTCAAAAACCACGCGGCGTTTGGCTTGATGACTGTCTTCTTTGTCTTTTGGAAAATGCATGGCATACATCGCCTTATCGCGATCCATTAAGCGATATTTTTCTTTCAAAGGCAAGGGGAGATTTTCTTCAATTTGATTACCATAAAGTTCAAAGGCCTGCCGAATTAAATCAATTAAAGTTTTTTGTTTGATACTTTTATTAACATGATAAATCGGTGCAAAGTCATCATCGGTCCCAGAACCCAGAATTTTCATTCCTGTCATGGCTTTTCGTTTCGCATCCCATTTTCCATAAACCGCCAATTCTTCCCCTAAAACAACTTTTTCTTTTAGATAAGGTTGGTTAAAAAAGGAGACATTAAACACCACATGGTCTTGCATCATACGAAATTTCAACATCGATTTTTTATAACCAAAACGATTTACTACCGCCGGTGCTACCACAACGCCTTTTAAGGTAACTTTTTCTTGATCGGCCAGTTCAGTTAAATCCCGTTCTTTGATATCATCATAACGAAACGGATAATAGCGCAATAAATCTTCCACAGTCTTGATTCCTAGACTTGCTAAGTCCTGTGCCCGTTTTGGGCCCACTCCTTTTAAATAGGCGACTTCTGTTTTTAGTCCTGTTGTCAATGAATCACCTCATTTCCAATAAGAATATGACATATTTTTATATTCAGTTATTTCTAAATAAAAAGTGAAACCAGGCTCATCCGTTGGGAGTAGCTGGTTTCACCTGCAAATTATCAAATTTATTTTTTATTCCGCTGCAAACAGATACGGATAGACAGGCTGGTTGCCTTCATGAATTTCAACTTCCAAAGCATCATTTTTGGCTAATAAAGCTTCTGCAATCTTCTCGGCATCTTTTACCTTGGCTTCATCCCCGAAAATGATGGTAATGATTTCGGTATCGTCGGTAATCATTTTTTCTAAGGTTGTCACTGCGGTTTGCATTTGATCAGCATCCGAAATGACAATATCCCCATCAACCATCCCTAAGAAGTCACCTTCATGAATTTCAATACCATCAATATTGGTATCGCGGATTGCATGCGTGACTGAACCAGAAATCACATCTGCTAACGCATCTGTCATGGCTTGTTTGTTTGCTTCTAAATCTGCTTGTTCATTAAAGCTTAACATTGCCGTCATGCCTTGAGGAATGGTACGTGAAGGAATAACAGCGACTGGAATCTCTGCTACTTCTGCGGCTTGATCAGCTGCCATAAAGATATTCTTGTTGTTTGGTAAAACAATCACTTTATCTGCATTTACTTTTTCAATCGCATCTAAAATATCTTGGGTACTTGGATTCATCGTTTGCCCACCTGAAATCACATAGTTCGCACCTAAGCTCCGGAATAATTCGGCTACTCCTTCACCAGCTGCAATCGCGATGACGGCATAAGGAACACGTGGTAAGTCCACAGGTTCTGTGGCAAATTCTTCAACTTGGTGATCGTGTTCCAAAATTGTTTCATGTTGCAACCGCATGTTATCCACTTTAACTTTAACTAATGCACCAAATTTCTGTCCATAGTTCATAACTTCGCCAGGATGTTCGGTGTGTACATGAACCTTAATAATTTCATCGTCGTTAACAACTAATAACGAATCCCCTAAACCATCTAAATAATTACGGAAAGTTTCATAGTCAAACTCACTATCAACCGTTGGGCCTTCTCCAATGTTCACCATAATTTCGGTACAATAACCAAATTTGATGTCCGCTGTGGAAAGTTGACCTTGGACACTGCGGTGATGTTCCGCATTCACCATTTCATCCATAGCAGCTGGTGTTGGTTCAAACGTTTCATCTGCTTGATATTCCCCAGTTAAGGCAGCTAAAAAGCCTTCATAGACAAATAGTAAACCTTGACCGCCACTGTCGACGACGCCCACTTCTTTTAAAACTGGTAATAAATCAGGTGTTTTCGCTAAAGCGCGCTTACCACCTTTTACAACTGCTTTTAAAACAGCAACACAGTCATCCGTTTCGGCAGCTTTCTTTTCACCATATTCTGCAGCTACCCGTGCTACTGTCAAAATCGTTCCTTCAACTGGTTTCATCACAGCTTTGTACGCTGTTTCTACCCCATGTGTAAAGGCCTTCGCTAAATCTGTCGCATTTAACGTGGGAACATCCGGAATTTGTTTAGAAAATCCTCGGAATAACTGAGATAAGATAACGCCGGAATTACCGCGGGCGCCCATTAGTAATCCTTTTGCTAAAACATTCGCCAATTCGCCAACATTTTCTGATGCAGAATCAGAGACAGCTTTAGCACCACTGGTCATGGACATATTCATGTTGGTTCCGGTATCGCCATCTGGCACCGGGAAAACATTCAACGAGTTGACATACTCTGCATTGACTTGCAGACGACTAGCACCAGCCTGGACCATTTCCTGGAATTGACTTGCGCTTATTTCCGTTACTTTCACTGATAATCCTCCTTAGAATCGATCCCTCAAAAGCTGATCTCCTGCCTAATCCGGCAGTACACGTACACCTTGAACGAAAACATTAACGGAATTGGCCGTTACACCCAACATTGTTTCCAAATTGTACTTCACTTTTTCTTGTACATTCCGCGAAACTTCCGAAATTTTCGTTCCGTAGCTGACGATGGTGTAGACATCCACCGCAACGCCGTTTTCTTCTTGCCGCACGATAACGCCACGGGAATAATTTTCTTTACGTAAAATTTCATTGATATTATCTTTGATCTGACTCTTGCTGGCCATACCGACAATGCCAAAGACATCAGTAGCAGCGCCACCGACCACTGTAGCAATCACTTCGTTTGTAATTTCGATTGTGCCAGATGCAGTATTAATTTTTACAGCCATAAAAATAAGCCCCCTTAATTTAAACTTTACCAAATGTGTTCCTTTGCAATTCTTCAAGTGAATATAACAAAAGATGGGCACAAATCGCCCCATTTTCTTCTATAGTATTTTATCATAGCTACCCTTTAAATAAAAGAAAGAGCTAACGGCAATAAAAACTTTTACTAAGCCTGCAACGTTGTTTAATTTACATGTTTTATAGCAAAAAGTCAATATTTGCTGGTAAATTTAGCTTGCATAATTGTCTCATTTATGGTAAATTCAGTTAGTATGAGCCCTAATATGCGCTCCATAGCAAGGCAAAGGAGGAACTAGTCACATGGCAAAAGTTTGCTATTTTACAGGTCGTAAAACATCAAGTGCAAATAACCGCTCCCATGCGATGAACGCTACAAAACGTACAGTTAAACCTAACTTACAAAAAGTTCGCGTTTTAATCGATGGTAAACCTAAAAAAGTTTGGGTATCAGCTCGTGCTTTGAAATCAGGAAAAGTTGAGCGCGTTTAATTGACACTAGACTACAATACACCGTCTGAGGAAACTCAGACGGTTTTTTTGTTTTCTTTATTGGAATAATGTAGTTTTTTATATAATCTGAATATTCTATTATTCTCGTTATTAAAAGACAAATAATCTCCCGCTTTCTAAGCCGCAAGATAGAAAAATAGCATGTAAAAAAAGACTGGCACTAAGCCAGTCTTTTTATAAATATGTGCCAATATTAAAATGTAATATTGATACGAAATATGTTTTTTTAATACCCTAAAAATACTGCATTTTTTGTAGAGTGTCAAGACGGTTTGTAGGTAAACTGAAGAATATACCAATTCGCATATTTCCAAATAACACCCATTTTTTTCAGTTCAAGCCATTAAAAATAATTTTTCATTAAACCAATCCTTAAAAGCGTTTTTTCTTTTTCTTGAAAGCTTCCACAAAAAGCGACTTATGATAAAATAAGAACAAGTTTTAACTTATTCTAGAGAAATTTGGTGACAAAATGCAGCAAGTAAAAACCTTTTTAAAAGAAAATCGTCTTTTTATGTTGACGAGTTTTGGTCTTCCCTTTTTAATTTTGGCCTTTATTTATTTAACGATTGGGATATATCCTGGCAGCAGCCGCAGTATTCTGGCAAGCGATGCCTTTTCACAATTTTCTAACTTTCACGCCAGTTTTCGCAATGCGATGTTAGGAAAACAGAGTTTCTTATACTCTTGGAACACCTCTTTAGGGCTCAATTATCTTTCGTTGATCTCTTATTATTTAGGCGGCCTCTTTACTCCTTTGGTGCTATTTTTCCCCAATCAGTTAATGCCTGACGCACTGTACTTTTTAACTTTACTAAAAGTCGGCAGTGCCGGTTTGGCTTTTTGGTTTTATGCTAAACATACCTTTAACATTGACAAATGGGCGCAAGTAGCATTAGCGATTAGTTACGCCTTAATGTCTTTTACTGTTGCTCATTCTGAAATTATTATGTGGCTTGATGCCTTGATTTATCTCCCTTTAATCATTTGGGGCATCGATCGACTGTTATTATTGCAAAAACCACGTTTACTTTTTTTCAGCTATTTACTCCTTTTTATTTCGAGTTTTTATATGGGCTTTATGATCGGAATTTTTTCAGTTCTATATTTTGCTGTCCGTCTCATAGCCAATTTTAAGGTTAATAAAAAAAGAATTTTACCTTATGCGGCAACTTCTTTTTTAGCTGGTGGTGCTTCTATGATTATTATCTTGCCAGCAGTTTTGGATTTACGCACCAACGGCGAAGAACTTACCCAGATTACCCAATTAAAAACAGAAGCAACCAATTTTTTAGATATTATCATGAAAAATATGATTGGGGTTTATGACACAACCAAGTATGGCAGTATTCCCTTTATATATATTGGTTTACTTCCATTAACTTTTTGTTTGTTCTATTTCTTTGCTAAAGGCGTTGCCCGCAAAGAAAAGATCTTGTTTGCCGCTTTATTCGCCATCTTAATTGCTAGTTTTTATTTCGTACCGTTAAATCTTTTCTGGCAAGGAATGCATGCACCAAATATGTTTTTATTCCGCTACGCCTATCTCTTTTCATTTTTGGTAATTATGTTAGCCGGCTATGGTTGGGAACAGTTTCAACCAAAATACTGGCCAAAACTCGTAGCAATCATCATTGCAATGATGCTGCTCTTTTGTTTAGCAATGGGCCTAAGAGGAGATAATGAGTATACTTATGTAAAATTTGGCTCTTTTATTTTAACGATTTGTTTTTTACTTCTATACATTCTGGTTTTTACCTTCACTGCCAAAGATAGTTTCACCAGAAAGACAGCTCGTATCTTACTACTAGCTGTCGTTTGTTGTGAAGCAGCAGTGAATAACAATGGGATGGTACGGGGAATTTTAAATGATTGGAATTACGCTTCCCGCAGCCTTTATACTCAACCTTATCCGGCAATTAAAAATCTCGTGTCCCAAGCCCAAAAAAATAACAGCACTTTTTACCGTTTGGAAAATCTTGATCCAGTTTCAAGCAATGATAGTTTCAACTATGGCTATAGCGGCATAAGCATGTTTTCTTCTATTCGAAATCGCCATTCTTCAAGTTATTTGGATCAATTAGGGTTTCGTTCACGAGGGACTAATTTAAATATTCGCTATACCAATAATACATTGTTAATGGATGGTTTTACTGGTATCAAATATAATTTAACCAAAACACCATTGAATAAGTTTGGCTTTAAAGAAATTGCTAAAAAAGATGATTATCAACTCTATGAAAACGAATATGCTTTACCTTTGGCCTTCTTAGCTGACAACAGCGCAAAAGAAATTGTACAACCACCCAATGACAATCTGACCGGACAAACCAATTTGATCAACGGTTTAAGTGGTGAAAATTTCCGCTATTTTGATTTTTTACCTTTAGCTTTAGTCAAAACAGACAATAGTTCCGTGACCAATACTGGTAATTACTTGCGCTTAACCGAAGAAAAAGCAAATTTGGCTAAAGATGTTACTTGGAGCGTGACGGTTCCGGCTCATAAACAAGCCTACTTAAGTCTTTACCCAGAAGATTTTGCGGAATTGGAAAGTTCCACGGTTACTATCTTATTAAATGGTCAACAGCGCAAAACCCAAATCAATATCAGTGGGCAATATTATGACTTAGGTTATTACGATAAAGAAACGACGATTACTTTTACTGCTAGTTTTTACGGCACCAAATCAATTGGCTTTCAAAACCCCCAAGTAGTTACTTTGGATACTGTTGCTTATGAAAAAGCAATGAAAACATTGCAGGAAAAAGGAGTCCCTTTGGAAACTGGCAATCGAAATGCTACTGGCACATTTGATGCAGCAAACGATCAGTTACTGGTTACAACCATTCCTTTTGATAAAGGGTGGCAAGCAAAAATTGATGGCAAAAAAGTGCCCGTTACCGCCTTTCAGGATGCTTTTGTCAGTGTAAAAGTTCCCCAGGGCAAGCACAAAATCACACTAAGTTACTTACCACCTGGTTTTACCATTGGTGTAGGTTTATTTATCGCATGTCTTCTTCTCTTTTATTTCTTTGATCGTTTCTACCAAAAGAAAACTAAGCAAATTTCCTAGTATAAAAAATCGTTGTTTCAAACATCTAAGAGCAGACGTTTGGAACAACGATTTTTTTATTCATATTTTACTTCCACTAAATACAAACCTTCTGGGTGAGCTGTCGGCCCAGCTAAATTACGATCTTTGGCTTGAATAATCTCCGTAATAGCTTCTGGTTCCATCCGCCCATTGCCGATTTTCAGCAATGTACCCACCATGATTCGTATCATCTTGTATAAAAAGCCATCACCCGTAAAAGTAAAGGTCAATTCATCACCGGCATCATTGACGACCATTTTTGCGACCCGTACTGTCCGAACTTTATCAACAACCGAACTCCCTGAAGCGCAAAATGAAGTAAAATCATGGGTTCCCAAAAAAGCAGGTAATGCGGCTTCTATTTTCGTCAAGTCTAAAGGATAAGGATAATAACTGGCATAAAAGCGCCGAAATGGACTGCGGGGCTTGCCGATATCCACTTTAAACTGATAGGTTTTTTCTTTTACCAAATAACGCACATGGAAGTCATCGGGAACAATTTCCACACTTTTACAAGCAATATCTTCAGGCGTCTGTGTATCAAGGGCAAAACGCATTTTTTCTAAAGGCCGTGCTTGAAGAAAGTCAAAGTGAATGACTTGACCTAGCGCATGCACCCCTGCATCTGTCCGACCAGAGCCTTGGACTTCGACAAAATTGCCATTATTCATTTTCGTTAATGTTTTTTCTAGTTCTGCCTGAACAGTTCGACCAGACACTTGCCGTTGAAAGCCGTGAAAGTTCGTTCCATCATAAGCAATAATAGCTTTATAGCGCAATTTTACTTCCTCAATTCCGAATCAAAATCAATAAGACCGTAACAATGGCAAAGACCACGATAACCATACTATCCCGCCAGTGCCAATCTAATTTACGATATTTCGTACGTCCTTCACCACCAGTATACCCTCTTGCTTCCATCGCAGTAGCTAAATCTTCCGCTCGATTAAAACTGGAGACAAATAATGGAATCAATAAAGGAATGATGGCTTTCATTTTTTGGACTAAACTGCCTTCGCCAAAATCAACCCCACGAGCCCGTTGCGCATTCATAATCTTTTCTGTTTCATCCATCAAGGTTGGCACAAAGCGCAAGGCAATAGATAACATCAAACTCACTTCATGAACGGGAAAATGAACCACGTTTAAGGGACGCAAAATATACTCAATGGCATCGGATAATTCCAAAGGTGCCGTAGTCAGCGTCAAGAGTGTCGACATAAAAATGATCAAAATGAAGCGGCAGAAAATAAATGCTCCATTTAGCAACCCATAATCTGTCACAGTAAAGATCCACCAATGCCACATCACATTACCGCCTGTGGTAAATAATACTTGCAGCAATACTGTAAATAAAATTAACCAAATTAACGGTTTAACCCCGCGGATAAAAAAAGAAATTTTAACTTTGGAAAGCACAATGCATCCTAATGTGAAAAGAGCTAAAAAAGCATAGCTTTGCCAGTTATTTGCAAAAAAGATAACCGCAATAAAATAAAAACTGGCAATTAATTTTGCCCGTGGATCCAGACGATGAATGAGAGAATCCCCTGGAATATACCGCCCAAAAATCAACTTATTCATCATTTGGCACCACCTCCTGCCAATAGCATATCAGCTAATTTTTCAGCAGTAATAGGCAACCGATCAAAATGCATCCCTTTTTCTTGCAAACGTAAAGCAAAATCGGTTGCCATAGGTACCCCAATTTGCTTTTCTTGGACCCATTTCACATCTTGAAAAACATCCACGGGACGGCCAGATTTTACTAACGCACCTTTTTCTAAGACATACACATAATCTGCAAAATTTGCCACATCATCCATTAAATGAGTTACTAAGACAATTGCAATATTTTTTTCCTGATGTAAACGTAAAAACATTTCCATCATATCTTTACGACCTTTAGGATCAAGTCCTGCTGTTGGTTCATCCAAAACCAACACCTCTGGTTCCATCGCCAGAACCCCTGCAATTGCCACACGACGCATTTGCCCCCCTGAGAGATCAAAAGGTGAACGTTCCATGTAAGAGGCATCTAAGCCAACTAGATTAAGATATTCTTCCGCTAGAGCTTTGGCAGCCTCATCGGATACACCAAAGTTTTTAGGACCAAAGGCAATGTCTTTCGCCACTGTTTCTTCAAATAACTGAGCCTCTGGAAATTGAAAGACAATACCGACTTTTTTTCGTATTGGTTTTAAATTCTTATTGTCTGTCGTTGCAATAATTTTACGCTCGCCAATGGTGACAGTCCCACTAGTGGGTTTCAACAACGCATTTAAATGCTGCAATAACGTCGATTTTCCACTACCGGTATGCCCCACAATCGCAGTGTAAGATCCGGTTGGAATTTCTAAATCAATATCATAGAGTGCCCGCTGTTCAAACGGTGTCCCCGGTTGATAAGTAAAGCCTACTTGTTCAAAACGGATGTCCATAACCAATCCACCATCCCTTCTTCAGTCAAGTATTCTTCAGGTACTGCTACGCCTCGTTCTTTTAAGGCTGCTTTTAATTTTTCCGGAAAAGGTAAATCCAAACCTAATTCGATTAATTTTTCTCCGGCAGAAAAAATTTCAGCAGGGCTGCCCTCTTTGACCAATCTACCTTCTTGCATCACCAAAATTCGATTGGCATTGGCAGCTTCATCAATATCATGAGTAATCGATAATACCGTCAAATTATTTTGATCTTTAATCTTCTTAATTGTAGAAATTACTTCTTCGCGACCTTCTGGATCCAGCATACTCGTCGCTTCATCTAAAATAATAATGTCTGGCCGCAACGCAACAACACCAGCAATAGCTACCCGTTGCTTTTGTCCTCCAGATAAACGCGCAGGTTCTCTTTGTTTAAAATCACTCATACGGACTTGTTGTAATGCATCTTCTACCCGGACTAACATCTCATCACGGGGAATACCTTGATTTTCTAGCCCAAAAGCAACATCATCTTCCACAGTCGAGCCAACAAACTGATTGTCAGGATTTTGAAAGACCATCCCTACCATTCGGCGAATATCCCAGACATTTTCTTCGTTTAATAAATTCCCGCCTACTTTAACAGTACCATTTTGCGGTAATAGCAAGCCATTAATTGTTTTAGCTAAAGTCGATTTACCAGAACCGTTATGGCCAACGATTGCCACCCACTCGCCCTTTTTAATTCGAAAGGAAACACCATCTAGTGCATTACGTTCAGCTTCTGGATCATAACTGAATTTTATATCAACAAGTTCAATAATATCTTCCATGACGACTCCTGTCCTTAATTCCATAGTTTTCGTTCCTAAAATAAATATTGAAGGTAAAAAGCTGATTTAAACGCTTTTCTTACTAAATTTAGCAGAAAATAATGGCAAATACAAATTGTTATTACTGAATGTCTCCTAAACAATTTTTTATTAAGCGCGACTATCTAAAAATTATTTAGGAGGCATTCGGTTTTTATTGTCTTGACACCAAATTTTGGGTAAAAAAAAAGCACTTTATGATGAGTGCCTGCCCCTTAGTATAAACTAAGGGGCGGCGCTGAGCTAGACTCGGAATTTACTTCCAACATCATAACACTCTAAAGGACATCGATAAAGTGATGAAAAGTGTGATATTAAACAAGTTCTAGGATAACCATTGGTGCTGCATCGCCGCGTCTTGGTTCTGTCTTCAAGATGCGAGTGTAGCCACCTTGGCGTTCTGCGTAACGAGGTGCGATATCGTTAAATAGCTTTTGTAAAGCTGATTCAATAACGATTTCTTCGTTTTCTTCCCGTACACTTGCTACTTCGTTACGTACGAAGGCAGCAGCTTGACGACGGGCATGCAAATCGCCACGTTTACCTAAAGTGATCATTTTTTCAGCAGTTGAACGAACTTCTTTAGCACGAGCTTCAGTCGTTACGATACGTTCGTTGATCAATAAATCAGTTGTTAAATCACGCAACATCGCTTTACGTTGGCTAGATGTGCGTCCTAATTTGCGGTAACTCACGTGGAATTCCCTCCTTTTTGATTCTGCGACTATTAGTCGTCTTTACGTAATCCTAAACCAAGATCGTGCAATTTGGCTTTCACTTCTTCAAGTGATTTACGGCCTAAATTACGTACTTTGATCATTTCTGGTTCAGATTTATTTGTTAATTCTTGTACTGTATTAATTCCAGCACGTTTCAGACAGTTATATGAACGAACAGATAAGTCTAATTCTTCGATTGTCATTTCTAACATTTTTTCTTTTTGTGTTTCTTCTTTTTCAATCATGATTTCAGCATTTTTGGCTTCATCAGTAAGATTCACAAAAATATCTAAATGTTCAGTCATGATTTTCGCAGCTAGACTCATTGCTTCCATCGGCATGATAGAACCATCAGTCCAAATTTCCATCGTCAATTTATCAAAATCGTCACGACGGCCAACCCGTGTGTTTTCTACTTGGTAGTTAACACGATTCACAGGTGTGTAAATTGAATCAACTGGGACAACACCAATTGGCATATCTTCCCGTTTGTTTTCATCAGCTTGCACATAACCACGACCAGGTCGAACAGTCAAGCGGGCATGAAAAGTAGCCCCTTCAGAAACGCTACAAATATACATATCTTTGTTTAAAATTTCTACATCACTGTCAACGATAATGTCACCAGCAGTAACAGTCGCTGGACCGGTAATGTCGATTTCAAGGGTTTTTTCTTCTTGCGTGTACATCTTAAGAGCAAGACCTTTGATATTCAAAATGATTTGTGCGACATCTTCGCGCACACCTTTGACGGTGGAGAATTCGTGTAAGACGCCATCGATTTGAATACTTGTGATCGCTGCCCCAGGCAATGAAGATAATAAAATACGACGTAGGGAATTGCCTAAAGTAGTCCCATAACCTCGTTCTAGAGGCTCAACGATGAACTTGCCATAATCTTTTTCTTCATCAATTTTTGCAACTCTTGGTTTTTCGAATTCAATCATTCTTATCTTTTACCCCTTTCAAAACGAAAAGTGTCTTGTTCAATGACGTAAAAATGTAGAAACTCAAATTGAGCAGCACTCATTAAACACGACGGCGTTTTGGAGGGCGGCATCCATTATGAGGAACTGGAGTCACGTCACGGATTGCAGTCACTTCTAGACCTGCTGCTTGTAATGAACGAATTGCTGCTTCACGTCCAGAACCAGGGCCTTTAACAGTTACATCAACTGTTCTTAATCCATGTTCCATTGCTGCTTTTGAAGCAGTTTCAGCTGCCATTTGAGCGGCAAAAGGTGTAGATTTTTTGCTACCTTTAAAAC
Organism: Enterococcus dispar ATCC 51266; assembly: GCF_000406945.1. Taxonomy (GTDB): domain Bacteria; phylum Bacillota; class Bacilli; order Lactobacillales; family Enterococcaceae; genus Enterococcus_C; species Enterococcus_C dispar. Next base: position 2,543,986 of record NZ_KE136354.1, on the reverse strand, counting down.
CTAAAGCACCAGCAGATGACCATGCTAAAGCATTACCATGAGTATCTGTGATCATTACGATTGTATTGTTGAATGTTGAATGGATATGTGCAATACCGGTTTCAATATTCTTTTTGACACGGCGTTTACGATTCACTTTTTTTGCTACCATGAAGTTTTAACCTCCTTCACTAGATTATTATTTTTTCTTACCTGCAACTGTTTTAGAAGGTCCTTTACGAGTGCGGGCGTTATTTTTAGTGTTTTGACCACGAACTGGCAAACCACGACGATGACGGATACCACGGTAAGAACCGATTTCCATCAAACGTTTGATGTTTAAGTTGACTTCACGACGAAGATCACCTTCAACTTTTAATGTATCAACTGCTGCACGAATAGCATCTGTTTGTTCATTCGTTAAATCACGAACACGAACATCTTCAGATACGCCAGCTTCAGCTAACACTTTTTTCGCAGTAGTGTTTCCGATACCATAGATGTAAGTTAAAGAAACTACTACGCGTTTATCACGAGGAATATCTACTCCTGCAATACGTGCCATATTTTGTTACACCTCCGATTATCCTTGACGTTGTTTATGTTTTGGATTTGCTGGGCAAATCACCATAACGCGTCCTTTACGACGAATTACTTTACAATGTTCACACATTGGTTTTACTGATGGTCTTACTTTCATGATAATACCTCCTTGAAGTTTACGGAGTACAATTATTTAAAACGGTATGTGATCCGACCGCGTGATAAATCATAAGGCGATAATTCTACCGTCACTTTATCACCGGGCAGGATACGGATGTAGTGCATACGGATCTTACCTGATACCGTAGCGAGCACTTGGTGTCCGTTTTCCAATTCCACTTTAAACATTGCATTCGGCAAAGTTTCGACGACTGTACCTTCGATTTCGATAACATCTTCTTTTGCCACGCACAGTACCTCCTTGTACTTGTTTCGCTTTACACGATAAAATGGCGGAAACTGGGCGTTCCCACCTGAGATTCTCAAAACTTGCCTTTAATTAACGCTAAAGGCGGACTGACATATTCTATCATAATATATCACACTTAGCAAGAGAAAGTTTCTTTGCAAGTCGGTAGCTGTTTGCGCGTGTTACCCGATGATCTTTTGCACGTCGGCAAAGACTGCATCGATATCACGATCTCCATCAATCGACTGCAATAAACCTTGATCTTTATAGTAACTTAAGATCGGTTCACTGCTTTTAATGTTGACAGCTAGACGATTCTTGACTGTTTCAGGCTTGTCATCTTCTCGTTGATAAAACTCGTGGCCACCACAACGATCACAGGTTCCTTCAACTTTGGTTGGGTTGAAGATTTTGTGATAAGTTGCGCCGCAATTGCGACACATATAGCGACCCGCAAGACGTTCAACTAAGATTTCTGACGGAACATGGATTTCAACGACAGCATCTAATTTTTTACCAAGTTCTTTTAGCATTTGATCCAATGCCTTTGCTTGATCTAACGTTCTAGGAAAACCATCTAACAAGAAACCCTTGTCAGTATCTGGTTCGGCTAGACGCTCTTTTACGATACCATTGGTAACTTCGTCAGGCACTAATTCACCTTTATCCATATAAGCTTTTGCTTCCAGGCCGAGAGCTGTTTGGTTGGCCATAGCCGCCCGAAACATGTCACCTGTTGAGATGTGAGGAATTTGATACGCATCGACGATTCGCTCGGCTTGCGTGCCTTTACCTGCACCAGGTAATCCCATTAATACAAGGTTCATACTAACTCCTCCTGTAAGTTTATGGTGGGGGTGTTGAGGAAAAACCTCAACACTTCACCTTCACTCTAATTGATAAAACCAGTATATTTCCGTTTCAGCATTAAACCTTCTAACTGTTTTGCAGTTTCCAAGGCAACACCGATTACGATCAATAGACTTGTCCCACCCAAACCAATTGATTGTGGTAAGTTCCAGACCATTTGCGCAATGATTGGTAACAACGCAACTAAACCTAAGAACAACGCCCCAACTGCGCTTAAGCGCATCAATAAGCGGGAGACATAATCTTCAGTACCTTTACCAGGTCGGACCGATGGAATATAGCTTCCTTGCTTTTGTAAGTTTTCCGCTAATTTCTCAGGGTTAACTTGCACGAAAGCGTAAAAGAACGTAAATGCTACAATCAATAACGTATAAATCGTTGCACCAGGCACCGTGTTATAATTAAAGATTTGCATCATTACATCATACCAACCTTCACCACGATACGAGCCACTTAAAGCTTGTAAAATGGCATTCGGGGTAGCAATGAAAGAACTGGCGAAAATAACTGGAATAACGCCGGCAGCATTCACTTTAAGCGGTAAATAACTGCTTGTTGGTGCGCCAGCTACGCGTTTTGTATATTGGATCGGAATTTTACGTTCTGCTTGTTGGACAAAAGTGACCAACGTGATAATAACTAAAACAGCAATTACCAAAGCTAACATAAAGAGAGCCGATTTCCAAATTTCACTTGATTCGATATTAATGAAGTAATCTTCCACTAATTGTTTAATCGCATCAGGCAAACGCGAGATAATACCAGCAAAGATGATCATAGAAACCCCATTGCCGACTCCTTTTTCAGTGATTTGTTCACCTAACCAAGTTACAAACATTGTACCTGCAGTCAAGATTAAACCAATCACAACAAAAGTCATCACATCTGGGTTATCCACAAAGCCAAGCTGTGTCCAAGAATTAAATCCGGCTGTAATCCCGACTGATTGAACAAAGGCTAATACCAATGTCAAAATACGAGTAGCTTGATTTAATTTACGTCGGCCTACCTCACCTTGCTTGGACCATTCAACGAATTTAGGCACGATATCCATTTGCAACAACTGAATAACAATTGAAGCTGTGATATAAGGTGACACACCCATTGAAAAGACCGAGAAGTTTTGCATTGCACTACCACTCACCATGTTTAACATGTTTAAAAATGGCAGGTCTGCAATACTTTGTAAGCGACTGGCATCCACACCGGGAACGGTGATGTGTGCCCCTAGACGAAAGACGAATAAAGCAAAAACGGTAAAGAAGATCTTTGATCTAATATCTTTAACTTTAAAAGAGTCTTTCAACAGTTTAAACATTAGATCACCTCAATTGACCCACCGTTAGCTGTGATAGCTTCTTCGGCTGTTTTTGAGAATTTAGCTGCTTTCACAGTTAATTTCTTAGTCAATTCACCGTTTCCTAAAACTTTGATTCCAGCTTTTTCGTTTTTCACGATTCCAGCTTCTACTAGAGTAACAGGTGTTACTTCAGTACCGTCTTCAAAGCGATTTAAGACATCTAAATTGATTACTGCGTATTCTTTACGGTTAACGTTAGTAAAACCACGTTTTGGTAAACGACGGAATAATGGTGTTTGACCACCTTCAAAACCTAAACGTACACCACCACCTGAACGCGCTTTTTGACCTTTTTGTCCGCGACCAGACGTTTTACCGTTACCAGATGAAGTACCGCGACCGACGCGATTGCGTACTTGGCGTGATCCTTCTGCAGGTTGTAATTCATGAAGTTTCATAGGGTTGGCACCTCCTTAACAAGTTAAACTAAGTTTGCTTAAATTTCTTCAACGTCCACTAAGTGAGAAATAGTATTGACCATGCCTTTGATTGCATCATTAGCAGGTTTTACTACAGTTGTATTCACTTTACCAAGACCCAACGCTTTAACTGTATCACGTTGGTTTTGAGGACGTCCGATAATACTGCGTTTTAAAGTAATTTTTAATTCAGCCATTATTGTTGTCCTCCTTATCCGATAATTTCTTCAACTGATTTGCCACGTAAAGCAGCAACTTCTTCAGCGCGTTTTAATTGAGATAAACCTTCAACAGTTGCACGAACAACGTTGATTGGTGTGTTTGAACCTAATGATTTAGAAGTAATATCTGACACGCCTGCTAATTCTAAGACGGCACGGACAGGTCCACCTGCAGCAACCCCAGAACCTTCAACAGCTGGCTTCATTAAAATGCGGCCACCGCCAAAGACGCCGATAACTTCATGAGGGATAGTTGTTCCCACCATAGGTACTTCAATCAAGTTTTTCTTAGCACTTTCGATCGCTTTACGGATAGCTTCTGGTACTTCTTGGGCTTTACCTGTACCAAAACCTACGTGTCCGTTTTTATCGCCAACTACAACTAAAGCTGCAAAACGCAAACGGCGTCCGCCTTTAACAACTTTTGTTACGCGGTTGATCGCAACAACGCGGTCTTCTAATTCCAAATGATTTGGATCGATGTAAGTCATGAATGGTGTTCCTCCTTTTCCTAAAATTCTAGTCCATTTTCGCGAGCAGCTTCAGCTAAAGCTTGCACACGGCCATGGTAAAGGTAACCACCACGGTCAAAGACTACTTCTTTAATACCTTTAGCAGCAGCACGTTCAGCAACTAATTTACCAACGGCTTGCGCTTGTTCTGTTTTATTTCCACCTGAAATTTCTTTATCCAAGGCAGAGGCACTTGCTAGCGTTACACCCGCTACGTCATCAATAACTTGCGCGTAGATGTTTTTGTTAGAACGGAATACGTTCAAACGTGGGCACTCAGCAGTACCAGAGATTTTGTTACGGACACGGCGATGACGCTTTTGACGTGTCTTGTTTTTGTCTGGTTTTGTAATCACAATTGTCACCTCTTCAATTTGCTGGCCTAAGCCGCGAAAAGTACATAGCAATCTTCACGAAAGGAAGATGTGAAGCCGTCATTTTCATACCGGCTTCGGCTATATCCTTTATTATTTACCAGTTTTACCTTCTTTACGGCGTACATATTCGCCAACATAGCGGATACCTTTGCCTTTATAAGGTTCTGGTGGACGTACGCCACGGATGTTCGCAGCTAATTCGCCTACTACTTCTTTATTGATTCCTTTAACGATCACTTGTGTGTTCGCAGGAACTTCAATCTCAATACCCGCTGGCGCTTCAATCTCAACTTGATGAGAGTAACCAACGTTTAAGATTAATTTTTTGCCTTGTAATTGGGCACGGTAACCAACCCCGATAAGTTCAAGAGCTTTTTGGAAACCTTCAGAAACACCAACGACCATGTTGTTAAAGTTGGCACGAGTTGTTCCGTGGATAGTTTTCATTTCTTTTGTGTCATTTGGACGAGTGAAAGTTACTACGTTTCCTTCGACATTCATAGTAATGTCAGAAGAAAAAGTACGTGTAAGTTCACCTTTAGGACCTTTGACTGTAATGTTGTTGCCATCTTGCTTGACTTCTACGCCAGCAGGCAATTCAACGATTTTATTACCGATACGACTCACTTAAAGACACCTCCTTGTAAAAGATTATATTACCATACGTATGCGACAACTTCGCCGCCGACATTTTTTTGACGCGCTTCTTTATCAGTGATTACACCGTCAGAAGTCGAGATAATGGCGATACCTAAACCATTTAATACTTTTGGTACTTCGTCAGCTTTAACGTAAGCACGTAAACCTGGTTTAGAGATACGTTTCAAGTTAGTGATAACACGTTCACCGTTTTTACCGTATTTCAGGAAGACACGGATCACGCCTTGTTTGTCATCTTCGATATATTCAACATCACGGATGAAACCTTCTTTTTTCAAGATTTCAGCGATGTCACGCTTGATTTTTGATGCAGGCACTTCTAAAGATTCGTGCTTAACCATGTTAGCGTTACGAATGCGTGTTAGAAAATCTGCGATTGGATCTGTCATGACCATGGGTTCTTTTACCTCCTTTATGCGAGTATTTGTTTACCAGCTAGCTTTCTTCACGCCGGGAATTTGACCTTTATAGGCAAGTTCGCGGAAGCAAATACGGCAAAGTTTAAATTTACGATAAACTGAATGTGGACGTCCGCAACGTTCGCAACGAGTATAAGCTTGTGTTGAATGTTTAGCAGGACGTTGTTGTTTAGCAATCATTGATTTTTTAGCCACGTAGTTCGCCTCCTTTAATTATTTTTGGAATGGCATGCCTAATTGTGTCAGCAATTCACGTGATTCTTCATCAGTGTTGGCTGTTGTCACAATAACGATGTCCATCCCGCGTACTTTGTCGACCAAATCGTAATCAACTTCAGGGAAGATTAATTGTTCTTTGATACCTAAAGTGTAGTTACCGCGACCATCGAATGATTTTTTACTTACACCATGGAAGTCACGGACACGTGGTAGTGAAACACTTACCAATTTATCTAAGAATTCATACATGCGTTCGCCGCGCAAAGTAACTTTGGCGCCGATTGGCATGCCTTCACGTAAACGGAAGCCGGCAATAGATTTTTTAGCTTTTGTAATCAATGGTTTTTGACCAGCGATTAAAGTTAATTCTTCTACTGCTTTATCTAAATTTTTCGCATTTGAAACAGCGTCACCCACACCCATGTTGATAACAATCTTTTCAACTTTTGGTGCTTGCATCACTGAATTGTAATTGAATTTTTCCATTAAAGCTGGAACTACTTCTTTTGAGTATTTTTCTTTCAGGCGGTTCATTTAGTTGCCCCTCCTTCCTTAAATTATTTATCTAAAACTTCACCGGTTTTCTTGGAAACGCGGACTTTTTTACCGTCAACTTCTTTGTAGCCAACCCGAGTAGCTTCACCGTTTGATGGGTCGATAATCATGACGTTTGATACATGAATCGGCGCTTCCATTTCAACGATTCCGCCTTGCGGAGCAGCTTGAGAAGGTTTTTGGTGTTTTTTCACGATGTTAACACCTTCGACTACAACTTTATCTTTTTTCGGGAAAGCTTCTAAAACAACGCCTTCTTTGTTTTTGTCTTTACCGGTGATAACTTTGACTTTGTCGCCTTTTTTAATAAACATTACTGTTTCGCACCTCCTTTTAAAATAGGTTTTCTTATAATACTTCTGGTGCTAGGGAAACGATCTTCATGAAGTTGTTTTCACGCAATTCACGGGCAACAGGGCCAAAGATCCGAGTTCCACGAGGGCTTTTATCGTCACGGATAATTACCGCAGCATTTTCATCAAATTTAATATAAGAACCGTCAGTACGGCGCGCACCTGATTTAGTGCGAACGATGACCGCTTTGACAACGTCGCCTTTTTTGACAACCCCACCTGGCGTTGCTTGTTTAACTGAAGCAACAATCACGTCTCCGATGTTCGCAGTTTTACGACCTGAGCCACCTAGGACTTTGATCGTCAAAATTTCACGCGCACCTGAGTTATCAGCAACTTTTAATCGGCTTTCTGATTGGATCACGGTTGTATCCTCCTTTATCGCTTTATTTAACTAACTAGTGTCAAAGTGTAATTAGATAATTACAGCTTTTTCAACGATTTCTACTAGACGGAAACGTTTAGTAGCAGATAATGGACGAGTTTCCATAATTTTCACGATATCGCCAACTTTAGCTTCGTTGTTTTCATCGTGCGCTTTGTATTTCTTAGAGTAGTTCATGCGTTTACCGTAGATAGGGTGGTTTTTCTTTGTTTCGACAACAACAGTAATGGTTTTATCCATTTTGTCAGATACCACGCGACCTTGGTAAACTTTACGTTGATTTCTTTCAGTCATACCGCTAATGGCCTCCTTCCACAATTACTTCGCTTGTTCACGCAACACAGTTTTGATGCGTGCAATCGATTTACGTACTTCTTTGATACGTGCAGTGTTTTCTAATTGACCGGTTGCTAATTGGAAACGCAAGTTGAACAATTCTTCTTTCAATTGTTTTTCCTGATCAAGCATTTCGGCAGTGGTTAATTCTCTGATTTCTTTAACCTTCATTCGATTCACCACCCATTTCCTCACGTTTTACGATCTTAGTTTTCACTGGTAATTTGTGAGAAGCAAGACGTAATGCTTCACGAGCAACTTCTTCAGGTACACCGGCGATTTCAAACATGATTTTACCACGTTTAACTGGTGATACCCAGCCTTCAGGTGCCCCTTTACCAGAACCCATCCGGACCCCGATAGCTTTTGCTGTATATGATTTATGAGGGAAAATTTTGATCCACACTTTCCCGCCACGTTTCATATAACGAGTCATTGCAATACGGGCTGCTTCGATTTGACGGTTAGTAATCCAGTGAGATTCTAAAGCTTGTAAGCCGTATTCACCAAAAGATACTTCTTTGCCACCTTTTGCTTCGCCACGCATTTTACCGCGGAATTCACGACGGTGTTTTACACGTTTAGGTACTAACATGTTTATTTCCCTCCTTTCTCAGTGTTTTGAGCGTTCTTTTTCGTTGGCAAGATTTCGCCACGATAGATCCACACTTTAACTCCTAATTTTCCGTAGGTAGTGTTTGCTTCTTCCCAAGCGTAGTCGATATCGGCACGCAATGTATGAAGTGGAACAGTACCTTCTGAGTAGCCTTCGCTACGAGCGATATCAGCACCATTTAAACGGCCAGATACCATTGTTTTGATTCCTTTAGCACCAGAGCGCATTGTGCGTTGGATTGCTTGTTTTTGAGCACGACGGAACGCAACTCGGTTTTCTAATTGGCGAGCAATTCCTTCACCAACTAATTTTGCATCTAAATCTGGTTTTTTGATTTCCACGATATTGATGTGGATACGTTTGCCAGTTAAGCTGTTTAATTGTTTACGTAAGTTTTCAACTTCTGAACCACCTTTACCAATAACCATACCTGGTTTAGCAGTGTGGATAGAAACGTTCACGCGGTTAGCAGCACGTTCGATTTCAACAGTAGAAACTGCAGCGTCAGCTAATCTAGTCGCGATAAACTTACGGATTTTCAAATCTTCGTGTAAGAAGTCAGCATACTCTTTTTCAGCATACCATTTTGCATCCCAGTCGCGGATGATGCCTACACGCATTCCAATTGGATGTACTTTTTGACCCACTGATTATCCCTCCTTATTTTTCTGATACGACTACAGTGATATGACTTGTACGTTTGTTGATTGGTGAAGCTGAACCTTTAGCCCGTGGACGGAAACGTTTCATTGTTGGTCCTTCGTTAACAAAGGCTTCGGAAACAACTAAGTTTTCAACATCTAAGTCAAAGTTGTTTTCTGCATTCGCAACTGCTGACATCAAAACTTTTTCGATGATTCCGGCAGCTTTATTTGGTGTGAACTTTAAGATTGCAATTGCTTCAGCAACGCTTTTACCTCTAACTAAATCGATCACTAGACGAGACTTGCGAGGAGATACGCGAATTGTTTTCGCAGTTGCTTTAGCTTTTGTAATTTGTTCTGCCATGATGATATCCTCCCCTCAAATATTAACGTCTTGTTTTCTTATCGTCAGCGGCATGCCCACGATAAGTTCTGGTTGGTGCAAATTCACCTAATTTATGTCCTACCATGTCTTCTTGAATGTAAACTGGGACATGCTTGCGTCCGTCATAGACAGCAATAGTATATCCGATAAAGTTCGGAAAAATTGTTGAACGACGTGACCAAGTTTTGATGACTTTTTTCTTTTCGGCACCTTGTTGTGCTTCGACCTTTTTCATCAAGTGTTCATCGACGAAAGGTCCCTTCTTTAAACTACGACCCATGGTGAACCTCCTTCCAAAATGTAGACCACATGGTCAAAAACCTTATTTAGCTTTGCGACGACGTACGATAAGTTTGTCTGAAGCAGCTTTTTTATTACGAGTTTTGTAACCCAATGCAGGTTGACCCCAAGGTGATACTGGAGCTTTACGACCGATTGGAGCTTTACCTTCACCACCACCGTGTGGATGATCGTTAGGGTTCATTACGCTACCACGAACTGTAGGACGTTTGCGCATCCAACGAGAACGACCGGCTTTACCAATGTTAATCAATTCATGTTGTTCATTACCAACAGAACCAATTGTTGCACGGCAAGTTGCCAAGATCATACGTACTTCACCTGAGTTTAAGCGAATTAAGACATATTTGCCTTCTTTACCTAATACTTGAGCGCTTGTACCAGCTGAACGGATTAATTGTCCGCCTTTACCTGGTTTCATTTCGATGTTGTGGATAACAGTACCAACTGGAATATTTGCAAGTGGTAATGTATTTCCGATTTTAATATCAGCTTCTGGACCAGAAACCACTGTCATGCCTACTTGTAAGCCTTTTGGAGCTAAGATGTAAGCTTTAACACCGTCTGTATAATGTACTAACGCGATGTTAGCAGAACGGTTTGGATCATACTCGATTGTTTTAACTGTAGCAACAACGTTATCTTTGTTACGTTTGAAGTCGATTACGCGGTATTGACGCTTGTGACCGCCGCCTTGGTGACGTACAGTGATACGACCGTTGTTATTACGACCGGCATTATTTTTCAATGGTGCCAATAATGTTTTCTCTGGAGTGCTTGTTGTAATCTCAGCAAAGTCAGAGCTTGTCATATTACGGCGACCATTTGAGGTAGGTTTGTACTTTTTAATTGCCACGCCTGTTTCCCTCCTATTTAGTAGTAGAATTTAATGCTTATTCAGCTTCGAAAATTGTAATTTCTTTTGATTCTTCAGTCAAAGTAACGATCGCTTTACGACGTTTCTTTGTGTATCCTGCATATTTGCCCATGCGTTTGAATTTAGGTCGCACGTTCACGATATTAACGTTTTTCACTTTAACACCGTCAAAAGCAGCTTCAACTGCTTGTTTTACTAAAGTTTTGTTCGCTTTTGTGTCCACTTCGAAAGTGTATTTCTTATCATCCATGGCAAGCATAGATTTTTCAGTGATCACTGGGCGTTTGATAACGTCTAGTAAGTTCATTATGCAAGCACCTCCTCAATTTGAGTCAGAGCAGCTTGAGTTGCTAACATTTTATCGCTTGAAACTACATCCAATACAGATACGTTGTTAGAAGTAACAACAGATACGTTTGGTAAGTTACGAGCTGATAAAGCAGCAAAGTCGTTGTCTGCTTCAAGTACAACTAATACTTTAGAATCAACTGACAAGTTTGCTAAAACCTGTTTGAATTCTTTTGTTTTTGGTGCGTCAAAGCTTAATGCATCAACTGCAACCAATTTATTTTCAGCAACTTTTTCTGATAAAACAGATTTCATTGCTAAGCGACGAACTTTTTTAGGAAGTTTGTAGCTGTATGAACGTGGAGTTGGTCCAAAGACAACGCCACCGCCACGCCATTGTGGTGAACGGATTGAACCTTGACGCGCACGACCAGTTCCTTTTTGGCGCCATGGTTTACGGCCACCGCCTCGAACTGCGCTACGGTTTTTCACAGCGTGTGTTCCTTGTCGTAATGAAGCGCGTTGCATGATGATTGCATCGTAGACAACACTTTCATTTGGTTCAATTCCGAAGATTTCTTCGTTTAATGTGATTTCGCCATTTTGGCTACCATCTTGTTTAAATAATGCAATATTCGGCATTCCTAAGTTCCTCCTTCCTTAAGTTTACTTATTTAGCTTTCACAGCAGATTTAATAGTAATCAATGATTTTTTCGCGCCAGGAACGTTACCTTTAATTAGGATTACGTTGCGTTCAGCATCAACACGAACAACTTCCAAGTTTTGGATTGTTACGCGGTTGCCACCCATGCGGCCTGCTAAACGTTTGCCTTTAAATACTCGGTTAGGTGCTACAGGACCCATTGAACCAGGACGACGGTGATAACGAGAACCGTGAGCCATTGGTCCGCGGCTTTGGCCGTGACGTTTGATTACGCCTTGGAATCCTTTACCTTTAGTCGTACCAGTTACATCGATGATATCGCCAGCTTCGAAAATATCAACTTTGATTTCTGATCCTACTTCTAAGCCCTCTAGCTCAACATCCTTGAATTCGCGAATGAAGCGCTTAGGAGCCGTGTTTGCTTTTGCAACATGACCTTGCGCAGGTTTGTTTGATAAAACTTCACGCATATCTTGGTAACCGACTTGAACTGCTTCATAGCCGTCGTTTTCCACTGTTTTAAGTTGTAATACTACGTTTGGAGTAGCTTCGACAACAGTTACAGGTACTAACTCACCAGATTCAGTGAAGATTTGAGTCATTCCCACTTTTTTCCCTAAGATTCCTTTGGTCATGATTACACCTCCATCTTAATTTGATTAATTATAGTTTAATTTCAATGTTAACACCGCTTGGCAAGTCTAGCTTCATTAAAGCATCAACTGTCTTCGGTGTTGGATTCACAATGTCGATTAGACGTTTGTGAGTACGCATTTCGAATTGTTCGCGTGAATCTTTGTATTTATGAGTCGCACGAATAATTGTGTACAAGCTGCGTTCTGTTGGTAATGGAATTGGACCTGACACAGAAGCTCCAGTTCTTTTTGCAGTTTCCACGATTTTATCCGCTGATTGATCTAAAATACGGTGTTCATACGCTTTTAAACGGATACGAATTTTTTGTTTTGCCATTATTTTCCCTCCTTCGCCTATTTTGAAAAGTAGACATAGCTCCACGAAAATTTTCCGTCACGCTCGTCCATGGCAAAGCGTCCGGGCGTGTCGCAACCTCTCGTTTCGTAGCCGGCAGAATAAAACCTTATCCCACCAGTGCTTTTCACGTTTTTTGTAAGCAGCACCTTAATGATTATAGTATATCTCACCTGTGATAGCAAGCATTTTTTATTGATTTCACGCACTTTTTGTCTATTTTTCTTTGTAAAGGGTTTCATTTTTTGTAGCTAAAAAAGCAGCGACAAAATTTGCCACTGCTTTTAGGATTGTACTATTTTTTCTAAAAACTTTTGTTACTGCCTAATTTTTAGCCGTTAATTAATTTTGCCCGAATTTTATTTGAAACAACTTCGACAATTAAAATTAGAACAATTAGACCAATCAATATAGAACCAACTTGATTCCACTTGTAACCATTGATTGCAAACATTAATGGTGACCCGATACCACCGGCACCCACCAAACCTAAAATTGTTGCATCCCGTAAATTCATATCAAAACGATAAATCGTAATAGAAACAAAGTTACTGATTAATTGTGGTAAAATTCCAAAACGGATTTTATCAAATGTTGTCGCCCCAATGGAGGACATGGATTCTAAGACACCAGTATCAATTGTTTCAATTGCATCCACATATAAACGCGAAACCATTCCAATTGAGGTTACTGACATTGTCATCACACCAGCAAAAGGACCTGTTCCGGTTACCCGAACAAACATTAACCCATATACTAATGCGGGCACTGTCCGAATGATTACGACTAAAAAGCGCGTAATCACATAAACTGGTTTTGGCATAATACTTGGCGACATTAAAAAGGCAATCGGAATCGAAAAGATTGAGCCTAAAATCGTCCCTAAAAAGCCAATACAAATCGTTTCAAAGAGTAAATAAGCAACCCCAGTATTCGAAAAATCAAATAGGAAATTTAAATCTGGTGTCACAATACCTTTTAGAATATTTAAAGCGACTTGAGAGCCATCAGTACTGGTTTTATTAATCTTAATTGCTGTTAGTGACCAGATAAACATCCCCACTACAATTAAAGCGATAGTGGCATATTGTACTTTTTTATTGGGCTCTTTTGCCAATTGTTTTTCTACTATTGTATTCATGGCGTCCCCCTACTTCAATTTCTGACGCAAGTATTCACTTAGCATCTCAATAATTGCAACTGTTACAATTAACATCAATAAAATAGAACCTACACTGGCGTAATCGCGCCAACCTAGACGCTCATTTAACAACAAACCTAACCCACCGGCCCCTACATACCCTAAAATAGAGGCGTAGCGTACATTTCCTTCAAAACAGAAAATGGAGGTTGAGAGGTAGTTTGGTAAAATTTCTGGTAAAACACTAAAACGAAAAGCTTGGATTTTGGTTAACCCAAAAGATTCCATCGCTTCAAAAGTGCGCATATCAATCGTTTCAATTTGTTCGTACATGATTTTGCCTACATACGAAATCGTAAACATAAAGATGGCAATCGTCCCAGCAAATGCACCTAACCCTAAAATGAAAGTCGCAATCAAAGCTACCACTAATGTCGGCAACGTTCGCAAGACACTCAAAATAAATTTGAATATACCCGCGACAAAACGATTTTTGACAATATTAATAGAAGATAAAACTGCAAAAGGTATCGCTAAAAGCGAGCCAATGATAGAACCTAATAAAGACATTTTAATCGTTTCTAACAACGGTCCCCAAACACGATCCATGTATTTCCAGTTGGGCGGAATCATATCGCCGATAATGACAAAGAATTGTTTACTTCTTAAAATTAAAGTGCTAAAAGAAAAGTTCGTTACATCTGCTGCCACAAACATAAAGACAACAGTAATGAAAATATAAATAGGCAAAAATGACCGTTTACTCGTCACTTGCTTGCCGTTACTTAAAGTTAATGTCTTTTTAAACAAGCTGACCACCTACGCTTCCACAGGTTGATTTTTGCCGTAAATTTCATCCAAAATACTTTGGTCAACGACATCCGTTGGACCGTCATAAACGATTTCTCCTTGACGAATCCCGATAACGCGATCACAGTATTCCAATGCTAGTTCTACATGGTGTATATTTAACAAGATCGACACATTCATTTCACGATTAATTCGACGTAAGTCTTCCATAACAGATTTTGCTGTTACCGGATCAAGAGAAGCCACCGGCTCATCGGCTAAAATAATTCCTGGTTTGCGCGCTAGCGTCCGTGCTAAAGCTACCCGCTGTTGTTGCCCGCCAGAAAGTTGATCTACCCGAGTGTAAGCTTTATCTAAAATCCCCACATTATCTAATGCTTCTAAAGCGCGAATTTTATCTTCTTGCGGAAAAATCCCAAGCGTACGACGCCATAGAGGCAGATCCGGTACAGAAGAAACCAAAACATTTTTTAAAACAGTAGAACGCGTAACTAAGTTAAAAGATTGGAAAATCATCCCAATATTTTTCCGAAATTCCCGAATTTCTTTGCCTTTTAATTGGCTCACATTCACATCATTGACTAACAAAGTCCCTGAGTTAATATCATGCATCCGGTTAATACAGCGAATAAGTGTTGATTTCCCCGCACCGGAAAGGCCGATGATCGCAACAAATTCACCTTGTTGGATTTCCAAATTAATGTCTTTTAGTGCAACTGTACCGTTAGGATAAACTTTTTGCACATCTTCAAATTTAATCATTACTGTATCCTTTCACACTGAAGTTTTAATTACTATTGCCGAAAAATATTCCTTCCCACAATAAGGCGAAATTTTAAGCTTAATTCCAATCGTTAAAGATGCGGTAGGTAAAAGCTTTTACCTCACAAATTTTTTAAAATTTCGGCTTATCCTGTAAAGAACCAGGGCATTCATACAGAAAGCAAGGGATTGTGTTGGTAAACACAACCCCTGCTTTTCTATTTTAAATGCTAGTTGCGATTATTCGCTGATTTTTTTGATTAGTTCTTGTGCTTTTTTCTCATCGTCATAATCAGAAGCTTTGGCTTCTTTGTAACCTTCGTGATTGTAAATGCTGATTACTTTTTTACCTTCTTCAGTTTTACCAATTTCAATAAAGGCTTTGCTTAAAGCTTTTTTCAAGTCTGCATCCATGTTTGGTGCATTTTTGCTGACGCTGATTGTGTCGTTGTAAATTGGATCTGTTACGCCGATAACGTTTGTTTCAGACCAGATATCATTTTTACGACCAAATTCTTTTGTCCAAGTATCTACGTAGTCTAAGCGTGCATCTGCGTATGCCATCACCACATCAATTTGACCTGCCGCTAAACGGGCAAATGAACTTGCGTATGAATCAGATTGGACAGCATCTTTTAAATCTAACAATGTTTTATCATAGTTTTTGTTCATCCACAAGGTTGGGTAAATGTAACCTGCTGAAGATGAAGAGTTTGCCATTGCCCAAGAAGCGCTGTTTAAGTCATTCCATGTTAATTTTTCGCCAGCATTCACTTTTTTAGCTAAAGCTTGGCCTTTTGCTGAAGGTCCAGCAATAATTAAAGCACGATAATAAGCCACTTGTTCATCTGTGTTTTTCGTAGGTTTTTCATCGTTCCAAACTTTGGCATCGTCTGAATCAATTGATAAACCTTTCCGTGTTGCAGTTAATAATACATCCGTTCCATCTTCATATAAGACATATGTCCCACCAGGAATGAAACCAACATCAAGAGTACCAGAAGACAAAGATTCACCAACAGCTTCATAACTCGTACCAACAGAGATATCCACGTTTTCGATGTTATAGCCTTCTTTTTTCATTTGGTCTTTCAAAAGATTTTTCAAAGGTTCAGTAGCTGTTACGATTTCGTCTGCATCCCGTGATGGCACAAAACCAATCGTTAATTTTTCCAACTTAATGTTACCGTCGGCATCTTTTTCACCTTTGCTATCATTTGATGAAGAACTACCACAGCCAGCTAGTAAAAGCATTGCGGCCGCACTTGCCAAACCCACTTTCAAAACTTTTTTAAACATAATATCCTCCCATAATGAATAACTACAGCACAGATTTCACTGCGAACAAATAATAACATAATTTGTACCCCTTGAAAAGACGAATATTTCTAAAAAAGGCAGGGAATTTATCTAGTTTTTAGGTAAATAATACTTGAAAAGCTGTGGTTAGCTTTTATTCTTCACTAACAATCAGAACCTTCTACTGAATTGACGAAAAAACACTTTTTTCTTCTTTTTCCCAAAAGAATTTTGTTAGATAGTCAAAAAAAGTTCAGCTAAAACCGAACATTCCTTCCTCCAGCAAAAAAACCAAACAGCAAAGTTGGTTTTCAAACATTTCACAACTAAAACTAAATTATTTTACTATCCAGCTTTTACTATTTCTAAACAAAAGAACGCCTCATGGTGGTATCGAGTGCTTTTTTCAAGGGAAAGTATACCAACGCCACAATAAAAATCGTCAATGTAATATTAATGACAGTGGCAGGTAATTTTGCAAGCGCACCACCAAATGCCGCTTGAAAATCCGCTCCTGCAATTCGTAACATGACCATATTTTTTATTTGTGTCATCACAATTTTGGCAATTCCCGTTACAAACCCAATTACAATTACCTGCCAAATCGCAGTTGGTTTTTTCTTAAAGAGCAACAGGGCACCATAGGCCGCAGCACCGACAATAAAACTCTCTAAAATAAAATAAGGTGCTTCTGTCGCATAGCCGTTTAACATATCGAAGATAAAAAAGCCCATGCCTCCAGCAAGAGAGCCTTTAAAATAACCTAATAGCAAAACAGCCAACAACAAAACCGCATTGCCCAGGTGAACGAACGCACCTGTGGGTAACGGAATTTTAATCATCGTACCAATAACTGTCAACGCAGTAAAAAGCGCCACCAATACTATTGCTTGAATAGAAGAATCTTTTTTCATTGTGTCACCGCCATTCTTTTTTCCGCTTGATTATACGCACCATGCCAAACGTGCCCGACATAAGGATTAATTTCTACCCCTTCTTTGATGGCTGCGGCCACAAATTGTTTGGCCATCACTACTGCGCGTTTAACCGGGGCGCCTTTGGCAACGCCTGCTGTTACAGCAGCAGCAAAAGTACATCCGGCACCATGGTTAAAATCTGTGGGGTATAATTCATTTTCCAATGTAATAAATTCCGTCCCGTCATAAAATACATCAATTGCTTTGTTCATCTGCAAACGATGACCGCCTTTGACAATTACATTTTTTGCCCCTTGATTATAAATCGCGCGAGCAGCTTTTTGCATATCCGCCACACTCGTTAAATCTCCGAGTTCAGATAAAATTCCCGCTTCTACTAAATTGGGGGTAGTGATAGTAGCAAGGGGTAATAAATATTTTTTCAGCGCAGCTACGACTTTGGGTTGTAAAATTTGTGCTGTTCCTTTACAGGCAATTACTGGATCAACAATGATGTTCTCCAGCTTTTTATCTGCTAAGAAATCAACTACGGCTAAAATATTTGCTTCATTGCCCATCATTCCGGTCTTTAACGCCGCCATTGATTGTCCCGCAAAAGCTGAAACCAACTGTTTGACTAGTAGCTCCGTGGGCAGTTCGGTAACTTCGTGGGACCAGCCTGTAGTTGGATCCATCGTCACAATCGACGTGATACTCGCAAAACCAAAAACGCCGTATTCTTCAAAAGTTTTTAAATCCGCTTCAAGTCCGGCACCACCGGTAGAATCAGACCCCGCAATAGTTAACACTTTTTTCATTTAAACACTCCTTTTTAACTTCTAAAACAATAAATGCTGTAAACTAGTTTCAAGTATAAAACTTCCCTATCTTGACGAAAACGACCAATTGGTTTATTTTGAAACCAACCAATTACTTTCTGTTTGATACTATACCCTCTAAATCTACATTTTTAGTGAGGAATTGTCACAAAAATCCTACCCAAGTAAAAGGAGAAGCTATGGCTTTAAATCGTAAAAGCAAAACACCCTTATTTCAGCAATTGATGGAAGTCATTATTGCAGATATCGAATCTGGCAAGCTCGCTCCTGGAGATCGCCTAATGCCTGAACGCAAAATGGCTGAATTTTATCAGGTGAATCGTTCGACTGTTAATCACGCATTAGAAGAGCTTACGAGTTTGGGCTGGTTGATTCGTAAACAAGGAAGCGGAACCGAGGTTGCAAAAGGGCGCTGGGGATCTCGCCAAGCGCCACAATTCCAATGGCAACATTTGCTGGCTACTCGCAGCCAGCAACAAGATCCTTATCTCAAAGAACAAAATAGACTGCGAAAAAGTTTTGATACAATTGACCTTGCTAGCGGTGATTTACCCCCGGACTTAATTCCCGATTTTCAATTTCCTGCTTTATCTTGGGATACTATTATAAAGGAAGAAAAAAACCTGACAGATACTGGCTATATTCCTTTAAAAAATACGATTATCAAAAAATTAGAACAAAACTTTCAGCTTCCTTTAGCAAATCAAGACTTGTTAATTACTGCCGGCTCGACCCAAGGGATTTCATTAATTTTGCAAACACTCTTACAGCCTGGAGATGTTATTGCCACTGAAGATCCTTCTTTTTTATTTGCACTGCCCTTATTCCAATCTTTAGGTTTGAGACTAGAAGGGATCCCGACTGATCAAGAAGGAATAATGCCGAGCGAATTAGAAAAACAAATTTTGACTAAAAAAGTTAAAATTTTGTATTTAAATCCCACTTTCCAAAATCCGACGAGTCGCTGTCTATCTTATGAGCGGCGCTTAAAAATTATTGAAATCTGTCGCAAATATTACGTTCCCATTATCGAAGACGACGTCTTTGGAGAGTTAGCTTTCACCGCTCCTATCCCTAAACTTAAAGAAATAGCTCCAGAACAAGTGCTTTATTTGGGCTCTTTATCTAAAATTTTTGGTTCAAACATTAAAATCGGCTGGTTGTTAGCACCAACAAATCTGATTCGTTCCTTAGCAAATACAAAAAAA
This sequence comes from Enterococcus dispar ATCC 51266, assembly GCF_000406945.1. GTDB lineage: Bacteria > Bacillota > Bacilli > Lactobacillales > Enterococcaceae > Enterococcus_C > Enterococcus_C dispar. The sequence goes on along the minus strand of NZ_KE136354.1, from coordinate 2,524,628 downwards.
CTATTGGATAGCGAAACAAATTTATTTACGCAAATATTAGCGAATTTTGCTTTAAACAACGCCAACTATGATCTGGAACATACGCAATTACTGAATACACTCAAAAAACGCAGTCATTTATTGTGTGAAACTTTTGCACCTTTTCAAAAAGATTGGTATTTTACTGAAATTAAAGGCGGGCTTTACTACTGGTTTACTTGGCAACACCAAAATTTAAGTCGGAAAGATTGGCAACTTTTTTTCCCAGAAAATTTATTGGTAGCCCCCTCCTTTCTCTTTAGCAATGATACAATGTCTATGAGAATCAATTACACCAGTTTGACACCTACAAGCGCAACAGCCTTAGCCAAAAAAATCGAGGAAATTACGCTTTTGCTTTTAAAGCGAGCAGAAGCGTGAATGTGATATACCACCAATAAATTTCAGGAGGAAGAAAATGAACGAAGTAATTGCGCTATTGCAGAATCACCGTACTTATCGGGATTTTGATGAAAGTTACGAACTTACAAAAGAAGAATTGCAAACAATTTTAGATGCCAGCAGACAAGCGCCTTCTTGGATGAACGGTCAAGCCTATTCCATTATCGTTGTCAAAGACAAAACATTGCGTGAAAAGCTAGTCGCAATAAACCCAAATAATCCGCATATGCTTCACAGCTCTGTCTTTTTACTTTTTGTCGCTGATTTAAAGCGAACCCAAATTGTCGCAACCAAAGAACAAGTTGACTATCATATCAACGACAGTTTGAATCCATTAATTATTGCTACTACTGATGCTAGTTTAGCTTTACAAAATGCTGTGATCGCAGTTGAAGCTTTGGGATTAGGTAGCGTGATCGTAGGGAGTGTACGCAATCAGATTACAGCGGTTAGCGAACTTTTTAATTTACCGGATTATGTTTTTCCATTGGCAGGACTTAGCATCGGCAAACCCGCTGTTGAAATGCAGATTAAACCCCGTTTACCAGAACAAGCAGTAGTTCATTATGATACTTATCACGAATATAATTACCAACTAATCACTGACTACGACCAAACTATGAAAAAATTTGGGGAAGCCAGAGAAACGAAACTTTGGACTAAAAAATTTGCTGACTATTATCAGGCTTCAGGCCATACGAGTTTAAATGGCTACTTAAAAAAACAAAAACTTCTTTAATAAATTACCATGAATCCTCTTTCTCGCTGCTGTTACACGACATTAAATAAAAAAACTCTTACCGTTCTTACTTTAGTTGCCAGCAACCTTTTAGTACGAACTGTAGGAGTTTTTTTATACATAACTATGAAAAGCTTAACGAACGCGGTCAACTCTTTTGCATTAAGAAAGAAGCATACGAAATTGTTTCTCAGATTTCTTATGATTTTGACTTCATGTTGCTAAGGGTTCCTTCAAGAAGCTGGAACCTAAAAATCTTCGTATATCATCCTTTTTTACTCATAAAAAAAAGAAGCAAAATCCGAAGATTTTGCTTCAAGTTCAAGAATTATTTTTCGATTGTTGTAACAACACCTGAACCAACAGTACGTCCGCCTTCACGGATTGAGAAACGAGTACCGTCTTCGATCGCGATTGGGTGGATTAATTCAACGTCCATAGTAACGTTATCGCCAGGCATAACCATTTCAGTACCTTCTGGTAATTCAACAACACCTGTTACGTCAGTTGTACGGAAGTAGAATTGTGGGCGGTAGTTAGTGAAGAATGGAGTATGACGTCCACCTTCTTCTTTAGTTAAAACGTAAACTTCTGCCGCAAATTTTGTATGTGGAGTGATTGAACCTGGTTTTGATAATACTTGACCACGTTGGATATCTTCACGAGCCACACCACGTAATAATGCACCAATGTTGTCGCCAGCTTCAGCGTAATCCAACAATTTACGGAACATTTCAACACCTGTTACAGTAGTTTTAGCAGTTTCTTCAGCGATACCTACGATTTCAACTTCGTCACCAACGCGAACTTGTCCACGTTCAACACGACCAGTTGCAACAGTACCACGACCAGTGATTGAGAATACATCTTCGACTGGCATCATGAATGGTTTGTCAGTATCACGAACTGGAGTTGGGATATATTCGTCAACTGCAGCCATTAATTCTAAGATTTTTTCTTCATATGAAGCGTCGCCTTCTAAGGCTTTCAAAGCTGAACCTGCGATAACTGGAGTGTCGTCGCCTGGGAAGTCGTATTCTGACAATAAGTCACGAACTTCCATTTCAACTAATTCTAATAATTCTTCGTCATCAACCATGTCCATTTTGTTCAAGAAAACGACGATGTAAGGAACACCAACGTTACGTGACAATAGGATGTGTTCACGAGTTTGAGGCATAGGACCATCAGCAGCAGATACTACCAAGATCGCGCCGTCCATTTGAGCAGCACCAGTGATCATGTTTTTAACGTAGTCCGCGTGTCCTGGGCAGTCAACGTGAGCGTAGTGACGGTTTTCAGTTTCATACTCAACGTGAGCAGTTGAAATTGTGATACCGCGTTCGCGTTCTTCAGGTGCACCATCAATTTGATCGTAAGCAGAAGCTTGTGCTAGACCTTTTTTAGATAATACAGTTGTAATTGCAGCTGTAAGAGTAGTTTTACCATGGTCAACGTGTCCGATAGTACCGATGTTTACATGGGGTTTAGAACGGTCAAATTTTTCTTTTGCCATTTTAAAATGTTCCTCCTAAAAATACGTAATAGTTTTTTATTTTTTGATAGGTAAACTGCCGCAAGCGACAGTTTGCCCTTATCATCGTTAATATTGTACACGAATTTTTTTAAAAAATATAGCTCTTTTAAAAAAATCCTAATTATCAAAAATTATTCAGCTTTGCCGCCGTTTTTCTTGATAATTTCTTCTTGAATAGATTTTGGTACATCTTCATAGTGGTCAAATACCATCATGAAAGTACCGCGACCTTGTGTAGCTGAACGCAATGTTGTTGCGTAACCAAACATTTCTGCTAACGGAACGATAGCATTAACGATTTGGGAATTACCATGTGCTTCCATACCTTCAACGCGACCACGACGAGCAGTTACGTGACCCATAATATCACCTAAGTAATCTTCTGGAACAGTAATTGTAACTTTCATCATTGGTTCTAAAATTGCAGGTTTTGCTTTTTTAGCAGCAGCGCGCAATGCCATTGAAGCAGCAACACGGAAGGCTGTTTCACTTGAATCGACATCATGGTATGAACCATCATGAAGTCTTGCTTTAATATCTACTAATGGATAACCAGCTAAGACACCATTTTCCATTGCATCTACTAAACCTTTTTCAACAGCTGGGATGTATTCACGAGGAACCACACCACCAACGATGGCGTTTTCGAATTCGAAACCGGCACCTTCTTCGTTTGGTGTAAATTCAATCCATACGTGACCGTATTGACCTTTACCACCAGACTGACGTACAAACTTACCTTCTGCATCAGTAGCAGCACGGAAAGTTTCACGATAAGAAACTTGAGGAGCACCAACGTTCGCTTCAACTTTAAATTCACGACGCATACGGTCAACTAAGACGTCTAAGTGCAATTCACCCATCCCAGAGATAACTGTTTCACCAGTTTCAACGTTTGTTTCAACGCGGAATGATGGATCTTCTTCTGCAAGTTTTTGTAATGCAATACCCATTTTATCTTGGTCAGCTTTTGATTTTGGTTCAACAGCAACTTGGATAACTGGGTCAGGGAATTCGATTGATTCTAAGATTACAGGTGCATCTAAAGCACAAAGAGTATCCCCTGTTGTTGTATCTTTCAAACCAACAGCGGCAGCGATATCACCGGAATAAACGCGGTCGATTTCGTTACGTGTGTTAGCATGCATTTGCAAGATACGTCCGATACGTTCTTTTTTATCTTTTGAAGCGTTCAATACGTATGAACCACTTTCCAAGATACCAGAATATACACGGAAGAAAGTTAAACGACCTACGAATGGGTCAGTCATAACTTTAAATGCTAATGAAGCAAAAGGTGCTTCGTCGTCAGCAGGACGAGTTGTTTCTTCGTCATTCTTCGGATTGATCCCTTTAATTGCTTCAACATCTAATGGTGAAGGCAAGTAGTCAAGAACAGCATCCAACATTAATTGAACCCCTTTATTTTTGAAGGCTGAACCAGCCATAACAGGGAAGAAATCAACATTGATTGTTGCTTGACGGATACCAGCTTTTAATTCAGCTTCGGTAATTTCTTCGCCGTCTAAATATTTCATCATTAAGTCTTCATCAGTTTCAGCAACTGATTCGACTAATTTTTCGCGCCATTCTTGCGCTTGTTCTTGGTATTCTTCAGGAATTTCAGTTTCTTGAATTTCAGTACCTAAATCATTTGTGTAGATTTCAGCTTTCATTGTCACAAGGTCAATGATACCTGTGAAATCTTCTTCTGCACCAATTGGTAATTGGATTGGATGTGCATTTGCACCCAAACGATCGTGTAATGTAGAAACTGAGTACAAGAAGTCTGCCCCAATTTTATCCATTTTGTTACAGAATACAACACGTGGTACGCGGTATTCTGTTGCTTGGCGCCAAACTGTTTCAGTTTGTGGTTCAACCCCAGATTGAGAGTCAAGGACGGTAACAGCACCATCTAATACACGCAATGAACGTTGTACTTCGATTGTGAAGTCCACGTGTCCTGGTGTGTCGATGATGTTGACACGGTAACCTTTCCACTGAGCAGTTGTCGCAGCAGAAGTGATAGTGATACCACGTTCTTGTTCTTGTTCCATCCAGTCCATTTGTGAAGCACCTTCGTGGGTTTCACCAATTTTATGGATTTTACCTGTATAATAAAGGATACGTTCAGTCGTTGTAGTTTTACCTGCATCGACGTGAGCCATGATACCAATATTACGAGTTTTTTCTAACGAAAATTCTCTAGCCATTTCTTGCTTGTGCTCCTCTCTTTAAAAAGCGGCAAAAGAAATCTTTTGCCCGCTTACTTGTAACAATCGAATTGTCTTTTTTGACAGAACAAAAAAGATCTTACCAACGATAGTGGGCAAAAGCACGGTTGGCTTCAGCCATTTTATGAGTGTCTTCGCGTTTTTTCACAGAAGCACCAGTGTTGTTAGCTGCATCCATGATTTCTTTTGCAAGACGTTCTTCCATTGTGTGTTCCCCACGCAAACGTGCGTAGTTTACAACCCAACGTAAGCCTAAAGTTGTACGACGTTCAGGACGAACTTCAACTGGGACTTGGTAGTTAGAACCACCGACACGGCGAGCTTTAACTTCTAAGACAGGCATGATATTCTTCATTGCTTGTTCAAAAACTTCTAATGGATCATTACCAGTAGATTGTTTAATAATGTCAAAAGCATTATAGATAATATTTGCAGCAATCCCGCGTTTGCCATCAACCATAACACGGTTGATTAAACGGGTTACTAATTTTGAGTTATACATAGGATCTGGTAAAACATCGCGTTTTGCAACTGGACCTTTACGAGGCATCCGTAACTCCTCCTTTACGTAGTCATTTTATATTGTGTTCTTAATAGTCTAATAGTCTGTAATAGATTAAGCTTTAGGACGTTTTGTACCGTATTTAGAACGAGATTGTTTACGGTCGTTAACGCCAGCTGTATCTAATGCACCACGAACGACATGGTAACGTACCCCTGGTAAGTCTTTTACACGTCCACCACGTAATAAAACAACACTGTGTTCTTGTAAGTTGTGGCCGATACCTGGGATATAAGCTGTTACTTCAATCAAGTTAGACAAACGAACACGGGCATATTTACGCAAAGCTGAGTTCGGTTTTTTCGGTGTCATTGTTCCCACACGAGTGGCAACCCCACGTTTTTGCGGAGAGTTCACATTCGTTTGAGCTTTTTTGAAACTATTATATCCTTTGTTCAATGCTGGTGAATTTGATTTTTCAACCTTGGATTTACGAGGTTTACGTACTAATTGGTTAATTGTAGGCATCCCTTGTTTTCCTCCTTCCTTGATTCGCTTTCTAGCTCCACACATCCAGGTGGTTCTTTTTCAGCGATAAAAAATAATGCAGCCTTGTGCATAATCGTCAGTTGTACTTTTCTTACAGTCAGCACGTCTGTTTTAAGAGACCTGTAGACAAAGCACCTTTGTTAGAATAGCATGATTGAAAATACGTGTCAATAAAAACCGTAAAGCTTTTCTCAAGTTCTTGTGTTTTTTTTAATATCTACTTATAATCTCTTGATTTTCCCCAAAAAAACGTTTCTTGCATAACTGAACTCACAAATCGCTTTATAGTTTTTTTAACTGTAAAAGAAACGCCAGAAAGCTATCATTTCTTTAAAAAAAGCTTTAAAATAAACTCAAAATCAGTAAGCAAAGGAGCAAGAATTACAATGGATTTAAAAGAAATGGTTGGTAAAGAAGCTTGCAAACATATTAAAAGCGGTATGACAGTGGGGCTTGGGACCGGTTCAACAGCATATCATATGGTAGCTGAAGTCGGCCGCATGATTAAAGAAGAAAATTTGACCATAACCGGTGTAACCACCTCTACACAAACTTTAATTCAAGCGCGGGAATTAGGAATTCCTTTAGCTTCTATCGATGAAGTCGATCATATCGATGTTACGATCGATGGTGCCGATGAAGTTGATCCCAACTTTTTAGGAATTAAAGGTGGCGGTGCGGCCCTTTTATATGAAAAAATTGTCGCTACTTATTCCGATAAAGTCATTTGGATTGTTGATGAATCTAAAATGGTTCCGCAATTGGGCGAATTTCCATTGCCAGTAGAGGTTATTCCCTATGGCAGTCAACAAATCTTCAATATTTTGGAAAAGCGCGGTTATCATCCAAGTTTCCGTAAAACCAGTGATGGCGAATTTTTACACACAGATAGCGGCAACTATATTATCGATTTACATTTAGCTGAAATTCCTGATCCTCATGCCTTAGCAGAAGAACTGATTCATATGACCGGCGTAGTAGAGCATGGTCTGTTTTTGGATATGACCAATATCGTCATTGTTGGTGAAAAAAATGGCCCCAAAACAATCTACAACCCCACCTTGGTCTAATGGTGAACAAAACCAAACCGCTTCTAAAAAAGAAGCGGTTTTTTTATCCAAATGATTCTCACTAAAAAAACGAACTGCGATTTATTTTCTATTTTCGGAGTTTTTTTGCTTTTTTTGCAAGAAACGGTACCATTTTAACGGAGTTTATGCTACATTTTTCTTAATGAAAATGGAGACTGAGAGGATTTATCATGACAATTTTTGGCTATGCCCGGACAACAATCAACGACAATGATTTAGATTCCCAATTGAAGTCTTTGACGGAATATGGTTGTACACCGATTTTTCAAGATACTTTTGAACAAAAATATCACGAAGAAAATCACGCGGATTTAGACACCGTGATTGCACAAATGCAACAAGGAGACGCTTTAGTGGTGTGTGACTTACATCGTCTGGGACGTTCTACCCGTCAATTGACGGAATTAACCAGCTTGTTTAAAAACCGAAGCCTTCATTTAATTAGTTTAACTGAAGGTATTGATACTCGTAGTGAAATGGGCGACATCTATTTTAATTTAATGGAAGGTTTAGCTCAAATGGAATGTGCTTTAATTAAAGAACGTACTTTAGTTGGCTTAAACAAAGCACGTCAAAATGGAAAAATTGGCGGCCGTCCTAAAATCGATATGAAAACAGTGAAAAAAATCCGCCAACTTTATTACGATAAAAAAGAAACAATTCAATTCATTTCTTCTAAGTGTGGTGTATCGGTGGGAACTTGCTACAAATACATTAATTTAGCCCCCGATGAATTGGCAAAAATTACAAATTAAAATGACGCACAACAGCTTTTTCTCACCTGAGAAACAAGTTGCTGTGCCTTTTTTTAGTAGCAAAATGCACCAAAACAGTGTACAATATGGAAGGAATTGAAAATTTCAGAAACCAAATGACAAAGGAGAGTTATTCATGCCAAAATTAGTATTTTCTCGTCACGGTTTGAGCGAATGGAATGCATTAAACCAATTTACTGGTTGGGTTGACGTAGACCTAGCTCCAGAAGGTGTTGAAGAAGCAAAAGAAGGCGGCCGCAAAATTAAAGAAGCCGGCATCGAATTCGATATCGCTTATACCTCTGTATTAAAACGCGCTATCAAAACTTGTAACTATATCTTAGAAGAATCTGATCAATTATGGGTACCACAAATTAAATCATGGCGCTTAAACGAACGTCATTACGGTGCTTTACAAGGTTTGAACAAAAAAGAAACCGCTGAAAAATACGGTGACGAACAAGTTCACATCTGGCGTCGTTCATACGACACATTACCTCCATTATTGGATGCAACTGATCCTGGTTCTGCTGCAAACGATCGTCGTTATGCAATGTTAGACCCTCGTGACGTACCTGGTGGCGAAAACTTAAAAGTTACTTTAGAACGTGCTTTACCATTCTGGCAAGATGAAATTGCCCCTGCATTAAAAGACGACAAAACCGTTTTAGTTGCAGCTCATGGTAATTCATTACGCGCTTTGGCAAAACACATTGAAGGAATCTCTGATGATGACATCATGGATCTTGAAATTCCAACAGGCCAACCACTTGTTTATGAATTAAATGACGATTTAACAGTAGCGAAAAAATACTACTTATAATTATCAATAAAAAAGAGGTGTGACAAATGTCACACCTCTTTTTTTTACGAATAGACAGTGACCCAAAAGCAACTTTTTTTGAAGTAAGCCGAAATTTCGCAAAAATTCAAGTAGCAATTTCCTTAAAATTCCTTCTTATTGCTTGAAGCTGAACACTTCTGTCACAACCTCTTTTTATTTCAACATACTGGCAAAATGAGCCATTGCTTCTTTTACTTCTGTTTGATACTCCGGCGCAATTAAAGGCAGAAGTTTTTCTCTCACTGCCGTAAATTCGTCCGTTGTAAATTCATCAGTGGCTAACTTGGCAAAGGCATCGACTAAAATAGCTTCTGTTTGCTCTTCTTGACCTTTAACTGTCCGTTCTTTCATAAAGTTTAAAAACATTTCTTGTTCTTTTAACATCCTACTTCCTCCCTTTTTATAAATAGCTTTGTTCAGTCATGCTAGCTTGATAAATTTTGACAACATCTTCTACTTGTAATGGTACAAAAGCATCAGTAGCAATTGCACTATAAGCTACAGCTTGTTTGGCCATTTCTTCAAATTTGCTATCATCTTCAATACCAACTTCTGGTAACGTCATGGGTATCCCACAAGCTTTAAAGTAATCATAAGTTTTTTGAATCGCCATGCGTGCAGCCATCATCGGTACAGTTTCGGTAATTCCCCACACATTGCGACCATATTGGGCAAATTTTGGCGCATTTTCTTCATTTAAGACGTGATGCATCCAACGAGGGGTTAAAATTGCTAAACCAATCCCGTGGGTAATATCATAAAAGGCACTCAATTCATGCTCCATTGCATGACAAGACCATGCTCCACCTTTACCATTACCGGTTAATCCATTTAAAGCGAGTGTACTTGCCCACATCAAATTTGCTCTTGCATCGTAATCAGTTGGTGTCTTTAATGCAATGGGACAATTTTTGGTAACTGTCCGCATCAAGCCTTCGCTGATACCATCTTGAACATCCGTAGCAGGTGTGTTGTTGAAATAATTTTCAAACAAATGGCTCATAATATCGGCTGAACCAGCAGCTGTTTGATATTTACCGACACTATACGTATTTTGTGGATCTAAAAAGGATACTTTTGGCAGTAGATTTTTGCCACCCATGCCAAGTTTTTGATTGGTTTGCCAGTTGGTAATAACCGCACCGCGATTCATTTCACTACCTGTGGCAGCTAAAGTTAAAATCGTAACAATTGGCAAGGCGGGGCCATCGTAATTTCTTTTTTCAATCACAGCCCATGGTTCTTCCTTGGGGCTACCATAAACCGCAGCAACAGCTTTAGCACAGTCAATTGTAGAGCCGCCCCCCACTGCCAAAATAGCATCCACTTTATTTTCAGCACAAAGTTTAGCACCTTTTGCTACCGTTTCAATCCGGGGATTTGGTTCCACACCGGCAAGCTCAATGATATGAAAATCACTTAACTCTTTTAAGACGCGGTCATATAAGCCATTTTTCTTAATGCTGCCACCGCCATAGACAAGTAAAATTGTTTTACCAAAATCAGTCAAAACAGGTGCCAATTCACCTAAACGATCTTTCCCAAAACGGATATCCGTTCCCACATTAAACGTAAAGTTATTCACTTTTGCCACTCCTTCAAAAATCAATTTACACTTTTACTTTAACGCGAAGTTAAAATAAAAGAAAGCGTTGCACCCTCGCTTATGTAAGAAAAGCTGAAGGAGCTCGCTTCTCAAGCAATACTCAAAAACTTGATAAATCGCGCTTCAAATTTCTTAAATCGCTAGACACCAAGAAAAGCGTAATGAACGTGTTCGGCTCTCTAGCAATAAGACAAAATCTTGGTGAATTGTTCCTCAAATTTCTTAAGATTTTGGCTTATTGCCGCAGAGAGTTCGTTCATTTCCTAGACACCCAAAAAAACTGGTATATCGCTTTTTTCCTTATGAAAATCAGATACTTTCTTTATTACGCAACAAAAGAGCCATTAAAGAATTCTCTTCTTTAATGGCTCTTTTGTATTAATCTTTAATTGCAGTTTCTAAGCCAACTTCAATCATGTCGTTGAAGGTCACTTGTCGTTCTTCGGCGGTTGTTTCTTCACCAGTAATCATATGGTCGCTTACCGTACAAATAGCTAGTGCTTGGACATGGAATTTAGCGGCTAAATAATAAAGTGCAGCAGCTTCCATTTCCACTCCTAAAATCCCCATATTTGCTAATTCAAATGTTTCGCTTAAATCATCTTTATAAAAAGTATCTTCTGATAAAATATTCCCGACATGAGTAGTGAACCCTTTGGCTTGGGCGATTTCATAAGAATTCTTCAATAGTTCAAAATCGGCAATTGGCGCATAATGAAACGATTGAAAATTCTTTTGTACGATGGAAGAACTAGTTGTTGCAGCTTGCGCAATAATTAAATCTCTGACGTGCACATCTTCTGATAAAGCACCACACGTTCCCACCCGAATTAATTTTTTAACGCCATAAGAGTTGATTAACTCATGGGCATAAATACTAGCAGAAGGCATCCCCATCCCCGTTCCTTGAACGGAAACGCGTTCTCCTTTATAAATTCCGGTGTAACCTAACATCCCCCGCACATTATTATAGCAAATCGGATCTTCTAAAAATGTTTCGGCAATATATTTTGCCCGCAATGGGTCTCCTGGTAACAAAATTTTATCGGCAATTTCACCGGCTTGTGCTTCAATATGGACGCTCATGAACAACTTCCTTTCTAGGTAAATTTCATTGTAATTTCTTTTGCCCCTACTTTTATAACTGGGCTAATGTTTCTTTTACTAAAGCTTTGAATTCTGCTTTTACGCGTTCTGTAGTTTCTACCACTTCAGCGTGATTGAGATTTTTTTGCATTCCAGCAGCCAGATTGGTGATACATGAGATACCTAAAACTTTCAACCCACTGTGAGATGCAACGATTACTTCTGGCACTGTTGACATTCCAACTGCGTCAGCTCCAATCGTACGAGCAAAACGTATTTCAGCCGGTGTTTCATAAGTTGGACCAGAAAAGCCCATGTACACCCCTTCTTTTAAATGCAGGCCAGAAGCTTTGGCAACTTCTTTAGCTACTGCCATATATTCCGGCGTATAAGCTTGGCTCATATCCGGAAACCGCGGTCCCATTGATTCTTCATTAGGACCAATTAAAGGATTGGCACTCATAAAGTTAATGTGGTCAGTAATTAACATTAAATCGCCTGGTGCAAAGGTTTCATTTACCCCGCCGCAAGCATTTGTCACAATGACAGAATGCGCTTTTAGCTCCTTCATTACTCGTACTGGATAAGTCACCGCCTGCATACTATTCCCTTCATAATAGTGAAAACGTCCTTGCATGGCTAAAACTTTTTTACCTGCCAACTGACCATAAACTAATTGTCCTGCGTGGCCTACTACTGTTGAAACAGGAAAGTGCGGGATTTCATTATACGGAATGACTACCGGATTTTCGATTTCTTCGGCCAATTCTCCCAAACCAGAACCTAAAATCAAGCCAAATTCAACGTCTTTTACGCCTTGTTCTTTAATGAATTCTGTCGTTTCTTTTAATTGTGCTAAAATCGCTGTCATAAAGACCTCCACTGAATAAAATTTAAATAAGCGGTTTGTTTTCTTACACGCTTAAAATGAACTATCTGCTAAAAATACATTTTTTAACTATCGCTAACAGCTAAAAAACTATTTCAAAGCAGCTAAGAAGCTTTCACCATTTTCGGTTGCAGGTACAGCAAAGTTTTCTGCAATAGTAGCTGCGATATCAGAATAAAATCCTTGTGGCAATGCGCCTTGGTCTTTCATTTTTTTACTATAAGCTAACAATGGCACATATTCTCGTGTATGGTCAGTTCCTGGGAAAGTCGGATCATTACCGTGGTCAGCTGTAATCAATAACAAATCATCTTCAGCTAGATTGTCTAAAATTTCTGGAATCCGCAAATCAAAATCTTCAATCGCATGGGCATAACCGACCACGTCGCGGCGGTGGCCATACAAAGCATCAAAGTCAACTAAGTTCGTAAAGCTTAAGCCGGTGAAGTCTTTTTTCATCACGTCTAATAATTTATCGACGCCATCCATATTACTCTTAGTCCGAATCGCTTCAGTGACACCTTGACCGTTAAAGATATCGTTGATTTTACCAACGGCAATTACATCTTTACCGTTATCTTTTAGTGAATCCAACACCGTTTTTCCAAAAGGATCTAAGGCGTAGTCATGACGATTGCTTGTGCGGGTGAAGTTGCCTGGTTCGCCAACATAAGGTCGGGCAATAATGCGGCCAATCATATAAGGTTCATCTTTTGTAATATCACGAGTGAATTGGCAGATACGATACAATTCTTCTAACGGAATGATTTCTTCATGAGCTGCGATTTGTAATACTGGGTCAGCTGACGTATAGACAATCAAGTCCCCTGTTTTCATTTGGTGCTCACCGTAATCGTTAATTACTTCTGTACCAGAGTAAGGTTTGTTACAAACAACTTTACGGCCGGAAAAATCTTCAATTTGTTTTAATAATTCATCAGGAAAGCCATTTGGAAAAACACGGAAAGGCTTTTTAATATTTAGTCCCATGATTTCCCAGTGCCCTGTCATAGTGTCTTTACCGACAGAAATTTCTTCTAATTTTGTCGCATAACCTTTATGATCTTTTTCATCTTTGACACCTGGTAATGGGCGAATACTCCCTAAGCCTAATTGTTCTAAATGAGGAATTGTTAAGCCGGCTTCTTGTGCAATGTGTCCTAATGTATCGGAACCGACATCACCAAATTTTTCGGCATCCGGTGCTTGACCAATCCCAACTGAATCCATGACGATTAAATGTACACGTTTAAACATTTTATTCCCTACTTTCTATATTTTTAAGCTACCTCTATCTTACTAGAAGTCGCCTTATTTGACAGTTGTAAACTACTAAAAAAGAGCAGAACAAAGCAACAATGTCCCTTAGTCCCACCCTTAAATAAACTATTTTGATTTAATATAATTGGTACCGTTGGCTTTAGGACCAGAAGCTTTTCCTAAGAAGATAACCAAGACTAAAATTGTTAACACATATGGTGCCGATTGCAAGTACACATCTGGAATCGATGAAATAATTGGTAATTTAGAACCAGCGATACTAATATTTTGCGCAAAGCCAAAGAATAAGGCTGCTCCCATCGCACCAAGTGGATTCCATTTACCAAAAATCATTGCTGCCATTGAAATGAACCCTTGCCCCGCAATTGTCGTAATCGCAAAACGTCCGGAAATAGATTGTGCAAAGACAGCACCACCCATCCCCCCAAGAAAACCTGAAATCAATACGCCGGAATAGCGCATGAGATAAACATTAATTCCTAAGGTATCCGCTGCTTGCGGATGCTCCCCGACTGAACGTAGACGCAGTCCAAATTTAGTTTTAAAGATAATAAACCAAGCCAAAACTGCAATCAAAATGGCAACATACGCTGGTAAAAAGGTATCTTTAAAGAAAATTGGTCCAATCACCGGAATATCTTTTAAGACAGGAAAACTAAAATAACCTAATGTACCATTAATATTATCTGTTTGTCCTTTTCCATAAATGGCTTTAACTAAAAAGACTGCTAGTGCCGGAGCCATTAAATTCATTACTGTACCTGAAATAATATGATCCGCTCGAAAGTTAATCGTGGCTACTGCATGTAATAGCGCAAAAGCAACTCCTGCTAGACCACCAACTAAAATCCCCAACCATGGCGTTATCGCTCCTAGTTGGTCGTACATCTCCAAGTTGAAGACAATTGAAGTAAAGGCCCCCATTACCATGATTCCTTCTAACCCCACGTTAACAATCCCGCTGCGTTCTGAGAAAACACCACCTAGAGCTGTCAAGATTAAAGGAGCTGAATAAATCAGGGTTTGGGTTAAAATTGAGGCAATCAAATCAATACTCATTAGATTTTTCCTCCTTCTTCATCTTGATCGCTTGGATTGGCTTCTACTTCTTCCACCACTGCAACTTCTTTTTTAGGACCAAAGAATTTCGCCAATGCAAAACGAATTACAAAACTTATACCGACAAAGAAAATAATAATTGCAATATCCACATCCACTAATTCAGAAGGAATACCTGCTACCTGCATACCTTGCCCACCTAATTTTAAAACACTAAATAAAAGGGCCGACAATAAAATCCCCACTGAACTACCACTACCTAATAACGAAACGGCCATTCCATCAAACCCGATAGACAGTGATGTTCCTTGAATAAAGAAGTTTTGGAAGGTTCCCAATCCTTGTACCACACCACCAAGACCCGCTAAAAAGCCTGAGATTACCATGGAAATAATGATGGTCCGTTTGCTGCTCATTCCAGCATATTCTGAAGCATATGGGTTTAAACCGACTGAACGAATTTCATAGCCCAACGTTGTTTTCTTCATTAAGAAGTAAACGAGAACTAAGAAAATCAAGGCAAGAAAAATCCCCATATTTAAACGCGAATGATTGGAAATTTCTGTCAAAAAGTTTGTGCGCAATGAACCATTTTCTCCAATCATTTTGGTAACACCTTTGTTACTCATCAACCTTTCGTCCATGACGTTATTGACGATATGGGTACTGGTATAAAGTAAAATGTAATTCATCATAATTGTTACGATAACTTCACTTGTACCAAATAAAGCGCGCAATACCCCAGGAATTGCAGCTGCCACAGCACCAGATAACGCGCCGGCAAGGATTGCTAAAGGCAAAACAACAATTTTTGGTGCATCAGGCATGGCTAAGGCGACCCATATACTTGCGACCCAACCGCAAAGGGCTTGCCCAGAAAGACCGATATTGAAAAACCCAGCAGAATTTGCTACCGAGAAACCTAGAGCAGTAAAAATTAATGGACCTGCCGTTACAAAAATTTCACCGATATTCCGGGGATTAATCGCACCGGTTTGCGGGTTTAAAAAGGCTGTTTTGATCATTTGACTGTAACCTGCTAAAGGACTAAAACCAAAGGCTGCCATAATGATTCCACCAATAACAAAACCAAGCAATACAGCGATAACCGGGACCAACATATTTCTAATTTTTTCGGAACGATTATTCAACTGTCCCACCTACTTCCTCAGCATGTGCTTGTTTGTTTTCCTTGACTAATTCGGCCCGGGCTTCCTCTAGGGAATAACCAGCCATTAATAAACCAAGTTCTTTTTCACTGGTTTCTTTAGGATCAACTTCCCCTACGATTTCACCAGCATGTAACACAACAATCCGGTCTGAAACATTCAAAATTTCTTCTAGTTCAAAACTAACTAGCAAGACCGCTTTAAACTTATCCCGTTGTTCAATTAAACGTTTGTGGATAAATTCAATCGCTCCTACATCTAAACCACGAGTCGGATTGGCAACGATGAGTAAATCTGGATCGCGATCGACTTCCCGAGCAATAATCGCTTTTTGTTGATTCCCACCAGATAACGCTTTGGCTGGAACCAATTCATTTGTTGTCCGTACATCGTATTCTTTAATTAAGTCTCGTGCTTTTTCATTGATTTCGCCATAGTTTAAGAAGCCATTTTTGCTGAGCGGTTCTTGGTAGTAAGTTTGTAATGCCATATTTTCCGCTAATGTCATCTCTAAGACTAAACCATATTTATGACGGTCTTCCGGTACGTGTCCGACTCCTTTTTCAACGATTTGTCGAGGTTTTTTATTGGTAATATCATCACCGTCTAAAAAGACTTTGCCACTTTCAACTTTGCGTAATCCAGTTAATGCTTGAATCAATTCAGACTGGCCGTTGCCGTCAATTCCGGCAATCCCCAAAACTTCACCAGCCCGGACTTGTAAGCTTAAGTTTTTCACCGCATCCAATCCGCGGCTTTCTTTCACCACTAGGTTTTCAACAGATAAAATAACTTCTTGTGGGTTGGCATCTTTTTTCGGTGTTTTAAAGGATACTGCGCGACCAACCATCATGTCGGCTAACTCTTGACTCGTAACGTCTTTGACTGTTACTGTGCCAATTCCTTTACCCCGTCTAATAACTGTACATTGATCAGCAACTTTTTTAATTTCATCCAATTTGTGGGTAATTAAAATAATTGATTTGCCTTCTTTTACCAAACCATGCATGATATCGATTAATTCATCAATTTCTTGTGGTGTTAAAACAGCCGTTGGTTCATCAAAAATCAAAACTTCGGCACCACGATATAAAGTTTTTAAAATTTCTACCCGTTGTTGCATCCCGACTGAAATATCCCGGACATATGCATCTGGATCAACGGCCAAACCGTATTGTTCTGAAACGCGCATGATTTCTTCTCGCGCTTTTTTCCGATCAATGACACCGCCTTTTGTCGGTTCACTTCCCAATACGATGTTTTCAGTTACTGTAAAAGCGTCCACTAACATGAAGTGCTGATGCACCATGCCGATACCTAACTTATTGGCAGCAGTTGGGCTGGTAATATTGACTTTTTGCCCCTTCATAAAAATATCGCCGGAAGTAGGTTCTAATAATCCGGACAAAACATTCATCAAAGTTGACTTACCGGCACCATTTTCTCCTAAGAGAGCGTGAATTTCTCCTGGTTTGACCCGTAGATTGATATCGTCATTGGCTTTAAAATCGCCAAAAGCTTTGGTGATATGCCGCATTTCAATGACATATTTCTCTTCTTGTGCCAAATTTTTCACATCCTTACTTTTCGTCTTGCGCAACTTGTAAAATTGAATACGTTATCTATAAATGCAAAAATTTTTGCGGCGTTGCCGCCAGGAAATTGCTTTCCTTAAAACTAAGTTTGGACTTTTTAATCAAGTCAATCTAAGCAAACTCACTTTTAAAGAAATCAATTGAAAAATCAGGTCTTGTCCGTCAAACAGACAAGACCTGAAAAATTAATTATTTAACATCTTTTGGTGTTTCAGGAACTTCAACTTTGCCGTCAGCAACTTCAGTTTTCACTTCGTTAATTGCTTTTTTGGCATCGTCTGATAAGAAACCTTCTGTTAAATCAACACCGCCGTCTTTAAGACCATATACCAGGTGTTCGCCACCAGGGAATTTGTCTTCTAAAGCACGGTTAGAAATATCTTGTACTGCAGCACCCACACCTTTAAGTGTTGAAGCTAACGTACAGTTATCATCTTTACCATCAGCAGTTTGGAATTTACCTTCTGCTTCTTGATCGCTATCCACACCTAAAACCCAAACTTTTTTGTCTTTTAGTTCAGCTTCTGTTGATTTTTTGTTTAATTCTTTTGCTTCAGAGAAGACACCCGCACCAGTACCACCAGAAGCATGGAAAATTACGTCTACGCCATCACGGTACATTGCAGCTGCCAAAGCTTTACCTTTAGCGGCATCATTAAATGAAGCAGCATATTCGTTTTCAATTGTAATATCTTTGTTTAATTTTTTCGCTGCATCTTTCACACCTTGTGTGAAACCAGCGTCAAAACGGTCGATTACGACACCTTCTTCACCACCGATAAAACCAACTTTATTTGTTTTGGTAGTATAAGCTGCAGCATAACCTGCTAAATAAGAAGCTTCATTATCTTTAAATGTTGCAGAAGCGACATTATTTTTACCATCAATGACACTATCGATAATAACGAAATTGTTATCTGCATTTTGATCAGCTGCTTGACTAATGGCATCTGTTAATAAGTAACCTACCCCAAAGACTGTTTTGAAGCCATTTGAAACTGCATTGTCAATATTTGTTGTGTATTGTGACGCATCATTTGATTGGAAGTAGTTAAAACCACCTACGCCTTTTTCCAACTTGTGTTCTTTACCCCAAGCTTGCAAACCTTCCCAAGCAGATTGGTTGAAAGAACGATCATCGATCCCGCCAATATCTGTTACAATTGCGGCACTGTGTTTTGGATCTTTGCCTTCATCTGAACCGCCGCCAGTGCTGTCTGTGCTGTTGCTACCGCCGCTACCGCAGGCACCCAACAACATGATTGATGCTAATGCAACTGTTGCCAAGCCAAATAATTTTGCTTTTTTCATTTCTGTAAAGCCCCCTAAAAGTAAGTTTTTTTCAACAGCCCAAATGACTGAATGAACATAATTGAGCGACTAATAAGTTACTAGTCAAAATCTTTGTCAGTAAAAGAATATGGTAATAATTCTCCGACTGTTGTTTCTTTTGTCACACCATTTTCTCCCACCAATGTGACTGGCATATCTGGTGGACAAAATTCTGCCATTACTTGGCGACACGCGCCACAAGGTGAAATTGGTTCTGGGGTATGCCCTGCTACCACTAAATGACTAAATTCGCGTTCACCTTCGGAAACAGCTTTAAAAAAAGCTGTTCGTTCCGCACAATTGGCTAATCCGTAAGAAGCATTTTCAATATTTAAACCCTGATAAATTTTCCCAGCTTTGGTGACTAAACACGCCCCCACGGGAAAATGTGAATAGGGCACATAGGCTTTTGTTAGTGCCTCTGTGGCCACATTAATCCATTCTTCTTTTGCTTTCATCTTTACACCTGACCTTATTTTGCAATTGTTAGCTGAAGACAGTCGGCGTCTTTTTTAGTAGCCGCCGCCTTGGGCACCAGTTACAATCGCAATACTAGCTGATGTGCCTAAGCGGTTTGCTCCAGCTTCCACCATCGCCATTGCTTCTTGTTCATTGTGGATGCCTCCTGATGCTTTCACACCCATTTCAGGACCAACTGTTTGACGCATTAAGCGAACATCTTCCACTGTTGCCCCACCTGTTGAAAAACCAGTTGATGTCTTAACAAAATCTGCTCCTGCAGTTTTGGCTAGCTCACAAGCTTTTACAATTTCTTCGTTCGTTAATAATGCTGTTTCAATAATGACTTTAACTAATGCTTTATCTTTAGCTGCATTGACTACCGCTTCAATATCTTGTTGTACTTTTTTGTATTGGGCAGATTTTAACGCACCGATGTTAATGACCATATCTACTTCATCTGCACCATTATGAATCGCATCTGTCGTTTCATAGGCTTTAACTTCTGATGTATTTGCTCCTAAAGGAAAGCCGATTACAGTACAGACTGCGGTTGGTTCCCCTTTTAATTGCTCTGCTGCAAAGCTTACCCAAGTTGGATTAATGCAGACAGAATAAAAATGATATTTTTTTGCTTCCTCAATAATTCGTAATACATCTTCTTGTGTCGCATCCGCTTTTAAAATTGTATGGTCAATCATGCGATTTAGTTCCATTTTGTACAACTCCCTAAATATTTTAGTCTGTAAAATTATTTTCCAATCTCCAAAAAACCAAATTCTTAATGAAAAACTTTCATTAAAACTATTTTACCATTTATCTAGCCATTCAAAAAACGTTTCCTGTAAATATGCTTATTCTGTAATAATGTCATGAATAAGTGGTGGTTCACTGCCGTTTTCACCAATTGCAATATTGTTATAAAGCAATTCTTTAACATTCGTGATATCTTCTGTGTTGCTATAAATAGTCAATAAAGCCTCACCTGCAGTCACTTTATCGCCAACTTTTTTATGCAATTTTATCCCTACTGCATAGTCAATCTCATCTTCTTTGGTTTTCCTGCCCGCACCTAAAAGCATCGCAGCAATACCAATTTCATTTGCCACAAGTTTTGTCACTACACCACTTTCTTTAGCAGGTAAAGCAATTTCATATTGGGCTGTTAGTAAACGTTGCGGCGCATCGACTACTGTTTCGTCGCCACCTTGATTTTTAATCATCTCTTTGAATTTTTCTAATGCTTTACCAGAAGACAGTGCTTCTTCTAACATCTCACGGGCTTCTTCTAATGTTTGCGCTTGTTTTGCCAACACTACCATTTGGCTACCTAAGGCATAACACATTTCGACTAAATCTTTAGGTCCATTACCTTGCAGTGTTTCAATCGCTTCCACCACTTCCAGACTATTGCCAATGGCTTCCCCTAATGGTTGCGACATATCAGAAACCACAGCCATTACTTGACGGTTAGCTAATTTCCCTATTCGTACCATCGTGTGAGCTAGGCGACGGGCATCTTTAATGTCTTTCATAAAGGCGCCATCTCCTGTGGTTACATCTAATACAATGGCGTCTGCACCGGCTGCGATTTTTTTGCTCATGATGGAGCTGGCGATCAATGGAATCGAGCTCACTGTCGCAGTCACATCCCGCAGAGCATAAAGTTTTTTATCCGCTGGCGCTAAATCACCTGACTGTCCGATTACAGCCACTTTACTTTCATTAACAACTCGAATAAATTCTTCATCGGTGAGTTCAATTTTAAAACCAGGAATTGCCTCTAATTTATCCAGCGTTCCACCTGTAAAACCTAGTCCACGACCAGACATTTTAGCTACAGGGACCCCAACACTGGCAACTAATGGCGCTAACACTAAGGTCGTGGTATCCCCCACACCCCCAGTGGAATGTTTATCTACTTTTATCCCTTCAATCGAAGACAAATCAATGACTTCACCAGAATGTGCCATGGCTAACGTTAAGTTCGTAATCTCCGTATCGGTCATATCGGTAAAATAAATTGCCATTAATAAGGCACTCATTTGATAATCTGGAATTTCACCTTTTGTATATTCTGTAATAATAAAGTCAATTTCTTCTTTAGATAACAATTGACCATCACGCTTTTTTTCGATCAAATCGACCATTCGCATGCTTTTTCCTCCTCAAGTTCAGTGTCATTATACAACAAATTTCTAATTGGTAAACCACTTTAGTAAAACAGTTTACCTGACAAACTCCCGAACGCTAAAGCGCTTACAGGAGCAATATACTGTATTAATTCTCGCTTGTCAAGGTCCTCACACTCTCACGAATAATTAATTTAGTATCAAATACTTTATTCGGAATTCGCCGTTCTGGAAACTCAATCGCGTCAACTAAGAACTTGGCGGCGTAAAAACCAATATCAAAAGCCGGCTGTAAAACAGTAGTGAGCGGAGGTGTGACGTATTCTGTTAAATTCAAGCCATCAAAACCAATCACAGAAATATCTTCCGGCACTTTTTTACCCAACTCGTAAATAGCTTGGTAGCAGCCAATTGCCATGGAATCGTTACTGCAAAAAATAGCCGTTAACTCTTTTTGCCGCAATAATTCTTTAGCTGCTTGATAGCCACCGGCCACCGTCAATTCGTTTTCCACGACATAACGACCTTTATAAGGGAGATTATGATCTTTTAGGCAATGGCGATAGCCGTTGAAACGTTCTTGCAACTGATAATAGCCGGTACTTTCTTTTAACATGCCAATATTTTTATGTCCTTGTGCAATGAGGTATTTTACGGCTTGATAGGCGCCTTCATAATCTTTCACAATTAAACGGCCATTATTACGCTGATTAATTCCTCGATCAATTAAAATTGTGGGCATTTTATGGTAAATTGAGCTACCCATTTCGTAGCCATTTGCTAATAAATGCGGCGTTGCCAGTAAAACTCCATCGACAGAGCGATGGCTCAATTCTTCTAGATAGGTAATTTCTTTTTCCTGACTTTGCTGGGAGTTGCAAAGAATAATCATATAACCCAATGGATTAACATAACGTTCGGCGCCTTCCACCACTTTTGAAAAGAAAAAGTCTGTTACATCCGGAATAATCATTCCGATGGTTTTGGAGCGGCGATTAATTAAATTAGAAGCAAAAAAGTCTGGCTTATAATGGTATTTATTTACAATATCCCAAACACGTTGCCGTGTTTCACTACTAAAACGCATTCCTTTATTATTTAAAATTTGCGATACAGTCGTAACAGAAACTCCTGCCATTTCCGCTATTTGCTTAATCGTTAGCTTCATTTACATCCCCCCACACGCCATAGTGTACCAAAATCCGCTTTAAAAAAATAGCGCGTTAACAATTCTGTTCAGAAAAAATCCCAGTAGTTATCTGCACTAAAAGATTAACCAAATAAGTTTGTAAAGCAGACCTACTTTTAATAAATTAGAAAAAAACCTCTTTAACCAAAATGGCAAAGAGGTTTCTCCTAGCGAATAATTAATCGGTGAGGAATAGTTATTTGCGCTTTTGCTTCTTCATAAAAAAGTTGAAAAGCCACTTTACCACACTGTTTTAGTTGATGATCGACAGTTGAAAATCGTAACAGTTGGCTGACTAAAAGATTCTCACGACCGATTACAAAAGGTTGTTCATCTGGTGGGTATTGCGCTAAAATCATTGCTGCCACTTCATCGCCGTTGGTGATAATCCCATCTACTTGGCGCTTTTGAAAAAATTCAGCGGCTTGAAGACCATCTTCGGCATGAATACAATCCCAAAAAATGTTCGATAGATCAAAATCAGGAAAATATTTTTTGCTTTGTTCAATCGTCAGCAGAGAGTTCCCACTTAAGCGTTTACTCCGACCTAAAGTTAAGCCCAAACGCTTCACCCCGCGCTCTTTCAAATAAAGAATACTAGCTTTTAACGAGGCAGCCAGGTCAATCGCCACAAAACGGGCTTCTTTTAAATCAGAAGCTTCACAAAAAACAATATTATTTTTCGCCAAATAAGGTAAAAAAACATCCATATGATTTGCTCTGGTGGTGACAATTAGTCCCTCAAAACTCTTTGCGGCTAGCTCTTCCAGATAACTTTTCTCCAGCTTTTCATCATAATTAGTGGGCAATAACGTAATTTTATATTGGTGAGCAAAAGCGGCCTTCATAATTCCTTTTAACAATTGATTATAAAAAGGATGATCGACAAAAGGAACGATAACCCCCACGTTTCGCGTAACCCCTTTGCTCAAATTTTGCGCAGTCCGGTTAGGCTTATAATCGAGGGCTTTCATGACTGCCAAAACTTTTTGTCTTTTTTCTTCTGCGACATAAGGATGATTGTTAATCACCCGCGAAATAGTCGTCACCGAATACCCCGTCATTTTTGCAATATCTCGAATGTTTGCCACTTTTTCCACCTCTAATTTGGCCAAATTACACGGCTACTTGTAATTGATGATAAAGATAGTCTATCACAGCCAGGCCTGCTTCATAAACTTGGCAACTCATTTCTCCTTTACCAAAGGAAAAACGACGACCACCATAATATTCATCGAAAACCTGCCAATCTAGTTGACGAATATCTTCTACTAAAAGCTTTCTTGTTTGTAGGCCACTGACATCATTTAAAATAAGCTTTCCTGCTACAATCTCCACTTGAACGTAATAAAGTTGCGTAACGCCATTTTGAGTTAATTTCACATAAGTAAACATAATCCTTCCTCCTATTTGCGTTTCAGATTGCCGGTTAAAAAGCGCTTTTTTAACTACATTTAGAGCATAATCTATGAAACTCGTTTCAGAGCAAGGAAAAAAACTCACTTTTTTATCAGAAAAGCTAAATGAACGTCGTTAGCTCTCAAGTAATAAGACGAAATCTTGATAAATTGTTTGGCAAATTTCGCAAGATTTTGACTTATTACCGCAGAGAGTTCGTTCATGATGCTGGATCAATAGAAAAGCGAGATAAGTAGAAAAGCTAAATAAACGCGTTTAGGTCTTTATCGTTAAGAGTTCGTTTGAGAAGCTGGATCAGTACATATCCCACCTTACAAAAAAAACGACAGCTCCTCATTAAGTTTGCGAGAAGTTGCCGTTTTTTATATTAATCTTCTTTGACACTTTGCAAAATATAGTAGCCCTTATCTTTGGTTAAAATTTCGCAATTACCAAAGACTTCTTTCATTTTTTTCTCGGCGCTAGGTGCTCCTTGTTTTTTCTGGATGACCACGGTCAAAGTTCCACCTACTTTTAGTAACGGATAGGCGTCACTTAAAATCGTGTGGACGACTTTTTTACCTGCACGAATCGGCGGATTGCTTAAAATTGCCGCATAGGCTGTCTCATTTACATCCTCGTAAATGTTGCTTTCATGAATTGCAACATTTTCAATGTGGTTGCGCCCGGCATTGCGTTGGGCTAAGTCGACGGCACGTTGATTGACATCGATCATTTCTACAAAGCGCTCAGTTGTCGCAGCCAAGGTTAAACCGATTGGTCCATAACCACAACCAACATCTAAAAGTGGGCCTTCCGGCAAATCCGTAGGCGAAAAGCTTTCAATTAAAACGCGTGAACCATAGTCAATCGTATTGCGGGAAAAAACGCCACTATCGGTAATAAAATGCAGTCTGTGCCCTTTTAATTCAAAATCAAATTCTGTAAAATCGTGGGCTGCATGGGGTTGATTGGTATAATAATGATCACTCATAATTTCATCCTAATAGTTTATTTTTAATGTCACGAGCAATTAAAGCTCCTAATAAATGATACCCAAATTTGGAAGGATGTAAACCATCACTTTGTAAAAATTCCGCTGGTTCTGGGTAAACCGCCATATGATGATACATGTCAATATAGTTGACTCCTGTTTCTTGGGCAATATCTTTTGCCATTGCAATGTATTTTAGTAATGTCGCTTCATCGCCAGTGGTCCGAATCGCAAAATCAACCCAACTTGGTCCAACCAGAATAACTTTTTCTACTGGAAAAGCGGTTATCATTTTCTTTAGATTTTCGCCATAAGCTTGAATATTTTGGCCATCATTTAAGGCATCATTAATCCCCACGTTAAGAGCCACAAAATCAGGATTTTCTGCGACAGCACTTGGCAGTTGTTCCAATGCCGTTGTCGTTGAGGCACCTCTTTGACCCAAATTGACGACTGTATAATCAGGAAAGCCCATGCCAGTTAAAGTTTCCAAGACATATTCATTTAACAAATTCGTTACTTCGCCTTCAAAAAAACCGGCAGCGATACTATCGCCCATGATTACAATTTTTTTCATCTTCATCGCTCCTTTTTAATCTCTACACGTATTTCGTCATTTCTTTATTCGACTGTCCATCTTAATACTAGCAGAAAGGCTAATAAACTGCATTTATTTGTGTTTTCACTAATAAAGCGCACGGTTTTGTGTTAAAATGTTCGCGAAGTCTGCCAATCAGGTAGTCCGCCATTATTTTGACAAGTATCTTTTGTTGCGCATTAATGGTAGCAAAGCAGCCTAAAGGAGTCGCTTATGGAGGAAAAAATGAATTACTACAAAATCTCACGCCAAGAATGGCAGGGATTTTACAATAGTAACAATATGCCATTGACCCAAGAAGAATTAGATGGCATCAAAAGTTTAAATGACCGCTTGTCCATGCAAGATGTAGAAGATGTTTATATACCTTTGTGCCATTTGATTCACCTTTATATGAAAGAAGCAGAATCTTTAAATTTGAGTAAAGGTCTTTTTTTACATCGCTATGTCAAAACACCGCCTTTTATTATTGGTATTGCCGGCTCAGTGGCCGTGGGAAAATCCACTACTGCCCGTTTAGTTCAAACCTTGCTTTCCCGTCTATTTCCAAGACGCAACGTCCAATTAATTACCACAGATGGTTTTTTATATCCCAATGCCACACTCCAAGAAAAAGGGATTATGGATCGTAAAGGTTTTCCTGAAAGCTATGACATGGAGCGGCTAATTCAATTTTTGAATGAAGTCAAGTCAGGTAAAAAAGAGATTAAAGTGCCCGTTTACTCTCATAGTGTTTATGATATTGTACCGGATGAATTTGAACTAATAGAGCAACCGGATATTTTAATTGTCGAAGGAATTAATACCTTACAACTGCCACAAAATCAACAAATTTACGTCAGTGACTTTTTTGACTTTTCTCTTTTTGTGGATGCTGAACCAGAATTAATTGAACATTGGTATTTGGAACGCTTTGAGCAATTACTAGATACTGCATTTTTGGACCCAACTAATTATTACTATCAATTTGCCATTGGGAATCGCAAAAAAGCGTTAGCTATGGCTGAAAGCGTCTGGCAAAATGTGAATTTGAAAAATTTAGAAGAGTACATCTTGCCTACTAGAAGCAGAGCAGATATAATTCTCCATAAAACAAATCATCATTTAATTGATGAAATCTATTTGCGAAAATATTGATTTTATTTTCATGCCTGTTAAACTGCTTGTAAGAAGCTTACTTCTTTACAATAAATAATCTGAAGAATCGAGGGATTTAACTGTGACAAATGTTGACCACCTGCCCACAGTCGAAAAGATCATCGTTTTAGACTATGGTAGCCAGTACAACCAATTGATTACACGCCGCATCCGTGAATTTGGTGTCTTTTCTGAATTGATGAGCCACAAAATCACTGCAGAAGAAGTCAAGGCCATTAATCCAAAAGGAATCATTCTTTCTGGCGGACCCAATAGCGTTTATGATGAAGGCGCCTTTGGCATTGATGAAGAGATTTTGAAGTTAGGAATCCCAGTTCTGGGTATTTGTTACGGCATGCAGCTAATCACTTATAAATTAGGTGGTAAAGTTGAGCCCGCATTAAACAAAGAATATGGTAAAGCCGAATTAGAAGTAACTGCAGACGATGCGGAACTTTTTGCTGGTACACCGAAAAAACAAACCGTTTGGATGAGCCACGGTGACTTGGTAACCCAAACACCAGCTGGTTTTGAAGTGGTCGCAACAAGTAAAGATTGTCCAATTGCTTCCATCCAAAATAAAGCAGACAAAATTTATGGCATTCAATTTCACGCTGAGGTTCGTCATTCTGAACATGGCAATGAATTATTAAAACACTTTGCTATGGACGTTTGTCAATGTAAAGGCGATTGGTCAATGGATAACTTTATTGACATGCAAATTGCCGAAATCCGCAATACCGTTGGCGATAAAAAAGTTTTACTTGGCCTTTCTGGCGGAGTAGACTCTTCTGTTGTTGGTGTTTTATTGCAAAAAGCCATTGGCGACCAATTAACTTGTATCTTTGTTGATCACGGTTTGTTGCGTAAAGACGAAGGCAAACAAGTAATGGAAAGTCTTGGCGGCAAATTTGGTTTAAACATTATTAAAGTAGATGCCAAAGACCGCTTCTTAAACAAACTAAAAGGCATTTCTGACCCCGAACAAAAACGTAAAATCATCGGCAACGAATTCGTCTACGTCTTTGACGATGAAGCGACCAAACTTGCTGGTGAAGAAGGCATTTCTTTCTTAGCTCAAGGGACACTTTACACTGACGTAATCGAATCTGGTACTGAAACTGCCCAAACCATTAAGTCTCACCATAATGTTGGTGGTCTACCAGAAGATATGCAGTTCAAATTAATTGAACCATTAAACACTTTATTTAAAGATGAAGTGCGGGAATTAGGAACACAACTTGGCATGCCAGATGCTATCGTTTGGCGCCAACCATTCCCAGGCCCAGGTCTTGGCATTCGTGTCTTAGGTGAATTAACCGAAGAAAAATTAGAAATCGTCCGTGAATCAGACGCTATTTTACGTGAAGAAATCGCTGCAGCCGGTCTTGATCGAGATATCTGGCAATACTTCACCGTATTACCTGGCATCCGTTCTGTTGGGGTGATGGGTGATGGCAGAACTTATGACTACACAGTCGGCATCCGTGCAGTAACATCAATTGACGGGATGACAGCCGATTTTGCCCGTATCCCTTGGGATGTATTGCAAAAAATTTCTGTCCGTATCGTTAACGAAGTAGATCACGTTAACCGTATCGTGTACGACATTACCTCTAAGCCACCTGCAACTGTAGAATGGGAATAGTATAAAAAAGAAGCTTAGATACTGTTATTTCAGTATTTCTAAGCTTCTTTTTTTATTTTGGTACCCTTTCTGGTAACCAACAATTATTTAGTGCTATCTTTTTAAAATAGAAGATTTCTACAAGTTAATAAAAAAACAATATTGGAAAACTATCTTCTCAAATTCATCTTAAAGCGCATCTGTTTTTTTTGTCACGCTATCTTTTTGTCTGCTTTTAATAACGCATAAATAATTCCTATTTACTTTTCAAATTGTTTATAACGGATCCTTGAAAGAATACCTCTTAGTAGACTAAGCAAATCAACTCCCAAAATACTTTCGTTGATCAAGGAAAGTTTCAAAAAAATAAAAAAAGCTGACTTTTTTAAAGCCAGCTTTCCTTTATAGCTTATTTATTTTTTCGATAAAAGAGATAAATAACTCCAGCTATTAGACCTGTTCCGCCAATCATCAAATACCAGTTAGGACGATCCCCAGTTTTAGGATAATGATTATCCTTTGTTGCATTTGCTGTTTTGGTAGAATTCGTTGTAGTGCCCACTCCAACTGCTGTAGATTCTGACGTTGTAACTGTATCTGTCGTACCCGTCGTAGATTCTGTCGTGGATTCGGTCGGATTTTCCTTAACATTGACCATATTTAATAAAAGTACTTGTGTTTCATTGTCATGCGTAATGGTAAAGGTTAATGGGGTTGGATCGAGTTCATAGCCAGGTAATGTTTTTTGTTCGACAAATTGATAGTTCCCCAATGGCAAATCTTTAACAAAGATACGTCCATTTTTATCAGTTGTATACATGTCTAAAATTGTTCCATCAGATTTTTCTAAATTGAAGACGACTCCGGTCATGACCTTTCCACTATCCTGCTCTCTTTTTTCAAGTGCAACTTGTCCTGTATTCGTAACTTTCTTTTGATTGGTAACCGTAATTGTTTCTTCATCTGTTTCTTTGTTCCCAACATACAGATGATAAATTTTCCCATCAGGTTGATAGCCATCTGGGGCTTTTGTTTCCATGACGTCGTATTTGCCAAAAGGTAGATTGTCAAAATAAGCTTCCCCTTGTTCATTCGTGACAGCATGGTGACTAAATTCTCGTTCATGGTCATTACGAATAGCAAACTCTGCGCCTGATAGCGGTGAGCCATTTTCGTCAACTTTAATAATTTTTCCACTACCAAGTTGTACCGCTGTCTTCACATTGGTCCATTTTTCAATCGTAAGTTTATTTTCTTCATCATAACCGACGTTAACTTTTTTAACGAGATTGGTAGTACTGTAGCCAAGGGGTGCTTTTAATTCACGTACTTCATAAACGCCCTGAGCCAAATCATCAAAACGTACAATACCACTCTTATCAGTTTCTTTTTCAATGTAGTCTTTTTGACCCAACGCTCGTACACCAAAGATAGCGCCCTTTAAAGGAGAACCAGTTTCTTGATCGCTTTTTTCAATTTGTAAAGAACCTTTTTTGAGAACTTCTTTGTGATTGGTCCAATTACCAATATTGACATCTTGACCTTTTTCACTAACTTTAACGACTAATGGTCGTGGCGTTAATTCATAGCCTGTCAAAGTTTTTAGTTCTGCCACCGTGTAAAATGCGCCTGCTTTTAAATCACTAAATTGTACGACACCGTTACTATCGGTTTTTTTGGTGACAAAATCTCGGTATCCGAATTCTCTGACACCAAATTCTACACCTGCTAATGCATCTCCTGTCGCAGCGTCAATTTTCTTAAGTTGAATACTACCAGTTTTTTCTTCCTTAGCTGTGTTTTCAATTTCTATAACTTCTTTTTTATTTTGTCCGTCCACATAAATAATTTGTGGATGAGGATCAATTTCATAACCTTCAGGTGAAGTCAGTTCAACTAATTCATAATAACCTGGAACTAAGTCTTCAAATTCAGCATTACCGGCAGCATTTGTTTCTTCTTTTGTGAATTCATGCTCCCGTAAACCTCTTAGACCAAAAACAGCTCCGGCTAATTCTTCTTGGTTTTCAGCATCTTCTTTATGAATTTCAATTCCCACGTGGGCAACTGGTTCTTTTTGATTTTCTAACGTAAGGCTAAGCGTTGGCTTATCTTCATTAATTGTCACTTCATGAACCATCGGAGATAATTGATAACCATTCGGTGCTTTTGTTTCCAAAATTTCATATTCGCCATATGCCAAACCACTAAAGGTCAAATTACCAGTTTCATCCGTTGTTTTAACCGCAATAAAATCGGAATCCCCTTTTTTGCGAATACCAAATTCAGCTCCGGCCAAAGCAGATTTATCAGTGGCATCTTCTTTGTGCAACTGAACTTCTCCTTCTTTTTCTTGTTCAATTTCTGGCATCCAAGGATTATAAAAGTTATGAATTTCCATCCCATCGCGTTGATGCAAGTTTTTGACAAAAACATACCCATTAATACTGCCAGAATGATAAACCACGGTCGCGTTAGGAGCGACAATACTGCCGATGGTAAAACTATGATAATAGTTTTTACCATTGTCCTTTCCGTAGTTATCCGATCCGTCTTCTGCAATCCCAAGTTGGGCAGTATCTGGATAAGCGCCATCATCTTCCACATAGTTTGTAATACTTTGGGCATGGGGCAAATAAAACGTAACTTTGCTAGCTAATTGGCTATAGGTTCCCACATCTTGTTGTACTGCTCCGGCAATGCTGGTTCCATTCATTACAACTTTTGTTGCGGGAGAATTTACAATAATTTGTTTGTAACGATTTCCTTGCAGATATTCTGCTGGAATCGAAAGTGTTTTAAGTTCTAATGGATCTTGAATACTTATGGGCTTCAAAATTAGCACTTCAGCATCGCTTTTTGAGGCGATTAATTTGAAATTATCCCCTTCATACACCGTTTCGCCCAAATTGGTTGTTACCTGATCTAATTTTCCGGTTAATTGATTTTCTTGCGTTTGTAAGCTATCAAAAGCACCGTCAATAACACTGTCTCTTGTTTTATAAGCAATGGCTGAAAACCATTCGCCCAAATTCTTATAAATCCAATCGTTCATATTCATTCGGCCTACTAACCAGCCTTGTGTTTTACCATTACTGGTTCGATTTTCTACTACAGGTTTCACCCAATCATTTTGAGCCCGATTAGCAATTTTACCGCCAATTAAGACATTGACATATTGATCTTCTCGAATGGGATCGCCAATTGTAGTATTCACTTCGCGAAATGAAGCACCATACGTAAAGGTTTGTAAATCATTGGGAAAAACGCTGTCGCCTTTTACCGCTATTGCACCTTCAGTATCGGCCATATTGGCTGAATGTTGCCCAGTCAAATAGGCATTGTAGTCCCAAAGGTTGCCCAACTTGTCTTCATCTGCTGTTGGCAATTCTCGTACTACGGCACCTTTTACTGCTTTATTATCAGCATTTGCTTGTGTCGCTTTTGCTTGTAATGTTGCTTTACTTTGATTGGTTGTTTCAGTAGCAGAACTTACAGTCGTTTGGTTTTGCATTGATGAACTTTCATCATTTGTTGCATTGGAATCAATAGCAGCTGCTGATTTTGAATCCGCTGTCATTGCTGTGTTCGTTGTGCCAGTTTGATTAATTGTCACCACTGTAGTTTCCTTTTGATTGGTTCCAATTTGTGTCGCTGTAATGGCGTATTTCCCCACGTCTTCTACTTTGTATTGATACGTGGTCTTTCCAGCTTGTGTTTTTGTCTTTGTTAAACGCAACCCTTGATCTGGCGTCACCGTAACTATTACTTCGCTAGGATTGATAGTTGTAATTACTAACTCCCCTTGATCGGCAACTTTGGTCGGTTGTGGCTTAAAAGCCAACGTTAATTTTTGCTCCGCAGCTAGTGCTGAACTAGAAAAAATAACAGGTAAGATAATTGGTAAAATAAGCATCCCTGCAAAAAGAAATTTCCCCAACCTTTGCAGTTTTCTTTTCATCACTATACCCCCTTTTTTGGGAGTATATAGCGCTCAAATTAATCTTTCAAGTAATTGCTATTACAGCTGTAAAATAAGCATAATAACCGTTATATTTGCAGTTTATTGGCTATTTTCAGCAGTTGAAATTTCGTTGCTTTAGCATAATCTTTTCATATATTGAGACTATAAACGCCATTAAATAACAACATGTTTTTAATTTGTTAAAAAAATACACAACGGTAATGGATGAAATCTCGTCAATTTTTTCTTAATGTATCTTTACTTACACTACAAGTCAAACAATTTTCTCAGTTTTTTTATTAATGATAAAATATTGAAAAGGAGCGAGTGAGATGAAATTTAAATTAAGCCAACTAAATAAACAACTTCGTGTGGTAGGTGGCCTTTTGCAACCCATCACACAAGTAAAATCACCAAAAACTTTCAAAAAAGTCCAATGGCTTTATAAAAAACTTTATGCCAAAAAAAGGCCAAAAAGTTCCGATATTTTTTATCAGGAAGAATGGATAAAAGGAAACGATGACAATATGATTCGCCTTTGTATTTACGGTCCTAAAAACCTCACTGCGACAAAACCAGTCACCGGGCTACTTTGGCTCCATGGCGGCGGGTATGCGAATGGACTGCCAGAACAAGAAACAGGAACAATCGAAGAGTTTATTCATACAAGTGAGACAATCGTAATTGCGCCAGACTATCGTCTATCTATTGAAACTCCCTTTCCAGCTGCTTTAGAGGATGCTTACGCTAGTCTTTTATGGATGAAAAATAATGCAAAAACTCTTGGTATCAATGAAAACCAATTATTTATTGGTGGCGAAAGTGCAGGCGGTGGTCTAACGTGCTGTCTTTCTGCGTATGCAAAAGACAAAGGAGACGTAAAAATTGCCTATCAGATACCACTTTATCCGATGTTAGATGACCGGATGCAAACACCATCGATGAAAGATAATAACGGTCCGTTATGGAATATTACATCGAATAAGACTGCATGGAAACTCTATCTAGGAGCAGCTTTTAAAACAGATTCTGTTTCTATTTACGCTGCACCGGCGCGTCTTAATACCTATGAAGGATTACCGCCAACTTATTCTTTTGTAGGCCGTGAAGAACCTTTTTATGATGAGACAAAAAATTATATTGAACAGTTGCAAAAAGCCGGCATAAAGTCGCAGCTAGATATCTATCCCGGGGTATTTCACGCCTTTGATTTGGTAGTACCTAAAGCCAAAATTTCACAAAAAGCCCATCATAACCTGATGAAAAATTACAAAATGGCGACCCAAACGTTTTATCAAAGCCAAAATTAATTATTTTGAAACCTTACACTAACGTGATCATTGACCCTGTTTAAAATAGATACATTTTAGAAATTTTTGTAACCAAAAAAGACGAAATAGTCCGATATGTGTCCTGCCAAATTTTTCTACTTTTTAGCGGGCGTACTAGGACTAGTGCGTCTTATTTCGTTTGGTTATTAATTTTAATGGACCATCCCCGTCTTATTGAAAGGATAAAAGCGAAATTTCATCACTCCTTCAAGACTATTTTTCGGTACTAAACCTAAGATACGACTATCAGCGGAATTTTTGCGATTATCCCCTAAGACAAAATAATAGTCTTTCGGAATTTGGGTTTTATTGCGTAAGTTATCTGCCACTTTTTTATCCAACTGCAAAACTTCCGTACTGTCCGGTAAATTACTGGTATAGCGCATAGCTTCAAAATCTTCTACAATACTTTTTTGGAAAAATAAATACATATTCGTTCCTTGAATTACAAATTTATCACCTGGCATTGCGATGACCCGTTTAATATAAGTTTCTTCTGTATTCTTTTCATCCGGACGAAAGGTAACGATATCAAAGCGTTGAATATTTTGTGTTTTTTTGACTAAAATACGATCGCCATTTTGAAGTGTTGAAGTCATAGAGTTACCAACAATCTGATGCGCTTTGTAGTTGGTCAAAAAGAAAAGACAAAATACAATCGTTACAAATAATAAAAAGAAATCCCAATATCTTTGAACACGTTGTTGCCGACGGTGGCGTAAAATAAGGGCAATTTGTGCTTGAGACAATTTTTTACGTTTTCTTTTTGTATGCATTGTAGGCGACGCAATTTGTGATTTTTGCTGCTTTTTCTTTATTTCTGCCATCACCTTCAACTCCTAAACTGCAACATACTATATGTGGAAATAGGGAAAGTTATTCCACTGGCAACGCCTAAAATATTGTCTTTGGCAATCAGTCCATAATCACGACTGTCAACGCCAAAACTACGGTTATCTGCTAAAACCAAATAATGATTTTCTGGAATTCGTTGCTTTTTTGTCCCTGGAATATCCTGCAACGTAAAATTTTGCGTCAATTGATAATCTTGTTCTTTGGCTGCTAATAACTCCTCACTTAAGAAGCGTTCGGGTATTTCACGACTTCCCACGTATAAAATATCGTCGTAATAACGAATATCTTCTCCCGGTAAACCAACTACCCGTCGAATTGCTTGTTTGTTTTGCCCAGGGATGTCAAACGCGATCAAATCAAAGCGCGTAATATCTTTATGTTTGGCTAAAAGTAAATGATCACCTGCTTGCAAATTAGGCAACATGCTAAAATCTTCAACTTGCCAAAGGCGAAAGAATGCTAAGAAAGTACCGGTTACCAATAGACTAAAAATCAGGATTGTAATCAGACTGTCACGCCAAATTTGTCGGCGTCTTTTTTGCTCAATACTACGCGCCAATAAGTCAATTTGATATGGTGTTAATCTCTTTTTCATCCTTAGCCCTCCTATTCTTGCTCGAGGGCAGCTTTATCGACCTTGAAGTGCTCAAAAACTTTTTCCTGGGCTAATTGCGTTCGTTTTATATCATTTAAATAGCCCGTATTGACATCTTCTGTTTTTAGCTGGGTAATGGAAAGTCCAGCTAAATTAATTCCTAATTGTTTCATGCGGGTGTAGAGTTGTTTTAAGACCAATTTTTCTTCTTTTCCCAATCTTGGTTCGGGAACATTTGAACCATAACTAACCAAACGTGAAGACAATTCATAAATGGTCGCTTGCGCCTTTTTTTCATTGCCACTAGTGGGGAGTTCGGTTAATTGTTTTTCCAATTCTTGCAAGATAAAATAGCCTTGCACTACATTTTCTGAGTCTTTGGCGGTCAAACTGGTTGATTGGTGATACTGAATATAAAAACTCCCACCAGCAAAAACTGCTGCAAAGATCACCGCAAAAAGTGCGTGGTTTCTTTTTTTACTAATTTGATTCGTCAATTCTAGTCGATACTGTAACCAAGCCCGCCGTTGTTTTTTGTTGGGATTTATTGCAGTAACACTATTTAACTTCTGACTATCCGCAATCCAGCCAACTAGTGAAATAACTAAGAAGATTGCTGCAAAAATAGCCAGTGATAAGAGGATGACAAAAAGCCAATCAAGTAGTTCCATCACTACCTCCCCCTATTCTTTTTTCTTTTTCGCTGCTAATTTTTTGGCAATTAATTCTTTTTTGCGGCGCTCTTTGTTCATTTTGCGGACAATCAGATAAATAAGCAGCAGAACAATTAATAGCCCGCCGACAATTAGTAAAATCAAACGCCAGTTAAGTCCTGGCTCTTGTACCAATGTTAAATCGCGTGCATTGTATTTATCTGCTTCTTCATCGGTAATAGTGAATTTTTGCTCCCATTCCCAACGACCGCCTTTTTCAGTTGTTACTAAAATTTTAGCCCGATAGTTTCCTGGTACCATTTCCGAACCTTCTAAACTAACCGGAAAATCAATCATCGAGTTTGGGGCCATTCGCATTTGCGATTTTTTCGCATCATATACTACTTCATCGGCATCTGCTTTCATAATCTGAACATCTGTCGTCATGCCATCAACAAAATCTGGTTGGATATTGGAATAATTCACGTTGATCACATTGCGATGATTCTTAGATGTTGCATAAACCCGATTTAATTTCATTTCTTGTTTTATGTTATCTGTTTTCTTCTCACTTAGTAACATGCCGGTTAGATAGGCAAACTTATTGACCACCATCCCTTGTTGGCTTTGGGATTTTGCCCCTTCCGCATCTTTTTCCTGTAATAAAATACCACCAGCAATATAGCCTTCAAATTCTGATTTAGGCATTGCAATTTCAATATTTAAATCTTCTGATGAATTAGCCGCCAGTTTGACTTCTTTTGGTACTTTTACAACCGATTCAAAAGGATATTTTAATGATTTGTCATTTTCAATCGCATTATTACTATACTCAATCACACCACCACTGTTGGTTTTTCCACCATAGGCTCCCACCAAAATGGTGATTTCTTTGTCACCTGTATTGTTCAACTTTATTTTGACTGTCTGTTTTTGTTTCGGTTTCATTAACAAATCAAAATAGCCGACACCCTTATCTATTTGATTTTCCGGTCGGATGACTTCATAAGAGAAGCCACCTTCCACCTCACCGCTCTCATCAGCATAACT
Organism: Enterococcus dispar ATCC 51266; assembly: GCF_000406945.1. Lineage (GTDB taxonomy): Bacteria > Bacillota > Bacilli > Lactobacillales > Enterococcaceae > Enterococcus_C > Enterococcus_C dispar. The sequence continues at coordinate 2,487,955 of NZ_KE136354.1, read as the reverse complement.
GATAGTTGTATTTCCGAGAAATAATCCTGTTATGTAGACTAAGATTATTCCCAACCAGGCCTTTTTATTCATGGTACACACCCCTTTAGTCATTAAATCAGACGGCTACTTGAAAATGACCACACACCGCAGCCGTCTGAATGGTAAAACTATGTTTGCTTAATTGCGTGCATCCTCAATTGTCCAAGTTACTTCACCCGTGTAAGTACCAGTAATCATATTCACTGCAGCTGGTACTTCTAATGAAACCCCATCATAAGTGGTATAATCATCTTTTTTATCAAAGATAATATCGAATACACCACGTCCTTTACCTGTTTCTGTATTTTCAACAATCGTTTCTTGTTCATCTTCAGTGACTTCCGCACTCGCAGCATTGGTAACTGCAGCGGCAGATGGTGTATTCGTATCTGCGGTACCATTACTTGCTTCTAGGGTAATATTTTTATACAGCAACGATGAAGCCGCTAATGTATTTGTATTATTTGAATGAGTAAATTGTTTGGTCAACTGTGCTTTAATAGTATGGTGGTTTTCTGCCCCATCTGCCCGAACATCCATATAGCGAACAAAGTGGGCTGTATCAAATGGGTCTGCGTCAGGATCTACTGGTGTTGCATTAAATGGTAGGGCATCATAAGAACGATCCGCATTACCCACTGGTACTTCATGAATAGCAAAATCCATATCCGTAACAGAAAGAATTTTCAAAGGATTTGGATCTGGATTTGGTTCTGGTTCTTTAATTTCTGGGCCATCTTCCCCCCCTGGTGTTGGAGTAGGATTTTCTGGTGTTTCTTGCTTGAACTCAATTTTACCTTCTCCTATAACATCTGTGGCCGCATTTGCTGCTGGGGCAACCACGCCTAACGCCAATGCTCCTAGTAATGCTGTGGTAGTTAATTTTGTAATGTTTTTCATCTTCTTTTCCTCCAATTTTTTATGGTAACTCAGATAAAATCCAAGTTAGCTCCGTTTTATAAGGTTTACCGATAACTTTTTCTGTTCGTCCTGGGACTGCCAGTTGGATAGCAGAATTTAAAAATAGTGGTTTATTAAACGTATCGTGCATAATTACTTGATCGTCACGATCAAGTCTGGGTTCTAAAGTATTTTTTACACCCTGCGAATTATTTTGTGATGCGCCAAATGAGATAAACCAAGTACCATCACCTGTACCTTTTTTGGCATTGGCGATTTCTTGTGTTTCGCCAATTTTCATTTCAATAATGTCTTTTTTTACAACGGGCGCTTTGGCTTTATCCGAACCATTTGTCCAGGAGTAATCAAAAGACAACATCGCACCGTCTAACTCTATATTCTCTGCTGTGGCAAATTGTTTTTCTTGTCTGACACTAACGTTCCACCCTGCCTTTGTTCCTCTGCGATCGGTTACTTGAATAAACTGAGCTCGTGGCATTGTGTCATCTGCAAACATCATGGCATTTGCTGCGTATTTTTGATCATTTGCATCACTTTTTTGCGTTGAGAATTTCAAACTTGGAACGTAATCCAACCGCAATAAATCTGAACTAGGGGGGATTAAATCTTCTGGTTCAATTGGATTTACTGGATTTTCTGGATCAGCTACTTGTTGATGATCATTAAATTCAATTTTCCCAGTTCCAACAGTATCGCTTTGTGCCAATACCATCTGCGGCATCATCAAGAAGAGGAAAGAAGATAGTAAAAAGAATTTTTTCATCCCTTCTCCTCCTTTTTGCGTTTCTTCCAAAAAAGTAACAAGAAGAATAGTAAGATGAGGCCAACACCTGTGTACATCAAACTTTTCTTTATCATTTCCCCTGTAGCAGGGTAACTTTTACCATAAAGTTTTGACGTGCCACTAGGTTTTGCAACTGGTGTAATACTTTGTGACTGTTGCGTGGATTCAACACTTCCTTGTTCTCCTTCTTCAAATACAATCACGCCTTCTGTCGTTACACTTTGCGATTTCTGACCTTGTTCTTCGGCGTAAAATTCACCAAAAGATGTAAACAACGCAAGAAAAATAACGGCGGTTGTTACAATTCGTTTAAGACTAAAAATTCTGCGCTTCATTTTTTCTCACGCCCTTTCTATCTTGCATCCCCTAATGTCCAAAGAATTTCCGCTTGATAATCGCCAAGTTTTTTGACATTGGCAGCTGTCGTTTCAAATTTCAAACCTGGTCCATTTTCATCCCAGGTATCACTAATGTTGTACTCTGATTGATCTTCAGCATGTTGCGCTGAGTAAACTGCTTCGGCTTCATCGTGTAGTACCACTGCTGAATTTTCTTCAGTAGTTTTTTGATAACTTAAAACATCCGTCAAAATAAAGTTTGGATCATCGACATCTCCTGCTTGCAAGGTGAAGTCCTTTGTCAAGGTTGCCGTTAATGTCCAATTAGCTTTTATTCCACGATTATCCCAAATCACTAATGGCTCTTGATATTGTGGTTTTTCCACGCGAATGTCAGAAAACCAAACTTGATGCGTTTCAAAATCCAATGTTTCAGGATAAGATGAGATAAATAAAGTACCGTCAAATTCATATTTCACAATTTTACCGGTGGAAGTAACTTCTACTTGCTCCTCATTTCCCGGTCTAGTTAGAAGTAAGTAATGTAAATCCTCAGCATCTTGTAATCCTTTTAAAACGGCTTGCTCTGCCGTTAAATCAACTTTATCGCCTGGAATCTTGTCGCTAATTACGACTGGTGTCACAATATCTTGATCTTTACTATCGACAAATCGAATCGTTAAACTATTATCAAAAATCGTGATTTCTACCGTAATAGTCGCTTTGTTGCCGGCTTCATCTACTAGTTCAATCAGTAAATCTTTTGGACCTGGGGTTTGTACCATTTCATCAAAATCTTGATTTTCAGCAAATTTCACGCTTATCTTGTCTACTTCACTTACATTATCGGTCAAGTTTTCTAAAAATATTTTTGGATCTGCATTTTGAATGGCATTAACATTCCCAATATTAATCTCTGTCGGTTTCGGCTCGGCTGTTGGCGCTGTTTTATCATTAAAAGTTACTTGAATAGTTTTAGAAACTTTATCCGTTCCATTGTCGACAATTAATGTAATCGTCATTGGTTGTTCTTCATGAGCGCTATCGACGATGACTTCTTCAACATTAATACTGACTTTATCTGTATCGGTAACAGAAGTAACAACACCTTCGATCATTTCCACAGCTTCTACTTGCCCATTTATTAAAATAAATTCTTTTAATTGATTTTCTGTAACTGCGTTTTCCCATTCACTTCGATCTAAGCGAAAATCTTCTCCGGTAATTGCAACGTTGCCGCTTACCTCACCTTCTACTACAGTAATTGGGATTTCGATTGGTTCACTATCATTTTTGGCTTTATCCGTTAAAATCACATGAATAACTTTACTACCGACAGAACTTACTAAGGTTTCAATTTCATTTGCATTTTCTACCAAGCGAATTTGAAGTTCCTCAGCTTCGGTTACATTATCTTGATACGTACTTAAAAACTTAAATAAATCGACATCTGATCCAATGAGGTAGTCTGCTTTATTTAGCGGTACCAAGGTATGTTTCCCGGTACCAGTCGGAGGTTCTACATCTTTTACTGTCACCACTATTTCCTTTGTGATACTTTCTTGTAACCCATTTTCGACATCTGTCGGTACAATTAATTTAACGGTATATTCTCCAGATGCTGTGGATAAACCACCTAAATCCGCTACTTCAATCTTTTCTGTCACATCAACTTCAGCACCATCTTTTAAATAAAATGCACTTGCGCTACTTTCGGCCAAAATAAAATCTTTAATTTCTGCTTCAGTTTTATCTTTTATGTCTGTTGCGTCAATTTCAATATCTTTAGCATCAATGCCGGTTCCTTCGTCGTAAACAATCAATTTGGCTTCAACTGTAGCTGTATTGCCAGCTTCATCTGTTACATTAATTTCAATAACATGGCCTTCTTTAGTCGGCTGATGAACTAACTCAGAAATATCTGTCTTGTAAGAAATAGCAAATGTTTGATTTTCCATTGGATTTGTATCCTGAATATTTTCTAAAAAGACATCAGCACTAGGAGGCATTACTCCTTTTTCAACAATGTAAGACCGTCCATCTGCAGTTGGTGCAGTTGTATCTTTTACTGTCGTAATCGCATAGTTTTCTTTCCCATTTAGCCAACCTACAGCCATTATTTTCTGACCGGCAACTAAATTTTCACGCTCATCTTCAGGAACTGTAAATTGATAGCTACCAGTAAAAGAATCCGCAATCGTATGAAAAACCCGCTCATCCCCTTCTAAAGGAGATGCAACTGCTGGGGTTCCAACTGGTCGATCTAATGGTAGCGGATCATCTTCTGTATAATCATCACGATCAACATAGTAAAAGGTAATAGCTGTTCCATTACCATACTCTGGATCGGGATTTACCGCCCCACTGAATTCTTTATGAGCATCTTCGTTTGGATTATCCGTAATATCGTTTATGCCAATATTGACATCCTCAATAAATTCAAACAAAACCCGTGAAAAACCGGTATGACTAGCTGACGGAACACTGCTGCCAGAGCGTCCACTCGTATAATAGTTTTCCAAGAAGTCGTCAGTGATAGTGCTCGTTACACTTTGTCCGACTAAACCTGTTTGATTTCGACCATTATACGTAACATCTACTCCATAAATTGGAGCCCAAGATTTATATAATACAGTCGGATCTGATTTCAACCATGTTGAAACTTTTTGGACATCTGCAATAAAATGACCTGGATTTGACATATTAATCAAATGAGCATTCGTATTAGCTCGAGCATCTAAATCAATAGAATAGGCATCAGCGAAGCGAAAAGCCCCCCTGGCTCCAATATCAATCAAATTTCGCGAACCTGTTCCATCTTCTAACTTAATATTGAAAACTGATTTTCGCCCAATTTCAAAAGTACTATCGCTACCAGCGGTGATGACATCTCTACTATCGGTTCCCTGATTTTTCAGATTGATGTGTAATTCTCCTTCATCCCAAACATTGAACTTAGAGCTATTCCCGATAGAAACTGCATTTCGAGTACCTCCCATAGGTCCGTTGATATTGATATTCACCTTAGCTTTATTGGAGATATCAATATTGGTTCCATTTGCAAGTTCTATTCCACCTTTAGTCGTATCCTTTGCTGTATTCAAAGTTAATTCCGCTTCGTCTTCTACAATGACATCGCCTTTATTAAGCGCTAAAACATAGTAGCCAACACCATAGTTTTCTCCGGTACTTCCAAGAGTAGTAATATTTACTTTAGCTTTACTTTTCAATAGCGCATAAGCGTCTTCTCCTGAAGTAGAGCCTATGTTTCCAAGATAACTTGCTAAAATAAAACCATTACCATTTTCAACGTCCACCTCGGTTTCACTATTTTCTTCAAAGACGGTGCGAAAAGCTTCTAAACCAGATTGGTTTCCTTGTGTACTAATAATTCTCTCAGGGGTAAAGGGGTCTTCGTAACTATTAACAGACTTAATAGTATTTTTGCCAATAAAACGCATGGTAGCTTGATATGAAGCAGTTAGCTGGCCACCTTCATAATAGACATTTTCAATTGCTAATTCTGATTCAATTGAAGTTGCATCACCTATTCGAAAAGGACCATAATAATTCGTTCCATACATCGCTAAATCTTTGACATAAACTTTTCTGACATCACTACGATTAGAACGCCAACTGTATGACGTCCCATGAAAATGAATCGTATTTTCTAGCCCATCTACGACAAAATCTACTCGATTAACCGGAATAGTAACGTTAGCGGCATAAGCCGCCGTTCCTGTACGAGGATTCGAAAAACTTGCGGTTACTTTAATATAATCCGCATCATTTTTTTCTGCTTCATCTCCTGAAAAGCCATTCGTGACCGCCTTGTCAAAATCTGACCAGTTATCTACTTCAATAATTTTCGTCGCAGCTGCTTCTGTACCCCAAACCGCTGTTTCATCTGCTGCTGCTTTTATCAATCGTGCTTTTGATACTTTTTCATCTGATTCATCTGACTCATCAGTATCCTCAGCTTCTTCAGCTGTTTCAGATGACGAGACTTGTGTTGAGTAATCACGGTTGTCTGAGTCGTCAATTTTTTCTAAAATAGCTGAACTAGCAGTAGCTTTTATATCTGTACCATCAGTTGTTATTACGGTCTGATCTTCACCTGCAAAAATCGGCTGTAAATAGCCAATAACATTTCCAACTAGCAATAAACCCGCAATTGTTACTAAAACAATCAACCCTTTTTTCTCTTTCTTCATTCAATTCTCAACTCCTTTCTATTGTGTTTTTTTGCCCATTGGAGAAAAGCAATGAGCTTATTTTCAACCACTAAATCGTGGTGAAAACTTGGGGCAAGAATTCATCTAACCACGGCGTTAGTCGTAGTTGTTGTCCTTCATATATCAGATAGCCCTCTAAATTATTCCATCGTCGTAAAGATTGCACCGATATTTTAAAGCGTTTCGCTATTTTTGCTAATGTATCGCCGCGTTGAACACTATAAAAACCAGCAGGGCGTTGTCTGTAGGCCTTGACGGAATAATTTTTGAAAAAGGGTGTGTTCAATCTCAAAAACAGCTCGTTTCCTGCTGGCTTACTAAAATGCTCAAGGTCTCTTTCAAAATATTTCACGCTATAGCTTAACTTTTCTTCTTCTTTTAAACGAATTGTTTTCCCAACTTCTAATACTTGTCCAACCGCTAATAGATAGCTATTTAAACCATTTTGTGAAACGATTTGATGAAGAGGGACTTGATATAATCGGCAAATGGAAACCAATGATTCTCCGGCTTTAACTGTGTGCGCTACGGTCGCTTGTTTTTTATTCACTTTTCTATTTGGTTGGACTGATTTTTCTGTTGCTACCGTAATATTTTTTACAATATCGCGCTCGTTGTTTTTTGAATTTTCTGTTTTTTTATCCAAGATGGGATTAGTCAAATTTTCAACTTTTACTGCCGGAATATCATAAGCCGTCAAATTATAAGTCCGAATTAAACCATTTAATTTTGCTGCATAGCTGGTATCCGTGGCATATCTTCCCATTAAAAAGCGGGTCGCATCTTGATAAGATTTCGTATTGCTTTTCCAAACCCCACTATAAAAGTTGTGATTATAAGGAAGTCCTCCGCGAATTAATTGAACATAATCTTCCAATGATTGTTTATATGAAGGATATTTTCTGAAGTTAGCCCGAATGGTATAGTGATTGCCGCTACCATCATCTTCTTGGGTGGCAAAATTTACGCTAGTGCCTTTATAACTACCTTTAATTCCAAATAAATTGTAATTGGGCGGGCTTGCCAGTGAACTGTTTCCTGACGCACTTTCTAAAATAGCCTGGGCTATCATCACAGATGCGTATAATCCATGCTTTTGGCCCAAATTTCTGGCATCTTCACCAATAGTTTTAATAAACCGCTGTGTGGTGAAATTGGGTGAGAAAGTATAACTATTTTCACCCATGGTTACACTACTTGTAGTATCCCCATTTGTTGTCGTTCTTTTAGAACTTTGACTTTTACCGGGCGCAAATGGTGTGCTTTTATGGACTTTTGTTTTAGCAGTTTTGTTTTTCTTTTTAGGTGCTGTAGTAGTCTTTTTCTGACTCGAACTTGTATTGATTTTGTCGGATTGGTTTTTCCCAACTGAACTTGATGTTGGGTTAGAATTTGCTGCATCTACTGTAACGATTTCTTTTTCTGCTTCAACATTTTCAGAAGTTGGTGTGGTATCTTCTTTACTGTCAGTTGGAGTAGCACCTTCTTTACTTTCTTCTGTTGATGCTGTCTGTTCATCAGTGGCATCCGTTGTTTCAGCTATTTCTGTTGAAGAATCAGAATCTTTTTCTGCCAGTTCTTCTGATTCTACGTTTTTTTCTACTTCTATTTCTTCTTGCTCATCAGGTTCCTCTTTATCGTGACTATCTAAGAGAGGAATCTCCTGCTTATCGCTTTCGTTTGTTTCTTTTATTTCATTTTCTTTTTCATCCAGATTTTTTGCATTGACTGGTGTGGATAAAAAAGTTGTAGTAGATGAAGCAATCACAAACGCTCCTGTTAATAGCGGTACGATTTTTTTCATGGATTTTCCCCCCTCACTTTTGATCATTTTGTAGCTCGATGGGATTGTTGTAGTAGTTGATCTAACAAAGATATCGACTCATCGCGCATTTTTTCAATATAATTTTGATAACGTAAACATCCTTGTTTTAATTCCTCTAATTCTTCTTCTGATTTCATTTTAAGATCATGCGCATCAAATTCAGCTTTGCGCACAATTTCTTTGGCTTTCGATTTTGCGGCTAATAAGACATCTGCCAGCTCATTTTTCGTCAATTCCAATTCGTCACGTTCTTGACTTGACTTCAATGCTGTAAGCTCTGCTTTTACCTGTTGGTATTTTTCTTCTAATTCACTATAGGCATCACTGGGTAGGCTAATTTCATCATCGTCCTTGTCTTCTGGCGTTTGTTTTTCAAGACGCTGCGTTAACTCCATCGCACGATTACTGGCAAATTCCAAATTGGCTGTCAATTGTTTATTTTCAGCTTTTAAGGTTTCTATTTTTTGATTCAGTTGCTCACTTTCTGCTACCCGTCCGTCATAATCAGCAGGAATTGCAGCAACAGAAGCCAATTCATTTTCCATTTTTTCAACGGTTGCTTGTAACTCTTGTACCTTAGTAGTCAGCTCTTGTTTTTCTTTCTCTAACCCTGTATTTTTTTCCTTCAATGACGCAATCTCTTGTGTCAGTGAACTATTTTTTGCTTCTAATTCTTTGACATCTTCATCGCTATCATCATGAAAACCGAGTTCTTCTAATTCTGCTAATAAGTCATCTTTCTTTTTTTTACCAAACATCTCTTTTTCCCCTCTCTATTTTTATTCCGTCAATTTCTGGAGTAAAGTTAGCGACCTAAACTAATTTCACTCATCAGTACTCTGTTACAGTCCTAGTATATAAAAATCTTATTCACTTTTTTTCTCAAAAATATTATCGTTATTTAATAAAATTGAAAAAAACTTACCTAGTTTTCTCAAAAATTCAATAGAATTACAAAAAAATTGAGAATGTTTAAATACAACATTCCCGTTTTTTCAACATTTGTGCTTTTTTTGAAATAAAAACAGCTAATATTGTTTTTATTTTCACAATCAAATTTTTATTGTGAGTTAAAAAAAATGATTGTTAAAAACGCTTTTTTTATCATAAATAGTAATTACGCCTTCAAAAACCTCATTTTTTTAAATAAAAAAATGGAAATGTGATACATAATCAACTGAAAGCTTCCTGCGGCACAATTATTCGTCTTTTAAAAAGAATCGTAGTAAAATCGTGGTAATTATCAGAGGATGAGCTGATAAATAAAAAAGGAGGTTTTCCAGCATGAAAAAAATTGGTTTTTTGAGTTTTGGTCATTGGATGGATCGTGGGTCATTGGTTAAGACTGCTAGCGATGCTTATTTGCAATCAATTGAATTAGCAGTTGAAGCTGAAAAAATCGGCGTGGACGGTGCATATTTCCGCGTTCATCATTTTGCCCCTCAAATCGGTTCCCCATTTCCACTTTTATCTGCGATTGGTGCGAAAACAAGCAAGATCGAAGTTGGGACAGGTTTAATCGATATGCGCTATGAAAATCCGTATATGATGGCTGAAAATGCTAGCTTAACGGATGTTATTACACAAGGTCGTGTGCAATTAGGCGTGGGTCGTGGTTCACCTGAACAAGTTTTAGATGGTTGGCGTTATTTTGGTTATGACTACACGGAAGAAGAAATTAAAGAAATCACACGGGAACGGACATTGGAATTTTTGGATTTATTAGAAGGTAAATATTTTGCTGAACCAAATCCACAACCAATGTTCCCGCAAGCACCAGGAAAATTACGTCTTGAACCTTATGCAGAAGGATTACGTCAACGCATCTGGTGGGGGGCCGGTTCCAAAGAAACTGCGATTTGGGCAGCAAAACATGGAATGAATTTGCAATCTTCTACTTTGGTGAATTATGAAAGTAACGAACCTTTTCATGTGCAGCAAGCCAATCAATTACGAGCATACAAACAAGCTTGGAAAGAAGCCGGACATAACTTTGAACCACGTACATTAGTAACACGTTCGATTCAACCGATTACAACCGACTTGGACCGCCAATTATTCGGACAAGATGGTGAACCGCAACAAGATTCTGTGGGTTACTTAGCTTATCACCGTAATCCAACAATTTTTGGACGTACTTTTGCTGGGGAACCAGATAAATTAGTGAAAGAACTGGCAGAAGATGAAGCAATTAAAGAAGCTGATACGGTTTTAATCACTATTCCAAATACTTTGGGTGTCGAATATAATATGCACATTTTAGAAACAATTATGAAAGATGTAGCACCAGAATTGAGCTGGCGTTAAGTTACCAGCCTTAGTTGCTAGTTGAATGCACAAAAAAGCGTCGAAAATCAAGTAGAAAAAGTTTTATCTCTCTACTTGTATTTCGGCGCTTTTTGCTATTTTTTAATAATCATTCGAATGGCTTGTTGAATTTTTTCTTGTTGGACTGTTGCATCTTCGGTGGGATTTTCCAAGCAATTTTTCAAATTCTCCGCTACGATAATTCCCATTACTCGATCAATACTTGCGCGAACCGCACTTAATTGGGTAATGACATCGACACACTCTTTTTCCTCTTCAATCATCTTTTGAATGCCTCGAATTTGTCCTTCCGTACGTTTTAAACGATTTAAAATATTCTTATCACAGCTAGCGGCCATCAACAACTGCTCCTTTCCAATCCATCATTCCACCTAAAACATTGGTCACCTGATAACCTTGAGCAGTTAAAAATTGACACGCAATTTCAGAACGACGGCCTGAATGACAGATAACGTAATAGTGAGTATCTTTAGCTAATTCAAAAAAGCGATTTTCTAATTGGCTTAATGGCAAGTTTTTTGCATTCGGAATATGTCCTGCAGCAAATTCATCTGCTTCACGCACATCAATTACGACTAAATTTTCTTTTTGCAATAGTTCATTAAAATCATTATTTGATATTGTTTTTTCCATGTTTAATCTCCTCTGGTCTTACCATCTGATACAATGCAAATGCCCCGTCTAAATTCACTACGTCAAAGCCATTTTGCTTCAAAATTCGTTCTGCGATATAACTACGTAACCCACTGTGGCACGTGACAATGTATTCTTTTTCTTTGTCTAACTGCGCTAAATTGTTCCGCAATGTATCTAACGGTATATGAACAGATTGTAAAAATTGACCGTTATTTATTAATTCAGCTTCATTGCGTACATCTAATAGCACTTTACCTTTTTTTATTTCATCAGAAAGCTCGTACCATTGAATATTTTGGCTAAAATCTTCTGCAATGTTTAAGGCGCTATAGCCCAGCATATTCACTGGATCTTTAGCCGAACCAAAAGGTGGGGCATAGGTGAATTCTAATTCCGGTAAGTCAAAAATTGTCTGTTCCCCTTTAATGGCAGTAGCTAAGACATCAATGCGTTTATCAACACCTTTTGCTCCTATGCCTTGCGCGCCATAAATCGTTCCTGTCGTGGGATTAAAAATTAATTTTAAGGTTAATTCTGTAGCACCCGGATAGTAGCCGGCATGATCTTTACCACTCACATGGACAACAGCATAAGGTAAGCCCGCTTGTTGCACAGCTTTTTCATTTAGTCCCGTAGCTGCCGCACTTAAATGAAAGACACGTACAATTGCCGTTCCGATACTGCCGAGATTTTTACGTGGCAAGCCATAAATTACATCGGCAACCTGCCGCCCTTGACGGTTCGCCGGTGAAGCTAAGGAAATCAAGGCATCTTCATTGGAAATTTGTTGTTTGGTGACAATTGCATCTCCTACGGCAAAAATTCCAGCAAGATTGGTTTCATATTTTTCATCTACGACAATACCACCTCTTAACCCCAATTCAATACCGGCTTTTTGGGCAAGCGCTGTTTCTGGTTGCACACCAACAGATAAAATCGTGATATCTGTTTCCAGTTGAGTACCATCTTCTAATACAATTTCTCTGCCAGCTTGTTTAAAGGCTACTGCTGATTGTCCAGTAATGACGTTAACCCCGTTATCAATCAGCTCTTTTTGCACAAAACTGGCCATTTCTTCATCTAATGGCGGTAAAACATGAGGAGCCTTTTCAATAATCGTGACGTCTAAACCTGTTTTTTTCAAATTCTCTGCCATTTCCAAACCGATAAAACCTGCCCCAATGACAGTTGCCTTTTTGACGTTCGGTGTAAGTGCCTGCATAATTTTATCTAAGTCGGGTACATTCCGTAGCGTAAAAGTATTTTTCGCTTCCTCAATACCACTAATTGGTGGAACAAATGGTTTTGCCCCCGGCGATAAAATAAGGAAGTCATAGCTTTCTTGATACGTTTCAGTTTGGTTTTGTATCGTCACAACTTTTTTTGAGGCCTCAATTTCTATAACTTCATTAAAAGGGCGCACATCCAAATTGAAGCGCCGGTGTAAACTTTCCGGTGTTTGGACCAATAATGTTTCTTTATCTGCAATTTCACCCGAAACATAATAAGGTAAACCACAGTTGGCAAAGGAGACAAATGGTCCTTTTTCCAAAATAACAATTTCTGCTTTTTCATCTAAGCGGCGTAATCGCGTAGCTGCTGACATTCCTCCTGCTACTCCGCCTACGATAATGACTTTCATGCTTTTCCTCCTCTTACTTTGCCGGACCACTGACTCATGCCACCTTTGACATTCACCACATCGTAGCCTTGATCTCTTAACTGTTTTGCTGCTTGTTTACTGCGCATCCCAGACTGACAAATGACATAAATTTCAGTATCTTTTTTTCCACGATAACCTGAAATCTTGTTTAAAGGAATATTTTGCGCACTTGAAATATGCCCCTTCCGGTATTCCTCTGGTGTGCGTACATCTAATAATGTGATAGAACTAGTCAATTTATCTGCCAGTTCTGTCGTTGTAATACTTTTTGTCTTTGAAAAAAATGAAAACATAATGCCACTCCTTATATACCCCGATAGGTATTATTGAACAATAGAAAGCCACCATTGTCAAACACGAAGCATCATTTTTTTCTAAAAAATATTTCTATTTTCCATTATCTTTATGTTAATACCTACATAGGGTATATTAGAATACTGATTTATCCTTAACTAAAAAGACTACCGAGTTTTATTTTCTCAGTAGCCTTTGTCTAGGTGCTCTTTAATTTTTGATTGCCAAACCAATGGCTAAGTAGGCAGCATATATGCACCAGATAAAATAAGGAGTAAACAGAAATGTTGCCAGTTTTTGAATAGAATAAAAACGGATCAGACAACTAAAAACTGTGGCCAATAGTAGTAAAACAATTACTACGCCTAACCAAAAATTCTCACCGCCAAAGAAAACAATGCTCCAAATAAAATTCAAAAGAAGTTGTAAACCAAATAAGAATAACGCTTGATTTTTTACTTTCTTGCTACTCGATGCATTTAAAATAAAATACAAGGCCGTTCCAATTAATCCATATAAAACAGTCCATATAATGCCAATAATATTTCCTGGGGGTGAAAAAGGCGGCGTATTCAAATTTGCATAAGTAGCTGCAATATCCCTTGCAAAAACTCCCGACAAAATTCCCACTGCTTCAACACCAAGCACACACAATAACCATTGGCCCATTTTCTTCATATTTTATCTCATCTCCTCTATTTTAAAGACAGCTAGTCCGTTATTTCATTTTTTACCTTCTTAACCCAGCATACGCTTCTTAAATGCGACAAAAAACAAATCTGCTCAATATCTCGCTAAATAATTTTAAATTTTGAGTTTTATAAGGCGAAATATTCGATTATTTTACCCAAATAGGCTATTCTACCTAAAAAATAAAGGATTGTTGCGAAATGACAAAAACAAATACTACCCCAACTTGCCAAGCTAAAATAATCGGTTTAGAAGGTGTGCACGAAGTTATCCTAGTAAAAGAATATCAAAATGTGGCGATCGTAGAATGTCTTGATACTAATGAGTTAGCAGTAGCAAAGCGCTGCGATGTAATTATCAATGATTCTGATAAGGACAAAGACTAACTAAAATTGCCAAACGCTTTTGTTCGTTCCTAGATACTAAAAGTGTTACCCTTATTACGAGGTGATCACAATGCATTATGCCATTTTTTATAATCCCACTGCCGGACGTGGTGATAACGAAGACACGGCTCAAAAAGTTGCAGCTAAATTAAAGAAAGCCGGTCATACTTCTGAACCACTTACAGCTCCCAATCCTAAAAAAGCGGTTGAAAAAATTCGTACTTCTTTAACAGATTACGATGGCCTGATTTCAATTGGAGGGGACGGGACGTTAAATCTAGTGGCGACTGCCTTTTTACAAGCAAAACAAACACTCCCTTTAGGAATCATTCCTGGAGGAACCATTAATAACTTTGCCAAACGATGGGAAATTCCCCAGGATTTAGATGCTGCAATGGCTTTGATATTAGATCAACAGAAGATAAACGTCGGCATTGGCGCCTGCCAAGACAGACAAAAAGCAATTGTCAGTTCTTTGACTTTTGGTTCTTTGGCAGATATTTCCAATCAAGTCCGTCAAAGCGAGAAACGAAAATTCGGCTTATTGATTTATCCGTTAAAAGGTCTTAAACAAATTAGTCAAAAAGCCTCTTATAAGGTGCATATTCAGACAGAAGATTTCAACGAAAAAATGAAAGTTTGGATTTTCCTATTGACAACGACACATTTGGTAGGAGGTATTGATTACGTCCCTTCAAGCCCCCATGCCTTTCACGTCAGTATCTTGCATAACATGCGCTTACGGAAATTATTTCAATTACTCTTTTTTGTTTTAACTGGGAATTTGCGTCAAAAAAAAGCCCATACACTTACCTATTTAAAACCTAAAAAAATTAGGTTAGAGTCTTTGGAACAAAAGAAAATTTACAGTCGGATTGATGGTGATAAAGGACCAGCTCTACCTTTAACTGTAGAATTTTTAGATGGCTTTTTGCCTATATATGCCAAAACTACGGTGGAATCTAATCCTGATTAATTAGACGCAAAAACACGGCTTACGCTTTTCTATGAGAGAAGCGCAAGCCGTGTTTTTTACAAATACCGCCTAAGTTATTCGATATGCATGTAAATATTTTTTGTTTGGGAATAAGCATCTAGAATCGTTTTATAAGTTTCCCGTCCGATACCAGATTTTTTGTAACCTCCAAATGGTGTTCCTGCCGGTAAATCGCCATAAGTATTGATCCACATGGTCCCTGTACGAACAGCGCGAGCAACCCGGAATGCTTTATTAATATTTTCCGTGAAGACACCGCCGGCTAAACCGTAATCTGAATCATTGGCGATTTCAATCGCCTCTTTTTCATCTTCAAATTTAATTACTACAATAACCGGACCAAAAATTTCTTCTTGGGCAACGCGCATATCATTGCTAACCTCAGCCAAAATAGTTGGTTTGACAAAAGCGCCTTCTGATAGTGGGCCATCTGTATAGCGTTCGCCACCCACAATAACTTTCGCACCTTCATCTTTACCAATTTTAATATAGTCCAAAATGGTTTCAACTTGTCCTTCATTAATTTGAGCGCCCATGACCGTATCTTCTTCCCAAGGGAGACCGACTTTTACTGCTTTAAAACTTTCAGCTAATTTTTCAACAAAATCGTCGTAAATATCAGCTTGTACTAATAAGCGACTTCCTGCTGAACAAACTTGTCCTTGATTGGTTAAAATACCATCTTTGGCATATTCCAGTGCCCGTTTTTGGTCGGCATCACTGAAAATAATGTGAGCGGATTTTCCACCTAACTCTAATGTCGCTGGAATGAGATTTTTTGCTGCACCTTCGGCTACTTTATAACCCACTTCAGTTGAACCCGTAAAGGCAATTTTGGCAAAACCCGGATGGCTTAACATATAATCACCAGACTCAGAACCTTTTCCGGTTACCACATTTAAGACCCCCTTTGGTAATAATGGGCCGATTAATTTCGTTGCCTCTAATAAACTAAGGGGAGTGGATGAAGAAGGATGAATCACGATGGTGTTACCCGCTGCTAATGCGGGAGCTATTTTCCACGCTGCCATCAGCAAAGGAAAATTCCACGGTACAATTTGACCAACTACACCGATTGGTTCTTTTAACACCATTGTCAAAGTGTGTTCATCTAACTCTTTAATGGTACCTTCTTCTGAACGCACTAATGCTGCAAAGTAACGAAAATGATCGATTACCAAAGGAATATCTGCATTTTTAGTTTCCCGTAGCGGCTTGCCATTATCATATGTTTCAATCCATGCCAATTTTTCGGCATTTTCTTCTAAAACATCGGCAATGTCTAAAAGAATTTGACTGCGCTCTTCAACTCCAGTCTTGCTCCACGCAGGAAATGCTGCACTTGCCGCTTCTACTGCCTGATCCACATCTTCTTCTTCAGCACTGATAAAAGTTGCTAATGTAGCACCATCACTTGGATTTTTGGAGGTTAGTGTTTTTCCTTTAACCCCATTTGTCCACTCACCATTGATATACATCAAATACTTTTCGTCTAGCAGTTCTGCAGGTTTCTTCACCGAATCTCCTCCTATTTTTTGGGTTTATCTAAAAATTTGGCACAAAAAAATTTTGAAATTTCCTTATGCCGCTTAATCTCAGTATAAAGAAGAAACAAAGTAGACTTCAAATGATATGTATCCGTTTTCTTTTTGAGTATTACAGACCTTTAGAGAAACCACGTCCTAACAGAAACCAAAGGAATTTTTCTAAACTATTAAGATTTTATTAAGCGCCGCTACAAGAAGAATTGTCTTGCCGGATTTCTCATATTTCTTTTGTGATTTTTTTCCTTATGTTACGATAAAAATATAGAGCGTTTTCAAAGGAGGAACAAGAAATGAAAATAAAACGATTTTCCGGTGGTTTCTTTTTTGATGCTAGTAGTAATCACTTAAAAGACTTGTTCAAAATTCAGCAAGAAGAAGTTGTGACATTCGAGCCCGCTTTGGTTGTAATTCCTTTTGATCAGCATATCGGCGCTGCCAATGAATTGGTGGTAGCCATAGGAGATACCGTCAAAAAAGGAGAAGTCATCGCTAAAAGCAGCGCTGATATTAGTGGGCATGTCCATTCTTCGATTACTGGAACTCTAGTAGATGTTTGCGAAGTTCCAGCACTAGAAGGCAACACCCAAACTGCCGCTGTTATCAAAGGCGAGTCGAAAAATAGTAACACTGAAAGTTTGATTGATGTGCGCTATTCTCCTGAAAAAGCTGTCCGAGCTGCTGGAATTGTCGGATTGGGCGGTGCCACTTTTCCAACCCATGTTAAATTGAATCCCGCCGATCATATTGATGTTCAAACGATTATTCTAAATGGCGCCGAATGTGAGCCTTTTATTGCCTCAGATGATTTCTTAATGCAAAAAGAAAGCAGCAAAATTTTGCGCGGTGGTGAAATTGCCCGAGATATTTTAGAAGCAAAAGAAATTTTAGTTGGGATTGAAAGAGATAAACCTCAAGCCATTGCAGCGATGGAAAAAGCTGCGCGCAAAGTTAAAAATTGTCGGATTGTTCCTTTACCAGTGAAATATCCCCAAGGGGGCGAAGGCCAGCTTTTAGAAACTTTAGTTGCCGCTGAATCGCCACTGGATGGGCGTTCAGTGGAAACGGGAGCTTTTACAATTAATGTAGCGACAGCTTTTGCAATTGCAGAAAGCGTGGATGAACGGAAGTCTTTGACACACCGCTACGTGACAGTTACCGGAGACGTGCAGCAGCCGCAAGTTATTTGTTTTCCTTTAGGGACGCAAGTCAAAGATTTAATTGCATTTTGTGGGGGGTATAAAGGGCGTCCTTCACGGATTATTCATGGGGGGCCCATGATGGGAAAAGCTATCACCAATTTGGAATTACCCTTAACCAAAGGGAGTAATGCCATTATCGTTTTTAATGAAGAACACGACGAAAAGACAAATGAATCACCTTGTATTCGTTGCAATCGCTGTGTTGAAGTTTGTCCGGTGCGCTTAGAACCACAAAATATTGATCTGGCCTATCGCAGCAATGATTTATTTACTTGTGACCAGCTACTGGCAACAGCTTGTATTAACTGTGGCTGTTGTACGTATGTCTGTCCGGCCAGACGTCATTTGGCTGCCAACATCACCAAAGCAAGCGCCGCCATTCAAAAAGAAAAGGAGGCGTTAGAAGATGCTAAATAGGAGGACATTAAAAACCGCCGACTCTCCCCATCTACTCGGTGATACTAATACTCGCGGGATTATGAAATGGGTCTTAATTACTCTTTTTCCTATTATTTTAGTTTCAGGCTACTTTTTTGGTTGGCGGGTTTATCTTTTATTCTTCATTGCGATTACAACTGCTCAATTAGCCGAAATCGTTTGGTTTAAATGCTCAAAAAAAGAACTAACGTGGGATTTAAGTGCAATTGTCACTGCTGTGTTAATGACAATGAACTTACCGCCTTCTGCTCCGTGGTATTTTCCTGTCATTGGTGCAATTTTTGCCATTATTGTCGTAAAAGAATTTTTTGGTGGACTAGGCTACAACTTTTTAAATCCGGCATTAGGAGGACGAGCATTGTTAGTCGGTTTATTTTTCCAAGAAATGTTTAAAATTAGTTGGCCAGCTCCCCCTTTTAACAGTATTACACCTGATGCTGTCACTAAAGCTACACCATTGGCTCAGATGAAATCAGCCACATTAAGTAATACTGAATTGTGGCAAACGTTTATTGGCTTTACTGGCGGGCGTATTGGGGAAACAAGCAGTTTTTTAATTTTAATAGCCTTTATCGTTTTATGGCGCAAAAAAATCATTAGCCTGCATATTCCCTTAGTCATTCTTGCAACAGTAGGAATTGGTGCTTGGCTTTTTGCTGGTGATGGAACTTTTGCACCATGGCAAACTGTAGTCGGACATTTATTAAGTGGTGGATTATTATTGGGTGCCGTTTTCATGGCGACTGACTATGCTTCAAGCCCTTCAACCAAAGTTGGGGAATACCTCTATGCCTTTATCATTGGGTGTCTAATTATCATTTTCCGTTTCTGGGGTCCCACTCAAGAAGGGGTCAGTTATGCCATTTTAACCATGAATTGTGCTACGCCTTTCATTGATCGCATCTTACGTCGGCGCGTTTTAGGTGAAAAAAAGACAATGCCGCTTGATTTGAAATTCAGAAGATAGGAGGAAAAACAGATGAATTTAACCATGCGTTTAGTATGTTTTTTCACTATTTTAGTCTTGCAAAACATTACCCAGCACATGCCAGTAAAAATTGGGCAAAAAAAGAAGACACCTTTTTTAAACCAAGTCCAGTTAA
Source organism: Enterococcus dispar ATCC 51266 (assembly GCF_000406945.1). Classification (GTDB taxonomy): domain Bacteria; phylum Bacillota; class Bacilli; order Lactobacillales; family Enterococcaceae; genus Enterococcus_C; species Enterococcus_C dispar. The sequence goes on along the minus strand of NZ_KE136354.1, from coordinate 2,468,550 downwards.
CTTTTCTGATTACCGGCGCCGCTTTAGGTGGTACAGCTTTATTTTGGGGATTTGATCAAATTTTTGGAACCATCGGTGGCAACGAAGTAGTAATGCGCCCCTTTTTAGTAGGATTGATGAGTTTTGTAATATCAGGCGTGACACTTCTCTTAGTGAAAAAAAGATTAGAGCCTGCCTTACAATCTTGTTTGCTACTATTACCAATATTACTGAATTTAGCCCTTGTACCTGGACTTCTCAGAGACAGTAAAGCTGAATTTTGGTACACCTATCTTTTGAGCTTGCTTTTCCTTTTTGTCGTCAGTTTGTTTTCTGCTGGTATTTTAGAACGGTTAAAAATAGCCCCTATTCCGCGTCTTTTACAAGGCTTGCCAATCCAATTGACTGTCTTAATGCTAATATTTTTGAGCTTATCCTTTTTCAAAGGTGTTTTCTTTGACGAGTTATTTTAAACCGATTTTTGGTAGCAGCAAACTAAGAAAAGCGAAATGAACGTGATTAACTCTCAAGCAATAAGATGGGATTTTGATAAATTGCTCTTCAAATTTCTT
>NZ_KE136354.1:2297244-2467684 GCF_000406945.1 Enterococcus dispar ATCC 51266 | reverse complement strand
ATAAATTGCTCTTCAAATTTCTTGAAATTTCAGCTTATTGCCGTAGAGAGTTCGTTCATGAAGCTAGACACCAAGAAAAGCGAAATGAACGTGATCTATCGGTCATCTTCTTTTCTAAAATCATCTAATCTCTTAGATAACAAAAAAGAGAAACAACTTTAAAAGTACATTTAAAATTGTCCCTCTTTTAGCAATGCCTAAATATAAATAAAACCGCCAATCACACCGGCTACAATCATCAATAAAATTGGATTTAGTTTGGTCTTGCGCATAACAAAAAGGGATGCAGCCATTAAGAGTAAAGCTATCCAATCCAAACGCGCCCAATGAAAGTCAGTGAAGTCACTACTATTAAAAAGCGTCAATAATAAAATAGTTAAGCCGGCAGACATGATTAATCCAACTGAAGAAGCTTTCAAACCTGCTAATAAGCCCTGGACAATTTTTGATTCCCGTTTACGCTGAAAAAACGCCGCTAAGCCAAGCGAAATACTTACGCCGCCAAAAATACAGCCGACTGTCGCGACAACCGCTCCCGGAATACCAAACAACTGCATCCCAACAAACGTTGACGTATTAACAGCTAATGGGCCAGGGGTCATTTGCGAAATCGTAATAATATCCGTAAATACTTTTTCGGAAAGCCAATGGAGTTCATTGACAATTTGTTCTTGAATCAAGGGAATAATGGCATAGCCCCCCCCAATACTCAAAAAACCGATGGTCAAAAAACGCCAAAATAACTGCAGCATTTAGATTTCCCCCTTTTGCCAAACCACTAACATACATAAAATCGCTGTAATGCCTAAAATCACCAAAACATTCACTTGGAAAAAAGCATTGGCTACAAAACTAAAAGGGATGAGCAACGTCAACAGTAATTGTTTTTCTTTGACGATTAACTGCACCATATCAATTAACAAATCTACAATCATCGCCGCTACACAGGCTTGCATCCCTCTTAATACAGCCATCACTATCAGATTTTGGCTAAAAGCGACATAAAAACTAGAAATGACCGCTAAAATCACAATTGGTGGAATAATCCCACAAATTGCGCTTAAAAGCGCACCAACATAGCCACCAGCTTTTTTTCCAGCCAAAACGCCAAGATTAATGGCAATCGCCCCCGGAGAGGATTGTGCAATTGCTGCCATTTCCATTAAGTCATCTTTTGAAAAATACGCTTTTTCATCGACATAAAATTTGCGAATCATAGGAACGACCACATAACCACCACCAAAAGTAAACGCACTGATATATAAATTCACCCGACAAATCCATGCGTAAAGCTTCAATTTTTCCATTGTGTCACTCCTTACAATTTTATTTCGTTTGATTCTCATTTTCTCGTCATTTAAGTATACGATTTGTTTTAACATGTGTGAAATGCTATTATTTGCTTAATAACATGCATAAAATTCATGTCAAAAAGAGGTGAAGGTGTGATGCAGTATCGCCAATGTTTCATTTTTTATACTGTGGCCAAAGAAAAAAGTTTTACTCAAGCAGCTACCAAACTTTTTATGACGCAATCGGCTATTTCGCATGCCATGAAAGATTTGGAAACAGAAGCTGGCACAGCGTTGTTTGAACGCTTACATCGCAAAATTGAACTCACAGCTGCAGGCACTGCATTATTGGCTACTGTTACCCCATTAGTTGAAAAATTTCAACAAGTCGAAATGCAACTGCAAAATTTAGAACAAGCTGCACCATTGCGACTGGCTTCTTGTATCACTTACGGGGAAATTACCTTACCGCAAGTCTTAGATCAATTTAAAAGCCAATTACCCCACCAAAAAATTATCGTTCAAATCTCACCAGCAGAAGATTGTTATAAAAAATTATCCGCCGGAAAAGTGGATCTTGCCATTTTAGAAGGCAGAGTGCCAAATGGCAATTATCAGCAAAAAGTGATTGCCAACTATCCACTAGCTTTTGTGGCCGCCCCTGATCTTTTCACTACTGCCAAGTTAACTTTGACTGAGCTTTTAAGTCAACCGCTACTTTTAAGAGAAAGAGGTTCTGCGGTACGGGAAACCTTTGAAGCCTTCTTAACCCTAAAAGGTTTACGCTGCTACCCAACGTGGGAGAGTACGGATTCGGCTAGTTTAATCGCCGCCACTAAAAATAAAATGGGCATAAGCTTATTACCACGGCCATTAGTTGCCAGAGCTTTAGCTAAAAATGAATTGGCGGAACTTGTCGTAACCCAGGCAAAACTCCATAACCAAATCACCGCCTTACGCCCTAATCGCAATAATCCATCTGCTTTAGAAAAATTGTGGACATGTTTGTAAGGTATTGACTTTCTACCTATAAAATAAGCAGGAAATCCTCTCGGATTTCCTGCTTATTTTATATTATAACTTTTCGACATAATATTATGCTTATCGTGTCTGTTGCGCTTAGTCATCATTTCATCTACTTCTTCATAGTTTTTTTCGTATTCTTCTTCGCCACTCATTAAAATAGTCGTAATAATATCTAATAAATAGATAATTGCAAACTGCGTATTCACAAACTTTTTTTCATCAGCAAAATTACTACTGAAAACAACGAGCGAAATATCGCTAATCTCAGAAATATAACTATCGGCAAACGAAGTAATAGAAATAATTCCTGCACCTTGTTCTTTACATATATCTAGAGTCTCCACAATTTCATCTGTTGCTCCAGAAGAAGAAATTGCAATAACTAAATCATCCTCTGTCAACGAACGACTACCAATTAGCATTAAATGCGTATTGGTCAAACAGCGTGCAGTCATTCCCATTTTTAAAAAGCGTAAATTTAATTCTTCGGCTGTAAAACCTGAACTACCCAATCCATAAATATAAATTCGTTTGGCAGTTTTTATTTTTTTTATAGCCTCATAAATAAGTTCTTTATCCAGGCTTTTATTTGTTCGATCAATAATTTTGTTGTAATAATAATAAATTTGATCAAAATAATCATCTTGTTTAACTTCAAATTGATTAGAAATGGAGTTAATTTTCATCTTCATATCGACATAAGAAGCAGCTCCCATTTTGCGACAAAAACGCGTAATTGTTGAGGTCGAGGCGCCAGTTACTTGGGAAAGACTGGTAATATTCATATTTTGCAAACTACTATCATTTTGTAAAACATAGTTTGCAATAGCTTTTTCTTTATCAGATAAGTCATTATATTTCTGCTGTATTGTTTGTAAAATATCCATGTTGCGCCCCCTTTTCTTATTGTCAATTTAACTTATAAAAATTAATTTTGCTGGGTTAAAAAGTGGTATAACGCCCCAACCATACCGGCTTTATTTCCAAGTTTTGCAAAATATAATTCACTTTTACCAAAAATTGGTGATATTAATTGTTCGGCAATTTTTGCTTCTAGGTGAGGCTTAATAAAACCAACTTGCTCCATAATACCCCCTCCTAAAATAATCTGTTCAGGATTGAGTAAATACATAATAGTAGTAATCCCTTTAGCCAAATCTTGCAGCCAATCATCTAAAACCTTTAGAACTTTAGGGTTTCCAGTTTCAGCTAATGCCATAATCTGATGACCATTTAAATTTTGTTGCTGTAAAAATTCTTGCGCCCGCCTGGTTAAAGCATTTGTTGAAGCAAGGTCTTGAAAATTTTTTCCCTCTACCTGTAAATAGCCCACTTCCCCTGCACAAAAATTCGTACCTCGCACAAGTGCCCCGTTTTGATAAACAGCACCACCCACTCCGGTACCAACAGCTAAACAGACAATATTTTTTTGGGTTAATAGCTTTCCCTGCCAGGCTTCAGCTAGTAACACGCAATTGACATCATTTTCTACCTCGCAAGGCAAATTAAAACTATCTTTAACGGCTTTTTTAAAATTTGTTCCCTGAAAATTAGGAATAGTGTAGCCTGCATAAACAACTTCTCCTTTTTCGGGGTCAATAACACCTGAACTAGAGATTGCAACACCGACTATGCTATATTCTACTGATATTCGTTGGATTAAGTCAAGAACTGTCTTTAAAATCATATTTTGCTTCTTAGTATTTTGACAAGGTGTTGTTTGACTGGGAGAAACAGCTTCTCCCATTTCATTATACACGCCACTTTTAATACTAGTACCACCAATATCAATACAAAAATAATTGGACATTTAAAAAATTCCTTTCGTAAAAGAGTATTATAAGCCGTAAGTCAACAGACTCGCGGCTTATAGCTTATTATTCCAAAGCTTTAGAGCGGCGCAATCCACGGTCTATAACTTTATTCCCAGTGTTTACAAAGTTATCTAAAGCGGCTTTTGGTGTTTTATCGCCTGTCATTACAGCTTGTAGCTCTGGATATAAAGCATTACGTATTTCGGCATAGCCAGGACTATTATTAGAAAAATTTACAACATACTTATCATTATCTAAATAAGCAGCAAGATAAGGTAAATCTGCTTTATGTGCATCCGCTACACTATTACGGATGGGAAGGAAATTAATACTTGCTTCTACTAATTCTTTATTTTCGGAATAAAATTTAACGAAATCTTGTGCCAAATCTTTGCGCTTTTCACCATTTGTATTAAATACCCCAGATCCCAATACATAAGTAAAGGAAACAGGCATTTTTTTCCCCGGCACATTTGCAAGCCTTGCATCAAAATTTTCTACTGTACCATCTTTCATAGCTCCTAACATACCATTAAACAACATTGCATTCGTAAAACTAACAGCTACTTGTTGATTTTGAAACATCGCATTAACATCGTTACTTACTAAAGACTCAGGACCTGAAGCCATCAATTGTTCTTCGTTTAATTTTTTCAAAAAACTTAACGCTTCTACACCAGATTTTTCATTAACATTCAACTCTCCGTTTTCATCAAAGAATTGATTACCAAACATCCGCAAATACATCATATTCCATGTATCACCTTGATTATTTTTGCAAAAAAATCCTAAAGGTGCCACTTTATTATTAGCTTCTTTTAGTTTTGTCAAAATTTTATAAAATTCATCAGTCGTCCAAGTTGCAATATCATGTTTACCACTAATACATTCTTCTAATCCTGCAGCTTTAAACATATCCGCATTGTACGCTAGCGTACCAGGATTTTGAGCAAAGGGATAAAAATATGTTTTATCATCAATTTGAACATTATTCCAAATTGCTTCTGAAATATCCCCTTCATTCTTACTATCAATGACTTCATTGAAAGGTTCCAATAATCCTTGATGAGCAAATGTGGATAAAACAAATGTGGAATCAAAAAACACATCTGGTAAAGTATTAGTTTGTGTTGCTACACTCATTTTACTATCTCGTTCATCACCAGGAACAACCTGTACATTAATTTTCACATCTGGATGTTCTTTTTCATACATGTTGGCAGCGGTTTTTAAAAAACTATCGTAATCTGCACCTTTTTCATCTGCACTGAAAGTACCTTTCCATTGTGGAGTCAACCAAACATCAATTTCATTTTGTGCTTTTGCATTAGCTGAGCCACAACCAGACACAGTGAAAAGGGTAACACTCGCTAATAAACCTAAGAATAATTTTTTCATAATTATAGTCCTCTCTTTCACAGGTGCTATTCTTTAACCGCGCCTGCAGTAGCCCCTTTCGTAAAGTATCGTTGGAATAAAATGAAGATAATTAACATTGGCAAAGCAGCTATAGCAGCACCTGCAACGCGCAAGCCAATATTAGGATTAATATCTTGTTGCAAACTAGCCACCCCGATAGTTAGCGTTTTCATTTCTTTGCTGCGTGCCATTAACAATTGCCACAAATAATCATTCCAAGCAGTAACAAAATTCAAAATGAACAATGCACCGATTCCAGGTTTTACAATTGGCAACATTAATTTACTAAAAATTGTCCACTCGTTGGCGCCATCCAATTTGGCAGATTCTCGCAGTGATTCTGGGATATCTTTAAAGAAGGAATATAGCATAAATGTACCAAAACCAGTCGCCAAGTTCGGGACAATCATTGATTGATACGTATCAATCCAATTTAGCCCAATAATAACATCAAATAACGGTACAATAAATGTTTCTTTAGGAACCATAATGGAAGCAATCACTAAAACAAAGAGAACAGTTCTACCTTTGAAATGTAATTTGGCAAAACCATAAGCTGCTAAAGCCGAAATCAAAACACTGAATAAACTGGTCAGAAATGATACTACAAAACTATTCCAAATCCATTGAAAAGCTGGCTGACCCTGAAACAATTCCGATAAATTTCCCGTAAACCAATTTTTAGGCAAAATGTCTGGTGGCATTTTATAAATTTCCGGCGAAGTTTTAAAGGTATTGGTTAACAACCAAAACAGTGGTAGTAAGAAGCATAGTGCTAGGAAAAAGACGATAATATTAGTGACTAAGTCAAATTTTTCCATTCGTTTTAATTTAGCAAACACGAGATACCCTCCTTATTTATCTGATTTTAAAAATGTCTTTAATTGTGGCAAACTAAATAGCATTGCGATAATAAACATTAAAACTCCAATTGCAGAAGCAGCCCCTGTATTGTTATAGATGAAAGCATTTTGATATAAGTAATACATCATTGTTACAGAAGCATTGTTGGGTCCCCCACCTGTTAATAATTGAATCACAACGAAAATTTTCAATACAGCAATAATATTAATAATTGTTAAATAAATCGTCGTAGGTCGCATCAAAGGAACTAAAATATGACGAATTCTTTGCCATCTAGTTGCCCCATCCAACTGTGCTGCTTCAAATAAATCAGCTGGTAGGCCAATCATGGCTGCAATATATAAAATAATGGCTTGTCCCACATTTCCGACAAAGGTAACAAAGATAATCACTGGCATAACAGTTCGACTATCTCCCAATAAATTAACATTTTCAACGCCTATATTATTTAAAGCATAACTAATCAATCCATTAGAAGGATTTAGGAGAAAATTCCAGATAATACTCATAACTACCATGGAAACAATTACAGGCAAATAATAACTACCACGAATAAAGGAAACATATTTTGGATTTTTATCGTAAACTGTAGTTGCAACAAATAGAGCAAACACAATAGTAGCTACGACAATCGCAACAACAAAGAAAATTGTATTAAAAATTGATTTTACAAAGATAGGATCTTGAAACAAATCTATGAAATTCTGGAAACCAACAAAATATTTATCCATACCATAAACTTCGTAAAGACTCATCTTAAAACCTTTTAACACAGGATAGACAATGAAAACTAACATTAATAGAACTTGTGGTGCAATAAACAAATAACCAGAAATTGGATTTTCAATCCCACGAAATTTTTTCTTCGTTTGTGTATTTTTCCCAATATCTAAGCGTTGTGCTTTTTCCAATTTTTTTATCCTCCTTTAGTTAAAATCCGACGAAAAATCGTCGGATTTTATCATTAGCTTTCAAGGGCAGCAACAAATTTTTTCGTAATTAATTGTGGTCGTGTAATAGCACTCCCTACTACCACAGAAAAGACACCTTTTTTCATAACTTTGGCTAATTTTTCTGGGGTATCAATATTTCCTTCTACAATAATCGGCTTAGTGATTACTCTTAATAAGTCATCTACTAAAGAAAAATCATCATTTGCAATATCTTGTCCTTTTGTTTCAGCAGTGTAACCATGAAGCGTAGTCGCAATGATATCAAAATCTAAATCTTGACAGTACAGTGCATCTTTTACAGTAGAGCAATCTGCCATTAACAAAATTTCAGGATATTCTTTTTTTATTTCTGCTACAATATCTGCTAACTCTTCACCATTTGGGCGTTTTCTTAGCGTACCATCCATAGCTACCACTTCACAGCCAATACTGCAAAGTGCCCGTACCTCTTTTAAAGTTGGGGTAATAAAAACCGGGTTGTCGCCATATTCTTTTTTTATGATGCCAATCACAGCTGTGTCATTTACATCTTTGATACATTGAATATCTGCAATTGTATTCGCTCTAATAGCTTTAGCACCAGATTCTAAGGCTGCTTTAGCCATCCGACTCATAATGAAAGGGCTAAAAAGTGGTTCATCTGGTAAAGCTTGGCAGGATACAATTAAATTTCCTTTAACTTCTGACAAAAAATCTTTTTTCATTTCTTATTCCTCCAAAGCAGCTTACATATAGTCTTTAACAAGTTTTTGGGCTACTTTCACTTGATTGTCTGTGTAATGTTTCATCGGCAAGTGGCAATATCCCATATCTACTCCTTTTTCAGTAAGCATAAGTTTTAAGGTATTGTATAAACCGTTATCTAATATTTTTTGAATTAAATCATTAGTTTCTGCTTGTAGTTTGCGCGCTGTTACAAAATCATTTTGTTCAACAGCTTCTAGAATTTGGCGTGCTCGTTTTGCATTAACATTAAAGGTCGAACCAATTGCTCCATCAATTCCCACAGCCGCCGCTGGTAAAAGCATTTCATCAAATCCGGAATACATCAATTTATTAGGAAAACGGCTACGTAAACGTTCCATTAAATAAAAGTCACCTGCAGTATATTTGACTCCAGTAATTTTAGGATTTGCAAATAGTTCTCCAAATTGATCTTCACTGAAGTTGACACCTGTTAGGGCTGGAATGGAATAGACAATCAGCTCAGTTTCAACATCCTTAACAATTTCAAAATAATAGTTTTTGATTTCTTCAAAGTCAAACTTATAATAAAAAGGTGTCACAGAAGAAATTTTAGAGTATCCTAGTTCATTCACAACGTACGCCGCTAATTCTTTTGCTTCATATATATTTAATGAACCTACTTGTGCAATCAATTCGACTCTATCTTCTGCAACCTCTTTAACAATTCGGAAAATATTTTTTTTCGTTGCTGTATCCAACATAAAATTTTCTCCAGTACTACCGCCAACGTATAATCCATCTACGTTATTTTCTGAAATATTATATTCCACTATTTTTCTTAAGCTTTCTTCCATTAATTGACCACTCTTATCAAACGGAACTAATAATGCTGTTATTAAATTTGCCATGATAGCGCCTCCATATTTTTGATAAATCCAATATATCACGATAATTTTTTTCTTGTATTATTTTTTGATGAAAATATTTTTCTTTAAAGAACATTTATTAGCTATTTTTATATAAATTCTATTTAGATAAAGATTATGAAAATAATTTTATATAATAAAACCATTGATAAAATCATTTTCTTGCGGTACATTGAAAGCGATTTATATTTCTGGTTTTAATTAGAAAAATTTAATAATAATTGGAGGAATTTTTTTGTTACTCACAACTAGCAACGATGTTATGAAACTGAATGCAATACAACCGCAGTTAAAAACCATTAGCGACTTTATCAACAACTGGCAACAAGAGCCCTGGCAATTTAAAGAAGAACGTTTAAGTGATAAAGTTATAGTTCGGCTTTTGAGCTATAAAACTGATACTTTTACAAATAGAAGTTGGGAAGCCCACAATCATGAGATTGATCTCCACTTCTTATTAGAGGGAAATGAACGTATCTACTTAGCAGATTCATCTCCTCTAAGTGCCGGTGAGTATCATGAAGAAGAAGATTATTACTTATTAGAAGGAACAAGCGCTCGCTATATTACTTTAAATAGCGAGCCCGGAAAAGAAAATTTTCTCTTACTTTGGACCCAAGAAGCACATAAAACTGGAGTTCAAGATATGCCTATTGCGAATACAGTCAAAAAAATGGTATTCAAAATTAGAAACTAATTGTCTTTTAGAAAAAAAGAATACTTTAAAAGCAAGTCACTTTATTTTCAAAAAATGTTTTCTCTTTATTTTCTTCGTTATTTATAATTTTCAATTTCCATGATACAATAGAGGTTATTGTTGGTTTTATAAATTGGATCAATTTATTTTTTATTATACTAAAGGAGTTTAATGAATCATGGATTACAAATTGAAAGTTTTAACTGAAAAAGATCTACCTGCGATTGCAGTGCTTTGTCAAGAAGCAAGTGATTATATGGTATTAGCTACAGGGGCGACAAATCCCCCAAAAGAAGCGCAAGATTTATTAACCTCATTCCCCCCACAAAAGAGATTAGAAGACAAAACGCTTTATGGCATTTTTGATTCACACGATACTTTAATCGGTGTCTTGGATCTTGTTCGCAACTATCCTACTACTAAAGCTTGGATGATTGGCTTACTTTTATTGACTCCAAAAGTACGGGGGCAACAAATTGGTGAGCAAGTCCATGCCCAAATTGTCGAGCAAATCAAATCCGACGGCGGTACAGAAATTCGCTTGGGGATTTTGAAAAATAATCCGCGTGCACAAGAATTCTGGGAACGTCAAGGTTATACTTTCCAAGAAGAAAAAATTGGCACTGTCGCTGGTGTTTTGATGCCTGTTTATGCGTTTAAACTTTCTCTTACGCAACCTGTGCAAAATTAAGTGCATTACAGGGATGCTTCCTTCTATTTTCAAAATAAAACTTACTACTAGAAATGCGCAAGCGTAGTTAAAAAATACCGCTTCTGCATTCATCTGTTCTTTTAAGTGAAAGCCATCATTTTTCAAAAGAAAAATGATGGCTTTTTACTACCAAAAAGGCCGCTAAGCACTGCTCCTTTTTGCTTATTTTTCGTAAGTGTTTTTCTTTGCCACCCTTTGTTAAAAAAGGTACTATACAAGTAAGTTATAAAAAAGGAGCTGTTTTTTGTGAAAATTATCGTTGTCGGCGGTGTAGCTGGTGGCCCTTCTTTTGCCACACGTTTACGTCGTTTAAATGAAAATCATGAAATCGTTTTATATGAGCGGGGAGAAAATATTTCCTTTGCCAGTTGTGCCCTACCTTATTATTTAGGCGGAGTTATTAAAGATCGGGATAGCTTAATTGAACGGACTCCCGCACAATTAAAAGAAAAGAATAATATCGATGTTTTTATTGAACACGAAGTTACTAGCATTGATCCGATTAATAAAACTGTCAGTGTAAAAAACTTAGTAGACGGAACCAATAAAATTGATAATTATGATCGTCTCATCTTAGCATCTGGTGCCCGCCCAACTTTACCACCGATTAAAGGTGCTAACGAAGCTAAAAACGGCTTTATTTTACGCAATGTGACCCATGCAGATAAAATCATGGACTTTTTAAATACTGAAAAACCACAAAGTGTAACGGTTTTAGGCGCTGGCGTAATGGGATTAGAACTGGCTGAAAACTTTAAAGAACGCGGCCTTGACGTGACTTTAATCGATCAATTGCCACAAGTTGCTTTCCCTTATGATACTGAAATTGCCGCTTTGGTTTATGACCACTTAGTTGAACATGGCTTACATGTGATTTTAAATACAACTGTTACTGAAATTAGCGACCATGGACGTACTGTTCACTTATCAAATGGGGATACGCTGCAAACAGATATGATTATCTTTGCAACCGGCGTCGCACCAAACAACGAACTAGCGGCTTCTGCTGGCATTGATTTATCCAAATCTGGTCAAGTAAAAGTAGATAATCGCTTGCAAACAAACGTGGAAGATATTTATGCAATTGGCGATATTATCGAAACCACAAGTATTGTCACCGGCCTACCAACACCAAGTATGCTTTCAAGTGCTGCCAACCGCCAAGGACATTTACTTGCTGATATCATCAATGGTGCCGACTTACATTACCGTGGCTATTTAGGCAGTGGTGTGGCGAAAATTTTTGATTATACCGCAAGTTATACCGGTTTAACGGAACATATGTTAAAAGCAGCGGGTATTACAAATTATAAAACAATTTTTATTACGCCGTTTGACCATGCTTATTTCTATCCCGGAGCTGAACGTTTAAACTTGAAATTAATTTTTGACGGAGAAACCGGTAAAATTTTAGGGGCCCAAGCAGTTGGTAAAAAAGGTGTCGACAAACGAATTGGCCAATTATCGGTTGCTATCACCGGTAATCTGACTGTCTTTGATTTACCAGATCTTGAAATTCCTTATTCACCACCTTATTCTTCTTCCCGAGATGTAGTGAATATTGCCGGTTATGTCGGCATTAACCAAGTGACAAAAGTGGCTGAAACCATTGACGTGGCAGCGATTCCAGCTGAGGATTTTAAAACAGCTTATTTCTTAGACGTTAGAGAACCCGGTAAAGCCAAAAGCGGAAGCGTCGAAGCGACTGCCAATATTCCATTAAATGAATTGCGGGATCGTATCGCTGAAATTCCAAAAGATAAAAAAGTCTATTTAACTTTCCGGAAGGGATTAAATACTTATACTGCGGCCCGCATTTTAGCCGGCTTTGGTATTAAAGCGATCATGATTGAAGAAAATTAGGAATGCTTTAGGGGCCGTGACAAAGACTTGTCACGGCCCCTTTTTATAAATAAGCGCCTTTACATAGTTAGCTTATCACGGCCTTATCTTCATGCACTACATTTGAGCTAACAAAAAAGCAGCGGTCAAAAGAAAACTTGCACCTTCTTAAAAGGATAGAAGATTTCCTTTTGCACCACTGCTTTTAAGCTCTAATTAACGATAAACAGGTCTTAAATGTGTTGCCGTAAAAATCGCTTTAACTAAAATCGGCGTTAAAATTACAGCACCGATCACTTCACTCACACCATTCGTTGCCACAATTGTTGCTAAAACTTTTAATAAACCAGTAGGATCAACGCCATAAGCCGATGCGACTGGCCCAGTATAAATCGTTCCCATGAAAGTTAAAACTAAAATCGTATTGGTTAATGTGCCACCAATCGCAGCTAAAATAGAGGCTACATAAAGATTTTCATTTTTCTTATACCACCAGTGAAACAATAAGCCAGCCACTAAACCGACTAGAACCCGTGGGACGACAGAGACAATAGGATTGGTGAAAACCATTGTATCTATTGGTGTAGTTGGCGAAGTAAAGGCCCGAATAATGGTGCAAATTCCCCAAACTAAACCGACAAACATCCCATCTTTTGTTCCCAAAACAATCGCTGCCACGATCACAGTAATATGAATAATCGTTAAGCTTGTAATCCCTAATGGAATAAAACCTAAAAATGGCACCATCGCTTGTAAAATAATAATAGCAATTAAAATAGCCCGAATGGCAATCCGATAACTTTTACTTTTCGTATTCATTTGAGTTCTCCTTTTAATTCAATTATAATGACACTAGTGTCATTGAAGTGATTATACAAGAAAATGACACGCGTGTCACTAATTTGAGGTGAGAAAATGAAAAATTTATCCAACGCCGAACGCAAGCGGCAAAAACGTGAAGCTATTTTAACCAGTGCGCGCCATGTTTTTCGCCAAAAAGGCTTAATTGACGTAACAATGAAAGATATAATTGAGGCCACTGGTATCAGCCGCGGCGGCATTTATTTGTACTTTGATTCTGTTGACCAAATATTCATGGAAGTCATTAAACAGCGTTCCAATCGCAAATTTGATGACATTCGACAAGCTATCACTAAAAATCCGCCTTTTGAAGAATTGTTAAATGACTATTTGGCTAGCCATGAAGATCGCTTGTTAAATCAAATGGATAATAGTTTGTTGCGATCAATGTATGAGTATTATTTTACCCATAAAACAGCAGCCGATCATAAATTTCAACAAGAGCAACTAGCTGCGACGAAAAAAACAATTTTGGCTATTTTGGAATTAGGAGTTGCTCAAGGTATTTTAAGAGACGACAAAATTGCTGAGATTGCCGAAAATTTCATGTTTGTCATTGAAGGCATGAGTGTTATGGCTCTTACCGGCGGTATTACGCACCAGCAGTTAACCGAACAATTTGATTTGATGAAAAAAATGTTACCAAAAATTTAAATACAGCTACCGATTGTGCAAAAAAAAAGCCCTGTACCAAAGTAGGATGCTTGAAGCTCCCTTAAAAGTAGATTTTTTGTCTAACTATTAAAGGTTACTTCTTGTTTTCCCACTTTGATCAGGTCTTTTTTAGTAATGCCTACTACATAGCAGGGCTTGCAAACTTCACTTTGAGCGATTACCATTTTTTGCAGCTTTTAATCAGCAGCAAAAAATTCCCCCATTTCATCGATATAAGGCAAGGATTCTCTTAAAGGATATACGACAAAATCATGCATCATATCCGGCACAATAATTAAGCTTAAGGTAGTACCGGTGATATTAGCGACTTTTTCTTTTAAACGCAAAACATCTGGATATAAAATTTCATCGGTACCGCTAATCACTAAAAGCTCCCCCAAGTCTTGGAATGTTCCATAAATAGGTGAGACTAAGGGATCATCTACGGCTAAATTTCCGGCATAGGCGGCTCCAGCTTGCGTTAACAAATCTTTTTCTAACAAAACATCTTTTTCTTCTAATTCCTCTGAGCGTGGATCGCTTACTGAAACATCTAACCAAGGAGAGGCCAAAGCCAATTTTTGTGGTCGCCTTAACGCATCCTCATCTCTTAAATGCTGGGCTAAACTCATCGATAAGCCCCCACCAGCAGAATCACCAAAGATATAAAATTCATCATCCGGATACAAATAACGCAAATGATAAAAAGCAGCTTTGGTGGCAGCCAGCGTTTGAACTGCTGTAGATTCCGGCGCTAAAGGATAATCAAAATAGCTGACTTTTAAATTGAAACGACTAACAAAACGTTCTTGAATTTGCTTATGAAAAGGAGATGCTTCCAAGGCATAACCCCCGCCATGCAAATAGAGCACATGTTTTTTCGTCACATGAGGTGGAAAGAGTGTAATCAGTTCTCTGCCACTAATTTGACTGCGTTTTTGCGGAATGTCGCTATTTTCTAATTGACGAATATTAATATTACGTCGTTTTGGTGGTGCTACCATCGCAATCCCCACGAGTTTTTTCATTTGAATGACTTTGAAAACCTGTTTGACAAATTTTGCCGAATAACGCATCTCACCCCTCCTTTAAAAATGGTACAATAGTGTTATCTCTAGCATAACTGACGGACTAGGAGGTGTCCATTATTTCCAAACACCGGGAATTACTTTTTGATAATTTAAGAGGGGTCTTAATCTTTTTAGTCGTTTTAGGCCACGCATTGGAATATTTCCGCTTAACGAACCAGACAGCAGAATTTTTCTATGTTTTTATTTACTTATTTCATATGCCTGTCTTTATTTTTATTTCCGGCTATTTTTCAAAACAGGTCCAAAAAGGACGGAAAACCGCCGTCAAAACTTTTCTTATTCCTTATCTCATTTTAAACTTCATTTTAAGCATCATTTTGTTATTAATGGGAAAAATTGAAACCATCACGATTTTAAATCCGGGGTGGACGCTTTGGTATCTGTATTGTATGTTCATCTGGCGCCTGTTGCTACCCGATTTAATTAAAGTCCGACACATTTTGATTTTTAGCTTTATCGTTGGTATTTTTTCGGGTTTTCTAACTGAGTTTGGCACCTATATGGCAATGGCCCGCACATTAGGTTTTTTGCCTTTCTTTTTAGCCGGCTATT
Source organism: Enterococcus dispar ATCC 51266 (assembly GCF_000406945.1). Classification (GTDB taxonomy): domain Bacteria; phylum Bacillota; class Bacilli; order Lactobacillales; family Enterococcaceae; genus Enterococcus_C; species Enterococcus_C dispar. The sequence continues at coordinate 2,452,294 of NZ_KE136354.1, read as the reverse complement.
ACACCGACCGCAAAATGATCGAAAAATTACGCCGATTCCCTTTTTCACGTTTATTAGGCTTGTTGGTGATTATTTTAGGATTAATAACAGCCTTTCTTTGGGTTAATACCCAATTGCCTCCTGAGATTTTATGGGGTGATAGAGCCTATGACCTATTTGAAATCCCACTGTGGCAAAATATTTTGGCTGATCTGTGCCTTTATGCATTAGGATTTGCTTTTGTTTTCGCCTTCTTGGTGATGGCGACTGAAAAACGCCACTTTTATACTGTTTGGGGACAAAATACATTGGCAATCTATCTTTTGCACATTTATTTAATTGCTCCGATTGTTCAAATTGGTGAATTTGTGAAAAATCCATTATTACACGGGCTTATCCTAGTTAGTGGAACGCTGTTAACCGTCTATATTTTATCCCGCCCTAAAGTGACGCACCGCTTAAGTATCGTCACTAAAAAAATCAATCATTGGATTATGCCCGATAAGAAAAGCTAAAGGCAGCGGGTAGCTCTTTGGAAAAATTGTTGCCTGTGCTAGATCAAAGAAAAGCTAAATGAACTCGCACAACTCGCTAGCAATAAGATAGAATTTTAATAAATTGTTTTTCAAATTTCTTCAAATTTTAGCTTATTGTCGCCAAGAGTTCGTTTGTGGGCTAGATCAAAAGAAAAGCTAAAGAAGCAGATAGCTCTTTTTTAATCCTAGCAGATCCGCCACATTGCTTATGATAACCAGATGATTCCTTTATCAACAAAAAAACTGACTCAAACTGCTAACTGAAAAATCAGTGCAGCTTACGTCAGTTTTTTTTTAATTTTGTTTACCCTTAAAATAGCGTACACAACTAATTAATACAAGAAGTGCTAAAACAAATAAAAAGAGCATTGCCATTTGCGAACCAAAGACTGTCCCAACTTGATAATTTGCCTGACTTTTTTGTGCCAAATTAATAATAGTCGCCACAATAGCAGTTGCCACCGCACCAGAGAATTGCTGCAAAGTATTAAAAATAGCATTGCCATCAGCAAACATTTCTGTAGAAATTTGGCCCATTCCTGTAGTCATCATATTGCTATATGAAAAACCAATCCCAATCATATAAAAGACGTGGGCCGCAACAAACCCTAATAAAATAGGCGCTTGTAATAATAACGTTAAAGCCAGCCAACCAATTGTGACGAGGCTCAAGCCAAATAAAATTGGTTTTTTAGCACCTTGATTATCCAACACACGCCCAGAAATAGGTGCCAAAATAGCCCCGACGGCAGCTCCCGGCAGCATCACCAGCCCCGCCACAAAAGCATCTTTTCCCATCACAATTTGGACAAAATTTGGTAGGACAAAGGAAATGCCCAACAGTAAAAATTGGCAAACTAAAAAGCCCAGTAAAAATAAAAGAAAACCTTTATTTTTTAAAACATCTAAACGAATTAGGGGATCTTTCACATTGGTAGAACGATGATAAAAGAGGCCTAAACCGGCTAACCCCACAATAAGTGGAATCACACTCGTTAACGTCCCTACTTGATTTAAAAATAGTAAAAAGCCCGTAAACATTAAAACGATGCCAGCCATACTTGGGATATCCAACTTACCGCCTTTTTTAACAGCCATACTAGGAATCGCATACACACCTAAACCTAATGATAGCAATAAAACGGGCACTAAAAACAAAAAGATATAGTGCCATGACAAAGCTGAAGTCAAGACGCCCCCATAGGTGGGACCAATTGCCGGTGCAATGGAAGTGGTTAAATTACCAATCCCAATCATTGCTCCCCGTCTATCAATGGGAGTATAAGTTAAAATAATGTGAAACATTAAGGGTAATGCAATCCCTGTACTGACCCCTTGTAATAGACGTCCTGCTAATAAAACCGCAAAATTAGGGGACCAAAAGTCAATCAATAGTCCTGTCATAAATAAAAGATTCGAAGCCAAAAACAACGTCCGAATTTGAAAATTTTTCAATAAATACGTCGAAAAAGGCACAATGATTGCAATGACTAAAAGATAAATTGTCGTCACCCACTGAACTTGACCAGTCGTAATCCCAAACTCACTAATCAAAGTAGGGAAGGTAACATTCATCGCCGTTTCAATTAAAACACCAGCAAAAGACATCATTCCTGTTGCCAAAACAGCTAATAATAAGTGAATTTTTTTCTCCATCAAACTCCTCCTTTGTTTTCATCTGGTACAAAAATTTGGGCGAAATACGTTACTCGCTAAAAATTTACAATATTACGTTGATTGCTTTATTTTATTTACTCCAAGCAACTTTAAGCCCAAAAAAAGAGAAGCAGTTTCTACCGAAATAGAAACCGCCTCTCTCTCGACACGCCCAATGACGTGTTATCTGTACGATTTGAAAATATTCACAAAAGTCATTGTACCTATTTTTGCTAAAAGGGTCAAGCAGTCTGATTGATTTTTATCCCCCAAAGGAATTCAAATCTCTTTCCTGATCTTTAAAAAAATCATTCTTTTTCACCAAAAGAAAAACCGTCAAAAGTTTCGCCATCATAGTACTTCAGCAACTGTTCGGCACTTAGTAGCGATGTGGTTTGGGTCTCTTCACTACTTTGCTCCACCAGACTTTCCCGATAGGTCGCATATTTTTCTGCCAATTGGCGATATAACGCTTGGCGGGAGTGGCCCTCCCCAGCAATTTGAGGTAATTCCCGTAAAAAGCCGCGATAAACCGGACGATTTTCTTCTAATTCCACTGGCATTTCGGTAACGTGGAGGTTTAATTCATCAAAAATTTCAAACATAAAATCACTTTCTTTCGTTTAAATGACTTAGCTCTTCAATTTTTTTCTCGGGAATAAACCACATGATTAACATCAATGCATTGACCACCAAGACACCAACCGGATGGATCAGCCAACCTGCTAATAAAGCAATGACATTCAATATTAAAGTAATTCGCATCTTGGGATAATGGGCGAAGAGTTTCCCCACCTCAGAATTTTTTCCATTTACCCGCACCAAAGCATATCCCAAAAGGCAATACGCCAAGTCCGTACCAAAAATCACCAAGCCATACAACAACTGGGGTGCCAATTCCACAGGATAATCACCAATCCAAGCTGTCGCAAAAGGAAAGAGTGTCATCATTAGAATAAATAGATTATTGGTCCATAAAACCCAACCGTCGACTTTTTGAACAATATTAAATAAATGATGATGATTATTCCAATAAACCGCCAGTGAAATAAAACTAATTAAATAAATAGCAAATTGATGTTCTACACCGGCAAAAGCGCGCCAAGTGCTCCCGTTTGGCTCATGTAATTCCAGTACTAAAATGGTCATGACAATGGCAATTACCGCATCTGTAAATGCCTCAATTCGCGTTTTCGGCATTTTAACCACTTCCTTATTCTATAATTTCTAATTCACCTTCAAGATCTTCTAACACACCATGAACCAATTCTTGTCCCAAAATAAATTGATCGGGAATAGCACTTTTATTTTTCAACCCAAAAGTATCAATCTGACGGAAGCCATAGCGGGCATAATAATCTGGGTTACCTACTAAGAACACTGCGTGATGTTCCATTGCCACGGCTTTTTTAAAAGCCTCTTCCATTAAGGCACCGCCAATTCCCTGGTTACGATAGTCAAAGGCAACACTTAATGGGGCTAAAAGTAAAAAGTTGCGGACGCCGTCTTTGGCTTTAACTTCTTGCTCACTTAACATAACATGGCCGATAATTTTTTCTCCTTCAACAGCGACAAATTCCAAAGCTGGAATAAATGTATCTTTTTGGCGTAAGGCTACAACAAAATCTTGTTCATTTCCATCTGAAACCTGTGCTGTTTTAAAAGCCTCTTTGACTAACTGATAAATCTCGTTATAGTCTTCTGCAGTAGCGTTTCTAATTTTCATGATTGTCTTCCTCTTCATCTGTATATTGATTCATCACTTTGGCTAAAACGTCTTCTAAAATATCTTCTTTGGAAAGCACCGTCAAAGCCTGTGCTAATAAAGCTTCATCCACTTTTACAATACTATCAGCTTGTAAATTATTCTTTACTAGAAATTCATGACTTAACGGTAATACAACTTGATTTTCTACCTGCATTAGCCGTTTTTTTCGCATCTCTGGCAACGGACTCCCCCCTTTTTTAGGTATTATAACAAATATTTGCAAAATTTATGACAATTTAGTCTAAACCCGCATTCTTATTAGGTTTTACCATTTAAAAAAAAATCAATGCCTAACATTATGCTAAACATTGATTTTTTGCTTAATCGTCGACATCTTTATTTAGAACTTTGCCGCCTTGTGCATCCAAGGTCAATTCAATCTCTTGATTGGTGTGGAGTAACTTAATTTCCCACTTGGTTACACCATCGTCTTTTTCTAATTCTGCCGATGTAACTGAACCCTCTGTATCTGCTTGGGCTTTTTCAATCGCTTCTGATAAGGAAATAACGGCATCAGTTTTGACTTCATCATCTTGCCAATTTTTATCATCATTGACTTCGCTTGTATCGCCTAATAACTGGCCACTGTCATCAAAAATCATTTTATATTCCTGGCTGCTATCTTCACCTTCCACTTCAACTTGACCATTGGGGCCTTGTGCTTCCCACTTAAAGCTTGTAATAATAGCTTCGGTGTGTGCAGATTGAAATTTCGTTATGGTTTCATCATATAATTCCGATTTTGGTACAACAATCCCGTTTTTATCGGTAACTTTTGAATTCACTTCACTTGTGGCAGCCGTACTTGTAGCAGCCGTTGTGTTCGATGTCTTAGAAGTAGTATCGTCTTGGTTTCCGCTATTTTGCTGACAACCGGCCAAAAGTATGCCGCTGCCTAAAGCTACCATTAAAATAAGTTTTTTCATTTCCCTTCCTCCTTAGCTGATTATCAATACTCGTTAGTTTTATGTTACCTGTTTTTGGTGGTAATTGCTACTGACAGGCGTTATGAATCGTTATTTTTAAGTAATCTTTGGCAAAATATTTTTCTCTGATTACTCCTCCTTAAAAAGCAAAGACCGCAATCAAAATATAAAAACAGCACCTACTAAGGAAAGCACATAGTAAAAATTACTACCTGAGCTACTAGCAAGTACTGTTTTTATTTTAACTTGTGGAATAATTAAGCTTTGTATCTCCGGTAAATAAAACCACTGGCTCCTACAAAAATCAAAAGGATAAAGCCACTAAACAACAGCCGTGAATTTGATTGATGCCCCGTATTTGGCAAGCGGCGCCGTGCTGTTGTACTGGTCGTATCTGATAAAATTCCAAGTGTTTGCGGCAATTTCCCCCGTCCAGTTGTACTTGTTGGCATTGCGGCAGTCGGGGTTGCTGTCGCGGGTAGCGTTGGATTACTGGGCATAATCGGTGTAGCCAACAAGGTATTGGTTACTACAAAATTGTAACCATTTTGTTCATAGGTCACGCCATAACCACTTGGCACGTCAGTTTCGATGACTTGATAGGTAATCACCTGATTAGCTTCATCAATTTGCGGCATTTGTTCCCAAGTATACTGCCAATTGTTATCCGCTGATAAAACAGTGGTCTCTACGACTTTATCATTTGCTGTTAAAGTAACGGTAATTTCTTTGGGCCGTACGTTACTATTATTATCTACCCAGATTTTCTGAACGTGATAAGGAACCTTTTTCAAGTAATTCGTAATATTCATGCCTGTGACAACTGCTTCATAATCTTTTGTGACCGCTAATTCTTTCACAGAATAAACATACGCTTTACCATCTGCGGCAAATTTTGGCAAATCTAAAAATTCGTAGTGCCAGTCCTCGGCTGCTGTCACCACTTTCGTGTACGCATCTCCTGACATTTCAAGACCGTTTTGTAAAAGCTGGATTTCAATTTGTTCAGGCCGCACACCAGTAGAATTGTTGGCATCTTGCCAAATTTTTTCACCCGCCACATTTGTTGTAAGCAATTGATTGGTAATCACCTGACTGCCAGCTGAATTAAATGTCGTCACTGCTTCATAATTTACAGGAGTATCTACTTCCACAAATTTGTAATGCAGTTTTCGTTGTAATTGATCAGCTTGCGGTAACTCATTGACGGTAATCGTCCCGTAATCTGGCGCACGTAATTGATAGCGTCCGGTTGAATTTGTTGGTGTTGTAACAACTTTGGCCAAAGCTTCTGAAGTGCCTTCTGGATAAGCTTGTAACTCAAAAGTCACTGTTTCAGGCCTACTTTCAAATTGATTATCAAAGTCTTGCCATTGTTTTGTCACCTGCAAAGAAGTTGCTTGTAAACAGTTGGTAAAGACTGCAGTACCATTGGCTGCTACTTCTTGCAATTCACAGTCGCCATCTTTCGGCAAATAAGTTTCTTTAATGCCTGCTAAATTTTCAACGACACCATAATGAATTACCGCCCCTGATGTGTCATATTTGGGTAAATCTGTAAATTGGCCCGTCCACGTATTTGTACCATTATCGTGCAAGGTAATTTCTTTATCGACTTGGAAAACATCTTTAAAGTCTAACCATTTTTCTCCTACTTGAACTTTTAACATAAAGTCTAATTTCTCTGGTCGTAAACTGTAATAGTTATTTTGATCCAGCCAAATTTTATCTACTTTCACGGTAGTTGTTTCCAATTTGTTGTGCAAATCATACTTATCTGTTTCGGGTAGAAAACCCGTAGGAGCATCTTCTTTTACCCGATAAGTTAACGCATCTCCTTTATAATCATACATTGGCAAATTTGCAAAATTATACGTCCAGTCCGGAGCGTTTACTTTCATATTCACTGGAGCTTGTTGACGCATAAATTTCTGCCATGTCTGCCCATTATCGGCACTTACTTCTAAATTCACTGTGATCTCATTTGGCAGGATTCCATAAGTTGTCGCCAAAGCATCCCATGTTTTTAACCCCGTGATTTTTTTTGTTTTAAGAGTATTGGTAATGTGAGCGTCCTTTATTTGGCTCTCAAAACCTGCAACGGGAACTTCTTTTATTCGATAAGAAAATTTTACGCCAGCACTGGCAGCTAAATCGTAAACAGGTAAATTTTCAAACTGATACTGCCAATTTTTAGCAGCATTTGTTTTCACTTCGTTAATGATTTGATAGTGAGAATCGGCTGCATTTTCTTGTTTTCGTTCCAACTGAATTGTGATTTCACTTGGTATGATAAAGTCAGCATCATTGCCTTTTAAATCCCAAGTTTTCGTCCCGGCAAGTTGGGTGGTAACCAATTCATTTGTTACCAAATAAATAGTATCGCTTAGCTCTTTTCCGGCCACTGTTACTTTACCTTCTTTATTTAAAGCAACATTTTTTAATTCAAAATCACCTTTGTAGCCATTGGGATTTTTTGTCTCTGTAATAGTGTAGTTATAGCCATACTCCAAATCAAAAGCCACAATGCCATCGGTTTGACTCGTTTTCACTATTGGTGCTTTAACTGGATCACAGGTTAAAGTAAATTCTGCCCCGGCAAGGGCTGTCAAAGAGTTTTCTGCCGCTTTTTTCAACTTAAATGTCCCTTTTAAGCTCTCGTTTGTCTTACTTATGGTGGTAACTGCTTGAGCAGCTGCCTTAACATCCGCCACGGTGGTATATGGATTTTTTGGCAATGCATAACCCGTTGGTGCAGTAATTTCTTTAAAAATATATCCACCTGGAATTAGATTTTCTACTAGAATGCTGCCATCTTCTTGCGTCGTCAAATAATGTGTATCTGCATCACCTACCAGATTACCATTAGCATCTTGGGTTACTTGTGTAGTGGCTTTTCCTTCTTCATCGGCATGATAAAGAGCAAAAATGGCGTCCTTCAATTTTTTATCCGGATTGGCAGCATCGGTTTTAACGAGTTTCAAGTTCCCTACTTGTTCATTGGTGTAAGATAAGGCAATCGTTTGGGATTGTGTACTGCCATTTTCTTTAATAATAACTTCTATTCCTTTTTGTAATTCTGAACTAATATAGTAGCCTTCCAGCGCATTTCCCTCTTTTACAATATAGGTTCCATAAGTCAAGCCCTCAAAAATGAGGTTGCCTTCACTGTCAGTTAATTTGGTATCAATGGCTGCATCAGATCCTTTACGATACAAATCAAAGCGAACATTTTCCAATGGCATCTGGCTCTGGGTATCTTCTTTGTGTAACGTAATTTTGTGGGTAACTCCTTGCGCTGTTCCACCTGCATCTGAAATTTTAAATTTATCTTCTGTCGTATCACTGATTTCTTTTTGCGTGATATTATCGCCCGTAATTTTGACAGTATTTTTCAATTGAATTTCTTTGCCGGGTTTGCCAATTGGGTTAACTTCTGCTTTATAGGTAATCTGCAAAGTTTTTTGTAGTTTCTCATATTTACCCGCTAAGGTCACAATGTAGCCCCTTGGGGTAATTGTACCCAAATAATCCTCGTTGCCTTTCAATTCATAGTCGCCATCCATCATTTTAAAACTTGCAGGAATAATATTTAAAAATTCATTCGGTTCATCGGCAATGGTGACCCCAAACAATACCAAGCCTGCAGGATTTACTGTTACGTTATAGCCAGTGATTTTTTTACCTGGATAATCGGGATCATTGGTGATAACTCCTGCTGCATCTTTTTCTTTGATAACATAAGCTTTTCGATTATCTAAACTTAATTCAGCCTCTTTGATAATTTCAGCATTGTTGCTATCGCTATATTGAACTGTATTTTTTACAGTACCTGCAGGAATGTTTGCTTCATCTTCTATATCTTTTACCAGCACATCAAAGGTAACTTTATAAGCGGTTTGTTCACCCGCTTTAAAGCCGGTAATAGTCAATGTGCCGTTCTTATTATCCAATTTTAATGGGATATTTCCAGTAATTTCTTGAAAGACACTGCCCACTTTTTGATAGACTTTAAAACTATTTTCTACATACGTTTGCCCCGGCTTTAAAACATCGACTACTTGGGCATCTTGACCGTAATAATGTCCGTCTTCGTTAATGGTTATCCCCCAATTAACATAGTGATTTTTCGTATCTTTGTCATAACGGTAAGTACCATTTTTAGCTAATCCAATATTGTAATAATTTTTGTGGTTATATGTGCCGTCAGCTTGGCTTTTTCCTTCCACGTCATTACTGATATAATAATAGACTACGTTATTCACCATGGTATCTGCTAATGTTTCATAATTTGCCTTAAACTGAATAATAAAATAATCGTCAGAATTTTTTTCTAACGTATAGGCCACAGTAAATTTCGTGACTCCCTGTGCACTTGATTCTTCAATTCCAACCGTGAAATCGTTAACCGCTCCCAACTTTATGCCATTTTTGTTATAACGGATAACAGTAATTTTTTCTTTTAGTGCTACAGCTGTGGAAACCGGAAGATACATACCATCTTGAAGTGTATCCGTAACTGTCCATTTATCCAATTGAATCGAGTCACTTTGGTTAGTGCGTTTTTTATTAATCGTAATCGTCCAAGGAATTGTCTTATTAGTAAAATCAACCGCTTTGCCATCGGCTTCTTTGACTACCCCACTAGCTAAATAATGCGTTCCTTTACTTCCCCCACTATCAGTAAATGAAGCCGAATTTGTTACAGTTTTGCCTAAGTTTTCTGTTTTTAACTTGGTATAAATAGGAATAACAACTTTTCCCATTGTCCCTGCTGGCATGGTAATAACGTATTTATCTCCGACTTTTTTCACCGTAACTGCTGTTTGCGGATCTGTTACAGATTGCAAATAACTTTGCATCTGTGATGCAGATGTCAAAAGTATCCCATCAGCAGTACAAAAATCTTGCTTATCATCTAACAACTCATAAATTTCAACGGCAGGTAGTGCGGCACTCTTTTGTGTATATGTGATAGCCCACTGCACTATATTGCCATGCTGAGCTACAAAACTTTTTAAGACAGTTGCATTTCCCGTAACAGTAGTTGATGCCGTTGCAGTTAAATCCAGCTCTTCTTCTGACGTTAATTGCGCTTCATTTTTAATATCTGGACTAGTATAGGTTATCGTCTTCCCACTGCTGCTAATGCTCTCGTTTAATGTTACTTTCGTTAAATCAATATCCGTTACGATAACCACCTTATAAACTTTACTTGAAGGTGTGGGTAAATCAACTGCCACTTTGTTTTTATCATTCCCTATTGTGACAGTAGCAGTAACATTTTTGCCGTTGCCATTTAAAGTACCATCGGCTTTCACATCAGCAACATCGTATTCATAAACAGTAATCTTATTCCAGGTGACGTACGCAGGTAATGCATCAATGATTTTTCCTGATGTCATTTCGGTGCCATATTTATTCCCAATAATTGTCCAAGTGACACTTGCCTTTTTTGGATCGGTAGTACTATAACTAACTTTTCCCACCGTTTTTTCCAACGCATTGTAAGTAGGCTCTTGAATATGGACCGTAGTATCACTAGCTTCATCTACAAAAGGCACTTTTATTTCGACATTTCCATTGGAATTCCCTTTGGTATCACTGACTGTTCCCCCAACGTAAAAAGTTCCGGAGATATCATTACGATTTTCCACTTTATCAGAGAAATGGAAAGTGACAGTCCCGTCGGCTTGAATAACAAAACGGCCAAAGCACGTTCCTTGATCATCTTTTAATTCACCGGTTAGCGTTTGATCCGCATTCGTGGGGTTAATGTGGAAATTTTCTGGCAATTTAAACGTAAAATAATCCCCTCCAAAAGCATCTTCGCTAGCACCTTCTGGGTAGCCTAACATTGCTTGGCGTAACCCTTCTGGCAAACGCCAATTATATTCCAAAATAATATTTTGACCGATAATGATTTGATCGCCATCTTTAATTTCTTGGTCTTGATCATTCTTTAAGGTCGCATTGAGCAAAATCGTTTTATTGTCTCCTAAAAGATTGGCAGTATCTAAATCTACAAGATTAGCTTCATTCCCTTTTTCTTTTGTCCGTGAAGTGATCCGCGGATTGGTGGCTCTCTTGCTGGATTGTCCTTGACTTACAGGATTTGACTTTTGATTGGCATTTGTAGAAGAAAAGACCGTGGTAGCTTCATGCTGCAAAGCTGGCAAAGATATGGTTAAGGCTGAATTATTTGCTAGTAAATCTATCGTATTCCCATTCAAATCATATTCTAAAATTTGTGGTGTTATTGCAAATTGCTTTTTGTATTCGGTTGTAAAAGACACTTGATAATTTTCTTGTGCCTCTTTTGTAGCAGTAGTTTGTAAAAAGCCTTCTTTGTAAGTAAAATGGATGCCAGCATTACTGGTTATAGCGGTCGGTTTTACTTTTACATTTTCACTTTCTAATGAGAAGCCCAAGATACGGGGGAGTTCACTGGCCGTTTTGTTGTAATCGATGACCCATTGTACTTCTTGATTTTTTTCATCCACACGATAACTTAGACGGGCATCCCCTGCTTCATTTTGGAAAATGCTATATGTAGCCTTATTAGTTTGTGCTAATACAGTCGCCCCATTTAAAAGTGCTTCTCCAAACGGAAAAAGTGTTAGTAAAACCGTAATAAGTGTCAACCAACTGAATCCTTTTTGTTTTCTTTCCATTACTAAATCCTCCTTTTGCTAATAAATATTTGTCGCCAGACAGTATTGCTGTTAATTTTTTTAAAATTTGGCAAAAAATGAAAATAACGCAAATCACACTTTGATTTGCGGTCAAATATAATGCGTTTGCCATTAGTTTACTTATTGGAATTTTCTCCTCCTGACTTTTTTACTCTTGAATAAAAACGATTTTTATTCAATTTATAAAAAACAAATATTATATAATGGTTGTTATCTAAGAATTTAACACATTTTCGTCAAATTGTGAATAACATCACTTTATTTTTTTGAAATAAATTTTTGTTTTTTAATTATTTATTATCTTCAGGAAAAATCATTTTATTTAAAAAATACGATAATAATTATCGTTAAATAATAATTATTATTTAATAAAATAGATTTTATGAGGCATATAGATATTAATCGCAAATAAAAGACTTTGTTATCTCAAGCAAAAAAGCAAAATATTCATTTTAATTCTGACTAATAATTCGTTATGAAAACTTCCCAAAAGTATTATTTATCACAAATATTTTTAAAGCAATTTGGTGGTGAAATATTAAGAAAATGTCTATCCTTTTTACATAAAAAACGCATATTAGTAATTTTTCACTCAAAAAAAGTATGAGGTAATTTTTCACCTCATACTTTTTTCTTTTATTTTCTTTTAATATCGGCTTCATAATACCACTTGTTACTACCACGAACTTGATAGGCACGAATACTATTATATTTTTTGCGAATGTCTCGTACATTTCGAATGATAAAGGTTTTTTTATAATCCGTTTTGGCAATCCTGCCCCCACTTTGATAAGAACGCGCAGAGGTTTTCACAGTAATTTTTTGCCCCGCCTTCAAAGCTTTAAAACTGCTGGATTGAACGGTGACATCCCCTTCATAATACCAACGATTTGAACCTTTCATCTTATAAATACGCATATGAATACCCCGTTTGGGAATCAAACGGACGCGTTCAATTTGATGTACCTTATTTTTATCGCTTGCGGTAATTTTCCCACCACTTTGATAATGTGTCGCGCGGCTAGTTGTTACAACTTTTGTCCCAACTTTCAATTCTTTAAAGCTGCTTGTCTGCTGTATCACATCACATTCATAATACCAACGATTCGTCCCCTTCGCACGATACGCACGAATACTACCAAATTTTTTGGGAATGTAGCGAACACTATCTACGACAAAAGCACTATTTTTATCATTTCCCGTAATTTTTCCACCACTTTGATAAGAGCCGGCAGTTTTTTTCAGACGAAAGACTGTCCCTTTACCAAGTTGGGGATAGTTACTTGTTTGCGTTTGAATATCTAGCTCATAAAGCCATTTTTTTGATTCTTTAACCGCATATATTTTACGGCTTCCCCATTTTTCAGCAATGTTTTTATACCCCGTAATCGTATAGGCTTTATTGCGATCAACCTGTTGTATCCAAGTTCCATCTGTATAACTTCGTGCGCCACTTTTTATGGTGATACTTGTACCATTTTTAATAACTGGTAGTTCATCTTTTATCACACGGCGAGCAAAATCAGGGTAAAAATATTGAATGGCAAAGGCTGAGACTCGCTGGCCTGGATAAGGGGCATGAACAGCTAACCCATCTCCAATATATATTGCCACATGTGTTGTAGCATTCCGCGGCCCATAAAATAATAAATCTCCTGCTTTTAAATTCAAATTCTGACCTTTGCCGCTACTACGGGAAACCTCTGTTCCTTGTTTTTCTTGTTGATAGGTGACCCGCTGTAAAGAAATATTCAAGCTTTTTAAATACGCATACTGAACCAAACCCGAGCAATCAAACTCATTGGGTCCCGCAGCTCCCCATTTATAAGGTTTATTGAGGTGTCGTTTGACTTCTGTGATAAGTTTTTGTTGTTCTTTGGTTAATGAAGTACTACTACGAGCATAAAGGTTGCGGTTAAGTTGCGCTTCGCTTACCGCGGGCAATCCTGCAATTTGGGCTTTTTGCGCATCTGTTAGGGAGGATTGTCGCGGTGCAGTGCTTTTAAGCTTCGGTAATTTTCGTTGTTCCCGCGGTAAATCATTTATATCCGTCTCGATTGTTTGCTGCTGATCGTTATCTTGAATAGTTGCATTTATACTACTTGTAGAAGTTGCCTGATCTGTGGTCTCCGTGGCAGTACTTGTTGCGGTAGTTTCTTCTACTTGCGATGAATTAACGGTTTCCGGTGTGACAATTGCCATTTGAAAACCCCATAAAGTTAAAAGCAGTCCCAAACCCCACTTCATTTTCTCATCCCTTTCTCATTTTACTCCCTTTTATTTTAGCATGTTTTTTTACAGCACTTCAACCAATCCGATTTTATTTTTGCTAAAAAAATACTAGAAAAATTAAATGTTACGCAATACAAGCTTACGCCTTATATTAAACTGGTTTTCAATGTAAAAAAAGAGTCTGACCAAGATTAGTCAGACTCTTAAAATCTTCAAAATTAATCAATTAATTTTGTTTTCTTCACATCCGCAATTGTTTTAGTTCCAGCTAATTGCATCGTGATAGATAATTCTTTATTGAAGTGATCAAAGACAGATTTCACACCTTCAGCACCGCCTAAATTTAACCCGTAAATAACAGGACGGCCGATGGCAACTAAGTCAGCACCACTTGCTAAAGCTTTAAAAACATGTTCTCCACGACGAACACCGGAATCAAATACGATCGGCACCCGTTTGTCGACAACTTCTGCGATAGCAGGTAAAACGTCAAAGGAAGCAGGACCACCATCTAATTGTCGGCCACCGTGGTTGGAAACCCAAATGCCGTCAGCACCTGCTTTAATTGCAAGATCGGCATCTTCAGGAGATTGAATTCCTTTAACCAAAACAGGTAAATGAGTTAAGTCTTTAATTTTTTTGATGTCTTCTGGCACCAAACCTTGTTTAGCAGCAGCATATATTTCAGCAATCCCTTTGCCTTCACCATTACCACTGGCGCTTTGAGCAGAATAAGCAGCTAAATTGGGCATTGGTAAGGGAAATTGGAATTGATTAATTACGTCTTCTTCACGGTAACCACCTAATGTCGAATCAGCAGTTAAAATAATTGCTTTGGCACCTGCTTTAACAGCTTTATCCAAAATAAATTCATTGAAGCCGTCATCTTTACTCATATACAATTGAAAAAATTGTGGTGCATCAGGTGCAGCTGCTGCTGCATCTTCAACAGTTGTATTGGCATAAGTACTAATTGAAAAAATTGAACCCGCAGCAGCGACACCTTTAGCAGTATCTGCTTCGCCTTTTTCATGAGCTAAACCTTGTGCTGCAGAAGGAGCTTCAATAATTGGTGTTTGAAGTTCAATATCCCATAATTTAGTAGATAAGTCAGCATGATCAATCCCTTGTAAAATGCGGGGCATAATTTTTTTATTCATAAATGAAGCTGTATTTTCTTTCATTGTCCATTCATCTTCAGAACCACCCCGAATATAACCAAAAGCACCAGCTTCCATGCGTTCTTTGACGCGGCCTTCTAAAGAGGCAATATTCACGATATCAATAGGATGTTCTTCATTACTTGTATGATACATAAGACTTTCCTTCTCTCTTGTAATTTACAAGCTCATTCTACATCGCTTATTAAAAGTAAGCAAATGTTTATACTTGAGGGTAATAGAAAAGTGGCAGAGGTCGGGTAGCTCTTTTAAAAAATCTCAGAAACTCGTCTACTGGTGTTCTGGACCAGTAGCTAGTTTTTGAATTTTTCTCAAAGAGTTGGCATCTGAAACTAGACAAAATAGAAAAGCTTTTTGAACTCGTTCAGCTCTTTAGCAATCAGATGAAATCTTAATACATTGTTTTTCAAATTTCTTAAGATTTTGGCTGATTGTCGCCAAGAGTTTGTTCAAAAAGCTAGACAAGAAGGAAAGTTGAAGAGGATGGGCAGCTCATTAATAATCAGACAAAATTTCTCAGTCGTGATGGATTTCAAACAAAAAACCACGAGCCTTTCATTTTTCACACCTGTATTAGGTAGAAAAACAAAAGTTCGTGGTTTGTGTGCTTACTTCACGCTAAAGTTGTGATTTACTTCAGCTTTTAAAACCGGATGGGCTTGCAGGTATTCCGCAATTACTTCTGTCATATCCCGCGGAATTTCTTTAATGATTTTATCCGCGCTAAACATAGCATAATTTCCGCCACCAACCGCACGATATTGATTCATGACAACTTCCAATTCTTGATCAGGTAAAATATCTGATCCTTCAAATTGCAGCTTCGTAATTTTTTTGCCATAAGGTTGACTTAAATCAATCGCATAATCAATACCTTCATACATATCATAATTGTAATATTGCGGTTTTGGATTAATAAATTGCGGATTAAAGACAATTTGACCGTCTTTTAACACTAAATAATTTGCGGTTTGTTCCAAAGCCGCTTTTAAATCAGCGCCCGTAATTTTTAAAACGGCAAGTGTATTGGGGTAAATATAATTAGTGATGACATCGCGCATGGTTATAGTTTCGCCAAAGCCTTTGCCTTCATTGTTAAATAAAGCTGTGCCGGAAATTTTAGCACCGCTGGCCCACATTTGAACCCGGTTGATGAATTCAATATATGGGTGTTCGTGAATGCGGGCAGCCATTGGATCTGTGATGTGCATATCACCTTCCACTTTACCCACCGGTTGATCCAACCACATTTCTAATTCGTCGTCTAATTCTTGAATTAAACTGACAACTTCTAAATCCGCCTTAGCATCTTTTGTCACTACAATTTCAGCGCTGGGATTACTTACTTGCCAAGTATTGTCAATTTGATTTAAATCAAGCATAATTTTACCGATATAATTTCCGCGAAATCCTGGCTGAATAACTGGAACACCGTTGACAACAGCCGCAATTTCACGATGTTGATGCCCGGTAACAAAGGCATCAATACCACTGACTGTTTGCAACAATTCATAACCTTCATTTTCTCCGGTCAGCATTTCCGTTGCTTCTCCGGTTGAGAGGTCTTTTTCAAAACCCCCGTGGTAAGAAACAATAACCACATCCGCTAACTCCCGTAATTTGGGCACGTATTCTTTAGCGGTTGCAACTAAACTTTTGAAAGTTAAGTCTTTAACAGTTGCCGGTTGTTCCCAATGGGGAATGTATTGGGTGACCACACCTAGAATCGCAATCTTGACGCCTTCTTTTTCTAAAATAACGTAAGGTTCGCCAAAATAAGGTTGGCCATCTTTGCCTAAAACATTAGCTGCTAAAATCGGATGCTGATAACTTTTAATCGCTTTTTCTAAATAAGGCAGACCATAGTTAAATTCATGATTCCCCAGTAACCCAACATCATAGCCCATGTGATTAATGACTTTGGTAATTTCAGCTGGATCTTGTTTTTGCTTAGCGGCGTAATAACTTAAAGGTGAGCCTTGAATAAAGTCACCATTTTCAATTTTAATGACTGGACCATCTGCTTGTGCGGTCAATTCTTGCATTTTAGTTGCAACTTTGGCAGTTCCAAAAGGTAAGTCAGCGCCTTTTTCCGCGTAATTAGTTGGTTGAATGTAGCCGTGCATATCACTCGTTGCTAAAATGGTTAATTGCATATTTCCTCGTTCCTTTCCTGATTTTAAATTCTGATAATCATGCTAAAATTGCGATAGAATTTAAAACAATTTCCTTTGTCATCATACCATAAACCGCGAATAGATTTGATTAGACACTTATTTTTCTCTGAAAAAAATCTGACTGACGCATTTCGTTTGAGCGTCTTTTCAGACTAAAAAAATCTCCTCTACCTTTTAGGAAGAGGAGATTTTCTTACATCAAGTTATTGATTCCAAGCGTCTTGTAATTGTGGAACAGAATCTTTAATTAATTTGTCTGTATCTTTATTTGGGTTAGACAAAATGTTTTCCATGATTGCCCGTACTTCATTGTAGGCAGGATCAGCATTTTCTTTAACTGGAATAGAGAATAAATCTTTTGTTGCTTCTTCTAAAATTGCTGGTACTTTGGTATTTGGTGATTTTTTGTATTCTTCACTTTCTAAAACAGATTGTAATACTGGCATGTAACCTGTTTGTTCAGCCCAATATAATTGAACGTCTGGTGAAGACAAATATTTCAAGTACATGAAAGCTGCAGATTTTTGTTCTGCTGTAGCGCTGTTGAACATGTAAATGTCTGTACCTTGTTGTAAGTTAATTTTTTCCGGACGTGGTGCCACACCGTATTCAAATTTACCTTCTGTATCTTTTTTAACGTAACCTTCACCGGCAATTGAACCAATGAACATTGCTACTTTACCGTTTGCAAACGGGCCAGATAAATATTTGTCTGAACCGGCAATGCGGAAGTAACCGTCTTTTACGCCATCTAAATAGTAATCAATTACTTCTTTTGATTTTTTAGAATCAAATTTTAAATCTTTAGTGAATTCTTCCCCTTTATTTTCCATGCCAATAACGTAGTAATTGTTTAAAGAGTCAAAGCCCGCACCGACAACTTCATGATTTGATTTTTCATAAATTGTTTTAGAAGCTTCTTTTAATTCTTCTAGTGTTTTAGGAACTGCAACACCATATTCTTTCAATAAATCAGCGTTGTAAACTAAAGCTTCAGTTGATTTATTAAATGGAATACCGTATTGTTTGCCTTCGATTTGGGCACCTTCTAATAAAGGTTTGCGAATTTCTTCTTGGTCGCCCCAACCAATTGTTTTGTCATCCATGTAAGGTTTTAAATCCACTAACATATCGTCTTGTGCTGCGTTCCATAACCAGCCTGGATATGCTTGGCTGATGGTTGGTAAATCCTTTGGAGAAGGTAGGGTTGAATTGATTTTTGCTTGTAAGTCTGGGTATTGTGATTGGTTTTGTAATTCAATTTTGATTTTAGGATTTTCTTTCATAAAATCTTCAGTAATCTTCGTTAACGCTTCTTCTTGCGCCCCATTCATCGCATGCCAAAATGTAACAGTGGTGTCTTTGTCGATGGATGTAACGATTTTGTCGCTGTCGCCATTAGAACTTTCTTTTGAATCATTGCCACAAGCTGCTAATGCAAAAACTGTGGCGGTTGCCAATACTGCTGTACCCAATTTTTTGAACTTCATTTCTTACTCTCCTTTGAACTCAGTGATTTTTTCCCCACGGGTGGGAAGTATTCTTTTACCATACGGGTTTTCCAGTTTTTCTGGTTTTAACGTATGGATTGGAACCAAAATTTTAGGCTCGATCATTGAAATAATGGCATCGAGATCTTGTGGAAAGGCATGTCCGGAACAAGCAAGACGGACAAATTCCACTTTCTTCAAGGCTAATAAATCCAAGAAGACTTGATATTTGGGATCAAAATCTCCCAAAGGTTGGGCGTCCATATGAAAATACATGCCGCCGCTTTGTAATTTTTCAAAGTTTGCGACTGCTTGCCATAAGTATTTATGGTCGTCAGCCAACAATTCTTCATAAGAAATTTCTAGTTTTTTATCTAAGTCCGCAATTTTATGTTCGGTATTTAAAGGATAATAATACGGAACTGCGATATTAAAGATATCCTGCATTAAAGCAGCCATATTGGCTTCTAATACGACTTTTCTCGGCGATTGTTTAATAATTTGTTCAAAACGCTTCACATTAGCGGGATAACCATTAAACGTTAATTGTCGCTGAGGATTTTCTGTGACCTGTGCTACCAGTTGTGCAATTAAATCCGCTTCACTGAATACTTTAACCTCTTCAGAATCTCTTTCCTCAAAGCTGATGCTAACGCCTTCCATCATTAGAAGATCTGTATGCTTAGCTTGTTGACAAAAATCCAGCGTATACTGGCGATCATATCCGTGTAACCGCAAATCACCAGTGTAAGTCAAAAACGCATCGGGTGTATGAATCAATAAAGCACATGCGCCGTAAGCATCGTGATCAACCGGTACAAGTTCCACTTTAATCTGCCCAACTTCTACCACGTCATGGGCTTCTAAACCAATCATTTCACGGGTAAAATTCGTTGCTTCAAAAGGAGAAGGAATTAAAAAATCACCGTTACGATTTAAACTACGCAAAATTTTTGCCGTTTCTTTTAATGTGTATAACGGAATTTCCGGATCCAAATAATTAATCATTTTGGAATGATCCAAATGCGCATGGGATAAAAAGACAGCCGTTTGAGTGTATTCTTGTTCATCTTCCCCATGATAAGTGTAATTTAACCGCGGATCATAAACGCCTTTTAACTCCGGTACTAAACGATTTTTTAATAATGTACTTAAATCATCATCTTTTAGCCCCAATTCCGGGCGATATTCGGTCCCAAAATCAAAGAAAATATGCGCATCTTCATAACTGACTTCGATAATAGTACCGCCGATGGTCAAAATCCCACTATGAAAAGTGATGGTGGTTTTACCCTTTGATACCATTTTTTGCCACTCCTCGAATAATTTCTTTTCTAAAAATCAAATAAATAATTAAGATGGGAATTACTGTCAATGTCGCTGCGGCCATTTGCAAGTGCACATCGCTCCCACTTTCTGTCGTAAAAGCCGCTAAACCGTTATTTAACAAGCGGTATTTTTTCTCGTTGGTAACAAGTAATGGCCATAAAAATGAATTCCAACTGGAAATAAACGTTAAAATTCCCACAGTGACTAACGCCGGTCGTGACATCGGCACTAAGATCCGCCAAATGTACTCCAAGTCAGAAGCGCCGTCGATTTTAGCTGCTTTATAAAAGGTGCTGGAAATTCCTTTTAAATAGCTATTTAAATAATAAATATAAAAAATGCTTGTTAAAAAGGGAATAATTAACGCCATATAGCTGTTTAATAAGCCCATTTTGGCAATCGTATTGTAATTGGTAAAAATAATCGATTCATAAGGTACCATTAGTAATGACACCATAATCCCGACAACTAAGCCTTTAAATCTAAACTCCAAACTCGTTAAAGCAAATGAAGCTAAAACAGAAGTAATTAAAGTCGCAATTGTCGTCACAAGAGAAACAAAGACAGTATTAATGAAGTACTGTAAAAACGGTGCTTTAGAAAAGACCGCTGCATAGTTGGCCCATTGGAATTTTTCTGGAA
The DNA here is from genome assembly GCF_000406945.1 of Enterococcus dispar ATCC 51266. Classification (GTDB taxonomy): domain Bacteria; phylum Bacillota; class Bacilli; order Lactobacillales; family Enterococcaceae; genus Enterococcus_C; species Enterococcus_C dispar. The sequence continues at coordinate 2,431,683 of NZ_KE136354.1, read as the reverse complement.
TAATGGTTGGCGGTATACTGGTCGCTTCACTATAAGTCATTAAACCGGCTAAAATCATATAGACAAATGGGAATAAGGTGATAATGCCTAAGACGACTAAAAAGACCAAGGCCACAATTGTCACAACTTTTTTCACACTAATCCCCCACTCTCTTCATGATTTGGCGTTGAATAAAGGTACAGAACAAAATGACTAAGAACAAAATCACGGTCGCTGCCATGGCAATTCCGGGACGCCCGGCAATATGGAATTTATCATAGATGTAGTACACTGCCGTTGTCGCACTTTTGGCAATCCCCGGTTGGCCCGCAAACAAAGCATAAACTTGCGTGTACACTTTAAAGGCACCGATAATATTTACTGTCAATAAAAAGGCTATTGTGGGTATGAGTTGTGGTAACGTAATCCGGCGGAAAATTTCTCCGTCTTTGGCACCAAACATTTTGGCAATTTTGTAATGTTCGGGATCAATATTGCGTAAGCCGGCTAATAAAATAATGATATTAAACGCCAAGCTGGTCCAAATTCCAAAAATAATTAAGGTCGTCATGCTCATGTCTACATTATCCAACCAATTGATCGGTGCGATACCTACTTTGCCTAGTAAGAAATTAATAATCCCGTAAGAGCCGTTAAAGAAGTAACGAAACACAATCCCGATGGCAATCGTACTGGTTACATAAGGCATGAAAAATAACGTTTCAAAAAAACTTTTATGCTTTACTTTTTCAAAAATAATCCAAGCAATCGCCAGTCCAATTATTAAAGCAATTGGAACCACCGAAAAAGCGTAAAGAGCTGTATTTTTTAACGCTTTAAAAAAGACTGGATCACTTAAAACTTTTTGATAGTTTTCAATACCCGCGTATTCTTGGTTAATCAGCGTTCCTTTTTGGAAACTCATAAACAGCGAGCGAAATAAAGGATAGATGCTAAAAATCATAATGACAACCAAAGATGGCAGAAGGAAGAGCCAGGCTTTGGGTTGATTTTCAGGATTGTAATGATTTTTCTTAAACATTAGTAAATCCGCGTCCCATCTTCTTTAAAGATAAAAGCTTTTTGGTAAGCAAAATCAAATGTCAGCTGCGCTCCTTCTTGAATATCTTCTTCGATGCTGACAATCGATTTTAAGTGATGGGTATCAATATCAAAGTTTAAAATACGTTCCCGGCCAATTAACTCCACGCCAGCGATAACTGTTTGAAAAGCGCCGGTGCCATCAACTGGCAAAACATCTTCTGGTCGAATACCAATAAAGTAATTGCCATCTGGCATATTTTCTTTAAAACGGGCGACCATAAAGCGATCGACAGGAACACTAAAGGCATCGTGATGCATCATGCCAGCTTTTACTTCCACTGGTAAAATATTAATGATGGGATTACCAATGAATTTAGCTACAAACAAGTTATTTGGTTCTAAGTAAAGATTTTGTGGATCATCGTTTTGTTGAATGACACCTTCGTTTAATAAAATAATTTTGTCAGAAATAGACAACGCTTCTTCTTGGTCATGGGTAACAAAAATCGTCGTAATCCCCACTTCTTTCACTAAGCGGCGAATCTCTTCACGAATCTTTAAACGTAAACGCGCATCTAGATTAGATAACGGTTCATCTAATAATAAAACTTCCGGATTTTGTACGAGGGCCCGCGTAATAGCCACCCGTTGTTGTTGCCCACCAGATAATGTACCGGGCTTTTTATCTTTTAACTCTTCAATATTGGTTAATGCCATATATTTTTCCGCAATTTTCATCGCTTCATTTTTAGGCATTTTTTTATCCCCAACCGTTAAAGGAAACATTACGTTTTCAAAAACAGTCATATGGGGATAGAGTGCATAGTTTTGAAATACAAAACCGATATTCCGATCTTTAGGTTCTGTCTTCACCACAGAGCTTCCGGCAAAACGGATATCGCCATCTGTTGGACTTAATAACCCGGCAATCAAATTTAAAATAGTTGATTTACCACAGCCACTTGGCCCCAAAAGACAAACCAAATCACCTTTTTCAATCGTAAAATTAACAGACTTTAACGCTTCAAAACCATTATCGAATACTTTTTTCAGATCGATAACTTCAATCATGGGAAATCCTCCCTTTTTTATTTTTACCTGCAATGCTAATTTTAGCATTTTTTATAACAGTAAGTTTATAGAGTTTCATGAGAGATTCTTTTATTTTTTTCTCATTTTACTTTACAAGCCAAAGAGTGAAGAGGCGCACTAAGCACTTTTTTCACAATGAAACGCCTCTTATTTTGCTGACAGAAATTTGGAAAAAACAGGAAAATTTTAGTTATTATTTCATACTTATCAAAAACAAAACAGATACCCGTGTATGGGTCCTCTAAAAATAAAATGGCGCAAAAAAAGCTAGCCAACAAAAAACGTGCTTTTGTTGGCTAACTTTTATAGATTATTTTCAAAAACGAACAGGAACAAACTTACCCTTTTTTAACTGGTAACTAGCAGTAAAACCAACTGCTTGCAGAAGTCTTTGGGTCTTTTCAAAAGCATAATCTAGCGTATCTATTTGATGACTATCACTTGTTAAGATGACGGGAACTTTCTTACTAGCTAAAAATTCCAACAAGAATTTTGCCGGATAAGGTTGTTTCCTCCAACCACGGCTCATACCACCGGTGTTCACTTCCACCAATCCTTCGTATGTTTTCAATACATTTACAACTTTCTGTAAGGCTTTTAGAGCTATTTTTTCATAAGCTTTTTGATTTTGAGGCGTTAGATAATGCAGTGTATCATCAAATTTTGTCACCAAATCAAAATGGCCGACAATTTTAGGCTGATTGTGGGTAATATGGGCGACAACAAGATCGTAATAGTCTTGTGCTAAAGCTAAAAAATCACCTTGATACCAATCCTGTAATGTTTCATTGAAGTTTTTGGGAGTATCATCCACACTGCGATATACACCAGCTTTTGGCGGCAGATAATGAACGGAACCAATAAAATAATCATAACCACTAATTGGAGTTGGACTAAAATAGTCCCATTCCAAACCACAAGCAAGATGTACCGCGCTATTTTCAGCCAAAGTGCGGACCGCCTTTTGATAGGCCGCTTCATCTTTTATCCCTGGGCAAGTGGGATCAAAAGAGGCCCTGGAGTGGCAGGTAAAACCTAAATCCGTAAAACGCAATTTTTCAGCGGCTGCCGTCATTTCTGCTAACGTATTTTTCCCGTCGCACCAAGTACTATGGGTATGGGCATTGGAATAAAACATTGCCTTCCTCCTTATTTCATGGTCTCTTGTTTGGTCTTTTTATCGACTACTTGACGCAAAGCAAGCTCAGTCATAACAGCTGTTGGTGTAATATCATTATTGGCCATTAAAACGAGTAAATGGTAAATTAAATCGGCAATTTCATACGTCGTTTCTTCTTGGCTATTTTTCATCGCACCAATTACAACTTCGGTGGCTTCTTCGCCGATTTTTTTCAAAATCTTTTCATTGCCTTTCGCAAATAAATAGCTGGTATAACTTTTTTCTTGCGGGATATTTTTTCGACTTAAGACTAACTCATATAGTTCTGAAATGGTGATGCTTTTTTTCATTTCAGCTAAAAATAAAACTTCATTAAAACAGCTTTCTGTTCCTTGATGACAAGCAGGTCCCGCTTTTATCACTTTTGCCACTAAAGCGTCTTGGTCACAATCTGCTTTTAAACTGACTAATTGCTGGGTATGACCGCTGGTTTCTCCTTTACGCCATAACTTTTGGCGGCTGCGAGAATAAAACGTCATCTGCTGTGTTTCTAACGTTTTTGTTAAACTCTCTTCATTCATATAAGCCACAGTCAGCACTTGATTGGTGTAAAAATCTTGCACTACACAAGAAATCAAACCCTGTTCATCAAACTTCAAATTTTTTATCTCCATTAGCCCTCACCTCTTATTTGCGAATTGGAATGTTTTTTTCTGCTAAATATTCTTTTAACACCGGAATAGGAATTTCATCATAATGGAAAATAGAAGCGGCCAGTCCTGCATCTATCTGTGGATTTTGGAACAGCTGATAAAAATCTGCTTTACTGCCAGCTCCGCCTGAAGCAACAATAGGTACATGAGCAATGTCCGCTACTGCCTGCAACAATTCCAAATCAAACCCCGTTTTCACACCATCAGTATCCATGGAATTAATCACCAATTCTCCGGCTCCCAGTTTCTCGCCGGCTTTAATCCAAGCTAAAGCATCCATCCCTGTATCTTCTCGTCCTCCTTTGGTAAAGACGTGCCACGAGTTGGCGACTTTTTTTATATCTACTGATAAAACTACACATTGCGCGCCATAACGTTGGGCTGCTTCCACAATCAATTTAGGATTTTTAATTGCACCAGAATTGACACTGACTTTATCTGCGCCACATTTTAAAACACGATCAAAATCTGCCAGGGTATTAATTCCGCCTCCCACTGTTAAGGGGATAAAAACTTGTTGGGCGACTGCTTGTAAAATATCCGTAAATAGACTCCGCTTTTCTGCCGAAGCAGTAATGTCATAAAAAACAAGTTCATCAGCACCGGCTTGATCATATTTTTTGGCCAATGCCACCGGTGAAGCAACATCTTTAATGCCGGCAAAATTAACGCCTTTCACTACGCGACCAGCTCGCACATCCAGACAAGGAATAATCCGTTTGGCAATCATTTTTCCACCTCCGCTGCAGCAGTAAGACACTCTGATAAATCCAGCTGTCCGCTGTACAAGGATTTGCCAACAATTGTGCCATATGTCCCAGCCTGTGCCAGACTAGTAATATCAGCAAGGGTCGCCACGCCACCAGAAGCAATAATATTGCAGCCTAAAGCATTTAATTTTTCATAAGCGGCACTATCCATTCCCATACCTGTACCGTCTCTTGCAATATCGGTATAAATAATTGTCTGACAGCCTGCTGCGACTAATTCTTGGCAAAAAATATAAGCATCCGTTTCTGTTGTTTCCAGCCAGCCATTGACAGCGACTTTCCCTTTTCTGGCATCTACACCAATCGCAATTTTTTCACGGTATTTTTTGATCATTTCTTTGGCGAATTGTGGTTCCTGTTGCGCAATCGTGCCTAAAATCACCCGTTTTACGCCAATGGAAAGACAATCCTGAATATCTTCTTCATTGCGAATCCCCCCGCCTAATTCCACAAATAAATCGGTTTTTGCCACAATTTCTGCTACTAAATCAAATTGCTTTTTGGTTCCTTCTTTGGCACCATTTAAATCCACTAAATGGAGATATTTTGCCCCTGCTTTAGCAAAATTTTGAGCAAATACGATTGGATCATCACCAAAAATTTCTTGTTGTCCATAATCCCCTTGATAAAGCCGCACTACTTTGCGATTGTACAAATCAATTGCTGGTAAAATAATCATCTTTACACCTCCGTAAAGGCCCGCAAAATATTCAGGCCAACTTTCCCGCTTTTTTCAGGATGAAATTGCGTTCCAAAAATATTGCCTTTTTGTACTAATCCGGGAATTTTTACACCATAATCACTAAAAGCCGCAATACTTTTGTCGCACTCACTGGCGTAATAGCTGTGAACGTAATAAACAAAATCTCCTTGCTTCACGTACTTTAAAAGAGGCGATTCTTGGGCAAACACCAATTCATTCCAACCAATTTGTGGCACCTTTAACGCTATTTTTTGTTGCGTAAACGTCTCTTTCATCGCAATCACTTTACCAGAAATCAAATCCAATCCGGGATGCACACCAAACTCGTGACTTTCCGAGAAGAGCAATTGCATCCCTAGACAAATTCCCAACAATGGTTTGCCTTTTTGGGCTTCCTTTTTTACCACTGCCGCTAAACCACTGTCTTGTAATTTAGCCATGGCATCCCCAAAAGCTCCCACACCGGGCAGCAAAATTTTTTCGGCCTTTTGAATTTCTGCCGCATCACTTGTCACGACCACATCTGCCTTTATAAAACGTAATGAACTCTGCAAACTAAATAAATTTCCCACACCATAATCAATAATTGCAATCACGAGGTTCTCCCCTTTCAATGTTGTTAGCGGCCGTTTAGACAGTGAACATTAAACAAAAACAAAACACAGGTTGGTTACTATTTATTCTTTGTTTTATTTCCTATCCAATTATTTGAACACAGGACAACTTATTTTTACCTGCCAACTTAAACGTGTACTATTTCCTCTATAAAATAGTGCCTTTGGTTGAAGGAATTTCATTTGGAGCCACTTCATTAATGGCACAAGCTTCGGCTAATGCACGGCCAAATCCTTTAAAACACGCTTCCACAATATGGTGACTGTTTTTACCAGCTAATTGCTGTAAGTGAATCGTGCCACCCAACTCTCTGGCAAAAGCGATGAAAAATTCTTCTACCAACTCGGTATCAAAGCCACCAATTTGACTTGCAGGGATAGCGACGTTTAAACAAGCCATGCCCCGACCAGAAATGTCTAACGCTGCCAGCACCAAGGTTTCGTCCATCGGTAAAATCATACTGCCATAACGGTTAATCCCTCGTCTGTCTCCTAAAGCTTGTGAAAAAGCACGACCCAAAACAATCGCAATATCTTCCGTGGTATGATGCCCATCCACCGCCACATCCCCGTCACATTCTAATGCGATATCAAAACGCCCATGACGAGTGAAAAGTTCCAGCATATGATCTAAAAACCCAATTTTTGTAACAATTTTTTGTTGCCCGGTACCATCAATAGTTAGTTTCAATTTAATTTTTGTTTCACTCGTATTGCGGGTAATTTCTGCAGTACGCATGTCGTTGCCTCCTTTAACTTTTTTTACTGGTTATTGGACACCTTTTAAATTTCGTCTTTTATTATTTGCGTAATGGCGGCCAAACATTGTTGCATCTGCTGCGGGGTACCAATCGTAATGCGCAAATAATCTTTTATTCGGGGCAGGTTAAACCAGCGGACAAAAATTTGTTGCATCTTTAATTTTTCGTAAATTACTTTGCCACCAACTGCGGGATGCGTTACAAATAGAAAATTTGTCTGACTATCCAATACCGTAAAACCTAACGCCTTTAAATCTTGAGCCGTTTTTTGGCGTTGCCCAATAATTTGCTCTAGACAACTGGCATGATAATTTTCATCGGCCAACGCCGCTATTCCTGCGGCAGTAGTCATAGTATTGACACTATAGGGGTTAAAACTAAATTTTAATTTGTTTAAAGCTGCAATTAACGCTGCCTGCCCCACTGCATAACCGAGTCGCGCCCCAGCCAACTGCCAAGATTTAGAAAAAGTCCCAACTACTAAAAGATTGGCAAACTCTTTTATATAGGGCACCATCGATTCACCGCCAAATTCCACGTAGGCTTCATCTACAATTACCAAACGCTCCGGATTAGCTGCAACAAAATTCGCAATTTCGATTGCTGCTATGCCTAAACTAGTCGGTGCGTTAGGATTAGCAAAAATCACGGTCCCTGTTTCTTCTTGGTAGTCAGCCAAATTTAGTGTAAAATCTGCTGCTAAAGGAATTTCTTTGGATGAAATATCATACATCTGGCTAAAAACAGGATAAAAGCCATAAGTTAAATCCGGATAAACTACTCCTGCATTCATCAAGCCTTGAAAACAAAAGGCCAGAACTTCATCACTGCCATTACCGACAAAAATTTCAGTTGGCATTACATCAAAGCGTTGCGCCAATGTTTGCCGCAAATTTTGACAGTCGGGATCAGGATAACGGGCTAACACAGCAGCTGCATTTGCAACGGCTGCCTCTACAGTCGGGGCTGGCGGATAAGGACTTTCATTGGTGTTTAACTTAATCACTTCAAACTGGGGTTGTTCTCCTGGGACATAAGGCGCCAGCGCCTCTAATTTAGGTGTAAAATATTTCATCCTCTACACCCCTTTTCGCATTTTTATGGAATTGGCATGGGCAAATAACCCTTCTGTTTTGGCAAATAAAATCACATCGTCACTCACATCTTTTAAGGCCTCTTTGCCATAATACAAATAACTCGAGCGCTTTTGAAAATCCGCCACACTTAGAGGGGAATAAAAACGAGCCGTACCTTCTGTTGGCAATGTATGATTGGGTCCAGCCAAATAATCCCCTAAAACCTCAGGTGTATGGTGACCTAAAAAAACACTTCCGGCATTTTTAACAGCGTCTAACGCTGCAAAAGGTTCTTCAATACACAGTTCCAAATGTTCTGGTGCTACTTCATCAGTAATTTCAAAAGCTGCTGCTAAATTGGGAACGACAATAATACAACCATTCTTTTTTAAAGAAGCCGTCATAATTTCTCGGCGTGGTGCATTTGCCGTTTGTGTTCTGACTTCCTGGGCAGTGGCTTCAGCAATTTCTTGACTTGTTGTCACTAAGATGGCCTGAGCGTTCACATCGTGTTCTGCTTGTGCTAATAAATCAGCTGCTAAGTAAGCTGGCTTCGCTGTTTTATCAGCGATAATTAAAATATCACTCGGACCGGCAATCATATCGATATCCACTTTGCCATAAACGAGCCGTTTAGCCGTTGCCACATAAATATTGCCGGGCCCTGTGACTTTATCTACTGCCGGAATGGTTTGGGTTCCATAAGCAAGTGCCGCAACAGCTTGGGCACCTCCCACTTTATAGATTTCATCAGCACCGGCAATTTTGGCAGCAGCCAAGATTGCTGGCGTAACCGTGCCGTCTGGTTGTGGCGGGGTCACCAAGACAATTTTTTTGACACCGGCAATTTTAGCTGGGATCACATTCATTAATACTGTACTGGGATAAGCAGCAGTTCCTCCTGGCACGTATATGCCAACTTTCGCTAGTGGAATAACACGTTGCCCCATTATTGCTCCTTGTTTTTCTAACATAAATCCATTATCTTTTTGTTTTTCATGAAAGGCGGCAATATTGCGCTGTGCCTTTTTTAAAACAGTTAAAAAAGCGGGGTCACAAGCCGTTATGGCCGCTTCAATTTCAGCAGCTGTTACTTTAAAAGTAGTCAAAGCAGCCCCATCAAATTTTTTTGTGTATTCTTTTAACGCTTCATCTCCACTAACTTGCACATTTTGAATGATTTCTTGCACTACTTGTGTATATGCGGCGGTACTGCCTGATGCACTCGTCCTAATTTGGTTTAAATTCAAATCACGTTGCTGTAAAATTTTAATCATTTTTTGCCCCCACTTTCTGAATAATTTCGTAAATTTCAGATTGTTTAAACCGCCATGACGTGCGGTTTACCACTAAATGCGCCGAGGAATCGGTAATTTTTTCAAATACTTCTAAGCCGTTTTCCTTTAATGTGGTGCCTGTTTCCACAATATCGACAATTACATCAGCCAAACCAACTAAAGGGGCAAGTTCAATCGAACCGTTTAAATAAATCAGTTCCACCGGTTGACTCCGACTGCTAAAATATTTACGCGCAATAGTGGGATATTTGGTGGCCACTTTTAACGGGCGACTTGCATCTTTTTGAAAATTTTTGGCACCGGCAATCGCAATATCACATTGGCCTATAGCAAAACGTAAAACATCTAAAACATCCGCCTCAGTTTCTAATAAAATATCTCGTCCCACAATGCCGATATCTGCGGCACCATGTTCCACATAACTGGCTACATCACTTGGCTTTACTAAGAAAAAGCGCAATCCATTTTCTTCATCAGTAAAAATCAGCTTGCGACTTTCATCTAATAAATTTTCTTGGCACAAACCGGCTTCATGAAACATGTGATAAACCTTTTCCCCCATGCGTCCTTTTGGCAAAGCGATATTTAAGTGGGTACGCTCATTTTTTGCTGTTACTGTGTCAGTGGCAATCGCATTTAAATGAATCCCAAAACCAATTGCCGCTTGTGTTTTACCAAGAGATTGCAACAAGCCGTCGTAGCGTCCCCCAAATAAAATTGCCTGGGGGACTTGTGGGACAAAACCTTGAAAAATAATGCCACTATAATAGTTCGTATCATTCACCGTTGATAAATCAAAGAGCAGTCGGGGAGTAACTGCCTCTTTTAGTAGCGCGGTTGCCAATTCTTGTAATTCAACCAGCGCTTGGTGGGCGTGGGGTAAATCTTTGGTTAGTGTTAGAGCAGTTTGCAATGATTCATTAATTTCACCACTTAACTGCAGCAATTCACATAAATTCGTGGTCAAAGCTGGTGCTAAATGTACTTGTTGCGCCAAATCTTTCAAAGCTGCACTGTCTTTATTTTTAATACTACTAAAAACTTCCGCTTGGCGATTACACGGAAATAATGCCAAAATTGCTGCCACTAACCCACTGTGGGAAAATTCCAATTTGGCTTGACCGATAACTTCTAAAGAAGCAATAGCCAGTTGAATCACTTCAAGCTCTGCTTGCTTATCTACACTGCCGATAATTTCGATCCCCGCTTGATTCAACTGCTGATATTCATTGGTATGGTGATTATGACGGTAAATATTTTCATTGTAATAAAGTCGTCTACTTTCATGAGCAGCAGTATTTTTCACAATCGATAAGGTGACATCGGGATTTAACGCTAATAAGCGCCCATCTGCAGCACTAAATTTAATGACATCATCGTCTGCTAAAAAATTTTTATTTTCCAAATAAAAGTTATATTCTTCAAAACTCTTTAAACAAAATAAATTGAAGCCTGCTTCTTGGTATAAAGCGCGCAACTTCAATGCTGCTACTTCTTCTTGACGTAAAATATTTACTGGAATTTCCATCATTTCCCCTCCCCTGACATTACCCGATAACTACAAAATGGCGAAACTTCACTGCAGTACGCCAACTTAGGCCTCTAACAAATGTACGTAACAACTCTATTTAAAAGAAAAGTGGCTTGAACTATTTCAGCGTGGGGACAATAAAACGAAAGCTGGATAAATTTCTTGCCATTTCAGCTTATTACCATAGAAAGTTCGTTCATACAGCTAAATTCCAAAAGCTTTGGTAGATTCGCTTTATTCCTTGTGAAAAGTACACAATCCCTTACTTATAAAAAAAGCGCCCTCTGACAAAGTCAGAGGACGCTAACACGCGTGGTTCCACCTCAATTTATCTATGCAATAATAGACCTTATGCGATCAAGCTAACAAAAGAGGTGGGCTTGTTGATTATTTCACAAGTTTATTGTTTATTTCTCCTCTGGCTGTCAGCCTTTTTGTCTAGCCATCCAACAATGACCGCAGCGATAACGGGCTAACCCGGCATTTTTTACTTTATTCAAAAATGCAACTCCAAGATGTGTTTCATAAAAAACAACTGACCTTTTTACACCACCCAAAGGCTCTCTTTGCAGTTTTTTTCTACTACTCTTCTTTTCAGCGTCAAAAATATAAAATTGGTTGTGTTATATACTATGCTGAATTGTCAGAAAAGTCAAACACTTTTCGATAATTTTTATCACTTTTTATTAAAATTTTTCGTATTATTGCCTGATGATATTCGTTTTATCTGTGTCGTCAAAAAAAAGCGCTAAGAAAGTCCGCTTTCTTTTTCGGTAAGAAAAGAAAGATTTTCTTGGCGCTTTAGGGATTAGAATTCCTGCTCAGGGGTTGCTTTGGTTAAAGTTGCACTCCTCGTTTTAACTTCAAAATAGGTTTCTATTAATTGTTGTAGTTCCGCCGTTGCCGCCTGCGCTCTTTGTGCCTGCACTTCATTAATGGCTTCAATTACTAAAATGGCATCTGTTGTCTGCTCTTGTAACATGGTGCGTTGGGCTTCACGCCAGTTAAAACAACGACATACTGCTCCTTTTTCATCATAATAAATGATTTCGTCGGGTAAAGCTGGCGCATCTTCATCCGCTCCTAACGGCTTAAAACTTTCGCCCCCTTTGGCTTTGCCTAAATGGAGGTCACCTGCGAGCGCCTGGATATCTTCACCGCCACAAGGAACCGCGTATTTTAACGAAATACTGTTGTAAATATCCACAAGCGGATTAATAGGATTAAAGGTGCGATCTTGGCTGGCTCTTTTTAATAACGCTTCAATCGAAGAACGCGCTCCTTTTTTTGTTTTAAATTGGCTAAAAGCTTGACGCCATTCCTGAATAACATCGTTTTGACTAAAAGTTTCTGCTGTTAAAAATTTTTGAGCTTCTTTTTTACCTTGGGCTAATAAATCGGCAAAATACGCATCTTCTGCTTCATTGACATGATTATTAAGTCCAGTAGCTGTGACAACAAATAGTTCTGCATTGGGAAAAAGTTCCCAAAAATTTTCATCTACTTTTATTTTTTTCATTTCAAAAGACCTCCGCTGTTCTTGTCGTTTAATATTTTTGTCATTATCCAATCTGTTTGATCATCACAGCCAATAGTAAAAATATGTTGCCCCGTTTTAACAAAGTCCATTTTTTTATAAAAAGCAATGGCAGATGGATTGTGTTCCCACACGCCTAACCAAATCTCACTTTTATTTTTTTCTCTTGCTGTTTTTTCCGCAAAAGTAATAAATTGTTTCCCTAAGCCTTGACCCTTAAAGGCGTTTAAAATGTAAATTCGTTCAATTTCTAATGCTTCTTTTGTCCCATCTTCACTTTGCGCTTCATTTATATTTAATTTTAAGTAGCCAGCCAACTCATTTTGTTGGTAAATAAAATAGAAAAAAGAATTTTTATTGGCGAGTTCTTTTTCCAATTGGGAATAGTTGTAATTTTGCTCTAAAAAAGCTGCCAGATCTTCTGGTGTATTGTCTTTAGCAAAAGTTTCGGCAAAAGTGGTTTCACTAATTGCCTTTAGCTTTTCAACTTCTGTTTGTTTTACACCTTCAATCTTCACTACCATAAAGTCGTCTTTCTCCTTTCTTCACCAAATCCCAATCTTTCGCAACATTTTTTTCCACTCGTGCTAAATAAGCTGCTAATTGTTGCATTTCCGGTTCACTAAAATCTTTTAAAGCAACCTTATTGGAATATTGGTTTTCAGCTTGAATGATTGGGGCAATTTTAGCCCCTTTGTTGGTGACAAAAAGTGATTTATTCTTTTTATTGTCTGCTTGTGGCTGTTTTTCAATCAGACCATTTTTTTCTAACTTGGCAATAGCGCGGGCAGCGGTAGTGCGATCGACTTTAATCAACTCTGCTAATTTTTCTTGGATGATGCCGGGATTTTCATAAATGCGAACCAGATAAAGATACTGCCCCCGGGTTAAAGAAAATTCTTTAAATTCAATATTGGCAATCGAATCTAATGCACGGGCAATTTTGCCTAAATCACGTAAAATATCAGTCATATTTTTCCTCATTTAAAAGTTATTGGTAATTTGTATCTTAAAACATTTTTATTGTATATGCAACAATTAAGCGTAAGCACTTCATTTTGTTTTTGTTTTGAATCATGATACGGTTAATTTAAAGGTAATAAAAGTCTTTATGTTGTACGTAGTTTGAAGCGTTGTTTTTGAAAGGAAGGAAAACAGATGAAAAAAATGTCAACTTCAACAGTGATTAATACCGGTGGTCGCGAAGGAGAAAGTAAGTCTGTCACAGGTTCTTTAGATGTCTTAACAACTGGCGTAAAAAAAGAAGGCTACACCAATCCAGAAGAATTATTTGCCGCGGGGCTTACCGCTTGTTTTAATGGTGCTATGCAATTTCCATTAGAACGAGACGGCTTAGGGGATAAAAAAAGAGAAATTCGGGCTGAAGTCAGCTTACTTGGGGATTTACCAGATTTTACAACACTACATTTAGAAGTTGTTTTAATTGGCAAAATTGAAGGCTTAAGTAAAGAAGATACCGTAAAATATATGACAGAAACCGAAAATATCTGTCCGTATACAAAAGCTATCAAAGGAAATGTCGATGTAAAATTTGCTGCCGAAGATTAAAGCAACCACTTTGGCATCGTTTCACTTCTAAACATAAAAATAAATAATCCGCTGACAAAGCACATTATAGTGTAGTTGTCAGCGGATTATTTTTTAAGTAAAGGAGTAGATGACTTTCACGAGGAAAAACACGTTTATTACACTTTCTTAAGCTAAAAACTGTAGGAACGGGGTTAATTCAGAAAAATAAGTAATCGTAAGTTCCTGCATCCCGCGAGAAATAGCAGTATATAACATTTTACGATCTTGTTGATTCGTATAATTTTCTTTCGTAACGTTGTATAAAATCACACGATCAAATTCTAACCCTTTTGCTAAACTGATTGGCAAAATCGTTACATTTTCTTTAGGAATATTTTTATCGGCTAAAATTACGGGCTGATTGTGCCACCATTGTGTTAAATAATCAGCTTCTGCTTGCGTTTTGGTAATCACAGTTACTGATTTGCCATCTGCCAGAAGGTAAGCCAAATCATCCAAACTAGCCAATTTTTTTACCGCTACTGCTTTGCCTTTAGGGCGAACTGGTACAATTGTAAAATCAGTTTGGGCCGTAAGCTGTTGAAACGCCGCTGTAATAGCGCCACTGGAACGGTAGCTATTTAGTAAATCATAAACTGTAACATCTCTTTTAGCCGCTTTAAAAATAGCCGCAATGGTTACAAAATCCGTCTGAGAATTAAAGATTGCTTGATTGTAATCCCCCACTAAAGTAAACCGAGCTTTCGTAAATAATTGGTTTAATAAAAAGATTTGCGCCGGCGTGTAGTCTTGAACTTCATCTACTAAAATGTATTTCATCTCGGCTAAGGGACTCGCTCTAATAAAGCGGTGTTGGATTAATAACGCAATCGTCGCTTCATCAACTGTTAACACTTTACCAGCGTGATACGTGTCACCAGTATAAGCCAAATATAAATCTGCTAACATTTGCGCTGGTTGTAGCCAAGTAAAGTTCGTAATCGCAACTTCAATCTCGTGATATTTTTGCTGCAATAAGCGTAAAGCGTATTTTTTCAATGCTTTAGGTGACTCATCTTGTAATAAATGCCCAAAATATTTTTGCTGTTGCGTTTCGGATAAAGCCAAAACCCGATCTTGCCAAGCTTTACCTTGGGCTTGTTTTAATAAACGACGCTGCCAATAACTACGAAGTTTTGCCGCTACACTTTGAATTCTTTGACCAAAAGTAGCTTCTTTGGGGGTGGTAGCATACATTTCAGCGATTGTCTCAGCTTTAATAATTACTTTTTCCTTTAATGAAATTGCTTGAAAATAATTTCTATTTTGTAAGATATTACTAGCGTTATACACAAATTCGGCAAATTTGCGACTGCGCAAAACAGACGTCCGCGCATCGACTTCACTTTTTGTAATACGGATAAAATAATCCGTTTCACTTTCTAGCGGTTGATCTAATTGCCATGCCAAAAGTTTACGCCACGTTAAATTGCGGGGATTTTTTTCCCCTAATGAAGGCAAAACATGGGCAAGATATTGAATAAATTTGTCATTGGGCGCTAAAATCAACACGTCATCCACACTAATTTCTTGGCGTAATGAATACAATAAATACGCTATGCGCTGCATAATTGTCGAAGTTTTACCACTGCCGGCTACCCCATTGACCAAAATAATCTCATGGGTTAAATCACGAATAATCACATTTTGTTCTTTTTGAATAGTCGCAGTAATTGCCTGCATCTGTTTACTGGCACTGTTTTCTAGTGCTGCTAATAATACATCATCTTCAATGGCAACATTGGTATCAAAGTAATGTTTCAACTGATCATAAGAAATCACAAATTGCCGCCTTAAATCAATGGCAACGGGAATCTCATTGCCATTTGCCCAGTAAGCAGATGCTCCCAAAACGTTATTATAAAACAACTCAGCCACCGGTGAACGCCAATCGTAAACCAGATTTTCATTTTCTTCATTAAAGCCATTGACGCCGATATAAAAAGACTGCTTTTCCTCTTGGTCAAAATAATCCACCACTACTTTGCCAAAATAAGCTTGCGGTAATAAGCGCTTAACTTGTGCCAGCTTGTTGGCAGCTGTTTCTTGTTTTAAATTCAGTTGATCAATTTCACGGTTTTTCATTTCCAACTGAGCAAACGTGTCTAAATTATCAGCGAAGTTATCAAAATTCAGCCGGACATCTCCTGCCATTTCCTGCAGAGCTAAAATACCAGTACTCTGTCCTTTAGCTAAAGTTTCAGTCAATTGTCCTTCTGCTTTTTTTAATGCGTGATAAACTTTTTGCAAATATTGTTCTTCTGCTCGTGTGTTGACCATAACACCACTCCTAAATTCGCATTTGCGCCGCTTTTATTAGCGGAAAGCTATTCTACACCCCTATTCATTTCACTGCAATCTTTATACTCCCATTTTAAAAGAAAAGAAAGCGAAAACAAAAAAGCGGAATGAACTTGCTTGGCTCTCAAACAATAAGACGAAATCTTGCTAAATTTCCCCTTAAATTTCTTATAATTTTGGTTTAGTGCCGAAAAGAGTTCCGGCGTTACGCCAGTTATAAAGAACAGTGGAACAAATGCGGTCAATTCTTGGGAAAATCATCTACTCTCATCTCAACAAAAAGCTCCGGCAGAAACTTTATTTTCAAAAAGTTTCCGCCGGAGCATAAGGCTTTATTCAATATGAAAAATTGAAACAATAAAAGTAAAAAGCTATTTTTGTAGGAGTTCTAAAAATGCTGCGCCGTATTTTTTCAATTTATTTTCCCCTACCCCTTTAATTTGCAACATTTCTAAGGTGGTTTGTGGCTGAATCTCAGCTAGTTCATACAACGTTTTATCAGAAAAAATGACATACGGTGGTAAATTTTGTTTGGAAGCCAATTCCAAGCGCAACTGGCGCAGTTTTTCAAACAATTCATTATCCGGTGCCAATTTTTTCACGACTTGAGCTTTACGCATCACTTTTTGTTGTCCCAGTAAGACTTTTTTGCCACTATTGGAAATTTTCAATAAAGGAAATTGTCCTTCTGTGGGGGTTAAATAACCTGCTGCTGTCAAAAAATCAATTAACTGACTAACATCTTTTTGACTCCAGTCTTTCATTAAGCCGTAAGTTGATAGCTTTTCAAAATGCCATTGGCTAATTTTTTGATCTTTTGAACCCGTTAAAACTTTACTAATAAGTGCTTTACCAAAACGTTCACCCATACGTTTGACACAAGATAACACTTTTTGGGCATCTAATGTAATCTCTTCAACTTCTCTTTCATCTAAGCAGTTACTACAACGCCCACAATCTGGGCCGTCTTCCCCAAAATAGCGCAGAATGTAGCGTTGCAAACACATTTCTGTATGAGCATACTGGCTCATTTCTCGTAACTTCAAATATTCTTTTTGCTTGTAGTCGATTTCCATCTCAGAATTATCAATAAAAAACTGCTGTACTTGCAAATCTTGCGGTGCGTACATCAAGATGGCTTCACTCGGCAGTCCATCGCGCCCCGCTCTGCCGGCTTCTTGATAGTAGGATTCAATATTGCCTGGTGTTTGCGCATGGATGACAAAGCGGACGTTACTTTTATTAATCCCCATCCCAAAAGCATTCGTTGCTACCATTACTTTAATTTCATCAAATAAAAAAGCTTCTTGCGCTGCTGAGCGTTGCGCTTCGGTTAAACCGCCATGATAATAACCGACTTCAATTTTTTTACTTTTTAAAAGGTGGTATAAGCGCTCAACTTCTTTTCTGGTACTGGCATAAATAATACCCGCTTGTTGATCATTGACCCGCAAATATTCCAATAAATAGCTGTCTTTAGCGTCCTTTACTACTTGAAAAGCCAAATTTTCCCGCGCAAAACCGGTTTGGACTTTATTATTCGCCGGAATTTCCAAACTGCTTTCAATATCTTTGGCGACTTGGGGCGTTGCTGTCGCAGTTAAGGCAATCACAGCCGGACGTTGGGGCAACGCTTTGATTTCTTGGGCCAATTGCAAATAACTCGGGCGAAAATCATGCCCCCATTGCGAGATACAATGGGCTTCATCCACAGCAATTAAACTAATTTTTTCTTGCTGTAAAAGTTGCTTAAACGAAAACATTTCAAAACGTTCCGGCGCAACATAAACTAATTTATATTTGCCAAAGGCTGCATCTTTTAAGCGTATACTTACTTCAGCTTGAGATAAACTACTATTAACAAAAGTAGCTGCAATACCCATTTCATTTAACGCATCCACTTGATCTTTCATTAAAGAAATCAAAGGCGAGACCACTAAGGTTAAGCCATCTAATAATAATGCCGGCAATTGATAACAAATCGACTTCCCGCCACCGGTTGGCATAATGCCTAAAACATTTTCATTACGCAACACTTTTTGAATCAATTCTAATTGACCCGGACGAAAGCTTTCGTAACCAAACTTTTCTTTTAATAATTGGGTTAAAACATCCACGTATTATCCTCTTCTCACTGCCAAGTTCTTTTCCAGTATTTTTTGTCTATTCATCTTAACATGGAAAACCACCAGAAAAAAGTGGCCAATTGGTCGCCAGAATTTTTTACGTAACCGGTGAGTTTGATTACCCTATTTTATCGAATTTTATAACAAATGGTTTTGACGAGAAAACAAAAAAAGTGTAAGCTTGGTGAGGCGAATTTAAGTACGCTGGAGGTTAGCAAATGAGTTATTTATCTTTACAAGATATTAGCAAACACTATCCTGGTAAAAAGAAAAATGCGCTACAAGATTTTTCTTTAACGGTAGAAAAAGGCGAATTTATCGCAATCGTTGGTCCTAGTGGCAGCGGTAAGTCAACGCTTTTAAATATTTTGACAGGCTTTGAAGCTCCAACCACAGGCAGTATTATTCTGGCAGATCGAGATATTACCAAAGATGCCCCGAAAGATCGGAATATGGCGCTTGTTTTTCAAGAATACGCTTTGTTTCCGCATATGACAGTGGCGCAAAATATTACGTTTGGGATGAAAATTCGTAAAACTGCTAAAAAAGAACGTCAGGAAAAATTGGATTGGGTCACAAAAGAACTTGGTTTAACAGAAGTCTTAAATGTTTTACCGAAAAATTTATCCGGTGGTCAACGGCAACGGGTCTCACTAGCCCGCGCAATCGTCCGCGATCCCAAGTTATTTTTGATGGATGAACCTTTATCCAACTTAGATGCCAAATTGCGGGATCAAGTGGGGGATTTAATTTTAGCCACGCATAAAAAATTACACGCGACAACACTATTTGTCACCCATTCCCAAGAAGAAGCCATGTCTTTGGCTGATCGCATTATCGTGTTAAAAGACGGCGTGATTCAACAAGTCGGTACGCCCCAAGCAGTTTATGAAAAACCAAAGAACCGCTTTGTGGCCGAATTTATTGGTCGGCCCACGATTAATATGTTCTCCTTTGCCAAATTGGCACCACACTTACAGCAACAATTTTTACAGGAGAAAGACAAACTAGCCGCAATCCGCAGTGAGCATATCCATATTCGTGAAGAAAAACACAAAGAAAGCAGCTTACCATCTTTTGAAACTGGAATTGTCACAGAAGTACGTTATTATGGCGGCAATAGCATTTTGCAGTTGGATTGGCAACAAACGAAACTATTCGTACAAACTGCACAAAACCCGCCTGCTTTAGGCGCGACAGTTACATTTACGTTTGATCCAAAACAATTACTATTTTTTGATAAATAAATTTATAGTACCGCTATAAAATATTTTAATATTTTACTGGAGGAAAGAAACATGAAAAAAATTTATTTAGGTTTGACAGTGGCAGCTGCAACACTATTTTTGGCTGCTTGTGGCAGCAGCAATAAAGAGGCAACAAAAGAAAGCGATCAAGTTAGCGGCGAGTTCACGGTTGTAACCAATCGCACAGATGCTGATAAATTGTATGACCAAATTGAAAAAGACTTTAAGAAAAAATATCCTGAAATTAAAGATATTAAATGGGAATCGGCTGGTACAGACTACGATCAATATATCGCCAACCGCATGAACACAGAAGATTATGGTGATGTTGTATTTATTCCTTTTTCAATGGCAGGTAAACCTGAAGATTACAGCAAGTACTTTGAAGAATTGGGCACCGTAAAAGCGATGGAAAAAGACTATCTTGATGTTACAGAAGCCGATTACGATGGCAAAGCTTACGGCTTACCAACAGTTTTAAACTCATTAGGTTTGGTTTACAACGAAGCAGTCTTCAAAAAAGCGGGGATTGATAAATTACCCCAATCCACAGAAGAATTAATCGCTGACGCGAAAACAATTAAAGAAAAAACAGGTGCCATTCCTTTTTACACTAACTATCAACGTCTAGCCGTTTGGGCAGGCGCATTATCTTCTTACGGTGGCGAAGACTTCAAAAAAGAAATGGTTGAAAGTAAATCCGCTTTTAAAGAAGGCCAACCAATTCGTGAAGTCATGGATGTTATTTATCAATTAGCCAAAGCCGGTTTAATTGAAAAAGATCCCGTTACCTTAGAAACCCAACAAGCGCAACAACAATTAGCTGACGGTAAAATCGCGATGTTAATGAGTGGCTCACAAGATGTTGCGCCATTGCAAAAATTAAGCAAAAATACGATTAACATTATGCCGTTTCCACATTTATTAGATGGTAAAACCAGTTTGGCCCTTGGAGCCCCATCTGTGATTGGCATTAACAAACATTCAAAAAACAAAGTTGCCGCAAAAGCATTCTTAGATTTCTTTATTGATCCTGCTTCTGGTTTTGCTAAAGATATGGGTGGGATGACACCGGTGAAAGCCAAATTAGATGATACTGAACAAAAAGCAATCAAAGACAACAACGTCATTTTAACTGCGCCCGCAACCGATCCTGCCATTGAAGCCAAATATACTGCAATTGCAAATGAAGTGGGTGTCGGTCGTTTAACTGATGTTTTACAAAAAACAGTTAACATTGCCTTGTATCCTGATCAAAATGAAAGTTACCAAGATTACGTGAATAGCCTTGAGAAAAAATGGGAGGCTGCAGCCAAAGCTCATGAATAAGCTCAGCCTAAAAAGAGAGGAAAAGCAGACCATTCTGCTTTTTCTCTCTTTACCGCTTTTATTGTTGCTTATTTTCGGTCTGCTGCCGATTGTAACGTTAATTTACAACAGTTTTACGGACTGGGATGGTTTAGCAACGGAAAAGAATTTTGTCGGCTTAAAAAATTATCTCACCATTTGGCAAGATCCTGTCTATTTGCAAGCCTTTAAAACCAATCTGTTTTATTTAGGCTCCGGTCTTTTGCAAATCGTGATTGCCTTGACATTAGCCATTTTACTGGGAACAAAAACTTATGGGAAAAATATTTTTAAAGCGGTCATCGTTTTTCCGATTATGATTAGCGGCGTGGCGACCTCGTTAATTTTCCGACTGTTTTTTGAACCAGATGGCTCCTTTGACCAACTGCTTCATTTTTTTCATTTAAGTAAGTACATTCGCTTTTGGCTAGGGGATCCTACTGTCGCCAATTATACGCTCGCTTTTATTTCATTATGGCGCCATTTAGGCACGAGTTTTTTACTCTATTTTGCGGCCATTCAAGGTCTGCCTGCCGTCTATCAAAAAGCAGCCAGTTTAGAAGGGGCCAACTTGTGGCAACAAACCCGTTATATTATTTTGCCTAATATTCAAACGGTTTTAAAACTTAACTTTATTTTACTGACAATTGGGGCTGTTTCCGCTTTTGAAATCCCCTTAATTATGACCAATGGTTCCAATGGCACCGCCACTTTTTTAGTGCAAACGATGAAAGTTGCCTTTGAACAAAAATTAGTCGGCTTAGGTTCTGCTTTGGCGGTGATTATGTCGTTATTTGTAATTGGGCTAAGTTATGCCCAACATCGTTTTCAAAAGGAGGCTGATTAAATGCGGATCTTGGCAAAAGTTGGCAAATATAGCTTTTTAATTTTATGGCTTTTAATCTGCTGTTATCCTTTATTAACGGTATTTTTTGGCTCATTTAAAACTTATGAAGAGTTTAACACCACCCGTGGGATTACGCCACCTAGTACGTGGCATTTTGAAAATTATCGGACCGCTTTTACCACCGGTAACCTACCCCAAGCTTTTATCAATACTTTTATTTTAGTTTTTTGTGGGGTTTGTGGCAGTGTGCTAATTGGTTCAATGGTCGCTTATGTTTTAAATCGTTTTGACTTTCCTTTTAAAAAATTGGTCATTGGCGCTTACTTTCTAATTTCAATGGTGCCAATGGTAGTCTCCCAAATTTCGACCTTTAAAATTATTACCGCTTTAGGCTTTTATGACCGCTTAATTGCGCCCATTGTTATCTACTTAGGCGCAGATGTGGTGATGATTTATGTCTATTTGCAAATGTATGAAAAAATTCCGGTTGAACTAGATAAAGCGGCCCTACTAGAAGGTGCTAGTTATTTTCAAATTTATCGAAAAATTTTATTTCCATTGCTACGACCGGCAACTGGGACGGTAATTATTTTAAAAATGATTAGTATTTACAACGATTTCTATATTCCGTTTTTATATTTACCCGGCTCAGAGCACGGCACTGTCGCTACCGCCCTTTATCGCTTTATGGGACCCAATCAAACCAACTGGCAGATTATTTGTGCTTTGGTCATTTTAAGTATTATTCCGATGCTGATTGTCTTTTTAGCCTTACAAAAATACATCTATGAAAGTTTAGCAGGAGGTGTCAAAAGTTGAACTGGTCTTATCTAAAAGGATTTCCCAAACGGGCTTATACGGTTATGGAAGTTCGCACCGGTTTTGCAACAGGATTACCCGTTTTAAGCGGTAGTTTTTTTGGCGCCTATTTAACCGGTGAGATCCATTGGTTACGCCTCATTTTATTTTTTATCGCTGGCTTTTGTTTTAATATTGTCGCCAATACAGCCAATGAAATGCGGGCATATTTAGCCAAAGAAGAAAATGAAGACACTTTTACCCACCATAAAGGCAGTGAGGGTCTCGTTCGCGGCGATGCCAAATTTTTTGACGCTGTCTTAGTTTTACTGTTGATGATTGCTCTTGGTGGTAGTTGTGGTTTACTTTTAGTCTTTTTAACCAAAGATTTGGTGCTGCTAGCTTGGGGACTGCTTGGTTTACTCGCTGCAATCACTTATTCCTTGGGGCCAAAACCTTATCTGCTTTATCCAGTCGGCGAAATTGTCTCAGGCTTTTTTGTTGGGGGGCTAGCTTGTTTTCTGGCAGGGCGGTCACAAATGGGTACCGGAAATACTCAACTCTTAATTTATAGCGTGATTCCCATGATTTTGACTGTCTTTTTAATGTCTACCAATAACGTCGGCGATTATGAAAAAGACCGCGGTGTGCGGGTGACACTGCCGCATGTCATCGGTTTTCGTAATGCCATTTTACTTGTCATCCCAGAATTTATCATCTTATTTAGTTGCTGGCTTTATCTTTTTCTTAGCCAAACCATTCCCTGGTGGCAATTTCTTATCGGGTGCCTCATTTTTTACCACCAAGGCTACATTCGTTGGTATAAAGACTATTTGAAAATCCCAGCAGTTTACCCCGAAATGGGGCGTGAATATGGGCCGCGGCCATTGCTGTTAATTTATCATTTTAATACGTGGATGAGCCTTTTATTTTTCATCCAAATTATCGGAAGGAAGTACTTCTAATGGAAAAAATCCGTTTGGTTCAAAATAAAATTAATCCCCTTGTTTTACCGGTAATTTTTGCCGATAAATTAGGCTATTTTGAAAAATTTAATGTCCCGGTTGATTTAACCATTGCCGAAGCATTCCAATTTGCTAAAAAAAGCAGTTTTGTGGCCGGTGATGTCGATGCGATGATGGGAGATTCAACTTTTTACTTTGACTATAGAGAACAAGGTAAAGATGCGGTGGTTACCACCGATTTAACTCGCACAATCCAGCTCTTAGCCAAAAAAGATGCCCCTAAAAACGGTATGCGGGTTGGAGTTGCCCGCAAAGGTTTGTTTCCTTTCTTTATGGCTTATGATTTAAAAAACATTTTAACCAACCCTGAAATTGTCTGGGTGGATAATACTTACGAACGTATCAAAATGCTAGCTGCCGGTGAAATTGATGCCTTGGTGGCGATTGAACCTTTTATCACTGATATTTTAACCAGCCAAACAGATACTAAAATTTTGTGGCACTCTAAAAATTCCGATAAAAATATGGTAATGTGGTGCTTTGACCGCAAATTTTACCAGCAAAATCCTGAAACAGTCACAAATTTCCACCGTGCATTAGAAGCAGCCGCACAAGATTTTAACGCACTAAGCAGCGATGAAAAAGTCGCCCAAGCAATGAATGTTGCCCAATATACCAAAGAAGCAGCAGAAAACATCCGCCACTTTACCTTTGAAAAACAGCACAATTATTCCGCTCAAGACTTCAACTTATTAGCTGACTTCTTGTGGCAAAGTGGAAAAATTAGTGAAAAGTATGAGGCAGCAGATTGTTTAAAGGCAGTGTTTTAAAAATAACTAAATTGAAACAAAACACTAGCAAGCCAAAAAGTGCCCAACTTTAAAATATTTTCGTATTCTTAAAAGCTATAAAAAAACTCTAGACCAAAGTATTAGACTTGAACATCCCAGAAATTTAACTTGTTGAAAATCTTTTTGGCTGTCTAATTTGGTTTAGGGTTTTATTTTTTTAGTTTTCCAGCATAACAGTTTAGCTTCCGTTATATTCTTCGAAGTTCAACTTTCATCCCAATCTATTTTGATGCAATTCAAATGCTCGGACATAATCTACTTATCTATTAACTATAAAATGGTTACTCTTCACTCAATACCTTTTTCACTGCTAAAAGTAGCATAAATAGCGCTACGGCCACGGCGATATGCGATAAGCCGGCAATACCGGATATCATACCATTCATGCCCTGACTTAAATTTGTTCCCAACACTTGAAATATGCCGCGAATGGTCATCATGATAACCATTAGGGGCAAGCCGATATTATATAAAACATAAAAACGACGATACAATTTATTTTCTGCTAAATTGGTCACTTTAAAAAGTATTGCCACCAATAAAAAGACAGCCACGCCCAGCGCTAAAAGATGAGTGTGGATTACGCCTAATGTTGTCGTTGCGGTAAAATCATTGAATTTCGTGAACTCCCGATAAAAGACACCGCCTACCATTGCTAAAATAAAATAAAGCATTGCTGTATTCATTACTTTTTTCATTTTTTTCACTTTCCTTTCTCTTTAGTTGCTTTGATTGCTTTGAAAAAATTAATACCAAACAAAATACCGGCTAAAAATAAAGCCGCTCCTAATCCGGTATAAAAAAAGGCGATAAAACGATCCGGTAATAAATTAAAAGTGCGAATGGTCACCCCACCAATAATCATCACCGCCATAATAATAAAGGATTTCACATCAAAAAATTTTAAGAAAAATTGTTTTTCTTCTTTATAGTTCACAATTCTTACTGTATGTTTTGCAGCTAATTTGGAAAAAATCAACAGCCAAAAAATCAAAAACACAAGCAGTGATAAAAGTGCATTTAAAACAGTGACATAACCGGAATAAGTTTCAATCCCAATTTTTAGAACATTACAGCCAGCTATCATCCAGACAACGCTTGCCAGTAATAATAAGTAAAGTTTTTTTATCATTGAAAAGACTCCTTTATTTTAAAATGAACATTGTTCATTTTACTTTATAAAAAAGACACTTTATCCCGTGTTAAATTTTCAACAGGATTAATAAAGTGAATTTTTTACCAATTGTATGATGCCTATTGAATTTTCTTCGTGCGTAATCCCATATAAGAACAGCTCAAAAATGTAGTCGACATATTTCTCTAAGGTTAAATCTTCTTTAAATACATTTTGGCGAACCCTTTGATCTTTGGCTAATGTATGGCGCAGACTTTCTTTAATATGTTGCCAATAGTTGTCCATCATTTTTTGGCCCATCATTTTATCATCAAAAGCTAAGACTAATGCGTGACTGGTGAAAAAATGCGGATAGTGTTTTTTTCCAATTGCGACACTTTGAAAAAGCGCTTCTAAACATTCAACAAAATCATCGAAGGCATAAGATTCTTCTGATAAATGAAAAATTTCTGACCAAATGCTACCAATCGTTGCCGCTAGTAATTGTCCTTTGGTAGGAAAATAATTATAAACCGCCCCGACTGAAATATGACTGCGTTTGGCAACTTCACGAATACTTACAGCTTCAATTCCTTTATCCGCGACAATTTCTTTACAAGAAGCAATGATTTCCGCCCTTGAACTAACAGTATTATTCAAACTTTCTCTCTCCTTTTGAAATTTTTGCACCGCAACATGAACAGTGTTCACTTTAGATTTTACGTGATAATTTTTATGACGTCAAATAGCTGAACCAAAGAAAAAATGAACAAACGGGGGGAACACTCAAGCAATAAGATGGAATTTTAATAAATTGTCTTTCAAATTTCTTGAAATTTTTGCTTATTGTCGCAGCAATTTAGCTCATTGTGCTGGATACATAGAACAGTTAAAGGTAAAGGCAGGGGGGAGCGCTTTGGAAAAATCTCAGAAATTTGCTTTCTGGTTACTCTTTACCAGAAACTGATTTTTGAATTTTTCCCGAAGAGTTACGGTATGGACTGGACGCCTAAAAAATTTGAATCACCTTATCCTTTGGAAAAATCATATAATCTCTTTACATAAAAAAATCACCGCAAAAAATAATACTGCGAAGCTTTCTTTTTGGGAAAACTTTTTTCGTACAATTTTTTACTGTGATTTTTCGTAATCATTTACTTAACAACACCGCACTAATTAAAGTGTTCTTGTTCAAATGCAGTTAAAATTTCTCTGACTTCTGTTATGGACTTGGTTTCCATTAAACGGATCCGCAAGTCATTAGCGCCAGGAAAGCCTTTAATATAAATTTTGAAAAAGCGATGTAGACCGACAATTGAGCGGGGAACTTCTTTGGCATATTGTTCCTGTAAGTCCAATTGCAAACGCAATAAGCCCATTAATTCTTGGGGCGTGTGTTCTTTTGGGTTCTTTTCAAAAGCATATGGATTTTTGAAGACACCTCGTCCAATCATAATGCCATCCACGCCATATTTTTCAGCTAAATCTAACCCCATTTGACGATCCAAAATATCGCCGTTAATGGTAATCGTAGTTTGTGGTGCGATTTGGTCGCGTAATTTTACGATGATTGGAATCAAATCCCAATGGGCAGCAACTTTACTCATTTCTTTGCGGGTCCGCATGTGGACTGACAAATTTGCGATATTTTGTTTTAATAAATGGCTAATCCACGCTTCTAATTCACCAGAATCAGTAAAACCAATTCGTGTTTTCACACTGACAGGCAAGCCACCGCTTTTGGCTGCCGTAATTAATTCGGCCGCAACTTCCGGTCGTAAAATCAAACCACTGCCTTTGCCCCGCTCGGCGACATTCGGCACAGGACAGCCCATATTAATATCGATTCCTTTAAAACCCATTTTAGCTAATTCAATGCTCATTTTATTAAAAAAAGCGGGGTTATCTCCCCAAATGTGAGCCACCATTGGCTGTTCGTCTTCAGTAAAAACGAGTCGTCCCCGGACGCTCTCAATCCCATCTGGGTGACAAAAACTATCAGAGTTCGTAAACTCAGTAAAAAACACGTCGGGTGCACCAGCTACTTTTACGACGTGGCGAAAGGCAACATCGGTCACATCTTCCATCGGTGCTAAAACAAAAAAGGGCTTGGGTAATTCGGCCCAGAAGTTGTTCGTCATTTCCTTTCCTCCTGTTACTACAAAATCCCTACAATTTTTAAAACATCGTTATTATACTAGGGAACAACAGAAGAAGCAAAAATCTGGGGTTGCCTTAACGAAAGATAAAAACAGTTGTAGCTGTAAAATTTCCCAGTGAACACTTTAGCTTTTTTATTTATTGAACTTTGTAATAGACATACTGAGCCGGAACAGACGTCGCAGTATTTTGCGTACCAACTGCTACAATGCGCTCTTGTGAGTTATCCGCTTCTTGGATTTCGCCGGAGACATTTTTAGGTAAAAAGGAAATATAAATTGTGGCACTGGGCATTCTGCTGTATAAAGAAAAATAACCAGAATTTTCTTCTGACTCCATTTTCTTTGTATAAGCCGGCATCATCAACCCATAAGCATTCTCTATCATGACCGAGCATCCGCTTCATTTTTTCCAGGAATATCCAAGATTTGTCTAGTTAAAGTTGCCTTGACATCTTCTGGATAAAGTGGAGATATAATCCGCACCCAAAGTACAAATTCTTTCCTATTTTTTAGAAAGGCTATACTGAAACTAAAAGGAATACGAAAGGAAGTTTTGGTATGGAAGCATTGATTGTTTTTGCACATCCTCGCAAAGAAAGTTTTACTTATGCACTTGTCAAACGAATTGAACAAGCATTAGTGAAAAAAGGGTACAATGTCACGCTCCGAGATCTTTATGAAATCGGTTTTGATCCCGTGTTAAAAGGAGAAGATGCCATTCATATTGCAGATGGTGAGTTTGTGCGAGAAGCTACAACTTTTCCTGAAGATGTGCAAGTTGAAATGGATTACATAAAAAAAAGCGACTTACTGATTTATGTCTTTCCAAGTTGGTGGAATGGTATGCCGGCAATTTTAAAAGACTACGTGGATCGGGTTTTTCAACATGGTTTTGCTTACAGCTTTACTTCGGATGAACCAAAAAAATTGTTCAGTCGTAAAAAAGCTCTTTTTTTCACCCCTACTGGTCAACCGCAAAATGAAGATGGCAGCGACACTCCCATTGATGCGGCAATGAAAATGTTGACATCAGGTTAGATGTTTAATAGTTCTGGTACTGAAGTAATTGACCACGTTTTTTACGGTCGTGTACCTTATTTGAGTCCAGCAGAATTGGAAAATTATCTCTTGGACGCCCAAGAGCGGATTGCCAATTTATAAGTTCAATTGCCTAAGAAAAGCTAAATGAACTTGCACAGCTATCAAGCAATAAGAAAAAATCTTGATAAATTGTTTCCCAAATTTCTTAAGATTTTGGCTTATTGCCGTAGATAGCTAGTTCATGAAGCTAGATCAATAGAAAAGCTGAGCAAACGTGGATAACTCTCAAGTAATAAGATGGAATTTTAATAAATTGTTTCCCAAATTTCTTGAAATTTTATCTTATTGCTCTCGGGAGTTTGCTTGTGCAGTTGGATACCAATATTCACGGGGAAGATTATATAATCCCTTTACTATAGTAAAAATGCATCAAAAAAGTACCGCCAAAAACTAGACATAGGCTAGCTTTTGATGGTACTTTTTGATTGCTATTTTTCGTTAACATTAAACTCTTGTAAAATTTTTAATGTTTCTTCATTCCACTTATTACCAGTAACTAATTGTGGATTCACATAAAAGTCTGCTGCTGGAAAAACACTTTGTAAAGCCAAAATATTCGCTAAGACACAGATACCAAGCTCTGCTCCTGCCACTTCAATTTCTTTTGGAGACTTTTGTTTTTCCACTACCTTACCTATTTCCAATAATGTTTCCGGTGCTAAGGTGAAGTAATTTTTTTTAAACACAAATTCAGAAGCTAGAGGAGCTAAGTCACGAATAATTTGTAGTTTTGTTATTTCTTCTGCTTGGTTTTTGTATTCAATTGGAATATCGCGCGTAAATAAAACGACTTCTTCTGACTTTCGTGCTTGGAGTAGCCTTTTTTCCAGCCGGGGAAGAAGTGATTTCGCACCCGAAATATAATTTTCATCGCTTGAATCTAAAATCCGATTTTGCATATCGACAATAACGAGCATCTCAATTTCCTTATTTACTGCGGCCTAAGAAAAATGAAACAATTAATACCAAAATAACCGCACCGATAATCGAAGGAACTAATGCCATTCCAGCTAGAGAAGGGCCCCAATTACCAAACAATGCTTGACCAAGTGCAGAACCCACTAAACCTGCCACAATATTTGCAATCCAGCCCATGCTATTACCTCTTCCAGTAATCGCACCTGCAATGACACCA
Organism: Enterococcus dispar ATCC 51266; assembly: GCF_000406945.1. Taxonomy (GTDB): domain Bacteria; phylum Bacillota; class Bacilli; order Lactobacillales; family Enterococcaceae; genus Enterococcus_C; species Enterococcus_C dispar. The sequence continues at coordinate 2,401,860 of NZ_KE136354.1, read as the reverse complement.
ATGATTGCACCAACAATTAATGACCAAATAATTCCCATGATGTTTCCTCCTTTATATTAGCTATATATTAGCTGTTTTATTCTACATGTGGTTCTTGATTTTCTTCCATTTTGTTTTGAAGCGTGTTTGTACCACGATCTACTGCATCTTTAGCTTTTTCAGCTTGTTTAGAAGCAAAGTGGCCTGTTGTTTGCGCCGCATCTGTGACTTTATCTTGAACAGTTTCACTGTCTTCTTGATATTGTTGTTTCGTTTTAACATCTGCCACATGGATATTGACTTCAACGACTTCAAGATGGGTCATCTTCTTAACTTCTTCTTGAATAACTTGTTTGATATGATCAGCAATTTCAGGAATATCACGTCCATATTCCACTACAACATCCATATCAACAGCGACTTGTTTTTTACCAACTTCGGTGTCAATACCGGTGGTAACATTGTCTGTATTTACTAACTTTTCAGCAATATTAGAGAAAAAGCCACCATCTACTGTCAATAAACCATCAATTTTTTCAACTGCGGTCCCAATAATTTTTTGAATTACCTTATCATCATAAGTCAAATCCCCAGGAACATCTGATTTAGATTTATCAGTATTCCCTTGATTCATCTTATTTCCCATGTTATTAGCACCTGGCATGTCCATTTTTTCTTTATTTTCAAATTGATTGTCCATCCAATCTCCTCCTATAATCCATTTTTAAATTTTAATACTACGATTTATTTTGTTGCTTAAAAATCGCCGGAATCAATCCATTTTTTTCTAAATAGTGACCCAAAAAGACGCCTAAAGCGGTTAACAAAATAATTAATAACGTTTTAAAAAATCCAAGTGAAACAAATAAAATCGCCAAAATTAAGCCCAATCCCCCAAAAATAAGGGGGAGTTTGTATTGCGAAACAAATTCTTTCATGTACTCCCTCCTATTCTACTCTTGAGTGATTTTTCGTCTCATTATTTTCTTCATAGCCATCGTATTTCACTTCGACTTTGACCTGTGCTTCACTGCCTAAAATTCCTTGTAAGTCACTGCGAATTTCTTCCATTAGGGTTCCTGTTTTACCCAAAAGAGTCGAAGTCCGCGTCAATTGTCCGGCAACGTACACTTTGATTTTATTCTTTGTCGCGCGAACTTTGACTTTTGGTGTTGAAACAAAATCCACATCTGCTAATTTTGACCGTACAAAACCTTCAATTGCCTTTTTATCCAGCACTAAGCGTCCATGATCTTCTTGCAAGACAAATGTTTGCTTTGTTTTAGGATAGAAAATCAGCACTAAAATCAGAACCAATAAAATAATCGCAAACACGATTGCTATCCAAAATAAGAATTGATTAAAGATTGTATTGGTTAAACTATTACGAAGAAAACCTACGCCCCTTCTACCAAAAGGAAATTGTAGATACACAGCTGAAATCAATGCCATCATCACTAAAACAATTAGCAGTAACAAAGAAAAAATGATGCCAATTGCTTTTATACCCCGATTCATAAAGCACCTCCTTTTTTAGCCAGTTCATTTCTTATCGGCTAGATATTTTCTGACCAAATTTATCTTTTTGCTGCAGTTGTCTCTTTTTTATGTTTTATAAGCATGGGCACAAGACTAATCAATACTGGAATAGCAATCGTCTTCAATATTTTTTTTGCATTCATTGTTGCAGCCCCCTATAAATTAATTGCTTCGCCGCCGGTAACACCATAAATTTGTGCTGTGACATAACTGGCATCATTTGAAGCTAAGAACACATAAACTGGTGCTAATTCGACCGGTTGTCCGGCTCTTTCTAACAATGATTCTTGACCAAATTCTGGAATTACCTCTTTTGGCTGGCCTTGATCCAATTGCAGTGGTGTCCAAATCGGACCTGGTGCAACCCCGTTCACACGGATACCTTTTTTAGCCAATTGTTTGGCTAATCCAACGGTAAAGTTCGCAATCGCAGCTTTGGTAGCTGCATAGTCCATTAAATGATCACTTGGATTAAATGCCTGCACAGAAGTTGTCGTAATAATGCTACTCCCCGCCGGTAAATGTGGCAGCGCCAACTGCACCAATTCAAACATTGCAATAATATTAATCGTAAATGTATCTCTTACTTGTTGAATCGGTAATTCTTCAATTGATTCTTGTGAAATTTGTTGGGCGGCATTTAACACTAAAGTATCAAGTCCGCCAAGTTTCGCTACAGTTTGGGAAATGATTTCTTTTGGTGCGTTCTCATCCCGTAAATCAAAAGGAAGTAAAACTGCTTTGCGTCCCGCTTTTTGAATGCATTCCTCAACTTCTTTGGCATCTTTTTCTTCCCCAGGGAAAAATTGAATCGCCACATCGGCACCTTCGCGCGCAAAAGCAATTGCTGCCGCACGACCAATACCTGAATCTCCTCCTGTAATCAAAACACGGCGATTTTCTAATTTGTGGTTGCCAACATAACTTTCTTCCCCACAGTCTGGATTTGGTTTCATGTTCGTTTGAAGGGCTGGAGTTTCTTGATCTTGTTTGTCAAACCCATCTGTGTGATACAACTTCCGTGGATCTTTCAATATAGGTTCCATCATATCGCTCTCCTTTCATTCTCATTTTATTGTAACGCATTTAACAAATAAGCCAAAACATATCGCTTACAAATTCATAATTATTCTTTTTTTTGCTTTTATTTGACATAAACAAAATATTAATGTACATCTAATGAGTAGGAAACGATTAAATATTAAAAAAAGAAGAGAGGGCAAGATTGTGATTAAACATTTTCAAATCGGTGCAAATGACGGAATTCAGCAAGTACCAGCAGCTGAAAGTAACTGGTTGGTTTTAGAAGATCCTACTTCAGAAGAACAAAAAAACTTGATTGAAAAGTACAATTTGCCAGAAGAAATTTTTGTTGGTGCCCGTTCTGCCGAAGAAGTCTCTCACTTTGACGCTTTAGAAGAAACTTCTTTGACAAATACCTATGTCCTCGTTTTGACCAATTTATCCGAAAAAAAAGAAGAGAAAATTGAAGACCGGTTAAAACCAATCATCTTTATTCTCTCAGACTCTCTTTTAATCACTTACTTTGGGAACAAATCCTCTTTTTTAGACCATCTCTTGCAAAAATATAGTGATAAAATAGCGACTTTTGAAGGATTAATTACGTATAGCGTGTTCATGTTATATAACCATTACATTCAAGAGTTGTTAGCCATAAAAAAAGATATCGATGACCTTGATCAAGCGGCTAGAAAAACTACTGAAAATAAAGAATTATTCAAATTGGCAGATACCAATCGAACTGTGGTTTATCTCGACCATACACTTGCCGGTCAAAAAAGTACCTTAGACAGTTTGTGGGAAAAAGAACAGTTCATTGAAAAGCTCCATAATCCCAAAGTCTTATACGACATTCGTCTACATCAAAAACATGCCGAAGAACTCATCAAGATTTATCGGGATTTATTGGAAACTGTGGGAGGTCTCTTTTCAGATATGATGGATAATAATTTGAATCATTTAATGAAATATCTTGACTCTGCCGCTTTGATTATCTCCATTCCCGCTCTTATTTCAGGCATCTGGGGGATGAATACAGGTGGATTGCCCGGCGAAGGCTCCAATACCGGCTTCTTTTTAGTCGTCGGTGCCTCGATCATCTTAGCGATTGTCTTTGGAATACATTTAAAAAGAAAAGATTTCTCAAAATAAAGTGGAATTTTTTTATCAATAACAATTTTTGCACTGTTCACCCGATGAAAAATAACAGGAATTACCAAATGTGCAGTGCTAAAAAATAATCGTGTTACACCAAACACCTCCTTTCAAATGAATTTTTGAAAGGAGGTGTTTATTTTATGCAGGTTAAATTTTTTAACAGAAATCATGATCGGAACAAACTTATACACTAATCTATATTATAGAAGAAAAAAAATTTGTCAGCCATTAAATAACTCGTCTAACAATAAATGCTACGCTTTCTGCTTTTCTATTAAAGCGTATTTTAGAAGTTTCCTTTTTAAAAGCGCGCACGTTTCCTCGTTAGCTTTTCCTACTAAATAAATCAATCTTAGTGCGCATAAGTTAAGCGCGCTACCCCTTTTACCCTGCTCACACTCATTTATGTGAAATGCGTTCTCTCTTTATTTCACTGCGATTTATTCATCGCAACGAATTTTTTTATTTTTTACTTTCTTACACCGCGAGAATGAAAAAACAAAAAAATTATCTCCATCTATTTTTGTCATTTTTCTTCAAATTCCTCCCTATTTCCCAAAAATATCGTTTTTAGAGCGCTTCATTCTATTTTATTTTTTTATGCTATGGGTTATATTTCAGTAATTTTTCTGAAAAAAACAGAGGAAGAGTTGCTCTATAGTTAGCTGTAGCCAAAGGAGGTGAACAATTATGAGTGAAGTTACAATTAATACCGGCAATACCGCCTTTATGATTTTATGTACAGCCTTAGTCTGTTTAATGACACCCGGACTTGCTTTTTTCTATGGTGGACTAGCGCGAAAAAATAATATTTTGACTATTATGGCGCAATCATTTCTGGCTGTGGGTATTTCCACGTTGATGTGGATTTTTGGTGGATTTGGTTTAGCTTTTGGACGTGACATTGGCGGGATTATTGGCAACCCGACGGATTATTTTTTCTTTCATCATCTAACCAGTCTACCGAATACTCTACGCGGTATTACGATTCCTTTTAGTCTATTTTTCTTTTATCAGTTAATGTTTCTCATCATTACTGTCCCATTAATGACTGGTGCTTTTGCCGGCAGACTTAACTTAAAAGGCTATGTGACATTAGTAATATTATGGAATCTATTCATTTACTTTCCAGTTTGCCACTGGATTTGGGGTGGCGGATTTTTAGCCCAGTTAGGATTTCGTGATTTTGCTGGTGGCGCTGTTATCCATACCACAGCTGGATTTGGCTCCCTTGCTTGCATACTTACTTTAGGACAGCGGAGTATCTTACCTTCTGAACGCAACCAACACAGTAGCTTAATGGCAGCAGCAATCGGAACGGGCCTCTTGTGGTTTGGCTGGTTTGGTTTTAACGCCGGTGGTACATTTCGAGCCGATTATCAAGCCGCTACAGCGTTTGGTAATACCTTTATCGCCTTAGCAGTTGCCATGATTACGTGGTTGAGTATCACAAAACTTCAAACTAAAAAAATTGAATTTGTCGATATACTAACAGGATCAATCGCCGGTCTCGCAACAATCACACCGTGTGCAGGTTACGTATCATTTAGTAGTGCGTTTTGTATCGGCTTAATTGGATCGCTAATTTGCTACCTGGCCGTAAATTATCGTAAGAAAAAGCAATGGGATGATGCTTTAGATGTTTGGGGTGTGCATGGAATAGGTGGTTTTACCGGTACTATTTTAGTTGGGGTATTTGCAACCCGGCTTAGTCTATTTACAACTACCAGTGGCGTTCAGCTATTTTTCGTCCAACTTTTAGGCGTAATGTTTGTGGCCTTTTATGCCTTTGTTTTGACCACTATTATGCTAAAAATTATGAAAAAATATACCCGCATCACACCTAGTTCAACCGATCAAAAAAATGGTTTAGACTTCTCATTTTTCAATTAAAAAACAGAAAAGAGGAACTTTCATGTCAGAAAGTAAAACGAAACTACCTGCTAAAAAATTGACTTTTTTCGGTTTTCTAGCCATGACAATTTCAATGGTGGTTTCACTATATGAATATCCTACCTTTGCTGCCTCCGGATTCAGTCTTGTCTTTTTTCTATTATTAGGCGGACTGTTATGGTTTATCCCTGTGGCCCTTTGTGCCGCCGAGATGGCGACAGTCAAAGGCTGGGAAAAAGGCGGCATTTATACTTGGGTGAGTAATACTTTAGGAAAACGATTCGGCTTTGCTGCTATTTTTTTTCAGTGGTTTGAAATCACAGTCGGTTATTTAACTATGTTGTATTTTTTAACTGGTGCCCTTTCTTATGCAACTGGGATTACAGCCATTCAAAATAATCGCTTTTTAAAATTAGCCGTTTTGCTAATTATATTTTGGGCCATCTTACTATCCCAATTAAAAGGAACAAAATATACCTCATTAATTGCCCGGATAGGATTTATGGCGGGAATTTTACTCCCGGCGTTAATCTTATTTGCATTAGGGATTCATTATGTAGCTTCTGGTGCACCCTTACAAACAACTTTATCTTTTAAAACGTTGATTCCAGATTTTTCTAAACTTCCCACATTAGTTGTTTTTGTTTCCTTTATTTTAGCTTATATGGGAGTAGAAACTTCTGCCAGTCACGCCAATGAAATGGAAAACCCTAAGAAAAATTATCCATTAGCCATGTTTGTCTTAGTTATTTTAGCCATCATCTTAGACACATTTGGTGGTTTAACCGTAGCAACAACCGTTCCCCAACACGGACTTTCATTAAATACTGGTGTCATCCAATCTCTGGAATTTTTACTTCGTCATCTTAATCCAAGCCTTGCTTGGGTCGCCAAAGTCCTTGCTCTTTTGGTTTGCTTAGGGGTAATTGGCGAAATCGCTTCTTGGGTTACCTCTCCTTCAAAAGCACTTCATGTCGCTGCAGAAGATGGATTATTGCCCACGTATTTTGCTTATGAAAACAGCCATGGTATGCCTGCTCATTTAATGATTGCAAACGGCATTGTCGCATCTATCTGGGCAGCAGTATTCACTCTAAGCGGTGGCGGCAATAATATGTCGTTTTTGGCTGCCATGTCCCTGACGGTCGTCATTTATTTGATGTTGTACTTCATGTTTTTCATAGGTTATCTAAAAATGGTGCATTCTGATGTCCAATTAGAACGTGCATATCAAGTTCCAGGCGGAAAAGTAGTAAAAACAATTATTGCCTGTCTTGGATTATTGACTTCCTTATTTGCTTTTGCGATTTCATTTGTGCCGCCAGCAAGTATTGCTCCTAGTCAACGCGGAATATACGAAACAATTCTTATCGTTTCGTATTTAATTGTTTTAGTAATTCCTTTTGCGATTTATGCCAATCGCCATAAATTTTCAACTGTTACCAAAGTAAAAAAATAAAATTGAAAGCTGGTTTTTACAATGAATCAACAACTATTAGAAGAACTCGTGGGAAAAAATTTTCACTATTATCAAACAGGTCAAGTCGCAAATTATATTCCGGCATTAGCTGAAGTTAATCCTAAACAACTTGGAATGGCAATTTACGATATTAAACAAAATAATTTAATACAAGCCGGCGATGCCTCTGCTCGTTTTGCCATTGAAAGTATTTCAAAAGTCCCTGTTTTACTTTTAGCCATTGAAGATAACGGCCTAGAAACGGTTTTTGAAACAATTAATACTGAGCCCACAGGATTTGCGTTTAACTCCATTTTAAATATGGAAATCAACCAACAAAAACACCCAATGAATCCTTTTGTTAATGCAGGGGCCATTGCCACTACCTCTTTAATTCACGGGAAAAACATGGATGATAAATTTGACCGGATTTTATCTTTCATGAAGGAAATATGTCACGATCCAGCAATCACATTAAATGAAGAAATCTATCTTTCAGAATCTAAAACAGGTGATATTAACCGTTCCCTCGCTTACTACATGAAAGGTAATCAAATGATAAAAGGAAACGTAGAAGAAATCTTAGATACCTACTTTAAGCAATGTTCTGTCAATGTTACAGCTAACGGTTTGGCTCATCTCGGTGCAGTCTTAGCTAATAAAGGGATTGCTCCTTGGAACAACACCCGCATTATTTCAGAAAAAAGTGCAACGATTGTTAAATCTATTATGACGACAGCTGGCTTATACGACGAATCGGGCGAATTTTCCGCTCATGTGGGTGTCCCAGCTAAAAGTGGCGTTGGTGGCGGATTAATGGCTGCTGTGCCAAACTGTTATGGTTTTGGTGTTTTTAGTCCAGCACTCGATAATTGTGGAAATAGTGCCGCAGGTATTCAGTTATTAAAAGATGTCGTTGCCCAATTACATGTCGACATCTTTGATTAGACCATTTTAAAATTTAAAAAATTTTTTGAAAAAATCATCTCACTTAATCCTTTTCTATCATCAGGCATTGAAAAACAGTCCGAAAAAAAGAGGCTATACCTTTTTTGGTATAACCCCTTTTTTCTGTCTTATCATCCGTGGTATACTTCTTAATTGAAAGAAAAATGAACAGGAGCGAATAGTCTATGTTAGAGAAGTATATTGAAAAAAATATTTTTCGTAAAGTATATATCTGCGAACATGTCTTTGAATATCAAGAGATTAAAATTGATGAAATAGCGAATCTGCTAGATGTTTCCCTTCCCACCATTCAACATGATATCGAATGTATCCTTGAACAACTCGACTATTTTATCGATTCTGTAACAAAAGACCATCATCTCTATAAAATACTATTTAAACATGGCATCACCCGTACAGAATTAACGCAAACAATTTACAGCAGTTCCTATTTTCTTCGTTTCCTAGCCCATTATTTTGCCGGCGAATTTTCCAGTACCCAACTGGTCGATAATGAGTTTATCTCGTTGAGCAAAGTCTACGCCGTCAAAAAACAAATTCTAGATTTTTTTAAAGAAAATAACTATTTAAAAGAAAAACAAATTCTAATCCCCGAATTTGATATTCGAAACTTGTTATTAGCCTTAACTCGTTACATAGATTGGCAAGGATACGAACAACAACACACCGAAGTACAAAACGCCATTGAAGAAGTCATCCAATTTGTCGAAAAGAATTTTTTTGACCGCCGTTATTGCATCGATGAACGCAAATACATTACCCGCGGCATTGAAATTGCTATGGGTAGAGTGGACTTTCCACTAACTTTCCCCAAGATTGAACGACAAGAAGCAGAAAAAAAGCCCTTATTCCAATTAGTCAAAACGGGCTTAGCCATGCAAAAAAATTTACACTTGCAAGAAGCAGACACTTATTTTATTTTTTCATTATTTAATTCCCGTAATTATACAAACAGCACCATTGATCTTTTCAAAAAAGATTTCGCAATTGTTTACAAAAGCTTCGTTCAAAAAAATCCTTTTTTACAAGAATTAGTCGTAGACATCGCAGCCCATATTTGCGCCCTTGATTCAGAAGACGAAATCTTTCAACAAGCATTCTTACAATTAATGCGCACAACCTGGGCAGATGGACAAGTCTTTCTCCCAGAATCGCTCCAAATTTTAACGCCGAAACAAAAAGAATTGTATACTCTTATTTTAGAAATTCTCGAAAATTGGCGGATACGACACAATTTTTCTATCCGGTGGAACTGTAACCTCATTTCCAAATTCACTAAAAGTATCTACGTGCTTTTACAAAAAAATTGCAAGTGTACACCCAAAGAAATCTTCATTGTCTCAGATAATTCCTTTAAACAAATGTATTACCGTCAACGCTTGATGGAAGTGGTCCATGCGCCCCATAAAGTAAATGTCGCCATCTACCATTCACTAGCCGAATTAAAAAATGAATTTCTTTACTCTTGTGAACGGATTGTTCTGTGTGATGCCAGCGTCTATCAATCCGGCCAAGATACAAAGAAGACTGTTATTCTACCAATTTCTCTCCGCAGCACTGACCAAGTCATTTCCGAACTGACCCAAAAACTCGCTCTTTTGGGTTAAATGTTGCTTAATATGAAGATTATTTAGAAGATAACTTAAAAAAGTCGCCAAAATTTAATTTTGGCGACATAAATAGCTACTTCTGATGAATATTTATTTTATATCGAGATGAGGATGTTAAGTTAGGCTGTAAGAAAAATGAAGAATTTTTCGTAATAAAGGAAAAAAGGCACTTTCCAAACATTGGAAAGTGCCTGAAATGTTGAGACGAATGGTACTTGATTTCCAAAGAAGTCTCCGTCCCATACTGTGTTCGCAAGAAAATAAATTCGCAACGACTCCAGTAATATTAACGTTTTGAGATGTGACTCGTACTTATTACAAGTACTTCTATCAATAGAAATCCAATTATATCAACATTACAAACATCTAAAAAACAGTTTGATATGGATAAAATAGGATTAATATTGATATTACTTGAACCAATTTGAACCAAAGATGAATGGTAGTTGAATACAATTTTCTTACTAGTTTATCAATCTTTTTTAGAGTTATTCCTCCCCTCTTATTTATTTGAGACCGTATTGATGGCTGGATAGCTGTCTAATAGGGGTTTCAAGGCCAGAATTAGCTAAGCTACTAGATTCTCGAATAATTGTATAAGCCGGTCACACCTACTTAAATGTGATTGAGAAGGTCAAATATAGGGTCAAAAAATACTCGTCAGTATGTCAGATAGATAAATCCAATTTTACGCCAAAAGCAGATCCTTTTCTCTTAAAATAGTAAGAGCCATCGAAGATTTATGTTTCACTTCGCACGGCTTTTACTTTAATTTTCCAATTTATCAAAAGGACATTTTACGTCTTTTTATCTTTTACCGAGATAGATGACAGTTGCTACTTAATCTAGCAAATTCGCTACACGACTTTTTATATCATCTCTAATTTCTCTGAATTTATTAATGATTTCTTCTTCTGTTCCAGTTGCTTTGGCTGGATCTTCCAAATCCCAATGAACATGCTTAATCCCTTTTGGAATTACTGGACATTTATCTTTGGCATCGCCACATAGCGTAATAATTAGGTCTGCTTGATTAAAATAATCCATATCGATCAAATCAGATGTTTGCGTAGAGATATCTATCCCTTCCTCAGCCATTACTTGAACGGCTCTAGGATTTAACCCATGTTGTTCAATGCCGGCGCTTTTAATTTCAAATTCATCTGTTGGCAAAATCGCTTTCCCATAGCCTTCTGCAATTTGACTACGACAAGAATTGCCTGTACATAAAAAGTAAATTTTTCTCATTATTATTTCCTCCGATATCAGACAATTCTGATGGATTTTGAATGAACCAATTTTTTTGTGCGATTAGATATTTTAACTAACAGTAACATGACTGGCACTTCAACTAAGATGCCAACTGCCGGCGCTTATGTAAAAATATAGATAATCATCTATGTTTTGTCAAATGCTTCTGTCTTTCAGTTCAAATTAATTAGTTTATTATTTGCATTCGATTCAATCTAATTTGAAAATCACTACTTATATAGATGCATCCATACAATCTATATAACTCCTCACATATTCAAATTAAAATTTGATTATTCTATTAATCTATGATACACTACATTCAAATATCCATTAGAATAAAGGAGGAGCTGTATGAAAAACGAAATTTGTGAAATCTCATGTGTTCATGAAGATAAAGTTTTACTAGGAAAAGAAAAGTTACAAACTGAGGATATTTCGAGCTTAAAAAGTGTCTTCAAAATTTTAGCTGATGAGAATCGCTTAAAAATTATCTACGCCCTAAGTTATGAGGATGAATTATGTGTATGTGATATCGCAGCAACTATCGAGGCAACCGTGGCAACAACCTCACACCATTTATTATCATTGAAAAAAAATGGAATTGTTGTGAGTCGGAAAGTAGGGAAATTGGTTTATTACTCTATCAAGAATGATAAATTTGTCCAACTACTAAATTCCAAACTGTATTTAGAAGATGAGGTGCTAGTATGAGTGAAAAAAAACAAGTCTATCGGGTTGAAGGATTGAGCTGTACGAATTGTGCGGCAAAATTCGAAAAAAATGTTTCTCAAATACCAAAAGTTACCGATGCAAAAGTAAATTTCGGTGCCGGAAAAATCTCTATCGAAGGCGAAGCGACTATTGCGGAAATTGAAGCTGCAGGAGCTTTTGAGAATCTTAAAGTTCAGTCCGAACATGATACAGAACCTCGCATTGAAACAAAAGAGCCTTTTGTGAAAAGAAACTGGAACCTATTGGTTTCACTGTTTTTAATTATTTTGGCATTAGGATCTCAAGTAGTTAACGGTGAAGATGCGCTATTAACAGAAGGATTATTTATACTAGCGATTATTATCGGCGGATTTAGTTTGTTTAAAGAAGGATTTTCAGACCTATTAAAATTGAATTTCTCAATGGAATCTCTTATGACAATTGCAATCATTGGTGCTGCAATTATTGGCGAGTGGACTGAGGGCTCAATCGTTGTTATCTTATTTGCAATTAGCGAAGCTTTAGAACGGTTTTCAATGGATAAAGCAAGACAATCAATACGTTCCCTAATGGATATTGCTCCGAAAGAAGCATTAATTAGAAGAAATAATGTTGAACAAATGATTAATGTTTCAAAAATCGAAGTAGGCGATATTATGATCATTAAGCCTGGACAAAAAATTGCTATGGATGGTCAAGTCATTAAAGGCCATTCCTCAGTAAATCAGGCTGCGATTACCGGTGAATCTGTCCCTATTGAAAAAAATATTAATGATGATATCTTTGCAGGAACGATTAATGAAGAAGGTGCACTTGAAGTCAAAGTTACAAAGCATGTGAACGACACGACAATTGCCAAAATTATTCACCTAGTTGAAGAAGCACAAGGTGAACGAGCACCTGCTCAAGCATTTGTCGATAAATTTGCGAAATATTATACACCCACCATTATGGTGATTGCCGCATTAATCGTCATCGTTCCCCCATTATTTTTTAACGGAGATTGGAATACTTGGTTGTATCAAGGGCTCTCTTTATTAGTTGTTGGCTGTCCTTGTTCTTTAGTAATCTCAACACCTGTGTCTATCGTTTCAGCAATTGGAAACTCTGCTAAAAATGGTGTTTTGGTAAAAGGCGGTATTTATCTTGAAGAAATTGGTGGCCTCAAGGCGATTGCCTTTGACAAAACAGGAACATTGACTAAAGGAACACCAACGGTAACAGATTTCACTACAGTTGATTCAAAAGACGAAGAGAAATATTTCTCAATTATTACAGCATTAGAATCATATTCTCAACACCCTCTCGCGTCAGCAATCTTAAAAGAAGCTGATAATAGAGCGATTTCTTATAAATCAGTAGTTGTTGACGAGTTTACTTCAATTACTGGAAAAGGAATACAAGGAAACATTGAGGGGATTACCTATCTTGTAGGGAGTCCAAAGCTTTTTGAATCTATCTTAACAGATAACTCAAAGATTATTGAAAATTACCAAAGACTTCAGCAACAAGGAAAAACAGCAATGCTCTTAGGAACAGATAAACAAATTTTAGCAGTCATTGCAGTAGCTGATGAGTTAAGAGAATCAAGTAAAGCAGTCATTGAAAAATTACATGATTTAGGAATCGAGCATACGATAATGCTGACTGGTGATAATGCTACAACTGCTCAGTCAATCGGAAAACAAACAGGTGTAACTGAAATAAAAGGCGATTTGATGCCTCAAGATAAATTAGATTATATTAAATCACTTAAGGAAACCTATGGAAAAGTCGCCATGGTTGGTGATGGTATTAATGACGCACCAGCATTAGCTGCCTCAACAGTCGGTATCGCAATGGGTGGCGCTGGAACAGATACAGCTTTAGAAACAGCTGATGTAGCTTTAATGGGTGATGACTTACAGAAACTTCCCTTTATAGTTAAATTAAGTCGACAAACATTGAGAATCATTAAGCAAAATATTACCTTCTCATTGGGAATCAAACTATTAGCATTATTACTTGTAGTTCCAGGCTGGTTAACGTTATGGATTGCTATCTTAGCTGATATGGGAGCAACTATATTAGTTACCTTGAACGGCTTACGACTGATGAAAGTTAAATCTAAATAGACAAGTAGTAGCATAAAAAGAGGAAAGACTAGCGACGGCAGCGCCGTATAAGCTAGTCTTTCCTCTTTTTAATGCTGTTGCAGGACGGCGTAGCCGGACTGCATGGGCAAGCCCCTCTTTCTAACAGGGGGCTAACAAAGAACAGGAAACTGTGACAACTACCCATTTGGGAGTGTCCTAGCAGTGTTTTCTTTGTCACATGCTTATCAATCTTGTCACCTTATTTTGATTGCGGATACGCTGCATTTAACAGGCGTTCTTTCTCGATTTCCATTGCGAATGGAAGATAGAGGTATTGTTGTTCTAATAGGTATAGATTATCTTCTGTGTATTGATAGGAGGCTGTTTCTTTTGAATAGACTAATGGGGCGATTCGAACATCGCCGGTCAATTGATTGATCGAGTATAGAAGAATGACTTTTTCACCTAGTTCCTTGGGCAAATGTTTCCCAAAATAGGAATAGGATTCTTGATTTGCTAAATAGACGAGTAAGCGATCCACACTAAAGTTGGAAAAGGTAAAGGGCAGAATGTGCAGAATGTGATTTTGATTATCATGGTGTAAATAGAGTTGAGCTTCTTTACCAAATTTAGTTGAACCAAGGTAAAGCTGCTTTTTCTCATCGATACATTGATAAGTAAATTGGTCTTGTTCCGTTGGTGGAATAAGGTTTATAATAAAAAATTCAATCATCCGATCCATTTCTTTTTCACTAACAAGACCGGCTTGTTTCAGTTCGTCTACTATTAGCCCTTCAATCTTAGGATCAAGCTTACCTGCCTTCTTTTGAAGCATTTCTAAAATGTATTGGTTTTCTTGAGTACCATACAAAAGATATTCGTTGGTGACATGGCCTATTTCTGCAATTTGGTGAAGGGTTTCGGTTTTTGGAAGGTTAATCCCACGTTCCCAGTTATTGACTGTACTTCGTGGTAAATCACCAATTAGTTTGCCAAATTTCTCCATACTCAACTTTAACTCTTGACGAATCTGCCGAATTCGATTGCCCACTGCTTGCTTGTCTATCTCCATGAAAACTCCTCCTCATGATAAGTTCTTAAATTCAGTATACGCTTGTACTTAAAAAAAGTCAAAATGTATTGACTTAAAATAAATACAGGCGTACAATCGATTTGTACTTAAAATAAGTCTGATGGTTCTTTGACAATTTAATAGCAGAAGGAGGTTTTTCTATGAACCAAGTCAATCAACATGATCTCGGGGAATCGATTCGAGTTTCTCGAGAAGAAAGGGGGTGGACCCAGCGATATTTAGCAGAAAAAGTGGGGATTTCGAGATCGTTATTATCGAAAGTAGAAAAAGGAACGAGACAATTAAGTGCAGAAAAATTGAATCTTGTATTGGATAGTTTGCAAGAAGAGCTTGTTCCGGTTAATCGTGTTCTGATTGATTATCTAACCATTCACTTTTTCTCGAATCAACATTTAAAACTGATTGAGGCAATCATTGGCATGCCCATTGAACGCTTTGAGGAACTGGATTATGCACCAAAGGGCTATATTGGGCAATATGTGTGGAATCAAGTAATCACGATTCGGTATTCCATTGACGATACGGTAAAAGGAACCGTAATGGAGTTTTCAGGTCAAGGCTGTAAACATCTTGCCATGCGTTTGAAGACCGCAAAATCCAACTGGCAAGAGTTCTTCCGTAAGGTATTAGCTTATCAGGGAAATTTTACACGGATTGATTTTACTTTAGATGATTTTGTGGGAAGTCTCAGCATTCCAGAACTGAAGCGTAAGGTAACACTAGGCCATGTGTGGACCACTTTTCAAGTGAGTGAATCTCATGGCGGTACGGATATCATAAACAATGAATCAAATGGTGAGACCTTGTATTTAGGCTCAAAGAAGAGTCAGTGTCGCTTTTGCTTTTATCAGAAGGATTATGAACAACGAAAGCGACGAGGAATTTCTTTAGAAGAAGCAGTAGTAAAAAATCGCTTTGAACTACGGTATCGAAAAGAGAAAGCGCAAAGCTTGGCAAAGATTATTTCAAAAACCCATGATTTAACCAAACTATTCTTTGAGTTACTTAATGGGGCAATTTGTTTTTATGACCGTGCTCCAAATGATCCAGGTGCAAAAGTCGATGCCAAATGGGCAGCCTTTATTGGCAATCATGGCGCAACCACCATTTCTTTAGAAACAATTCCTCAAAGCTTTGAGAAAAGTATGAATTGGTTAATTCACAGCGTTTCTCCCACCCTCGCATTTATTCAAGAGGTAGATAATCATTTTGATTCAAATTTGATTAACGAGATTATTAGCTGTGGGGAACTTAGTTCAAGGCAGCAAAAAATATTAGAAAATTTGATTGCTGAGCCTGATTATTATCAGGAAGAAGTAGAATTTTATATCCAGTGTCTTCAAAATATGAAGGCAGAAAAAATACACAAAAAAAGCAAAGCACAGCTTACACATTAAAATGTATAAACGTACTCCGCCCTAGACAAGTTGAGTATAGCACATTTCCTTGTGTCAGCCAAAAAACATTTTTGGAAAGGAAATAAACTATGAAAAATACAATAACTACTTATGAATTGCCCTATCTACTTACTAGAGAACAAGCTTCTCATTTTTTAGGGATCGATCCAAAATCTTTTGATAAATTCGTTCGCGCAAACGATGAGTTAGAGCGTTTTATGATAGGAAGACAAGAACGATACACTGTCACTTCCCTCATTAATTTTATTAAGACGCACTCTATCTAGCTAAAATATCGTAGGATGGTTGATTAGATGCTTTTCGCCATGTAGAATGACGGTGTATTCAACTAGCATTTATCAACCATCTTTCAGTGAAAGGATTTGTTATAAATGCCTAGTATAATTAAACGTGGTAACTCATATAGAGCTCAGATCTCACTTTACAATCATGGTCAACATAAGAAATTGACAAAATCATTTAGCTCTAAAAAGGAAGCAACTCGTTGGGCTTTGGAAAATGAATTGGAGAAAGGAAATGGAAAACAATTAGCAGAGCGTACAACAACATTTGCTGACTTCTTTGAAAACTGGATTCATATCATAAAGAAAAACGATGTAAAAGAAACGACTTTTCAAAATTATCAAAGGACTTCTCAAGTGGTGAAGAAATTATTTGGCGATATACAGTTAAAGGATTTGAACGATATTGTAGTACAACGAAAAATAGATAAGTATGCAGAAACTCATTCTCGTAAAACCACTCATGAAGTACTATTGAAAATCAAAACGGCATTACGTGATGCTTATGCTCGTGGCTATCTTGCTACCGATTTTGCAAATTTAGTCAAAACACGAGGGAAAGTTTTAGATAAGAGAAACCGTGCACTTTCTATTACCGAATTAAAGAAACTGCGTACTTATGTCATTAATCATCGAGAAAATGAGTTTAACATTCTTGTACTCCTTGCCTTAGAAACTGGCATGAGACGCGGAGAGCTTTTAGGTATACGTCCCGAAGACCTCTTTGAATATGGTATCCA
Source organism: Enterococcus dispar ATCC 51266 (assembly GCF_000406945.1). Classification (GTDB taxonomy): domain Bacteria; phylum Bacillota; class Bacilli; order Lactobacillales; family Enterococcaceae; genus Enterococcus_C; species Enterococcus_C dispar. Next base: position 2,384,661 of record NZ_KE136354.1, on the reverse strand, counting down.
TGTCAGACGTTCCCTTAGTCCAACTTCTGAAGATACCTCGTTAAAAACAAAAAATTCAAGACGAGATATTTCCATTAATCAAGAAGTCTACGATATTCTAAAATCTGTCCCGATTAAGGATAATGGATATTTTTTTGATCCTGACGGCTTTCAACAATCTGCTAAGCTCGCCAGATTACTGAAAAAACTAGATATTCCAAAAACTACCTTCCACGGCCTAAGAGATACTCATGCTTCTTTTCTATTTTCACAAGATATTGATATTGCCTATGTATCAAAACGCTTAGGTCATATCAATATTCAAACAACGCAGAACTATTATCTTGAATTGATGCCAGAAAAAAAGCACCAGCAAGATGCTGATGCTTTAAACCTCTTAAATTCTTTGTCAAATTTATAATTTGAACCAACTTGAACCAAAAAATTCTTGTAAACGTTGATACAATAAGGAATTGATTAACGTTTTGAGAATTGAGAAGCTTTACGAGCTTTCTTAAGACCTGGTTAGCCCAACCATTTTTTCAAACAGCTTCACAATGCTTTGATAGCACCGATTTAAAGAGATTAAAACACGAAAAATTCTATTGACTTTCAAATTATTTGAAAGCAATGGTGTCAATTTGTTAAACAAAAATATGCGAGCTAATTAATCGAAAATATAATTACCTTCCTTAAGACATTTACTTAATAAGTTCATCAATGATTCTGTTTATTTCATCAGCATAAAGTTCTACCCTCACCAAATCTCCTTCATTAGGTTCTATGCTACGCATTCGTCTTTTCAAGTCAATATTTTTTGCCTTTTGTTTTAAGTCAGATAAACTAACATCTATATTCCTTTTGTAGTACTCATGATATAACAAATATCCCAGAAAACTTTTATTTACATAATTCTGAATTCTTCTTTTCTCATCAAGATTATCATTATTGTGCTCTAAAGTTTGTGCAAGTATATAATAATTATTATAGGGAGCAAATGATCTGAAAAAAGGAATAACATTAAAATATAACGATGCTTCCAAAACATTAAAGGCTTGTTGAAAATCACCAATTAGTGCAAAATATAACGTCTGAATGTTACTAAAATTTTTAGGCAGTATATCTTCATTTATCTCTATATAATTATTGACCCTATTATTAATTGATTCATTTGGATTGTCACCATCAAAAAGCACTATTGTTGAAATCGCATCATGATCAATAATTTTTTCTATATTTTGATGCTTCTCCAATACCGCCTCTGTAATTGTTTCGCTAAAAAAAGTTTGAACGACTCTTTTTGTTACTTTAATCGAATCAAAATCCGTATCAATATTTGACTTATAGTATCTTAGTGGTAACACAAAGAAAAACTCTCTTTTTTCTTCTAACAATACTATTTCATCTTGTATTGTTTCTTTAATAACCTCCTCTAATTTTGCTAAGTAATTACTAAAAAGTTCTTTTAGAACATCTTTGGTTGCAATAAAAGTCAAATAACTCGGAATAGGATCATCAAAAATCAGATAATCGCTATTCACGAGAAAAATATTTTGATCAGAATCATTGACATCAAAAATAGTAGCCGCTGTTAGAAAGAAAGTATCATGATACTTAAACAGATGATCGCTTGCCATTAATATAATATTTCGATTTTTGATCCAGAACATTTGGATTAAATCGAGTGAATCTATCAAACTTTCTTTTTTAATTTCTCCTAAAATATTCTTTAATAGCAATAAATATTCATTTTGAATTTTTCCGAGTTCTTCGATCATATAAAGTACCTCTTTTATTTTTCCAAATGTGGATTGGGATATACTTCATTCATCACATCAAGATGTCTTATCAAAATATCCTGCATATCTTTTCCTACATCAGAAAGTGATTGTTCATTATCAATATCAGGGATTCCATGATACTGATGTCAGGGCCTCTAATAGTCCGCTTATCACTCGCTCCTAATTTTCTAAAATTATTTAAACCGATCTACATATTCTCTTTTGCTAATACTATCCCTAATTTGATCATCTGCTTCCTGTTCGCGTATATATTTTTCGATTGTTTTCTGGTTCAATCCCACGGTACTGACATAGTAGCCTCTTGACCAGAATCTCTTATTGCCATATTTATACTTTAAATTTATATATTGTTCATGTATCAAATGATACGATAAACGGTCAATAGCCACTTATCAATATATCGAAAGGAGTCTTTTAACGCTAAAGCTACTTCGTCCACGCCTATAAGTGCGCGGCTTTCTCGCTTTGCGACCAAAACGGACTAAAATCATTAATAAAGGTGCCAAAACATTGATATTACAATGTTTTGGCACCCGTTTCGCTTCATTAAGTGTCAAATTAAGGATTGTAGCGTAAATTAGATACTAGAGAAACTTTGCAACACAACCACACTTTTAGCCCTTCACACCACCGTTAGACAGTCCTGCTACAAAATATTTTTGTAGGTAAAAAAATAATGCAGCAATTGGTAAAGCAACTAGTATTGCTCCAGCTGCAAACAAAGTTACTCGTTGATTTCTCGTATCATTGATAAACGTTTGCAAACCGACAGCAACGGTCGTCCTATCAGGACTTCTTAACAGAAATTTGGAGAGCATATAATCTCCAAAAGGTGTCATAAATGCCCAAAGAGCCTGTACAGCTATCATTGGTTTGACCAATGGGGCTACTATTTGAGCAAAAATTCTAAAGCTACCTGCTCCATCTAATTTAGCTGATTCATCTAAACTGATTGGTATGGTATCAAAATATCCTTTCATTAACCAAGTATTCATAGGTATTCCACCACCTATATAGATTAATGTTAGAAACCAATATTGATCTAGACCATTCGCTAATAATCCCATAACATAAAAGGCGGTTAAGGCTGACATCGTTGGAATCATTTGAACTATAAGGAAGAAAATTAAGCTTTGTTTTTTACCAATGAAGGAATATCTACTGTATACATATCCAGATAAAGTTACCGTAATTACTTGGAATACCATTGTACCAACTGCAATAATTAAAGTATTAACATACCATTGTCCGTACATGCTTTCTGAAAATAGACGAGTAAAATTACTCAATGTCCATTGATTATGGAACTCCAACTTAAATGCAACAACATTTCCTACCGTAAATGCAGAAATTATTGTGATAAGCAGTGGAAAAATAATGATTATTGATGCAAATATTAGAATAAAATACGTAAAAAAATTACTTTTTTTCAGAATTTTCTTCATATTAATTAATCCTCCAATTTAAATGCTTTTGTGCGCTTAAAGACCAATAAAGAACTCGCAATAATAAAAAATGAAATAACTAAAGTTATAGCTGCGGCAAACGAGTATTGTGGAGAATTCCCCGTTACTAACTTATAAATCCAAGAAATTAAAATATCCGTCTCTCCAGCACCTACGCCTACTGAGCCAGGGCCACCATTATTAAACAAATAAATAGTAGAAAAATTATTAAAGTTTCCTACATATTGTGTTATGAAGGTTGGCGCAGCAATCAGCAATATTGATGGTAAGGTAATACTTCTGAATCGCTGGAAAGAGGTAGCTCCATCTACAGTAGCAGCTTCATATAAATCCTTAGGAATAGACTGAAGTATCCCTGAAACCATGATATAAATGTAAGGAAAGCCAATCCAGCCTTGTACTAGTACAATGGCTACTTTTGTCCAAAAAGGATCAGTTTTCCAAGGAATAGAGGTAAGATCGAAAAACGGGAAAATAGTATTAATAAGCGGAATAACTTGAGTATTGATAGCACCTGCGGAATCACTAAAAATATTTGAGAAGCTCATAATCGTGATAAAGGCTGGTACAGCCCAGGGTAATAAGAAAATCACGCCGAATATTCTCTTGAATTTCAAACCTTCCTTATTCAATATTACAGCCAAAGTAATACCTATGACTATTTGTAAGGTTGTTGCAGTAAATGTCCAAATCAGTGTCCACTCCAATACTTTAAAAAAGGTGTTTCTAATTAACTCATTAGTAACAATAGTTGAAAAATTATCTAAACCTACCCAATTTAATAATTGAGCAGGAGGGGTATGTTCAAAATCGTAGTTAGTAAATGAAATTAAAATAGATACTAGAACTGGGAATACAATTGATATCAACATAAAAATGTAGGCTGGAATTGTCAATAAATAAGGGAAGCCTTGTTTACTTACTGTAATCCAATGTTCTTTGATAGTTCTGTTAATTTTTTCTCCCTGTTCTTTCTTTTTTTTAACATTTCGAACATCAATCATTGAAATTATCCAAAAAAATAGAAACACTACTATAATTAGTATTTGAATAGTACCTTCAACCAAATAAAATAAAGAATTATCTTTAATAGGAACTTTTCCTAGTGTAATAATATTATTCAAAAAATCCGATCCCCAAAAAAATATTTCTCCTAAAAATACCAAAAATATTCCTAAAAAAAAGAGTCCTTTTATTTTTTGACCATTATATATTTGACCTATTCCCGGAACTAACATCCTTCCCGCAAGCTTTAAAACTTTAGTCATCATACACTCTCCTTATCTATTTATAAAGCAAAAGTGTTGGGAAATTTTTCCCAACACAAAAAGTAAGCTACTGGTACTTTTGTTTTATGATATCTTTTAGTGAATTAACCACGCCATCAGCTGCTTTTTTTGCATTATTTTCTTTGACTGCATCGTACATTAATGATTCACAGATTGGATAGACTTCTGTCATTTCTCTAATAGTAGGTATTGGAACCCCAACTTCTTGTTCATGATCAATCGAATCAACCACCAAATCTCCCTCATCAATAACTTTTTGTAGGGCATTTTGGTTAGCTGGGGCTTCACCATTTACTTTGTATAATTTATATGCGTTTTCTTCATTTGTTGCATACTCGACCCAGCTTTTAGCTAAATCAGGAACTTTAGTATAAGCTGAAACTACCCAGTTTTTACCTGAAATAAACGGTTTATATTCTTTCCCGTTATTTAATTTTGGGATTGGCGCGATTCCTAAATTAATACCTGCATCCTTATAATCATTAACAGCCCAAGGTCCATTAATCACAACTGCAGTATTCTTGTCAATAAATGCTTGATTAAGAAAATTCCCTGCTGTCTTATTATCTAACATACCGGATGGCCACTTGTTGTACCAATCCATTGCATACTCAATACCCTCAATAGAACCTTTATTATTAATGCCTATGTCATCAGTATTAGTGTTGTCATCTCCAAAGACATAACCGCCATAGCCAGCTAATAATCCCGCACTACAATAAAAATCACTCCAATTTACTAAGAATCCCGTCGTTTTTCCATCCTCATATTTAGATATGAAACGCCTATCATTAGCAATATTTTCCAAATCTTTAAATGTTTTTGGAGCTTGCTGCACTAAATCTTTATTATAAAACATCACTAAAGCTTCCGTTGTTAATGGAACACCATAAATTTTTTCGTCAATCGTATCAATATCCCATTGATTTTCCTTAAATTCTGTTGTATGAATTTTATTTAATTCTAGTAAATGTCCCCCATGGCCTAAATTTTCAACACCACCTATAAAAACATCTGGTCCTTTTCCCGCAGGTCCATCTAATGGTAAAGCAGCAATTTGATCAGCCATATCCTTTTCAATAACCGTTACATTAACATTATATTTTTTTTCGAAATCCTTTTGAATGTCTTTAATATAATCCATATATTCTGCACTCACACTTACTGATAACGTATTAGTATTTTCAGAATTTTTATTTTCATTATTACATCCTGTTAATAGTAAACTACTAAGTAATGTAAAAAAGGTTAATAAGCCTAGAAATTTATGTTTCATTTGTGTACACTCCTTTGATTAGTTCCTTGAATTTTATAGTTCTTACATTGGGACCAATTTCTATTTCATACATATCTGAAAGTTGCCATCTATTATTCGTCAATGAAAAGTATTTAAAATATTCCAGTGGGATATTAATCGTAAAGGTTTGCTTATTTTTACTAAGAATATTTTTTTTGCAAAAACCTTTTAATTCTCTGATTGGTCTCTGCCATTCATCATCTGACACGATAGGCCGAGCATAGACTTGTATAGTTTCTTTCGCATCATGAGAGCCGATATTTTTTACAACTACATTAATCTCTAAATTTTTGTTACTTTTTTTTATTGAATAGTCAACATACTCAAATTCTGTATAGGTTAGACCGTATCCAAATGGGTATAGTACATCACTACCAAGTGTTGTATATCCTCGATATCCAACCATCAGTTTTTCTGCGTATTCAACATCGGGACCCACGCCAAAATTATTAATCGAGGGAACATCATTGAGATTAGTATAATAAGATTCGGCTAATCTTCCTGATGGCGAAATTTTGCCCAAAAGTATGTTAGCTATTGCGGTACCACCTTTTATTCCAGCATAGCCCATATGAATGATCCCTTTTACCTCAGACTCCCATTTTGAAATATCTAAAGTTGAACCAGATTGTAGAACAACTACAATATTTTTGTTGACTTTTGTACAAGTAAGGATTAGTTCTTCCATAACTTTACTTAGTTTTAGCGAGTCTCTGTCAAAGTTTTCAGATTCTGTACCATAAGTATTTCCTACAAAAATGATTCCTGTGTTTACGGTTTCTAATTTCTTGGTTAAATCTGCTAGATTATGAGCTTCGACACCGCCAAACCCTTCATTGTGTACCACATAACCTTGGCAGAATTCTGTATTTGGACATTGTTTTTTTATTTCATGATATATTGAATCTACAAAAATAGGATTAACACGTGCACTACCTCCACCTTGGATAAATGGGTTTTCTGCAGCTTCGCCAATTACAAGGACGGATTGCCCTTGTTCCAGTGGTAAGATATGATCATTTTTTAAAAGAACAATTGATTCCTCTGCCATTTCTTGACATAATTTAATTCTATCTGCTTGATTGAACATAGCTTTTTTTCGTAACGACTTTTGTGAATTTTTCTTGATAATTAAATTTTTTATTCTATCTACAGATGCTTGAAGACTTTCTTCTGATGAAACTTTTTGGACTTCTTTGAGTCCTTCATATCGATAAGGCATTTCTAAGTCTAATGTAGCTTCTAATGATTTAATCCGATTTTTTACAGAGTCCCAGTCTGAAATAACGACGCCAGTATATCCCCATTCTTTTCGTAAAATTTCATCTAATAGAAACTTGTTTTCAAAACAAGATACTCCATTAACCTTGTTGTATGCAGACATGACCATCCAGGGTTGTGTTTCTTTTACAATAATTTCAAAAGCTCGTAGATAAATTTCCCTAAGCGTTCGTTCATCTACAATACTATTAGAAAAGTGTCTATCGAATTCTTGGTTATTACAGGCAAAATGTTTTAAGACAGTACCTACACCACAGCCTTGTGCTCCTTGAATAAAACTTTTAGCTAATGTCGCGGTCAGAATTGGATCTTCACTAAAATATTCAAAATTCCGACCATTTAATGGACATCTTTTAATATTAACACCGGGTCCTAAAATCACATCACTTCCTCGTAAATCAAATTCAGCTGCCATGGCTTGTCCGAATTTAGATAAAAGTTCCGAATTCCATGAATTAGCAACGCATGATAAAGTTGGGAAACAAATTGCTCGATAGGTTTCCAATTCTTTTCCATTTTGTGAGTCAATTGTCTTTCTTAACCCATGCGGGCCGTCTGACATTACTATCTTTCCTTCGCTCGTCCCGTCAATGGAAAATGTCTCCCAACGATTAGATCCAACTAATAAGTTCCTATCTTTAACATTTACCAAAATGCATCCACACTCTCTCTCTAATATTGTATAGTATCAATTAAAAATGTTCACATTGAGATTGTATCCGCTTATAATCTGTGCAAGTTGCCATTTATTGTACTTTTTATGTCAACTATTGCTAAAAGGTCCTCCAACGATTAGATACAACTAATAAGTTCCTATCTTTAATATTTACCAAAATACATCCACGCTCTCTAATTTTGTAATAGTATCAATTAAAAATGTTTACATTGAGATTGTATCCGCTTATAATCTGTGTAAGTTGCCATTTATTGTACTTTTTACGTCAATTATTGCTAATTGGAGGAATTAATATTATGAAAGCAGTCTACGAAAATTCTAGAGATCAATCTAATATTCTTTGTTGGGAAAAGAAAAATGATGCCTATTTTGCCCACTATCATCAAACGCTAGAATTTGTATATGTAACCGCCGGGATTTTAGATATTGCTATCGATGGTAAAAAATATAGTATTTCTTCTGATACTTTAATATGCATTCCTAGCTTCAGTATTCATAATTTTTCAACTCCTGAATTCTCACGAGCCTATTTCTTAGTTATCCCCATTGAAAAAATATCTTCTATCAAGAAGTATTTTGTTAACAAAAAATTTAAAAGCATAATCATTCAAAAAGAAAAACTATTAAAAGATATTAAGCCTCTTTTTATAGCAATGAGTAAGCAATATAAAAAATATGATGAATCTCAATCTAATCAGACACAAATAATTATGCATGGTTATGCGTATGCTTTTTTAGGACTATTGTTAAAGAATCTTCCAATAGAGGAAATTACTCAATCTAAAAATATAAAATTGACATATCAAATTATCTCGTATTTTCAGAGAAATTATATGAATCCATACACTCTTCAACAACTATCTAAAATATTTGGTTATAGCCCTAGTCAATTTTCTCGAATTTTCAATAAAAATTTTGGGTGTTCAATAAATGAATATATCAGTCAACTTCGGTGCAGTCATGCTACTCTGTTACTAGCTGATAATTTAACTATTTCAGAGATTGCCATGAAAGTGGGATTTTCCTCGGAACGAACATTTTATCGTGCATTTAAAAAGTATTATCATATCTCCCCTAAACAATATAGTATCCAAAATAGGTCTATTTCCTGTGAAGTAGAATAGGTTTCTAAGATGGTCTAAGGCGTTCTGTTGCAAAGGTTTCTGAATAGACATATTTGGCTTCTATACTAGAAATACGGACAAGTTGTTCACCATAATCTATTAAAGGAGCTTTTTATTATACAGACAAAAAAACAGCTACAAGATATTAGGGTACATGGAACACAGAAACGAATAGTGCGGTAGCACAAAAAGAAAAACACGAGAAACGTTGATTTAACGCCACTATCATGTTTTTCTTTTTTCTATTCAAAGTGCTTCGCTGGAACAGCCGTGCGAAATGGTGCGGTAGCATGTAAAAACCGAACCTTTATAATGAAGATTGACATAGACAAGTCGATCATACTTTAAAGAGTCAAATCTTTCTTTCAAAACCGGGGAAAAACTAATATTGCAGGACTCTGATAAAAGAACTGCTAATAAACTGATATCCAGATCTTCCATTTTGGTGTCCTTGTCACTTAAGTGGTTAAATGATCTAGTAAGATTTATCTGTTGATTTACTTCCAATGACAAATCTGACAGATCGATTTTAGGAAGTAACTGTTGAATGCGACGTATAAAAGATTTATCTTCCTTTTTTTCGTATGTCCTTTTGAGTCTAGAAATAATCAGGTAATCTGTATTTTCTATTCTGGCCATTTTAGAAGTAGGCCAACGATTTAGCCGCTCTTTATGGGACAGTTCCAAATCATTCTTCATCCATAAAGTCATTTCATTTGCTGAAGAAGGAAGATATAGTTGTTCCAGTAAAATATCTTTTTGTTGAATACAAGTTTCCTCATCAATCGGTTGAAAAGTAGTAAATACATAGGTTCCTTAAAAAAAATACCGTTTCAAGTAGCCTTCATCGCTACTTGAAACGGTATTTTTCTATGCTCTAAAGCACCAGCAGGATGTTGATGCTTTAGAAATGTTAAACGATTTATCGCGATTAACACCAACTGACACCAGAAAGTAGCAGTTGAGCCTGACAATATAAGGAATTGATTAACGCTTAGAGAATTGTGAAGCTTTACGTGCTTTTTTAAGACCTGGTTAGCCCAATCATTTTTTCAAACAGCTTCATAATGCTTTAATAGCAATGATTCCAAGAGATTGAAACACAAAAAATTTAATTGAATTTCAGATTATTTAAAAGCAATGGTGTCAATTAATTACTTGCGAGCCGATACTATCAAATACATATACGTAGAATATTGAGCAGAGTAAGGAAAAGCATTTTACAGCATTTCTTGATGTAAAATGGATAAGTATCATATAATCAAATACTTCCACGTTAAAATTTTTTAAGTAGTATTTGCTTGATGCAGTGAAGCAATTCAATAATCACTTGAACTATCTATCCTAGACATATTAGAACTTTTCTTAGCTATTTTCCTGACAAATGTTTCAGTCTTCGTATTCCAATCATAATATGAGTACCTAGTAATGTCTTCCCAAATATAAAGGTCATTGTCCTTTATATTTCCACTACCATCTAAAATAGTCTTTTTGTACTCTATTTTTAAACGTTTTTCGTACTTTTTTCTCAGACTAATTCTAAATCCGGGATACTTAGAAAAATCATTTAAAAAATAAAAGTATTCTCCTTCAAGGATTGGAAACTTTGCTCCCTTCTCTAAATAATGATATATTTTTTCATCTGTAACTGATTTTAGTTTATTCGCCACGGTTATATACCTAGTATCCAAACCAGACAAATCATCTTCTAAAATGTAATAAGCAATACTACAACAAACAAAATATGAGTCTTTTTTTTCCGATAATATTTTACACAAAAAACTAGGTGACAGTTTTTTGTTTAGGAGTTTCATAAGTATAAAAATTTCGTACATATCTTCAATTTTTCCAATATTGTTTTTTAAAACAAGAAATAAGTGTTGGAACATTTTTTCTTCTATATATTTTAAAGACTTCATTTGTTTGTCTAGCTCATTTATTTTTCTTTCAACATCTTCATTAATATTTTTTTCCAAAGAAAGTTCTTTTCTACTTAACTCCCATTCACGATTCAAATTCTTAATTTGGCCTAATAATTTGGCAAATATTGCAATTAGATAGTTAGTGCTTTTGTAGTTTATATCTAAAGTAAATATATTAGTTATAATTTCTAAAATATTAGAAATTACGTATCGGTGTTCATACTTTCCATCGTAAAATATTGCACCTCGAATGGTTTTTAGAAAGTAATTAATTGTTCTACTTTTAGAATTAGGATACATTGCAATCAAACTTTCTATCTTAAAAAAAAGATCATTCCATTGATTCTTTTCACCTTTATAGTCCTCAACTTCAATATGTTTTTTTACTGCAGATAATAACTTATCAAATTCAAATTCCTTAATTGCTCTCTTCAAACCAATTATCGAAGCGTCATATATCTCAAAGGGTTTCTCTTGCAATTCAGTTTTTCCAATATTTAAAGTCAAATTATACTTTTCTAATTCGCTACGCAAGAACGACTGTAATAACTCGATATGCTCCTTTTTTGTTGCAAATATAAAATAGTCGTCAATAAATCGATATAATGAATACTCCCTTTTATTTTGCAAGCCATTTTTTTTTGCAAAAATTTCTAAATCAATATCAATTCGCGTAAAAAGTAATTCAGCTATTACACGAGAAAATTCTGGACCTACAACTAAGCCATGAGTTTCATTAAAGTTAATTTTTTGAGATATTTTATCACTTGCATTTGGAAAAGAATTATCGATACCTATATATTTTTTGGCTAAAGACTTATCTCCAAATATCGCCCATGCTAAAGAATGTGTATAAATACTGGGAAAACACCTCTGTATATCTAGTTTTAAAAAAAAGTTATATTTATATTTATCTCTATTAAATCTAGGTGAATTATACAAATCAGTAATCTTTTTATATTTTCTATAGGAAAAGAAATTGTAAAATAAAATTTGATCTTCTTCACTTGTTACGGATAACTGTTCATTAAAACTATATTCTTCTTCAATCTTAGCTATTTCTTTTTTTCTAAGCTCAATATCTTTAATTTTAGGGCGATTTCTCTTCATAGGAGATCTAACACTATATGGGGAATTTTCACAGAAAGATAAAATTAATTGTTCATATTTGAGCATGTAATCGAATGTTTGAATTTGTGCAATTGGATGCAGAAGGCCTATTTTTCTTTTTTCATTCGCAGATTTAGGTATATGAAAAAAAAGAGGCACCGTTATAGATTCTAACAATTTGCAGTTGTCCCGATGCTGCTGCATTCTTTTTTTAGTGAAATTCATATACACAGCTTTATTAGAAAAAAGAATTGGGATTTCTTCAGCTAAGACATCCGTTCTCAAAAACAAATTTTTTTTCACGATATCCTCCTTTAATACTTTAGTTGAAACATAGGCAATTTTATAATAAAATTCGAGTATAATATGTTTCATATTATACACTAGCCTCCTTGTAGTTCTCAATGAGAACTATAATTCCCACCTTGATAAGCAGTTAACAAGATTAGCTACTTAAATTGTAGGACGGAATACACACTTGATGGTTACTCAATTAATTTGTATCCAAATGCTTTAATCGAGCATTTACTCCTCACTCAAGTAAAGGAGTGAGGAGAAGGAGTCTAGTAAAAAAAGGAGTTTTTAAGTGAAATCTATTCCGAAATTGAATAAGATTAATGCTGGGCAACGAATTTTTTATAATCCAACAAAAATTGAAAAACAAATATTTCTTGATATTAAAAGAGAAATAGAAAAAAAATATGGTATTAGATTATCCAGTAGAGAACAAATTATAAAACAGCTTATTGAAACCTTGACTCATGGAAATCATGAGTCTTATTTGCTTCCCAGAATAGACCTTAGAATTGTTCGTTCGGATATTAAAAATTTCTTTCCTTCCGTTAATAAGCATTCTTTATACAAAAAAATATCGCAAGGAAACATGTTATCCCTCTCCACGATAGATATCTTGAAACCAATGTTTTTTTCAAGTTCTGTTTCTGGAATCCCCTTGGGATTACCATTTTCAAACGCGCTTTCTGAAGTCTACTTAGAAAATTTTGATCAAGATATACGTACAGCTTTCAATCCAATTTTCTATTTTAGATATGTAGATGACATAATAATAATCAATTATAACAATAATAGAATAACCTCAGAAACCGATTTAAACATTTTAAGAGAAGTATTTAAAACTCATTTTTTATTATTAAACGAAACAAAAACCGAATTTTCAGTTTTCAAAAATAATGAAGAACTAAATTTCAACTATCTTGGATACCACTTTACTTCAGATAAAGGTAAATTATTAATCAATATCTCTGACTGTAAATTCAAGAAACTGATTAATAAAATTAAACGGGATTTCTATAATTATAAACAAAGTTCTAGATCAAAAAAACAATTTTGGATTCTGTACTATAAAATAATGAACATAATTTATGGAGTCACATCAATAGATAAATATGGGAAAAACATGCAATTTGGTCTAGGCTTTACTTATAGATTTATTAACGATAAATCCCAAATGCTTGATTTACTCAATATAATAAAAGGACTGATTTTTTCTTGTAAATTTTCTTCCTACCAATGCTCAACATTACTTAGCCTTATTTCTTATAAGAACACACCCCTAGAAATTCTTGGTAGACGATATGATTACACGAGATTAACAAAAAATCAATTCAGAATAATAAAGAATCGACTCAATTTAAACACGGCAAGCAATAATATAAGTAGAATATTCTTTTCTATTTATAAATAACCAACCATATAATATTCTTTATGTAAAAAAACATCTATCTATACTAGATAGATGTTTCAGACCGTAGACAAATACCGTTTCGAGTAGTGATAAAGGCTACTTGAAACGGTATTGAGAGCTGGATTGCTTTCTGGTGGTACCTGATAGTCAGAAAACAGCTTAGATATGGGATTATTGACAAATTAAAAAATCTAATACACCCCAGTAAATTTTGATTGAGAAGGTCAAAAGTATGGTCAAAAAATACTCGCCAGTATATTGTCTTATTCTTTCGACAATAGAATACTATCGTTTCTAGCATATTGAGAAATCGAATGAATATTTTGCATTTAATAAGATAGCCAGTAAAAAAAATCTTTTAAAGCATATAATTAGTATTGATAAGCTAACTCATTCCCAAAAATAATCCGCTTTTTTAATAAGTGCGTCATAAATTAATTGTTTATTTTCGTCAACTTTTAAAAATTCTTCAGCAGTACTTTCAAAATAAGCTAAAAGAGCCTCCTTTTCTTTCAATTCATCAACTACCCAAGGTTGTAATAAATACGGAAATTTAGCAGTATTTAAGTTGGATACCATATATTGATTAGTTGCTTTTCCTATAATCATTTCACTTTCAATTTTTCTTACAGCTCCATCATTGATAGGTAACAAATTCGTATAATTTTCATTTTCAAATAAACTTAATACAATACATATCTCATATGGACTTAACTTTCTTAGTCGTTTTTCAGCAGTTTTATAAAATTGTTTTATATTCTTTTTTTTCAATAAGAAGTTAAATATTTGGATAATTAAAGTAACAGTTAAAATAGCTGACGACACAATGAAAACTAATCCAATTATGAATCCGTATTTATTAACAAAAAATGTTAGATGAAGTTTTTTTAGAAATTCAATTGGTAAGAGAAGCATTAAACCACTTGATAAGGACAGTGCTGATAATATTTTAATTGGTAGATTCAATATATCTACGATATTTAAGTTCACTCTCAAATCAATCCCCCTGATCTCACTATACCCTAAATACTATTTTTAATATAAATTATTCCATTACATCAAAGTTCATATTTAATCAAATCTCTAATGATCTGATCAATCATTAAGAACGACTGATCTATTATTGATATCAAAGAATTAAAATCTATCATAGTACAATATTCTAGCATTTCTTCAAAATAATGAAGCGAATCATTAAATATAGATATTGGAACATCCTGAATGTCGTAGTGAAATATATTATTTCTCAACTTGTTTTCAAAAGTGAAGATTCTCTCCTTTTCTTCAATTATATTTTTTATATTACTAATTTGATTTTTATTAATATTGTATGAATACCTTTTTAGTATTAAAGATAAGCAATTAACACTAACAAGGTAAGTTTGTAATTTTGATCTGAAATACAATGCTCCGGACGTCTGAAAAACAATAGGTAGCACCTTATTTACAAAATTATTTTGACAAAGTATATTGAATAAAAATAATTGAGTATTTGTAGGTAAACAACCACCCAATAGATTTTTTCTTTGTTCGTCATAAAAAAAATAATCATGATGACTAAGTCTATTTAATTCTAAAATTAAGGTCTTCTTTTTATCGATACCACTTTGAAAGGACGGAGTCACCACACAATTAATCAATGATGCTATACATTCAGAGTACTTAGTCAAAAAAAGAGCTGAATTCTTTTGTAAATTAGTTAATGATGTCGCAGAATTAAAATCTATTATTTTTTCTAAATAGATACTAAGTTGACTTGTATTTCCATAAGGAATACCATCCAATGTAAATACGCCTAAATCTCTCTGCCCAAATAACTCAACAAATTTTCTTTGTATAAAATTGTATTCCGTTTTTAATAAATATAGCCTTTTCAATCCATCATCTTGAAGCTTATTATTAATTTTATTTTGCTTTTTATCCGAATATAATTTATAACTGACTCGTGTTGACTTTACAAGTTTATCGAAAGAAATATTTTCAATAAAAGAAAGTTCCATGTCTATATTTTGTGATTGAAAGAATGATAACCAGCCATCACAGACCGAGGATAAGAATGGTATTATAGAAATGCTAAGTTCCTCCTGCTGTTTGAATCTTGAATTAACTAATTGATGAATAATTTGTTTTGCTTCAGCAGATTCTTGCGAAAGCAATATGAACGAAACTTTTTGTAAAGGTTCTATAATTATATACTCCCCTTCGATTCCTATATTTACCAGTGTTTTCGGTAAAATTTCCATCATGAATACACTAGAATAACTGTAAACGCCGAATAAAATAACCAATTTTATTTTTACCTCAGTAAAAATATTTATATACCCTAGCGTTCTTTACTTAACATTTTTCCTATATATTAATTTTCAAAGAAGAAGCAAGCGTATTTTTTAGACTCTCAATCTATAAAACTCCTTTTATATCAAGGAGTTAGGAGTATCCATATTACATCAAAATCAATTAAAAAGGATTTCTGTGGACAATAGTTAAACCAATTTGAACCACGATGGTTACAGTTGAATACAAAATTTACTATGTTATATATACTTTTATTTACCATAATCGGAGATTATTCTACTTAAATTATTTAACATAGGGCGAAAATTTTCAAAATCTATATTTTCAAAATTATCTAGCACATATTTCGAAAAAATCTCTTTTCCATAGAAATTATTCTTTTCAGATATGCTTTTCTTTGAAAAAGATTTTCCTCCAATTTTGTGTTCTAACGTTTTTTTATCAAACAAATCCTCTATCTCGTTTTCTTCGGCTTCGCCAATTAATTGATTTGTTAATACATATAAGTTTTCTGTAACTCTTAATGATCCATTATCTTTTAATGATTGCATATTTTTCTTTTCGTTAATGTAATTAATAAATCCCCTCAATGGTTTTTTATCATTATTAAGTTCATTATCAAAAATGAAAAACGTTGGATTACTAGGTTTACTTGTACTTAAAAAATTGAAATATTCAAGATAATTAGGGTATAATTTATTGTTCTTATCACTAAAAAAATTATACAAATTTTTCATAGCATCAGCACCGTCAATGGGTAAATTAAAAAAATACTTTAATCTAGAGATATCTTTATTTCCCTTTTTATTGACTCTTTTCAAAAAATGCACCTTAAATTTATAGTCATTTCCATTCTTTTCAATTAGGATAGGATAATCCTTATACATTTTTTTCAATGCTGCTTTTAAATACCTTATATCTGTTTTTCCTTCAGTTACTATGGTGGGGATCTCATTACCATAAAAATATTTGTAGTACAAAAATTTTTGATATTCTTTTTCTCTTGAGTTTAAATTTAGTAACATTATTTGATGATTATTTTCTACTTTTATAGTTGATAAAAGAAATTTTTGGTACTCTATATTATTTTTGTTTAACGAAATTTCATACTCTAAACCATTGTTATACTTATCTAATTGGTTTATAAATGCAAATCTACCTTCTAGTTGATTTATAGTGCCACTCTCACCATCTATCAGAAATTCTCCAGTTGTATAGAGTTTATGGGCCATCGCTCGGGTATTTTTATAAAACTCTTTGGATACATTCAGCTTTTTATTCACAGTTAGACCAGTAACTTCTTGGCGTGAATTACTAAACTGCAGTCTAGTTTTTTTAGCATTTATTTTGAATCCAGCACGAATTATTTCTTTCTCAAGTTTATCTAAAAAAAACTGTTCTTCATCAACAAACGAAGAACTATTCGTTGAAAAAGTTAAATCATCCGCATACCTTGTATAGTCTAATCTATATTTTTTAGCTAACTTCAAAAGCCTAAAATCCAATATTCTACATATTAAATTAGAAATTATTGGTGACGTAGGTGCTCCTTGGGGCAATCTTCCTTTATAACAAACTAAACGAGCAATAACTAGAGCAACTTCCTTTGGAACTTTAAAATTTTTATTCTTTTCAAAAAAGCCTTTCACTCGGCCAAAATGAATACTTGGAAAAAAATCTTCCAAATCTAAATTTAGCACTATTTTTTTATTTCTATGTATTTTAGCATTAGTAATGATACTTTTACTTTCTTCAAAACCATGTGAAATATTAGGTTTAGTATTATTTAATCTCCATGATTTTTTTTGATTAGCCCATAACAAAATAGCTAGACGTTTTTGCACAAATTTCAACTCATCATTAGGAGCATCTATTTCTCTCTTATCACCATTTTTTTTGAGTATGCTAAATGTATGATAAGCATTCTCTGGACCCTTTTCTTCCTTGTTATAAAGTAAATATGTCATATTTTTTTTAGGAATATTCAATAATTTGAATAAATCATCTTGAGTCTTAATATCAGTGAAACTAGCCATAGTATCCTCCTACAAAAAGAATCGTGCGTGGCTACTCATTAGGCCCACTGCGTAGAAAAAGGATCATAAATTGCGGATTACTAAGGCTATTCTCCCTAGCAATTTTGTCAAAACTTGCGAAACACAAGTACAAAATCTAGCCACACACTATTAAAATTTTATTTGAGACCCCATCAAAAGTCAATAGCTGATAATTCTCTAAACAATTTATCAGTTTATCTTCAGATGCTGTTTTTATAAGTTTGAAAATATACACCATCACATATAGAATCTGATAACAGAAATAAAAGTGATCTCTAGTATTCACATTTAGCTACTATCTGAAAAAGACACCCGCAGTACGCTAATGTTTTAGAAAAAATACTTCACTACTTATTTCTACTTGTTATCCTGGCTTAAATCGCCTAACACACAAATCCATCCAATAATAAAGCATATCGAAAACAACCCACTCAATATTCCAATTAAATACTTCCGTTTTATAATTAAATAAATTGAGAAGCCTGCTAATATAATGCCACTTACAATCATGACAGATAGAATTTTTTTAACTTTATTTTTAAATTCTTTACTCATATATCCCATATCACTCTCTATTCTCAATAATTAAATAACGAATTAAGCAAATATATTTAATTTTCATTCTTCAATATCATCTTTATATTCAGTATACTGAATCATTACCTCAGAAATTTTTTCTTCATTTCCTTTAAACCTCTAGGGTTCTACTAAAATTTTCATTTCGTTATCTAGCATTTCAACTCGATTTTCTAACAAAGTAACTTTTGGATTAAAGAAATATCTAGAAATTCAATAAAGAGAATTCTAGATATTTCAAGTCACCTATTTATTACTTTTAGTTGATTTGTATACTAAGATAAATCCCAAGATACTCGTAAAAATTATAGTATAAATACCTGCTTTACTTATTTTTTCATCTCGAAGCTTAGCAATTATTATCCCAATAATATTTGATATTCCCAAGAGTATTAGAAAACTAAAGAAAGGATGTTCCTTTAGAAATAGTCTTAAGAAACGCATCAATAAGTCACCATCTTTTAGTTATTTAGTTGAATATTTTGCAGCACCTGCATTCTTTTGCATCATAAAATAAAATCCTACAACTATTTTTGCTAGTATCTCATTTTTTGGATAAGGCATTTTCTTAAGTGAGTTCATCCAATACCGATTAGAAGCGCGCTAATTGCCCAAGTTGGAATACCTAAAGTTCACTATTTAAATAAATAGTCACCTACAACATCACTCCTTGAGTTAATCAAAAAAACTTTACCCAATTTTTCATAATTACTGTTTAACAAATTATGTGGCATTCATAATAACCAACGCCGTCAAACAATATTCTTGCCCAAGCAATACAACATCTGTTTTTTATTTAAGCTAGACAAAAAGAGTCCCTACATATTTTTAAAATCAAAACAATTAATTACAAGTAGAACTCAGTGAAAAATAAAATAATTGATCCTAAAACAAAGATATAAAGATTATTACCTATTAAAATTGCGGCCATAACTAACCAACTTATAAAGAAAAAAATTCGTTTATTTTTATTCCATGATATCCACTTATCTCTATCAATAGCTACAAACATACATACTAAAATTGGAATAATTATTAAATTAGAAGCTGTCTCTAACATCTCTCCTCCATCAGCTTTCTTTTAGATTGAATAAAAAATGATTGAAACATGTGCAATACCGATTTTTTAGTCAAATTTCTTTAGTCAGATGCACAATTTTTATTTGCAAATAACCATCCTGTTAGTACGGCTGGAATACCAACAAAGAGAATCATCGCTATTCCAGAAAACATAAGTTGATAGGCTATGAAGAAGCAAACAAGTGTTATTACTAGCATTAATATGTGCAAATTTCTTTTAAAAAACAACATGCCATTCCATCTTTCCATATTTTTTATTTTTCTTTGCGAAGCAGTACTACTTCCATAATAAGGATATAGAACACTAACAAAACAAAAGGAATAATTACTATCCACGATGTAAGAGATATAACACTACCAGTAGCTATATTAAAAGTAGATGCATTTGTATTAAAAACTTTTAGATAAATGTTGAGTACGATATTCTTAAAATCGAATCTTCCTAAAATTGGTAAAAATAAATTATACGCGCTTAACACAAATATGCTTATCAAAATATTTTTTGTCACTAAAGTTAAATAAAAAGTAACAATAAAATAAAGTAAGCTAATTCCAAAAATAAACAGAATCTGATATAAAGCATTACTTAAATAGGAAATTTTTCTGAGATTATCCAGGTTCACAATAGTATCAACTTTCATCGGAAAGGTTAAAGAAGTCAACAATTGTATCATAATAAAAGCCATTATCGAAATAAATAATATACTGAAAATAGACACTGCACTGGCTATTAATTTAGAGCAATTGATTTGCCATTGCGACATAATTGTTCGATGAACTTTTTGTGTTCCATACTTTACTTCAGCATTTGCGATAATAGCCCCATAAACTCCACTCATACACGGAAAAATGATAAAAAATGACGATGATAATAGTTGATTGACTCCATTTTTCGGAAACATTGCTACTAAACTAGCTTGATAGGACATGAAATAGTATTTTAGTGGATTATTAATTACTTCCATATTTTGCAGTTGATCTATTTTAAAACTACCTTCTAGCAAACCTTTAATATCTGCTCCGTTTGCATTTGCATCTTCTATCGCTTGATAAAAACTACTCAAGTTGCTAGTTAAAAAGTTTCTCTGTGATAGATACATCATTACAACTAAAAATATCGAAATTCCTAAAAAAATCAGATAAACTCTAGCTTTCCATTGGTAGTGTAATTCACTCAACAAACAAATCACCCTCTTTTACGTTAGCAAATAAACTCCGAACTTTTTTATCAGGTACCACTTCTATAGTCTTATTTTTCACCCATAGCTTTTCATTACAAATATCTAGATACAATTTTTCATGTCCACTCATAATAATGAGTGATCCCTGCTTTTTTAGGAATTCTATCGTTTTAAAAAGGACAACACGATTGCTTTGATCTAGTCCATTTAGCACTTCATCAAGCAAGAGAATCTTAGAGTTTAACAATCTTGCAAGTAGTAATGCTAACATTTTCCGCTCTCCTAGGGAATAGGTGGCTACTTTTGACTTACATAGCAATTCATTATTTAGATATTGAACATCTAAATTTTCAATCTGATGTTTTATCTTCATATTTTTAGTAAAGAAAATTATATTATCTAACCCCGTCAGATTTGAAAAAAAAGGCGTATCGTCAAAAATACAGAATTGATTAGAGTCTGCTTTATAAATTTCCCCTTCAAATTTTTCTTGCCCTAAAATACATCGAAACAATGTAGTTTTACCAATTCCATTTTCTCCGTAAATATAGTAAATTCTATTTTGATAAAAATCCATGTAAACATTTTGAAAAAGAGCCTTGTTTCCAAAGCTCTTCGAAAAACCACTCAATTTCAACATAGGTTCATTACTCCCTGTATCAATACCAACTACTTGAGCCATTACCATGGACACCATAATAGTCAGTAAAATCGTAGTTATAAATTGTAACGTCTCCCCATGGTGATACTACGCCAGCACCAATAGTTTTTTCTCCACGCCATTTGTGTGTCGAACTAGAGGTACTATAACGGGTAATTCCATTTTTCCTAACAATATTTGGAAAAATCCATCCCACTTCTTGTCGACCACTACTACTAGTAACTTTTCCTCCACTGTAATTAAAACTAATTATATCTTTCGACCACATCAGTGCGGACCCACGTTTAAAAGTTACTGTTCGACCTGCTCGCATTTTTTGATCAATATTTTGTTCTTTCTGTTCAGTAAAGTTAGTAATTAAATCTTGAATTTCAGTTGGAGGTACTTCTACATTTTTACTAGTAACTATTGTTTTTCCACATTCTTGTGTTTCATTCTCAGCCGCTTGAGACGATAGAGGAGCCATTACAGTTCCCGACAACATCACTAATCCCATTAACATCTTTCCACTTAATTTCATTTAATTTTCCTCCTTTAATAAAATGCCACATCAATTATCCAGACTTGCACCTACAAGCCAAAGAACTAATTGCTGGATACCTTCTAATAAACCCATTACCTTTCTCCTCTCTAATTATTTTTACAAATTTATTTTACAATGGCATTTATCCAGTTTATTATTTGGTTGCATGGATGCACACATTATCAGGGAGGAAATATTATGAGATGGGATTTTGGTAAAGTATATAAAACAATTCGAACCGGTAAAGGCCTGTCTCAAAAGGACGTCTGTCACAATCAAATAAATAGGACAACATTGTCACGTATTGAAAATGACAATCAAAATACAAGTTTTGAATCAATGCAGTATCTTCTTGATCAGGTAAATGTTTCTTGGGATGAATTTCAATATATTTGTAATGAATTTCAACATAGCAGCAGAAACGACATTATCAATGAGTATTACACTATTGTTTCTACTACTGAAATCAAGAAAGTCAGGAATTTACAAGTTCGTTGCGAAAAATTTCTAAAGACAGTAGAAGATAATAAAATTAGAGAAATTCATTTTGTACTGTCTGCACTCTCAAAACTAGAAACTGATTGTCCTAATCAAATCGACGCTACAACAAAGGAATTGGTATCATTGGTTTGGAATCGATTATCTAAAATAGACATCTGGACCTATGATGATATTCGATTGATAAACGCAATCTTATATCATTTAGAATTCCCCACGATCCTGGAGCTAGTACCCAAATTGAGACAAGCTTTACAAAAATATGAGTTTTATACAAATATTGATGTATTGCACACTACTTTACTTATCAATCTTGCTTATATTTATATGCAGAATCATTACTTCTTGGAAAGTCAGGAAATTCTTACAGAAGCCTTGAACTTATCAAAAAAATTAAATAGAGTAGATTTCATTGGAATTTCGACAGTTCGTTTAGGTATATGTTCGAATGATAAGCAGCAAGTTGAAAATGGCATGCTATTGTTAAATTTAGTTGGGCATGACAATCTAGTGCTCGAATTGGAAAAAGAAATTGTTAGCTTTGCTTAACTATCAGAAATTATCTACTAACAAAAAAATTGAGAATCATTCTATATCCTGATACTAAAATACTCATGGAGCTTTTCGAAAACCCTAATTTTTCAAGA
Source organism: Enterococcus dispar ATCC 51266 (assembly GCF_000406945.1). GTDB lineage: Bacteria > Bacillota > Bacilli > Lactobacillales > Enterococcaceae > Enterococcus_C > Enterococcus_C dispar. Next base: position 2,361,492 of record NZ_KE136354.1, on the reverse strand, counting down.
ATTATCAAATACTCAAACAAAAGACGTTTGAACGAACCAGCATAACAAAGCTGAAATCGTTCAAACGTCTCTTTTATATTTTTCAAAAGATTGCCCTATCAAATTGTATCAATGTTGAAGATCAGCTAGATAGCTATCTAAGTTTTTGATGAAAAATGAATAAATCAGTATCAAAAAGCAAATTTAGATTGTTTTTATTAACGAAGGAAGAAAAGAAAGGTAGCTACCAACATTCTATGAAAACCTTCAACATATAACTAAGGAGGGCTATTATGCCAATTAAAATCAACGATCTTACCTTACCAAAAGAAAAACTCGAAAAAGAATACCAAGTCGTCAATGTTACTCGCTGGCAAAAAGACGGAGAACTTTTAGGTTGGAGTTATGAATGTATCCTACCAAAACTCCGATACGAAAAAATCAGTGTCAAAGTCAAATCTGAAACTCCTGTGATTACTCCAGAAGAACTTACCCAACAAGGTTTAGCCATGGTTACATTTGCCAATTTAGTGATTGCACCTTGGGGTCGCTCTAACGGTCAATTTGTCAGCTATGGTTTATCAGCCACGGCAGATGCGGCAACTTTGATTCCGAAAAAACAAGGCCCCACTACGCAAAACTAATTTTCCTATGGGTTTGTTGGGTGGTTAGGACGAAACGGCGAGGCAGCGCCATAGAGCCGCTTCTGTCCGTTAAGACCGCCCAATAAACACATAGGCTGGAAGGACTGCTTTGCAGGACTTCCCCTTAACTTGATTTATAGAACAACATCTAGAGAAAATAAACGGCTCATTGACAATTGAATAAACAACAAGGAGTGATGATTTTTGAAGGCTTATAATCAGAAAATCATTGAAACTCCCACGTACCTTGAAATTTATGATTATGAAGCAATCATTACTCCGAAACAAAAAGCAGACGAAAATAAAACCAATCCAAAACGAAAGAAAGAATTAGCTTGGCTTTATGAAGAAGAAAACACCATCACTGACAAGAGAAAAAACTATGATGAATTATCTGCTCAAGGACAATACGACAGCTTAAAACGAAAACAAAAACACTATCAAAATATGCGATTTGAAATTGCCCGACTCGTGGATATGAACTTTGACAATCAGACGAAATTTTTAACCCTCACTTTCAGAGAAAACATTCAAGACATTGCCTATGCGAATAATGAATTTAAAAAATTTATCAAACGACTAAACTACGAACTCTATCACACAAAAAAAGCACATCTAAAATACCTTGCCACGTGGGAAAAACAAGAACGAGGTGCCATCCATTATCACATTATCCTGTTTGACTTTCCTTTTATCTCCGTCAATCGTCTTACTACCATCTGGGGACATGGATTTGTCAAAATCAACAAAATTGATGTGGATAGTATCGAAAATCGTGGGCGCTATATTAGTAAATACTTCGATAAGGACTTAGATTTGAAAGAGCATAAGAAGAAGGCATTCTTCAAATCGCGCAACCTCAAAGTGCCCAGCGTCACAAAACAACTCGTGAATCAACCTTTTGATATCACAAATCAAGACGTACTTTATACCATTGAGTATCTTGTAAGACGTCCAATATTTTACAGTGCGATAAACGAAAGCGGAACTCCAGAACAAGTGATGGATTTTCAAGAAAGCATTGTTCGCTATACCAAGATAAAAAAATAATTCATTATTCCGTACGCAAATTTCAAAGGAAGTGAGAATATGACCGAAATGAAAATTTTACTCAGTGATGATCAGATGGGTATCATTTCTACTCAACTATCTGATTTAATCACATCAGAAATTGAAAAAATCAAAACGCAAGAGAATCTACAACACCGATATATGAATAAGAAGCAAACTTGTAACTATCTACAGGTTTCCAATAATACGTTAGATGGCTGGATTAAAGATGGCTTACCACTTATTCAAATCCACGGATCAAATAGATATGACCGTATCGCCATTGATCAATGGCTTGCAAGCCTAGCAAAATAATTCCGACATCGTTATACTCCATATATAGTATTTGATTTCGGCTCGCAAATTCGGAGGGAAATGCTATGGCAATTAGCAAAACAGAAAATGAGACTTACCGTTTACGGCTTTACTATCCACAAGATATCCAAGAGATGATAGGCGTAAACAAACTTTATTCCAAAACTTTCAAAACTAGAAAGGAGGCAAAAGCAGCAGAAATTGATTTTTATGCCAAGATTAAAGAGCTACGGGAAAACAAAGAAAAGAATGCTTTTGAACTAGGTGGTGAAGCACTGTTCAAAGCTTTCTATGAAGATATCTGGATCGATGCTTATACAGCTGGTTTAACTTCTCGAAACACGAAGTCTCCTACTCCTGTGACAATTGCGAATACAAAAGATATTTTTCGACTTCACATCTTACCAATGTTTGGGAAATACACATTGAACTATTTGAATCAAAATAAAGCTTTCGTTCTAAAAATCATGACACAAAAGGCTGCCGAATACGCAAACTTCAAAATACTACGTAGCTACGTTAATTCTATTTTCGATTGGGCGGAAGAGCTTGAATACATCGAACGGAATAAACTAGAAAAATCGCTTAAACGAATCAATGCTACTAAGAAAAACCAATTGCAAGAAGCTAAAAAAGAAGAAGATTTATACCTCTCCTTTGAACAACTTCAAGAATGGCTAACTGCCGTCCAAAGCGATTATGAAAGTGGACAACTAACTTTACAGGACTATGTATTATTTCTGACTACCTTCTTTTTATCTGATCGCAAATCAGAAACTTACGCCATCAAATGGAAGAATGTGAATTTCACTGCTTCCCAGATTACGATTGGTAAAGCCTTAGATAAGTTCGGCAATGAAAAAAGTACCAAAGGGAATAAAACGACAATTTTCCATATTCCAAATGAACTAAAGCAATTACTTCAACAGTGGAAAGTCCAACAAAAAGAAGAACTAGCTCAATTTGAAATCGAACAAACCGAAGAGCAGCTACTCTTTACCTTCTTTGATGATAAAGGGAATATCAATCAAAGACTTCATACAGATTATTTAAATTACCGTATGAAATCCATTGAGCGACGACATAAACACCTTACCCATGCGACCCCACATAAGTTACGACATACTGGGGCAACTTTAGCCAAACAAGCTGGTGTCGCTCTGGAACAAATTTCTGAAGCCTTGACTCACAGCGATACCAATATCACAAGAACTTATGTAAATACACCAAACGTCATTCAAATGCCCATTGGTGAAATTGCCTATCGTAAATTGTCTCAAAAAGAGTCAGACCGGAATGGTGTCAACAATGGTGTCAACTCAAAAAAAGACGCTTCGCAAAGTAAATTGCGAAACGCCTGAAAGTACTGATATGAAGCTGTTTTTAACGTTTTGAAAATTGAGATGCTTTACGAGCTTTTTTAAGACCTGGTTGGCAGTTCAACTGTGTTATTTTAAATCAATGAATATCAAAAATGCTGATTTATCAGTATTTTTCGCCTCAAGATTTGTACTGGATTTCAGTCGATTTTAGGCACTCGTAACCACGATTCGTAACCAATTTTGAACGTAAGACAATTTGGTTACGACAAATTCAGAGCATATCAGTATCTACTACACTTCTTTTTTATCTTTCCATTGAAGAAACTGCATGGTAAACCCATGTGGTCTTTTTAACGTTGCAAAGTCAAAGATAAAAGAACAAATCCTCCAAATGTTAGGCGCTCTTTGCGGAGGGGTTCGCCTCAAGCGAATTCCCCTTCGTAAAGAGTTCGCCTTGAACACGAGTGGGCGCTAGCCCGCGAGTGTTGTTTCACCCCCCCTATCTAACAGGGGGGTACAAAAACACGAAAAACAATCGAAAAACTACGTACAAACACTGTTATACCAAGGAAATAAGCACTTATTGACAAGTGTAAACTAATTTAAAAAAGTTCACACTTTGTTTTCACTGGTTTTAGCGAGTTTCAAATAGTGTATTGAGCTAATATTTTTAGTTATGCAAGTTTCAATTAGCCTCATTGAATTTTAAACTACCGATTTTGTGCTTCTATTAATGGCCCGTGAATCGTATTACGATTTGAATTCATTTATTAGCTGATACTTAGTCGAACGGCCTTGCCCGACTTTTTGAATCTTATTCTCTGTTTGTAGCCCAGCCAAGGCCCGTTCTATCGTTCGCTGGCTAATATCCGGCAACAAGTTCTCCATGTCAGCTCTGCTTAGAGGTTCAAAAGACTTCTCTAGTTCTTCTACTACCCGCTCTGCTGGTGTTAGCTCCTGATTGATAATAATCTCGAAACGCTCTGAGAAGTTTTCATAGGCTCGCAAAATGATTCCCACAAGATAGCGAACAAACGGCGTATAGTCTTGTTCATTTTCCAACCATCCCACAGAACTCGCCTGTAACGCTTCATAGTAAGTTTGCTTCGATTCTTCAATCAGCATCTCAATACTGATGTACTTGCCGACTAAATAGCCCGACTTGTACAGCAACAGCAATGTCAATAAACGAGACATCCGCCCATTTCCATCACTAAATGGATGAATTGAGAGAAAGTCTAAAACAAAGCAAGGAATCAGCAGTAAGGGATCAATCTCAGCCTTCTGAATGGCTTGATTGTATTGGTAGCACAGCTCATCAATTAAATCAGGTGTCAAATATGCAGGCGCTGGTACAAACCGAACTCGCTCGTTACCATCTAAATCTTTTTCCGTAATAACATTATCGCCACTTTTAAACTTACCTTTGTAACTTTTAGCCGAGTAATTATATAGATTTTTGTGTAACGTTAAAATATCGTTGGGCACGACGCGAATATACTCGTAACTATCATGAATCAGTTTCAACACATCTCGATAACCGGCAATTTCTTCTTCATCCCGATTACGAGGTTTTACTTTTTCCGCTACGATTTGCTTCAAGCGGCCATCTGTTGTTGCAATTCCTTCAATTTTGTTGGAAGCCTCTGTACTTTGAATCAAAGCCAAGTCTGTCAGTTTGCCTAAAATCTCTGGTTTTGTGGCAATATACAGTTCTTGTTTCCCCTTATAATCATGAATCTTGGTCAGCATATTTAGCAAATCATGACTAAGAGAGAGCTTTTTCAACTCATGATAATCAAATTCTTTCACCGCCATTCACCTCTTTTCTCCGCCATTTTATCTTATTTGGCGGAGAAAAACAAATAATGGCGGAGAAAACTATATTTCATCATCACATTAGTTTTACTATTCAAATACAAAAAGCCCTAAAAGTATTTCACAAATTCAATTCAAATAAACTAAGTTTTAGTGAGCTTCGATAATCCAATTTCTTTTAACTGGTAGATTTTTTAGGAAAAAGAGTAAATTCTACGTAAGAGCTACAATTAAAGCTCTAAATGTTGATATTGCTTTTATCAGTTGTGACTGATCTTCAAAAAAACAACTATTCGATGTTAATTTGTAGCTTTTAAATGGGATATCATTGTAAAAGCATTAACTTCTTAACCCTCTACCTGTATCGACTAAATAGTAACAAATAGAATAAAGAACAACAATAAATAAAATAAGTATTGTAATCGACATAGCTATTGGTACATCGGTTGTTCCTAAAAATCCATATCTAAACGCTGAGATCATATAAACAATTGGATTTATTTTTGAAACACCTTGCCAGAATGGGGGCAACATCGATATCGCATAAAATACTCCTCCTAGATAAGTTAACGGCTGTAAAACGAAGGTGGGTACGATCGATACGTCGTCATAAGATTGAGCAAAAACACCGTTTATCAAACCAGCTAATGAAAATAATATTGCAGTCATTAATAACGTGAGAATAACAATAATCCATGAATGAACATTAAGTGGCACAAAAAATAAGGAAATAATCGTTACAAGTGATCCTACGAGAATACTTCGTCCTAACCCACCAATAACAAATCCCCAAATGATGATATGTGTTGGTACTGGAGCAACTAATAGCTCTTCAATATTTTTTTGGAACTTTTGAGAGAAAAAAGATGAAGATACATTAGCGTATGAGCTTGTGATTGCTGACATCATAATTAATCCGGGTACGATAAATTCCATATAAGTGAACCCACCCATATCTCCAATTCGGCCACCAATCATTTTCCCAAAAATGATAAAATACAACGATGTCGTTATAACTGGTGGCACCAGAGTTTGTACCCAAATACGTAGATAACGGTTAGTTTCCTTAATAGCAAGACTTTTTAAAGCAGTAAGATAAATATCACGCATTGGTTTCCTCCAAAAATCTTTTTTCTTCGGTGATTTTCAAAAATAACTCTTCTAAACGATTAGATTTATTCCGCATCGATAAAACTTTCATCCCTTGATCACTGAGTTGATTAAAAATATCATTTACTCCTTGATTTCGTTCAACTTCCACTGATAAAGTCAGATCGTCTTCTAAAGAATACGTATATCCTTCTATCTTAGGAACTGCATCATGAGGTGCTAGATCTAAAATAAATGTTTCAAATTGTAATTTGGATAGAAGTTCTTTCATACTAGTATTTTCAATCAATTCTCCTGATTGAATGATCCCTATGTGTCGACAAAGCATTTCAGCTTCTTCCAAATAATGAGTGGTCAAGATAATAGTGGTTCCATTTTCGTTTAATTCTTTTAAGAAGGACCACATTTCACGTCTCAGTTCAATATCCACCCCAGCGGTTGGTTCATCCAAAATTAATAGCTTTGGTTCGTGCATTAGTGCTCGAGCGATCATCAGCCGGCGCTTCATCCCGCCAGAGAGCATCCGAGCACGTTCGTTACGTTTTTCCCATAAATTTGATTGCTTCAAATACTTCTCACTGCGCTTCAATGCTTCTTTTCTCGGAACACCATAATAACCTGCCTGATTCACTACAATTTGTTGAACAGTCTCAAATGGATTGAAGTTGAATTCTTGTGGTACAAGACCAATTTGCTGCTTTGCTCTTTCTAAGTCTTTATCAAGATCGTAGTCGAAAACTTTTACCATTCCAGATGTTTTATTGACAAGAGAAGTAATAATACCAATGGTTGTCGACTTCCCAGCACCATTGGGCCCTAAAAGGGCATAGAAATCACCCTCTTCAACCTGGAGATCAATTCCACGTAATGCCTCAACACCTGTTCCATAGATTTTTTTTAAATTCGTTATTTCAAGTGCATATTCCATATACTTTTTCCTTTCGTAAAACAATTCTTAAATTAGAAGTCGCTCTAACTTTTATACTGTAAAAAGGCATGTGGTCAATTGACCACATGACCTTATTTTTTCTTACTTTGTCTTTCTTTCCTTTTGGCCAATAAATAGAATACCAAAATTAACGTAATAAAGTTGATAAATATTCCAATACTAATTGGATAATTTAGTAATTTAGCTAGAATAAATGCCAGTGACATCCCAAATAATCTAGCAACGGCTCTCTTTTCTTCAGACATAAATTATATTACCTCAGCAATTTACTATTTAATCAATATTCTCATAAATTTCTTGATAATTTTTGTTTCCTCCGGAAAGATTGTACACGTGTTTGAATCCTTCGTTTAACAGTATATTTTGTGCAGCATTCCCGGTAACACCTTTATTACAGTACGTAATTGTCAAAACATTCTTGTCTAACTCATCGTAGCGTGTCCTCAAATCAGATAATGGAATATGAATAGCTCCTTTAACCTTTGATTTTTCGAATTGCTTTTTGGATCTTGTATCAATTATCTGTAACTTTTCTTTTCTGTGTTGTCGTTCAATTAACTCAATCGGGGACATCAAAGGCGCTCTTCTCTTCACCGCGTTATCTAAGGCCATTCCAGTATAATGAACGGGATCCTTGGTTGTTGAAAATGGTGGTGCATAAGCTAAATCTAAATCAAACAGTTCTTCCGCCAATGCTCCAAAGGAAATAGCCGTAGCAAGCACGTCGATTCTTTTATCTACTCCGTCATAACCGATAATTTGGGCACCCAGAACTCTACCGCTGCTTTTATCTGCTATTGCTTTGATGACCATTTCTTTGCCATCCATGTAATCAGGTTTATTTGGTTTTATATTGTATAAAACGGCAACTTCTAATCCTTCTTTAAGAGCTTCCTTTTCAGTAAGACCCGTTTGTGCAATGGCTAAATCAAAAAAGCGCAAAATACCGGTTCCTAATATTCCTTTAAATCGTAAAGAGCCACCAGTAATTGTGTCACCAGCAATTCTACCCATCTTGTTCGCAGTCGAAGCCAAGGGACGATAGATTGGTTGTTGAGTAATGCGATTGTAGCTTTCTGCTACATCCCCTACTGCATAGACATTTTTCAAATTGGTTTCCATTCTATTGTCTACTTTAATTGCTCCCGTTTTGCCCAACTCTATTCCTATGGTTTGAGCCAATTCTGTATTTGGCCTTACTCCTGTTGCCAATACAAATAAATCGGCTGATAATTCATTCCCTTTTGAAGTCTTAACAGCAGTTAGTTGTTCTTCACCTACTAATTCAACAACCGTTTCTTTTGGCCTAAAATCAATCTGTTGTTTTGCTACTTCGTTCTCTATTCTTATAGCCATATCCCAATCTAAATGAGACATTGGATGGTTGCCTCGTTGCAGTAACGAAACAGCTATTCCTTGTCTCTGTAATTGTTCAGCCATCTCTAACCCAATATATCCAGCACCTACAATAACAGCTTTTTCTACTTTATTAGTCTTAATAAAGTTGTGAATATTTTTACCACTGGAAACATTTTTGATTTGAAATACATTTTCAAATTGTCTATTAGAGAATATAGCCGGTGTATTGTAAATTGAACCTGTTGCAAATACTAATGCATCATAATCATCTGAAAACGACTTTCTAGTAATCAAATTTAGTCCGTAAATACGTTTCTTTTTATGGTCAATACGTTGTACTTCATGCGAAGTATGAATATCTACGTTGTATCTCTTTTTGAACCACTCAGCATTCCGTGGAGTCAATTCATCGAATTTTTCAACTTCTCCTCCAACAGCATATGGAATTCCACAAACAGAATATGAGATGTCGATATCTTTATCATATAGAATGATTTCCGCTTCTTCTGTGTTCCTTCTCGCTTTTGCAGCAACACTTGTTCCTGCTGCAACAGACCCGATGATTATTATTTTCATACTATGCACCCCAACTACTCATATAGATTTTCAATTTGGTTAGTATCACCTGACTTAACAAACCATGACTTAGTATTGTTGGAAATCTTTACTAATAGCAACATGATCGGTACCTCAACTAACACTCCTACAACTGTTGCTAAAGTCGCGCCAGACTGTAGGCCGAAAAGTGAAATCGCAACAGCAACCGCTAGTTCAAAGAAATTGCTCGCACCAATCATTCCAGCTGGTGAGGCAATCTCATGAGGCAACTTCCAAAACCTTGACCACCCATAGGCAATAGTAAAAATTAGTAGCGTTTGAATGGTTAGTGGAATTGCAATTAATAAAATATGAATTGGATTGGCTAATATTTTTTCACCTTGAAAAGAAAAAATAATAATCAACGTTAGCAATAATCCAATGATTGTAACAGAGTCAAATTTCTTTAAAAAGACATCTTCGAAATAGTACTTACCTTTATTTTTTATTATCATTACTCTAGTAACGAAACCTAGAAGTAGTGGCACTACTACAAAAAGAACTGTAGATAATAGCAATGTTCCCATTGGAACAACAACATTGTCCACACCAAGTAGAAACGCTACAATGGGTGCGAATAGAATCAAAATAATTAAATCATTGATCGCTACTTGTACCAGAGTGTATGCTGCGTCACCTTTCGTTAGATAACTCCATACAAATACCATAGCTGTACAAGGTGCAGCACCTAATATAACAGCACCAGCAACGTACTCTTTTGCTAATTCTATAGGTATAAGATTCTTAAAAATCACATAGAAGAAAAAAGCGGATATAGCATACATTGTAAAAGGTTTGATTAACCAGTTTGTCACGCAGGTAACAACTAATCCTTTAGGCTTTTTGGCTGCACTAACAATACTAGTGAAATCAATCTTCAACATCATTGGATAAATCATTAACCATATCAAAATTGCTGTAGGTATTGATACCTGATAATATTCAAACTTACTTAAGGTGTCAGGAACGCTCGGCAAAAATTTTCCAATTAGCACCCCAATAACCATACACACAATTACCCATAACGTCAGATATTTTTCAAAAATACCTAATCCTTGTTTTTCATTCTCTGAACTCATTTATTTCCTCCTAATGGCTTGCGCCTTCTTTCGAAAAATATTTTTGTTTAAATTTTAAAGCAACATTCACTAAAGCAATTAAAACTGGAACTTCGACCAAGGGGCCAATAACCGCCGCAAATGCTTCACCCGAATTGATCCCAAATACACCTACTGCTACGGCTATCGCTAGTTCAAAATTATTACTTGCAGCCGTAAAAGATAACGATGCCGCGATTGGATAACTTGTGCCCATTTTTTTTGAGAGTAAAAATGATACAAAAAACATAATTACAAAATAGAATAGTAGTGGGATAGCAATTCGAACTACATCTAATGGCAACTCAATCACTTTTTCACCCTTTACGGAAAACATTACGATAATTGTAAATAGTAATGCAACCAAAGTTATTGGGCTTATTTTAGGGATAAACTTAGTTTCAAACCATTTTTTCCCTTTCATTTTGATCAAAATAAATCTTGAACTAAAACCTGCAATAAATGGGATTCCCAGATAAATAAAAACGCTTTTGGCAATTTCTCCCATTGTAATATTAATCGTATGTGTCTCTAAACCAAGCCAGTTCGGTAATACTGTGACAAAGATATATGCAAATAATGAGTAAAATACAATTTGAAAAATAGAATTAAATGCTACTAATCCAGCTGTATACTCGTTGTCTCCTTGGGCAAGCTCACTCCAGACGATTACCATAGCAATACATCGAGCAAGCCCAATCATAATTAACCCAACCATATAACTTGGATAGTTGTGCAAAAAGACTACTGCTAAAACAAACATAATAATTGGACCGACAATCCAATTTTGAACTAGTGAAAGTAAGAGTACCTTCCAATCCTTAAAAACACGCCACATTTCTTCATATTTTACTTTTGTAAGTGGTGGGTACATCATCAAAATTAAACCTATTGCAATTGGAATCGAAGTCGTCCCAACTTCTAAATGATTTATTACTTTAGGAATATTGGGAAAAAAATACCCCATTCCTATACCAATTGCCATTGCAATAAAAATCCATAATGTCAAATATCGATCTAGTAAAGACAATTTCTTAGTTACTTGATTCATTTTTCCATCTCCAGCAGAATAAAAAATTTATTTTCCTCAAACGAATAGATGAACCTATATATAGATTGTTATCTATATATAGGTCAAAAAATTAATGAACTAATTTTGCGTCAAAGTTAGGAACCCACTCTGTTACCGCAAAATGCCCATCTGAAAGATCTTTTACTTTATTGATCCACTCAATTTCATTTGTAGCGCGCGCCTTTAATACTTCATTGGACGTATCGGTAGCATACATACTTTGATTGATTAGCCACCAAGTATGAGCAATCTTTGCACGATTCAAATCTTCATCTAAACGCATCGATTCGTACACTGGCGTTGTTTCAGGCAGAGTAACCATCAATACTTCCGTTTCATTGCTATTTTGTAATCTTGGTAATAGCTTTTGAATCGACAATGGCACTTCGCCAGAACTTCTTTCAACTTCTTTGGCATAGCTTTGCGTGGAATCCAAAAGAAGCAATGTGTGTCCTGTTGGAGCGGTATCTATTACCACAATTTCATTTTCTGACTTATCTACAATTTCCGCAAATGCTCTAAATACTGCAATTTCTTGCGTGCAAGGTGAACGAAGGTCTTCTTCGACATAAGCGACATCATCCGCATTCATCGTCAGACGAGCTTTTGAAAGAACCTCTTTTTTGTAAGATTCTAGTTCCTGTTCTTCATCGATATGGCTGATTGAAATTGGCAACTCATTCGAAATAAAAAGATTTAGATGATCGGCAGGATCCGTTGTCGCTAAACGAACTTTTTTACCTGATTGTGCCAATTTTTCTGCGATTTGAATAGCAACAGTTGTCTTGCCAACGCCACCTTTTCCCATCGTAAAAATAATCTTTTTATTCGTTCGAATAAACTCACTCACAATAAAATCTAACGTTGGAAACTCAATCGGTTCCTGTTCATGTTGGTGAACAGCTGGCTGTTGATTACTCAATAAAATTTGAAGCTTATCTATTCCTGCAACGTTATATGGGCGAAGTGGAATATAGTACTTTTCTAATTTGCTCAAAGGCTTTGGCATTTCTTCTAGATCACTTTGTTGTTCACCGTAGATTACCTGAGAAATCACATCATCAGGATTATTCAATAATCCGTTAACCACTAGTAATTGATTCTTAATCCCTAATTTCAATAGTTCCTCGGAAGCACGTTCAGCTTCAATTAGTGGTGCTTTTTGCGGTCTGGTCACTAAAATTAAAGATGTTTGGGTTGCATCTGTAAGTGTCTCCACTGCTTTTTCATATATCTCTTTTTTATCACCCAATCCGGATAATTGTCCCAAGCAAGAAACTCCAGTTGTATTTTCATCCAGATAATTATTCCAAGCAGAAGGTAATTGTAGCATTCTTAGCGTATGCCCAGTGGGGGCGGTGTCAAAAATTACATAATCAAATTGCTCTGCAACTTCTTTATCAGTTAAAAAGTTCGCAAACTCGTTAAAAGCAGCAATCTCTACTGTACAAGAGCCTGATAATTGTTCTTCCATATTAACTAGTGCACTATCTGGTAAGATTCCCCGATAAGGACCGACAATACTCTCTTTGTATTCTTCTGCCGCTGTGATTGGATCAAAATTTGCAACTTTCAAATGGCTAATTCCGTCAACCGTAGTCGGTTTATTTGTTAATTTTGTTTGGAAAACATCTTGCAGGTTTGAAGCCGGGTCTGTGCTGACTAGCATAACCTGGTTGCCGTCTTCCGCTAAAGATGTCGCCGTGGCACAAGCCGTAGTCGTTTTCCCAACCCCACCTTTACCTGTGAAAAACAGATATTTAGTTAATTCTATCTTTTTTGGTATATATTGAAGCATTGTATCTCCTCCCTTTCCCTTTTAAAGAGGTCTATTAACAACAGCCTTCGCTCCCATTATTCCCTCCACAGCAGCTACCAGAACTAGCTGATTGAACTACAAAGCGAACCTCTCCATACTTTCCGAATTCCTCTAAGGTTGGATAAGAACCTTCTTTGACAATTTTTCCATCTAATAAGGTTATCGGCAAAATATCATTACCATTTTCTTGAAGCAACTTCAAGATTGTTGGATTTTTGACAAAAGCATCTGGATCACTGGTTAAATTGTGACGAGAAGCGTCAATTGAATCCAGTCCTTCGAAATTTTCAAATACTGAGGTTACCATTAGTAATTCTTCATCAACTGATGGACCGCAGACTCCTGTTGAACAACACATTGCTGGTTCAAATAGCTCCAATTTTTTCATCATTTTTTTCCCCTTTACAATTACAATTTAGTTTATTACAAATGCAATCATCTTTATCAGAAAACAATTGCATCATTGAACCCATAAATTGATCGGCGAAGCTTTCCGTTAATTGATAATGATGCCATATTTTATCCTTAGTCACTGTGACAATCCCAGCCTTTTCTAATACTTTCATATGATGTGAAAGAGTTGGCTGAGTGAAGTCAAAGTGATCTAAGATATCGCAGGCACACAAACTACCGCAAGACAATATATCAATGATTTTTAAACGTTTTGGATCAGCAAGAGCCTTAAGCATTATCGATATTTCATCATAATTCATATCTTCTACTCCTTTACATAGATGGATGTCTATGAATAATATAGATGAACATCTATATATTGTCAATCGCTTCTGTCTTTTTATTTCTTACTTTACTTTGAAACCTTTACTGCAAAAATGTAAATACTACCTATCACCCAAAAAGTAATAGATGGTATTTATCAAGTAATTATACGTATCAACCGCACTATTTCAATTTTAAAAAATAAATTTGCATTCTACTTGCCTCAGATTTAAAAGCCTTGTATATAAAATTCGTAGTATCTTCGTTCTTAACTTCAAATCGTTTTGACTGGCTGTTATAACTATACTCAACAATATTCAATTTTTCCTGCGCACGTTCAAAGCCATAGTAAATAATTCTAGACTTAGTTAAGTCTACGCCTAGCATTGGAAAAGCTCGTGTAAAATAATCAATTTCAATTTGATTCCTTAAATCCGGAAAATTATGGTATAGATATTTTTGTCGCTTCGCAAATGTATAAGGCAACAAATGAACTCGGTTGTTCTTAACGTCTACATAGGCATAATAACGTGGTGATGGATCCAATGGGTCATTAGCCGCGGCCGCCGTATAAAGAGAATCTGTTCCTTCAACTTTGGAATACGTTAGATACGGATCATTTCTCTCCACTAACATACCGGAATCCATAATTCCTTGCAGAAACTCCATAATCGTCATTTCATCATAGACATCCACTTTTTGCTGTTTCAAGAATACCAACATTTGTTGTAGAAATGCTGGATTCACTTGTAACTGAAAATGGTCCTTCAATAAATTTGTTAGTACTTCCTCTGACGTCCCATACAATAGCTCTTCTACCGTCGTCTTACCCAATAAGGCGATTTTTTTTAGTTTATCTTCTTTGGGCAGATTAATTCCTCGCTCCCAATTATTAACTGTGGTTTTGGGAGAATTACTGATTAGCTCACCAAACTGAGCCATACTGTAGCCTAAATCCGTCCTTATTTCACGGATTTTTTTTGCTACTCTTTGTTGATCAACTTTCATAGTCCTCATCACTCCGATATTTTTCTAGTTTAATCATATCAAACCTTCTTAATAATCGAAATACAAAAGTACTTATTTTCGAACTTTATTTTATTGACATTCTATCGAATTGGGTGTACGATAAACAAAAGTACTTTTATAAGTACTTTTGAAATGCCCTTTGAAAACTGAATAGCACCTTTCTTCTTTTCACTTCTAGATCGGAGGTAGATCAATCAATGGCAGTTGAAATTACACTTTCGCCTGATCAAGAGACGAGTTTAAGAGAATATATGTATACCTTAATGGTAGATGAAGTGAGAAACGCACGAATAGCCGTACATTTAGAGAATCGCTATTTATCAAAAAAAGAGACTTGTGAGTATTTAGGTATCGCCAACAACACGCTTGATAAATGGATTGATGCAGGACTTCCCATGATACATCTTTGGGGTGTTGTACGATTCCAGCGAGAAGAGATAGATAAATGGCTAAGGGAGTATTCCAAAGCACAGCAAGGCGCTGTATGATGAGTGTGTAGTGATACTGATATGCCATTTTTGAAAGGAAGATAGAAATGGCAATTAGTCTAATGGAAAATGGCTCGTATAAAGTCAATGTTTATATGGGGGCGGATGCTTCTCGATATGTGGCTTATGCGGACAGCAAACATGAAGCAGAGATTTTAGAAACAGAAGCAAAACTAAAAAAATTGAAAGGAGAAGTGAAAAAGAAGAAAGGTTCTTATACATTCAAAGAGGTTTACCAAATGTGGTGGGATAAGAAATACACCGTTACACAACATCATGAGCAGTCTACTTTGGATCGAACTAAGACTTGCTTTGAGAAGAGAATTCTTCCTTACTTAGGGGATGTTCCGATTAATAAGATTACCTATGACCTATTAGAAGATACCCAAATTTTGTGGGCATTTGGCAATGAGGAAAAAGGCATTAAACCTTATGCTAACTATAAACACTGTGTCTCCTACACCAAACAAGTATTACGCTATGCCCTAGTGAAAGGTTATATCCAAAAGAATCCCTATGATTTGTTGGAGATGCCTGTAAATGCAGACCTAAAGAACAAAAAGGAAAAAAAACGTCAGCAAAAGTACTATTCTAAGGAACTCATCCAACAAGCGTTAACTTTGATGAAGCAAGAATATGGGGTGCGAGACTATACGTTACTTTCTTTGATTTATCAATTAGGGGCAGCCAAAGGAGAAATTTATCCCTTGGTCTGGTCAGATATTGATTTCAAAAACAAGACGATTTCCCTCATGCATAAATTGGTGAAAAATAAAGCTACCGGAAAATACGAACGTGTAAAAGGGATGAAAAACTCCTATCGATTTCGAACGATTCCAGTAGCAGATTCCGTTATTAATCTATTGGCAAAATGGAAAACGGTTCAATTTAATGAACTTCAACAAGTCAATATTTTTCCAACCGATGATCAATTTATCTTCACTTATACAACTCAAAAGGGAGAACTGAATCAACCTTTGCATCCAGACTACCTTAACAATAAACTTGATGCCCTTTCAAAGAAATT
This sequence comes from Enterococcus dispar ATCC 51266, assembly GCF_000406945.1. GTDB lineage: Bacteria > Bacillota > Bacilli > Lactobacillales > Enterococcaceae > Enterococcus_C > Enterococcus_C dispar. Next base: position 2,345,100 of record NZ_KE136354.1, on the reverse strand, counting down.
TGACCTTCCAAAAATAACACCCCACGGCTTACGACATACTTTTGTCAGTGACCTTTTAAACAATGGTGTGGATGATTTAATCGTAAAATCTCTAGTCGGTCATGCGGAAACGTCAGAGATTACACGAAATGTTTACGGGCATGTAAATCCAGAAGTTCAGAAAGAAACCGTCAAGCACTTGGAGGATTACCGGCAAAAAACAAGTTGAAAAAAATAGTCGTAACCAAACTCGTAACCAAAATAAAAAAAGCACCTTCCAACTGAATGGAAAGTGCTTGAAATCGTTGGTATAACAACGATTAACGTTTAGAGAATTGAGAAGCTTTACGGGCTTTCTTAAGACCTGGTTTTTTACGTTCAACCATACGAGCGTCACGTGTTAATAAACCAGCACGTTTTAATGCAAGACGGAAGTCAGGATCAACTTCTAATAATGCACGTGAAATGCCGTGGCGGATTGCGCCAGCTTGTCCAGCGTAGCCCCCACCGTTTACGTTTACCATTACATCGTAAGCGCCATTTGTTTCAGTTACACCAAATGGTTGGTTGATAACTAAACGTAAATCAGCATGTGGGATATATTCTTCAATGTCTTTTTTGTTGATAGTAATTTTACCAGTACCTGGTACCAAACGTACGCGAGCTACTGCATTTTTACGACGGCCTGTGCCGCTATATTGAGCTTGTGCCAATGAAATTCCCTCCTATTAAATTAAGTTTGTAATGTCTAATACTTCTGGTTGTTGCGCTGCGTGTGGATGTTCAGCACCACCGTAAACATGCAATTTCATGCCTTGAGCACGACCTAAAGTGTTTTTAGGTAACATGCCTTTTACAGAAGTTTCGATCAAACGACGAGAATTTTTAGCACGCAATTCACCAGCTGAAACTTGTTTCAAGCCGCCAGGATGATTTGAGTGACGGTAGTAAATTTTATCAGTTGCTTTTTTACCTGTTAATTTCACTTTGTCAGCGTTAATGACGATTACAAAATCACCTGTATCCACATGGGGGGTGAAAGTTGGTTTGTTTTTACCGCGTAAGATTGAAGCTACGACTGCTGAAAGGCGTCCCATTGGAACATCAGTAGCGTCTACTACATACCATTTACGTTCTACTTCGCCTGGTTTGGCCATATATGTTGTACGCAAGATTTTTTCCTCCAATTTCAATTTCGAATGTTTACAATCACTTGAGTTTCCGGGGCTCTTTGTGGGGTAAACAATACCATTTAACATAATAACGGTAAAATGGCGCAAAGTCAATCAAAAGTCGCGGCTTTTCCAACTATTTTTAAACTTTCTTTTTGAGTCTCCATTTTTTCTACTATTAGTAAAAATCCACTTCTGTCATTTTTATCTATTTCAAAAATAATCTTTAACACACTCCACTTCTCTTATTTTCAGAAAATCCATTTCTACTTTTCACTATTCTAATCCACAGATTTATACAAAAATAATTTTATAAAACCCTTATTTTTGTATAATTTACGTTTTTTTGAAATATTTTTGTATAAATATTTATACTTTGCCTTGCTTTTTAATTTTCAATTTGATACGATAGCGTCAACACATTTTTACTCACATTAAAAAGCACAACAGAAAGGGCGTATTACAATGAAAGAGAAGGTTGTCTTAGCATATTCAGGAGGACTAGATACCTCCGTATCCATTAAGTGGTTGACCGATGAAGGTTACGATGTCATCGCGTGTTGTTTAGATATTGGAGAAGGTAAAGATACGGCGTTTATTAAGGAAAAAGCATTGCAAGTAGGCGCTGTTGCTTCTTATGCCATTGATGCCAAAGACGAGTTTGCCAATGAGTATGCCTTAATCGCTTTACAAGGCCACACTTTTTACGAACAGTCTTATCCTTTAGTATCAGCTCTATCCCGACCGTTAATTGCGAAAAAATTAGTTGAACTAGCCCGATCAACTGGCGCTACAACGGTTGCACATGGTTGTACTGGTAAAGGAAATGACCAAGTGCGTTTTGAGGTTGCTATCAATTCTTTAGCGCCAGAATTAAAAGTGATTGCACCTGTCCGTGAGTGGAAATGGTCCCGTGAAGAAGAAATTGCCTATGCGGCTGAAAAAGGTGTCCCAATCCCCGCCAATTTGGATAATCCCTATTCCATTGATCAAAATATTTGGGGGCGCGCCTGTGAATGCGGCATTTTGGAAGATCCGTGGGCGACACCGCCTAAAGGAGCTTACGAAATTACGGCAGAACTAGAAGAAACACCTGATACGCCAGATATTGTGGAAATCACTTTTTCAAAAGGTGTTCCGGTGGCGTTAAATGGTGAAACGTATAATTTTGCCGATATTATTATGGAATTAAATTTATTAGCCGGCAAACACGGCATCGGCCGCATCGATCATGTGGAAAATCGTTTAGTCGGGATTAAATCCCGTGAAGTCTATGAGTGTCCTGGTGCAGTGACATTGATGACTGCACACAAAGAGTTGGAAGATTTGACTTTTGTGCGAGAAGTCGCGCATTTTAAACCGCTGATTGAACAACAATTAAGCAACATCATCTATAACGCACTTTGGTTCAATCCTTTAACGGATGCCTTAATTGCCTTTTTAAAAGAAACGCAAAAATATGTTAATGGCATCGTTCGCGTGAAATTATTTAAAGGAAACGTAATTGTCGAAGGGCGTAAATCAGAAAATAGTTTGTATTCTGAAAACTTGGCTACTTACACTTCTGCTGATACCTTTGATCAAGATGCAGCAGTTGGCTTCATTAAACTATGGGGCCTACCAAGTAAAGTTCACGCTGAAGTGCAAACACAACTTCAAGTAGAAAATTGGGTAAAATAAAGAAAAACAGGAACTTTATTTTATCTATCATCAAACAAAATAGGACTGTGGCATAAGTTGAACACACACTTTGAATTGCTAAGTTAAGAATTTTAAATTAGTGAACGTTCTTTTTTACAAAAAATGAGAACTTTAAAGTTTGATCACAACTTATGTCACAGCTTTTTTTACAACAAACGAGGTGGAAAAATGGCAAAATTATGGGGTGGTCGTTTTGATGGTCAAAATGAAAGTTGGATTGACGCTTTTGGCGCATCCATTTCCTTTGATCAAAAAATGGCGGCACAAGACATTAAAGGGAGTTTGGCCCATGTGAGCATGTTAGCCCACACTGGTATTATTACAGCAGCTGAAGCTGACAAAATCAGCGCGGGTTTAAACAGTTTACAAGAAAAACTAGCGCAGGGGAATTTAGAATTTACGATTGAAAATGAAGATATTCATATGAATTTGGAAACCTATTTGGCAGCAGAAGTTGGGCCAGTCGCCGGAAAGCTCCATACCGCCCGCAGTCGTAACGACCAAGTGGCAACGGATATGCATTTGTATTTAAAAGATACCGTATCTCAACTCATTCCAAAAATACAGCATTTTCGGGATGTCTTAGTGGAAAAAGCCAGCGAAAATGTGCACACTATTATGCCCGGCTATACCCATATGCAACATGCCCAGCCACTTTCTTTTGCCCATCATTTACTGGCGTATTACGAAATGCTTACCAGAGATCAGACGCGTTTTATAGAAAATTTGCAACGCATTGACGTAATGCCTTTAGGTAGTGCAGCGTTGGCAGGCACTACTTTTCCCATCGACCGTTTTTTTACAGCGGAAAAATTAGGTTTTAGCCAAGTTTATAACAATAGTTTGGATGCCGTTAGTGACCGTGATTTTATTTTGGAATTTTTAAGCAATAGCGCCATTTTAATGATGCATTTGTCCCGTTTTTGTGAGGAGCTGATTTTATGGTGTTCCCATGAATTTCAGTTTGTCGAATTAACGGACAGTTTTTCCACCGGCAGCTCGATTATGCCTCAAAAGAAAAATCCTGATATGGCTGAACTGATTCGCGGTAAAACAGGACGGGTCTATGGCAACTTATTTGGTCTATTAACAGTGATGAAAGGTTTGCCATTAGCCTACAACAAAGATTTTCAAGAAGATAAAGAAGGCATGTTTGATACTGCTGAAACGATTTTGACGAGTTTGGATATTATGGCCGGCATGATTGACACCATGAAAGTCAATAAAGAACAGATGGCTAAAGCCACCGAATCTGATTTTTCTAACGCGACAGAACTCGCGGATTACCTAGCCAGCCACGGTGTTCCCTTTAGAGAAGCCCATGAAATCGTCGGAAAACTGGTATTGTCTTGTTTGAAACGAGGGATTTATTTACAAGATGTCTCTCTTTCTGAGTACCAACAAATTCAAGACGTGATTGGCCCTGACATCTACGAAAAACTGTCTTCTTACAATGCTGTTAAAAATCGTCATTCCTATGGTGGCACTGGTTTTTCACAAGTAGAAAAGCAAGTAAAAGCCGCCCAAGTGCAACTGCAAAAAGAAAAAGAGACCCAATAGTAAGGAATTTCCGCTTAAAAGATGCCTGTTAAAATTCAGCAAATTAAGTATCACTATGGTTTGTTACACCAGTTTGTCACTTGCTACAGCAAAAATTTATCCCGTTTCCAGACTACCTATATATAATAGAAGAAAAATTTTTAGCATCTAAACGCTACCGGCCGCCGCTTTTAGCAAGAGCAAAAAGCTTCTATTATTATAGGTAGTTTTTTGCTGCAAATGACTAAATTGTCCGTTCAGGCTTGATCCTTAGCTGTCACCGGGGAGATTTTGCTTTCCGAGTTCGCTATTTACTGAAACTCGGTCATTTGGGAGCGAAAGCGTAATGGTAAATGATTGCGTTGGGCTTCTGGATTAATGCGTTCTTTAATGGTTACGCCTTCTAAAAAAGCCCTCCACTGTGCCCCAACAATATCATTACCTTGTAAAAACTGATCTTCAGGCAGCGTAATATTTTCCAATAAACGGTAGCCACCATTTTCCATGCAAGCAAGTAATTGATGCGTTTCATCATAAATCATCACTTTTTCCTTTGGATAGCGTTTGGCAAAATGGGGACAGATATAAGGTAGACAATAGTGTTTGGGGGTAATTGTGGCAAACAGCACATCTTCTACATATTCAAAACGGACAAAGCCTTTATATTGATGCGCTTCTCCATATAATGCCCGAATGGCGGTATCTAAAGCTAAAATTTCAGGTTTTCCGATAAAATTTTGCAGATGATCTTTGGTATCAAGGGCAATATGCAAAGCGTGCAACAAATACGTTTCCTTGTTTTCTAGACTGGTATTAAAACCATCGTGTAAAAAAACATAATTATTGGGCGTCAAAACTTCCCGCAAACGGCGCCCAATTTTTGCCGCTTTTTTTTCATCGGTTTTAATCCATTCAGGAGGAAATAAATTATTTTCTGTTGTCACGGGGTTTAACACCACCGCCGGAAACTGATGCCGGCGAAATGATAAATCAATCACCGTATAAAAGCCTGCCAATGTACCGTCATATTCTAAAATATCGATGGTTTCTTTCATCCACACCATCTTCAATTCCTTCTTTCTGCTGCTTAAACTGATTATTGCAGGGCAAACTGTTTTTGCTCGCCTTTTTGGCGTTCAAAACGTTCGACATCAAATAAGCTCATCTGCTCACCAAAACTTTGGGTATTAAGGGCCTTTAGTTGATTAAACTGGCGCTTTGAAATTAAGGCTTCAATAATCCACTGGGGATCTTGCACAAGTCCCGCTACTTTTTCACCATTACAGGTAACAAAATATTGCGCGCGTTTAACCACGACCCCTAGTTTTTTCAAATCGCTTAAATGCAAATGATAATATTTGCGCGCCCGTAAAATATTGCGCGCACTTTTGGGCCCAATTCCTGGCACCCGCAACAAAGTATCTAAATTGGCACTTTGTACATCGACTGGAAAACGCTCCAAATTTTGAATCGCCCAATTGGCTTTGGGATCTAAATACAAATTAAAATTAGGCTGTTCCTTTTTTAAAATTTCATCGGGGGTAAAGTTATAAAAACGCATCAACCAGTCGGCCTGATACAAACGATGTTCCCGCAATAGCGGCGGCTTTTCTGTTACTGCCGGCAACAAGGAATCTTGATTCATGGGAATATATGCCGAGTAATAGACACGTTTTAATTGATATTTTTGATATAAATTTCCGGAAATTTTGACAATTGCCCGATCGGTTTCAGGACTGGCACCAATAATCATCTGCGTAGACTGGCCGGCAGGTACAAAAGGTGTCGCCTTTTGTCTGACAGCGGGCAATAAGCTGTCTTGTTCTTTTTTTAGCGCAATTTGTTTCATCGGTTTATAAAGTTCATAAGGATCTTTATCCGGTGCCAAAAGCTGCAAGCTGTCTTTTGAAGGTAATTCCACATTGACACTCATCCGATCAGCCAAATAACCCAAACGTTCAATTAACAAACTATCGGCTCCCGGAATGGCTTTGACGTGAATATAACCGCGGAACCCTTTTTCAAAACGTAAAATTTCCAATGTTTTAATCATCAGCTCACAAGTATAATCGGGTGATTTCACAATCGCTGAACTTAAAAACAAGCCTTCAATATAATTGCGCAAATAAAAATCCATCACTAAATTTGCCAGTTCTGCCGGTTTAAATGTCGCCCGAGGTCGTAAATTGGAACGCCGGTTGACACAATAATGACAGTCAAAAATACAGGCATTACTAAATAAGACTTTTAATAATGAAACACAACGGCCGTCAGCAGTAAAAGAATGGCAAATACCCGCAGCTGCCGTGCTCCCAATCGTGCCACTACGGTTCGTATCACTGACTCCACTACTGGAACACGAAACATCATACTTGGCGGCATCAGCCAAAGTTCCAATTTTCTTCGTCAAATCCATTGTAAATTCCTCCCTTCTATAAACCGAACGTATGTTTGTATTTTAACAAGAAAAAAGACGCCTGTCAAAAGACGTCTGCTGCAAATTTAACCTGTCCCTTATAGAGTCAGTTCGTACAAATCACATGTATCTGTACCACGATCATCAAACGAACGTAATTCTTTTCTTTCCCGCCACTGATAACCACATTTTTCGTATAGGCTTTTAGCCGGAAGATTATCCGCAAAAACATCTAAGCGAATCGCCTGACATTGTTTGGCTAAAGCAACTTCTTTGGCACAAGCAAGTAAGCTTTTGCCAACCCCTTGTCCTTTGTAATCACAATCGGCTAGCAGCGTGTGAATCACTAAAAACGCAGTATCTGAAAGTGTGCGATTTTCCCAAGCGATTTCACTATATTCCGCTTCATGAGTGTGATTAAAAATAACGCTTCCAACAATCTCGTCCGCTATAGTTGCCAGATAAAGTTCCTCGTTTGCTAAAGCTTTCGTTAAGTCGGTTACTAACGGATAAATCGCCGGTACCCAACTGACTACTGGATAATCGATTTGAGCCATCACTTTGTCAAAAAATGCCACCACTGCCTCTTTTTCCTTAGTTGTTGCTAAATGTGTTTTTACTCCCATCTACTCACCTTCTTCATTTTTATCCCTTAATTATTATTAAATCCACTATACCACGTCATACTCTTTAACAAAATACAGTCGATTGTGAATGTATAAAATAAATAATAGTAGCAAATTTTCCCCATCGAAATTTGCTACTATTATTTAGAAATGTCTTCAGCGGGACTCGTTGGAAGGCAATCCCCACTGTATTTTGTTTCTCTTTTATGAATAACTTTTTGCGCTAAGTTCGCCCAATCTAAAGGTCGGGGCGGCGCTAACCAGACAACGCAATCCCTTTGACAAATTTCGCCTAATTCACGGGAATCCGTTAATAAAATATCCGCTTCCGCAATATCATTAGTAATTTTTGTGCCTACTTGTTGGAAAAAATCTAAGTTTTTAGCAATAAAGTGGTTATACAAATCGCCATAAGAAAAGTCAACGTACACATTAATTGCTTCAATCAACAAGTGCTTGGGAAATGTATCCAAAATTAAAAATAAATATTGTAACAGCAAGTTTTTCTTCTTTTGATATAAAGTGGGAAAGACAGTTTGAATACTTGTAATATAATCCCGACAAAATGCCAGGACGCCGGGATAATTTTGCTGAAAATAGACAATATTAATTTCTGGCTGAATACTTTCATAAGCCGAGCTTGTTTCCAACAGTTGAAAATGCAAGAAATTACAGCGGGACAAAAAGTCAGCCTGACTTTCTTGAGCTTGCCTCAATTTAGGGAATGCTTGGAGCAATTGCGCAGCCAAATTTTGACTCCACTGTGTAATCTGTAAATTTTTCGTTAAGTGAAATGTCATCCCCACTTCTTTTGCTAGTGCCCCATAATAACAGAAAAAAGCAGTTACTTCTGATTTTCGCCATTCCTCAGGCACACGGTAAAAAAAGGGCGTTGCAATTTCCTTTAGCCAAATATCAGCAGGCAATATTGTGAGCTGTTGTTCTTGTACATAACATTTTTGTTGGATACGTAAATTGGTGACGTAAAGATAGTGCATGAGCTTAATTTTTTGATGGATAGTCAGCTTGCTGATTTTCAATGTAGCCAACTTGGCTTCAATCAGACTTTTATCAGCTGAATCATAAATTACTTGCTGATTTTTGAAAATACGAGCAAATAGTTCAGTTAAAAATAACCGCACATTCTTTTCACTTTGACCTGTTAAGCGAAATTTTTTATCGATAGTCATGCCAAACTGATTTAAATAGGCATTTAAATTTTTATAATTACTATGGGCAATGGGATAACTGATCATCTTTTTTTCAGAAAGTTCATTTAAAGATTTGAACAGCCCTAAAGCAGATCCGGCTAAAATTTGAAAACTGGTAGAGGCTGCGACATACTTTTCCAATAAACTTTCTGAACTTGCGGTACCAGTAATCTCCATCTGTAAAAAAGGTTCTTCAATAAAAATATGAATTTCCTCAGCCAGCTGATAGTGTTCTAAGTCTAAAATGAGTTGATCGATCAAACTTTTCAAGACGTAATTTGATATTCCTAAATCTTCCATCAATTCTTTTTTCGGGATGGCAAAATACGGGCTGCGTTCCAATTTTTTTACAATCTGATATTTACGCCACTCTTCTTTTGCTAAAAATTCAGCCAACAAATTCAGCCCTCCCTACTGCTAATTCGCCACTTTTTTCGCCATATAATACTAATCCAGATAATAAATAGGCGCTTTGTGCAATTTCGGTCCATTCATGAATAGCATTACCTGATTTGTGATTTCCTTCTGGCGGTAATGCCACAATTGTCGCTGGCGCAAAAAATTCCTCATCTAAAATTAAGACATTATTTTTCGCCTGGGCATGGTAGGGTGGCATATATGCTGGATTTTCAGCCCATTTAGCTTTCTTATTTTTTACTGGCCGATTTGATAAATAAGCGGAATTGCGGCTAGCCTTTGGCCCCTTATCTTTGTCTGTCGCAAGATGATTCCCTACTTTTTTTGCTGAGACAGACTGCTTTTTAGGATTATCTAAGGCTAGCTGTGCTTTTGTTTGCTTATTGTCTGTACTGGATTGCGTTTCCTCGTTAGCAATCGGTGTAATCGCATTTTTAGGATTTAAGGGATCATAAATGACTGTATGAGCCAAAGCGTGTTCGGAAAATAAGAAAACAGAAGCACCTAATGCTAAAAATACAGAATACGTCTTTTTTTTCATTTTATCCCCCCTTATTCTGAACTGATTTTTTTAATCGTGATTATCCCCAATAAAAGGCAAAGAAAAAGCGACAAGACCACAAAAAGAGCATAACTTTGATTGTGGTGCTGATTTTTCTGCACAATCGTTTTTTCCTGCTGTCTAATTTGCGCAAGACTCTGGGTGCTTTTTTGCACCTGTTGTCCCCGCACGACAAAACGCCATTGCGTTTGAGTCGGTTTATCACAAGTAATTAACGTAATTTCTGTTTGTTGATGATCATCTAATACTTGTAGTTCTGTTTGATGTACCAATGTGGTTTCTTTCACCACATATTGATAAATTTTCCCTTCATAACGCAAATAAATACTATCTCCTAATTTTATTTGCAATAATTTACCAAATAATAAATTCTCCCATCCCAAATGATGGCCAATCAGCACCATATTATGGTTGTATGGTTGCCGTTCAGGAAATAGACTACCGGCGCCAACTAATAGATTTTGATTCGTAATGCCATTAAAAACCGGCACGCTCATTTCTAAAGCTGGAATGACAATGTTGCCCATTGCCTGAAAGTCGGTATTTTTCTTAAAAGCTAACACATCAGCTAAATCAGGCGGTTGAACTGCTTCCAGCGGAACAGGATTTACTACTTCTTTTGAAGAAGCTGCTGTGATTGTGATATTTTCTGCTTGATAGATGAGTAGCGCCTGCTTTAAAAAGGGTAAAAAGAGCAAAAAAACCGCTACACAGTACAATAAAATCAGACTAATCCGGATTTGTGGTTTCATCATCTTTATTTTTCTTTTTGCGCCAAAGTACAACGATTAAAAGAATAAGCAGCAATAGTAGGAGCCCAATTAGAATATACAGCCAAGTGTAGTCCTTTTTAATCGTAACGTCGGTATCATTTAATTTTTTGGCTACTTCCGCTTTAATTTCAAAGTCTTTTGCCAGTACCCAGTGATATTCATACTTTGTTTTAGCTCCGCTACCTTTAAACTGGTATTGGCCTTGCGGATTTTCTTGTCCAAAAGCTTCTATTTTCATGGTATACTGACCTGCTTTTAGTGGCTCGCCATTTAAAGCAACGGCTAAATCAAAATTAGAATTAGGCGCCATTTGCATCCCCATTTGTTCTGAGGTGAAAAGCGCTTTGTCACTATCCTTTTTTGTAATGGTCGTTTTGGTTGCCAATTGATTTAGATAAGTAGGATTAGGATTTTGTAAATTCCCTTGAATAACATTTCGTGCATTCCGCTGATTGGCTGCTACTTGGGTTAATTTCAAATCGGGAGTGCCATTCTTCGTTGTTTGCCGCATTAAAAGGGCAACAACATAAGAATACTCATTTTTTATTGCTAAACCTTTATCCTCTTGACTAGCATCTTCTTTTTTCTTTTCTGCAGTTTTTTCTCTAAAAGTAATCCCCCCTGCAATAACCCCGGCAAACTTTTCATTCGGCATTTTTAGTTTTACTTTATATTCAGCAGCAGAATGAGGCGGCAGCGTTATTTCACTAGGTGCTTTTGCCAAATCTTTCATATTATATTTGAGCGTTTGATCAGCTTTAATCGTATTGGGGCTATATTCCACCACACCATTACTATTGGTGGTCGCACTATTGATTTGAGCTTCGACGACAACTTTTTGGGCCGTATCATTACGTAAGTTCACGCTTAATTCATCTGTTTGGTTTGGTGCCAATAACAAATCAAAGTATGTTTTGGTTTTATCTATTTGATTAGCAGATGCCTGCGGTGTAACTGCAAAATTGAATTCCGCAGCAAAATTTGGCTGTGGGAATAGTACACAGCCAAAAGCAATGGTGACAAGTACAATTAGCTTTTTAAACTTCATTTCATTTAATCCTTTCAGTAAAAAAGAGACATACAACACAGAAGACCCGAACAAGGAAGAAGAAAGACCCAACTTGAAAAAAGCGAACTTTTTTGCAGGTTGTCTTTTTTATTCTCCCTTATTCGGGAATACTTATTCTATTGTGTTTTGGATTACTCTTTTATCGCTTTTAATTACCAGGGGCATCTGTTAAAACCCAAGTAAATGTTGTGGTATATTCTTTGGCATATTTGGTTGTAGAACCTGGCACACTAAGTTCAATACTATCAGCAGCAGTTGCGGCATCAGTGCCCCAATCCAACAAGTAGGTTCCGGCACCTTGTCCTGCTTTAGCGGCCATAACATCTTGTAATGCCCCATTTGGATCTGCAATAATTGTCCCTTGTCCCGTTGGTTTGGCTGAATCAGAAGCAGTGACGACATTCCCGTTTTTAAAAGTAACTTCTGCTCCTGTCAATACTTCATCATCGGCTGTCTTAAATTGATGATTTTGTTTCATTTGTAAGGTCCAGCCGGCTTCTGTTCCCCGATTATCCGTTACTTGAACGAAGTTAGGACCGGTTTTTTCTACATTATCTTTATCCAAATATTTTTGTGCTTTCGCTTTATAGATTTCATTTTTTGAGGTAATTTTTTGGGAACCAAAATCCAAACTTGAGGCATAGTCAATGGATAAAGGACCTGCTGTACCAGGATTAGGCCCGTTTGGATCAGTAGGATCAACCGGCTTAACGGGATTGGTTGGATCAATTGGATCAACCGGATCCGTAATATCTTCATTCGGGGTAAAGGTAATCACCCCATTTGAATCATAATTTGCCCCATTGGCCGCAAATGCGGTCGTGCTGCTAACTGCCATACCAGCTAAAATGCTAGTTGCTAAAAATAAATAACCCATTTTTTTCATGATTGTATACTCCTTTTTAATTAATTTGCCGGTACGTCAGACAAACTCCATGTTAGTGTAGTGCTATATTTCACAGCATCTTTTGGCGTGCTGCCAGGAACAGATAAAGTAATAGCTTTAGTGACTTCGCTGTCTACTTCATTGCCGGCTTTATCTTTTTCTTTCACCGTTTCTACTGATCCCCAGCGATCCACATAAGTTCCAGCGCCTTCCCCTGTTTTAGCGGACATGACTAAACTTTCACTTCCATCTGGATTTAAAGTAATTTCATTAGCCGCTGTCGGATAAGTCGCTGTCGAGTTGCTGGCAACTGTTGGTGTCACAAATTTTACAACCGAACCAGTTAACGTATCATTTAACGTACTGCCGGCTTTGAATTGGCCGTTTTGTTTTACGGTTAAAGTCCAACCGGCATTATTCCCCCGATTATCTGAAATCTGAACATAGTTAGGTGTTGCGCTACGACCGTCTTTATATTGTTGCGCCCGAGCGTAATACACTTGATCACTATTGGTAATTTTATTAACCCCAAAATCCAGACTTGAAGCATAATCGATGGATAATGGACCATCCATACCAGGGTTGGGGCCATTGGGATCTGTTGGGTCAACGGGGTCAACAGGATTCGTGGGGTCGGGATTTGTTGGATCAACAGGTTTTGTTGGATCAGGATTAGGGATAAACTCGACAACCCCATTTGAATTGTATTCAGCTGTTGTCGCTGCATGAGAAGCAATGCCACCCACTAAAGAAAGCGATAGTACCGCAATTGTCGTAACTGTCATAAAACGGATATTTTTCATCTTCACTACTCCTTTTTCAATTTCTTTATTTTTCGTTCTTCACTTATGCTATGGCACATCTTTGAGTGTCCACGTCAATGCCGTTTGATATCGCTGGGCGTATTTAACTGTTTTGCCGGGCACACGCAATGAAATTCCCTTTACACCTGTTGCCTCATCATTGCCAAAGCGATACAGCCAAGTGCCCATTCCTTTTTCTGCTTGAGCGGTTATTACATCTACTTCACTATTAAGAGGTAAAGTAAATGAAGATACAGCAGTCGGTGCTAAGTCAGCTGACAAATTTGAAACCATTTCGCCTTGTTGAAAAGAAAGTTCGGCTCCTTTTAGTACTTTTCCTGTTGCGCTTTGAAACTGTGCTGTTTGTTTAACTGCTAGGCGCCAACCACTGCCGGTTCCGCGAATATCTGTGACTTGTACGTAGTTAGGGCCACTTGTTTTTAGACCAGCAGCTGTCACATATTCTTGCGCCTGGGCATAATAAGTTTTATCTTTTGTAGAAATTGCCTGCTGTCCAAACTGAAAACTTGAGGCAAAATCTAAAGAAAGGCTTCCGCCTATACCAGTAGCTGGACCATTAGGATCAGTGGGGTCAACGGGAGATACCGGTTTTGCCGGATCGGGTAACAAGGGATCCAATGGTTTTATCAGTGCATCTTCATTACTTTGATAATTCAGGTGTGTAGCTGTCTCTGAAGCTTCAGCGTTCCCACCGCTAGTCAAAATAAAAGTAATAAGGCAAAGAAGACTAATAATTTGAAAATTTTTCAGTATTCCCGCCTCCTTTTAATTTGAAAAAAATCAGCAGCAACATACTTATTCCGATTCCAGAAGTTAGATGATAGGAAATGTCCCCCGTCAAGGGAATAATCACTTCTTGTCCCTTATATGCTGGTAAAGAACTGGCATAGTTGGGAGTCGGATTGCCTGGAGTCAAGTTTGTTCCTTCTTTTGCATCTTTTGGGTTTTGATCTTGATACTCATATTGCCCGTAAAAGGAAGTGGCAGTATTACTATCATAGTTGCCCGCGGTGGCAAAGACAGGTACAGCCGTGAATAACCACCAAATTGTTATAACGCCGCTAATTAGTATTTTTTTCATCTACTCACCTAATTTCCTGGAACATCTTCTAGCTGCCACGATAATTTTCCGGTATATTCACCAATACGTTGTTTTTCAACTGGAACGGTTAGTTCAAATCCATTGTTTCCCGTCCAATTTGCTGAAATTTCTTTGCTGCCATCGCTTGTGAATTCACCGGATTCTACTATTTGAGTCGCCGCTGTAATCTGCTTTTTCCCCAGTGAGGAGGTGTAAGATAAGGCATTTTCTAATGATACTGTTCCGTTTTTTAACGTTTCTGCCTGATGCAAGGTTAAACGCCAAGGCTTTTTGGCCCCACCTCTTGTATCAGAGACAATCAGTTTTCCTACAACCGTTGGCTGATAATATTGATTTTGATTGGAAATCTGATTGGTACCAAATTCCAATCTATCTGGTACTGCTGTTAGTGATAGATAGCCGACGACGGTAACTTTTGTGGCTGCTTTAAAAGTAGCATCCCGATAATTCATATCTGTAGCAGGATTAATATTTCCAATCGCATTATTGGTACTTGGTCTTTGTGATTCACTGAGTTGGGTTGCCAGACCGCTTTGATCTTGTAAAAAAACTTGAATAACGTCACCCCGAGTTATAGTAAGACTGGAAATGTCAATTTCCCATTTTCCGTCTTCATTCACCATTTGCGCTGGAATTGCTTGTGGCTGATCATTTACTGTTAGTGTTATAATACTGTTAGGTTCTCCAGTGCCCGTTAATTTTGTCGTAATACTTTGGATGGCGTCCGAATTATCGACTTTAGCGGGTTCTGGTGGTGTAACATCTAAGACTGTCGTTGCGATGGCCTCTGGCGTTACCCAAGGACCTCTTTTTGCAATCCCCGTTATTTTTTCACCAGCTTTTTGAAATTGGGCGGGATTGCTCACGTCTGTATACGTAATATAACCTTCGGAATCCGTCATTAAATTTTCATGTACATTACCGTAAGTATCAGTTAACGTTACATTCGCTTGATTTTCTGAAGCATAAACTGGTATATAATGAATCTCCCCATTCACTAAGCCGTTATTATCTGGTACTTCCCCAATAATCACACGTCCTTTAATCGTGCGATCGGCATCTGTCACTGGCGTCCACTCAATTTTAGGATTTTGATTCATCCCTGAAACGCGGCGATAGTTGGCTTGTTTGAACTGTTGCAAACCAGCATCTGAGGTGGTGACAACTTCTCTTGTTCCACTCCCCACAACATTTAGATTTTGGACTTTGGCATACGTTTCACTTGAAGGGCCCAAAACCGGTACACCAACTTTCCACAAATCAATATCAGAATCTAAAATATTAAAGCTATTTTCACTACGATTTAGATAAGCTACGTTCACCGCGCTTTGGCTATTATTCAAATTACGCAAATCGTATTGTGCCGGACTATTCAAAGTAAAACTATTCCCCGAACGAATCACACTACCCGTTCCTAAACCATTCGCTGCCAAATTAATTAAAGGCTGACTACTAGTGCCAATGACATAAAAATAGCTTCCCGGATCAGCTATTAAATACGTATTGTCATTACTAAATGCCACCACAGAACCCGATGCTTGTTTACTAGTTAAATTCACCACCGCACCTTTTTTAATGGTCATCCCTGCGCCATTATCGTCAAACCGCACCGCATTTCCTGGCATATCAACGTTAAAGACACTATTCTCTCCTACCGTTATCGCTAAATAATGACTGTAAACAGCGGGATAAGTTCGTCCACCAGTCTGCGTTTGGCCCGCTTCAACATAACAATTTTTACCAATCGTAAATTCTCGTGAGGCACCTGTTGAAGTATTACTAGCTGTTACGTTGTACCAAAAAATAGAAAAGTCATAGTTGTTCACGTTTCCCTTATATTGCGTTCCGTCTTCCATAATGAGACTACCTAAATAAAAATTTTCCGCCCGTGTATCAATATCCATCTTGCCATAAACACGAACTTCGGAATAAGACGCTCGAGCCAAACGTTGCACGCCGGGCTCTGTTGTGATATTACCAAACCGATATTTCCATTTGGCACCATTGGTATTGTTCAGCCGAGTGCCGACAATATCTTCTGAAGAAGCACCCCCATATCGTTGATTCAAGACAATATCGTGCATATGAAAGTTTCCAATCGCATTTTGTGGCGCACCCAATTGAATCGATGAATTTTTAAAATCGACTCGATAATTGCGCCCGTCAATTTCTAAGTCATTTTTACGGACATACCCCGATAAAGAGCTGTCTGATGAACTCGGATTGTCAAAACTCGCTGTCAAAATAATTTTTGTAATGGTCTCATTTTGAATCGCACTGACAAAATCCGCCCAATTATTTACTTCTGCTTCATTTGCCGCTAAACGTGCTGATTTTTTAGGTTTTGTTATCGTACTGTCACTTGTTTCACTTTCAGCAGAGGAAGTCTTTTTCTCAGTAGTCGAACTCGTTGTACTGGCCGTTGAATTTTCCTCTGAAGTAGTTGCCAAACTAGACGAGGTTGTAGCTGTCATTTCACCTGTACTACTTTGTAATGATGAGACGTCCCCACTTTCTTCAGTCTGAGGGGGGATGTCTGCTATAGAATTTTCTGAAGTCGCAGTTGCTTCACTTATGGGTGCAATAAATACATTAGAAAGCAAAATAGAAAATAATAAAATTTTCATTTTTACCCACATCTTTTTCATTCACCTCCTTCACGGTCTAAATATTATCACATCATTTCTTCTATTTCTATATTTTTTTTTATTTAAAATGACATTTTTCTTATAATAAATGTTGAAATGGCCTAAAATCAAAAAACCAAAATTAGTTTTCTTTAATAGAATCATTTTGGATGACAAAAGTTATATTACGGCGGTTTTAACTATTTAGATCTCAGACCCCAAGTTTATTTTTTCATTATTTTATTATTCGCAAAAATAAAACAACCAAAAAAAAGCTAAAATTACTTTGTAAGACAAACAAATTACCAGCTATACCAAAATAAAATTAAATTTTCCTAAAAAAAATAAAAAAAATGCAATTTAAGCTAAAAAAATATAAATTTTATCAAAAAAAATAGACCTTTTACCTATTAAAAAAAGACTCAGCCCACAGGCTGAGTCTTTTTTTATTTCATTTTAAGCATCAATTTCAGGTGCTTTACCTAAATGTGCTTGAATCATCCAAATACGTTTTTCTGTTGCTGTTTTAAATTCGATGAAAATATCTTGAGTTGGATCGTCGCCTTCTTCACCTGATACTTCAATCCCTTTTTGATACAAGTCAGCTAAATAGCGGTAACCTTCTACTAAAGTAGTCAAACGTTCTTCCATTGTCCGATCCCAACGGCCTACTTCATCTGGAATTTTAGTGTTGTCAGCCATTTCTTTCAAAGTAGAAAAAGGAGAGCCATCTAATGTGATTAAACGTTCAGATATTTCATCTAATTGTGCGTTCACATCATCCATGAAATCATCCATCATTGGGTGTAATGTTAAGAAACCAGGTCCTCGCATGTACCAGTGTGTTTGATGAATAACCATAGACATTTGACTTAAATCTGCCACTAATTGGTTTAATACTTCTTTTGTTTTTGCAAATTTCATTTCGCATCCTCCTTCAAATTGTTTACATTAAAATCATAGTACGAAATTAAAAAAAAGTACAACAAAACACTTCATGCGTTATTTCAAATAAGGGATGACTTTAGAAAAATAAGTAAATTTACTGAATCTTCACTGAAAATCCCTCTTTTTTTATTTCAATTCTTCTTGAACTTCTTTTACAACTTCTGCCATTGCTTGATTCCACTCATTTGTCAATGCTTCTTGGTCTTTGACTCCCGCCACAAAAGCAAAATACAAGTTATTAATTTGTTCTCTTTGACCTCTTACAACGGTCCATTTGCCCTTTTCGGGTTTCATTTCTATCATAATCGGCACGGCTTTTTCTTTGGCTTTGGCTTTTTGAATATTTTCCTTTAATAAAGCAAGCGTTTCTTCGATTATTTTATTTTGATCACTAGCCAATTTATTGTCCGCGATCATTTTTTTGGTTATTCCCTTTGACGTTTCTTTCATGATTGCCGCAAAGTCCAACCCTTTAACTTCATAAGTGACATTGGAGATTTTGCCAGCTGCTTTAATCTCCACTTGATAAGAAGTCACGTCTTTAATTTGCTTATTTAGCAATGTGGTTAACTCATCTGCCTTGTCTTCTGGTACCACATCTCCAACACTGATTAGACCTGCAGTAAAATTGTCTTTGAAATTTTTTTCATTTTCTTTAAAACCTTTATTTAACTCTTCCCCA
This sequence comes from Enterococcus dispar ATCC 51266, assembly GCF_000406945.1. Taxonomy (GTDB): domain Bacteria; phylum Bacillota; class Bacilli; order Lactobacillales; family Enterococcaceae; genus Enterococcus_C; species Enterococcus_C dispar. The sequence goes on along the minus strand of NZ_KE136354.1, from coordinate 2,326,566 downwards.
TTGGCAAAATTTTCGGTAAATTTTTCGGTGTCCTTATCGTACACTACGCGATCAACAAATAATTTTCCTGCATCTTCTGCCGGAATGGCGCGACTACAACCACCTAAAATAAACGCCATTAAAACCATCAAAAAAATACTTCGTTTCTTCATTTTCTCCCACCTCTTTTTTTGATCCTTACAACAAGTTTTACAAATTTTTATGCCCGTCACATAATCAATTCACTTTTATTATTCTTTGATAGAAAATTGTTTTGCCAACTATTGCGCTACCTCAGTTAATCTTCAACCTAATAAAATTGTGCCAAAATAAAATCAATTTTTTTGCGTATCTTCTTTTGAAAGGAGAATTGCTATGACATTTATTATCGGATGTTGTTTTGGTTCATTTGGCTATCTTCTCATAACCCGGCATATGGCAGGAATTTCTTCGGCATGGCCGCCTTCTCATTGTACAGCTTGTAAAAGTAAGCTCACGTGGTACGAACTGATTCCCCTCTTCAGCTTTTTAATCCAATCTGGACGCTGTCGTCATTGTCACGTCAAATTTTCCAGCACTTATTTTTGGGCAGAATTGAGTTGCGGGTTAGTATTTTTACTTTGTTTACCCGCTAAAATTCTGCCTACCTCTTTATTACTCGTGTTTTGGCTCTATACTGCCTGGCTGTTAAGCATCGTTGATATTTATACGCAAACATTAGATAGCAAAATCTTTTTTGGGACAACTTTCCTGCTGTGGTGCGCTCAGTTTAGCTTACATTCGGTCTTTCATTGGGAAACGCTACTTTATTGTGGACTTCTCGCCTGCTTTTTTCTCCGTTATTATCAAAATAAAATAGGAGCTGGCGATTTATATTTATTACTTGCTTGGAGTCCTTGGCTTTCTTTTCGCCAGTTCTGTCTCCTGTTGTTAATTAGCAGCAGCTTGGGTCTGCTTTACTTTTTAGGCGCCAAAATAGTAAAAAAACATACCGACACGCTGCCCTTTATCCCTTTTTTAAGTGGGGGATTATTTGTAGTTGCATGTGTGCTTAAAAACTTCTGATTGTCTTTATTTTATCATGAGATGTAAATTGCTGCAGTTTTTGACTATCTTCTCCTTTTTGTTTTCTCGTCTTTTCATCTTGGCACCCTTAGGCTAAAATGATAGAGAAAGGACGTGAAAGCCTGTGATCGATTTGAATCAAGTCTTAACCTTCACCGAAGCAGCTCAAAAATGGGGATTAGCCAACGGCAGTACAATCCGACAAGCTGCCTTGCGGGGCAAATTTCTTGACGGTGAAGTTCGTAAAAGCGGCACCGTTTGGTTAACAACTTACGATGCGATGGTTCGCGTTTTTGGTTTTCCACCACAGGAAAATTTACGTTTAAGTTTAAACGCTTTAACTAAAGGACTGCAAGAAAATAAAGCAGACCAACTCAAAGTTATTCAAGCTGCTTTAAAATCTGGGAAACAACTTCAAATCACAGAATATATTTTAGGCAAAGAACGCATTTTATATCTTTTTCAACACGAAAAAGATTTTTTACAGTGGGTGCGTGTAGCGAATCTTTTACCCCCAGCTGATAATATTCAAAAATGATTTGCGCGGCTTTAATTGTACATTTTCATGTAACGCGACACTTTTTTGAGTTGCTGCAGCTGCGTATTGCTCTACTGTGAGTAAAAAGTCAGTCACTAAATCTTTTTCAAAGCTGTCTTTTACTTCTTCAAAAGAAGGACTAAAAACAGGAATTTGATACTCCTCAAACCATTTTAACTTTTTTTCAAAACCTAAATAAGCAGCTGGCATTAACCATACGCCATCAATTCGCCGCGTCAGTTGCGCTAACTCTTCTTCTTTAATTTGGCCACCATTGCAAAATAACAATCGCAAACAAACATCTTCTTGCGGTTGAAAATCATAAAGTCCGATTAGAGAAAAACGCTCAGTCGAAAATAGAATTTCTTGCTTTTCCCATTGGCTAAATTGTTTTTTAAAATATTTCTCCTGACTACTGCCTCCCACTACTAGTATTTCAATATCCTTATCCTGTGCTTTGGTAACTGTGACCATATCCGATTGATAAGCTCTTTTTTCATCTAAAAAAATTAATTCTTCTAAAAGTAAATCATAAGCATCATAAGCGTTCATTTTTCCAAAGATTTTCATAGGAATATCTTTCACAATAGTTGGAAAATTCTTTAATAACTTTTGGATTGATTCCGTTAAAAATCGTACTTGCGGCGCTACAAAAACCACATCAAACAATCGCCCAAAATCATCAACCGTATTTTGGGTAATCATACCAATACCCCCATACACAAAAACTAAATCATAGGCATTACCATATTCTCGCCGTTTTAAAAAAGCCGTTGTTACATCGGTAAATACTGCACTCAAATTTCCTTGCTTGGCAATCTCTTTTACCATTTTTTGGCAAAACATACTGGAAGTACCGCCACCAGAACAGCCAACGTAAATAAACATCTCCACTCCACCTCTTTGTCACGAATTCGTTACAGAGAGTATAGCATATTTTGCTTTCTTTCGGTTCAATATGTTTTTTTGCGTTAAAAAGGAGCGACTCTTTAAAATTTTTGAGGCAGCCACAAATTAACTTTTCACCAGACAAAAAGGCCTCCTGTTTAAAACAGGAGGCCTTTAAATTAGTCTTGATTATTTAATGCATCTTCAGCAGCCATTTGTGCTTCGATGTCAGAAATACTATAGACATTTTCAGAAGCCACAGTGACTTCTTTTGGTTCCATATTGCGGTAACGTGCCATACCAGTACCAGCAGGAATAATTTTCCCGATGATAACATTTTCTTTTAGACCTAGCAATGGATCACGTTTGCCACGAATAGCAGCGTCTGTTAACACCCGTGTTGTTTCTTGGAATGACGCAGCAGATAAGAAACTGTTTGTTTCTAATGATGCTTTGGTAATCCCTAGTAACACTGGACGAGATGTTGCTGGTACGCCACCAGCAACCAATGTGTTGTAGTTTTGGTCTTTAAAGTCGGCAATGTCTAATAATGTACCTGGTAAGATTTCAGTATCACCTGGGTCCATTACGCGAACTTTACGCAACATTTGACGAACCATCACTTCGATATGTTTATCGCCGATTTCTACCCCTTGCATACGGTAAACACGTTGTACTTCACGTAATAGGTAGTTTTCAACAGATAAAACATCGCGAACTTGTAACAATTGTTTAGGATCGATAGAACCTTCAGTTAGAGGTGCACCACGATGGATGTAATCTCCTTCTGCCACTTTCATACGGGCTGTATAAGGAACAGTGTATGTCCGTGTATCGGTCGTGCCTTTGATTGTCACTTCTTTACTGCGAGTTGCAGCATCTTCAGCAATTTCAATTACTTCACCCGTAACTTCGGTGATGACCGCTTGTCCTTTTGGATTACGGGCTTCAAAAATTTCTTGGACACGAGGAAGACCTTGGGTAATATCGTCCCCGGCAACCCCACCGGTATGGAATGTACGCATGGTTAACTGAGTACCTGGTTCACCAATTGATTGGGCAGCGATAGTACCAACTGCTTCACCAACTTCAACTTCAGCACCTGTTGCCAAGTTACGGCCATAACAATGTTTACATACACCATGTTTGGTATTACATGTGAAGACCGAACGAATTGAAACAGTTTCAATCCCGGCGTCAACGATTTGTCTTGCAAGATCTTCTGTAATTAAAGCATCTGAGCCTAGCATGATTTCACCAGTTTCAGGATTAACGACTGACTTGCGTGTGTAACGTCCAACCAAACGTTCTTCTAGTGATTCAATGATTTCGTTACCTTCGCGAATCGCGCTGATATCTAAACCACGGTCTGTGCCACAATCTTCTTCACGAATGATAACGTCTTGGGCCACGTCAACTAAACGACGTGTAAGATAACCAGAATCGGCAGTCTTCAAGGCGGTATCGGTCATCCCTTTGCGGGCACCGTGAGTGGAGATAAACATTTCCAAGACAGATAATCCTTCACGGAAGTTTGAGATGATTGGCAATTCCATGATTCGACCATTTGGCGCCGCCATCAAACCACGCATACCAGCAAGCTGTGTAAAGTTGGAGATGTTACCACGGGCACCAGAGTCACTCATCATGAAGATTGGGTTTTTGGCATCTAAGGATTCCATCAATTTTTGTTGAATTTCATCTTTAGCAGCATTCCAAACGCCAATAACGCGTTCATAACGTTCATCATCTGTAATCAAACCACGACGGAATTGTTTGGTAATGGTTTCGACTTGTTTGTGGGCATTTTCAATGATGTCATGTTTTTCAGCTAAAACCATGATATCGGCAATACCTACTGTGATACCGGCATGAGTTGAATGTTTGTAACCTAAGTCTTTCATGCGGTCTAACATTTTAGAAGTTTCCGTAACTTTGAAACGTTTGAAGACTTCGGCAATGATATTTCCTAAGTTTTTCTTCTTGAATGGTCCAACGAGTTCTTGTTCTTTAATGAAGGTTGGAATATCGGTTCCAGCTTCCACAAAGTATTTATCTGGCGTTTGAATCGTCAAGTTGAAATCGGTTGGTTCGTTTAGGTAAGGGAATTCTGGTGGCATAATCGAGTTAAAGATTACTTTACCAACTGTGGTTACCATTAAACGATTTTTTTGTTCTTCAGTGAATGGTTTGTCCCCTAGAGTTCTTGGGTTAACTGCAATACGTGAATGTAAATGCACGTAGCCATTGCGCCAAGCAGTCACAGCTTCATCCATATCACGGAAGATCATACCTTCACCTTCACGGCCATCTTCTTCCATCGTTAAGTAATAGTTCCCTAAGACCATATCTTGAGAAGGAGTTACAACTGGCTTACCATCTTTTGGATTCAAGATGTTTTGTGCCGCTAACATTAACATCCGCGCTTCTGCTTGTGCTTCGTCATTTAACGGTACGTGAACGGCCATTTGGTCACCATCGAAATCGGCATTGTAGGCTTCACACACTAATGGGTGCAAACGAATAGCGCGACCTTCAACTAAGACTGGTTCAAAGGCTTGGATACCTAATCTGTGCAAAGTAGGTGCCCGGTTCAATAGAACAGGGTGTTCTTTGATGACGTCTTCTAAAACGTCCCAGACTTCATCTTCCATACGTTCGATTTTACGTTTGGCATTTTTGATGTTAGAAGCAATTTCACGTTGAACTAATTCTTTCATTACAAATGGTTTGAACAATTCAATTGCCATTTCTTTTGGCAAACCACATTGATACATTTTCAAGAAAGGTCCAACGACGATAACGGAACGACCAGAGTAGTCAACACGTTTCCCTAATAAGTTTTGACGGAAACGACCTTGTTTCCCTTTCAACATATGAGAAAGTGATTTTAATGGACGGTTACCCGGTCCTGTAACAGGACGGCCGCGACGACCATTATCGATCAACGCATCAACGGCTTCTTGTAACATCCGTTTTTCGTTTTGCACGATAATAGAAGGTGCATTTAAATCTAATAAACGTTTTAACCGGTTGTTACGGTTAATTACACGACGGTACAAGTCATTTAAGTCACTCGTTGCAAAACGGCCACCTTCTAATTGCACCATTGGGCGTAGATCTGGCGGGATAACAGGAATAACATCCATTACCATCCAGCTTGGTTTGTTGCCAGATTTGCGGAAAGCTTCCAAAATGTCTAAACGGCGGATTGCCCGTGTCCGTTTTTGACCAGAAGCAGTTTTTAATTCTTCTTTTAATTCAGCTGCTTCGCCATCTAAATCAACGCTGTCTAACAATTGTTTAATTGCTTCAGCACCCATAGCAGCAGTGAATGTTTGACCATATTGATCTCGTTTTTCACGGTATTCTCTTTCGGTCAATAATTGTTTTTTCTCTAATGAAGTATCGCCTGGATCAATTACGACATAAGAAGCAAAGTAAATAACTTCTTCTAATGCCCGTGGACTCATGTCTAAAACTAAGCCCATCCGTGATGGGATACCTTTGAAATACCAAATATGTGAAACCGGAGCAGCTAATTCAATATGACCCATACGTTCACGACGTACTTTTGAGCGTGTTACTTCCACGCCACAACGGTCACAGACGATGCCTTTGTAACGAATACGTTTGTATTTACCACAAGCACATTCCCAGTCTTTAGTAGGACCGAAGATGCGTTCGTCAAACAAACCTTCCCGTTCCGGTTTTAGCGTGCGGTAGTTGATGGTCTCAGGTTTTTTAACTTCCCCGTATGACCAGCTTCTGATTTTCTCAGGAGATGCCAGACCTATTTGCATGCTTTCGAATTTATTTACATCGATCAAAAGGGGTTCCCTCCATTTCATTTCTAGCGGGTTGCAACTGAATATAAACGTAAGCTTTTAAGGGAGTTTTGACACTTAGCCGTTTTTGTACGAAAAAGTGCCAAATTCTCCGTTATGTTAAAGCTTATTCAACGTCTTCGGCAGTTTCGATTTCTTGGTTCAAATCTTCTTCTGCAGTTTTTTCTTCAGCAGCAGCTGCCTGTTCAACTTCTTTAGCAGATTGTTGTTCGGCGAATTTCGTCAAAGCATCTACTGTAATTAAATCATCATCATCGTCGTCCATATCACGAAGTTCAATTTCTTCATCATCGATATCAAGAACGCGCATATTTAAACCTAATGATTGTAATTCTTTCACTAATACGCGGAAGGATTCTGGTACACCAGGTTTTGGAATTGGTTCACCTTTAACGATAGCTTCGTATGTTTTCACACGACCCACAACGTCATCTGATTTATAAGTCAAGATTTCTTGTAAGGTATACGCTGCACCGTAAGCTTCCAGTGCCCAAACTTCCATTTCCCCGAAACGTTGTCCACCAAACTGTGCTTTACCACCCAATGGTTGTTGGGTAACAAGTGAGTATGGTCCAATTGAACGGGCATGCAATTTATCGTCAACCATGTGGGCTAGTTTAATCATGTACATAACCCCAACGGAGATACGACCATCAAATGGTTCCCCAGTTCGGCCATCGTAAAGAACTGTTTTGGCATCACTGGCCATCCCTGCTTCTTTAACTGTTGCCCAAACATCTTCATCGTTAGCTCCATCAAATACTGGTGTCGCAACGTGAATACCTAATTGACGTGCAGCCATCCCTAAGTGTAATTCCAACACTTGTCCGATGTTCATCCGTGATGGCACCCCTAAAGGATTCAACATGATATCAACCGGTGTGCCGTCTGGAAGATATGGCATATCTTCTTCTGGCATAATCCGAGATACAACCCCTTTATTACCGTGACGACCGGCCATTTTATCCCCTTCATGGATTTTACGTTTTTGCACGATATAAACGCGCACTAACATGTTAACCCCTGGTGATAATTCATCGCCTGCTTCACGGGTAAAGATCTTCACGTCGTGGACAATACCGCCACCGCCGTGAGGAACACGTAGAGAAGTATCGCGAACTTCGCGGGCTTTTTCACCGAAGATTGCGTGTAAAAGACGTTCTTCAGCAGATAATTCAGTTACACCTTTTGGCGTTACTTTACCAACTAATAAGTCTCCGTCTTTAACCTCAGCACCAATGCGGATGATCCCCATTTCGTCCAAGTTCTTCAATGCGTCTTCCCCAACGTTTGGAATTTCGCGGGTAATTTCTTCAGGCCCTAATTTTGTATCACGAGCTTCTGATTCATATTCTTCAATATGAATAGAAGTATAAACATCATCTTTCACCAAACGACGGCTCATGATGATAGCATCTTCATAGTTGTAACCTTCCCAAGTCATGAAGGCAACCAAGACGTTTTGGCCTAAAGCCATTTCGCCGTTTTCCATTGAAGGTCCATCCGCTAAGATGTCGCCTTTTTCAACTTCTTCCCCTAGTTTTACTAATGGGCGTTGGTTGTAGCTTGTACCTGAGTTTGAACGACGGAATTTTGTAACAGAGTAAACATCTAACGCGCCATCTTCACGACGAACACGAATTTCAGATGCATCACAAAATTCAACAACACCTGGGTTTTTACATAATAAAGCAGCACCTGAGTCATGGGCTGATTTATATTCCATCCCAGTCCCAACCCATGGTGATTTAGGATTAATCAACGGTACAGCTTGACGCTGCATGTTGGCACCCATCAAGGCACGGTTGGAGTCATCGTTTTCTAAGAAAGGAATACACGCAGTCGCAACGGCAACTACTTGTTTTGGTGATACGTCCATGTAATCAACTTTGTCGATTGTTACTTCTAAGTTTTCAGAAGTCGCACGGGCCATAACCAATTCTTCTTTAAACGTACCATCTTCATTTAATGGGCTGTTTGCTTGGGCAACAACGTAATGGTCTTCAATATCGGCTGTTAAATAGTCGATTTGGTCGGTTACGCGACCTGTTGCACGATCAACCCGTCGGTATGGTGTTTCAATAAAACCATATTTATTTACTTTAGCGTAAGATGCCAAACTATTGATCAACCCGATATTTGGACCTTCAGGCGTTTCAATTGGACACATACGACCATAGTGAGAATAGTGAACGTCACGTACTTCATAGCCAGCACGATCTCGGGTCAAACCACCAGGCCCTAAGGCTGATAGACGACGTTTATGGGTCAACTCACCTAATGGGTTTGTTTGGTCCATGAACTGTGACAACTGAGAAGAACCAAAGAATTCTTTGATACTTGCTACCACTGGACGAATATTAATTAATTGTTGTGGTGTTAATGTTTCGGTATCTTGAATCGACATCCGTTCACGTACCACACGTTCCATCCGGGCTAAACCGATACGGAATTGGTTTTGTAACAATTCACCAACTGAACGAATACGACGGTTACCTAAGTGATCGATATCATCCACATTGCCGATACCTTCCATTAAGTTGAAGAAATAGCTCATAGAAGCAACGATATCAGCCGGACGAACTGTTTTAACAGTCGCATCAGGATAGCCATTACCAATCACATTTACTTCACGTTCTGGATCTTTTGGAGAAAAGACTTTAATCACTTGTACGGTCATTGGTTCTGTCACGACACCATCTTCTGAAGGATAGTAAGTTACAGCATTCAAGCCGTTTTCTAAGAACGGTGCTAATTTGTCCATTTCTTGGTGAGACAAAACAGTTCCTTTTTCAACGATGATTTCGCCTGTTTCAGGGTCAACCAATGTTTCCGCTAAGGTTAAGTTCAATAGACGTGTTTTAAGGTCTAATTTTTTATTTACTTTGTAACGACCAACGTTGGCAAGGTCATAACGTTTTGGATCAAAGAAGCGGGCATTCAAAAGGTTACGAGAACTGTCGGCTGTTTTTGGTTCGCCTGGACGTAGTCGTTCGTAAATATCTTTTAAGCCTTCTTCAGTACGAGAATCACTTGCATTTTTGTGTAAGTCTTTTTCAATTGTGTTGCGTAATGACAAGCTTTCGCCAAAAATTTCAAGAATAGTATCATCTGAGCCAAAACCTAAGGCACGGACTAAAACTGTTAATGGAATTTTGCGTGTGCGGTCAATCCGAACATAAGAAATGTCTTTAGCATCTGTTTCCATTTCCAACCATGCACCACGGTTAGGAATAACAGTTGAGCCAAAACCTTCTTTACCATTTTTATCTACTTTACCGTGGAAATAAACACCCGGTGAACGTACCAACTGAGATACGATAACCCGTTCAGCACCATTGATGATAAATGTTCCTTGTTCTGTCATTAATGGGAAATCACCAAAGAAAACTTCTTGTGATTTGATTTCGCCTGTTTCACGGTTTGTCAAACGTAATGTAACGTGTAGTGGCGCAGAGTAGTTTGCATCATGCGCACGAGCTTCTTCAACTGTGTATTTTGGTTCCTTCAAGTCGTAATCAACAAATTCCAGTGACAAATTACCGTTAAAGTCATCGATTGGTAAGATATCTTCAAACATCTCACGCAAACCTTCATCTAAAAACCATTGGTAAGAGTCGGTTTGAATTTCAATCAAATTCGGTAATTCCAATACTTCACTGATTCTAGCGTAACTTCTACGTTCGCGATGTTTCCCGTATTTTACTACGTGTCCAGCCAAGCTCTTCACCCCTTAAAAATTTCTTTCAAAAAGGCTATCCAACTTTCGTTACAAAAAGATTACAAATATTAAATCTTCGTAACAAAAAGCATTTTTTGCGGCTTTTGGGCATAAAAAAAACCAAAAGATAGAACGTTCAAACTGACCTTTCTACTTTTGTTTTCCTATGGCAAAGCCGAAACGGACAATAGATCGTTCCTGCTTCCTTCTTTTCATTAGATAGTTTTTGCTCTGTCGATTATACAGACGAAATATTGTTTTGTCAATGGCTGCAATGCAAATCAGGGCTTTTCCTTAATACTTTGTTAAGAAAAAAATAATTAGAAAAAGCGGATTTGTTTTTGGCCAAATATTTGCACACTTCTTGGCTCATTTCATTGGCTTATCCAAACAATTTTATTCATTTGCGTTTCAAAAAAGCTACATTTGCCCTTAAAAATGCAATCGTTTTAAACAAATCTCGCTTCTTGTTCAATTATTAACAATTTTTTCGTGACATTTTACAAAAAATATTGTTCAATAGGAGTACTTTTAAATTTGAATCTTTTATTTGGAGTGTTTTTTTATGGAACGTCTTAGCGGTCTTATCTTTTGGATTCCCGTCGCTCTCTTTTTGATAATCTCTGCTTTTTTTATTAAGTGGAATCGTCATAAAGTCATCTTGGCAACTTTATTGATAACGTTATTATTTTTCTTTCGACAAGTGTTAAACCACCGTCATTTTGAATCCCCTACATTATTGGTGATTCGCATCGGCTGTCTTTTTGTTTCTTTTTTGGCTTTAATCCTTTATCTTTTATATGACCATAAAAATCGATAGGAGGTTTTTTATTGACCACCAAAGCGCAAGTTCTCAAACTTTTAAAACAGAGTAACACTACCTTGTCTGGTGAAAAAATCGCCCAGAAATTAGCCATTTCTCGGACGGCTGTGTGGAAAGCAATTAAGGAATTAGAAAAGGGCGGCTATACTTTTGAACATTCAAAAACGGGGTATCGTTATTTGCCACAAGATCGCTTGGATGATCTAGCAATCGCGACTGGATTACCAGACCTAGCAGTGGCCACCAAAGACATTTCAGAATCAACGATGAAAGATGCCAAGCTCGCGCAAGTCAGCGGCGTCAAAGCCCCATTTTTAGTAGTAGCTGATATGCAGACAGCAGCTCATGGCCGCTTTAATCGCCCATTTTTCGCGCAAAAAGGTGAAGGCATCTATATGAGTTTATTACTCACTCCCAACCAATCTTTTGCAGAACTGCCACAATATACTATTTTAGCGGCGGTCGCAGTTTGTCAGGCAATCGAAAAATTAACGCCCTACAAGCCAGAAATCAAATGGGTGAACGACATTTATTTAGATGGACGCAAAATTTGCGGCATCCTATCCGAAGCCCAAAGCGACTTTGAATCTGGCATTATCTCCCATGTCATTATTGGAATGGGGTTAAATTTTGCCATTGCCCAAGAAGATTTCCCCGCCGATTTGCAAACAAAAGCCACTTCACTTTTTGCTGACGGCACTGCTCCATTTGAACGAAATCTGCTTATTCATGAGATTTGGCAACATTTCTTTGCACTACTGGCAGCTTTGCCGCAGCAAGATTTTTTAACCGAATACCGCAAACGTTCTTTTGTCTTAGGTCAAAATGTTAGCTTTAATCAAAACGGCCAAACCTACAGCGGCATTGCCCAAGATATTACCGATGAAGGACAGCTCGTTGTGAAAACACCGCAACAAACGTTTACCTTAAACTCTGGTGAAATTAGCTTAAGTGCCATTGGAAAAACGAAATGAATGTGTTCAGCTCAAAAGCAAGAAGATGAAATTTTTGGTATATCGCGCCCTCATCCCTTATGGAAAATCATTTCCTTTAGCTAATAGAAATAAACTGCCTTTTCCGCTTTTGCAGAAAAGGCAGTTTTTTATAGATAAATTAGCTGAGAAGTTGCCAAACTAGAGACAGTCCTAAACAAATCACATATGCGCTGTTAAAAAGCACCATATTTTTTAGTGCATAGACAAAGCTATGAGGTGCTGGTAATTCTTTTTTATGAGCTGCTAAGTTTTGCCGCACTTTTGGCAATGTCAAAAAGACAAGTAGTAAAGGCCAAGAGAATACTTGCAAGATTACGCCGGCTAAAATGGCCACATAACTGGCATACATCAGGTAAGAAAATAAGTGAATCCCGTGTTCACGACCAATATAATAGACTAATGTATAGCGGTGATTTTTAATATCTGTTTCTAAATCTCTCAAATTATTCGCCAACATAATATTGGCAATCGTACAAATTAGCGGTACTGCGGCTAAAACCAGCGCAGCTACTAACCAAAAATTACCAGTTAAGGAGAATTTTCCACTTGCAATATCAAGATTCAAATACATTATCTCAGGACTAGTGGTATTGATATAAACGACCATAGCCGTAATCCCTAAGCCCATCGTCACCCCGCTGAAAACTTCTCCCAGAGGCATACGCGATAAAGGAATGGGGCCATACGTATAAAACACACCGATAAAGCAACATACAAAACCTAAGACAAGCAATAACCATCCCGTCTGATACGCTAAAATAAAACCCAAAACAGCCGCAATAATCAGCATTGCGACAATCATTTGACGCACCAAGCGTGGCGAAACATTTTCTCTGCCGATAACATTTTCTTGATACTTATACGTTTTGGAATGGGCTTTTTCAAAGTCCATATAATTGTTAATGGCCGTTGTCGTCAAATCAAAAATTAACATGGCGACAAAAAACAACAACGTATACCCTAAATGAAATGAATGGTAAAAAGTAGCAGAAAACAAAGCTCCTACTAAAAAGGGAAAAACACTGGCAATTTTTGTTTTAATCTCAACAACTTCCAAAAAAACCTTTAAAGACATAAACCAAACTCCTTTTCTTTTAAAACATATCAAAATTCCCCATCACATTATGAAGAAAAGCTGCCAACAAGTTGGCAGCTTTTGCTTATTTCAACTCGCTGCGATTTCCCATAGTGTAACCCGAATCTTTACCAATTTTGAAATTGTCTTTAATCCCATTGGTAACATAAATTTTATCATCTTTCGTAACAAAAATCGCATCGCTGCCTTTTTCGTGCTCTTCCACAAATTCTAGACCCTCTTTAACTCCCATCGCAAAAACAGAAGTTGACAGGGCATCGCCGTCAATTGATTTATTGGTAATAATTGACACACCGGCAATATCGTTATCATAAGGATAGCCGGTTTTTGAATCAAAAATATGATGGTATTTTTTACCGTCGACTTCTAAAAATCGTTCATAAATTCCGGAAGTAACAATTGTCCGATTTTTTTCTTTGATACTACCCACAATCGAACCGCGATCTTTATTAGGGTCTTGAATCCCCACATTCCACGGATCACTCTCACCGCGATTACTGTGACCTAAGACGTAGACATTTCCGCCTAAATCGACAATGGCTGAAGTCACGCCTTTTTCTTTTAGGACTTTGACCACTTCATCGGTGATATAGCCCTTGGCAATTGCCCCTAGATCAATGATCATTCCTTTTTCTTCTAAATAAACGGTTTGATCTTTGTCATTGAATTTTACTTTATGGAAATCAATTTTCTTCAATGCCGCATCAATTTCACTTTGAGCCGGTTTTCTAGCATCATCAAAACCAATCCGCCACAATTGCGTAATCGCACCAATGGTCATATTAAATGCTTCATTGGTTTCTTCACTATATTTGTATGCTTCTTTTAATAGATAATACATATCACTGGTCACTTTGACTGGTTTCACACCGGCTTGTGCATTAATCGCATCAATTTCTGAGCCTTTTTGATTAATGGTAATTTTATCCGCTAATTCTTTGACCCGATCAAAGGCTGGTTTCAATGCATCTTCTTTGCCTTCATCGTAAACGCGAATTCTAACGTAAGTTCCCATCAAAAATTTTTCTTGGTAATAAGGTTCTTCTCTTAATTTTGCCGTCTTTTTTTCGCTGTCGCCTTTGCCACAAGCGGCTAAAAAGAAAATACCGATGAAGGCAACCAGCATGAGGTGCCAATATTTTTTCATGTTCTTTCCTCCTTAAAATCAACGTTTACATCATAGCTGTTTTTGGCTTGTTTGCAAAGTCACAAGTTTGTCAAAAAAGCGTTATCAGCCAAATTTAAACATAATTTGAAATAACATCAATATCAAAAAAAGCTCTTGTGCAAAATAACAATTCCACAGATAACTTGATACACCAATAATTTTAAAATTTACTTTTGTTTTTTTCACAAGTAATTCTTACGCATTAATAAAAAATGAAAGCTATCACTTATTTTTAACAAAACAAGATATTTAATACTATTTCATTATTTTTTAATCAGAAAAATGCAAAAAGATTTTTCATTTTGAGGCTCGTTTTTTGCAATAATAGCGTCTTTTCGTTAAACCAAAATCCTTTTCCTCGCTTCCCATACGATTCAACTACGGCAGAAAACGCCTAGTTGAAGTCGCAGCTATCTCCAATTAAGGAGATGATTTTTTTAGCAAAAATCCTTTTCCTCGTTTCCCATACGATTCAACTACGGCAGAGAACGCCTAGTTGAAGTCGCAAAAAACCCGACCGCATAGAAAAGTGCGGTCGGGTTTTCAGTAGACAAACAATTATTCAGTTACAATGTTGTCAATTTCGATTGGTGTAGTGTCGCCTTTTTCAGCGGCATTGATTAATTGTTCAGCATAGATGATGAATGTATGTGAGCTGTGAGTTGCACCAGTTACAACGTCCATATCAGCAGGTGAACCGTCTTCTTTGCCCATTGCAGCTAAGAAGTTTTTGTTCAAATCTTCGATATATTCTTTAGGACCAACGCCAGATTTGTCTTTCATGTTCTTTTCGTAGTCCGCATCATCTTTTTTAGATTTACCGTCTGCGTTTAAGTTATCGTAGTTAGATTCTGTAATTTTACCGTCTTTTACTACGATTGAGAAGTCAACGTGGTAGCCGTTTTTATCATTTTTTTCTTTCAATGAGTAAGTGCCGTCTTGAAGTGCTGCACCATTGTCAATTTCAATTGTATCTGTATTTCCAGCTTGTGCTGCTTGAATTAATTGTTGTGCATAGTTTTGGAATGATTCAAATGAGTGAGTCGCACCAGTTACAACGTCCATGTTTGATGGATCTTGTGCTGCAACGAATTCTTCGTTGAATTTAGGAATAAATTCTTCCGGTGAAATTCCAGCTTTGTCTTTCATTTGTTTGTTGTAATCAGCATCTTCTGTTTTTGATTTGCCGTCTTTGTTGACGTTATCATATTTAGAATCTGTAATTTTGCCGTCTTTAACAGTCATTTCAAATGTTGCACGGTAGCCATTTGAATAATTTTTTTCTTCTAATTTGTAAGTGCCGTCTTTCATTTCGCCACCAGCAATTACTTTAGCTTCTTCTTTTGAAGATGATGCTGTTGTTTGTTCTGTCGCAGAAGATGAGCTTGCTGCGCTGTCATCTTTATTGTCTGAGCTACATGCACCTAATAATAAGGCAGAAAAAGCTAAGACTGTAAAACCTGCTACTAATTTTTTCGATTTCATTTTGTATTTCCCCTCTTCATTTCACTTATTCTTGTCACACACCGAGTATGTGATACATATTACATTGTAATTAAAGTTGCTAAAAAGTCAAACGTTTCCACGCTTATTAACGATTTACAATGACTGTTATTGTATCTTTTTTTCGCCATTGTTCTTATCTATCATTCATTTTGAAATAAAATTCACATGGTTTTGGGTCTTCCACGGCTTTCTTCAATAACTGCCAAAGCTGTGTCAGATCGACTATTGTACATTTTGTATTTTTAGCTAAGTAAGGGATTAGCCACCAATTTTTCACAAAAAAACTTCCAGCCTGCGAGCGACTGGAAGTTGTAAAATTATTTAACTAAAATTATTCAGCGGCTTTTTTTGCTGCATCAATAATCGCTTGTAAGTAACCAGCAGTATCAGCAAAAGTTGCACCAGAAACGACGTCAGAAACTTTAGCATCTTCGCCTTGGCCTTTCAGATCCTTCACTGCCGTTTCTAATTCGGCTACTGTTTTACCTTTAGCAAAGGCATCAACAGCATGAATATTTTCTTCCCATGTTTGCGTTGCTTTTGCATGGTCTTTCATAAGAGCTGAATAAGCTTCATTGTTAGCATATTTCGAACCTAAAACCAAATTGTCTTTAATGCCTTCGCCAAATGCAGCATTAGAATTTGGTACGCCACCAAAATCGGCTGGATCAACATATTGGAATTCATCGACAAATGTTGCCGCTACTTTATCACCGTCTAAGGCAACTGTTACAGTTGCAAAGGATTGATCACCATGAGGAGCAGCTAAAATTATCGCTTCTTTTAAATCTGTATTGCTCGTTTTTTCACCAACAGAAACCATACCAGATTTAGCAGCATCGACGATAGATTGTAAGTAACCCTTTGTATCAGAGAATGTCGCACCTGATACTACGTCAGAAACTTTTGCGTCCTCTCCTTGTGCATCAAGATCTTTTACCGCTTTTTCCACTTCAGCGATTGTTTTACCTTTAACAAAGTTGGTGATTGCAGTCATGCTTTCATCCCATGTTTGGGTTGCGCCACCATGATCTTTCATCATAGCTGAGTAAGCTTTGCTGTTTTCTTCTTTGGCAACTAAAATATTGCCTTCCGGGAAGTTTTCGCCTAATTTTGCATCGGCATTTGGAACGCCAGTCCAATCATCGCCTTTTTCAACGTATTGGAATTCATCCATACGTGCGGAAAGAATTTTGTCGCCATCTAACGTTACATTGACAACGGCAAATGATTTGTCCCCATGGGGTGCTGTGTATAATTGACGCATAACGATAGTCCCAGCACCTGGCACTTCAGCGTTGGCTGTTTTACCGTCAGCGATTTTTACATCTGCATTGGCAGCTGTTGTTGAAGCAGTGGTTGATGAAGCTGTTGTTTGTTCTGTCTTAGATGATGAACTTGCGCTGTCATCTTTATTATCGGGACTGCAAGCGCCCAATACTAAGGCAGAAAAAGTTAAAACTGTAAACCCTACTACTAATTTTTTCGATTTCATTTTTGTGTTTCCCCTCTTCCGTTTGTTTTTTTATGAAGTACTTGTGATGCACATTACATTGTAATTAAAGCTACCTAAAAGTCAACCGTTTTCAATATTGAGAAAATTTCACAATAATGGTCTATCTTCACAAGCTTATTTTTTCAAAAAAAGCACGTTCTCATAATTTTTTTAGGATAGACAAACCGTCTTTCTGTCTGTATAATAGGGTGGATTGTGTAATAATTATCATACTATTTTTATATTTTAAGGAGCGATATTCAATGACAAAGAAAAACATTGTCGTTGTGGGTGCGGGTTACGCAGGTGTAGCCGCTACTAAATTCATGGCTAAGAAATTGAAGAAAGATGATGTGGAAATCACATTAATCGATCGTCATTCTTATCACACCATGATGACAGAACTACACGAAGTTGCCGGTGGCCGCGTGGAACCAACTGCGATTCAATATGACTTACAACGGTTATTTTCCCGTAAGAAAAATGTCAAATTGGTAACAGATACTGTAGTTGGAATCGACAAAGAACAAAAAGTTGTAAAAACACAAGCTGGTAGTTACGCGTTTGATCATTTAATAATTGGTATGGGTGGCGAACCAAACGATTTTGGTACCCCTGGTGTGAAAGAACACGGCTTCACATTGTGGTCGTTTGAAGATTCTGTTCGGATTCGCGAACACATCGAACACACAGTAGCCAAAGCTGCGATTGAACCAGATGCAACAAAACGTAAAGCAATGTTAACATTTGTTGTCTGTGGTTCTGGTTTTACCGGGATTGAAATGATCGGTGAATTAGTGGAATGGAAAGACCGCTTGGCAGAAGACTACAAATTAGATCCAAATGAATTTACTTTAAAAGTTGTTGAAGCAATGCCAACAATTTTGAACATGTTAAATCGTAATGATGCCAACAAAGCAGTTCGTTACTTGGAAAAGAAAAATGTTGAACTTGTTTTAAACGCCCCAATCGTTGAAGTTGATGCAGATCATATTCAATTAAAAGACGGCTCAACTATTCCCACCCACACATTAATCTGGACTGCTGGTGTTAAAGCAACTTCTGATGCAGCCGACTTTGGTTTAGAAGCTGCTCGCGGGAACCGTTTAGTTGCCAATGAATATATGGAAGCTAAAGGTTACGAAGATAAAAATATTTATATCATCGGAGATTTGGTTTATTACGAAGAACAACCAAATACACCAACACCACAAATCGTTCAAGCGGCTGAACAAACAGGACATTGTGCTGCAGCTAATGTCGTTTCAGCAATTAAAGGCGACGGTGAAAAACACAAATTTAAGAGTAACTACCAAGGTTTCATGGTTTCTGTTGGTTCAAAATGGGGTGTCGCAGAATTATTCGGCAAAATCCATTTAAGTGGTTTCTTAGCCATTATTATGAAACATGTCGTCAACTTGAAATATTTCTTTGATATTCGTTCTGGTTACTATATGTTCCAATACATGATGCATGAATTCTTCCATATTAAAGATGACCGCAACGTTACTCGTGGCCATTCTTCTCGTTATGGTAATGTTTTGTGGAGTGTTCCACTGCGTATCTTTTATGGTTTAGTTTGGTTTATTGAAGCCTTCAAAAAAATCGTCGGCAATGGCGAAGTATTAAAACCATCCACTTGGTTTGGTGAAGGTTCATGGTTTACTGGCAACTCTGTCTTCCCTTGGACTTGGGATTACGCCAAAGAAGCTGCAACAACAGCATCTTCTGGTGCAGCTGACGCTGTCGGTGGCGCTTCTGCTACTGCTGCCACAAGTGCTTCAAGTGTTGCCGATGCTGTCGGTGGTGCTTCTGGGGCTGCTGATGCTGCGACAAGTGGTGGCGCTGAAGCGGCAACACATGCGGCTCACTTTGGTTTAAGTTATGCTTACGGTGAAGAACCAATGGCTGTGTTAGATAAAGCACCTGACTGGTTTAGCAGTATTATGAAAGTTATGATGCCAAACATGGATGTTGCAATGTTCTTCCAAAAAATGATGGTCTTTGTTGAAATCGGTATTGCACTTTGTATCATGGCCGGTTTATTCACTTGGTTAATGAACGGAACAACAATTATCTTAGTCGCAATGTTTTGTATGTCTGGGATGTTCTACTGGGTTAACATTTGGTTTATTCCAGTTGCCTTTGCCTTAATGAACGGTTCTGGCCGTGCAGTCGGTTTAGACCGCTGGGTAATTCCTTGGATTCAGAAAAAACT
The DNA here is from genome assembly GCF_000406945.1 of Enterococcus dispar ATCC 51266. Taxonomy (GTDB): domain Bacteria; phylum Bacillota; class Bacilli; order Lactobacillales; family Enterococcaceae; genus Enterococcus_C; species Enterococcus_C dispar. The sequence goes on along the minus strand of NZ_KE136354.1, from coordinate 2,307,226 downwards.
AGGCGGCTGGTGGTACGGCAAGCCGAAATCACTTTACAATCAAAAATAAACTTGCTGTAAGGCACGTAAAAAAGACCCGGGCAGTTGTTGTCTGGGTCTTTTCTTAGTTCTCTGACAAGTTCCTATGTTAAAATAAAGATTGCTTAAAAGTTCGCGCTAAAATTCGGTTGCAATTTAACAAATCAGTTGTTTATTCCGGACTAAAATTCGCGAGTTTTTAACAGCAGCACTACCTTACAATAGAATAAAACGTCTATTTTTTGCAGCAACACAGTTTTAAAAGCAGTTAGAAAGGTGACCCCTTTGAAAATAAAAGAATTTATCAAAGCCAGCAAACTAAAACCCTGGGATTTTATTATCGTTGTCTTTTTAATTATTGCTTCGTTTATTCCAACGATTATTTTTGGTTTGCAACAAACAGACGCGCCGGTTACCACCAAAGTAGCTGTTTTACGTGTCGATGGCAAAGAAATCAAGTCCTTTAAACTCTTTAAAGGCCAAAACGAATCCTATCGTTACGAAGATGCCGATGGGGATTACAATTTAATTGAAGTAAAAGACGATCAAATCAGAATCAAAGAAGCCAATTGTGGCGACCAAGTCTGCGTAAGACGCGGTTGGGCCAAAGAAAATGGTGAGACCATTGTCTGTTTGCCTCATAAACTTGTCATTGAAGTACAAGGTAGTCAAGGAGGTGACAGCGACGATTTAATTTATTAATTAAACGTCCTATCAAATGAGTCGTACACAAAAAATGATTTATATTGCCCTTTTAGTGGCTCAAGGCGTGGTTATTGGTCTGGTTGAAAATATGATTCCTTATCCGTTTGCCTTTGCGCCTGGTGCTAAATTGGGCTTAGCTAATTTAATTACGATTATCTCCCTTTTCACAATGCCTAAAAAAGACAGCTTTACTTTAGTCTGGATGCGCTTGATTTTAACCACTCTGCTAGGCGGGACCCTTTCAACTTTTCTTTATAGTATGAGCGGTGCCATGTTAAGCTATTTTGCGATGGCTTTCTTACGCATTTTGGGTCCAAAACGCATTAGTATTATTGGCATTAGTGCTGCAGGCGGTTTTATGCATAATGTAGGACAACTCCTCACTGCTTCTTTTATTGCCCAATCATGGACCGTGATGTTATATCTGCCAATCTTATCATTTTTTGGTATTTTATCCGGAATTGCCATTGGGATTGCCGCGAACTTTTTGTTGCGTCGCGTCCAAACGTTGCAAAAATTCCAAATTGCCTATGAAAACCAAACCAAACAAAGTTGGCGTTAGTTACGCTTTCTTTGATACTTGTTACCACTGATTATTGAAAGGACCTGCATTTCTTGCCTTTTAAAACCTAAAGGAGAATTTTATGAAGTTACATCCACTTTGGCAGGAATATCCTGCCTTACAACCCGAATTGCGCCAAACATTGACGCTAATGGAAGATTCGATTAAATTGAAAAACAAACCTGTCGCCGATGCCATTTTAAGTATGATTCACTCAGGAGGCAAATTACTGCGCCCGGCCTATCAACTCCTTTTTTCTCAATTTGGCCCAGAACAAGACCGTAAAAAAGCTGTTTCTTTAGCTGCCTCGATTGAAATGCTCCACACCGCTACTTTAGTTCATGACGACATTGTCGATGAAGCGGATTTGCGCCGCGGTCTCCAAACGATTCGCTCAGAGTTTGGCAATGCCGTAGCCGTTTATGCCGGTGATTTTCTCTTTGTCTGCTGCTTTAAGTTAATGGCGGATTACGCAAGTTCAATGCGCAGCTTACAAATTAATTCTCGCAGTATGGAAAAAATCTTAAACGGTGAATTAGGTCAAATGGATACACGTTTTGATACAAACGTCACCATTAATGATTATTTAGAAAATATTTCGGGAAAAACTGCAGAATTGTTTTCCTTAAGTTGTTCTGTAGGGGCCTTAGAAAGTGGTACTGGCGAACGTTTTGCCAAACAATGTGGGGATATCGGTCAAAATATTGGTATGGCCTTTCAAATCATTGATGATATTTTAGACTATTCACAACCGGCAACCGCTATCGGCAAACCAGTCCTAGAAGATGTGCGCCAAGGAGTATACTCTCTGCCTTTATTGTTGGCTTTGCAAAAAGCTCCCCAACAAGTGTTGCCTCTTTTAGAAAAGCGTGGGGAAATAACAGATGAAGAAGTGGAAACCCTATATGGTTATGTCCACGAATTTGGTGGCGTAGAGGCTGCTAAAGCCTATGCCGAAGACTATACAGATAAAGCCCTAAAAGGCATTAAAAAGCTTCCAGACAACGATTTAAATACCAAAGCGATCCTTTTACGCTTGACTCAGACGATTTTAGAGCGGAAAAATTAACAAAAGATTATACTTATTTTGAAATAACCACAAAAAAGAACCCGACTCCCGTTAGTAGAAAAGCTGACATGGGACGGGTTCTTTTAAATTATAAGTCTTAATTTCATCCGTTAAAGCCTAAAACTTAATGAAATAGAACATATTTCTGCAAAAACATCTACCGCTATACTAGCAAGCTCTTAGCGCATCGTGACAAATTCTTCAGCACCAGTGGGGTGAATAGCAACGGTATTGTCAAAATCAGCTTTCGTTGCGCCCATTTTAATGGCGACAGCAAAACCTTGTAACATTTCATCGACTCCGATACCAATCGCGTGTAAGCCGACAATTCGTTCTTCTTCACCGACGCAAATCAGTTTCATTTCGCATTTTTGGCGGTAATCATTTAAAGCAAAATACATTGGTGTAAAGCGCGAGCGATAGACTTTTATTTTTTCATCTGGATATTTTTCATAGGTTTGTTCTTCTGTTAAGCCAATTGTCGCAATGGGTGGATGCGTGAAAATGACAGTTGGAATCAAATCATAATCTAAATGCAAATCTTTCTTGCCATTAAACAGGCGTTCTGATAAACGCCGGCCAGCCGCAATTGCAACTGGGGTCAACTCCACCTTGCCAATAATATCGCCGACTGCATAGATACCAGCTACAGAAGTATTTTGAAATTTGTCCACGACAATAAAGCCGCGCTCGTCTAATTTTACGCCAATTTTTTCTAATCCAAGTTTTTGACTATTGGGTAAGCGTCCCCCGGCAAACAAAACTTGTGCTGCTGTGTGAGTTGCACCATTTTCAAAAACAACAGTAAATGTGGCGTCTTCATTTTTAATAATCTCTTTGGCGACGTGCTCAGGGCACAACGTCACGCCGTTTTCTTGATACATTTCCACAATATTGTCGCTTAACATAGTATCAAACGTTCGCAAAGGCCGACCTTGCCGATAAGCCCATGTAGTTTTAATTCCCATTTGTTGGGCCATACCAGAAAGCTCAGCTGCAATATAACCTGCACCCAATACAATCATGCTGGCCGGTTTTTCAGTCATTGCAAAAAATCCGTCTGAATCAATGGCATACTCGCCCCCAGGGATATTCATTTGGCTGGGACGTCCGCCGGTTGCAATCAAAATGTGAGGGGCAGAAAATTCTTCATCACCTACCACAACTGTTTGAGCATCGACAAATTTGGCGTAGCCGGTTACTACATCCACTTTATTGCTATCCAAGCCTTTTTGATATGCACCATGTAAAAATGAAATGTATTTTTCTCTGCGATTTACCAGTTCAGTAAAATCAAACTTTTTCACATCTGCTGTAATACCATAACTCGGGGCATCCCGATGTATCATTTCCAACATTTCACTCGCTTGCCACATTACTTTTTTTGGCACACAACCGACATTAACACAAGTTCCGCCAAGTGCTTTTCCTTCAATCAGTAGCACTTTTTGACCATGCATCCCAGCGCGGTTTGCTGATGCAATCCCGCCACTGCCGCCGCCGATAACAATATAATCATAACTTTTCACACTATTCTCCCCTTCATCACTTCAGGATTACCATATTTTTCAATATCTGTATTGTACTTGAAAGAAAAATGATAAGCTAGTAGGCTGTTTATAGGCTAAACTTATTTTAAATTTGTCTTTATTGCATCTGCTGTTTACGTAATATTTATTAGACTATAAACGGAGGAAAACCATGCTAAAATTTACCCGAATTCATCACGTTGCCATTATCGTCTCCGATTTGGCTGCGGCCAAACATTTTTATGTCGATATTCTAGGCTTACCCATTATCCGTGAACATTACCGTCCGGAAAAAAAGGATACCAAACTCGATTTACAATTAGAAAATTGCGAGTTGGAAATCTTTGCCGTACCAAATCCTCCTGAGCGCCCCAGTTTTCCTGAAGCTGCTGGATTACGCCACTTAGCTTTTAAAACAGATGACATCACAGCCCAAGTCGCTTACTTAAAAGCAAATGGTGTCCGCTGTGAAGAAATCCGTCATGATACTTTCACCAATGAGAAAATGACATTTTTCTTTGATCCCAATGGTCTGCCCCTTGAATTACATGAATAAGGTCAGAAAAGCTGAGCAAACGTGGGTAACTCTCAAGTAATAAGATGGAATTTTAATAAATTGTTTTCCAAATTTCTTCAAATTTCAGCTTATTACCGTACAGAGTTCGTTTGGGAAGCTAGATCAAAGAAAAGCCAAATGAACTCGTTCAGCTCGCTAGCAATAAGCTAGTTCATGAAGCTGGATTTTAGAAATGCTTTATGCTCTTATTTCTTGGAGAAAACAAAGAGCCTCTTTACCTATAAAAAAAACGCCTGCCTATTGGTCGCAATCGCCAAACGTTCGTCAAAAATCGAACGCTTCACAATCTGCACATTTAGACAGGAGTTTTTTATTTACAGCAATTATTCTTTTTTCTTACGAATCATATCTCCAACAGCGACATCCTGTACGACAGGCATCGTTAAAATCATCATTGGATTTGGTGCCCGATCAATCATTTCATCTTCATCATTTTTCATCCATTCGACGGATTGTTCAAAATGTTTAAAGCCTGGTGAATAAAATTCAATTTCATCCCCAACTGAAAAATGATTCCGTTGGCGAATGGTGGCAATTTTTGTGGCCGGATCATATGCCATTACTTCTCCGACAAATTGGTATTGCGGAATCTTGCGACGGGGACCAAATAATTGTTCATTTTCACTTGGAGTATGGTAGTAAAAGCCCGTAGAAAGCTCCCGTTGAGCCACTTTCCACAATTCATCGATCCACTCTTGTTTGCACACATAATTTTCCGGATCAGCTATATAACTATCAACTGCTGCTTTATAAACATTGGAAACAGTTGAAACATAATGAATGGATTTCATCCGTCCTTCAATTTTTAAACTGTCAACGCCATTTTCAATTAAATCTGGAATATGTTCAATCATGGTCATGTCGACTGCACTCATGGAAAATTCTTCAGTTACTTGTCCTTTATCAGTCAAACTGCGGTGTTGTTCCGTTCCAAAGGGCATATCGTACAATTCATATTTCCAGCGGCAAGATTGGGAACACCCCCCGCGATTGGCATCCCGCATCGACATATGGTTTGATAATGTACAACGTCCCGAATACGAAATGCACATTGCCCCATGAATAAAGGCTTCAATTTCAATATCTGTATTTTTGCGAATTTCCGCTACTTCGGCCATTGAAACTTCTCGGGCTAAAACAACACGTTCCAAACCTTCATTTTTCCAAAATTCCAATGTTTCAAAATTCGTGGCAGATGCTTGGGTTGATAAATGAATCGGTAAACCTGGAGCTTCAGTAGCACAAATTTCAATTAAAGCTGGATCCGATACGATAACTGCACTAATCCCAACATCGCGTAATTCCCGGAAAAAATCCCCCGCCCCTTCTTCATTGCCTTCATGCGTTACCATATTCGCCGCCACATACACTTTGGCATTGTGGGCTTTGGCAAAGGCTACTCCTTCTTGCATATCTTCATACGTAAAATTACCCGCACGGCTACGTAAACCATAGGCATTTCCACCGATATAAACCGCATCAGCGCCATAGTGAATTGCCGTTTTTAATTTTTCCAATGTCCCTGCCGGAGCCAAAACCTCCGGGCGCTTCAAGACTTTTTGTGTCATGTTTTCCTGTCACTCCTACTTTAGATGTTAAAAGACCACATTGATACCTGCATTAAGCTTGCACTCTCTTAATACGTTTCTCTCATTCAAGAAATGGGCTTAAAGCCCGTTGTCAGGTCTTTTGTCACCTCAATTTCTTAGCTGTGAAAAAAGCTCGCTTAAAAGAATGCAATAAAGCTGAAGCTGATGAAGCGGTCTATGCTTATTTCAGTTCCCACTTATTGACATACTTTTTTGCTCTTTTTCACTTAATTTCATACTGCAACTAAGTTTAAGTTACAGTTACTTTTAACTTTAACGAATTTTATTCGGGTCTAAATAGTAAAATCCGGTATCTAATCCCCGCTTGTCTGGATGCAAAGCGCGAAGTTTTTCGTCTAGGGCTTTGGCTTGCGTTTCATCCCAAGTACCAGCTAAAATTGCGGCTTTTGCCGTTACAAATAATTGCGCTACAGCCACAAAGTTTTCTTCATCGGTAAATAAACCTTCTAATTTCCAAGTCCTAAAGCCAGTTTGGGCTAATTGCGCCAACTCATTCATCAAGTCCACATCATTATCGGCAAAAATATGGGTGCCATGACTGTCTTCATAAATCGAGTAATGGGTCTCGGGCTTTTTCGGCTCAGATAAGAATAAATTACGTTCTTTACTGGTACTTTCATCTTGTTTTGTATAATTATAATAGTTTTGTAAAAGCGGGCGCTTGGATTGGTGAATACAAGTGGCGCCATAGACCAAAACTTCCGTTGGTATTGTTAATTGTGGTGCTAATTCTTTCATTTCAGCAAAAGGAACTTCTCTGGCTAATACGGCCCCAACTGCGCCTTTTTTACCCCAAAAATTAATTTGCCGTGCACTGGTGACCAAAGTTTCGCCGTCATAAATAAAAGGAGTTGCTAGTTTTTCATCTTGCATCATGACATAAACGACCCCGGGATCTCCTACGACGATTTGATCAGTACCGATTTCTTTGACAAAGGCTAAGTATTCCGGCACAATTTTCATCTTTTCGGGATGCATAATGCCATTGACGGCAATCGCTGCTTTTTTCCCGGCAGCATGGGCTAAATTAACTAATTCCTGTTGTTCTGTACGTGAAAATGAATACGGTAGGCGTAACCCAAATGTTTCTTCCCCAAAATAAATGGTATCCACGCCAGCAGCCAACATTGCTTTGGCTTGATCAACTGAAGCTACCGTTGTGATTAGTTCAATCATCTTCTTCCCCCTTTAATAACTCAATTATCTTATCACAGGGTGTGTCATTTTAGAAGTAGCAATCAAAAATCCTACTATTTTTAAAAGTTTATTATTGAAGAAAAACTAAATACCAAGAAAAATGAACCAAACGCGTTTTACTCTTTTTTCTTAATGTCGTTAAACGTTCGTTTGTGGCACGAAACACCGACAACTTTTGTATAGCGGCCTTATTCCTTATGAAAAGCATATAATTCTCTTTACCCCCCAAAAAAAGCCACAACGCTACGAAATTTCGTAACATTGTGGCTTTTACAAATTCAGTCAAAAATTAAGCTTTTTGCAATTTGCGATTTTCTGCAGCTTCTTTCACTGTTAAGGTAATCTTGCCTTTTTTTGCACCAATTGTGACGTTATCCCCTAAATGAATTTGGCCAGATAACAAGGCTTCAGATAAACGGTCTTCCACTTCTTTTTGGAGCGCCCGCCGAATTGGACGTGCGCCATATTCCGGGTCAAAACCAGCTTTACCAATTACTTCATTAGCAGCTGGCGTAATCTTCAAGTGAATATCTTGTTCGTCTAAACGTTTCACAATGGATTTACTCATAATCTTCACGATTTGTTGAATCTCAGCTTCACCTAATGAACGGAAGACCACAGTTTCATCAATTCGGTTTAAAAATTCAGGACGGAACGCTTTTTTCAACTCTTCTAAAATGCGTTTTTGCATAGCCCCATGATCTTTCGTAAGATCGGTCACGTTAAAACCGACATTTTTTTCTTCACGAATTTGAGTGGCACCAATATTTGAGGTCATAATTAAGATCGTATTGCGAAAATCGACTTTTCGACCTTTAGAATCAGTCAAATGTCCATCATCTAAGACTTGTAATAAAATATTAAAGACATCTGGATGCGCTTTTTCTACTTCATCTAATAAGATTACCGAATAAGGTTTAGAACGGACTTTTTCTGTTAGTTGGCCCCCTTCATCATATCCTACATAACCTGGAGGTGAACCAATCAAACGGCTGGTACTATATTTTTCCATGAATTCTGACATATCGACGCGGATTAAGGCGTCTTCACTCCCAAACATCGCTTCAGCTAAGGTTTTGGCTAATTCCGTTTTACCGACACCTGTTGGCCCTAAGAACATAAACGAACCAATTGGACGGTTTGGATCTTTCAACCCGCTTCTAGCACGACGAATGGAGCGCGCCACAGCTTTCACCGCTTCATCTTGCCCGACAACACGTTGGTGAAGAATTTTTTCTAAATCCAATAAGCGTTCGCTTTCTTTTTTCTCCATTTGTTGCAACGGCACACCCGTCCATTGGGAAACGACAGAAGCTACATCTTCTGCGGTGACCCGATCGGCAAAGCCGGATGCTTCTTTTGTTTCCGCAAAGGCTAATTCTGCTAAACGTTGGCTTAATTTCTTCTCCTTTTGTCGTAGACGAGCAGCCGCTTCAAAGTTTTGGTTTTGAATCGCTTCTTCTTTTTCACTCATTAAATTGGCAATATCCTCTTGTAACCCAATGATTTCAGAAGGTTCATCAGCTTTATCCAAGCGGACTTTCGCCGCAGATTCATCCATTAAGTCAATCGCTTTATCTGGTAATTGCCGGGAGTTGATGTAACGCACGGACAATTGAACAGCCGCATGAAGCGCATCATCAGAAATTTCAACGCCATGATGTTCTTCATAGCGGGGACGCAGCCCTTTTAAGATTTCTTCAGCTTCTTCTGGTGTCGGTTCATCTACTTGAATACGAGCAAAACGACGTTCCAAAGCGGAGTCTTTTTCAATATATTTTTGATATTCGTCTAGTGTTGTCGCACCAATTGTTTGCAATTCACCGCGAGCTAAAGCCGGTTTTAAAATATTGGAAGCATCAATGGCGCCTTCTGCTCCCCCAGCCCCAATCAACGTGTGTAATTCATCAATAAATAAAATGATTTGCCCATCATGGTAAATTTCATCAATAATCTTTTTCATACGATCTTCAAATTCGCCCCGGTATTTTGTACCAGCAACAAGAGAACCCATATCGAGCATCATCAAACGTTTTTGCTGCATATCTTCCGGGACTTCGCCACGGATGATTTGTTGTGCGAGTCCTTCAGCAATAGCCGTTTTACCAACACCTGGTTCACCTACCAAAACCGGATTGTTTTTTGTCCGACGGGAAAGAATTTGAATCAGACGTTTTACTTCTTTACTACGCCCAACTACGGGATCTAAACGGCTTTCTCGCGCTAATTTGGTAAGATCGCGCGCCAACCCATCTAAAGTAGGAGTGCCTTGCTGTGTGCCTTTTGACCCTTGTGGTGCTTGGCGACGGCGTCCTCCCAGACCATTATTTGGTGCTTTACTTTCACTGACACCCATTTTCTTTTTCAAAATTTGGCGCATTCTGGCTAAACTCAAACCAAGATTGACCATAATGCGAGAAGCTAAAATTTCATCATCACGTAAAAGGCCTAACAATAAATGTTCTGTCCCAATATTAGGTGCCCCAAGGCGTTTGGCTTCGTCACCAGCATAAGCAAAAATTTGTTTTGCCCGAGGTGAATAAGGTAAATATGCCCCTGCCGGATAAGATTTCATCGTTCCATAGCCTGTTAAGTGTTCGATTTCTTCTCTGACATCATTTTCCGAAATATTCATTTCCCGTAAAACTTTCCCACCAATACCGTCTTGTTCAATAATCAAAGCCAATAATAAATGCTCTGAACCAACAGATTGAT
>NZ_KE136354.1:2230763-2289164 GCF_000406945.1 Enterococcus dispar ATCC 51266 | reverse complement strand
ATTCTTTGCTAGCTATTGCTTGCATGTTGTTTGCTTCTATAAAAGAAGCATCCTACACATTGGTTCGTTTGCTTGCTTTGTTCAGTTTTCAAAGGTCTACATAAGCGGTTAAAAGAATGTGTTTAGAAATTGTCGCGATAAGGAGAAATCATTTGAAGTTGTTTTTAAACTTCTGAATGATTTTGACTTATTGCCGTCATTTCTCATACATTTAACTTACTTAGTCGTTGCTTTTTAAATGTTTCAGCAACTCTTATATCTTATCAGCTGACGTTTTGTTTGTCAACTGTTTTTTTCAAAAAGTTTTGAAAACTTTTTGAAATGATATTTCAGAAATGTGCTGATCACTAAGCAACTTCGTTAGTTTACCAGTCGTTTCACCGACTGTCAACAACTTTTTTTAACTTTTTTCAAAGTTTGTTTTCTTAAGAAACACGTTCTCAAGGACAAGTAATAATATACCAACTTTGAAAGTCTAAGTCAACGAAAACTTATTGATTTGGCAACATTTTTCACAATTCTAAACGATAAAATTAAAACACCAAATAATTGTTCGGACTTTTATCAAAAGTCGCTTTTTAAAATACAGTTCATTAAATTTTTGTTCGCTAAATTTTCCGGCTGGGTTTTTAAGGAATTGTTAAAAAGGGGCTATGAGTGTTTTCTTTAGCACTTTTTTGATACTATAGCTGTAGAAAGTACCTTAATTTCTTCTATTTAATTTTGTTCCACAAACTTTTTCTTCTATAGAAAGAACAAATTACTTTTAATACAGGAGGATTTTTTATGATGAAAATTTTAGTTGCTGATGATGACAAAGAGATTGTCGAGTTATTGAGCATTTATATTCACAATGAAGGCTATGAAGCGGTGAAAGCTTATGATGGAAAAGAAGCTCTTTCCAAAATTCGAACCAATCCGGATATTGAGTTGATGATTTTGGATATCATGATGCCAGAAAAAGACGGCATGCAAGTGGTGAAAGAGTTACGCAAGGAATCTCAAATTCCAATTATCATGTTGACTGCCAAAACAACAGATATGGATAAAATTAAAGGATTGGTAGCCGGAGCTGATGATTATGTTACAAAACCTTTTAATCCACTAGAAGTAATGGCGCGAGTGAAATCACTTTTACGCCGGACGAAAATGCAAGTCACCCCCGACCAACCGGATATTTTAGAAGTAAACTCTTTAATCATTAACAAAGACTCCCATGAAGTAAAGACTATTGATGGTAAAGAAATCCAATTAACTGCTTTAGAATTTGGAATTTTGTATTTATTAGCCTCTCATCCAAATCGAGTTTTTAGTGCTGATGAAATTTTTGAACGGGTTTGGAAACAAGAAAGTGTGGTTTCTGCCAAAACTGTGATGGTTCACGTGAGTCACTTGCGAGATAAAATCGAAGAAGCCACTGGTGGAGAAAAAGTCATCCAAACAGTTTGGGGTGTTGGCTATAAGATCGATGCAAAATAAAACGAGAAAACGTCAGGTTGAAAAAAGAAAAAGAATTACCTTAACCTCTAAAGAGATCAGTGAGCTATTAGCAGAAGGCATTGTAACTATTATCTTGTTAATCTTAATTAATGTCGCTCTTTTAGTCGTGCTGACTTCCTTTGTACGTAACTCCCCTTCTTTAGAGAATGCAATTTGGGATTCAAAAAACATTTTTGCCCGCCGTTTGGATTCTGATTTCTTCTGGAACGGGCGCAACTTTATCTTGCCGCTGTTTTTGTTAATTGATGCGGGTGTTTTATATTGGCGTTTGATTCGCCGCTATCGGCAAATGCAATTGCGACATATTATCAGTGAGTTGCACTATATTGCCAATGGTAATTATGATCACCGTATTCCTTTTGAATTAAGTGGTGATTTAAGTCGCGTTGTTTCCAGCATCAACGGCTTGGTAGATAGTACGGTTGCGGCCATTGAAGATGAACGAAAAATCGAGCAATCAAAAGATGAGCTCATTACCAATGTCAGTCATGATATCCGCACTCCTCTCACATCGATTATTGGTTACCTGGGGTTAATAGAAGACGGACAATATCAATCAGAAGAGGATTTGTTAAAATACACTCACACAGCTTTTGTAAAAGCCAAGCAAATGAAGTCTTTAGTAGATGACTTATTTGAATATACAAAAGTGCGGCAACCCAGCGTACCTATCAATCTGACTTCTTTTGATATGATTCAATTAGTGGAGCAATTAGCCGCTGATTTTGAATTAGAAGCCAAAAAGAAAAATATTACGATTGAAGTCTCTTCTCCAAAAGAACAATTAATTATGGACGGAGACACTGAAAAAATTGTGCGCATCTTCAACAACTTATTTACCAACGCCTTTAAATACGGAAAAGGTGCGACAAAAATTATTGTGGAAGTCGATCAAATCGGGACAGAAGCAGTGATTATTGTAAAAAACAATGGAGCTATGATTCCAAAACAAGCCTTGGATTCTTTGTTTGATCGTTTTTACCGCGTCGAAGAATCCCGTAACCAAGCGACTGGAGGGACGGGCTTGGGTCTGGCTATTACGCAAAGTATTGTTGCACTTCATGGCGGCTATATTTACGCTAAAAGTAATCCTGACTGGACTTCTTTTATCATTCACTTACCGGTCAAAAGTAATGTCTCCCCCAGCGCGCGCAAAGCTGAAGATTATTTGAATGGCCAATACTAAGTTGGGAATACTTCGCATTACTTTTTTGACCTCAAGCAATTAAGATGGCGGTTGACGAAATTTGAAAAGTTGAGTATGCTAAAGCTAATCTGATAGAAAAAACGAGAAAACCTAGTAAATGGTGTAACTTCAAAGAGAGCTGATGGTGGTGAAAATCAGCAGGCCAAGCCATTGAATCCAGTTTTTGTTAACGTACGCTTATGACAAATAAGCGCGACTGACTGTCGATACCAGTCGACAAGGGCAGCGCAGGCTGAACTTGGGTGGTACCGCGAACAAACTATTTCGTCCCAAGCATTTTGGGATGGGATAGTTTTTTTTATTTACAAAAAGTATTGGTAGCTGTGTTACAAGTGGAAAAAATCTTTTTAGATTAAATCATAAAGCGAGGGAAAACGATGTTAGATATTAAAATGATTCGCCAAAACATGACAATGGTCAAAGAAAAATTAGCCACAAGAGGTGTGCCCGCTGACGTTTTAGAAGAATTCGTCAAGTTGGATGAAGAACGCCGCACACTTTTAGTAAAATCAGAAGAATTGAAAAAACAACGCAATGATGTTTCTGCCGAAATTGCCCAATTAAAACGCAATAAAGAAAATGCCAAAGAAAAAATTGCCGCTATGAAAACTGTTGGAGCCGACATTAAAGAGTACGACGCCAAAATCGCTGCCATTGATGAAGAGTTAAAAATGATTGCGACTACTTTACCAAACTTGCCAAATGATTCAGTGCCAATTGGCAAAGATGAAGATGATAATGTGGAAGTTCGCCGTTTTGGCACACCCCGTGATTTTGCTTTTGAACCAAAAGCCCACTGGGAAGTTGCAGAAAATCTAGAAATTTTAGATTTTGAACGGGGCGCAAAAGTTTCTGGCAGCCGTTTTGTTTACTATCGCGGCTTAGGTGCACGCTTAGAGCGGGCTTTGTATAATTTTATGTTGGATTTACACGTATATGAACACGGTTATACGGAAATGATTCCTCCTTACATTGTGAACAGCAACGCCATGTTTGGTACCGGCCAATTTCCTAAATTTAAAGAAGACGTCTTCCAATTAGCTGATACGGATTTAACCTTAATTCCAACGGCGGAAGTACCGCTGACTAACTACTACAACGGTGAAATTTTAGATGGTGCGGACTTACCGATTTATTTCACGGCGCTAAGCCCCTCTTTTCGTTCTGAAGCCGGTAGTGCCGGGCGAGATACGCGTGGTTTAATTCGCCTACATCAATTTAATAAAGTTGAAATGGTAAAATTCTCCGACGCGGAGCATTCTTATGAAGAATTAGAAAAAATGACCAACAATGCGGAAGAAATTTTACAAAAATTAGGTTTGCCTTATCGTGTCGTTGCCTTATCAACTGGCGATATGGGCTTTTCAGCTGCTAAAACTTATGACTTAGAAGTTTGGATTCCCGCCCAAAACACTTATCGCGAAATCAGCTCATGTTCAAACTGTGAAGATTTCCAAGCTCGTCGCGCCATGATTCGCTACCGGGATGCAGATGGAAAACTACACTATGCCCACACACTAAATGGTTCTGGTTTAGCCGTTGGTCGGACTGTTGCTGCTATTTTGGAAAACTATCAAAACGCAGATGGCACTGTTACGATTCCAGAAGTCTTAGTCCCTTACATGGGCGGTTTGCAAAAAATTGCCAAAGATTAAATAGGAAAAGCAAAAGGAATGTGCTTAACTCTTGCGCAATAAGATGGAATTTTAATAAATTGCGCTTCAAATTTTTTGAAATTGCAGTTTATTGCCCTCGAGAGTTCATTCACCTTGCCAGACACCAACTGCCTTGGTGCATCGCCCCTATCTCTTATGCAGAAGATATAATCGGTTTATCTAAAAAAAGCAAACAGTTTTTTTCAAAAGAAACTGTCTGCTTTTTTATTTAAAATTTGTGTACGGCAGACTAACCGTTACAATATCGTTACTGAACTTTCCAGTCATTTTTTATCCCGGTTAAAACAAAACGCGTATTAAAAAAAGATGCGTTTTAATAGAAATGACGATAATGTAAGGCTGCTGTCAAACTTTTTGAGTTGAATGCCTATGCCAATAATGGTACAGTGAAAGCAATTATAGACAATTTAGGGAGTTAGTAAAAATGGAAGACAATAACAGCACACGTAGCAGTCGACACTCACAAGAACCTAAAAATAATCTGGGCAAAAACATCTTCACGTTGCTTAGCATTTTACTAGTGGCATTATTTGGTTTTTTTGCCTATACCTTTTATCAGATGAAGCAAGCAGAAGCCGCCGCCCAAAAAGTTTTTGAAGAAAAAACAACGGCGCTTTTACAAGAAATACAAGAAGAACGCAATCAAAGTGGGATTGCTAGTGAAAAATCGGAGAAAAAAACAACGGATTTGGTGACTGTCACCTATATTCCAAAAAATGACCAGGTTTTTTCCGCCGCAGCTAGCAAAAAGGAATTAACTGCCCTTACTAGTAAAGCCAAAGACAGCTTAAAAGATAAAAAAGGGTTGATTGTAGCCAAATTAGAGGTCAATCCGGTCAGTGATCAGTTGGATACTTATGAATTAGTGGCTGAACCTTATGTATGGCAAAAAGATAAAAAAAGTTTTACCAAGGGCAAATTGCTAACAAATCAGCCCGCTTATATTACGCATAAAACTGGCAAAGCGGTCACAGTGAAAGACTTGATTCCAGAAGAAGGCGATCTTTTAGGAATTCAGCAAGTTATTCAACAAAAGATTTTCAATGAAGTAAAAGATAAAAAAGCCGTGATAGACAGTATTTTAGATTTACCCCGGATTAATTATCAAAATAAAATTGACTTTACGCCAGATGAATTAACGATTACATTGGCGCAAAATAAAACGGGCGTTGATAAAGTTACTTTAGACTATAAAGATATTGCTGCTTACGTTAATACAGATTTTGTCAATCCGGAAAAAATTAAAGATGCCTTTCCGCAACTTGATCCCAAGAAAAAATATGTAGCATTGACTTTTGACGATGGTCCAAATCCTGCCACAACACCAAAGATTTTAGATATTTTAAAAAATAAAAAAGCCAGTGCTACCTTTTTCATGTTAGGTAAAAACGTAAGTGATAACCAAGATATTGTAAAACGTGTAGTAGCTGAAGGCCATGAAGTAGCGAGTCATTCTTATAGTCACCCTGTGCTGACAGGATTATCAGATGCAGCGTTGAAAAAAGAAATTCGTGATACTGATAAGGCTATTTTTGAAGCCTGCGGTATCTTACCACGAAATTTGCGTCCACCTTATGGTGCCGCAAATGAACACGTTGCCCGGGTTGCCGGCAAACCGATTATTAACTGGGATGTGGACTCAGAAGACTGGAAATCCAAAAATGCGGGCATGATTCAAGGACGTATTAAAGCGACTTTAACCGAAAATGCGATTGTTTTAATGCACGATATTCAACCAGCAACAGTAGCTGCCTTACCTGGTGTAATCGACAATATGCGGCAACAAGGATTTGAATTTGTATCAGTCGATACCTTGTTGAAAAAGCAGCAAAAACCAATGTATGTCTACTTTGGTGCAGACGATTATCGCCTTGCCAAAAATTTATAATTTCTTTGCGTCTCCTTTGGCGGAGACGCTTTTTTTGTCCTAATTATTAAGAAATTCTAAACTTGCAAAAAATAACTTACGAAGAATTTTTAGACTTGATACCATGGTTGACGTTGCCCAAAACAACACAAAGAAAAACGCATAATTGTTTTCAAGCATGCGAAAGAAAGGAATTTTAGAATGCCAAAAAATAAAAAAGAAAGCTGGTTATTCACCGGCTGTATGTGTGGCTTAATGGTATTGGGGATGTCGATTTATAATATTGCACTACATGGAGAGTTATCAGTTATTGCCGTTATTAGTGGTTTCCCCTTTGCTTTTTTAGTTGCTCTTTTACTCGATCTTTTTGTAGTGGGAAAACCCGCAAAAAAAATTGCCTTAAGTTTACCAACTAATAAAGAAAAAGGTTGGCAAGTAGGTATTTCAATTAGTATATGTATGATTTTAGGTATGGTTAGTTTTATGTCAATGTTTGGAATTGTCATGGAAATGGGTTGGCAATATTTAAACTGGGGAACTTATTTACATACTTGGATTTTTAATTTCATCATGGCCTTGCCATTACAATTAATTATCGTTCGTCCCCTTTCGGTTAGCATTTTGAACTTGAGTCGTCGTAACGCCTTAAAAGCTTGAGGAATGATTGTTTTCCAACACAAGTTCGTCATAAAAACTGGGTGCTAAACCTATTTCTTTGGCATTAAAGCAGAATTTATACGCAATTGTTTCGCAAATTTCGTATAATTTTGACTTGATGCCGCTAGGAAAAAGGTGCTAAACAAAAAAATCTTGCTTTAGCACCTTATTCTTTATGAAAATCCTATAATTCCTTTAATTAAACTAAAAAGACGAGCATCCATCAGTTTGGGATACTCGCCTTTTTTGTTTTTAATACATTAGAGACAACACCTGGCTCTAAGGCTGTGTTTAAGATTCAACCGAATAGTTTGGTGCTTCTTTAGTAATTTGAACATCATGAGGATGTGATTCTTTCAAGCCATTACCACTCATTTGAACAAATTGTGCATCATCGCGTAATTGTTTCAAGTCAGCAGCACCAACATATCCCATCCCAGATTTTAAACCGCCGATCATTTGGAAGATAATATCTGATACGCTGCCTTTATAAGCTACACGGCCTTCGATTCCTTCTGGCACAAGTTTATTGGCTTCATTGACACCACTTTGGAAATAACGATCGCTCGAACCTTTTTCCATCGCACCAAGCGAGCCCATACCACGGTAAGTTTTGAAGCGACGACCTTGATAGATTTCAAATTCACCAGGAGATTCATCTGTACCAGCTAACATTGAGCCTAACATTACCGCATGTCCGCCAGCTGCTAAAGCTTTGACGATATCACCAGAATATTTAATCCCACCGTCAGCGATAATGGCTTTACCATATTGACGTGCAACAGAAGCGGCATCATAAATCGCGGTTAATTGAGGCACGCCCACACCAGCTACGACACGAGTCGTACAAATTGAACCTGGGCCAATCCCAACTTTTACAACATCCACACCAGCATCATATAAAGCTTTTGTACCTTCAGCTGTGGCAACATTACCAGCAATCAAAGTAGCTTCGGGGAATTTCGCACGAATTTCAGCAATTTTGCGTAACACACCAGCACTATGACCATGGGCGGTATCAATAATAATAGCATCAGCACCGGCATCAAGTAATGCTTGCGCCCGTTCAAAAGTATCACTGGTTACACCAACCGCTGCGGCAACTAACAAGCGACCATGTTCGTCTTTAGCGGCATTGGGAAATTCAATTACTTTTTCAATATCTTTAATTGTGATTAAGCCGCTTAAACGACCGTCTTCATCAACGATTGGTAATTTTTCGATTTTATGTTTTTGGAGGATATTTTCAGCGTCTGCTAATTTAGTACCAACTGGGGCGGTAACCAAATCATCTTTGGTCATAACATCATCAATTTTAATGCTGTAATCTGTCACAAAACGCATGTCGCGATTGGTAATAATACCAACTAATTTGCGGTTTTCCATTGTTTCGACAATCGGTACACCACTAATACGGTATTTTGACATTAAATGTTCAGCATCTTTAACTAAATGATCCGGAGTTAAGAAAAATGGATCGATAATAACGCCAGATTCCGAACGTTTTACTTTACGTACTTCATCAGCTTGCATCGCGATACTCATATTTTTATGAACTACCCCTAAGCCACCTTGACGTGCCATGGCAATGGCCATTTTACTGTCTGTAACAGTATCCATGCTGGCAGAGATGATTGGAATATTTAAACGGATATTTTTCGCTAATTGGACATGCATATCTACTTCATTTGGTAGGACGTGACTTTCGCCTGGAATTAATAAGACATCATCGAAAGTTAGACCTTTTTTAGCGAATTTCGTTTCCCAGTTAGACATTGTTAATACCACTCCTCAGTTTTATTTTTATCTATGAAACTAACAGAAAAAATACGACAAGTCAACAGCTCTAACTGTTTACGTAATATTCTGAAAATTCAGCAGTGGCGCCATTATCCAATGTTCGGAAAAATCCGATCCGTGATTTATAAAAATGAGTTACTCGGTCATTCACACAATTAGACTATGTCAATTTTACACACGAAAAGTTAAACGGACTCCTTCCCCTTTACAGTAATAACTTTGATATATCGGTTTTATCCCTTGTAAAAATCATTGAATCCCTTTACCTAAAAAAAAAACTGACCGAAATAAATTCAGTCAGTTTTTCGCTACTAATTAATTTTTGGGAATCGTTAGGGAACCTTCGATGTTGTATTTTTTCTTCAAATACCAACGCAATGCAAAAACTGCAGCCCCTAAAACTAATTGGATAAATGGATCCAAGACAATGTTAAATGGTAACATTGCACTCACGGTAAAGACTAAAATCCATAAGAAGAAAACAGGTACTAAAATAAGCATTGTCTTCCATAATTTGGGCCGTTTACTCTTATCAGCACCTGGACGTTCGTATTGATAAATATACTTGTACATTAAGTAAAAAGCATAGCCCCCAAATAATGAGGCAATAATCAACGTTAATAAACCGTAAGTTTGTTGTCCTGTATCTTTAGTAAATAAACGCATTAAACCTAACATTACTGCAAACAAACCAAAGATAAACATGACGTTATCGGCCCACATTAAAACAGGACGGGTTTCTTTTTTAGGTTCTGGTTTGGCTAAAATCGCTTCGGTACGTTCTGAAACAGTGCCAAAGAGTTGGCGCGCTGTTTTCCCACCTTTTTGTTCTTTGACTAAAATCGGCAGAATTTCATTTAAAGCAGTGGCCATTTCGGCTTCGGATAGGTTTGCTGCTTCTAAAGACTTTTTCAAATCAAAAATGTATTGTTGGTTACGTTTGGTTAATTGCGGTTCTAATGCGCGGTTTTCTGCAACCATTGCGCGTAATGCTTCTGCATCCATGAATGACTTCCTCCTGTACTTCTTTTACAAAGGGCATTTTAACATATTGCAGCCAAGATGACACCGTTTTTTTAGACGTTAAAACGGAATAACATGACATCGCCGTCTTGTACCACGTAATCTTTGCCTTCTAAACGGACACGTCCTGCTTCTTTGGCGGCGTGCATATTGCCGTATTTATTTAAATCTTCAAAAGAAACTGTTTCTGCTCGAATAAAGCCGCGTTCAAAGTCAGTATGAATAATACCGGCTGCTTGGGGGGCTTTAATCCCTTTGCGGAAAGTCCAGGCGCGCACTTCTTGTTCACCGGCAGTAAAGTAAGTCGCTAGTCCTAATAAATCATAAGCAGCGCGAATTAATTGATCCAAGCCAGATTCTTCAATTCCCAAAGCTTCCAAAAATTCTGCCTTGTCTTCGTCATCTAATTCGGCAATTTCTTCTTCCGCACGAGCACAAACAACGATAACTTCAGCATTTTCAGTAGCTGCAAAATTGCGCACTTCTTGGACATAGTGGTTGTCATCTGCATTGGCCACGTCATCTTCTGAAACGTTGGCAACATATAAAATAGGTTTTGTTGTTAATAAGAATAAACTTTTCACGATTTTTTGTTCGTCGTCAGAAAATTCAATCGTACGGGCAGATTGTCCTTCTTCTAAAACAGGTTTGATTTTATCTAACACCGCTAATTCTGCAACAGCGTCTTTGTCTTTGGTTTTGGCAACTTTTGCTACCCGTGTATAGCGTTTATTAATCGACTCTAAGTCTGCTAAAACAAGTTCCAAGTTGATCGTATCAATATCTTCTAACGGATCGACACGCCCTTCAACATGGGTAATATTGTCATCCTCAAAACAACGAACGACATGACAAATGGCATCCACTTGACGAATGTGGCTTAAGAATTTATTTCCTAAACCTTCCCCTTTACTAGCGCCTTTTACAATACCGGCAATATCGGTAAATTCAAAGGTTGTTGGAACAGTTTTTTTCGGATGCACAAGCTCTGTTAAACGTTGCAAGCGCCAATCTGGTACTTCTACCATCCCTACATTCGGGTCAATTGTTGCAAAAGGATAGTTTGCAGCCTCTGCACCTGCTTTTGTGATTGCATTAAATAAAGTCGATTTCCCTACGTTCGGCAAACCAACGATTCCGGCAGTTAAAGCCATTTTTTCTTCACTCTTTCTTTTTTTAATTATAAAGTTGATTGAGCTCGGTCAAAAAATGAGAGACAAGCTCAAAATAGATCACTGACGTTTTTTGTCAGTTAGCTATTTTTACTTGTATCGATTTTTTTAGCTCAAGAAACTAGATTCCATATAAAGTTGATTGAGCTTGCTCAGAAAAGGAGGAATAAGTTGGAAAAATTAGAAAGCTGTTCTTTGGCTTTTTCATTTTTTTACTTATTCTCGACTTTTCTAGCCCATAAGCTTTCACTCACTATTAAGTGGGAATGAAACTATTTTTCTGGTGCTTTTTCCAGTATCTTCTTCATTTTTTTCTCAAAATCGCGGCGGGTCATCATGACGATGTGGCCACAATTGGTACATTTAATTTTAATGTCAGCGCCCATGCGAATAATTTTCCAACGGTTCGCTTGGCAAGCATGGGGTTTTTTCATTTCCACGATGTCACCTAAATCGTACATTTAAATCCTCCTCGTTTTAACAAAAATTTTTAGACGAAACTATGCTTCGTCAAAATGTATATCTAAAATATCCAAAATACGCGTTAAATCGTTTTGGGATAAATATTCAATCTCAATTTTTCCTTTGCCGTCTTTTTCTAAAATTTCGACGTTAGTCCCAAATTTATCCATTAGCCGGTCTTCGCCTTCCCGCAAATAATAAGGTTTTTCCTTAACAACCCGCGGTGGCGTTTTCTTTTCTACTTTTTTCTCATTTAGTGTATTGACGAGTTGTTCCAACTGGCGCACAGTCAAATTTTCTTTGACACAGCGATTGGCTAATTTCAAAATTTGACTTTTATCTTTTAACCCCAGTAACGTCCGCGCTTGTCCCATGGAGAGACGGTCGTCTTGCACCATTTCTTTAACCAGTTTTGGTAATGTCAACAGACGCAAATAATTGGCGATATACGGGCGACTTTTGCCTAAGCGTTCAGCGACTTCGGCTTGGGTTAATTTCAAGTTTTTCATTAGCATCTCGTAGGCTTCGGCTTCTTCTAACGGATTCAAATCTTCCCGCTGCAAGTTTTCTAACACTGCCACTTGCATCATCGATTCTTCATCAAAGTCACGGATAATCGCTGGAATTGTTTCCCGTTGCGCTAATTTTGACGCTCTAAAACGGCGCTCCCCAGCAATAATTTCATATCCTTTTACTGCTGATTTGCGCACGATAATCGGTTGAAATACGCCAGAACGTTCAATTGAAGCGGCTAATTCCTGCAAGGAAGCTTCGTCAAAAGTCTTACGCGGTTGATAAGGATTTGGTCGCAATTCACTTAACGGAATATCAACGACCTCTTCGGTTTTTACATCGACTTCTTCTAAATCTTGCAAATCTTGAAACAAAGCATCGATGCCCCGACCTAAACCTTTACCTTTATTTTTCACGAGACAACACTTCCTTTGCTAGTGCCTGATAAACTTCGGCACCTTTTGAACTTGGATCGTAATCAATAATTGATAAGCCATGGCTTGGTGCTTCTGAAAGCCGTACATTCCGAGGAATAATTGTATCATAAACTTTCTCTTGGAAATAGCGGCGCACTTCTTCCACCACTTCAGCGCCAAGATTCGTTCTGGCATCATACATTGTCAATAATACCCCTTCAATTTCAAGGCCGGGATTGAAATGCTTTTGCACCAAACGTACTGTATTTAATAACTGACTCAAACCTTCTAACGCATAGTATTCACACTGTACCGGAATTAAAATCGAGTCACTAGCAGTAAACGCATTAATCGTCAAATGACCCAATGATGGTGGACAATCGATGAAAATAAAATCATAATCGTCTTTAATTTCTTCTAACGCTGATTTCAAACGTGATTCTCTGGCCATCATGGAAGTCAATTCAATTTCAGCTCCAGCCAACTGAATTGTCGCCGGCACAATGTCCATATTTTCCCGTGAACTAGGTAAAATTGCTTCTTTAATGGGTTCTTCATTGACTAATACATCGTAAATATCTTTGGCTACATCTGGCTTACGAATACCCATGCCACTTGTGGCATTACCTTGAGCATCGATATCGACCAACAAGACTTTTTTGCCGATAAAAGCCAAACAAGCTCCTAAATTGACTGTTGTGGTCGTCTTACCGACGCCACCTTTTTGATTTGCCACCGAAATAATTCGTGCCATCCTCTTATCTCCTTTAATAAAAGTTGAGTGAGCTCGTTTGAAAAAGGAGAGACAAGCTCAAAATAGATCACTGACGCTTTTTTGTCAGTTAGCTATTTTTACTTGTATCGATTTTTTCAGCTCAAGAAACTAGATAACATAAAAGTTGTAACGGCTCGTTTGAAAAAGGAGGAATAAGTCGGAAAAATTAGAAAGTCGCTCCAAGACTTTTTCATTTTTCTACTTATTCTCGACTTTTTCAGCCGTAGAAACTAGACAACATAAAAGTTGAGTGAGCTTGATAGAAAATGAGGAATAATTTGGGAAAATTAGAAAGTCGCTCTAAGACTTTTTCATTTTTTTACTTATTCTCGACTTTTCTAGCTCAAGAAACTAGATAACATAAAAGTTGTAACGGCCTATTCACCGTTAAATGATAAATTTTATTTCTGATAAAGCAATTAAAGTAATTTTGCGAAACTCCCGTGCTATTTTAACGGTTGTTTGTTGGGCGTACCTGGCTTGCGAGGATATTTTTTAGGTGTTTCTTTTTTCTTTTGAATGACTAAAATATGTCGCGCATCGCCATTTGGTAAGGACAATTCTTTATCTTCAATGAATTTTCCCCCAAGTGTTGCAATTGCTGTTTTAGCTTCTGCTAATTCTTCGTCGGACTTAGCTGCTTTTAAAGCAAAGAAAAAGCCGTCTTTTTTGACTAAAGGCAGGCATAATTCTGCTAAAACATTTAAGCGGGCAACTGCTCTTGCCGTTACATAGTCAAATTGACCACGAAATTCAGGGCTTTGCCCAAAAGTTTCAGCGCGATCGTGATAAAAATGAACATCCGCCAAATTTAAACTTTGCGCCAAATGATTTAAAAAGGTAATCCGTTTATTAAGCGAATCTACGATAGCTACCTTTAAACCAGGAAAAGCAATCTTCAAAGGAATGCTTGGAAAACCCGCTCCTGCGCCAACATCACAAATGGCCGCCTCCGATTTTAACTCTACTGCAATGCCAAGCAAAATCGAATCGTAAAAATGCTTTAAATAAACTTCTTTTTTCTCTGTGATAGCGGTCAAATTCATTTTCTCATTCCACTCCACTAACAGTTCATAATACGTTTCAAACTGTTGCATTTGGAGTGGGCTAAGTTCAATGCCTTTTTGAGCCAACTGTTGCTGAAATTCTTCTGGTAACATTGCCTTTTCCTTTCTTTTTTGTGAAACAAATTTTTGTTTCACGCTTTCTCTACTTTAACGCAAATGGACGTTTTTCGCAATGGGGGCAGGTTGGTTTTTAATCGTGTATTTAGGGATTTAAAAAATTCTGTAAATTTATTTGTATTCTGAATTATAAAAAGTTCCACCGTTTAAAATAATTGACTTTAGATAGCTTTTTTGTTTTAATGGTTTAAAATTATCGACGAAGGAGATTTTATTATGGCTCATGATTTATCCCACTTAAAAAATGAATTTACTGCCAGCAGTGATTTTTTAATTGCATTGGGGGACGAAAAACGGCAAGCAATTATTGTGGCATTATTAGCCGAAAAGGCCTGTAATGGATTGCGCGTTCCTGATTTAACAGAAGCCACCAACTTATCCCGCCCGGCCGTTTCCCATCATTTGAAAATTTTAAAACAAGCCAAGTTAGTAGATTACCGCCAAGAAGGTACAAAAAATTATTACTACTTATCTCACGATACAACGGAAATTGATAAGTTAAAGACACTCTTAAATCATGTCACACAAATTATTCAGGAGGTAGCAAAATGAAAGTACTGATCGTATTAACCAACACAACGCATTATGGTGAAACAGACGATGCCACCGGACTATGGCTGGGAGAAGCGACAGAATTTGCCGCAGAATTGCAAAAACATGGGATTGAGTATGACTACGTTAGTCCAAATGGCGGCTATGTTCCAATTGATCCCCGGAGTATGAAATACACCAACGAAGAAATCATGGAGTTTTACAACACAGATGATTTTAAAAAGCGGGCTTTAGCTGATTCTTTACCTGTTGAAGCAGTTGATCCCAAAGATTATGACGCCATTTACTTCACTGGTGGTCACGGAGTAATGTGGGACTTTCCCAATAACGATACCTTGCATAAACTTTCTTTAGATATTTACAAACAAGGCGGCTATGTGACTTCAGTTTGTCATGGAGTAGCGGGGCTTTTAAACTTACAAGATGATGACGGCAACTACTTAATTAAAGATAAAAATATTACCGGTTTTACCACGAGTGAAGAAATTTTAGCCGGTAAAAAAGGAGTCGTGCCCTTCTTAAACGAACACGTGGCTAAAGAACGGGGTGCCCATTTCCAAAAGAAACGGGCCTACAGTGAATTTGCCATTCAAGATGGCCAACTCATTACCGGACAAAATCCATTTTCTGTTAAAGCTGTGGCTAAAATTTTGATTGAAAATTTGCAAAAGTAAGCCCACTATAAAAAAAGCTTCTAAAAGCTCGCAAATTGCGCGAGCTTTTAGAAGCTTTTTTTGTTGAGTATTTTTAAGTAGAATTAATAGGCTAAAACTTCGGCTTGTGCGGTGACATTACTTTTGACGATATTTATTTCCAATTCTGGTTGATTGGTGAAAATAACCATGGTCGTCGCAGGTTTTTGTTGTGCTTTTAAGACAGATAAGTCTACCGCTGCTAGTTTCGTGGCCGTGTTCACTGCATCATCTTCTGAAACAAAGACTTCAAATCCTTCGCCTTGTAAACTTACCGTGTCAATCCCAATATGAACTAAAATCTCGTGTCCTTTTTCATCTACCAAACCAAAGGCATGTTTAGTGGGAAAAATACTTGTCACTTTTCCACTTACTGGTGAATAGACTCCCCCGTCAGTTGGCTCCACTGCAAATCCGTCTCCCATGGCTTTACTGGCAAACACAGGATCGCTCACTTGACTCAAAGGTAACAATGTTCCCCTCATGGGAGCTGTTACGGAGTTTTTTTTCTTGAAAAAATTAAACATGAACTTCATCTCCTTGTTTTTGTGCTTTTGCAACTAATTCATAGGCTGCTTCAGCGGTGTCATAAGCCAATTGCACGGATAAGCCAATGTAGTTTTCTGGCTTTAGCAGTTCTTCAATTTCCTTTTTTTGGAATACCTGTTGAATTTTTTCATTATGCAATAAAACATCGGCATAATTTTTTTGACTTAATTCTGTTTCGATTGCTAATTCATAAACAAGCTCATGGGCTTGATCTTTGCCAATTTCTGCTGCCAATTTCATCATAATGAATTCACTATTGTCTAGTCCATGATTGATATTAGCATTTTGATACATCCGCTCACGATGAATTTCCAAAGTCCGCGTCAACTCTTCGCCTCGCATTAAAATTTCGGTCATTAGTTCCAATGCTTCAGTAAAGATACCATCAAACAGCATATTGGTAGTGCTGTCTGCTTCAAAGGGACGAGCTGCGGAATAATACCCCACAGAAGTCAGCGAATAAAGTTTTTGGGCATTGGCAATAATTCCTTTTGATAATTTAGGATTTATTTTATGAGGCATCGTGGAAGAACCAATCGTCCCTTTGGTAAACCCTTCTGAAACTTCGCCGAACTCTTCAATTGAAGTTTGAAAAACTTCTTCAGCAATTTTGTGTAGATTATTAGCTAAAAGCGCCAATACATTAATGTATTCAATCTTTGGCGCATTGATATTACGGGAAGGAATCGCCATTGCAGGCATTTGTAAAATTTTTGCCACTCGTGTTTGGACAGCTATCCCTTTTTCACCAGCAGCGTTAAAAGCACCGATAGCCCCGCCCATCATAGTCGTAAAAATTCTCTTTTCTACTTCTTCTAATCGTTCATAAGATGTCATTAGTTCGGACAACCAGACGGCTGCTTTATAACCGTAAGTAATGGGAATTGCGTGTTTACCATGCGTGCGTCCTGCCATGATTGTTTCGGCGTTGTCCTTGGCTAAGTTGGCTAAATTTTCCATAATTTCCAACATAAACTGTTTAAACTTTTGATGTATTTGTTTGGCAATCAAATTTTGAGAAGTCTGTTGAATGTTTTGCGTTGTTGCGCCAAAGTGAATGTATTTACCACTTTCTTCATCACAGGCCGCTACAAAAACTTTCAGAAACGGAACAAAGCCGTGACCTACTTTACGGTAGATTTCTTCCATTTTGACAAAATCTAAATTTTCGATTTGTGCTTTTTCATTAATATGCGTTGCTGCTGCTACCGGAATGACGCCTAATTCTCCTTGTGCTTTGGCTAAAGCAGCTTCAACTGTCAACCAAGCTTGGTATTTGGCGTCTGGGCTTAAAAGATTTTTGATTCCTTTATCATCTAACGTTTTACTTTTTGAATCGTATAATGCCCCCATCTTTTTCACCTACCCTTTTTTCATTGCATCGTCGACTGCATTACGCACAAATTCGACATAAGGGCCAAAGACGACATGAATATGATTTTCTTGCGGGAAGAATACACCAGAAGTGCCAGAATCTTTTAAGCGCTCCACATCTACCACTGACTGATCTTTCAAATCAATGCGCAAGCGGGAGACACAGTTGTCGACATTTTTAATATTGCCGCAGCCACCTAATGCCGGAATTACGATATCAGCAATTTCATTAAATTTCTTTCAGCCAATAAACTATTGTTTTTCAGCCCTTTTTCACGCCCTAATGTTTCTAAATTAAATTTCTTAATCGCGTATTTAAAGACGAAGTAAAAGACAACAAAATTTACTGCTCCTAATAAAATTAAATTGAGCCAATTGGTGTTTTCGTACATCAAACCAAAAATACCAAAATCAAAAATCGTACCCCGAATATAACCAATACCGATATTCAAGAAATTCAATGGAATCGCCATCACCCCACATAAAATGGCATAAACAACGAATAATTGCGGTGCAATAAACAAGAATGAAAATTCCAAAGGTTCTGTGATATTTCCTAAGAAAGCTGTTAAAACAACGGTTAAAATAGCCCCTTTTGCGATTTTTTATTATCGGCAAAAGCGGTATGATACATCGCCAAACCAATCGCCGGTACACGGAATAACGTCGTCAGCATTTGCCCTGTGGCTAAGTATTTGAATAGTCCCGGTGCTAATTTCCAAGCTGGATTATCTGGTCCTAAATCAAATAAAACTTTATTCGCTGCATTTAAAATACCGATATATTGTTGACCATCAATCATATAAACACCACCGGCTTCAGTAAAGCGGACAATAGAAGCTAAAACGTGATGCAAACCAAATGGAATCAATGCCCGATGAGCAAACCAGTAAACACCAACCCCAAATGTTTCATTCATAAAGACTGGTGAAATAAAAATCAATAATTTCGTAAACAAGCCCCAAACCATTGGAACAACAAAACCAACTGGAATCATAAAGAAGAAAGTTGCGATTGGTACAAATTTTTTACCCCCGAAAAAAGCAAAAGCCAGTGGTAACTGTGTTTTGTAAAATTTATCGGTACATTTTGCTGCAATTAATCCCGCGATAATCCCACCAGCGGCATCTAATTTCAACGTTTGAATTCCTAACACCATACCTTGCCCCACAGAAGCCATCGTTTCTGCATCTACTAAGGCATTGGTTAACGTTAAATAAACATTTACCACAACTAATAAGGTGATATAACCTAATACAGATGAAAAAACGGCAATCCCTTTATCTAGTTTAGCCATCCCGTAAGCTACCCCCATAGCAAACAATAACGGGATATTTTCAAAAACGATGCTGGAAATTGTTTTTAAACTGCCGATAATAGATTGGACGACCGGATTGCCTAAGAATGCGACTTGTTCAATCATATAACTTTGCGATAAAGCATTGGTTAACCCCATTACCATCCCAATCGGTGCCATTACCGCAATTGGTAATAAGAGAGAGCGACCAAATTTTTGAATGCCCTTTTTTATATTCTCTTTCATCATTTCTCCTCCATTTCTTTCTACACTCTTAGTCTAAAATGTAACCGATTACCAAACAAGGTCATCTTCTGCTTTGTAGATTTTGCAAGAAGTAACCATGGTATAATAGGGCTATCATTCCAGCTAAAGAGAGGATTTATCCATGGTCGTTAACAGTTTTGATTTATATTTGGCCAATCGTTTACAAGAAAAAGGCCAAACTACTTTGGATGCTTTGGCATTAAAAACAAAAAAATCAGTCGCCACTATTCGACGGTCCATCCAAACACTCAATCAGTATTTCAAACCTTCCAAACAGTTTGTCATCACTGAAGCTAAAATCATCAGTAATATGCGTTACCGTGATTTGATTACCATGATTCAAAATTTGAATTTAACCGATTTTTCTACAACCGCAACAGAGCGTCTTAATTATTTAGTTTGTCTTTGTGTACTGCAACAAACCGTTAATTTATCGCAAATGTATGATGAACTGGCTGTGAGCCAATCTACTAAAAAGAAAGATCGTGGTACTTTTCTAACGATCTTAGCGCAAAAAAAGCTCACACTTACCTCGCTTCCTGGTAAAGGAGTCACCATTACCGGTAATGAATGGGCTTTACGAACATGGGCTTGCGAATACTTAATGGAAATTATTGAAATTGACGAATAAGGCACAATTACCAATCGTCGGGCTAACAATCCTTTGCAACGGCTTTTATTTGAAGAGACCAAATTTTTATGGCAAACCAATACTTGTGACACACTTGAAGATTTGTTGGCAAACAATAACATACAATTAAACTATACTTCAACCAAATTTCTTTATTTATACTATCTATTGGCAAAAAAAAGAGTTAAAAATGACAAATCTGAAATAAAAAAAACATTTCAATCTCCTTTGCCGGTTAAAGTTTGGTCCGTGTTTTCTAGCGAAGCAGAAAATTTCTATTTTAGTTGTTTATTAGCCAGTTTGGATAACCAAGGAACTTCTCTTTATAAAAAAGACGACCATCTGACAAATCTCAGTAGTCGTTTGATTTCTTATATTGAAGAACGGATTTTAACGCATTTTTACTCCCGGATGGTTTTACAATATGAAATCAGTCATTATCTTTATAAATGTATCTTACGTAATCAACTGTCTTATGATTTTTACGATAATAAATTAGATGACGTGAAAAATGAATTCCCTTTTTTATACCAACTGGTAGAATATTTTTATGTTCACGAATTGGCAGAAGAATTCTATTTGGGAACCTATCAACTGGCAACCTTGACCTTGATTTTCCGCGAACATGTGCTTAAAAACAAAGTGGCTGGACGCAATCGCAAAAAAATTGTCGTAGTAACCAATTCCGCTCAGGAAAAAAGCGATTTTTTCTCACAGCAATTAAGTTATCATTTTGACACAGAAATTATCGCCACTATTAATCTGCACGAATTGTATCGTTTAAAACATCTGCAATTTGATCATCTACTAACGTTTTCTAATCGGATTGCGACAATTTTAAATGAAGAGGGCTATCCCAACATTAAAGTAAATTACTATTTTCATGATGAAGACTTAGCCTATTTAAGTAAACGGAATTTTTCTAGCAATTATAACCGCAAACTAATTGCGGACCAATTCATTGATGCCTTAAAGCAAACAGATTCGGCTCACTGGTCAGATTTTTTAAAAGACCAGTATCCTAATTTTTTTGTTTAATAAATTTGCAGAAAAAAGTGCTGTGACAAGAATTTTGTCACAGCACTTTTTACGAACAAGCATCGCCCATCAAAAGCTTATTTAAGAAATAACTGCTTTTGATCCGCCTCACTTTTTAATTATTTCCTTTAGCTAAAATGGTTTCCAGTAATGCTAAAACACGGCGGACTTCACTATTTTTGACAATCGGCTCGCCGCCATTTACTACCACATCATAAAAGTTGGCGTAAAAACTTGGATAAGGTGTTTCAACTGCTGGTAGAGATAAAACTTCGGTTGCATCTTCGCGGGGAGGGGCCATTGTTTTGGTTAATCCCACACCAGCTTGAATGGGTTTTGGTGCTGCCGTTTTTTCATGGGTGGCTTTGACCATTTTGCCATTTAAATCCCAATCTGAAATCAGCGCCGTGCCTTCCATGCCTTTGACATACCAACGCGGTAACGGAATATAGTTGGTGGTGCCCACTTCAATTATCACTTTAACGCCATTTTCAAAAGTTAGATAGCTGTGAAAACCATCATCTACTTCATCTCCTAAAATATAGCTCAAGTCAGTCTGAATCGTTTGCAGTGGACTATCAATTAAAAAAAGCAGTTGGTCAAATAAATGAACGCCCCAATCCAGTAACATGCCGCCACCATGCTTTTGCAAATGACGCCAGTCACCGGGAATCCCATTGGCTCCTTGGACGCGCGATTCAATTTGGAATAAATCACCTAGCGTCTTTTCTTGATACATTTGGCGAATCATTAAAAAGTCTGGATCCCAGCGTCGATTTTGATGCACCATAAACGTTCGCTCACACTTTTTAGCTTCGGCTAAAATTTCATCTAATTCTGCTGTATTCATAGCAACTGGTTTTTCACAAACCACGTGTTTGCCTGCTTTTAAAGCTGCAATTGCTAATTCTTTATGACTATCATTGGGTGTTGCAATTAAAATGGCATCCGTTGTTTCATCTTCTAAAAGTTCTGGCAAACTTTCATACGCCAAAAATCCATCGGCTTGCGCGACATCCTGGCGTTCAGATTTAATATCATAAACCCCTTTTACAGCCACAACTTCACTGGACTTTTGCATAATTGTTTTGGCATGATAAGAACCCATGCCGCCATAACCAATAATCGCAAATTGTAATGGTTTCATTTTTTTACTCACTTTCTTTTAAAACTCATAAATTCCCTTATCTTTTAAAAACTTACGCCCACCACATATCGGTTGGCGTGTCATGAATCATGACAGAACGCAAATTCGTCACTGCCCGCTGTAACCCTTCATCAATGGACATCAAAGGATCTTCATGCTCAATACTTAAAACATAATCGTAACCGTATAACCGCAACGCCGAAATAATATCAGACCAAACTTTTAAATCGTGACCACAACCTACGGAACGGAAATTCCATGAACGTGTTTTCACATTGCCATAAGGCTGCATATCAGTCAGTCCATACATATTAATATTGTCTTGATCCAAATAAGTATCTTTGGCGTGGAAGTGATGAATTGCCCCGGCTTCGCCTAAAATTTTCACTGCTGCGACTGGATCAATTCCTTGCCACCACAAATGACTTGGGTCCAAATTACAGCCAATCGCTTTGCCGGTAGCTTCACGTAAACGCAACATCGTATAAGGTGTATGGGCTAAAAAACCACCATGTAATTCAATCCCGATTTTAACTCCGGCACTTTCGGCTACAGTGTTAATTTCTTGCCAATAAGGAATCAATTTTTGTTCCCATTGATAATTATAATTATCACTATATTCTGTTGGCCACGGCAAAACAGGCCAGTTGACTTGGGTATCTGTTTCATTGCCGCCACTCACGCCGGAAAAACCATTTACGACGGGAACATTCATTAATTGGGCTAATTTAATCGTCTTTTGTAATAGTTCGTCTGCTTCTTGGGCCACTGATTTCACCGGTGAAATCGGATTATGATGACAACTTAAAGCCGAAATCGTCAAACCTTTATCGGCTAATTTCGCCAAGTATTCTTTGCGACTATCTCCAGAGGCTAATAATTTATCAATATCCAAATGGGCATTACCAGGAGATCCTCCCGTGCCAATCTCTACAGTTTCCAAACCATAACTGGCTACTTTTTCAATCATTTCATCAAAATTTAGATTATTAAATAATGGTGTAAAAACGCCTAATTTCATTTTTTTCATCCTTTCTATGCTCGTTTACTGGTTAATCTTTTCCTGTCAGAAAAATTGTTCATTTTTAATTATTGTTCAAAATAAACCGGCTCCCCTGACGCTGAAGATTGATACATCGCTTCTAAAATTTCTGTGACGACCAAAGCCTGCTCTGGTTTTACAAGCGGTTCTGTGTCATTTAAAATCGCATCGATCCACGCTCTTGCTTCGTTATAAGCAGGATCATCAGAAGCACCATCGTAAAAATCGACGCCGCCTGGTTCTAATTCAATTTTTTTCTCATATAACGTGCTATGGTCTTCCCCATTAATCGTTAAGCCGTCATTCATATCTGCGCCAGCTTTGGTTCCGCATAAAGTCGTTTTGGCTTCTTTGACATCTAAAGAATTCAACGCCCAACTCGCTTCTAAGAAAATCGTGGCGCCATTTTCCATCGTAATAAAACCAAAGGCACTGTCTTCTACTTTGTATTCTTTTGGATCCCAGGAACCCCAAGCATTGGCAGCATTTTCCATCTCCGCTAATTTACGATAGGCAGTCCCTACGACAAATTTTGGCTTGTAGTTATTCATCATCCAAAGCGTCAAATCCAAAGCATGGGTTCCAATATCAATTAATGGGCCGCCCCCTTGCGCTTCTTCATCTAAAAAAACACCCCACGTTGGCACTGCCCGCCGCCGAATCGCATGAGCTTTGCCAAAATAAATATCCCCTAATTCCCCTTCACTACACACAGTATGTAAATATTGGGAGTCTTTACGAAACCGATTTTGATAGCCAATCGTCAATTTTTTCCCTGTCTTTTTAGCCGCAGCGAGCATTTTTTTCGCTTCCACAGAAGTTTTCGCCATTGGTTTTTCACACATTACGTGACAACCCACTTCCATTACCGCAATCGAAATTTCTGCGTGAGAACTGTTGGGCGTTAACACATGCACCAAATCCAAATCACACGCTGCTAACATCTCTTGATAATCGCTAAAAACTTTGGCTTCTTCACTGCCATATTCTTCACAACTTTTTTCTGCCCGTTCTAAGATGACATCACAAAAAGCCACCAATTCAACTTCCTTAATTTTAGCCAGAGCCGGTAAATGTTTACCCGTAGCAATTCCGCCACATCCAATAATGCCCACTTTTAAACTCATAATTATTTCTCCTTATTTGAAAACGTTTTATTTTCTTTATTATAAAAAAAGAACCACTCAAATTCTTCCCACATCCTTAGCCAAAAATTCCCGGATTTTATCTTTTTTTCTTTTAAAAATACGCTATACTAAAGAAAAGCTAAAGGCAGCGGGTAGCTCTTTGGAAAAATCTCAGAAATTCGTTTTCTGGTGCTCTTTACCAGAAACTAATTTTTGAATTTTTCCCGAAGAGTTGCTTCCTGTGCTGGATCACTAGAAAAGCTGAATGAACTCGTTCAGCTCTCAAGCAATAAGATAAAATATTGATAAATTGTCCCTCAAATTTCTCTGTATTTTGGCTTATTGCCGTAGAGAGCTAGTTCATGAAGCTGGATCAAAGAAAAGCTGAACAAACGTGGGTAACTCTCAAGTAATAAGATGGAATTTTAATAAATTGTTTTTCAAATTTCTTCAAATTTCAGCTTATTACCGTAGAGAGTTCGTTTGTGAAGCTGGATCAAAAGAAAAGCTAAAGGCAGCGGGTAGCTCTTTGGAAAAATCTCAGAAATTCGTTTTCTGGTGTTCTTTACCAGAAACTAATTTTTGAATTTTTCCCGAAGAGTTGCTTCCTGTGCTGGATCACTAGAAAAGCTGAAGGAACTCGTTCAGCTCTCAAGCATTAAAGTAAAGTTATACGAAATTGCTTACGCATTTAGGACGAAAAACAGCCGATAACTTTTACCAATCCTACTCAAATGAGGTGAAAAGATGAGTTTATATTTAGAAATACCCGAATTACATAGTGCATTTCCCTTTCGAACTTTTATTAATGATGGGTGGGAAATTGTTTATCCTCACTGGCATAAGGAAATTGAGGTTATTTATTGTTTAACCGGCACAGTTAAGCTGGGGGCTTTTGGGGAGATTTTTGAACTGGCAGAAGGAGAGATTTTTTTCTTTCCCAGTGGCGAACCTCATTTTTTTCTAGCCTCTCCTGATAGCAAACGGATCGTTTTCCAATTTGATCTGCGCTTTTTTTATGAACAAAATAATTTAGTAACAACAGATCGAACATTGTTACAACTTTTTGATGAAGCACCAAATTATAGCCAAGACTGGCCCATTGCCGCGCAAAAAAATATCAATCACTTGTTACGTACTATCTTTAACTGCCATGAAGGAAAAAGTGAGGGTTGGCAATACGGTGTGACAGGGCTTTTGACACAATTTATTTACGCCTTGTATCAATTGGCACCAAAAGAAAACGTGAAGCAAAGTACCGCAAAAGAAAATTTAAAGAGTCGTGAGACATTAGAATTATTGGATCAAATTTTTGAATATGTCGAAGCGAATTTTGACTCCCCGATTACTTTAGAAGCCGCTGCCCGACAAGTAGGCTTTAGTGAAACATATTTTTCCCGCTTTTTTAAACAAAAAGTAGGCCTGCCTTTTTCACAATACTTGAAAGAATATCGGATTGAACAAGCGAAGTTTTTATTGGCCACAGAACAGTTACCGATGAGTGAAGTTGCTGCGAAATCAGGTTTTGCCAATGTTAAAACTTTTCACCATGTTTTCAAAAAAACGGTCGGTTGTGCGCCATTGCAGTATCAAAAACATTTGATTTAATTCCATAAATGCTGGAAATAAAACGAAACGGAAATTTTTTGTCTATCATTTTAAAACAAAGAATTTTTGTTAGCTTAAGCTTTATCCAATTGAGGCAACATTGCCCTTCTTGTGTTAAAAAAGCATCTATTCTGTAAAAAAACTGCAAAAAAAAAGCACCTTCTCCAAATGAGAAAGTGCCGAATTAGCTAATCTTCATCTAAAGAAAGCTCTGGTGCCAAAAGTGGGGCTGCCGCTTTTTTGACTGCAAAGAATTTGCGGGTTTCTTTGACGACGACAGGACTTAATAAAATCAGCGCGATAATATTAGGAAATGCCATTAAGCCGTTGCAAATATCGGCTATGGTCCACACAGCTGAAACAGTCAAATAAGGTCCAATGAAAACCGCTGCAACGTAAACAACTTTGAAAGGATTGGCAAATTTATTGGTATTAAATAAATAAGCCAAGCAACGTTCTGCGTAATAATTCCATCCCAAAATCGTGGTGAAGGCAAAAAATACCAAACACGTCATCAGTAAAAAAGAAACGATTGACGCAGATAACGGCAATGCTTCACTAAACGCATGGATGGTTACTGCAGCACCATCTTTACCGATTTTCCATGCGTCTGTTAATATAATGGCCATCCCCGTCATATTGCATACAATAATGGTATCAATAAATGTGCCGGTCATCGAAACTAAACCTTGGCGCACGGGTTCTTTGGTTCTGGCTGCTGCGGCAGCAATTGGCGCGCTGCCAAGACCTGATTCATTGGAGAAAATACCGCGGGCAACTCCTTTTTGCATCGCAATCATCATGGCACCCAATGCACCGCCTGCCGCTGCTTCAAAACCAAAAGCACTGCGAAAAATTAAACCGATCACACTAGGCAATTTCGTTGCGTTTAAAACAATTAGCCACAAACATAAGCCGACATATAAAAGAATCATGGCTGGCACAATAATTTCAGAAACTTTGGCAATTCGTTTGACACCGCCAATTAAAACCCCCGCCACACAAATCGTCACCAGCAATCCTGAAACAATCACGGCCCAAGAGTAGTGGTTACCAAATAATTGTAAGGTATGATTTTTATTGGGATCAAAAAAAGTTTCCGCCGCCGACGTAATGCCGTTAATTTGCGTTAAGGTTCCAATCCCTAACAAGCCGGCTAAAATACCAAATAAAGCAAAGGCTTTACCAAGGGGGCGCCATTTTTTTCCTAACCCTTTTTCAATGTAGTAAAAAGGGCCACCCAATGCTTTACCATCTGCATCAAAGGAGCGATACTTGACTGCCAGCAGACCTTCAGCGTATTTTGTCGCCATGCCGAAAAGTCCTGCTAACTCTAGCCAAAACAACGCGCCGGGACCACCAGCGACTATTGCGGTTGCCACGCCGACAATATTTCCCGTTCCAATTGTCGCCGATAAGGCCGTACACAGTGCCTGAAAACTCGAGACATCCCCTTTGCCGTCTTCTTCATCTTGTACCATGAATTTCAACGCCAACGGTAATTTTTTCAACTGAATAAAACGGCAACCAACCGTTAAAATTAGCCCAATTCCCAAAATTAACAAAATCATGGGAGCACCCCAAATCATGTCGTTAATTTTTACGAGTACCTTATCCATTTGATTCCTCCTTTTAACCCCTGCTAAAAAATGCACCGTAGTCTAAAGTTTATCGCTAAAAACGGATAAAAACTTTTACGAACTACGCGATTTCTTAACGAAAAAATTTCCCTTTTGTCTCTGTACAATGGTAGTACTTCACCGATTCCAACCAACCTTTTTATTTTCATAATGATCTGAATATTTTGCTATTTTATCAGGTTTTCACCTAATTTTCTACTGGTTTGGTAATTTTTTTCTCTTAGCCCAGGAAATTGTTCGGATTTTTTGTGATTTTCTCCCAATAATTTCCATCTGCTGAACAAAATCTCCAAAAATTAATATCCAACTATCCCGTACTTACCAAATTATTTCTTACGGTGATAAATCACAAAACCTATACTCAATCCAATTCCAATGACTGCAATAAACACAAGCCTCATGCTACTTGAAGAACGTACCCAAATGTCTGTTGGACCTTCATTTTGACCAATAATTTTACCATTAATCTGTTCCATCTGACTTTCCTCCAGTGTATTTTAGTTAGTATACCATGCTTCAATTAGACGTCATGCAAAATCAGAAAAAGGTAAGAAAAGCGAAACGAACTCATTTGGCTTTTGAATAATAAGATAAAATCTTGCTACAGTCGCTTTATTCCTTGTAAAAGTCATATAATCTCTTTACCTACAAAAAAAGACAGCGAGGAAAATCCCGCTGTCTTTTTTTTACGTATATGACAATGAAAATCAGCACCCGCTATTTTACTTTTGTGACAAAATCGAATAACTGGTTTTTATCGTATAGCTGATGATTGCACTTATCGCTATCGACACAAATATAGTTGCCCTTTTTGGTATAAGTACCATCGCCACCCTTTTTAGTCGTAGCTAAAAATAAGGCAACTTCGCTGGTTTTATGACAAATGGAACAAACATTTTTCAAAATATTGCTAGAAAAATTGCCATTGAGTCCCTGCAATCCTTTGTCATCGTAATACAAAATAAATTTTTGCTGCTGGCCTGGATCGTTCCAACCAATATAGGTATGTTCTTTTAAATCCATGGTTTCAAAAGCTGGTAAACGTAATTTTTTAGTCTTGCGAAAAACTTTTTCTACTTGTTTGGCACTCGGCGCGACAAAAGGCGTAACGTGTTCTTTTAATTCATTTAAATAACGTTCCGCTGAAGCCTTTGTCAAATGGGGATTCAAAATGAACTGGAGCAATTCAGATTTTTGGGTCGATTCTTCTGGCAAAGTTTCATTAATTTTTTCTGTTGTTAAAGCCTGAACGGCGTTGACTGTTTGTTTGTCATTGACGGATTGATAGACATTAATCAAATCGTCGATGTCTTTTGCTAAGGCAAAATATTGATAAGGTTCTAGTTTCATAAGATTTTCCTTTCTCCAAACCGCTGAAGCGCAGAAGAAAGTCACAACTGCGACATCAGAATAACTGCCAGCTAATTGTGCGTACAGAAGATACAAATCGTATCATATGACCACCACCTTGTTATAATCCCCGTTATCATACCCGCATTTCAAAAAAAAAGCAACGGCCCTGCGCCGCTAGTCAAAAAGTTTAAAAATTGGTAGAGTTGAAGTAGAAAAGCTAAATGCAGTGGGTAGCTCTTTGGAAAAATCTCAGAAATTCGTGTTCTGGTGCTCTTTACCAGAAACTAATTTTTAAATTTTTCCCGAAGAGTTGCTGCATGTGCTAGATCAAAGAAAAGCTAAATGAACGGGGGCAGCTCTCAAGCAATAAGACGAAATATGGATAAATTGTCTCTCAAATTTTTCCATATTTTGGCTTATTACCGTAGAGAGTTCGTTTGTGAAGCTGGATCACTAGAAAAGCTAAACAAACGTGGGGCAGCTCTCATACAACAAAAGTAGCTTTTTTCATTATTTCAGTCAGCTGTTTATTTCACAATATTTCAAGGAGGAAAAACATGAAAGTTTTATTTATTTTTGATGATGGTATTTTCTCATCCTTTTTTGTTTACGATTTACAAAATAAAGGGACGTTATGGCGGATTGCACCGGAAATTCGGCTTCACAACATTACATTAGGTGAACTGTATGTCAAAAATTCTATTGATGATTTTTTAAAGTATTTTTCTGCCGCTTTTTCGCAATCGGTCACGAAATATTTTATTTTAACCAAAGAAGAAGGTTTGGCGGCCATTAAAGAAGCTGGGCTTGATACAGATGGTACGTTAACGATTACTTCAGAAAAAGATTTTACTGCTTTAAAAAACGGGCAAAAATTCCTATTAGGTCCGCAAAAGTTATCTTTAGCCGAAATTGATGCCTACATTAGTTATCAAATTGACGATGATCGTTCTTTTGATGTTTTCTCCCGCCAAGAAGACTTGATTCGTTTTATGAAATGGAAAACGGTGACACCTAGTCTTGGTGCCATTACACAAAATTTGGGCACGGTTAAAGAACATACCAAAAGTAATCTCGGCTTACGGGATATGTTAAAACTTGGCACTGGCTATTTAGCCAAAGGCAATGCCCGGATGAAAAAAATCAATGTCCCAGCTCCCGGGAGCTACACCGTAACAGGTGATTTTCCTTATCACCTTGCTACTGTTGATTGGGGGCAAAATATAATTCAACTTCATCCTGATTTACGGGATGAATAAGCAAGAAATTCAAGAAAATTGGAACGATCTCTTCAGCTTTCAAGTAATAAAAGGAAATCTGGATAAAACGCTCTTCAATTTCTCAAGATTTTGACTTATTGCCCGAGAGAGTTCGCTAGAAAAGCGCGATACAAAAAATCTTGAAATTTCGGATTTATTCCTTATAAAAAGATAAGAACCCTTTATCTAGCAAAAAAGTGAGAAACCAAAAATTTGGTATTCCCACTTTTTTTAGATTCATTTTTTATTGTTTATTTTTATCCGTAGCATCCCAAACTTGTTTCATCGCGGGAATATTGCCGATTTCGGTTAAATTAGTTGGTAAAATAACTGTATTGTGGTTGTTTTCCACCACATGTTTAAAGGCTTCAATCCCAAGATAAGACAACATTTTCTCGTCAATTTGACTTTCTTGAATGGCCTGATTGATTTCTCTAATCCGTTTTTTCTCTGCTTCTGTGACAATTCGAATACGATCCGCTTCTGCTTCAGCATCAATTTTAATACGTTCAGCTCTAGCGGTGGCATCGATTTTAGTTTGTTTCGCCCGGGCTGCAGAATCGATTTCCATTTCAGAGGCTTTGGCCTCGGAATCTAAAATCACCGATTGCTTTTTCCCTTCTGAAATTGTAATCAATGATTCTTTATCCCGACTAGCGGTAATTAGCTTATTCATGGAATTGACGATTTCATCGGAAACAGAAATTTCTCCAATATTAATGCGATCAATGGAAAGACCATAGCCTGCGGTAATATCTTTCACACTTTCATACAACGCCACATTGATTTCTTCGGTACCGTTTAGAACTTCATTTAAATCCATTTTACCGATAATGCCCCGTAAATTGGACTGACAATCTTGAATCATAGAAACAACCGCATTTTGGTTGTCATACACAAAAGCCCGCACATCTGTAACGTGATATTTAATGGCTTCGTCAATTTCAACGATAACATTGTCTTTTGTGATAACACTTTGCGGATCAATTTGAATTGGGATTTGTTTTAACGAAACTCTTTGCTTCACGTTGTACAAGATTGGAATTAAAAAATGCAGACCAGGATCGAGTGCTTTCACATATTTCCCGAAACTTTCTACTACTTTGACTTCCCCTTGTTCAACGATAATAACCATTTGCGATAACAATAAAATAAGTAGACCAATAATTACGATAACAAAGAAAATACTAAAAATTGCCAATGTAATTCACATCGCTTTCATATAAAGTATTGTTTACTTGGACCAATAATGCGTTGGGTGTGTAAGCGACAACTTCCAGCATATCCCCAACTTCCGGCAAACCAGCCACAACTTTATAATCATACCAGCTGCCCAAAATGCGCACGCTACCAGTAAAACTGCCTTTAGTTGTCCGAAAACATTTGCCTAACGTTTTTTCCATTTGATAATCCGCCAACGAACCTGCCCACCTCCTGTTAAAAAACCTCAAGCCCCAATCTTGATTGCTCTCATTATACCACTTGTAAAAAAAACGCCTAGTCAATTATTTGTGAAGTTAGTTGTTTTTCGACTAAAATAGAACTAAGAATATATTTACTAAGGAGAATAGCGATGGCATTCTTTAAAAAAGAACCCACCAAAGAAGAACAATTGCAACAAAAATTAAGAACTTGGCTCACGCAACAGGCCGGCCAAACCATTTCATTTACCAGTTTAAATGAATGCTTTTATCAAAATGATTTTTTTATGCTCCACTATTTTGCCGAAAGCGGCTTTCAAGCCGACAATAAACAATCGGTGCTAAAAGGAATGGTGACAAAAGATGTTTCCCAAAAATTAAGTCGCATCAAGGAAACGGATCTGAATGCTGAATTAAAAACCACAACAAAAGAAAAATCGCTTCTCGATGGTATTATCACCAGCGAACAAAATTATTTTCGGCTTTATGTAGCGCCCTCTCCTTTAAAAACAGGGCTTTTACTATTAGATAAGTTGCCGGAAACCAAAATTTTTCAAGGGGATAAAAAAACTGGGACTTTTGTAGCAAATAGTATCCACGAATTGCTTTATCTGTGCTACCGTTTTGATTTAGCCCAAAATCTTCAATTGGCAGTCA
Source organism: Enterococcus dispar ATCC 51266 (assembly GCF_000406945.1). Classification (GTDB taxonomy): domain Bacteria; phylum Bacillota; class Bacilli; order Lactobacillales; family Enterococcaceae; genus Enterococcus_C; species Enterococcus_C dispar. The sequence goes on along the minus strand of NZ_KE136354.1, from coordinate 2,257,258 downwards.
AAAATCTATCCTTAGAGCAATTATCGCCTCCATCGGTCACTTTGCCTATTTTGACGACTTTGACCGCTATTGCCCAGAATTCCATCGCAGAAATTGATTTACAGTATTTATTTACTTGGGTCTTGCAGTATAGTGCCACCATTACGGCTACCAGTACCCTTTTTTCTTCTTATGCTTCGGCAGCCCTACCAGAAGAAGTATTGGAGAAGACAGAGGCAATTGTCAAAGACCTTTCTACCAACTTTGCCCGCAGCACTACTACGTTAACTGAAAATGCGATCCAAGATTCGCTGGCTATTAGCAATCAATTATTAAATCAAATTCCCACGCTGTTTCAAGAAGCCAACCAGAAAATGACAACTTTAAACGAAAAATTGTTAAACTCCGATAGGGATCAGACCGAATAATGGTAAGAATCATTAAGAATCTTCTGCTATGGCAACGGCATCCAAAAAGTTTCATGTGAAACATTCGGGCGAAAAAAAATTTTTTCCATGCACATAAAAATAAAAGCCGCTTCATCACAAGATGAGACGGCTTTTATTTATGCTATTATTCGTGAGCTACTTTTGCAATTCTTCCTTGTTCAATGTAAACCATTAAAATACTCAAATCGGCCGGATTCACACCACTAATGCGACTCGCTTGGGCAATGGTTTCGGGTTGAATCTTGGTCAATTTTTGGCGGGCTTCAGTTGCTAGGCCATTAATTGCGTCATAGTCAATATTGGTTGGAATTTTTTTGGCTTCCATCCGTTTTAATTTTTCAACTTTTTCTAAGGCTTTTTTGATATAGCCTTCGTATTTAATTTGAATTTCAACTTGTTCGATTTCTTTTGGGGAAAGATTCTCGTCAGCAGGAATAAATTGTAATAATTCAGCATAACTAATTTCCGGACGGCGTAAAAATTCATTCGCCAACACACCATCTTTTAATTGCGCCGCACCTTTTTGTGCCAAAAAGTCTTGAACTTCAGCTGTTGGTTTAATGCGGATACTCTTTAGGCGGACAATTTCATTTTCCACTGCCGCTTTTTTAGCCAAATAGGTTTGGTATTGGTCTTCTTTAACCAAACCAATTGCGTGACCCATTTCCGTTAAGCGTAAATCGGCATTATCATGGCGTAAAATTAAACGGTATTCAGCTCGACTGGTTAAAAGACGATAGGGTTCTTGCGTCCCTTTGGTTACTAAATCGTCAATCATCACGCCGATATAGCCGTCACTGCGTTTTAAGATTAGCGGTTCTTTTCCTTGAACTTTTAACCCGGCATTAATACCGGCAATCAAACCTTGACCGGCAGCCTCTTCATAGCCAGAAGTTCCGTTTGTTTGACCGGCAGTATAAAGATTTTCAATTAATTTTGTTTCTAAAGTTGGGCGTAATTGATGGGGAACGACCACATCGTATTCAATAGCGTATCCAGTCCGCATCATTTCAACATTTTGCAAACCCGCAATCGAACGTAACATTTCAACTTGAACATCTTCTGGCATTGAAGTCGATAATCCTTGCACGTAGACTTCTTCTGTATTTAAGCCTTCTGGTTCTAAGAAAAGTTGATGGCGTTCTTTATCGGCAAAACGCACAATTTTATCTTCAATTGAAGGACAATATCTTGCCCCTACACCTTCAACAATGCCGGTAAACATTGGGGCGCGATGTAAATTCTCGCGAATAATTTCATGGGTTTTCGGACTTGTATAAGTCAGCCAACATGGTTCTTGATCTTGTTTATAAGCACTATCCGGGGTGGAATAACTAAAATGATTGGGTTCTTTGTCCCCTGGTTGAATTTCAGTTTGTTCATAATCAATTGAACCCGATTTTACCCGTGGCGGTGTTCCTGTTTTAAAACGCGCAATTTCAAAACCTAGTTCTTTTAAGCTATTGGCAAGCCCAACAGAAGGTTGAGAATTATTAGGACCAGAAGAATATTTCAATTCCCCAATAATAATTTCCCCTCGTAAAGCTGTACCGGCTGTAATAATAACAGCTTTGGCACTGTAATGGGCACCAGTATTTGTGATAACACCTTTACAAACGCCATCTTCGACGATTAATTTTTCCGCCATTCCTTGACGCAACGTTAAATTTTCTTCTTTTTCAATCGTGTGTTTCATCTCTTGTGCATAAGCATGTTTGTCTGCTTGTGCGCGTAATGCCCGCACTGCTGGACCTTTACCAGTATTTAACATCCGCATTTGAATGTAAGTTTTGTCGATATTTTTCCCCATTTCGCCCCCCAGTGCATCGATTTCTCGTACGACAACACCTTTAGCAGGACCTCCGACAGAGGGATTACAAGGCATAAAAGCCACCATATCCAAATTAATCGTCAAAAGCAGTGTTTTGTTGCCCATGCGTGCGTTGGCAAGCGCCGCTTCACTGCCGGCATGACCGGCACCAACAACAATTACATCATAACTTTCCGCTTGATATTCCATGAAATAATTCCGCTCCTCGTTTTAATTAATGTATTAATTTTCTTCCGAAAATTAGTTTGATTTTCACTCCGTATATCATTCTACTTATGACTATTACAATTCAGTTTCCTATCGTGTAATTACTATCTTCTTAACAGATTACGATCCTTGTTCAGTAGAACTGACATCCTTAATTTAGTTGCTAAAACAGCTTGCTTAGAAAATGAGCAATATGCTAATCAGTTTTCAATGACGTTTTATGGCATTTAAAATTGATTACATATTGTCGAATTTTCTAGCTGATTTAGCACGATTTGTTTAGCTGTTGAATAGACTGTTGTGACAGTGAGCAGGAAGATACAACCAACCGGATGGCGGTTTGTGTCATTCTGTTCGTTTTTCTTTCTGCCGAACTGTCAAGTCTATGACAGCGCGATTTCGTTTTAGTTAATGTATTAATTTTCACTTTATTTCGTATTTTATTTTGGAAGTTATTATTTTCCTAAACAGAATTGGCTGAACAGCTGCGTAATGAGTTCATCTTGCACGCTGTCACCGACGATTTCACCTAAGAAATCCCAACAGCGGGTCATGTCGATTTGGACTAAATCGACCGGCATACCAGCTTCAATTCCTGTTACCACATCTCCCAAAGCTTGATTGGCTTTTTCTAGTAAAGCAATATGACGCGTATTGGAAATATATGAAGCATCTTTTTCCCCCGTTTGACCGGCGAAAAAGAGATCCGCAATCGCCTGTTCCAATTGATCCAAACCTTCATTTTGTAAGACCGAAACTGCAAAAATCGGCGCATCGCCTATCACAGCTTGCAATTTTTCTAGTTCCAATTTTGTAGGTAAATCGGTTTTGTTTAATAGTACAATCCGTTTGGTATCTTGGGTAATTTCCAACAACTCCAAGTCAGCTTCTGTCAAAGCTTCACTCTGATTTAACACCAGTAAAATCAAATCGGCTTCTTGCAACGCTTTACGACTGCGTTCCACTCCGATTTTTTCAACGATATCTTCGGTATCCCGAATACCGGCAGTATCAATTAATTTTAAGGGCACGCCTCTTACGTTAACGTATTCTTCAATGACATCACGTGTCGTACCGGCAACATCTGTGACAATCGCTTTTTCTTCTGCTAATAAATGATTTAACAAACTGGATTTACCAACATTCGGGCGACCAATGATGGCTGTACTTAAGCCTTCCCGCAAAATTTTTCCTTGTTGTGCGGTTAAAAGTAACTGGTTAATTTGACCTTGGACTTGATTGGCTTTTTCTAATAACAATCGCGTCGTTAACTCTTCGACGTCATCGTATTCAGGATAGTCGATATTAACTTCCACTTGGGCCAAAGTTTCCAAAATCTCTTGCCGCAATGAGCGAATGAGACTGGATAAGTTTCCGTCCAATTGATTCAACGCCAAATTCATCGCTTTATCTGTTTTAGCCCGAATGAGATCCATCACTGCTTCTGCTTGGGATAAATCCACCCGACCGTTTAAAAATGCCCGCTTTGTGAACTCGCCAGGCTCAGCCAGACGCGCACCTTGTCGTAACAATAATTGTAGAATTTGATTGACCACGACAATCCCGCCATGACAATTAATTTCAATGACATCTTCACGGGTAAAAGTTTTTGGTGCCCGCATGACAGAAACCATCACTTCATCCACCATTTTTTCAGTAGCTGGATCAAAAATATGCCCGTAATGAATCGTATGGCTGTCAACATCAGCTAGCTGCTTACTGCCGCTGCGATAAACTTCATTTGCAATTTTCACCGCATCATCCCCACTTAAACGGACAATACTAATCGCCCCTTCACCAGGCGGGGTGGAAATTGCAGCAATTGTATCAAATTCTTGGGTAATATTTGCCATTGATTAAACTCCTTTTTAGACTTTAGCAACACATGACAATGAAAATTGATGATGATTGACTCGTCAAAATCAACCACGCAAATCAGTTAATTTATGATTTAAAAGGCTTTGTCACGTTTTATCGCAATAAAAAAAGTGCTGTATCTTTTGCAAATAGGAAAAAAACTTCTACTTTGAGAAGTCTGCCATTATTTACAAAAGACATCGCACTTTGACTGCAAGTCCTTAAATTCTGGTCATAGACTAGCATAAAATTCGCTATCTTGCAAGATTTCGTGCCAGAATTTGCCAGAGGTTTTAGCTTTACTTAAAGGTTCTTATCACGGTAAAATTATATTACAGTGAATTACAGCTTTTGCTGTTTGCAACAATAAAGTTGGTTTTGATAGTGAAAAGCCAGAAAAATGTAACATTTGGAATTTCCCCACTGAAGCCTAAGAGGAGTGAGCAATATGACATTTGACAAACAAAAAGAAGACGACATGCGCATTCATGAAGTTATTATTTCTACCGGCAACGTGAACCGCAGCTATGCCGTGCGGGATGTAATTTTCGTTGCAGAAAAATTTGAAACAGATTTATTTGACGAAAATGTCGACCCTAATGAATCTTTACAAGATATTATGCTGATGCTAAAGAGAAAAGCTTTTTCTTATGGTGCCAACGCTGTCATCAACTGCCACTTTGATCACGACCATGTCCAAGTTGACGGAAAAACCTATTTGGAAATTTTTGCTTACGGAACTGTGGTGCAATTTATCCAATCAACAGTTGGGGGCTAATTTTTCCCTCTACTTTTTACAGTCATTTTACTAGTGAAACTTGCTGTTCAAAAATTAATCGCGTAAAGGAGGTGTGACAAGAATTTTGTCCACCTCCTTTTTTGAGTATAAAAATCCTTATTTCATTTTATTCTATTGATAGTTATTGTAAATTCTTAACAAATTTGTGCTATCATTATTTTACTAGATAAAAATTAATTAATTGCGTTATTTAATATCGTTTAAAATCACTTATAACACAAAAAAATGGAGAGATTACAATGAAGAAATTTATCGTCGTGTTAGCGACAAGTTTGTTACTATCTGTAGGATTGATTTATTTTGAAAAAGATAGTTACCTCAAAATTATCGGTCTGGTTACTTTCTTTTTAGGTTTAGCCATGTCCGGAACACTTGTGTCAGGTGACCGTATGCGCGCCAACACGGCGAGAAAAACAGACATTGCCATGAATAACACGAATAATCTCTTCTTATACTTCATCCTATTTTCATTACCGCTTCTTATTACGGCTTATGTTTCTGGTGTATTCTAAGTTCCTCCACTGGTCATTAAAAATTTTGTAAAGAAAAATCACCTAAATTTCAGTTTCTTCACGAAATTTAGGTGATTTTATTTGATTCCATTATTTGATTCTAAGAACCCTATATTTTAGGCGTGTTAAGGACTGCACTAAAAATTTTAGTACATTTTACGAAAGATCGTCTGCCTTTAAAAACTAACTTAGTTCTTGAAGTTAATTACTTGTGTCCCGTCCTGCATCCCGTCGCGCTTTTTCCATTTTACGTAATTGTTTATGGGCTTTTTTGGAACCCCGCACTAAGTCTTTTTTAAATTTTTCTTCGTGAAAATCCTGAAATAAACTTTCAACATCATAATCAAGAGGATATAACTTTTCTGCAGCCATCTCTAAGCGCAAGCGGCGCAATGGCACTTTAAAGAATTTATCTTCTGCGTACACAATTCCTTCTTCTCCCTCTGCTTCATAAAATAAAGCGGTCTTATTGGTGGCAGAAGAAAAGACACGATCGCCTTTTTGAAATTGTGGTAATGTCGCTCGAGTGGTTTGAACTTGGCTAACTTTTTTGAATGCTCGTTTTTTACCGGCATAATCTTTTTGTTTTAATAATTGGCGGCTGCGATCAATGACATCTTTTTGAAGCTGCATTTTTTCTGCGATCCAAAAGGCATTACTACTGCCGACTTCATTCATTAATAACTGATATTTCGGCGTCAAAGTCTGGGCATCAAACGCCATCGCCGCTGTTTTAAAATCTTCATGGGCTAAGGCAAAATCTTTAATTTCACCATAATGCGTCGTGGCCACGACTAACGCCCCGTTTTGATACATTTGTTCCATAATCGCAATCCCGAGTGCCGCACCTTCATTAGGTTCAGTGCCGCTGCCAATTTCATCTAATAAAACCAACGTATTGCGTTTACTATGGCGCAAAATTTTGGCAATATTTTGCATATGACCAGAAAAGGTACTGAGCGCATTTTCCATATCTTGTTGATCACCGATATCAATTAAAATTTCGTTAAAAATCGCGATATTGCTCGTGCCATCATGATGCACCAACACGCCAAAAGCTGTTAACAAACACGTTAATGCCAACGTTTTTAAGACCACCGTTTTTCCACCCGCATTAGGACCTGTGATGATTAATCCTCTAGCATCTGTGCCTAATGAAACTGAAAGAGGCACGGCTTTATCCCCTAATAAAGGGTGGGTCACATTGGACAAATGTAAAATTTCTTCATCATTGACCGCCATTTTCACTCCATCAATACTGCGGGAATACTTGGCACGAGCAAAAATGATATCCAATTCCACCACAGTTTCCAAACTGTAGCCAATTTTTTCTTGAGCAGCCGCAAGTAAACCGGTTAAATAGGCCAAAAGCTGATATACTTCGGCTACTTCTTCTGCTTGGGCTAAAATCAATTTTTCATTCAAGCGGGCAACATTACTTGGTTCCACAAAAACAGTCGTGCCTTTATTGGACTTCTCAATAATGGTACCGTTAATTTTATTTTGAAATTCCGCTTTGACGGGTAATGTGTAGCGATCACCTTTTTTCAAAATCAAACGTTCTTGCAAATATTTTTGCGTGGTACCATTTCGCAGATATTTTTGAAGGGCAGCCTCAATTTCTCCTTCAATTTTTTGCACTTGATTGCGGGCCTTCCGTAATTGTCGGCTACTATCACTATTTAAACGGGTACCATTTACCATTCCCGTAATTTCCTTGGTAATTTCAGAAAAATCGCCTAATTGCTGACTATAGGCAAAAAGAGTTGGCACCTGATAGGCATTTTTTTGGAATAATTTTTGAATTAATTGAAATGAACGTAAAAAATCGCTGTACTCCGTTAATTCACTGGGTTCTAAAATTTGGCCTTTGGTAATTTTTTGCGTTAAATGGCCGATTTGTACCAGCCCCATTAAAGGAATATGTTGACCCGAGGCCAAAATAGTCATCGCTTCTTCAGTTTCTTTTAACCAACTGCGGACGGTATTGATTTGCGTTGCGGGCCTACGTGCTAAAAGAGCAGCTTTGCCTTTATCACTAATAGCTGTTTGACTAATTAAAGTGCGGATTTTAGTAAATTCTGTTTCAGTTAGTACATTCTTCATTTGGGTATCCTTTCTTGACTAGACCCCATTTCTAAACACAAAAAATACTCGTTAGAATGGTGGGCACACCTTTTGGCTTTGACCTGTAAAAGTGTACAAAAAAAGACGATAGTTTCCCTATCGTCTTAAAAATCTTGCGATTAAAGATAGGCATCTAGAGCATCACAAATAAACCTGGCGTTACTTGTTTTTAAATTGCTGATTAGATACCTGTTACACTCACAAATAGCCCTCTTTTTCTTCTAACGAGTTATTGAATACACCTTTAGTATAAAAGAGAGCAAAAAAAGTTGCAAGCTAAAAAGAATTAATTGACTTTAAAAGCTTTAAGCAAGATTCGTTGCAGCCAACCAAATTTCCTTTGCTGTCTAAGCCTGAAAGGACAACTCGGAATATCTTATCGACAAAAACAAGTTTTCATCACTTTCTTGCTCTTAAAAACCACAAAAAAACGTCTGTTAATGGCATAACAGACGTTTTAAAGACCAAAGTAATGACTACGGCATCGTATCTTACTTCGATAAGAATGATTTCTAGTAAAATATACTTGGTTTTTTGGGGGATGTCAATGAAATGCAGGTGAGTTTATGCTGAGAAAAGCCCATAAGATAGGCATTTCTTCTGCTTTTTCTTTATTTTTATCCAAGATAAAAAACAGCATCAAAAAAGTTATTTCTACTCAAAAGAAGCCGCTTTAGCCTCTCCTATCTCATTTAACTGCCTAAAAATTGCCACCCCAACTTGCTAAAAAGAACTGTATTTTATCATATTTTAAAACTAAGAAATGAAATATAGATAAAAGTAATTCCTCCAAAAAATTATCTTTTTATTTAAATATTAAAGTGCCTTAGTACCATTACCATTTTTCATTAAAAAAAGCCCCAGGCAAATGCCTGCGGCTTTTAAATTTTTTAGCTTATTAATAATATTTTTTATTTGGTTCAACGACTAAATAGCGGTAAGGTTCATCCCCTTCAGAATGCGTTTTCACACTATCGTCATGGCTTAAAGCTGAATGAATTTGTTTGCGTTCAAAAGCCGGCATTGGTTCTAAGAAAACTGGACGGCCGGTACGTTTAACTTTTTCAGCAGTGCGTTCAGCCAAGCGTTGTAAAATCGCTTGCCGTTTTTGGCGGTAGTCGCCAACATTGACCACAACCGAAAGTTTATTTTTAGCGACACGGTGAATAAAGACTTGAGCTAAATATTGTAATGCATTTAGCATTTTACCGTGTTTACCAATTAAAATTCCTTGTTTTTTCGTGTCCAAATGGAAGATTACCATACCATTTTCACGTTCTGTTTTGACTAAGGCAGGCGCATTTAATTCGTTGGTGATATTCGTTAGATAAAGTGCTAGTTGTGTTAAAGCCGCTTCGTCGTCTAAGTCGGATAAAACGTCACCAATAGCAGGCTCTTCTGCCATGGTAGCTGTGGAAACATCTAATTCAACCACTGGTGTTTGCTCTTCATTAACCAAGACATCTTCGACTGTTTCTGTTACTGCTTCACTGATTTCTTCTGTAACAGAAGGCTCAATTGAAACGCGGGCATTTTTCTTACCCATTCCCAAAAAGCCTTTTTTGGCCTCTTCTATCACTTCAATAACAGCTTCATCTTTAGAAATTCCTAATGCGGTCAGACCTGTTGTAATGGCTTCTTCACTGGTCGCTCCTTTATAAATCGGCATCAAGGTAACCCCCTTTTATTTTTTGCGTTTTTTCTTATTTGGATTCATAGCCCGTTCCAAAGCACGTTCTCGCGCTTTTTCTTGACGGCGTGCTTCTTCACGTTCTTTTCTGATTTTAAATGGATTATTGATCAATAATGTTTGCACAACTTGGAAAGCATTGGAAACCACCCAGTATAATGACAAACCACTGGCAAGTCCTAGCCCCATCATTAAAATCATTAATGGCATGGCAAAGTTCATAATTTTTAGACTCGCATTTGATTCCACTTGGCTCATACTTGAAAGATACGTGCTGGCAAAAGTAAAGACAGCGGCTAAGATTGGTAAAATTAGATAGGGGTCTTTTTCCCCTAAGTTCAGCCATAAAAAATGCCCTTGGGATAATTCTGGAACCCGTTGAATCGCTTGCCACAATGCCATCAAAATTGGCATTTGCACCAATAATGGTAAACAACCAGCATAAGGATTCACATTATGTTCGGCATAAAGCTTTTGTGTTTCTTCTTTTAATTTTTGCTGCGTCTCCATATCTTTGGCAGAATATTCAGCTTGCAGCGCTTTGATTTTTGGTTGTAATTCTTGGGTTTTACGCATACTTTTTGTTTGGAAATGCATTAATGGCATTAAGATAATCCGCACAATTAATGTAAATAAGATAATCCCAATCCCGGCATTACCAAATGATAATGCTCGAATGGCGCGGGCAAAGTTCCAAACAATGTAACGATCCCAAATTCCAGTACTGTTGGCACTTACTTCTCCGGTGGCACCACAGGCTGACAAGAATACTACCAGTGCCAGCATGCCGCTTAAAAGCAGTGCTTTTTTGACATGTTTCTTTTTCACGAGGCATGATCCCTTCTAACGATTATTTAAATAATTTTTGCGAGTTTTAGTACATGCTTCAAATTTTGCATCAATTCTTCACTATCTAATTCACTCACAGTTGGTCGAGCGATGATTATAAAATCAAGATTCGGATCAATCTGATCTTTTAGAGCATATAAACTGGCACGGATTTTCCGTTTCACACTATTGCGCATCACGGCATTGCCGACTTTTTTCCCCACGGAAATTCCTACTCGAAAATGTTCTTGTTCTTTGGGGAGTTTATAGACAACAAAACGGCGATTTGCACAAGAGCTGCCTTGTTCAAATACTCGCTGAAAATCTCGTTCTTTTTTGACACGATAGGCTTTTTTCATGACGTTTCCTTCACTTCTTCTAAAATCATTTGCTCATACCTTTCAATAATACCATAATTTCTCCCTAAACTTTACCCCCAAAAAAGCCCTACCAAAAGAAAAGCTGAATGAACTCGCCCAGCTCGCTAGCAATAAGATAGAATTTTAATAAATTGCTTTTCAAATTTCTTCTAAACAGGGGTTTTAAAACCAGAAAATAAACAAAAAAAGCCGCTTCAATTTTCACAGCTCAAAACCTCTACCATGATGAGATTTTTTTGCGTGTTGTTGAAGCGACTACTTTATTTTCATATTAGCCAACATAAAAAAAATACCACTGGCAACCAGTGGCTTAAGCTGACAATACTTTACGTCCTTTTAGACGGCGGCTAGCTAAGACGCGACGGCCGTTTTTAGTGCTCATACGTTTACGGAAACCGTGAACTTTTTGACGTTTACGTTTGTTTGGTTGGTAAGTTCTTTTCATTTATTTCCACCTCCGAGGTAATTCTCATATCCATCACTACAGACATACTTTGATAGTATAACGACTCCAATTGCTTTTTGTCAACTACAAAATTAGGTGAAAACAATAAAAAAGTTATCCACATTTCTTTATAAGCCTTGTTGATGGCTGTGAATTCACAAAAAATTTTTGAAAGTTAAATTAAAGTTTTGAAAAAAATTATCCACACTTTCACACAGCTTAAAAACTTTTCCACAAGCATTTATTTTTCTGTGGATAGTCGTTACAAAAGCTTGTTACATTAAGACCTTTTATCCCAAAGACCTTGTGGAAACTTTTGGAAAACTCAAATTCATCCACATTTTTTTCCTGCCTGTGGATTATTTTTATCCCTCTTGTTAATTCACATTTTCATCTTCTTGTTTATTTGTGGAAAACTTGCTGAAAATAAATTTTTTTTTGCTTTTTGCTATCTGCCTGTGGAAAACTTCTTTAAAAAGTGATAAATTAAGAATACCTATTTTTGTCTATTTTCTGGCAAAAAGAAGTTCGTGAAATTTCACAAAGTGCTGCCATCTCCTCGTAATTTATTACTGGGTGTTCTTTGAGGCGCACTTTTCCTTTTTAATAGGCGCTTTGCGGCTTGTTGGAAATCTTTACGATCTTTTCTCTATTAATATACGCAAATTAAAACGGATACCGTTTAATTGATTGAAAAAATGAATAATAAAGGAGGAAGCTCATGTCATCATACGAAGCCTTGTGGCAAGAGGTGTTAAACAGCTTAAAAACCGACCTCAGCCCCGCCAGTTTTCAAGTTTGGGCCGAAAGTGCCAGTCCCCTTTCTTTACAAAATGATGAACTTTTAATCAAAGTACCGACAAAAGTCCATCGTGACTATTGGGAGAAAAACTTGGCACCACGGGTTTTGGAAAACAGCTATCGTCTTTACGGACGGGAAATTATGCCGGCTTTTATCACAGAAGATGAAGTGCAAGAAGAAATGCCCCAAGTAAAAGAAGAAAAAGTTGAAGAAAAAGTCAATCGTTCCATTATGCTAAATCCCAAATATACTTTTGATACTTTTGTCATTGGGCAAGGAAACCAAATGGCTCATGCCGCTGCACAAGTTGTTGCTGAAGAGCCCGGCTCGATTTACAACCCACTTTTCTTTTATGGTGGTGTCGGTTTAGGGAAAACTCACTTGATGCACGCCATTGGTCATGAATTATTAAAATATCGCCCGAATGCCAAAATCAAATATGTCAGTAGTGAAAACTTTACCAACGACTTTATTACTTCGATTAAAAATCGCACTAGTGAAGAATTCCGTCATGAATACCGCAGCGTCGATTTATTATTAGTTGATGATATCCAATTTTTGGAAAATAAAGTCGAAACACAAAACGAGTTTTTCTATACTTTTGAAGAACTTTACAAAAACAATAAACAAATCGTCTTAACTAGCGATCGTCTGCCAAGTGAAATTCCAACTTTACCAGAACGCCTGGTTTCCCGCTTTGCTTGGGGATTGTCGGTTGACATTACACCACCGGATTTAGAAACACGGATTGCTATTTTACGAAAAAAAGCTGAAGCAGAACGTTTGGAAATCCCAGATGATACTTTAAGTTATATTGCCGGCCAAATTGATTCCAACATTCGCGAACTAGAAGGCGCACTTTTACGCGTACAAGCTTACGCAACGATGAATAACGCTGAAATCAGCACTAGCTTAGCTGCTGAAGCCTTAAAATCTTTAAAGAGTAATGGCGGTGTAGCGCAAATTTCAATTTTGCAGATTCAAGAAGAAGTCGCAAAATATTATCACATTTCCCTTAAAGACTTAAAAGGGAAAAAACGGGTAAAAAGTATCGTTGTACCACGGCAGATTGCGATGTATTTATCCCGCGAACTAACGGATAATTCGTTACCAAAAATAGGTGCCGAATTTGGCGGTAAAGATCATACAACAGTCATCCATGCTCATGAAAAAATTCAGCAATTATTAGAAAATGATCCGACTACTCAAACTGAGATTTCGGAAATTAAAAATTTATTATTAAAATAGAGATGTGGATAAATTCGCAAGTTTTCCAAATTTTATCCACAAGTTATACACAGTGGAAAACTCTTGTAGTGTCTTAGGTTTGAATACTTATCCACTGATTCAACAGGACCTACTACTACTACTATCTTTTTACTCTTAAATATAAAGGCATCCGCCTTCTTTTCAATTCATAAAAAATGCTATAATCAGCATGAGTCATTTTTAAAGATTAAGGTACAAAGCCGCTTGAAAATAAAAAAGACTATTTTGATAAAGTTACCAGTTTAGCTAACTTTTAAATTGCCATTATTTTTACTCTCGAAAATTCCGTTTACTTTTCGAATCAGCAACTGCTACCTAAATTTAGTGCCCACATTATAAAAAATTGCTACACATCAAAAAAGATTGGAGTGCCATTTATGAAAGTCACTATGAATCGTTCTGCCTTTATGCAAGAATTACAAACTGTCCAACGGGCGATTTCTTCTAAAACCACTATCCCAATTTTAACGGGGGTAAAAATTGTTTTAACCGAACGCGGTTTAACCTTAACAGGGAGTAACGCCGATATTTCCATCGAAACATTTTTAGCCGTGGACAATGAAAAAGCCCAAATGATTGTCGAATCAGCAGGTTCGATTGTTTTACAAGCTCGATTTTTCAGCGAAATTATTCGTCGCCTACCAGAAGATACTTTCACAATGGAAGTTGTGGAAAACGAACAAGTTGCCATCACTTCTGGCAAAGCCAACTTCATGGTCAATGGTTTAGATGCTGATAACTATCCGCATTTACCAGTTGTAGAAAGTCGTGACCAATTAAAATTATCAGCGCAAACACTCAATCAATTAATTAGTGAAACTGTTTTTGCTGTTTCTGCTCATGAAAGCCGCCCAATTTTGACTGGGGTGCATTTTGTGTTAGAAAATCAACAGTTATTGGCTGTCGCAACCGATTCACATCGTTTGAGTCAACGGATTATTCCGCTAGAACAAGAAGCAGAGGACTTTAATATCGTTGTTCCTGGCAAAAGTTTAATTGAATTATCACGTTCTTTAGCTGATGATGAAGAAGAAATTGCGGTTAGCATCATGGAAAACCAAGTGTTGTTCCAAACAGAAAATATGTTGTTTTACTCACGTTTGTTAGAAGGAAATTACCCAGACACGAACCGTCTAATTCCTCATCAATTCAATACTGAAATTGAGTTTACGGTGCCAAGTTTCTTAGCGGCCATTGAGCGGGCCTCTTTACTTTCACATGAAGGACGCAACAATATTGTCCGTTTATCCATTAAAGAAGATGCTGTCATGCTTTACGGAAATTCCCCAGAAGTCGGAAAAGTAGAAGAAGCATTAAGTTATGAAAAAGTTAGCGGCGATCCTTTGGAAATTTCCTTTAACCCAGATTATATGAAAGCAGCATTGCGGGCTTTTGGTGATATGAGTATTACGGTTCGCTTTATTTCAGCGATTCGTCCTTTCACCTTGGAACCAACCGCTGATCAAGCAAACTTTATTCAATTGATCACACCAGTGCGCACCAACTAGGCATTTTAATTTAATTTGCAACTGTCAAATAAATGGAAAACTACTGTAAAAAGGTACATTAGATTTTTACGGTAGCGGAAAATTTATTTGGCAGTTTTTTATGTTGAAGAAACTTTTGGCGACGTTAAGAAAGACGAGTTTCTGAGATTTTTTCAAAGAGCTACCCACTACATTTAGCTTTTCTTCTGCTCCAGCTTCACGAACTAACGCGCTGCGACATTAAGCTAAAATTTCAAGAAAATTGAAAAGCAATTTATTAAAATTCTATCTTATACTAGCGAGTTGGACGAGTTCATTCTGCTTTTCTAGGTGTCTAGCATAATAAACAAGCTCTCTACGTCAATAATCCAAAATCTTGAGAAATTTGAAGGACAATTTATCAAGATTTCGTCTTATCGCTTGAGAGCTAATCATGTTTATTCTGCTTTTCTTCTTTGAAAAGGCTTGCAAATTGTTTTTTACTGTGCTAGATTATGACTAAGGATTGTTACTGTTCGGCAGGCAAAACCAGAATTTACCACATGTGCACCAAGGGGGAAATTCTAGGTTTTTTTTATTTGTCTGAAAGCAAATATTGAGCAGGGAGTGGGAATTGTGGTCATTGAAAAAATCCTCAATAACAATATTGTTATGTCAAAAAACGCTGCTGGTGAAGAAGTTATCTACATGGGGCGGGGCTTGGCTTTTGGTAAAAAAGTTGGCGCTGAAATTGATAGTGCGGTTATAGAAAAAGAATTTATTTTAAAAGATTCCCTGACTGCTGGGCAATTTCAACAACTGTTTACCGATGTACCTCCTAAAGAAGTTGAAGTGGTCAAACAAATTGTTGATCTAGCCGAAGCCAAATTGCAACAAGAGCTATCTACTAATATTTATCTGACACTAACCGATCATATTCATTATGCGTTAGAGCGTAGTAAAGAAGGCATCGAGATTCCCAATCCTCTTCTATTTGAAACACGTAAATTCTATGCTAAGGAGTTTGCGGTTGCAAAAGATGCTATTGCTTTAATAAAAGACAAATTACAAATTGACTTGCCCGAATCAGAAGCGGGATTTATTGCTTTTCATATTGTCAACAGCGAGCAGTTAAATGCTGATGGTTCGATGCAACAGACGATGCAGGCGACAGAAATTGTCCGAGATATTTTGCAAATTATTAGTCGTTTTTATGGCGTGGTTTTTCAGCAAGATTCTCTAAGTTATCAGCGGATTGTCACTCATTTGCAGTATTTTGCCCAACGTTATTTGCAAGATGAATTAAAAGAAGAGCCCGATGAATTTCTCTTTGCTTTAATCCAGTCCAAATATCCTAAGGCTTTTCAAACGGTGCAGCGCATCAATGATTATTTAATGAAAACCTATCAAAAACCGCTGGGAGAATCCGAAATGATTTATTTGACGATTCATATTCAGCGCGTTGTGTCAGAGGAAACCTAAACATTCAATCAATAACGGATTGTTACTGTTCGGCAGGCAAAACCCAGATTGAAAAGACAAAGATACCCATTGCTTTATTTTTTGGGATCGTGTTTTTTCATTCTGGTTTTTTTTATTTAGATAAAGGGGGATATAAGATTTTCACCAGGAATAAGACCAATATACTTTTCTTAGTATCTAGCATTATGAACGAACGCTCTACGGCAATAAGCTGAAATTTGAAGAATAATGAATTAAAATTCCATCTTATTGTTTGAGAGTTAACCTCGTCCATTTGGCTTTTCATATTTAGACAAATTAAACTGACAAGGAGAGATAATTATGAGCAGCAACAAAGAAATCGCTAGCCGGGTTTTAGCAGCTGTAGGTGGGAAAGAAAATGTGAATAGTGTGGTGCATTGTGCCACGCGTTTGCGTTTTAAATTAAAAGATGAAGATGTGGCCGACACCAAGGCACTAAGCCAAGATGATGATGTAATTCAAGTCGTACAAAAAGGTGGCCAATATCAAGTGGTGATTGGCAGTCATGTGGGGGATGTTTATCGGGAGTTAAATGGCATTGCCAATTTTGATAATACCCAAGCTGTCGAAGAAAAAACGGGAAATATTTTTGATCGTTTGATTGATATTATCTCCTCTATTTTTACTCCCTTTTTAGGCGCAATGGCCGGAGCTGGGGTATTAAAAGGCTTTTTAACTTTAGCTTTAACGCTAAATTGGGTAACAGATACTTCTGGTGTTTATGTAGTGTTATGGGCGATTGCTGATGGCTTGTTCACGTATCTACCTGTCATGTTAGCCTTTACTGCAGCCAGAAAATTTCGCACCAATGAATTTTTAGCGGCTGCTTTAGCGATGGCGCTCGTTCATCCTTCTATCACAGCATTAGCCGGAGAAACGTTACATTTTCTAGGCTTACCGGTAATTATTGGGGCCAGCGCGTATACGTCTTCTGTGCTCCCGATTATTTTAGCGGTCTTTTTACAAAGCTACGTGGAAAAATTCTTTAAAAAAGTTATCCCTAACTTTTTACAAACCATTGTAGTGCCACTGGCGGTATTTTTGGTCATGGCACCTTTAACATTTATCGCGATCGGTCCTTTAGGTACGATTTTGGGGAACGTATTAGGTGGTGGCTATGATGCGATTTATGGTTTGAGTCCCGTTTTAGCGGGTGCAATTATGGGTGGCTTGTGGCAAGTATTTGTCATGTTTGGGATGCATTGGGGCTTTGTGCCAATTATGATGGTCAATTTAACCCAAGCTGGTTTTGATACGATGACACCAATGTTACTCCCTGCAGTCCTAGCCCAAGGTGGCGCGGCATTGGCCATTTTCTTTATGACAAAAAATGTAAAATTAAAAGGTTTGGCACTCTCTTCAACGATTACCTCCTTTTTTGGGATTACCGAACCTACCGTGTATGGTGTGAACTTACCGTTGAAAAAACCATTTATTGCTGCTTGTATTAGTGGTGCTGTCGGCGGTGCGTTTATTGGCTTTTTTGAAGTTCGCAACTATGTATTTGGCTTAATTAGTTTGTTGAGTTTACCAGGTTTTATCCCGCAAGATACAAAAGCTGTCACCGGTTTAGTAATGGCGGCGATTGGCACGGCAATCGCCTTTGTGCTCGCTTTTATTTTAACGTTTGTTTTACGGTTTGATGAACAGACAGAAGATACTGCATTGGCAGAAAACGATGATTCTACACCAGCATCCCCCAAAGCTGAAGCATTAGCTAATGGGCAAACAATTATGGTTACAAGCCCCTTATCAGGGGAAGTTTTACCGTTGACCCAAGTAAAAGATCAAGTTTTCTCTTCTGGTGCTCTTGGAAAAGGAGTCGCAATTAAACCTTCAGAAGGAAAATTATATGCACCAGCCGATGGTGTTGTTACTACCCTATTTCCGACCGGTCATGCCGTGGGAATTACGACTACAACAGGTGCAGAAATTTTGATGCATATCGGCATGGATACAGTGGAATTAGACGGTCAAGGTTATACCGTAAAAGTAAGCCAAGGCGATCATGTCAAAAAAGGTGATTTATTAGTGGAATTTGATATAGAAGCGATTGAAGCGGCGGGATTTTCGACTATTACACCAATTGTTGTAACCAATACCACTGATTTTATGGATATTTTAGATATGGATCAAAAAGAAGTCATTCACGGTGAAGACTTTTTAACAATTGTAAAATAAAAATAGCAATAATAGGAGGAACATCATGACAAAATCAGTATTTAAAGAAGGCTTTTTATGGGGTGGCGCAACAGCTGCCAATCAATTAGAAGGAGCATATTTAGCAGACGGAAAAGGATTATCCGTGGCCGATGCCATGCCTGGTGGCAAACAACGTTGGCAGATTTTAGCCGGCGAAAATTTTGATTGGAGCATTGACGAAAGTAAATATATTTATCCCAATCACACCGGAATTGATCATTATCATCGTTTTAAAGAAGATATTGCTCTTTTTGCCAAAATGGGCTTTAAATGTTACCGTTTTTCCATCGCTTGGGCCCGCATTTTTCCGCAAGGGGACGAAAGTACGCCCAATGAAGCAGGCTTACACTTTTATGATGAATTAATTGACGAATGTTTAAAATATGATATTGAACCCGTGGTCACGATTTCTCACTACGAAATGCCTTTAAATCTGGCCAAAAATTATGGTGGCTGGCAAAATCGGCAGTTGATTGACTTTTATGAACACTTTGCAGACGTTGTTTTAAACCGTTACTACAAAAAAGTAAAGTATTGGATGACCTTTAACGAAATTAATTCTCCTTTTGAATTACCAGCCTTGAGCATGGGCATGGTAAAAAGTAATGGTGGCGGAAATTGGCAAAATATTTTCCAAGCGTGGCATCATCAATTTGTCGCCAGTGCCAAAGCGGTTAAAATTGGCCATGCTTTAAAAGCAGATTTACAAATTGGCTGTATGATTATTTATGGAACCAGTTATAGTTATGATGCCAATCCTGTGAATCAAGTGGCGACCATGATTCAAAATCAAGAGTTCAATTATTTTTGTGCCGATGTCCAAGTCCGTGGGCAATATCCTGCTTATACTACTCGGATGTTGGAAAAATATCAGGTAAAACCTTTGGCAGTAAAAGACGATGATTTAGCTTTAATAGCGGAAAACACGGTTGATTACATCGGTTTTAGCTATTACATGTCAACGGCGATTAATGAAACGACAACCGCTGAAAAAGTGCAGGGCAATATTTTAGGCGGAGTGAAAAATCCTTTCTTAGCTGCCAGCGACTGGGGTTGGCAAATTGATCCAAAAGGGTTGCGAATTGCCTTAAATGAATTGTATAACCGTTATCAAAAGCCACTATTTATCGTGGAAAACGGCTTGGGGGCATATGATGAAGTGGATGAAAACTTCTATGTGGCAGATGATTACCGAATTGATTACTTGCGTCAACACATCATCGCCATGGGAGAAGCAGTCGCAGACGGCGTGGATTTAATGGGCTATACACCTTGGGGCTGTATTGATTTAGTCAGTGCCTCCACTGGTGAGATGAGTAAGCGTTACGGTTTTATTTACGTCGATAAAGACGACGAGGGAAATGGCACCTTGAATCGTTATGAGAAAAAATCTTTTGATTGGTATCGGAATGTTATTGCCACGAATGGTCAAAAATTGGATTAAGAGAAACCGCAGCAGCTCGTGATAGAGTTGCTGCGGTTTTTTGTAGGGAAAGGATTCTATCTTTTTTGTAGAACTATTGAGAAGTATGTGGATTCCTGCAACTTTTATGGCGCTAGTTTTCTTTTTAAGTAATAAAAAGGTGATATTGCCTCCTTTTACCATTTTTTATCGTATTTACATGGCTTTTTTGGAAAAATATTTCATTTTTATTTACAAGAAAATGAAAAACAACTGTATTACTTTCAGAAATGATAAAATCTTCTTAAAAGGGCATAAAATCGTTTTTACGGCTTTTTTAACTTTTCGGATAAAAATTATCTAAAAAGATTAAAACTTCTTAGAAGTGAAAAAAACTAGGGAAAATTTGTTTTCTTGCTTAAAAAACGGTATAATAAACCTAACTGTGACTGGAGAAACGAGGGATGAAAATGAAAGCAAAAATTGCAATCACAGGAGACTACATGACCTTAGGCCAAGTGCTAAAAGAAGTCAATGTGATTTCCAGTGGCGGACAGGCGAAATGGTACCTGGCTGAAAATATCGTTTTAGTGGATGGAGAGATTGAAAATCGCCGCGGCCGTAAGCTTTATCCAGGGATGATGGTAGAAATTCCCGATGAGGGGACTTTTTTTATGGCGCAAGCACAGGAAAAAGATAATGCGCCTGAATAATCTCTTTTTGCAGCATTTTCGCAATTACGAGGAATTGGCCCTTCAATTTCCCCAAAATTTAACCATTTTTCTCGGGGAAAATGCGCAGGGAAAGACGAATATTTTAGAGAGCATTTACGTTTTAGCCATGACGAGAAGCCATCGCACCAATAATGAGCAAGAGCTGATTGAATGGGGGGCTGATTTTGCCAGTGTTAAAGGAGAAGTCCAAAAAGTGCACAGCAAAGTGCCTTTAGAGCTTTTGTTAACCAAAAAAGGCCGAAAGACCCGTATCAATCACATTGAACAAAAAAGACTTAGCAGTTATGTTGGGCAACTAAATGTAATTTTGTTTGCCCCGGAAGATTTGGCTTTAGTTAAAGGAAGCCCGTCTTTGCGGCGCAAATTCCTTGATATGGAAATCGGCCAGATCGATCCAATTTATTTATACGACCTCGTCCAGTACCAAAACGTTTTAAAGCAACGCAATCAATACCTAAAGCAGCAAAAAAAAGTTGATATGCTTTATTTAAGTGTATTAAATGATCAGCTAGTAGAGTTTGGCAGCAAAGTATTGTTAGCCCGTGGAAAATTTGTCAAACGCTTGGAATATTGGGCCAACTTGCTGCATCAAAAAATCAGTCACGAAAAAGAAAATTTGACCTTACGCTATGTGTCTACGATTGATTTTGACCTGGCAGATAGTCTAGATGTGGTAAAAGCCCGTTTTCTGAGCGTCTTAGAAAAAAATCAGGCACGGGAATTGCAGCGGCAAACGACCCTTGCAGGTCCCCATCGTGACGATTTAAGTTTTGCCATTAATGAGATTGACGTGCAGACATACGGTTCACAAGGGCAGCAACGGACGACGGCATTAAGTGTCAAATTAGCTGAAATAGATTTGATGCAAGAAGAAACGGGAGAATATCCGATACTTTTACTCGATGATGTGATGAGTGAGTTAGATGATTCGCGTCAGCTGCATCTTTTGGAAACAATTGAAGGCAAGGTACAGACGTTTTTAACCACTACGACGCTGGATCATGTCAAAAATAAAATGACAGTCTCACCGACTATTTTTTACGTTGAAAAAGGTCATTTAAGTACTACCAAATAGATTATTGAAGAAATGAGGATCCGCATAGATGACAGAAGAAGAAAAAAGCTTAGTTGAGCGTGCCAAGGAATATGACGCCAGTCAGATTCAGGTCTTAGAAGGCTTAGAAGCGGTACGTAAACGTCCCGGAATGTATATCGGCTCTACCAGTTCAGAAGGCTTACACCACCTTGTGTGGGAAATTGTTGATAATTCTATCGATGAAGCTTTAGCTGGTTTTGCTACTAAAATTCAAGTCATTATTGAAGAAGACAACTCGATTACCGTTACCGATGATGGTCGGGGTATTCCGGTTGATATTCAAGCCAAAACAGGACGTCCGGCTTTAGAAACTGTTTTTACAATTTTGCATGCCGGCGGTAAATTTGGCGGTGGCGGCTACAAAGTTTCTGGGGGTCTTCACGGTGTCGGTGCCTCCGTTGTGAACGCTCTTTCTGTTAAATTAATGGTCAAAGTTTACAAAGAAGGCAAAGTCTACTTCCAAGAATACCGACGTGGCGCTGTTGTGGATGATTTAAGCATTATTGATGAAACAGATAAACACGGGACAGAAGTTCGCTTTTGGCCGGATTCAGAAATCTTTACTGAAACGACAACTTTTAACTTTGATAAATTGGCAACCCGCGTGCGGGAATTGGCCTTTTTAAATCGCGGTTTGCGTATTTCAATTGAAGATCGTCGTGAAGAAAAACCAGTTTTAAAAGAATACCACTATGAAGGTGGGATTAAGAGCTATGTGGAACATCTGGACAAAAATAAAACGGTCTTGTTCCCTGATCCCATTTATCTAGAAGATCAGCAACAAGATATTGCGGTGGAAGTTTCCTTGCAATATACCGATGGTTATCACATGAATATTTTAAGTTTTGCCAACAATATTCATACCTATGAAGGCGGGACCCATGAATCCGGCTTTAAAACGGCATTGACGCGGGTGATTAACGACTATGCCCGCAAGCAAAAAATCATGAAAGACAACGACGACAATCTTTCCGGTGAAGATGTGCGGGAAGGTTTAACTGCGGTAATTTCAATTAAACACCCGGATCCACAGTTTGAAGGTCAAACCAAAACCAAACTGGGTAATTCAGAGGTTCGAACGATTGTCGATCGTTTATTCTCGGAACACTTTATGAAATTCTTGATGGAAAATCCCAATGTTGGCCGGCAAATTGTCGACAAAGGGATGTTAGCTTCAAGAGCGCGGCAAGCTGCCAAACGGGCACGGGAAATGACTCGCCGTAAAGGGGCTTTGGAAATCAGTAATTTGCCAGGTAAACTAGCAGACTGCTCTTCTAATGATCCTGAACGTTGCGAATTATTCATCGTCGAAGGGGATTCTGCCGGCGGTTCTGCAAAACAAGGACGTAATCGGGAATTCCAAGCGATTTTGCCAATTCGGGGTAAAATTTTGAACGTGGAAAAAGCATCGATGGATAAAATTTTAGCCAATGAAGAAATTCGTTCCCTCTTTACAGCGATGGGAACTGGTTTTGGCGGCGATTTTGATGTCTCAAAAGCCCGCTATCATAAATTGGTTATCATGACCGATGCCGATGTCGATGGCGCCCACATCCGGACTTTGCTATTAACGTTGTTTTACCGTTATATGCGTCCGATCGTGGAAGCAGGATATGTTTATATCGCACAACCACCATTGTACGGAGTCAAACAAGGGAAAAATATTACTTACGTGCAACCAGGTAAAGATGCGGATGAACGTTTGCAACAAATTATGGATGAATTACCAAAAACACCAAAACCAACGATTCAACGCTACAAAGGTTTAGGGGAAATGGATGATCATCAATTATGGGAAACGACAATGGATCCGGATAATCGTTTGATGTTGCGGGTTTCTATTGACGATGCAATTGAAGCCGATCAAGTTTTTGAAATGTTAATGGGTGATCGCGTGGAACCCCGCCGAGCATTTATTGAAGAAAATGCTCACTATGTCCAAAACTTGGATATTTAAATAAAAATTGTACATGACTGTCAACTTTAGGAAAATGCGGAAAATTTTTCTGGCTAAATTTCTTTTCGCCGCCAATTTTTCACTTTTTCCTAAAACTTGGGTCGTGTTTGCCAGAATGAGTTTAAAGAATAAATAAAATTATTTGCTTTGGTTTTAAAAGCAAAGTTTTTGTCGTTGTTTAAACATCTTAGTTAGGAGTGAAACACTTGGAAGATAATAAAGCCCATATTCATGACGTCAATTTGAGTAGTGAAATGAAAAATTCCTTTATCGACTATGCGATGAGTGTTATCGTCGCACGGGCATTACCAGACGTTCGTGATGGCTTAAAACCGGTGCACCGCCGGATTTTATACGGGATGAATGAATTAGGTGTAACACCAGACAAACCTCATAAAAAATCAGCCAGAATCGTTGGGGATGTAATGGGGAAATATCACCCCCATGGCGACTCGGCTATCTATGAATCAATGGTGCGGATGGCCCAACCTTTTAGTTACCGTTATATGTTAGTAGACGGCCATGGTAACTTTGGCTCTGTCGATGGTGATGGCGCTGCGGCAATGCGGTATACAGAGGCCCGAATGAGTAAATTAGCCTTAGAAATGTTGCGGGATATCAATAAAGATACTGTTGATTTTATTAGTAACTATGACGATACTGAACGGGAACCAGAAGTCTTACCGGCTCGATTTCCTAACCTTTTAGTCAATGGTACGACTGGGATTGCGGTTGGGATGGCGACAAATATTCCGCCCCACAATTTAAGTGAAGTGACAGCAGCGATTAATTTATTGATGGAAAATCCTGAAGTGACTACTAATGAATTAATGGAAGTTATTCCTGGACCAGACTTTCCAACTGGTGGTTTGGTAATGGGGAAATCCGGGATTCGTCGCGCTTATGAAACTGGACGCGGTTCAATTACTGTCCGTGGTCGTGTGGAAGTAACTGAAATGCCAAATGGCAAAGAACGAATTTTGGTAACAGAATTGCCTTACATGGTGAATAAAGCCAAATTAATTGAACGTATTTCAGAATTACATCGGGATAAACGAATTGAAGGCATTACTGATTTACGGGATGAATCCAGTCGTGAAGGAATGCGAATTGTAATTGATGTCAGACGCGATGTCTCAGCTTCTGTGATTTTGAATAACCTTTACAAGTTAACAGCCTTGCAATCTTCCTTTGGTTTCAACATGTTGGCTATTGAAAAAGGCGTTCCAAAAATTTTAAGTTTAAAACGAATTTTGGAAAATTATGTTGAACACCAACAAGAAGTCGTAACCCGCCGTACCGCTTTTGATAAAGCCAAAGCGGAAGCTCGGGCTCACATCTTAGAAGGTTTGCGGATTGCCTTAGATCATATCGATGAAATTATCGCAATTATTCGCGGCTCTAATACTGACGATGAAGCCAAAAATACTTTGATGACGAAATTTGAATTGTCAGACCGCCAGGCCCAAGCAATTTTAGATATGCGTTTACGCCGTCTAACTGGTTTGGAACGCGACAAAATCGAAAAAGAATACCAAGAGCTATTGGCGCTCATTGCAGATTTAACCGCGATTTTAGCAAGTTCTGAACGCGTAAATGAAATTATCAAAACGGAATTAGGGGAATTAACCCAACGCTTTGGTGATAAGCGCCGGACGGAACTTTTAGTTGGTGAAGTATTGAGTTTGGAAGATGAAGATTTAATCGAAGAAGAAGAAGTGGTCATTACCTTAACCAATAATGGCTACATCAAGCGCCTTGCTAACAGCGAATTCCGTGCGCAACGCCGAGGTGGCCGAGGTGTTCAAGGAATGGGCGTCCATGATGAGGACTTTGTTAAAACATTAGTTTCTTGTTCCACTCATGATACGTTACTATTTTTCACCAATGTCGGAAAAGTTTACAAAGCCAAAGGTTACGAAATTCCAGAGTATGGCCGTACTGCAAAAGGGATTCCAGTGATTAACTTATTAGGTATTGATTCTGCTGAAAAAATCCAAACGATTATTGCTGTCAGCGGCGAAAGCGATAATAAATATTTGTTCTTCACTACGCTTTTAGGGGTCGTTAAACGGACTTCTGTGGATGCTTTTAGCAATATTCGCAGTAACGGTTTAATTGCCATTAATCTAAAAGAAAACGATGAATTAGTTGATGTCTTGGAAACAAGCGGGGATGATACCATGATTATTGGGACTCACGATGGTTATTCGGTTACCTTTAAAGAAGAAGCTGTTCGGGATATGGGACGTACTGCTTCAGGTGTCCGGGGCATACGCTTACGAGAAAACGACTATGTAGTTGGAGTTTCTGTAATTACGCCAGACAAAGAAGTATTGGTTATCACCGAAAACGGCTACGGAAAACGCACAGCAGGCTTGGAATACCCTGTTAAAGGTCGTGGGGGTAAAGGGATTAAGACTGCGAATATCACGGCTAAAAACGGCCCATTAGCTGGTTTAACGACAGTTAATGGCAATGAAGATATTATGTTGGTTACAAATAAAGGCGTAATCATTCGTTTCAATGTAGCCTCTGTCTCACAAACTGGGCGCGCAACATTAGGTGTGCGGTTGATGAAACTAGAAGACGACGCGAAAGTTGTCACAATGGCAGCTGTCGAAGCAGAAGCAGAAGTAGAAGAAACTGAGGTAACGCCAGCAACTACCGAAGCAAATGATACAACTGAAACAACTGAGATAGAAACAATTGTTGAATTAGATGTAGACGAAGAAAATAAAGAATAATTAACCTCACCCTGACAGGACTTGGTTTTGTCAGGGTGATTTTTTATAGGTAAAGGATATAAAATTTTCACTTATTGCTAGAGCTGAAACAGTTTGCAAAGCTTTTCTTTAATGTCTAGCTTTACAAACTAGCGCGCTGCGACAATAAGATAAAATCTCAAGAAATTACAAAACAATTTATTGAGATTCCATCTTATTGCTGGCGAGCTGAAC
>NZ_KE136354.1:1953289-2230663 GCF_000406945.1 Enterococcus dispar ATCC 51266 | reverse complement strand
GCGACAATAAGCTAAAATCTCAAGAAATTACAAAACAATTTATTGAGATTCCATCTTATTGCTGGCGAGCTGAACAAGTTCGTAAAGCTTTTCTTTAATAATGGCGTTTAAAGATGCTGTGGATAAAAAATGTTTTTTTAAAGGCAAAAGTTATCCACTGTTGATAACTTTTGCCCAACAGACATAAAATTATTCCGTTAAAAATGTTTCCTGGGCGAGACACTCGGTTAGAACTGTCGTTAATGCGGGAAGGCTAGTGATAGTGGCCAAATCGATGTGCTTTAAATCAAAAATTTGGCTCAAAAGATTAGCGCCAAACTTATGCATTAGAAAAGCGCCAGTAAGAGTCTGAATAAAAGTAGCATCAAGTTCTTTTGCAAAGTAGGTGTTGATCATTGCGGTATCACAACCAAATAAGCCAAAGATTAAATAGGGCCATTCATACTCTTTGGGGGCAAAATAACAATCTGCAAAATCGATAACATTTAACTGATTTGAAGCGGTGCAAAGCAAATTAGCCGCTTTGAAATCACCGTGAACAAAAACTGGTGCATCAAAGTTGGTTGTCAAAATGATTTTTTTGCGCTCGGCTTGAAAGCTTTCTGGAAAAACAGACCAGCGGGGATTACTCAAACATTCTTCTTTTGTTAGGATAGGAATATCTGGATCGGGAAAAAAAGTGGCCAAATTATGGGAAAATTCTTTTACCGTCGGAACAAAAGGTCTTTTTTCTGCTGGTGAAAAAGCTGTAAAATCAATGCCTGCAATTTGCTCCATGATTAAATAAGAAAAATTATATTTGTCATAGATAATACCACTGGCAAATAATTTAGGTGAAGGAATCACACGATTGGCATGAGTTAGTCCGGCTTTTTCGATTTTTGCGGCTAAAGGATTGCTATAACTCGTTTCTGTTGGCATAAAAAGCTTGATGACATAATCTTTTCCTACTCCAAAAATTGCATTAGAAGCAGAGGTCAAATTTTTGAGGGGTCCATAGGGTAACTGTTCTTTTTCAAAAATTGCTTGAATCAGCGGCGCAAAGGCATTTTTACTTTGATAAATAGCAAGCCATGACGCAATATCGTGAATGGTTGCGGTGAAATAGGTTTTATTAGCCATGCTGTGCTCCTTTATTGAAATAATTATTTGATTTATCCTGTCAACGGCTAAAATTTCAGTTGGATCAAGCGAAAATAATGACAGACAGTAAAGCAGTTGACATTATTATGCCATATTTTAAAAATTAAAAAAAATTCCTGTCAAAATGCGTAAATAAAAATGAAGGAGCAAAAGCAAATATCTGAAGTAGAAAATAAAAAATTCTTGCTTTAATCGGACGTTTCCTGTATAATTCTACTTTGTGAGTAGTCTCAATGATACTCTCTCTGCTCTTAGAACACTAAGGGCCTAAAGTCCATAGGGAGGTGAAAAATCAATGGAAAACACGAAGTATGAAATCATGTACATCATTCGTCCAAACATTGATGAAGAAGCAAAAACTGCTTTGATCGAACGTTTTGATGCAATCTTAAAAGACAACGGCGCTGAAGTTGTTGAATCAAAAGATTGGGAAAAACGCCGTCTAGCGTATGAAATGAACGGATTCCGTGAAGGCATCTATCATATCGTCAAAGTTACTTCTCCATCAGATGCTCCAGCGATCAATGAATTTGACCGTTTGGCTAAGATCAATGACGGCATTTTGCGTCACATGATCGTTAAGGAAGAAGCTTAATATTGTTTCACGTGAAACAAATCTATGACGAGGAGATGATCCGGTTTGATTAACAATGTAGTTTTAGTCGGCAGATTAACCAAAGATCCTGATTTGCGTTATACAGCGAATGGTGCAGCAGTTGCGACATTTACTTTAGCAGTAAATCGTAACTTCACGAACCAAAGCGGAGACCGCGAAGCAGATTTTATCAATTGTGTGATTTGGCGTAAACCAGCCGAAACTTTAGCGAATTATGCCCGTAAAGGAACGCTGCTAGGTGTTACTGGCCGCATCCAAACACGGAATTATGAAAACCAACAAGGTCAACGTGTTTACGTAACTGAAGTGGTTGCTGAAAACTTCCAATTATTAGAATCACGTTCTGCAAATGAACAACGTCAACAAGGTGGGTCAACTACTAACGGTGGCGGTGGTTTCAACAATAATTACGGTGGTGCCAGCCAACAAAACAATTTTAATCAAAACCAACCTTCTCAAAACAGCGGAATGCCGAGTTTTGATCGCGACACTTCTGATCCATTCGGGTCTGACGCATCAACCATCGACATTTCAGACGATGATTTACCATTCTAAGCAATTGATAGGAGGGAAATAGGATGGCACAACAAAGAAGAGGCGGACGTAAACGTCGCAAAGTAGACTATATCGCAGCTAACCATATCGAACATATCGATTACAAAGATATTGAATTGTTAAAACGATTCATTTCAGAACGAGGCAAAATTTTGCCACGTCGTGTAACTGGTACAGGCGCGAAAAACCAACGTAAAATTACCGTAGCGATCAAACGCGCACGGATTATGGGCTTACTACCTTTCGTAGGCGAAGAATAAAAATTATTTTACACCTCAGTCTTTAAGACTGAGGTGTTTTTTTATCCTTTAAAATTCTGGAACTAAAAATTTATATTCTAGTTAGATGCCTGAGGTATCTATAAAATCGACTAGAAATTTTTTTGTTTAAGCAAAGAAAACCTATAAAAAAATCTATACTTATCCACAATTCCGTAACAGACGTGATCCCTTGATTTAACAAGTTATATTGCAGAAATGCACACGAAATCACAATAAAGTTTTCCACAATGTGGAAAACTTTATTGAAGCAAAAAATACGAAGAATATTATCTTGTGAAATTAAAAACAAGATGCTACCGTATATATTGAATACTTATACATTTTATTTTTTTGTTATTTATTACGTGGAAATTGGTAATAGTATTTGAAATGTTGTTGAAAATGATTTTAGTTGTCTAAGACTTATAGTTAGCTGTAATTTTAACAACGAGACTGAAAGTAAAAATTTTTCTTTTATTTTTTTGCATCACCACCTATTCAGCTATTCTTTTGATAAAGAGCGTAAAAACCGCCATAATTTCTCAATCTTGATTCATTGTTTTATGATGAAATAAGAGAATCACTGCCATCATGATAGTAAAAATGTTTCACGTGAAACATTTTGGGATGACTTTAGGAGAAAAAGACTAAAAATCGCGCTATTATAGGATTTATGCTAAAATGAAGGATAGCAAAAATGTAAATTTTGCTGGTTTTGTTGTGATAAAATTTTTACGTCTGGATAAGTGGGTTTACTAGTGTTAAGGCCTATTTTGGCTAAAGACTAAGATTGCCTCCATGACAAGACGTTAAAATGAGGAGTAAGCTATGAAAAAATACCCTTTTCTAAAAGTGATGGTACTGATTTTCATTGTAGAGTTCATTTGTTTGGTGTTTAACCCCCATCTATGGGCAAACATTGCCATTTTTGCTGCACTAAATATCTTTATTTACTATGTTTATTATACTTTACAAAATTTAAATGCGTTGACAGATGATAAACGTATTCGCGAATCTGCGCAAATTGCTATTGATAATTCAAAGTTTTTATCTAGCGTATCGCCATCAATTATTTTTATCTATGAGCCCAAAACATTTCGCCTGGACTGGATGAATCATCGTGCTTTAGATTTAAAAGAACAAGTCGGTCAAGAGCTACTTTGGGATAAAACGCTGAAACCATTATTAGTTGGCAGCAAAGACGATGGCTCGATGCGAGTAGAAGATCGAAGTTTTGAATATATCATTGATCGTAAAAAAAATATTATCTTTTTACTTGATCGTACTGCTGAGGTAGCCGCCCAAAACTATCAAGAAAATCAACAAACTGCGATTGGTATTATCTCCGTAGATAATTACGACGATGTCGTGGATAAAATGGATGATAAAGAAACATCTTATCTGAATTCTTTTGTGACGACCTTTATTTCTGACTGGTCAGATGAATATGACATTTACTTGAAACGATTGAATGCTGAACGTTTTTATTTCGTTGCTCATGCTTCTGATATAAAGAAAATGGCCCAAGAACAATTTTCTTTATTAGACAAAATCCGGACTGCCGCTGAAGAACAATCTATTCCATTGACGATTAGTATGGGCATTAGTTATGGGGATGAAACTGGAGAAAAAATCGGTGAAGTCGCACAAACCTGTTTGGATATTGCTTTAGTACGAGGTGGCGATCAGGTAGTGGTAAAAGAAGCCAACGATGAAGCCAAACCAAAGTTTTATGGTGGCAAAACCGCGAGTGTAACAAAACGAACGCGTGTTCGCTCGCGAGCGATGGGAACGGCGCTCAATAAAATTTTGGCAAGTGCAGAAGATATTTATATCATGGGACATCGTTATCCGGATATGGATGCGATAGGTTCTGCTTATGGGGTAGCAACTCTTGCTGATTTTCAAGGAAAAACGAGCTATGTGGTCATCAATGAAAATGAATTGATTCCTGATGTAGAACGTTGCTTAGCCGAAATCCATAAAGATGAAGCTTTAGAAGGCCATTTAATCTCCGTTAAGCAAGCATTAGGGCAGATTAAGCAAAATAGTCTGTTAGTGATGGTAGACTACCATAAACCTTCGCTATCGATCTCTCAGGAGCTCTATGAGAAGTTTGATAAAGTTGTTATCATTGATCATCATCGCCGAGGGGAAGAGTTTCCTAACCAACCCCTGTTAACCTATATTGAGTCATCTGCTTCATCTGCTTCCGAATTAGTCGGAGAGTTGATTCAATATCAAAGTAACGCTCAAAAACAATTGGATAAATTGACTGCAACGTTATTATTAGCAGGAATTTTTGTTGATACGAAAAATTTTTCCGTCCGTACCAGTTCGAGAACTTTTGACATTGCTAGTTATTTAAAATCACGAGGAGCCAACGGTGAATTAGTGCAATATATCTTAAGTTCTGATTTAACCTC
Source organism: Enterococcus dispar ATCC 51266 (assembly GCF_000406945.1). Taxonomy (GTDB): domain Bacteria; phylum Bacillota; class Bacilli; order Lactobacillales; family Enterococcaceae; genus Enterococcus_C; species Enterococcus_C dispar. The sequence goes on along the minus strand of NZ_KE136354.1, from coordinate 2,225,663 downwards.
GTTTTTAGAAATTAGTGAATTGGTCTCAAAAAGTGAATTTATCGATCAAGATGTAGTTGTAGCCTGTGCCAGTGAAGATAAAGTTTATGACAGCGTAACGACTGCCAAAACGGCAGATACATTGCTTTCTATGAATGATGTACAAGCCTCTTTTGTTATTACGAAAAGAAAAGATGGCTTAGTGGGAATTTCTGCTCGCAGTAATGGCAAAATTAATGTACAAGCCATTATGGAAGATATGGGTGGAGGCGGCCACTTTACCAATGCCGCAACACAAATCAAAGAGAAATCCCTTAACGAAGTGAAAACAATGCTTTATAATGAAATACAGCACAGTTTGAAGAAAGAATAAAATTGGCTGTGGAGATGCCGCAATGATTATTACGCAAAAAGAGTATAAATCGATGGCAATAACCAGGTCCATGGCAAAATTAAGACTTAATTTGACTGTTAGCAAGGGAAATTGACACAAGTTCGTTTAGGCGATATGTGGCTTCTCCGTTGCTAAAAGGTCAATTAAACATCTTTATGAGGAGGAAATTACATGAAAGTTATTTTTTTAGCTGATGTAAAAGGCAAAGGTAAAAAAGGTGAAATCAAAGAAGTTCCTACTGGTTACGCCCAAAACTATTTAATTAAAAATAAATTGGCGCAAGAAGCCAATAAAGGCAATGTGGCTGAGCTTGCTGCTAAAAAGAAAGCCCAAGATAAACACGAAGCTGAAATTTTGGCTGAAGCCAAAGCGTTAAAAGAAAAATTGGAAAAAGAAGAAACAGTCATTGAATTAAAAGCCAAAGCCGGAGAAGACGGCCGCTTATTTGGTTCCATTCCTTCCAAACAAATCGCCACAGCCTTGGAAAAACAATACAAGGTTAAAATTGACAAACGTAAAATCGAATTGGAAAATCCTATCCGTTCTTTAGGTTTTACCAATGTGCCTGCGAAGCTGCACCCAGATGTAACAGCCACTTTAAAAGTACATGTGGGAGAAGAATAAGCACATTTACAGTCTGAATGATCCAAATTAAATCAAAAACACCAATTTCTAGACAGCGCCTTTTGTGCTTTCGTCTTTTGAAATTGGTGTTTTTTAGTCCATTTCATAAAGATCTAATTTTGTCAGGCGTCTACTTCTAGCCACAATGCTGGGCGTACTCCGCCACTATTATCTCTAGTTAAAGGATGAATCGTTTGACTGCTATAACGATAAGTACCATTGCCTTGAATCCCAATATTGCCGTCGCCGTGAATATAAATGGCCCGCTGTAAATTTCGTCCGGGTGTTCGTAGCCACCACCACCAAATATAATCATCATAAAAAGTGCGCCGTTTTTCATTGTTGGGATCTTTCTTTTGGAACCAATAACGTTGCTTGGGGCTTTTTTGCATTAAATTTTTGCTACTGTCACCAAAATAATGACAAACGGCTTCTTCTAAACTTAAAAGAAAAATCCGATCATAGGTTTTTGCACCACCTGTTACGTCGTACCAAGGATTTCCAGGTGTTGTAATTTCGGTGGTTAAAATTTTAGCTTGATTTTCCGGCGTAAAACTATGATAAAAAGTGTCATTTAAGTAAGCTCTCATTTCACTGTTTTCCCACGTTACGTCACCTTTTTGTTGGTGGTAGGGGCGTTGATCGATAATATTTTCAGTTAAAAGTAAAAGCCGGTTCTCCTCTTTTGCTAATATCCGCCACTGATAACGATCAAACGTTACTATGTCGCCAATTTTCATCCTATACTCCCTTTCTGATTTAACGAATAAAATAATTTCTAAATTTTTTTCTTTAATCTGTTTTAATTTTAGCATAAAAGCGATTACAAGTTGTATTGACACCCTGTGTACTGTACTGAAAATTCAGTTATAAAAAAATCTCAAAAAGAAAAGAATATATTCGGTATAATAAGGGCAGATTGCTTTTTTTAAGAGGACGTGGCTTTTAAAACCGAAATGATTTTTCTTATATCATTTGAATGCTTGAAATCCTCAATAATTCAGAAGGCTTGCGGCAATTTTGCTTATATAAGTGAGCTGAAAGCTAGAAAAATGAAGTAAAAATAAGAGGTGGAAACAGGATGTCACAAGAAATAATTTTAATCGTGGCGCTAGTTGTACTAGTGCCCATTGCCTTAATTGCCATGAATTATCGTACCCGTTATCAGTTAAAACAAAGTATCAAACAAAAATGGGGTGCCCAACCTTATCAAAAGCGTTTTGATCACGAAGAAAGTTTGAAAAAAGCTTGGTTAGAAGAAAAGAAATACCATCATTACACAGCAGAAGTCGATGATTTAACTTGGTATGATTTAGATATGGATAGTATTTTTGCACTTTTAAACAACACTTATTCCAGCGTTGGGTCAGAGGCATTGTATAAACGTTTGCGCAATTATAATTTTAGCGATCAAAAACAATATGAACCTTTAATCAAATTTTTTGCAGAAAATGCCGCGACACGAGAAAAAGTACAATACCTATTTGCTAATTTGGGAAAACAAGACAATAATTTTTCCAAACAGTATTTGGCAGAAGGTGGTAAAAATAAATTACCTAATACTTGGCTATATGTTATTTTAGGATGTATACCAATTTTGGCATTATTGGCTTTACCACTGCAACCATCACTTTTTCTAATTGTTATTTTATTTAGTTTTTTTCTGAATGTTGTCCTCTATTTCACTCAAAAATTTCGCTTGGAAACGGAACTGACGATTATGCGCTATTTGGTACAAACACTCGTTTTAGCGAAAAAACTTAGTAAAGTAGATACACCTCTGCAAGCTGATTTAAAGGAAAAGGTCAAACCCTTTAAGGGAATTGAAAAATTTGCTTTTTCGTTTCGCGTCAAAGGGAATTCGGAAGCTGAAGTTATATTTGAATTAGTCAATATGATCTTTTTACTGCCGTTAATTTCTTATAATTATGTCTTGGGAAAAATTAGTCGTTACAATGAAGCAGCCATTTCATTGTGGGATAATTTAGGAGATTTGGAAGTCGCCTTAGCTATTTTGAACTTTCGTACCTATATGCCATTAACCTGTTTGCCAACAGTAAAAACAGGTGGCGTGGAGGCTGAAGCAATTTATCATCCTTTAATTCAAAATGCGGTCGCAAACCCAGTTGACTGGCAAAAAAATACATTGGTGACTGGTTCCAATGCTTCTGGTAAATCAACTTATGTCAAAAGTATCGCGATTAATTGTATTTTAGCCCAAACCATTAATACTGCTACAGCAGAAGCTTTCACATTACAAGCAGGTCATGTGTTAAGCTCTATGGCAGTCGAAGATGATTTATTTGAAGGAGATAGTTACTTTGTAGCCGAAATCAAATCGATTAAACGCCTTTTGGATAAAGTGGCGACAAAAGAACGCTGCTATTGTTTTATTGATGAAATTTTGAAAGGGACTAACACGATCGAGCGAATCGCCGCTTCGAGCAGTGTCGTGGAGTGGCTGGGACAACAACCGAGCTTGGCTTTTGTAGCTACCCATGATATTGAATTAACCGAAATTTTGAAAAAAAGTTGCGACAATCTTCATTTTGAAGAACAAGTCACGGCTGAAAATGGCATTTCATTTGATTATCGCTTGCGGCAAGGTGCTGCAAAATCCCGCAATGCGATCGCTTTACTGGGTATTTTAGGGTATCCAAGTGATTTAGTTGCCAATGCTAAAAAAGAAGCCGCTTATTTTGATCAAGAAAAAAGCTGGCAAGTGTTGGGGTAGTGGTTTTAATAATTAAAAAAGAGATTACAAACTATTTGTCATGTAGTTTGTAATCTTTTTTTGTAGAAATTATGATTTTCTCAGTTTTACAGAGCCACGAATGTTCAAATTTGGAATAATTTGTTGATGGATAAAAGGAGCAGAAGGATTCGTTATTCTTTTCATAAGAGAATTCACAGCCAATTGCCCCATAAAGTGTAAATCCGTTGCAACATTTGTGATTGGCGGGACAGCCATCCGAGTGAATTCAGTATCATCGTAACAAATAATACTAATATCCTCAGGAATTGTATAACCAGCAGATTGTAAATAGCTGTTTAACATAAAGGCTAATCCAGAGTTCACACAAAACCAAGCATCTGGCATGGTTTCAATGCTTTTAAGCTTATTAAAAAGAGCTCCCTGTGTTTCTTCAATTTGAGTTAATTCAATTTTTTTATCGTAGATTAAATCATGTTCACTCAGCGCACGATGATAGCCACGATAACGTTCCAAATAACTCGGTGAAAAATTAATATCTCCAATGAAACCGATTCTATTTAATCCATTTTCAATTAATAGTGAGACCGCTTGGAATGTTCCATCTATATTTTTAGAAAGAATAGCATCTGTTAACAAAGATGGATCATGGTGATCAACCAATATAACTGGTAGTTTTGTAGCTAATATTTCTTTTATGTAATTATTGTCACTATGAGACAATATGATTACACCATCGTAGTCCAAAATATTTGGAGGTAAAGTTAAACTTTCAATTTCATTTTGGGATAATGGATGAATAGCTAATTGACAATCTTCTTTTCTAAGCTCATTTTCAATACTTTTAATAATTTCACCAAAAAAACTTGTTTGTGAAAGAGCAAATTCTGTTGCAACTAGTAAGATTCTTTGAGTTCCGCTATTACTGTTGATAATTTGGTATTCGTACCCAAGTTCATCCGCTTTTTGTTGGACTAAATTTTTAGTTTTTTGGCTGACACCGGGTTTATTTCGTAATGCTTGTGAAACTGAATTTTTTGAGATTCCTAGTGCATCTGCAATATCTTGCATTGACGCTTTCTTCATATCTATCACCTTATTTTCTAAGCTTTATTTTCATTATAACATAAATTTTTAAAAATGTAATTGTTTGTAATTATAAAAAGTAATTATATAAACATTTATTGTAATGTTGACAATTAAAGTTACACGATGTAAGATACGTGTTGTAAAGAAAACGTTTACCATTTAGGAGGAACGATGATGAAAATGAACAAACTATTTGTAGGTATTTCAGCTTTATTATTAGGAACGGTTGTCTTAGCTGGTTGTGGCAGTTCTGGCGCGAAAGATTCTGGTTCAAGTGATGGAAAAACTAAAATTACTTTCTGGGCAGCCCCAAATCCTACCCAAGTAAAGTATTGGGAAGAAATGGCAACTGAATTTGAAAAAGAAAACAAAGATATTGATGTTGAAGTTAGTCAAATGAAAGAAAGCCCATCTTCTGAAGCTACTATTCAAAGTGCGATTGCTTCAAAAACGGCACCGACACTATCTGAAAATATTAATCGTAGTTTTGCAGCACAATTGGCAGCTAGTAAGGCAATTTTACCATTAGATAAAGAAAGTGACTTCAATAATATTGTTGAAAAAAGAAATATGAGTAAAACAATTGAGAGTTGGAAATTCTCTGACGGTAGTCAGTATGTCTTACCAGTATACTCTAATCCAATTTTATTTGGTTGGCGATTAGATACACTAAAAGAATTAGGTTTTAATGAACCACCTAAGACATATTCGGAATTATTAAAAGTTGTTGAAAAAATTAAAGGGACAGATAAAGCTTTATGGGCGAAAAAAGATATCGCTGATCCAACAGCTTGGATGCGTTGGTTTGACTTTTTCCCATTATATGATGCAGCAAGTAAAGGTGCTAATTTTGTAGAAGATAATAAATTTGTTGCGGATGAAAAAGCAATGGAAAATGTTTTTGATTTAATGAGTACATTATCTAAAGACAAAGTATTGCGAACTGGCGAAGCGACAGATCCATTTGAAAATGGCGATAGCGTTATGACAGATATTGGACCTTGGACTTTTCCTAACTGGGCTGAAAAATATCCCGAACTAAAATTTGGTGAAAACTACACAGTTACAACACCTGTTGTGCCAGATGAATTGGCAAATGAAGAAAATGTTTCTACCTACGCAGATGCTAAAGGGATTGTTATGTATGCCCAAGCTACTGAAAAAGAGCAAGATGCTGCTATGAAATTTTTAGAATTTGTTTTTGGTGATGAGAACAACGATATGAAACTATTGGAAACAACTTCTTTAATTCCAGCGCGAGATGATGCAACAGAAAATGCTGCCTTTAAAGAATACTTTGAAAAAAATCCAGTAATGGAAGTTTATGCTGCGAATGTACCAAATGCAGTTCCAGCAATGGATAATGAGAAATACAACGATATTCAACAAGTATTTGGCGAACAAGCATGGGTTCCTGTTGTTCGTGGTGAAAAAGCACCGGAGAAAGCTGTTACAGATGCAAAGAAAGCCGTTGAAGGGGCGCTTCAATAATGAACAAAAATACAAAATTGGGCTGGTTATTTACCAGCCCATACCTTATTTTTACATTTATATTTTTCCTTTTACCATTACTGTGGTCATTTTGGTTAGCCTTAACCAGCTGGAACATGATTTCACCCGATGTTGAGTTTGTCGGAATCAAAAATTTTATCGATGCAGTCAAAAGTCCTGCAATTCAATCGGCTTTTGTTGTTACATATAAGTTTTTGATTGTTTTTGTGCCAATGGCCATGATTATGTCGATGATTATTGCATTATTAGTTAATAGTTTACCGAAGTTAAAGGGATTGTATATGGTAGCATTTTTCTTACCATATCTTTCCAGCGGCGTTGTGACTTCTTTAATTGTTAAAGGATTACTATCTTATAATGGTCCATTCAATACGTTTTTGCGCAATAAAATGGGCTGGGATATTGACTGGTTAGGTAATCCACATACTGCGATTATCATTGTATCTTTGATGATTGCTTGGAAAATGTCAGGCTATTACGGTTTAATTTTAATTTCAGGTTTAAGTAGTATTAACCATGAAATTTATGAAGCTGCTGCAATTGATGGGGTTACTCCATGGAATCGTTTTTGGAAAATTACCTTTCCAATGCTATACCCGGCTTTTTTTACGGTTACGGTTTTAGCAGTAGGGGTAAGTTTTGGAATATTTACCGAGGTCTATCAATTAACAGGCGGAGGCCCCAATTTTGCTACGAATACATGGCAAATGGAAATTTATAATCAAGCATTTGTCGGCTTGAAGTCAGGCTATGCATCTGCGGTGGCTTTATTGGCATCGGTTGTTACTTTTGCATCAATTGGGATTATTCGTAAGCTTTTAGAAAAATGGGGTGAAAGAAATGGTTGGGCTTAAAAGAACGAAGGGACAAACCATTCTACTGTATATCATTACTACCTTAGTAATGTTAATTATGATTTTTCCATTTGTGTACCTCGTAATGCATTCGTTTGCATCGTGGGATCAAGTGGATCGAAAACTGATACCTAGTCATTTTAGCTTACGCTCGTGGACGTGGTTATTTGGCGGTTCTGCTACTTCTGCAAATGTTCCTTGGATTGGCGCGTTTATCAATACGGTAATTGTGGCTACAATTGCGACATTTTTAATGTTGTTATTTGCTTTGATGGTAGGCTATGCGTTAGCAAAAATTGAGTTTAAGGGTAAAAAATTTGTCAATAATTTCATTTTATTTCAAATGTTTTTTCCAGCCATCATCTTATTAATTCCACAGTTTTTAATGATTACCAATATCGGCTTGTTAGATTCATATGCAGGAATGATTATTCCAACGGCTATTAGCTTATGGGCAATTTTTATGTATACAAACTTTTTCAAGGCAATTCCAGATGCCTTGATTGAAGCCGCAAAATTAGATGGTGCTTCTGAATTACAAGTACTGTTTAAAGTGGTTTTACCAATGTCAAAATCAATTACGACAGTCATATTCTTATTTATGTTTACTGATCGCTGGACCAATTTATTATGGGATATGATTGTTTCAAAAAGTGATAGTACTGTTACTTTGAATGTTTTAATCTCCCAAATGTTCGGTCCTTATGGCACTTATCCTGGACCAATGTATGCTGCTTCGGTATTACTGACATTACCATTGATTATCTTATTTTTAATTTTCTCGAAACGATTCCAAGACGGTATGCAGTTTACCTTAAAGTAGGAGTAAGAAAATATGTGGTGGGAAAAAGCAGTTTTTTATGAAATTTATCTTCCTTCTTTTGCAGATAGCAATTGTGATGGCATTGGGGATTTTAACGGAATAAGAGAAAAATTGCCTTACTTGAAGCAATTAGGAATAGATGCACTTTGGCTGACCCCTTTTTATCCCTCTCCCAAAATTGACAATGGATATGATGTGGCTGATTACTGTAATGTAGATAATCAATACGGCTCGCTAGAAGATTTTGAAAAATTGATTAATACAGCAAAAAAATATGGTTTACGTATCATTATTGATGTTGTTTTTAATCACACATCGACGCAACATCCTTGGTTTCAATCAGCTTTAGAAAGTGTCGAATCTGAAAAAAGAGACTGGTATGTATGGAAAGATGAGCCAAATAATTGGGAAAGCTTTTTTGGTGGATCAGCATGGGAATATGATGAAAAAAGTCGGCAATATTATTATCACAGTTTTGCCAAAGAACAAGCTGATTTGAATTGGCACAATCCAGCAGTAAAGCGAGCTATCATTCAAATATTAGATTTTTGGATTGAAAAAGGAATAGATGGTTTTCGTTTTGATGTGATTAATAATTTGACTGTAAGCGAGGATTTTAAAGATAATCCTATGGACGAAATAGGTCGGCAGGTTCATCAAAACGATGTAAATCAACCAGGTGTTCTAGACATCTTAAAAGAAATCAATACGTATATTAAAAAATGTAATCCGGAATTGTTTACCGTTGCTGAAATTAGCTCTGATAATCTTACAGTTATTAATCAATATATTGGATCGGAATTATTTGATACCGCTTTTAATTTTAATTTAGGTAGTCAAAATGAGCTGCGCTTAGATTACTTTGGAGAACAGTATAAAGCCATGAACTCTGTCGCAGAACAATTACCAACACTCTTTTTTAATAGTCATGATATGAGTCGATCTTGGGAACGTTTGGCAGATAAAAATAAAGATATTTATCACTTGTTGATTGTTTTATTAATAATAAATCATGGTGTACCCTTTTTATTTCAAGGGGAAGAATTAGGTTTAGGTGATTTCTTACCAGCTAATTTTTCAGATATTCGTGATATTCAAGCAAAGAATAAGTATTTTGAGATACTACCAAATTGGGATAACGTGAAAGCTTTAGATCAAGCAAACCTGGTTAATCGTGATCGTTCCAGAGGTATGTTACCTTTCCCTGAAAATAAAAATGGCTGGATTGGAATGGCAAAAGTTAATGCAGCGGAAAAAGAAATTTTCACGTGGTACCAAGAACTAATTGGACTACGACGTAAAGAAGGACCATTCTTACCTTTAGAAAATATTCAAGTGAAAAAGGACCTTCTTTCTTATTTCAGCGGTGATATTCAAGTCATACTAAATTTTTCTGAGAAAGCGCATCAAGTTGAATTAACAAAACAGACAGCATGGCAAACTTTATGGTCATATAATCTGCCATATTTTGAAAAAAATAAAATTTACTTGCCTCAAAGAGCAGGTTGGATAGGAAAGAGAATTAAATGATTTACGCAGAAGAATTATTAAAAAAATACAGAGAAAAACAATTTCCTTCTAAAGCCTCCGTTTTAACATTTAAAGATGTGGGAGAAAAAGACGTTTATAATATTACAGCGCCATTTGTACTAGAAGGACAAATAATGCTTGCTGGCAGAGTTGAGTCAAGAGATGATGAGCATTCAGAAATCGTTTTATTTACAGAAAGCGAAGAGAATATATGGGTTCCAATTAAAGATAGTATTCGTTTACCTTTACAAGATCCCTTTTTTACAAAAATTGATGGTTACATCATTTTAGGTGGTGTGGAGGTAAACTTTTTCCCTTCCGGACATGCTAAATGGCGAACTGTGTTTTACCGGCTAGTGTCCGTTCAAAATGCTGTACAAATTTTCGCGGGTCCTTGGGGAATGAAGGATTTACGTTTAAAACAATTAAATAATGGGAAGATTCTTGTATTAACCAGACCACAAGGAACAAAAGGTGGTAGAGGAAAAATCGGTACTTTTGTAATTGACAATTTAACAGATTTATCTGTTGAACGAATTGAAAGTGCGCCACTCCTAGAAAATCAATTTACGGAAATTCAGTGGGGTGGTGCCAACGAAATTCACCAAATAGAAGATACTATTTGGGTTTTAGGTCATATTGCTAATTTTGATGCAGATAACAATCGCCATTATTATGCCATGTCTTTTGAATTAGATTTAGAAAACTTGGCTATGAAAAATGCCAAAATTATTGCAGAAAGAAAAGACTTTGCAGCTGGTCCTGCTAAGCGAGCTGATTTAGGCGATGTAGTGTTTAGTGGTGGTATTGTGCTAAAAGATCAAAAAGCCGAGATATATGCGGGTATTAGTGATGCTGGTGCCCAAAAATTAGAGATTGAAAATCCGTTTAGATAGAGGTTATGACATGAAAATAGATCGTTTTACAGAAAATCCGTTAATTACGCCAGCTGATGTGAGCCCTCTTCATGAAGGTTATGAAGTGATTGGTGCTTTTAATGGTGGCGTTGCCAAATATAATGATGAAGTATTGCTATTACTGCGCGTAGCAGAAAGACCTATCTCAAAAAATCCTGAAATTATTAAAGCGCCAGTTTATGATACACACAAAAAAGAAATGACAATTATCGAATTCAATCGTAATAATTCAGAATATAATTTTGAAGATCCGCGTATGATTCGTCATAAAGACAAGCTGGATAGCTTTGCTTATTTGACCTCTATTTCTTATATTCGTATTGCTCGTAGCAAAGATGGACATCATTTTACTGTTGATGATACTGCGTTTTTATACCCGTTTAATGAGTATCAAAGTTACGGGATTGAAGATGCCCGTTGTACAAAAATTGGCGATACTTATTACGTTAATTTCAGCTCGGTATCACCAGTTGGCGTGTGTGATTCATTAATTGCTACAAAAGATTTTAAAAGCTATCAAGATTTAGGAAATATTTTTGCACCAGAAAATAAGGACGTATTGATTTTCCCTGAGAAAATCAATGGAAAGTATTATGCACTTCATAGACCTTCACTAAAAAGTATCGGTAATTATGATATCTGGATTGCGTCTTCTCCGGATTTAGAAAGCTGGGGACACCATCAGCATTTAATCGGTATTCGTCCTGATTCTTGGGATAGTGGTCGTGTTGGTGGTGGGTTAGTACCAATTAAAACGGCAGAAGGTTGGTTAGTTCTTTATCATGGCGCCACGCCAGAACATCGCTACTGTATGGGAGCTGCCTTATTAGATTTAGAAGATCCTACTAAAGTTTTAGCTCGCTCTAAAAAGCCAATTATGGAACCAGATGCAGTATATGAAAAGAATGGTTTCTTTAGTGATGTTGTTTTTGGATCTGGTGGCATAGTAAAAGATGATCAATTAACCATGTATTACGGTGTTGCTGATACATCAATGGCAGGTTGTACATTTTCTATTGCCGAAATTATTCAACAAATAAAAGAAGGTTAGAAAGAATGAATTGGCAAGAAAAATTACAAGAATGGCAAAATTTTGAAGATTTAGATTTAGACTTAAAAAATGAATTAGATCAAGTGACTAGTCCAGTTGATTTAGAAGATCGTTTTTATCGTTATCTGGAGTTTGGCACAGGTGGTATGCGAGGAGAACTAGGAGTTGGCACGAATCGAATCAATAATTATACGATTAAGCGCGTTGCTTTGGGGTTAGCCGGCTATATTGAAGAAAAAGGAATTACGGCTTGTCAACGTGGTGTAGTAATTTCATATGATAATCGGCACAAATCAAGAGAGTTCGCCCAATGGACTGCCCGTATCTTGGCATCTTATGGCATTAAAGTTTTTCTGTCAGATAAGTTACGTCCTACTCCGGAACTTTCTTATCTCGTTCGGCATTATCATGCTTTTGCAGGCGTTATGATAACGGCTAGTCACAATCCTAAACAATACAACGGCTTTAAAGTATACGGTTCTGATGGCGGTCAGATTACCTTAGAAACAGCTAAGCGTCTGATGTCGATATTAGAAAATATTACCAATGAATTTACAATAACTGCTAAATCTCAATCTTATTACGAAGAAAATGAACTGATTACCATATTTTCAGGTGAAGTTGATCAGTGGTATGTAGAAGAATTAAAAGCTGTTATACAAAATCAAAACCTCGTTGCAAAAGAAGGAAAAAATCTTGCCATTATTTACACCCCACTTCATGGGACAGGGAAAGTTTTAATCAAAAAAGCTTTTTCAACTTTTGGTTTTGAAAATTTAAGAATTGTTGCCGCGCAACAAGAGCCAGACCCCAATTTCTCTACGGTTGTTTCCCCTAATCCTGAAGACCAAGCGGCATTTGCTTTGGCATTGGAAGAAGCAAAGGAAAATTCTGCCGATCTATTAATTGCTACTGACCCGGATGCCGATCGTTTAGGGGTGGTTGTTTTTAAACAAAACGAACCTATCTATTTAAATGGTAATCAAATTGGTGTTTTACTCTTAGATTATTTGATTCAACAAAAATCAACCACAAATCTTGGCGATTATTTTTTATCAAAAACAATTGTTACTTCTGATTTAGGTACAAAAATTGCGGAAAAAAATGGAATTCAAGTCCGAAATACGTTAACGGGTTTTAAATTTATTGGTGAACAAATCGAATTATCTGAACAAAAACAAGATAAAAAATTTCTCTTTGGTTATGAAGAAAGTTTTGGCTATCTAATCTCTCCTTTTGTAAGGGATAAAGATGCGATTCAGGCCGCAACGTTATTAGCAGAAGTTGCACTTGTTTGTAAGCTAGCTGGTAAGACATTGTTAGATCGTTTAGATGAAATTTATCAAGAATATGGCTATTTTGTAGAAGATTTGGAAACAAAAAGTTTTCCAGGAAAAGATGGCATTACTGAAATGGTACAACTAGTTGAGCGATTACGTCAAAAAGAAATATCGCAATTAGCTAATGCGTCAGTTCTATATAAAGAGGATTACGAATTAGGGACGAAAAAAGATTTACAGACAAAAAAGATAATAGAACTGACCTTGCCCCAATCCAATGTCATAAAATTGATTTTAGCAGATGGATCTTGGGTTTGTGTTAGACCATCTGGCACAGAACCCAAATTTAAAATTTATTACTCCGTAAATGCTATTTCAAAGCAGTCGGCAAAAGAAAAACTACAAGCTTTAAAAACAGATTTTCATCAAATGCTGACAGAAATATAAGGTGATTATATGAAAGCAGAAAAGCGAAAGCGAGAATTTGAGGCTAGTATTTTAGATAACTTAAAAGGGGAAATCTTAACTTTTTCAGGTGTGGAAGATTTTGATGTTTATAATTGTTCGCAACCTTTTAAAGTTGACAACGATTGGTATATGTTTGGTCGCATTGAGCGCCGCGAGGAGTGGATGCGTTCATGGGTGAGACTCTTTACAAGGACACAGAAAAATTATTGGGAACTGGTTAAAGATTCGATGATTTACCAATTGGAAGATCCATATATTGCTAAAATTGTAGACGATTTTGTCCTCGGTGGTACCCATGTTCAAGTAAAACAAGAAGATGTTTTAGACACTTATTATGGTTATTTCTATTATGGCAAACAACTAGATAATTTGAAATACTTTACGACAGGGCCAAGAAATATGAAAGATATTCGCATTGTTCCACTTGCGGATGGTCGAATCGGGGTTTTTTCGCGACCACGCGATAAAAAGTTAATTGATGCATATGGTAGTGAATCATTAATTGGTTTTACCATTATTGATAATTTACAAGAGTTGACTGCTGAAAAAATTAACCAAGCACAAATATTGCCTAATTTGTTTGCCGACTTAGAATGGGGCGGTGTCAATCAAGCATTTTTATTGGATACAGGAAAAATTGGTGTAATTGGCCATTTATCCTTTAAGCAAGATGATCAAAGTGTTTACACTATTATGTCTTTTGTCTTGGATCCGCTAACACTAAAAATAGACGACTATCAAATTATTGGAACAAGAAATTGTTATCCAGCAGCACCAGCGAAACGCGAATTTTTGCAAGATTGCTGTTTTCCTTCCGGGATGATTTATCATAATGATGATTTTTGTGAATTATATTCAGGTTTAGCTGATACTTGTGAGGGTGTTTTGACAATTTCGTACCCTTTTAAAGGTCATGGAAGATTAGTTGAAAAGCAATATCTAGTTAATTAATGTATGAAGCCCATAGCAAGTTTTGCTATGGGCTTTTAATGAATTAAAAGAGAAAAATTTTTTATAAGATAGAGATTAACTTAGTAAGCGCCCTTCTAGATGTGTAAAAGAAAGATAAAGAATAAAGCAGCAATCGTTTGGACTGCGCCGACTGATAAGCCATAAAGTAAAAAGCGCGGGCCTTCTTTTAGGAATTTACGAAAATCTAAACGTAAACCAATCGCAGCCAAGGCAATCGTTTCAAACCAAGTGCTGATGAAATGGGCAACTTGATTAATCAAATCCGGTAATGGCAAAAAACTATTCACGATACAGATAATTAAAAAGCCAAGTACATACCAAGGAATTGGAAGTTTTTTTTTAGCTTTTTTTGCTGTCACGATCCCATCACGGGCAACTTTTTGTTCAAAAATAAAAACCACCACGACTAAAAAGATGATACGTGTGATTTTGAAAAGCATTGAAAACTGGACCGTTTCCGCATTGACCAAGCTAGCACCCGCCACGACTTGGCCGACAGATTGCAAAGTTCCGCCTAGAAGGGCACTTTTGGCTAATAAGTTATCTCCAAACAGGTGAATTCCTAAAAATGGCAAGGTGAGCATCATGACAGTCCCCAGTAAATTAACCAGCGTGATAATCTGGCCTTTTTCTGTGTCTTCGGCTTCAATGGCAGGGGCAATTGCACCAATCGCAGATGAGCCACAAACGGCATTTCCACCGGCCATCATTAAGGCCATTTTTTCATTGAACCCAAGTTTGCGTCCTAATGTATAAGCACCGATAATCACCGTACTCATCATTAAAATGACATATAGTAACCCCTTAATACCCATTTCGCTGATTGTTTGAAAAGTGACGGTAAATCCAAGTAAGACCACCGAGTATTCCAATAAACGACTCTCAGAAAATTTTGTGCCGGCGGCTAATTGGGGTTGTTTAAAGAAAGTGTTTCCCAAAATGATACCAAGTAAGATTGCTAAAGTAGCTCCTCCAAGTTGCGGCAGTAAAATGGCTACTAGCTTTGCGATAATTGCTACGGCTAAGGATAAGAAAAAGCCGGGTAAAATTGTTTTATTTTTTTTTAAAGCGTCAACAGACATACGTGCGTTCCTTTCTATCAATGAGATTTCTTTTTTTAAGCAACACAATTCATTATACATGTTATTTTAATTTTTACGATTTATCCACTTAATAGCTAAAATAGAAAAATATAATGAAAGTGATTGTAATCTTTTAGTAGTTAGAAAACTTTTACTCCTGGTAGTGAGAAAAAACGAGTGCGTACTGATTAATCACACTGATTTTAATGGCGACCATAATAAAGCAGCATTCATAAAAAATCCGAACAATGCGGTTAGTTACTGACATTGATCAACAAAATAGGCAATGATTTTAGTCAGGAAATAATTTTTCCTTTGCTTAAAAGGAGTGTAATTGTAAATTTAAATTAATAATGAATTGTCATAGGAATGAATGCTATATTTGAAATCAATATTGAAGGAGCAGGCGTTTTATGAAAAAAATAATTGGAACATTTATTTTTTTAGCAATGAGTAGCACGATGTTTTTCTCGCAGCCCACAGTACTTGCCACCGAAGATAATGTCACCATCTTAACTGAAGAACCACCACAAGAGTTAGTCCAACTGGTTATGTTTCGTTTACCCTATTACAGTGCCATGTTGGCTGTAGATGACAAAATTAGCGACCAGCATCAGGCACTGGGTAAACCTTTTTCGATTTTTAATGATGACTTAAATGAAACAACTTTTTGTTTTCCTTTTTATGTCAATAAAAAGTTAGTCAAGACTGTGATAGGCTACCGTACTCATCAGTCTTGGCAAACCAATTTAAGTGGTTTTTTGGTAGCGGAATTAAAAGATTTATTTACTTCTCAGGATTACTCTTTTGAAAATATTGCCTTTATCCAAAAAAATGAAGATATTTATCTTTTCACTGATGCCCAACCATTGACGTTTTTTTACGATTCAAAAGCATCTATGGGAAGCTTATCACCTGAAAAAGTAAAGTTGAGAAATTTTAGTGAACAGTCATTGGTAACAACAAGTAATACTGCAACCTTTGCTCAAAAAAAAATTTGTAAATCATGACAAGACTGTTTCTAGCTTGGAGTTAAAAAATCAGGGTTTAAATGGTTATACAAAACAAGTCCTTCCTCCACTGACAAAATGGGTAAATATAACAAACATCCAATAGATTTTTTATTTTGTGTGCTTATTTTCAATTGAGTAAGTAGGCTATCATAAAAAATCATTATGTTAATAGTCTTTTACGCTTATTGTACTTTTACTGAAAGTTATGTAAAATTAGTAGACTGAAAACTTTTAGGAGCGATTATAATTATGGCAGTAGAAGATATGTGGCAAGACCGCATGCCGCCCCAAGATATCCAAGCGGAGCAGGCTGTTTTAGGTTCAATTTTTTTGGCTCCCGATGAGCTGATTAATGCGATGGAAGTTTTAGGTGCCAAAGATTTTTATCAACGGCGCCATCAATTAATCTATCAAGCGATGATTAATTTGTTTGATCGCAATGAAGCTATCGACGTGGTGACGTTAAAAGCAGAATTGGAGCGGGGCAATGCGTTAGAAGATGTCGGCAGTGTGGGTTACTTAGTGGAGCTTTCCCAAGCCACTCCTTATGCTGGCAGTATTAGTTTTTATGCGAAAATTGTGGCGGATAAAGCCTTATTACGTAATTTAATTCAAGCGGCAAATAAAATTGTGGCAGCAGGTTATGAGCAAGATGAAGATGTCTCTGCTATTGTCGAAGATGCAGAACGGGGCATTTTAGAAGTTTCCGAGCGCCGCAATAGTATTGGCTTTCAAGCGATTGAAGATGTCTTACAAGAAACATTTCGCAATATCGATCAATTAGCACAAAATGATGAAGAAATCACCGGTATCCCAACCGGTTATCCAGCTTTAGATAAAATGACCGCAGGATTGCAACAAGGAGAATTGATTATCTTAGCGGCCCGTCCGGCTGTCGGTAAAACAGCTTTCGCTTTAAATATTGCCCAAAATATTGGAACGAAAACGGATGCTTCGGTGGCTATTTTTAGTTTGGAAATGGATGCAGAGTCTTTGGTTAAGCGGATGTTATGTGCCGAAGGATTAATTGACGCAGGGCATTTAAAAACAGGGCAGCTAACGGATGAAGAATGGGGTAATTTGGTAGTGGCAATGGGAAGTTTGTCGCGGGCCAGCATTTTTATTGATGATACTCCAGGGATTAAAGTTTCCGAAATTCGTGCCCGTTGTCGGCGCCTAGCGCAAGAGAAAAAAGATTTAGGGTTGATTTTAATTGACTACTTACAGTTGATTGAAGGAACGGGTCGTGAAAATCGGCAACAAGAAGTTTCGGAAATCTCTCGCCAACTAAAAAAATTAGCTAAAGAATTAAAAGTCCCCGTAATTGCTCTCTCCCAGCTTTCTCGTGGGGTGGAACAGCGACAGGATAAACGACCTGTCATGTCGGATATTCGGGAGTCAGGTTCGATTGAACAAGATGCGGATATCGTCGCCTTTTTATACCGTGATGATTATTATCAGCGAGATTCAGATGATCCAGATGAACAAGATGACACCAGAGATAACATTATCGAAGTGATTATCGAAAAAAACCGTTCGGGTGCCAGAGGGACAGTTGAGTTGATGTTCATTAAAGAATATAACAAGTTTTCTTCATTATCCTTACGTGATGATGCCATGTAATAGAAAAGGTGCCAGCTAGAGATAGCTGGCACCTTTTTTGTAGGCAAAAAGATGATAGGATTTTTACAAGAAATATTATGGATACGCTTTTCTTATTTTCCCCCACAGGCAGCAACTCTTCGGGAAAATTCAAAAATGAAAGAGGAATGTATCAAGAATTCATCTTATTGCTTGAGCACCAAATGGGTCCATTTAGCGTTTCTTCTTTTTTTGGCTATACCATTCTTCGTATTCTTCACATAACAATTGCACTTCTTTTTCGCGTCGTAATTTATCATAAAAAGGGTAAAAAAAGTGATTAGGCCAAATACGATTGCCGCAGTCAATTTTTTGGCAGGCACAATTAATTAAAGGCGTGGGCGCAATCCCCAAATAATGGGCCGCTGAGTCCAGATGCGTAAAGCGTTCGTAGTTTTCTTCTTTTTTTATTTGAGCATGTAAAATAAAGGCTTTACTCATACAATTCACTAAGGCAGGGCGTTTAATTGGAATCATGCAATCAAATCCCAATAAAGTGGAGACATAAGCTTGATGATTTTTGGTATAAAAGTCAGCTAAAATAACTGGATTGAGCCAAACCGTATTTTTAGGTGAAAGTTTGCTGCTCGTTAACGGCATAAGACAAAAATCACGAGTAGCAAAGGGTGCTTTTTTAAAATTGTATAAATGTGCGACTGTTTCAAAGAAAATTCTGCTATCTTGGCAACGATACAAAGGAATAATTTTTTTCATCATTAGCTGCGTCGGATTACCATAAACCAACGATACCCCTTCATTACTAAAAACAAATGAATACTGCTGTTTTTGTTTTTCAAAGGGAATTAAAGCATAGTAAATTTTACAGGGTGTAAGTTCAGCATGAGGAATTAAATGGGCAGCTAATTGCAGACGTGACTCTTTGGTTAAAACAAAATGCCGATGTGGTAAAAAAGGCGCAATCTGTTGGCGGACGTGATTTATTTCCTCCCGCAGGTGAAATTTCAAACGGTTTTCATCAATCGGAACATAAGACATATTATCCATATTATCGCTTCCTTTCCCAAGATACTTCTAAATAAAAATACGCATTATTTTGCTAGTTTATTTTCACAAATCAACTTTTGCACATTTTTTTCGTGCCAACGGGTAAAACAAGATTTTCTAAAATGATATTACCGGCCGGAATAAAATAAAAGAGGAAAAATGATGAAAGAACAGCTGATGAATGAAGCCTTAGCGGATTACGATTCTTTATTTCGTCGTGTTTTGACAAGAGAACAAATTTATCCCGATCACAGTGAATATGATGATTGTTTGCAAGAAATGCGTTTTAACCTGATTGAGCTTTTACATGATTACAGAGATTTGGAAGTTTTTAAAGAAGACTACAATAACAGTTACCTGTTTCGCCGTTTTCAGTGGTTGTGTCAAGATTGTCGCCGTAAATATCTAAAAGCCCGACCCGAAACTTTAGAAAACGACCAGGCTGCCCAAATTGCATCAGATTTTGATTTTATTGCGGACGTAGAGTTGGCGGAAATGTTGCAACAAATTTTTAGCCAACTTAGTAATGCGGAACAACATGCCTTTGCAGTCTTACTTGCAGATAGCCAATTCGTCTCAAAAAAGGAAGCTGGACAGGATACGCTTTCCCATCTTTATCGCCGTGGTCGTGGCAAATCCACAAGCAACCAGCGGAAAAAGATTTCCCGCCAAGTCCGCGCTTATTATCGTAAAAAATTACGAAAAAAAGTCGCAGAGCAGATTAAAGAGGCACAGAAAAACTCCTAAAACAAATTTTGTCTGTCATTAAAAAAAGTGACTCTATTGTTACACGTGAAACATTTTGGTAGGAAAAAGTTGTAAGAAGAAGATGGCTGCAAGTTAAAAATGAAAGGTGCAAAAGCTAAAAAGTAAATATTAGGATTTTGTTTAAATCGGAAAGAAATACTGTAGTAGCAATTGACGCTAAGTGAACGCTAGTGTACTATCTCTAATAGTACACTAGCGTTTTTAGAAAAGGAGCAAGCTATGGACAACTATACAATTTTTGCCTTTTTTTACGAGCTGCTTTTTGTTAATCCCGCTGCCTTAATAGGGATGATTATGATTACAGCTTTAATTTGCGTTTTAAAATTATCCTGGTCACGCAAAATTGCCATTTTAATTCCGTCATTATTGCTGTTTTATTATTTAGCAATCAGTTTAGATGCTATTTTTGGCATTGCCACCATTGGCGAATTTCGCCGGTTAATCAGTCTTGGAGAAGGATTAATTCATCCTCAAATGGAGTGGCTGCCACTAGCGGATGGTTTTTCTGCCGGTTTTATTGCCAACATCTTTGTTTTTATCCCAATTGGTTTTTTAATTCCGTTTATGAGCCGTAATTTTGAAAAAATGGGTAAAACAGTATTATTAGGTAGCGGCCTTTCTTTGGCAATTGAAATCAGCCAAATTTTCACATTATATCGCGCCACCGATATTAATGATTTACTGACCAATACCTTTGGCACACTGCTGGGGTGGTGCTGTTTTAAAATTGCAACAAAACTTTTCCGGCGCCAAAAAACAAACTTACCAGAATCCCAAACGCGCTATTTACCGATATTTGTAGTAGTAATAGCTTTTCTCAATGTTTTTTTCTTATTTTAGATTAATAGACAGGTGGGAAGTAAGTTAGGGTCTGTGATACGAGTAAATCTTGTCTCGATAAGACAATTTTAAATAGTTGTCTAGCTAGGGGCACTTGTTTTATCCTCCTAGAATCCTTAATATCTGATTAAACCTGTTTATTCTTTAAGGGGAAAAATTATAAAAAAGCGATTTTTAAAAATTCAATTTGTCTTTGGGCTTTATGTTTGTATTTATTTAGCAGCACTCTACTTTTCAACAGGGTATGGGGTGGGATTCAAATTAGATGATAATCAATTGATTGGCTATATTCTTTGTGGTATTTCATCCCTACTTTTGCTCTTGTCTTTTTTTACTAGAGAAATCAAAAATAAAAAGCAGTTTGCGCTGTTGTTTGCTGTTTTTTGTTCTGCTTTATTACTCGTAACGTTATTTGTTGTTAATTTTAATGAAGCTTTCTGGTATTTTATTTTCTTTATCTTTTTTATTCCCATCAGTGTGATCGGCAATGTTATTGGCTTTCTAATAAAAAAGTAGAGGAATTCATTTCACGCCATACTTTTGGCCTCGTAAGGTATGCGGATAATAGTTTACAGGAATTATCACTAATTGTGGTGTGCTGTTTTGCTGAATGTTTTTTGTGTAAAAAAATGCCACCTAAATGATTATTTAGGCGGCGCATTTTTGCCATTCACTAAGTCTTATCAGAATAGATGAGATACTAGATACTACTATTTTATTTCTGTTATTAAACAAATTTCACTTTTAAAAATCAGTACTCAAAAATATTAAGAAAACGTTAAAAAGGCAGAGAATATATCTCTGCCTTTTCTTTATATTACCACATTTTTGCTTGAAATTCAAGATTGCATTTTTTACTACAATTGTGGTATTTAGTCTGCAAAGGGGTGATAGGGATGGATTTTAAAAATGATTTTTCGTTATTTTATAGTGATTCTTCTCAAGCAATCGCTAAACTTAAACACGATTTGGTCCGCGTAACTAAAGTTGCAGGCTACAAGCTCACCATTAAACAAGTGACAGCTATTTATGAAGCCCGTAATATTTCACTAATGGAAAATCATTTAATCGATTTCTCTTTGGAAAATACGGTACAACTGGCAGAAATGCTTTTGGAAACGCGTTTAGACGTAAACCCTTTTGTTAGTGAGTTGCAAGAGGTGACGGCGATTTTTTACTATTTACGGGCATCCGAAAATAATGCCTACAGCGATGAAGATTTGATTGCGCAAATTGCAGCTGTTTTTGCCCATTACGAAAATGATTTGGAAAATACAATTGGATATTTTGAAAATCATCCATTACTTTCAGAGGGGGAAGCATTATGGAATATGGAATAACGCATAATCAGCAAGAATATCGCGACTTATTAATCAATGTGATTTTATCCCGCTTAAGCGGCTCGTCTGTTCTTGCGGTAGAAGATGTTGAAAATATTGAAATGTCTATCAACTTTGTCTTAAATAAGTGTGAGGCAGGTTCGCTTATTGAACGCTATCAACAAGGCCGGCAGGTTTTGCAAGAGCAGGTGGAAGCGACAAAAGTTTTATATGAGAAAATCTTGATCCAATATAAAAGTTACGAAATAGAGGCATTAAAGGGTAGTATTACAGGGTTTAAAGATTTTTTTCAACAATATGATTTAAATTTTGGTGCTCACCTTGTCCTAGGGGTTTGTCTAGATTACCAGTTGGCAGAGCCGGTAGATGACCAGTTGTATCAAGGAATCGATTTTGTTTGGCACTATTTAACCAATTTTTATTGTGAGATGCAGTTTTTGAATAATATTTCTGAAGCAGTTATTCTTATAACCCTAGAGGAATACAGTCACGATTTGGGAATTGATTATCGTGTTGATGTGAATAATGTTTACGAAGTGATCTTCAATCAGGTGTTCACCCACATCTTTTTGTCAAAGAGTGTTACTTCTAATACGTCCTTAGTGCTATCTGAAAATGAGGCGTCTTATCTGCTTGCCCACAAAGACGAAATTTATCTTACTTTAAGTCAAATAAATTTCATTAAAGAAAATCGTTACTATCGACATTCTTTAAAAAAATTGCAGACAAAGCTAAACCATATTACGAATGTCGCTGATTTAAGCGGCTTGCTTCTTATTAAAAAAGCGCCGCAAGATAAAATTATTTTTGCCGAACCTATGTCAGCTTTAGTATATACCCAGTTAACTGCCGCTATTGAGTCAGGAATGAGTTTAAAAACAGTGGCGCAAAAAATTGCCTCGCCTTTTGATTTAATCGCGCTGCGTGAAGATAGAGTACTTACTGAAAATGAATTTTCAAAAGTAGTAGCCTATCTTGATCTAACAGTATTCATCGCTTTTTTACTGTGGGTAAAATCAGAGCAGCATAACGAATGGTTGCAAATCAATGATATTTTAAAAGCAGAAGATAAGGCAATTTTGCCTTTAAAAAAACGTCTATCACAGATGACTGCCGCTGAAATCACACGCGTTAATCAGGCTTTAGCAACAATAAAAGTAGCCGGCAATGATTTCTTTTAGAAAAATCAGAGTGGGGAGTTGTTCATCAATTTTTTCAGCAATAAAATTTTTCTATGGTGCAACATAATGGTAAAGTTGCGCTTATTGGTGCTATCTTTTCTACCAATACCTGCGACAATCGTTAATTTTTGCAACAGATAGAAAATGGAAAAGTATTTTTGAAAGTAGTATATTGATAGTAGTGATAGTCAAGATTTTTATAAAGGAGACTGATTTGTTCCGGCGCACTATTCCTTACGCAAGATAAAGTAAGTCAGTGAAACGTGGAGAGAAGACCAAACCAATTAAACTAAAAAATTTTCCGATTTTTTATGTTTATTTGGTGAGCCGTCTATCCACGTTTTTTGTTGTGTTCATTGGTCTGATTATCACGCATAAGGAGTAGAGTGTATGGAATTTTTACGCGTAAAACCACGTCTTTATCAACAAAGCCGCGATGCTATCTGGTTAGATCTGCATATTTCGCACCAATTATTGAAGGCCCATCTGGATCAAACAACAGATGGCGCTTCCCGCAAGAAGTTGTTCATAAGTGATTCAGTCAACTGGATTGCTTCACTTATGAAAGATGCGCCGAATAGTTCGCTTTTAGACTTAGGATGCGGCCCTGGATTGTATGCTGAAAAACTAGCATTAAAAGGTTATGCTATCACAGGTATTGATTTTTCTGCCGCGAGTATAACTTACGCCCTAGCCTCAGCAAAAAAGAAAAAACTAACGATTCAGTATTTCTTAGGAAATTATGTTGACTATGACTTTGCCACAGCATCTTATGACTGTGTGTTGCTGATTTATTGTGATTTAGGTGTGTTCTCCCCAGCAGCTCGAAAGCAGCTATTCCGCAAAATTTACCAATTGTTGAAACCGGGTGGTCTTTTTATCTTTGATGTTTTTACATCAAAATACTATCAAAGTTTTGGTGATTCAACTGCTTGGGAAATTGAAGTGGGCGGTTTTTGGAGTCGTAAAAAATGTCTTCACTTGCAGAAAAATCAACACTATGTAAATACGAATACCTATTTGGAAAGTCACTATTTAATTTATCCGAATCATTATAAAGAGTTTTTTATTTGGGATACAGTATTCACGCCGACAGAATTAAAAAATGAACTTCACCAGATTGGTTTTTCAAGTAGTACGGTTTTCGGAGATGTCGCAGGAGCAAGCTATGATGAAGCAAGTACAACGTTTTGTCTCGTTGTGCAAAAATAATAGTAAGACGATCCCTTTTTACACAAGGTGATAAAAACCAGTCAACATTTAGGTGACTGGTTTTTTGGAAGAAAAAGACACGCAGCAATAGGTTGAAAGAAGCCAATAATTTTCTTACATGGTAAAATTTATCATATAGCTTTTTTCTTAATTGACAAAAAGATGCAGGGGTTTGCTGATTTATAGGACTTGTAAAAAAATGCTAGTGTTTCAAGAAGGAGGTACCTCATTGAGACGCTATATCAGTTTGCTAAGGGGCATCAATGTTGGTGGTAAAAATAAAATTGCGATGCCAGTACTAAAGGCGGGATTTGTTTCGTTAGGCTATCAAAATGTTATTACTTTTCTCAATAGCGGCAATATTATTTTCACGGCGGCAAATGAAGATCCAGCGCTGCTGACCCAACAAATAAGTGCAATGATTCATGAGCGCTTTGGATTAGAAATACCGGTATTGACGATTTTACAAGAAGATTTAATCGCAGTTTTGGCACATGCGCCAAATTGGTGGGGCACAGATGATAAAAAAATTTATGACAATCTGATTTTTCTCATGCCGCCTCTTGGTCTTGCTGAATTTTATCAAGCAATGGGAAATGTGAATGCTCAAATAGAACAGGAATCTTCGGATCACAATCTGATTTTTTGGTCGTTTGTGCGAGAAGATTATCAAAAATCTTCCTGGTGGTCAAAAACCGCCAAGAAAAAAATAAAAGACAAGATTACAATTCGCACAGCCAATACTGTACGGAAGATTGCCAACTTATAAGACCAGAATCCCCCGCTAAAACCTTGCTACCAAGCGGATGCTACGAATAAGTTACACAAAAATCAGGAGAAGTTCTTTACTCTTAGAAATGATTGCGGTTACAGTGGAATTAAAAGGAGGGACAAGAATTGACGGCTGTTGGAGCAAATATTAAATACTATCGCACATTGCATCATTACACGCAAAATGATTTGGCTAATGAACTTCACATCAGCCGCCAGACAATTTCAAAGTGGGAACGGGGCGTGAGCCAACCTACAATTGAATATTTAATTGGACTGTCTGAATTCTTCCAAATCACTGTCGATGAATTAATTAAAGTCACCCACAAAGCAATCAAAGAGGAGGAAACAATCATGAAAAAAGCAATTTTTCTTGTTAGTAATTATACCCCATCCAATAATAGCGAATGGGGTAAAGAGGCAAAAGATTATGGAACTAGAGATTTTATTGCCAATCTTAGTAAAATCCACCATATGTATGAATGGCGAGCAGCTAAACCAGCAGAGTTGCCAGAAATTTTAAACAAAGAAAATATCGGCATGATAGCAATAGCACCGACTGTTACCCCGCGATTAAAAGAAATTGAAGCACAGTATCCTGGGAAAATTCAAGTGATCTCACCTGCAGAATACGCTAAAATCACCACTAATTTTATCTTGGAACGTTAATTTTAAAGGCTAAAAAGAATACTCTAAAAGAGAAAGAGAATGCAAAAAGGAGTTAAATATGGATTATATTAAAGGCAACAAGTTAGCTTGGGAAGAGGCTTTTGAACAGCGACAGGAAAATTGGGGGGAAGATAATTTCAAACGTCTGTTGAAAGAAGAGCTACCTTTCTTTGATAGAAATGTCGCCTATGAACTGAAAAAAATGGATTTTAAAAACAAACGCATTGCGCAGTTTTGTTGCAATAATGGGCGGGAATTGTTGGCATTGTTACAACTTGGCGCTAAAAGTGGCGTGGGTTTTGATATTGCTGAAAATATTTTAGCACAAGGCAGAACCACGGCTTTAAAGGCTAATATCACCAATTGTGAATTTGTCGCGCTTAATATTTTAGATATTCCGAGTGACTATCACAATCAATTTGATTTTATCTTTTTTACAATTGGGGCGATTACTTGGTTTGAAGATTTAGCCACCCTTTTTGCAAAAGTAGCCGCTTGTTTGAAAAAAGATGGTATCTTACTCATTCACGATTATCATCCTTTTATGAATATGTTGCCTTTACCTGGAGAAGAAGAATTTGATCAGGACAAACTAAATCAGGTAAGCTATTCGTATTTTAGAACCACTCCTTGGATTGAAAATGATGGCATGTGCTATATGTCAAACACATATCATTCCAAAACATTCACTAGTTTTTCCCACACGATGGCAGAAATCATTACGAGTTTAGCTACAAATGGTTTTTACGTATTAGCGTTAAATGAATATGATTATGATGTTGGTTTAACCGATGTCTATGATAAGCAAGGCCTACCATTATCATTTCTTCTGACAGCTAAAAAGCAATAGCTTGTGGTCAAAAAGTAATCAGTGAAATACGTTTTTATTAGTTCGTGTCACTTGTTGTTTTAAGACGAAGAAGACAGCTAATTGATGTGTATGGGGTAATGTGTGATGTTACGAATCAAACCCGATTAAAGTAAAAAATGTTCCATTCCCTTTTTAGTCAAAGGAGAGGAGAAGTCAGATGTTAAACTATCAAGTATTTAAATCCGCAGAACAGCCAACACAAACCGCAATCAAGGAGTTTATGAGCTCCGAAAATTTCTTGCTTTTTGTTGCTTTAGATCAGTATTTGCAAGAAAAATATCAAATCAAACCTAAATTTTCTTATTCCAACTGTACAATGAATCAAAATATTTGGCGAGGTTGGAATATTAAATATCAAAAAAGCGGGCGATCATTTTGTACCATTTATCCGCAACAAGACTACTTTTTAGCGTTAGTTCCTGGTACGTCTTTTGAAGTGCGTAATAAAGAAGATGTGGATGAAGTAATGTTAGCAGTAGAACTTAGAAAAGAAGCCTTACAGGCCAAAAAGTAGTCACTAGCTGATATGGCAGTAAAGAAGCTGAGGAAAAGTACCGCGTTTTACTATTTTGCTTCAGGTAATCGGTGAATTAGACAAATATATATTGTTATTTTTTCTGATGAGTATTAGCAAAATCAAAAATGGTCTATACGTTCCCAAAAAAGAAGCTATTTACAATCGTGCTAAAATCGCTGCTGGTGGTGATTAAAGTTAATAGTTTAAAAAACCGTATCCTCTTTTAAAGAGCGATACGGTTTTTTTTTTGCGGTTGTAGCCATTGACAATCTGAAGTTAATTCGTTAGGTTTTTATATAGATGTTTATCTATATAGGAGAAAACGAAATGAATTATGAAGAGATGACGATTGTGTTAAAGGCGTTAGGTGATCCTAACCGATTAAAAATTATTGATTTACTTTCAGGTGGGAGTTTATGTGCTTGTGATTTGTTACAGCACTTTGATTTTACGCAGCCAACATTATCTCATCATATGAAAGTGCTGGAAAAAGCTGGCGTAGTGGTGGTGAAAAAAGAGGGAATTTGGCATCATTACAAATTGACAGAGCACTTTGTAACAGCGTTTATGCAGAGTATGCTGCAGCTATTTTCAATAAAAGAAGAGACGGTTGCTATTTATCCAAATGAAAATTGCGTCAAGGAAAGCTAAAGAAGTACAAACTGTGTCAGAGACACGCATTTTTGTAACAATGTTTTATGATGAAAGGAACAAATAAATGGTAGATGCACTTGAAATAAAAAATTTAAAAAAAGTATACAGTACAGGTGTCGAGGCCTTGCGAGGAATTGATTTGCAAGTAGCACAAGGTGATTTTTATGCCCTCTTAGGGCCAAATGGTGCTGGAAAATCCACGACGATTGGAATTATTACTTCTCTTGTCAATAAAACTTCTGGTCAAGTAAAAGTATTTGGTTATGATCTGGACAAAGAATTAGATAAAGCCAAGCAACAAATTGGGCTGGTTCCACAAGAATTTAATTTTAATCCCTTTGAAACAGTGCAACAAATTGTGGTCAATCAAGCAGGATATTACGGCGTTTCCCGTAAAGAAGCGTTAAAACGTAGTGAAAAATATTTAAAGCAATCGAATTTGTGGGAAAAAAGAAATGAGCGGGCACGAATGCTTTCAGGAGGGATGAAACGGCGCTTAATGATTGCAAGAGCATTGATGCACGAACCACGTTTATTAATTTTAGATGAACCTACTGCTGGGGTGGATATTGAATTAAGAAGAGAGATGTGGGCTTTTTTAACTGCTTTAAATGAAAGTGGTACAACAATTATTTTAACGACACATTATCTGGAAGAAGCAGAAATGCTTTGCCGAAACATTGGCATTATTCAAGCTGGTACGTTGATTGAAAATACCAGTATGAAGTCGCTTTTAGCCAAGTTACAGTATGAAACGTTTATTTTGGATTTAGCACCATCTGAACACGCTCCTGTGATAAAAGGCTATAAAGCTACCTTAGAAGACGAATTCACATTAGCTGTAGAAGTGCAGAGGGAGCAAGGAATGAATGAAATTTTTCAGCAACTAAGCGCACAAGGTATCAAAATTTTGTCGATGCGAAATAAATCCAATCGCTTGGAAGAACTGTTCTTAAAGATTACAGAAGATAAAAATGGATTGGAGGAGCATCATGTTTAGTCTATATTTTACAGCATTAAAAAGTCTTGCCGTGAAAGAAACCAATCGTTATCTGCGTATATGGGTGCAGACTTTGGTTCCACCAGTCATTACAACTTCTTTGTATTTTATTATTTTTGGCAAGATGATTGGTGGACGTATTGGGGATATGGGAGGATTTTCTTATATTGAATTTATTGTTCCAGGCTTGATTATGATGTCTGCCATTACGAGTTCTTATGCGAATGTTTCTTCTTCCTTCTTTTCACAAAAGTTTCAAAAGAATATTGAAGAATTATTGGTGGCACCAGTGCCAGCGCACATTATTATTTGGGGCTTTGTAATCGGCGGAATAGGTCGTAGTACATTAGTAGGGACGTTGGTCACGATAATATCTTTATTTTTTGTCCCCTTACATGTTCACTCTTGGTTGTTAGTGGTTTTGACCTTGCTGATGACAGCCATTTTATTTTCCTTAGCGGGTTTAATTAATGGTGTTTTTGCCCAATCCTATGATGATGTATCCATTGTGCCAACATTTGTCTTACAACCATTAACCTATTTGGGTGGGGTCTTTTATGCGATTTCGATGTTGCCGCCTTTTTGGCAAGCAGTATCTAAAATCAACCCGATTGTGTACATGATTTCTTGTTTTCGGTATGGATTTTTAGGCACTACGGATGTATCGGTGGTATTTTCACTGCTTGTTCTAGTCCTGTTTATCGCAGTACTTTATGCGGTTTGCTATTATTTAATTAGTCGTGGAAGAGGTTTACGCAGCTAATAAAATCTTTTTATAGTACAAAGGGGGGTCTTGCTTTACGCAGATACCCCTTTGTCTTTTTTATGGCCGCTATTTACAATAAAAAAGTCGAAAAACTTTGCAAAAAATAACATTTGACATAAGATGATAAAAAGGAGTGGGGATAGTGGAACAATTAAGTGACGCATTCATAATCATTGATTTACAAAATGGCGTTTGCCATGCTGAAGGCAAGCAGATTGATCATTTAGAAGAATTGGTGGTAGCAGTAAATAAGCGCATTGCGTTCTATCACACCGCAGAACTACCCATTATTTTTGTACAACACCAAGATGCTACATTACGCAAAAACTCTTTTGACTGGGAAATTCTGTCAGGAATACAAATAGGTATGAAAAGTCACTTTGTAAATAAAACCCATGCCAATTCGTTTTATCAAACAGATTTGTCACGTATCTTGACTAAAAATAACGTGAAATCGCTAGAAATTTGTGGGGCGCAAACGGAATATTGTATCGATGCAACCATTAAGTTTGCCCACGGAATGGGGTATGATTTGCGGATGCAAAAAAACATGTCTACTACCTATGACAATGAATTTATGACAGCCACACAGAACATTACGTTTTATGAGAAAATTTGGGATGGACGATTTTTGACGTTTATTTAAATGGGGCATTTTTGCTATAGCCGTCTTAACTTGTGGTATTTTACTAAGGAGTAGACAGGGAGATTTAAAAATAAAAGCAAGCGGCCTTATTTTATGCGTGCTATTTTTTCAACGTGCTAAAAAATTTTTTCTCCTTCTTTTTTACGCGCGTTCTTTGTTTCAATAGCTTTTTTTGCTCTTTTATGTCCGGAAATATTCCGATTTTTAAAAATTTTACAAAAAAATTTGTTGACAAATAATAAAAACCTAAGTAAGCTAACAATCAATTAAAGAATTTATACGTTGAAGAGAAGAGTAGCTAAAACGAGCAGTTTCAGAGAGTCCGGCCGGTGGGAAAGGACATTGCGCAATTTAGTGAAGATGAGCTCTGAGTATTTCAAATGGTTTACGCTATTTGAACGAAAAGCAATCGTTAATTTGCCGGGTATCAACAGGTACCGTTGAGATATTATTCGTGAGAATAATATGAATAAGGGTGGTAACGCGAAAAGTCTTCGTCCCTTTGTTTGTCATAGTTTGACAAGCAAAGGGATGGAGATTTTTTTTTGTTTTTTGACAGATTTCATCTCAAGGTAGTGAATTTTTTAAGCAAAGTAAATTTAGCAGTATCTAGATCAAGTTGAGGAGTTGGAAAGATGAAAAGGAAAAAGAGTATTTTGGTGGCAACAGGAATTTTGGCGGCATTAACATTAGCAGGGTGCACGTCAGGTGGTGCGACAAGTAAAAGCGCAAGTTCTGCAACCAAACAAGCAGCAAAACAAGAAATTAGTGTCAGTTTTCCGGCACCTTTAAGTACGCTGGATACCACGCAAACCACCGATAAAGTAACTTTTACAGTGGTACAACATTTATTTGAAGGCTTATATCGTTTTGATGACAAGAGTCAGCCAGTTCCTGCATTGGCTCAAAAAGTTGCTATCAGTAAAGATGGAAAAACGTACACCTTCACCTTAAGAGACGACGCCAAGTGGAGTAATGGTGAAAAAGTAACAGCAAATGATTTTCTTTTTGCTTGGAAACGGTTGGTAAATCCTCAGACAATGGGACCAAATGCCTATTTATTAGATAATGTAATCAATAGTCAAGATATCCGGGAAGGTAAAAAAGCAATTGATGAGATTGGGTTAAAAGCGCCGGATGAAAAAACATTTGAAGTGCAATTAAAACAAGCCCAACCTTCCTTTTTGTCCGTGGTATCAATTGGGTGGCTAGCACCTCAAAATGAAAAATTTGTAACCGAGAAAAAAGATAATTATGCTCGTACTAGTGAAGATCTTTTATATACCGGACCTTTTGAATTAAAAGATTGGAAACAAACCGGTGACGAGTGGACGTTGGTGAAAAATGATGCGTATTACGATAAAAAAGATGTCAAATTGGCAGAGGTTCACGGCTCCACTATTAAAGAAGAAAACACGGGTATTCAACTTGTAGATAGTGGTGAACTAGATTTGCAACGGATTAGTGGTCAATACGTAGAACAATTTAAAAACGATCCCCGCTTAACAACAGAAAAAGACGTAGCCAATCAATTTTTAGATTTCAATAAAAAGGCGAATAAAGCGTTAGAAAATGTGCACGTTCGAAAAGCAATTGCACTTGCAATTAATAAAGAGCAACTGGCTAAAAATGTATTAAATGACGGTGCCACACCGCTAAATGGTTTAATTCCAACAGGTTTATATAAAAATCCTGAGACAAATGAAGATTTCCGCAAGTATAGCGGTGATTACAACACGTATGACACCAAGGCAGCCAAAAGTGAATGGGACAAAGCTAAAGCGGTTATTGGCGATGAGCTGAAATTGAAATTATTAGTGACTGATGATGATAATGGTGAAAAAATTGGGGAATATTTACAAAGTCAATTACAAGAAACACTACCTGGTTTGAAAATTACGATTAATAAACAACCAAAAGTGAATTTGAATCAATCGCGAACAGACGGAAACTATGAGTTATCAGTTTCTGGTTGGATTGCAGGATCAAGTGAATTGGATTCATACTTCAACTTATACAAAACAGGTTCCTCTTATAATTATGGTGGTTACGATAGCAAGTCTTACACGGATTTAGTCGAAAAAGCCCGCACAGTAGATGCCAATGATCCAACTGCGTTCTTTAAAGATTACAAAGAAGCAGAAAAAATATTGCTAGACCAAGACGCAGCACAAGTTCCATTGTATCAAAGTGCTTCAAATTATTTAATCAATCAAAAAGTAAAAGGCATTGTTTTTCATGCCTATGGGGATTATTTCAATTTACGGACAGCCTCTGTAAAGTAAAGGAGTAAAAAATGAGTCAATTATTGGAAGATTTTTTGAGATACGTCAAAGTGAATACCCGTTCAGATGAAAAAGCGACTACAATTCCGACAACGCCCGGTCAAGTTGACTTGGCGTTGCAATTAAAAGAGCAATTGGAAGAATTGGGTTTACAAGAAGTAACCTATTTTGAAAAAAATAGTTTTGTGATTGGTGCTTTAAAAGGTAATCCAAAAAAGAGTGCAATTGGTTTTATTGCTCACGTAGACACGGCAGATTTTAATGCAGAAAATGTTCGTCCACAAGTGTTTCACCAGTACAAGGGGCAAGAGGTAATCTTAAATGCAGAAAAAAAGATTGTTTTATCCCCACAACAGTTTCCAAATTTGAAAGATTATATAGGAGAGACACTGATTACAACGGATGGCACGACCCTTTTAGGTGCCGACGATAAGGCTGGAATTGCTGAAATCATCGATGCTTTACGTCATTTGAAACAAATTCCCTTAAAAGAGCGCGGAGATGTTTGGGTAGCTTTTGGTCCGGACGAAGAAATTGGCAAAGGGGCAGATAATTTTGAGGTGACAGATTTTCCGGTAGACTTTGCATATACTATCGACAGTGGGCGGGTTGGACATTTTGAGTATGAAACGTTTAATGCTGCCAAAATTGAAATTTCAATTGAAGGAACTAGCGTTCACCCGGGTACGGCTTATGGACAGTTGGTGAATGCGATTAAGATTGGTGAAGCCATTGACAGTCACTTGCCACAAGCAGAAGTACCGGAATTAACACAAGGCTACGAAGGATTTTATTTATTAAATAAATTCCAGGGAGATATTTCATTTGCAGCGCTGGATTATATTATTCGAGATCACGACCATGCGAAATTTTTAGCCCGTAAAGAAGAACTCGTAGCCATTATTGCAAAATTGAATGAAACGTTTACGTATCCTCGTATTACTTATCGATTGTTTGATCAATATTACAATACGAAAGAAATAATTGACCAAGAACCGCGTGTCGTGGACTATGCACTTGCTGCCATGAAAAATTTAGGCATAAAACCAATTATCACCCCGTTTCGTGGTGGAACAGACGGCTCGAAGATTTCCTACAAAGGGATTGCTACGCCGAATTTATTCACTGGGGGTGAAAATTTTCACGGACAATATGAGTTTATTACCCTAGAAGCAATGGAAAAAGCGCGCGATACGATTATTGAAATCGTTAAAGTAGCAGCTGCAGCAGAATAATTTAGTTATTTTTGAAAATTTTTATAGCTTTTTCAATTTATTTAAACCGCTTGTTATTAATCAATTAAACAAATTAATTTGAAGTATTTTACAAATAAATTGAATGGAAAATCTGCGTTTTATCCTAGTTTTCTGAATTTTGATTGTGAGTATTTTTTTTACAAATAAATCACTCTTTGTTTTTTGAATTATCAGAATATTTATATATATTTGTTTTTTTATGAATAAAGTGTTGCTTTTTTAATAATTATTGATTAAAATTTTCGTTAACTTCAGAAAATGTTAAATATTCTGAAAATTCAATACAAGACAAGGGGTAAAGGGAATGAAAATGAAAAAGACATCATTATTCGGTGTTATTGCTGTCTGCGGTGTTGTGTTATCAGCATGCGGCAGTAACGGCGGCACAACAGATGGCAGCAGTGCTGCAGGCGGTTCTGGTAAAGAAGCGGACAAACAAGAGTTTAGAGTATCTGTCTTACAAGAAATGCCAAGTGCTGATTTATCACTTGCAACAGACACGATTAGTTTCACTGCGTTAAACAATGTTTACGAAGGAATTTATCGGTTAGACAAAGATAGCAAGCCAGTTCCAGCAGGCGCCGCTGAAGAAGCGAAGGTTAGTGAAGATGGTTTGAAATATACAATTAAATTAAGAGAAGATGCAAAATGGTCTGACGGGGAACCTGTTAAAGCATCTGATTATGTTTTTGGTTGGCAACGGACAGTGGATTCAAAAACCGCTTCAGAGTACGCATATCTTTATGAACCAGTAGTAAATGCAGCTGAAATTACAGCCGGAAAAAAAGATAAATCTGAATTAGGGATTAAAGCAGTTAACGATTACGAATTAGAAATTACGTTAACACGTCCTACACCTTACATGGATTATTTATTTGCTTTCCCTTCATTCTTCCCGCAACCGCAAAAAGTTGTTGAAAAAAATGGCGACAAATTTGCAACAAAATCTGATCAGTCAGTTTATAACGGACCTTTTGTTTTAGCAGGGTTTGATGGTCCGGGAACAGATACAGAGTGGGAATATAAGAAAAATGATACGTATTGGGATAAAGATACAGTGAAATTAGATTCTGTTAAAGTTAGTGTTGTAAAAGAATCTTCAACAGGTTTGAATTTATTCAATGACGGCCAAACAGATGATGCAATTTTAAGTGGTGAATTAGCACAACAAAATGCAAATCAAGAAGCTTTCCAATCTGTAAAAGAAGCGCGAACTTCATACATTGAATTGAATCAACGGAAAAAAGATTCACCATTTATGAATGAAGATTTACGTCTAGCAATTTCGTACGCGATTGACCGAAATGCAATTGTAAATTCAGTATTAGGGGACGGTTCTGTTGCCTCGACTGGTTTAATTCCATCGGATATGTCTAAAAATCCTAAAACCAATGAAGATTTCACTAAAGAAGCTGGTGATTTGGTAAGTTTTGATAAGAAAAAAGCCAAAGATCATTGGGAAAAAGCGAAAAAAGCACTGGGTAAAGACAGTTTTACTTTTGATATCGTGGCTTCTGACGATGACGGCACCAAAAAAGTGCTAGAGTACTTGCAAAGTACATTGGAAGAAACGTTGGAGGGTATCAAAATTAAACCAACACCAGTACCGTTTTCTGTTCGTCTTGACCGTTCAAATAATGGTGAATTCGATATGGTATTAGGTGGATGGGGTGCTGATTATTCTGATCCATCAAGCTTCACAGACTTGTTTGTTACAGGTAATTCTTATAACCGCGGTCAATGGTCAAATGCAGACTATGACAAAGTAGTCAAAGAGTCTAACACAACAAATGCGGGTGATCCGGTTAAACGTTGGGAAAACTTACAAGAAGCAGATAAAATTATCAGCTCAACTGCTGGGGTAATTGGTGTTTACCAAAAGGCAGAAGGCCACATGATTAATCCGAAAGTAAAAGGTATCGTACACCACGCTGCCGGTGCTTCATGGGATTACAAATGGACGTATGTAACAGAATAATAAGCACAACAAAAAACAAACACTTAAAACATCATCAAATGATTAAATAGTAAAAAGAGGCTGGCACTGCCAGCCTCTTGCAACTATTTGCTTATTTTTAGAAGGTGATTGGTGTTTTAGAAATTAATAATTATTAAAAGTTATTTAGCATCAAAAAAATCAGCGATAAGACGAAAATCACGCCGGCAATTTTCAACCAGAAGCCATACACGCCATCGCCAACTTGTGATAAAGGCGTATAGTTAGCTTTTTTCTTTTGCTTTCTTCCCAGCGCTTCATGCATGGATCTTTGAAAAGTATCGAAGAAGCCAGAGGAAAAAACCCATAACAAGATGCCGACAATCAAAAAAGGTAATCCCAGCATGAAGAGGGTGTCAGATAACGTTAGAAGACTTAAATTATTTTTAACAAGCCCCCAAATGATGGCGATACCGAAGATAAGAATGGAAATAAAATAGGGACGATATTTTTTCATAGTAAACTCCTTGTTTATCCTTTTTCAACTTGTCAGATGGCGTCTTATTGCTTAAGAGCAATTCAAGTTTTCAAAGCTTTTCTTTTACTTTAGCGAATCCATTTGCCAAAGTCAAAAGAGTTTTCAAAATGGCAGCAAAGTATCATACCTTGGTTTTATCGCTTTAGTGAAATTAAATTTGCTTCTGAAAGAAAAATAAATTGTTGATTAATTTGGATTGTACACGTTTTTGTTACTGCATTTTTTATTTATTAGGAGGAGAAATAATTTGAATGACTTTCTCAAATATTTTCTAAAAAGGTTGTTTTTTATGCTGGTAACGCTGTGGTTGATTGCAACGATCACATTCTTTTTATCAAAAATGTTACCAGGGACGCCGTATACCAACGCGGAACGTTTGAGCCCAGATCAAATTGCGTTGCTAAACAAACAAATGGGTTTGGATAAACCAGTTATTGTGCAATATGGAACCTATCTGAAAAATTTACTTCAAGGTGATTTTGGAATTTCGTTTCAATTTAAGAATCAACCAGTGGCCGCGTTATTGGCTGGTCGCGTGGGGCCTTCTTTACAGTTAGGGATACAGGCAATTTTACTGGGGACTTTAATTGGAATTATTTTAGGGACAATTTCTGCTATGAAACAAAATACATGGGTGGATACGTTAGCTACTTTAATTGCAATTTTAGGTCGCTCTATTCCCAACTTCGTCTTTGCTGTTTTACTACAATATGTTTTTGCAATAAAATTACACATTTTACCAATCGCCAAATGGGAAGGTTTTGCTTATACCATTTTGCCAACTATCGCACTGGCGATGTCGCCTTTGGCTGACTCGGCTCGATTTATTCGAACGGAAATGGTAGAGGTTATGCATAGTGATTATGTAGAATTAGCACGTGCAAAAGGTCTAAGCCGTTGGGAAATTGCCTTTAAGCACGGTTTGCGAAATAGTCTAATCCCATTAATGACCTTATTAGGTCCTTTGGCAGTAGCATTAATGACAGGTTCTTTGGTAGTTGAAAATATTTTTGCTATTCCTGGTATAGGAGAGCAATTTGTAAAATCAATTACCACTAATGACTATCCTACAATTATGGCGGTAACAGTTTTGTATTCGGCAATGTTAATCATCGTCATTTTGGTTGTTGATTTATTATACGGTATTGTTGATCCACGAATCCGCGTGTCAGGAGGGAGTAAAGGCTAATGGAAAATGTAAAACCTAAATACGATACGATTGCCAAAATCCCAGCGTCAGAATTTGAGTTGTACCACGGCAGTACCATTAAAGAACGAGAAATGATCGCTGCGCCGTCTTTGACTTTCTTACAAGACTCTTGGCGGCGCCTGAGAAAAAATAAAGCAGCAGTAATATGTATGGCCATTTTGGTAGTGATTATTTTTGTCTCCATTATTTCGATTCTCTTTTCACCTCATAATCCAACCAAACAAAATGTTGCTTACATGAATTTACCGCCTCGCATTCCTGGGATTAATATCAATGGTTTAAACGGAAAAGCGATGGTGGGCGGACAATTGGTTGATAAATATGCAGCGGCAAATGTCCCGGATAATTTAAATTATTATTTTGGTACTGACGGCTTAGGTCGTGATGTTTTGAGTCGTCTGCTGATGGGGACACGAGTTTCATTATTGATTGCCTTTATTGCAGCGATGTTTGATATTATTTTTGGTGTTACTTACGGTTTAATTTCCGGTTTAAAAGGTGGCACTGTCGACACTTTGATGCAACGAATTTTGGAAATTCTTTCAGGTATTCCCAATTTAGTCGTAATGATTTTAATGTTGGTTGTTTTTGAACCAGGGATCCCGTCGATCATCGCAGCTATGGCAATCACCAACTGGATTCCAATGGCGCGGATTGTGCGGGCGCAAACATTAAAATTAAAAGATCAAGAATTTGTTTTGGCTGCTCAAACGTTAGGCGAAAGTAATTTCAAAATTGCCTTTAAACATATTTTACCCAATATCTCCAGTGTTATTATTGTACAGATGATGTTTAGTATTCCAACGGCGATTTTCTTTGAAGCTTTCTTGAGCTTCATTGGCTTAGGTTTGACACCGCCGAATGCTTCATTAGGTACAATGTTAAGCGATGGTTACAAAACCTTCCAATATCTGCCTTACCTGTTGTGGGTACCAGCAGTTACGTTGTCAGTCATCATGATTGCCTTCAACTTATTAGCTGATGGTCTTCGTGATGCCTTTGATCCGAAAATGAAAGAGTGATGATGATGCCAGAAAAAGTATTAGAAGTTAAAGACTTGGAAATCTCCTTTGATACTTATGCGGGAACTGTTCGCGCAATTCGCAATGTTAGTTTTGACCTTTATAAAGGAGAGACGCTGGCGATTGTGGGGGAATCTGGTTCTGGTAAATCGGTAACCACTCGCAGTATTATGGGACTTCTAGCAAGTAATGCAAATATCGATAACGGGGAGATTCTTTTTAAAAATTCCGATATTGTCAAAAAAACGGAAAAAGAAATGCAAAAAATTCGGGGTAAGGAAATCGCTATGATTTTTCAAGATCCTATGACTTCCTTAGATCCGACGATGCCTATTGGCAAACAAGTTGCAGAGTCTTTGATTATTCACAATAAAGTCTCTAAAAAAGAAGCATTGGCTTCTGCATTAGAATTATTAAATTTAGTGGGTATTCCGAATGCCGAAAAACGTTTGAAAAACTATCCTCATCAATTTTCTGGTGGGCAACGGCAACGGATAGTGATTGCTATTGCGCTTATTTGTTACCCGGAAGTTCTTATTGCGGATGAACCAACAACAGCTTTAGACGTCACAATCCAAGCTCAAATTTTGGAATTAATGAAAGATATTCAGAAAAAAATTAATACCTCAATTATTTTTATCACCCACGATTTAGGCGTGGTAGCAAACGTAGCCGATCGGGTGGCTGTAATGTATGGTGGACGGATTGTGGAAGTCGGAACGGCAGAAGAAATTTTTTATAATCCACAGCATCCGTATACATGGGGGTTACTGGGTTCAATGCCGACTTTAGAAGGGGATGAAGAGCGCTTATATGCCATCCCTGGTTCACCACCAGATTTACTACAACCACCAACAGGGGACGCTTTTTATCCTCGAAATGAATTTGCTTTGAAAATTGATACGGAGCAAGCACCGCCTTACTTTGAAGTTTCCCAAACGCATAAGGCGGCCACCTGGCTATTGGCACCACAAGCTCCTAAAGTAACACCACCGGCAGAGATTGTCCGTCGTTGGGAAATTTTCAAAGAAAAACAAAATGCCTAAGGAGGTAGCCGCGTGAAAAAAGTTTTGTTAAACGTAAATCATTTGAAGCAATACTTCAATGTGGGGCGTAAAGATGAAGTCAAAGCAGTAGATGATATTAGCTTTCACATCTACGAAGGTGAAACCTTTGGCTTAGTGGGAGAATCCGGTAGTGGCAAATCAACAACCGGGCGGACGATTATCCGTTTAAACACACCTACTGGCGGAGAAATCGACTTTGATGGTCAAGATGTAATGAAAATTAAAGGCAAAGAAGGTTTAAAAGAATTTCGGCGCGACGTACAAATGATTTTTCAAGATCCTTATGCTTCTTTAAATCCTCGTATGAAAGTGCGGGATATTATTGCAGAAGGAATTGATATAAACGGGCTTGCGCAAGATGAAAAAGAACGCAATGCCTGCGTGGATGAGTTATTGGAAACAGTTGGTTTAAATCCCAGTCATGGCACCCGTTATCCTCACGAGTTCTCCGGTGGGCAGCGACAACGGATTGGTATTGCCCGTGCTTTAGCGGTAAAACCAAAATTTATTATTTGTGATGAGCCAATTTCGGCTTTGGATGTTTCCATTCAAGCACAAGTTGTTAATTTGTTACAAGACTTACAGGAACAGCAAAATTTAACATATCTATTTATTGCCCATGATTTATCTATGGTGAAACATATCAGTGATCGGATTGGGGTTATGCATTTAGGTAAATTATTAGAAGTCGGAACGAGCGATGCCATTTATAATTATGGTGTTCATCCTTACACAGAAAGTCTTTTGTCAGCAATCCCATTACCTGATCCAGATCACGAACGTAATCGTAAACGCATCAAGTATCAACCCCAACCAGATGACGGAAAACAAAGGGGAATGCACGAAATTGCTGAAGGACATTATGTGTATTGTTCAGAAGATGAAATTCCGCTTTTTAAAGAAAAATTACAGCGGAAATTAACACAAGGCCAAGTTGAAGCTGCTTTTTAGATAAAAAAGAGCTTTGTAGGAGGGTTAACGTTTTCCTTTGTGTTCTTTGGGGATAAGTCAAAATTTCAAAAAATTTACGAAACCGATATAAATGCTAGCTTAAATCTCGTACTAATGAATTTAGAAAGTATTTTTGTAAGATGAGAAAATTTGTTAGGTCAGGTTAAGTAGGGCAAGGGGAATGTTCCTACGAAAAGCCGCCACAACTGAAGGAATAATCAGTGAGGGGAGGCAGGTACCAATTAAGACATTAAAGGCTTATAGATTTGCGCTTTATCCTGACGAAGCCCAAAAACATTTTTTTATTCAGACTTTTGGCTGCGTTCGTTTTACGTATAATATGCTGTTAACACTACGACAGCAAGAAAGTGGCAAAACTGTTGAAGAACGTACTTCAGCACGTTTACAAAAACAGAAGATGACGCCAGCTAAGTTAAAAAAAGATTATCCTTTTTTAAAAGCAACAGATAGCTTAGCTTTGGCTAATGCACAGCGTAATTTGGAAAAAGCTTTTCAAAATTATTATCGCGGTCGTGCCAGTTATCCCAAGTTAAAAAGTAAGAAAAGTGCTTGGCAGTCGTATACGACGAATAATCAAGGACATACTATTTACCTAGCAGAAGACGGTTTGAAGCTTCCTAAGTTAAAAAGCAAAGTTTTAGTGCATCAACATCGCAGCGTTGCAGGGAAAATTCGTTCAGCAACTATTTCAGCTAAAAATCGGCAAGAATTTTATGTTTCTTTATTATGTGAAGAAGACATTCCGGCATTACCCAAAACGGGCAGTGAAATTGAAATTGCCTACGATCCAACAGGCTTGGTGGTGACGAATAAACCTATTGTGGGGATACCCACCTTTTGCCAAACCCAAGTTCTAGAAAAACTAAAAAAAGCGCAACGCCGACTTAGTTGTCGGGCTAAGAGTGCGCAACGCCGCAATGCTAAACTAGAACAAGCGAAAAACTATCAAAAGCAAAAATCCCAGGTGCAACAATTGTATATTCACAAGCTGAAACAAAAAGAGGATTTCACCGAACAACTTTCTATTGCTCTTTTGCGTCAGTTTGATTGTATTATTATCACAAAACCGCCAGAATTGCGGGAGAATAAAGAAAGCAAAGCGGCTAAAA
The DNA here is from genome assembly GCF_000406945.1 of Enterococcus dispar ATCC 51266. GTDB lineage: Bacteria > Bacillota > Bacilli > Lactobacillales > Enterococcaceae > Enterococcus_C > Enterococcus_C dispar. The sequence goes on along the minus strand of NZ_KE136354.1, from coordinate 2,184,086 downwards.
CCGTAAAAAAAAGTAAACACACCACTGTTTTCCCAAGTTTTGAGGATAATTTTACTTTAAGTGATTGGAATCGGTTGCTTTTAAAATTAAAATATAAGGCCGAGTGGTATGAAAAAGAGCTGGTTTTTATTTGTCCTACTAATGGAAAATAAAACTGGCACAGGAATTCTAGCGCACTTTCTTTATAATGAATTGATTTAAACTGATTTAATCAAGTGTTTGCCAGCGAAATACGTTACAAAAAGAATAACTATTTTTGTAAAACTGGAAGGAGCTCCAGGGTTCGCCTTGGGTATATAAAAAGTGTTGACACTTTTGTTTCTAGGAATCCGCTCACTAATTATGATTAACCATTCCGGCTTCTTTTAAAGAAGCAATAAAAGCTCTAATACAAGGGAGAAGACCTTGGCTTAGGGCTTTTTATTTTGCTTATAAAAAGGCAAATCTAGTCTGAAATATTTGTAACCGCTTATCATTTCAAAAAAATAGCAATGTATCGTATCCTTTTTATATGGAAGAAAAAGGAGGGACACACATGCAAGAACCTAACTTAAAAGATCCACGTTTGATTTATTCTAGTAAAACAGCTGCTGATAATCAAAAGACGCCTGCTACGCAAAAGAATATGCCTGAAAAACCCGACTGTGGTGAAGAAAGCTATGTTGGACATGCCCGCTTATTGAATCGTCGCGTTTTAATCACAGGTGCAGACTCAGGTATCGGGCGTGCAGCCGCGATTGCTTACGCACGTGAGGGAGCAGATATTGCGCTGCATTTTCTCCCTGGGGAAGAAAAAGATGCTGAAGAAGTTGTTTCCTATGTCAAAAAAGCTGGGCGAAAAATCACCTTACTGCCATATGATTTGCGGGATAAAAATGCTCCAGCAAAAATTATTGCAAAAGCTGTGGCCGACCTGGGAGGATTGGATACTTTGGTTTTAAATGCGGCACAGCAAATCTACGAAAAAGATATTGAAAAAATGCCAATGCAACAAGTTTATGATACGTTTCAAGTGAATATTATTTCGATGTTTGCTATCGTGCAAGCGGCGCTACCGCATTTAAAAGCTGGTAGTGCCATTATCACCACCACTTCGGTTCAAGCATTTGACCCAAGTCCACATTTAATGGATTATGCAGCGACGAAAGCGGCGATTGCAAGTTTTACTGTTAGTTTAGCTAAGCAATTAGCCAAAAAAGGGATTCGTGTAAATGGTGTAGCTCCTGGACCTATTTGGACCCCGCTACAATTAGACGAAGGTCAACCTCAAGAAGATTTACCAGATTTTGGGGATGATAGCTTGTTGGAAAGACCTGGCCAGCCAGTAGAACTTGCGCCTGTCTATGTCTTTTTAGCTTCAAATGAAGCCAGTTATGTGACAGCCCAAATTTATGGCGTCACAGGTGGCCAAGCCATCAATTTATAAACGAGTAACAAATGAGCAGTCTTACTAGACTGCTCATTTTTTCTAAAATAAAAAATAGATTGCAGAAAAAAGATGAAAATAAGCCGTTTTGTTTTTAAAATTTCTCAGAAGACGGTATGCTAATAGTAGGAAAAGAAATGCAATTATTTAAATGCAACATAAATTTTAAGGAAAGAAGTGAGTAGAATGGGTTTAATTTGGTCATTAATCGTTGGTGGTGTCATTGGGGCAATCGCAGGAGCGATTACAAATAAAGGTGGTTCAATGGGAATTATTGCAAATATTGTAGCAGGTTTGGTAGGTTCTGCCCTTGGGCAATCTATTTTGGGAAATTGGGGGCCTTCTTTAGCCGGTATGGCAATTATTCCTTCTATTGTTGGCGCAGTGATCTTAGTGGCAGTTGTATCATTCTTTTTTGGTAGAAAAGCCTAAAGTGAAAAAGCTTCATAATAAAGTTAACATAAAGTTAACGCATTTTTACTTTTTGTCAGTTTGTGTGGCGCGGATTGAAATTTTAAGTTTATCTTAAGGCCAGACTGCTAGTATTTTTTTGTTAACTGCGTTTTCTTTTGTTATAAACCGGAGGCAATACCGCCTTTAATTGCTTTTAAATTGGATGAGAACAGCTTTTTAGAAGCAGTCTTTATGCAGAAATAATAAGAAGCAGTTGGGAATCTCCTCCCAGTTGCTTCTTATTTGTGTTGATGTGGTTTGGTTTTATAAGCGGATGTTTTGACGATAAAAATATTTAAGAATAGACTCATGAAGTACTACCAAATAAGCAAGATTGGGAGATGATCGTTATGATCAAAAAAGTAATTATTGGTGGTTTTGCGGCAGTTTCATTGAGTCTATTATTAGCAGGTTGCGGCACAACTAAAACAGATTCAAGCCAACAAAAAGCAGATGAAAGTACGGCAATGAGTTCAAGTACTTCAATGTCTAGTGCAGCTAAGATGCAATATCAAGCTGGTGAAATTATTGGAAATTATAATAGTGATGATAAAAAAGTTCTTGGCGCAACACGTCCAGGTGAAACAGTAGAATTCAAAGTTCCGGTTTCTGACAAAGAAGAATACTTACACTTTGCCTTTATGCATGCAGCTTCAGGTGAAAAAGGATGGTATTTTGCACCAAAATCTGAAGATGGTATTTCATTAAATAAAGATACCTTTAAAGATAATATGACAATGGATATTACTAAAGATGTCGCATTGTTTGCTGCACCAAATGAAACAACTGCTATGATGGTTTCAAAAGATGACGGTTCCTTGAAATATGGGGATAGCGACAAATTTATGCAAGCAACAGTAGCATTGAAAGATGATATGTATGTTGTAACTATTAAAAACATTTCTGCAGGAGACATGGAAACACCATTTTCATCTGGTGTATGGGGAGTAACAGATACCAAAGAAAAAGGTTTTGACCACATGGCTTCAAAAGAATTGTCTACGCTCGCAACATCTGGACACCGTGATGATTTGTACAAAAAAGTTTCTGATAAATAATTTGTTCAAGTTCATTAATGGAAAAATGAAATAAAAAGTAAAAAATGACCTCGTGTGTTAAACCGAGGTCATTTTTTTTTAATGTAATTTAACAACAAAAGTTTCGTATGGACGCAGTGTTAATTGCTCTAATTTACAATACGTAGAAGGATAGTTTGTGATAATTGTTTGTTTTGCTGTATAAGGCAGAGAAAGTGTTTGCTCTGAAGCAGAAAAATTGGCACAAATCAGCCAAGTTTCACCTTGATAGCTGCGCGTATACGCAAAAATAGTCTCAGCGGTATTCAGTAAATGATAATCGCCCCAGACAATTAATGGCTGCTCTTTTCTTAAGCGGATTAGCTTTTGGTACGTATAAAAAATAGAGTTTTTGTCTTGCAAGCACGCTGCGGCATTAATGGTAGTGTAATTGGGGTTAATAGGATACCACGGGGTTACGTTTGCAGTGGTAAATCCCGCATGTTGCGCTGCGCTCCACTGCATTGGAGTACGCGCATTATCTCGTCCCTTGGTATTAATTGCCTGCCAAATTTTTGCTGTTTTGGTGTTGTTTGCTCGTTCTTTTGTATAGTAGTTTATACTTTCAATATCGTCTAATTGCTTGATGTCACTTACTTCTTGGTTGGTCATCCCCAGTTCTTCCCCTTGGTAAATAAAAGGTGTTCCTTTCATCATGTGAAGCAAAATTGCCAGCATTTTACTACTTTCAACCGGATAGCAGTCGGGATTGCCCCATCGAGATAAAATTCGAGGTTGATCGTGATTGCTCCAAAATAAACTATTCCATGCTGTGGCAGGCAATTGGGTTTGCCAGCGGGATAAAACGGTTTTTAGTTCGCTTACGTCGAGTTTTTTCAAATTCCATTTTGAAGTTTGTGGAACCTCATCTAGTGCCATATGCTGAAATTGAAAAACCATCGACAATTCTTTGCGATTAGGATCAGTGTACAAAGGGGCGGTTAATGGGGTGACGCTCCCTGTTTCTCCAATCGTGACGACATCTTTTTCTGCTAAAACTTCACGATACATTTCTTGTAAATAAGGATGTAGCAAAGGACTATCGCCAATAATTTTTTGATCAGGTATTTTGCCGATTAATTCAATCACATCCAAACGAAAGCCGCCAACTCCTTTTTGCAGCCAAAAATTCATGATTTGCCAAACTTCTTTTCTAACCGCAGGATTTTCCCAATTTAAATCCGGTTGCTCTTTTGCAAATAAATGAAAATAATATTCTTTTCTTTCAGGAACGTATTCCCAGGCAGAACCTCCAAAAAAAGAATTTAAGTCATTGGGTAAACCTTTTTTATCAGAGCGAAAAATATAATAGTCTTTGTAATGTGGATCTCCTGCCAAAGCTTTTTTAAACCAAGGATGCTCACTGGAAGTATGATTGACCACTAAGTCCATGATGATCTTAATGCCCATGTTATTAGCTGCTGTAATTAATTCTTCCATATCTTCCATCGTCCCAAATTCTGGCATAATAGCGCAGTAATCACTCACGTCATAACCGTTGTCGACATTGGGTGAAGCAAAAACGGGTGAGAGCCAAATCGCATCGATACCCAATTCTTTTAAATAAGGTAAGCGCGCGGTAATCCCGTTAAGATCGCCAATGCCATCATGATTACTGTCTTGAAAACTGCGGGGATAAATTTGATAAAAAACACTTTGTTGCCACCATTTTAAAGTCATTATAAAACTCCTTCCAAATAAATATAAATTTAGTGAAACGTTTTTCTTGATCGGTGAAATATTTTCAGCTAAATTTTAACATGAAAAAGTTTAAAAGGTGTAAATTTATTAAGATATTGTCATTTAACTTTTGATAAATGCTTATTTAAAGCCGTTTATAAGCGTATTAGAAAGTTTTTTTATAGAAAAATGTAGAAAACGGTTGCAAATTAAACGATGGCGTTATATACTCTGTTCGTAGAAACGTTTCACCAAAAATGAAATACGGAGGAAGAAAGATGAAGATTTCGAAAAAGCTTTGTTTATTGGGTGTAACAGCAGCAATGACTTTGGGTGTTCTAGCAGGCTGTGGGTCAGGTTCAGGCGGAAATTCTGCTAAAGATGACAAAGTCTTAAATATTTGGGGCATGGGAGAAGAAGTGAAACAGTTATCCAAAATGACGGATAAATTCACTGATGAAACTGGAATTGAAGTAAAAATACAGTCGATTCCATGGTCAAATGCCCATGACAAATTGTTAACAGCCGTTGCTTCTAAAAGTGGCCCAGATGTTTTACAAATGGGAACAACTTGGATGCCGGAATTCCAAAAAGCTGGCGCTCTAGCAGATATGAGCAAGTACATTGAAAAATACGATAACTTAAAAGCTGAAAACTTCTATCATGGTTCTGTTGAAACAACAAAATTTGACGACAAATATTACGGCATTCCGTGGGCAGCTGAGACCCGCGTATTATTCTACCGTACCGATGTTTTAGAAAAAGTTGGTTACAAGGAAGCACCAAAAACGTGGGAAGAATTAGAAGATGCAGCAAAAAAATTAGCTGCTCGAGGTGATGATAAATATGGTATCAACATTGACAGTAAAGAACAAACGCTAGGTTTTATGTTTGCTCGTCAAAATGGCTCTCCACTATTAGAAGATGGCAAACCAGTTTTTAACAAAAAACCTTTTGTAGATGCTGTTTCTTATTTAAATGACTTTATCCAAAAAGGCTACTCACCAAAAGAAGATTTAGGTTTAGATGTATCGCAAACATTCTCTGGTGATGATGCTATGGTACCAATGTTTATCAGTGGTCCTTGGATGGCAAAAACAGTGAAAGATACAGTGAAAGATGTAGAGGGTAAATGGGCAATCGCGACATTACCGAAAAAAGAAAATAACACTTCTTCAATGGGGGGTTCAAACTTAACAATTTTTGAATACTCTAAGAAAAAAGATGATGCAGCGAAATTCATCGAATTTATGGCACGTCCTGAAAATCAATTAGAATGGATGAAATTAACAGATGCCCTACCAACAGCTTTAAAAGCTTGGGAAGATGACTCTTTAAAATCTGATCCAGTTTACAGCGTCTTTAATGAACAATTGCAAAATTCTGAACCAATGCCTTTAATTCCTGAATTTGAAGAAATCGCGCAAAACTACTTGAAACACTTCGAACAAATCTATCTTGGTGGCGCCGACGTTCAAAAAGAAATGGACGCTTTCAATCAAGAATCAGAAGCTACTTTAAACAAATAAGTGTGGTGTAAAAATTTAACATCTAAAAAGAGTTAAATTGTGTCCACCAATTTTCTAGGAGTGGTCCAAAAGTCCAGTTTGGACTTTTAACCACTCCTTCCTTTTGTCAATTAATCCAATTTACAAAATTATTTTGAAGGAGGCGCTTCCATTGCGAAAAGCCAAAACCACCAAAGCACCCTATCTTTTCATTGCTCCGGCGTTGATTTTATTATTGCTATTTTCTATTATTCCTATTTTTGTTGCATTTTTTATTAGTTTTACTGATATGAGTCTGGTTGGACTCGCCGATTGGTCACAAATTAAATTTGTTGCCTTTAAAAATTATCAAGACATTGTTTCAGATCCAGTTTTTCTAAAGAGCATTAAAAACACCATTTTTTATGTTGTATTCGGGGTGCCGGTTGTCATTGCTTTATCAATGGGCTTGGCTTTAATGATCAACTTTGGAAAAAATAAAATTTTCTCTGCTTTTCGAATGATTTTTTACACACCTGCAATTACCAATGTGGTAGCAGTGGCTGTTGTATTTGCTTATTTATACAATCCAAGTTTTGGATTCTTAAACTATTTGCTGTCTTTGCTACATATTGATGCTGTTCCCTGGTTGACCAACCCAGTAATGGCAAAAGTCTCTTTAATCATTTTGGGAGTATGGCGGGCAGTTGGAGCCAATATGTTAATTTTTCTAGCTGCTATTCAAGGTATTCCTAAAGAATTATATGAAGCTGCTTCTTTAGACGGCGCATCAAAACGCCAACAAATTTGGTACATTACCATTCCATCTTTACGGTTTTCAACATTCTTTGTTACCGTAACCACTTTAATTGGTTGGCTGCAATTCTTCGAAGAACCTTTTGTTTTAACCAATGGTGGACCATTAGACTCTACGACTTCAGTGGCACTATTTATTTACCGTAACGGCTTCCAATTGAGTAAATTTGGTTATGCAGCAGCAGGTTCATTCATTTTATTTGCAGCTATCATCATTGTTACATTGTTGCAATTTAGAATGCAGCGTAAAAATGCAGAAAATCAATTATAAGTGAGGTAATCAAAGATGACAAAAGAAATGCAAAGTAACCGTCGTGCCAAAATTGCAATCGGGGTTGCCTTAGCGATTGGTGCGATTATTTGGATGATTCCTTTTGTATGGATGATCCTTTCTTCTTTTAAAACCGATGCCGAAATCATGCAATTTCCTCCAAAAATTTTACCAGAACATTTTTCTATGGATAATTTCAAAGAGTTGTTTGAGGCATTTAACTTTATCGTTTATTTGAAAAATACATTAATTGTAGTGGCGTTTTCCTTTTTAGGAATGTTCTTTAATGCAATGGCAGGTTTTGGTTTTGCCAAGTATAACTTTAAAGGTCGTGAACCATTATTTTACTTGGTATTAGCAACTATGATGATTCCAGGACAAGTAACAATGATTCCCGTTTATTTAATTATGAACTCTTTAAAATTAACAAACACGATGGCGGGGATTATTTTACCCGGATTAGTTGGTGCATACGGCATTTTCTTATTTCGCCAATTTGCTTCTGCGATTTCCAATGAGCTTTTAGAAGCAGCGAGATTAGATGGTGCTAGTGAATGGTTTATCTTTACCCGTATTGTCTTACCAATTTCTAAACCAGTATTGGCAGTACAAGGTATTGCCACATTTATCGGCGGCTGGAACTCATTCTTATGGCCGTTGATTATGGCAAATGATGAAAAATATTACACCTTATCAGTGGGACTTCAATTGTTAAAGGGTCAATATGCCAATAACTATTCTTTACAAATGGCAGGTTCAACGTTCATGGTTGTACCGATTTTAATCATATTCATGTTTTTACAAAAGTATATTTTAGATGGATATAACGTTTCCGGTAATAAATAAAGTTAGATTTTACACCAGTTAAAGGAGGATGCAGCAATGGAACAAAGCAAATTAGCCGCATTGGTACAAGAAATGACATTGACAGAAAAAGTCGATCAACTTTTACAATTAGCCGCCGATTTTTACTCACAGGCCGCCGAAGAAAAAACCGGTCCGATGACAGAAATGGGCTTAACAGATGAAAATATTCAAAATGCCGGTACTATTTTAGGGTTGTCAGGTGCAAGTGAAGCAAAGCGAATTCAAAAAGAATATATGGAAAAAAACCGCTTGGGAATTCCAACTTTATTAATGGCAGACATTATCCACGGATTTCGGACAATTTTTCCGATTCCATTAGCACTTGGTAGTAGTTGGGATTTAGCAGCAGCCGAAGAAATGGCTCAGGTTTCCGCTAAAGAAGCCGCAGTTTCGGGTCTACATGTAACTTTTTCTCCTATGGTTGATTTGGTACGCGATCCACGTTGGGGAAGAGTAATGGAGTCGACAGGAGAAGATCCTTACTTGAACGCTCGTTTTGCTGAGAGTTTTGTTAAAGGTTATCAAGGGGACGATTTAAAAAATGACTTCAGCCGTGTGGCCGCTTGTGTCAAACACTTTGCCGCTTATGGCGCAGCATTAGCAGGTCGTGATTACAATACAGTGAATATGTCGGAAAGACAGCTTAGAGAAAGTTACCTACCAGGTTACAAAGCAGCTTTAGATGCTGGTGCAAAATTAGTGATGACGTCTTTTAATACGATTGACGGGATTCCGGCTACGGGCAATAAATGGCTCTTTCGTGACGTGTTAAGAGAGGAATATGATTTTGACGGTGTTGTAATTTCAGACTGGGGGGCAGTAAAAGAATTAATCCCTCACGGTGTGGCAGCTGATGAAAAAGAGGCTGCTCAGCTGGCAATTGAAGCTGGCGTCGATATTGAAATGATGACGACTTGCTATACGCATTATTTAGCTGAACTAATTGCAGAAGGCAGTGTGGATGAATCTTTATTAGATGAAGCGGTTTTACGTATTTTAGAGCTGAAAAATGACTTGGGTCTCTTTGAAAATCCCTATCGCGGGGCCAGCGTCGCAGATGAAAAAGTAATTTTATCGACAGAGCATCGTCAGGCTGCACAAGAAATTGCCAAGAAATCGATGGTCTTGTTAAAAAATGACGAAAATATTTTGCCTTTAAGTGCGACGGAAACGGTGGCGATTATTGGACCTGCGGCAAATAGCCACGATGTTTTAGGGGCATGGTCTTGGCAAGGAAAAATGGAAGAAGCAGTTTCACTGGTAGAAGGTGCGCAAGTCTATAGTCAACACTTATTAGTAGGCAAAGAAGTTTTTGATTATTTTGCACCAAGTGATGCGGCAATCAATGAAGCTATTTTACTTGCAGCTAAAGCGGATAAAGTAGTCTTGGCATTAGGGGAAACCGAGTGGATGAGCGGAGAAGCTGCTAGTCGTAGTGATATCACGTTGCCTGCCGCCCAAATTGCGTTATTTGAAGATATCAAAAAAGTAAATGACCAGATTATTGTGACGTTATACAATGGTCGGCCGCTAGATTTAAATGGTATTGATAGTGCAAAAGCGCTTGTAGAAGCTTGGTTTGGAGGTACCGAAACCGGTAATGCTTTGGCCGCTATTTTATGGGGGGATTATAACCCATCTGCTCGTTTATCCATGTCATTTCCAGAAAGTGTCGGTCAGGTACCAATTTTTTATAACTGTGATAACACCGGGCGTCCTTATGAAAGCGCACCAAAAGAGAAATACGTTTCAAAATATTTGGATGTTTCCAATTATGCTAAATATCCTTTTGGCTTTGGTTTAAGTTATAGTCAATTTTCATACCAAGATTTTGTCTTAGATCAAACAGAATTAACTAAGGACAGTCAAATTAAAGCTACCGTGACGCTGACCAACAACAGTGAAACAGCAGGGACTGAAACAGTCCAATTATATATTCAAGATTTAGTTGGACAAGTTGTTCGTCCAATTAAGGAATTGAAGGCTTTTCAACAAGTAGAATTAGCAGGGAAAGAAAGTCGTAAAGTTTCTTTTACCATTACAGAAGATATGTTGCGTTATGTCCATAAAAATCAAGCAGTAACTAGTGATAAGGGCACCTTCTTAGCAATGGTAGGACCCAATAGTCGCGATTTAACCGCAGTAAGATTTAATTTAGTGAAGTAGGGAGTTAAGACAATGACACAAATTATTTTAAAAGGAACAGATGTCAAAGCGACGTTTTTACCCACTGGGGATTTATACGAACTAACCAGTAATGAGATCATGATTAACCAATTAAACGGCAATGCATTAGATGGTAGTGTGAATCAAATTTATTTGCGAAATTTTGATCACGAAATAACGGCGACACCATTAATCGGTTCAAATAGTAACAGCACTTTTTCCAAAAATGAAAAAGGGGTAACTTGGCAAGGAAGTGTGGGGAATATTTCTTATCAAGTAGACTTTACTTTAAGTCAAAAGGATATCTGGTTTTGGACAGTGACATTAAAAGGAGAAGGGCAAATTGTTGATGTCGTTTTTGCGCAAGACTTGGGAAATGCAACAAAAGGTGCGGTTCAGTCTAATGAAGCTTACATGTCCCAATATGTTGATCACAAAATTACAGAAGGTGAAAATGGCTATACGATTACTTCACGTCAAAATCAACCGCAAGACGGAAAATTTCCAGTAGTCGAACATGGCAGCTTAACGAAAAATCGCGGCTTTTTGACAGACGGTTATCAATTTTTTGGAACAACTTTCAAAAAAACCAATGTACCTGAAGCTCTAGCACAAGATCAATTTGAAAATGAAGTCTATCAATATGAATTTGCTTACCCTGTTTTACAATCGGAGAAATTAACTTTACAAGGTTCCGCTGAAATTGTTTTTTATGGCGGGTTCAAAGCTAATCATCCCCAAGCGGTAACAGCCCCAATTTTTAATAAGCAACAAATAGAAGAAGCATATCTTAAACCGACCGTTTTAACCAACCGTGAAGGAAAAACGAGTCAAAAAAAATTAGGTGCACCTTTAGTAGGACGCCAATTTACACCAACAGAAATCAATGCACTCTTCCCCGAAAAAGAACAAGTTGAAACAGATGAAAATGGCCTGTTATCTTTTTTTACAACGAATTATCACCATGTTGTGTTACAAGAAAAAGAAAAACAAATGGAACGGGCAACTGGTCATATTTTACTTAGTGGAACCGATTTAACAGTTGATAAGCCATTACTTGCTACTACTGTTTATATGTATGGTATTTTTAACTCTCAAGTGGTATTAGGGAATACCTCTATGAATAAACTAATGAGTAATAGCCGTAATGCCTTGAATGTTTTAAAACAATCTGGTCAACGCTTATATGTTAGAGAAGGGGAAAATTGGCGGCTGTTGACAATGCCTTCTGCTTTTGAAATGGGGTTAAATTCAGCAACTTGGTATTATCAATTGGCTGATGATTTATTGACGATTACCACTTATACTGTCGCAGATGGTCGCGAGATTCGCTTAAATTGTCATAGCGCGGTTGGTAAAAATTATACTTTTGCGTTAACAAATCAGCTTTTGATGGGAGCCACAGAAACGCCGACTTATCAAATAAGTAAAGTCGGAAATCAAATGACAATCAAACCAGCAGCAGATTCACCTGTAAATGGCGAATATCCTGATTTAACTTATTATATGACTGTTGATACTGGTTTTAGTATGACTGATGAACGTCTTTTTGGTGTTGAGACAAGTGAATTAAATATTTTAGTTATAGAAGATGTTTCTGGATTTGAAAGTGTTATTCAAGGAACTTTGTCCGGTGAGAATTTTGTTGCAACAAATACGGATTTGATTGCAGAAGATGAAGCGTATCTTGATTTTATTGATGGCTTATTGCATCATTTCAAATTGGATCATGAAACAGTGGACGTTAGTAGCATGAATTATTTAAGCCGCTGGTATGCGCACAACATGTTGGTGCATTATCTATCTCCTCATGGTTTAGAACAGTATGGAGGCGCTGCTTGGGGTACGCGGGATGTTTCCCAAGGACCAACCGAATTTTTCTTTGCCATCAATCGCCCTGAAGTCGTCAAAGACATTATCAAAAAAGTTTATGCCAACCAATTTGATGACGATGGTAACTGGCCACAATGGTTTATGTTTGATCGCTATGAAACACAAAAAGCTGACGAAAGTCATGGCGATGTGATTGTTTGGCCCATGAAAATTATTGCTGATTATTTAGCCAAAACAGGTGATTATAGCGTTTTAAAAGAAGAGTTGCCATACACTCGTCGGAGTGATTTCCATAAAACGACCAAAAACTATACTCTTTTTGAACACTTGAAAAAAGAAGTACAGTATATTGAAGATAATTTCTTAGCCGGCACCTATTTGTCTTGTTATGGTGATGGCGATTGGGATGATACATTGCAACCTTATGATAGTCGCTTGAAAAAACACATGGCGTCAAGTTGGACGGTGGCATTAACTTACCAAGTATTAAAAAAACTTAGCGATGTTTTAGCTGGTGAAGATAAAGATTACAGCCAGCATCTAGCAAAACTTGTCACTGGCATTAAAGCAGACTTTAATAAGTATATCTTAGATACAGATGTTATTCCCGGCTTTGTTTATATGGAAGAAGATGGTACGCCAGAGTTGATGATTCATCCAACGGATAAAAAGACGGGCATTCAATATCGGCTCTTACCAATGACGCGAAGTATGATTGCGGAATTATTAACACCAGAACAAGCCCAAGCTCACTTGGCTATTATTAAAGAAAATTTGCAATTTCCTGATGGTGTACGCTTGATGAATCGCCCCGCCCACTACGCTGGTGGCGTTAGCACCAATTTTAAACGAGCTGAACAAGCTGCTAATTTTGGGCGTGAAATTGGCTTGCAGTATGTCCATGCCCATATTCGTTTTACCGAAGCAATGGCAAAATTAGGTAAATCGGAGGAAACATGGCGTGCCTTGCAGACGATTAATCCCATTAATTTAAAAGAACGCGTACAAAATGCCAAATTACGTCAATCAAACGTTTATTTCAGTAGTTCTGATGGCGATTTCAAAACAAGATATGAAGCCCAAGAAAATTTTGGTAAACTAAGAGATGGAAGCGTTGACGTTAAAGGGGGCTGGCGCATCTATTCTAGCGGGCCGGGAATTTATTTAAATCAATTGTTAACAAACGTTTTGGGCCTAAGAGAAGACAGTAAAACGATCGTCTTGGACCCTGTTTTACCTGCAGAACTTGACGGGTTAAATGTAACTTACGCATTAGGGGATATACCTGTGGCCCTTACTTTTCATATTGCAACAGAAGAGGAGCGTAAATTGGTAATCAATGGTAAAGTGGTAGCAACAAAATTAGAATCTAATCCTTATCGTAAGGGTGGTTTTATCTTGAATAAAGCAGACTTTAAAGAATATCTGAAACATGGCAATCAAATTGATATTTATTGCTAATTAAACAGTAAGAATAAAGATTTTGACGATGTGACAGCAATTTTGGTCACATTGTCAAAATTTTAAAAGATAAGTTGCATTTTACATAGCAACAAACTTAGATAGTAATGAATGAGAATAGGAGGGTAAGGCACATGGTTGGTATTAAAGATATAGCAAAAGCCGCAGGGGTATCAATTTCAACAGTTTCATATGCTTTAAATGGCAGCACTAAAGTAACTGAACAAACCCGTCAACGTATCATGGCTATTGCCGCTGAGTTAAACTATGTTCCCAACATGGCTGCCCGCACGTTGAAAAAGCAACAGACAAATATTATCGGGGTATATTTAGCCGACTATGCCGGCAGTTTTTATGGTGAACTATTGGATGGAATTAAACGCGGATTAGCAGCCTATGATTATGAAATGATTGTTTGCAGTGGACAAAAATCCCATTTATTCATTCCCGAAAGAATGGTCGACGGTGCAATTATCTTAGATTGGACGTTTAAGACTCAAGAAATCGAAATGTTAGCGGATCGAGGACATCAAATGGTGGTCTTAGATCGTGAAATTGCCAAAGATAATATTTCACGGGTTTTACTTGATAATAAAGGCGGCGCTACTTTAGCGGTAGAACGACTTCTAGCGGCAAAAACGCAACACGTCTATTTGGTAACCGGTTCAATGGGCTATGATAACGCCCAAAGACTATCGGCTAGTACCAAAGAATTGACCCGTTTTGGTATTGAGTACGAGATTATCGCGGGAAATTTTACTGAACCTTCCGGCTATGCCGCAGCTGAAAAAATTGCTGAAAAAATTGATCAGGGCTTGGCGACATTTCCTTTGGATATTTTTTCCTTTAATGATGAAATGGCTGTGGGGATTTATAAGTTTTTTGCCAAAAGAAAAGAAAAAATTGGACAAGATATTCGTATTGTCGGTTTTGATAATATTGAAATCAGCTCCTTTTTAACACCGCGACTGGCAACAATTGCTTATTCCAAACATCGTTGGGGCATGGTGGCTGCCGAAAAAATTATCCGTCTAATCCAAGGCGAAAAGGTGGAAGATGAAGCAATTTATACAACATTTGTACCCGGGAGCTCATTAGGACATTGAAAAACTTCCAGTTGAGCAGTTGCTAAGAATGAGGTTTTAGCAACTGTGAGCTGGCTTTTTTATTGTTGAATAGCACGATGGTTTGTGTATAAAGGAGTGTTGTTAATGACAATTTGTCAGCTGAATTTTAAATCACAAATTTTAGATTTAAGTACCAGTGTTAAAATTTATTTACCAGATACAGTTGATATTTCTGAGGCACCCGTCCTTTATTTACTCCACGGATGGTCAGACGATTGTAATGCCTGGTTCAATCAGACGAATTTAGCACGTCAGGCACAAAAGTATCCTTTTGTTATTGTGATGCCGCAAGTGGGCCTAAGTTATTATACAGATATGGCCGCAGGCGGTGCTTATTTTACCTTTTTGACCCAAGAGCTCCCACAAAAAATGAAGCAATGGTTCCAAATTGAGGCTGTCAAAGAAAAAATGTTTGTCGCTGGGCTTTCCATGGGCGGATATGGCGCTTTTAAATGGGCGCTGACATATCCAGATCAGTTTAATGCCGCAGCTTCACTTTCAGGAGCGCTGGATGTTGTTAACTTGTGGCGAAGATCAGAGCGAAAAAAACAGCTGGCAGCAATTTTTGGTGACATCAGGATACTATCAAAAAGCAACAATAACTTATTCAATCTATTGCCTCATGAAATGCCTGCATCTATTGAGGAAACTTACTTTTTGCAAATGTGTGGGACAGAGGATTTTATTTATCAGGATAATCAAAATTTTTTACAAAGAGCACAAAATGTATTGCCTTTCTTTGAATATCAAGAAAGCCCAGGAAATCATGACTGGGCCTATTGGGAAAAAGCAATTGCTGTCGTTTTACAACGCTTCGCGGAGATTTATACAAGGAAAACTAAAAATAAGTATTAAAAAAACAACCTATCTTCATTTAAAGATAAGTTGTTTTTTTCTTTTCTCACTCTTTCACAAAAGCCAAATCTTTGGCTAAGAAAAAAGGTGTATAAAAGGCAACACCACTCGATAGTGGTAAGACGTGATCAGGCAAGGCAATATTAAGTTCTTGACGAATATATTCTTGCCGCACTTTTATGCGCTGCCATACAGCAGGATATTTTGCAGCTAATTCTTGGCGCAATGTGCTGTCAGCTAAGGCAATGCCGTTTTCACAACTGGCACCAGCAAAGCCTGGAACAGAAGGGATAATGTCTATTTGCAATAACATACCCGATACAAGAGGCGCTGCGGCGTTTGGCTTTATAGGCGAGGACATCCACTCTTCATCGGCAGTTAAGTGGCCGGGATTTAAATGCCAATGATAAATTTCTTTTGGTAAGACGTCTGCAATTATTTGATACAGCTGACCGCCCGTCATCTCTAACTCAATTTTTTCTAGCCAAGTTGTCACAGCGTTGAAATAAGGTTGCGCGACTTTTTTTAAGTAATCTGCTTGTCCTTGGGGTAATTCGGTTTCGTTATGAACAGCGTAGCCGCTGCGACTAGCTAGCCCACCTCTAAAACCGGTCGTTAACGACATCTTATCGCCTAAGTGCACTTTTTTATCAGTTGGTGAAATAAAAGCGTGGGAAAAACGTTCACCGGTGGCGGCAATTGGCATGACGTTTGGTGTTTGACCGTAGCGGGTTAATTTGCTGCCAATTTCCATTTCACTTTGGCCAATCTTAACCGCATCGAGAGCGTTTAAAACACAGTCAGAGGCTAAACTTGACCCAAATTCATAATAGGCTATTTCGTTGGCGTTGTTTTTTACTCGCACGCCATTTTCAGGATGAATAAAAAGATCGCTACGATTCTCAATCTTACTGTTTGGAGCTACTTCGGTGACTGCTGACACGATAAAATGTGGGACATCAAAAATTTTGCGATTATTTTCATTTTCGGTGGTAAACATTTTCCAGCCGATGAGACCAATGTTTTGTTTTTCATCAGAAATTTCTGCCTCTTGTAAAACAGCAGCCAGTGTTTTTTCACCCTTCATTGGTTGGTCAGGTAAGGAAAATTGAGGATAGTGAAGTAGTGTCGCTGGGATGCGACTATGTTGATTCATCTTCAAATTCTCATTGCCGGCCACAAAAAAAGCAGTGCCATCTTGATGTAAAATGAGTAAACTTTCCTCAAAACGGGTCACAAAGCCCGTTAAATAAGCAAAATTCCCTCCGTGTTCCAAATCACAATAAATAACGATACTGTCGATTTTTTCTGTCCGCATTTTTTCTAAGACTTTTTCTTTGCGGCCGGCCATTGTTTCATCTGTTAGGTGATAAATTTTGGCTTCATTGTCTCGTAGCGGCGGCGTCACTTTTTTTAATTTAAATTTTGGCATAGAAGACCTCTTTTCTCAGGTTTAAATAGTGTCATTTAGTGCAGGATTAAATAAAGACCATAGCCTATTAAAAATAACGCAGCAAAAAGATTGATAAAAAAACCATATTTGTTTTGCATGTTCAGGTTGTTGCCCATATTTTCACTTTTGGCTACAAGAATCCGCTTATCTTCTGAAAAATAGTGTCCGTTTGTGCGTTTGCGTTGTATCATCTTGGGGATTTGAATAAGGGGATAAAATAATATCAGAATTCCAAGTACCAGCGATAACATAAAAAAATCAGCTCCAATTTTTGTCGTGGCTTACTCACCATTTGGTAAAAAAATATCTCCTAGCATCCAATACTTTAGGACTAAACACCAAACGTTTTGCTAAAAATAAAAATATTTTTCGAGTAAAATGTGCTAGCAAGTCTTTCACTTCAGTATACTATTTTTAAAAGAGGGGTGCATTCGTTCTTTTTAAAAAGTGTTCAAATAGAGCAGTTGGAATATTTTCTGCTAAACTTAAAATATAGCTATAAAAGGAGAGTATGATGGAAAAATTATTGCAAAAAATTCCGGCATTATTAGCGAGTAAAATTTCGATTTTTATTTATTTGTTTTTGTTTTTTTATCTGGTTATTTTTGCCTTTATCACAAAGGTAGTACCAGCAGTTCATTCCTTGTCACCTGATAATAATGTGCAACTGATTTTGGGCAATTATACCAATGTTTTAAGTGCGGTAGGGGCTTCAATTGCAGCGGGAAATGGTGTTGTAGTCCGTTCCAGGATGGATAAAATGCAGCGGCGTCATGAAGACATGCATCAAGAATTAACCGATAAAATTGCTGAATTGCACGTTAAGTTGGAGCACTTGGAAGCTTTGCGGGCAGCGGAAAACGCCGGGGATAAAAAAGACGACACAAAAGCAATCGCAAAAGAGTTGCAAGAAAACTAATAAGCAGGCTGCTGATTTTATGAGTTTTATAATGGATAAAAAATGGAACAAAATAAAAATCCGCTAAACATCAAGTAAATGGATGTTTAGCGGATTTTGCATTGATAAAGAAATTATATAATTTTCACAAGGAATAAGTCTGATATACCAATATTATGGGTATATCGCTTGAAAGAAAAACAGCTCCTTTCAGCTTTTATCTATCCATGTCTTAAAGTTCGCCATAAATGAGCTAAAAAATAATATTATCCTTAATGATTTCCAGATCTAAAATGAGGATTTTACGTTTTTTTATTGTAATAGCGCCCATATCTTTGAGTTGCTGCATCATGCGATTGACACTGCTGGCAGAAGCAATGCCGCAAAAGTGGGCAATTTCTTCATTGGTGACGACAAAATCAATCAGCAAACCATCTGGCGTTTTCACACCAAAAGTATCGTATAGTTCATATATTTGCGTACATACAGCCCCAAATTTGCCGTTCATTAACATTTGCTGCATTCGTTTCATGGAGTGTAACAGCCGCACACGGTAATAATCTTTGACAAAAAGTTGTAAATCTAAATTTTGGTTGATATCTTTCCAAAATTGCACCCGATCAATTTGATAAAGCTCGGCTTTGCATGATTCTACGCGAATATTAAAAGGGGCGTCAATAAATTGCGAATACTCATCTTTTAACAATGAAACAATCTCCAAACTATTGATGTAGCGCAAATTAAATTCTCGGCCATCTCGGGAGATGACGCTGGTTTTAATTGTGCCGCTTTTTAAAATGTAGACATTTGAATCTTGCAATCCTTCATACGTTAAATATTTTTTCTTTTCCTTGACTACTACCGGAAAATCATGAGCTTGTAAATAGTCCTCCAACACGCGATTATCCATCTAAGTAAACGCTCCTTACCCTCTTTTTGCGTAACTTTCATTTATTTTCAGAAAACACAGATAGACTTATTTAAACTGAAAAAAGACAGAAAAACAATAACAAATGTTAATGTTTTTTGTTTTTGCACTATAATTTAAACTTTTTTTTACCACAAACTCGCATTTTTTCTCTGGCTTTGGTGGCTATACTAAGTCCCACAAGGAAAAGAAAGAAGGAAATTTTCATGAAAGAATGGAAAGAAATGATTTTTGAGCGCTTGGATGCAGCGTATAATGCGCGGTTTGAAAAAGATCAAGCGCTAATTTTCTTAAATGATGCTTATCAAGATGCTTTATTTTGGAAGATGGAAGTGAGTAAAGAAGAAAGTCAAGAATTCACGGCATTTATGCAAGAGTTTATGGCGGTACGGGATTTATTTATTAGTCTTTTGGTTGATCGCTACCCTTCAAATTATCGCGAAGTAGAAGCAAAATTAGAAAATCTGCGGAATGGCAGTTCAGTAGAAGTTGCATTTGCCCCCAATTTGGCAGAATCTTTTGCTTAACTCATTTACGTAAGCATTTTTTTAAAAGCAATTATAAACAGGAAGATTGTTTTTTTCAGCAGCAGGCATTATCAGTAGCGGATAGTCACAGTCATCTAAAACTATTATGCTATAAACATTTCGGGCAGTCGTTTTTTCGCTTTAGCAATAACTGGACTGCAAAATTCTAGGAGGAAATTCATTGGAACACAAGGAAGAAAAATTATTCAATAAGGGCTTTATTAGTATCACCCTCATTAATTTTATTGTTTATTTGGTTTATTATTTGTTAGTGGTTATTATGGCCGTCATCGCCCAAGACAATCTCCATGCGACGTTAGGGCAAGCAGGCATGGCAACAGGTATTTATATTTTGGGTACATTATTAGCCCGTTTGATTATTGGTAAAACCCTTGAATTATGGGGACGTAAAGCGGTACTGCGCTACGGTGCATTATTTTACTTGATTACGATGATTGCGTATCTTTATATGCCAACTATTGGCATGATGTATCTGATTCGCTTGTTAAACGGTTTTGCTTATGGAACTGTTTCGACCGCGACTAACGCAATTGTGACCGCCTATATTCCCAAATCAAAATATGGGGAAGGTATTAATTATTATGGGTTATCAACTAGTTTAGCGGCTGCGATTGGCCCATTAATCGGGATGGTACTTTTAAATACAACCAATTTCTATTTCATTATTATTTTCTCCATTGTTTTAATTTTATTAACGACAATTGCCTGCTTTGCTTTTCCAGTCAGAAATATTGTCTTAACCCCTGAACATCGGGAACAATTAACAAAATGGACATTTGATAGTTTTGTGGAAAGAAAAGTAGTCTTTATTTCATTTATTGGCTTTTTGATGGGTTTGGCTTATTCAAGTGTCTTGGCTTTCCTTTCTTCTTATGCCAAAGAAATTCATTTAGTGAGTGCTAGTTCTCTATTCTTTGTGGTTTACGCTCTTATTATTACTTTCACGCGTCCAATGTCTGGTCGTATTTTTGACTTACGCGGGGAAAACTACGTAATGTATCCAAGTTATTTATTTTTAACTGGCGGCTTATTTCTTTTGAGCATTACCAATGCCAGCTGGATGTTGCTTGTAGCGGGGGCTTTAATCGGCTTAGGCTATGGAACATTCATGTCAAATGGCCAAGCGATTTGTCTAAAAGTCAGTGAAGACCACCGTATCGGGATTTCATTATCAACGTACTTTATTGGTCTTGACTTAGGGCTTGGGATTGGACCATTTATTTTAGGGGAATTACGCAGCATGTTATCTTTCCAAGGGATTTATTTAGTAGCAGGCTTTTTACCAGTTATCTGTGCGATTTTATATGGGATTTTTTACCGCGTCAAAACTGTTGAAAGCAAAAAAAGCGAATTACCGGTGGAAGACTAAAGAGCTGGGGGATAAAAAAATGAACAACGAACAAATCACAACATTATTACAACAAGTATTGGTGAAATTAGAAGAAACCGATCAACGTTTGGCTGAAATCAAAGCGCATGAAGCTGCCCACGTAAAAAGCACTGAAAAATATCTTTGCGCCATTCAAGAAGTAATTCAAAACAATAACGTCATGTAGTTGCCCATTTTTTTAAAAAAAGGTAGCTAAAAATAAAAAACAGTTGCAAGTGTTAGCCTAAATTACCCCTTTTAGCAATGAGGTAGGCGCACCTGTAACTGTTTTTGTTTGTCAGAAGTAAGCTTAATTGTACCGCTATGAAACAATAAAATAAAATGAAAATAAAAAGTAAGTTCACATAATTTTGCTTTTTCATGTAGAATTTAGTTCAGAAGAAGGCAACATTACCGTTTATTTTTGAAATATTTTAAAATGCTGTCTTGAAAAATTCCAGCGATAACAAAAATTAACCAAGAATATCCCCAACCATGAAACACAAAGGACCAAATAAAATAAATCACAACGACAACCGGCCAGTAAATGGTTGAAAACATTCCGACAATGGGCGCATTTTTGCCATACAGATGTTGGCAAGCATTTGGTCCGGGTTCTTTTTCATCGGAAATGAAAATCGAACCATTATCAAAGCGCTTGTAATAAGTTTGCACGATACTGCCATAAATAATTAGAAAAGCACCTAAGCCGGCGATAATCAAAAACAAGGCAACGCCAAAATATTCGGCATATTGTAAAATGAAAATCGGCATAAACGACACAATACAAAGAAAAATTCCAGCTACAAGTGACAAGCTAAAACTACGATGATATTGTTGAGCGTACATTTTACCGGTGGCACGGACTTCTTCTTTAATTGGTCGATCATCTAATGCTTTATGGGTACGCGTGAATTTCATCCCAGCAGTGATAAACATCCCGACTGCTACTGCCACTAATAAGAAGAAACTTGCTAACCCTATACCTTCTACACCTCTATTAGCTAACAAAATCAGTGAAGCAATCGCTACGACACACAATAAGACCCCGCTGGCAATGAAAACGGCAAACTGGCGAATCATGCGCCAGTAATCTTCAGCTTCGTCTAGGGTAATCGGCTCGGCGTAATTTTTGGCGTAATCTTCTTTGGCATAATCTGAAGTGTCCCAATCTTGTTGGTCGAAATTTTCGTGGTTGGCCCGCCAAGCTGCTTTTGAAAAATCTTCTTCATCAAAATTAAAATCGTCATCTAAACTATTTTGAGGTTGCTCATGTTCTTGGGCTATCTTTTTCTCTGAAGTAGCTTGTGGCATTTCCCGCTGTACACCTAGCTCATCAAGTAATTCATCGATTGAACCAAATTCGGTAATTACCGCCCCGATTGCTTCATGTTCATTTTTTCCTTCAGCAATTAATTCGTTATAATGATCTTCCATCAATGCCAGTAAATCTTCTTTTGCTTTTTTTGTTTCCGGCGTGACGGGGACATTTAAAAACAAACTATCTAAATATTCCACGATAATTTTCATTTTTATTCCTCCTTGTTTGATTGTTGTTAGTTAGAATGAAAAATTTTTGTCAGGCTAACAACAAGGTACATATTTCAAGTTAAAGCTGTATTTTAAGGAGTTTTTCTGATGTGAAGTCAGGGGACCTTTTATTTTCCAGCTCAAATTGAAGTCATTTTGTGACAATATATTTTCAGACGTGTTAAAAATTAGGCAGTGCTTGTGTTATGAACCAATTAAAAAGCGATCGACTACTTTTTTTGTCTGACTCCATTCGGCAATTTTTTCTGCTAAAGCCGTTTTTCCGGCAGCAGTAATCGCGTAATAAGTGCGCTTTTTGCCATGGGTCACTTCCCCGGGATAAGCGGTAATGAGACCTTGTTTTTCCAAGCGGGTAAAAGCGGAATAGAGCGTCGTTTCTTTGATGACATAAATTTCATCGGTGCGGGCCTTAATTTCTTTTGAAATCGCATAGCCATAAGAATCTCCTTCTGCCAAAATCGTCAAAATAATCGCGTCATTATAACCGCGAATGCCATCGCTTGAAATCATTGTGTCACCACCTTTTAAAATTACTTCATCTGTCGTAATAATAATAGCATGTTTACTACGACAGATGAAGTAAAAAGTAGTATTTTAGTAAAAATCAGTCGCAAGGCTGATTTTTTACGAAAGAAATTTGAATAAATTGGCGGAATAATTTCGGCAATTTTACTTTGACATTAAAAAGTTGCCCTCTTTTATAGCGTTTTTTGACACAACTGCTGCTTTTTTCGTTGTTAAGGTGAGGATTAGAAAATCGGGTCAGCTTTTTGTGGGAGATAGTTAAAATCATTGGTGTGCTTTTTTGCGTAATATTTATTACGCAAAAAAAGCGCAACAACGTTACACTAAACGATGAAATACAGATCAAAAAAAGGAGCAAAAAGCGATGTATATTCCGTTTAATGATAAACAAGTTTTTGGCTTAACGGCTAAAACGCTAACCAAACGCATGAAAAACTATTATCAAGATGAACGTTTTGATGAAACGATTTATTTACAACTATTGAAATGTTTTCAATTAAGAGCACGCTTAAACCAAGCAGCTGAATTTCCAAGTGCTTGTTTTCAAGCAGAATTAACGCAGATTTATCAAAAAGAAAAATGGAGCCTGTGGCAATTACGCTTTTTTGGTGATTTGAAACATTTTTTTAGCTTGCATCAGTGGCTGCTATTAAAAAGGCGCTATTTGGCAAAAGTTCGCCAGCTGGGGTTCGTGATTTTATGTCGCTTGAAGAAAAATGAAAATGTGAAGAATGATGCCGTAATTAAAATACTAAAAATGGCAAACACCATTTTAATGTTCGTGTTTTGGTCGATTTGAAGAAAAAATTAAAATCATTATTCGAGAATAAGTTGAATAATTCCCATTAACCTGATACAATAGTTCAGGATTGAATAAAAGAAAATGAGGTGTTCGTATGTCATCAGTAGTAGTTGTGGGAACACAATGGGGCGACGAAGGAAAAGGAAAGATCACTGACTTTTTAAGTGAAAATGCAGAAGTTATTGCCCGTTACCAAGGCGGGGATAATGCAGGTCATACAATTAAATTTGATGGTGTGACTTATAAATTACATTTAATTCCCTCAGGTATTTTTTATCGGGAAAAAATCAGTGTCATCGGAAACGGCGTTGTCGTCAACCCGAAATCATTGGTGCAAGAACTAGCATATTTAAAAGAACATGGGGTAGCAACCGATAACTTACGTATTTCAGATCGTGCTCATGTAATTTTGCCTTATCATATTAAATTAGACCAATTGCAAGAAGATGCAAAAGGCGATAATAAAATCGGTACCACGATTAAAGGTATTGGGCCAGCTTATATGGACAAAGCAGCCCGAGTGGGGATTCGTATTGCCGACTTACTAGATAAAGAAATTTTTGCAGAACGTTTACGGATTAATTTAGAAGACAAAAACCGTCAATTTACGAAAATGTTTGACAGTGAAGCCATGGATTTTGATGCTATTTTTGAAGAATATTACCAATACGGTCAAGAAATTAAAAAATATGTGACCGATACTTCTGTCATTTTAAATGATGCTTTAGATGCGGGTAAACGCGTATTATTTGAAGGTGCCCAAGGGGTTATGTTAGATATTGACCAAGGAACATATCCATTTGTAACTTCATCTAATCCAGTTGCCGGTGGCGTTACCATCGGTTCAGGGGTTGGCCCATCTAAAATTAATAAAGTAGTCGGCGTATGTAAAGCTTACACTTCTCGTGTCGGTGATGGCCCATTCCCAACTGAATTATTTGATGAAACAGGCGAACAAATTCGCAAGATTGGTCGTGAATATGGCACGACAACAGGACGTCCAAGACGTGTCGGTTGGTTTGACTCTGTGGTGATGCGTCACAGCAAACGCGTTTCCGGGATCACCAATCTATCCTTAAACTCCATTGACGTATTGAGCGGACTTGAAACAGTTAAAATTTGTACTGCTTACGAATTAGATGGCGAATTAATCTATCATTACCCAGCCAGCCTAAAAGAGTTGAACCGTTGCAAACCGGTCTATGAAGAATTACCAGGCTGGTCTGAAGATATCACAAATTGCAAAGACTTAAGTGAATTACCAGAAAATGCGCGTAATTACGTGCGTCGTATTTCAGAATTAGTCGGCGTTCGCATCTCAACATTCTCTGTCGGTCCAGACCGCAACCAAACCAATATTTTAGAAAGTGTTTGGGCTCAGATTTAAAAGTGAGTTTAACCGCTTAAACAAACCCTTCACTAAGCCTAGTCGATAGGTATAGTGAAGGGTTTGTTTTGTTTTAGTGAAACTTTGAATATAAAAGTTTTACTACCAATATTTCAATACATAATCTATTTCTAATTAATCTTTATAAAGAATCGATTTTACTGCAATAATAATCCCATCTTTTGTAAGACTGAATGAACTCAATGGGCTTACCATTTTCCATAAAAGTTGTACGCTCGACAAAACTAGTTGGGCTTTTGGTATCGATATTTAATAGTTGCGCTACCGTATTGGGTGTAGGAAAACATATTTTATAATATTCAACCGATGGGGCTGTCGTTAAATGAAGATCATAATCTTCTCGCATTTTATCGTAAATAGAAATAAACCGTTCTGGGTGTTTGACATCATCTTCACTGATGTAGCGAGACGAAAGGTAGGAATATTGTAAGAAAAAAGGAACACCGTTGCTTTTTCTTAGCCGTTCAAAACAGTAGACAGTTTCAGTGTCTGAAACATTTAATCTTGTCTTTATCTTTTCATCATTTGATTTTGAAATAGATAGCACTTCTACGGCTGTTTCTTGATCAGGAAACATCTCGATATCGGTAAAGTGCACATTTTGACCCAATTTTCCTTTTGAAACAAATCGGCCTTTTCCTTGGATACTAAATAGATACCCTTCACTAACTAATTCTTTCAATGCACGTATAACGGTTATTGAACTAACATCATACATTTTGATTAATTCAGATTCAGAATAAAATTGCTCGCCAGGTTCAAATTCACCTTGACGAATTTTTTGAAGCAAATCACTTTTAATTTTCAAATATTTAGGCTGCATAAGCTTTCACCTCGCAAGATTTCGTTATTTTATTTATTTTTATTAACTTAATATATTAAGATTATAACATATTCTTTAATGGAGATACATTATTTTATTTTTTTATATTGTAAACGTTTCATTCGCGTGTTATTATCTTAATATATTAAGATGTGAAGTAAGGAGAGTTTATGAATTCTATTGAAATAAAAAAAGATTTTATAATAAATGGAGAAAAGATAAAAATTGTTTCAGGTGCAGTCCATTATTTTAGAATTGTAGAAGAATACTGGGGTTATGCATTAGATCGCTTAAAAGAAGTTGGTTGTAATACGGTCGAAACGTATATTCCGTGGAATTATCATGAAACAAACGAAGGAAAATATGATTTTGAATCTTATGGACATGATATTAGCAAATTTATTGAAGCCGCAGCAAAACGAAATCTATTTGTCATTTTGAGGCCTTCTCCGTATATTTGCGCAGAATGGGAATTTGGGGGATTACCATTTTGGTTATTGGAAAAAAACTGTAAAATTCGTTCCAGTGATCCGTTATTTATTGAATATGTTGAAAGATATTTTGATATTTTATTGCCAAAATTAAAAAAATATCAATGGACGGAAAATGGTCCCGTGATTATGATGCAATTGGAAAATGAATACGGTTCCTATGGAAATGATAAAGAGTATCTGTCAGAGATATTGCGAATTATGCGTAAGCATATTGATGTACCTATCTTTACATCAGATGGAGCGTGGGATGAAGCTTTAACAGCTGGATTTTTATCTGGTGAAAATATCTTTCCCACCGGAAACTTTGGATCAAAGGCAACGGATAACGTGAATAATTTAGTTGAATTTATGGGCAATAATGCAATTGAAGCGCCAGTTATGTGTATGGAATTTTGGGATGGCTGGTTTAATCGGTGGAACGAAAAAATCATTCGTCGAAATCCCGAAGAGCTAAAAAACGCAGTAGAAGAAATGTATAATCTTGGGAGCTTAAATCTTTATATGTTTCAAGGTGGCACAAACTTTGGCTTTATGAATGGCTGTTCTGCAAGAGGAACGAATGATTTACATCAAATAACTTCATATGATTATGATGCTGTCTTAACTGAGTGGGGTGATACCACAGAGAAGTTTGAACTATTGCAATCGGTATTCTCCCAACAGGAAAAAGTCGCTGTAAATGAGAATCACCCTAAAAAAGCATTTGAAGAGGTTGAATATATCGGTGCTGCAGCTTTATTTCAAAATCTCGAACAGGTTAGTAAAGTTTCAAAAAATAAATGGCCTTTATCAATGGAGAAATTGAATCAAGGCTACGGCTATATCGTGTATAAATCTAATATTGGCAAAAAAAGACATGTGGACAAAGTGAGAATAATTGAAGCAAGTGATCGGGCAAAGGTTTACGTCAATAATGAAGAGGTAGCCACACAATATAAAAAAGAAATTGGAACGGAATTGTCTTTGGATCTACCCTACGAGAAGGATAATGAGTTGGCAATTCTTGTGGAAAATATGGGACGGGTGAATTATGGATCAAAATTATTAGCACCAACCCAAAGAAAAGGTATTCGTGGTGGTGTTATGCTTGATTTACACTTTCACTCCGAATGGACACATTATAGTGTTGATTTAGAAAAATCGAGTCAATTGGATTATGAGCAAACATCAGTAACAGGACCTGCCTTTTATAAATTTGAAGTAAATGTGGATTGTCCCGCGGATACTTTTATTGATTGCCGCAACTGGGGTAAAGGTTGTGTATTAGTGAATGGATTTAATTTAGGTCGTTTCTGGGAAGTGGGGCCAACAGGCTATCTATACGTACCAGCGCCACTTTTAAAAGCGGGAATAAATGAAATTATAGTATTTGAAACAGAAGGCAAGTTCAACACGCAACTCAAGTTTTCAAACAAACCAGTCTATATTGAGATAGGAGAGAAAGAATAATGGGAATTGAAAATGCTAGAATCGATGAAAGATTGATACATGGTCAAGTAGCAAATATGTGGACCAATTATTTGCAAGCAACGCGCATAATGGTAGTCGATAACGAGGCGGCAAAAAGTGATATTGCGAAGTCTTCCTTAAAATTAGCTACACCTGCAGGAGTGGCTTTGAGTGTTCTACCAATCGAAAAAGCAGCAGCAAATATTAAAAGTGGACGTTATGAAAATCAACGGGTTTTTCTGATTGTTAAAAAGCCAGAAACTTTGCTGGAATTAGTCAAAATGGGCGTGAACTTACCAACTGTTAATGTAGGAAACATGTCAAAAAAAGCCGATACCAAACAACTTACCAAATCCGTAAATGTTAGCGAAACAGATATAACAGCATTAAAGGCTCTCCAAGATGAAAAAATTACGGTAGTCGTTCAGATGGTTCCCAATGAACCCAAATATTCTTTTGATGAACTTTTGATTAAGGGGGAAGGTAAATAATGGAATTATCAGTTGTTCAGCTAATTCTTTTAGTTTTGCTTTCTTATATTACAGGAATTGATCCATTGTTTGCGATGTTACAAACCAACAAACCCATCATTGCTGGAATGTTTGCTGGACTTATCATGGGGGATCTTCAAACGGGTCTTTTAGTTGGTGCAACGTTGCAATTGATGGTTTTAGGTGTTGGAACTTATGGTGGAGCTTCTATTCCAGATTTTGCTTCTGGTGCCATTATCGGAACAGTTTTCGGTGTCTTGAGTGGAAAAGGACTAGAATTTGCGATTGGATTGTCAGTTCCCGTAGGATTAATGTTAGTTCAATTAGATGTTTTAGCACGATTTGTTACGGTTTTCTTTTTACATCGAATTGAAAAACACGTTGAAGCTGATAATATCAAAGCGATTAATCGAGAAGCAATTTTAAGTACGATTCCGTTTGGTTTATCACGCGCATTACCAGTAGGACTTGCGTTGATTTTTGGTGATAGTTTAGTAAAAACAATTGTTGATTTTGCTCCTGATTGGTTGATGGGGGGGCTAAAAATTGCCGGTGGCGTGTTGCCAGTAGTAGGGATCGCTATTTTGTTACGTTATTTACCTGTTAAGAAATTTTTCCCATTCTTATTGGTTGGTTTTTTCACAGCTGCCTACATAAATGTACCTATGATGGGAGCAGCAATTTTGGGTGCTGCGATGGCATTAATTTATTACAAAGTAATTTCTGTTCCTAAGCCGCAACACGTGGTGACTACTGGATCTCAAATGGCAGAAAATGAGTTTGAAGTGGGAGATGATGAAGATGAACTCTGATACAACAAAGAAATTAACAAAAAAAGATTTGCAAAGAGTCAACTGGCGTTATTTACTAGCAGGACAAATTGGTTGGAACTACGAAAGAATGATGAGTATTGCCTATACTCGGGCGATGTTACCTGCATTAGAGAAGTTATATCCGAATAAGAGCGAAAGAAAAGAGATGCTAGAAACTCAACTTCAATTTTTCAATACGGGTCCACATTTGGCCACTTTGATTATGGGTATCGATTTAGCTATTGAAGAAGATGAAGGAATAAAATCAAAGGATACCATTATTGGATTAAAAACCGGTTTAATGGGGCCTTTTGCGGCTATTGGCGATTCACTATTTGGTGCGATTATCCCAACAATTATGGGATCTGTGGCGGCTTATATGGGATTAGAAGGTAGTCCTATTGGAGCAATTATGTGGCTCATTTTGAGTATTGCGATTGTTTTCCTACGCTATCCATTACTATTTATTGGCTACAAGCAAGGAACAAAGTTAGTCTCTACTATGAGCGATACTTTAAAAGCGATTACAGAATCAGCAACACTGTTGGGTATTACTGTAGTAGGCGCGTTGATTCCTACCGTTGTTTCTGCCAAAATGCCGTTAGAATATAAATCTGGTGATGTAGTCTTAAAGATGCAAGATATGTTAGATCAAATCTTACCAGCAATGATTCCCGTTTTATTAGTTGCTCTGGCTTATTGGTTACTTGGACTCAAAAAGATGAATTCAACCCGCGTAATATGGTTTATGATGATTCTTTCGATTATTCTTTATAATTTGCACTTATTGGGATAGGTGAATAAAATGGAAAAACCTAATATTATATTAATGATGGTCGATCAAATGCGCTTTGATGCTCTAGGGGCAAACGGCAACGAGATTATTTCCACTCCAAACCTAGATATGATGGCGGAACAAAGTTACAATTTTGAAAATGCCTATACTGCTGTCCCAAGTTGTATCCCGTCTCGGGCAGCCTTGATGACTGGATTATCCCAGTCTCATCATGGAAGAGTTGGATACGAAGATCGGGTACCTTGGAAATACGAAAAAACTTTGGGTTCTGAATTTACCAACTTGGACTATCAAACAGAAGTTATAGGAAAAATGCATGTTTACCCTGAAAGAAATCGGCTGGGGTTTGACCACGTAGAATTACATGACGGGTATTTACATGCAGCAAGAAAATATGATAACCCTTATGGGACGCAATTTGAAAATACAGATGACTATCTGTCTTGGTTTAAAGAGCATAAGGGGATTCATGCTGATTTGATGGATAATGGATTAGACTGTAATTCTTGGGTAGCCCGTCCTTGGATGTATGAAGAAGAACTGCATCCCACTAACTGGGTAGTAACGAAGTCAATTGATTTTCTAAAAAAACATGATCCTACCGTTCCGTTTTTCTTGAAAATGTCCTTTACCAGACCCCATTCACCACTGGATCCACCGCAATATTATTTTGATATGTATATGGATTTAATCCAAGACCTACCTGAAATTCAGGTGGGAGAATGGGCCCAAGATATTGGACTTGATCAAGATTACTCGACCATTGCTGTAAAAGGACAATATGGAAAACATGAACTAAATAGAATGCGTGCAGGTTATTATGGTGCGATAACCCATATTGACCATCAAATTGGCCGTTTTTTAATCGCTTTAAAAGAACACCGGATGGATAAAAACACTATCATTTTATTTTTATCAGATCATGGCGATCAACTGGGCGAACATCATTTGTTCCGTAAAGCATACCCATATCAAGGGAGTATTCATATCCCGTTTATTGTATATGATCCTGCAAATATTCTAAAAGGGACAAATAAAAAAATAGAAGAACTCGTAGAATTACGTGACGTCTTGCCATCACTAATAGATTTTGCTGCTTCGGAAAACGTCGATGGGATTGATGGAAAAAGTATAAAGCCAATGCTAACCAATCCCACTCATCCATTAAGATCCTATATTCATGGAGAACATAGTTTTGGGAAAGATTCTAGTCAGTATATTTTAACCAAAGATTGGAAGTATATCTGGTTTCCGGTTAGAGGAGAAGAACAATTATTTTATTTAAAAGAAGATCCCCATGAGAATAGGGAGATTAGTAAAGTTGAACAGAAGAAAACTAGCGAGCTTCGCGAAATTCTTATTGAAGAATTACAAAATCGAGAAGAAGGGTTCGTGCAAAACAATCGGTTGGTTAAATTAAATGAAACCATGTTGACACTTTCCTTTCTAAAGAATGAGGAATAGATTAATGACAAAAATTTTAATTAGTGGACATGGTAAATTTGCCACGGGTCTAATGTCAAATTTAGCTCTGATTGCAGGCGAAAATTCGGATTTAACGGCTTTAGATTTTAACGGGACAATTTCTCTTGAGGAATTTAGTGAGCAAATGGAATCAAAGATTGCTCAACTAGGAGAAAAAGTCATTATTTTGACTGATATTAAGGGGGGAACACCTTTTAATGTTGCTTATCGCATAAAATCGAATAATCCTACGAATATTTTTCTTTTTGCCGGAGTCAATGTTCCTACTGCTTTAGAATTATTAATGGGGGACTTTTCCAGTCAAACAGAAGAAGAAGTTTATCAGCGGTTGTTACGGCCCGAGTTACAGTTGACGCGCGCTGATATTGAAAATTTAGATGATATTGAAGACGAAATGGACTGATAAAAGCTTCATAGTGTTTATTTAAAACACTATGGGCTTTTTTCCCTTTTAGCTATTTGTAAAATAATGATTATTGCAACATTTTCAATAGTAGAATAGTTCTAAGAGGAAAGATAACTGACATAGCTTAAAGGTAAAGTGAAAGAAGGTTCAGATGTGAAGCATATTTCAGTTTTAATTAAACCGGCCTCATCCTTATGTAATTTAAGATGCAAGTATTGTTTTTATGCCAATGTAAGTTCATTAAGAGAAGTTCGGTCTTATGGCAGAATGAAAAAAGAAGTTGCAGAAAAGATGATTCACAATATTTTTGTTGATTTAGCTGATGGGGACGAGTTAACACTAGCTTTTCAAGGAGGAGAGCCGACGTTAGTTGGTTTGAAATATTACAAAGAAATTATCGCACTGATAAATAGACAGACTAAAAATATTAAGGTCCATTATGCAATGCAGACCAATGGAATTTTAATTAATAGCCAGTGGTGTGAATTTTTAAAAGAAAATAATTTTCTTGTGGGACTATCGATTGACGGACTACCTGCTTACCATGATCAAAATCGTGTTGATAATTTAGGGAGCGGAACTTTTCAAAAGGTGCTACAAACAAAGATGCTATTTGATAAGTTTGAAATTGAATACAATATCTTATGTGTGTTAACCAACCAGTTAGCAAAAGAAGCGAAACAAGTCTTTAGCTTTCTAAAGAAAGAATCTATCAAATTTATTCAGTTCATTCCTTGTCTGGATGATTTAAATGCAACCGCCTCTAGTTATTATAGTTTAACTCCAGATAATTTTTCCCTTTTTTATCAGGAGTTATTACAGTTGTGGCTAAAAGAGTTAACAAACGGCAACTACATCAGTGTGAAATTATTTGATGATATAATCAACCTACTAGTAAATCAACAATTAACAGCTTGTGGGATCTTAGGTAATTGTCAAGTGCAATATGTCATTGAAGCTGATGGTAGCGTCTATCCATGTGATTTTTACGTATTGGATGAATATCGGATGGGATATATTCAAGATGAAACATTAAAACAATTATTTGAAAAAGAAATTACTGCGACATTTCTTTGCACACCCGATCAATTAGTTGTGCAATGTCAGAATTGTGAAGTGAAGAAATTTTGTCGTGGTGGTTGCAAACGCATGAAAAATGCAATGTATGTGGATGAAAAAAGTAATCGTTGTGGTTACAAAGAATTGTTGCTGGCATTGATTCCACAGATACCGCAAATTTTAGAAGAAGTGAGGAAAGTGCCTGTATGCTAATTGGAATTATCTATTTTCTAGTCATTGTATTGGCGAATACAATTGGAGCAATTTCGGGTATGGGCGGGGGCGTTATCATTAAACCTGTCTTGGATCTGTTGGCAAAAGATTCTGTAGCAGCCATCTCCTTTTATTCAACAGTAGCCGTCTTTACAATGTCCCTTGTTTCGACTTGGCGACAAGTAAAAGATGGTATTTCGTTAAATTGGCGCTTGGTGGCTTTTATTTCAGCAGGATCAGTTTTAGGTGGCATTGGCGGAAACGTTGTCTTTGAGAGATTGCTTTTATTTTTAGCTGACGAAAGTTTGGTGCAGCTGATTCAAATTTCATTGACTATTGTAACCCTCGTATTTGCATTTTTATATTCCCGATTTGATTGGAAAAATTATCATTTTAACTCTTTGATCAGTTATTTTTTAGCGGGATTGGTCTTAGGGTTTTTGGCTAGCTTACTCGGTATTGGCGGCGGACCTATTAATGTTTCATTATTAATGTTACTGTTTTCGTTTCCTATTAAAGAAGCGACAATCTATTCGATTGCGACTATTTTTTTCTCACAACTTGCTAAAATTGTAACCATTGCATTTGGTATGGGATTTGGCCGTTATGATTTAACAATGTTATTTTTTGTTATTCCGGCGGCAATTTTGGGGGGACTTTTGGGCAGTCGATTCAATCATTTGCTTTCACCAAAAAAGGTGACTTTGGTATTTCAAGCTGTGATTGCACTTGTATTATTAATTAATGTATATAATGGTTGGCAAATCTTGGCAAAATAAACTTATAGTGAAACCGTCTGGCAAAGGAGAATCCGATGTTTATAAAGAAATATGAATTAGAAGATGAAGTGGCCTTATTTAAATTGATTGAAAAAGAAGGTACTGGTTGGGCAGAATATTATGATACTCGTAAAGAGCACTACCAAAAAGCACTAGTCAACTCGATTACGTATGTGGTATATGATGAAAATTTATGCGGATACTGTCGCTGTCGAGATGACGACGGATTTGGTATCTATATTTATGATTTGCTTATTGAAAAAGCGTATCGCGGCAAGCAATATGGTCGAGCATTGATGCAGCAAGTAAAATATGATTATCCAGAAGCTGACGTGTATGTTATGAGTGATGTGGACGTTTATTATCAAAAGCAGGGATTTTCTCGCGAAGGGTCCATTTTTTCAGTGGATTTTTAACCTTGTGTGGGATACATTGTCCGAACCAAGTTAAAATACCAATTTGAAAGGAATTGCCCATCAAAGAACCAGCCGATAATTTGCGTGATTAGAAAAATTGGCTATCCGCAGAGCTAAAGGAGTTCGTTTAGCTTTTCTTATTGTCTCGCACAGGCAGCTACTCTTCGGGAAAAATTCAAAAATTAGTTTCTGGTCAAGAACACCAGAAAACGCATTTCTGAGATTTTTCCAAAGAGCTGCCCACTGCCTTTAGCTTTTCTCGGTGTCTAGCAAAATGAACTAACTCTCTACGGTAATAAGCTGAAATTTGAAGAAATTTGAGGAGCAATTTCTTGAAATTCCATCTTATTACTTGAGAGCTAAACGAGTTCGTTTAGCTTTTCTTATAATCCAGCTTCACGAACGAACTCTTAGCGACATTAAGTCGAAATTATAAGAAATTTGAAGAACAATTTCGTATAATTCCGCCTTAATGCTAAAGAGTTGGGCACGTTCATGAAGCTTTTCTTATTTACCGTTTTAAATCTAAAAAGAGAGTGGATTCCTGCTCGGGATTTTCACTATCGGAAATGAAGTATTGAATCTCGGCAAAAGCACCGCCAGAAGCGCGTTTGTGGCCACCGCCATTAAAATAGCGAGCGGCTAGGACAGAAAGGTCAATAGCGTCATTGTTTGTTCGTAAAGAAACGCCTTTGCCAATTAGCACTAGGCTAAAATCGACTTCTTTTTTTGTTTCAGGATGTTCCAGGCGGGCCAAGGCATTGCCTAAAACCGAAGTGTATTGTTCCCCAAAAGTATAGGCAAAAGTTTTACCGTCGAGGGTACCAAATTGCGCTTTTAAGGTTTTGCGGCGCACATAATCCGCTTCTTTTTCGTTTAAAGCGGCAATAATTTCTGCATAA
This sequence comes from Enterococcus dispar ATCC 51266, assembly GCF_000406945.1. Lineage (GTDB taxonomy): Bacteria > Bacillota > Bacilli > Lactobacillales > Enterococcaceae > Enterococcus_C > Enterococcus_C dispar. The sequence continues at coordinate 2,148,961 of NZ_KE136354.1, read as the reverse complement.
TCATCGAGTAAAGAAAGCCCGGCTGCCATGACGCTCCCCATTAGTTCAATGCGTTTATCCCAACTATAAAAATAGAAAAGATTGTTAAATTCAGCGGCTGATTCTTTGTAAGCGGCATTGGGATTTAATTGCCAGTCCCAACAGTCATAACAGCGGATAATATCCGCGACATTGGCCAAACGTTGCCATTTTTCATCGTCAAATAACGCAGTAGGCATTTTTCCCACTAAAATTTTAAATAAGACACTGGTGGCGGAATGTTTTAGTCCAGTTGTATCATCTGCCACGATAATAGCGGCATTTTTAGGATACTTTTCATTGACGTGGACAGAAGTCACATGGTGGTCAAAAATGTGCCAATTGATTTTTCGTTCTTCACAATAAGCTGCAAGTTTTTCAATTACCTCATCGGAGGGACAAATATCTGTAATGTAAAGTTCGGTTATGTCTTCTTCATTGGTTTGGATGAAGTTCAAAACGTGTTTGTCAATGGTACCATCTACTCCGGGTTCAGAGTAGCCCACTGGTAGATAATTTGCGGCCATGTATCCTTTTTGTTCTTGCAAGATCGCTTGTAATAATAAAGCGGAGCCCACACCGTCTAAGTCGGTATGAGAAAATTGTTTGATTAGTGTTTTTCTGTTTTCCATGTTTGTTGCCTACTTTCTAATCGCTGGTAGTGATGAAATTCAGGTATCACAAATTTGGCGAAAAATTAGCGTAATTGCCGTAATTGTGAACTGTATTTTGTCTTTTACAAATTGAAATTCGCTGCTGGCGTTTCCTTTGTTCATCAGAGTAATACTACACCATTGCGCCTAGTTTTGATAGCAAGAAAGAACCACCTGAAATTTTTCAGGTGGTTCTTTTTAAATGAAGTTAAGTCAAAATTATAAGAAATTTGGCGAAAAATTTTGTACAATTCTTCCTTAATACAAATACAAAAAGGGTTAAGCACATTCCTTCAGCTTGTACATGCAGCAACTCTTCGAGAAAAATTCAAAAATTCGTTTCTGGTAAAGAGTACCAAAAACGAATTTCTAAGATTTTTCCAAATAGCTATCTACTGCCTTTAGCTTTTTTTATTTAAAACAGTATCAATTGCTGATAATTCGGCTTTAGAAAATGTGGTATTATCCAAAGCTTTTAAATTATCTTCCAATTGGCTGACGCGGGAAGCCCCAATCAGGACACTGGCAACAGTAGGCTGCCGTAAGTTCCACGCGAGGGCCATTTCTGCTAATGTTTGGCCTCTTTTTAACGCAATTTCATTTAATTGGCGCACTTTTGCTAAAGTTTGTTCCACTTGTTCAGAGGATAAAAAGGGACTATCCGAGCGGTTTGCTCGCGAGTCAGCGGGGATACCCTTTAGATAGCGATTGGTTAACAGTCCTTGGGCCAAGGGACTAAAGACGATGGCACCTAAACCTTCTGTGGCTAATACATCGGTTAAACCTTCTTCTATTTTACGATTAAACATATTGTAAGAAGGTTGATGGATAATAAAAGGTGTCTGCCAGTTCTTAAATATTTTGGCAATCGCGGCTGTGTCTGCAGGAGAATAATTAGAAACACCCACATACAACGCTTTTCCTTGTTTTACCAATAAATCAAGGGCATGGGCTGTTTCAACCAGAGGTGTATCTGGATCTGGGCGATGATGGTAAAAAATATCAAAATAATCCAATCCTGTTCGTTTCAAACTTTGATCACAACTGGCAATCAGATTTTTCTTAGAACCCCACTCCCCATATGGACCAGGCCACATATAATAACCTGCTTTGGAGGAAACGATGATTTCATCGCGATAGTTGGCAAAATCTTCTTTAAAGATACGGCCAAAGTTTTTTTCAGCCGATCCAGCGGGTGGACCATAATTGTTGGCTAAGTCAAAATGGGTAATGCCATTGTCAAAGGCGGTGTGCATAATTTCCCGTTGGTTGGCCAAGTTGTCGACATCCCCAAAGTTATGCCAAAAGCCCAAAGAAATTTCCGGCAATTTTAAACCGGAGCGTCCGACACGGCGATACTGCATTTTTTCATAGCGGTGTTCATTTGCACAATACATGAAAAGACCTCACTTTCATTCCTAACAAATTCAGTGCGAAAAAAGTATGACCAGTTGTTGCATACAACCTGGTTCAAAATATTAGCGGTCCTATTAGCTAAACTAAGACACGTTTTGTTAGGGCTTTCTTCAAGCATACCATTTAAAGGCGGCTTCAGGTAAATAATTTTTTTCAGAAATCATGTTACTTATACTTATGCTAAAACTTAGAGTATTCAAGAAATGAGTCTGTGTCATGGGATACCAGCATCTTGCTTGCGTTAATCCCAAAATTGTTTTTACAAAACGTTACTGAGAAGAAGCATCGCAGAGAGATAAATAAAACATAACAGCAACAAAAAACGCTATCTTGCTCGTCAAATTTCCCCTGATTTAAAACAGCTAAAAAAGACAGACAAGAAATTATTTTTCCGTCTTTTATGCGTATCTTTCGAGTTATTTTTCCCCTTACGCTACAATGAAAGTAGGAAGAATACTGTTGGATAGAAATTGTTTTGGCAATTTTTAGCAGCAGAAAGGTGGGAATCTATGGAAGCGTTGCGACAAACATTCTTGGAAAGAAAGAGCGAGTTGGTTTCAGCATTAATTGAACATATTAGCATTTCGCTGGTGGCTTTATTATTTGCGATGTTGATTGCAATACCCTTAGCCATTTGGTTGGTTAAATATAAAAAATTAGCCGAAATTATGTTACAAATTACCGGGGTTTTACAAACAATTCCGTCTTTGGCACTGTTGGGATTATTGATTCCTTTAGTGGGAATTGGCACGGTACCGGCCATTATTGCATTGGTTATTTATGCGTTGTTGCCGATTTTTCAAAGTACCTATATCGGGTTAAGTGAGATTGATCCTTCACTAGAAGAAGCGGCAGATGCCTTTGGAATGAGCCGTTTTCGCAAGTTGCGAAAAGTGGAGTTGCCGATTGCATTACCGGTGATTATTTCAGGCATTCGAACTGCGTTAGTTTTAATTATTGGGACAGCGACATTGGCGGCTTTAATCGGAGCCGGCGGATTGGGGACTTTTATCTTATTGGGAATTGATCGCAATGATACTAGTTTAATTGTGATTGGTGCCATTAGTTCGGCTTTATTGGCAATTATTTTTAGTACGGCGATTCGTTTATTACAAAAAGTGCGGCCGCGGGTTATTTTAGCGAGTTTAGCGGCTGTTTTTCTCGTGATTGGCGGCATTGGCTTAGCGCAATCTTCTCTTTTCCAACCGGAAACGGTGACGATTGCCGGCAAACTAGGAGCAGAGCCGGAAATTTTAATCAATATGTACAAAGAACTGATTGAAAAAGACAGTGACGTCAATGTGGAATTAAAACCGAACTTTGGTAAAACGACATTCTTATTTAGCGCCTTAAAAAATGATCAAATTGATATTTACCCCGAATTTACGGGAACAGTTTTAGAATCATTGGTTAAAGTTCCCAAAGAAGATGCCGGTCAGCATTCAGCGGCTAAAACCTATACTTTAGCCAAGGAATTATTGACCACACAAGAAAAGTTAGCATTTTTACCGCCGATGGAATATCAAAATACGTATGCTTTGGCGGTGAAAAAAACATTTGCAAAAGAACATGATTTAAAGACAATCAGTGACTTGAAAAAAATTGAAAACCAAGTGCACGCCGGTTTTACTTTAGAGTTTAATGATCGTAATGATGGCAATAAAGGGTTGAAAAAATTATATGGCTTAAATTTGAAAGTAAGCCAAATGGAACCGGCCTTACGCTACACCGCGATTAATAATGGGGATGTCAATGTGATTGATGCTTATTCTACCGACAGTGAAATCAAGCAATATGATTTAATGACCTTAGCAGACGATCAACACCTGTTCCCGCCTTATCAAGGGGCACCTTTAATGCGGCAGGATTTTGCTGACAAACACCCAGAGATAGTGAAAAGCTTGAATCAATTGCAAGGTAAAATCACTGAAACCGAAATGGTGACGATGAACTATGCTGTTAACGTGGAAGGGAAAAAACCGGCCACAGTCGCCCGCGAATATCTACAACAAAAAGGGCTTTTAGGAGGTGAGGACAAATGAGTGAATTAGTCGTCTTTGATCATGTGGGTAAAAAATTTGGCGCAAGTACGGCCCTAGAAGATGTCTCTTTTAGCATCCAAACGGGTGAAATTTTTGTCCTCGTCGGCTCTTCTGGGAGTGGCAAAACCACTTCTTTGAAAATGATAAATGCTTTACATGTTCCCACCAGTGGCGACATCTATTTTAAAGATAAAAAAATCAAGGACTATGATACACAAAAATTGCGCTGGCAAATTGGCTATGTCTTACAACAGATTGCGCTTTTTCCTACCATGACGGTGTTGGAAAATATTGAAGTTATTCCTGAAATGTTAGGGTGGAGCAAAGAAAAGCGCAAAGAACGTGCTTTTGAATTATTAAGAGCGGTGGAATTAGATCCAGAAGTGTATGCCAATCGAATGCCCAGTGAATTATCAGGTGGTGAGCAACAACGGGTCGGGATATTACGGGCATTAGCCGCGAAACCCGATGTCATGTTAATGGATGAACCTTTTAGTGCCCTTGATCCAATCTCCAGAGAACAGTTGCAAAATCTGGTGTTAAGTTTGCACCAGGATTTGAAAAATACGATTGTTTTTGTTACCCACGATATGAAAGAAGCGATGAAATTAGGCGATCGCATTGCGGTGATGAAAGAAGGGCGTCTCATTCAATGTGATACCCCCGCTGAAATTGCAGCCCATCCCGAAAATGATTTTGTCGCTGAATTCTTTAAAGGAGCAGAGATCACCTGGCAGCCATTACAAGTGCCTGTCACGGAAGTTTTGGCAGCGGGATTTTATACCGAAGACCAATCTTCTGATTATCCCCAAATGAACCTGAACATGACAGTAGAAGAAAGTTTGCCACTGTTAGCAAAAAGTAACTTCCGTGTGGCAAAAGATAAAATTTTAACAGCGGCGAATTTATTAAGCTTTTTAGCCGATAGTCAAGCATAAAGACAATGGAGGGGAAATAATGGAACATTTTGATGTAGCGATTTTAGGTGCCGGACCTGCTTGTTTGTCACTAGCGTATGATCTAAAAGCAGCAGGCAAAAGTGTCGCCGTAGTAGAAGAAAATTTATTTGGCGGCACCTGTCCCAATGCCGGTTGTGATCCAAAGAAAATTTTATTTTCAGCCGAACAAGCCCGTAGTCAAGTAGCACAATTAATTGGCAAAGGTTTTGCAAAAAACAGCGTACCGCAAGTGGTATGGTCAGATTTAATGGCTTATAAAAAAACGTATACAGATCCCGTTTCAAAAGAACAAATTGCCGGCTTTGACGCCAGTGGTATCAAACATTTTCACGGTCATGGGCAGCTGATTTCCGCTAATGAAATTGCTGTCACTGCCCGCCTGGAAAATACGGTGGATAACGACACCCAATCCATGGTAGAAAAAAAGCAGTGCTTTACAGCTGAGCAAATTGTGTTAGCCACAGGCCAGAGAGCCCGCTTATTAGACATTCCCGGGCAAGAGTATTTCTTAACGAGTACCGATTTTTTAGCACTGGAAAAATTACCAGCTAAAATGATTTTTCTTGGTGCCGGGTATATCAGCTTTGAATTGGCGGCAATTGCCAATGCCTGCGGCGCTGAAGTCACTATTTTACATCATAATGACACACCATTGCGGGGCTTTGATCAAGATTTAGCGCAGCATTTGGTACAAGAACTTACAAAAAGCGGCGTCACATTTGTCTTTAATGAAAATATCCAAAGTGTTACTAAAAATGACGGAGAGCTTTTGACGGTTACTACCGATAAAGCAAGCTATGAAACCAACAGCGTTGTCTGTGCTACCGGTCGCATTGCCAATGTTGAAAACTTAGGTCTAGAAGAACTCGGTATTGAAGCTAGCGGACGGGGCATTACAGTTGACGACCACCTAAAAACGAGTCAAAAAAATATTTATGCCATGGGTGATTGCATCGCAAAAAAAGAACCGAAAATGACCCCGGTAGCAAGTTTTGAAGGGCGGTATTTGAAGCAACTACTACTAGGGGAAACAACAGAAAAAATTAAGTATCCACAAGTACCTACTTCTGTTTTTACCTTACCAACATTAGCCCAGGTTGGCGTAAGCAGTAGCGAGGCTAAAAAAGATCCTGCTAGCTATAAAGTAGAATGGTTTGATATGAGCCAATGGTATAACTATTTTCGTACCAACGATCCCGTGGCCTTTGCTAAAATTATTTACAACAAAGACAGCGGCGAAATTGTCGGTGCAGCAACATTAAATCAAAAGGCCGATGAATGGATTAATATAATGACCTTGGTAATTAATTTAGGAGTTAAAAAAGAGCAGTTGCAAAACCTCATTATGGCGTATCCTTCTGTGGGAAGCGATTTACAGTATTACTATTAAAAAGTTAAAAAAAGCGTGCCGCAAAACTTGCGGCACGCTTTTTTCGATGGGCAAAAGAATTATAAAATTTACAGAAAAAATAAAGCGGATATACTTTTCTTTGATTTCAGTATCTAAACAAACTCTTGACGCCATTAAGCCAAAAATCGATCTTAATGTTTGCGAGCTGAAAGATTTCGTTCAATTTTTATTATTATTCATACAAATACTTTCACTTTAATTATTGTAAAAGCTATGTAGGGTAATTTTAGTTTAACAGGAGAAAATTGAGCGTGGAGACCTCTTTTTGTGAAAATTTCCGTTCTCTTATGCAAATATTCGTTATTTTATTTTTACCTATTTTTTTAATTTTTCAAAGTTGTTGCCCTTGTGGTAAAATAACAAAGTAGATAGTTTGAAAAAAATTAAAACTTTTCTGTCACAAAAACTTTGTGAAATTTGAAAGAAAAAATTTAGGGGGTTAAGCCATGTTTCAAATCGTAACGGATTCTTGTTGTGATATCCCGTTTCAATTTTTAGATGAAGCAGGCATCGCATTTTTACCAATGCTGGTAGAGATCAACGGCAAAGAATATCAAGATGATTTGGGGAAAACATTTGATATGGAGTTCTTTTACAAAGCGTTAAAAGACAAACAAATGCCAACAACTTCACAAATTAATGTGGGGCGTTATTTAGAATTTTTTGAACCCTATGCTAAAAAAGATATTCCTGTTATTTATCTATCTTTTTCTTCTGGTATGAGTGGCTCTTATTATAGTGCATTGCAAGCAGTGGAAGTCTTAAAAGAAGATTATCCCAATGCCAAAGTGGCTGTTGTGGATACATTGGCTGCTAGTTTGGGCCAAGGTTTATTGGTTTTAGGAGCAAAAAAACAACAAGATGCAGGCAAGAATTTTGAAGAAGTTATCGCTTGGGTCGATGAGCAAAAAATGTTATTGCAATCTTGGGTAACGGTAGATGATTTGAAACATTTAGAGCGCGGTGGGCGGATTTCGAAATCGGAAGCGACTTTAGGTGGTTTATTGAAGGTCAAGCCAATTATTCATGTCGACAAAAATGGGAAATTGCAAAATGTAGATAAAGTGCGGGGACGCAATAAATCCTTACAAAAAATTATTGATGAAACATTAGCCCATTTGACTTCACGGGAAGATCAAATTGTTTATATTGCCTATTCCGGTGATGTTGCGGCAGCAGAAACCGTCTTAGCGGGAATTGTAGAAGAAGTTGCAATAGAAGATATTGCATGTTTACCCCTCGGTCCGACTATTTCAGCTCATACCGGTTTGGGTTGTGTAGCGATTTTCACTTTTGGTAAAAATCGTAACGAAGAAGCATAATGAATAAAACTTTAGCCTGTTAAAAAAGGCTAGAGTTTTTTTGTAATTTTAACTCGTTTGGCAAACTTGCCACAGCGAAAATAAATTATGGTGGGGTATTCAGCTAATTGATTAGAATTACCCCGTACAGATTTATGATGAGTGGAGGTAGATTAATGAAATTTTATCGCAATTATGGCTGGCTTCTCTTAATTTTATTTGTTCTTTGTGATGGGGGGATGCCCTATGTTTTAGGAACATTATGGGATGGATTTAGTCAGACCAAGCAGGTTGTCAGTGACTTGGGAAGTGTGACAAGTCCGGTTAAAACCTATTTCGAACATGGGTCAATCATGACGGGAAGCTTGTTATTAATCGCATTACCACCTGTGCAATATTATTTTTTCAATGCAGGTGAAATTTTCCAAGAGAAACGCAAAGAAATTAATTTGCTGCTTTTTAGTATTACTGCTTTTGCAATTGGTGACTGTATTTTTACTGGTGTTTTTTCCATTAATCATACAACGAGTGGTTTGACTTTGGACACGATTATCCACGGCTTAGGTTCAGGAGCTGGAATTTTCGGGATGCTTGTTGCGCCGTGGCTGATGGCGCGCATTTTTGCCAAATCAAAACCAAAGATTGCCCAAATTTGTTGGTTCATTTTTTATGGTGCACTCCTTACTTCGGCAGCTAACGGCTTAGCACAACTCTTTGCTTTTACTTATAAAGGTGTAGTACAGCGGATTTCTTTAGCTTTTTTATATTTACCTTTAATTATATTGGCAGTTAGTATCCGACAAAAAAGAAAAAAATAGCCCCACAAATTACACGATAGTCGTGTTACAATTTAACACAAGATTTTGAACTAGAATGGTTGTTACCCAGAAGACACCAAAGGAGAGAATTTATGCATAAAGAGGTGCTAAAACGACTGATTGACACAGCTGCTGGCCGCAAACCGGCAGATCTTGTTTTAAAAAATGCGCAAGTCATTGACGTTTATCAAGCTGAAATTATCCAAGGCGATATTGCGCTTGTAGATGGTTTGATTGCAGGTGTAGGAGAATACGAAGGTAAAAAGAGTATTGATTTAAAAGGAAAATTTGTGGCGCCGGGTTTTATTGATGCGCACATTCATGTCGAATCGGCTTATGTGACCCCAGAAGAATTTGGTCGACTTTTAGTTCCCCACGGCACCACAACCGTACTTGCTGACCCCCATGAAATTGTAAATGTGTTAGGGCTGACAGGCTTAGATTATATGATTGCAGCGGCAAAAGAAACGGCCTTAGATATCCGCTACACGATGCCTTCTTGTGTGCCAGCGACTGACATGGAAAATTCCGGTGCCGTCGTTACTGCTGAAGATATGGTGCCTGCATTTGAAAGGCAACAGGTAGCTGGTCTGGCCGAATTTATGAACTTTCCTGGTATCATAGCAGCAAAAGAGGATGTCTTAGATAAACTCTTACTAGCCAAACACTATGGCCTGCAAATTGATGGACATGCGCCAATGGTTTCAGGTAAAGCGCTCAATGCTTATGTGGCCGCCGGGATAAAAAATGATCATGAGTGTTCCACAGTGGCAGAATTAAAAGCGCGGATTGCCCGTGGTATGTACGTATTATTACGGGAAGGGACTGTCACGCAAAATCTACGCACACTTTTAAAAGGTGTCACGGACAACAATTACCAACGCTGTGTATTAGTTGCTGATGATTTACAGGCAAAAGATATTCTGACTAAAGGACATTTGGATAATAGTATTCGCATTTGTATCGAAGAAGGAATTGCACCAATTCGCGCCATTCAAATGGCAACGATTAATGCGGCCAAATGTTGCCAGCTAACTGATCGGGGCGCAATTGCACCAGGGCTGCGGGGCGATTTGGTTGTCTTCTCTGATTTAGCGGCACCAGAAATTGAAGCCACTTATATTGCCGGACAATTAGTCGCTAGGAAGAATGTCTATTTGCCTGAAGTAAAACGGATGTCTACCACCGCCGTTCAGTCCAGTGTTCATATTGAGGCGTTTGCTAAAGACCAATTAAAACTAAAATTGACGAGTGATAAAGCCCGTGCCATTGAAGTCATTCCCCAAGAAGCGTTGACAAACGAAGCCATCATTACAATCAAACGAGATGAAAATGACGAATTTATCTATGAGCCAACACAAGATGTAATCAAAATTGCCGTCGTGGAACGTCATCGAAATACGGGGAATGTTTTTGTCGGACTTTTGAAAGATTATGGGTTGAAAAAAGGCGCAATTGGCATTTCGATTGCCCATGATTCCCATAATTTAATTATAGCCGGAACAAACGATGCCGATATGACAGTAGCGATAAACGCACTTAAAGACCAGGAAGGTGGCGTCGTTTTAGTCGATGAAGGCCAAGTAATTGGTAGTATGGCGCTCCCGATTGCCGGTTTAATGAGTGAACTAACCGGTGAAGAAGTAGCGCAACAAGAAGAAGCCCTTAATCAATTAGCTCATGAAAAATTAGGTATCTCAGCAAAAGTAGATCCGATTATGACTTTAAGTTTTATGTCTTTAGCGGTGATTCCTAATTTGAAAATTACGGATCTGGGCTTAGTCGATGTCACTAAATTTGAAATTGTGCCGGTTTCAGTAGCAGACTAATTATTTGATTTAGTTATAATTACGATGAATAAAAGATTTACGCTGAATGCAAAAATTAGAAATATCAGAAAAAGGCAGGCAATAAAATGCGAAATCAAAAAGTAAAAAGCTATTTAAAGTCTTCAGCTTTTTTTATAGATAGTTGTGTGTTCATCGTCTTATTATTCACGCTCAAACCTTGGCTTAATGGGAGTCATCAGTTCTTACGTATACTTGTAGTTTTTGGAGTTCCCATACTACTTGTTCACGTTTCCTTTAAACAAAAAAATAAAAACGTCTTTTTTCAGTCAGTAACCGTAGAAATTACGGAAACTTGCTGAAGAAAGATGTTTTTTGTTGTGTACTTCAATTTGCGATAATTTGGTTCTTGGTGGGTAATTGATTTAATTTATTTCACTTTTCTTACCAGCGAATTTAACAAGTTAAAAAAACTTCTCAATACCCATATCGGATTTCCCCAAGAGCAAATAATTTTTTTAAATGCACAGAGGCTTCAGGAGAAATTGTAATTTTATTTTTTGTCATACAATTGGATACCGCAATGCTCATGCGGCTTAAGATATATGGGACGGCGGTTACACCTTCGTTAATTTCTTGGGCGTAATCAAAAAGTAGTTGCCGTAATTCATTGGTCTTGGTTTCTGCAGGAATCAAACCTAAAATTATCGAAATTTCACTTAAGGCGACTTCTGCGCGTTCGGTACCGCCACTAAACCATTTTATCTCTTTCATTTCTTTTCACTCCCTTTTTCACAGCCTACACGCTTCCGCTTTACTTTGCAATGACATTTGTTGTTTAAAACAAAACACTTCCTCCTTTTTGTTATTATTCATTTGTAGAAATGGTATTTGTTGTTTAATAGCAACGGTTTAAATGAATGCATGCTCATTTGAATTATAATTCATGTTATTTTTATATTGACAGGAAGAAAAAGACTTGCTATTGTTTATGGAGTAAATCGTAATTATTTCGTTTTGTTCGTTTTAAGCTGGTATGCAATTTGTTCGAAGAGAAAGGATAAGATTAATGAAAAAAATTGGGATTGGATTAGCAACTCTAGTAGCTTTAGGATTGTTGAGTGCTTGTGGCACAAGTGCGCATTCCACTGAAAATAAAAAGGATAAGTTAGAAATTGTCACCACATTTTATCCGATGTATGATTTTACTAAAAATATTGTCGGGGATGAAGCCAATGTCACGGTAATGATTCCTGCCGGTTCTGAACCCCATGACTACGAACCTTCCGCAAAGGATATGGCGGCTGTTCACGATGCAGACGTTTTTGTTTATCACAATGAAAATATGGAAACGTGGGTACCAAAAGCACAGAAGAGTTTTGCAAAAGAGAAACCCCATGTCGTGGCAGGCACCAAAAATATGGTTCTTTTACCTGGGGGCGATGAAGAACATGATCACGATCATAGTGAAGAAGATCATCATCACGAGTTAGATCCCCACACGTGGGTCTCACCTTATCGTGCCATTCAAGAAGTGACATCTATTAAAGAACAGTTACAAAAACTTTATCCCAAAAAAGCAAAAGCCTTTGAAACCAATGCCGCTAAGTATTTAACAGAATTAAAGAAGTTGGATCAAACATACAGTGAAAGTCTACACAATGCCAAACAAAAAAGTTTTGTTACCCAGCACGCGGCTTTTGGTTATTTAGCATTAGATTACGGCTTAAATCAAGTTGCGATTTCGGGACTTTCACCAGAACAGGAACCTTCTGCCAGCCGTTTAGGGGAATTGAAAGAATATGTGAAAGATAACGGCATCCACTATATTTATTTTGAAGAAAATACCAGCGATAAAATCGCTAAAACACTGGCTAATGAAGCAGATGTGAAGATGGCGGTTTTAAATCCATTGGAAAGTTTAACCAAAGAACAAATTGCGAACGGAGAAAGTTATCTTTCTGTCATGAAGGAAAACTTGCAAGCTTTGGAAAAAACAACAGAGGTGGCGGGAAAAGAAGTCAAACCAGAAGCTGCTGCCACAGAAGAAAAGACAGTTGCGAACGGTTATTTTGCTAATAGTGCAGTCAAAGAGCGACAATTAAGTGATTTTACTGGTAAATGGCAGTCGGTCTATCCATTACTAACAGAAGGTGCGTTGGATCAAGTCTTTGATTACAAAGCCAAGCTAAATCAAGATATGTCTGCAGCCCAATACAAAGAATATTATACGACTGGTTACAAAACCGATGTGGAAAAAATTGATATTACCGCTAATACGATGGATTTTGTAGTGAATGGTCAACATCATAAATATGAATACGTTGCAAAAGGTTACCAGATTTTAACCTATGATAAAGGCAATCGAGGGGTACGCTTTTTATTTGAAGCAAAAGAAGATGCCGGCCGTTTCCAATATGTACAATTTAGCGATCACAATATTGCACCGACTAAAACGGCTCATTTTCATATTTATTTTGGAGGCGAAAGTCAGAATACTTTACTAGAAGAAATGCACAACTGGCCGACTTATTATCCCGCTAATTTATCAGATCATGCCATTGCCCAAGAGATGATGGCCCATTAAAAAAGTAGCGGTAACAAAAGTTGTGGCACGAAGAAATAAAGCGCATAATGTATTGAAAAATAGGATTTAGACGTTAAAAGAAGCTATGACAATTTTTGTCATAGCTTCTTTTTGACTATGGGATAAACTTACCGGTGTCCGATAACTCAAAATTAAGCGAAAATTTCTGCCATCCGGTTTTTGACATCGGGATTTTCTAAAAATTCATCATACGTTGTTTCAGCCCGATCCACAACCCCTTTATCTGAAATCGCAATGATGCGATTTGCCAAAGTTTGAATAAATTGATGGTCGTGAGAAGCAAAGAGTAATGAACCAGTGAAAGCCATTAAGCCATCATTTAAAGCTGTGATTGATTCCAAGTCCAAGTGGTTGGTTGGATCATCTAGTACCAGGACATTAGATTTTGAAAGCATTAATTTTGAAAGCATGCAACGAACTTTTTCTCCCCCGGATAAAACATTGACGGGTTTTAACACTTCGTCGCCAGAAAACAACATCCGACCTAAGAAACTACGTAGGAAAGTATTGTCGTCTTCTTCTTTTGAAGCATATTGGCGTAACCAATCCAAAATTGTTAAGTTGCTGGCAAATTCACTGCTACTATCTTTTGGTAAATAAGATTGGGTGGTTGTTACACCCCAACGGACAGAACCTGTATCCGGCGTAATTTCCCCCATAATAACTTTAAATAACGTAGTGGTAACTATATCGTTGTTGGCAACAAACGCCACTTTATCATCTTTATTTAACGTAAAGCTGATATTGTCTAAAATTTTCTTACCATCAATCGTCACACTGACATTATCTACTTGTAATAAGTCATTACCAATTTCGCGTTCCGGTTTAAAACCAACAAAAGGATAGCGGCGGCTAGATGGTTTAATATCATCCAATGTGATTTTTTCCAACATTTTCTTTCTTGAAGTTGCTTGTTTAGATTTTGAAGCGTTCGCTGAAAAGCGGGCAATAAAGTCTTGTAACTCTTTGATTTGTTCTTCTTTTTTCGCATTTTGTTGGGATTGTAGTTTTGTTGCCAATTGGCTTGACTCCAACCAGAAATCGTAATTCCCAACATACAGTTGAATTTTGCCAAAGTCCAAATCAGCCATGTGGGTGCAGACTTTGTTTAAAAAGTGGCGGTCATGGGAAACGACGATAACTGTATTTTCAAAGTTAATTAAAAATTCTTCTAACCAGTTGATCGATTGAATATCTAAGCCGTTGGTAGGTTCGTCTAGTAAAAGTACATCCGGTTTTCCAAATAAAGCTTGAGCAAGCAATACTTTCACTTTTTGACCAGCCGTTAATTCTTTCATTTGCAGATGGTGCAATTCATCCGGGATATTTAAACCTTGTAATAGGACTGCGGCTTCTGGTTCAGCTTCCCAACCATTTAACTCGGCAAATTCACCTTCTAATTCGGCAGCTTTAATGCCGTCTTCGTCGCTGAAATCTTCTTTCATGTAAATCGCATCTTTTTCTTTCATCACATCATACAAACGTTTATGTCCCATAATCACTGTTTCAATGACAGTAACTTCTTCAAAATCAAAGTGATTTTGCTTTAATACCGCCATCCGTTCATCCGGACCTAAAGAAACATTTCCGGTTGAGGGCTGCAATTCACCCGATAAGACTTTTAAAAAAGTTGATTTTCCGGCACCGTTTGCTCCAATTAAGCCGTAGCAATTTCCCGGTGTAAATTTAATATTCACATCATCAAAAAGTTTACGGTCTGAAAAATGTAAACTTACGTCACTTACTGTAATCATAAAAAATAATCCTCCTTGATTTACTTACCACTAACTCTCACAATGTGCTTCACAAAAATGAGTCTTGTGAAAAAGTGAGACGCGATAAAATTTTTTTGCAAAAGCAGGGACTAAAATAAATTCTCAAAGCTGCCAAACTAAAATTCGGCGGGCAAAAAAAGATGCGGCCACATAACTTCTACTTTTTGCACACAAAAGGAACACAAAATAAAGAAGGGGTCGCGTTTTTTCAATTTTTCCTACTATATATATTAAAAATATATGCAATCTTATAGCATTATATAGGCCTCTGTGCGAAGTTGCAACCTTATCTGGACATTTCATGCAAAATCAAAGATTTTGTTAGGAAATAAGGAGGATAAATGGACAAAAGGAATTCTAGTCAACTAAATTTCTTATTAATTGGAATAAATGAATATTATCAGCAAACTACTCAAAAAAAAGCGTAACTTTTGACCAAAATTTACCATGAGGGTACCATTGAGTGTAGATGAAAATGAATGCAGGGGATGATTTATCCGAATGAAAAAATGCATGAGATTTTCGAAAAATTATAAGAAGGTGGTTTATCATGGAAAAAAGAGGTTTTGACTGGGGTTCGCTGATTTT
Source organism: Enterococcus dispar ATCC 51266 (assembly GCF_000406945.1). Lineage (GTDB taxonomy): Bacteria > Bacillota > Bacilli > Lactobacillales > Enterococcaceae > Enterococcus_C > Enterococcus_C dispar. The sequence goes on along the minus strand of NZ_KE136354.1, from coordinate 2,133,585 downwards.
AGGAATTTTATTTGTGATTGTAGCCCTGATGTCTTTCCAAGATCCAGTTGGGAATTTAGTCGCAATTGTGATTGTCTTTGGTGTATTTGCAATTTTAAAAGGAATTTTTGAAATTTTCTTGCGCAATCGTTTTAAAGATTTGACGGGGTATAAGGCAAAAATGCCGCTGGTTGTGGGGATTTTAGATATTATTATCGGGATTTTCTTACTTTGGAATATGAATGCGAGTGTTTTGGCATTGCCATTTGTCTTTGCGATTTGGTTTATCGTGGACTCCATTTTTGGTCTGTTTAATTTGGATTTGGCCCGTCAACACAGCAATGGTTATTTCTGGTTCTCATTAATTATTGATATATTGGGAATCATTGTTGGATTTATGCTGTTATTTAATCCAATTTCTTCAGCCTTAACGCTAAGTTTCTTAGTCGGTTTTTATTTCATGATGTGGGGGATTACCCAAATCGTGTATGCTTTCCGCAAATAATTAGGTGCACCTAAGTAAATAGTCGCCCTCTTGTTCTTTTTATGCTACAGTTAAATAAAAAGAGCAGGAGGTTTTTTTGTGCTGGATTGGATTTTACTGTTGCAGCCGTGGCAACAGGCGCTGACGGGGACGGCTTTTACTTATTTGATGACAGCCCTTGGTGCAGCATTAGTTTTTTTCTTTAAGGAAATTAAAAAAGATGTGTTAAATTTAATGCTTGGCTTTGCGTCAGGGGTCATGATTGCGGCAAGTTTTTGGTCGTTGTTAGATCCTGCTATTGCTCGCGCAGAAGAAAATGGTTCGCAATTTCCGTGGCTAGTAGTGGCGATTGGCTTTGGGGCAGGTGGATTATTTTTATATTTGGCGGATAAAACGATCCCCCATATGCACTTTGGCCCGGACCATGAACAAGAAGGGCTGCCAACGCATTTGAAACGGACCATTCTATTGGTATTTTCGATTACGTTACACAATATTCCAGAAGGACTTGCAGTAGGGGTTGCTTTTGGTGCGGCAGCTAGCGCAGATAATCCAACCGCAGCAGTATTAGCTGCTATTTCGGTGGCTTTAGGAATCGGTATTCAAAATTTTCCAGAAGGTGCGGCTGTTTCCATTCCCTTACGCCAAGAAGGATTAAGTCGGACAAAAGCCTTTGTGTACGGACAAGCTTCCGGAATTGTCGAACCGATTGCCGGTGTTATCGGCGCAATTCTAGTTTCACGCATGACCGCAATTTTACCTTATGCGTTAGCTTTTGCTGCCGGTGCGATGATTTATGTTGTGGTGGAAGAATTAATTCCAGAGGCCCAGCAAGAAAGTTCGAGCCATCGTCATTTTGCTGTTTTTGGTACGATGCTGGGCTTTATGATTATGATGATTTTAGACGTGGCATTAGGTTAATGTGGCGGTAGAGAAAAAAGGGGAATGAACGCGTTGCGCTCTCAAGTAATAAGACGGAATGTTGATAAATTGCGCTTTAATTTCTCCAACTTTTGAACTTTTGCCGAAGAGTTGCTATATGTGTTAGACAGCAAGAAACGTGGGATATCAAACTTATTCTTTGTGAAAAAATAGAATTTTTCTAACTAAAAAAAGCCAGACGTACTGATAGATTAGTAAAAACTAACACTATCAGCTGCGTCTGGTATTTTTGGCTAGAGAATTAATAGTAACGACGATTGTTGCGTTTTGTTGAAGCGCCGGTTAACCAACGTACAAGTACGATTGCGATTAATAGGGGAATCCCAAAGCGAAAGACGAACGCGATTAAGGAACCTGCAATTCCCAACACTAAATTCAAAATGATCCCTGCGACAAAAAGAAACCCAATAAACATCAAGATGCGCATTAACATTGAATTATTTTCCATGATAACTCCTCCATTTATTTAAAAGCCAACGACTGCTGCCAAAAGGAACAGTATATGCTCCTTTGTTCCTGTTTTAAAAGTAGCCTGCTTTTTCTATAAAACTATCATAACAAGAATAACGCCTGTTTTAATCAGCCCCAAGTCCGATATTTCTCTCCGCCTAGCGGTAGATTTTTTAAAGGAAGTGATAAAATCAGGTTCCCATTTTGTGATTAGCATCTTTTTTGCTATGCTTAAATTAATCAAAGGATGCTCTGTTTTAGCGTATGTGGGTAATAATTTAAAATCTGGACAGAAAGAAGGGAATTTCATGGAATTAAAAATGGGCAATGAAAATTTTCAGCGAGCTGCTAGTTGTTATGTTCGCATGGAGGTCTTTGTTTTGGAAAGGGGGATTCCTTTAGCAGAAGAATTTGATGCCCAGGATACGCCTGAACGGTTTTATGCTGTTATTTATGATGAGGATTTGCCAGTAGCTACCGGCCGGATTTTTATTGAAGATGAAAAAACAATTCGGCCAACGCGTATTGCTACGTTAAAAGAGTATCGCAAACAAAATTTAGGCGCGAAAATTATGACAGCAATTGAAAATTATGGCGTAGAAAATGGCTATGTTCAATCATTAGTCCATGCGGAACAAACGGCAGTAGGATTTTATCAAAAGCTTGGGTACACTATTTGCTCAGATATCTATTATGAAGATGGCGTTCCTTGTCAATCTTTGGAAAAAAGGCTCGTAAAATGATTGGCTAAAGGAGGGTGTGACAAAGGGATTGGCTTCAAGAAATAAGCGGAAATTTCCAAAAATTACTTCTCCAATTTTGGCAAAATTTTGGCGTATTTAAGAAGAAGTTGCTGCTAAAACACCGACTATTCCACAAAAGGTCGTGACAAATTTTTTGTCACGGCCTTTTGTGCAGACAGCTGCTATCTTTTTAGAAGTGGAACAGTTGAGCCACAGCCTTTTTTAGCGGGTAAAATATTTTGCTCCGAGATAAGCCGTAAATGGTAATGTGGCCACAGTCATAATTCCAGCTAAAAAACTCACTACAATTTCAGCCACAAAAGCTTTGGCATTGATTAATGTCTCAAAGGAGTAGTGCAAATCACTAAACCAAAAGATGAGGGCCAAATTATTTGCCACAAAAGCAAAAAAGAGGGTATGAATACTCGAGACTAAAATTTCTTGAACTACCTTCATACTGGAGTAAAAAAGGTCTTTGGTGTTTAAAACTTGTCCTTTGTACCGCAGTTCATATAGCCCGCTAGCCACGGCTATACTGGCATCAATCACAGCGCCTGCCATACTCAGAATAATTAAAATCGTTGTGAGCATCTGAAAAGGTACATCAACTGAAAAATTCATCGTCGCCAATTCGTCAATTTCTTCAGGTGTAAAACCTGCAATCGCAATTATTCTTGTCAAAAAAGGGACAAAGAAAAGCGTTAAAAGAAAAGTCATTATTGCGCAGAAAAAAGCGAGTTTTGTTTTTTCGTTATAGCCATTGGTATAAAATAAAATAATACTTGTGAGTACCAGGAGTACCACTAAAAAACCGGAGCTACGGCAAAATTATGACTGATGAAATAAATGGCTGCTAAAAAAAGCACCAATGTCATAAAAAGCCCGGTAATGAAATAAAAAGCAGGTTTGCCTAAAATAATGAAACTTAAAAGGCAAAGAATGAAAAAAAGGAAGATCAAAACATTCATGCCTGTTTCCTCCTTTCTAAAATAACGCATAAAAGACTAGCGGGAATCGAAAGTAAAATGGTAAAGGCGCCACAAAAAGCTCGCAATAACTCCAATGATAAATGTAATTGCAAGGTTGCAACAAAGGGCCAGCCGTTTTTTAAATAGAAAATCAGCATTGGAATTGCCCCACTTAAATAGGCAAGTAATAACACATTCATCATGGAAGAAGTTACATCTTGGGCAATGCGGCGACCAGAGTGCAACAATTCTTTTTGCGTGATAGTAGGCTGTTGATAGACGAGTTCTTTTAAAGAAGACACTAGTGTCACCACCATATCGACGGCCGCACCAATACCGCCAATTAGCAAACTGCCATAAAAAACCCCCAAATAAGGCCGGGTTAGAAATTGCATTTCTTCAAAACGAATGCCGTTATTTTCAAATGCTTTTAGCGCTGCCAGACAAATTAAAAAGCCGCCTAATACGATAGCGCCAGTCGTTAAAATTAGATCAATCCGAAAAGATTTTATACCATAGTTGGCTAAAAAAGTGATGATAATAGAGCCGGCACCATAAATCAACATTAACCCAAGCGTTGGGAGTGCAGACCAAACGGCAGCTAGTTTTAGCAACGCAAAAAGAAGTGCTAAATTTAATGCGAGCCCCCAAAGTGCCATAGCGCCGCTTTTTCCGCCAAGCAATAATACGAATCCCAAAAAGATAAAAATAATAGAAAAAACCACGCCATCTTGTTTTTCAGTGATGATTTCTTCTTTGGTAGGATTAAGCAAAAGTTGCTGTCCTTCCTTAAAGGAAATTGTCAGGGCGGCTACACTATGCGCATCCGTTTTAAGGGTGACAGCTTCTTGCTGGTGATTTACTAATTTGCCCGCAATTGTAATTTGATCTGCTTGTTTTTGGACTTTTTCGACTGTTAAAATGGGCGTTTGATACAAAATACCACTATAGCGCTGCACGACAAAGCCCAGCAGGATAGCGCCCATCACGAGTAGAAATAGAGAAATGTTTTTTTTCTTCACAAAAATGTACCTCATTCTTTTAAACTGTTATTAAAAATATACACCTCGTTTTGGGAGGTTACAAATGTGGTCATTATCATTTGATGAGAAGTTTGAATTATGCAGAACTTATTATTAGTTATTTTATAAATGATTTTAACGATATTGTGATAAATTTAACAAAATTAAAAAACACACACCATTTTTAGCTTGCATAATCTGAAACCGCATACTATACTGATTACGAACTTTTCAAGAAAGTAGGGAAATGGAATGTTTTTCAATAAAAAGAAAAAAAACGAAACAATTTACAACCCAATTAACGGGACTTTAAAAGAATTGGCACAAGTAAGTGATCCGGTTTTTTCAGAAAAAATGATGGGAGATGGCTTTGCTGTAATTCCCAAAGAAGGTGTCCTTTATTCACCTGTCAACGGCACAGTATCAAGTGTTTTTCCCACTAAACATGCAGTAGGTATTACGACTAAAACGGGCTTAGATGTTTTAATTCACATTGGGATTGATACAGTAGAATTAAATGGAGCGCCTTTTGAAATTTTTGTAAAAGAAGGCGATGCCGTCACTCCTGAAACGCAATTAGCCACCATCAATTTACCCCTTTTAGCGGAAAAGGAAAAAGAAAGTGATGTTATGATTATCTTTACCAACATGGATGCAATTAAATCAATTGATTTAAAAATAACAGGAGACTCGTTGCACGCAACAGAATTGGGCACGGTGGTTACAAAATAAAAATACCAATATAGTTATAAAAATAATGTTGACACCGTTTTCAAAATCTGTTAAATTGAGCATGCAGCAAAGAAAGGGACCATCATGAAAGTTATTAAAGTGCTAAATAATAGTGCGGCAATCGTCTCAGACGGCGATCATGAAGCAATCGTGATTGGCAATGGCCTTTCTTTTGGCAAAAAAAGCGGTGATGAAATTGACGCAATCAAAGTTGAACGTAAGTTTGTTGCCAATACCAACCAAATCGATGAAAAATTTCAAAAACTTTTTGAAAAAATTAGTTATGAAGAGTCGACATTGGCGTTTGAAATTATTGAACACTTCAAAGCAAACTTGGATTATCCGCTAAATGACTTGATTTATCTGTCTTTAGCCGACCATATCAGCTTTGCCATTGAACGAGCCAAAACAGGGGTTTATCTTCCCAATGCGGTGCTCCATGAAGTTCAGATGTTTTATCCGGCGGAATATCGCTTAGGCGAGTGGGCGGTTTTACTTTTGAATGAAAGAGCAGAGGTTAATTTACAAGCAGATGAAGCAGGTTTCATTGCCTTACACATCATTAATGCCCGTTGGCGTGGAGAAGACACACACTCTGAGCAGGATTTTAATAAGATTATCAACGACTTGATTGCGATTTTAAACGAAACTTTTCAACGAGATTTCAAGCAAGATAGCATTAATTATCATCGCTTGGTGACGCATCTGAAGTATTTTCTTTTGCGAGAATTTGGAATGCAGCAACAAGTAAGGGTAGATGATTTCGGCTACTTTGACCAAGTAATTCAAGATTTTCCGCAAGCTTATGCTGGTGCAAAAAAAATTGCCATCTACTTAGAGACATTTTTTGGCCATCAGGTACCAAAAGAAGAAAAGGTCTTTTTGACCATTCATATTAATCGTATTCTTCAAAACTAGAGTGTTACTATTCGGTAGGCAAGATCTAGTCAGAAGGGTTTCTAAAACGCAGTGACGACTGCTGTCTTTAGGCTACCTTCTGACTAGGTCTTTTTATATTTTTTAATTTTTAAAGCGTTTACTTATAACTTGTTGCATGCCATTTTATAAGGGAAGCTTTAGCCGTTAAAAACTTGGTATTACCAAAAAATTGAAAAAGTGCAACCACAAAAGAAAGTGCAAAAAGATGGAGAAAATTGCCACAGGCGTCATCTTTTTGGCTAGCTTAAATTAGGAGGAAAGAAAATGAGCAACGCAGCGACAATATCACGATCACTACGGACAAAAGTTTTGAGCTTTTTGCAAGAATTAGGAAAAACCTTTATGTTTCCTGTTTCAACTTTGGCATTTATGGGGATTTTAGTTGGATTAGGGAGTTCAGTAACTTCAGAAGCGATGATTGAAAAGTTACCATTTTTAGGCAATGATATTATTCAATTTATTTTTAGTTTTATGAACACAGTTGGTGGCTTTGGTTTTACTTATTTACCGGTAATGTTTGCGATGGCAATTCCATTTGGTATGTGTAAACGCAACAAAGGGGTAGGGGCAATCGCTGCTTTTGCCGGTTATGTAGCAATGAATTTATCGATTAATTTCTTACTCAATTATCGTGGAGAACTAGCCGATGCTGAAAATATGAAAATTGCTGGCCAAAACATGGTTTTAGGAATTCAAAGTATTGAGATGGGGGTTTTAGGCGGAATTATCGTGGGCTTGATCGTCTATGTTTTACAAGAAAAATTCCAAGATATTCGCTTACCAGATGCTTTTTCATTCTTTGGCGGGATTCGTTTTATTCCAATTATTAGTGTGTTGGTTTTAGGCTTAGTCGGTTTGATCGTACCTTTTACTTGGCCGGTATTACAATCTGGTATTGAAGCTTTAGGCAATGGTATTCAAGGTGCGGGGATTTTTGGACCATTTTTATATGGATTAGGCGTTTTATTATTGAAACCGTTTGGGATGCACCATATCTTACTGGCGTTGGTTCGTTTTACTGAAGCTGGCGGTACACAAGTTGTAGACGGCAAACCAATTTCTGGCGCTTTAAATATTTTTTATGCCGAATTAAATGCCGGCGCGCCAATTTCACATCAAGCGACTGCCTTTTTATCACAAGGTTTCATGCCTACCTTCATGTTTGGTTTACCAGCGATTTGTTTAGCTATTTACTTAACTGCTTATAAGAAAAACCGTCCCGGTATCAAAGGGATTTTAATTTCTGCAGTCTTGGTAGCAGTGGTGACAGGTATTTCAGAACCGACTGAGTTCTTGTTCTTATTCTTAGCACCAAGTTTATACTTATTCCACTCTGTAATGTCTGGCGCAGCCTTAATGGTGATGAGCTTGATCGGAGTTAATATCGGTAATACCGATGGTGGGATTTTGGACTGGTTGATTTTTGGTATTATGCAGGGAAATGAAACAAAATGGTACTTGTTGATTCCTGTTGGGATTGTCTGGTTTGCAGCTTATTTCTTTGTTTTCCGTTGGTATATTTTAAAACACAATTTGGAAACACCAGGACGGGAAGAAGAAGACGAATTGGCATTAGCTGATGGCGTTACTGCTAAACCCAAAACATTCACAAAAGGCAATGGCATTTATGATCCAGGGATTATTTTAGAAGCGCTAGGTGGAACGAGCAATATTACCAGCTTAGACAATTGCGTGACGCGTTTACGTTTACAATTAAAAGACAAGAGCTTAATGGACAAAGCAACTTTGAAAAAAGCTGGAGCGTTAGCCATTGTAGAATTAGACGAACACAATGTTCAAGTCGTTATCGGCGCACAAGTACAAACCGTGAAAAACGGTATTGAAGAAATGATGGTGAGTCCGGCATGATGAAAGTGGACTATCAATTTGATCAAATGGCGGATCGAAGAATTGATCATGCCAGAAAATGGGATCAAAAAATTATTCAAAGCAAATATCCCGGTACACCAAAAGACTGTATTCCGATGTGGATTGCCGATATGGATTTTCCAGCAGCGCCGCCTATTAATGAAGCGTTTATGAAAATTGCACAAAATGGGGCATATGGCTATACGTATGCGTATGATGAATTTTATGAAGCGGTTATTCATTGGCATAAACGGCGTCACAATAATCAGGTAGAAAAAGATTGGATTACGTTATCATATGGGACTGTTTCAACTATTCATTATTTGTACCAAGCTTTTTGTCAGCCTAATGATTGTGTCATTATGAATACACCGGTCTATGATCCGTTTCGTTACGCTGCAGAACACAATGGGCTTAATGTTGTCGCCAATTCTCTTAAAATAGTGGCCGGACAATACGAAATTGATTATGAACTATTAGAAGAACAGTTACGAAAAAAACGGCCGCGGGTCTTTCTATTTTGCTCCCCCCACAATCCTTCGGGTCGGGTGTGGCAGCTAGCAGAAATTGAAAAAGTGGCGCAATTGTGTCAACAATACGGGACAATTTTTGTCTGTGATGAAGTCCATTCTGAAATTATCTTAAGTGGAAATTTTGTTTCGGCGCTGCAATTGCCTAAAAAATACCACGAGAATTTGATTGTATTGACTTCACCTAATAAAGGTTTTAATTTAGGCGGCTTAAAAACTTCCTATTCAATTATTCCCCATGAACCATTACGTCGGATTTTCCGCCACCGTTTGGAAATGAATTCAATTACTTCACCGAATCTATTTGGGGTAGTGGGAATTATTACTGCCTACAACGAGTGTGAAGATTGGCTCGATGCTATGACGGCGTATATTCGGGAAAACTATCGTTATACCCAAGAATTTATCGAAAAAAATCTGCCCCATTGGCAATTAATGGCCATGACAGCTTCTTATCTGCCGTGGATTGATATTTCAAAAACCGGTAAAACGGCTATGGAGATTGTCGAACCATTGGCAAAAATAGGCGGTGTGATTATTGAACCCGGCACCAATTATGCCAGCGACGGTGAAAACTTTGTTCGCTTGAATATTGGTACCCCTAAGCCGATTCTAGTCGAAGCTTTAAATCGAATTAAAAATTTTGTCGATCAAAACAAATAGCAAAAAAAGCTGTGTCCAATTATTGGCACAGCTTTTTTACGCGCTTTTTATCTAATTCTCTACCGGAATGTAAAAAAAATTGTTACAAATTAACAATATAATCCGGTTTTTTATTTTGTAAGATGGCTAAGGCATTGTTGGCCACAATAACAGCCATGGCATCTCTTGCTTCGACGGTTGCATTGCCAATGTGAGGGGTTAAAATCACTTGGGGCATTTGTTTTAAAGTATCGCTAACTTTTGGCTCAAATTCATAGACATCCAAAGCGGCGCCGGCAATTTTTTCTGTTTGTAAGGCAGTAATTAAATCCGCTTCTGATACAATTGGACCTCGAGAGGCATTGACTAAAAACGCGCCCGGCTTCATTTGCGCAAAGGCTGTTTGGTCAATTAAATGATACGTACCATTGGTTAAAGGTGTATGCAAACTAATAATATCTGCTTGGGCTAAAACTTCTGCTTGGGTTAAATAAGTTGCCCCTAAAGTTTCTTCTACTTCTTTTGGGAGCTGGTGGCGCTGGCTGTAAATGATTTTCATGCCAAAGGCTTTCAAGCGCGTCGCTACGCCTTGGCCGATTTGGCCCATTCCGATAATGCCCAATGTTTTATCTTTTAATTCATGACCTAAAAAGAACAGGGGCGCCCAACCGGAAAAACCAGTCGTGCGCATTAAGTGATCTCCTGCTACAATACGGCGACTTAATGAAATGATCAAGCCGGCAGTAAGTTCTGCGGTGGCATCAGTAGAAACAAATGGTGTGTTGGTAACGAAGATTCCTTTTTCTTTGGCGTAATCAGTGGCAATATTATTAAAGCCGGCGCCAAAGTTGGCAATTAATTTCAATTTTGGGGCCGCATCGATAATCGCTGCATCAACAGTTGTCGAAAGTGGGGTAATTAAAACTTCAACCTCTGGTACTTTTTGTTGTAATGTCGCTTGATCAATTACATCTTTTCCGGTGTACATTTCAAAGGTTACACCATTCTCTTTTAACAGTTGGACTCCTTTTTGGGGAATCTGGGCTGAAATATAAATTTGTGTCATATCCTTCCCTCCTATCTTTACTCTAATTGTAAAGTTCTCGCTAAAATAAGTCGAAAACTTTGAATTTTATGTTGGGAATTTATTGCTACACCCTTTTTTCCCGCAACTTGGTCTAATAAAGAAAAATATTAAAACGGTACCAATTTTTTGTGTTCAATTTCGCTAATGGGCGGTATAATAGAGCAAAATTACATAGGTTATGGATTGAAAATTTGTAAAAAGGGAGTAATAGAAATGAAAGCAATTATCACCAGTGAAGAATTTTATACCGAAGGCGGCTGCAATGCATGCCAACCTTTTACGATGGCGACATATGATTTAACTTTTGAAGATGGAACGACAACTTCATTAGAGGAACTCGATATTCCTTCCTTAATTATGGCGTTGGCCCAAAAAAATCAGTGGCGGCAATCCTATGAAGAAGATGATTTTGATGATATTCTCATTTACCAAAAAGAAACGACGAAGATTGCAGTAAAAGAGACACCCCGCCAAATTACTTTTGAAAAAGCGGGCACAAAACAAACTTTTGATAAGAAAGATTGTGACTTAACGGCTTTGTTTGCACGAGTAAATGAAATTGCAAAAGAACTTTTCCATTTAGAAAATACAGATTTTGAAGTCAAACCTTTGGAAAAGTAAGAAAAGCATTATGTAAGTGAAGCCAAGTTTATGACTTGTCAGTAATAGTTATTGGTAAAAAAACTAATAGAATAAAAAAACATGTTTGCCCCTCACAAGTGCAGGCGTGTTTTTTTTGTATGAAAATCAATTATATGATTTTCCTGAGGACTAAAAGCTTCATGTACGTGCTTTTTGCAAGAATACGCTAAAATCGCAAGAAATGTAAGCGCAGGTTATTAAAATTTCATCTTCTTACTTGAGAGCAGAAGGCGTCCGGCTAATTTTTTGCGTTATCAAAAATGAAGACAACAAAAAAGCATCTGCTGACTATTTTCGCAGATGCTTTTTAAGAATAACTGGAATCTTCCATGGGAGTTTACTCCTTACGCAGATTTTTGTAATTCTTGAACCGCTTGTTCAATCGTTACACCGGTAGCAAAGTGATTACTGTTGCGTTGGTCAAAAACGATAAACAAGTTCAACTTGGTGTCCAACGTTACCCGATAAGGTACGTTTGTTTTTGTGTTATAGAATGTCATATTCATTCTCCTTTCTTTGTTTTGCTGACGAAAGGCAACTAAGTCGATAACGAAATTCCACTGTTAGCATACAGCTATTTCAGAAAATTTTCAAATGTAACGCTTCTCGTCAAGTGTCTTTTATTCTTTAACGGCTTTAGTAGCCACATTTTTTTCAGGGTGCACTGAAATTATCGGCCGTTTTAAAACATTATCCTCCCTATAATAAGGGTATCAACAAATTAGGAGGACATGCTTATGAAATGGTATCAGTTACAGACAACGCAAGTTTTACAAAAATTAGTAAGCCAAACAGATGGCTTAAACAAAACACAACGACAAGAACGTTTAATGGAAAATGGTGAAAATAAAATTGCCGAAAAACAACAGGTGAAACCTTGGCGCAAATTTTTAAAGCATTTTACCGATTTATTAATGCTCGTTTTACTTTTTGCCGCTATTTTAAAATTTATGACCGGTGACTTGGTAGAAGGGGGTATTATCTTACTCGTGGTTGTGGTCAATGGCTTGGTTAGCTACTGGCAAGAACGAAAAGCCGAGGAATCACTGGATGGCTTAAAGCAGATGATGAGTCAAGAAGCAGTGATTTTAACGAATGGGCAAAAAGAAACAGTCCCAACAACCTCCATTGTTCCCGGGGATATTTTATATTTGAAAGCCGGGGACGTTGTGGCAGCAGATGTCCGCTTAGTGGAAGTTCACGATTTGGTGGTGGAAGAGGCAATTTTAACCGGTGAAGCCGAGGCGGTTGAAAAAAATACCACCGAAATTTTACAAGAAGCAATGGCCGGCGATCAAAAAAACATGGCTTTTTCCGGCACACTCGTACAAGCGGGTTCTGCTACAGGAGTTGTCGTTGCAACTGGGAGTGACACAGAGATTGGGAAAATTAATCAGGCACTGCAAACAGTAACGGAAACTACTACACCACTGGTACGTAAAATGCATCAGTTAAATAAGCAAATTTTTCGCGGTATTCTCGTTTTAATTCTCTTTTTAGTTTTCTTTACCACGTTCCGTTATGGTATGGAATTAAACTTACTGTTTTCTGCCATGATTGCCTTAATTGTTGCCATGATTCCAGAAGGTTTGCCGGCGGTTTTAACGATGATTTTATCCCTTGGGGTCAAAGAGATGGCGACAGAAAATGCCATCATCAAAAGTATGCCTTCTGTTGAAACATTAGGCTCGATGACAGTCATTTGCTCTGATAAAACCGGTACGTTAACGAAAAATGAAATGACAGTTGTGAATACCGCCACCGAAAATAAAGCCTTATTAATGGAAATTATGAATAACTGTCAAGATTTAAAATTGCAAGATAACGAAGATGTCACTACATTAAAGGGCAATCCGACCGAGTTGGCGCTCTTACATTATGTAGCAGAAGAAAAATTACCATTAAAAAAACAAATTGGTAAAATTCCCTTTAGTTCCAGTACGAAATATATGGCGACGATGCACAAGGAAGCCACTGGTAATAGTATTTTCATTAAAGGAGCACCGGAAGTTTTACTGGCAAAAGCTAAATTAAGTGCTGCTGAAATGCAGTCTTGGCAACAACGTGCTTCAAGCTTTGCCAAAAAAGGACAGCGCGTCTTAGCCTTTGCGGTTAAAAAGGTTGCCTCTGACACAGCACTTAGCCCAGAAATCTTAACGGATTTGGAATTTATCGGACTAGTTGGTATTATTGATCCACCCAAAGAAAGTGCAATTCAAGCGATAAAAGAAACCCAAGCAGCAGGAATTGCTGTGAAAATGATTACCGGAGATCACAAAGATACAGCCCAAGCGATTGGAAGCGAAATTGGTTTAAAGCATACCGCCCAAGTCTTAGAAGGAATTGAGATTGATCAATTAAGCGATGACGAGTTAGCGCAAGCGGTTAAAAAAGTAGATATTTTTGCCCGCACCACGCCTGCACACAAGTTAAGAATTGTCACGGCACTGCAAAATAATGGCGAAGTAGTCGGTATGACTGGTGATGGGGTGAACGATGCGCCGGCTTTGAAAAAAGCCGATATCGGAATTGCGATGGGGATAAAAGGCAGTGAAGTAACCAAACAAGCTGCTGATATGGTTTTAGCCGATGATAATTTCCACACGATTGCTAAAGCTGTCAAAGAAGGACGTCGAATTTTTGATAACTTAAAGAAAACTATCAACTTCTTCTTACCATCAGCATTAGCACAAGGTTTGATTGTAGTGATTGCGCTATTATTAAATCGTCCCTTGCCTCTAACACCGGTGCAGATTTTATGGGTCAACATGGTGACAACCATTACGCTTTCTTACGCTTTAGGGTTTGAAAAGGCTAGTAAAGATACGATGACGCGGCCACCACGACCAGTTAATGAAGGCATATTGTCAGGCTATAGCTTGTTTCGGATAGTCTATGTCTCGTTAATTACCGTATTGCCAGCTTACTTTATTGCATTACAATTTGAAGGAACGGCATTACAGCAAACAATTTTACTACAAACAATCGTGATGGCTCAAGCTGTTTATATGCTAAATTGTCGGGAACTATTAAAGCCGGCGTTAAATAAAGGGATGTTACAAAACAAAGCGTTGTTCATTTCATTAGGATTGCTGCTGCTACTGCAAACAATTGTGGTATTCACACCGATTGCACAAAATCTCATCGGCACAACAACCTTAAATATGATGCAACAACTTCTGGTCTTGGGACATGTAGCCATCTTGTTTGCAATCGTGGAAGCAGAAAAGTGGGTTACACGGCGCTTTTCTAAAAGAGTTTCTGCTCAAAAAGTAAACTAATTACAAATAAGTTTCAAACGTGAGCTCGGCTAATTGGCGGAGCTCATTTTTAGTTGGAAAAGTAGAAATATAAAAAATAGGCAAGTCACTTTGATCTAAAGGAAAATTTGAAACGATTAGATCTTTATGATTGGCTTTTAAGTGGGGCAAATCCGTAACTTCAATCGTCTTTAATGCAATGCGCTTGCCTAAGTAGTCTTTTAATTCTTGTTCTAAAAAAGCTTTCCAGGCGGGTTCACTTTGAAACAGAAAGTAAACAGTGCGTGTTTTTTGTTCCAGTGAAAAAAAGGCTTGCTGTTGCAATAACATAATCAAATGAAGCAAATAAACCGGCTTGTTTTCCTTAGTTTCAGCAAAATCTTGCTGTAATAATCGCAAGTTATCTTCTTGCAAGGTTGCAAAGGTGGCCTTTTGAGGGGGCGATTGTTGATAATCCGCTTCAAATTTATCCGCCAAATCGGGGGATTCATTATATTTCAAAAGTAAGAGCATTAAATTTTCTGCTAAATGGGTATCTGCTAAAGCCGGCAGTTGAAAATCTTGGCTCCATTGCAAGACAAACTGTTGGGTACGGACTGTTAAATCATGATAATTGTGGACAAATACCTGCTCTAACTGCGGGCCAAATTGATTATTGTAATTCCAGCTTTCTAAAAAACAGAAAAAAGCAAAAAATAATTCGTTTCCTTGTAAATATACTCCTTCTTTTTGATAAAGCGCCTTTAGATAAGGGGCGTATAATTGAAACAAAGCATCTTCTTTAAATGAAAATTCAGGCAGTAAACAGCGGGTTTTATTGCGGATGGTATTGATGAAAAACCAACAAACACCAAAAATCTCTTCTGTCTCCGCTTGGATTTGCGCTTTTTGAATTTGTTTTAAAAATTGAAAATAATGAACCTCATGAACCGCATAATCGCTAAAAAAGTAATTGTTATGGGTGAAAGGGACCAAGAGCCGATGATAAAAAATGCGGATATTGCTTTCTAATCCGACTATTTTGGCGTTAGTGGCAGTTAATTTAATTTGTAAATGATAATCCAGTAATTGGGTATTTATCTTTTTGGTATGACGCTTTAGTGTTTCAAAAGAAACACCAGTGGCGTTTAAAAATGGTTTAATGGCTAAATTTGGTTGAAACAGCAATGCTTTCATTAATTGTACGCTAAGAGAATGGGGCAAAAAAGCGTCCCATAAATCATTGGTTAAAGCATCTTTTTTTCTTAGTAGAGCAATACCGCTACTGTCGGTTTTGATTTGCCAATTTTTTGGCAACTGCTCTTTAATAATTTGTAAATCGGAAAAAACCGTTCGTTCCGTCGTTTGAATTTGGTGGGCCAGTTCTTTGGCGGTAATTTGTGGCTGGTGTAGCAATTGTTCTAATAAACGTATTTGACGATGTAAATCTTTTTCTGTGATAATTCTCTTTAGCAGCGTATACATTGTGATCCCCCCTTTAATTTTTAGCATACGGAGAAAAAAAGTTCCCGTCAAGCAACCCGTTATTTAGTGAGCTAATAGGAAAGGGCACCACTGGGAAAAGTGATAAATTAAAATAATGATCAAATTGTCACAAATTGAGAAATAACTGCCGTTTTTTTCATTAGAAGAAAAAAAGTTTAATGAGATTTTTACTATGTGTTATCTGCGATAATTTTCTGAAAGTTTTCTCTGTTAGGACGTAAACTGATTTACGTAGAAAAACGAAACCTAACATGAATATGTCAGGAGTTCCTTGAATTCCTTTTGGATAAGGGTAAAATCTTTTAAAAATCCTACGAAATATTTTTTGCCCATTTGAGGTATGAGAAGGGAAATTTGCCGACACCAAAAAGTGTCCCAAATTTTTTTTGCCCAAAAACTGGTTTTTGTACTAAAAATGGCTGAAAAAAATCGTGGGATGAAGAAAGGTGTTCTTTATGTCAAAATATCAGCGCAAAGTGTTAGTTTCTACCTCAGCGGGGATTGCTCTTGAGAATATGGATATTATGTTCTTATCTTTCTCCTTATCTACTATTATCACAACCTTTGGCATTACGGGAACGCAGGCAGGTTTTATTTCTACTGTTACCAATCTTGGCATGTTAGTCGGTGGGATTATTTTTGGTATTTTAGCCGATAAATATGGTCGAGTAAAAGTTTTCTCCCAAACCGTTATTATCTTCTCGATTGCTTCTTTATTAATGTTTTTTGCCTCTAACATTTATCTCGTTTATCTTTTCCGTTTTATTGCCGGTATTGGCGCCGGTGGGGAATATGGGGCATGTATGTCTTTAATCTCTGAAACATTTTCAAAAAAACACTTGGGGCGCGCAACGTCTACTGCGGCGATCGGCGCACAAGTGGGCGCAATTTTAGCTGCGATTTTAGCTTCCTTGATTATTCCATTACTGGGTTGGAAGATGTTGTATGTTATCGGTGTAATTCCGGTATTGTTAGTTTTAGATATTCGCCGCGGGTTAAAAGAACCAGAATCTTTTGCTAAAAATCATAATGACAAACTGGCCGGAAAATTTTCATTACTCTTTGCCGATAAACAGACGGCGTGGCAAACAATTGGTTTAAGTTTAATGGTGACTGTGCAAATTGCTGGCTATTTTGGTTTAATGAACTGGCTGCCTTCTATCATGCAAAAGCAATTGCATTTATCGGTTTCAGGTTCTTCTTTATGGATGATCAGTACCATTTTGGGTATGTGTCTGGGTATGATGACTTTTGGGACAGTAATGGATAAATTAGGACCACGCTTAGCCTATGGTGTTTTTCTAATCTGTTCTGCAGCCTCTGTTTTCTTAATTGTTCTGGCTCATGATAAATGGACATTACTAGGTGCGGCCGTTATTGTAGGGTATTTCATTAACGGGATGTATGGTGGTTATGGTGCGATTATTAGTAGCCTTTATCCCACCACCATTCGTGCCACAGCGAATAATTTCATTATGAATGTCGGACGGGCAATTGGTGGTTTTTCTTCCGTTATCATCGGTTTTTTGATGGATCACTATTCTTTAATGACCGTCATTATTTTCTTATCGGCAATTTATCTGATTAGTTTAGTCGTAATGTTGACTTTACCTGGATTGAAGAAAATGCGCCCCCAATCAGAAGTTTTAACCCAACAATAAAATAATTAACCCCGTCAGTTTTTAGTGCTGACGGGTTTTTCTTTTAATACGTAAAAAAAGCAATGTACCAAAGCTAATACCAGCCAGAATAAAAAAGATGGTCAATTGTTCGCGATGCTTGCCAAAAGTAAAATAGACATCACTCCAACAAAAATGCAGATTAAACCACCACCACACTGTATCGAGAAGATAAAAAATTCCCGTAAGTATTAGTAAAAAAGTATCGCTTTTGCGCCAAGGATATTTGCGGGTCAACCATAAAAGCACTCCCATACCAGATAAAGTTAGCAAAATAACGAATAAACCTTCAGTGATAGAATAGGTCATTGATATTTCCTTTCTTAAAAGATGTTTCACATGAAACAATTTTAGCGTAATTTAAGTAAATTTACGAAGAGAGAGTATTTTCTATAAAAATTTTTAAAAATAGGATTAAAAAAATATGGATAAGTTTTTTGCAGTTGATGTTGAATAAATCAATATTTTTTATTTCTTTAAAAAAAACGAAGTGAAAATAGCTGTATTATTATTAGAAAAAATCTAATTGTTTTGTTATAATTTGTTTAGAAAAAATATTGGGGGAGTGGCATGAAAAAATTCGTTATAAGATGGTTGGTTATCTTAGCAATTGGCAGTAGTCTAACGGGTGTCTTTTATAAAAATTCTGTTGCTCCAACCAATTTTGTAATCGCCAGTGAATTAAAAACAGAGGGTACGGGTTCTGTTACCAAGCTTCCCGCTCCAAATGCCGTAAATATTGAGCCCGATCTAAATCAAAAAACAGATAATCAAACTTTTAGTAAAAGAATACGTAATATTTTTGCTTTTGGATTAGGAAGTATTTTGGCATTTTTAGCAATGTGGCGCCAGCGCAAAAATTAAATGACGATTTTGAGGACTGGGCTGCTGACAGTGGGCGAGGAAAGTTGAAAAAGTTGGGAATTTGCTCTAATCGACTCCAGTTTGCTGCTTTTTTAGCTAAAATTAGATAACACAAAAAACACAGAAATACCTGTCGCGCCAAGACAGGATTTCTGTGTTTTTTGTGTTGTTATCGCTTCTGTTATTCACGAATTTGACCATCGCCATAAATAATATATTTTGTCGAAGTGAGTTCTTCTAGCCCCATTGGTCCGCGGGCATGGAGTTTTTGAGTGGAAATCCCAATTTCCGCACCAAAGCCAAAAACAAAGCCATCTGTAAAGCGCGTGGAAGCATTGACGTAAACCGCCGCAGCATCCACTTCGTTTAAGAATTTTTGGCTAGCAAAATAATTGTCAGTAATAATCGCTTCTGAATGTTTGGTATTGTAAAAATTGATATGTGCAATGGCTTCGGTGATGGAATCGACTACTTTTACAGCCATGATGTAATCCAAATATTCTGTCGACCAGTCCTCTTCTACTGCAGCCACAGCATCTGGCAAATATTGCATTGCCCGTTCATCAGCGTGAAGTTCGACATTGTGTTCGGCTAATTTTTCCGCGATTTTTGGTAAAAATTCCGCAGCTACGTCTTGATGAATTAATAAAGTTTCCGCAGCATTACAAACAGAAGGGCGCTGTGTTTTTGCATTGTCGGTAATTCTGATTGCCATTTCCAATTGGGCATCTTTATCGACGTAAATGTGATTATTGCCCGTTCCTGTTTCAATCACAGGGACAGTTGCTGTTTCTTTGACGCGACGAATTAAACCGGCACCACCGCGGGGAATTAAAACATCTAAGTATTGGGTGAGACGCATCATTTGATTGGCAACTTCATGGCTGGTGTCTGCGACAAATTGAATGGCGTTTTCATCCACCCCAGCACTTTTTAACGTTTTTTGCAAAATTGCAACTAGAATTTGATTGGAATAAAACGCTTCTTTTCCTCCACGTAAAATAACAGCATTACCTGTTTTGAAACACAAACTAGCAGCATCTGTAGTCACATTGGGACGAGATTCGTAGATAATGCCAATCACACCTAATGGGACTTTTTGACGGCCAATCATTAAACCATCTGGATTTTTCCACATTTTTTCCACTTCACCGATCGGATCGGCTAATTGAATTACTTGGCGCATTCCCACTGCCATTTCTTCAATCCGTTGACGCGTTAACCGTAAGCGATCTTGCATTACAGTCGAAATACCGTTGTCATTAGCCTGAGCTAAGTCTTTTTGATTGGCAACTAAGATATTTTCTTCATTGTCCAAAAGGGCTTGAGCCATTAAGGCTAATAATTCATTTTTGCGGGTAGTGGACATTAATGCCAATTCACGCGCACTTTTTTTTGCTTGTTGCCCTAAAACTGTTAAATCAAACATATTTTTCCTCCTTATGGCTGTGGTTAAATAGACCTTTTCCTCAATGAAATACAATAAAGCAGCCTACCAATTTTCACCTATAACGAATGCTTTACTTGGCTACATTTCTTTTTAATTATAGGACGTTTTTTTAAAAACGCGAGAAAGTTTACTTTCCATTAAACTTTTCATGAAATAGCCCGCGTTTTGCACTTTTTTTTACTTTATGAAGCGGTGTTAAGAAAATTTTTTTAATTTTCTTGGCAAAAAAGAGTGCCAATTTGTTTGCCGGCTAAAATATCAAAAATAACTTGTGGTTGTTGGCCATTGGCTAAAACCATCGCGCTATCTGTTGTTAAAATGCGTTGGGCTGCATTTAATTTACTAACCATTCCGCCGGTACCAAATTTTGAGCCTTTATCTCCCGCATAGTCCCAAATTTGGGGCGTGATTTCATGGATAGCATGAAACAAAATCGCATTTTTATTTTTGGCGGGATTACCAGAATAAAAGCCGTCGATATCAGATAGCATGATTAATAAATCACCTTTGACCAACTGGGTTACGATAGCCGAAAGCTGATCGTTATCACCAAATTTGGTTTGGTGATCCAATTCATCAATTGCGACGGTATCATTTTCATTGATGATGGGAATAATCCCCATCTGTAACAACTGTTCCAAGGTATTTACTACATTTTTGCGACTTTCGGGAAACTCCACAATATCGCGAGTTAATAAGACTTGGGCAGTTTGTTGACTGTAGGTTAAAAAGCGCTGATTATAAATATTCATCAACTCTGCTTGTCCTACGGCAGCTACGGCTTGTTGGGCGGGGATAGTGGCGGGGCGGCTTTCTAAGTGTAATTTGTTCATGCCCACACCAATCGCGCCAGAAGACACCAATACAATTTCTTTTCCCTGATTTTTTAAATCGGTTAATACAAAAGCCAGTTGATCAATGCCCGCTAAGTTGATATTGCCATTGGGGTAAATAAGGGAGCTAGTGCCAATTTTAATGACAATGCGTTGGGCTGTTTTTAAAAATTCACGTTCCATATCTGTACTCCTCGTTTGGCGTGTAAGCAACAGGGCAAATAGTAGTAAAGCAACTCTGACTTTTCCCAGTCAAATTTTGAGAGGCTGATATTTGTGACCTTTCTACTCTCTACACGCTTTCGTTTCATTAGTTTTAGAAAAATTTCGGAAAAAGCCACCGTTTCTTAAGGTTTGCGGGGCTTTCTGTTTAATAGGACGAATTTGTCGGTAGTTTGCCTTCATTGTACTTGGTTTTGGCAGAATTTTCACCTACTGATTGATAGAAAGCTACTTGCGCGCGTTTCAATTTGTTTTTTTGTCGTATTTTGTGACAGAAAAACAAATTGGAGGAGATGCTGTTAAAGTAACTTCTTTTGGTCATGAAAAATAAGAAAAAAGTAAGTTTAGTTGCTGATTTTTGAAGATTGTATGGATTTTACGAAATTTTTCGTATTATTAGTTTGAATCCACAAAAAAGAAGCGTACTTATGCTAAAATAGTGTTATATAAATAAGTATATTTTCTGCTATTTGAAAACATTTTTAATATAAAAATGCTGGAAAAAATTTTTTAAAGTTTAGTGAAATAACAATTTTCTTTTGAAATTGTTTTAGGAGGTATTTGTTTGCGAACACGAGGTTTTGAAGTCGTTTCACAATTTTTAAGTCAAGAAATTCATTTACCAAAACGTGCAACCAATCATGCTGCTGGTTATGATTTTGAAGCGGCGTGTGACGTGGTCATTCCAAGTATTTGGCATGAGGGACTACTGACAGGTTTAAAAGCATTAAAAGCAAAAGATGAGAGCAAGTTTTTAAAACCGGTGCTCGTGCCGACAGGAATTAAAGCTTATATGGGAGAAGATGAATTTTTACAACTAGCTAATCGTTCCAGTAATCCTTTAAAACGTTTCTTAGTTTTAACCAATGGCGTTGGCGTTATCGACAGTGATTATTATGATAATCCAG
Source organism: Enterococcus dispar ATCC 51266 (assembly GCF_000406945.1). GTDB lineage: Bacteria > Bacillota > Bacilli > Lactobacillales > Enterococcaceae > Enterococcus_C > Enterococcus_C dispar. The sequence goes on along the minus strand of NZ_KE136354.1, from coordinate 2,111,855 downwards.
ATAACGAAGGCCATATTATGTTCCAATTTACCAACTTCGGGTTAACTGATGTAACGATTAAAAAAGGAGAGAGAATCGGTCAAGGAATTTTCTTGCCATTTTTAAAAGCGGATCAAGATACGACAAATGCCCTGCGCACGGGTGGTTTTGGTTCATCGAATAAATAAAAGTACACGGTTTACACAGCTTAGAAATGCAGGCAGTGTGCTAAAATAAAGGAAGGGATATTTGTGGCAAAAAAGCCAAAAGTCCAATTTGAATGTCAACATTGTGGCTATATCTCACCAAAATATCTAGGGAAATGTCCCAACTGTGGCAGTTGGAATTCCATGGTGGAAGTGGTGATTCAAGATACAACAGACCGCCGCGTCCGCACGAGTTTAACTGGTGAAAAAACCAAGCCAACAAAAATTGCCGATGTCATTCCTAAAAAAGAACCACGCGTTAAAACCAAACTCGCGGAATTAAATCGTGTTTTAGGTGGCGGGGTTGTCCCTGGCTCAATGGTGTTAATCGGAGGAGATCCTGGGATTGGGAAATCAACTTTGCTGTTACAAGTTTCCCAACAATTGGCAGAATCAGGCGGCAAAGTTTTATATGTTTCCGGTGAAGAAAGCGCCGAACAAATTAAAATGCGGGCTGAGCGCTTAGGCTCCATTAAAACCGAGTTTTATTTGTATGCCGAAACGGATATGCATGAAATCTCACGCGCGATTGAAAATTTGGCGCCGGACTATGTCATTATCGACTCCATTCAAACTATGACCCAGCCAGATGTTACCAGTGTGGCCGGCAGCGTTTCACAGGTGAGAGAAACCACCGCTGAATTATTAAAGATTGCCAAATCAAATGGTATTGCAATTTTTATTGTCGGTCATGTGACCAAAGAAGGTTCCATTGCCGGACCGCGGATGTTAGAGCATATGGTGGATACTGTTTTGTATTTTGAAGGGGAAAAACACCATACTTTCCGGATTTTACGGGCAGTAAAAAACCGCTTTGGCTCCACTAATGAAATTGGCATTTTTGAAATGCATGAAGATGGCCTCCATGAAGTGGCTAATCCCTCTCAAGTTTTTTTAGAAGAACGTTTAGCAGGGGCCACGGGTTCGGCCATTGTCGTTGCCATGGAAGGCAGTCGGCCGATTTTAGTCGAAATTCAGGCCCTGGTCACGCCAACTATGTTTGGTAACGCCAAACGCACGACCACAGGGCTTGATTTTAATCGGGTTTCGCTGATTATGGCTGTTTTGGAAAAACGGGCGGGGCTGCTTTTGCAAAATCAAGATGCGTATTTAAAAGCTGCTGGTGGCGTAAAATTAAATGAGCCGGCGATTGATTTAGCCGTAGCGGTAGCCATTGCGTCTAGTTACAAAGAAAAAGGAACCAGTCCCACCGAGTGTTTTATCGGTGAAATCGGCTTAACTGGTGAAATTCGCCGCGTCTCAAATATTGAACAACGAGTTAAAGAAGTACAAAAATTGGGATTCACAAAGGTATACTTGCCTAAAAATAATTTGAGTGGCTGGCAGGCACCAAAAGGCATCCAAGTTGTCGGTGTGGCGACACTGGCCGAAACATTAAAAAAAGTTTTTGGCTAACTTGCAAGTTAGCACGGATGTTTTTATAAAGGATTACCGCGCTAGGAATAGATAAGATATCTTGGGTAAAATTATAAATTTTAGCGATTTTCCAAGTTATCTTTTCTTCTAGCAGCAAAAAAATCGGAGGAGTTTTGTATGCAACGACGGATCATTATTGTTTTAATGGTCGTAGCCGGCGCAAGCTTGGGAGCTTCATTTTTACCCATGGCGTGGGATACGATTGGCTTGACTGGCAATCAGTGGCTGAACAATCCGTTTACCAACATTTTGATTGGCGCAATTATTTTCTTTTTATTCGCGTTGGTATTGGAGCGTTATATTTCAGCAGGATTGTCTTATATTGAGAAAAAACTGAGCGAAATTAGTTTGACCTATTTGCTCTTTGGTGCGATTGGAACCATTATTGGTCTAATGATTGGGATGATTATCTCTATTCCATTGTACAATTTAAACATTCCTTTTGTGACAAGCTTTATGCCCTTTTTTGTAATGATTTTACTGGGGTATTTTGGTTTTCAAGTCGGGGTGACGCGCATTGATGAGTGGAAGAAGATTTTCACACCAAAATCGAAAAAAAATGAAGAAACCCAACAACAGCTTTTAGAACGAAAAGCTGGTGACACTTTTCACCGTTACAAAATTTTAGATACGAGTGTCATCATTGACGGACGTATTTATGATATTGCCAAGACCGGCTTTTTAGAAGGCACCATTTTAATTCCAAATTTTGTTTTGTATGAATTACAATATATTGCTGATTCTGGTGATAGTCTAAAACGCGTCCGGGGACGTCGCGGGCTCGACATTTTAAACGCTTTACAAAAAGAAGAAGATATTTCCGTCGAAATGTACGAAGGTGATTTTGAAGATATTCAAGAAGTAGATAGTAAGTTGTTGAAGTTGGCCAAACTTTTAGATGGCGTTGTCGTTACGAATGATTACAACTTAAATAAAGTCGCAGAGTTTCAAAACGTTCCCGTCTTAAATATTAATGCCTTAGCCAATGCTGTAAAACCTGTCGTAATTCCCGGAGAAACAATGGATGTTTTATTAGTAAAAGCCGGCACGGAGCGTCAACAAGGGGTAGCCTATCTAGATGATGGCACCATGGTCGTAGTCGAAGACGGGCAACATTATATGAATGAACGCATCAAAGTTGTGGTGACCAGTGCTCTCCAAACAGCAGCGGGCCGCATGATTTTTGCTAAACCTGCCCACTCTGGTCGTGGTATTGATGATGTGAAAGTACCAACCGAAGAAGATGCGGATGCTGAAAATAACCATCCTCAAAATAATCAAACGCAATCCACTACCAATTCATCAGGCAATTCAAAAAATCGCAATAAAGATAAAGGCCGTAAGCATGCTTAGAATTGGTCAAGGTTATGATTTGCATCCTTTAGTGTTGCACCGCCCCTTGATTTTAGGAGGTGTTACACTTTCCCATCCTAAAAAACTTGGTTTAGCAGGGGTAACCGATGGCGATTGTTTGACCCATGCGATTATCGATGCCATTTTAGGTGCCGCAGGCTTAGGGGATATTGGCCAAATGTTTCCGGCTACTGATGAAACGGTGCAAAATGCCAATTCTACTCACTTATTGGCCACGGTTTTACAAAAAGCGTGGTCGCTTGGCTTTACTATTCACAATATTGATTGTACAATTCTAGCTGAACAGCCGAAACTTGCGGACTCTATTCCCAAAATGCGGCAAGTGCTTTGTGAAATTTGTCAATTAGAAGAAAATCTGCTTAGTATTAAAGCCACAACAATGGAACATTTAGGGCCTGTTGGTCGCAATGAAGCAATTGCGGCACTGGCTGTTACCCTACTTGAAAATAATTCGAAGGAAGCGATTAGATGACGAAAATTCGCGTGCGTTATGCACCAAGCCCAACTGGACATTTACACATTGGTAATGCCAGAACAGCGCTATTTAACTATTTATTTGCCCGCCACAACGGTGGAGATTTCATTATCCGCATTGAAGATACGGATACCAAACGGAATATTGAAGATGGAGAAAAAAGCCAGTTAGATAATTTGAAATGGTTAGGAATGGACTGGGATGAATCTCCAGCAAATCCTGGTGAATATGGGCCTTATCGTCAATCCGAAAGAGCTGATATCTACCAACCATTAATCGATCAATTACTAGCTTCCAATCGTGCTTATAAATGTTACTGCACACCAGAAGAATTAGAAGCAGAACGGGAAGCGCAACGGGCGCGTGGCGAAATGCCGCACTACTCTGGTAAATGTTCACATTTAACACCAGAAGAACAAGCTCAAAAAGAAGCACAAGGGTTGGAACCGGTTATTCGTTTCCGCGTACCAAAAAATACGGAATTCAAATTCCACGACATGGTCAAAGGCGAAATCTCTTTTGAATCAGATAATGTCGGTGGGGATTTTGTTATTCAAAAACGCGATGGCATGCCAACGTACAATTTTGCAGTGGCTGTAGATGATCATATGATGAAAATCACCCATGTTTTGCGCGGTGATGACCATATTGCCAACACTCCAAAACAATTAATGATTTATGACGCATTTGGTTGGCAAGCACCAGAATTTGGCCATATGACGTTAATCATTAATTCAGAAACTGGTAAAAAATTAAGTAAACGGGATGAATCAATCCTGCAATTTATCGAACAATACCGTGAATTAGGCTACTTACCAGAAGCTATGTTCAACTTTATTGCCTTATTAGGCTGGTCACCAGTAGGAGAAGATGAAATCTTTAGTCAAGACGAATTGATTAAAATGTTTGATCCAAACCGGCTAAGTAAGTCACCGGCTGCTTTTGATGCCAAGAAATTGGAATGGGTAAACAACCACTACATCAAAGCGATGGACTTGGATGTTTTAGTAGAAATGTGCTTACCTTACTTACAAAAAGCAGGTCGCGTCTCCGAAGATTTATCAGCCGAAGAGTTAGAACGTGTGAAAAAAATTGTGGCCTTGTATCAACCACAAATGAGTTATGCTGCTCAAATCGTTGAATTATCAGAACTATTCTTTACAGAACATCCTGTTTTAGACGATGCCGCAAAAGAAGTTTTAGCCGGTGAAACAGTACCACAAGTATTAGCTGCTTTTAAAGCAAAACTAGAAGCAATGGATACTGTTGAAGCGCCAAGCGTAAAAGCTGCAATTAAAGAAGTACAAAAAGAAACTGGCGTCAAAGGGAAAAACTTATTTATGCCAATTCGTGTGGCTGTTTCAGGCCAAACCCACGGCCCAGAATTACCAGAAACTGTGGAACTTTTAGGTAAAGAAAAAGCATTGGCTCATTTGGAACAAGTTTTATAAATTAATATAAAACTAAAGCGATTAGCAACAGTCATAATACGTACAGTGAATTATTTTTACAAATTGAATATGATTGCGGTGATTAGACGAAGTACTGCGGATGTTTCTAAAGAGAGGCTACAGTTGGTGGAAAGTGGCTGAAACAAAGCAGGAAATGCACCTATGAGCAAGCTTTAAGCCGTTTTGTGGACGTTACCCACTCAGGAGGAGCCAAGGAATTTGAATTGGTTCAAATGAAAGTGGAACCACGCCAAAAGCGTCTTTTAAATAAGGAAACTTATTTAAAGGGCGCTTTTTTATCGGTAAAAGGATTATCTGATTTTTATAAGGAATAGGGTCGGCATACCGCTTTTTTTGATGTCTGGCGCATGCAGCAACTCTTCGGAAAAAATTTAAAAATTAGTTTCTGGTAAAGATCACCAGCAGACGAATTTCTGAGATTTTTCCAAAGAGCTACCGCTGCCTTTAGCTTTTCTTATTAATAATTTATTAGGAGCTAGTAAATACTTATAAAACGAGTTCAAAATGATTTGATAGTTCAACATTAAAAAAACGACATTAAGAATTATTTGTCTTGCAGCTCATTTTTTAAAGCTCTATTAAACTATCTTAAATAGGAGGGACACGACATAATGGGATGGGGGAAACGTGCAATTCAAGCGGCCAAGGAAAATGATCCGGCGGCCCGACACACATTGGAAATTATTTTGACATACCCGGGTATACATGCGCTGTTTTGGCATCGATTTGAACATTTTTTATACAACCACAAGCTGTTTTTATGGGCACGAATCAGTTCCCAGTTTCAGCGCTTTTTAACGGGCATTGAGATTCATCCTGGCGCCACAATCGGTCAAGGAGTTTTTATTGATCACGGCATGGGGGTTGTGATCGGAGAAACGGCTGAAGTGGGCGATGATGTCGTTTTGTTTCATGGTGTCACGCTGGGGGGGACCGGTAAACATGCAGGCAAGCGTCATCCGACGGTGAAAACCGGCGCGATGATTTCGGCCAATGCGCAAATTTTAGGGCCAGTGACGATTGGCAAAAATGCCAAGATTGGTGCTGGTGCTGTTGTTTTAAAAGATATCCCAGATGAAGCAACCGCGGTAGGCGTTCCTGCCAAAGTTGTGCGAATTGCAGGAAAGAAGGTTGAGTCATGATTAAGATATACAATACGATGACACGAGAAAAAGAAGAGTTTAAACCAATTGAAGCGGGCAAGGTACGGATGTATGTTTGTGGCCCTACGGTTTACAACTACATCCACATCGGCAATGCCAGAAGTACGATTGCTTTTGATACGATTCGGCGTTATTTTGAATACCGTGGTTTTTTCGTCAATTACGTTTCTAATTTTACCGATGTCGATGATAAAATTATCCGCGCTGCCAAAGAGTTGGGTGTAACTGCTCCAGAAGTAGCAGAGCGTTTTATCCATGCCTTTGAAGAAGATACCAATGCTTTAAATATCGAACCCGCTACGTTACATCCACGGGTAATGGACCATATTCCTGATATTATTGACTTTATTTCCGTTTTAGTGGAAAAAGGGTTTGCCTATGAAGCAAATGGCGACGTTTATTATCGAACCCGTAAGTTTAAAAATTACGGTAAACTAAGTGATCAGTCGATTGATGAATTAGAAGTGGGGGCAAGTCAAAGAACAGGTGCAGAGCAAGATATTAAAGAAGATCCTTTAGATTTTGCTTTATGGAAAAGCGCCAAGCCAGAAGAAATTGCTTGGGATTCTCCTTGGGGATTAGGACGTCCAGGGTGGCATATCGAGTGTTCGGTAATGGCGACAAAACATTTAGGAGATACCATTGATATTCATGGGGGCGGTCAAGATTTGGAATTTCCCCATCATGAAAATGAAATTGCCCAAAGTGAAGCCAAAACGGGACACACCTTTGCCAATTATTGGATGCATAACGGCTACGTGACAATTGGAGAAGACGATGAAAAAATGAGTAAGTCCTTGGGAAATTTTGTGACGGTTCATGACTTAATTCAAAAAGTTGATCCACAAGTTTTGCGGTTCTTTATGGCGACCACGCAATATCGGCGCCCGATTCGTTACAGTGAAGCAACATTACAAGATGCCGCCAATAACTTACAACGCTTAAAAACAGCCAGTGAAAATGCGAACTTCCGTTTAACAACCGCTCAAATGACTCTGTCAGATGATGAGGTGAAGTTAGCCGAATTAGCAGAGTTGGAAAATCGTTTCGTTACAGAAATGGATGATGATTTTAATGCAGCAAATGGTGTGACTGTACTTTATGAATTGGCAAAATGGCTGAATACTTATGCCGAACAAAGTGAAGTATCTCAAGCGGTTTTAAATGCTGCTATTGAAAAATTACATGCTTGGCTAACTGTTTTTGGTATTTATTTTGTCAGCAATGAGTTATTAGACGAAGAAATTGAAAAATTAATTACCGAAAGAATCACTGCCCGCCAAAATAAAGATTTTGCCCGTAGTGATGAAATTCGCGATCAATTAAAAGAACAAGGGATTATTTTGGAAGATACAGCCCAAGGTACCCGTTGGAGACGAGAAGCATGAGAGATTACACACAATTAAACGGTTTAGCACTAGCATATGTGGGCGATGCGATTTACGAAGTTTATATTCGTGATTATTTGGTTGCCACTGGCCTGACACGTCCCAATCAGTTACACAAACAGGCGACCCACTATGTTTCAGCAAAAGCCCAAGCATTCTTAATGAATGAAATGTTAACTGCAGGGATTTTATCAGAAGATGAAGCACTGTTTTATCGCCGGGGACGCAATAGTAAAAGCCATACCAGCGCCAAAAATGCCGATATTACCACGTATCGGATTGCGACAGGCTTTGAAGCGTTGATGGGTTATCTTCATCTAACCAAACGACAAGAACGCTTAGAAGAGCTAATAGACTGGTGTATCAAGAAAGTAGGTGACACAAATGGCAAATAGACGGGAAGACAAAGCTGATAAAAATCAGAATCGTACGAACTATGGTGCAAAAGATAAAAATCGTCGAGGTAAAAACTTCGCTGAAAAAAGTAATCCCCGTCACAAAAAACACGATAATTTTAAAGCTCCTGTAAAAAAGGATAACGTTGAAAACGAAGCTGCAACAGAAGTAAATGAAAATTTTGTTTTTGGACATCATGCAGTAGTAGAAGCGTTAAAAGCAGGACGGGGTAACAAATTATTTTTAGCTGAAGATGCCAGAGGCGATAAAATCGAAGGATTGAAAACATTAGCGACAGAGCAAGCAGTCCCAGTGAAATGGGTCCCCAAAAGTAAGCTGGATACCATGAGTGACAGCGGAGTTCATCAAGGGATGGTTTTAGCAATCACACCTTATGAATATCTGTCTCTACCAGAATTATTGGAAACCACAACCAAAGAAAATCCTTTTTATCTGATTTTAGATAACTTGGAAGATCCGCATAATTTTGGTTCCATTTTACGGACAGCCGACGCTGGCGGGGTAGATGGGGTGATTATTCCTAAACATCGTGCAGTAGGTATTACGCCAATTGTGGTGAAAACCTCGACAGGTGCAGTGGAGTATATGCCAATTGCGCGTGTCACGAATTTAAGCCAAGCTGTCCAACAATTAAAAGATGCTGGTTTTTGGATTTTCGGCACTGCGATGGAAGGAACGGATTACCGCCAGTGGAACGCCAAAGGGAAAGTTGCCTTAATTATTGGCAATGAAGGCAAAGGGATGAGTGCAGGCTTAATGAAAGCCGTGGATGAACTTTTAACAATTCCCATGACGGGACACGTTCAGAGTTTAAACGCCAGCGTTGCCAGTGGCCTTTTGATTTACCAAGCTTTCAGCCAGCGGGCAGGTGAATAGGGTGAAAAAACAACTGTTGCTTGTTGACGGCTACAATATGATTGGAGCTTGGCCAGAATTAGTCTCTTTAAAAAACGCGGAAAAGCTAGAAGATGCCAGAGAAACCTTGCTGAGTCTATTGTCTAATTATGCCAAATATGAAGGTTTGGAAATTATCGTCGTTTTTGATGCCCAATTTGTACCTGGAATTACCCAGCGCTATACCAAATATCAATTACAAGTTATTTTCACCGAAGAAGGGGAAACAGCGGATAGTTATATTGAACGCGTCGCCGGTGAGTTGAATAATGCGCTAACGCAAGTGACGGTAGCTACAAGTGACTTAGCAGAACAATGGGTCGTCTTTTCCCAAGGGGCTTTACGCACTTCCGCCCGAGAATTGTACAAGGCAGTACAAAAAACGAAGAAATTAATTTCTGAACATCAAGAAGATTTGAAATTTCGTGATTTTCGCCGCAACTCACCTTGGAATGAAGAACAACTTTCTGATTTGCAGCAAAAACTACAAGAACTAAGTAAAAAGAACTAAAAAAATTGTAATGATAATTAGCCCACCAGATGAAACTGGTTGGGCTTTTTTTCATGGTACAGTCAAAAAGCAAGAGAATTTGGGAGGAGGCATTAAAATGAGTTGGACAGATTTTAACCCCCAAGCAGTTTTGACCCAGATGGAAGTTTTTGAAAGGCTTTTTTATGATTATCGACCGGTTATCTATAAAGTAATGGGACGTTATTATTTACGTGACTTCGATTCGGATGATTGGTTGCAAGAAGGCCGCATTAGTTTCTTTTATTCCTTGTGTTCTTATGAAGAAGGTCGGGGTGTGTCTTTTGGTACCTTCTTCAAAAATAACTTTGAAAATAAAATAAAAAGCGAACTGCGAAAACAAGGCGCTTATAAAAGAAAAGGTATGGTCGAAGCCGTCTCGTTGGAAGAAAAAATCGCGCAAGAAGGGCCGGATTTTTTAGTAGACTACAATTACAGCATGGTTTTGGCCGAAGAACAGATTCTTTTAGAAGAAGAGCTGTGGGCATCTTTTCGTTTATTATCAGGATTGGAAGCGGATGTATTAGGGGCTTATTTAAGCGGTGAGCAATTGGAATATTATGCCTATAAAACGACCCTCAGTTATCAAAAGATTCGTTGTGCGTTAGAGCGGTCCAGAAGAAAAATACGGAAGCAAATAAAAGTAATGCCGTGAATTTTTTGGGGAAAGCGAACTTTTTAAAAAACAAAAAAATAACGAAAAATTGACTGTTGAAACGACAAATAAATTATGATAAACTTGATATTTTTGGTAAAATGTGATATAATGGTGGATGAGGTGAATGCGATGCCAACAACTTTAGCTTCTATCAAAAAAGATTTAGAATGTCGTATCGGCAGTGAAATTATGCTGGTAGCTCAAACTGGTCGTAAACGTCAGACTGAACGCAAAGGGATTTTGACTGAAACATACCCTTCTGTCTTCGTGGTCGATTTAGATCCAGAAGAAAATTCCTTCGAACGAGTTTCATATAGCTATTCAGATGTTTTAACTCGAACTGTCGAAATCGAATTTTTAGGAGAAACAATATAAAAAATTACGGAGGCTCAGATGAGCTTTCGTATTTTTTTTAATATGCAGACACAAAATGAGTTTCAAAAATTAGCGCTGGGTAAAATGAAAGATTTTTTATTATTAGGAGGTTACCAATGGAATATATTGTGAAAAGTTTTGCTGAATTAAGTACGAAAGAATTTTATCAATTGGCCAAAGAACGCGTAGCAGTGTTTGTTGTGGAACAAAATTGTCCTTATCAAGAAATCGATGAAACAGACGAAGTTGCATTGCATACCTATTTCCTTGATGAAAAAGGAGAAATTGCAGCATATACGCGGATTTATAGTGATAATGATACGGTCCATTTTGGACGTGTCTTGGTGACGGCAGCATTTCGAGGCACCGGTTTAGGCAAAAAAATTGTAGCAAAGACCTTGGAAGTAATCCATGAAAAATTTCCTGATCAAAAAATTGTGATAGGTGCGCAAGCTTACTTACAAGACTTTTATGGCGGCTTTGGCTTTAAAGCAATTTCAGAAGTGTATTTAGAAGACGATATTCCCCATATTGATATGGCCTTGTAAGCACTTTTCATTTCAGGAACATCGAATGTGAACTTATATAGCGAAAAAAACGCTTAAAACGGATTTTGAAGCGACACCAAGAGTTAGATAAGATATCTAACTTACCGGTGCCACTGCATTTTCCTTCCTAAGCGTTTTTTTTTATGCTGGAGAAACGTTCGATAGTCTTTTTTTAAAGATATGATGTATCTTTCTTTTTTGAGAGGACTTAATATTGCGAGTTATTTAAATCTTCCTGCGCTTTTTTAGCAACGGGTCCGCTTTGAGCTTCTAACAAATCGCGAATATCTTTTAGATAGTCTTCTGCAGTAATTTCTGGTTCTTCTTCGACGTCTTCTGTATGGCGTAACTCTTTGGCACGGTTGGCAAATTTTACAATAATAAATAAAACGAAACCAGTAATGATAAAGGTAATAATAGCACTGATGACATTGCCAAATTCGAATTTGACACCGTTAATTTTCACATCTAGAACATTCATAGCAGAATCCAAGTCGCCTTTTTTAGTAAATAAAGAAACAACCAGGCCAATAAGTGGCGTGATTAAACCTTCCACAACCTGATTCACGATGCTTGTAAAAGCACCTCCAATCACTACCCCAACGGCTAAGTCTAAGACATTGCCACGCATTAAAAACTCTTTAAATTCTTTAATCATCTGTTTTGCTCCTTTCTGTTATTACCCGCATCAAAAATGATGGAAAAAAATTTCCACTTGTCATGAAAAATCTGCATGAAAATGCGGATTACTAAAATTAGTATAACGAAGATTTTTAAATATTTGAAATAATATGAAACTAAGGAGCAAATAGGCTTAAAATCAATGGTTATCTAAGGGCTATGCTATAATTATAATGATGTCGTATTGACACCCAGTGGAGCTAAACATTCCATTTTTAAAAGCAAATATGGAATTTTTTGATCACAAAGTGAATCAAAATAATAAATTGCAGTGTATCAGCGCTTAAGAGCTGAAATTTTTTTAAGGAGCATCTATATGTCATTTGAATTAGGCAAAGGTATCAATCTTGAAGTGATACCCACCAAAAAGTATAAGACAACCCGGATTTTAATCCGTTTTTCTGCTCGCCACAGTGAAAAAACGGCAGCAGCCCGTACCTTGTTAACTAGCTTGTTAGAAACCAACAGTTTAAATTATCCTACCCAAAATGATTTGAGCACCCGTTTAGCTGAGCTTTATGGGGCTAGTTTTGGTGTAAGTGTGGCTAAAAAAGGGAATATTCATCAAGTGAATGTGGGCATGTCTATTGTTAACGGCAGTTATGTTGGCGAAGAAAATCTTTTAAATGAAGCCGTAACTTTTTTACAAGAAATCTTATTTGCACCCAATGTTAAAGAAGGTGCTTTTGATGAAAAAACGTTTGCTACTGAAAAAGAAAATTTGATTGCTTATTTAAAGAGTATGAAAGAAGATAAGCAAACTTATGCTTCTTTACGTGTCCAAGAACTATTTTTCCAAAATGATGCCGATCAAAAAGTACCAAGTTTTGGAACAGTGGCAACAGCGCAAGATTTAACAGCCACAGAATTAGTTTCTATTTATCAAAATATGATGACAGAAGATCAGATTGATATTTTTGTAATTGGTGATGTGCAACCGGAATCCGTGGAAGCAATTTTTGCTAAATTGCCCTTTGAAAATAGCGAGCGAGTAAAACCGGAAATTTTCTTTACCCAAAACCATAGCAATATTATCAACGAGCATGTCGAATATGACCAAGTTGTTCAAGCAAAATTGAATTTAGCTTATCAGATAGACACTTATTATGGGGATCCCAGCCGGTTTGCATTAATGGTTTTTAATGGTTTATTTGGCGGCTTTCCTCACTCCAAATTATTTATGAACGTTAGAGAAAAAGAGAGTTTGGCCTATTACGCCTCTTCTTCTTTTGACTCATTTCGGGGGATGTTAAAGGTCCAGACCGGAATTGACCAAGAAAAAAGAGAAGATGTTTTGCGTTTAATTAACGCGCAACTGGAAAGCTTAAGAAAAGGGGAAGTGACAACAGAAGAATTGGCCCAAACAAAAGCAATGTTAAAAAACCAATTTTTACTTTCACTCGATAATCCCCAAGCTTTGATGGAAAATGCTTATTTGAATTTGTGGTTGCCCCACACCAAAATGTCTGAAGATCAGTTTATTACAGGCATTGAAACAGTAACGGTTGAGTCTGTGCAGAAAATTGCTCTGGCAATGGAATTAAAAGCCATTTACTGTTTGGAAAGGAGTGAGGCATAATGAAAAAAGAATATAAAAAAATTAATGAGACTTTATATAGCGAAGTTTTACCCAATGGTTTGACAGTCTATTTATTGCCAAAACCGGGATTTCACAAAACGTATGGATTATTTACCACGGATTATGGCTCAATTGACAACCGCTTTATCCCGCGGGGACAAAAAGAATTTATCACGGTACCTGATGGCATAGCGCACTTTTTGGAGCACAAAATGTTTGAAAAAGAAACTGGGGATGTTTTTCAAGACTTTGGTAAACAAGGTGCTTCAGCAAATGCTTTTACAAGTTTCACCAAAACGAGCTATCTTTTTTCTGCGACGGATAATATTGATTTAAATCTGACGACCTTACTGGATTTTGTCCAAGCTCCTTATTTTACCGCTGAAAGTGTCAATAAGGAAAAGGGAATTATCGGTCAAGAAATTCAAATGTATCAAGATGATCCCAATTGGCGGCAATTTTTTGGTATTATTAACAATTTATATCCCGAACATCCGCTACACATCGATATTGCCGGAACGGTGGAAAGTATTGATGAGATTACAGCAGAAGATTTATATACTTGTTACAACACTTTTTATCATCCCAGCAATATGAAATTATTTGTGGTAGGCAATATTGATCCTGCTGAGATGATGACACTTATTAAAGAAAATCAAGCTGCTAAAGATTTTCCTGTTCCGCAACCGATCAAACGGGAATTTCCGGCTGAAACACTGACGGATATTAAAAAATCTGATTGTTTAGAAATGCCGGTAACACGGGCTAAAGGAATTTTGGGGATCAAAATGTTAACCACTGATTTACCAGCAGATAACCGTGAATTATTGCGCTTTAAAACTGCTACCAGCTTGCTCTGGCAACTGCTTTTAGGTTCGACTTCTAAAAACTATTTGCGCTTATATGACGCAGGTATCATTGACGATACATTTGGGTATGAGTTTAATTTAGACCGCACTTTTTGTTTTGCTGATTTTGGCGGGGATAGTGATGAACCACAGGAACTGACAAAAGCTGTACAAACTATTTTAATCAATTACGGCGAAGATTCTGAAATCAATGAGGCTAATTTAACTTTATTGAAAAAACGTATGATGGGAAAATTCTTCCAGTCGTTAAATTCTCTCGAATACATTGCCAATCAATTCAATCAAAATTTATTTGGTGATTTAACGCTCTTTGATTTACCTGAAATTATTCAGTCGATTACTTTAGAGGATATTTATGTTTGCGGACAGCGCTTGATAAATGAAGACGCAATGAGTGAATTTTTCATGTATCCCAAGGAGGATTAATCATGAAAAGTGCGCTTGTTATGGGAGCTAGCGGTGATATTGGTGAGGCAATTTGCCGCGCTTTAGCCCAAGATGGCTGGTCGTTATATTGCCACTACTATCGCAACGAAGAAAAAGTATTAAAATTTGTTAGCGACTTAAAGGAAACCTATCCCCAGCAAGATTTTTTTATGGTATGCTTAGATATGCTAGAAACCCCCGATATTCCGTCATTTTTGGCGGATTTGTTTCAAGTAGATGGCATTGTTTTTGCCGCCGGTTTTACCAAATATGGTTTGCTTTGTGAACATACACAACAAGATATGCGTCAGTTGTGGCAAATTCATTTGGAAACACCGCTGCTGATTTTGCAGGGCTTGGAAGAAAAATTACGGCGTTCTAGCCGACCAAGAATCGTTTTTGTCGGCTCTGTTTACGGTTTGTCTGGCAGTAGCTTAGAGACTGTTTATAGTGCAGTTAAAGGGGCCCAACAAAGTTTTGTGAATGCCTATGCAAAAGAGGTCGCCGCTAATGGTTGTACCGTCAATTGTATCGCACCAGGAGCTGTAGCAACGAAGATGAACGAAGGTTGGTCGCCTGCTGAGTTAAAACAATTAACAGATGAAATCCCGCTAGGAAGACTAGCATACGCCAAGGAAATCGCGGCAGCCGTAGCTTTTTTGTTTCAACCAGACGCCCAGTATATTACTGGTGCGACTATCCCTGTAACAGGAGGCTGGCTGCAATAAAGACTGGAGAGAATGTGTAAGTGGCAAATGAAGCAACAACTATCGGCGCAAGATTACGGCAAGCCCGTTTAAATAAGAATATTTCATTAGATGAATTACAACAGATAACTAAAATACAAAAACGTTATTTAGAAGCCATTGAAAGTGGGGACTTAGATGCATTGCCGGGCTCTTTTTACGAACGGGCTTTTGTGCGGCAATATGCCCAAGCAGTTGGTGAAGATGGTGAAAAACTGGTTGCCGTTTTAGCAGGCAAAGAATCTTTAACACCACCGCCTCCCAAAAGACCCCAGCCTGAAACCGTTCAAGGATCAAGAAAATCGCTACATGTTGAAGAACAAACCGGAAATCCGATTATGCGACTACTACCGGTTATTTTCTTTGGGTTAGTCGCCCTGGTAATTGTTGTCATCGTATTTTATATGACATGGCAAGATCGTAACAACCAAGATTCTCTGATTGCAGCCAATTCCTCTGTCACAGTGGAACAGGTCGCAACGCAAAGTTCCACCAAAGCGTCAGAGTCTACCTCAGAGTCAAAAAAGCAGACAGAAAGTACGACGAAAGAATCCACGAAAGAGTCCACCAAAGAAAAAGAAATGGCGGTTAAATTGGATAGCAATACGCAAAGTGATGCTGTTTTTAGTCTGACCGATGCGAAAACACCCGTTAAATTAGATTTTGTCGGTAGTGCCAATGGACCTTGTTGGATCGGGGTTTTAGTGAATAATGGTTACGTTTACCAATATACCCTGCAAGCGGGTGAGTCACAGTCAACCACGTTACCTGATGGCGCCACCAATGCCACTATCGTCTTAGGAGCAAGTGGTAATTTGACGATTAAGGCTAACGGCAAAGACTTAAATTATACGGTTCCTAACATTCCGGCCTTACGTAAAAATGTAACGTTGAACATTGCGTATCAAAAAGCGGATTAGACAGTCTTGAATTAGAAAAGGAGATTTTTTCAATTGAATTTACCCAATAAGTTGACGGTGATTAGAATCTGTATGATTCCAATTTTTATCTTGATTTTAGTTTTACCTTTGGATTTTGGCACGCTAACAGTAGGGGACACGATGTTGCCAACCACGCATTTAGTAGCTGCTATTATTTTTGCGGTAGCAAGTTTTACCGACTGGTTAGATGGCCATATTGCCCGTGCCCGTGGTTTAGTGACCAACTTTGGCAAATTTGCCGATCCTTTGGCCGATAAGATGTTGGTAATGACTGCTTTTATTTTATTAGTAGACTTGAACAAAGCCCCAGGCTGGGTTGTGGCCATTATCGTTTGTCGCGAGTTAGCAGTCACGGGTTTACGTTTGTTACTGGTTGAAGGTGGCGAAGTGATGGCTGCTGCGTGGCCAGGAAAAGTTAAAACGGCTACCCAAATGCTAGCGATTATTTTCTTATTTTTAAATAATATTCCCTTTAATCTAATCGGTATTCCCGTGGATCAAATTTTACTTTATGCCTGCTTGATTTTTACAATTTATTCAGGAATTGATTATTTTGCCAAAAATACCGCTGTCTTTAAAGGTTCTATGTAAAAGCGAAATAGTAGTGGGGAAATTTTTATTTCAAATTGAACCCCTTCAAAATGAGGTGCTGTGAAATGAATTTTATTTTACAGTGCCTCGTTGTTTTTTTACCTAAATGCGTATATGAAAGTGAGGAGACACAATGAAAGCAGAAATTATTGCGGTTGGGACAGAAATTTTATTGGGTCAAGTTGTGAATACCAATGCGACTTTTCTTTCAGAAGAATTAGCAGATCTTGGGATTGAAGTCTATTACCATAGCGTGGTAGGAGATAATCCCGAACGTTTAGAAAGTCTATTAAAAACAGCTGATCAGCGGAGCGATTTAGTGGTTTTATGTGGAGGGTTGGGACCTACTACAGACGATTTAACCAAAGATGTTGTCGCCGCTCATGTTGGTCAACGTTTAGTCGAAGATGCAGCCGGGCGTAAAGAATTAGAAACTTTTTTCACGCGCGCTAAGCGGGAAATGACAGCCAATAATTTAAGACAAGTACTGGTTTTTGAAGACGGGAATGCTTTGCCCAATGAAACTGGGCTGGCAATTGGTATTTTTTACCAAAGCCCGACCACTGCTTTCTTACTTTTGCCAGGACCGCCATCTGAGTTACGGCCGATGTTTTTACACCATGGCAAAGCGTTATTACAAGAAAAATTTCCCCAACAAGAGCAATTAATTTCCCGCGTCTTACGTTTTTATGGCATTGGGGAGTCGAAATTAGTCACTCAATTGGCGCAACTAATTGAAAATCAGACGAATCCTACAATTGCGCCTTATGCTAAACCCAATGAGGTGACGTTACGATTAACGGTTAAGACCCAAGATGAAAAGAGCGGCCAAAAATTATTGGATGAAACAGAAGCTGCGATTAAAGAGGAGGTGGGGGAATATTTTTACGGTTACGGCGAGGAAAATTCTCTGGAAGCCGTCGTTGTAAAATTATTACAAGACAAGGGCTGCACTGTAACTGCTGCTGAAAGTTTAACTGCTGGACTCTTTCAAGCCACCCTTGCCAATGTGAGTGGCGCTTCCCAAATTTTTAGCGGCGGATTTGTCACTTATGCTAAAGAACAAAAAGAAAAATTATTGCAAATTAATCCAAATTTATTGGCAGAACATGGCGTGGTCAGTGAAGCCTGTGCCAAGGCCATGGCTCAAAATGCTAGAGAAATTATCGGCGCTGATTATGCCCTAAGTTTCACCGGTGTGGCTGGTCCAAATGAATTGGAAGGTCAGCCTGCAGGAACTGTTTGGATTGGTTTAGCGAGCGAAAAAGAAGTAGTTGCCTACTTGTATCACTTTACCCGCGACCGGAGTTATGTACGCCATAGTGCCGTAATGGCGGGGCTAGACCTACTGCGCCACGCTGTTTTGAAAAAATAAAAGTAGAAAAGCGAACAAAAGATTAATATCTTTTAACATGCGAAAATACGTTCGCTTTTTCTTGCTTTTTTGACTTAGAAAGGCTATTATTAAACAGTAGTTAGGAGATAATTTCTCTTAAGAAGTCACTATGTTTTTATGGATGGATACCGTTTCGCTTCAAAAGATGAGGCTTTTGATAGATAGATGAAAAGATAATGGAGGGAATTTATTTGGCAGATGATCGCAAATCAGCTTTAGATGCTGCATTAAAAAAAATTGAGAAAAACTACGGTAAAGGTGCCGTAATGAAATTAGGAGAAAAAGCCGACCAACAAATTTCGACTATTCCAAGTGGCTCACTTGCGTTAGACGTAGCTTTAGGTGTGGGTGGCTATCCCCGCGGCCGAATTGTTGAAATCTACGGCCCTGAAAGTTCTGGTAAAACAACAGTAGCTTTACATGCTATTGCCGAAGTGCAAAAAAATGGCGGAACTGCTGCTTTTATTGATGCAGAACATGCCTTAGACCCGTTATATGCACAAAACTTAGGCGTTAATATTGATGAATTGCTATTATCGCAACCAGATACAGGAGAACAAGGATTAGAAATTGCTGATGCTTTAGTTTCCAGTGGTGCGATTGATATCGTTGTAATCGATTCTGTTGCCGCTTTAGTACCACGAGCAGAAATTGATGGCGAAATGGGAGATGCCCATGTGGGGCTACAAGCACGTTTGATGTCTCAAGCGTTGCGTAAACTTTCAGGTTCTATTAATAAAACCAAAACAATTGCTGTCTTTATTAACCAAATTCGTGAAAAAGTTGGTATCATGTTTGGGAACCCTGAAACAACTCCTGGGGGCCGGGCTCTGAAATTCTACGCAACCATTCGCTTAGAAGTACGCCGGGCAGAACAATTAAAATCTGGTACCGATATTATTGGGAACCGGACAAAAATCAAAGTTGTTAAAAACAAAGTCGCTCCGCCATTTAAAGTCGCTGAAGTGGACTTGATGTATGGCCAAGGTATCTCTCAAGAAGGCGAACTGTTGGATATGGCATCTGAACAAGATATTGTTGATAAAAGTGGTGCTTGGTATTCTTATAAAGGCGATCGCATTGGTCAAGGTCGTGACAACGCGAAGAACTACATGAAAGAACATCCTGAAATGAAAGCTGAAATCTCAACGCGTGTCAGAGAAGCTTACGGGATTGGCGATGGTAGTGAAGTTCCTGAAAAAGCGCAAGAAGAATTACCTTTAGATTAATGAAAAAAGAGGTTGTGACAGAAGTAGTTAGTTTCAAGAAATAAGAAGGAATTTAAGAAAATTGCTGTACAAATTTTTGGCTTATTTCTGAAGAATTTGCTTCTGGAACACCGTTTATTTGAAAAAAAGAGGTTGTGATAAATTTTTATCACAACCTCTTTTTTTGGCTTTAATAGTATTTTTCAAGAACGTGTGTCTTGATGTTTCAAATATTTATGACATCTTTTTAGTAGAATTTATTTATGAAAAATAGTTCAGGTAAAGATACTGATATTTAGCGTACACTAACAGCTAAATGTGAAACGTTATATGCAGTTTCAAAGTTTTTAGCCGTAATCCAACTTGGCCCGAAGACGGGATCAACGACATGATAAAAGCCATTTTTATAACCATCCATTGTGACAACATGGCGATTCCAAAGCGCATCACCCCAAAACAAGTGTTTATGTTCCGCTGGTTCAAAAGCATAAGTAACCCACACGATAACCGGATTTGCGTTGGCTACTTCATTTTTCAACATTTGAACGGTAGCACCTGTCAGATTTACTAATTTGCCACCGTTTTTATTGCCCCATTTAACTACGGGTGCTGGATTCATTCCCTGATACGTACCATTAACGTTATGCCGCCATTCGCCAGAAAAGCCATTATTGGGATTGTTGTTAGAAGAAACTGGCATCGACTTCACAAAAGTCATTAAATTTTGTTTGGTTGCGATCCCTTTATAATGTAGGGATTCTAACAGTGAAGCGCCTTCGCATAACATAGTATTACCTTGATTAATATAAGGGACACCCAATAAAACTACTTTACCAGGCTTCGGAGCAGCTGTAATTGCAGTAGCACCACTATTGATATAGCCTAACCAACTTCCTTTTGTATTGTATAAAGAATAATATGTTGACCCATTAAAATGGTGATAATAACCTTTAGCGAGAATTGTTTGCTTAGCAATACTATTGGCCGAACTTTTGAATTGCCAACTAAAATTGCGCCAGACTGTCCAATTTTTAGTAATTTTAACGTATTTATTTAAACTATGATAATAACCCTGCGGTACTACTTCTTTCACGCCGCCAGCATTCAAATAGCCTAACCACTTATTGTTATTATCATAAAGTGAGTAGTAAGTTGCACCGTTAAAATGTTTGTAGTAGCCACTTACTTTTACGACGCGATTATTAAGTGTAGCGGCTTTGTATTTGGCTTGACCGTTAAAGTTATTCCATATTGTCCAAGACGGTTTCGTGACGGTGACGTATTTTGTGGTAGCATGCCATAAACCTTGTATGGGGACTGTTTTGGTTGCGCCAGCATTCAAATAGCCCACCCATTTATCTTGATTATTATATAAAGAGTAGTAGGTCGCTCCGTTTTGGTGGAGATACACCACTTTTACATGCAATAGTGTATTGATATAAATGGCACTAACAGCCCGCTTATGCCAAGAAAAATTTGACCAAATAGTGTAGTTTTTATTAGTAATTTGAATATAAAAATTTGCTTTTTTTGCTTTGATGGGGGTATTTGCCGCTGTCTTTTTAGCACCGGATTTTGTAGTACTGGTTTTTTGTGGTTCATTTTCTATTACTGTCGCTGTTCTACCTTGTGGACTGACTTCTTCTTTACTGATAGAACTTTCTGTCATTTGTCCTGTAGCAGAAATTACAGCCTGTGGGATAGAACTGCTTCTTACTACAGCGCTACTTTCAAAAGTATCATTATAATCGGTAGTACTAGATTGGATAGAGGGAGCATCGCTACTGGTTGGTTCTGTTGTCTTTGCTTGAGTTGACATAGGAGCAAGACTTAGCAGGATTAATAACGCCAATCCTCCTAAAAAGATCTTCTTATTTTTCATTTTCTTAACGCCAACCTTTATTTTATTTTTAAAACAATTGTTATTATATACCTGCTTTAAAAAGACGGAAAATAAAAATCGTTCACTTGTTGTTTTTATATTTATAGAGAAGATATATCTTTATGAAGATATATCTTCATTTAGCTTTTCTTATTGTGAACAAAATATGAAAAAAGATATACCATTTCTAAAATTTGTTGCATCTTATCTAAAGTTTGTTTCTTACTTCAGACAATTGAAAGCGGTATTATTACTACGTCAGGGAGGCGTAGTCCAAGTCTTCTGTTAGTAGAAAAATTAAAGGAGGTTTAAAGATGAAGAAAAGAAAAAAAGTGAGCTTTTGGCAAAATGTGTGGCGTTATAAAGCTTTGATTTTAATGGCATTGCCAGGATTTGTTTGGTTTATCTTTTTCTTTTATATACCGGTGTTTGCCAATGTGGTAGCTTTTAAAGATTTTCACATTTCACCCAATGGTTTCATTGATAGTTTGGTAACGAGTAAGTGGGTTGGCTTTGAGAATTTTAAATTCTTATTTGCTTCAAAAGATGCGTGGTTAATTACCCGTAATACTATTGCTTACAACGTAGTTTTCTTAGCATTCAATTTATTTTTTGCGATTGCTTTTGCAATTATTATGAGTGAATTACGCAATAAAAAATTGGTGAAAGTTTACCATACGATGTCTCTTTTACCTTATTTTTTATCTTGGGTTGTAATCGGTTACTTTTTATATGCCTTTTTAAGCCCAGACAAAGGGATTTTCAATTTATGGTTGACCAATAACGGTAAGAATCCTGTTAACTGGTACACAGATCCAACCTGGTGGCCGCTGATTTTTGTCGTGATGAATGTCTGGAAGAGCTTAGGTTATAACAGTATCATCTACTATGCTTCTGTGATGGGAATTGACCCGACGTATTATGAAGCTGCAATGGTGGACGGAGCTTCCAAATGGCAACAAATTAAAAATGTTACTATTCCGCAAATTGTCCCAATGATGATGGTCTTGTTGATTTTAAACATCGGCGGTATTTTTAGAGCAGACTTTGGGATGTTTTATAACTTGCCGCGAAATAACGGCGCCTTGTATCAAGTAACATCAGTTTTGGATACTTACATCTATAACGGCTTAACCGCCACCGGAGACATTGGGATGTCTTCAGCCGCTAGTTTGTATCAATCAGTGGTCGGAGCAATTTTATTATTAGGCACAAACTTTGTGGTTCGTCGGATCGAACCAGATTCAGCATTATTCTAAGGAGGAGCGACACATGGGTAAAAAAGAAAAAGTTTCAAAAGTGGAAATTCGTTCCTTTAGTCCTACAGTTAATATTATCTTCAATATCTTGATTGCGTTATTTGCGATTTCATGTGTGTTACCGTTTTTCTTTGTCGTGATGATCTCACTGACAGAAGAACATTCACTAGCGGAATTGGGCTATCGTTTTTGGCCCAAAGAATTTTCAACCGCGGCGTATTCTTACATTTTTGCCGGCCAAATGAGTTCAAAAATCTTCCGTGCTTTTGGCGTAACGATTTTTGTAACGGTTTTAGGGACACTGGTAAATGCCACCATGACATCACTTTATGCGTATGTGATTTCGCGGTCAAATTTTCCTTTCCGCCGTTTCTTTACCGTTTTTGCTTTAGTGACGATGCTTTTCACACCAGGGATGGTAGCAACGTACTTAATTGTCAGCAACATGCTGTATTTGAAAGATACAATTTGGGCATTGATTTTACCAATGGCATTGGGACCTTTTAATATTTTAGTGATGCGTACCTTCTTTATTAAAACAGTGCCAGATAGTATTATTGAATCTGCTCGGATTGACGGGGCAACAGAATTACGAATTTTTACAAAAATTGTTTTACCTTTAGCAGTACCAGGGATTGCGACGATTAGTTTATTTGCCGCATTAGGTTATTGGAATGACTGGTTTAACGCATTACTTTACATTCAAAATGACAACTTGGTACCTTTACAATATTTATTGATGAAAATTCAAAGCAATTTGGATTTTCTAGCTAAAAACGCGGGCATGGGAGCGCAAATCCAAGGTGGACTTGCCGCATTACCTTCTGAATCTGCCCGCATGGCAATCGTTGTGGTTTCAACATTACCGATCGCATTGACCTATCCGTTTTTCCAAAAATATTTTGTCGGCGGATTGACAATCGGCGGAGTGAAAGAATAATAGAGTGGAGGAGAAGTAATGAAAACGTGGAAAAAAGTGCTAGGTGTCAGTGCATTGGCATTGATGACAGCTGGGCTAGCTGCTTGTGGTAGTCAAAAAGATGCCTCAACAGACTCAGGAACAAGTGGCGATTCAAAAACATTATTAATGTATCAAGTTGGGGACAAGCCAGAAAATTACGATGAATTAATGAAGATTGCCAACAAACGCATCAAAGAAAAAATTGGTGTGACAGTTGACTTACAATATATTGGTTGGGGCGATTGGGATAAGAAGATGCCAACCATCATCAACTCGGGTGAAAGTTATGATATTGCGTTTGCTTATCAATATGTTGCAAATGCCCAAAAAGGCGCTTTTGCTGACTTAACCGAATTGTCACAAAAATATGCCAAAGATTATATGGATCAATTACCTGAAATGTACAAAAAAGGGAATGAAGTAGACGGCAAATTATACGCAATTCCAGTTTATGGCAATGCATGGGCACAACAAGTTTTAACTTTTAACGATCAATACGTGAAAAAATATAACTTGGATATTTCAAAAGTAGACGGCTCTTATCAATCTGCCACTGAAGTATTGAAGCAATTCCATGAAAAAGAACCAAATATTGCTGCTTTTGCAATTGGTCAAAGCTTTAACGCTTCTTCTAACATGGACTTCCCATTAGGAAAAGATTATCCTTTTGCAGTTCGTTTAGATGCTGATGGTGCACCAAAAATCATTAACCAATACGAAGACAAAGAATTCCAAGACAATTTGAAAACATTGCATGAATGGTACAAAGAAGGTTTAATTCCAACGGATGCAGCTACTAACACAACTGGTTTCCCATTAGAAGGCAACACTTGGTTTATGCGGGAAGAAACCCAAGGACCAATGGATTACGGCGATACAATTTTACGTAATGCTGCACAACAAGATTTAACTTCACGTCCGTTAACACAACAATTGAAAACAACAAGCCAAGCGCAAATGGCAAACTTTGTTGTTTCCAATACTTCTAAAAACAAAGAAAAAGCAGTTGAATTCTTGAACTTGTTAAACACTGACCCTGAATTATTAAATGGTTTAGTTTACGGTGTGGAAGGCAAAGCCTGGGAAAAAGTGGGCGATGACAAGTTGAAATTACTAGATGGCTACAAACCAAATGAACATATGGCCGCTTGGAATACAGGTAACAACATGATTTTATACACCCAAGATACCATTACAGACGAACAAATCAAAGAACGTGATGAAAGTATTGAAAATGCTAAAACTTCACCAATCTTAGGTTTCAACGTTAAAACAGATAATTTCAAAACCCAATTATCTAGCATCATGAACGTCATGAACCGCTACAAAGCAAACTTAAATACCGGTTCAATCGACCCAGAAAAAACGATTCCAGAAATGGTTTCTGAATTGAAAAAAGCAGGTTGGGATGACGCTCAAAAAGATATGCAAAAACAATTGGATCAATTTGTGAAAGATAACAAATAATTAATTTGAAAATATTCTTATTTTGAAATTGTCAGCGGCGGTAATTATTTGCTGTCGCTGGCTTTTCTCATAAGAAAAGTATGGTAAAATTGATGATTAAAGCTGAGGCAATAACATCGTGTTGTTTCAGCTGTGATTATCAAAAAAGTTGTTTTTACAAATAAGCAAGAATTTGTAAAATGAGAATAAAGGAGTTTTTAACATGGTAAGTAGCGGAATTCAGCGTCTTTTTTACGTAGTCTGGATGATTATCAAATTAAATTTGTATTTTGTTTTATTTACCTTAATGGGTGGTGTGCTTTTGGGGGCGGGACCAGCCTTTCAAACGATGACCGATTTGTTGATGGAACATGGTATTGATTATCAACAAGTGACCTTTAAAGGATTTATGGGACAATGGCGTAAAAACTTTAAACGAAGCAATGTTCAGTTTTTGATTTTTGCGGGGATTAGTTTTTTCCTGGGCTATAACTTATATTTATCCGCCCAAATTCAAGGGCTTCTGTGGTTAGTCATTGATTTTGTTTTGGTCTTTGTCTTGTTATTAGCAACTGTTTTTTATTTATATGTGACCCAATATGAAACAAAATATGAGATTACGCATTTTAATTTATTCAAATTGGCTTTTGTCAGTGTCTTTTTGAATTTCAGTGCCTTCTTAAAAGTGCTATTTGGACTCATTTCCATTTTGGTGCTTACTTGGTTCTTTAAAGGGTTGTTGTTATTTGCCACTTTTGCGCTTATCGCGGTTTGGAGCGGCTTTGCAACCAAGGACAATCGTTTTATGGTAGCACGAAAGTTGGCGCAACATGGCTAAATTCTTAGCTCGTTTTGATAAAGGCAAATATTTAATGAATCGCTTGATGCAAATTTACAGCCTTCTGTTGGTAGGAGTTATCCTGCTGACGGTGGCTGCTTTGTGCGTTTATACAGCAGATAGCAATTATCGGAAAATGAACAGTGATTTAGCGGGATTGGAAAATCGCGTAATGAATTCAGTGGAAGATAATAATGATACGATGAGTTTTATTTACATGGAGTTGGCAGGCTCCAATGCAGCCATTGATAATGTAAGACAATACTTGAATTTATCTGCTGCTGATTATTTTGAGTATACCCAAGATTCTTGGTTAGCTTACCAACGGGATACTCGTATCTCCGAAACAATTAACGGTTTTTTTAATGCCTTTAATGATTTGGAGCAGCTTTATGTGACCCTGGATGGCTCATCTAGTTATTTGATGGCGGATAAAAATAATCATAATGGCCGTAAACTACAAGGGAAAATACCGCCAAAAAGCGGCTTTGTGATTACACGACCGATTGTAGATCAATATGGCTCCAAAATGGTGGGAGAAGTTTCCGCCGTCTTTTCTCGAGCAGCTGTGTTGGGGATGTTGGAAAATTCGATGGTCTCGGATGGGATGGATGCCTATATATTTGATAACGCCAATAATCCTATGTTTACTACGCATAATCAATTGAGTCCAAAAGGCTATCAAAAATTAGTTTCGGCCGTAGAAAATAAACAGCCGATCCCTAAAAAAATCAGCCGTAAATATTATGTATTACAAAGAAAAACCAGTCGTGATCTTTCCTATGTTTTATTGGCCAGCAAAAAGGTGCTATGGCAAAAAAATCTGCGCACTTTTGCGATTGCAATTTTAGTCGGCAGTGGGCTGGCTGCGGTCTTACTCATCACATTAAAACGGACCTTTAGACGCTATTTCCAACAAATTGAAACGATTGTGGGCATTACCCACAGTGTCGCCGAAGGAAATTTACAAGAGCGCATCGATGTTTCCAAAGTCCAAGATGAATTGTATGATTTATCAGAAGCGATTAATTTTATGATCGCCAGCTTAGATCAATATATTCGGGATAATTATGAGTTGGAGATTAAACAACGCGATGCCCATATGCAGGCGTTACAATCGCAAATTAATCCACACTTTTTATATAACACCTTAGAATATATTCGGATGTATGCTTTGAGCAAACAACAAAAAGAATTAGCTGATGTAGTTTACGCTTTTTCAGCCCTTTTGCGTAATAATACCACGCAAGAAAAAACGACCACATTAAAAAAAGAACTCTCTTTTTGTGAAAAATATGTCTACTTGTATCAAATGCGTTACCCCGATCGGGTGGCCTATAACTTTACGATTGAACCGGCTTTAGAGGAACTGGTTATCCCGAAATTTACCATTCAACCACTAATTGAAAATTATTTTGTTCATGGTATTGACTATACGAGAAATGATAATGCGATTAGTGTCAAAGCGCATTTTGTTGATGATGATATTGTTATTTACGTCATTGATAACGGCAAAGGAATGACACCTGAACGTTTGCAAGAAGTACAAAATAAACTGAAACAAATTGAAAATGAAGCGCAAAATTCAATTGGGATGCACAATGTCTATGCTCGTTTACAAAATACTTTTGGAATAGCGTTTAGCATGGCAATCGATTCTAAGTTAGGCAAAGGAACAACTCTGACGATTAAAATCAAAGGGGGACATCATTTTGTATAAGGTAATGCTAGTGGATGATGAATATATGATTTTAGAAGGGTTAAAACAAATTTTACCTTGGCACGAACTGGGGTTTGAAATCGTTAAGACCGCCCGTACCGGTACCGAAGCTTTGGCGTATTTAAAAGATGCGACAGTAGATTTGGTCATCAGCGATATTACCATGCCCGAAATGACGGGAATTGAAATGATTGATAAAGCATATCAGCGGGGGGATAAGTTTGCGGCAATTTTTTTATCCGGTTATCAGGAATTTGAATACGTCAAAGAAGGCATTCGCCTAGGGGTAAAAGACTACTTGGTCAAACCTGTCGATCAAGAAGAACTTTTAGCAATTGTGGAAAAAATTAAGATAGAGCTGGATAAAACCGTTCATCGCCAAGAACAAGAACAATTGGTGTTGGAAAATAGTTTGAGTCGTTGGTTAAATGATGAACTAAACGAAACAGACTTTTATGAATTGATGGATCATTTTGGGACCAATCCTTTTGGTCCGTTTACGGTCATTAAAATTTTAAGTGAATCTGACATTTTGCTAGCGATTGTAAAAGAAGCCAAAAAAGTTGGACAACCGCTGATTATTGCCGGTGGTCCCCAACAGTACCAGCAAATCACGTTAATTTTTGACGGGACATCGGCAAATGTTTTACACTTTTTGGCCTATTTAAAACGCCAATATCCTAAAATTTTAAAGATTTTTGTTGGTGAAACGATTGAAGAATGGGAAAATTTATACGAAAGCTATGAAAAAGTCTTACAAATAGAAGAATTGAATGATTTTTATCCGGATTTATTGCCAACTTTTGCCGCTGATTTGGCAGAAGAAATCAGAGAAAGTAAATTTTCATTTTTGGCCTTTAATAAATCGCTAATGATTGGGGATCAAAAGACGATTCAACAAGAATTGGATGCCGTTTTTGAAGATGCTGTCGCGCGGCAATTACAACCGGAAAATACCCGCTATATTGCCTTTTTACTCTTTACGGATATTTCGCGGCAATACCCGACAGCAACCAAAGACATTTATGAAGCAACAATTGAAAAAATTCGGCAAAGTCATACTGTTTATCAGTTAAAAGAACTGCTGGAAAATGTTTTGCAGATGGCCAAGCGCCAACCAGTTGAAAAACAATTTTCTGAAATGACACAAAAAGTAATCGACATCGTGCAAAATCACTATCGGCAAGATTTAACGCTAAAACTCGTCGCCGACCAGCTCCACTTAAATGCCGTTTATCTCGGTCAAGTTTTTAAAAAAGAAATGCACAATAGTTTTTCACAATATTTAAATCAAATTCGGATTAAACGGGCACAGCAGTTGCTACTCCATAGTAATCTGAATATTAATGAGATCGCCGATGAAATTGGCTATAACAATACCAATTATTTTTCCAAAATGTTTAAAAAACTAAATGGGATTACCCCCAAAGAATTTCGTGATGCGTATCATGGGGATTATGCTGATTTACAAAGCTAAAGCACTTTTTCTCATTACAAGAAAAAGTAAAATGTATCATAACCAGAAAGTAGGAGGAAATACGATGACAATAAAGCAATTTCCAAAAGGATTCTTGTGGGGGGCAGCAACGTCTGCCCCTCAAACAGAAGGGCACAGTTTAGAAAACGGCAAGACAAAGACAACATGGGATTACTGGTATGAAACAGCACCGGAAAAATTCAATGACAATGAAGGTCCGGAAAATACCTCGAATTTGTATGAAATGTATGTAGAAGATTGTAAGCGAATGCAAGACATCGGATTGAATTCGTATCGAACTTCTATTTCATGGGCGCGCCTGTTGCCAGACGGTAAAACGGTCAACAAAGAAGCCGTCACTTTTTATCGGGATTATTTTAAGCAAATAAAAGCCAACGGTGTCAAGCCGATTATTAACTTGTTTCACTTTGATATGCCCATGTGGTTAATGAATAAAGGCGGCTGGGAAGCTCGAGAAGCCGTAGACGCTTTTGCTTTTTACGCGAAAACCGCTTTTGAAACTTTTGGCGATTTGGTGACTGACTGGACCACTTTCAATGAACCCATTGTGCACGTAGAGATGGGGTATTTATACGGTTACCATTATCCTGCGCTTGTCGATTTTAAAAAAGCGGTACAAGTAGGCTATCACACCCTTTTGGCGCATGCGGCAGCAGTAAGCGAGTTTCGCCAAGTATTACCAACAGGTAAAATCGGAATTATTTTGAATATTACCCCCACTTATACCCGCAGTGACGCTGAAGCGGATAAAAAAGCAGGACTTGCTTCAGATTTACTGAATACCAAAAGTTTCTTAGATCCAGCTGTGCATGGCACAATTCCGCAAGGGTTGATTGATTTATTAGCTGAAAACGAATTAACGCCTGAAACACAAGCAGAAGATAAAGTGCTTTTGCAAAATACCGTTGATTTTATCGGGTTGAATTATTACCATCCACGGCGGGTCCAAGCACCAAAAAATCCTCATGTTCCAGCGGTCATGCCAGAAGATTTATATGCGCCTTACGACTGGCCTGAAAAACGAATTAATCCTTATCGGGGGTGGGAAATTTATCCCGAAGCTTTATATGATGTGGCGATGATGATGAAACATGAATACAAGAACCTTCCGTGGTTTGTCTCTGAAAATGGGATGGGAGTAGCTGACGAAGAACGCTTTATGGACGAAAATGGCATGATTCAAGATGACTATCGGATTGAATTTATGGTGGAACATTTGAATTATCTCCATCAAGGAATTGCTGAAGGAAGTAATTGTTTTGGCTACCATACATGGACATTTATCGACTGTTGGTCATGGCTTAATGGTTATCGCAACCGCTACGGTTTTTACCGCGTTGATTTAAACGATCATTACAAACGGACTTTGAAAAAAAGCGGTTTATGGTTTAAAGAAGTGAGTAAAAACAACGGCTATGATGACGTTATTAACGTGGATTGATTGCCAATGCCAAAGGCAACAAAATAAATGGCCTCAAGCATATAAAAATTTTTTGTTATTTTTAATCCGTTTAAAAATATTGGTGATAGTTTAACTAAGGAGGAAGTTAGATGGTACTTGCAGTTTTTGATATTGGCGGTTCAGCCGTAAAATATGGAACATGGGAAGATAAAACGCTACATAACCAAGGCAGCTTTGCTACACCGGCGACTTTTGCAGAAATGGTAGCCGAAATGAAGAATGTTATTGCAACGATTGGTGCAATTGACGGTGTGGCAATCAGCTCTCCTGGTGCAGTAAACGTTAAAGAACGTCGGATAGATGGGATTAGTGCGGTGACATATTTACACAATCGTCCCATTTTTGATCAATTGGAAGCGGAGTTTAAAGTGCCAGTCACAATTGAAAATGATGCCAACTGTGCGGGCATCAGCGAAATTGAATTAGGCGCAGGAACACAAGCGCAAAATGCGGTTTTTGTCGTCATTGGCACCGGTATTGGGGGCTCCATTTTTATTAATCGCAAAATTTATCAAGGCAGTCATTTATTCGGCGGAGAACTCGGTTTGATGAAACCTTTTGGTAAAAGTATTTTAAGCCCGATTGGGACAGCGGTAAATACCGCCAGAAAATTTACCGCCGATACGGGGCAAAAAGTAGATGGTCGGCGGTTATTTGAGTTGGCAGATCAAGGGGATGCGTTAGCCCAAAAATATCTAAATGAGATGTACGATGCACTTGCCCACTCCTTATACGACGTGCAAGTTTCCATTGACCCAGAGATTATGATTATTGGCGGTGGAATCTCGGTGCGTCTAGATGTGATTGAAAATATTAAAATGCGACTTTTTGAGCTGTTAAAAGCAGAAGGTGTCGAAAGTATTATGCCAGAAGTTGTCGCCTGCAAATTTAAAAATGATGCCAATCTTATTGGTGCTGCGGCGAATTTTGAAGTTTTAAAAGGATAATCACTCGGCTCATCAAAGACATACACGTTCTTGATGAGCTGTTTTTTGTCTATTTAAATAACGATAGTGATTATTTAGTTTGTTCAAAAAAAACTATAGTTTGTTAATATAAAACCGCATTTGAAAGCGATATCTTTAAATAGGCTATAAAAATAACGAAAGGAGTAAAAATTTTATCGCTAAGTAAATACTACTATTTTTTATTAGAAATTATATATTTTTATCGTAAGTATTGTAAAAAGATAGCAGAGTAGTAAAAAAATAGCGAAAAAGCAACAAATTAGGAAAATTCAAACTATAGTTTGAGTAAATTAGGAGTGACGTATTACGTGAAAAAGTGTTTTAGAGGGGGACAAAAAGTGAAATTTATTCGATTCAAAAGTGCGGCAATGATTGCAATGCTTGCAGCACTCACCATTGCTGGTACGGGCTGTGGCAAAGGAATGGCTGCAGGTAAAGAAGATAAAATCAATTATAAAGTAACGGAAGAAAGTAAACTGGATCGTGGTATGGAAAATCAGCCGCAATCCTCGTATTGGTTTCCAGCAGACTTATTAAAATGGGATTTTAAAAAAGATCCGGATGCAAAATATAATGTGAGTACTATTCCATTAGCAAAAAGAGAAGCTAAAAAGGAGTTAGTAAAAAGTAATCCTACTCAAGATGCGGACATGAAAGTTGTGGCATTGTCGATTATGAATAGCAGTACAAGTGGTAATGCGCCACGGGGCATCAATAGCTTTGATGCCAATACATTTTCATCTTGGCAATACATCGATCAAATGGTTTATTGGGGCGGTTCTTCTGGTGAAGGGATTATTGTTCCGCCAAGCGCAGATGTTATTGATGCAGCTCATAAAAATGGTGTCCCAATTTTAGGCACTGTCTTTTTCCCACAAACTGCTCACGGGGGTAAAATTGAGTGGTTAGATGAATTTTTAACCAAAGATGGGAATGGTAATTTTCCTATTGTAGATAAATTGATTGCAGTAGCAGATGCTTATGGTTTTGACGGCTGGTTTATCAATCAAGAAACCGATACAGAAGTTACCAGTTTTGAAGATGTCGCTGCTGGCAAAGAGACGAAAAAAACTACGGATAAAAATGGGTTGAATAAAGAACACGCCACTTTGATGCAAGAATTAATCAAAGCCTACAAAGCAAAAGTCAAAGAGAAACAAGACATCATGTGGTATGACTCTATGACTGAAGCAGGCAAAATGGATTGGCAAAATGCATTAACGGATCAAAATGATGCCTATTTAGTGGATGCCCAAATGAATCCCGTCGCTGATAATATGTTTTTAAATTTTTGGTGGAACACGGAAGAATTAGCGAATAAAGATCTATTAAAAGCTTCAAAAGAAAAAGCGGAAAAAATTAAAGTGAATCCTTATGATTTATATGCGGGTATCGATGTGCAAGAAAATGGCTTTAGTACGCCGGTACGTTGGAGTTTATTTGCAGATAAAAATAATAAACCTTACACTTCATTAGGACTTTACGTACCAGATTGGACATACTATTCAAGTAGTACACCAGATGATAATCAAACAATGGAAAATACCTTTTGGGTAAATAGCCAAGCCAATCCCCAATTAAGCGTTCCCGTTGCCGATGGCAAATGGCCAGGGGTTTCCACTTACGCTTTAGAACAAACTGCTATTACCACAATGCCCTTTGTTACTAATTTCAACTTAGGGAATGGCTATAATTATTTTATTAAAGGCAAAAAAGTTTCCAATATGGATTGGAATAACCGTAGTCTACAAGATATTATGCCGACTTATCGTTGGATTACAGAACATGAAAAAGAAAATAAATTAAACATTACAATGGATTATGCCGATGCTTACCAAGGTGGTAATTCAATAAAAATGCGGGGAACAATGGAAAAAGACGCGACCAGCAAAATAAAACTTTATGCGACAGATATGCAATTAGCATCAGATACCGTGTTCACCACAACCGCCAAAGCAACGGAGAAAACAGCATTGCAATTAGTATTAACTTACGCAGATGGTAAAAAGCAAACTTTTAAAGGCGATCAAAAAGTCGGTTCGGACTGGACAACTGTGACTTATGATGTCAAAAAAGCAGCGGGTAAAGAAATTAAGGCTATTAGTTATGACTTAACAGCTGAAAAGAGCTCGGATGTTTATGAATTACGACTAGGTCAAATAGCGATTACCCCACCGGAAAAAGATTTCTCCAAACAAGTTCAAAATTTAAAAATTGAGGATAAGCTATTTGATGAAGAAGAAAGTAACTACGCCGGTGTTCGTTTAACTTGGTCTAAAGTGAAAGATAACAATTTGGATCATTATGAAATTTATCGTATTAATCAAGATGAAACTTATTCATTTATTGGTGCAACGCCAAGTGCCAATCATTATATTAATGCCTTAGAGCGAAACGATGACACTAACAAAACCAACTTTGTTGTAGTTCCAGTAGATATATGGGGCAATAAAGGAAAAGAATCGCAAAAAGTCACACTCAAATGGCCGGATAACGCTATTCCGAAAGCAGCCTTCAAAGCATCTAAAACATTGATTAAACCAGGAGAAGAAGTCACATTTACGAACAGCTCTTCAACAAATACAAAATCCGTTAGCTGGGAATTTGAAGGCGCAAATATAACTGAAAGTAAAAAAGATGAACAAAAGGTGACCTATGATAAACCGGGAACCTATACGGTAAAATTGGTTGCCAAAAATGAAGCTGGTGAAGATACTAGCCAAACAAAAGGTTTTATTACCGTTAGTGAACAAGCTGCCGATGGCTTATCGTTATTATCAAAAAATGCAACAACCCAAGCTTCTTCTTTTGTTAATGATGGCGAGGCACCAAAATTTGCTGTAGACGGAGATCTAAAAACAAAATGGTGTGCTACTGGCAATCCACCTCATGAAATTACAGTTGATTTGGGTTCTGTCCAAACCGTTAGTGAAGTCCACATGGCCCATGCCCAAGCTGGGGGAGAAGCACCTGATATGAATACAAAAGCTTATAGTATTTTAGTTAGTGAAGATGGCAAGGAATTTACGTCAGTTGCGCGGGTAATTTCCAATACCGACGGTGAAACACAAGATACTTTTAAAGTCGTTTCCGCTCGATATGTCAAAATCATAGTGGACAAACCAACACAAGGTTCTGATAGTGCGGTGCGAATATATGAATTAGGTGTTTACGGTTTGAAAGATTTGCTGAATTAGCAAAATTATCCATAATAAAACGCTCTTTTACACTAACTATTGTAAAAGAGCGTTCTATTTAATTATTTTCCACAATCTCTGTATAAAATTCTTGGAGTTCTTGTGCCTTTTCTATCATCCCAAAGAGCGCCAATGCATGATAAAAATCAGTAAAGTCAACACTTGCAGGGTCAGAAGCATCTCTTGCTTGCAATAGCTTTTCAAAATACAAGGCCATCATTTTGGCATACATGTATTTTGGTTTTTTCGCGACAGTGGTTAAGCCGGTTAAAAATTGGGTTAAAATTTGATCATTTTTTCGTTGAAAGCCAAGAATAATTCCGTTGATAAAAAAAGATGTGGTCAAAGAGGTATAGTAAGGATTCGTGGCGTTTTCGGCCATGGTCTCTTTTGAGCTTTCAAACAAAGCTAAAATCATGTCATCCGAAAAAGCAAACATCAGATTCATGAAGGTGGTCATTTCAAAATGTTGCCAAACTTCGACTTTAAATAGATAATCACAAATTTTGTTAATTTCTTTTTGATATTTTTGAGGGTCAAATTGATTGTTTTTATAAGTCAAAATCGTTTCTGTTTCAAACCATAAAATATAATAGTAAAAATCATGAGCTGTTAAATAGTTTTGCCAAATCTCTGATTTGAGTTCAGTAGTAAAGTGTCCGGCATAGTATTCTTTGACAAACTGTGCCGCTAAGCGGCGCTTAGGTGAAATTTCCTGATTTTCTAATAGAAGTTGATATTCTTCCACGCGTAAGTTCATACGATCAAGATATTGTAATAAAATACCACTTGAAAGTTCAGTGCCGCGATTTTCAAAAGAAGAAAGAGTTGTGCGCGAGCTGATGCCTTCGCAAAGTTGCTTTTGGGTGTAGCCTCGTTCGGTACGTAATTTTTTGATTAATTGTGCTTGTTCCATGTCGCTTCTCCTATGACGCATTTTTGTACACAAACAGTATAGCCCAAAAAATGTGATTATACTAGAACTGTAAGAAAAAGTTGAAATGTCTTGGTTTGTACAAAAAAAGGAGGAAATAGCATGTATCCTGATTCGCCTTGGGAAGTTGAAGTATTTTAATTGAAAATGAAAAAGTAGGGTTTGGTAAAAATCAGCAATGCAGTGGGAATGCAGAGAAATGCTGGTTCATTTTTTTACTGAAAATAAAAATAAACGGACTTTTATTTTAAAGTCTCCTTTAAGCTGGCAGATTAAAGTAAAAGTCAAAATTCACAGATTTTTCATACATAAGGTTATAAAACAGTTCGCTGTTTTGTCCATAGCGCTTTGCGCATTGTCTTTTTTCTTCTGAAAAAAGAGTTCAACAGCATCAAGAATTACCGCTGTTTATATTAAAAAAAACAGGCAACTTTAATCTTATGTCAGCAATTGTTACAGGTCGCAAAAAGCCGTCAATTTTGAAAGTGTTTTGCTGTAAAGGCAACTTTCAAAAATCGGCTTTTTGCGATTTTTTTGCAGGCAAAGGAATTATAGGATTTTCAGAAGGAACAAAGCGATAGACTGGGATGATTGCTGGTTTGTTGCGCCAATGAACTTTTGGCGGCATGAAGTCCAAATTATACGAAATTTGCGGAATAATTTCGTATAATTCCTCCTTAATGCCAAAGAGTTCCCACTGCACTTAGCGTTTCTTTGATCTAGCTTCACAAACCAGCTTTCTAGGGCAATAAGTCAAAATCAGGTGAAATCAAAGAGGGATTTATCAAGATTTCGCCCTATTTTTTGAGCGTTGGTCGAATTTGTTCCACTTTTCTTAGTGTACCGTGTCTAGCTTTCCAAACTAACTCGCTGGGACAATAAGCTGAAATTATGAGAATTTTGAAGGATAATTTATTGAAATTCGATCTTAATACTAGCGAGTTATGCGCGTTTATAAAGCTTTACGGATAATAAAAAAGCAAAGTTCGCTAAAATCTGGCGAGCTTTGCTTTTTTGTGAATGCTATTTTTTTGAACTTAATGAAAAAGGTAAATCTGAGGCAGTATGTTCTTTTGGATTTGGCACGATACCAAGCGTAAAGTCAATTGTACCACCATGACTTAATTCTTCATGGGTGAAGAAAAGTTTTTCTGTTACATCCCCATTGAATTTGGTTTCTTGTAAAAATAGTTGTTGCGGGTGATTTGGTGTGGCATTAATCGTCAATGTCTTGCCACTTGATAATTTTAGAGTGGCTTTTTTGACTAAAGGCATGCCAATTACGTATTCGCCAGTACCGGGGCTGACAGGATAAAAACCAAGTGAATTAAAGATATACCAACCGGCCATACTGCCGTTGTCTTCGTCGCCGGGATAACCGTCTGTGGCGGCGCTAAAACATTCTGTCAGTAAACTTTTAATCAGTGGTTGGGCCATTTCAGGTTTGCCAACGTAACTAAAAAGATACGGATAGTGAAAACTTGGCTGGTTGGAAATTGCCAACTGGCCAAATTCAATGGCGGCCATTTCGCTCATCTCATGAATTTCAAAGCCATAACCAGTCACTTCAAAATCAGGAGATTGGTTACATAATTCAATTAATTTTTCAGTGAAGGCTTTGTTGCCGCCCATTTGATTGATTAGACCTTGGAAATCTTGATAGACCGCAAAACTACTTTGCCAAGTACTGCCTTCTGCGTAATCCTTACCCCAAGAAATCGGCGAAAATCCTTCGCGGAAATTCCCTTCTTTGTCTTTTGCCCGCATAAAGCCTGTTTGGGTATCAAAAATATTTTGATAATTCAGCGCTTGTTGGGCATAATATGTTGCGGTTTGTTCGTCGGCTAATGTTTGTGCTACTTGACTGATACAAAAATCACTGTAGGCATAATCCAGTGTGTGGTTAACTGATTCGTGGTAATCACTTGGCACATAACCATATTTTAAATAATCCAATGTTCCTTGGCGTCCGTAGTTTTGTTTGTCGCTTTGGACTGTCGCTCCCTTTTTCATCGCTTCTAAGAGGCGGGGCATCAAATCAGGACGAATATCTTTAACCGCTGCATCGGCAATCACAGCATCAATTAAAGTACCAGGCATAAGCCCCCGTTCATCTGGTGATAACCATTTTGGTAAAAAGCCGGTTTCTTCATAGCTGGTTAAAAAACCTTCCAGCATTTCTTCGTATTTTTCTTTGGCCACAAGAGAATAAAACGGATAGACAGTTTTATACGTATCCCAAAAACCGTTATTGGTGTATAAAACGCCAGGTTTGACAGTTTTATTAAAGGTATCGTAATGAATTTTTTCCTCATTTTCGTCTAACTCATAAAAGGTTTGCGGGAATAAGAAAATCCGATACAAATTATGATAAAACGTTTTGGTATGGGCAGGATTGGTATGTTCAACTTGCACCCGCTCAAAGTAATTTTCCCATTCAGACTGACTAGCCTGGCGAAAATCAGCTAAGGAAAGTTCTTGTTCTCGCAGGCGATTACGTGTTGCTTGTTCAAAGCTGATAAATGAAGTTCCCAAATGAAGCGTTTGCGTTTTTTCGTTGCCAAAATCCAAGACAATAAAAGTTTTTTCACCAGTGACTTTTTTTAGACTGTGAATGGGTTTTTCAAAGTGAATGGAAAGATAAAAAGTGAAATTATCATCTTCTGCGCCAGAAAAATTCACGACACTGACTTGTAATTCATGGTCATTTGGCTGCGTAATTTCTTTTGCACCAGGTAAAGTAAGCATTAGCCCATTTTGCGTTTTTTCATAATTAATAGCTAAAATGCCCCCATACATACTGGGAATTACAGTCGAAGCAATGTTATAACGCAATTGCCGAATAGAAAGTTCAAAAGGACGAAAAAGCGCTTCTTCTGGTCGATAAGAACTTTGGGCGTGAAATAAAGAAACATCTGCTAGGTCACCGCTGATAGGGGTGAAAAGGACATGGGAAAAATCCCCCATCCACGGACTTGGCTGATGGGTAATACGATAACCTTGAAAGGTGCGGTCTTCTGGATGAAACCACCAACTCCCCTTAGCATCTGTTGTTTGAGGTGCAAAATAATTCATGCCAAAGGGAACGCCAGTGTAAGGGAGGCAGTTGCCGTTTGAAAAGCTGTGTTGATTGGCGGTACCGTGACGTGTATCAATTGTTTCAATCATGCTTTAATCTCCTTTGTTGATTCCCGGACAAAAAGTGTCACGGGAATTTTTTGACTTTGTGGTTTTTGTTTGGTTTTTATCCAACTTAATAAAGCTTTACCGGCTGTTTCACCAATAGCTTTAAAGTTTTGTGAAATGGTAGTAAGCGGTGGATCAACGAAAATGGCTGCTTGAATATTATCAAATCCCACCAAAGAAATATCTTGAGGAATGGCAAATCCGGCTTGTCGCAATGTTCGCATCGCTTGTATAGCCGTGATGTCATTTTCACACACAAAAGCAGTAATTTGATGTTGTTTAACGTAGTCGATTAAACGCTCCTCGCTGGTTGTGTCTTCTTCAAATGATGTATGAAAAGAAATGTGATGTTCCATTAAACTTTGAATATAGCCTAAGTAACGTTGCCGGGTCGATTGTGGGTGATAGTGATCCCCAAATAAATAGGCGATTTTTTTGTGTCCCGCTTTAATGAGATAGTCACAGGCCTCTTTGCCTCCTGCTAAGTTATCTGCTAAAAAAGACGGTAAGTTTAAATCAGGAACTTCTTTATCTAAAAGCACGATGGGAAAATCAGCAAAAGACAATTCAAATAGCACATCCAAATGTTGATTTTCATCTTCTGTGTAGTAAATTAAGCCATCGAACTCATTTTTAATATCTTGGGCTGTATGGGTATTCAAAAAATCATACGTTACCATCATCAACTCATATTGCGCGTTTTGCATAACAGGTAAAATACTCCCGGATAAATTTCCAATGGCAACATCGTCTGTAAAAGGCAGCAAGAGTAAAATTCGATTGGTGGTATTATTTTCTGAAGTTGCACCAGTCACAAAACTGCCTTTTCCTCGGGTACGCTTAATTAGGCCTTGTTGTTCTAATTCATTTAATGCGCGCTTAGAGGTAATGCGGCTAACGTTATATTGCTCAGATAATTCTTTTTCCGTGGGTAATTGGTCACCAGCAGCAAACTTACCACTGGTGATGTTATACTCCAAGTCTCGTAAAATTTTTAAATATAAAGGTTCCATTTTTTTCTCCTTAGTTGGTATATCATATATAGTAGTTTAGCACATATTTTTCTGCTGTAAATAATTAAAAAAACTTTTTTGAAAGCGTAGACATAAAAGAATAAGTACTATATAATCAGTTCATCAGTAAAGATATATCATTTATTAGAGGAGAAAGTAAAAATGACTTATAAAGATATACCAAAATCGATTCAACAATTTATGGATGAAATCACCACCAAATGTGGCAGTGAACATGCTGACTGGGCGGAAAATTTTAATGCCGCATTTGCCAACACATTACTAACAACGGTCAAACGCCATGATGACGGTAGCACTTTTTTATTAACGGGTGATATTCCGGCGATGTGGTTACGGGATTCTACTGCCCAAGTCCGACCTTATCTAGTAGTGGCAAAAGAAGATGAAGATTTAGCAGCGATGATTTCCGGTTTAGTCAAAAAACAATTTTATTATATTAATATCGACCCTTATGCCAACGCGTTTAACGAAGAAGCCAATGGGGCGGGGCACCAAAGCGACCATACTACAATGAACGATTGGATTTGGGAACGAAAATATGAAATCGATTCCTTATGCTATCCAGTACAATTGGCTTACTTGCTTTATAAAAATACTGGCAGAACTGATCAATTCAATGAAGATTTTGTTTCTGGAGTAGATAAAATATTGACGGTCTTTACAACAGAACAAGATCACAGTAACTCTCCTTATACTTTTGTGCGCGATACAGACCGCAAAGAAGATACTTTGATTAATGAAGGAAAAGGAGCTGAAGTTGTGCCAACTGGCATGACGTGGTCAGGATTTCGTCCAAGTGATGATGCTTGTAATTATGGCTATTTAGTTCCTTCTAATATGTTTGCTGTCGTGATTTTAGGTTATTTAGAAGAAATTTTCAGCACGGTTTTAAAAGACGAGGAAGTTGTTGCCTGGGCGCATAAATTAAAAGTTCAAATTGAAGCAGGCATTAAAGAGTACGGCCGTACCACAAATCAAGCAGGCGAAACTATTTTTGCCTATGAAGTCGACGGAAAAGGGAATGCGACGATTCAAGATGACAGTAATGTCCCCAACTTGATTTCAGCGCCATATCTGGGTTACGGCACGATGGATGACCCCCAATATTTGGCAACACGTCAAACTTTACTAAGTAAAGAAAATCCTTATTTTTATGAAGGAAAGTTTGCCAAAGGAATCGGTTCTTCTCATACACCTGAAAATTATGTTTGGCCGATCGCCATGGCAATGGAAGGCATGACAACGGCTGATAAAGCTGAAAAAGAACGCATCTTAAATCAATTAGTTGCAACCGATGCTGGTACGCACTTGATGCATGAAGGTTTTGATGTGGATGATCCCAATCAATACACAAGGGAATGGTTTTCTTGGGCCAATATGATGTTTTGTGAGTTGGTCATGGACTATTTTGATATTCAAGTGAAAAAATAATCAGAACAGGCGGCTGTCGTAATGGCTGGCCGCCATTTTTTAGGAGACGATAGTAATGAAGAAAAAAGTATATATCATTTCCCATAGTCATTGGGATCGTGAATGGTACATGGCGTATGAACAACACCATATGCGTCTGGTTACGTTAATGGACGATTTATTGGAATTATTTGAAACTGACCCGGACTTTAACAGCTTTCATTTAGATGGTCAAACCATTATTTTGGATGACTATTTACAAGTTCGTCCCGAGAAAAAAGAAGCGGTGCAAAAAGCCATTGATGCCGGAAAATTACGCATTGGACCATTTTATATTTTGCAAGATGATTTTTTAACCAGCTCTGAATCCAATGTGCGTAACATGTTAATCGGCATGGAAGATAGTAAAAAATGGGGAACGCCGGTTATGTTGGGCTATTTCCCAGATACTTTTGGCAATATGGGGCAAACGCCGCAGATGATGAAACAAGCGAATTTAGAAGCTGCTGCTTTTGGTCGAGGCGTCAAACCAATTGGCTTTGATAACCAAGTGCTTTCAGACGACAATTACACGTCTCAATATTCTGAGATGAATTGGATAGGCCCAGACGGTACTGATATTTTTGGGCTATTATTTGCCAATTGGTATTCAAATGGGAATGAAATTCCCGCCGAGGAACAAGCGGCGCGCACTTTTTGGGATCAAAAATTAGCAGACGCGGAAAAATTTGCGGCTACAAATCATTTATTAATGATGAATGGGGTCGATCATCAACCGGTTCAAAAGGATGTGGCCCAAGCGATAAAATTAGCCAATGAATTATATCCTGATTATGAATTTATTCATTCGAATTTTACCGATTATTTAGCCGCCGTCA
This sequence comes from Enterococcus dispar ATCC 51266, assembly GCF_000406945.1. Taxonomy (GTDB): domain Bacteria; phylum Bacillota; class Bacilli; order Lactobacillales; family Enterococcaceae; genus Enterococcus_C; species Enterococcus_C dispar. The sequence continues at coordinate 2,069,830 of NZ_KE136354.1, read as the reverse complement.
AAGAGGATTTGCCTAAAGATTTAGGTACAGTTGCCGGCGAATTGACTTCGCAAGAAACCGATGGCTGGTTTACTTTAGCCAATACCGCTTCGGCTCGTGTTTATTTAAAACAATGGAATACACGGGTTAGTCGGCAATTGGAAAATGTGACAGAACCTCTTGCGGCAATGGCCTATGACGTTGCCGGCAGTTATCCTTTTGATGAATTGGATTATGCTTGGAAAACGTTGATGCAAAATCATCCCCACGATAGCATTTGTGGCTGTTCTGTTGATGAAGTGCATCGGGAAATGATGCCGCGCTTTGAAAAAGCCAATGAAGTTGGGAAATATTTGGCCGATGCAGCCAGTGAAGCGTTAACAGGTGCAATCGATACTTCAAAATTTCCCAAAGAAAGTTTTCCATTTGTTGTTTTCAATACCGCCGGCACAACTAAAAGTGGCGTAGCTAGCTTTGACATCGAAGTGAAACGGGTGACGTTTGCTGAATTATATCCTGCTGACGGCTACGATAAATTAGCCAAAGAACCGGCACAGACGTATCACGTCATCAATCAAGAAGGTGAAGTTGTACCCGCTGTGATTAGTGAAGAACAAATTCGTTTTGATTACGATTTACCAAAAGATCGTTTCCGCATTCCCTATATGGAAAAATATGTCACTGTGACACTGGATGTAGCAGCAATGAAAGGTTTTTCTTGGGATAGTTTTGCCTTAGTGGTGGGGCAAGACAACAAAATGGATATATCTTTAGTGGCAAAAAACGGACGAGTTTTAGAAAACGACTTTGTCAAAGCAGAAATTCAAACAGACGGTAGTTTAACTTTGACCAATAAGCAAACAGGTAAAACATTAAGAGATTTGTTAGTTTTTGAAGATGTAGGCGATATTGCCAATGAATATATCTTTAAACAACCGGAAGGCGATCACGCGATTTTATCGACTTTTTTCCCACATCAAGTTGAAATAGTAGAAGACAACACTTTAGTGGCAAAAGTCCGCTTAACTCATGAAATGGAAATTCCTAAATCTGCAGCAGCCTTGTTAGATTTAGAACAAAAGAAAGTAGTCGACTTCCGCTTCCGTAAAGCTGGACGCAGTAATGAAACTATTCGTTATCCAATCGTGACCGAAATTACGTTAAACAAAAACAGTAAAATGGTGGAATTTGCGACCACGGTGAATAATCAAGCCAAAGACCATCGTTTGCGGGTCTTATTCCCTACAACGTTAGACGTGTCAACCCATGAAGCTGACAGTATTTATGAAACAGTTGTCCGACCAAATCAGGTTTCAAAACATTGGGAAAATCCTACAAATCCCCAACACCAACATGCTTTTGTCAATTTACATGATGAAGAATTTGGATTAACGGTCTCAAATTATGGTTTAAACGAATACGAAATTGTTGGCGATACTATCGCTTTGACTTTGTTGCGTTGCGTCGGTGAGTTAGGTGATTGGGGCTATTTCCCAACACCAGAAGCGCAATGTCTGGGTGAACATACTTTTAATTATGGAATTGAGCTTCATGGTGCAGCTGACATGCGCTTTGCGAGCTATAAACGCGCTCACAATGCCCAAGTCCCTCTAAGCGTCAAACAAACGAGTGTCCACAGTGGAAAACTTGCGGCAAGTCAGACATTTGTAGAAGTGGCTGGTGAAAAATTTGAACCGACGGCTTTAAAACGCCGTAAAAGCGATGCGGCACTCATTTTAAGAGGCTATAACTTAAGTAGTGAAGAAGAAGACCTAACGTTACAAAAAGCTGGTCAGAAGCCAAATCAGACCTTAAATCTACTAGAAGAACCCGTAAAAGAATATAGCAATACGTTGCACCCTTATGAAATTCGAACTGTCGAATTTTAAAAATTAGATGTTAGTAGAGACCCGAGTTTACCGTGTGCTTACAATCATTGCAGCCTTGTGGCAGCAGGGAAGTAATCTGCATGAGAACTCGGGTATTTGATTAGTAAGGAGAATTTAATGACTACCATTTCAATTGGCTTTCAAACAGACACTGCAAAAACCACAGACGTTGCCCAACGCGTCATGAAGCTGTTTCAAGAATGTGGGTATACATTTTCAACGGCACATCCACGCAAAATTCAGCTGACGCTAGTGCCCACACTAATGCAGGAGTTTTTATATCAAGAAAATGGCGTGCCCCAACTTTTGGCTAAAAATAAGGCGGGTCTGTTTTATGGAGCCGTGCAACTTATTTTGCATGAGCTTTTTAAAGAGGAATGGCAAGTTCAGTTGCCTCAAATAAAAGAACGCGCATTAATGATCGACATTGGGCGTAAGTTTTATCCCCTTGCTACTCTAAAGGGCTTAGTTCGCAGCATGGCACTCTTTAATTTTACGCATTTACAACTGCATTTTTCTGAAAATGAGGGTTTTGGGATTGAATCCAAAATGCATCCCGAAATTGTCTCGCAAAATCATTTGACGCAAGCAGAGGTCCAAGAATTAATTGCTTATTGTCGCACTTTTTATATTGAAATTATTCCAGATATCGACAGCCCCGGTCACTTGGAGCAAGTCTTAAAAAATTATCCCCAGTGGTGTTTAAAACGACTAGAAGCAGAAAACCTCGTATCAGATGTACGTGCATTAGACATTTTGAATAAAAAAGCGGTGGACTTTGTCTTTGAAATTTATCAGGAATACGCGGCTCTTTTTCATGAAAGTCGCTACTTTCACATTGGCGCAGACGAATTTATTGATTTTGACCAAGTCGAAGTTTATCCGAGTTTACAACAAGCGGCCGTTGAAAAATTTGGCCAAGAAGCTAGCGGAATTGAGATTTTTATTGCTTATGTCAATCAATTAGTGGCAAAAATGAGCGCTTTGGGTTTTACAGTCCGGGTGTGGAATGACGGTTTTTACCGCTTAAATCGCAATGAACAATTGGAACTAACCCAAAATTGTGAAATTTCTTATTGGACTCGTTGGCATAAAAACATGGCACCAGTGACTACTTTTTTTGAAAAAGGGTACAACGTCGTGAACCATAACGACAATTACTTTTATTATGTTTTGGGGGAAATGGCAGGTTATACCTATCCCACTTATGAAAAAATCCAAAAAGAATTTCAACTCAATTTGTTTGCCAACAATCAGTCGGTATCCCCACGTTATTTAGCTCAAACACCAATGATCGCCCTTGCTATTTGGGCCGATCAGGCAGAGGCTCAAACCCCTCGTGAAGTAATGGAAGCAGTCTTTTTCTTACAGGCGGCTTTAAATGAAAAAGTACATGGTTTAGTCCGAGATAAAGCACAATACATGCCACTTTTTCGTCACTGGCAAAAATAATCCGTGTCATTTAATGGAAAGAAAGCGTGAAAATCCCTCATTATTTTGGTGACCTTTTCACAAATAAAAAAACAAAATAAATTACTTATTTCCCTGTAAATTTTTTAATGAATTTAAGACAAAAATAACGCACCTTTATGAGAAATGCTTTTCGCTTTTATAAGTTGACAGCCCTTACGACAAACATTAGAATAAAGTTGTGTCTAAAACACATATGCATGTAGGCATATTGATAATTTCAGATTAAAGTTTATCAAAAAACTACGAACAATAATTGAATAAGGATAGTACGGAGGTGGATCTATTGACTTTAATGTATATTCTCCTCGCTATCATCGGTTTAATTGTCGGTGTTTTATTAGGGCTGTCTGTTGCTAAATCTCGTCACGAAAAAGAGATCGCAGGGGCACAAAATTCTGCTCAAGGGATTTTGACCAGTGCGCAAAAAGAAGCGGAAACTCTAAAAAAAGAAGCCTTGTTAGAAGCTAAGGAAGAAAATCAGAAGTATCGTGCAGAAATTGAAAGTGAGTTGAAGGAAAGCAAACTTGAATTAAAAACCCAAGAAAATCGCTTGCTCCAAAGAGAGCAGCTGCTTGATCGCAAAGACGACTCAATTGAAAAACGCGAAAACTCACTGGAAGAAAAAGAAACAAAACTTAGTGCGAAACAGCAATTAATTGACGAGCGAGAAAATGAAGTCGAAAAATTAATCGAAGGACAACAGCAAGAACTTGAAAAAATCGCTGCTTTGTCCCGTGATGAAGCCAAAGAGATCATCATGAAATCAACCGAAGAAGAGTTGAACCATGAATTGACCTTGATGGTAAAAGAGTCTGAGCAAAGAGCGAAGGAAGAAGCGGATCGTAAAGCCAAAAACTTATTGTCCCTTGCCATCCAACGTTGTGCTGCAGATCAAGTTTCCGAGATGACAGTCTCTGTTGTTTCATTGCCAAACGATGAAATGAAAGGACGAATCATCGGTCGTGAAGGCCGTAATATTCGCACTTTAGAGACCTTGACCGGGATTGATTTGATTATCGATGATACGCCAGAAGCAGTGGTGTTATCAGGATTTGATCCAATCAGACGGGAAATTGCCCGCATGACTTTGGAAAAACTAATCCAAGATGGTCGGATTCATCCAGCTCGGATCGAAGAAATGGTGGAAAAATCTCGTAAAGAAATGGATGAACGTATCCGTGAATACGGGGAAGAAGCTGCTTTTGAAGTGGGCGCCCACACCTTGCATCCAGATCTGATTAAGATTTTAGGACGCTTGCATTTTAGAACAAGCTACGGTCAAAATGTCTTGAACCACTCCATTGAAGTTGCTAAATTATCAGGTATCTTAGCTGCTGAACTTGGTGAAGATGTCCAACTTGCCAAACGAGCAGGATTGCTTCACGATATCGGGAAAGCACTAGACCATGAAATTGAAGGCTCTCACGTGGAAATTGGTGCGGAATTAGCCGCTAAGTACAAAGAAAACCCTGTTGTAATTAACGCTATTGCTTCACACCATGGCGATACCGAAGCAACTTCCGTAATCTCTGTCTTAGTAGCTGCCGCCGATGCTTTATCGGCTGCCCGTCCTGGTGCCCGCAGTGAATCATTGGAAAACTATATTAAACGCTTGGAAAACTTGGAAAATATTTCCAATAGTTTCCCAGGAGTTGAATCAAGCTTCGCTGTCCAAGCTGGTCGCGAAGTTCGGGTTATGGTTAAACCAGAAGAAATCTCTGATTTGGATTCGGTTCGTTTAGTTCGCGATATCCGTAAAAAAATCGAGGATGAATTGGATTATCCGGGCCACATTAAAGTAACTGTCATTCGTGAAACACGAGCGACAGATTACGCGAAATAGAAATTACAACCTTAAAAAACCATTTAAGCGACTTTGCTTAAATGGTTTTTTTGCGCAAATAAACGACTCGCTGATTAAGAGTCAGCGGGTCGTTTATTTAGGACTAAAAAATTTTCTGTTAAAAGCTAACTACTATTTTTTTACTCCCAATCAATCTTCAACAGTTCATTCATCTCATGATAAGCTGTTTCAATACGTTGACGTTTTGTCTCAGGGACGGTTTTGGCGTATTTACCTCCGGGAAGATAATTTTCGGCCAAGAATACTTGATAGTCTTGGGATTGGACAGTGCCGTATTCTGGATGCTGATAAGTGCGACCGACAATGGGTTCTTTATCTACCCAGGTAGGATGGGCGACTACGTTTTCAATTACTGTTTTCGCTTTTTCTTTTTTGATAGCCACTTCCATGACTACGCCGCGTTCTGTCCAATAATTTTGTAAGGATTCATAACGTTGATCCGAAATTAAATTACCCATGGAATAAATAATAAATTTCTTCTCGCCATCTTTTTGGATTGTTTCGGTTGGTTCAGCTACGTGGGGATGTCCCCCAAAGATGATATCTGCCCCTAAATCGATCATTTGGCGGTATTTGGTTTGTTGTTCTTCATTTGGCTCTAAGGCGTATTCCACACCATCTTGCGGCATGACGATTGTGATATCGGCAATTTTTTCGGCTTTTTTCAAATCTTTGGCAACTTTTTCCATGTTCAAGTCTTTCAAATGATTGTTATATTCTGCTGTGGTGAGACTGGCTTCAATACCGTTAAAACCATAGGAATAAGCTAATAAAGCAATTTTTATTCCATTCACTTCTTTGACCAAAATATCTTTTGTTGTATCGGTTTTGACCCCAATGGTTTCCATGCCGATGTTTTGAAAAGCGGCGACGGTTGAGTGGAGACCTTCTAAACCAGTATCTAAAATATGATTGTGGGCTAAATCGACGACGTCAAAGCCAGCTGCTTTAATGCTATCGGCTACCGCTTGAGGAGCGTTGAAAATGGGATAACCCGTTAATTCGCGTTGGGGGTTAATCGTACCTTCAAAATCACCTAAAGATAAATCGGCTTTTTTTAGTAAAGGTGAAATTTGTGCGTAATCATTTTTTAAGTCGTAACCCTTGCCATCATAGGCACTGCGATACAAAATATCGTGATAGAGCATATCACCACTCGCAGTGATGGTGGCGCGTTTTACTTTCTCCGTTTGTTTTGTGGTGGCTGTTTTATCGACTTTTTGTGACGTATGTATGGTTTCTTCTCCTTGTGCTTGTTTTGTCTGTGTCGCATCGGGTTTTGCTGTAAACGCTTTTAAAACAAAGCAGGCAACAAGCGCAAGCAAAAGTAGAGTCATGACGATGATCAACTGTCGTTTTTGGGCGATTTGTTTTGCTTTCATTTTTTCTAACCGCGATTTTTTCATGATATACCTCCTGTAAATAAAATTAAAAGTGATGCTACTTAATAGTTTACTTGTAGAACTGGAGAAAAGATAGAAGATTATCGGGAAAATAACGTGCAAAATCGGTCAACAGAGATCAATTTTTGGCTTCTTATAACATAGTTGGTAAAAAAACGTTATTTAGGCTACCATAAAACTAACTACATAAGTTAAAATCAACAGTTGAAAAAAGTTAATAAAAATCTAGCCGCTATTTTTAGTGACTGCCAATAGACTGTTAGAAGCGGTCTTTGTGTAATAGATAAGGAGAACATTTCATGAAAGAAAAATTAAAGGAACTGATGAGCTGGTTAAAAAAGCATAGCTTACTATTACGGTTAATTTTCTTTGGCTCTATTTTAATTTTCGTGGCCAATCAAGTTGCCAATATTGCTCATGGCATGAGTTGGGCAGAAGTTGGTCAAACAATGGGTAAACAGGCAAATAGCACCTTGATTTTAATGGCTTTACTAGGCTTTGTCGGTGTTTTGCCGATGCTGGGTTACGACTGGGTAACTATTTCCATTTTAGAAGCGGCCGGACGACAAAAAATGCCGCGAGGTAGTTGGTTCATTGCCGCATGGACGACAAATACAATTAATAATCTGGCCGGCTTTGGTGGCATTGTCGGCGCCAGTCTACGAAGCAATTTTTATGGCAAGAATTTTGATCGTAAAAAAGTTTTAGCCACCGTTTCAAAAGTTGCTTTTTTTATGTTTAGTGGGTTATCCCTTTGGGCATTGTGGCTACTGGTGGACATTTTTTTACTGCACCATACCAGTCATTTTCGTAATTATTGGATTTGGCTTGTGGGGGGGAGTTTGTATGCACCGGCACTCTTTACTTTGACGTATTTGCGGCGCAAAAAATTGTTTCGTGACCTTTTTCCAAAAAGGGTGATTCAATTGGCGTTCACGTCTTTTTGCCAGTGGGCCGGCGCTCTAGCGGTTTTTTTAGGAATTGGGTATTTGATGCAGTTGGATGTGGCTCTTGCACAAGTGTATCCGATGTTTTTGATTGCGACGTTAATTGGAATGTTGACGATGGTGCCTGGTGGTATGGGTACTTTTGATGTTTTAATGATTTTGGGGCTAGGACAGTTGGGATTGTCCCAAAACCAGACAGTTGTCTGGTTACTGTATTACCGGCTCTTTTATTATTTGATTCCTTTTTTAAGTGGGTTAATCTTATTTGTTTCTCAAACCGGTGTGAAATTCAATCGCTTTTTTGATAATTTACCGCGCCTCGTCTTACAGCGGGTAGCCCATATAATTGTGGTGATTGCAGTTTATTTTGCTGGTATTATGATGGTTTTACTTTCAACAGTAACCAATTTGTCTAATCTCAGTCAAATTTTTGAATTTTTACTGCCCTTTTCCTTTAATTTTTTAGACCAGACTTTGAATTTGTTAATTGGCTTTGTCTTGTTAGGACTGGCCCGTGGGTTATATAGCAAGGTGAAAAGAGCATACGTACCGACTCTATTTGTCTTAGTATTTGGGATTGTTAATACGATTTCTCGCACCCGGTCACTGCGGTTAATGGTTGTTTATTGTTTAATCTTACTCGCTGTTTTGTTCGCCCGCAAAGAATTTTATCGAGAAAAATTCGTTTATTCGTGGGGGGCAATCATTTTTGATGTCGCCTTATTTGGAACATTATTGGTTGCTTATGCTGTCGCAGGATTTCACAGTGGACAGTGGTGGAACGCCAACTTAATGGGAGGTCAATTTGTTTTATTTCCTTCTGATGACGTTTGGATTTCGGGGATGATTGGTTTAGGTGTCGGGGCATTGACATTGTTATCTTTACAACAATATTTAACGCGCAGTTCTGAAACCCTAGGAGAGTCTTTTGACCAAATGCGTTTTGAAAAATTACTAACGCGCTATGGGGGGACAAAATCGAGTCAGCGCTTGGAACTGTCAGGTTATCATTACTATTACTATCAAGTGAACGGCCAAGATCGCGTAGTGTTTGGCTATCAAATAAAAAGTAATCGCTGCTTTATTTTAGGCGAACCAATTGGAGATAAAACGCTGTGGCAACAAGCAACTCAAGCATTCATGGTCGCAGCCGATAACCTGGGTTATCAACTGGCTTTTTACAAAATTAGTGAAAAGTTTGTGGTGCAGCTCCATGACTTAGGCTTTCAATTTGCTAAAATCGGGGAGACAGGCACAGCTAATTTAGGGACTGCTGATTATTTACAGCAAGAGGTTTATCGCAAATTGAGTGTGCAAGGATATACCTTCAAAAAATATGAAACACTACCGGCTGAACTTTTACCCCAATTAGCTGCTGTTTCAAATGCGTGGTTAAATGGTAAAGGAGAAAAATACTTTGGCAATGGCCGTTTTGAAACAGATTATATTCTAAAAAGTCCAGTAGCGGTGGCGCGTAATAATGAAAATCAAATTGTTGGTTTTATTACGCAACAGGCGATTTCTCCAAATTGGGTTTCCTATGATTTATTGCGCATTCTGCCGGAAGCACCCAAAGAGTTGGCAAACTTTTTGGTTTTGGGGATGCTGGCAAGTTGGGAACAAGCCGGGTTTAAAAAAGTTGATTTAGGCATGGTGCCATTAGCCCAAGTTGGCGCGGGACCTTTTGCCTTTTTTGAAGAACGGATTATGAATATTATTTATCGGTATGGGAATGCAATTTATAATTTTCAAGATAATTTCAGTGGGAAACAAAAATATGTGACCCACTGGGAAGGTTGTTATTTTGCGTATTTAAAAGGCAGCAACTTTTATCTGGCAGCGGCACAACTTTTACGCTTGATTGGGCGGGGGAAAAATAAAGGCCCAACCCTTGTAGAAGAAGTAATCTTAGAAGAGTAAAAAAAGCGTAACCACTCGCTGTAAAGTTCTTAGCGTTAGAATTGTGTTCTAACTTTAAGGGACAATACAAAAGAGTAGTTACGCTTTTTAATTTTTAAGCCTTCCGACGGCGGGCAAATTCTAAGAAACGGAATTTGTCTAACTTGTGAATGGATTCGGTATATTCAAAACAGCGGGTATCTTCCAGAAAGACTAAACTACGAACAAAAACGGCGTGTTGGTCTTCTAAGGACAATTCCATCAATTCGCGAATTTCTTTGTCCACGGGTTCCACGGTAATTTCTTTTTGGGCATAGGCAATTACTAAACCAAGATCATTTTCCAAATAGCCGTAAAGAGAGTCTTCCGCTTTTTTTATAGGTAATGCTGGAATAATATCCAAAGCTAAGTAATCACGATCTAAAATGGCAACTTCACCATCAATTTTACGCTGACGCACCAACTTCCAAGCTTCACTTGCTACGGGCCAGTCTGTTTTTTGACTAAGGCTAGGAGAGACAGCAACTTTCTTTAATTCCACTACTTTGGTTTCGTTTGGAATGTGTTGTGCTTCTTGCAGTTCTTTAAAGCTGGTTAGGCCAGAAATAGGAAAATCAAAACGATTAATATCTAGGACAATAGAACCTTTGCCTTGTTTTTTTTGAATATAACCGGCATCTTTTAATAAATTCAGTGCTTTACGGACGGTTTCCCGTGAGACATTGTATACCTTAATCAGTTGATTTTCACTTGGTAACAATGATTGTGGGGGATATTCACCATTTAGAATCTTTTGTTCCAAGTCTAAAAAAATCTCGCGAAATTTATTCATTACGTCCCCTCCCAGTCCTCATTGTAGAAATCATTTTAATAAAAAGCAACTTTCTTTAGTAAAATCGTATGATTTAAGCGTATATAAATGTGACGCACTAAAAGATAACGAATTTATTCCGTTTTTATTTTTGTAATAGTTCATCCATGTTCAGTTCGGTTAATTCATGACAAGTTAGGTCTGCGCCATGTAATGGTTCACCAGATAAAACCCCAACTGCATACATGTTGCAGGCTTTAATGCCGTCAATTCCAGCTTGTGCATCTTCAAAACCAACGGCTTCTTCTGGTTGGATATTTAAAAGTTCAGCAGCTTTAATAAAAATTTCTGGATCTGGTTTGCCTTTGTGTAAGGTTGCTGGATCGACGATACCGGCAAATTGGTCTTTAACGCCCAATTTTTCTAGGATAAAAGGTGCATTCTTTGAAGCTGAAGCAATCGCGCAAGGAACGCCTTTTGTACTTGCTTGGTCCAAAAATTCTTTAACTCCTGGTAATAAATCAGCAGGGGTTAATGATTGTAATAACTCAACATAATGGGTATTTTTTTTCGCAGCCAACGCTTCTTTTTGATCTAAAGTAAAATCATTTTCTTTACCACCATGAGCCAAAATCCGATCAAGAGAATCCATGCGGCTGATGCCCTTTAATTGTTCGTTGAATTTTAAATCAACGTCGACACCAATTTCTGTGCCTAAATCGCGCCATGCAATAAAATGATATTTTGCAGTATCTGTAATGACACCATCCAAATCAAAGATAAAACCTTTTTTCATAAACTTTCTCCTCATTTCCTTTTTTTATCTAAAAGCGGAGCATCATACTCGCTTTTTTTCTTATTTTTATATTTTACACCTTACTGATAAGGAATCTTTGTTTGGATTCCTGCTTTTAGTGTAACAGGTTTATCGCAAACATGAATCGTAATCGTTTCATCGGCTGTGATTGTAATTTCACTTTGGGATATAGCAATATCAAAGTGCACGCCACGAATTTTTAGTTTATAAGCCAGTGATTCCCAAGCTTTTGGTAAGTTTGGGGTTAAATTTAAGACTTCTTGCCGAATATCCAAACCGGCAAAAGTAGTCAATGGAATGTAAAGTGTGGCTGCCATGACACCGGCGTGGATGCCTTCTGCAGTCGTTCCTCCTTGGATATCCCGATAATCCGAATAAAGGGCCTCTTTGTAAAGTTGCCATGCTAAATCTTGGTCGTCTACCATGGCAGCAAGTTGGGCATGGACTACCCGCGATAAAGTCGAGCCATGGGAAGTGCGGGCTAAATAATAAGCCAGATTTTTTGTTACATAGTCTTTAGGTAGATCATAGTTTAGATCTTGCAATATTTCGCTGACTTTTTTTTGCGGAAAATTATAGAAGATCATTAAACTATCGGCTTGCTTGGCAACTTTGTATTCATCTGCGGAGTGCCCCTCTGCATTCAAGATGCGATCCATCCGGTAAACATTGCCGTATTTTTCTTTGTAGTAATCCCAATCCAAATCTTTTAAGTCAAAATAGCCGGCAAATTGCGCGATAATCCCTTCATCGTTTATTTCCAAAGCTAATTTGTTTTTGATTGCAGTCATTTGCTGTAGCGTATCTGCAGTTAAGCCGGTTTTTTCAGCTGCTGCCGCAAAATCTTGGGGTAAAAGTTCTTGTAGTCGCTCAATTTCTTCAAACAGCCATACGACCATCATATTCGTATAGGCATTGTTTTTCAAACCGCCTTTTTTGGCATTGGGGTAGCTTTCGTGAAATTCATCTGGTCCCATCACATGATCAATCGTGTAACGCTGTAATTCTTCATCCCACTGGGCCGCACTTTCCCAAAAATGGGCAATTTCTAACAGCAGTTCTAAACCATATTGTTTCATAAAATCTTCATCTTGCGCATTATTAAAGTACTGCCAAATATTATAAGCAATTGCTAAAGAAACATGACGTTGCAAGCGGCTGTGATCTTCTTTCCATTTGCCGCTAATGGGATTTAAATGTAGTTCTTGTGATTGTTCAGTACCATCTAAGCCAGATTGCCAAGGGAACATTGCACCTTTATAGCCGGCTTTTTTGGCATCAATCTTAGCTGCTGGCAAGCGGCGGTAGCGATACAATAAAATCTCCCGTGCTGTTTTAGGAAAATGAATAATGTAAAAAGGCAAAATAAATAATTCATCCCAAAAAATATGGCCGCGATAAGCTTCACCATGTAAGCCGCGAGCAGTAATAGAGGCATCCAACCCCTTATTGCCATTGGGTGAAGCAGAAGATAAAAGATGATAGGTGTGAAGATTTAATAATTTTTGACTCATTAAATCTCCTGTGACTGTAATTGCCGCTTTGTCCCACAAAATTTGCCAGGCAGCAGCAGATTCTGCCGCACTTTTTTCAAATGTGGGTAGAGACACCTGATCCAAATCGATGCGAAGAGGTGTTTCTTCTTTGCGTCGTTGTGCGACACTGACTGTTTTGTCTAGGGTATACCAAGTATTTTCTTTAGCAGAAATGGTTAATTTTTGACGGGCAACTTTTCCTTCTAGCGTGTTTTCTAATTGCGTCAAATCAAGATCCTGACTAAAAAGTTCGGAGTATTGCGTGACCGTGATCTGAGAAGCTTTGGTTTTCGCTACTAGGAGCGCTTTTGTTGCTTGCACATTTAGAGCGACAATATCCAAATGATTTTTCGTTAAGCTGCGATAACGAGCAACGTTGTAGTTGTAAACATCCCCATCTGCTTCTGAAACAAGCGTAATAGTACCCGAAAAGTTCAGTGGCATAAAAGCATATTGCAGGCTATATTGCTCAGTCTGTTGCATATTCGCAATTTTTTTGACAGTAAGCGCAATTTCTTTTCCCGTTTTGGTGGTAACGATAGCATTTGCATGAAATAAGCCCGTTTTTAAGTGAAGGGTGCGGGTCAATTTTTTTATTTGCTCTTTTTCAAAAGCAATTTTTTCATTATCGACAATTAAATAAATCTTTTGCAAATTAGGCGCATTAACGAAATCTTCATTGTAAATTGTTTGATTAGAGACCACAGATGCAGCGGTGTTATATAGGCTGGCCAAATAAGTAGCTGGATAGTGATCATCGCTGATTTCCATTTCTGGCATGGTTCCTCTTAAACCCATAAAGCCATTCCCGACAGTTAAAAGAGATTCAACGGAATATTCGTCTTTCCCAGGGCGATAGCCATGATAGCTTACTTGCCATTTCAATTTTTCTGCTGCTTCATTAAAATCTTCGCTGGCAAAAACAAAGGGCAAGTTGAGTTTTTCGGTTAACCATTGACTTAATTCAAAAATTCCTTCTGGTTGTTCCAGTAAAACCTCATCTCCCGTCAGAATGCCCCCAGCAATCGAAGTATTTGCTAAAGTGTCTAACAATTGTTGTGCTTTTTCTGCCGGAGCACCTGTAAAGGTTAAATTTTCTGTGGGTAATTCCAACTGCCAAGCAGCAGCTTGTGTATTTATCTTTGCCAGTTTCATAAAATGCTCCTCTCTTTTACTTGTCTATACATGTAAATTGATTATAAGATAATTTGATAACGATTTCAACTGTTAAAAGTAATTTTAAAATATAATGATAATAACAAATCTGTTTAAAATAAAAAAGTTTTGCTATTTTTACGTGGGATAATTTCAAGGTTTATATAAGGTAAGTATTTTTTTGAAAATGAGAAAATGACGTTTTTTGTTAATAAAACGCTTGCAAAAAAGTTTGCCGCAAGGTATGATTGCTTTAGTTGATTAACTTATATATACAAGTTAAAAATGAAAGGGGTTTTAACCATGGGAAAATTCCAATAAGATGCAGAACAATTGTTGAAAGAATTAGGCGGTAAAGAAAATATTGCCGCAGTTACCCACTGTGTGACAAGAATGCGCTTTGTTTTAAACGATGACAGTAAAGCGAATGTACCTGCCATTGAAGATTTATCTAGTGTCAAAGGTACATTTACAAATGCTGGACAATTTCAAGTCATCATTGGAAATGAAGTGCCGGATTTTTATAATGATTTTTCGGCGATATCAGGAATTGAAGGCGTTTCAAAAGAAGCGAGTAAATCAGTCGCCAAACAAAATCAAAATATTGCCCAACGTTTAATCGGTGTTTTAGCAGAAATCTTTACCCCGTTGTTACCAGCGATTATCGTCGGTGGTTTGATGTTAGGTTTCCGTAACTTTTTAGAAGGTGTACCACTGGATATGTTAGGTGGTCAAACGATTACGGAATCTTCTGTTTTTTGGAATGGTGTCAACGGTTTCTTGTGGTTACCCTGTGAAGCGATTTTCCACTTCTTACCAGTTGGAATTACGTGGTCAATCACCCGTAAAATGGGAACCACACAAATTTTAGGGATTATTTTAGGGATTACTTTAGTTTCACCGCAATTATTAAATGCTTATGCTGTAAATGGTACCAGTGCCGCAGATATTGCGAAGAATTGGACTTGGGATTTCGGCTTTTTCACAATCGAAAAGATTGGTTATCAAGCGCAAGTTATTCCTGCAATGTTAGCTGGTTTTATGTTAGTTTACTTGGAACGCTTCTTTAGAAAACACATTCCAGAAGCTGTTTCTATGATTTTTGTACCGTTGTTTTCACTATTACCAACTATTTTAGCCGCACACATGATTTTAGGCCCAATCGGCTGGCAAATCGGGTCTGGTATTTCTTATGTGGTAAATGCCGGCCTATCTTCATCATTTAGCTGGTTATTTAGTTTAGTATTTGGTGGTCTGTATGCACCATTGGTTATTACCGGGTTGCATCACACAACTTTAGCGATTGACACACAATTAGTAGCCGACTTTGGTTCTACTAACTTGTGGCCAATGATCATGCTCTCAAATATCGCCCAAGGTACGGCAGTATTAGCGATTTACTTCCAACACCGCGGTAATAAAAAGGAAGAACAAATTTCTGTGCCAGCGACAATTTCGGCTTATCTAGGGGTTACTGAGCCCGCGATGTTTGGGATTAACTTGAAATATGTTTATCCATTTGTTGCGGCAATGGTCGGTTCTGCCATTGGCGGTATGTTAATTACAATCACCAATACACGAGCTTTAGGTATCGGTGTTGGGGGACTACCTGGTTTTCTATCATTTAAAATCGAAAATTATCCAATGGTATTTATTTCCATGATTGTCACCATGGTAATTACATTTGTTATGACGTATGTTTTCCGCAAAGTCAAAGTTTTAAATAAATTAGAACCACAATTAGATGAAAGTGGTTTAGCTATGGCGACAGCTGGCGGCCCTGCTGTCAGCGTAACACATGCAACAGAAGGCGCAAGTGTTTCTGATAATGCGCCAGGGATTGTAACAAAAGAAGCAATTTATGCTCCCGTAGAAGGGGAAGTTATCGCGATTGGACAAGTGTCTGATCCTGTCTTTTCACAAAAAATGATGGGAGACGGTTTTGCTGTAAAACCAAAAGCCCAAGAAATTTATGCCCCTGTGAATGGTAAAATTATGAGTATTTTTGAAACCAAACATGCGATTGGAATTAAGACGCCAGCTGGGGCTGAAGTCCTAGTGCATATGGGCTTAGATACAGTGGAATTAAACGGTTCACCTTTTGATGTGAAAGTGAAAGTGGGAGACAGCGTAACGCCAGATACTTTATTGTCCCTTATGAATTTAACAGAAGTGTTGGATGCAGGCAAAAAGACAGATGTCGTGGTCGCTTTCACCAATACTGAAAAAATTGCCGGTTTCACTTTAAATAAAACCGGTGAAATTGCCCAACAAACAAAAATTGGTGAAGTTGAGGTAGTAGAATAGTAATTTTAGTAAAAAAACAAGCCCGCACTGTTAAGGTGTCGGGCTTGTTTTAATATTATTTGGATTTAAATGAAAATAGAATCTGTTAAGGTAGAAGAATAATTCTTCTACCTATTTTTTTGCCTGTATATTGAACTAATCATCTGAGGTGTGACATTCGCTTGATTATAGTGTGACAATTTCCACTATGAAAGCGAGAACAAAACTTCTTATGAAGACTATATAATAAAAAGTGCCAGGAGGTAAAACAAATGAATGAACGTATCCGGAAAATTCTTTCTTTATTGATTCGTAATCCTGAGTTAAAAATGAATGATTTGACAATGAAATTAAGTTTAACTAAACGTCAAATTAATTACGCTATTAATTCCTTTAATAGTGAATTGCAATTGAAAAGTATTCCACAGATTCAACGAAATCATAGTGGAGATTTTGAAATTCCCTTAGAAGTAATTCAAATGCTGACAACTGAAGAAAGTAAGCAGAGCTTTTACAGTATTGCTGATGGTTTGTCAGAAAGTGATCGTGCGGCTTTGATTTTGATGCTTTTAATAACAGATACTAGTTATGTTGGGCTGGATCATTTTACTGATTTATTAGATGTCAGCAAAAGTACTATTGTTGAGGATGTGAAAAAAGCTGAATGGTTGGCCTCTAAATATGAGTTAGATTTAGTCTATGATCGTATCAATGGTTACAGTTTAAAAGGTTCTGAACATCGGCTTTTGCAATTGATGTCTGATATGGTTCACCAACATCCTATTTTTCAAGAAAATAAGGTGCGTGATTTTCTCGCATCAAATATTAGTGAAGAAGAAGTTATTCATCTTATTCATGGTATGGAACAAATGCTGCATTTGAGTTATTCAGATGAATCTGTAGACTATTTACAATCCGCTGCCCGCTTTTTGATTAGTCGCGGCTTACGGGAAAAAAGTAATACTGATTTTCTACAAGAACGAGTGTGTCAAACGCCTGAATACAAGTTGTTGCAGATTTTAGTAAGTGAGACAAAATGGCAGTTAAGCCCAAAATATTTGGAATGGCTGACATTGCTATTTTTAACCTCTAATATTTTTGAAAAAAAGACAACACAAGATTTTGATTCCGATATACAACTACGGCATCTTATCCATCAGATGGTGGATGTATTTCAAAATCAAACATTAATTTTAGTAGAAGATAGAGAAAATTTTGAACGACGGATTTTAAACCATTTACGGCCTGCGTGTTTTCGCATTCGTTATAATTTGAGTTTAGGAGTTTATTCGTTAGAAAATTTAATCCAAGATAGTAATCACGGTATTCTTGTAGAATTGATGAAAGAATTGATTATACCCATTGAAAAGTGGTTAGGAAAAGCTTTTCCCGAAGATGAGTTAAATTTATTATCTTATTATTTTGGCTTTCAACTCACGAGTCATGATCAACAGCAAAAGCAAAAACCAAGAGCGGTAGTTGTTTGTACAAATGGTGTAATGGTATCAAAACTAATGCGGGAAAGCTTAAAACAGTTATTTCCTGAAGTACATTTTTTAGCCTCATTTTCAGTACGGGACTTTTATCATTTCGAAGAAGATTATGATTTAGTTTTTACAACAACACCACTAAAAACGAGCTTGGTACAATTTATCGTTGATCCGATAATGTCTTATAAAGAACAGATTAATTTACGTTATCGCGTGTTAGCTGAATTGGGAATTGATCAAATGGATCAAGCGGTGGATGAATTAATTGCAATTATTCAACAGCATGCTAAAGTGAACGACCTGCGCAATCTAAAAGAAGAATTACAATATTTTTTATTGCAAACCAATAATAATTCACCTATAGAAAATCATAAGGTGCTCCCTTCTTTGACCCACTACTTAAAGCCTAATTTTATTAAAATTATAGATGAAAACATCACATGGCAAGAGGCTGTGAAAATGGCTTGTCAACCATTATTGGAAAGTCATATTATTGATGAATTTTTTTATGAAGATTGCATTCGGCAAATCCAAGACGAAAATTATTCGGGCTATCTGGGGACTCAAACGTGTATCCCTCATACGACCATTGAACATGGTGTGTTAAGAGATGGTGTCAGTTTGTTAATTAGTCAAAAGCCAATCCAATTTCCTGGGGGTCATCAAGTTTCGCTCATTATGCCGCTGGCCTTTTATGACTTAACTCGCCATCTACGTGCGATTAATCAAATTGCATCCATTAGTGAAAATGAAGCTTTGATTCAAAAATTAAAGAAATCAGATGAGGTAACAAGCTATCAACTAATACGACAATATACGTAATAAAACTTAGAGAGGAGAAAAAATGAAATTAGAAGAGTATCCAAAATTGACAATCATTATGCGAGGCTATTCTTTTGACCAAGCTGAAGCAATTTTAAAAGCAATGGCAGGATTTGAAAATGAGTACGCAGTGGAAATGACTTTAAATACAGAAAATGCATTACACCATATTAAAAGATTGAATCATCAATTTGGTGACAAAATAAGAATTGGTGCAGGCACTGTTCGAACATTAGAAGATGCAAAAGCAGCCTATGAAGCAGGCGCAAAATTTTTATTAGGCCCCCATATTTTTACAAAAGAAATGTTAGCGTTTGCTAATGAAAAGAAGATGCTAGCTATTCCAGCGGCGATGACACCTTCAGAAATTGATGAAATGTTTAAGAACGGTGCAGACATTGTCAAAATTTTTCCGGCGGCTGTTGTTACACCACGCTTTTTCAAAGATGTCCAAGCACCATTAGGAAAATTGCCTCTAATGGGAGTTGGGGGAGTTAGCATTAAAAATGCTAAAGAATTTTTTGATAATCAAGCTAGTTATTTAGGAATCGGTTCAGGAATGTTCAATAAAGTCGATATTGAAAATTTAAATGTACCTAGTCTAGCTCAATCATTAAAAGCATTGTTAGAAATAATAAAATAAGAATAATTTTTCTGCGTTTTGAGGAGGAGAAAATAGATGGAAGTATATCTTCATGAAGAATTAGTCTTTCGTGATCTAGATGCCAAAAGTTCTGATGAAGCGTTAGACTATTTAGCAACACAACTATTTAAAAATGGTTATGTAAAAAAACAATATATTACAGCAATCAAGGAACGTGAAAGAGAATATCCAACTGGATTACCATCAACGCAACCAATAGTAGCAATTCCACATGCAAATTATGAATTAGTAAATGAAACAACATTAGCAATTGCTACGTTAAAAGAACCAGTAGAATTTCATAATATGGAAGAAAATGCTGCTACTTTGCCCGTGAAAATTATTATTATGATGGCAATTGGTGAACCTCATGGACAAGTAGAAATGCTTCAAAAAATTGTAGGATTAATCCAAGATGAGCCTTTACGACAAAAAATGGTAGCGGCTCACGATAATCTTGAATTATTAAAATTAGTCGAAACAGCAATCAATTAAAACTTATAAAAATGGAGGAATTTATTATGAAAAGAATTTTAGTAGCTTGTGGGAATGGTATTGCAACTTCAACAGTAGTCGCGTCTAAGGTAAAAGAATACTTAACGGAGCAAGGGCTTCAAGTAGAAACTACTCAAACAAAATTAATGGAAGTGCCAGGAAAAGTTCAAGGTTATGATTTATTAGTAACAACAGGTCAATTTGATGGGCAAACTGGGGATGTCCCTGTCGTAAAAGGAATGCCTATCTTAACTGGGATTGGTGCCGATAAAACAATGGAAGAAATTTTATCCCAATTGCAAGACTAATCAACGAAATCGGAGGTAGAAGATTAAGATGAATATTATTATGGATGTATTTAATTTTTTCATTGATGCTGGCCCAACCGTGATGTTACCTGTAATCATTACAATTATTGGTCTGATTTTTGGCTTAAAAATTACTCGAGCATTTAAATCTGGCTTAACGCTAGCAATTGGTTTTGCTGGGATCAAGTTGATTTTAGATTTTATGACCACGAATGTGGGGCCTGCAGCCAAAGCAATGGTAGAACGAACTGGCGTAAAACTTGATGCTTTGGATGTGGGATGGGGTTCTATTGCTGCCGTTACCTGGGCATCACCTATTATCGCTATTTTAATTTTTGCTATTTTAATTGTTAATATTGTTTTGTTAATTTTGAAGAAAACCCAAACTTTGGATGTAGATATTTGGAACTATCATCACATGGCAATTGTAGGGGTTATGGTGTATTTTGTAACAAAAAACGTTTTTCTAGGTGTCGGTGCTTCCATTATCATGGCAGTTATTACCTTCAAAATGTCCGACTGGTCTCAACCGTTAGTTGAAGATTTCTTTGGAATCCCTGGGGTATCACTACCGACAGTCTCTGCGTTGTCTTCACTTGTGATTGCTTGGCCGTTAAATTGGCTTTTAGATAAAATTCCATTTTTCCGTAAATCAAAATTTACCATTAAAGATGCACAGAAGTATCTTGGGTTTTTCGGTGATTCTATGATTATGGGACTCGTTATTGGTTTAGTTATCGGCTTTTTAGCTGGCTATGATATTAAAGCTGTATTGCAGTTAGGTGTCAGCATGTCAGCGGTTTTAGTTTTAATTCCAAAAATGACAGCGCTATTTATGGAAGGATTAATGCCAATTTCTGATGCAGCGCAAAAATGGTCACAAGAAAAATTCAAAGGACGCCGTCTATTTATTGGTTTGGATGCTGCGGTTGTGGTAGGAAATCCTGATGTTATTACAACTGCATTAATTATTATTCCATTAACTATTGCAGTCGCTTTAGTTTTACCTGGCAATCGCGTACTACCTTTTGCTGATTTGGCGGTTGTTCCTTTCCGCGTGGCCATGGTAGTAGCGTTGACTCGTGGTAATTTGTTGAAAAATATCGTTATCGGCTTAGTTGTAACGGCATCATTATTATGGTGTGGTACAGCAACTTCCCCAATTTTGACAGCAATTGCAAAACAAGTGGGAATTAATTTAGGTTCTAGTTCAATGCTAATTTCCTCTTTTGCGGCAACATCTATGATCCAAAGCTATTTAGTATTTTTAGCTTTTGCTTACAAACCAATTATTGGTATTCCAGTTTTACTTATCGTATTTGCAGGAGCTTGGTACTATTTTGATAAAATCAAACACATTAACAAAGAAACTGAAGAAACTGTTACTGAATAACATAGTATCGTAAGAAAATAGATTGAAAATTTAGCTGCAATTTTTTAAGAGGATTGCAGTTAAATTAAAGGAGTGCATATATTGTGAAAATATCAGACATAACTGTTTATAAAGTAAAACCTCGCTGGATTTTTGTGAAAATTTCCACTGATGAAGGAATTGACGGTTGGGGTGAAATGATTTCAGGAACAAAAACAGAAACGGTTGTAGCTGGAGCCTATGAAATTGGAAATCGTTTAATTGGTCGTAATCCTTTTGAAATTGAACGATTATTCCAAGAAATGCATCGCTCGTTTTTCCGTGGTGGTCCAATCAATGGCACTATTGTTTCGGGATTGGAAATGGCATTATGGGATATTAAAGGAAAAGCATTTAATGTTCCTGTATATGAACTGTTAGGTGGCGCTGCTCGAGACCAAATAAAAGTCTATTCATGGATTGGTGGCGATCGTCCTAGCGAAGTTGTGGAACAAGCACAAGACCGATTTGATCGCGGTTTTACAGCAGTCAAAATGAATGCTACAGAAGAACTTCACTATATTGATTCTTATGAAAAAGTCGATGAAGTAGTGGAACGTGTGGCATCTATACGGGATCGATTTGGAGATAAAATGGCAATAGGCGTTGATTTTCACGGTCGAGTTCACAAACCTATGGCTAAAGTATTGGCTAGGGCGTTGGAACCTTATCATCCAATGTTCCTAGAAGAAGTTGTATTACCAGAAAATGAAGAACATTTTAAAGAAGTAGCTAATTCTGTGGCAGTTCCATTAGCAACTGGAGAACGTTTATACACTCGCTGGCAATTCAAGAATATTTTTAAACAAGGTGCAATTGATATTATTCAACCAGATGTCGCATTATGTGGTGGAATTTTAGAAACTAGAAAAATTGCTGCAATGGCCGAAGCTTATGACATGGCTGTTGCACCGCATGCACCATACGGGCCGATAGCATTAGCTGCAACACTACAAGTTGATGCATGTACTCCGAATGTTTTCATTCAAGAACAAAGCTTGGGAATTCACTACAATAAAGGATTTGATTTGTTAGACTTTGTTAAAAATAAAGAAATTTTTCAATATAAAGATGGCTTTGTTGATTTACCAGACAAACCAGGTTTGGGTTTAATTATGGATGAGGATAAAATTAAGGAAATCGCCCAAGAAGGTTTAGTTTGGACTAACCCGCAATGGAAAAATTATGATGGTACAATCGCCGAATGGTAGTAATAAAAGTTAAAAAATTTTTTTAATATCTGAGGCTAATAAGAAAGGCAGTTGATTAAAATGGCTGAAGCTATTGTTATCGGAATTTTTTTAGCGTTGCTTCTTGTTATTCAAATTAGAGATCAAAAAGAGATTGTCATTTTGGCAAAACGTAATTTTATCAAAGTTGGCTTAGCACTAACATTAGCGCTCAGTATTTTAATTGTTTTTTGGCCACAGCAATTCGCTGATCAAATTAAACTATGTATTTTTGCTGTCATGATTGCTTCAAGCGGTTTATTAAGAGAAGGCTTAACGCAAAAACGATTAATAAAATTTGGTGTTCTTGCAGGTAATTATCAACAATTTGAAACAATTCAATTAGAAGATAGCCGTTTAGGGGAAACTTTTATTACTTTTTATAAAGGGAGAAATTCTCATTTTTCTATGCTATTTGGACAAGATTTAAAGTCAATTGAAAAGTTTTTAAGTCAAAATGGCTTAGAAAATAAATTAGTAATTGGTGAAATGCCAGAGGACAAAGGAATAACAATACCTAAAAAACCACAAAAATCTAATGTAAAAAATTAGGGAGTACAAAAATATGATTTATCTTGCACGTCATGGTCAAACCCAATGGAATGTAGAAAAGCGAATTTGTGGGCGAGCTGATGTGCCATTAACAACGGTGGGACGTAGACAGGCGCAAAATTTAGTTCAAAAATTAAGTGACAAAAAAATTAAAATTGATAGAATAATTGTTTCGCCATTGTGCCGTGCCCAAGAAACAGCACTTATTGTTAATGAGAAATTGCAGCTACCTCTAATAACAGATGAACGTCTGATTGAGATGGATTTTGGAGTTTATGATGGAAAAGCAATTTCGACACCGGACTTTCAAAAAGCTAGATTAGAGTTTTCTCTTCCTTTTCCAAATGGAGAATCCATTTTAGACGTTGCTAGTAGAGTTTATCCGCTCTTGTCAGAATTAGAAAATCGAAGCGAACAAGTTCTTCTTGTATGCCACAATGCAGTTAGCCGCGTAGTGGACAACTATTTTCATGGGAAAAACATGCAGGAGTTTCTAGCTTTTAATTTAGCTAACACAGAAATTAAATGTTATGAAAAAAGATAGGTTATTATCCAATTGAAAAAAGTGAGTAGAAATATTTCTACTCACTTTTTTATGCTAAAAACAGCTCATGCTTTTACAGTGCAAAACGTAATATTGAAGCTTATCCAATCGGAATATCTTTTCCGTGAATTTCTTTGACGATTTTTTTTGGTAATTCCAGGGTTAATACGCCGTTTTCAAAAGTTGCTTTGATATTTTCTTCATCAATATCTTTCATCGCAAAGCTGCGTTCATAGGTACTGCTAGTACGTTCACGGCGTAAATAGTGACCGTCATCATCTTTTTCTTCATTATTCGCGGTGTGTTTGGCACGAATGGTCAGAGTATCATTTGCGTAAGTGACTTTGATGTCTTCTTTGTTGATGCCAGGAAGATCTGCTTTCACTTCGTAATAACTATCAAATTCTTTAATATCAGTGGCTAAAGAACGGTCTTGCCAGAAATTGTTCATTAAACGTCCGATCATTTCCTCACCATCTGAAAAACTACGTGGAAATAAATCTGCCATTTTTATCACACCTTTCTTTTTCTAATTCTATTGTAGGGCCAACTTCATTTTTCTTCAAATATTTTGAATAGCGTCATAAATTTTAGAAAAAAGAAAAAATATTATTAAAATGGCGTTTTCAAAGTTTTTTTCCTAAACTATACAATTATCTTCTGCTATGATAGAATACACAACGATTGTGGCATTTTTTGCGTAAATTGCCAAAAGAGAAAGGTAGGTGGAAAGATGGAGATTATTGAAAAAGCACCTGCGAAAATCAATTTAGGTTTGGATGTTTTATATAAACGACCAGATGGCTATCATGAATTGGAGATGGTCATGGCTAGTGTTGATTTAGCAGATCGATTGACAATAGAAGAATTGCCAGAAAATCAAATCCACATTGAAACCAATAAAGCCTTTTTACCGGTAGATAAACGCAACAACGTTTATCAAGCCGCTCAATTATTAAAAGAACGTTATAATATCCAAAAAGGTGTTAAAATTGCAATCCAAAAACAAATACCAGTCGCCGCAGGGCTCGGCGGTGGCAGTAGCGATACTGCTGCTGCCCTTAGAGGGATGAACCGACTTTGGAATCTAGGACTGACGGATGAAGCTTTGGTTGAAATTGGTGTCAAAATTGGCACGGATGTTCCTTATTGTCTTTATGGCACAACCTCTTTTGTTGGTGGTAAAGGCGAAATTGTCGCACCGATTAAACCGATGCCGCCGTGTTGGGTAGTATTGGTAAAACCCCGCATCAGTGTTTCAACCCGGACAGTTTTTCCTAAAGTTGATGTTAATAAAATTCATCACCCTAATATTGTGGCCTTACGCGCTGCAATTGCCGCAGGAGATTACCAGCAGATGATTGCCAATATGGGCAATAGTTTGGAAGATATTACAATTGAACGTCATCCAATTATTCAACAAATTAAAGATCGCATGATGAAATACGGAGCAGACGTTGCTTTAATGAGCGGCAGTGGTCCAACTTGTTTTGCATTATGTCAAAAGCATTCACGGGCCCAACGAATTTATAATGCTTTAAAAGGTTTTTGCAACGAGGTTTACTTGGTACGAACATTACGTTAATAAAAGAGTGAAAGTTTCAGTGAGCCGGTCTTGCTGAAACTTTTTTATTTTTCCCCCGCAATCTTTCCGACAACCGAAAAAAAATCAGCCCTAAGTACGAGGCAGCCCTAAGCCTTAGTGGTACAATAAGCTAAAGCCACCAGCGGAGGGGAACCGCACTATTTGGTGGTAGAAAAGAGGAAATGAAATGAAGAAAAGTACACTAACAGTTATTGGGATTATTGGTATTATTGTAATCGGAATTGTAGGTTATTTCATTGCAACCTATAATAGCTTGGCAACAGCGGAAAATAGTGTTGATGCAAAATGGTCACAAGTGGAAAATGTGATGCAACGTCGGGCAGATTTGATTCCGAATTTAGTAAATAGCGTTAAAGGTAGTATGCAACATGAAACGGAAATTTTTTCAGCGATTACAGAAGCTAGAAAAGAATACAATCAAGCCTCTACTCCTTCAGAAAAAGTTGCAGCTGATGATAAAATTGATCAAAGTGTCGGTACAATGGTCAGTGTAATTAAAGAAAGCTATCCACAGTTAGCTTCTAATGAAAATGTTAAAACATTAATGACACAATTGGAAGGTACTGAAAATCGCATTTCTGTGGAACGTAAAAATTATATTACTGAAGTTCAAAGCTACAATCAAAACTTAGTTCGTTTTCCTAAAAATATCGTAGCTAAAATGCTGGGTTTTGAAAAGAAAGCAAACTTTAAAGCTGATGCTGGTGCAGAAAAAGTGCCAGATGTTAGTTTTGAGTAAGGGCGGTGGGGCAGATGAATGTAAAAAGCCCAACCAGTTCAACTGTTAAGACCGATCAAAAAATCCGGGATTTTTACCAAGGTGTAACTAGACGTAATCGGATAATGCGAATTATCTTTTTGATTATACTCTTACTTTTTGGAGTGGGGTTAGTAGGCTCTATCGTAGACAATCACACTTTTGCTGAAAAAAAAGCGGATTATAATGCACAATTACAGACGTTAAATACCCAAAGAGAGGATATTTTAGCGGGTAAAATTCAACCACCACAAAAATCTTTTGATGCAGTCTTAAAAGACAATATGGCTAAACTTGGCGATTATCCCAGCCAAGCAAACAATTATCAAGTAGCAATCAAAGAAACAAATGCGACAATTACAATTAATAAAAATAATATTTTTGTCTCTGATAATGCCAAAATTATGGATGCGGCCACTAAAAAGAAAATTTACAATTTGAATAAACAACTCGCTGCTAGTACAGAAGGTGCCCAGTTAGAGGTTGTGACAGTCAAAGAGTTGCCAGGTGGAGAAGATATTGAATCTTACGCCAATAAAATTTTTAATCAATTAGGAATTGGCGATAAAACACAAAATAATGGTGTTTTATATTTGATTGCACTCGATGATCGCGAGTTTCGTCTAGAAGTCGGCTACGGTTTAGAAGGATTGATTCCTGATGCGACAGCAGATGATATTATCAATAATGATGATGTGGTGGATCTATTTAAAGATAAAAACTATAGCAAAGGGATCAATCAAGTTGTCGGGGAAGTTTTTGACTTAATGAATACGAAAACGGCTTTAATCGATTCACAAATTGCACAAGTAAAGTCTAAAAAGAGTAATTTGAATTTATTGTATTGGGGCCTGCGTATTTTCTTTGTGATAATGATTCTGGTTGCGATAGTGACAATCATTAGTTTAAGTAGGGGCATTCGCTACTTAAAAGGAATTTATCAAAATTACCAAACAACCAGTCAACAATTACCCCAAATGTTTACGGATGAAAAAAGTGCGCAACAAACATTAAAACAGACAGAATTGTATTGTGTGATGTTGAGTGGTCTGTTCGTGGCGGCAACTGCCAGTAGTGTAAAACGAGCGGTTATTCAAGGGCGGTTGTTGAAACAGCCGAATGCCAAAAAATTAGGTCTAGGGCGTGTTTTAATTGGGGACACGTTGTATGGCAATTATGGTCAGGTATTGACACATAGTTATCTGGCTTCTAGTTATAACGCCTCCAATCATAATTCTTCTGGGGGCAGCGGTGGCTCTTGGGGCTCTTTTGGCGGCGGATCTTCCGGCGGCGGCGGTGCCTCTGGTGGCTGGTAAATAAAATAGACGGAAAACTTTTTTACAGATTGGCTAAAGACCAGCTGGAAAATAAGTTTTCCGTTTTTTTGTTGGTCAGAGAAAACCGTGTATATTTTTTCATATTATTTGTCTTAAGGATTAGTTGTGGATTTTTGATGTTCATTCACTAAACATTTTCGTTTATATATTTGCAAACAAATTGATTCTATGTTAGTTTATTTATAGATTTATTGTCTTTTTAAAGGAGAGATAATTTTGGATAATTTAAATGTTGTAGATTATATTCGAGGTTTTTATCAACAAGGTGAAAACTATCATTGTCTTTATTGCGATACGATTACAGAAATTGGTTGTGTCTATCCGCATGAGGAAAAGTTTTTGGAAGCAAAAAAATTTATGCAAGTACATGTTGACAGCAAACATCAAGGGCCATTAGCAGCTTTGCTACAATTACCAAAGGAAGAAACGGGTCTGAGTGAAACGCAGCAGGAGATATTGACGTTATTTGCGCAAAATATTGATGACAAGTTTATTGCCCAACGTCTAGGGGTAACGACTTCAACTGTCCGGAATCATCGCTTTAAGTTAAAAGAAAAACAGCGTCAAGCACACGTTTTTCTTAGCATAATGACGTTATTGGGGCAAACGGACATACTTTTACCTCATAATAATGCGAAAATGTTGGACGATCGCTACGATATTACCCCTGAAGAGCAAAAGAAAGTTTTGGCAACCTATCGAGACGAAAAAGGGTATATAAAAACACTCCCTGCCAAAGAAAAACGGAAACTTATTTTATTAGCAGATATTGTCAGTCATTTTGAATTGAATAAGAACTATCATGAAACAGCTTTAAATGAAATTTTGAAACAATACGTGGCAGATTTTGTAACAGTCCGACGCTATCTAATTGAATATGGCTTCATGGCCCGCACCAAAGACGGTAGTAGCTATTGGCGGGTTAATTAATGAGTAGGAGGTGTGACAAAAGTCTTGTACACCTCCTATTTCCGATTCCAAACAAACGGGTGACAGAAGTTAAGTGCGCCTCCTAAGTTAGATTTTCTGGTCTAACTTTTGGGGTGCCTTCAAAGCAGTCACTTCGGAAATTCCGTCTTATTTCTTGAAGCTGGTCGCTTCTGTTACACCTTCTTTTTATGAGCTTTTTTACTTGTCAAAAAAGTAAAACAAGTATAAACTGCAATTTAGTTAGCTGGCTAATTATTTGAAAGAAGTGAAAAAATGACGCAATTTACGTTTCGTGATCGCCCCGATGCCCATCGTTTTGAACGCACGTTACAAGAATATCCGAATTTGACTACTCCTGAAGTAGCAGAGGCTTTTATTCATTTTCAATGGGCCTATCGTGAAATGCAGCGTGTATATGATGAGGTTTTATCCCATTATGGATTGTCTGAATCAAAATTTATTATCTTGATGTTTTTAAGACAGGCAAAAGAGCAACAATTAGCTCCTTCCGAAATTGCTAAACGGCTAGGTGCGGCACGAGCGACTGTTACAAAACTATTGAATAAGATGGAGCAAGACGGTTGGGTGAAAAAGAAAATTGATGTAAAAGACAAGCGAATGGTTAACATTCAATTGCTTCCTCAGGGTGAAAAAGTTGTAACCCAATTTTTGCCAGCCAATTTTAAAGCAGTAGCAATGATTTTCTCAGACTTTTCTGCTGCTGAATTGGATCAGCTATTTTATTTATTAGCCAAAATAGAAAAAGGTACAAAAAAATTAAATCAAGAAATGGAGTCTTTAAGATGACCAACAATACCAATGAAAAAATTCAATTATTAGAAACTTATTTAAGCTTATACATTAGCCACTTTGCAATTTTAGATACGCTAGGCCAAGAAGATTCACCATATGTGGTTTTAGACGTGCGCAATGCACCGGCCGCTGTGAAAAAGGATCAAATTAAAGGCGCACTCCCATTACCAGCAAAAGACTTAGCGCAACATCTTGAAGAATTGGATAAAACCAAAACATACGTTGTTTACGATTGGACTGGTGGTACAATTCTTGGGAAAACTGCCTTGCTAACTTTACTTTCAAATGGTTTTGAAGCCTACGAATTAGCCGGAGCATTAGAAGGTTGGAAAGGCATGAACTTGCCAATTGAACCTATCGCTTAATGCGAACTGTATTGTAAGAAACTTCTTCTTTTATAGAATGACGATTTAGTAGATAAGGAAATAGCGAAATTTTAGCGGACTGTTTGCCAATTTAGGCAGACAGTTTTTTTTAAGGATTGGATGATTTTTGCAAAGAATGAGACCAACGTACTACGATTGTTTGTGTCTAACGACACGAAAGAAATTTCTGGAGCAATAAGAATAAGTCATAATTTTGAGAAAGGAAAGAGCGTCTTTTCAAGATTATAATTTATCATTTGTGAGGGAAATGAGTTGGTGAACTTTTGCATCTTTATATTAATAGAAATAAAAATTATTTAATTCCTAAAAATATATATATTTGTCATTGTTCATATGAATAAAAAGTCCTTTATTACGGTTTACATCGCTATTTGGTAGTTAAATCGGAACTTATACGTTTTATCTTGACGGGTTATTTTTTGTCTGTTAAATTAATTCTCGTGACAAATCGTAAAGTTACGATTTAATTGAGGAGGACCAAGATGAAAAAATATTTAATCGGCCTAGGTATGATGGTAAGCATGGCTTTTTTGGGAGCTTGTGCCAATGGCAATTCAAATAATCAGACAGAATCAAATAGCGGAAAAATTAAAGCAATCGCAACTTTTTATCCTATGTATGAATTTACCAAAGAAGTAGTTGGTGCAGAAGGCGACGTCACACTTTTAATTCCGGCTGGGACTGAACCCCATGATTATGAACCCAGTGCCAAAGATATTGCCAAAATTTCGGATGCAGACGCGTTTGTTTACAATAGTGAAGAGTTGGAGACTTGGGTAGATAAAATTGAAGATAACATTGATGCAAAAAAAACTGTAATAATTGAAGCAGCCAGTGAGATTGATTTACTTGAAGCAACGGCAGCAGGCCATGATGAAGAAAGTGACGAACATGATCATAGTCATGACCTAGATCCACACGTTTGGACGGATCCAGTTATGGCAATCAAAGAAGTCACTGAAATTCAAAAGCAATTAAGTAAAAAATATCCGGCTAAAAAAGCGCAGTTTGAAAAAAACGCAGCGAATTATATTACCAAATTGACAGCTTTAGATAAAGAATATCAAGCTGCTTTTGCCAATGCAAAAAATAAAACATTTGTTGTCCAACATGCTGCTTTTGGTTACTTGGCGCATCAATATGGCTTAACGCAAGAATCTATTTCAGGGATTTCACCTGATCAGGAACCTTCTGCTAGTCGCTTAGCTGAGTTAAAACATTTTGTGGAAGAACACGATACAAAAGTTATCTATTTTGAAGAAAATGCCAACTCAAAAGTAGCCGAAACTTTAGCCAAAGAAACTGGTGTGAAAATGTCTGTTTTAAATCCATTAGAAAGTTTGACACAAAAACAAATGGATGAAGGAGAAACCTATATTTCTGTGATGCAACAAAATTTGAAAGCTTTGCAAGAAAGTATTCATTAGACCTATGGTAAACTTTTAGCAGACAACTTCAAAAGAAGAGGAGGCGCAAGCTTTGCGCTATATTGATGTTAAAGATTTAACTTTTTATTATGATGACGAACCAGTCTTAGAAGATATTTCCTATCATGTCGATGATGGCGAGTTTGTCATTTTAACTGGAGAAAACGGAGCGGCCAAATCCACTTTAATTAAAGCAACACTTGGGCTTTTAAAACCCAGTAAAGGTGATGTTGTTTTGGCCAAAGAAAGTGCTGCTGGTGAAAAGATCAGCATTGGTTATATCCCGCAGCAGGTGGCATCTTTTAATGCCGGCTTTCCCAGTACCGTCGAAGAATTAGTCCGTTCCGGACGCTATCCGCGGGGACGGTGGTTTAAAAGATTATCAAAAAAAGACCATGAACATGTTCAAAAAGCGTTAGAAGCTGTAGGAATGTGGGAAATGCGGCATAAAAAAATTGGGGAGTTGTCTGGGGGGCAAAAGCAGCGTATTAGTTTAGCCCGTATTTTTGCGACAGACCCGGATTTATTTATTTTAGATGAACCGACAACCGGGATGGACGAACAGTCTCGCAATGAGTTTTATCGCTTGTTACGACATAGTGCCCATCAACATGGTAAGGCTATTTTAATGATTACTCATGATCACGAAGATATTAAACAATATGCGGACCGTCAAATTCGCTTGGTGCGCAAAGAAGATTCTCCGTGGCGTTGTTTCCATATTGATCGCTAGGGAAGGTATCGTTTTTCAGCTGGCAAAATGGGACAAAATAGTTGGTCTAGTCACAAAAAAAGGAGATTTTATTTTGAGCTTACTAAATTATGAATTTATGCAACGGGCAGTTTTAGCGGCCATTTTTATCGCGGGAATTGCGCCAATGCTGGGCGTTTTTCTAGTGATACGTCGCCAATCGTTAATGGCGGATACACTTTCTCATGTATCCTTAGCTGGTGTGGCGTTAGGTTTTTTCTTAAATTTGAATCCCAACTTAACGACGATGTTAGTCGTGGTAGTAGCGGCGATTTTATTGGAGTACTTACGGTCGATGTATCGCACGTATTCTGAAATTTCGATTGCCATTTTAATGGCAGGGGGACTTGCACTGGCATTAGTTTTGATGAACTTATCTGGCGGAAATTCTGCTACCAGCATCCAGTCGTATCTCTTTGGATCGATTGTGACGATTACTTCGGGCCAAGTGATTTTCTTGGGCATTTTATTTATTGTGGTTAGAGTATTGTTTGCTTTATTTAAACGCCCGATGTATGTGCTAACGTTTGATGAGGACACCGCTCATGTGGATGGTTTGCCGGTTCATTTAATGTCAATGGCGTTTAATGTTTTAACTGGGATTGCTATTGCCGTGATGATTCCAATTGCTGGGGCCTTACTGATTTCAGCGATTATGGTTTTACCAGCAGCGATTTCCATGCGTTTGGGCAAAAGTTTTGATGTGGTGATTTGGATTGCAACTTTTGTGGGGTTATTTGGTATGCTAAGTGGTCTAACGAGTTCCTTTTATTTAGATACTCCTCCCGGCGCTACAATTACGCTAGTCTTTATTGCTTTATTTTTAGTTGTGAATATAGTTAAACGTCTTTTTGTTGCAGTACAACGTTCAAAAAATAAGAAAGTTTCGCAATAGCAAATTTATGTCATTTTATAAGAAGAACCAGAAAATCGTTACGATTTTCTGGTTCTTTTTTGTACTTAAAAAACTTGTTTACGTCATTAGCTAAAATTATTTTGAATTGCAAGATATTTACCGCACTATTTTGGAATTTCGACAAGAAAGCGTTCACGTTTTACGAACTATTTTGTCTTTTTTTCAGTTAATGCTCGCTTTTTTTAGAATAAGCCCTTATAATAAGGCGAGAAATTTATCAGGAGAGTGAACAGTGTGAAAGTACGTCGTAGTGAACGATTAATCGATATGACGCATTATTTATTGGAACATCCTCACGAGTTGATTCCTTTAACTTTTTTTGCGAAACGTTACGAATCAGCTAAATCTTCCATCAGTGAGGATCTAGCTATTGTTAAAAAAACATTTAAAGAGCGGGGAACTGGAATTTTAGATACCATTCCAGGGGCTGCCGGCGGCGTTTTATTTGTCCCAGAAATTCCTTATGAAGATGCCAAAAAATATATTACTGATTTGGCGGAACGGTTGTCTGAACAAGATCGTTTATTGCCAGGGGGCTATGTATATTTATCTGACTTACTGGGCGAACCAGAATTATTACGCCAAGTAGGACGCATTATTGCTTCGAAATATTTGGGCCAAAAAATTGATGCTGTAATGACCGTAGCGACAAAAGGAGTACCGATTGCCCAAGCTGTTTCTTCTTATTTAAACGTGCCATTTGTTATTGTCCGGCGGGATTCTAAAATTACAGAAGGCTCAACAGTTAGCGTGAATTATGTATCCGGATCTTCAGAACGAATTGAAAAAATGGAATTATCAAAACGTAGCTTAAAACGCGGCTCTCGCGTGTTAGTAGTGGATGATTTCATGAAAGGCGGCGGAACCGTCAACGGGATGAAGAGTCTGATTGAAGAATTTGAATGTGAACTCGTCGGCGTCACTGTATTTGCAGAAACGAAATTTAAAGGCATCAAAGCAATTAAAGACTACACCTCTTTGCTTTATGTCGAAGATGTTGATACAAAAACCAAAACGATTTCAGTTGTACCAGGAAATTATTTTACTGCCTAAGCTAAGAGGCTGTGACAAAATACTTATCACAGCCTCTTTTTGCTTTCTGACAGAAGCGGGTCTGCCAGCTTTTTTTATAATCTAGCTTCATGCGAACTCTTAGCGACATTAAGTCGAAATGATAAGAAATTTAAAAAACAATTTCATATCATTCCGCCTTAATGCTAAAGAGTTACCCGCTATATTTAGCTTTTCTTATTGTCGGCTTGGCAAAAGAAGACTTTATTTGTATAGTTTAAATAACTAACCTACAGAAAGTTGGCTTTTAGAT
Organism: Enterococcus dispar ATCC 51266; assembly: GCF_000406945.1. GTDB lineage: Bacteria > Bacillota > Bacilli > Lactobacillales > Enterococcaceae > Enterococcus_C > Enterococcus_C dispar. The sequence continues at coordinate 2,036,031 of NZ_KE136354.1, read as the reverse complement.
GGAGTACTATAAAATTAATACCGATAACAGAACGAAGTTGGACTTAGTTGTTTTGACGGCTGCAAAACCAAAAGCGATTATTCAAATCATTCACGGTGCGTTGGAATATAAGGAACGCTACTTGCCTTTTGCCGAATTTTTAAGCGCTCATAACTTTGTGGTGGTTTTATCTGATAATCGAGGGCACGGTGAATCGACTTCTAAGGCAGATCCTTTTGGCATTATGGCAAGTTTTTCCCAACTAATTAAAGACCAAGCAATTATTAGCGACTTTATCCAAACCAAATACCCAACATTACCGCTTTATTTATTTGGTCATTCTTTTGGCTCGATCATTGCGCGTAATTATTTACAAAAAAATGACGACCGTATCGCTAAAGTTGCATTAACTGGAACAGCAAATTATGTTCCTGTTGTTCCTTTAGGCATTGCAGCTGGTAAACTATTTTTACGCTTTAATGAAAAAGATAAGCAAAATAAATTATTAAATTGGCTTTCTGGCAACATGGGAGTAGAACATGATTGGCTAAGTAATAATCCGGTGAATAATTTACAATGTCAACAAGATGAAAAAATGGTACCGATTTATCCAGTGCGTAGCCTGCTGACAATTTGGGAAGGGGACTATCAGTTAAAAAACTACGCCGCTTTTCAATGTCACAATCCACAATTACCAATATTAAGTGTGGTAGGCGCAGAAGATGTCAAAATTACGGGTGGTAAAAAAGGCTTGGCTGATACAATAGCAACGCTAAATAAAATTGGCTACCAAAATGTTAGGAGTGTAGAAATGCCCGGCATGAAACATGAAGTATTAAACGAGTACCAAAAAGAAGATGTGTATGACCTACTATTGCAATTTTTTAATGAATAGAGAAGTTGCATAACATTATATATTGTTTTATTAATATTCACTAAAAAAAGGGGGAAACTAGTTAAGTTTCTGTCTTTTTTTGTGGTACATTGTGGCTAAAACTGAAAACGTTTAAAACAACAGTAAAGAAAATAAGTGGGGATAATAATGAAAGAAGAATTGGTAACATATTTGGAAAATCAGACAGCTTTTATTGATCTTCACCATTTAAGTGAAGTTTTTACCGCCCAAAAACTAGCCGAAATTTTTGAGGTGAAGCGTAATACCATTAGCCACTATTTAAACCAATTAAATGAAGCGGGAATTTTAGTGAAAATTAATTCGCGACCGGTTTATTATTTTCATAAGGAAGCTTTTGAAAAGGAATTTTTCTTCTTGCGGGACAATTTTTATCAAAGCAGTGAAGAAATTTTAAAGGAGCAACCTTTATTTGAGCAGCAAAAAGACTTATTTTCGCTTTTAATTGGCCATGATAAAAGTTTAACTCGTGCCGTTGAACAAATTAAAACCGCTCTTTATTATCCAGATAACGGCTTACCGACTTTAATCACCGGTGAAAGCGGCACGGGCAAAAGTTTTTTAGTCCGTCTGATTCATAAATATTGTCTGGAAAATGAATTAATTAAAGAAGATGCGCCTTTAATCACGCTAAATTGCGCCCAATACGCTAATAATCCAGAACTTTTAACAAGTAATCTGTTTGGACATGTCAAAGGTGCTTACACTGGTGCTGACAGTGACAAAGTTGGTGCTTTTGAAGCCGCAGATGGGGGAATTTTATTTTTAGATGAAGTACATCGCTTGAATGCAGAAGGACAAGAAAAGCTCTTTACTTATCTGGATCAGGGCATCATTTATCCCATGGGGGCCACCAATCAACCAATCAAAGTGAAAACGCGCTTGTTTTTTGCCACGACAGAAGATTTGGAAAGTAGTTTTTTAACGACTTTTATGCGCCGGATTCCCATTCAAGTGACACTTCCACCGATTAATGCCCGCAGTCGCAATGAGCGCTTGGAACTGGTTTATTCATTTTTATTAAGTGAAGTACGAAAAATTAAACGACCACTAAAAGTTAGTGGTCAAGTCTTAACTCTGCTTACCAGTAGCAGCTTTAAAGGCAATATTGGAGAGTTGAAAAATACGGTCAAGGTCACCGTAGCGAAAGCTTTTGCCGAACAAAAGCAAGCCGCAGAGATTAAAGTTACAATTTATCAGTTACCGGAAAAATTACTATTACCGGCAACAGAAAATCTTCAAACCGTGCTCCAAAAAGATACAGTAATCACGGAAAATACGACGATTACCCAACTTTTAGAAAAAAATCATCCTCAACAACAACGGGTGATTGCGACTTTTGACCGGATTATCACCGAGTTTTCTAAACAGCAACAGCTGACAGCTTGTGAAGAGCAATTAAAACAAGAAGTTGAAACACTATTTGATTTTTTACTTTTTGAAACTGATCGCCAGCAAAAACAAGAGATGCTGATTTATTTAACCCAATATATCAGGGATACTTTTAAACAAATGGAAAGTGCCTATCAAATCAAATTTAACGGCAATGCGGTTTATGCGATTAGTTACTATTTATTCCAACGAGGAGCGGGCAAGTGGTATCCAGAAGATGTGGCAATTTTAGGGTTAATTAAAGAGTTAGAACAGCAAGTAGCAACCAAATACGCAGCGAGCTATCAATATGTCAAACGTCTTTTGGAATTGTGCCAACCAAAATTGGATTTGGAAATTTCGGAGATGGACTGCATTTTGCTGACGATTTATTTAAATCGGGCAGATTGGCAAAAAGAATTGGGTATCCCCAGAGGTATTATTGTTGCTCATGGTTATGCCACGGCCAGTAGTATTGCAAACGTTGCGAATCGTTTTTTAGCAAAAGATATCTTCGCTTCTTTTGATATGCCACTAGATGTCACCCCGCAGCAAATTGCTGAAGAAATTTTGGATTACAGTGAGAACCATGATGTTTCCAATGGTTTAGTCATTTTAGTAGATATGGGGTCATTAAAAGAAATTTATCAGTTTTTCCCAAAACAAATTACTGCGCCTGTGGTTATTATGAATAATGTCACGACGCCTTTAGCCATTGCGATGGGAGAAAATTTACAAAAAGCATTACCATTAGCGGAAATGATTGAGACAGCTGCGCAACAAGCACCGTTGGATTGGGAAATAATTTATCCGGCGGAAAATAAAATGAAGGCCTTAATAACCACTTGTTTAACAGGAATTGGGACAGCGACGCATATCAGTCAGCTGTTAGAAAAAAGTTTACCTGCCACAGTAGAACTGAAAATTTTTCCTTACGAATATGACGTATTAAAAGAACAAAAGAAAAATGAAACAATTTTTTCCATGTATGATGTTTTAGGCATTATCGGAACTTCTGACCCAGAGATTGCAGATATTCCTTATTTATCTTTAGAAGAGTTAATTTCTGGTGATGAAAATCAGTTATTATCCGAATGGTTAAGTACTTGTTTGTCCCCTCTAGAAAATGCGACGTTTAACACCAATGTTATCCGCAATTTTTCTTTAGAAAAAGTCATTGATTCCGTGACGATTTTAGATACTGAAAAAGTAATGGGAGAAATTGAAATCTTTATGCGGGAGCTAGAAGCCAATAGCGGACTTGTTATCAGCAATGCCAAAAAGTTGGCGCTGTACGTTCACGTCAGTTGTTTAATTGAGCGCCTTATTCGCAATATTCCAATTGATACCTATGCTGGTTATGAATTGTTATACCAGTGTCAAAAAACAGCTTTAGTTGCCATCAAAAATGCGTTTAGTGTCATAGAAAACGATTACAGTGTCAAGATTCCTGATTCCGAAATTGCATATATTTATGATATTGTCTATCAAAACACTGACAATATGCCAATTGATGAAGATTTTTAATAAAAGCAAGTTGCTGCCACTAAAGTTGGCACGCAACTTGCTTTTATTTTGGTGTAGGAAATGAGGTGAGGGAAATGGAAAGAAAAATGATTTTAGCTTCCCACGGAAAATTTGCTTCGGGCATTTTAAGCTCATTGGAATTAATCTGTGGCAAGAATGACAATATAACGACTTTGGATTGTTACATAACAGAAGACTTCGATTTGACTAAAGCTGTCGATGAACTGATGCACCAAAATGAAGGGACAGAAGTCGTCGTCGTGACAGACTTATTTGGCGGCAGCGTCAATAACGAATTTTTACGCTACATTAATCGTGAGCATTTTTACTTAGTAGCCGGGATGAATTTACCATTTCTAATTGAATTTGCAACGCAATTTGCATTTGTACCGGAATTAAAAACAACGATTACGAGCGTTTTAGACAGCTCAAAAGAAGCCATTCAGTTTTGTAATTTAACGTATCAAACAACTGTAGCAGAAGAAGATTTTTAAAAAGAGGAGAGAAGAAAAATGATTATTTTAACCCGCGTTGACCACCGGTTATTGCACGGCCAAGTTGCATTTTCTTGGACACAAAGTTTAGGAGCAGATTGCATTTTAATCGCCAATGATGATGTGCCAAATAACGAAGTTCGTAAAACAACGATTAAATTAGCCAAGCCACAAGGTGTTAAATTGGTAATTAAAAATATTGCTGATTCTATTGCCGCTTTACAAAGTGGTGTGACAGATAAATACAAACTATTCATTGTAGTTGAATCTGTTGGCGATGCCTACAAATTAGCCGAAGCTTATCCTGAGATTAAAAAAATCAATCTTGGGGGGACAAAAGTCAAAGAAGGTACCCGCAGCATTGGTAAAGCAGTGAATGTATTACCTGAAGAAGAAGAACTTTTGAAAAAATTAGTTGATCAAGGTGTGGAAGTCGAAATTCGTCAAGTACCAAATGATAAAAAGGTGAACGTTACAGAAGTTTTGTAAAAGAAAGGTAGTGAAAAAATGATTGTCCAAGCAATTTTATTAGGCATTGTCGCTTTTATTGCACAATCAGAATATGCATTAGGGACTTCACTTTTGTCCCGACCAATTGTGACGGGTTTATTTACCGGGATCGTTCTAGGGGATATAAAGACCGGCATTATTATGGGTGCAACTCTTGAACTAGCATTTATTGGTTCATTTTCCGTGGGTGCTTCTATTCCACCTGATGTGGTGACCGGTGGTATCTTGGGAACGGCTTTTGCGATTACCGCAGGAGCGGGCACCGAGACAGCGTTATTACTTGGGTTACCGATTGCAACATTAACTTTGATTTTGAAAAATATTTATTTGGGACTTTTAATCCCGATTATGAACCACAAAGCCGACGATTATGCAGCTGAAGGAAATTATAAAGGCGTTGAGCGGATGCATTTATGTGCAGGCTTTGGTTTATCTTTAATGCTTGGGTTAATCGTGATGATTTCCTTTATGGTGGGAAGTAAAACGATTGGGAATTTGCTAGCGATGATTCCAGAGTTCGTACAACACGGGTTATCGGTGGCAACTGGTTTAATTCCAGCTTTAGGTTTTGCGATGTTGGCTCGTTTATTAATTAATAAAAAGGTGGCACCATACTTCTTCTTAGGATTTGCATTAGCAGCTTATTTAGAAATTCCTGTTACTGGGATTGCCATTTTTGGTGCGATTGTCGCAGTTGTCGTAGTCAACATTATGAATGTACGTAGCAACCAGGCTCCACAAGTTCAAGCCACTACAGGGGAGGTAGTTGATGATGACGAAGACTTCTAATACGGATTTAAAAATCACTAAAAAGGATTTAAGCAAAGTATTTTGGCGCTCGTTTCAAATGGAGTTTTCTTGGAACTATGAGCGTCAGATGAATATGGCATATGCCTATGCGATGATCCCAATTTTGAAAAAATTGTATCAAACCAAAGAACAAATGGCCGATGCGCTGAAACGTCATTTAGAATTTTTCAATACGACGCCACATATTGTGACCTTAATTTTGGGGATTAATGCGGCGATGGAAGAAGAAAATGTTAATGATCCTGATTTTGATACTTCTGCCATTGACAGTATTAAAACATCATTGATGGGTCCATTGGCGGGGATTGGGGATTCATTTTTCTGGGGCACATTACGTCTGATTGCCACAGGTGTAGGAACTTCTCTGGCATTACAAGGAAATATTTTAGGTCCGATTTTATTCTTGTTGATTTTCAATATTCCGCATATTTTATTCCGCTACTTGGCAACCAGCTGGGGGTATAAATTAGGGACGGGCTTTTTAAAGAAAATTCAAGAAAACGGGATGATGGAAAGTTTAACTTTAGGTGCGTCGATTATTGGATTGATGGTGGTCGGAGGCATGACTGCAACTATGATTGATATCAACTTACCAATGAAAATTGGTTCAGGAGAAAATGCCGTCACCGTCCAAAGTATTTTTGATGATATTGTGCCGAAAATTTTATGTCTTGGTGTTTTTGGCGCAGTTTTCTATCTATTGAAAAAAGAAGTGAAGCCATTAACGATTCTTTTAGGCTTAGCTGTGGTAGGAATCTTAGGTTCATTAGTAGGCATTTTCTAGGAGGTGTAATGGATGGAAACGATGTTGGATTACATCAACGAAGAAGAAGCGACACTGCAAAATATTTTAGCGGATTTTTCCTTAAAAAAAGTTTCAGGCTATGAAAAAATCAACAATCTGTTAATCTTAGCCACCGGTTCATCTTACAATGCCTGCTTAGCAGCTAAAGTTACTTTAGAAAAATTTGCCGATATCGCGATCACGATTGAAGAACCGTATAACTTTAATCATTATGGTCGCATTTCAAATAGCGTGGATGCTGTTTTGGCAGTTTCTCAAAGTGGCAAGAGTGCGTCTACGATTGACGCTATTGCCAAATTAAAAAAAGAAGGATTATTTACTTTAGCCTTAACCAGTGATGTTTCTAGTCCCATTGCTACAGTAGTAGATGAAGTAATTGATCTTGAAATGGGAATTGAAAAAGTCGGTTTTGTAACAAAGGGCTATGTGTCGAGTGTGCTTCAACTGTTTTTACTAGGCTTAACGATTGGTTACAATAAACAAACTTTAAGTCAAAGACAGTTGGATTATTATCAACGTGAACTTAAAAAAGTGATCGCAGCCATTCCTGATACAATTGAAAAAACGAACAATTTCTTTACGGTTCACGAAGCGATTTTTAAACTAGGCACACGGTTTATCGCCATTGGCTATGGTCCAAACTGGGGAACTGCAAAGGAATTTGAAACAAAATTTACTGAAACGGTTCGCAAACCTTCGCAAGGTTTTGAACTAGAAGCCTACATGCACGGCCCTTATTTAGAAGCAGATAGCGAGCATATTTTATTCTTTATTGAAACAAAAAGTGTGAATGAAGCGCGCTCCCAAAGTTTAAAAAACTATATGAATCCTTACGTAGGAACAACGATTACGGTAACAACTGCCAATACCAAAAATGAAACAGAGTTAGGTTTGGCTATAGAGTGTGACGAATTAATTTCATCTTTACTCTTAGTGATTCCTTTCCAAATTTTGGCATATAAAATTGCGACTGCCAAAGGCATTGATTTAAGCCAGCGGATTTTTGATGATTTTGATCAAGTACTAAAAAGTAAAGTGTAAAAGTAAATGATAGAGGTGGAAAAATGTTAAAATTTAACGAACAAAAACAAATTGACGATATTCAAGGAGCATTAGACTTACGCCCAGAAGTAGAAAAAATTATCGACAGCGTGTGGGAAAAAGGTTTTGACAATATTTACTATTTAGGAATTGGCGGAACTTATGCATCTGCAATGCAGGCTGTAACTTATATCAATGGTAAAAGTAATTTGCCTGCTTACGTGCAACATGCAGCAGAATACTATACAACCGGCAATAAACGCCTAACCAAAGATTCAATTGTCGTTTTATCTTCTGTCACTGGCACAACCCAGGAAGTGGTCAAAGCAGTGGATGAAATTAAAACAGTAGGGGCAACTTTAATTGGCTTTATCGACACTGAACACAGCCCCTTAGCTGAAAAATGTGATTATGTTATTACCTATCCAGCTCCGGGAACAGAACAAATCAAATTCTTTATGGTGGCAGACCGTCTAATGAAAAATAATGGTGAATTTGACGACTATGAAGATTATTATCAAGAACTAGAAGGACATTTAGCCAAAGGTTTAGTTGAAGCGGAAAAACAAGCAGATGCTTTTGGTTTGGAATTTGCAGAAAAACACCGTCATGATGCGATGCATTATTTCATTGGGGCGGGGAATCAATGGGGCGCTGTCTACTCATATGCGATGTGTTATTGGGAAGAACAAAGCTGGTTGCGTTCAAAATCAATCCACGCTGCTGAATTTTTACATGGTACATTAGAAATTGTCGATGAAACGACACCGGTTACACTTTTCTTAGGAGAAGATGAACAACGTCCCTTAGCAGAGCGCGTGAAAAACTTATTACCGCGTATTTGTGGCAACTATACTTTCATTGACTCAAAAGATTATGCTGTGGAAGGAATCAGTGAAAAATATCGTGGACGTGTATTATCATTCTTATTAATGCATTGTGTGACCCAACGGATTGATGCCCATGTAGAAAAATTAAATTGTCATCCATTGGAAATTCGGCGCTACTACCGTCAATTTGACTATTAAAATGATTAAGACCTTCTCGTCATGTGACGGGAAGGTTTTTTGCACAATTTCGGTACATGTTTTTAAAAATTACTTTTCCACAGTGGATAACTTTTTTAGTGATAAGAATCTTTTTGTACTTTTTGTGGACAATGGGGAAAACTTTTTGGTAACTTCAAACAGCATTTTTCATGTAATTTAAAAATTGGCTGTAAATAAAAAGGAATCACATCATGTAATAAATAAAAGGCGTGGCCAATTTTTTTAGGAATTGGTCTATCTGACTTTTCCTTGATTTGCTTGAAATGACACGATGATTGGGATAAACTAAAACGGAAGTGAAAAACTTGAAATGAGGGGACCAAATGACAGCGCGTTACGGAATTATTTTAGCGGCCGGTAAAGGCACACGCATGAAATCAAAATTATATAAAGTTTTACATCCAGTTTGTGGAAAACCAATGGTAGAACATATTATGAATCGCGTGGAAGAAACACATCCACAAGAAATCATTACCATTGTGGGCCATGGAGCAGATATGGTGAAAGAACAATTAGGTACTCGTAGTGAATATGCCTTGCAAGCCCAACAACTTGGTACGGGGCATGCGGTCATGCAAGCCGCCCAATTTTTAGAAGGTAAAAAAGGTACAACGCTAGTGATTAGTGGGGATACGCCCCTTTTGACGACGGAAACGTTGAATAATTTATTTGAATACCACCAAGGTAAAAATGCCAGTGCCACGATTCTAACAGCACAAGCGCCAAATCCAGCAGGATACGGCCGCATTATCCGCGACCATGTCGGGATTGTAGAAAAAATTGTGGAACAAAAAGATGCCTCTTTAGAAGAAGCACGGGTAAAAGAAATTAATACAGGCACATATTGTTTTGATAATGAATTACTTTTTGATGCATTAGGAAAATTAAATACTGATAATGCACAAGGTGAGTACTACTTAACGGATATTATTGAAATTTTAAAATCAGAAGGTAAAATTGTCGCCGCTTATCAAACTGAAGATTTCGATGAATCTCTAGGTGTAAATGATCGGGTTGCTTTAGCGGAGGCGAATCGAATTATGCGTAATCGCATCAATCATCAGCATATGGTCAATGGCGTGAGTTTTATTAATCCAGACGCTACTTATATTGATGAAGGAATTACAATTGGGGCTGAAACCGTAATTGAACCTGGCGTTTATTTAAAAGGTCAAACAGTAATTGGAAGTGAATGTCTCATTACTGCGGGTTCTGAAATTGTGGATAGTACCATTGGGGATCAGGTGGTTGTGAAATCTTCTTGCATTGAAGAAAGTCGTGTGCATAATAATGTGGATATCGGACCATTTGCCCATTTGCGTCCAAAAGCGGAAATTAAAGCAACCGCCCACATCGGTAACTTTGTGGAAGTGAAAAATGCAGAAGTTGGCGAAGGAACAAAAGTTGGTCATTTAACTTATGTTGGGGATGCCACGTTAGGCAAAGAAATTAACGTCGGTTGCGGTGTAGTATTTGTCAATTATGATGGCAAGAATAAACACCATACCACAGTTGGTGATAATGCCTTTATTGGGTCGGCTTCTAATTTAGTCGCGCCAATAAATGTTGGAGAGGGAGCTTTCATTGCGGCCGGCTCAACCATTAACCAAGATGTGCCAAAAGATGCGATGGGAATTGCACGCGCACGTCAAGTCAACAAAGAAGATTATGCTAAAAAATTACCTTATCACCAATAAAAATTTAATTGCTAGTTGCTAATTTTATAGAAAATAACCGAACGCTATCCATTTGTCATAAAATGGTATAGTTCGGTTATTTTTTATCGTGCCTTATTTTTAACTTCAGGAATTTGATTCTCCTAAGTTATTTTCTCATAGAATTCACTTTGAAAACACTTTCCTACTTGATTTATTAAGCAAAAATGTCTACTATTTACTAGGAAGACCAGACAAAAGTAGTTTTAATTGCAGAAGAAAGCGGAGGTTCTCATGTCAAATCATTATTTCGATCCAAGATTGAAGATTTTTGCCTTGAATTCAAATCGTCCTTTAGCGGAAAAAATCGCTGAGGCGGTTGGTGTCGAATTAGGAAAATGCTCAGTAAACCAATTTAGTGATGGCGAAATTCAAGTCAACATTGAAGAAAGTATTCGGGGCGCACACGTTTATGTCATTCAGTCCACATCAAGTCCTGTCAACGATAATTTGATGGAATTATTAATTATGATTGATGCTTTAAAACGAGCTAGTGCCAAAACAATCAATGTTGTAATGCCTTATTATGGCTATGCGCGTCAAGATAGAAAGGCACGTTCAAGAGAACCAATTACTGCAAAATTAGTAGCAAACATGATTCAAAAAGCCGGTGCAAACCGCGTCTTAACTTTAGATTTGCATGCTGCTCAAATTCAAGGGTTCTTTGATATTCCAGTGGATCATTTGATGGGAGCACCATTAATTGCGAACTATTTCTTAGAAAAAGGCATCTCTGGTGATGATGTCGTCGTTGTTTCACCTGACCACGGTGGTGTAACCCGTGCTCGTAAATTGGCAGAATTTTTAAAAGCACCAATTGCTATTATCGACAAACGTCGACCTAAAGCCAATGTGGCCGAAGTCATGAACATTATTGGACATGTAGAAGGCAAAATCTGTGTTTTAATTGATGATATGATTGATACAGCTGGTACAATTACTTTAGCTGCGAATGCATTAAAAGAAGCAGGCGCGAAAAGTGTTTATGCATCTTGTACCCACCCAGTTTTATCTGGTCCGGCAATGCAACGTATTCAAGACTCAGCGATTGAACGTTGTGTCGTAACGGATTCAATTAATTTACCGGCAGATCGTCGCATTGAAAAAATCGATGAAATTTCTGTTGGACCTTTAATGGGAGAAGCAATTAAACGCATTCATGAAAATAAACCAGTAAGTCCGTTGTTTGAAACAAAACAACCGACTAAATAAAACACAGCTCCTGCCTGTTAAGGCGGGAGTTTTTTTGTAGGTAAAGAAATTGTCTCTATGCTTGAAAGCTAAAGAAATTCATTTGGCTTTTCTTATAAGGTGGAATAAGTTAGCTTTTTATTGAAAATTTAACTTATGCTAAAATGAAATAAAAAGGATAAAGGGACACTAATGAAAAAGCAGATAAAATTTCTAGGGTTACTTATATTGGTAATCAGCGTAACCGGCTGTCAAAAAATTGATGAAGCAAAAGATACCATTACTAGTATTGCCCAAGAGCAGGCCCAGTCTAAAGCGGATAAAAAACAGCAAGAAAAAACGACCACGACTGCTACTACTGAAGAAAATCCGTTGGCCTTTTCCCAAGATAATTTGCTCCACAAAGTTTTTACCGGGACAGCTCAAACTGCCGAACAAAACCAGGTTTCTTTTCAAATGAATTTCAATCTGCTTCAGATAAAAGATGCCTTGAATCCTACTGCTCCGACGCAAAATAATGTTTTATTGGCTGATTCAGATGGAAGCAGAATTATTGGCAATGGAAAGTTTGAACAGCTTGACGGACAAACGGTCAAGTTAAGCGGGCGGGACTGGACAACTTATGAACAAGCTTCGCTGACGATGCGTCAAGTTAAAAAAGGGGAATGGCAAGTAGATTTAAAGGATGCGCACGTGCCATTTACTACTGCAACTGTGAAATATGATGAAGAAAAAACGGCAGCACTTCTAAAAGATGCCAGTACATTTGGACAACGGCTAACACCGTATGGCTTTGCTAGCACGAACTTATTCACAGACCCTGTTTCAACTTTAGCTGCGGCAAAAAAAGCTGTGGAAAAAACGTACAAGTTAGCAGAAAATGAATTAACAGGACGCACAGAAACGGTGGATAACGAAAAAGTATTCGTTTTTACTGTGGATAAACCAATAAACGAGCAGACTAAAGAAATTGTTGTTATCCCCACTACTGGAGAATATTATGGCCGCTGAAAAATTTAACCCGTTATGGCAATGAATATTCGTTTCAAAGTAAAAGTGAAAAGGTCAGTCTAAAAAATCCACAAAAAAATAAAAGTATGCTATGATGAACACGTTAAAAAATAAAATAGAACTCGTTCACAAAGGGGAGCCGTTTGGCTGAGATTGTAGATTACTAAACCCTTCGTACCTGTATCGATCATTCGAACGTAGGAATTGTGACAAGTCTGAAGTGATACTTCTCCTTTGTCCTACTGTAAAAGTTGGCGGCGTTTTGCCTGCTGTCTACTTTTTCGTGACGGTTCTAAAGGAGGATTTTTTTTATGGCAAAAAAAATGGAATTACAAGTCTGGGTGGAAGGTACGGTGATAGCCGCAGCAGCGATGGCACTATCTTTTATTCCTATTCAGACGGCAAACTCGGCTTTTGATTTATCTTTGGGAATGGTACCGCTGGTTTTATATTCTTATCGACGTGGCTTCATTCCAGGACTAACTGCAGGTTTTGTCTGGGGACTATTAAGCATTGTGATAGGAACGGCGATGAAAAACTTTGTTTCTGTGCCCCAAATTATTTTTGAGTATCCCTTTGCTTTTGCTTTTGGTGGCTTTGGGGGACTGTTTGCCAAAAAAATCCAACATACCATTCAAACACATAGTAATCTTACGATTTATTACGTTGGATTAGGTGGCGTGGTAGCCGCGCTTGCTCGTTGGTTTTGGCATTTTTGGGCAGGGGTTTTCGTTTGGGGCGCTTATGCACCGGAAGGGATGAATCCTTACCTTTACTCCTTTATCTTCAATGGGGCTTCAGCTTTGGCCAATGCGATTTATGTAGCGGTTGTGTTAGGAATTTTAGTTAAAGTGGCTCCGCAATTATTTATCCCAAAACGCAGTCATTATATTTCCACCGTTAAATCAAAATAAGCGAAGTCTAACAAGAAAAGCGCAATGAACGTGATTAACTTTCAAGCAATAAGATGGAATTTTGATAATTGCTCTTCAATTACTTGAAATTTCAGCATATTGCCGTAGGGAGTTCGCTCATGAAGCTAGACAACAAGAAAAGCGCAATGAACGTGATTAACTCTCAAGCAATAAGATGGAATTTTGATGCAAAAAAAGACTGGACCTTTAAGAGGTGCAGTCTTTTAATTTGGCATGAATAACAAGTCGTTATCTTCATATTTTAAATACCAGTGACGCTCTACTTTATTATAAATTAAAGTAGCCACCAGCATTTCTGGTTTATCGTAACCAAAAGTTACACTTTGGCGTAAACCACTTTCTTCTACTAAATAAATGGGAAGCTGAAATTCCTTATTAATGACTTCGCTGTTTTTAAGGCAAAAAATAACTCCTTCTTGGAAAAGACCCTTCATTTCTTTTAAAAGTGTCAAATCCAATTTCTCAACGGGAGTGGCTTTTCTAAAAAAACTACGTCGGTCGTTTAGTTTGCCTAAGGCCACACGGGTAATTTTATCCGCTAAAATACGGTAAAATTCATCGAGATAACGATAATACACTCGTGTTAGGCCGTCTTGTAAATCAAAGAAGACAAAATTATTTTGCAATTTATAAAAAAAAGGGGAGTGTAAATGCGTTTTCATGTGGCCAAAATACAACAACTCAGAGATTTCTAAGGGTGTCAGTTCTTTTAGCATCGCTGCATCACTAAAATCGATCCATTTTAAATCTTCGGTAATCCGCTCTTTACGAACTTCATCAAAAAAGCGATCGACGCTTTCATTTCCCCGAATGATTTTCATACCGGTATGGGCTTCAAATTCACCGTAATTGGAAGAAGGGTCTAAAAGAAGTAAGTTACTTGGATAATGAACAATACCATGAACAAAATCCGCTGGGGTAATTCCCCGGGCTAAAATCGCATTACTCGTTGTATCAATATGTACATAGACCATTTCCGGCATTTTCCCCACTCCTCCTTTATCTCACTTTAAGTTATTTTACAATAAATGCCGCGAAAATGCTTGTATCTTTTCTTTTAAAATTATGTTACAACAAGAACACATTTTTGCAATTATTTCAAACCAATTGTAATAAATTTTTCATCATCCGCAAAAAAAGAAGTTGTTTTTTATGGTGGGTTTATTGAAATGAGTGGGAAAGTATAAAACAATGATAAGATATGCTAAAATGACTTTAGAAAACGATTTTTTAAACAAATTTTTTTAGACAAAATAAAAAGACGATGTAAATGTTGAAAATGGGAGAAGAATATTTTCAAAATCAAGGAGAAAATAACATGAAAAAAAAGTCGCGTTTTAAAAACTGGCTCATTAATTTATTATTGTTATTATTACTTTTAGTGGGATTGGGATTGACTTTTAACAATCAAATCAAAAATTTTTTAATTGAAAAAAATGGGGAGAAGTATGCTGTTTCTGAAGTGACTGCCGCTGAAATTGAAAAAAATCAGCAAAAACCTGCTTCTTTTGATTTTGATGCCGTTGTCCCCTCTAGTAGTCAAGCTGTCTTTAAAGCCCAATTTACCAACCGTGATTTACCGACAATTGGCGGGATTGCTGTTCCCAAAGTAGGAATCAATCTTCCGATTTTTAAAGGTTTAGCAAATGAGGCCTTGTTATGGGGGGCGGGAACTTTAGAACCTAACCAAAAAATGGGAGAAGGAAACTATGCTCTTGCGTCTCACCGCGCCTATGAACCTGATTTGCTTTTTACACCTTTAGAGCGGGTTAAAAAAGGAGACGTAATTTATCTGACGGATTTAAAGAATATCTACACGTATGAAACGAAAATTATTGTTCGGGTTCAACCTACAGAAGTGCAGTATTTAGATGTCATCAAAGGGAAAAAATTAGTGACATTGATTACTTGTGGCGAAATTGAAGGAATCACGCGTACGATTGTCCAAGGGGAGTTAAAAGAAGTGACACCAGTAAACAAGGCGACAAAAGATATGCGGGATGCCTTTTTATTGAAATCAAAAACCTATTAATTACAACAGACCGTAACTTTTCACAGTCGAGAAAATGATGTGAAAAGCCAAGCGGTCTGTTTTCATTTGGTTGCAGAAATGTGTTAAAGATACGATTAGCGCGGTTACTGACTTTAAAACAGGCAGCCCTAGCAACTTTTGTTATACTGAAATTAACTAGTTTTTACAAAAATTTTTTAATGCTTGTAAAAAAAGAGGTGAAAAAGTGCAGGTTATAAAAATTTATCCCTCTCATTTTATTGGGGCACAATTATCCTTTAAGAATAGTCGGCAATGGCTTCCGTTTTTCAAAAGTCACCACAATGCGCGCCAAGCATTGCTAGAGACCATCACGCAACAACAAGTTTGGCAAATTACTGACAAGGACGTAACCGTGTTTATAGCAGGAAAAATTGCAGCTGATAATTTTTTTGTGCTTACAAATTGTTTGTATACTGACGACAGTATTCGTCAAAAACAGCTGCTCCAGTTGCTAGATAATTTTTGTCGGCAACGATTTTTACGGGGGCTACGGTTTGAAATAAAGCCTGAAAGGTTATCTGTTGGGTTTTCTAATTGGCTTTTAAAAAATTCTTTTCAAAATTTTGAGACTGTTTTTACTCGTCAATGTCACTATCAAACTGCGCTAGTACTAGGTGGCGGGGGCGCAAGAGGTGCCTATCAAATCGGGGTATGGCAGGCATTGCAGGAATTACAAATTGACTTTGAAATGATAACGGGTACTTCTGTTGGGGCGCTAAATGGCGCTTTGATTTTATTAAATGATCAGCGAGCTGCTTGTCAGTTGTGGGAAAGTTTAAGTACGGATCAAGTATTGCAATTTCCCGCAGCTGCGGCTGACAATCACGCTTTAATCTTACTGTTACGTCAAATTCGTTCCTTGACGTTGACCGCACTGCGGGAAAACGGCGCGAGCACAGAACCCTTACAGCAAATAATGAAGCAAACTTTTGACGAGAAAAAAATGGGGCAAAGCCCAATTGATTTATATGTTTGTACCACGCGACTACCGGATTTTAGTGAAAAAGTTTATCATTTTCAAAAAGGGCATTTGGATTGTGAAATTGCGTGGTTAAGTGCTTCAGCCTCTTTTTATCCGGCGATGAAAGCGACACAAATTGCTGGCAGCCTTTATATTGACGGAGGCTATCGAAATAATGTGCCAATCGATGTGGCGGTAAAACAAGGTGCCACAGAATGCATTGTAGTGGATGTCAAAGGTCCAGGGTTTACGAAAAAATATCGCGTACCGCAAAATGTCACTACGCTTTCGTTAAGTTCACCATGGACACTAGGCAGTTTTTTAGTTTTTGATCCTGAGCGTTCAAAAACAAATTTGCGTTTAGGCTATTTGGAAACTTTAAAGCATTTCCAACGTTATACGGGGTTTTGGTATACTTTTACAGAAGAAAATTTTAATATGCATTGGCATGATTTTTGTCAGCAATTACGCAAAATGCATCATCCTTTATGGCAACTAATTAAAGCACCGGCTTTTTGGCGCAAGCTACACCATGTCTATGGTAAAAAAGTTGCTTTTGAAACTACTGGTATCGCCTTAGTGGAACTTAGTGGAATATGGTCGGAGATATTGCCTGCTGAAATTTATCGGGAAGAAAACTTTATCACTCAGATTAAAGACGTTAGTTTCGGACAAAAAGGAGAATTGAATGCCACATTATCAGTTGCGGAGTGGTTAAATTTATACCGCGAACGTTTGGTAGCATGGTCTGATTCTCGTCTGTTCTTTTCTTTTTTACAATTGGAGGCATTACCCGGCAACGTGCCGCAAATTTTATGGGAAAATTTTGCTGTCAGCATTGTCACAGCTGAATTTAGCAAATTTTTATTTCAAAGCAGTAATGATTAAAAGACGCGTATTTCTTTTTAGTAAGCGGCGCAAAGAGGTCGCTAGGTTTTTACAGGAATAAAGCAGAAAAGAAAAATCAACCATTTGGAGGTAAGAACATGGCACAAGAATTCTCATATGAAATTTTAGAAGAAATTGCTATTTTATCGGAAAATGATAAAGGATGGCGCAAAGAGCTTAATATTGTCAGTTGGAATGGTCGCCCACCGAAATTTGATTTACGGGACTGGGGCCCAGATCATGAAAAAATGGGAAAAGGAATTACTTTAAGTAACGAAGAATTTGCTGCCTTACAGCAAGCTTTAAAAAAGATGGAGTAGGTGCTAATAATATGAAAAGTATGACCGGTTTTGGTAAAGCAAGTGTCGAAAATTCCGATTATCAAGTGGAAGTAGAAATAAAAAGCGTGAACCACCGCTTCTTGGATTTGCAAATTCGTCAGCCAAAGCAAATTAATGAACTTGAAAATACAATTCGTCAAACAGTAAAACAAGCGGTTCAAAGAGGGCGGATTGAAGTCTTTGTGACTATCAATGAGTTAGCAGATACAAATAAAGAAGTGGTGATTCATTGGCCTTTAGTGGATAAGTTAGTGACAGAGTTTAAAAGAGAAGCCGCTGCGCGTTATGGCGAAACAGAACTTTCAGTCGCTAAGCTTTTAGAACAAATTATCACGGTGCCTGATTATGTGGAAGTAAAACAAGAAAAATCCGATAGTAGTGAATTGGAAACATTGGTCACCCAAGCGGTCAGTGAAGCTGCTGCTGCCTTAAATAATAGTCGTATCCAAGAAGGTAACGGAATTTTAGTCGTTTTAAAAGAGAATGCGCAAGCTCTTTTAGTGCAATTAGCGCAATTGAACCAATTCAATGGGACATTTGAGACTACTTTTAAAGAACGCTTTGAGCAGAAATTACAAGATTATCTTGGCGCTCAAGTGGATCAAGAACGTCTGTTGACAGAAATGGCGCTTTTGATTGAACGGGGCGATATTCATGAAGAATTGGATCGCTTGGAAATTCATTTGCAAACATTTGCCAATATTTTGCAAAAATCCACCGCTGTAGGACGAGAACTGGACTTTCTGATTCAAGAAATAAATCGCGAAATCAATACGATTGGCTCCAAAAGTAACGCCATTGAAATTAAAGAATTTGTAGTCCAAATGAAGACAATTGTTGAAAAAATTCGCGAACAAGTCCAAAATGTGGAGTAACAAAGGATGAAAAATAAGCGGTTGAAAGGATGAAGTAAAATGAAATATTATGATATTACTTTTCACGAATTATCAGGAAGAGCAGTGATTAAACGTGCGATTCCTTCTGAAAAAGAACCTTTTGAAGCATGGGAAGATGCTTGTGTGAAAGTGACAGCAGAACAATTATTTTTAATGGTCAATGAAACCAATGTCATTTTGGAACGAAAATTTGTAACACGCACCGACGTAGAAGAAGTAAAAGATCCTATCGATACCAATCAAAAACGTAAAGATGAATTTACAACAATTGTAAATACGCTGTCGAATATGGGCTTTTAGCAACATTTTCAGTTCGAAAAGACAATCTTTTTTCTTCTTCATTCAAAGGTAGCAATTTTAGACATTTGCGTCTATAATAGAATCACTGTTAAAATTTGCAGATAAGTGTAATGTTGACCAGCAAACCAGAAGTGAAAGGACGTCAGTATGTCAGAGCGAGGCTTATTAATTGTATTATCAGGGCCTTCTGGCGTTGGTAAGGGAACTGTGCGAAAGGCAATTTTTGAAAGTGAAGACAATGACTTTCAATATTCTATTTCCATGACTACCCGCCCAATGCGTGAAGGAGAAGTTGATGGGGTCGATTATTATTTTCGTACCCGGGAAGAATTTGAAGAACTAATCGAAGCTGGGCAGATGTTGGAGTATGCAGAATATGTCGGCAATTACTACGGAACGCCCCTTTCTTATGTGGATAAAACATTAGATAAAGGCAAAGATGTATTTCTTGAAATTGAGGTCCAAGGAGCCCGCCAAGTAAAAGAAAAAGTACCTGACGGCGTTTTTATCTTCCTGACACCGCCGGATTTACAAGAATTAAAATCCCGCATTGTTGGTCGCGGAACAGATGCCGCTGAAATTATTGAAGAACGAATGAAAGTTGCCAGAGAAGAAATCGAAATGATGGCACTTTATGATTATGCGGTGGTCAATGATGAAGTTCCTCTTGCAGTGGAACGCATCAAAGATATTATCGCTAGTGAACACTTTAGAGTCGATCGCGTGATCGGCAAATATATTAAAATGTTAAAGGAGATGTAGTCCAAATGATGCTACGCCCATCTATTGACTCATTATTAGATCGAGTAAACTCAAAATATTCTTTAGTTATCTTATCAGCAAAACGGGCCCATGAATTAGATGCCGGGGCCAAACCAACATTGGATCAATTTGAATCTGATAAAAATGTTGGCCGTGCTTTAGAAGAAATCGATGCAGAAACATTAATTAACGATCCTCATCCTGAAATCAAACGTGCCCGTTTGAAGATGGAACAAGAAGAAAACCAGGCTGTCCAAAAACGCGAACAACAAGAACTAGAAGCACGTATTCGCGAAGAACAAAACTTATAAGAAAAAAACGGGAACGATTTGGTTCTGTTATGAGAAGATGTGGCATGTTGTGACTTATCACAACGTGCCATATTTTTTGCCAATTATCCCGTCTCACGTGGGGAAAGGAACGATCAGAATTTTAAATTTTCCTTTGTTTAACAGACAAACTGACCTATTTTTAGTAGAATATAGCGAAAGAAGGAAGGGATAAACATGTACCCTCTAGCAGAAGTTATCGTCGATGTACCGACGATGCAAACCGATCAGCCATTTACTTATTTGATTCCAGAAACCTTGCAATCATTAGTAAAAAAAGGGATGCGCGTGGAAGTCCCTTTTGGTAACGGCAATCGGCATATTCAAGGCTTTGTAGTGGGCTTAAGTGAAACCCAAACGCCTGATGTACGCTTAAAACCTATTATTCGTGTTTTAGATATTGCACCTGTTTTAAATACTGAATTGTTAGCGTTAGCTGACTATATGAAAGAAACCACATATGCTTTTAAAATCACTTGTCTGCAAACCATGTTGCCAAGTGTAATGAAAGCAGAATATAAAAAGACAATCTTATTGTTGGATGAAAAAAGCGAAGCAGCGCATTATTTTCCTTCAAACGGTGAGCTTGATTACGATGAAGCGCAGAAAAATGGTGTTTTACCGCAATTATTGAAATTTCGCCAAGCCAACTTAGTAGATATTCGCTATGAAGTTCACAATAAAAATCGGGTGAAAACAATTCGAATGGTGACGTCATTGGTTGCTAAAGATACAGCCGCTGAGATTCAGAGTAACTTACGAAAAAGTGCATTGCGTAAAGCACAGCTTTTAGAGATTTTGGCAAACCAGACAGAAGCACTACCCGTAAAGCATTTTACCGATTTGGGTATTACGACAGCTCATTTGAATCAAGGGGCAAAAGATGGATGGCTCGAACTTTTTGAAACAGAAACCTATCGGAACCCTTTTGCCAATCATACGTTTGAAGCATCGACTAATTTTGTCTTAAATGAAGAACAAGAAGCAGCTGTTGCCCAGATCTTAGCCGCCTACCAAAAACAAGCAGCGCAAACTTTTTTATTAGAAGGTATCACCGGCAGCGGCAAAACAGAAGTGTATTTACAAGCAATTCAACAGGTGTTGGCTGATAATAAAACAGCAATCATGTTAGTGCCTGAAATTGCTTTAACACCGCAAATGGTAGAGCGGTTTAAAAGTCGTTTAGGGGATGCGGTAGCTGTTTTACATAGTGGGCTATCCAATGGAGAACGCTATGATGAATGGCGCAAAATTGAAAGAGGCGAGGCGAGTGTTGTTGTGGGGGCGCGTTCGGCAATATTTGCGCCTTTGGAAAATATCGGTTTGATTATTGTAGATGAAGAACATGAAGCTACCTACAAACAAGAAGAAGCCCCCCGCTATCATGCACGAGATCTAGCAATTTGGCGGAGTCGCTATCACCACTGTCCTATTGTCCTAGGAAGTGCGACACCTTCTTTGGAATCGCGCGCCCGTGCTCAAAAAAACGTTTATAAGCTGTTGCCTTTACGAAAACGGGCCAATCCTTACGCCCAGCTGCCCACAATTGAAATTATCGATTTAAAAGAGGAATATGGTCAAGGAAATATGACCTCTTTTTCACTAAGTTTACAAGAAAAAATGCGGGATCGTTTAGCAAAAAATGAGCAAATTGTTTTATTATTAAATCGCAGAGGCTATTCTTCTTTTATGATGTGTCGTGATTGTGGGTATGTGTTAGATTGTCCTAATTGTGATATTTCGTTAACTTTACACATGGATACGAAAACGATGCGTTGCCATTATTGTGGACATGAAGAAAAAATTCCTCATAAGTGTCCGGAATGCGGGAGTAAAAAAATCAGTTATTATGGTACCGGAACGCAAAAAGTTGAAGCCGAGTTAAAGGAATTGCTGCCAACAGCCCGTATTTTGCGGATGGATGTTGATACGACCCGCAAAAAAGGTGCCCATGAAAAGATATTAAGAGCTTTTGGTGAAAAGAAAGCAGATATCTTACTAGGAACTCAGATGATTGCCAAAGGATTGGATTTTCCCGATATTACGTTAGTAGGGGTCTTAAATGCGGATACTGCGTTGAATTTACCCGATTTTCGTTCCAGTGAGCGAACATTTCAATTGTTAACCCAAGTCAGTGGTCGTGCAGGCCGCGCCCAAAAAGCAGGCGAAGTGATAATTCAAACTTTTAATCCAGAGCATTATGCAATCGCCTTAACCAAGACACAAGACTACGAACGCTTTTATCAGCAAGAGATGGCGATGCGGCATCAAGCGGGCTATCCCCCTTATTACTTCACCATTAAATTAACGGTGAGTCATGAAACAGAAATCCAAGCGGCCCAGAAGAGTTTTCAATTGGCACGCCAACTGCAGGCAGCCTTAAGTCCGAATGCATTACTTTTAGGGCCAACCCCTAGTGCGATTATGCGGATTAAAAATCGTTATTATTATCAGATTATTGTAAAATACAAACAGGAACCGGCTTTAAAACCGTTACTAGAACAAATTGTAAACGAGAGCCAAAGCGATCAACGCAAAGGACTCTATGTGGCCATTGATAATGAACCTTTGAATTTTATTTAGTTGCTATTGTCTTTAGTCAGTTTCAATCTGGTTTGTCAGATTGAAACTGACTTGAAAAGTTAGGAGTAAATATGCCTTATCCAATTTTATTAGATCCAGACCGCCGCTTGCGCCAAGAAAATCGAGAAGTCGACGAAATTACCGATGATTTGGTGATGATGTTAGACAAAATGTATGAAACAATGGTAGTTCACGATGGTATTGGAATCGCTGCACCACAAGTAGGAAAAAATATACAAGTAGCTATCGTTGAGTTAGATGAAGCTGAACGATTCGAAATGATTAATCCTACAATTATTGCTAAAAAAGGCAGTACCATTGATGTGGAAGGGTGTTTGAGTATTCCCCATGTCTATGGTACCGTCAAACGTGCCGACTTGATTACAGTTCGTTTTTACGATCGTGAAGGAGATGAGCTGGAAGTAGAAGCAGATGGCTATCTTTCGCGGGCTATTCAACACGAAATTGATCATCTTCATGGCATATTATTTACCGACAAAGTTATTGACTACGTTAAAGAAGAAGATTTAGAAGCATATATGGAGGCGCATGAAGATGACTAAAATAGTTTTTATGGGAACACCCGCTTTTTCAGTACCGATTTTAGAAGGATTACTAGAGTCTGGCTATGAAGTACAAGCAGTTGTGACCCAACCTGACCGACCAGTAGGACGTAAGCATGTGATAACTCCTCCACCGGTGAAAGTTGCGGCTTTAAAACACGATTTATTGGTTTTACAACCCGAAAAAATCAGCGGCTCTACTGAAATGGACAAAATTGCCTCATTAGCACCAGATTTAATTGTCACCGCCGCTTTTGGTCAGTTTTTGCCAGAAAAATTATTGCAGATTCCCCGTCTGGGAGCGATTAATGTCCATGCTTCTTTATTGCCAAAATATCGTGGAGGCGCACCTGTTCATTATGCCATTATGAACGGCGAGGATAAAACTGGTGTCACTATTATGGAAATGATCAAAAAAATGGACGCCGGTGCCATTTACAGTCAAGCGGAAATTCCCATCACAAAGACCGATGATGTGGGCACGATGTTTGAAAAATTGAGCGCGTTAGGAAAAGATTTACTTTTGAATACTTTACCAGAACTAATTCAGGGTACTCTTGAAAAAACGCCGCAAAATGAAGCACAAGTAACGTTTTCTCCTAATATTACGCGAGAACAAGAAGCGATTGATTGGCAGAAAACAGCTGATGAAATCGATAACCAAGTGCGGGGAATGCGTCCGTGGCCGATTGCTTTTACGACTTATCGCGGTGTCCGGTGGAAAATTTGGGATGTGACCCCACTAGCTGAAACAACAGATGCTGCGCCTGGTACGATTATAAAAAAAGATAAAAGCGAACTATTTGTTGCGTGTGGCAAAAATACAACTTTAGCGCTTAAAGAATTACAACCTGCCGGTAAAGGCAAACAAGATGTTCAAGCCTTTTTAAATGGTGTGGGACAAAATGTAATACAAGGAGAAAAATTAGGTGAGTAATAAAATACCAAAATCCATGAAAAAATCAGTGCGGTATGTCGCATTGCATGCATTAGAGCGCGTTGAAAAAGGCGGGGCATATTCCAATCTGTTGATTAATGATGCCATTCAAAAAGGAAAGCTTTCGGATAAAGATGCGCGTCTTTTAACCGGCCTGGTTTACGGGACGATTTCCCGCCAACTATTACTTGATTATTATCTGTCACCATTTTTAAAAAGTGCCAAAAAAGTTGATACTTGGGTTCGTTTATTATTACGCTTATCATTATTTCAACTCCTTTATTTGGATAAAGTGCCAGATCACGCGATTTTAAATGAAGCGACAGAAATTGCCAAAGTCCGGGGAAATATCGGTATTGGCAAATTTGTCAACGGTGTTTTACGAAACGTACAGCGTAATGGTGTTCCGGATTTAGCTGCAATTTCTGATCCGATGGAACGTTTGGCGACAGAAATCAGTATGCCTTTATGGTTAACCCAGCGATTTGTGCAACAAATCGGAACAGAACAAACCCGCCAATTAGGCTTGTCTCTTTTTGAGGTCAGCCATGTTTCTGCTCGTGTAGACTTGCGCAGTGTCACCCGCGAAGAGGCGATTGCGACTTTGTCAGAAGATGGCATTGAAGCAGAAAAAAGCAGCGTTTCACCTTTTGGTATTGTAGCGAAAAAAGGCTTTTTGGCAGGCAGTCAACTTTTCCATTATGGTGTATTGACCGTGCAAGACGAAAGTTCGATGTTAGTGGCACCGGCCTTGCAAGTAGAAAAAGAAATGAAAGTTTTAGATGCATGTGCGGCACCCGGTGGTAAAACTACGCATATTGCCACTTTTCTTGATGCAGCTGCCGGTGGTAAGGTCACAGCGCTAGATATTCATCGTCAAAAAGTCCAATTAATTAAAGACAATGCCGCTCGTCTAAGAGTAGAAGATGTGGTCACTACGCAACAATTGGATGCAAGAGAAGCCCATGAAGAATTTGCACCTGCTTCTTTTGATCGCATCTTAGTGGATGCTCCTTGTTCAGGCTTAGGCTTGATGCGACGCAAACCTGATATTAAGTATCAAAAACAAGCCAGTGATTTTACCCGTCTGCCCATGATTCAAAGGGAAATTCTCGATAGCGTAGCCCAAACATTAAAACCTGGGGGCTTGCTTGTTTATAGTACTTGCACTATTTTAAAAGAAGAAAATCAAGATGTGGTAGAAAGCTTTTTACAAGATCATCCTGAATTTAAATTGGTACCAGTGGTTGCAAATGAATTAATCACAAGTAAACTAGTAAATGATATGTTGACGTTATATCCACAAGACTTTATGACAGATGGTTTCTTTATTAGCTGTCTGAAAAAGGAAAAATGAGGTGGCAAAATGCAGATTAGTTTTCAAACGGATGTAGGGAAAAAGCGTAATAGCAATCAAGACTACGTTGCCGTTTTTAAGAATCAAGCAGACATTACTTTAGCGATTTTAGCCGATGGCATGGGCGGGCATCAAGCCGGTGACGTTGCCAGTAAAATGGCCGTGGATGGTATTGGGGATAAATGGCAAGAAACCGCGATTGATTCTCCTGAGAAGGCTTGTTCATGGTTTGTCACAGCGATTCAAGCCGCTAACGATGCAGTTTATGAATTGGGGCAAGAAAAACCAGAGCTGCAAGGTATGGGGACGACAATTGTTTGTGTTGCGGTGTTTGCTGAAGAATTTGCTTTAGCCCACGTTGGTGACAGTCGGATGTATTTGGTGCGGGATCATGAAATCACGCAATTAACAGAAGATCATTCTTTAGTAAATGAGTTGGTACGTTCCGGCGAAATTACCGCAGAAATGGCTGCTGTACATCCACGCCGCAACGTGTTGACCCGCTCTGTCGGGATGCCAGGATTAGTAGAAGTTGATATTGCCAGCCATTTTTATAAAGTTGGAGACTACTTATTACTAGCTTCTGACGGTTTAACCAATATGTTATCCGATGATGTCATTAAATGGATTGTGGACGAGCCTATTTCTTTAGCTGAAAAAGTAAAAAAACTAATCTCGGGTGCCAATGATGCCGGTGGTGCAGACAATATTACCGTCTTATTAATTGAAATTGGGGGCACTGCTCATGATTGAAATTGGTAAAAAATTAAGTGGACGCTACTTAATTATCGGCAATATTGGCAGTGGTGGCATGGCCAATGTATTTTTAGCCCAAGATTTGATTTTAGACCGTGAAGTAGCTATCAAAATATTACGTTTTGACTTTCAAAACGATCAAGACGCGATTCGCCGTTTTCAAAGGGAGGCTTTAGCCTCGACTGAATTGGTGCATCCCAATATTGTAACGGTCTATGATGTCGGTGAAGAAGATGGCATGCAATACTTGGTAATGGAATACGTTAAAGGAATGGATTTAAAACAATATATCAAGAAGAACTATCCTATCCCGTATTTGACGGTAGTTGAAATCATGCAACAAATTTTAAGTGCGATTGCTTTAGCGCATCAACACCGGATTATTCACCGGGACTTGAAACCGCAAAATATTTTGATTAATGAAGACGGTGTGGTGAAAATTGCTGATTTTGGGATTGCCATTGCTTTAACTGAAACCTCCATCACCCAAACCAATACAATGCTAGGCTCGGTCCATTATCTTTCACCAGAACAAGCCCGAGGCAGTATGGCGACCAATCAATCGGATATTTACGCGATTGGCATCATTTTATATGAAATGTTGACCGGACGCGTTCCATTTGATGGCGAGTCAGCTGTTACTATTGCCTTGAAACATTTTCAAGAAGAAATGCCGTCCATTCGCACATTTGATCATAATTTACCCCAGTCTTTAGAAAATGTTGTATTACATGCGACGGCAAAAAATCCGGCTGACCGCTATAAAACGGCAGATGAAATGCGAGAAGATTTAGCGACTGTGCTACATCCTGAACGATTAAATGAACCCCGTTGGCAGCCCCATGCAATGGACGATGCGACCAAAGCGTTGACGCCAATTCCGGAAGAAATGATTACCAAGGTTGAACCAAAAGCGCCAATAGAGGTGCCAAAAGAAGAACCAAAACCTGAAAAACCCAAAAAGAAAAAAAGAAAATGGTGGCTATTGCCAATCTTTTTATTTTTATTATTGTGCGGCGGGCTAGCCTATGCCTTCTTTTCCGGTGGCAAAAGTGAAGTAACGGTGCCAGATGTCAGTGAAATGACAGTAGCAGCGGCCCAAGAAAAGTTGCACCAAGTAGGGTTAAAACCGGGTAAAGTAGAAAAAATCCCGAGTGAAACAATTGAAGCCGATCGTGTCGTAAAAACAGATCCTGCTATTGGCAATGTCGTCAAAGAAAATAGTGAAATCACGATTTATGAAAGTATTGGCAAAGAAAAGATTGAAATGAAAGACGTAACGGGTGAAACCTATGATGACGCATTAAGGACTTTGAAAAATCTGGGTTTTCAAGAGAGTAACATCAGTCGCAAGGATGAATACAGCAACGATGTTTCAGAAGGGAAAGTCATTACCCAAGACCCGGATGACGGCGAAAAAGTCTCCCCTGAATCGCAAAAAGTTGTCTTAACGGTTAGCCGCGGCGTAGAACCTGTCAATATGATTGACTACAGTGGCTATACGTATAATGAGGCAGTAAACGATTTACTGGGAAAAGGAATTAAAGAAAACCAGATTAAAAAAGAAGAAACATATAGTGACACTACTCCAGCAAATCAAATTATTTCACAGACGCCAAAAGAAGGCGCAGAAGCGATTCCTGATAAAACGCAAGTTATCTTATCAGTTAGTTTAGGGACAAACAAGATTACCTTACCCGATTTAGCCGGTAAATCTGATGTGGAAGCGAAAAACAGCTTAAAAGACTACGGCTTAGAGTATGATGAGACGGAAGAATTTTCTGATGATGTTGCAAAAGACAAAGTGATTCGCACAGAACCTGGTGCTGGTCAAACGGTAAAAATTGGCGATACGGTAAAAGTTGTCGTTTCAAAAGGCCCTGATACCAGCAACGAACCCCAAACCTTTAAAGTGAATTTATCCGCTACTTACAAAGGTGATGGCCAAGCGAATCAGGAAGTTAAAATTTATTTAACCGATGAAGAAGGAACGAAAAAACAAGTTGCAGCTTTTACCCTTGCGCCTAGTGATACCCATAAAGAAGCAATTGATGTTACGGTTAAAAAAGGTGAAAGTGCGACTTTTTATTTCCAACGAGACAATGGAAATGAAAACAGTTTAGCGGTTACGAAAGCTAGCGATATTGAAGTACCGTAATGATGCATAAAAAGAAGCAGAAAGAAAAATCATGAGGATTTTTCTTTCTGCTTCTTTTTTGGTTTTTTCTAAAAGACAAAAAGTGAAGAAATTAGATGGTGTTTATTTTACCAACTTTATTATTTATGTTCTTTCCTTTCCAGTCAATATTATCAAAAAAAAATTTGCATTTTGATGTAATTTAGGTACTAGCCTTTTTAATATAACGTCTTGAATGTTTGCTTTTCTATTATAAAAGAAATATTTGAATATTAAATAACCAAGTTACTTGTTTAAACTTGGTTTTTAAAAACCCTTTCTTGGTTTTGGTGAAAATTATTATTGTTGCTATAATTAAAGGTGAATTAGAAAAGAAATGGCAAAAAGAGGAAGTTTCTAAGTCAATTGCAAAGAACATCGTCAGCATAGGAAATCAGATGCTAATGATATAAGTAAAGGAGGGGATAGAAGTGAAACAAAAAGAAGAGTTGAAAAGCAATGTCAGACATAAATTTTTTATTATCTCCATTATTATAGTATTGATTATCCCTTTTTTCTTTGACTTCTTTACAACTTTTAATCGTATTGGAGCTAGTTATTCACAAATAGAAATTGTTAATGATGAGCTATTTAATGCGAAGTATCATACTGAGGTGAATAAAGATAAAAAGGAAATTGAATGGACAATTCAACTTAGTAACAAAAGTACTGAGGAAGCAATTAAAGCGCAACTTAGATTGACGGCTGCGAGCGGTATTGTGAATATCACAGGAAAGGATGTTACGGGATTTGACAAAGTTGAGTCGAATCAAAAAGTTGAATATGTAGCAACTCATTTTGAAAAAAAGCAAAATAGTGAAATTACGAAAGAATTTAAAATAGTTACCAGTTATGAAGAGGGTGTCGAAAATCAGCAGTTGGAATTTCAATTAGGATATTTTCGTGAAGGAGAAGAAAATACATTTTATACAGCAGCCACTAAGAACCTAAGTCTGTCTTTATCAGCATTGGACCTTTCTTCTTTAACTCAAGAAACCCCCGTTGTAAATGCGCAGATGAAAGTTTGGGATAAAGATGCCAAAGATCAAGAAGGTGACTGGGTACTCTACGATAGTCAAAAGCATATTCTAGATGAGAATACCTCGGTGCGATTAGATTATGATTGGGATATGAACAAAGTTATCGATCCGAACAATAACACCACATTTAGAAGTTTATTCGAACAAGCAATTAATAATCAAGATAATAACGGTAAAGAACTATCCTTTACATTCAGCTTTGATTTTGATAATAAAATTGCTGTTGCAGAGGATATAGACGGGAAAAAGGAACCACTTAAAGATGAAAATAATGAATACGGCTACTTCTATATTACCAAGGGGCAAAATGGCGCTCCTCATACATGGACAGTGACTTTAAATGATGAAGCAATTCGGGCGGAAAATGTTAAAGGCCAAATGTATTTGGAAACAAAAGTTACCATGAGTGAAGAAAATGGCCAGAAGTTGGAAATTTTTAAAGGGGAAGATAGGGATAATGTCACCATTGACATTACACAAAAAGGTTCAGGTTATACCTTAAATAAAGAGGTGGCAAAAGACGCGAATGATAAAGAAATTATCAAACAAGTAACAACTGAAAAAGATGGAACAAAAATCACCACTTCTTATATTACATGGCAAGTTATAGTTGAACCTAGTAAAACAGGGGATGTATATAATACATTAAATGATTTTACACTAAAAGATGAAGACATTACCACAGATGAAATTAGTAATCTTGGCAGTGATCATGGCTTTACGTTTGCTTTTTTAAATACTACCGCTAAAAGTTTAGAAACTGCTACGGGAATGGATTATGCGGGAAAATTTTTTACCATTGAAGCCTATGATGAAAAGGGAGGCAAAGAATTATGGCTGCCGCAAAAATATAATGAAACAGACTATGGAAAATATAATGAAGCGGATTATACGAATGTTATCACGGGCGCTTTTAGTACTGGATTTACCCGTGGAGGACGCAGTATAACGGTAAACTTTGATTATGAAAAAGTTTCTTGCGACAAAAAAATAGTCTTTACTTTTACTACTAAAACAACAGATTTACATGGGAGCAAGTTAACAAACAAGGTGAGTACTACCACGAGTAACTATGGTGATTTAGATGCTCATGCAGACATTACCATTTATAAAGATCAGCTATATAAAACAGGAACTAATTTAGGTTTATTTGATAATGGCAATGCAAAAGTACGTTGGACAGTCGTACATCATCGTGATACAAACCAAGAGCAAATCTTGACTGATGAAATTCTGTCAGGAAAATTTATGACAGACAAAAAACTAGAAGTCTATGATGAAAGTTATCGCTCAAATAATGAAGCGCTGAAAAAAAGTCTACCTTATACGCTGACGATTGATGGGATAAGTGTTCATAGTGATGATAATCCTGTTGTAAAAATTAAAGTAAACAATGGTGGATCACTAACAGATAAAGCTCAAATAAAGTTTGAATACCCACAAGGAACGCCTAAAGGACGCTATACTTTTGTTTATACTTCTGAACATGAGCCGGGTACTGAAGCTATTAATACCATTAAAAATGATGATGGAAACTCAAGCTCAGCAACGGTTGATACCAATAATTTGGCAATTGAAAAAAAAGGAGGCTTTAGTGGAAGCGATATTTATCGTGAAGAGCAAATCTTATATTGGCAGATTACAGCAAAGACCAACAGCAGTAGCGATAAAATTGTTATTACAGATATTTCTCCGTATCATGACATGTGGTATTACTACAATCAAGCTGAACCAAATGTATGGCCTACAACAGAAGGAGCCCAACGCGATGCTGTAAGAAAGCGTGGTTTGATTGTGATGGTAGAGACTTCCCCAGAAAAATGGGAAGTAGTACCACAAAGTGACTACAAAGTTGGATTAAACCAATTTAGTAATGATACCGAAAGATACGCTAAAGAGTGGGGTGCTGAAAAACGGGGATTAAGAGTTTCTTTTAATACTTCTTTATACAATGGAAAGCGTGTGCGCTTATACTTAGCTACGAAGTATGGTGGTGAAGGGACAAAACCAACGGCAGGAATATCAAATTCGGTTAAAAATATTGTGGGGATTAGACAAGGGGAATTGACTGAAGCAACAGATGGTACTATCTGGCTTTCAAGTCATCGTCATGTGGCTCATAACACTTCTAAATCTGGAAAACTAAACGCTAAAGATAATGAAATTACATGGGAAATCCGCGCTAATGATCGTTTTTATCCCATTCAGGCTGGGGATATATTGGAAGATTTATTGGATTATAAAGCAGAAAATGGTGCGGCCCTAACAGATACAACAAAAGATTATCAACGAGTTAAGAAACTGCCTGTGTTTTATAAAATGATTTACGATCTTGACAATACAAACTGGAACCCAGATGTAAAAGAAATTTTGACGATATTAAAAGAGGGGACAGATTATGAATTTTTGTCAGATGAAAATCGAGTTATTAAGGGAGAAGAGTGGCTAAAAACAGAAGCAAAAGGTTTTAAAATACGCTTTATAAAAGATGTGGGAAACTATGCAATTCGTGCTGCGTTTACTTCCGAGTATGCATTAAATGGCCAAGGAGAATCTATTTCTGGTTCGGACAATCAAAAATATACTTTTAATAATGCTATCCAACTTATCTTACAAGGAAATGAATATCAAAACTCTGGGAGTGTTTCCTTAACGATGAAAAGTGGTGAACTTTTCAAACTTGGCAAAAAAGCAGATGAAACAGATCCAATAGAAATCTGGTGGGAACTGGTAGCCAATGGGGGTGCAGCCCATTTACACAATGTGGAAATTATGGATACACCAAAAGGAGCACAATCGGTAGATTTAAATTCGGTTGTACTCTACGCTGCTGAAGCTGTCCAAGATAAAGAAAATAATATTACTTTTAAAGCAATCGGAGAGCCGTTACCTTTTGAAACGTTAGTTCCAGCATCATCGGGATTTAAACTAACTTTACAAGAGATTAATAGTCCCATTATCGTGAAATACAAAACAATTGTCGATGAAAAATTGCTAAACGCTACAAATGATGCCAAAATTAAATGGGAAAAGCATGAGTATGTTCCTTATTCGAATACTGTTTATGTACGGGAATCCGTAACTGGAGGAAATGGTTCTGGTAATTACTACAATATTAATTTACACAAACGTTTGGGCGAAAATAACAAATATACTGATTTAAATGATATTGAGTTTCGGTTAGAAAAGTATAGTTCTGCCCAAAATACGTTTGAAAAAGTAGCGGAGTCCATCACGGGTAAACAAGTTAGCGCTGGTTACATTTACTTTAATAAGCTTAACAGTGGCTACTATCGGTTAATTGAAAAAAGTAGTGATGAAGTACCTGGTCTTAAGTTAATGGAACCTTTTATCTTCCATCTATCAAGTAATGGAAGTGTTACACCACAGCTTTATGATGAACATGAAAAAACATTTACAAAAAAAAGTGAGGAAACAAAAGGAATAATGTATGAAAGTTCTGGACTAGCGGTAAACTTTACGATTGATAATCGCTATAAACCTTTCAAATTATCTTTTATTAAAAAAGATAAAGATGAACAGACACCGTTGACGGGGGCAGAATTTAGCTTGGAAGATAGTCAAGGTAAGAAGCTAAATCTTGTTAAAAAAGATGCAACATTTACTGCCGAAAATCTAACAGCAGGAAGCTACACGCTGACAGAAACACAAGTACCTCAATTTTTTGAGCGATTATTTAATCATGTGAAAATCCTGATTGATGAACAAGGAAATGTGAAAATAGCAGCTGATACTAAGGAAGGAGTAGAAGCGATTAAAATTACCAAAACAAACGGTGAGGAAGATAACTTGATTGAATTTAGCGTTTTGAATAGTAAAAAAATCCTAGGTGTGTTACCAACCACTGGCGGTATTGGTACGCAAATATTTATCATCAGTGCCTTGTTGCTCCTTTTAGCAGCAAGTATGTTGGCAGGTGTTTATTGGTATCGAAATAAAAAAATATCCTAAATAGTATCAATAAACAAAAAAGAGAATGAGTTTGAAATAGAATATCACTTGGGTGAATCAACTAAAATGTGGTTGTTTCACCCCTTTTTTTCACCGCTAGTAAGTAAAATTATTTGTAAGGAATTAGACGTTTTCTAGAAATATGCTATACTTTAAATGAGGATATTTTAATTTTTAGGTGGTGAAAAAATGAAACGTCAAAGAGCCCTACTCTTTTATGGAATGGCATTATTTTTTGGTTGCTTTTTTTCCGTAAAGACGACCTTTGCAGCAGAAGAAATTACACTGCATCTCCACAAACGCATTTTCCCAGATATTGAAATTAAAATGAGCTATGATTTAGACATAGAGGAAGAAAAGAAAATGTTTCTTAGCCAAACGTTACCACAAAATGGGGCTAATTTTATAGTGTACGACTTGCATCAGCCTTTAGACGGTGGGGAGCCCAAAGAAATCAAATTAGGCGATTGGACAGATGCTACACGACGTGACGTTTTTGAAGCAGCTAAAAAATATAAAATCGTTGCCAAAGCGCAAACGGCTTATGATAGAAGTACAAAACAAGATGGGGTTGCTACGGTTAAACTCCCGCGTCATGGGGTCAAAGAGCCGTTATATCTGATTTTGGAAGTAAAATCAGAGCCGGGTTCAGAAATAAATGGTGTGCACGAGCAAAGTGCCGCTCCCAAGATTTTTGATCCGCAAAAGCATAAAAATGAAGAAGAGGAAATATATCTTG
The DNA here is from genome assembly GCF_000406945.1 of Enterococcus dispar ATCC 51266. Lineage (GTDB taxonomy): Bacteria > Bacillota > Bacilli > Lactobacillales > Enterococcaceae > Enterococcus_C > Enterococcus_C dispar. The sequence goes on along the minus strand of NZ_KE136354.1, from coordinate 2,002,027 downwards.
AAACATTGAATTACTCCCGCCATCCTTATTTTTTCAATTATGGTAAAATGCGTGGCAGTGGTGAAATGCCACTTGCTGGAGTGGAATACGTTTTGTATAAGTTAAACGATGAAGCCGAGCGACTTTATCTAGAAAAAAACGAGCTGCCTGATACGTGGTACTCTTGGACATTTTCAAGTAATCCGCAAACAGATGAGCGTTTGGATCGTTTTATTTCCAATGAAGAAGGCTTGGTAACAACAAATAAACGCGATTTACCGCCAGGTACTTATTATTTTGAAGAAGTAAAAGTAGTGCCAGGATTTGAAAAAAATGAAAATATTAGTGATGTAGAAGTTTTTATTCCAACTTCTTGGACAGATTTAAAAGGAAATTTTTTCCCCGCAACAGTCAATGGTGAAGGTATATGTGAGATGCGAGATGGAAAAGTTCCAGAAATTGTCTTACAACGGGCCAGTCCTAAAATTTTTCATATCCAACGGGCGCGTAATCGGGTTCAGGGTTTTAGTTTTAATAATTTGGTATTAGCTACCAAACGATTACCCCAAAAAATTAAAGCTGGAGAATTAAACTTTGAAATTAGTATAATTGCTCTTGTTTTACTAGCTCTTGTTGTCTTTGGGGTGAAAAAATTACCGAAGCGGCCTACAAAAAAAGAATGACTCAACTTTAGTACGACTTCCAATTTTTTGAATACAGTTAAAAAGACGCAGCACACTGAAAGGTTAGTGTGCTGCGTCTTTTCTTAATTGGTCGAATCAAAATCTTCAGAAGACATTTTATTATTCTGGGAAAGTGGGGGGAATTGTTGGTAAGTTTTTTCTTGTGTGCGCGATGTGCGTAAAATTTTTTGACGATAAGCTTGCCACAGTTCAGCGAAAAGCTCTTTTTCGTAACCGCTATTTTCAATTAATTCAACAATAAAAATTGGCTTTTCTAAATTGTCTGGTAAAAGAGTATCAAAGGTACTAATGAAAAAATCAATATTGGGATCATCAAAATTAGTAAAATGGATGCGCACAAAGCCAAATTGTTTTAACACTTCTTTAATGGTTTGCATAATGAAATAATCTGGAATTGTTAAAATTCCTACGTTTAGGGTTTGATGATTATAACAATTTTTAAATGTGGGCAAGATATTATAAGTCACATCTTCTACTAAATCCTCACAACATGCTGCAAGCCAAGCAAAATTTTTTCTGCGACAAATTCGACGAAAGAAGTCGCCATTACGTTTTAATAGTTCTTGATAGGTATCATGTTCTTGGGCATGTTCATGACGAGTAATATCCATAATTAAAGGCGAGTCACCTTGGTGAATAATATAGTTCATGAATGTCACAAATAGGTTGATATGTAATAGAAAAGATTCTTCATAATCCGCTTGTGTTTCCGGAACTAATTCGGTAAAGAAAAATTGCTCATACTCTTCGATTAAATCAATGAGGCTGTTGTTGCTGTCCTTTAACTCTTCGTAGTAATCATTTAATTCCTGGATACGAAAATCATCAATATTAATGTAAAAAGGCGTGAAATACAACATGTAAGAAATGAATCGTGCTTGCAAGTAAGCTTGTTGTGAATCAGCAATAAATTTTTCACAATACGTTGTCAGTGCAGGTAAAAATTCACTGAAAGGGAGCGTTTGAAATTTGGGAAATTCTAACTCATAACCTTGCTCGGCTCGAAGCCGGTTGACTGCCAAACGTAAAAAAATTTCACGAGGATGCATGAAATTAGCTTTATCAAAATGAAGTATTCGCATAATATTTCGTTCATCGCAAAAATCAAATTTACTCAAAAGAATATCTTGTCCTAAATTTCCCGCCCAAAGATAGGTTGTATAAAACATTCTGAGCATGGCCTCGTTACCATCAATCTTCATTTTGGAAGCTAATAAACGTATTCTAAAAGAATTTAAATATTTTTTTAAAGGACGTAATTTACGTAAAATAGTGGATTGGCTCAAATAGAAATCTTCACAAAAATTTTCAAACGTCACCTCGGGTTTGATTAAGGAATACAAAATAAAATTATAAGGAATAGAGGTGCGGACAAGATATTGGATATATTCATTGTGACGATAGTCTCCTGGCTGCCATGAAATTTTACCATTTGCGGTTAAAAATGATTTTCCAGTAAGCTCTAATAAATTATCGTGGATTTCTTGTGTCAGTGTACTTAACGTTGTATAGGATAATTTCAATTCAGAACAAAGATAATTAATCGAATAGGTACCTGCCTCTTTATCTGAAAAAAATTCCATGACACTGATTTTTTGTCTGGCGGCGTCTTCTAATATCAATGGACTTAATAACATGGGTCACCTCCTCTGTAAGTTTTTCTCTATTTATTTTATCATGAAATTATTAAAAATAAAACAGTATAATTTAATGTTGTAACATAATTTATTACGATTGTTATTTAAAGGCGTTCTAAAATAGAAATATTCCTAGGAAAATAAAATTATACTCGAAAGATTAGCGATGAAGATTATCAAATCATTTTTCTAGATTAACGGATTAACGTAAGCAAGTTATATCGATTTTTTACCTACATAAATCAGTCAACTTTAACAGAAAAAAATCATGATTTTAAAAAAATATATTGATTTTTGGGATTAAATAAGTCGCTGAATTCTAAACCAAAGGGTGTATAAGGCGTAAAACAGATTTATATAACGTGTAATTAAAATAAATATTGTTTTTATTTGGCGAAGGTTAATTTTTTGAGAAGATGATGAACAAGCGTTTAGCATGTAAAATAGAATGTGTATAGGTATCTCTAAATTTAATTATTAAAATTTGATGATGCGAAAGGAGGAAGACCTCATGAAAAAGATGGTTAAGGTATTTTTATCGCTACTATTAGTCTGTCCAATCTTGTTTCTAAGTACATTCGATAAAAAAGCTCAGGCAGCTGAGATGGATACAGTAGACATTGTGTTACATAAACGTATTTTTCGTGATGTTCATTGGCACCACAGCGATAAATTAGATGCGTATTTTTATGGAAATGATGGTTTGCCAATTGATAAAGAAAATATTGAAGATGATAGCCAGGAAAATGAACTTTTAAAAAATTCAATTCCTTTAAATGGTGCGCAATACATGATTTGGGATGCTACGAAATTAACAAATGTTGATACTTTTAAAAAATATTATCAAGATAGTTCCATTAAAGAAACCAAAGATATTGTTCAGGTTTTTTCACGAATGAAACGAAGTGGTGCTATAGAACTCGCACAAAAAGCAGATTTACCACAAATTTCTATTGAAGGGAACACCACTATTGTAACCAAAAAAGATTTAATTTCCAAAAAAAATCCCACTTCTACTCAGGCGGGAATAGCTCGGTTTGATGATTTAGCAAGAAAAGATGGGGAACAGTTTAAAGCTTACTTGATTGTTGAGACGGGAGTAAGTGATACCAAAGAATTAAACGTTGATTTAGAAAAGTTTTCGCGTCCGATTTTGGTCACATTGCCCATAATGGTGAATAATGAAGAACTAACAGAAATTCACCTCTATCCTAAAAATGTGGGTTATGTTCGTGATCCGTACTTTTATAAATTTGGTCAAAGTCAATCAGGAGAAGATCTGGGTGCACTAGCGGGTGCTGAATTTGTTTTATACCGGGAAGAAGATGGAAAAAAACTCTATTTAGATATGAGTCCGACCACGGATTTGAAAAACAAATGGGTTGAGTCTGCCGATCCAGCAAAGGACACGCGGGTAAACAAATTTGTCTCTGATAATACAGGATTAGTGAATACAGGGGAACGATTTTTACCTTCAGGGACATTTTATTTTGAAGAAGTAAAAGCAGCAGACGGCTATGAAATTACCTCTGAAGCCAGAAAAGTCGAAGTGATTGTCCCAACTTCTTGGGATGATCCCGTGACAATTAATGGTCAAGAAATGGCTGAGCTTGTAACCGGTATTGTACCTGAATCAGCTCAAAAAAGCCAAACGCCTCGTATTTACAATACACAAAGTGAATCGGAGATACCACCACAAGACAGTTCGGGACAAGAAACTTCTACACGTTTGCGTTTGCCGCAAACACTGGGACAATTAATTGATACAGTCGCGACGACTGGACGACGGATGTTACCGCGAACAAATGAAGGCAAAGCGGCCTTTTCAGTTGTGGGTGTAGTTGTTGCAGGAATTGCAGTTTTCTTATGGCGAAAAAAACACGATGATGAGGATAAGTAATTAAATATATTATTTAAACTTTTCCGTGTACTTCGTCTATCAGATGATAGTCGGCGCAAACTTAGATGTAAGGGGTTGTGAATGATGAAAAAGAAAATTATAGCACTATTAGTCATAGTGTTAATGCTCTCGCCGTTTCTTGGAGGTCTATTGTCGGCATCTTCTATCTGGAAAACATCTGCAAGCAATGATGAAACCGAAGAAATTATCAAAAATGATAATTTAGTACTTACGCAGACATTACAAGAAAGCCAAGAAGGGCCTTATATACAATTAGACTATCAAAAACGCAAAGCGCAAGAAAATGAAAATTTACGTCTGCATTTTCTGGTTAAAGAAGATAGTAAGAAAAATATTGAAATTGATGTTGCAGATGGTTTTGTTAAGACAGAAGACGGTTGGTACAGTGAGCAGCAAGTCAGTGAAACTGGCAGCTTGAAAATTCCCGTTACCGCAGGGACAAAATACCAATTATATACCCGCTTTGTTTCGGAAATCCCAGTAAAAGAGTCCGAAGATAATCCAGAAGGTACAACTGAAAATGTAGAGAAAAATGTAGGAGAAGTGATAGAAACCCCTCTCCTTAATGATAAGGAACAAGAAGCCAAAGAACTGATTTTTGTTCCGGCTAAACAAGAGTTGGATCTCACGAATTTAAAAAATCCTAATGATACCGAAACTTTAGTACAAATTAAAGGTTTTAAGGTGAGTTATACTTCAACTTTGAAAGATAATGGTAATAAAGCAGACTGGCAATTGAAATTTGATAAAAATCTAGTCGAAGGGCTGAATTATCGTATTCGTTACAGTGTGTATGATAATCAAAATCCCAAAAATGCCAATGAAAACGGCGCAGAGCCAAAATTTCAGGAAATGAATATCAAAGACAATAATAATCGCGAGCGTAAGTATCGACAAGAACGATATGTGGATGATAAGACGAAAACTGCTAGTCTAAAAAATTCGTTTACAACTTCTTTTTCAACCGATGGCAAAGCAATAAATCTAATCATTGGCTTAGTAGATGAAGATGATAATTTCGTTGCGTTATTTAACGATAATAATGTAGTCGCAGTAGATTCAACAGCTGTAGAAAAAGAGGAAGAAAAAGCGGATAATGCAAATTCAATTGCTCGCACACTGGGCCAAAATGTAAGCACACAAGCTACGACTTCCCCAGATGGCTTACCTTATGCTCAGACAGTGTATGATGATGAGCCATCCGCGCGTTTAACAACACTGCGTGCAGCAGGTCTATTTCACATATTTGCGAAAAAAATTGAGTTAAACCAACATTTGAACGGCAACTTCGCTTCTCCAATAGCCAATATAAGTACAAACACTGGTGCTGGTTCAGCAAATGAACTTTTTTATGCAGGAACCTTAGGAAATGGTTTTAATGGGATCAATAAATCCCCGGATTATGCTCCAGCTAAATTTGTCATAGGTTCAGGTATTCGCTATGAAAAAAAAGGAAATGAAATCTATCTAAATGATAGAAAAGTTGATTTTCAAGGAAACGTAATCTTTGAGCATGAAAGTACAACTCCTTATATCGATTTTACAAAAGAATTTAATTATCTGGAAAACCTAAATAAAGATATTGCGACCTGGAGCCCGGATATTATAATCAATCGTGACTTTTTTAAAGATAGCCAGAACCAAATTAATTCAAAAACGATTGATTTACGTGAGGAACCCTACAAAGATTTGGAATCGGTTGTGATTAAAATCGATCCGAGCGCGCATGATGTGGAACGTCAATTAACTATTATTGGTTTGGAACCGGATCATTCTGGCAAAGTGCGTAACATATATTTTAACGTTGAAGTGCCAACAAAAGTGTCTAATTTCAACTATAATTTAGAAATCAAATTAAAGGACTCAGCTGGAAATGATATTCAAATTGGTGAACATTCAACTTTTACAAAAAGTCCGATCTTGTATAATTTTTATTCTGCCGCTAGCGATTCACTGTATAAAGAGCAAGTTAATATCAGCAAGATTATCCAAGGAGCAGTTCTTGCTCCAGGAGCAAAGGGGTGCGCAAGTATAACTGTTGAGGGAAATTTAATTTTTGCAGAGTGGAAGGGTGGTACTGAGACCCATAAATGGGATTATAAGCCTAAGGGTAGCGTTACCATCATTAAACAAGATCCCATCGAAGGAGAATTTCTTGGCGGAGCAGAGTTTGATTTATATGTAATCGAGTACAAAACTGAAGGTAATAATTTAGTACCAACGCATGTTAAGGTTAATCCAGATAATAATCCTTATGTAACGGATAGTAAAGGACGTCTCACGGTTTCAGGTCTTTCTCAAGGATATCAGTATTACTTTATTGAAACCAAACCACCTCTAGATAAGGATAACAATCCGTATCCAGCTTATACTGATCCTATCTACTTTACAATCATTCCAGGAACGACTACGACTACGACTTACCATCCGGTATACAATGTCAAAGCCCAAGAGGAATTTGAGTTTGGGGCTAAAAAACTGTTGAAAGACACAGTAGATAAAGATACAAGTTTCTTGTTTGAAATCCAAAAAATTGTAGCGGGCAATGTAACGGATACAAAAGCTTATGGTAAAGTGACGTATACTAAAACTGATAGTGTCAATACAGAAAAGGTTGTAAAATTCTATCGAACGACAGCTGATCGTGATAATGATAACAATAGAATTGGTAACGATGAGTGGATGAATGTTCTTGAAGACGGAGAAAATTATCAGTTAATTGAGACAACGACGAATGGGTACAATGTGAAATATTCCGGTTATGGCGGTGAAGGAAACAATTTGTTTACAGCCAATTTTACTGAAGGAAAAGCAGTCCATATTAACTTCTTAGTCACAAACTATGAGGATGAATTTACTGTAAAAGGGCAAAAAGAAGTTTCTGAAATTGTTAAGGAAAATAAAACTTTTAAATTTGAAATTAAAGAAAAAAACTCCCCTAACATCTTAGCCTATGGAAAAGCTGAAGTAAAAAAAGATAGTAAGATAGCGGATATTGAATTTTTTAAAGATGCTGCATACACAATTAGTATTAGTGGTAATGATTGGTTTGGAATTGTGGATCCTGACAAGACTTATGTTATATCAGAAACTGATAGTCAGGAATACCAGGCAAGCTACAAAGTGAATGGTATTACAACTGATGAAATTCATTTTATAGCAGGAGCAGTCAACAATATTACACTTTATGTCAAAAACAGTAAAAAAGAAGAAAAGCCTAAAATTGATTTAAAAGGTACCAAGAAATTAGTTGATGAAACACTCCAAGAAAAAGAAACCAAAACCTTCCACTTTGAACTTCGTCATCAAGCAGGGGAGAAACCTGCAACTGGGGATAAATTAGTCGCAAATGGAGAAGCTGTAACGTCTAATGGAGATTCAGCCGATATTATCTTCACAGATACAAATAGTACAGCAATTACTACTGCAGAGCAGTGGACGAACTTACTAAAACCAGGCAAATACTACATTGTGGAAACAGATAGTGATGGTTATTCGGTGACATATACAATTAGTGGTATGGATTCGGGACCAGAGAAGAATTCTTTTACAATTCCAGCAATCTTAGAAAAAAGTATTACGATTCAATTTGAAGCAGTGAATACAAAAGACAAATCTTATAAATTTGAAGCTCAGAAAAAGGTGACTGGCAATGTTCCGTTGCCTAAGGAAGGAAAAACGTTTAAATTTGAAATTCAAGACAAAAGTGAAAAGGCGGTTGCCTTAGGTAGTGCCAACATTTTAGTGAAAAATAAGCCGGTTAACATTGTTTTTACGGATAAGGCTGAAAATTCGATTACAGACTGGACAAAAATCTTAAATGACGGGGAAAAATATACTCTTGTTGAAACCACCACAGAATATCACGTTAGTTACTTGGATGAAAGTGGTTCAAACAAAGAGAATACTTTCACAGTTGAATATGGAGATAATGCCACCATGTATTTCTTAGTTCAAAATGACTTAGATATGGGAGACCTGCCTTCAACTGGAGGCAGTGGAATTGTGAAATTTATACAGTTGTCTCTGATAGTTATTCTGATTGGCGTAGGGATTGGCGGTTATTATTGGTACCGCAATAAAAAAGTGAACTAAAATGAGAAAAGAACGGATTGCGGTTGAGCGTAATCTGTTCTTTTCTTTTGTTTTTAGTGATAAAAAATGACAAATTTTTTGTTGGAAATAAAATTGAAGAAAATATTCTAATAATCATGGGGAAATTAGAATGTTGTTATTTAAACGTTTTATGGACTTTTATTGACGATAAAGGCAATTTTAAATTTGTAATATTATATTTTGATTAAAAGATAAGTTTTTGATAAAATTAAACTATAAAACTAACTTTAAATTTAATGCGTTCAAAGAGGGAAAATGGGATTTTATTTGGGCAGAAAGGAACAAGCTAATGAAAAAAGGCAGACTTTTATCATTGTTGACGGTCGCGTTATTACTCGTGCCTTATATCTTTATTTTAGCTGGTGTGAATGCTAAAGCAGATGGCATTTATCAATATCAAGACAAACGTTTTATCGCTACAGAGGAAGTTGATATTTCTTATCAATATACAGTTAATCAAAAAGAAAATAGTATTTATTGGCAGATTGAATTTACCAAAAATGCGATTCAATCGGCCACAAAATTGGGTATTCAAGTAGTAGATATTGATGAGGATTTAGTGGCGGCGACCAATACCCAATTTCCTGAAGAAAGTTTTAATCGAACTTCTAATAATGTAAATGAAATTGGAGTAGTAGAAAAGAGTGCCAATAAACGTAAAGAAAAAACAACTTACCAGATGGTTTTCCGTACTCAAATTAGGAGAGCTAAGCCCAACTATCGTTTAGGAATTCGACTATTAGGCTATCGTGTGAATGAAAATAATGGACAATTAGAAGAAATCAACTTTCATAGCGCCGGAAAAGTATTGGAGATGGAGGCAGCCCCGGTTGAAAAAATAAAGATTGTTTCTTTGGATTCATTCTTACCAAAAGATGAAGCGGTCACTACGCCTATCCATTTGAGTCAATTAAAAGTTTTTGAAAATGGAAATTGGCAGGATTATAAAGCGTTGCAAAAAAAGAGGATTATAGATGAAGGAACAGAATTGCGTTTGGAACAAACGTTAGATATAAAGAATTTTTTAGCAGATAAAACGATCGCACAAGCTATCGGAAAAGCAGAAAATCAGACAGCTGCAGAGGGCAAACAGATTCAACTTAGTTATACATTTCAATTTGGAATCGATAAAAGGTTTAAATTGCCAGAAAATTCAAATACGACTCAACCAATACGCTTAGAAAATAATGATATTAATTACGGACACTATAAAATTAATACTGCCAAATCAGACAGTGAGGAACATATTTGGGAAGTGACGTTAAATCAAAATGCCTTTTTGAAAGAAGATTTAATTTTACCTTTAGTAATCGATACCGGCATTGACCTGGAAAATGACAGTGGCAGTGAAACTTTACTTTTAGCTAAGACAGCAGACTATACACAAAAACAAAAAATTAAAACCACACAGTTGAGTTTTAAAATAGAAGAAACTACGCTGCCAAATCAAAAATTGACTTATGATGAGGAGCTCGGAGGTATCCCTATTATTTGGGAAACCACAATTACACCTAAAAAAGTGGCTGAAAAATATGCAAAAATTAATAGTATGTCTTTGACTAGTGAAGATGTAACGCCACCGTATAGTGATGATGAAACAAGCAGTGGCGATGGTTTCGACTTCTTCTTTACAAATGAAAAGTTAAAAAAAATCATGAAAGTAAAACAGTTGCCTTTATTTGATATTAAAGCTTACGACGAAACAGGCCAAGAAGTGTCTGCACCACGATATGAACTAATTCACGATAAAGAAAAAGAAAATCTTTCGCAAGTTCAATTCGTTGAAGAAGTTGCATCAAAGCTGGTGATTAAGACCACTACATTAACCAGAAAAATGCATGCGGCCAGAAAAGTGGTAAATCGTGTGAGTGGAACTTCAAAAAATGCAGGGAGTGCGGTGAGTGATAAAACACTGGTGGTGCCAGAACATCGCCTTTATTTAGTCAATGATGGGCAACATGAGGATTTATTTGAATGGCGTGCGGCTTACTATCGTAATGGGCAAAGCATGAAGAGTATACCTGGAGTAGAAACCATTACATTAACTGTGGATTCAGGCAACTTGGAGAGTTCTTCGGTGAAAGTGTTTGATGAAGAAGGAATTAAGGGAAGAAAAGTAGATGAGCGTTTGTACTCGGTAACAAAAATTGATGCAAAAACAGTAGAAATTGCCTTTTTCGATTTTGTTAAAAACGATCCCCAAACTAAGCTCCAAGATGGACGTTATTATATTTGTTATGACTCTACTGAGCGGTCCAAACAAAAAGTAACAGCGAGTGCAGTAAGTGATAAAGGTTTATTAGCAAAGGCTACTTGTGAGAAAAAAATGGCCATAGCGGTTACACCATTAGAATTTAGTGGATGGCAAAATAAGTTGTTATGGCAAATAAATGCGCAAACAATTAACGCGCAAGGAAATATAGAACTAGCCATGACGCTAGCAGAAGGCGGCCAAAATTTTTATTTCAATAAGAGCGATCTACCGAAAAATTATGATTCGGCTGAAATTGAGAATTTGGCAAATAAAAAAGGAATTTTAGTGGTAGCGACGAATGCTGCCGGTGTAACCCGTTATTTGCAAGACGATGAATATGAACTGTTATTCCATAATAAAAAAGACTTAGTATCTAAAACTGGAGCTTGGCCAGGAAAAAGAGCGGGTGTAAAAATTACAATACCCCAAAAAGCGAAGACGACAGCCAAAAAAATTACAGTATATTTGCAAACCAATACTGGTGGTGTTGCTGATATTGATGCAATGCCAGCAAAAAAACAGAATATTGTTTTAGATGCTGCCATTACTCAAGATCAGCATAGTGTGACAACTACTGGGACGACTACAATTGATGATGAGCGTTTTTTACAAAATATGGATAGTCAAGCATTTTACAATGAAAGTCGTAATAAAATTGATTGGACCTATTTTGCTAATACTCGTCGTTATGACTTGAAAAAAAATCAATCTTTTACCATTCGATTGGATAAAGAGCGGGTGTTAAAATCAGACCGAAGTGAATATCACTATTTTACTGAAAAAGATTTGGTTCAGCTGAGAGTTTTTCAATTGATTCCTGATGAAGATAGTCAAGCAACTGGGATTTATGTTCAGGCAAATAAGATATTGTTAGATAAATCGAAGTATCATATTGTGAAAAAAGAACCACTAACCCAAGGCAAAGAACCGCTTTATAAAGAAGTAGAAGTCGTTTTAGATGAGTCATTGGGATGTTGTGGCTTAGGAATAGAAGTATCTTCAACATTTGATTATAGTGTTGATTTAAGTCAAGAAACAGCCAGCGGCACCTACAGCTTTAATGGGGATTTTGCCTTTGAATACGGGGGACAAAATTTTCAAAAAAGCGAATCAGAATATTTATTAAGACGGAGTCAACTTTTTTGTAATGAAGGTTTTTATGATGCAAAAGACAATACGATTTCATGGGATATATTGGTAAATGCACAAGGTCGCAACTTAGAACAACTGGTAATTGAAGGCGCTCCTGATAAAAATCAAGTGATTGATTTAACCAGTATTGAAGTATTTCATCCTACAATTATTGAAGGCAAATATTTTCCAGGGGAAAAAGTGAACAATGAAAATCGCATGTTTGATGTACGTTTAAATGCAGATACGGACTATCAAAAAGGGTTTCGGATTGATGTCAATCGGAAAATTGATTATCCACTTTACATTCGCTATAAAGCAAAAGTAAATGGCGATAGCAAAGAAGTGGTAAGTAAAACTCGGGTAAGCGCTAATGAACAAAAAACGTTAGAAGTTACTCGTAATTTAAATTTATTAAATTCCCATCCAGCCACGCAGCAAAAAACTTATACGTTAAATGTGGCTAATTTGGTCAAAGGACCTTCAACACCAATTAAAAATTCACAATTTCGTTTAGAAAAGAAAACGACTTCGGGTTGGCAAACAATTACCACTGCGCTAAAAACTAACGAACACGGACTTGCAGTGGTAAATGATTTATCTGCTGGGCAATACCGGATTAATGAAATTAAGGTTGCCGGTTTCTTATTAAATGAAACACCTTATTATTTTACGATACCCTTTAATCAAGCGTCACTTACTACTGTCAATGCTGATAAATTTTTATTGACTGGTCACGATGAAGTAGTAGATGTCACCATTTACAATGAATTGAAACCTTTTGATGTGACGGTTATCTATAAAGATCATGAAGGCCGGGCATTGAGTGGGGGACGAATGCATTTATCTAATCAAAATAGGACGATTAGTCATAATTTACCAGATTTAGCGGCATCAGAAACTGCACAGTTTGTGGTCAAAAATTTACCCGCCGGAATCTATAATCTAAAGGAATTGCGTGCACCAATTGGCTATCAGGAAATGGGCAGTGAAATCGCGTTGTCCATTGTCAATACTGGCGATGTGATTATCAATGGGGATAATACGAATCTTGATTATTTAGGTGGATTTGTAAATGGAAAAGAACGTTCTTTTGTGAAATTAAAAGGTGGTAGTCAAAATAATCAGATTATGATTGAAATTTTGAATCATCCCATCGCTGTGACTAAAGCAGAAAACCGGCGAAATCGCGAATTTTTCTCGGCAGGCATTGCATCAATTTTTGCACTGCGAAATATCACCAGTGTTTATTATGTTTGTGGAACAACGCCTATTCGCATTGTAGATAAGAAAAAATAGTTATGAGAGTCAGAATAACAGAACTACAAAAATAAAGGGGAGAAAAATATGACCAAGCCCAAAACCACTAAAGGTAAAATGACTAAAGATGAAAAGATTAATATGGGTTTGAAGTTTGCGATGGTGATTTTATTTTTAGTCGGCGCAGCAATTTTTTCTTATCCTTTTGTGGTGGACTCATTAAATAACTATATCGATCAACAACGAATTGAATCCTATCAAAAAGAACTCCAACAAAAAAATAAAAAAGAAGCTGACGCACTCAAAAAGAAGAAAGCGGCAGAGAATGCAAAGATGGCAGCACAAGGGACTAATATTCCGGGGATGGGTATTGTAGCCGATCCTTTTGAAGAAAACGTGGGACAGAATACTTCTCCTGGACGAGAATATTTTGCAAAGCATACTGTTGGAGCCATTTATATTCCTAAAATTAATGTTAGTCTGCCAGTTTTTGATACCACCAACGATGTGTTATTAGATAAGGGCGCGACAATTTTACAAGGAAGTTCCTTTCCGATTGGCGGGAAAAGTACACATTCTGTTATTACAGGCCACACTGGCTTGCCTGATAAGATGTTGTTTACAGATGTGGACAAATTGAAAAAAGACGATAAGTTCTATTTAGAAATTTTAGATGAAAAATTGGCCTATATGGTTACCAGTATCCAAACCGTACTACCCAATGAACTGGATAAATTACGGGTTGTACCCAATGAAGACCTCGTAACGTTAGTAACATGTACGCCATATATGGTCAACTCTCATCGTCTTTTAGTTACTGGCTCACGCATCCCTTATGAAGAAGCCATGACTAAACAAATTCAAAAAACAAAAGAATATCATAAACGACGCTTAATCGAGTACATCGCGATTATTGTCTTACTTTTGGCACTTTTCTTCTATTGGGTGTGGCGTAAAGTAGTCTTAATTCGCAGCCGCAAACGGACTTATGATTTAACGTTTCGTGTCGTAGATGCAAATACTAAAGAGCCGATTAGCGGTCAAAAATTTCGTCTTTTGGATCACCGCGGGCGTAGCTTAGAAGGATCCGCTACCTTTACAAAAGAAGCAAGCAGCGCTGAAAATGGCTGGGTAATTTTTGAACAAATTCCCGGCAATATCTATCACGTCGCTTGGCATGAAACACCTAAACCTTATCTAAAAGCAAAAGTTGCACGGTTAAACGATAAGCGTTTAAAACTAAAAACAAAAAAAGGTCTATTGAAAAAGGTTGGGCAAAACAAAGAGCGTAACTATCAAATGGATTGGCAAGGAGGGCGTTATGAAGAAAAAAGCACCTAAAGGGAGTATCAAACGTCTCGTTGGGAGTGTCATGATCATTTTGATGTTTGCCGTGGGCTCGTTGATTGCACTTTATCCCTTTTATATTAATGCTCTCAATGATTTTTTGGATGAAAAAAGACTGGAACAAGTTCAAAAAGATTTGGTACAAAAACAAGATGAGCTAAAGAAACAGCGCAAAGAAAATGAAAAACTAAGTCAAGGTGGTTTTGCTCCTGGAAATGATCCTTTTGCTGAAGAAATAAGTGATAAACAAGATGAAGCTTATTATCAAAAACACTTAATTGGAAGGATTGCGATTCCAAAAATCGAAGTAGACATTCCCTTGTTTGATACCACCAATCACTTTTTATTAAATCGTGGTGCGACAGTTTTACAAGGAACGTCTTTTCCCACCGGCGGTCAAAATACCCATACGGTGATTTCGGCGCATAGTGGTCTGCCGGATCGAATTTTATTTACCGATTTAGAAAAGGTAAAAAAAGGCGATCAATTTGTTCTAACCGTTTATGGCAAAAAGTTAGCTTATGAAGTCAATAAAATTGAAGTTGTGCTTCCTTCTGAAACAAGCACTTTAAAAATTGAAGTAGGAAAAGATTTGGCGACATTAATCACCTGTACCCCGTATATGATTAATTCCCATCGCCTATTGGTAACGGGCCATCGCGTACCTTATACGGAAAAATTGGCAAAAGAGGTGGCAAGTGGAAATAAAGCGCGGGAACAAAAAAATATTTTCATTATCGCGGGGACCTTTGCTCTAATTTTGTTACTCCTTTATTTATTGTATCGGGCGATTAAAGCGTTTCTTTTGAAACGCCGTCGTTTTGATTTAACTTTTGTGAGACAAAATCAAGAGGGTGAAGTTATGCAGGGAGTAGAATACATTTTATTTGATAAAAAAGGTAAGGTTCCTGTTATTCGTCAAGGTGATACGTTGAAAGTGCAATCTAATGATACGGGCCTCGTGGTTTTTAAAGACTTGCCGGGAGCTATGTATACATTAAAAGAAATTGCGCCGCAATCACAAGTAATCCTTCCTGTTGGCGTAAAAGGCTGGCGGCAAAAGACAATGCGGTTTTACCCCAAAAAAGCACAAAAAAATTGGGTGATTTCTGGTACCCAGCCAATTATTCGAAAATAAAAAATAAAGCTAGCTGAATTAAGGCCTGCTAGATTGGATAAAAAGTCATAATATCCAGTCTGGTGGGCCTTTTTAAAGACTATTGGTTGGCAAAATAAAGGAAGTCAAAAAAGAATTTTCTCGTTAATGGAAAAGAGAAAACTTATGGTAAAATGTGAAAGTAGAGTCTTAGATTTTTATAGGAGGACAATGGGTGAAAGGTCAAATCAGAAAAGCGTTAAGCGGCTTTTATTATGTAGTTACAGCGGATAACACGATTTATCAAACCCGGGGGCGGGGAAATTTTCGCAAACGTAAATTGACGCCTTTGGTGGGAGATTGGGTAGAATTTGAAAGTAGCAATTTAACCGACGGGTATATTTTGGATTTATTGCCGCGGAAAAATGAATTGGTGCGCCCCCCTGTCGCCAATATTGATTTGGGAATCGTAGTTATTAGTATGGTAGAACCAGCTTTTTCTTATAACTTGTTGGATCGATTTTTAGTTAACTTAGAGTATAAAGATATTGAACCTGTCATTTATTTAAGTAAGTTGGACTTGTTAACGGATAAGCAACAGCTTGAAAATGTTAAAGCGGTTTATAACGCAATTGGTTATGAAGTAATTGCTTTTGAAAGTGATAAAGCCAATAAAGACGCATTGGAAAAATTATTCCACGATAAGCTAAGTGTTTTTATGGGGCAGTCTGGTGCGGGTAAATCTACGCTATTAAATAAAATCCGTCCCGACTTGGATTTGGCAACAGCTGCTATTTCTAATTATTTGGGACGCGGCAAACATACCACGCGTCATGTTGAATTGTTAGAAATTGGGGGCGGCTTGGTGGCAGATACGCCAGGATTTAGCTCGTTGGAGTTTCAAGACATTACTTCACAAGAGCTTCCCCGTATGTTTCCTGAATTTGTAAAAGCGGCTCCTTTTTGTAAATTTCGTGAATGTCAGCATGTTAATGAACCTGGGTGTGAGGTCAAGCACCGTGTTGAAAGTGGTGAAATTGCGCCAACCCGTTACGCTAATTATTTGCAGTTTTTAGAAGAAATTGAAAAACGTCGCCCGATTTATAAGAAAAATAAATAATGAATAGTATTGTAAGGAGGATTTTTTTATGAAAATTGCACCATCAATTTTAAGCGCAGACTTTGCCAATTTGGCACGGGACATAAAGTTAGTCGAAAAAGCAGGCGCCGACTATATTCATGTGGATGTCATGGATGGTCATTTTGTCCCAAATATTACGATTGGGCCAGCTGTGGTTGCAGCCATCCGCCCAGTGACAAAATTACCTTTGGATTGTCATTTGATGATTGAAAAACCCGAAAATTATATTTTAGATTTTGCAAAAGCAGGGGCAGATATTATTAACGTTCATGTAGAAGCTACCCCCCATATTCATCGCGCGCTCCAAATGATTAAAGGTGCCGATGTCAAAGCAGGCGTGACGATTAACCCGGGAACTCCAGTGGATGCTATCAAACATGTTTTGAAAATGGCGGATTTAGTGTTGGTGATGACGGTTAATCCTGGTTTTGGCGGCCAAGCCTTTATTCCTGAAGCAGTGGAAAAAGTAAAAGAGTTGAAAGCTTTAAAAGAAGAATTTGATTACCATTATGAAATTGAAGTAGATGGCGGAATTGTGCCGGAAACTGCTGAAATCTGTCAAGCTGCAGGGGCAGATGTTTTTGTGGCTGGTTCTTATATCTACAATGCTCCAGATCCTGACGAACGCATCGCCGCGCTGAAAGAAGTATTGGCAAAATGAACATTCTGTTAGTAGCTGGCGGTGATCCTCAATTATGGCCAGTAGATATTATGTCACAACCCTTTGATTTTTTTGTAGGGATTGATCGCGGTGCACTCTTTTTAGTGCAACAAAAAAAAGAGCTAAATTTTGCTGTCGGAGATTTTGATTCTTTAACACTAGCAGAAAAGGAATTAGTCATTCAAAAAGCAGATGAAGTTCTCACTGCTGCTGCAGAAAAAGATGATACAGATACGCAATTGGCTTTGGTTTCCGTTTTTTCCAAATATCCTAAAGCGAAAGTCACGTTGATTGGTGCTTCAGGAGGACGTCTGGATCACTTATTAGCTAATATTTGGCTGGGGGTGGAACCGCGTTTTGTTCCTTTTATGCAACAGATCACCCTTTGTGACAGACAAAATAGTTTAAGCTATCTACCTGCTGGAAAACATGTGGTAAAAAAAATTTCAACGATGAAATACTTAGCTTATTGTTGTTTAACCCCGGTTTCCAAATTAACGCTAGCCAAAAGCAAATATACCCTGGATGAAGTAGACGTTTTACAACCAACTTCTTATGCGAGTAATGAATTTGTGACCGAAGCAGCAGAAATTTGCTTTACCAGTGGAATTATCGCCGTCATTCAAAGTCGGGATTAAAAGTCGGATTTTTATCCGGCTTTTTTTTATAAATTTAAACCTCCAACATCGAAGTAAGCGGTTTAATTCATATTGGCTTTTCCCCAAATAGGTAAGTTTGCAGCAAGAAGGTGATGATTTTACAAAAAATATCTTAAGAGTCAGTCCCTGCCTTTTGTTTAAAGGATTTTAGTGGTAAAATCATTACTATCAGTCGCACGATAAAATCGTGCCGGCTTTTTTCTTGAGGGGTGTACTTGTGAAGAAATTTAATCCAAATAAAAATATTATCATTACTCTGATTTTAGTCATTGTAGTGGTCTCCGTGATAAGTATTACAGCAGCCAGACGAGCAAATAGTGAAAAGACAAATCTAGCTCAGTCTGTTGCCAATGACAGTGTCTCAATTGTGGATCGCGTCATTAGTGCACCAGTAAAATTTGTCGAAAATGCTTTTAGCAATGTGCAAAATTTATTTGTGACTTATAGTGAAAATGAGCGTTTGAAAAACAAAATCGATTCTTATGATGAACTAGCTCAAAAGACCAAAAATCAAGAACGGGAAATTAAGAAATTACAGTCGGAATTAAAGTTAAATGAAACATTGACGGACTTTGAAAAGGTTTCTGCCAATGTCATTACCCGTTCACCGGATGCCTGGCAAGATATGTTAGTGATTGATAAAGGGTCAAAAGATGGTCTAAAAGTAAATATGGCAGTTATGTCACAAAAAGGACTCGTGGGTCGAATTGTAGAAGTCAATCTCACTTCTGCTAAAGTAGAGTTGTTGACCTCGGCTAACCAAAATTCGGATCATTTTCCGGTTCGTATTTCGGGTGAAGATGGTGAAACATTTGGGCTGTTACGCAATTATGATGAAAAAACTGGAACTTTAATTGTGAACCAATTGACTGGAGAAAAGAAATTAAAAGCAGGCGATGTGGTGCAAACTTCAGGTTTAGGTGGAAATTCACCGGCAGATTTACCTGTCGGAACAGTTGTCGACTTTAAATCAGATGATTATGGCTTGGATAAGCAAGTTTATGTTAAACCTTATGCGGATATGTATGACATGTCTGTTGTCACTGTTGTGAAAAGAGCGGCAGGTGATAGTGAGTAATGCTAACAAAAGATACGGTGAAATATTATGCCGCGCCTTCCTTTTTTATTTTGATGTTGCTAGATGGGCAATTTACCCGCTTATTAGAAAACTGGAGTCGGAATTATTATATTGCGAACGCCCATTTGCTTTTATTAGGTTTAATGTGTGGCTGTATGGTGTTATCTAAACGTTACATGATGATTACCGCAGTAGTTTTAGGACTGTTATTTGATATGTATTATGTCGGAATTTTAGGAATTTACACGGTAGCTTTACCGCTAAGTGTGTGGCTTATGTATGCCCTGGCCGATACATTATATCGCAATGTTTTTACGATGTTTTTTGGCATGATTATCTTTGTTACCTTCTTTGAATTGGTATCTTTGGGTATACAGATGCTGTTCAAGTTAGCCGATGTGAGTGATACATTTTTTATCAGCCGCTTTTTGGGACCAACCTTACTAATTAATATGCTTTTGTTTATTATTTTTATCTTTCCCTTCAAAAAATTGTTTGTAATCAAATAATTTTTTGAAGTTTTTTTTATGCTTACAATTTTGTCATATAAAAAAGTGCATTTGAAACAATTTTGTAACATTTCATTTATCTTAATGTCATATCACTGTGTTACAATTTTGATGTTGTCGGGAAAGGTCTAAAAAAATTCCCGAATAGTTAAGAAAAAATTCAAAGTTAGCCAGTCGGAGGAATGAAGAGTGAAGAAGAGTTTGTTATCAGCATTGTTAGTTTGCTCATTAACACTTACAGCAGTTGCAGCTCCCAGTGTAGCCGCGGCAGATACTATCGATCAAAAAATTGAAAATCAAGATAAAGTAATTAATGACTTGAAAGGTCAACAAGCAAGTGCACAAGCCCAAATTGATGCGCTTGAAAGCGAAGTGGCTGCAATTACTGCCAAAGCTGAAAGCTTGGTAAACGATCAAGTAAAATTAAATAAAGATACTCAAAAATTACAAAAAGAAATTTCAACTTTAAAAGAACGGATTGCAAAAAGAGAAGAAGCAATCAAAAAACAAGCTCGTGATGTTCAAGTAAATGGTCAAAGTACCAACTTCATCGATGCTGTTGTGGAATCTGATTCTTTAACAGATGCAATTGGTCGTGTTCAAGCGATGACAACAATCGTCAAAGCCAATAACGACTTAGTTAAACAACAAAAAGATGATAAAAAAGCCGTTGAAGACAAAAAAGCTGAAAACGACAAAAAATTGGCACAAATTCAAGCCAACCAAGCAGAACTTGAAAACCAAAAAGCAGAAGTTCAAGGAAAACAAGCGGATTTAAATGCAATGAAAGCTGACCTTGCTTTGCAACAAAATACTGCTGAAGGTCAAAAAGCTGGCTTACAAAAAGAAAAACAAGAAGCTGAAGCAGAACAAGCGCGTATTCGCGAACAAGAAAAACAAGCGGAAGCAGCACGTAAACAAGCACAAGAACAAGCAGCACAAGATGCAGTTGCAGAAAGTACAGCAACCGAAACAAGCGCAACTAGCCAAGCACCAGCAGCGAATGAATCTGGCACAGCTTCAAATTCAACAGGTTCTTCAAATAGCAACAATGGGAATGCGGGTTCAAGCTCATCAAACTCTAGTTCATCAAGTAATTCAAACAATGGTAATACAGGTTCATCAAATACTGGCAACAGTGGGAATACTGGCTCATCTAATAGCAATGGCGGTACTTCTTCTGAAGCACCTACACCAGAAATTCCTAAACCAAATATTCCTGCTCCTTCAGGTGGCGGTGTAGTTGGTTATGCACAACAATTTATTGGTGTTCCATATGTATGGGGCGGTAAAGATCCTTCAGGGTTTGACTGTTCAGGTTTTGTTGGCTATGTATACTTACATGCTGCAGGACGTAACATTGGTACTTACACAGTCGCGCAAGAATCTGCTGGTACAATCATTCCAGTTAGTCAAGCACAAGCTGGCGATCTATACTTCTGGGGTTCTCCAGGCAGTTCTTATCACGTAGCACTTGCAATGGGTGGCGGAAGCTATATCCATGCACCACAACCAGGTGAAAGTGTAAAAATTAGTTCTGTATCTTACTATGCACCACAATTTGCAGTACGCATGTAGTTTAACTTCCCAACACGATCTTCATTTGAAGGTCGTGTTTTTTTATAGATAAAAGGATTAATAGGGTGTTTGTAAGAGATACCGATATAGCAAGTCTGTTGCTGTGAGAGCTGATCGTGCGTGTTCAGCTTTTTTTATATGGTCAATCAATTAAAAGCATGATAAAGTAAAATAAATTTCAATCTCAAAGTTAAAAAATCCATGTAAAACGCAATGTTAAACTTTAAAAGGGTAAACTTGTGGCGTCTATTTAGTTGGATGTTTGTGATAGAGATTGTGTTTTTATCTTCGCGAAATTTTAAAGCAATCAATAAGTAAATAGGAGAGATGCATTATGACATTTGAAGAAATTTTACCTCATTTAAAACAAGGTGAAAAAATTATTCGCAAAGGGTGGGGCGGTTTTGAATTGTATGTCACCTTAGTAGAAGGTGAAAGTTATGAAGAGGCTCCTGTTACGCCTTATTTTCTGATTAAAACTGCAGATGAAGGTTTTTCTAGCTTTGCTCCCACTGTTTGTGATATTTTAGCCAACGATTGGACAATTGTAAAATGACAGACTGCAGTCAAGGGGAATTTGTAAATCAGGTGGTTTTTGTCACGGGAACAGCTTCTGGGATTGGTCGGGCGCAGGCGAAAGCTTTTTTACAAGCAGGTGCACAAGTTTTTGGCATGGATAGGCAGTCCGATTTTTCAGCGCAATTTGCTACATTTGAGGGTCGTTTTAGCGGCTTTGTTGGAGATGTAGCCAAAAAAGAAGATTGTGTTGCAGCGGTAAAAAATTGTTTAGCTAATTTTGGCAAAATTGATATTTTATTAAATACCGCTGGCAAATTGGATGCTTACAAACCTTTACTTGAAACAGATGACGCATTATGGCAAGAAATTTTAACCACCAATTTAAATAGTATTTACTATATTACAAAAGCTGTTTTGCCAATTTTACTTAAGACAAAAGGAACGGTTATTAATATGTGTTCCATTGCAAGTCTAGTTGCTGGTGGTGGCGGCATTAGTTATACCAGTAGTAAACATGCGATTGCCGGTTTTACAAAGCAACTCGCCTTAGATTATGCTGAAGATGTACATGTAGTAGGAATTGCTCCCGGCGCAATTCAGACACCAATGAATGCCGCGGACTTTGCCGGGGAGGGGGAAATGGCAGCATGGGTTGCAAGTGAGACACCTGTTAAGCGGTGGGCCCAACCAGAAGAAGTTGCTGATTTGACTTTATTTTTAGCCAGTTCTAAAGCCCGTTATTTACAAGGAAATATCGTGCCGATTGATGGTGGCTGGTTATTAAAATAAAAATTATTTTTGTTGAGATTTTATACTCACCAAAATAGTATTGCAATGCGCGTAGCTTTTGTTATAGTTAAAGACAGGGAACATTTCCCACTGCACCACTTCAATCCTTTGGGTGCAGCTTATTACCAAGGTCTTATACCTTGTAAAGGAGAGAAAAAATGGATAATCAAATGAAAAAAATACGTTCAGTTCACTGGACGACAGATGAAATTGCTAAAATGGCGATGGTAGCGGCATTATATGTGGTTGTTACAGTGTTTTTAGCCCCTTTTAGTTTTGGACAAGTGCAATT
The DNA here is from genome assembly GCF_000406945.1 of Enterococcus dispar ATCC 51266. Lineage (GTDB taxonomy): Bacteria > Bacillota > Bacilli > Lactobacillales > Enterococcaceae > Enterococcus_C > Enterococcus_C dispar. The sequence continues at coordinate 1,979,356 of NZ_KE136354.1, read as the reverse complement.
ACGCGTTGCCGAAATGTTCAACTTTTTGGCTTTATACAACAAACGCTATGTATGGTCGGTAACTATTGGTTGTGCCATTGCCAATATTGCTTCCCCAAATGGGATCATCGATGTCGTTGTCGGGAGTGTCTGCACGTTTTTTGTGTTGTTAATTTGCCGTAAAGTGTCTGCTTTTTTTACCGATATGAAGGTGAAAATAGCCATCACAACACTATTATTTGCTTTTTCTATGTTTACTGTTGCAGGACAATTAACGTTTTTATATCAAATGCCCTTTTGGCTTAACTGGGGTTATATAGCGGTGGGTGAGTTTTTGTCAATGGCAATTGGCGGAATTTTCTTGTATCAAGTAGGACAAAAAATCGATTTAACTAAATAGATATTATGTAAGCAGACACGATTGAAGGTCTGCTTTTTTCATGTAAAAAAACACGCGCCGACTCCGGCGCGTGTAAAGGTAAAAAGAAAGTATAATTATTTTACGTATTCGTTGGTTAACTCTATAAAGTCAGCAATATCATGTAAGACCATATCAATGCCTGCTTGCCAAAAATCTGGTTTTGTTAAATCAACATTTAAGTGTTTTTGCGCCAATTCTTCAGTGGTCATGGCTGCTGTATCTCGCAATAATGCAATGTATTGATCTTCAAAATTGCCATCGCTTTTCATTGCTTGAGCGTAAATTCCCATACTGAATAAATAGCCAAAAGTATAAGGGAAATTATAAAATGGCACATCATCAATAAAGAAGTGCAATTTAGCTGCCCAAAAATGAGGGTGATATGTTGCTAGACCGTCGGCATAAGCTTCTTTTTGAGCCCCAACCATCATTTCAGTAATTTCTTCTGGTGCCACCAAGCCTTGTTGACGAGCAGTGTAAAAATCATTTTCAAAAATGAAACGGGCGTGAATGTTCATAAACATCGCAATCGCGTTTTGCATTTTAGCATCTAACAAATTAATTTTTTCCGCTTTTGATGTGGCTCCTTTTAACGTAGCGTCGGCTACGATTAATTCCGCAAAAGTGCTGGCAGTTTCGGCAACATTCATAGCATAATCTTGGTTTAGACGAGGGATGTCCCATAAAACACTGCTATGAAAAGCATGACCCAGTTCGTGAGCTAAAGTAGCAACTTCATTAATAGAGTTACTGTATGTCATGAAAATACGGGATTCTTGTGTTTCAGGTAATTCAGTACAATAGCCGCCTGGACGTTTACCACGGCGATTTTCTGCTTCAATCCAACTTTTTTCAAATGCCATTTGGGCAAAATCTGCCATTTTAGGACTAAATTTGCGGAAATTTTCCAAGATGAAAGCTGCAGCTTCGTCATAGGTGAAAGTCCGTTCCTTCATACCATCTAAAATAATCGGTGCATCTTGATCTTGCCACTCCATTTTTTCTTTGCCGAATAATTGGGCTTTACGAGTTAAAAAGTCGACGATTGGTTGTTTATTTTTTTGAATCGTAGACCACATTGCATCTAAAGTCGCTTTTGACATGCGGTTGTATTCCAAAGGTTGTTTTAAATAATCAGTTACGCCATGCAATTTATAAGTGGATAAACGGAAACCATCCAAGTGATTTAAAGTATCGCCAAATAATTCAGCTTTTTCAGACCATACCTTTTCCCAAGCGGCAAATAATGTCGCCCGTACCTCAGAATTAGGATCTCCCATCATTTTATTGAATGCTTGTCCGGCAGATAATTGTTGCAAGTTACCATTTTCGTCAGTAAATGGAATTTCAATGGTGGCTACTAAGGTGTCATAGTGTTGACTCCATGCATTTAAACCATCTAAAGATAAGGTGTTAATAATATTTTCTGCTTCTTCTGATAATAATTCATTACCATCGCGACGAATTTCGCTTAAACGAAAAGCAACCGTTTTTAAAGCATCGTTTTCTAACAGTTTCATCCAGTTTTCATCGTCAATTTCCGTGAATTTTTTGGCTAAAATTGTTTCGCTTAATTGAAAAATTGGGGATAAGGTCGTTAATTTGCTGTACCGAATTTTAGCATCCACATCGGTAACATCTGCGGACATCAAGGCGTTTAAAAAAGAACTACATTGTGAAAAACCGTTGGCGATTTTTTCTCGTAAATTTAAGAGATTCGTTAGGCTTTCTGCCGCTGTGTCATCTTTTACAGCTAAATTTTTGACTTTGGTTTGGTATTCTTTTAATTGTTCTGCTAAAAGTTCCATCCGAGCCGTAAGTTCTTTTGATTGGCTGCCACCGGGGAAAATGCTGTCTAAATCCCATGTTAATGCGTACATTTACAACACTTCTTTCTATTCATTTTATCTTTTTTAGTATAGCACAACAAAAGTATTCAGAACCTTCTGAGAGCTTTGAATTTTACAATTTTAAGGCGAATCTTGCCGCTAAAGTCTATTTGAAAAATAGGTTCAAGAAGCGTTATCTAACGGAATCAGATTTATGGTAAAATAAAAAATTGAACGGGAGGTAGTGAAATGAAACGCAATTTTAAAAATCCTTATCTGTATTTGGTGATTGGACTCGTGACAATGGTCATTTTATTTATTAGCTCTTCTCAGACCTATCAGCAACAATCACAAGTTGGACTTTTAGAAAAAATATTGAAAAATGAGCCGTTGAAAAAAAGTTTGCACAATATTGCTTTTAATTATGCGGGTAGTGAGGTAAGTATTGCGGCTAAAGGCTACTTTTCTTTTGTAGAATTTTTTATTCGTAAAGGGGCACATTTTGTGACGTATTTCATTTTAGGTGGCAGTTTTACGTTAGCGCTATACTATAAGCAGAAAAATTTTTGGTGGGGAAGTTTCTTTGGTATTTTAAGTGCAACGGGGTACGCTGCTTTAGATGAATTTCATCAGATGTTAACAGGAGATAGAACACCGCTTTTTCAAGATGTTGTCTTGGATATGTCTGGAGCGTTAACAGCCGTTGTCATTATTTTAGGCTACCTGCTGCTGACTAAAAAACGGTTAGTGTAAATGAAGGCAGTGATAAGTGCAGACTTATCGCTGTCTTCTTTACTTTTAATGGGTAGGCTTGAATTTGAAAAATAAAGAGAAAGGGCTACAATAGGGAAGTAAGCCGAAAATATTAGGCTAAAAGTGAATAAGGAGGAGTAAGAATGTCTGGACATAGTAAATGGAATAATATCCAAGGAAGAAAAAATGCCCAAGATGCAAAACGAGGTAAGATTTTCCAAAAATTATCTCGGGAAATTTATATGGCTGCAAAATCTGGTGGTGGCGATGTAGCGCTGAATCCGGCTTTACGTTTAGCAGTTGATAAGGCTAAAGCTGCCAATATGCCAAATGACAATGTCGATCGGGCGATAAAAAAAGCTACTAGTTCGGCTGATGAAGCTAATTATGATGAAGTAACGTATGAAGGCTATGGTCCTGGGGGCGTAGCGATTTTGGTTCATGCATTAACGGATAACAGAAATCGGACAGCGACAAATGTGCGTGTTGCTTTTACCCGCAATGGCGGTAATTTGGGTGAAACGGGCTCAGTTAATTATTTATTTGAGCGTAAAGGCTATATTGCGATTGAACGAGAAGGGTTAAATGTCAGTGAAGAGACCATGTTTGACGATGTATTGGAAGCAGGTGCAGAAGATTTGATTTCTTCACCAGAAGTATTTGAAATTTATACAGCGCCAGAAGATTTTACGACTGTCCGCGATCAGTTAGAAAAAGACGGCTTTACTTTAGCACAAGCGGAATTGACGATGCTGCCGCAAACGACAATTGTTTTAACTGAGGACCAAAAAGCCAAATTAGAGCAATTAGTCGATAAATTAGAAGACGATGACGATGTAGCCGAAGTCTTTACTAGTTTGGAAAACTAGGCATGCAAATACCGAAATTTAAATTTCTTGACGATCGAATTGCAATTCATGAAAGTTTGCCGGTGGGCGTCATGTTAGCGATGGCAGGAGGCTTTTTAGATGCCTATACGTATTTGTTTCACGGCGAAGTTTTCGCCAGTATGCAATCCGGTAATGTGATTTTACTAGGTTTAAATTTAGCACAAGGAAACTTTGGCTATATTGTGCGCTATGTAGTTCCGATTGGCATGTTTTTATTGGGGATTTTTTTTACTGATGTATTAAAATTTCGGTTTGAACACAAGCGCTTGGTCTGGCAAAATATCGCAGTTGCTATTGAAGGCATCGGAATATTTTGTGTGGGTCTTTTTTCGGATTTTGGTCATAATTTATTGATTAATTCCGCACTCTCTTTTTTTGCGGCTATCCAATTTGCCACTTATCGCCGATTGGCAGGTTTGCCTTATGCAACGACGATGACGACAGGAAATTTACGCTCCATCGCGGATTATACGTACCAGCATTTTTTCAAAAAAGATCCTACTGCCAGTTTCAAAATCAAATATACGGCGACTATTATTTTCGCATTTTGTCTCGGGGCGATTTTAAGTACACTCTCAGCTGCTTTCTTTGGTGGTAAAGCAATCTGGTTAGTGTCGCTGTTATTATTTGGTGTTCTTGGTATTACGATTTATCATCAAAAATGAAATAAGCCCAACTTAGAAATTGATTCTAAGCTGGGCTTATTTTATTAAAACCCCCGCTTCTATTGTAGAAGCGGGGGTTGGTAGTTATAAATTAAAAGACAAGGACTGGTGTGCCAGTTTCCACCATGTTATAAAGTTTGGCCATAACATCAGGCGGTGTGTTAATACAACCATGAGAGCCACGCGTTTTCCAAAGGTCGCCGCCGTAAGCAGGCTGCCAATCAGAATCGTGAATGCCGACCCCAGTCCAATCAATTGGCATCCAGTAGTCAACTGGACTAGCGTATTTGGTACCATCATCGTTTTTTCCTCGAAGTGTTTCATTACGGGCTTTTTCCCAGACGTAAAAAACTCCTGCAGGTGTGGGTGATTTTGGTTTGCCAGAGACGATGTCTGTTTCAAGGGCGACAGCGCCATCTTTGTAATACCACATATGTTGATTTTCTAAATCAACTTCAATATAGGTGTTGCCAACTAATGGTTTATCAGCAGTTGCGCTTCCTTTAACGATTGGAGAACGGGTAAAATCTTCTCCTTTCATAATTTGTTCCATTAAAGCCGGGACTTCTTGATCGGTTTGGATAGTCCAGCTTAAGGTACCATCAGGAACGGTAACATCACCACGGCGCGTGCTTTTGAAAGTTGTTGGGTTACTACTTGTATTGTATTGATTACCAAGGGCCGTAACGTAGTCGGTTACTTTTTCTTTATTTAAAGTAACTTTTCCATCTTTGTATTCCAACCAATCCATAATTGTGGTAGTAGGGATTTGAAAGTCGGTACCATTAATTGAATAGTTGGCCTGAACTTGGGCAACTTTATTTAAAGCGTCAAGTTCTTCTTTAAGCTTGGTATCATTGGCGGTTACTTTCGGCTTTTCGGTATAATTGGTTAGCTCTAAACTATCTTTATTGCTGCTAACCGATTTTTTGATGTCAGAGACAACAGCAGCCACATTTATAGAATTACCTTCTACTTCAGGGGTAACCGTAAAACCGGCAGGCCCTTTTGTTAAAGTAGCATCTTTGGTTTTCGTCCGATTTTTATTGAGGTCATTCAATTGGGCTTCTACTTTTTTAATAGCACTGTCCAGTTGTGTTTCATCGACTGCAATACCATCTAATTTGTCATCACTATCGGCAAAAACGTACGCAACGCCCCACTTCCAGCGATTTTGGGCCTCTTTGATTTTCTCTAAATCTTTGGTGTAGTCTGTTTTTAAACCAAGATCGACTTTTTTGATGGATTGCCAATTTTGGCCATTATCTTGAATGTCAAAAGTCTGTTCATCCGCAGCGCCTTTAAGCTTTGCGTTTGCTTCTTTGACAGTTAGATTGGCAATATTGGTTTCGTTAATTTTGGTATTGGGTAAGAAGTGATCTCTATAATGAAAGCTTCGCACGGCATAAGCGCCTCCGGCAATAACGAATAAGGCTAAAAAAATAGCAACAATCACTTTAGTATGTTTTTTGTGGCGAGAAGCTCTAGTCATCAGATATCTCCTTAAAGCGTTTATTTTATAATAAATGTATAATTTATATCGAGAATATCATAGCATAGATTGTGAAAAAAGCGAAGATTATGCTTAAAAGACAATAAAAAATTTAAAATTATTTTTTTCATTAAGTCTACCTTTAATAAAAAGAATAAAGGACCTTAATTAAAAAAGACAAATATAAAACTTTGTTAAAAAAGCCTGACGACAAAAATGTCGACAGGCAAGATAAAAAATCTATTTTTATTAGAAATTATTTAGCTGCGTCTTCTTCTTCTAATTTTTTGAAAGCTTCATCCACAATATTTTTCAATTGGGAAGCAGAAGCGTTCATCCGGTCTTGTTCAGAATCGGTCAATGGAATTTCAATAACTTGTTGAATCCCTTGCGCATTGATGACTGCTGGTGCACCGATATAAATATCGTTTAAGCCATATTGACCTTCTAAATAAACAGATAATGGGAAGACAGCATTTTCATCGTTTAAGATAGCGCGGGTAATACGAGCTAAAGCAGTTGCAATACCATAGAAGGTTGCACCTTTTTTATCGATAATTGTATAAGCCGCATCGCGGACACTAAAGAACAAGTTGACCATTGCTTCTTCATCCACGTCAGGATTATTTTTAATCCATTCGTAAATTTGTAAGCCGGCAACGTTGGCGTGTGACCAAACTGGGAATTCAGAGTCACCGTGTTCACCTAAAATATAAGCATGGACGTTACGAGCATCTACTTTAACCAATTCTGCAATTTTTTGACGGAAACGAGCAGAGTCTAGTGAAGTACCAGAACCGATAACGCGTTCTTTTGGAAAACCTGAGAATTTCCATGTTGAATAAGTTAAAATATCAACTGGATTAGCGGCCACTAAGAAAATACCGTTAAAGCCAGATGCAACGATTTGAGTTACAACGTCGCGATTGATTTTTAAGTTTTTATGAACTAAGTCTAAGCGGGTTTCACCTGGTTTTTGAGGTGCACCAGCAGTAATAACAACTAAATCGGCATCGTGTGCGTCTGCGTAAGTAGCTGAATAAATTTTCTTAGGAGAAGTCCAAGCTAGGGCATCAGTTAAATCCAATGCATCGCCTTCAGTTTTTTTGACGTTAATATCGACAATCCCAACTTCTTGGGCAATATTTTGAGTTACAAGTGCAAAAGCATAACTAGAACCAACAGCACCGTCACCTACTAAGATAACTTTTTGGTGATCTTTTAATAAAGCACTTTTTTCTACTTCTGTCATGTTTGTTTCATCCCTTCTCAGATTATTTCCTTCACAAGCAATCCTATCATTTCACTTATCATTTGTCATGCGATATGCCTCGATATAATACAGTTTTTACAGCTGTTTCTTTTTGTGAGCACTTACATTATCTCAAAAGTTTGTTTTAGTTTGAGCAATAGAGTTTAAAAGGAATATCTCTAAAAAAAGCTAAAGAGCGCTTGCATCTTTTAGCGAATCTTTTAGTTTGTGTTATAATACTAAAACAGTACAGTTAATAAAACTTTTTAATTAATGTGCAATTAACGAAATAGTGAGCATGCTAGGAATTAATTGATAAACTAGACTAGGGGATAATCCATCGCCTGGCCTTTTGGCGTGTTTTAGTCGCAAAGATAAAGTGAGGAAGAAAGATGAAATTGATTGTTGGCCTGGGAAATCCCGGGGGAAAATACGCAAAAACAAAACATAATGTTGGCTTCATGACAATCGACCGTTTAGCTGAAAAATATAGTGTTGCTTTTAAACGCAATAATTTTGAAGCAGAACAAGGTGAATTTTTTGTTGGGGGCGAAAAAATAATTTTGTTAAAGCCCCAAACATTCATGAATGACTCTGGTAGAGCAGTAGGGCCATTAATGACCTATTTAGGTATACTGCCAGAAGAATTAGTGGTTGTTTATGATGATTTGGATTTAGCGGTTGGGAAAATCCGGCTTCGTCAAAAAGGTGGCGCAGGCGGTCATAATGGGATCAAGAGTATTATTTCACATTTAAAAGGGAGCCAAATTTTTGACAGAATTAAAATTGGCATTGGCAGACCACAACAAAATATGACAGTTGTAAATCATGTACTAAGCCCTTTTTCACAAGCTGATTTGGCATTAATTGAAACAAGTGTGGATCAAGCAGTGGCCGCTTTGGAAGAATATTTTAAAACCGATGATTTTATTAATACGATGAATAAATTTAATTAATTAAAGAGCTTAAAAGAAAATTAGTTTTAATAGATGCATCAACTTAACAGTAAGACAAGTCAATTAAAACATCTTAATATTAGGAGGTAAAAAAATGAATTTGCTTGGTTTATTTGATAAAGTGCCCCAAATTAATCAATGGCAAGAGCAATTAGCCCAAAATAGCAAACGGCAGTTGTTAACCGGCCTTTCGGGTTCGGCTAAAACTTTGGCAATTGTGAGTACCTTTAAAAAAATGCAAAAGTCCATTTTAGTCGTAACCCCCAATTTATATTATACCAATCAGCTGGTCGAAGATTTACGTAATCTGACCGATGCTGTTTTTGCCTTCCCTGTGGATGAAGTTTTGTCAGCAGAAATGGCGTTTGCTTCGCCAGAAGCCAAAGCAGAACGGGTACAAACGCTAAATGCTATCTCACAAAATGAATTGGGAATTTATGTGCTGCCCGTTGCAGCGTTGCGTAAATATTTACCTACACCTGAGACGTGGCGCAACTATCAACTGCAGTGGCAAATAGGTGACGAACTTGATTTAGCCAAACTGCCGGCGCAATTAGTCTTAATGGGGTATCAAAGAGAAAGTATGATTGCAAAACCTGGGGAGTTTAGCATTCGCGGCAGTATTGTTGATATCTATCCTTTAAATGCAGAATATCCAGTGCGGGTGGAACTATTTGATGTTGAAATTGATTCCATGCGCTATTTTGACGTGGAAACCCAACGCTCCCTTGGTAATGTCAAAAAGGTTGCGATCAGTCCTACTAGTGAGTTGGTTTTTACTACCGATGAGTTAGTCACTGGCGCTAAAAATCTAAATACAGCGCTGGAAAAACGGATAGCGGTAACCAAAGAAAAAACAGATCGAGAATTTTTAAGTGAATATTTTGGTCAGCTCCAAAATGAATGGTTAAAAGGTGAACCGGGAGAAAATGTCAATTTTTATCTCGATTTTATTTACGATGATCCCACGACAATTATTGATTATTTTGCCAAAGACACCTTGTTAATGGTAGATGATTATCCTCGTATTATGGAAACCAATCGCGAGATTGAGCGAGAAGAAGGCGAGTGGCAAGTTCAAAAAATCAGCGAATTACGGGTTTTTAGTGAACAGAAATTTGGTATAGATGTGCATCAATTCTTTCAAAAAGAAATGTTTACTACCAGTTTTTTTGCTCTGTTTCAAAAGGGAATGGGCAATTTACGTTTTGGCGCGATTTGGAATTTTCAATATCGGCCGATGCAACAATTTTTCAGTCAAATGGGCTTATTAAAGGCCGAGTTAGAGCGCTGGGAAAAACAACAGCAGACCGTGCTGTTTTTGGTTGCAGATGATGAACGGGCTCAAAAATTAGATCGTAATTTTCGTGATCATGAGATTTATGCGCCGGTCACAAAACCCGAAAAATTGATTACCGGTCGGAGCCAAATTGTAGTCGGTAGTTTACAAAGTGGATTTGAAATGCCGCAAGACCATTTGGTAGTAGTGACGGAAAAAGAGATTTTCCAAAAAGTAAAACGCAAACGCGCGCGCCGACAAACGATAACTAATGCCGAACGCTTGAAAAGTTATAATGAGTTAAAACCCGGGGACTATGTCGTTCATGCCAATCACGGGATTGGTAAATACATCGGGATGGAAACTTTAGAAGTCGACGGGGTGCACCAAGATTACATCACGATTTTGTACCAAAATGATGACAAATTATTTATCCCGGTTACGCAATTGAATTTAATTCAAAAATATGTGGCTTCGGAATCAAAAACGCCTAAAATCAACAAATTAGGTGGCAGTGAATGGAGTAAAACCAAGCGGAAAGTTTCAGGGAAAATTGAAGATATTGCAGACGATTTAATAGCGCTGTATGCAAAACGTGAAGCCGAAAAAGGATTTGCTTTTGGGCCAGATGATGCATATCAAAAACAATTTGAAGATGCTTTTCCTTATACCGAAACAGACGACCAGCTAAGAAGTGCTGCTGAAATCAAACATGATATGGAAAAACCAAAACCGATGGATCGTCTGTTGGTAGGAGACGTGGGTTTTGGGAAAACTGAAGTTGCCTTGCGGGCAGCCTTTAAATCGATTAAAGAAAGCAAACAGGTGGCCTTTTTAGTACCAACGACTATCCTAGCGCAACAGCACTATGAAACGATGCTCGATCGTTTTGAGGGATTTCCAGTAAATGTTGGGTTGTTAAGCCGCTTTCGGACGAAAAAACAACAAGCAGAAACCTTAGAACAAATTCGCACCGGTCAAGTAGATATTGTGGTGGGAACTCACCGGTTATTATCGCAAGACGTGAAATTTTCTGATTTAGGTTTATTGGTCATTGATGAGGAACAACGCTTTGGTGTAAAACATAAAGAGCGCTTAAAGCAATTGCGTTCTCAGGTGGATGTTTTAACTTTAACTGCCACACCAATTCCGCGGACGTTACACATGTCCATGCTGGGTGTACGGGATTTATCTGTAATCGAAACACCACCGGAAAATCGTTACCCGATACAAACGTATGTAATGGAAAAAAATCCTGGAGCAATCCGAGAAGCAATTCATAGGGAATTAGCACGAGATGGGCAAATCTTTTATTTGTATAATCGCGTGGAAACGATTGAGAAAAAAGTGGATGAATTACAAGCCCTCGTTCCAGAAGCACGGATTGGTTATGCTCATGGACAAATGACCGAAATTCAATTGGAAAATACTTTGCTAGATTTTATCGAAGGACAATACGATATTTTAGTGACCACTACTATTATTGAAACAGGTGTGGATATTCCCAATGTGAATACTTTATTTGTAGAAAACGCAGATTATATGGGACTTTCCACTTTGTATCAATTGCGGGGACGTGTGGGCCGGAGTAATCGCGTGGCCTATGCTTATTTTATGTATGAACCGCAAAAGATTTTAAATGAAGTTAGTGAAAAGCGACTTCAAGCGATTAAAGATTTTACAGAACTTGGCTCAGGATTTAAGATTGCCATGCGGGATCTATCTATTCGCGGTGCTGGTAATTTATTAGGGGCGCAACAACACGGCTTCATCGATGCGGTTGGTTTTGATATGTATTCCCAAATGTTAGAAGAAGCAGTAGCGCGCAAACAAGGCAAAAACATTCAAAGTGAAAAAACATCTGTGGAAATCGATTTGGGTATTGATGCTTACTTGCCAGGGACTTATATTACTGACGAACGTCAAAAAATTGAAGTGTATAAACGCATTCGTGAACTAGAAAATGAAGAGCAGTTGGATGAATTACAAGATGATTTATTGGATCGTTTTGGTGAATATCCCGATGAAGTTGCCCATTTGTTGACAATTGGGCAAATCAAAATGGATGGCGATCGTGCTTTGTTAGAAAGTATTCGTAAAATTGGGCAACAGATAAAAGTTACTTTAAGTAAAGTTGGCACCAAAACATATACTGTTGAACAATTATTTGAAGCATTGTCTGCCACTAAAATGAAAGCGGCGATGGCTGTTAATCAGGAAAAAATGACGATTACGTTAACTATTGGACCCAAAATGACACAAGCAATTTGGCTCCATGAAATTCAAGAATTCATCAAAGCACTACGGGAAGAAAAATATAAGATGGTTGCGACAAAATAAATTAGCAAAGTTTAAAATTGCTTTATTTTCGCTAAAGAAATGCGATTTGCGTGTTTTTAAATTGGAAAGTAAGGCACACTATAAAAGGAACATAAGGCTAAGAGGTGAAAAGATGAAGGCAGAAAGTACCAAAGGTAAAGAAAATCAAATGCAAAAAATGATGCAAGGGGCTTTTGTACTGACTGTCGCCTCTTTTATTGCCAAAGTTTTAAGTGCGATTTATCGGGTGCCGCTACAAAACTTAGTGGGGGATCAAGGCTTTTATGTATACCAGCAGGTTTATCCAATTTATGGCTTGGCAATGACGTTAGCATTATCGGGCTTGCCACAATTTATCTCCAAGTATATTGCTGAAATCAGCAGTGTAAAACAACAAAAAACTGCGATTCAAAAATTAATACCTGTTGTTTTTTATTGCGGTATGATTTTATGGGGAATGACTTTTTTTGGTGCTGAGATAATTGCGATTTTAATGGGAAATCAATTATTGGCACCTTTAATTCGGGTGGTTTCCTTTACTTTTTTATTAATGCCTTTTTTAGCTTTTTATCGCGGCAATTTTCAAGGACAACTACAAATGGTTCCCAGTGCGGTTTCACAAGTGGTGGAGCAATTTGTCCGCGTTGGCGTGATTATTGCAGCAGCTTTGATGTTTCAAGCAGGCTTCTTTGATGTTTATGAAACGGGAACGGTAGCGATGAGTGGCGCAGTCGCAGGTGGATTAGGTGCTGTGGTGCTGTTAGTATACTACCAAAAGAAAATCAGTGGTGGCGGTTTGAACCTATTGCAAGATTTTCACTTTGGTAAAGTGGACAAAAAATTACTGCGCCGTTTTGTAGTTGAAGGCGGCTTGCTGTCGATTTATACGGGCTTTTTAATTTTGTTTCAATTGATTGACTCTTTTGTGATTACGAATGAATTGCAAAGTTTTGGACTTCAGCAAGAGACGGCACAAATTGCTAAAGGTGTTTATGACAGAGGGCAACCCATGGTACAATTAGGCTTAGTCGTAGCTGCTGCGTTAAGTTCTACTTTTTTACCAGCCTTAACGAAATACCTAGTAGCACGTAATAATCGTCTCTTTCAAAGTTCTGCCAAAATTTATTTACGCCTAACTACAAGCATTTCTCTCGCTGCTTCATTTGGCTTAGCACTTGTGATGCCTTCTTTAAACTATGCATTATTTAAAGATGAAGCGGGAAATGATGTTTTGCAAGTTTTTGTTTTTTCTGTCTTTTTGATGGCAGTGATTCAATCTTATCAAGCAATCGCACAAAGCCAAAATCATTTTCGCCCGGCTTTAAAAGCTGCTGTTTTAGGCTTAGGGGTAAAATTTGGCACCACTATCATTTTAACTGCTTCAATGGGAACACTTGGTGCAAGTTTGGGAACCATCTTTGGCTTAGCAGCCACTTTATGGCGTTTAATCAAAGCGGAAAATCAAAATATCAATCGATTTTGGCGAGAACGGGCATTTTCCAAAAAGATTTGCAAATGTTTACTCGTCATGAGTGGTGCGGTCATTGTCTTTTATTTTGCAGTAGCAGTGCTGGGTGGCTTTGAAACGCGGTTTGGCGCTCTGGTTGTCACTACTTTTGCAGTGGCAGTCGGTGGTTTTGCTTTTATAAAGGCTGCGATCAGATTTGATCTTTTGACTTTACGAGAATGGTTGTTACTGCCATTTGGCAAAAAATTATTGCGATTAAAAAAATAATAGAAAAATTATACTGAAAGAAAATGAGGGAAAAGTATGCGTTTAGACAAATTTTTGAAAATTTCACGAATTATCAAACGGCGTTCAGTGGCAAAAGAAGTTGCTGATAAAGGCCGTATTCAAGTAAATGGTAAGTTGGCAAAGTCTTCTAGTACCGTTAAAATCGGCGACATTGTCAAGATCGGTTTTGGGAATAAAACCATGGAAATTAAAGTCTTGGAATTGCATGAGTCAACAAAAAAAGAAGATGCAGCACAAATGTATGAAATTGTAAGCGAAACAAGAAATGAAAATGTCTAGAAATTCATTAGACAAGCCTAGTTTAAGTTGCTATAATTAATTTTGGATTATCCAATTTGCTAAGGTAAGAGAAGGGACGTGACAGATGTGATAAATGGCCGTGATCAAAATGTTGAACAACTTGATAACGAATATGTCAAAAAACAAATCGCCAAGTATCAAGAACAACATCGGCAAGTCGTTTTTAAACGTCGTCGTTTAACGTTACTTTTGACCCTTACCTGTTTGATTTTTGCGTTTGTAGGCTTTCAACTTTTTTCTGATCATCAACGATTAGTGAAGTTAGAAGCGATTAAGCAAGAGGCAGTAGCAGATAATAAAGTCGTCTCAGACAATGTCACCCAATTAAAAAAAGAAGTGGCGTTGTTAAAAGATGAAGATTATGTGGCAAAACTTGCCCGTAGCCGTTTTTATTACTCTAAAGATGGTGAGCAGGTCTATCCAATTGCCGGCCAAAATCAAAACACAAAAGATCAAGAAGATACAAAAGTGGAAAAAGCCATCGATCGTACAAATGGGTCATCTACTGCTGAAGAGTAGTAAATATAAATTTCAGGTTTAAACTAGGAGGAACAATTCTTTTATGTCAATCGAAGTAGGAGCTAAGCTGCAAGGAAAAGTGTCGGGGATTACCAATTTTGGTGCTTTTGTTGATTTGGGCAACCGTAAAACCGGATTAGTGCATATCAGTGAAGTATCAGATGGCTTTGTGAAAGACATCAATGATGTCTTAAAAGTCGGCGATGAAGTAACAGTTTTGGTAACATCTGTTGGGGATGACGGCAAGATTGGTTTATCCATTCGTAAAGCTGTAGATAAACCACAAGCAGAGAAAAAAGAATTTAGAAAAGAACCAAATCGTCGTCCGGCTCCTAAGAAACCATTTTCTAAAGGGCCAAGTGCAAATGTAAATAAAAAAGAAGACTTCGATTCATTGATGAGTTCATTTTTAAAAGACAGTGATGATCGCCTATCTTCACTGCGTCGCAACACCGAAGGCAAACGTGGTGGCCGTGGTGGCCGGCGTAATTAATGAAAGCTAAAAGCTGTACCGCCATTAGGCAGTGCAGCTTTTCTTATTTTATCCATTATGTTGTGATATTTTCCCTCATTAATAGAATAGGGCTGTAACGACAGCAAAGAAATAAGCGTATCTCGCCTTACATATTGAAAAGTAAATGGGCAGCTTCATTTCTGATAAAAAACTATTTAAACTGTGGAGGTACTAAAAAATAATTAAACGCTTCAGCCAAGCTTTTTTATTTAACGGGGGTGCTAATAGCGTTAAGTTAAAGGTACAAATGAAAATTTTGGAAAAAGGAAAGGAGCCGTAAATGGAACAAGAATTTGAACAATTAGGAAACAAGAAAAAATTTTGGCAGGCGGGTAGCCGAATTTTATTAGCGGTTTCTGGCGGTGCGGACTCCTTTGTACTCTTGCGGTTAATGGAAAAAATGCGGCGAAAATACGATTTTTTTATCGCTGTGGCGCATATCAATCATCAATTACGTCCCACTTCAGCGCAAGAAGCGGCAGATTTAAAGTGTTACTGTGATGAACATGAGATTTCTTTTTATGAACGCAAATGGGAAGATGTTCCCCATGCGGGTGTAGAAGAAGCGGCGCGGATTTTTCGCTATGCTTTTTTCGCAGAGCTCATGCATGATTACTATTTTGATACGCTAATGACAGCCCATCATGCGGATGATCAACTGGAAACGATGTTAATGAAGATGATTCGCGATGGTCAGTTAAAAAATGCAATGGGAATTAAACCGCGGCAGGCTTTTGCCGGCGGGAAATTAATTCGTCCGCTGCTCTCTTTTAGTAAAGAAGAAATTTATGCATATGCCTCTTTAGAAAATTTGTCCTATTTTGAAGACGAAAGCAATTACTATTTAGATGTCCAACGAAATCGACTGCGGCAACAAGTGGTTCCTTTATTAAAAGCAGAAAACCCCCAAATTTTAGCCCATTTTCAACAGCTTTCCCAACAGTTAATTTGGGCAGAAGAAATAATTGAGGAAAAAGCGAGTATGTGGTTTAACGAGTATGTACTAGAAAAAGAGTTTGCAGTCAGTTTTAAAGTGAAAGATTTTTTAACATTACCCAAAAGAGAGCAGTACTTTACTTTGCAATATTTGGCGCAAAAAATTAAACAGACTTATGACGTGACTACTAGTCAGGATAATTTGCAAAAAGTTTTGGAGCTGCTCGATGCACAGAAAGCCCAATGGCAATTAGATATCGGGGCTTCATGGCAGGTTGTGAAAATGTATGATGAACTAACGATTGGTAAAAAGCCCCCAGTCAACGCGGCAAAAACTTTTCATTTTAAAGTAGGAGACAGTGGTTTTTTATCTGAAAATGAGTGGTTAGCCATTATACCGGTGACAGAAAAAGTCAATCTTCCCGAAAAAGTCAAACTTTGGTCAGAAATCAGTCAACCTTTGGCATTAAACTTCCCCAATGAGGTGATTATCAGAAAACGAGCGGATGGTGATCGGATTCAACTAAAAGAAAGTTTACGTAAAAAGGTTAGCCGCATTTTAATTGATAAAAAAATTCCCAATGCTGCACGGGAGAAAACCTGGGTTATGACAGATGTGGACAATCAAGTTTTAGCAGTACTGCCGATTGCCTTTTCTTATTTGAGTATTGCAGTAGAAACTGATAAAATACACTACAGACTGCTTTATAAATACCAATAATCTATCCATTGGTGATAGTAAAATAAGGAGACAGACATGTTAGCAAAAGATATTGAAAAAGTGCTTGTAACACGAGAAGAAATTAACGCCCGCTGCAAAGAGTTGGGGGAACAACTCGCTGCAGAATATCAGGATAAAAATCCGTTAGTCATTGGCGTTTTAAAAGGTTCAATCAATTTTATGGCTGATATTTGTCGTGAAATGGACTGCTATTTGGAATTAGATTTTATGGATGTTTCAAGTTATGGTAATGCAACAGTATCTTCTGGTGAAGTCAAGATTTTAAAAGACTTGGACACAAACGTTGAAGGCCGCGACCTTTTAATTGTGGAAGATATTATTGATAGTGGAAGAACTTTGGCATACTTGGTTGATTTGTTTAAATATCGTAAAGCCAACTCGGTTAAAATCGTAACATTGTTAGATAAACCCGAAGGACGCGTGGTAGATATTGAAGCGGATTATGTTGGCTTTGATGTACCTAATGAATTTGTCGTAGGGTATGGTTTAGACTATATCGAGCAATATCGGAACTTGCCATATGTAGGCGTTTTAAAACCGAGTGTTTACGAATCAAATTAATCCGCTAATTGAAATGACTTGTGATACAATAAAATGGTCAGGATTGATAAAAATCACACAAAAAGTATTTGAAAGACCTTTTTTTATGGGATAAGTCATGTTTGAAAATAACGTTTTATCCTGAGAAAAGCTTTCAATTAATTAAGGAGGGCAAGCATGAACAAAAAAGGTAATAACGGTATGTTAAAAAATACCTTATACTATGTACTCGTGCTTTTGGCCATGATAACGGTCGTTTATTTCTTATTTGGGAATAACAGCCAACAGTCGCCAGATATCGAGTACTCTACTTTCCGCCAACAACTAGCTGACGGTAAAGTGAAGTCATTTAATGTACAGCCGGTTAACGGAGTTTATAAAATTACCGGGGAATACAAAGACAAGCAAAAGGTAGAAAACAACAGTGGGTTAACTGTTTGGGGTGAAACAAGTAGTGAATCAACTCATTTTGCCACAACGATTCTACCAAACGATAATACATTGAAAGAAGTTACTGCACTAGCGGATCAAGAAGACGTGAAAACAGTAATTAAAGAAGAGTCCAATAGTGGTCTGTGGATTTCACTGTTAATGACTTTCTTACCACTTGTGATCATCATTTTCTTCTTCTATATGATGATGGGGCAACAAGGTGGCGGCGGTGGCGGTGGCGGCCGTGTTATGAACTTTGGTAAATCAAAAGCCAAAGAAGCAGACAAAAAAGCCAACCGCGTACGTTTTTCTGACGTAGCCGGTGCCGAAGAAGAAAAACAAGAATTAGTAGAAGTTGTTGAATTCTTAAAAGATCCACGGCGTTTTGTGGAACTTGGCGCAAGAATTCCCGCTGGTGTGTTACTAGAAGGACCTCCCGGAACTGGTAAAACATTACTTGCTAAAGCCGTAGCTGGTGAAGCAGGAGTACCGTTTTATTCAATTTCTGGTTCTGACTTTGTTGAAATGTTCGTCGGCGTGGGGGCTTCACGGGTTCGTGACTTGTTTGAAACCGCCAAGAAAAATGCACCTGCGATTATCTTTATTGATGAAATCGATGCTGTCGGCCGTCAACGTGGCGCAGGCATGGGGGGCGGTCATGATGAACGTGAACAAACCTTAAACCAATTGTTAGTTGAAATGGATGGTTTTGATGGTAATGAAGGCGTCATCGTCATTGCTGCAACCAACCGTTCTGATGTATTAGATCCAGCGTTGTTACGTCCAGGTCGTTTTGACCGTCAAATTTTAGTTGGACGTCCAGACGTCAAAGGCCGTGAAGCCATCTTACGGGTTCACGCACGGAACAAACCGTTAGCTGACGATGTAGATTTAAAAGTTGTTGCCCAACAAACACCAGGTTTTGCCGGTGCTGACTTGGAAAATGTTTTAAATGAAGCGGCTTTAGTTGCAGCTCGTCGTAACAAGAAAAAAATCGATGCTTCCGATGTCGATGAAGCAGAAGACCGTGTTATTGCCGGTCCTGCTAAAAAAGACAAAGTCATCAGCAAACGTGAAAGAGAAATGGTGGCTTACCATGAAGCTGGACATACGATTGTGGGATTGATTCTATCTCGGGCACGTATCGTCCATAAAGTAACGATTATTCCGCGGGGTCGCGCTGGCGGTTATATGATTGCTTTACCAAAAGAAGATCAAATGTTAATGACAAAAGACGATATGTTTGAACAAATCGTTGGTCTTTTAGGGGGACGAACTGCAGAAGAAATTATCTTCGGCGTGAAATCTACTGGGGCTTCAAATGACTTTGAACAAGCGACCGGACTTGCTCGTAGCATGGTAACAGAATATGGTATGAGTGATAAATTAGGTCCTGTTCAATATGAAGGAAATCATCAAGTCTTTGTTGGTCGTGACTATGGTCAAACTAAAGCTTACTCTGAACAAGTTGCTTATGAAATCGACCAAGAAGTCCGCCGAATTTTAAACGAAGCACATCAAAAAGCCCATGAAATTATTGAAGCACATCGGGCGCAACATAAATTGATTGCTGAAAAACTATTGCAACATGAAACATTAGATGCAAAAGCAATCAAATCCTTATTTGAAGAAGGTAAAATGCCAGAAGGAACGGAAACAGAAGAATATCCTTCAGAAAAAGCACAAACCTTTGAAGAAGCAAAACGTGCGTTAGAAGAAAAAGATGCACAAAAGCAAGCAGAAGAAAAACAAGATTTCAAAGAAGCCAAAGATTATTTTGATGCTGAGGCTAATGAAGCCAAACTTCATCCAGACGAAGAAACAAAAGAAGTCCAAGATGAATTGAAACAAGAAAAAGATGAAACAGACAAAGATGCTTAATCTTTGTTAGGAAAATAAGGCGTGATAGTTTGGGCTATCGCGTCTTTTTCCATATAAATTTTGCAAAAGCTCGCACGTTTATCGTGGTCAAAAATGGAAAAGGAGGAATTCTGATGAGAAAACTCTACATTAAACAAAAGGTTTTCAGTATTGGTGAAAAATTCAATGTTACAGATGCCAACCAAGAAACGGTATATCATGTACAGGGAAGCTTTTTAAAGATACCAAAACAATTTACGATTTATGATCGCCATGATCAAATTATTGGGGAAATTACCAAAAAAGTGTTAGCTCTTTTGCCCCAATTTACAGTTGCAATTGCAGGTGCTTCCGATATTGTAATCAAAAAAGAATTAACCTTATTTAAAGCCCGTTATCACATCGAGGCAGAAGAAATCAGCGTTCAGGGTAATTGGTGGGATATGGATTTTGAAGTGATACGTGACGGTTTGCAAATTGCGGTAATTAACAAACGCTGGGTTTCTTGGGGAGATACTTATGAAGTTACAATTCAAGATGAACGCTACGAAAAAATGATTATAGCTTTAGTAGTCGCAATCGATTGTGTGAAAGCAGATGACAATGCAGCGGCGTCTTCAGCTAGTACTTAATCTGAAATAGCAGCATGGACTTTTCTACGGGAAAGTCCTTTTTTATTGAAATTTTGCTAAAATAGCATTATTTCGCGCTGATTTTTCATACTTTTTATTAATTCAATTAGAGAAAGTTGAAAAAAATAAAACTTCCTTGTATGATTCAGAAATGAATAGAAGTTTAATTGGCAGAAAAATTGTCGCCGCATAAAGTAAAATGTTTGCCAACAAGTGAGGCTGACGAAAAAAGTTAAACAGATAAAGGAGTAAAATCATGAGTGATTATTTAATTAAAGCATTGGCATATGGCGGCTTAGTTCGAGCCTATGCAGTGGATGCTACCCAAACGGTAACAGAAGCACAAAAACGACACGATACTTGGAATACATCTTCGGCAGCACTGGGGCGGACACTAGTCGGAAGTTTATTATTAGGCGGTACTTTAAAAGGAGACGATAAGTTAACGGTGAAAGTGGAAGGCGACGGTCCTGCTGGGGCAATCATTGTCGATAGTAATGGTCATGGGGATGTCAAAGGCTATATCAAAAATCCACATTTGAGTTTACCTTTAAATGAGGCGGGGAAAATTGATGTCCGCGGAGCAGTTGGCACAAAAGGAATGTTCACAGTCATTAAAGACTTAGGCTTAAAAGAACCGTTTTCTGGACAAACACCGATTGTCTCCGGTGAATTAGGGGAAGACTTTACTTATTACCTGGCTGTTTCAGAACAAATTCCTTCAGCGGTTGGTTTAAGTGTGTTAGTAGATACCGATGACAGCATTAAAACTGCCGGCGGCTTTATGTTGCAAATGATGCCAGGGGCGACTGAAGAAATTGTGACCGCAATTGAAACGAATTTGGCCAATATGCCTAAAGTTTCTGATTTATTAGACGCCGGTAAAAAGCCAGAAGAAATTTTGGATACGTTATTGCCGGATACTGATTTAATGATTTTAGAAGAAAAAGCCGTTCAATTTAAATGCGATTGTTCAAAAGACAAGTTTGCTGAAGCAATTATTGCTCTAGGGCCCGATGAAATTGAAGCGATGATTAAAGAAGATCACGGCGCAGAAGCGGTCTGTGCTTTTTGTGGCAATAAATATGAATACTCAGAAGCGGATTTAACTGCTTTAATGCAGGAGGCAACAAAATAATGCAAGATCAAACTTGGCAAATTGGGAATGTCAAAATTCCTAACCGTGTAGTGGTAGCACCAATGGCAGGAATTACCAATGCGGCTTTTCGGGTCACTGTGAAAGAATTTGGCGCAGGCTTAGTTGTTTGCGAAATGATTAGTGATCAAGGAATTCATTTTCGCAATAAAAAAACCTTAGAAATGCTTTATATCGATGAAAAAGAGCATCCGTTAAGTGTGCAAATTTTTGGGGGTAATAAAGATTCATTAGTTGAAGCAGCACAATTTGTCGCAGAAAATACAACGGCAGATATAATTGATATTAATATGGGGTGCCCAGTAAACAAAGTCATTAAAGCTGAAGCTGGTGCTAAGTGGCTTTTGGATCCTAACAAAGTGCATGAAATGGTATCTGCTGTAACCAGTGCAGTAAATATCCCGGTCACAGTGAAGATGCGAATTGGTTGGGATGACCAACATGTTTTTGCGGTGGAAAATGCCAAAGCGGCAGAAGCTGGTGGGGCCGCTGCAATTGCAATGCATGGGCGTACACGTGTTCAAATGTATGAAGGCAAAGCCAATTGGGATATTTTAAAAGAAGTAAAGAAAAATATCAGTATTCCTTTTATGGGAAATGGGGATGTGAAAACACCACAAGATGCTAAACGTATGTTGGATGAAGTAGGCGCGGATGGTGTGATGATTGGTAGAGCGGCTTTGGGGAATCCGTGGATGATTCACCGGACTGAGCGCTATTTAGCGACAGGAGAATTAATCGATGAGCCGACACCGGTTGAAAAAATTGAAACTGCCAAAGTTCACTTGCAACGTTTAGTTGATTTAAAAGGTGAGATGGTTGCAGCTAGAGAATTTCGTCAACATGCTGCTTACTATTTAAAGGGTATTTCACGAGCAGCTAAAACCAAGGTTGCCATTAATCAAGCCGAAGATCAAGCAACGATTATAATGATTTTAGATGACTTTATTGCGAAAACAAAAGAGCGGGACCTTGTGGCAAACGCACACGAGTAAAGCTTTTTTTCAAGCCGAAGCTGATTTTCGGCTTGCTTTTTTTTAGTTTCATTGGCATTATAAGAAAGAATAGACTAGAGAGTTATAGTAGCTGGCACATTTGAAGGGTTGTACCGTGATGTTTTACTAGCTGCTTCAACTAAAAATCAAGGAGGAAAACGCGTGACTGAGGAACAACAGCAACAAACCCAAGAAGAATTGAACGATCAAATGCTGGTGCGTCGCCAGAAGATGGAAGCACTGCAAGCCGATGGAATCGATCCTTTCGGAAAACGTTTCGAACGCACTCATAATTCCGCAGAACTACATGAAATGTTTGATCAACGGACTAAAGAAGAATTAAGTGAAATGAATTTATCTGCTAGTGTAGCAGGCCGGATGATGACAAAACGCGGGAAAGGAAAAGCTGGTTTTGCTCATTTACAAGACCGTGAAGGCCAAGTGCAAATTTACGTGCGTAAAGACGAAGTCGGCGAAGAAGCCTATGAATTATTTAAACACGCAGACTTAGGTGACTTTTATGGTGTTGTGGGTCAAATTATGAAAACCAACACTGGGGAAGTTTCTATTAAAGCGCGTGAATTCATTTTATTATCAAAAGCTTTGCGTCCTTTACCTGACAAATATCACGGTCTAACCAATGTGGAACAACGTTATCGTCAGCGTTATTTGGATTTGGTTTCAAATCGCGAAAGTTTTGAACGTTTTACAAAACGTAGTCAAATTATCAGTGAAATCCGTCGCTATTTAGATGGTTTAGGTTATTTAGAAGTAGAAACGCCTGTCTTACACAATCAAGCTGGCGGGGCTGCTGCTCGTCCATTTATTACACACCACAATGCATTAGATATGGATTTATATTTGCGAATCGCTTTAGAATTGCATTTGAAACGATTAATTGTGGGCGGTATGGAGAAAGTGTATGAAATCGGTCGTGTCTTCCGTAATGAAGGAATCGATACCACCCATAACCCAGAATTTACTATGATTGAAGTCTACACTGCATATACAGATTATCGCGATGTCATGGACTTAACAGAAGGCATTATCCGTAATGCCGCGCAAAAAGTTTTAGGTACAGGGAAACTTACCTATGATGGCCAAGCTATTGATTTGGATACTGAATTCAAACGTATGCATATGCTAGATGCTATTAAAGAACAAACTGGAGTAGATTTTTGGCAAAGTATGTCATTAGAAGATGCTCGTGCTTTAGCAAAAGAACATAATGTTGAAATTACAGATGCGATGGAAGTTGGTCATATTATCAATGAATTCTTTGAAACTTTCGTTGAGGATACTTTAATTCAACCAACATTCATTTATGGTCATCCAGTAGAAGTATCACCATTAGCGAAGAAAAATCCAGAAGATAGTCGTTTTACTGATCGTTTTGAGTTGTTTATTGTGGGTCGTGAGTTTGCCAATGCCTTTACAGAATTAAACGATCCGATTGATCAACGCGCTCGTTTTGAAGATCAAGAAAAACAACGGGAAGCAGGCGATGACGAAGCGCACGGAGTTGATGAAGACTTCTTAGAAGCTTTAGAATACGGTATGCCGCCTACTGGTGGTTTAGGTATCGGGATTGACCGCTTGGTGATGCTTTTAACCGATGCGCAATCGATCCGTGATGTTTTATTATTCCCAACAATGCGTTAATAATTTCAAGCTCCTAGAAATTCCAATTCTTTTTGGTTTTCTAGGGCTTTTTTTATACTCTGGAAAATGATAATTAGCGGGATAATAAAACTGAAAAAGCTTTATTACCGAATGATTTTGATAGCGTTGCTTTAAATCAATCGGATATATAAAAAAAGCGAAAAAATGTCGATAAAATCGTTGACCTAGCAAGATTTAGTTGGTATATTATTACTTGTCCGTTAGCGACTTAAAAGTTTAATTATAACGAGTTGAAAAAAGTTTTGAAAAAAACAAAAAAACTTGTTGACAGCGAGCTAACTACTTGCTAAACTAACGGAGTTGCTTAGTGAGCAGCACATTTCTGAAATATCATTTCAAAAAGTTTTCAAAACTTTTTGAAAAAAACAGTTGACAAACAAAACGTCAGCTGATAAGATATAAGAGTTGCTGAAACGTTTAAAAAGCAACGACCAAGTAAGTTAAATGAATGAGAAATGACGGCAATAAGTCACAATCATCCGAAGTTTGAAAACAACTTCAAATGATTTCTCTTTATCGCGAACAATTTCTAAACACATTCTTTTAACAGCTTATGTAGACCTTTGAAAACTGAACAAAGCAAGCAAACGAACCAATGTGTAGGATGCTTCTTTTATAGAAGCAAACAACATGCAAGCAATAGCTAGCAAAGAATTAATTTTATTGAGCTTAACAGTCTTTTGACTGTTCAAACACTTTTTATGAGAGTTTGATCCTGGCTCAGGACGAACGCTGGCGGCGTGCCTAATACATGCAAGTCGAACGCTTCTTTTTCCACCGGAGCTTGCTCCACCGGAAAAAGAAGAGTGGCGAACGGGTGAGTAACACGTGGGTAACCTACCCTCAAGCGGGGGATAACATTTGGAAACAGGTGCTAATACCGCATAATATTAATGAACTCATGTTTATTAATTGAAAGGCGCTTTTGCGTCACTTGAGGATGGACCCGCGGTGCATTAGCTAGTTGGTGAGGTAACGGCTCACCAAGGCCACGATGCATAGCCGACCTGAGAGGGTGATCGGCCACACTGGGACTGAGACACGGCCCAGACTCCTACGGGAGGCAGCAGTAGGGAATCTTCGGCAATGGACGAAAGTCTGACCGAGCAACGCCGCGTGAGTGAAGAAGGTTTTCGGATCGTAAAACTCTGTTGTTAGAGAAGAACAAGGATGAGAGTAAAATGTTCATCCCTTGACGGTATCTAACCAGAAAGCCACGGCTAACTACGTGCCAGCAGCCGCGGTAATACGTAGGTGGCAAGCGTTGTCCGGATTTATTGGGCGTAAAGCGAGCGCAGGCGGTTTCTTAAGTCTGATGTGAAAGCCCCCGGCTCAACCGGGGAGGGTCATTGGAAACTGGGAGACTTGAGTGCAGAAGAGGAGAGTGGAATTCCATGTGTAGCGGTGAAATGCGTAGATATATGGAGGAACACCAGTGGCGAAGGCGGCTCTCTGGTCTGTAACTGACGCTGAGGCTCGAAAGCGTGGGGAGCAAACAGGATTAGATACCCTGGTAGTCCACGCCGTAAACGATGAGTGCTAAGTGTTGGAGGGTTTCCGCCCTTCAGTGCTGCAGCAAACGCATTAAGCACTCCGCCTGGGGAGTACGACCGCAAGGTTGAAACTCAAAGGAATTGACGGGGGCCCGCACAAGCGGTGGAGCATGTGGTTTAATTCGAAGCAACGCGAAGAACCTTACCAGGTCTTGACATCCTTTGACCACTCTAGAGATAGAGCTTCCCCTTCGGGGGCAAAGTGACAGGTGGTGCATGGTTGTCGTCAGCTCGTGTCGTGAGATGTTGGGTTAAGTCCCGCAACGAGCGCAACCCTTATTGTTAGTTGCCATCATTTAGTTGGGCACTCTAGCGAGACTGCCGGTGACAAACCGGAGGAAGGTGGGGATGACGTCAAATCATCATGCCCCTTATGACCTGGGCTACACACGTGCTACAATGGGAAGTACAACGAGTTGCGAAGTCGCGAGGCTAAGCTAATCTCTTAAAGCTTCTCTCAGTTCGGATTGTAGGCTGCAACTCGCCTACATGAAGCCGGAATCGCTAGTAATCGCGGATCAGCACGCCGCGGTGAATACGTTCCCGGGCCTTGTACACACCGCCCGTCACACCACGAGAGTTTGTAACACCCGAAGTCGGTGAGGTAACCTTTT
>NZ_KE136354.1:1693248-1938635 GCF_000406945.1 Enterococcus dispar ATCC 51266 | reverse complement strand
AAAACTAAATCCTGGTCCCGTAGTGTAGTGGTTATCACGCCTGCCTGTCACGCAGGAGATCGCGGGTTCGAGTCCCGTCGGGACCGTTTTGGCTCGGTAGCTCAGTTGGTAGAGCAATGGATTGAAGCTCCATGTGTCGGCAGTTCGATTCTGTCCCGCGCCATCTCTTTTTTAATGATTTTCATTAGAAAAGTTGTTTAGTTTTATATGGGCCTATAGCTCAGCTGGTTAGAGCGCACGCCTGATAAGCGTGAGGTCGATGGTTCGAGTCCATTTAGGCCCATTTATTAATAGTTGGTCCGTTGGTCAAGTGGTTAAGACACCGCCCTTTCACGGCGGTAACACGGGTTCGAGTCCCGTACGGATCATGAGAAGATACAATATGTATCTTCTTTTTTTTGTTTTCTTTATGTTTTTGTCAAAAGATTTATAGGAATTATAATAAAATAAGCGAGCTTTATCTTAGCAAATCTGCTATACTACAAACGTTGCAAGTTCCCGAGAGGATTCGCACTGCGAAGATGCCTTGTAACCGAATATTATCAGGGGGAATCATCATGACAGAAAGACATTTATTTACTTCAGAGTCTGTTTCTGAAGGACATCCAGATAAGGTAGCTGATCAAATCAGCGACGCAATTTTGGATGCGATTTTGACGAAGGATCCATCAGCCCGGGTGGCTTGTGAGACTTCGGTAACAACTGGTTTAGTTTTAGTATTTGGTGAAATTTCAACATCGGCTTATGTAGATATTCAAAAGATCGTTCGTAATACGATTAAAGATATCGGTTATACACGAGCTAAATTTGGCTTTGATGGGGATACAGTAGCTGTTTTAGTAGCTATTGATGAACAGTCACCTGATATTGCGCAAGGTGTAGATGCGGCTTTGGAAAGTCGTGATAACAAAGATGCCATGATAGATGAAATTGGAGCAGGGGACCAAGGATTAATGTTTGGTTTTGCTTGTGATGAAACACCAGAATTAATGCCATTACCAATTTCTTTGAGTCATAAATTAGTTCGTCGCTTAGCAGAGTTACGTAAAAATGGTCAATTAACTTATTTACGTCCAGATGCTAAGTCACAAGTGACAGTAGAATACGATGAAGCAGGCAAGGCACAACGGGTTGATACGGTTGTAATTAGTACACAACACGATGATGCAGTAGATAATGCTACAATTCGCGGCGACGTGATTAAACAAGTTATTGAACCTGTTATTCCAAGTGAATTATTAGATGAAGATACAAAATATTTTATTAATCCGACTGGTCGTTTTGTAATTGGCGGTCCTCAAGGAGATGCTGGTTTAACCGGACGTAAAATTATTGTGGATACTTATGGAGGCTATGCCCGTCATGGTGGCGGAGCTTTTTCTGGTAAAGATGCTACAAAGGTGGACCGTTCTGCTAGTTATGCTGCACGCTATATTGCTAAAAATATTGTAGCTGCTAAATTGGCCAACAAAGTAGAAGTGCAGTTAGCCTATGCAATTGGTGTGGCGCAACCTGTCTCTATCTCTATCAATACTTTTGGTACTGGAACTGTCAGTGACGACAAATTAATTGAAGCAATACGTGAAAACTTCGATTTGCGTCCTGCTGGAATTATTGAAATGTTGGACTTACGTCGTCCAATTTATCGCCAAACAGCTGCTTATGGTCACTTTGGGCGTACAGATGTTGATTTGCCATGGGAGCATACAGATAAGGTTGATGCACTCTTAGCGAGTGTAAATGCTTAATATCGCTTATTTGTTAATTCTTGCCGCTATTGCTTATGTGATAGCGGCTTTTCTTTGGATAAAGGCTAAATGAAACGATTATTTTTAGCTAAAATAGTTTGTATCATTTTTTATGAAATAGTGTAGTTGGCTAGAGCGTGATTATTATTTTACCATTCATTGTAGATTGTAAATTTGAAAATTGAAGTGACAATTAATCAAGCAATTGTTTGGTTAGTGCACGTTACACCTATTCTTCACGATTTTATGGCGTTTAAATTTGGTAAAGGTATATTATAATTTTATTTTTTGAAGTTGGATTAAGGAGGTTAAAAATGAAAAAACAAACAAATGTAACGCTGGTGACGGTTGCTGTTTTTGTCGCCACTTTCATGACGGCGGTAGAAGGTACGATTGTGACAACCGCTATGCCGACGATTGTTGGGTCTTTGCATGGGATTGAAATCATGAACTGGGTCTTTTCAATCTATTTATTAACCAATGCCATGTTAACGCCTATTTACGGCAAAATGGCGGATAAAATCGGCCGTAAACCAATTTTTATTTTGGGAACGATTCTTTTTATAATTGGGTCGGCGCTTTGTGGTCTATCTAATACTATGCTGACTTTGATTATTTCTCGAGCGATTCAAGGCATGGGGGCTGGTGCAATGATGCCCGTTGCCTTAACGATTATTGGTGATTTATACGATAAAGAAAAACGTGCCAAAGTACTTGGTTTAAATAGTACAGCTTGGGGAATTGCATCGGTAGTAGGACCTCTTGCTGGCGGTGTCATTGTCGATACAATTGGCTGGCATTGGATTTTCTTTATTAATGTACCGATTGGTATTATTTTGATTCTTTTAATTTGGCTTTATTTGGTTGAAGAAAAAGTAAATCAGCAACCCAAAAAGATGGATATTTTTGGTAGTTTTTCTTTGATGGGACTTTTGTTGGCTCTTTTATTAGCTTTTCAATTTTTAGGGGATGAAGGAGTATCTACTAAGGTGCTTGTTTTAACTTTTGTAGCGGTGCTAGCGGGGATTTTGTTTGTCTATGCGGAAAAAAGAGCAGAGGATCCTGTGATTTCATTACATTTGTTTACACAACCTTTATTTGTAGTGGTGAATCTGGTAGCAGCACTTGCCAGTGGCTTTTTAATTGGGATAGATGTTTACATTCCGATGTGGATGCAAGGAGTATTGGGACTTTCTGCTGGAATTGGCGGCCTTGTTTTGGCGCCATTATCTTTATTGTGGTTAGCGGGTTCTTTTTTGGCTGGCCGCTGGCTAGCTGAAATCACGGTTAAAAGAGTGTTACTTCGGGGATTAATGCTGACACTTTTTGGAGCTTTATGTTTAGTTTTTGTACCACAACATACCAACTGGCTTTGGTTTTTTGTTATCGCAACGATTTTGGGAATTGGTTTGGGTGCTGTGACAGTCACTTGTACGGTAAGTGCGCAAAGTAGTGTACCGGCTGAACAAATGGGGGTGGCAACTTCTTTTAATACTTTGGCACGGACGATTGGTCAAACGATTATGGTCTCAGTTTTTGGAATTCTATTAAATAGTATAACAGCTGCTCAATTACAAAATATCACCGTGGCCAATAAAAATGATGTGATGAATCAATTGGTAAATCCCCAGACAGCCAAATTACTGGCACCGCAGTTACGGGAAACGTTACGTGAGGTACTTTTTGCTGGTTTGCATGGTGTCTATTTGGCAGGTGCGATTTTAATTATTGCAGCTTTTGTTTTGACCCTATTTTTGAAAAATTCTGATACAATGTAGAAGAAAAGCGCTTTTCTAGACGTACTAATTTTTACAGGTTAAAAATATTTTTTAACTGGATATTTGAAATTACAGCTTACTAAAAAGTAAAGTTAGTTGGGAAAACGTGAAATTAAGAAAATCGGGGTGGTATAAAGTGGCATTTATACAAGCAAATATTTACTCTAGTGTTTTAAATTTGGATGTGGGATTGAATGTAATTTTACCCCAAAGTAGTGAACGCTTGGTTCGCAATAAAAAAGACGATGTCCCTGTTTTATATCTTTTACATGGTATGGGAGGCAATGAGACCGCATGGATGCGGCGCAGCAGTATTGAGCGCTATGTGCGGGAAAGTGAAATTGCTGTTATTATGCCTACCACGGAATTGGGCTTTTATACCGATACCTCTTATGGTATGAACTACTGGACTTTTATTGCTGAAGAACTACCGGCTATTTTACAAGAATTGTTCCCCCAACTTACGAAAAAGCGCGAAAAAACATTTGCTGCTGGTCTTTCAATGGGGGGCTATGGCGCAATAAAGTTAGGGTTACGCTGTCCGGATAAGTTTGCGGCTGTTGCGAGCCTTTCAGGAGCGTTGGCTTTAGCAAGTGATCCAGAAGTTTTATTGCAGTCTGGTAGTCAGCAATATTGGGAAGGTGTTTTTGGTCCAGTAGAAAAAATGCAGGGCTCTGAAAATGACCCCATTCATCTTTTGACAACTTTAGCACCAGAAGTAGCACCTAAGTTATTTGTGTGCTGTGGTACGGAAGATTTTTTATACACGAGCAATCAATATTTTGTCGAAAAGGCCCAAGCCGCTGGTTTTACAGTTACTTATGAAGAAGGACCAGGAGCTCACACTTGGGATTTTTGGGATAAATGGATTCAAAAAGTTTTGGATTGGTTACCAGTAGAAATTTAATCAATAAAAAGCAGATATTGCTTGGCTAAAAGTATCATTTGTATGAACTATTTTAACGAAAAAACACACTGTTTGAGTAAGTTTATTCTCTCGTGAGAGCCTTACTAGACAGTGTGTTTTTTTACCATAAATTGCTATTTTTGGTCAGCGCTAACTTTTACGATGAATATTTTTTGTTTGCGTTCATTTTGCTTCGATACAAAATAAAAGTGGCGGCTGATTTTTTTGATTGATAAACTGATAGGTTAAAACATTGTACTGTGCTTGTGGCAATTGACGACAATAAGTTTGCACTGTATCGAGTTCTGCTTGCCCTCCGGGATGACCATAATAGCAGACAATTACGATTCGCCCTTTAGGTACTAAACGAATCAAGAGGGCATCGAGTGCCTTTTTTGTTGTCTGTGGTCGTGTGATGATTTGTTTATCACTTTTAGGTAAATAACCGAGATTAAAAACAGCAGCTTTAATTTTTTCTTCATTTAAGTATTGTACTACATTTTCATGGCCATCTAAATGTAGGTGCACCGCTTGGCTATCGGCAAAATCCGCTAATTTTTCTTGAGTTGCCAAAATAGCAGCTTCTTGAATATCAAAAGCATCCACCGTACCACTTGGTCCTACCAACTGTGCCAAAAAAAGCGTATCATGTCCGTTTCCCATCGTGGCATCTACCACATGGTCACCAGTTCTCACCACTTCACTTAGAAGTTCGTGACTGTAACGCATTGCCGTTTTAAGCATGAATTCCTGCCTCCAACAAGATGTTTTTGCTTCCTTGATAAGTATCACGTCGTTTCATTTCATCATCAATGGCATTTAAAACTTCCCATTTTTTTAGACTCCACATCGGCCCAACCAGAGAATCCCACGGTGCATCGCCGGTTAAACGATGAATAATGACTTCTGGTGGAATTAATTCCAACTGGTCACAGATGACATTGACATAGCTTTGGCGACTCATCAGTTGCAGACGACCTTCATGATAGTCACGCAACATACGGGTGTTACGCATTAAATGCAATAAATGTAATTTGATCCCTTGAATATCGCTGTCCATTAAAGTCCGTCGCACATTTTCTACCATCATTTCCGGTGTTTCCTCAGGTAAACCATTAATTAGATGGGTACAAACCCGAATATCATGCTTGCGCAAACGGGCAACAGCGTCAACATAAGTCGGGTAGTCATGCGCACGGTTAATAATTTTACTGGTTTTTTCATAGGTAGTTTGTAAGCCTAGTTCCACCCACAAGTATAGACGCTCATTTAATTCCGCCAAATACTCGACGACATCCTCAGGTAAGCAGTCTGGTCTGGTCCCTACGGATAGGCCCACCACACCTGGTAAATTGATCACTTGCTCAAATCGTTCTTTAATCACGGCTAAAGGTGCATGGGTATTGGTAAAGTTTTGAAAATAGACAATATATTGATCGACATGGGGCCATTTTTGATGCATCATATCAATTTCTTTATGAAATTGAACAGGTAATGGATCTTCCGGCGCTACAATCATATCACCTGAGCCAGAAACACTACAAAAAGTACAACCACCGCGTGCGACGGTACCATCGCGGTTCGGGCAATCAAAGCCACCATCTACTGGTACTTTAAAAATTTTTCCGCCAAACTGTTGGCGTAAAGCATAATTCCAGGAATGGTAACGTTTATTGGCGTCTTCACTATATAAAAAAGTCATTTTTGTCACCTCGTTATTTCTGTTGATTTTTAAAACGCCAGACAAAGCGTTTTTTACTAAAATAAGGATAAGTTAAACACAACCATCCTAAAGCTAAACTGTACCCGCCGATAATATCAGTAGGAAAGTGAACCCCGACATAAATCCGGCTAGCTCCAATAAGCACAATTAAAATTCCAAGTGCAATTTGTAAAGCGATGCGGATATTTTTATTTTGAATAAGTCCTGGCAAGATGAAAATTAGAGTACCATATAAAATCATACTGGCACAGGCATGCCCACTAGGAAAACTGTAACTATGTTCGTTTACTAAATGTAAAAGTGTCGGACGAGGACGTTGGAAAACCAATTTGATTAAGGGATTGACTACCCCAGACACCAAGGCTACATTGAGCAATAACCACAGAGCTTCAGCATAATATTTCCCGCGATACAATAAAAATAAAAAAGCCGCTGCTAAGATTACAACGGTTACAGGGTTGGCAAATTTTGTAATCCAAATAAAAAAATTGTTCCAATTGGGATAAGGAGCGCGAATGATATTCGTTATAAAATTATCAAATCCTTGTAGCCATTGGCGATAAAATTTTACAACGTAGCCTAAAAAAACAAAAAGTAACAATGCGCAACTACCAGCAAATTGGTAATAAAGTTTATGCTTCATAAATTCTCCTTTACGATTCTTTCAAATAATTAGTTGACAATGGGCTTATTATAGCACGAGAAATGGCACCTTACTTTGCTTCTCTAAAATTTTTGCGTATATTAAGATGGCGTTAGAAAATTTGGAAAAATCCGTTTTTTCACATTTTTATTAAATAAAATGAAAATATTTTGAAAAAAAGGTTTAATGTAATCGTTTTGCAATATTTAAACTAGTTTTTAATAACAATTATTTTGATTTTTATTTGGTTATAACCTTTAATAAACTCAATAATACATGTAATAAGAATAACGAAACAAAGGTAATGTTACAGGAGTTTAACAAATTGTAGAAATAATCATTTTAAACTTTTAATAAAAAACGTTACCCTGTATACTTATTATTAAGAAAAGTTTAAAAAGGAGGCGAGCAAACTTGACCCAACTTGTTTCTCGTAAAGAACGACGAAAAGAAGAAAAACAAATCAAGTTTTACCGCGATGCTAAAAAAAGTGCAGCAATCGTAGGAACAACTTTAACTGCTTGCTCTGTAGTTGCACCCTTGGCCAAACCCGTAACAGCAGAGGCAACCAATAACAATCAAGCACAAGTGTCACAAGATTTAAGTCAAACTGCTACTCGTAGTAATTCCACAGCTCTAATTACAGAATTGGCAGCCCATGCCCAACCAGTGGCAGCAGCCAATGACTTATATGCTTCTGTAATGATTGCACAAGCGATTGTGGAAAGCGGTTGGGGTACAAGTAGCTTATCACGAGCACCTTACTATAACTTATTTGGAATTAAAGGCAGTTATAATGGTCAAACTGTTTACATGAATACTTTAGAATATCTAAATGGTAAATGGGTGACGATGAAAGAACCATTCCGAGACTACCCTTCTTATAAAGAATCTTTTGCTGATAATGCAGCCACACTTCGCAATGTTTACATTGGAGGACAATATTATTATCGTGGTGCTTGGAAGAGCAATACGAAATCTTATCGCGATGCAACTGCCTGGTTGACTGGACGTTATGCTACTGCACCAAATTATGCTTCAGCTTTAAATAGTGTAATTGAAACATATGGTTTAACGCGATATGATACTCCAGCTAGTGGCAATGCTGGTGGTGGTGCTTCAAGTGGGAGTTCAAATGGTGGAACTAATTCAGCGAATAACAGTTCTGGTGGCTCATCTAGCACTAGTCAATATTACACGGTTCAAAGCGGGGATTCTGTTTGGGCAATTTCCAATAAATATGGGATTAGCATGAATGATTTAATCAGCTGGAATAATATTAAAAACAATTTTATCTATCCAGGCCAACGATTAATCGTGAAAAAAGGAACGAATGGTTCTTCTACGGCTAAGCCAATGCCAAGTACACCTTCTCAAAATACGAATAAGCCAAGCGGCAATACATCCAGCAGTGCTACCCAATATTACACTGTCAAAAGTGGCGATTCTGTTTGGGCCATTTCTAATAAGTATGGGATTAGTATGAGTAGTTTAGTCAGTTGGAATAATATTAAAAACAATTTCATCTATCCAGGCCAACGATTAATTGTCAAAAAAGGGACAAGTGGTACTTCCACAGCTAC
This sequence comes from Enterococcus dispar ATCC 51266, assembly GCF_000406945.1. GTDB lineage: Bacteria > Bacillota > Bacilli > Lactobacillales > Enterococcaceae > Enterococcus_C > Enterococcus_C dispar. The sequence continues at coordinate 1,930,253 of NZ_KE136354.1, read as the reverse complement.
ACCAAGCAAGCCTTCTCAAAATACGAATAAACCAAGTACCAATAAGCCTGCCACTAACACGGCAGCCAAAACCTATTATACGGTACAAAGTGGGGATTCAGTTTGGGGCGTGGCGAATAAATATGGTATCAGCATGAACACGCTAATTAGTTGGAATGGGATAAAAAATAATTTTATTTATCCAGGCCAACGGTTAGTCGTCCGAAACGGCAGTTCAAGTGCCACTACGAGTAAACCAGCGCAAAGTAATACTACAAAGCCAAACACTGCCAATACAAGTAAACCGGCCACAGTGAGTGGTCAAAATCAATATTATACAATTCAAAGTGGTGACTCTGTCTGGTCAGTGGCCAATAAGTACAAAATTTCGATGGATCAGTTCCGTCAATGGAACAATATCAAAAATGATTTTATTTATCCGGGCCAAAAAGTTATCGTCAAAAAAGGCAATACTACTCAAACAGCCACTGCACAAAATACTGCTAGTTCAAGCAGTAAAACCTATAAAGTACAAAGTGGGGATTCGGTTTGGGGCATTGCCAATAAATTTGGCATTACGATGGATAAATTGATTCAATTAAACAAAATCCAAAACAATTTTATTTATCCGGGCCAAACATTGAAAGTAAAATAATATTTGAATTTTGCCATATTCTTTGTTAGTATAACTAACAAGTAGAAAACTACGCTGTGAGAAGGAATAGTAAAAATTATTTCGTTGTAGAGAGCACATGGTCGGTGGAAATGTGTACGAATGCTTTTGAACTCGCCTTTTAGCGTTAACAGTTGAAAAAAGTAGGCTGTTACGGTGACGATCGTTACAACGTTTGAGGCTCATCTTTTTTGATGAGTAAAGATTAGGTGGTACCACGTAGATTACGTCCTATAAAAAGCATTGCTTTTTATAGGACTTTTTTTATACGACTGATTAGCAGTCAATTCACTTTTAGGAGGATTTTGCAGTGTACGATCATAAGCAAATTGAAAAAAAATGGCAAAAGTATTGGGCAAAACATAATACGTTTAATACCCATGACAAAACAGATCAACCTAAGTTTTATGCCTTAGACATGTTTCCTTACCCCTCTGGACAAGGGTTACACGTAGGACATCCAGAAGGCTATACCGCAACTGATATTTTATCGCGGATGAAACGGGCCCAAGGTTATAGCGTATTACATCCAATGGGGTGGGATGCATTTGGTCTGCCAGCAGAGCAATATGCTTTAGATACAGGCAATGACCCAGCTGAATTTACCAAGAAAAATATAGAAACCTTCAAACGTCAAATCAATTCATTAGGATTTAGTTATGACTGGAATCGTGAAATCAATACGACTGATCCCGAATACTACAAATGGACCCAATGGATTTTTACTAAATTATATGAAAAAGGCTTGGCTTATGAAGCCGAAGTTGCCGTTAACTGGGTACCTGAATTAGGTACGGTTATTTCCAATGAAGAAGTCATTGATGGTAAGAGTGAGCGCGGCGGCTACGATGTTGTGAGACGTCCAATGCGCCAATGGATGCTAAAAATTACCGCTTATGCCGATCGTCTGTTAGATGATCTTGATTTAGTTGACTGGCCAGAAAGTATCAAAGAAATGCAACGCAACTGGATTGGGCGTTCTGTGGGGGCAAATGTTACGTTTAAAGTTGCCAATACGTCTGAAGATTTCACTGTTTTCACTACCAGACCAGATACTTTATTTGGTGCAACGTATGCTGTTTTGGCACCCGAACTTGATTTAGTGGAAAAAATTACTACGCCGGAACAAAAGGAAGCCGTAGCAGCTTATATTGCCCAAGCAGCAAAAAAATCAGAATTAGCCCGGACAGATTTGGCAAAAGAAAAGACTGGTGTCTTCACAGGGGCCTATGCAATTAATCCAGTCAATGGCAAAGAAATTCCGATTTGGATTGCCGATTATGTGCTTTCAACCTATGGGACTGGGGCAATTATGGCCGTTCCTGCCCACGACGAACGGGACTATGAATTTGCCAAAACATTTGATTTGGCTATCGTCCCTGTTTTAGCCGGTGGCGACGTAACCAAAGAAGCTTATACTGGTGACGGTCAACACATTAACTCTGATTTTTTAGATGGTTTAAACAAAGAAGAAGCCATTGAAAAAATGAATGCTTGGTTAGAAGAAAACGGTGTAGGGAAAAAAGAAGTCAGCTATCGTTTACGCGACTGGTTATTTTCTCGTCAACGTTATTGGGGTGAACCAATTCCAATTATTCATTGGGAAGATGGTACGACGACAACTGTTCCAGTAGAAGAATTACCATTACGATTACCTGTAACAGAAAATATTAAACCAAGCGGAACCGGAGAATCACCTTTAGCCAATATTGAAGAGTGGATTAATGTCGTTGATGAAGAGACGGGCAAAAAAGGACGTCGTGAAACCAACACGATGCCACAATGGGCCGGTAGTTCTTGGTATCACTTGCGCTATATTGATCCTCACAATAAAACAGCTTTAGCCGATTACGATAAATTGGAACGCTGGTTACCGGTGGACATTTACATCGGTGGGGCAGAACATGCGGTTTTACATTTGTTATATGCGCGCTTCTGGCACAAATTCTTATACGATATCGGCGTTGTTCCAACTAAAGAACCTTACCAAAAATTATTTAACCAAGGGATGATTCTTGGCGGTAATAATGAAAAAATGTCGAAATCCCGTGGAAATGTGGTCAATCCAGATGATGTCGTAGAAAAATATGGTGCCGATACATTGCGGATGTATGAGATGTTTATGGGACCATTAGATGCTTCGATTGCGTGGAGTGAAAATGGTTTAGAAGGTAGTCGCAAATTTTTAGAACGGGTATGGCGTTTAATCGTGGATGAAGATGGTAAAATGCGTGATCGCATTACGACGATTAACGATGGTAAATTAACAAAAGTTTATCATCAAACCGTTAAAAAAGTCACAGAAGACTATGAACATATGCATTTTAATACTGCTATTTCTCAATTAATGGTTTTCATTAATGAAGCATATAAAGCGGATGCTTTGCCTTACGAATATGTTGAGGGCTTTGTGCAATTGTTAGCACCGATTGCGCCACATATTGGTGAAGAGCTGTGGGCCGTATTAGGCAATGAAAATGGTATTTCTTATGTGGCTTGGCCAACCTATGATGAAGCTCAATTGGTAGAAGATGAAATCGAAGTGGTCTTCCAAGTCAACGGTAAAGTGCGTAGTAAAGCGCAAGTTGCACGGGATATTGCAAAAGACGAACTAGAAAAAATTGCACTGGCAGATAGTGCAATTCAAGAACATCTTGCCGGTAAAACTATCCGTAAAGTAATTGTGGTACCAAATAAATTGGTCAATATCGTTGCCAATTAATAATTAATTTACAAAAACCAGGGTACTTTTTGGTATCCCATAGTGATTTTGGAAAAATGAAAACTCCTTTGTGGCAGAGCAGCTAATCGGTGCTCATTGCCTCTAAAGGAGTTTTTTTGTTTAATTTAATAGGGCTGGCAAAAAATACTAAATAATTTTACTGGCAGTAAATATCAAAATTGGCAGTAAAACAAGATGAATTTAGGTTATTGCTTGGGGTTTTGAAGGAGCTCGTTCAGTTTTTATATTTTTATTAAAGGACTATTATTTTTTGTTATTTTCTTGCATAATAAAGGAAATTTTAGAGGAGTGGCAAATGGATAAAGAACTGTTAATGATTGATTTATTAAGTGGTAAAAAGGTAATCACAGCCATTTTTTTACCAATCTATCGTCAGCTTTTACGTTTTAGTACTAGTTTGGCGTTATTTAGTGCCGGCTTCTTTTGGGGATTGAATACCGTAGTTTATCGTTATTTGATGGCACGGGTTCAGACGACTTCTGCTGCCCAGAAAATAATTGGCCTACATAACTTTGCCCTTATTTGTGGTGGTATCATCGTCACATTTTGGCTTATTCATAGTATCTTTGTGCTCGCACATCTTTTTTTGCTGAAAAGAAATTTTCAAGGCTGGCTGACGCGAAGTCTGAAAAAATTCGTGGGTTTTTCTAAAGTGGTGGAAGATGAAGAAAACTATTTTGTTAAGCGCAAACAAAAGGAACTAAGATTAGCTAAAAAAGATTGTTTGGTCTTAACCGAGCGCATTAATGGTGATAAGCTGATGATTGGCGTAGAGAAATTGAATTGGGGTATAATGCGGGGCGTCATTTTTTTACGGACTGCTACAGTAGAAGCGCGCAAGTTACCCAAAGCACATATTGCTAAACCTAAAAGTACAGGAAAATTGGCAATTTTTATGGGTCTTTTTTGTTTGTTACTGGGAAGTTCGCTTTATATTTTTGAAAAAACGAGCACGAAAGAAAATACCTCGACTGCGGCCGTTCACGCGCCAGAAGAAGTTAAAACGACTACGTCAGGATTATTAAAACAACAAGGAGCTACGCCGAATAAAGTTGCGCAAAAAGAAAATGAACTTTATGTAGCCAATACGCATGAGTTGTTTCAAACGACAGATCGCGGTCAACATTGGCAATTTGTACCTTTAAAAGCAGAATGGCTAAGAGGCGGCAGTTATACGTTAACAAGTGGAGAAATTCCTTTTGGCTACTGGATGGATTATACATATCAAGTGGGGAAAGATTTTTCTTGGTATCTTTATACGACGGGGTCTGGGGAGTATTTAGATTTGTACATGCTGACTTCAAGTGATAATGGGGTAACGTGGCAGAAAAGCAAAGTCGGAGAAAAAGTGCGGAATCTGCGTTATCGTAAAGTACAATTTTTTGAAAATGGTACCGGTATTGCAGCAATTTCACAAACTACAGCAATGTCTGGCAGTGAGCAGGTCTGTTTGTTTGCTACCCAAAACAAAGGCAAAGATTGGTATCCGGTGGGTAATACTACGATTAATGCTCCCATTCAAAATATTAGTTTTATCGATGCTTTAACCGGCTTTATTAGTACCAGAGAGGGAATTTTTTATACCCAAAATGGGGGGCGTTCTTATCATGAAGCGATTGTGAATGTGCCTGAGGATTATCTTTTAGGCGGCCTGAATCTTTTTCAGTCACCCAATGAAGTCACGCAGCCCAATAGTACTACTTTAGAAGCGAAGTTTTATCTCACCAAAAAAGATGGCCATATGTATGCTTGTTTGTATCGTTCTTATGATGGCGGTCAAACATGGGCTTTTGTGCGAGCACTCTCATAAGTCACCCAAGCAGATTAAGGGGTAATTTTTTAAAACGGAATAAAGCTTAAAGTTCAACACATACTTAAAAAGCAAAACACGATGGAAAAAAGCGTATCATAGCGCAGTCGTGTTTTGCTTTTTTAGTTAATATTTGCCATCTGAACTGCGCTTATAGCTCTGCTTTTCTTGGAGGGGTAAGTGAATAATCGCTTCATCGGGAGCTGTGACAATGAAACGTGTTTTGCCATTTGTGTCTTGTTCCAATGTTACCAAAACATCGTCATTAAGGGGGAAACCTGCTGCATCCAGCATTTTTTCTGGTATTAAAAGGCCAAAATTTTTATCCCATTGTACAATTTTTGATTTACATTCACCTAGCTTCATTTTTTCACCTCAATTTAAAGTATTTGTGTATTTAAAACATATGCCGCTAAATTTAGGCCCGCTTGATCCCCGCATAAATTATAACCAGTTTGAGTATAGTGATAACTGTCTTTCATTAAGTCGAGCTCGGCCATCCATTCAAACGCATTGGCAATCAAAACGACTTGCTTTGCTTGGGCCAATTCTCTTTGGGCATGAATAATTTGCTGGAATTTTTCAGGGTCATCCTTCTTATTACCAATTTGAATGAGAAAAGTTTGCGTGATACCAGCTTTAGACAAGACATCTTGCAGTGCAGTAAAATGCATTTTATATTCATGACTGCTCATGCCGTGATCGCCGTCAGTTTCTCCTTGGCACCAAATCAAAAAACGATTTTTAATGGGAATATTTTGTGCGCTTAAAAAGTTTTCAGCTCGATTTAAATGTTCTAAAATATCCGTACAATAGGCAGTACCTGGTTGCCATTCTAGAATGCTACTACTGCCTTTTGATGCTGAAACACAGACTACCATGCGCCGGGTACAATCGTAATAAGCGTTAACCAAGCTGCTTACCAGCGAGCCTGTTTTTTTATTTTCATCATTAATACCTGCCGGATTGTCTTCGGTTTTGCCAAAAGGTTCTTGTAAATGAAAAAGTTTAGTCGGCTGACTTACAGCGCGAAATTCGTAGCCTTCTTTAACGTAAGGAGCTAAATGAGCTATGCCGCGACCTGCCATATTGCTTTGACCGGCAAAAAGAATTAAGTCGACGCCATCTTCATCAGGCTCTAAAGGTTGAGGGTATTGGGCTTTTAAGGCTGCTCTTTCGTTTTCTAATAAGCCTCGAAATTCGGTAATAGCAGTAGGACGGTGCACAGTTAAATTTTGCAAGAAAATCACTCCTAATTTATGTGAGTTACTAACTAAATGGTACCGCAGATTAAAAGCGCTGACAAAGTTTAAAGCGTCATCTTTGAGAAAATAAAAAACTTATTCAAAGCAGTCGCAAGTCACGATTCTTTGAATAAGTTTTTTGTCGATTGAGAGAAACTCATTACAAATAATTGATTTTGTTATTCGTTACCTTCTGTAATCAAACGTTTGGCGATAAAGTAGTCCCCTTCATAAGGTGTATCTTCGCCATTGATTTTTTGGTATTCATCTACTCCTTTGCCTGCGATTACAACGGCATCTTCTGGTTGGCTTACTTGTAGGGCAGCAGCTATCGCTTTGACGCGATCCATTTCAAAGTGAACTTCTAATTGCGCATTGGTAATATGGGCGTTGATTTCTTCAGCAATTGTTTGGGGATCTTCAAAAGCGGGATCATCAGCGGTTAAAAAGACAATATTTGCGTATTCTGATAATGCTTTACCAAAGTCGGCCCGGCGGGAAATTGCTTTACCACCGGTACTACCTAAAACCACGATAACACGTCCAGTTGGGTGTTCTGCTTGGGCAAATTCGAGTAATGTTTTTAAACTTAAATAATTATGGGCGTAATCGACATAAACACTGGCGCCATTTGTATTTAGCAAATGATCCATGCGCCCAGGGACGCGTGCGCTAGCCAAAGCATCTTTAGCCTCTTTAACATCAGCACCTACAATTGCCGCAGCTAAAAGGGCCGCCGTTGCATTTTCTTGGTTGAAATCACCTGCTAATTGAATACTGTATTCATCTGAAATTTGCAATTCATCTTTTGCACTTACAACAGTAAAGTGTTTATTTTTGCCACTCGTCACTAAGTAATCGGCATTTTTACGTCCGTAAGAAAGGTACGGTGTTTGCCACAGTTCACAGTTTTCTTTTAACAGCTCAAAATAGTCACTGCCGGCATTTAGAATCATTTTTTTAGAATGGCGCAACAATTGGCGTTTGCAATAAAAATAGTCATCAAAAGTCGGATGTTCAATTGGACTAATGTGGTCTGGTGAAATATTTAAAAAGACACCCACATCAAAAGTCAAACCAAAAACGCGCTCTGTTTTATAAGCTTGGGAAGAAACTTCCATCACCAAATGCCTCATGCCGTTTGTTACAGCTTGTCGCATCATTTGATATAAATCTAAGGATTCCGGCGTAGTTAAATGGGATTTAAAATAAGTTTTACCATCCAATGAGGTATTCATCGTCGACAACAATGCCGTTTTATTTCCAGTAGCTTTTGCTAGTAATGCGTGGGTAAAATAAGCGGCTGTTGTTTTACCTTTGGTGCCGGTAAAAGCAACAAGCTGTAATTCTTTTTGCGGGTAGCCATAAAAAGCCATCCCTAAAAGGGCCATCGCTTTTTTGATATCAGTGACAATAATGGCACACGGAGCTTTGACCTCAAAAGGTTCTTCGGCAACATACACCTCTAAGCCATTTTCAAGTGCGCTTATTAAATATTCCACTTTAAAATTTAGACCCTTACAGAAAAATAAGCTATTGCTATCAGCTTTCCGCGAATCATAGGTTACTGTCTTAAATTCTTTTTGGGGTAATTTTTTACTTGTTAGGTGCCAACCAGTTGGCGTAATCATTTCTTTTAATAAGTCATTTTGTAGTAAAATTTCACTGACTTTTTCTAATGTTAATGTCATGGCACAAGCCTCACTTTACATTTTTCTTCGGTTGTATTATAGCATTAAATAAAGTGGGTACCAAACTTCAGGAAAAAAAGCTACTTTTATGACGACATTTAGCCAGGTGTTGTAAATCCATTAAAAATCAGCAAAAAAGATTGCTCATGGTTACTTTTGTAAGTAAAATAGAACATATGTCTTGAAACCAATAGAAAGTAGAGAAAATAAATGAGTGAAAAATTCGTGGCACAAACGGAACTATCCACTGAAGAAAAAATGGCTAAAGGTTCCACGTGGTTAACGATTGGCAATATCGGTTCACGGCTTTTAGGCGCCATCTACATTATGCCTTGGTATTATTGGATGGGTGAACATGCCAATCAAGCTAATGCTTTATTTAACATGGGGTATAATTTTTATGCCTTGTTTATGATGCTTTCCACTGCAGGTATTCCCGCTGCGATTGGGAAACAAACGGCCTACTATAATTCTTTAAATGAATATGCTACGAGTCGTAAATTATTACATCGTGCCTTACAAGTGATGGCTGTTTTTGGCGTTGTTGCAGCAGCAGTAATGTATTTTCTGTCGCCATGGCTGGCCAATATTTCAGGCGGCGGCAAAGAATTAATTCCAACCATTCGTTCTTTAAGTGTAGCGATTTTAGTTATTCCTTGTATGAGTGTTATTCGCGGCTATTTCCAAGGCCAAAATGAAATGAAACCTTTTGCAATTTCGCAAGTGCTGGAACAAGTGGCACGGGTATTTTACATGTTATTAGCAACCTTTATCATTATGAAAGTTGCTAAAGGAGAATATACCTCCGCTGTAACTCAATCAACGTTTGCTGCTTTTATCGGGGCTGTTATCAGTATTTTAGTCCTTGTCTATTACCTGAGAAAAGATAAAGTGCGCATGGATTACTTAATTGAACACAGTGCCAATAATGTGAATTTAGATGCCAAAGATTTACTAATTGAAACAGTTAAAGAAGCCATTCCCTTTATTATTATTGGTTCTGGTATTACTATTTTCAAACTAGTTGACCAAGTTACTTTTGTACGGGTGATGGGCTCTTTTACCGCCTATTCTCAAAATCAGCTAACTTCTTTATTCTCCATTTTTAGTGCCAATCCCGATAAATTAACGATGGTTGTTATCGGTCTAGCAACTTCGATGGCATTAGCCGGTTTACCGTTAATCACAGAAGCCAAAACAAGAGGGGATCATAAAGGACTAGCCAAACTAATCAGTAACAATTTACAATTATTTGCTTTTGTTATGTTTCCGGCCACATTTGGGATGATTGTCTTAGCTTATCCATTAAACACTTTGTTTTATGCTCCAAGTCATTTAGGCGCCAGTGTCTTAATTGAAGCGAGTGTCTCAGGACTTTTTCTTGGATTATATATGATGACATCTAATATGTTACAAGGGATGTATGAGAATTTATCAGCTATTGGGTATTTTATCATTGGTTTGGTAATTAAAATAATTATCCAAATCCCATTGATTATGGTTTTTGAAGTCTATGGGCCATTATTAGCCACGATGATTGGTTTTGGTGTGACATGTGGATTAAATCTGTATAAATTACACAAAATTTCCCGTTTTAATCGGATTTTGACATTCCGTCGCACAGTATTAATTTTTATTATGTCCCTTGTGATGACGGTGATTGCTTTTATTATGCGCCAACTAATGGGCTTAGTCTTAAGCCCTGACAGTAAACTACAATCGTTTGTGATGATTTTAGGCGTAGCCGCAGTAGGTGGTGCGAGCTACATCTTTATGGTGTTACGCGTCCGGCTAGCTGATAAACTCTTAGGTGCGACTGCCGAAAAAATTCGCCGGCGTCTGCATATGTAATGAAACTAAAAATACCGCGACTTTTTAGAAGTCGCGGTATTTTTTATTTAGTTGAGAAAATTATTTTTTTAGCGAGTCTTTAAATGCGATTTGAATATCAGCCATTAAATTTTGATCACTTAACGTTTTAAGGATGAATAACCCAATTACTTTGGCACCAGCTAAAATCACAGGATGGATCTTTGTTGGTGTCTGCATAATAGTAGCGACTTCTTTTGTATGCAATGAAAACCAGTGGTCAGATATGGCAATCATCGGGTGAAATGCAGGGCAGACATAGCTCACGTTGCCAATATCTGAACTTCCAGTAGCGTTGCCTAAAGGTTCATCACAGTGGGGCAGGTTAATGGCTGTCATAATTTCATCGATAGCGGCAATACCTGGAGCATTTAGATTCATATCATCAAAATCGGCACCTGTTTTTTCGTAGGTCATCGTGGTTTCTGTCGCAAGAGCGGCTCCGTTCAAGCATTTGATAACTTTAGCAAAATTTTGTGCCAAATCGTATTTGTTGGGATGCCGCATATTAATAATTAATTCAGCCTTATCAGGAATCACATTTGAAGCATTGCCTCCTTGGGGCAGAATATAGGCAATGCGACTGCCATCTTTCATTTGCTGTCTGGCCATATCTATGGCATGACAAGCTAACATAGCTCCGTTTAAAGCATTTTTGCCTTGCCATGGCGCGGCTGCGGCATGCGCAGGTTGACCGCTAAAAGTTGCTTTAATTTCACTTAAAGCTAAAAAACGGCAAGCGGGCCAGGTTTGATCACTATTCATGTGAATCATTATAACAAACGCATACTCATCAAAAACACCTGCTTTAGCCATAGTAATCTTATCACCGGTTGCCTCCTCATTGGGGGTACCAATTAAATCAATTGAAGCGTTGACCTCTGTAGCCATTTCTTTTAACGTTAAAGCAGCTAAAAGGCTTAGACTACCACTGGCACAATGCCCACAGGCATGGCCAATTTCTGGTAGTGCATCGTATTCCATTAAAATACCAATTTTAGGTTGTGTTTTTTGCCCTTTAATTACATGTGCAATAAAAGCAGTTGGCAGATCGGCAACATTTTCAGTCACGTCAATTTCTTTTGTCTTTAAAATAGCGATAATTTCTTTGACTGAGCGAAATTCTGCACCGGAAATCTCTGGATGGGCTGCCAAATCATCGTTTAAAGCATAGGCTGTTTTTTCATTCAGTGCAATTTTTGTTAAAAATGTCTTTTGTAATTGGTCCATAAATGAGGACTCCCTTCCTTTTATCCGTCTTTTTAAGCCATTTGTTTTAAGCTCGTAAAATGGTAGTTTAACTAAATAACGTGGCTACCGCTAAAACAAGACAAACTACGACAAAGATAATTCCTAAAAGTTTAGCGGTAAATTTTAACCAAGTGGCGTACTCAATGTGGGCAATACCCAGGACTCCGAGCATAATAGCCGAAGCTGGACTTACTAAATTCATCGTTCCAGAGCCAGCTTGAAAAGCAGTAATGATTAGATCTTTTGGTACATGGACAAATTCTGCTAAATTACTCATAATACCCATGGTAGCCGAAGCCAAACCAGAGGTTGAATAGATTAAAAAGCTCATGGGAATGTAAAAGATATAAGTTAAAATGGTAAAGAGAACAGGTGGTAAGTTACTCAAAGTCGTTTCACCAAAATGTAAAATGGTGGCGGTAATCATGCCGTCGTTCATCACGACTTGAATGCCTCGTGCTACAGCAACAATCAGCGCTACTTGAATCATATCTTTGGCGCCCATAACAAAATGTTGCACAATTGTACTTTCCTTCATCCGATATAAATACCCAATAACGACCGCCATGAAAATAAAGAGAATGGTAATTTCGGTAAAATACCAATCGCCAAAGGCTGGAAAATCAGTGCCAATCATTTTACCTAAAATTGGAATATCAATAACACTATTGCGTAAGTTCGCAAAGAAGGTGAAATTTTGATTAATGGTCTGCCATGGGATTAAGCCTAAGATCATCACGATAAAGGTTAAAATAAATGCTATAATGACATGTTTTTGTTTATTGTTCATAGTATCGATTTCTTGTAATTGGAAATGAGCTAAATCTGCTTGTCGTTGGGAGTAAACCAACGATTTTGTCGGATCTTTTTCAATTTTTTGCGCATAGCGATAAACATATAAAATAGCAATTGTAGTTAAGATAACCCATAAAATGAGTCGCCATAAAATACCTTGTCCCGGTGAAATTCCGGCAGCTTGGGAAGCGACGCCGGTTGCAAAGGGATTGACCGTTGAGGCCAATACACCAACAGTCGTTCCAATTAAAATCACTCCTACTGCGACTAAACTATCTAAACCGATACTATACATGACCGGTAAAAGTAAAGGATAGAAAGCTAATGTTTCTTCTGACATTCCAAATGTCGTACCCCCTAGTGAAAAAAGAATCATTAGCACGATAATCAAACGTTTTTCTTTGCCGTGATATTTTTTTACAATCGAACTGATACCCGCATCTAAGGCGCCCGTTGCATTCACCACACCTAAAAAACCGCCAATGACTAAAATAAACAATGAAACTGGCATGGCAGCCGAAGTTTTATCATCCCCTAGCATACCAACGACCGGCGCTTTTAATATGTCCCAAAATCCCTGTTCATTTTGTACAACGTGATGATAAGTACCCGGGATAAGCTGTTTGGCTGCATTCAAATCATATTGCCCAGCTGATACTAACCACGTTAAGATGACCATCAGAAAAATAATTCCAAATAAAATGGCATAAGATGATGGCATTTTTCTTTTCATAAAAACAACTCCTTTATCTCGTAAACGTTTGATAACTGTACAATCAGTTTTTCTTATAGCGCTTACTTTCTGATATAATGATACCGAGAAAAAGGGGAATGTGATTTTCCATTTTGGAAAGTTGACTTTCTTTTTTAGGAGGCAATGAGATGTTGAATTTGAAAATTTTACGAACTTACAAATATGTGGTGGATTATGCATCTTTTAAACGCGCCGCAGAAAAATTAATGTATAGCCAATCCACAATTAGTAAATATATTGCCGAACTCGAGCAGACGGTAGGTTTTCCATTATTTATAGAAGGAAAAGTTCAAAAGGGATTAACTGAAATTGGGGAATTGACTTATAATTATGCGCATCATGCGTTGATTGAATATGGTCATTTTAAAGAAAATGTCGCTGCCGCAGCTAAAAGACGGACCACTATAAAAATTGGCGGTCTGGAACGTTATTTAGCAGAAATGGTGGTCAGTAAAGTGGTAGAGTACCAAATTTCTCATCCGCAAATTAGTTTTGATTTAATTCATGGTACAAGTGATGAAACGCTAGAGCGTCTAAGAGCAGGAAAATTGGATATGGGCATTGTGGCAGATCGCATGGTTCCAGCATCTTTTACCAGTTTGGCTATAAAACGGGAAAGTTTGGTATTGATAGCTTCGCCCAAAACATATGAACAAATTGTGCAAAAGCCAGCATTATTAACACAACTCCCCATTTTAATTGATCGAAAAGCCAGTGTGATTTTTGATTATGTTTTAAAAGATACTAATGAATTTGCCCATGTGATCCACGTGGAAGGAGATTTTATGGTTTTGGCGGGGGTGGAAAGTCAAATGTGTTTAGGTGTGATAAGTGATGGTTGTTTTCAGGAAAAAGAGTATCATGTGTTAAAAGTTTATAATGAAGCAGCACCAATACGTCTGATTTATCCCGAAAAATGGGAGGATAACAAAAAACAACAATTTGGGAAGTCTCTTTTACGGCAATTACAGCAGGATTTTTTTAATTCTCCCCAATAAGTTGAATTTATTTGTTGCCTTTTTTACGGACGATTATCTTGAAAGTATTGCGTTTTTTCACCATAAAAAACCGGCAATACATCTGATAAAGTACCCGCTAATTTTACCTGAGAAAGTTCTTTTTCGGGTAGCCAAAACAATCTTCCTTCTGTCATCACTGTTGGTTCGGTTGTGACTTGGGCCAAAAAAATGCCGCACAATTCACGACTACCATCTGATTTATTCAGCCATTCTGCGATTCCCATCAGTTTAGGTGCGATGATGAGACCTGTTTCTTCTTTAATTTCTCTTATGACAGCTTCAGTCATAGATTCTGTCGCTTCTACATGGCCGCCGGGAAATGTCCAGCCGGGCCAATCTTTTTTCTGGCGATCTTGAATTAAAACTTCATTGCGCTGATTACGAATCAGACACATACACGTTAATTGGACTGGAAAACTTCTTGTCATCTTCTCACCTCAACATTTACTGTATAATAGTTTTGACAACTTGTGAATAAAGAAAATACAAAGATGCTAATTTTTTTATTTAGCGCGCTTTAAAAGACCAAGTCTAGTCTTTTGACGGGGATTTTGATTAAAAAATAATGCAACGCTAGGAATTAGAAGAAAAACAAATTGGAGGAGACTATGCGTTTAGATAAATATTTAGCGGATATGCAGATTGGCAGCCGCAAAGAAGTGAAAGGCTATATCAAAAAAGGTTGGGTACAGGTGAACGGTATTACAGTAAAACAAGATAAGTATCAAGTGCAGCCAGAAGCCGACACTGTTTCTTATCAAGGAGTAGAAGTTCGCTACCAAAAATATTTTTACTATATGCTCAATAAGCCTGCAGGTGTGATTTCTGCCACAACAGATAAACAACAAAAAACAGTGATTGATTTACTGCAACCGACTGATTTTAGACCGGATTTATTTCCTGTCGGCCGGTTAGATAAAGATACAGAAGGATTTGTGTTGTTAAGTAATGATGGCGAGTTGGCTCATGAACTTCTTTCTCCTAAAAAGCATGTTGCAAAAGAATATTTTGCTAAAGTTTCAGGTGTGATGACCAAAGAAGATGTGGTCGCCTTTGCAAAAGGGTTAACTTTAGATCAAGGAGAAGTCGCCTTACCAGGAAAATTGCAGATACTAAAAGTAGATGAAGTAAAAGAAACTTCTGAAATCTCTTTAGTGATTTCAGAAGGGAAATTTCATCAAGTAAAGCGGATGGTACAAGCTGTGGGTAAAAAGGTAACCTATTTAAGACGCGATCGCATTGGAGCAGTTTGTTTGGATTCTGAGTTAAAGCTTGGCGATTATCGCCCCCTGACAAAAAAAGAGATCATTGCCTTAAGTAAAAGTTAAAGAATAAATAACAAAATTCGGATGCTGCAAATTCCTGCAGCTTTTTTTTTGTTGTCAAAAAAGGAAATTCTATAGTAAAATCTAATCTTTTTATGAAAAAATTAGTATTTGTGTAATCTGAGTGAAATGTTGCAATCTGGTTGTAAACAGACAGCCTTTTATTACAAAACCAAGTAGCGGCTGAAAAGAAACTGTAAGTTAGTTGTCATCCTTTTCATGAAAAATCATGCTAAATTAGGCAAGTCAAAAAAACGAAAAGGGGTCATTAATTGAAACTCAAAAAAACAATTTTAACAATTTCACTTCTCGGAAGTTTATTCTTTTCAGCTACAGCTTTTGCTTCAGAAAATACTGATAAATTAGCGACAGTAAAAACCGAAGTTACGCAAACTGAAGCTAAGGTTACCGATTATAAATCACAAATTCAACAACTAAATACCGAAATGAAAAACAACGAAACGACGAAAGTAACCTATGCCCAACAGTTGGATGAAGAAATCACGACATTGGCTACGATTAAAGAAGAATTAACCGAAAAACAAGGCCAACAAGAAGAAGTAGAAGCTTCATTTTTAGGTACTTCTCTTGATTTATTACAAGGCTTACAAGGAAAAGAACAAATTGAAGCGCAAGTGACAAAATTAAAAGAAAAACAAAGCAACCAACGAATTGAAGTGGCTACACTACAAGGGAAAATCACTCAGTTGGAACAAAAGAACCAAGAATTAACTGCTAAAATTGCAAAATTGCAACAAACACAAGCAGCAGCAGAAAAAAATATTGCAGCAAAAAAAGCGACGATTGGTACTTTAACAGCAAAAGTGAAAGCAGAAGAAGAAAAAGCTGCTAAAGTAGCCCAAACAGGTTTTGCATCACCGTTGGAAGGTAGTTTAAATGTGAGTAGTCCTTTTGGTTGGCGTCAAATGCCTCTTGGTGGCGGAACAGAACATCATGATGGAATTGACTTAACTGGTTCAACTGGCCAAACAATAATGGCAGCACGCGATGGTGTTGTAGTAGAAGCAGGCTTTGATGCAAGTTGTGGCAATCATGTAATTGTCAAACATGATAATGGCTACTATACTTATTATTTCCACTTAACGACCATTGAAGTCAGTAATGGTGCGAGTGTCAGTGTCGGACAACGTATTGGTGGCATGGGGACAACTGGAAATTCGACTGGGGTGCACTTGCACTTTGGCGTAGCGACAGGAATGTGGGAAGGATTTGTCGATCCAGCCCCTTTAATTGGAGCTTAAAGTAAAAAGTTACACGATTAGTATTAAAAAATGAAAAGCACGAAAGTTATGGCAATCATTTTCCCAAAAAGCAGTTATTGGGAAAACGGCGCATAACTTTCGTGCTTTTTTAGTTGAAATAATCAAAAATTGGAAGAACAATTTATTAAAATTCTATCTTATTGCTAGCGAGTTGTGCGAGTTCATTTAGCTTTTCTAGTGATCCAGCTTCATGAACTAGCTCTCTACGGCAATAAGGTAAAATCCTGCGAAATTTGAGATACAATTTAACAAGATTTGGTCTTATTGCTTGAGAGCTGAACGAGTTCATTTAGCTTTTCTTATGCCCATAAGCCAGGAGAAGCGGTAATGACTAATTTTTCTTTGGTAAAAGGGTGTTCTAAATGCATT
Source organism: Enterococcus dispar ATCC 51266 (assembly GCF_000406945.1). Classification (GTDB taxonomy): domain Bacteria; phylum Bacillota; class Bacilli; order Lactobacillales; family Enterococcaceae; genus Enterococcus_C; species Enterococcus_C dispar. The sequence continues at coordinate 1,913,448 of NZ_KE136354.1, read as the reverse complement.
TTTAGCGCATGAAGCATTAAACGTGATGCTTGTTCTTTGCCATACAATGGATCACCGACAATCGGATGGCCGATGCTTTTGAGATGGACTCTAATTTGATGCGTGCGGCCGGTTTCGAGTTGGCAATAAATTTGGCTGTGCTTGCCTGCTTGAAAAACAGTGACGTGGGTAATAGCTGTCTGACCATTTTTTTCATCGATAATACGTTTACGGCGATCGTGACGATCCCGCCCGATTTTTTTGTTAATTGTCGTCGCATGATTCAAATTGCCGCTAACGATTGCTTGATACTGGCGATAAATATGCTTTTGTTCCAACAGACGGCCTAAAATCGGCAAAACTAATGGATTTTTGGCAAATAGAATGACGCCACTGGTTTCTTTATCCAAACGGTGCACCACATAGGGCCGTTGTCCTTTTGGGGCGAGATACGCTGCTACGTCATTTAGTAACGTATCTTTTTCTGTGGGCTGGTTAGGATGGGTTTTAATGCCTGCTGATTTATTTGCGACAAGAAGATGGTCATCTTCATATAAAACAACCACTTTTTTTGCATTTCCCAAAGCAACTTCTTGGTAAGTATAATCTTCTGGTTCAATGACCAATGTAATGCGATCGCCGGCACAGCAAAGTTCATGAAACATGACCGGTTCACCATTTTTGCGTACATTTTTACGAATGCGCAGGAAATGACGTACTTTACGAGGTACCAACCATTCTTTTTCTAGGAGTTGCCGGATAGTCATTTCTTTTTGCGACGTCGGTAGTGTGATTGTATATTCCATGATAACCCTCAATTCTTTTTACAGGTTGACTTTTATTCTAATTCTTAAGCACAGCTTTATTTTAAAAGATATTTAAGAAAAATGTAACGAATTACTGCATTTTCTTTGCTAAAATGTGCTAGATTTAGTTAAATATGCTATTTTCAGTCTAAAGACGCAGGTCAGCTTGAGACTTTCCTGTTAAACTGACACAAATTAAATGAGTGGAGATTGTTATGGACGCAAAAGAAATTTGGACAAAAATAAAAGAGGCTCTGCTAACTTTTTGGCAGTGGCTAAAACCTTATTTACAGCAGTTTCATCAATGGCGCAAACGGGTTTGGAAAAAATATCATGTCAATAAAATTATCATTTTATTAGGCTTAATTACTGTATTGGTTACCAGCAGTTATCTATTTTATTTATCCAAACAAGTCGATGTGGATCGCTTGCAATCAGATTTGAAGAATACAACGGTTATTTATGATAAAGACGGTGATACGGCTGGCAAATTGAATTCAGGCAAAGGCACATACGTGGAAATGGATAAAATTTCTCCTAATATCGTCAATGCTGTCGTTTCAACAGAAGACCGCAATTTTTATAATCACCATGGTTTTGATATCAAAGGGATTGCCCGCGCAGCATTGAGAGCGGTGATTAATCGCAATACTTCTGGTGGTGGTGGGAGTACCATTACCCAACAGTTAGCCAAAAACGCCTATCTTACCTTAGACCAAACTTTTAGTCGTAAGGCCAAAGAACTGTTCCTTGCGATTGAAATTGAAAAAAAATACACGAAAGATCAAATTTTGACGATGTATTTAAACAACGCCTATTTTGGTAATGGTGTTTGGGGGGTGCAAGATGCCTCGAAGAAATATTTTGGCGTGAATGCAAGTGAAGTAGAATTAAGTGAAGCAGCTACTTTGGCTGGGATGTTAAAAGGGCCAAGTATTTATAATCCGATTGACCATCCTGATTTAGCTAACGAACGCCGCAACGTCGTTTTGGGTGTCATGGTAGACAATGGTAAGATTACCAAAGCGCAAGAAAAACAAGTGGAACAGACCAATATCGCCGATTCCCTTTACGATGCTTATGATAATGAAGACACTGGTAATAAATACCCGTATTTTATTGATGCGGTTTTAGATGAAGCAGAACAAGAATATGATATTGATGACTCAGATATTTTAACCAAAGGCTACAAAGTATATACAACTTTAGATCAGCAGCAACAAATTCAAATGCAAAATGTTTATGATAACAATAATAATTTTCCTGGGAATGCTTCTGATGGCGCGATGCCGCAATCTGGTTCGGTTTCAATGGATCCCAATACAGGCGGAATTCGTGCGTTAGTCGGCCGGCGCGGAGAGCATACGTTCCGGGGCTTTAGTTTTGCGACGCAAATGATGCGTTCGCCTGGATCAACGATTAAACCAATTAGTGTTTATACGCCAGCACTTGAAGCGGGATATAAACCAGATAGTATTTTAAAAGATGAAAAAATGAGTTTTTATGATGTGAAAAATTACGATGGCACATATTCTGGTGAAGTTCCCATGTATCAATCTGTCGCTTGGAGTTTAAATACACCAGCAGTCTGGTTACTTCATGAAATTGGCATTGACAAAGGCTATAAAAAAGCCCAAGAATTTGGTCTTTCTTTAACAGAAAAGGATAAATATTGGGGTGGTGTTGCACTAGGTGGTTTAGAAAAAGGGGAATCACCAATGACGATGGCGGCAGCTTATGGTGTCTTTGCCAATGGTGGAAAATTGTATACGCCTCACGTAATTACTAAAATTGTCGACTCAAAAGGAACGGTAATTGTCGATAACACCAAGCCAAAAGGAAAACAAATTATTTCAGAAGAAACAGCCAATCAAATGACCAGTATGTTGTTAGGCACATTTTCAAATGGGACGGCAGCACAAGCTAATCCAGGTTATACGATGGCTGGTAAAACCGGAACCACCGAAACAAACTTTGATTCCAGTAAAGCCAATGACCAATGGATTGTAGGATATACACCAAACGTAGTTATTGCTACGTGGTTAGGCTTTGAAAAAAGTAGTAAAGACCACTATTTGTCTGGTACCAGTGGGGATGTAGTCGGAAAAATTTTCCAAGCCGAAGCTGCCAATATTTTACCTTATGTCAAAGAATCCGGCTTTGCAGTAGCGGATGCCTATCAAACCAACGGTAAAGTGGTGGCCGCAGATGAAGTCAATCGCGATCAAAACAGCGATACTGATTGGAGTAAAACGATGGATGACTTTGCTGAAAAAGCCAAAGACGGATTAAGTGAAATTGGTGGTAAAGTCAAAGAAGGCGCAAAACGTGTCTTTCAAGATATTTGGGGTAAACTAAATGGCAACTAAAGTTTTTATGTTACAATAAATGATATCAAATAAAAGCGAGGTTACAGAACATGGCGAACATTTATGACACAGCAAATCAATTAGAACGTGAAATTAGAGAATCCCAACAATTTGGTGATTTAAAAGCATCCTTTGATCGCTTAAAAGAAAATCAAGAAGCCCATGCTTTATTCCAAGAATTTCAACAATTACAACAAGGTCTGCATGAAAAAATGATGTCTGGCGAAGAAATTTCAGAAGAAGATGCAAAAAAAGCACAAGAATTAGCTGAACGTGTGCAAAAAGAAGATTTAATTAACCAATTAATGCAAAAAGAACAAGCTTTCAGTGCCGTTGTTAATGATTTAAACCGCATTATCATGGGTCCTGTTCACGAATTATATAATTAAAAATTAACAAAAAGGATGGTGCAAATATGCATCATCCTTTTTTTGTCGAAAGGGATTGTTTGATTTGGTAGCCCTAATAGTTTTTATTTTTAGAGTTTCTTAGCGCAACTCTTTTACTTTGTAGCGCAATAACGTTTGCATTTTTTCAGGGTGGGTCCGGCGAAAATCTTTCAAATAAATCTCACGATGCCAATAATCTGCCATAATTGGAGTTTTTGTTAAATTATGGGTGACAAAAAAAGTCTCCATCTGCTTAAATGTTTCTATTTCAGTATCAAAAGGGCCTGTATGAATCATTTGTAAGACGCGTCCTTCTTCATAAGTTTCCCATTGAACGGCATCGAAATACGGATTTTCTTTTTGAGTCCTAGTTTTTATTTTGATTTCGTTAAAGAATGCTTCGGTTACAAAGTCTGGTTGTCGTAACATAATTTTATACTTCAAAGCATCTTTATTTAAATTTTCGCCACTTGATGCATCTGTGCTCCTCCAGACACCTTCTAGTGGATAAACGCCATAATCTCTTGCCGTTTCAAGTGCGCCTTTTTTTATCGCCATTTTAATGCCATAGGCCAATGGAAAAAGGGCACTAATTTTTTCAGCAAATATTTTTAGTATTGGGGTTGCCTTGTCCTGTTAATGTAATAAATTGTTGTGACGGGATGGTAAATAAAGTTGGTTTGTGGGAAAAATATAGTTCTTTTTCATTTTTACGCCAATCACTTTTCATAACTTTCTCCTTTGGGTGGTGGTTGGGTGGAAGCGCGTTTAATTAGTTTGACTGAAATTTGATTATCCGCAGGTTTTATTCCTGTTTTTAACCATTTCAATAATAAATTGGCAGCTGTAATCCCGATTTTTTTAAAATCTTGCAAAATAGTGGTTAAGGCGGGATCAAAAAAGCGGGCAGCTTGGGTATCATCAAAACCAATTACAGCCAAATTCGCGGGAACTTGCCATTTTTGTTGCCGTAACTGCTGGATCGCCCCTAAAGCGAAAAGGTCATTTTCACAAACGAGGGCGGTAACCTCATTTTGATGTAGATAATTACTTAAGTCAGCGGCGTTTAGATAGGTATCTTCCAAGTGACTATGAAAAGCAATATTGGCTTCTGCTAGGGCATGCAAATAGCCAAAGTAACGCTGCCGCGTTGACTGAGGATGATGGTTGCTGCCAAAATAATACGCAATTTTTTGATGCCCCAATTGAATTAAATAATTGGTAGCTAAATAGCCGCCTCGTTCATTATCGGCTGTGACAGCAGGAAAAGGTAAGTCGTGAACTTTTTTGTCCAAAATAAGCACAGGAAAGTTTTGGACTGCTAAAGAAAGTAATAAATCCAGATGAGCTTCTTCATTACGAGCATAATACAGCAGGCCATCAAATTCAGCCATAATTACAACGGCACTCCGATCTGTCAAAAAATCATAATTTGTTAAAAACACATCAATTTTTTCGGCTTGAAAAACGGACATCACGCCTTCACTTAAAGGAGCAACAGATAACTCAGTGCTTTCTTCTAAGGGCAAAATTAGTAAAATTCGTCGCGGCTTTTGTTTTGCTTTTAATTCCTTAACAAAACTACCGCTACCTTGGACGCGGGTAATGAAACCTTCTTGTTCTAAATCAGTCAGCGCCCGCTTAGCAGTAATACGGCTGACGCGATAATTAGTGGAGAGTTCTTTTTCAGTGGGTAATTTACTACCGGGCATTAGTTGACCGGCTAAAATTTTGGCCTCTAATTCCTTTTTTATTTTTTGATACAAAGGCTGCGTCATTTTAGATACCTCATGATAGATTTAATTTTTGATATATTCTATTGCCATGATAGCATATTCTTTTTGCTTCTGGATAATAAAAAAATATTATGAAAGCGTAGACATATTGGCGTTATCAAAGTATAATCAGATTGTAAATTGATATATCAAATTTTCAAACAAAGGATAACCTACGAGTAGCTGCCAAAAGAAATATTGATGAAATGAGCAAAATGAGCAGTGCTAAATATAAGGAGGAAAGATATGTATTACGGTGGTATTGAAGCTGGGGGTACAAAATTTATTTGTGCAGTCAGTGATGAAAAACAAAATATTGTGGCAAAAACCAGCGTTCCCACGACAACGCCTGAAGAAACTTTACAAAAAACATTTGAATTTTTTGATCAATATGATATTAGTGCAATGGGAATTGGGTCATTTGGGCCAATTGGAATTGACGAAAGTAAAGACAATTATGGTTATATTTTAGCTACGCCAAAACCGGGTTGGTCAGAATTTGACTTTTTGGGTCAAATGAAAGAAAAATACGCTATTCCTTTTGTTTGGACGACAGATGTCAATGCGGCAGCTTTCGGCGAGTTAAAAAAAGGTGCAGCCCAAGGGAAAAAAAGCTGTATTTATTTAACTGTAGGAACTGGAATTGGCGGTGGTGTGGTCATAGATGGCAAAATTTTCTCCGGCATTAATCACCCTGAAATGGGACATATTCATGTGAAACGTCATCCTGATGACGATTATGAAGGTACCTGTCCTTACCACAAAGACTGTTTAGAAGGGTTAGCAGCAGGCCCTAGTTTAGAAGCCCGCACTGGTATTAAAGGACAAGATTTACCAGAAGATCATCCGATTTGGGAAATTCAAGCTTATTATATTGCTCAGGCATTAATGGCTTATGTGTTAACTTTAGCACCGGAACGAATTATTTTAGGCGGTGGCGTGATGAATCAAGATCATTTATTGTTAAAAATCCGCCAAAGTTTTGTAGAACAAGTCGCAGGTTATGTGGAAACACCACCGGTAAGTGAATATATTGTTCGTTGGGGTTTACCAAATGAAAGTGGCATCACCGGCTGTTTATTATTAGCTGAAGATGCAGTAAAAACAAAATAACACAAGCAGTCAAACAATCTTTCCCACCATCCGCAGAATGTTGGGGTTGGCGATTGTTTGGCTATTTTTTTACTCCGAGTTGTCTTGTAATAAAAGGCGAACAAATTTTCGTATTTAAGGTGACGAGCTAGGCAAGAAATGTTATGATATAAAGGAATCTAACGGGTTTGTTGCAAATGAAAAAGGCTTGTTTTGAACCTGGATTCCATTTGAAAACTTATGAGATAGTTTTGAACAATTCTCTGAAAATATAGAAATAAGGAGGGCGTGACTATGCGCTTTATCCACGTCGCCGATTTACATTTTGATCGAACATTTGAAGGATTGACCCAAGAGATTCCGACAGATTTTTTAAAAAAGTTAAATCAAGCCAATGAAAAAACCTTAAAAAATATTGTGACGACAGCGATTGATCAGGCGGTAGATTTTGTCATTTTCGCCGGGGACACATTCCACCAAATGAACCCATCTTTAAAAAACCAACAGCTATTGATGGCACAATTTCAACAACTGGCGCAAGCAGAAATTCCAGTTTACTTGATTTTTGGTAATCATGACTATTACGAAGAAAATCGCTACTGGTTTTCTTTTCCTGAAAATGTCGTTTTGTTTGAAACAGAAACAGTCAAGAGTATTGTTGCGACCACTAAAAATGATGAAAAGTATGCCCTTTCTGGCTTTAGCTATCGCCATCAATATTTAATAAAAACAATGGTACCGGAATTTCCTCCTCGTAATTTAGAAGTGGATTATCATATTGGACTTTATCATGGGGATCTAAATGATGCCCACTTTGCTCCTTTTAGCCTGAATGCGTTAAAGAGTAAAAATTATGATTATTGGGCTTTGGGACATATTCATCAACCAACGAAATTAAGTGAAGAAATAATTTATCCGGGTACACCCCAAGGCCATAATAAAAAAGAGCATGATTTAGGCAATGTACTTTTAGTCGATTTAGCTAGAAACAAACTGACCTGCGAAGTAATTTCGGTGGCAGCTTTACGTTGGCAAAAAAAATCAATTTCTTTAGCTGACTGTGCAAACAATGCAGCTGTAGTAAATTATTTAATTGAACAGCTAACACCGCCAACACATAATACAGCGCTATTGTTAGAAGTTACTTTAGCTGACACGGAACATTTACAAAATTTTACAGCGATGATAACAAACGGCCAGCTGCAAGATTTATTAAATCAGCAATGGCCCGATCGTCTATTTGTGCATACTTTAAAGCTTGAAGAAGTAAAGGAAAAAATTTCATTGCCTGCTAGTGCGGCTTTAAAAACTCAGTTATTACAAGAATTTAGCCATGAGGAAATTTTTAATGAAGTGCTGGCAGAACTGGCTGGCAATAAAAATACGACCGGCTTACTAGAAAATCCTGCCTTTCGTCAAGAAGTTTTGGAACAAGTAGCAGACGAATTAAATCAGCAATTTGAATGGGGGCAAAATTAATGCGAATTCTAAGAGCTGAGATTACTGGTTTTGGTAAATATCGTCAGCAGCAAATTGATTTTACTGCCGGCAACCAATTATTTTATGGCAAAAATGAAGCAGGCAAGTCGACATTATATCATTTCATTTTGGCAATGCTTTTTGGCTTTCCCATCAAAAGAGGACGGAAACGCGACTTTGAGCCTTTGGATGGGACGAGCTATGGTGGACGTTTAGTGATCACATTGCCTCAATATGGAGAAGTGACGATTGAACGGTTTAAACAAGTCAATCGCGGCAAAGCCAAAGTTTACTTTGGACAACAAACTGGTGGAGAGAATCTTTTAAATCAACTTATTGCACCATTAAACCGGGAGTTATTTGAAGATGTTTTTACCTTTCAACAAGAACAACTGTCCCAATTAGATCGTTTGCAGGAAAAAACGCTACATGATGCTTTGATTTCACTAGGAATTACCGGCAGTAAACAACTGCTTAGCAAACAACAAGAGTATGTAGATAATGAACAAAAAATATTTAAAGTTAGAGGACAGCGGCAAGCTTTAAATAAAGCACTAAAAGAGCAAGAACAAATTGCGCAACAAGTTTATCAACAAGAAACAAAAGAAGCTGCGATTACAGAATTAATGGCCGGCAAACAAAATGATGAAAAGCACCAACAAGAGCTGGGGGAAAAGTTACAAAAAGCCCAACAAGAATATCTGATAATGAAAGAAAAAGAGCGTAGCTTTCCGCAATATGAGGAATGGGAACTTTTACAAGAAAAATATCCTGATGATGATTTAGGCCCAGAGCCAGAAAAGCTACAAACATTTTACAATCAGTATAATCAATTGAATACGCGCTTAGCAGAAGGCAAACAAGAACTCATTGCTTTAAATGAAACACAAGGACTGACTGATCGTTATCGTTTTTATTTGGAACATGAAAGCCAAATAAAAAGTTTGTTACAAGAACAGGTGGCAGCCGTCCGGTTAACCGATGATTTTCAAAAGCAATTGGAAGAACAACAGCGTTTAATTGAAGACGTGACGCTGCTGGAAGATACCTATCAATTTAACGTGGGAGAAGATGTACTCCAAAAGGTACAGTATACAAAAAAATTGGCGCAACGCTATCAACAGTTGACTGCAGATATCACCCAAGCAAAGCAAGAAGCGCTTTGGCAAAGTAAACAAGAAGCATTGAATGATAAGACGCAACCAAGCAGCAAAAAACAAATAAGTTTTGCTCTTAACCCCCTGTTTAGTTTTGGAGTAGCCGCCATTTTATTAGTGGGCGGATTTTTATGGGAAAATTTGCGCTGGGGATTATGGATTGCAGGCTTTATTGCTGTAATTTTTGGCTTTTACCACATAAAGCAAAATGAAAGAGAAGTGCCAAAAGATAGCCATCGCAAAGAACAACCGCAAAATAATAGTAACCAAGACTGGTTCGATAAAAAAAGTCAAGAACAAGAAGAAATTTGGTCTAAAATGCAACAACAATTATTCACGCTCACAAATCCCCAAGACTTGCCAGTGGCATTAGTCCAATTGGAAAAGGCTGCTGAAGATTATTTGGAGAAAAATAATGCTTTGATGATGGCTGATCAACGTTTGGACCAATTAGATCAAGCCTATGGCGCTCTTTTACAACGCTTCACCTTTTTAGAAAAATGGCTCTCACAAGAAGGACAAGATATCGTACAGCGTTTACGTATCTTGCAAAACTTCGCCGATGAAATGCAAGAAGTGAAATTACAACAAGAGCAGCCGACAGCAGCATTAATAATTCGTCAAAATCAACAATTACAGCAGCAATTAGATGAATTGCTAACAGCAAACCAGACTTTACTGCAAAGCGTTGGTATTACCCAACCCACCGAGATTCCGTTATGGATTGCTCAAATGCATCAAAAAGCCGGAGATTTAGCTCGTAAACAAGAATTGGCCAAAAGACTAACGAAATTATTTCCCAAAAAAATAACGGCAAATCAATTGGCAGCTGAATTGGCAAGCGCACGGGAGAATTTACAGGAAATTCAACTCATGGATCGCCAACTTAATCGGAGTTTACAAAAAGCGCAGTTGAAAATTGAGCAGATGCAAAGCGATGGCACACTAGATGAATTACGGCAAAGATTAGCTCAAGCAAATAGTAAAGTCTATGACTTGGCTTTGCAGTGGAGTAAAAATAAATTAACTGCCGCTTTACTGGGAGATTTAGCTACAGAATTATCCGACAAACAACTCCCACAATTATTGCAAAAAAGTAGTGAGTATCTAAAAATTTTAACTTCTGGTAATTATACGACGCTAGATTTTACCGCCGGAGAATTAACTGTCAAAAAAGAAAATAAGGCGTGGAAGATTTATGAGCTTTCAACAGGTACTAAAGATCAGGTCATTATGGCGATACGTTTTGGTTATTTGGCTTTACAAGAAAGAATTTTGTGTCCACTAATTATCGACGACGGCTGGCTGCATTATGATAGTAGTCGCAAAGAACAATTGGCGGTACTGTTAAAAGAATTTTCACAACAGTATCAAGTGATTTGTTTGTCTTCTGACGTAGAAATGGTAAGCTATTATGAGAAGTTGCAACAAAAAATTGTGGTCTTAAATTAAGGTTTTGCATCAATTTAGCAACTGTAGAAAAGAAGTAAAAGGAGATCGCCATGAAAAAATTAAGAGATTTAACAGTGGATGAAGAATTTCAAGCCTTTCTATTAATCAAAAATGCCGATGTGCGTTTAGCTAAAAATGGCAAAAAGTTTATCGCATTTACTTTCCAAGATACCACGGGCACAATTGACGGCAAATTTTGGGATGCCTCTGAAGAAGAAATTAATAAATTTGAAGCAGGAAAAGTCGTTGCTTTACAAGGCAAGCGTGAATTGTATAATGGCAATCCGCAAGTCAAAATTATCCATATGCGTCTCGCGCGTTCTGATGAACCCAGTGAGCCAACCCAGTATATGGAAAGAGCGCCTTTGAAAAAAGAGGAAATGGAAGAGGAAATTAATCAAACCTTGTTTGAGATTATTAACCCCCATTGGAATCGAATTGTGCGTTTTCTATTAAATAAATACCAAAAAGAATTCTTTGATTTTCCAGCCGCCAAACGCAACCACCACGCTTTTGCTGGCGGGCTTGCATATCACACGGTTTCCATGTTGCGTTTAGCCAAAGCAATCGTTAAAGAATATCCAGAATTAAACCCTTCTTTGCTATATGCAGGCGTTATTTTACATGATTTAGGGAAAGTGATTGAACTATCAGGGCCAATGTCAACAGAATATACACTAGTAGGAAACTTAGTCGGTCATTTGGTTTTAGTAGATGAAGAAATCACCAAAGCTTGTATGGCATTGAAATTTGATGAAAATGAAGAAGATATTGTGGTTTTGCGCCACATGGTGTTGGCTCATCACGGTCTTTTGGAGTACGGTTCTCCTGTCCGACCACGAATTATGGAGGCGGAAATCTTACATCAAATTGATAATTTAGATGCTTCAATGCAGATGATGTTGACTTCTTTGCGTCAAACCCAACCGGGAAATTATTCCGATCGTATTTTCGGCATGGATAATCGCAGTTTTTATCTGCCAAAAGATGTTTAATTGCGCATAAAAAATTAAAAGTTGGTTTTGTATGGCTATTTTTTAAAAAAGTAGCCAGTGCAAAACCAGCTTTTTATTTTACTTGATAGCGGCTTTGGTCTTTTTTGATTAGACGCAGCCAACGTTAGTTTTTCTTAAACTTTTTATAAGGCAGACAAAAATTTTCCTGGAACTTCAGTAAATCAAAATTTCCTATGTTATCTTTTTTGATAGATGATTTTTGAAGGAGAATTGCTGTTGTGGAAAATAAAACAGGTCTAAGTTTAGCTGAAGTGCAGTTACGAAAAGAACAAGGATTACAAAATAACTTTGAAGAAAGTGCCACCAAATCAACGGGGGCCATTTTTTATGATAATTTGGTCACCTTATTCAATTTCTTGAATCTGTTAATTGGCATTTGTTTGTTCCTAGTAGGAGCTTATAGCAATATGTTTTATTTGGTTATTATTCTAGTCAATATTACAATCGGAATTTATCAAGAAATTCATGCCCGTAATTTGGTGCAAAAACTTTCTATTGTCAATAAAAAACAGGTTCATGTTATTCGCGATGGTATTGAACTAGAGCTGGATTCTACGGAACTGGTAATGGATGATTTAGTTAAAATTGCTGCTGGTGAACAAGTTCCTTCTGATATGCAGGTGATTTCGGGTTTTGCCGAAGTCAACGAAGCCATGCTGACTGGAGAGTCAGACTTAATTGGCAAACAAGCTGGAGCAGCGCTGTTGTCGGGTAGCTTTTTAGTTAGTGGAGAAGTTTTGGCCAAAGTTGTTCATGTCGGCAAAGAAAACTATGCGGTGAAATTAACCAATGAAGCGAAAACTCATAAACCGTTGAACTCTGAATTAATTCGGGCGATTCGTCAAGTGTCCAAATTCACGAGTTTTGTCATTATTCCCTTTGGCATTTTACTTTTTTTAGAAGCGTTTTTATTGCGTTCTGGTGGGATGAAAGAATCCGTAGTGGTGTCAGCAGCAGCAGTCTTGGGTATGTTGCCGAAAGGACTCGTCTTATTAATCAGCATTGCGCTCACAACTGGGGTAACCAAATTAGCCAAAAAAAGAATTTTAGTGCAAGACATGTATGCTATTGAAACCCTTGCTCATGTGGATACACTTTGTCTAGATAAGACAGGGACAATTACTGAAGGAAATATGCGGGTATGGAAAGTGCACAGTGTGGATGAAATATACAAAGTTCAACTTCCTGCTATTATTGGGAGTTATTTAAGAAATAGTACTGATAGTAATGTGACAATGCAGGCGTTACGAGATCATTTTCCTGAAACTACAGATTATACTGCTAGTGAAATCACGCCATTTTCTTCTGATCGCAAATGGAGCAAAATGGATTTACAAAAGATTGGCACAGTATATTTAGGAGCACCAGAACGCGTGTTGGCATCGGATAATATTCCGGATGTGGTCTTTAGCGCCCAAGAAAATGGTTTGCGGGTACTGGTGATTGCTGTGGCCAAAACAGCAGCAGCCAGCATAACAGAACGTCAGCCAATTGCTGTCATTGAAATTGAAGATATTATTCGCAACAATGCCCAAGAAACGCTAGATTATTTGGATCAAGAAGGGGTGACATTAAAAGTTATCTCCGGTGATAATCCGATTACAGTTGCCAATATTGCAAAGTGGGCGGGATTGCCGCATTATGAAAAATATATTGATTTAACAACTTGTCAAACCGATGAAGAAGTTAAAGCAGCGGCATTGCAGTACACCGTTTTTGGCCGGGTGGCGCCCCAGCAAAAGAAACTATTGGTCCAAGCGTTAAAACAAGCGGGTGGCACCGTAGCGATGACCGGCGATGGCGTCAATGATGTTTTGGCTTTGCGGGAGGCAGATGTCAGTATTGCCATGGCGGACGGCGATGCAGCCACCCGTCAAATTTCCAATTTGGTATTATTAGACTCAGACTTTACGACATTGCCAGAAGTTTTGTTCGAAGGTCGTCGTGTCGTTAACAATGTTACCAAAGTTTCCGGAATATTTTTTATTAAAACAATCTATTCTTTCTTGTTATCCATTATTTGTTTATTAAGTGCCAGCGCATTTCCCTTTATCCCAATTCAAATTACTTTGATTGATTTGGCAATTGAAGGCTATCCTTCTTTCTTTTTATCCTTTGAAAGCAATAAAGAAAAAGTTACTGGCAAATTTTTACCGACCGCACTAAAAGCAGCATTACCTAATGCATTGTTGGTGGTGATAAATGTCTTAGCTATCACATTCTTGGCTGGTCACCTGAACTTATCGCAATTAGAAACAACAACGTTAATGTATTATTTACTAATAGGAATTAGCTGTTTAGCTGTTATTAAAGCGTGTTTGCCGCTTAATCCATTACGCCTCTTTTTAATTGTCACGACAATTGGCGGCATTTATGTCGCGGCCATGCTATTTCATAATATTTTAGAAATTGGATGGCTAACAGCTGTTACTTTACCGATGTTTGCTGTTTTTATGCTAGTCAACTGTATTTTGTATAGTAGTGTGACTCTGTTTATGAAAAAGAAAAAAAGTTAGCAAAAAACCTCGAATCTTAATGGATTCGAGGTTTTTTAGCTTGAACTTCCTTGCAACAGGTTAAATTACCTGGATAGTTCTATTATTTTGATTCAGCAGTGGAACTTTCTGCTGTTTCAGAATTCTTTGTTTCAGAAGCCGTTGTTGATGAATTTTCAGATTCTTTTGTTGAACTTGAAGTTGTTTTTGTTGAGTCTTTTGTTTCAGCAGCTTCAATAAAGTCGCTTAAGATATTTTGTAAGGCTTTATCTTTCACTTTCACATTTGCATCTTTTAATTCTTGACCGATAACTTTAGCAGAGAAAGTCGAGTCAGAGGCTTGTGTATTAATTGCAATTTCTTTTAATTCTTTTTTGTAAGGTTCCATGTCGTTGCCCTTAGCTTTATTTTTATCCATCCGCACAATGTAATAGCTTGTCATCATTGTAGATTGGTCAGTAACAGGGATAACGTCAGAAACTTCGCCATCTTTTAGTTTGAAAGCGGCAGTCTTCACATCGGCTGGTACACTTGCTGTTTGGGAATCAAAAGAAATTTTGCCGCCTTTTTCTTTGGTAGCAGAATCAGTTGAACTCTTCTTAGCAATTTTTTCAAAGTCAGCATCTTTTTTACTTACTTCTTCTTTTAATTTTTTCGCTTCATCTTCACTGGCAGCAGCAATAATGTGGGCATCTACTTCTGGGTGGAATGAATCCCAAGCAGTTTTCAAATCTTTATCTGTTACTTTAACGTGAGATTTGATACCTTTTTCTAAGGCAGCTTGTTGGGTTAAGTATTCTTTGAAAGTTTTCTTTGTAAAGCCGGATTGTTCCAATTGTTGTTCAAAAGAATCACCGTAAACTTTGGCTTGTTCATTGTATTGTTTATCGATTTCTTTTTGGTCAACTTTATCACCGTACTTGTCACCAAAAACTTTTAAAATAATCATATTACGAATGGTTTGTTGATTGGTAGACTCATATTTCGCTTGATCGTAGAAATCTGAAACCGTAATGGTAGAACCTTTCATAGTGGCGATGTCTTGATCTTTCGAACCGCATGCAGCAAGGGATAAAACAGCCATTGCACTGATAGCGGCTAATAACATTTTTTTCTTCATTTAGTCGAGCACTCCTGTATTTTCAATTTAATTTTCACAAATATTACTATAGCACATTCTGTTTTTAAAAAAAATCACTGGTTGGAAGTTTCAAACAAAATTCACACAATGGTCGCTTTTCTTTATTTTTCCTTAGAGTTTGACTCGTTATTGTCACTCATAGGGGCAACAACAGCCAATTCATTCATATGATCAGTAAGTGTTTCGACTTGGTCTTTAATTTGTGTAAGGCGGGGTTCTGCTTGAAATTTGAAATCTGTAATATCTTGCTGAAGACCAGCGGTAAAAGCAGGAATAATTTCTTGTGCTGTTTGTTGGGTAGTTAGTAGTGCTTTTCTAAAGTTTTTTAAACTCGCGTTTAAATCTTGGGTGGTCTCAGTTGCCATTTCCAATTCTTTGGTTAGTTTTTCGCGGGTTTCATTGCCGCTTCTTGGGACAGTTAGTAAAGTACCTACACCGCCGGCAATCGAGCCCACAACTAATCCTTTCAGGAAACTTTTAAGCATTTACTTCACCTGCTTTGCGATAGCATCCGCGATGGCTTGCATTTCATCAGGATTGTGCATCCCTTCGTGATTGCCAAAATGAACAGAAAAATCATCTGTTTTCTCATAGCGGGGAATAAAGTGAATATGAGAATGAAATACCGATTGATAGGCCAGCTCTTTGTTGTTGTTTAAAATATTTAGCCCCTCCATTTCTGGAAATGCCGCTTCCAGTGCGCGAGCAATTTTAGGCAGGCGACCAAAAACAGCACTCGCCAATTCTTCGTCGTATTCAAAAATATCGGCCACGTGTTTTTTAGGAATAACTAGAGTATGGCCTTGGGTAACTTGTGAAAGATCTAAAAAGGCGTAGATAACATCGTCTTCGTAAACTTTATAGCTGGGAATTTCTCCTGCTGCGATTTTACAAAAAATACAATTTTCCATGAGATTCATCCTTTCTGATTAACTGCAGACACTTTTTTACTACAGTTTTTGGACAGGTTTTATTATTCTTACTTTACCACAATCAGCCAGTTTTTTTCATCGAAAGGTTGTTTTTTGGTATAATGAGACTGTTATCGATTGAAAAGTTACAGTCAGGCTAAAGGAGCTTATAAAAATGAGTTTAATAGTAAAAGATTTAACGGGAGGCTATGGTCAATTTCCTGTTTTAAAAAATTTGAATTTCACGATTGCCCCAGGCGAATTAGTTGGATTAATTGGCTTAAATGGTGCGGGTAAAAGTACCACAATTAAAGAAATTATTGGCTTATTACAACCTCAAAAAGGCAGTATTACCTTAAATGATTTAACCTTAAAAAAAGATCCGGAAAATTACCGCAAACAAATCGGCTATATTCCGGAAACGCCGTCTTTGTATGAAGAATTAACTTTGAAAGAACATATTGAAGTCACCGCAATGGCCTATGATATTTCTTCTGCTGAAGCTTTTAAACGGGCAGAACCTTTGCTGAAAACCTTTCGTTTAGAAAACAAATTGGACTGGTTCCCTGCTAAATTTTCGAAAGGGATGAAACAAAAGGTAATGGTGTTATGTGCCTTTTTAATTGAGCCGAGTCTCTATATTATTGATGAACCCTTTTTGGGATTAGATCCGCTAGCTATCAATGCTTTATTGGAATTAATGGAGCAAATGAAAAAAAATGGGGCTGCTATTTTAATGTCGACTCATATCTTGGCGACAGCTGAAAAATATTGTGATCGTTTTATCGTCTTGCATGAAGGCGAAATTATCGCTCAAGGTAGTTTAGCGACGCTGCAAGAAGCTTTTGGCTTGCAAGGAGCAGATTTGGATGAGATTTATTTGCACTTAACTAAAGCGCAGGTGATGAGAAATGCGTGATCTGTTTAAAAAACGGCTCGGAAACCATCAACGCCATATGCAAAAATATTTGCGCTATGTGTTTAATGACCACTTTGTTTTAATTTGTGTCTTTTTATTAGGTGGGGTGGGTCTTTACTATTCTGAATTTATCAAAACATTACCGAATCACTTTTGGCCGGCAGCAGCCGGAGTGCTCATTATTTTATTGGCGATTTTGCCAATTGGAAATTTTGCCACACTCATGCAAGAAGCCGATATTGTTTTCTTATTGCCCAAAGAAAGAGCGTTAAAAGACTATTTCAAAGGCGCTTTTTACTATTCTTTACTTTTACCTTTTTTTGTAGAATTGCTGGTTTTAGGTTTTTTAATGCCTCTATTAGTTGCGACTACTAATATTTTATTCCCGACTTTTTTTGTCTTATTGGCTAGTATGTGGTGTTTGAAATTTGCTCAGTTAAAACTGACTACGTTAAAAATTTACCAAGTATCGGCAAATTTTTTAAAACAGGCTGAGATTGTCTTTTTTGGTGTAGCAAGTATTTGTCTGGCGGTAGGTATTTTTTTCAATGCCTTTATTGGATTCGCTTTAGCTGTTATAACAGTACTGGTCGTACAACAAATCTTAGCCAAAAGAGAAGATAACTTGGACTGGGAAAAAATGATTTATTTGGAAAAGAGCCGGTTGCATCGTATTTATCAGTTTATTAATCTTTTTACAGATGTCCCAGAAATTACGGCTACTGTGAAACGAAGAGCCTATCTGGATGGCTTTTTACAAAGCATTAAACCAAAACAAAATAATACGTATCTTTATTTATATGCCCGACGTTTTGCGAGAGGCTCGGAATATAGCGGTCTTTTTATCCGCTTGGTTGTTATTGGCAGTTTGTTGTTGTATTTTGTTCACGATGTCTACTTTAGTTTGGGGCTGGGAATTTTATTTATTTATATGATTGGTTTTCAATTAATTCCTTTATACAACCAATTTCGCTACATGATCTTAACGCAACTTTATCCCGTTTCTAGCCAGCAAAAAGCTAAAGCATTACAGTCTTTACTACTGATTTTATTGGGAATAGCAGCTTTTGTTTTTGCCATTATCGCAAACATTGCGTTATCTACTTTGTCAGACCGTTTCTTAGTAACTGTTGCGTATTTTCTCATGGTAATTTTCTTTACGTGGTGGTATGTACCTAGCCGCTTAAAGAAGATGGCGTCATAACGCCCCTTAAAATAAAAAAAGCTCTTAAAAAAACGAGCAGGGGAACGTATATACGCTTGACGATAAAGCGCGAGACCGCTAGAATGGGGGTACTTTTGTTTTGAAGGAGGACGAGCAAATGGATATTCAGTTAGGCCAAGAATGGAATTTAAGTCCCATCAAAGGCGATACCGGAAAAGCGTATGTTGGTTCTCGGGAAAACGACAAAGTTTTTGTGAAGCGCAATACGACGCCAATGCTTGCTGCTCTTTCAAAAGAAGGAATTACCCCGCGGTTAATTTGGACAAAAAGAACCGGAAATGGGGATACTTTTTCTGCGCAAGAATGGTTGGAAGGTACAATTTTAACCGCTGAAGAGATTGGTAAAAGAAATGATGTCGTAGATGTTTTATATCAATTGCACCATTCGCAGTCGTTAAAACGAATGTTACAAAAAATTGGCGGTGAAATTTTAACGCCAAAAATGATGTTGGAACAATATGAAAGTGCACTGGCTAACCCAATTGAAGAAAATCGATTTTTGCAGTTGGTTTTGCACTATTTGAAACATAATATACCGGAATTTACTAAAGCAGATGCGGCAGTTGTTCATGGCGACGTCAATCATCGTAATTGGTTAGTTTGTCGCAATTATTTGTACTTAGTAGATTGGGATTCTATTTGTTTTAGCGATCCAGCAGTGGATATTGGGACTTTTTTAGGTCACTATCTGCCTAAATCTTCTTGGAGCCGTTGGTTAATGAGTTATGGCATGATGCCAAATGGGACCAACTTAGAAAAAATTTACTGGTATGCCTTGATGTCGCTCTTACAAGAAGTTAAAAAATATTATGTTCGTGGCGACTTTGCAACGATGAATGAAGTTATTATTCAGATTAAACGAATCTTTAGCGAGTAGGGCGATGTCTTAGGCGGAGGCTTTCGACCTTGCTCTTTTTTTGCGATTGGATTTGTTGGCGATGACAAACAGAAAGGAAATGAATATGCGGGTAAGAAAAAGAAATGGCGCCGAAGAAATGCTAGCGGCACATCCAGAAATCGTAATTGCTGAACCAACTGCTCATAAAGGAAATTGGCAGGAAGTTTTTGGCAATAAACAGCCGATTCAAATTGAAATAGGTATGGGCAAAGGCCGCTTTATCAGTGGCATGGCCAAACAAAATCCAGCCATTAATTATATTGGGATTGATATGCAAGTTAGCGTGGTTTCCCATGCGTTAGATAAGGCTTTAGAAGCTGAAGTTGACAATTTACGGTTGCTACATGTTGATGGTTCAGCATTGACCGAATACTTTGCAGAAAGCGAAGTAGATCAAATTTATTTGAATTTTTCTGATCCTTGGCCCAAAAAGCGGCACATTAAGCGTCGCTTAACTTCACCTGATTTTTTAGCAGTGGATGAAGCAATTTTAAAACCCAAAGGAGAAATTCATTTTAAAACGGATAATCAAGGTTTGTTTGAATATTCTCTTGCCAGTTTTTCGCAATACGGCATGACGTTAAAACAAGTTTGGTTAGATTTACATCATAGCGATTTTGTTAACAATGTTATGACTGAATATGAAGAGAAATTCAGTGCTAAAGGTCAACCAATTTACAGGGTAGAAGCCCAATTTGCTGATAAATCGAAAAAAGCATAATAGAATCACCCAAGTACCATCTCACAAAAGAGATGGTACTTTTTTTGGTTAAAAATTTCTCCACAAAAATTAGGAAGTTAAAATGGAAATTGGTTTTTTAGCGTATCTCATTATGAGGAGGAAAGAAAATGAACGTCACCAGTTTGTCAGAAGAATTGATTAGATATGGTATGACACATAAGATGGAAGACTTATATATTACGCCAATAAAAGACCAGTGGCAGTTGGAATTTAGGCAGGGGAATAACCGTATTCTTTTTGATACCCTAAAAAAAGATTATGCTGAAAAATTAATCGCTCGTTTTAAATACTTAGGTCAAATGGATGTCGGAGAAAAACGCAAAGTACAGTTGGGTGCAATCACTTATGAAACATCTGCTGGTAAGCAGCGCTTGCGCCTTTCAGTCGTCGGCAATTATCAAGGAAAAGAAAGTTTAGTTTTGCGCTTTTTACAACCCTTAGCACAAGTCGCCCGTTTTTATTTTCCCGAACAATTGAAACTTGTAAGCCAGATGGTTCATAGACGCCGCTTATACTTATTTAGCGGTCCGACTGGATCTGGCAAGACCACTTTAATGTACCGCTTGGCAAAACAAAATGGAGGACAAGTAATCACGATTGAAGATCCCGTCGAGATTGAAGAAGATACTTTTTTACAGTTGCAGACCAATGATGCTATCGGGCTAAACTATGATACTTTAATTCAGCTTGCTTTACGCCATCGTCCCGATTGTCTCATTATTGGTGAAATCAGGGATTCTTTAACAGCAAAGGCTGCAATCCGAGCAGCGCTAACGGGGCACAAGGTTTTTGCCACAGTTCATGCAGCTAATCTAGCTGAAACTAAGAGTCGGCTCAGAGATTTGTTACCGGTTGAAAACGAATTGGACTATTGTTTAGGGGGCATTGTATACCAACGTTTACTAACTGATAAAAGTGGGATAACAGCAGGTTTACTTGCTTACCAGTTTGAAGAAGAATTGCCATTATCCAGTTGGCAGCAAAATTTGGCACAATTAATTGAAGAAGGGCGTATTCATGAAGAAATTTTCCAACAAGAACGTTGAAAAGCAACGCTTAGTAAAAATGTTAGCCGATTTATTGTTAAGTGGCTTTACCTTGTTACAAGCCATTGAAGTTCTGCAGCGAAGCTGTGGATTTAATGGAACTAAGTTGACGACGTTTCGTCATAAATTGGCTGCCGGTACAGAATTAAGTAAAGTTTTTTCTACAATTGATTTTAATGCCGGCGAGATTGCTCAGGTCCAATTGGCAGCTGAACAAGGTTTACTGGCAGAAACATTACGTCAGATTGCCGAGCAATTACATTTAGCTGCAAAGCAAAAACGTGCCCTCCAGCAAGTTTTAAGTTATCCCTTGTTGTTACTACTTTTTGTAAGTGGAGTAATGGTCACACTCCATCAATTTTTATTACCACAGCTATTAACTTCTGGTATGGTGCCACAGAAACATTGGGGTATTTTCTTTCTTCGTTATAGTCCGTATGTTCTCCTGACATTCCTCCTAATAGTTTTAGGTCTGTCTTTTATATGCAAACAATATTTTAAAAAAATTTCTGCTTTGAAAAAAGCAGCATTTTTCAGTGGTATTCCAATCATCAATCAATTTTATCGTCTATTTATGGGAAGTTATTTTGCTTTGGAATGGGGAAAGCTATTTCGCCAAGGGTTGGAAATTAATCAAATTATTCAAGTGATGCAAAAGACAGCATCTACTTCTTTACTGTGTCAGCTGGCCTGTGAATTGGATGTTGCTTTACAACAAGGAGAGCCGTTAAGTGAAAAGTTGCAGAAATACGCTTTTTTACCACCAGAATTCAGTCTTATTGTTTTTCAAGGACAAGCTACAGGAAAAATGGGGACAGAATTAATTTTGTACAGCAAATTATGCAGTCAAAAATTAAATAGTAAAGTCGAAAGATGTATTGGTCTCATACAGCCATTGGTTTTTATCGTGATTGCAATTTTGATTATTAGTGTTTATGGTGCTTTGTTTTTACCTTTGTATGGAAATATGCAATTAAATAATTGAAAGGAGAGAAATCTGATGCTGTTTACAAAAAATAAATTCAAAAAATTATGGGAAAAAAAGCAACATTCAGCCTTTACGATTATCGAAATGCTAGTTGTTTTATTTATTATTAGTATCTTATTGCTGCTTTTTGTCCCCAATTTATCCAAACAAAAAGATGAAGCAGAAAAAGGCGGTGAAACTGCAGTCGTTAAGACTGTCGAAACACAAATTGAACTCTTTAAGTTAAACAATCCAAGTGGTGTGGCCAGTGAAGAAAGTATGGTGCCAGAATACGTTACAACGGAACAGTGGGCAATCTATGAAAAATATAATAAAACCCCATCTCAGTAGCGCGACAAATCCTGCATTCACTATTGCTGAATCTTTAGTAACATTGGTGGTTATCACGATTTTCCTCTTAATTCCTACGTTGACTTTGCAACCATTCATAGCACAAATGAAAGTCGAATTATTTTTAGCTCAATTTGAACAAAATTTTTTATTGTTGCAACAAACGGCCATTACACAGCAAACCACGACAACATTGAAGCTCAACCGTCCAGAGCATGTGTTGCAATTTGAAATTTCAGAACAAAAAAATTACCCTGATTTACCTATTCCCATAGCGGTAAGTTGTACGATGCCGCAAACTATTGTCATAAATAAAAGTAGTGGCAATTATTCGGGGATGGAATCTGTCACTTTTAAATGGGAAAAGAAAAAAATTACGTATCAATTTCAATTAGGGAGTGGTCGCTTTGTCAAAACAATTACCTAATGGCTTTATTTTGCTGGAGGCATTGATTTCGTTAAGTATTTTAACAGGCTGTGCCTTAATTTTAATTCAGCAACAACAACAACTGTTAAGACAAAGCGAGCAAGCCAAAGAACGTTTGGCGCAAAGTCGGATTATGTATGAAGAAGCGCGGGTTATATTGCGGCATGATGGTGCCACTTCTCATACTGTCAATTATGAGAATCAGAATTATGATATTCGATATGATCCGCAAAATTATCATTTATGGTGTAAAAAAGGAAATGAGGTTTTGGAGGTTCAGCTTGAAAATTAGAGCATTTACACTTTTAGAATGTTTAGTGGCACTGATTATTTTTAACTTATGTTTGCTCCTGATTAGCGGGCTTTTTTTGCGAACTATTCGTTTAAAAGAACTTGTCACTAAAAGAGAAGAGCAGGAATTTGCGACTTTTATGCTCCAGTTAGAAAATGAATTACAAGATACCACGTTACTTTCTTGTACCGCTGCAGTCTTAAAGTGTAAAAATAGCGTTGGACAAACCATTTCCATTGAAAAAGGAGATAACATGATTCGTAAAAGAGTCGATGGAAAAGGCCATCAGCCTCTTTTGATGGATGTCTATCATCTGCGTTTTTCCAAAGAGGCACCAACGAAAACAGTTACCTTACAAGTCTTTTTTCAATCAGGAGATGTTTGCTATGGGAAATGGGTGGAAAACTAAACCGAAAGCCGGTATTTTGCTTTCAACACTGCTGTTAGTTGCCCTGATTAGTCTACTTAGTTACAGTACGCTAACACGCCACTTTATTACTGCAACAGCTGCGCTAAAAACGGAACGTTTGTATCGTGCAAAAACCATGAGAGAGTTATTTTTAGTTTACTATTTCACATTACCAGATGCGGCAAAAGAAAAAGGACAGGTAGATTTTTCACAAGGAAATTGTAAATTTGAAAAGGTAAGTGAACAACTGATATTAACAATTGAACTCGAGAAACAAAATTTTCATTTCACCGTTAGTAAAACAGAACTAACCAAGCTATCTCAACGTTTTAAAGATAACAAAAAATCTGTTTCTTATTAAGAATATAACAGTTGCTGAGAAAACCTTACCATTTGTGTTTCTCAGCTTTTTGGTATCCTTCTCAAAAAAGCTATATGTTCGTTGTTTCACAAACAAAAATGTTAATTTTTGATTGATAATTTTGAGGGAATCGGCTATCATTAAACAGGTACAAAAGGTGTTATAATCTCCAGAAAGAAGGTGTCATATGTTTCCTGATCAATTCGAAAAAGCTTTCTCATTGAATCTTGAAGCCGTCCAACTATTACAAACTGGGTTGGGGTCCTCATTTCTGGATGCATACATCGAGAATGTGGAAAATCAATTGGATGGGTTCACAGTGCGGGTATTAGAAGGTGTACCCAATGCAGAGACGGTGGCAAAAATCGATGCATTGTATACAGAGCTAAGGGAGATTCCTTTAGCTGGAGAAGATTTACGTAAATTATCCCAACTGCTTTTACTAAAAGGCAGTAAGACCGAACAACTACAAGCCAATCATCAGTTAACGCCAGATGGTTTAGGATTTTTATTTGTTTACTTACTAGAACAGTTTTATCCCGATAAAAAACACGCACTCACCATGTTTGATCCTGCAGTGGGAATGGGCAATTTATTATTGACAGCGCTATTAAATCTGCAATCCGCAGGTTATAAAGTCAAAGGTGTCGGTGTTGATATTGATGACACATTACTGGCAGTTGCCGCAGCTAATGTAGAGTGGACTAAAGGTGATATGCAACTTTTCCATCAAGATAGTTTACAAGATTTATTATTAGATCCCACTGATGTAGCAATTGCTGATTTACCAATTGGCTATTATCCTAATGATCAAAAAGCGCAAGATTTTATTACCGGCGCAAAAGAAGGTCATTCTTACGCCCATCATTTATTGATGGAACAAGCAATGAATTACGTAAAAGAAGCAGGTTATGGTTTGTTTTTAGTTCCAAGTAATTTATTGGAATCCGAACAATCAGTCTATTTTAAAAAGTGGATGGCAGAAAAAGTCTTTTTACAAGGACTAATTCAATTGCCTGATCGACTTTTTCAATCCGAACAATCTCGTAAAAGTATTTTGATTGTCCAAAATCATGGCGAATCTGCTATTCAAAAAGAGGTCTTTTTAGCGAAACTTGCTTCACTAACCGATGAAAAAGTTATCGCTAAATTCTTTAAACAATTTGAAGACTGGAAATCAGCCAATTAATTATTTAAAAGGAGAGTAACATGTCTAAAACAATCGCAATCAATGCAGGAAGCTCAAGTTTAAAATGGCAATTGTATCAAATGCCAGCAGAAAATGTCGTCGCTAAAGGAATCGTAGAAAGAATCGGTCTGAAAGATTCCATTTTCACGATTAAATATGGCGAAGGTCAAAAATATAATGAAGTTGTGGATATTGACGATCATGAAGTCGCAGTAAAAATGTTATTAGACAAATTAATCGATTTAGAAATCTTAGCAAATTATGATGAAATCACAGGCGTTGGGCATCGTGTCGTACATGGTGGTGAAACATATAAAGATTCCGTGGTAATTGATGACGAGGTAATGACCAATATTGAAGCTTTAGCTGAATTTGCACCATTGCATAATCCTGCGAATTTAATGGGAATTAAAGCATTCAAAAAAATCTTGCCTGATATTATCAGTGTTGCAGTTTTTGATACTTCATTCCACGCAACAATGCCTAAACATAACTATTTATACAGCTTACCAATGGAATACTACACTGACTTGAAAGTGCGCAAATATGGTTTCCATGGCACAAGTCATCGCTATGTTTCCAAACGTGCCGCTGAAATGTTAGGCAAACCAATTGAAGAATTAAAAATCATTACTTGCCATTTAGGCAATGGTGCTTCTATCACAGCCGTTGATGGCGGGAAATCTGTGGATACTTCAATGGGCTTCACACCACTTGCTGGGGTGACAATGGGAACACGTTCTGGTGATATCGATCCGGCTGTTTTGCCATACTTAATGGATAAATTAAACATTAACATTGAAACTATGGTTGATATCTTAAATAAAAAATCTGGTTTGCTTGGTTTAACCGGCCTTTCAAGCGACATGCGCGACCTTGAAGCAAACTATGACAAAGAAGAAGTAAAAGTTGCGTATGATGTATTCACTGACCGTATCCGTAAATACATTGGTGGTTACGTAACCACTATGAATGGCGTCGACGCAATTGTCTTTACTGCTGGTATTGGCGAAAACGATGCTCACGTTCGCAATGAAGTCATCAAAGGCATGACTTGGTTTGGTTGCGAAATTGATTCAGAGAAAAATAAAGTACGTGGTGAAGAATTAGAAATCTCAACACCAGAATCAAAAGTCAAAGTGTTGTTAATTCCAACTGATGAAGAATTAATGATCGCCCGCGACGTTGAACGTTTACGTTAATTTAAAGAATAGATTGTCATTTTTAAACATCCTATGCTTATAATAGCGTAGGATGTTTTTTCATTATTTTTACGATTGGAGTGTATATGCGAACAATAATAGAACAATTTGCTCTTGATATCGGCTGTTTTCCCACGGACTTAACTACGGATACTTTTTGTTATGGACAGCCTACCAAAGCTATGTTTTCCTATCATCGATTTGCCGGTGTTGCGATTGTGTATCAGGGAAAGCTCTATATACGGGCAGATAATGTATCCTTAGTGTCACAATTAAAAAAACAGTATCAAGGCAAAAATAATTAATGGTTTTTCGAACTACAAAATATTCAAGATTTTCAAGCAATTTTAATAAAAAATGGCTATCGTCTAAAAGAATGGGGAACTTTTTTGTTGCCGCAAAAGATAATTGATAGTGAAGACGAGGCTTTTCAATTTTTTTATGGAGACGGTATCGATCAATTTAGAAATCAAAAAGATTTTGACCAATGTTTTACATATAGCAAGGAAGACCCGGATATGCTAGGTGTAGCCTATCAAATAAATAATAAAATTATTGGCATGGCAGGGTGTAATGAAAACGGTAAGTACTGTTGTGAAATTGGAATAAATATTTTGTCCAATTGTCGTAAGCAAGGTTTGGCTACAAAATTAATTCAGAAACTTACCGCTGAAATTATGAAGGCAGATATGGACAGAATCCCTGTCGCTAGAACAGAATTTTCCCATACCGAATCTTTAAATGCTTTTATAAACGCAGGATACAAATTAGGCTGGACAGCCATTAGTTTTGAAAAAGAGACGGAAATAAGTCACTTGCGCAATAGAAAATAGTTACTTATTTTCGCCTCTTTAGTTGTTTCAGTACAAATTTGACTTATTATCATTCACTATTTATCAGCTAAATGCCCAATTAGATATTCATGAGTGATGAAATAAAGTGTAGGCAAACATATTTTTTATGTTTGCTTTTTTTAGTCAAAAATTCTAATAAGTTATTGACCTTTACATAGAAATCGATTACACTTATTTTGTAAAACGTCATATAACGTTATGTAAAATAAAGTTAAACTGATTTTATTCAAAACTGGGATACACCTGTACGTAATTTAAAAAGTCTGCAAAATTTAGGAGGAAAAAAAATGAATGTAACAAAAACAGTTGAGAAAATTTTAGCTAAAAACGAAGGACGGCTTTCCGGCATTTACTTTGTTGCTTGTGGTGGTTCTTTAGTGGATATGTATGTGGCAGAATATTTTATGAAAGCTGAATCAAGCAAATGTTTTACCGGTTGGTATACTGCAAATGAGTTTTGTCATGTGCCGCCAAAAGCTTTAGATAACCAGGCAGTGGTAATTTTATGTTCCCATGGTGGCAATACCAAAGAAACAGTTGAAGCCGGACGAGTTGCCCAAAGTTGCGGTGCGCAAACAGTGGGATTAACCCATAACAAAGAAGCAGACTTATTTGAAGTTTCAAATTATAGCTTTTTATATGACTGGGGCGCAGATGCTGAAGTGAAAAACAACCCAATGGCTATTATTTTAGATTTAACCGTTTCATTAATTGCTAAAACAGAAGGTTATACCCATTATGACAAGTTTAAAGAAGGTATGGGAATTATTGATACAGTCGTAAAAAATGCGATTAACCAAGTACAAGAGCGGGTAAAAGTTTTTGCTGATAAATATCAAAATGACACGATGTTCTACATCATGGGAAGTGGTCCTAGCTATGGCCATGCCTATGGCTTTTCTATTTGTTCATTAATGGAGATGCAGTGGCTGGATTCTACATCCGTCCATTCTGGTGAATATTTCCATGGGCCTTTTGAAGTGACTGATCAAGATCGTAATTACATTATGTTAATGAGTGAAGGACGCACCCGCCCGTTAGACGAGCGGGCCAAAACATTCTTACAAGAATATGCTAAAAATGTCGAATACGTTGATGCTAAAGAATTAGGTTTGGATTTAATTCCGGCCGAAGTGAATGAATTTTTCAATCCAATTTTATTTTACAGTGTTTTAGCTGAATACCGTTTGGCTTTGTCTAAAGTACGCAATCATGATTTGGATGTGCGTCGTTATATGGGAAAAGTTGCTTATTAAAATCATTATGAGTGAGGCAGTTAGAAGATAGTGCTAACTGTCTTCTCCTTAATCAATAAAATGCAGTTGTTATTTCATTTTTTTAAATCGAACAAAAGGAAAGGGGTCAGTTTCATGAAAGTTCTTGGATTAGGCGATAATGTAGTGGATAAGTATGTCAATTACAGACTGATGTATCCAGGAGGAAATGCACTGAATTTTGCCGTTTTTGCGAAAAAATTAGGCGTAAACAGTAGTTTTATGGGTGTCTTTGGCACGGATAAAGAAGGTCAGTATGTTAAAAAAGTTGTAGAAGAAATTGGCTTAGATAATAGTCATTCTCGGATAGTTGCAGGTGAAAATGGCTGTGCTCGCGTAGAAATTAAAGACGGGGATCGCATTTTTTTAGGTAGTAATGAAGGAGGCGTGACCCAAACAAATCCTATTACATTAAGTACAGAAGATAAAGACTATCTTCAAACCTTTGATCTGATTCACATGGGACTTTATAGTCATGTCAATCACCTATTACCCGTATTAAAAGAATTGCCTGGCAAAATTTCTTATGATTTTTCTGATGATTTTACGGAAGCAGAAATTCAAAATGCGATTGCGGCGGTAAACTTTGGCTTTTTTTCCATGAGTGATGAAAATGATGAAGATACAAAACAATTTTTACATGAACATTTTACTGGCAACAATGAAGTTTTAATTGTAACAAGAGGTGCCAATTCTGCTATCGCTTATGATGGACAACGTTTTTATGAAGTTGTGCCGGTTTTAAAAGAACCTGTCGATACAATGGCTGCTGGTGATTCTTTTTTAACGGCCTTTTTAATTAATTATTTAAGCGGGGATGATATTTCTACCGCAATGAAAAAAGGAAATGCTTTTGCAGGAGATTCTTGCATGGTAGAAGGCTCTTTTGGTTATGGAGTTAGCTACGAGTAACTTGTGTTCAGCTTGGGCATTTGGTACTCTACTTTAGGAGAGATCTTTTGATCAAAAACTAAGTGAGGGACTAATATGCTTGATGCAAATGCACAATTGCCATTATATAAACAATTAAAAGAAGTGATTAAAACAAAAATAAATACCGGTGAATATACCGAAAATAAACGCATTCCGACTGAGCCGGAATTTATTAAAAATTACGGTGTGAGTCGCATTACGGTTCGTAAAGCGATTGAAGAATTAGTTGCAGAAGGCTACTTGGTAAAAAAACAAGGCAAAGGTACTTTTATCAGCGGGCACAAAGTCTTGCGGAAAATTGAGTATGTTTCAGGGTTTAGTGATAGCGGTAAAAGTAGTCAGTTAAAGACTGCGAGCATTTTATTAAAAAAAGAAATTTTAACGGCAGATAAAGAATTAGCCGAAAAGCTGGAAATTTCAGTGGGAGAAAAAGTTCTCTATACCCAACGCAAACGTTTGGGCAATGGGACGCCTCTACTATTAGAAAATAACTACTTTGATTATGCTCGTTTTTCTTTTTTACAAAAGGAAGATTTAACCGGTTCTTTGTATGAAATATTACGACAACATGATATTTTGCCCATTAACCCTGGAGAGACGACTTTAGAAATTGTAACAGCAGATGATTTTATGGCCCAAACAATGGCTGTTGCGATTGGGACACCGTTTTTTTACATGCAGACAGTAGTGAAGGACCAAAATATGCGCCCAATTCATTTTGGCAAACAATTTTATTTGGGAGATGCGTATACTTTTAGTATTTGATTCGCCACAAAGCTATTTGCTAAAAGGAGGAATCATGGAAACAATTATTCGGACAAATTATCTGTTTGATGGCATTCATCCGGTGCAAAAAGGTCATATTGTGATAAAAGATGACAAGATTATTGCCAAAGAATTTAACTGGGAATATGGAGCAGTTTCGGATCAGCGCAAATTACTTTGCTATGATGAGGATTTTGTTATGCCAGGTTTAATGGACAATCACGTCTTTTTTAGCGGTTATTTGCGCATGCAGGCGGGAATTGATTTAAGTTTTTGTCACACCAAAGCAGATGCCTTAACGAAAATCAAAGCTGTAGCAGTCAAAAAACATGGGGGACCTATCTATTTTCATGGATTTGATTGTGAAAGGTGGTCAGAAAAACCGACCAGCCAAGACTTAGATGACTTAAATTACTCGGGTGCAATCAGTGGTATTGATCAAAATCGCTCATATTGTTGGTTAAACAGCCAGGCTAAATTACGTTATGATTTGGATGAGACAGGTACCAGCGCAGAGGCCGCTGTAAAATTAATTAATGAATTATTAGCAGATAAAGAAGAGTTGACAACTGTTTATCAGGAGTATGAAAGGAAACTGATTTCTTGTGGTGTGGTAGCATCAAAAGAGATTGTTTTTGATAACGCCGATTATTTTACCTGGCGACCAGAAGGGAAAATTCAGACGCATTTTTATATTCAAGCCGTAGCTGAACCGTTGGATATCCCGCGTCTGACAAATTACCAACAAGCTACTTTTCCTAAAAATGTAACATTTGGTGGTGCCAAAATTATGGTGGATGGTGTTGTGGCAGATGAAACGGGAGAGACTTATGGTGCTTATAATTCTGGATCAGGCCAGCCACAAATTGATTATGATAAAATTACTCATTTGGTCAAAGCATGCAATACCCAAAATATTCCCTGTTGTTTAACAACAGAAGGGGACAAAGCGGCAGCAAAAGCTGCTGAAATTTTAGCTCAAAATAGTAAGCGTTTACCTAGCGGTGTTTATAATTCAATTAGCGATTTAGAGATGATCACTAAAGAAACTGCGCAACATATGGCCAAAGGGAAAATTGTCGCCGAAATTTATCCCCAAGTATTAGGTTTAAATGAAAGCTATGAAAAAAGTTATATGGAAAAAGTTTTGCCTTCCAAGTACGCAGCCCGCTTTTTTAATTATCACGCATTGGAGAGTGCAGGGGTGAAGATTACCAGTGGAACGGACTTGCCACTTTTTATGACGAACCTGCCCGAAGCAATTATACGTAGTGTTTGGCGGAAATTTCCAAAAGGGGAAAAACTCTGGCAAACAGAAGGTAGATGTGATTGTCTGACATTACTCCAAAGTTTTACGAAAAATGCTTTTAGAGCCAATGGAATAAATGATTGTGGCACGCTTATGAAGGGGAAGAAAGCCCATTTGGCGATTTTCAATGAAGATTTAACGACACAAGATATTACGCGACTAGAGCAGGCAAAAGTGATTGCTACGTATATTAATGGCCAGCTAGTCTATCAAGTATAAGTTTCAAGTTTTGTATAACGTTATAAAACGTATATAAGTGCATCAAAGGAGGAAAAGAAATGGAAGTAACAAAAAAAGCAAAAAAGAAATTTACCTTTCCCCACAGTTATACATTAATTTTTGGTTTAATTATTGCAGCGGCGATTTTAACTTGGATTATTCCTAGTGGTCAGTTTGAAACAGTAGTCGAAACAATTAATGGTACTGAAAAAACGACAGTTATTCCCGGTACCTATCATCAAATTGCTAAATCAGGTTATGGCCAAGGATTTGGCGCTATTTTAGAGGCACCAGCTGCCGGTATTATTTCTGCGGTGGAAGTGGTTGCTTTTGTATTGGTAGTAGGCGGGGCCTTTGGTGTAATTTTAAAAACGGGGGCAGTAGATCGTGCTCTCTTTTCTTTAGCCACGTCTCTTGGTGATAAAGGAATTTTAGTGATTCCATTGTCTATGATTTTGTTTAGTTTAGGTGGTTCTACCTTTGGGATGAGCGAAGAGGCGATTCCGCTATTTGCAGTATTTATTTCATTGATGTTTTCTTTGGGTTATGACTCGATGACTGCGATTCTAATTTTGTTTTTAGGAACGCAAGTAGGCTATGTTGGTTCCACCATTAATCCTTTCAATGTGTTAATTGCTCAAGGAGTAGCCGGTGTTCATGGTAATCCATTATTATGGTATCGGGTTATTTGTTGGTTAATTTTAACGGCGATTGCAATTATTTTTACTATGAATTACGCCCGTAAAGTAAAAGCGAATCCGAAAAGGTCTGTGGTTTATGCGAGTGATCAATTAGTTAAAAGCAAATTTCAAAATTTTGAACAAGACAAACCTTTTTCTGGCGGTGACAAGTTGATTGTGGCTGGTTTTATCGGTGGTTTAGGGGTAATGATTTGGGGCATTATTGCACAAGGCTGGTATATGGTAGAAATTTCGGCACTATTTGTAGCACTCGCGTTATTTGCCGGAATTGTAGCAAAATTTGGGCAAAAAGGAATTGCGGAAGCCTTTGTGGAGGGTTGTGCAGATTTTGCGTACGCTGCTGTAATTATTGGCTTGGCGCGAGGTGTTTTAGTGATTTTAGAAAATGGCATGATTATTGATACGATTTTGAATAGTCTGGCTACTCTTTTAGGTGGGTTACCAAAGGCTATGTTTTCGACCATATTATTAGCTGCCCAAGTTTTAGTAACATTTTTTGTGCCATCTTCTTCAGGCGCTGCTGCATTAACGATGCCTGTTATGGCACCTTTAGGAGATTTACTTGGCATAAATCGAGATGTCATTGTTTTAAGTAACCAATTTGGGAATGGTTTGATGAATATTATTTCGCCAACAGGTGGCGTTTTATTAGCTGGTCTGGCTATTGCCGAAATTAATTTTTCGAAATGGTTTAAAGTTGGTTTGAAAGCTTTTGGTATACTAGCAGTCACTGCGGCGATTTTACTTTATATTGCTACATTATTTTAAGTGAAATGCAGACAACTCTGTAAATTTTAGAATTATAATGAATCAGATTGCTGTAACTTTAACTTTTAGAAAATGAAAAAGCCTGCGCAAAGGATTAGTTTTGTGTAGGCTTTTTAGTAAGTATAAGATTATTATTTAAGAGTCAATTTAAAAACGATAATTTATAAAATTATGGTTTTTCACTAACAATAGTCTTTGCCTTTGGTGCTGATGGAGCATTTAAAGCTGCGATATAACGACTAATAAAATCTTTGAGTTTTACGTCATCATAGACAGGGTGATGTCGCTCTAAGTCAGCGCCAATTTTTTCGGGTTGTCGTTCATAAGCATTCATTTGGATAAAACTATCAATGATAGCAGTAGGTATCTGATTTTTAAGTAAAGCTTGACGATAGTCTTCATCTGAGATGGTAATGACTTTGATTGGTGCTTGTTTTTTATCTAACTGCTGACTAAGTTCCAAAGCAAAATCATTCAATGTGAAGGTGTCGCTAATAGCGTAATGAACAGTATGACCACCAGGTGTGCTTTCCAAAAGAGGAACAATAATTTTGGCAATATCTTCTGGCGCAACATAACGCCCTAAAATAGACCCCGCCACATTGGAATAAATTTTATTTTCTTTTTTGATTGTTTCCAGATGTGCGTATAAATTATCGTAAAAGCCAACTGGGCGTACAAACGCGATATCGATGTTTGGAATAGCGCGCAAAATATTTTCAATAAGATGATAAGCATATAAAGAACCTGCCTCGGGACCAGCATCTGCCTCTATACCAGCTCGAGGATTGTCTGGACAAACTTATAAAGGTGCAATTTTTTGGGACACAGAGATGTTTATGCTACCATTTTTCATGCATGTCTTACCTGAAGTTGCCAAAAATATTTTATCTTATCGGATTCATACACTTCCTGGAGCGCAAGCAAAAGCCAAGGAATATGGGTTTAAGGGAGCCTTTTATGCTTGGGAAAGCCAAGAACTGGGGCAAGATGCTACATCGGATTACAATGTGACTGATATTTTCACCAAGCGTCCCATGCGGACTTATTTTCGCGACAAACAAATTCATATCTCTGGTGATATTGCATATGCCTTTTGGCAATACTATGAATATACAAAAGATTTAAGTTTACTTTTAGCTGGCGGAGCACAAGTTATTTTTGAATGTGCTAAATTTTATTATTCTTATGCATACTACAAAGTCGAAAAAAGTCGGTTTGAATTGATTGATGTAATTGGACCAGACGAATATCACGAGCGGGTCTACAACAATGCCTATACCAATAAAATCGCTCTTAAAACAATGGAAATTGCCCTTGATCTGTGGGAAATTTTAGCAAAAAATGCACCAGAACAATTGAAAGAAATTTTGACTGAATCAGAATTAACAATGACAGAAAAAGAGCAATTTCAACAATTTTATGATGAGCTGTATATGCCAAGTCCAAATGAGGACGGTATAATTGAACAATTTGATGGTTATTTTTCTTTAGAAGATGTATCTGTGACAACTGTAAAAGAGCGCTTATTAAATGAGAAAGAGTACTGGGGTGGCGCTTATGGCGTTGCTGCAGACACACAAGTTATTAAGCAAGCTGACGTTATCTTTATGCTCCATTTATTTGGAGAAGAATATACGAAAAGTGAAATTCAAAAAAATTGGCAGTATTATGAACCAAGAACTGAACATGGTTCATCATTGAGTGCTTGTATTTATGCTTTAGTAGCTTGTCAGTTTGATAATCAAGATTGGGCATATCCTTATTTTATGAAAACAGCAACTGTTGATTTAACGGGAAATACAAAACAATATGCAGGAGCTATTTATATTGGTGGTACTCATCCTGCTGCCAATGGCGGTGCGTGGATGTCAGCTATCAAAGGCTTTGGTGGCTTATCTGTTGAAAAAGGACAATTGGTAGTTAACCCTAGGCTACCGAAAAATTGGCAAAGATTAGCTTTTAATATTAACTTTCAGGATACCACATATCACATTGAAATTAAGGCTGATGAAAAACCTAGTATTACAAAAAAATAATAATTTGAAAAGACATCTTTTGAACTGTACGGACTCAAAACCAGATATAAATTTTTGAGGTAATCGTTAGCTCATATTCAGATGTCTTTTTGTTTAGCTCTATTTTGCTCGTGTAAAATTTCATCTGATGGTAGCTTTTTTAGGAAAAATATAGCAAACTTAAAAGAAAGAGAGGATGAAGTCAATGGCAACGATAGGATTTTATGGCGCGGGAAATATGGGGCAGGCAATGCTTGCTGGGTTATTACAAGCTGAAATTTATCCACCAGATGCGATATTTGTTTATGATGCTTATAAGCCGTCTCTGGAAAAAATCAGTGGAAATTTTGGTGTTAAAACACTTACAGATAGTGATGAACTCATTCAAAAAAGTGATATTATCATTTTTGCTGTTAAACCTAATATTTTACTGGAAGTATTACCACAAGTCGCAAAAGTCATAAAAAAAGAACAACTCGTGGTTTCCATAGCTGCCGGAATCACCATTGATGCGCTGGTTGATTGTTTGGGAGAAACTCAGAAAATTTTGCGAGTTATGCCTAATACTCCGGCATTAGTTGGAGAAGCAATGTCAGCGGTTGCGGCTAATGCAGTTGTTACTTCAGAAGAAATTGCGCAGGTTTTGGCTATTTTCCGTAGTTTTGGTAAAGCCGAGGTTGTTCCTGAGAAGATGATGGATTGTGTAACTGGATTAAGTGGTTCAGGTCCTGCGTTTGTTTATTTGTTTATTGAAGCATTGACAGATGGCGCCGTTTTTGAAGGCATGTCACGAGAGATGGCTTATGAATTTGCAGCACAAACAGTGTTAGGTGCTGCTAAAATGGTGATTGAAACAAACGAACATCCTGGGGTTTTAAAAGATCGGGTAACTTCCCCTGGCGGCACGACCATCGCAGGTGTAAAAGTTTTGGAAACTGAGGGTCTTCGAGCAGCCGCAATGGCAGCAGTAAGTGCTGCTACCCAAAAAAGCCGACAGCTTGGAAATTAGTGGAGGTCTTAAAATGCCGAAATCAACTTTTTTAAATCTCACTGCTGTCAAACAAGAAAAAGTTGAAACAATTTTATTGGCAACTTTTTATAGCCGGCACATTTCACAGGTGAAAGTATCTGAAATTGTAGAAAAAATGGGAATGTCGCGGGGGACTTTTTATAAATACTTTATCGATTTAGCTGATGCACATAATTACATTGTGCAAAAGGCATCTATTGCGGTTCATCGCGATATTTTGACTTCTGTTTATACCACGTCAGATGATTTATTTGAAGGGATTGCAAACTATTTAGAAAAAATTGCAGTACTTAGTAAAACTGCCAAAGAATGGCAGCAAATTCAATTGCTGACAGCAAATCCGGCGGTTTTTGCCAAACGGAATCATCACATTGATGGGCAAAATGCTATGGTGTTACAATGGCAGGAGCTTCTTTTGAAAAATGATATTGAGTTGGATACGCTGGAAGAAACACAAGAACTTTTGTTTTTAATTATGGATTTTGTCATGGAGATTTTAACGGCTTTTATCGTCAATGACTGGGACGAAAAGCAGTTGCTAAAAGTTTACCGTATGCGTATTAAATGGTTAAAAAACGGTATTCAAAAATAATAAATTGGAAACATTCGTTAAAACATTTAGTTTAAGCAGAATTATTTGATGTTCGCTTAAGCTGAATGTTTGTTTTTATTTTGCAAAATTTATATCTTAGATAAAGTGAAGAAAACTTACAGACTGTGATGTTTAACAATGAAAAAGGTTACCCGAGTGAATGAGAAGATATTTCGTTTCCCACTGACAAGTTTAGCAGAGAGTTCTTTACTGATAAATTTTAAGAAATTATTAAGTTAAATGCAATTTACAAGCAGAAAAAGTGACAAAGTGTCACCGTAGGGCTAAAGTGAACAACGTACTCAAGCGATAAAATTGTAAATAAGTAAGGATGATGAATATGTTTTTAGCAATTAAAGAAATGCGCTATGCGAAGTTACGCTATGGCTTAATCATTGGGATTATGCTGTTGGTTTCTTACGTAGTCTTCTTGTTATCAGGACTAGCTTCAGGACTGGCACAAGAATTTATGCAAGCCGCCGCAGATTGGCAAGCAGATACCGTGGTTTTAGCCAAAGATGCCAATAAATCGTTAAACGCTTCGCAATTAACTTTGCAAGATTTTAATGATGTAAACACTACAAGTAAAAAAGCACCGATTAGTATTTATAATGGTGCTGCCAAATTAGATAAAAAGACAACAGATATTACATTGTTTGGTACAAGTTCAGATGCGTTTATGTTGCCAAAAGTTACCAAAGGCAGTAATGATTTAAAGAAAAATGATATTATTATTTCTCAAAATTTAGCAGATGAAGGTTATCAAGTAGGGGATAAAATTACGATTGGGAAATACGAAGAAAAATTAACAGTCGTTGGTATCTTTAAAGCTACTTATTATACGGTTACACCAGTTATATATGCAGACACAGAAACATTTGTCAATGTGAAGTACAACGGACAATTACCACAAGCTGAAGCCCAAATGCCTATTAATGGTATTTTAGTCAAAAAAGGCAGTCCGGATTTAACAACCGCTCAAAAAGAAGATTTGGATGCTCTATCATTAGGTGATTTTATTGAGGCCATTCCAGGTTACTCAGCTCAAAACTTGACATTAAATGGGATGATTTATTTCTTATTTATTGTAGTAACAGCAGTTATTGGGATTTTTATGTACGTCATGACATTACAAAAAACAGCAACTTTTGGCATTATGAAAGCAGAAGGTATTTCAACTGGTTTTATTGCAAAATCGATTATTGCACAATCTTTCATGGTCGGTGTGATGGGCGTTATTGGTGCTGCTGTACTGGCCTTTTTAACCAGTCTGATACTACCGAGTGCCATGCCATTTCAAATTGTGACAAATGACTGGCTCTTATATGGTGTGGTCTTAATAGTTGTAGCTGTTATTGGCGGTCTGTTCTCAATTCGAACAGTAACCAAAGTTGATCCAATCACAGCAATTGGAGGTTAAAAAAATGGAAAATGCTTTAGAAATGAATAATGTAAAAAAAGTTTTTGGTAGTGGCCATACTCAAATTACTGCGTTGAAAGGAATTGATTTTGCAGTTAAGCCGGGAGAATTTGTCTCTGTTATTGGTCCTTCTGGTTCTGGTAAAAGTACCTTTTTAACCATTGCTGGTGGTCTACAAACTCCTTCTAGTGGCAGTATTTTAATTAATGCCAATGATTTTACCAATTTAAATGAAAAAAAACGGAGCCAACTGCGCTTTAAAGAAATCGGCTTTATTTTACAAGCATCAAATTTGATTCCTTTTCTAAAAATTGAGGAACAGTTTTTCTTAGTAGATAAAGTAAAAAAAGCAAACTTGGATAAAGAACGCGTCGAAACCATTTTGCGTTCTTTGGATATTTTAAACTTAAAAGATAAATATCCCCGTGATTTATCCGGTGGTGAACGGCAGCGGGTAGCAATCGGACGAGCTTTATATAATGATCCAAGTGTCATTTTGGCAGATGAGCCAACCGCTTCATTGGATACGGATCATGCTTTTGAAGTTGTCAAACTTTTAGTAAATGAAGCCCATCAAAATAAAAAAGCCACTATCATGGTGACCCATGATCCCCGCATGACACAATGGAGTGATCGGGTATTGCAAATGACAGATGGTGTGTTACAACCAGTATCAAAAGAAAATTAAAAAAATGCCTGTTCTCAAATTTTTGAGAGCAGGCATTTTTTTAAGTAAAGAGACTTATAGGATTATTAATTGGGAGAAGTCCGCTACGCTTTTCTTTGATCTAGCTTCATGAGCTAACTCTCTACGGCAATAAGCTGAAATTTCAAGAAATTTGAAGAGCAATTTATAAAATTCCAGCTTATTGCTTGAGAGTTGCGCAAGCTCATTATGTTTTTCTTTGATCTAGCTACGTGAATTAACTCTCTGCGGCAAAAAGCTGAAATATGGAGAGCTGAAGGACTTTTGTTCAGCTTTTTTTTCTAAATACTGTGTTTTACAGATTCATTTTTTATTTCACCAAGTTCGACTTGAATAGTGATATGAGAAAGGGCGAAATTTTTTGTTAATTCATGATCGAGGTGTTCTAAAAACTGATTGTTATCTGCTAATGTTTGACGACAAATGTGAACAGTAAGAGCATTTTCGGTTGTACTTAATCCCCAAATATGCAAGTCATGAATGGCCAAAACGCCAGGAGTGGCTTCAATGAATTGCTTTACTTCATCGTAGTCAACGGCTTTTGGTACAGCATCTAGGGATAAATTAACAGCATCACGTAATAATCCCCACGTGCCCATAAAAATAATGACAGCAATGATTAAGCTGATAACAGGATCCAACCAGAACCAATGGGTGAATTTTACGACAATTGCAGCTAGGACAACCCCAACAGAAACCAGCGTATCCGCAGCCATATGCAAAAAGGCCCCCTTCACATTTAAATCGTGGTGCTGGTCCTTCATAAAAAGATAAGCAGTAAAACCGTTAATTAAAATACCAATTAAAGCTACCACGATGACTTTATTTTCTGCTACAGGTTGGGTGTGTTGTAAGCGTTGGATTGCCTCTACTAGAATACCGCCAATGGCTACCAATAAAAAAATGGCATTAAATAATGCAGCTAAAATTGAACTGCGCTTATATCCATATGTTCTAGCAGAAGTGCGGGGGCGACTGCTTAATAAGACAGCTACCCACGAAACGACCAGGCCTAAAACATCACTTAAGTTGTGGCCGGCATCAGCTATTAAGGATAACGCATTAGCGGAAAAGCCAAAAACTGTTTCAATAACAACAAAGATTAGATTAATTAAAATACCTAATTTGAACGCCCGTTTGATATTTGTCGGTGCCGATTCATGTTCATGCATTTGACTACCCCCAAGTGATATTGATTGTTAATTTTTACGGAAATGGCTAAATTTAGCAAAAAACATATGAATAGTTAATCATATTTAATTTAATTTTAACACAATTAAATAATTTGTGCGAATAATAATAAGCACTATTTTCTGATTTTCTTCTCTATCAGATAAATTCATTATATATAAATATTTAACGTTATATTAAAATAATGTTGCTGCTTTTAATAAAATTACGTAATTATATTCAGAAAATGAAGGTTATTTAATGGTAAATCGAGTTAAAATACTGTACTTTATTTGCTGATAAGATTATATAATATTGTTGTATAAAGAGACTTAATAGAGTTGTGTGCTTACTAAGCGAGGAAATTAATTGTTTTCATCATTTTTGAAAATATTAACTTAAAAGAACAGAGGAGATGGATATGAAAAAACGAGAACTACTATTTGCTAGCATGACGTTGATTTGTCTTTTATCTGTTGGAATTAGCTTTTTTAAGATGTATGCTAGTGCGGAACGACGATTAGATGAAGTCCTTGTTGATACGATTACGCTACCGGCCGCCTCAAATTCCGCTTTAACCAAAGAAGTGCTATTTGAAGCTGCACATGTAAACCAAATGCCGCAAGTAACTAAAGTTGAGGTGCCTAAGTTGGCATTTATGCAACATAAAAAGCCAGGACAATACCAAGTGCCTTTGAAAATTTATGTTCATTTTGATAAAGTATTAAGCCGAAAGATTACAGTGAATTTAGTTGACCAAACACCACCAGTGATTGAACAAAAAAAGCCATTGCAAATTGCGTATGGCACAAAAATTAATTGGATGGGTTATGTGCATATTTTAGATAACGTAGATAAAACGATTCCTGTGACGAAAAGCCAAATTAGTCGAGTCGATACAAAAAAAGTTGGCAAACAAAAAGTAACAATAAAAGTTAAAGATAAGGCCAACAATGTCACAAAAAAAGAATTTGAAGTTGAAGTCATACCGAAAGCCCCAAATAAAACTACTACTCCATCTCAAATCCAGCATGACAGTGTAAACAGAGCGAGCGCACCACAAACTGCTAAGACAGGAGAGCAGTTTCAAAAGGCGGATCAAATTTCTAACACAGCTGAAAAAAGAGAGATTCCAAATACAAGTAAATTGAAAAGTGCTCTCCAATTTAATGGCTTAACGGTCCCTTATCGACAAATGCAAGGTGCTAGTTCTGCACCTGAAACAGGTGCTGCAACATGGAATGGAACAGGTCTTGTGAATGATGGAGCCCCGACTCATTTTATTGGCCATAATCCTGGTGATTTTCATAGTGTAATGGAACTTTATGTCGGAGCACCCATTACTGTTTATGATGATAATGGAAATCAAAAGACGTACCATGTTTACGAAGTCGTAGATGTAACAGATGAAGGGTATAATGCCAATGATTTAAAAGATGACGTATTGCCACGAATGTTGGATGAAACTGGGGAGCGAATTAGTTTACAGACTTGTATTAATGAACAAATCAATCGTTGTATTTTGGCACGTTAAAAAAACCTGAAACATGTGGTTAGAAAATCACTTGTTTCAGGTTTTTTTTAATATAAACGATTTTTTTACTCTTTTTCTGGTTCTACGACTTTATTATCAAGGTCTGTTCGGACGACTAAAACGTCACATGGTGCGTTGCGAATGACATATTCAGAAACAGAGCCAATGAATAAACGTTCCACTGCATTTAAGCCGGTAGCACCTAACATAATTAAGTCGACATCGTGTTCTTGCGGTAGTTGTTTAGCAATAATTGGTTTGGGTGCACCATATTCAATGACAGTTTTGATATCGTGACATTCTTGTTCTTTGGCAAAAGCAGTGTAGTCCGCTAAAGTTTGTTTGGCCATTTCTGTTGCCTGTTCCGCTAACATCCCATCAAAAGAAGAAACAGTTTGGAAAGCGCGTGTATCAATGACATGAGCAATTACCAGTTTGGCTTCATTTCGTTTGGCAACATTGACCGCTTTTTTAAAAGCTAATTCTGCTTCACTGGAACCATCCACAGCCACCATAATTGTTTTATATTGTTGTAACATTTCACTCACTCCTTTACTTTTACAACGCCCTAACTTAAAGCATTTGTTATCTACAAGTTTATTGTAAACTACTTTAGGGTAATTGCAAAAAAGAAGCTATCAAAAAGCAGATTATTTTTTGAGTGATTTAGCCAATTTTAGACTAAAAAGAGCGGCAAGGACCAGAGCAAGAAAAATGTAGAATAAAATGATGATTTTCAAGTTTACTGCTGCAGCAATAAAGCCCAAAATACCAAAAGCAAGGTATAGTTGGCCGTAAGTATTTAAAAAGCTTAAATCTTCTTTTTGTTCCAATAAAGGGGTTAAAAGTTGCGGTTTTTTTAATAAAACATAACTTAAGAATAATAATAATAAAGCAAATAAAATGATTAAAATACGAATCATAAAAGCAAACTCCTCTAAGTTAAAAATAAAAGCCGTCTGTCAAAAGACAGGCGGCTACATTCATAAAGAATGGGTAATATCCGTTGATGCCGTTATTCGTCCCATAGTATTGATCCCGCAATTTCTAGCAGGTGGGTTCCACGGTTAGAGTATCGAACTACCAAAGGAAAAGGCATGTTACCAACTCTCACACAGGACGGATCCCAATATATCAATAAAAATGTTCGGTCAACACACAAAAAGGATAACTCGTACATCACAGAATTCCCACTTACATAGTAGCATAGGGGGACAAAAGTAGCAACCAGATTGCTCTAGTTTTTGAAACCGCTATCCTAATGGATCTTATTTGGTTTTGACTTTGTCACGAAGTTTCCAAGGTGAAGTTATCTACTTAATCTGTGGAAAAAATGGCATCTTTTTTATAAATTGAAAATTTAGTCGGATAATTTTTTCGTTTTCCGATTTTGTTGTTGCCACTCTTTGATACGATAATACTGCTGACCCAAAGCCTGTTCATATTTGCCTGATGCTTTGGGTTGATAATAGTGCGCATCTTTGATTTTATCTGGCAAATATTGTTGGTTTACCCAAGCGTCTTCAAAATTATGTGGATATTGATAACCGATACCGCGGGCAAGATCTTTTGCGCCTTGATAGTGACTGTCTTTTAAGTGGTCGGGCACATCTCCTGTCGCGCCTGTATGAATGTCACGAATTGCTGCATCAAGGGCTGCATATGCAGAATTGGATTTTGGTGAAAGACATAAGTCTACTACACAATCTGCTAAAGGGATACGTGCTTCTGGTAGGCCTAAGCGTTCGGCGGCTAAAACTGCATTAACTGTTCGTGCTGCTGCTGCGGGGTTGGCTAAACCAATATCTTCATAGCCAATTACCATTAAACGGCGACAAATAATCGCCAAATCTCCCGCTTCAACCAGTCGTCCTAAATAGTGCAGGGCTGCATCGACATCACTGCCCCGTATAGATTTTTGAAAGGCGGAAATCACATCATAATGGGCATCGCCGTTTTTATCATGAGTGAGTGCTTTTCTTTGGATACATTCTTCAATAATACTAAGGGTTAAATGAATAGTACCATCTGTTTCAGGAGTGGAGCGCACAGCTAATTCCAAGCCATTTAACGCACTACGTAAATCACCATTGGTGGCGCGTGACAAATGGAGACGAGCGTTTTCATCAATTTTGACAGGATAATTTCCTAGGCCACGTTCTTTATCTGTTAAAGCAAGATCGACTGCTTGTAAAATGTCGGTTTCTGAAAGTGGTTTTACTTCAAAAATTTGGCAGCGACTACGAATCGCAGGATTAATGGTAATATAAGGGTTTTCTGTCGTGGCACCAATCATAATAATGCGTCCACTTTCTAAATGAGGCAAAAGAAAGTCTTGTTTGGTTTTATCTAGGCGATGAACTTCATCTAGCAATAAAATCACGGTCCCACTCATTTTGGCTTCTTCGGCCACAACTTGTAAATCTTTTTTAGTATCAGTAGCGGCATTCAGCGTACGAAAAGCATATTTAGTTG
The DNA here is from genome assembly GCF_000406945.1 of Enterococcus dispar ATCC 51266. Classification (GTDB taxonomy): domain Bacteria; phylum Bacillota; class Bacilli; order Lactobacillales; family Enterococcaceae; genus Enterococcus_C; species Enterococcus_C dispar. Next base: position 1,869,591 of record NZ_KE136354.1, on the reverse strand, counting down.
AACCTGCAATGGCCGAAGCAATGCTCGTTTTGCCGGTACCAGGAGGACCATATAAAATCATCGAAGACAGCATTTTAGCCTCCACCATGCGGCGGATAATTTTGCCGGGTCCAACCAGTTGTTGCTGGCCCACCACTTCGTCTAAGTTGCGGGGGCGCATGCGGTAAGCAAGTGGCTTTTGCATAGGAATAAAGCCTCCTTTTTTATTTTGTAGGTAATCCATCCCACACACAAAAAGAAAATTTTTCTTCTTTTATTTGAGTAGTAGAAAACAACCTGTGAAAGGGCTGTGTCTAATTATGTTAAAATTTAAAAAGTGGGAAAGTGATTTGTACGGCTTCTGTTTGTAAGTCTGAAACCAGTTTTTCTCCCACTTTTTTTCACCACTAATTAATGATATAAGCTGATTAAAGTATAACATAGCTTTTTTGAAATAAAATCTTTTACAATTGTGATAAATCCTTAAAAACCAACGGATTTCATAGTCAGAGACAGGTCTTTTGTGTACAATGAGGGAAGGTGAAAGTCATGGATACGATAAAAGAAGTACAAGAAATTTTGAATACGAAAACAACACCTGAAGTTGCGGAATATTTAATTGGCATGTATGTCGAAAATATAACACCAAAGGGCATTACAGCAGGTTATATCGTCGATTGCGAGGCATATTTAGGACCAGAAGATGAGGCGGCACACAGCTATGGCATGAGAAAAACGCCTCGTGTACGCGCGATGTATGAAAAAGCGGGAACGATTTATCTTTATACGATGCATACCCATTTGATTTTAAATATTATTACTCAAAAAAGCGGTTTGCCGCAAGGGGTTATGATTCGAGCGATTGAACCGGCAGCAGGAGTGGAACTGATGAAAGAAAATCGCGGGGGAAAAAATGGCCCACAACTTAGTAATGGTCCGGGGAAATTAGTGGCGGCTTTGGGGATTACAAAAGATTTATATGGGCAATCTATCTTTTCAAGTTCCTTACGTCTTGTTCCAGAAAAAAAGCGTGCAGCCAAAGAAATTTTACATCTACCGCGAATTGGAATCCCCAATAAAGGGCAGTGGACGCAAATGCCGTTGCGGTATGCAGTAGCGGGAAATCCTTATATTTCACAACAAAAGAAAAATCAAATTACAGAAGATTGGGGTTGGCGATAGAAATGAAAACCAATATGTTAACTTATTTAGATGAAGCATTGACTAAAAAGATACCAGATTACGATGTGGCACTCGATTGGGATACAAAAAATCATACGATTGAAATTATTTTACGCCTTTTTGCAGAAAATAAAGAAAAACTTGCCATTGACGATGCAGCGGGGGTAGAGTCAGAAGAAGAAATTATTGAATTTGAAGACGGCATCTTATTATTTAATCCTCAAAAATCAAAATTTGCTGAGGATGATTATCTAGCAGTGTTACCTTATGAAGGCAAAAAAGGTATGTCAAAAGCTATGTTAGACGGATTAGTGGATTATTTAAAAGATGTTTTAGACAAAGGGCAAAGTGATTTATTAGACTTTTTAACAGATGAGTCAGCAGCGGTTTTTGAACTTACTTTTGATAATGATGTTTTATTTGCTTTGATGAATAGTTACAAAACAAAAGACGGAGATAATTATATTCCTTATCCGGCTTACTAAGATATGAAAATCAGTCGCAAGGTTTATTCAAAGATTCTTGTAGCGTAAAACTACTGAAAATTTTAATTGAGGAGTAACAACAATGAAATGGAATGAGATTAAAGTAGAAACTGCCAGTGAAGCAGTGGAAGCTGTAGCGAATATTTTAATGGAAGCCGGTGCCAGCGGGGTTGCCATCGAAGATAGTTTGGATGCAGAGTATTTTCAATCAGATGCTTTTGGTGAGATTTTAGATAAAGCAGATTTTATTAACTTAGAAAAAGGGGCCGCAACGGTGCAAGCCTATTTTCCGGAAACGACCTTTTTACCAGAAATTTTACCTTTCATTAAAGACCGCATTAATAAATTACCTGAATTCGGTTTAGCAATTGGCAAAAACATTGTGACCACAAGTGAAGTTTCAGAACAAGATTGGGCGACAGCTTGGAAAAAATATTATCATCCAGTCCGTGTTACGCGCTATTTAACAATTGTACCGCAATGGGAAAGCTATCAAACCACAATGCCAGAAGAAAAAATTATTACGTTAGATCCGGGAATGGCTTTTGGTACAGGTACCCATCCGACGACCAATTTAACATTACAAGCATTGGAAATGACCTTGCGGGGCGGTGAGACGTTATTAGATGTTGGAACAGGTTCTGGGGTATTAAGTATTGCCAGCAAATTTTTAGGCGCAAAAGATGTTTATGCTTTTGATTTGGATGAAGTAGCTGTTCGCTCTGCTCAAGAAAATATGGACTTAAATCCTGTGGCTAAAGATGTTCATGTGAGCGCTAATGATTTATTGAATGGTGTCACTGTTGATGCCGACATCATTGTAGCCAATATTTTGGCTGACATTATTATTAAGATGATACCTGATGCTTATCGTTTGTTAAAAGATACGGGAACATTGATTGTTTCAGGGATTATTGAAGATAAAAAAGATGAAGTATTAGCAGTCCTGGATGCCCATGGATTCCACGTGGCGCAAGTATTGCAACAAAAAGATTGGTTTGCGATTATTTTGAAAAAAGAGGAAGTCTAACATGCAACGCTACTTTATTTCAACTCCCTATAAAAAAGATGAAATTCGTTTAACCGGTGAAGCTTTTCACCATATGATTCGTGTTATGCGTATGAAGCCAGAAGATGAAGTTTATCTTGTGTATGCCGATCAAATTGCGATTATCGCCAAAATTGTCGCAATTGAAGAAGATGCGGTTATTTTAACGGAAGTGGAAAAAGAGAGGCAAAATAAAGAATTACCACTTCTAGTCACGATTGCTAGCGGTTATCCTAAAGGGGATAAATTGGAATGGATTGTCCAAAAAGGAACTGAACTTGGCGCCTATGGATTTATTGGGTTTCCAGCGCAAAGTTCAGTAGTAAAATGGGACGAAAAAAAATTAGCCAAGAAAAAACAGCGGTTAGTCAAAATTGCGCAAGAAGCTGCTGAACAATCGCAACGACAATTAACACCAAATGTAGAGCTTTTAGCAAATGAAGGGCAGTTTTGGGATAAATTGGATGCGTATGATGCCATTGTAGTAGCTTATGAAGAGTCAGCCAAGCAAGGAGAAAAAGCCCAGCTAGTCCAAGTGTTACAAAGTTTGCCAGCTGGGAGCAGGCTTTTGGCCATCTTTGGTCCCGAGGGCGGAATCACGCCTGATGAAATCGAAAAATTGAAAGCAGGCGGCGGCGAATTGTGTGGATTAGGGCCAAGAATTTTGAGAACCGAAACGGCACCTTTATACTTATTGAGTGCAATCAGTTATCAATGGGAATTACTATAAAGAGGTGAGGATATGAAAGTTAGTGAGATTATCAGTTTACGCTTGGTAAATCCAGCCATGACAGATTGGGACTTTAAAGATCAAATTTTAGAATTACAAGCAAAACCTCTAAATGAAATTGTTGTTTTACCAAACCAGGTTGCCCGTGCAAAACAGCTTTTGGCACGAACATCAATTAAAATAGGAACAGTAATTGACTATCCTTTAGGCAATGGTACGATTGCCAAAAAAGCTTTCGAGGTTGGCAAAGCCTTTCAAAGTGGTGCTGACTTTTTAGAAATTACGATTTCTCCTACTATGTTAATTCATCAAAAGGAGCAAGCAAAAGCCCTGCAGCAAACATTGCACTCTCTGGCAATGGCGTGGGGGGAAATTCGTATCCGCGTCGATAGTCGCAATTTAAAAGAACTGCAAAAAATTGAAATTGCTGCTTGTATTAAAGAATTAGGCTGGCATCATCTCGTCTTAGGCGAAGGTGATTCATTTGATAATGCCAAGCATGATGCCACGATTTTTGCTTATGATGCTGGAAAAAGTGTGAAACTTCAAATCAATTTGTCTCAAGCCACTCATGAACAGTTGCAAGAACTTATTTTAAGTGGTGCCGACAGCTTTGGTGTTTTTACATTGGTAAATTTGGATTTATCAGCAGAATTAAGGGAGTTTTAAATAAGTTTACAGTAATTGAAATCGGGCTTGTTTCTAGTGTATAATAGGCCTAATTATTGGAAAGTACCGCTTTACGGCTGGTACTTTTCTTACTAATAAATTCAATTTTTATGATAAGTAAGATTGTAAATAAAACGAGGTTCAGCTTTACAAAGAAACTTCTGGGGCTATTAAGTCGAAATTTTGAAAAATGAAGCTAATCATTTCTCAAAATTCCGCCTTAGTACTTGGTGAAAAGGCCTTTGTGAAGTTTTTCTGCTCGTTTTTAAAGAAAAGAGGTATGCTTGTGGCAAAAGATGAAATCCTAACAGGCCCCGGCGTGATTCGTTTAGTTAGTCAATATATGAGCCCTGAGCATGTGGCCTTTGTGCAAAAAGCATTGGATTACGCCACAGAAGCTCATAAAGAGCAGTTTCGCAAATCAGGGGAGCCCTACATTATTCATCCCATCCAAGTAGCGGGGATTTTAGCAGAACTGCACATGGATCCCCATACTGTTGCGACGGGCTTTTTACATGATGTAGTGGAAGATACACCGATTACTTTAGCAGATTTAACGCGAGACTTTGGTAGTGACGTGGCTATGTTGGTAGATGGGGTCACAAAACTAGGAAAAATTAAATATAAATCTCACGAAGAACAATTGGCTGAAAATCATCGGAAAATGTTAATTGCGATGGCGCAAGATTTACGCGTGATTATGGTTAAGTTAGCTGACCGATTGCACAATATGCGTACCTTGAAACATCTTCGTGAAGATAAACAACGGCGAATTGCCAAAGAAACTTTGGAAATTTATGCTCCTTTGGCTCATCGTTTAGGGATTAGTCGAATTAAATGGGAATTGGAAGATACGGCTTTACGCTACTTAAACCCCCAACAATATTACCGAATTGTCCATTTAATGCAGTCAAAAAGAGATGAACGGGAAGCTTATGTAGCAGAAACTGTTGAAGAAATTCGCTTATCAACGGAAGAATTGGACATTTACGCTGAAATTTACGGTCGTCCCAAACATATTTATTCTATCTATCGAAAAATGGTAGATCAAAAGAAAAAATTTGAAGAAATTTATGATTTGTTAGCCATTCGTGTCATTGTGGATACCATTAAAGATTGCTATGCAGTGTTAGGTACCATTCATACAAAATGGAAACCGATGCCAGGCCGCTTTAAAGATTATATTGCAATGCCAAAAGCAAATATGTATCAGTCTTTGCATACGACAGTTATCGGGCCTAAGGGTAATCCGGTTGAAATTCAAATCAGAACCCACGAAATGCATGAAATCGCTGAATTCGGGGTCGCGGCACATTGGGCTTATAAAGAAGGTAAAACCGATAAAGTTAAGCCAGATAAAATGACCAACCAAATCAGTTGGTTCCGTGAAATTTTGGAGCTGCAAGATGAAAGTTATGATGCTTCTGAATTTATGGAAGGTGTTAAAGGGGACATTTTTAGTGATAAAGTGTATGTCTTCACACCAAAAGGCGATGTAACAGAATTGCCTCAAGGATCTGGACCACTTGATTTTGCTTACAGTATTCATACTGATGTGGGCAATAAAACCACCGGTGCCAAGGTCAACGGAAAAATGGTACAACTGGATTATAAATTGAAAAACGGGGATATCGTTGAGATTTTAACTTCCCCCAATTCTTTTGGCCCTAGTCGTGACTGGTTGAAGTTTGTAGCAACCAGTAAAGCCAAAAATAAAATTAAACGTTTCTTTAAAGCGCAAGATCGGGAAGAAAATGTCCAAAAAGGTCATGACGCTGTTTATAAAACATTGCAAGAAATGGAATTTTTACCAAAAGATTACATGAACAAAAATAAAATGTCAGATCTTTTGGAACGCTTTAATTATCAATCAGAAGATGACTTGTATGCTGCGGTGGGGTATGGTGAAGTAAGTCCTACCACTGTAGCCAATCGCCTAACAGAAGAAGAACGACGCCAGCAAAAAGAAGAAAAAGAAAAACAAAAAGTGCAAGATTTGATGAATCAGCCACCTACCAAAAAAGAAGAGCGGATGAAAGTTCGCCATGATGGCGGTATCGTCATTGAAGGTGCAGATAATTTATTAATTCGGATCAGCCGTTGCTGTAATCCAGTTCCCGGTGATGACATTGTCGGCTATATCACCAAAGGACGCGGGATTTCCATTCATCGACGGGATTGTCCCAATGTTCAGACCGAAAATGCACAAAAACGTTTAATTGAAGTTGAATGGGAAGATACTTCTAATCATTCCAAAGAATATGACGCTGATCTAGAAATTTATGGTTACGATCGTTCCGGACTGTTAAATGATGTCTTACAAACAGTGAATGCTATGACCAAACGGTTGCAAAGCGTGGAAGCAAAATCCAATAAAGATAAAATGGCCACGATTCGGATCACAGTTGGTATTCAAAATTTGACCCATTTAAAACAAATTGTGGATAAAATTAAACAGATACCTGAAGTTTATAGCGTCAGACGCACGAAGGGGTAAAAAATGAAAGCAGTTATTCAACGAGTAAAATCAGCCAGTGTAACGATTGACGATACAATCGTCGGTATTATTCCGCAAGGCTTTATGATTTTACTTGGGATTCATGAAGAAGATACCAAAGAAGATGTGGATTACTTGGTGCGTAAAATTACCATGATGCGCATTTTTGAAGATGAAGCTGGTAAAATGAATTTAAATATTGATGCGGTTGCCGGCAGTATTTTAAGTATTTCGCAATTTACGCTTTATGCTGATACTAAAAAAGGCAATCGTCCAAGTTTTGTCAAAGCCGCTCGACCTGAACAAGCTATTCCGCTTTATGAAGCATTTAATGAAGGCTTACGGCAAAGTGGGTTGCATGTAGAAACTGGTGAATTTGGTGCCGATATGCAAGTTGCTTTAGTCAATGACGGACCGGTAACAATTATTATCGATACCCGAGATAAATAAGGAAACGACCTGAACGAAGTTGCTGTAAAAGCGGATAGTTCAGGTCGTTTTTTTATTTAGCAGATGCAAGTATCATTACGAACTATTCGCTGAAGTTCTTTCCTTGTAGTAACGCGCATAGTAGCTCCGTAAAATATCTAGTGGATCAACATCTTCTTTTTGCAAGGGCTGTGATGAAAAGTTTCCGCGTGGAAATAATACGGGTTCATCATTTTTCAAGATGAGTGTTTTGACTATTGTTCCGTAAGCAATAAAATAGATTTTTTGTTTTTCAGTGGTTACCGGTAATTTTAAAATTAATTGCTTTTGTCGGCAGAATTGTTGGCGTTGTTGGATATAATGATAGAAATTTAGGCATAATTCCAGTTGTTCTTTTAGTAATTGCGCATGTTCAAAATTTTGCTGTTGTGCACTATATGAAATTCGTTCTTCTAATAAACTAAAAAAGTTTGTTTGCTGGCCAGAAAAAAAGGATTGGCAATTAGCGAGTCGTTCAGAAAGGGGAATCATTTCGACATCTGGTAATTGTTGTTGAATCATTTTGTACGTTACACTATTCGTATCAGGGAATAGATACGTTTCAGTTAAGATTGTCAAAATCTGGGGTAACTGTTTGTATTGGCGAAAAGGGCCAAAACTGGTTTTGGTTGGCATGGGAGTTAAAAGCGGCCCCGTTTGGCCAAAATCTACGTAAGCATAATTCTGATAGTAGTTCATGATACGATTGTAAGGGGGATGAATTTCTTGAATGAGGCGGCACTCTAATAGCAAGGCATCCAGTTCGGTTTCTACCAGACGAATTTCTAAATCAGCAATATTAAAAACCATACGCTGTACTTTTTTGGAATGGTGCTGATTTTTTTGAAAATAAGAGCGTACGCGCCGCTTCAAATTTTTGGCTTTCCCGACATAAATAATATCGCCGTGGATATCTTTCATTAAATAAATTCCGGGACTTTCCGGTAAATGTTGTAACTTATTTGATAAAGGCATAGTTTTCGTCTCTTCTTATATTTTAGTGGGTTTAGTATAACGTAAAAAGAGCAATTAACCAAAATACATCAAGATAATTAATAAAAAATATAAAATAACTATGAGGTGAATAAAATGGAAACAATTTTAATCGATCGTTTTACTATTGATGTGTATCATTTTGTCGTTGGACGCATTTCAAGTGGCGTTTGCTATATTGGACTAGAAAAGCTCGCAGCTACTGAATTAGCAAAATTTTTCAAAGGATGGCCGCTAAAAGCTGCTGACGGCAGTAGTGAAGATGTTCAAACACAATTAACTGCTTATTTCACTGGAAAATTAGAAGAATTTAATTTTCCTCTCGCGTTAGTTGGCACCGATTTTCAAAAAAAAGTATGGCAAAAATTAGAGGAAATTCCTTATGGTAAAACGATTTCGTATAGTCGATTAGCGCAACAAGTAGAAAATGAAAAAGGAGTGCGGGCAGTAGCTAATGCAGTCGGGCGCAACCCTGTAATGATTGTAATTCCCTGTCATCGTATCATCGGTAAAAATGGGCGCTTAACGGGTTATCGTGGTGGGATTTCAATGAAAGTCGCTTTACTTGAACAGGAAGGAATATCTGAATTTGCATATTAAAAATTTTTTAAGGAAATGAAAAGACAAGTAACCAACGTTGTATTATAATTAATTTATTATCATGTAAACACTTTAATTTTAATATAGATGATTGGAGGACGACATATGGCAACGATTGGCACTTATTCACATCAGGATATTACACCTGAAAATCAATTATTTTCAAGTTTTAAAACAATGGTCGAGTCGGTATTTTATGGCAATAACGTTACACCGGTTTTAGATTTAGCTACTGCTTATGAATTAGCAAAAAACGCACCAGGGGCTGTTCTCACTGATATGCCGATAATTCACACGAAAGAACTGGGTCTTTCAGAAGATGCCAAATTAATCGTTTTTAACGATGGGAAAGTTACCGGGCGCACAGCCGCTGCCCGTCGAGTTATCGGACAACCGGGTATTGATCGTCCGCTTTTTGAAGGAATATTGCGTCAGGCTTTGTATACGGGCCGAAAACAAAAATTTTACCGTGGAGAAGTCGTAGTCGGATTAGATTCAGAATTCATGGTAAAAGGTCATTTATTATTGCCAATGGGATATGAAACCAATTTCTATTCTTATCTATTGAATTTTCAGATTTTAACCAATGAATTTCGTGATTTATACCAAAATTCAATAGAGTATCCTGAAAACGATATTTATCTGTATGCAGATCCGGATTGGACGCACCCTGATTTTCCTCACGGGTTAGCCTTATTTGACCCTGAGCATAACGTAGCTGCTGTATTAGGATTGAAGTATTTTGGTGAATTAAAAAAAGCCACACTAACTTTAGCTTGGGCTACTGCGCATCGCAATGGTTTTATTGCCTGTCATGGCGGTATGAAACAATATCACAAAGAAAATACTAAGTTTACCATGGCTGCTTTTGGTCTTTCGGGCTCCGGTAAATCTACTATCACACTAGCCAAACATAGGGATAAATATCAAGTTGATGTTTTACATGATGATGCTTTTGTTATCAATAAAGAACATGGATCAACGACAGCGTTAGAGCCGGCTTATTTTGATAAAACACAAGATTATCCGCTGGAAGATGAAGCAGTGAAATATTTTCTGACTTGTCAAAATGTCGGAGTAACATTAGACAATGATGACAAAAAAGTAATTGTCACACAAGACATTCGAAATGGTAATGGTCGGACGGTTAAATCGCGCTACGTGACCCCAAATCGAGTAGACCATTTAAAAGAAGCTGTTGATGCAATTTTTTGGATTATGAAAGATGATAGTTTACCGCCAGTCATCAAAATTGAAGATCCCACCTTAGCCGCAGTCTTTGGGTTAACTCTAGCAACCAAACGTACCACTGCTGAAAATGTGGTGGGAAATGTTGATTTGGACAAGCTGGTGATTGAGCCTTTTGCTAATCCGTTCCGCTGTTATCCATTGGGGCAAGATTATGCCGATTTTCGGGCTATTTTTGCCAACAAGACGACGGACACTGCCTGCTATATTTTAAATACCGGCTTTTACAAAGGTAAAAAAGTTAAACCCCAAGATACATTAGGTTCAATCGAAAAAATTGTTGATGGTACTGCTGAATTTCGTGACTTTGGACCGCTTACCAACATGAGTTACTTACCAGTAAACGGTTTTGAGGTAGATTTTTCAGATCCTGAGTATATTGATCAATTAAGGACGCGGATGCAAGGCCGGCTTGATTTTATTTTGGCGCAAAAAACAGAAAATGAAGGATACAACGCCTTACCCGCTGAAGTAGCGCAAGCAATGGAAAAACTAATTGGTGAATTAGCTTAAAATAGCGATAAAATCCGCAAATAAGCCTTTTTGCGGATTTTCTTTATATAGTTAATCCTTTCAACTTATTACTCTCGCTAAAATATTAAAAGAGAATTGGAGTGGAAAAAAATGCTGTATGAAAAAAAAGATCGTCGTGAGGCAGAATATTTGGAACCAATCTTTGGCACCAAAAACGAAGATGAGATTTTACCGTCTTATAAATTAGGACAGGATTCAGTTGAACCCAGAGTAGCTTATCAAATGATTAAAGATGATTTGTTAGATGAGGGCAAAGCCCGATTAAATTTGGCTACTTTTTGCCAAACTTATATGGAACCAGAAGCAGTTAAATTGATGAGTGAGACACTAGATCGCAATGTCATTGATAAATCAGAATATCCCCGAACTGCAGAAATTGAAAATCGTTGCGTCAACATCATCGCCAATTTGTGGCATGCACCAGAAAATTTTATTGGCACATCTACTATTGGTTCTTCAGAAGCGTGTATGCTGGCGGGAATGGCAATGAAATTTGCTTGGCGCAAGCGAGCCGAAAAGGCTGCAATAGCACTAGGAGAAAAAAAGCCGAATTTAATTATTTCTGCGGGGTACCAAGTATGTTGGGAAAAATTTTGTGTCTACTGGGACATTGAACTACGAGAAATTCCTCTAACGGCGGATTGCCTTTCTTTGGACGTAGAAAAGGCAGTGGCGGCTATTGATGAATATACAATTGGCATTGTGGGTATTCTTGGTATTACCTATACCGGGCAATACGATAATATCAAAAAGCTGGATGAATTGTTGACCACTTATAATAAACAAACAGAAAATAAAGTTTTTATTCACGTCGACGCTGCTTCTGGGGGGCTTTATGCACCTTTTGTTGAACCCGAGTTAAAATGGGATTTTCAATTAGATAATGTTATTTCAATTAATACTTCCGGTCATAAATATGGTCTGGTTTATCCAGGAGTTGGCTGGGTCTTATGGAAGGATAAAACTTTTTTACCTGAGGAGTTGATTTTTAAAGTGAGTTATTTAGGCGGGGAATTACCAACGATGGCAATTAATTTTTCCCACAGTGCCGCCCAATTAATTGGTCAATACTACAATTTTGTTCGGTTTGGTTATAAAGGCTATCAAAGTATTCATAAACGCACCCATGATGTGGCGCTTTATTTAGCTGAGAAGTTAAAAGAAGCAAAACAATTTGAACTTATCAATGATGGGAATCAATTACCACTGGTCTGTTATAAATTAACAACAAATAAAAAAAGAAAATGGACATTATACGATCTTTCTGATCGTTTATTAATGAAAGGGTGGCAAGTACCAACTTACCCATTGCCTAAAGATTTGGATGAAGAGATTATTCAGCGGATTGTCGTACGTAGTGATTTTGGAATGAATATGGCTCATGATTTTATCGAAGATTTAAAAGCAGCTATTCAGGAATTGGAGCACAGTCATTTAGTATTTCATGAAAAAACAGAGCGTAAAAATTATGGGTTTACCCATTAAGAATGTAAAAAAGATAATTTTTTTGCTAGATAAAAGTATTATTTACCAAAAAACGGATGCTTCTAAAAAATGAATCTGTTATACTGAAGAAAAGCGTTTTCAGAAAGGGTGCTTATTTTGGCGAAGAAATTACCATTAGCATTAAGTTCAGATATTCGGGGAATAGCCATAGCGACCACAGATTATGAAGCAAATTTAACGTCAGTCGAAATGGAAGAAATTGCAGCAGGTACGATTTCTTTTCTAATAAAAAATGGCTTAGCTGAAAAATATGTGAAAGGGAAATTAGTAATTGGAATAGGACGAGACAGTCGTATTAGTAGCCCCACTTTAAAAGCAGCATTGGTGGATTCTTTTATCGCACAAGGCGTGCATGTCATTGATTTTGATTTAGCTACCACACCGGCAATGTTTATGAGTACGCAATTTGCGCAGTTTGATTGTGATGCTGGAATCATGCTGACAGCAAGTCATTTACCTTACTATTATAATGGTGTGAAAATTTTTACCAAAGCAGGTGGCGTCGAAGCAGAAGATATTGCCTATATTCGGAATCATTTTGAAACACACACAAATAATGTTAAAGGAACGTATCAAACAGCAGATCTCATTTCTGTTTATAGTGCGGATTTGGTGAAAAAAGTAAAAGCTGCAACCAAAGAATTTGGGGACAAGCCCTTACGAGGCTGGCATATTATTGTAGATGCAGGCAATGGAGCCGGTGGATTTTTTGCAGAAAAAGTTTTGTCAGTGTTAGGAGCAAATACTGCAGGCTCACAATTTTTATCACCGGATGGACGTTTTCCTAATCATATTCCCAACCCTGATAATAAAGCAGCCATGGCCAGTATTCAGCAAGCTGTATTAGCACAAAAAGCTGATTTAGGCGTCATTTTTGATACTGATGTTGATCGCGCAGCTCTGGTGGGTCCAGATGGAGCTGTTTTGAATCGCAATAATTTAATTGCCGTTTTAAGTAAAATTGTTTTAGCCCAACATCCTGGCGCTGTAATTGTTACCAATTCTCCTACCAGTGACCATCTTAAAGAATTTATTCAATCTCTTGGAGGAAAGCAAGTTCGTTATATTTCTGGTTATCGGAATGTCATTAATAAAATGATTGGATTAAACAATGAAGGAATTGATACACAACTAGCGATTGAGACTAGTGGTCATGCTGCCTTCAAAGAAAACTATAACCTCGATGATGGGGCTTATGTGGTGGCAAAAATTTTGATGATTTTACCGCAATTAAAAGCCCAAGGACTGACAATCAATGATTTAATTGCAAAATTACAGCAGCCAGCCGAAACAGTAGAAATTCGGCTGAAAATTACCGCCAGTGATTTTAAAGCATATGGTCAAAAAATAATTGCCGACTTAAAGGCGGCTGATTTTGTAGGATTTAAAGAAGATGATGAAAACGAAGAAGGCGTCCGCATGATTCTTAGTGAGCCCTATGGTAGCGGCTGGTTTTTACTGCGCTTAAGTTTGCATGAACCACTTTTAGTTTTACAAATCGAAAATGATGAAGTGGATATGATTGCCAAAGTAATCCCTGTTTTGAACGAATTTTTTGCGACTTTTACGCATTTGGATCTCACTTCTTTAGACAAAAAATAACTTTTGTTAGGATACCGCTTGCAAATCAATGGTTTTTAGGTAAAACTAAAGATGAAAAGGTTTTAGTTAAAAGGGGAATGTAAAATGATAGGCTGGGTTTTAGTTGGTGCAACCATCATAACTTATGGCAGCAATTTTTTAGCTTACCGCTATTTGAAAAAACGCCGCAGTGATTGGTTTGAGAAGATTGCGCTGTACTTTGGTGTGAATATGAGTGTCTTGTTTGCGGATGGCATATTTTTATTTATTGCCAAATTGGTTGAAGAAGGTATTTTATTAATCGAATAAACATAGTGAAGGTAGTCTGCAAATTATTTTGTCGGCTGCCTTTTTTCTTATTACCTAAGTTACTTTTAAATCAGAGGCAAGAACTTGCGACAAAAAACAAAATGCGCTAACTTGTTAGTATAGATTATTTTAACCACGCGTGTCTGATAGGAGGATATCATGGCAAAAATTATGGTAGTAGAAGACGAAGGTGTAATTCGTCAATTAATTATGGAAGAATTGAAAAAGTGGCAGTTTGATGTTTTTGGTACCACCAATTTTGAAAATGTTTTTGATGATTTTTTAGAGCAAGAACCGCAATTAATCTTATTGGATATTAACTTACCGGTATTTGATGGCTATTATTGGTGTCAAAAAATTCGTGAAGTCTCCAAAGTTCCGATTATCTTTATTTCCAGTCGCAATACCAATATGGATATGATTATGGCGATGAATATGGGAGCAGATGATTTTGTAACCAAACCATTTGAATTAGATGTTTTAGTTGCAAAAATCAATGCACTATTGCGACGCTCTTATAACTATTCTGAAGCTAATAGTGAAACACTCGTGCATAATGGCTTAACGCTGAATGTGGATAACAGTACCATGATGATTAATGATGAGGTCATAGATTTAAGTAAAAATGAATATCGCTTGTTGTATATTTTAATGAAAAACAACGGCAAAATCTTGTCCCGAGAAAAATTATTGCGAGCACTATGGGACGATGAACGCTATGTTGATGACAACACGTTGACAGTTAATATTAATCGTTTGCGACGAAAAATTGAACAAGCTGGTGTGAAAGATTATATTGAAACAAAAGTCGGACAAGGGTATCTTGTTCCGTAGACGCTTTTCTAATTTGTAGCAAAATGAAAGGCTAATCCCACGTTTCATTTAGATGAAGGTTGGAAATTTTGATGTGATAGGAGTTCCGATGAATTTTTTTAGATATTTAAAAGACCAGTGGTTATTGATTTTTGCTTGGATTGGTTTTGTTTTTCTAACGGCGTTTATTATGTGGCTAACACCAGGGTTTCATGTTGATTGGCGCAATATAGGATATTTGGCTCTAATTGAAGGTGTTTTTTTTATCTTATTTTTGGCATATCACTATTATTACAAGCGGCGATGGTGGCAAAAACTACAAGTCGGAGAAGAGGAGAGCTCTATTCAAAATTATTTGACAGGAGCCAGAACTTACGAAGAACAACTGCAACAAGATTTTATCAATCAAATCATTCGTGAACATCAAGTCCATATGCAAAAAATTGTAGCCGCTCAAGAAGATCAAAAAGATTATATTGACTCATGGGTACATGAAATTAAAGTTCCACTGGCTGCCAGTCAGCTTTTACTCCATGCCATAGAATTCGATATTCCCGATGATAAATATATGCAGTTGGAAAATGAATTGGGTAAAATCGACGGCTATGTTGAACAGGTATTGTATGTTGCCCGCTTGGATAATTTTTCAAAAGATTACTTGATTGAAGAAACCCAATTAAAAAGAGTGATTCAACCGATTATGCGGAGTAATGCAAATTATTTTATTCAAAAAAAATTGCGTTATCAAGTGGTGGGGGAAGATCAAAGTGTTTTAACCGATGGCAAATGGATTGGCTTTATCTTTCAGCAATTATTGAGTAATGCCATTAAATATACGCCCGAAAATGGGGAAATCCTTATTTTGCTTGATCAATCTGCTAAAGGTGTAACCTTATCTGTAAAAGATAATGGCATCGGAATTCCTAAAGAAGATGTACGCCGTATTTTTGATAAAGGCTTTACAGGTCAAAATGGTCGTTTTTCAGAAATGCATGCGACGGGCTTAGGTTTGTATTTAGCGCAAAATTTGGCCCAACAGTTAGGTGTCACTTTGTCGGCTGAATCAACGGTAGGTGTGGGGACGACTATGACACTTTTCTTTCCTTATGTTTCTTATTATCAAGAACAACGATAAACTCGCAGAAAACTGCGAGTTTTTTCTTGTCTGCAAAACGTTTTCACTGCTACACTGTTTGGGTGTCTTTTTAGATTATAGAAAAAAGGAGAATGAAAATGGCTTTATTAGTAGCATTAATACCGATGTTTGCCTGGGGCAGCATTGGTTTGGTAAGTGGAAAATTAGGCGGTGACGCCAACCAACAGACTCTTGGGATGACAATGGGGGCTTTTATTTTCTCTTTAGGTATCTTTTTTGTTATGCGACCAAGTATTGATATGATGACAATAATCATCGGTTTTATTTCGGGTTTATTTTGGTTTGTCGGCCAAAATGGTCAATTTCATGCCATGAAAGCGATGGGTGTTTCAGTGGGACTACCCCTTTCAACGGGTATGCAATTGATGTTAAATACTATTGCCGGTGCAATCTTTTTCCATGAGTGGCAACATGGACGTGATTTTGTCTTAGGGTTTTTAGCTTTAGCTTTACTTGTTGCCGGTGCTTATTTAACTTCGCGCAAAGATCCAAATGGCAAGAGTGAGCCAGAAGCGGGCATGAAAATGTATGATTTTGGCAAAGGATTTCGTTTTTTGTTTATTTCAACAATTGGTTATGGCCTTTATACCATTATTATCACTTGGGCTGGTCTTGATCCTTTAGCGATTATTTTGCCCCAAAGTATCGGTATGTTAACTGGGGCGTTATGTTTTTCCGCGAAAAAAGTTTCTTTTGACAAATATGTTTGGCGCAATATTACCTCGGGTCTTTTATGGGGAATCGGGAATATTTGTATGCTGCTATCCATTCAAACAGTCGGCTTAGCAGTTGGTTTTTCATTATCCCAAATGGGCATCATCATTTCAACTTTAGGCGGTATCTTCTTATTAGGAGAACACAAAACGAAAAAAGAAATGTTTTATGTCATTATTGGTTGCCTTCTTGTTATTTTTGGTGGTATCCTTTTAGGATATATGAAGGCTTTGTCTTAAAAGCCACTAAAAGAAATTTGGTTAGATTATGAGGGGGAGCGCAATGGATTTTCGCAAAAAAGAGATTAAAACAAGTCAAGCAACGGACTTAAAGCGCAATTTACAATTGAAAGATTTGATTATGTTAGGAATTGGCGCCATTATCGGCACCGGTATTTTTGTTATTACAGGAGTACCAGACGCTAATCAAGCTGGTCCGGCATTAACTTTATCTTTTGTGTTAGCAGCTGTAGTTGTTGGTCTCTCTGGACTTTGTTTCGCTGAATTTTCAGCGCGAATCCCCGTAATTGGTGGTCCTTACGCATATATGTATGTCGTTTTTGGAGAATTTGCCGCTTGGTTTACGGGTTGGTTTTTGATTTGTGAGTTTTTATTAGCAGTTTGTTCAGTTGCTTCAGGCTGGTCAGGCTACATGCAAGGTTTTTTAGGCAGTTGGGGAATTCACTTGCCTAAAGCACTAACAGGCGGCTACAATGCGGCAAATGGGACTTATATTGATTTAATCGCAGCTTTGGTCATTGTTTTTATTACTTTTTGGGTCAGCCAAGAAGCCAAAAAAGCACTCCGTTTAAATAATGCGATGGTATGGGTGAAATTTTTCATTATTATTCTATTTATTGCGGTTGGTATTTTTTATATCAAACCCAATAACTGGACGCCGTTTATGCCAAATGGGACAAGCAGTGTTTTTCGCGGAGCATCTTTAGTTTTCTTTGCCTTTTTAGGTTTTGACTCCGTTGCCATGGCCGCCGAAGAAGTAAAAAATCCTCAAAAAGATGTTCCAAAAGGCATCATCGGCTCCATTGGGATTGCAACTGTTTTATATATTATTGTAACTTTGATTTCTACAGGGGCTGTTCCTTTTGCCAAATTACAAGTATCTGATCCCATGGCTTTTGTAATGCGCTATGCCGGTCACGGTTTTATTGGTTCCGTCATTTCTGTTGGCGCAATCTTAACGTTATTGACGGTGACGATTTCTATGATGTACTCTTTGGCCCGTCTGTTATATGCAATTAGTAAGGACGGTTTGTTACCAAAGCAAATGCAAAAAATTGATAAAAAAACGCGGACACCGAAAAATGCAACTTTTGTGGCAGGTGCCTTTGCCTTATTCTTTGCTGCCGCTTTTCCGCTACAAATTTTGGCGGAATTAACTAATATTGCCGCTTTGGTGTATTTGATGATGGTGTCTGGTGGTATTTTGAAATTACGCAAAGATTTTGGGAAACCTGAAAAAGGTCAGTTTGCTGTGCCATTAGTGCCAATCTTACCAATTTTATCAGTATTGGCTTGTATCTTTTTAATTGCCCAGTTTACGCTGACAACTTATATTGTATTTGGTGTAACGTTGATACTCGGACTAGCGATTTACTTTTTCTATGGTTATCGCAATAGTGAAATGAACAAGCAATAAATATCTTGTAAAAAGTGTCAGGGAAATTCTCACAGCAAAATGAGAATTTTCCTGACACTTTTTTTGTAGGGAAAGAGATCTTTTTACAAGAAATAAAGGGAATATATTAAGAATGATATTGGCTAGCTACCCTAACGAACTTTCTATGTCAATAAATTGAAATTTCAAGAAAAGTTTATTAAAATCTCATCTTATTGCTTGAAAGTTTACCCTATTCCTTTTACTTTTCTTATGCTTTTTTACGATTTGGGATAGACAATCAAGCGGTCTTTAGCAAGAGGTATAATTTGAATTGGACGTTCATAAAACGCGCTTAAAACTGGTGACGTAAGCAATTCTTGAGGAGTTCCTTGGGCGTAAATCTGGCCATTACGAATCATGAGTACTTGAGTAATAAAAGGAAGTATTTCTTCTGTATGATGAGTCACAAATAAAACAGTGGGGGCATTTTTTTGCTGTTTTAATTTTGCGATATTTGCCAGTAAGTCTTCTCTGGCAAATAAATCCAAACCATTACAAGGTTCATCTAAGATCAAAAGCTCAGGGTCCGCCATAAGGGCACGGGCAATTAGAACAACTTGTTTTTCTCCTTGGGATAAAATTTGATAAGGTTTATGATGGAGTTTGTTGCCCCCTGAAGCGTCTAACAATTTCACTGCTTTTTTTTCATCGGCAGCACTGTGCTCTTGCCACAAGCCGATACTGGCAAATTTGCCGGAAATAACAATCGCCAGAGCAGTATCACTTTGGTAAAGTTTGGCTTGAACTACATTACTGACCCAACCAATGCGTTTGGCCAAATTGGGTATATTCGCTTTACCAAATTCAGCGCCTAAAACCGTTAGATTACCCTTTGATGGCCATAGGTTTCCAGCAATTAATTGCAATAGTAATGTTTTACCAGCGCCATTTAGACCTAGAATAGCCCAGTCTTCCCCACGTTCAATTTGCCAGTTGATATTTTCAAGTAATACCTTTTGGTTGCGAATCAAATGGACTGCTTCAAAACGTAAAATCGCCATATTTTCCCTCTTTTCCTTAAATGACAGAATTTTGCTGCAATTTTATGATAGCAAAGTCAGCCAGCTTTTGCTATTGAACAAAGTAGTTTAAGTCCAACAAAAAAGCTCTGCAACTTAGCAGAGCTTAGACAGTTAATCAGATTTATTTTTCACTTTGGGTTAATTCCAATAGGCGTTGTTTCAAATCAGCCTCCATGTGGCCAAGTTCCACTTCGGCTGCCCGCCGTTTTTCTTTTCCTTCGCGCTGAATTTGTAATGTTTGTTGAATCGTTTCAACCAAGTCGTTTTGGGTTTTTTGCAAGGTTTCGATGTCAACGATACCGCGTTCGTTTTCTTTGGCGGTTTCAATTGCGGAAACTTTCAACATTTCAGAATTTTTCTTCAATAATTCATTCGTTGTTTCAGAAACTTGGCGTTGTGCTGTTACAGCATCTTTTTGACGCAATAAAGTCAAAGCAATCACTACTTGGTTTTTCCATAATGGAATAGCAGTATTGACAGATGCTTGAATTTTTTCTGCTAACGCTTGGTTCGTATTTTGAATTAAGCGAATTTGTGGTGCTTGTTGAATTGTAATTTGACGTGCTAAACGCAAATCATGGGTACGTTTATCTAAACGGTCTAAAAACTGATTATAGTCATTGACAATTTGCACATCCATTTGATCACCGGTTGCTTGGGCTTTTGCAACAGCTTCTGGAATAATTTTTGTTTGTAATTCTTCCATTTTTAATTCGCCAGCGGCAATGTAAAGATTTAAGGCATCAAAATAGTCTTTGTTTTTATGATAAAGTTGTTCTAGCATCAAATTATCTTTTAGTAGCCCATCTTTTTCTTTGTCCAGTTTAACGGCAATTTTGTCAATTTGGGCACCAATTTTTTGATATTTGGCGGTAATTTCATAGATGGATTGTTTGACTTTACCAAACATTCGCTTAAAGACGTTACCTTCTCCAGCTCTTAAATCATCTGGATTTGCTTCATTTAAACGATACATTAAATCGGTTAAAGAATCTCCCACAGGACCGATATCAGCCGCTTGCACGTGATTTAACATCGATTGTGAAAATTCACTTAATTTTTGTTGGGCCACGGCGCCATAGGTGATAACACCTTGTTGGTCGGTGACATCAATTTTTGCTGCTAATTCTTGCGCTTGTACTTTACGATCTTCAGGTAATTTATCGACTAAGCGATCAGCTTTTTGCTGATCTTTTAAGACATTAATTTCGTTTTGTTGTGTTTCAGTTAAAGAACCTACTGGTGTAGTGAAAGGATTATTTAATAAATCGTCCAATGTTTGATCGACGTTTTGTTGTGTTTCAGGTGTATCTGCCATGTTCATTCCTCCAATTTCAATTTGTTTGCTTAAATAAAAGTTTAATAAAAAATCTAGCTTGCGCTAGATTTTTTTCTGTAAGCGCCTGCTTACAAACTATTATCTCTTTTTAAGCTTTGTTTGGCAATGGAAAGCTCGATATCCAAATCTTCCAAATCATCGGCGACAAATTGCTGATAATCTTTGGCAATTAAGGCTGCCATTTGATCAATAATTTGGGAGCTTTCTTCAATTTTTTCGTAAGTTTCTTTGGTTTTGATTTCATGACCGTTAATTTCAATAAATTTGTCGGTCAAATCCACCATATTAGGTAAGTGAGTATACAAGAAATGGTTGGCAAAATGGAGTTTTTGTGGATCTTTGACCAATTCTTTGAACATGGCTTTTGATGCCCGCAATGTATCATGGCGTAAGTCAATTGCTTTTAACTTTGCATTTTTGTTAATATTTTCTTGTAATTGTAAAATTTGTTTTTTTGTTTGATTCATTGTTTCTCGGAAAAATTCAATTTCTTTTTCCGACATACCACTTTCGACATAATGGGCTTCTTTTTCTTTGGTCATTACTGGTAATATACTGGTTTGACCATTGTTGCGGCGATTTGAAACGCCATAAACAATTAAGCAGATGCCACCGACAACGAGGATGAACGGAATCAAATCAGTTCCTGTTTCAAAACCGAAATAAAGTAGCAAAAAGAGGATCCCTGCTAGCACTAGTCCTTTGGTTTTTTTCTTCATTTTTTACCCTCCTAAAATTTGGGTGATTTATCTTTTAAAGGTCTTCCCTTAACTTCACGAGTTTATTTTACCACGAGGGGAGAAGGAAAAAAATCAGACCAAGGGTGGATTTTTGCGATTTAGAGAATTCATAAGATTTATTATCGCAATCTTAAGTTTCCCATTCGTGAAATTGTGTATAATAGTATTTAGTTTTTAGGAAAAAATCTTTTTAGTACCTTGCAGATCGACCCCAATTTTACTCTGCAGGTGTCACAAGGTTAATCAACGTAAATATTGAAAATAATAAATGATAGAAAGTAGGCGTAGCAATGCTTTCCTTTGCAGATTTTGAAGAAAAAACAATCAATCGTACCGAACTTTTTCATGGTAAAATTATCGATGTTTTTTTAGACGATGTTTCACTACCAAATGGGGGTACCGCAAAACGTGAATTGGTGTTTCATCCTGGTGGAGTGGGGATTATCGCGATTACCCCCGAAAATAAAATGCTCTTTGTCAAACAATTCCGAAAACCTTTAGAAAAAGTCATCTTAGAGATCCCCGCTGGTAAAATCGATCCGGGGGAAGGAGATCACCCCGCTGTGACAGGTGCGAGAGAATTAGAAGAAGAAACTGGTTTTACCGCAGCCGAAATGAAGCATGTCGGCTCAATGTATTTATCACCAGGCTTTTCTAATGAAATGCTCCATCTTTATCACGCTGTAGAATTAACAAAAGTCGAAAATCCCCGACCACAAGATGAGGATGAGGTATTAGAATTATACGCATTGTCGCTGGACGAAGCAAAAAAAGCGATGAAAGACGGGCTCATTTGTGATGCAAAAACCATGTATGCTATTACCTATTGGGAATTATTACAGAAATGAGGGGCGTAAGTGAGTAAAGGACCACTAATTACCCGCAGCGAGTTACGGCGCCAAAAAGAAAAAGCAGGAATAAGAAATGAATTGGATGTTCCTGTGCGGGAAAAAAATACGATGAAATTACAAAAAGAATATGATCGTAAAGATGAAAAAATTAAAAATTTTTATCGTAAAGAAGCAAAAAAACAAAAAGAACTAACCAAAACTAGAAGCGGAGAGTCCCGTAAATCCCGGGAATTAAACAGTTTTTTAGTTGGTGCAATTATTGTCGTTGCCCTTTTGATTGGTGTTGTATTATTGGCAACTTTCTTTTTATAACTTAAAATGAAATAAGTTGGAATCAAGTTAACAAGCAGTCTGCAAGTAAACTTTGGTTCCAACTTTTTTTGTTTTTCAATTTTCATTACTGTAAGGATTAAAAATTGAATCTCTAATCCTTTCCATAAATTTTGGCAACTTTTAGAAAGAAGAATCAGAATTTGGAAGTGGCTGGTAGAATTTTGGCTTCCTGTGAGGAAGCAGCTAGAAAATATTCTATTTTCTTATAAAGTGAATTTTTTTAAAGAAACTGATACTATTAGGTTAAATAACAGATAAAAGCTGGAGGAATTAACGTGAAAATTGGAATTATTGGTGCAATGGAAGAAGAAATTAGAATTTTAAGAAGTGCAATAGATAGTCCGCTGTCTTGGGAACGGGCAGATGCTTTATTTATTTCCGGCCGTATTGGCAATCATGAAGTTATTGTAGTTCGTTCAGGGATTGGAAAAGTTGCAGCTTCTTTAACCACAAGTTTATTAATTCAACAATATGGTGTGAATATGGTGATTAACACCGGATCTGCTGGCGGAATTGGTTCTGGTCTGAGGGTTGGAGATTTAGTTATCGCGGAAAAATTAGCCTATTTTGACGTTGACGTAACCGGATTTGGTTATAAGAAAGGTCAATTACCGGGAGGATTTCCCCTTTATTATGATACCAGCACTTATTTGCAACAAGTAATGGCAGAAGCGGCAGTAAAAACTGCCCATGAAGTGAAAAAAGGTCTAATTGTGACCGGGGACAGCTTTATTGATAGTTCAGAAAAAGTGGCCGCAATTTTAAATGATTTTCCTGATGCCCTGGCTTGTGAAATGGAAGGTGCCGCAATTGCGCAAACGGCGAGCCAATTTTCAATTCCATTTTTAGTTGTCCGAGCAATGAGTGATACCGCAGATCATAGTGCTACCGTAAGCTTTGATGAATTTATTGAAGAAGCTGGCAAACGTTCGGCTGAATTAGTCTTAGAATTTATTCGAATTCTAAAATAGATTTTTCATAAAAAGGAGGTCCAATATGAAAAAAGCACTTATCTCGATTGATTATACCAATGATTTTGTTGCGACTGATGGAAAATTGACCACTGGCAAAGCCGGTCAGGCAATTGAAAAGAGTCTAGTGGCATTTACTCAAGATTTTATCGAAGCGGGAGATTATACCGTGTTTGCCATTGATGCTCATGATCCAAACGATCAGTATCATCCCGAAAATGCCCTGTTTCCTCCTCATAATGTTATAGGAACTTCTGGCCGTGAGCTTTATGGAAGTCTTACTCCTTTATATGATACGCACAAAGAAGCAGCGGCAGTTTATTGGATTGATAAGCGCCATTATTCTGCTTTTAGCGGTACAGATTTAGATATCCGCTTACGGGAAAGAAAAATTACCGATTTATACTTAACAGGTGTTTGTACGGATATTTGTGTTCTTCATACAGCTGTCGATGCGTATAATTTGGGATATAAATTGCACATTGTTAAAAATGCTGTCGCCAGTTTTGATGAAATTGGACATGACTGGGCGTTATCACACTTTAAAAATACATTGGGTGCTGAAATTTTGTAAGAGAATAAAAATGAGAAGTGCAAGAAGTATTTTTGATCATTTGCATGTGAGCTATAAATTCCCGATAGTAATGTGTGATGGGCAGCTGCAAAAAAAGGTGAAATGGGGCTAAAACTGCAATCAGTTTTTGCCCCATTCATTTTTCTTATGATAATTTAGTAAAATTATTCAAAAATGTATTACAACACTAAAAAACAGTGATGGAAATTCGGTAAGCCTTTGTAGCGGCCTCAAAAAGACTAACTTTTTAGGGTCACGCTATAAGCTTTCATAACCGTTTTTCTCATCACTGCTTTTTTAATGAAAGGTATTATCTTGTTTCACAAGGAATAAGGCACTCTAATGAGGCTGCTGGTTTAGTTTTTTACTAGGCTAGTCTTGTAAAAAGTGTAACCAGGCTTCTTTTTGACTATAAGGCAAAGTTCCATCACCTTTTGAAGCAGAACCGCCGCCGCGTCCGCCAAATTTTTGATTGCTCACTTTAATAAGTTGTCCGATGGGAAGCTTGGTATTTTCATTGGGACAAATAAGGTGATAGCGTAAATTTTCTTCATCTTTGGTGGCAGTACAAATCAAAGCAGAAGGATAAATGGCAGTAAGTTTGCCAGCTGCTTGTTGTAATTCTTTTACATCGGATTCGGCTATTTCACTATAAACAAAGTTGGCTGAAATTTCGTTGGCATTTTCGATTAATGCTTGAACTTGATAAGTAGCAATGCGCTGCTGATAAAATTTCAGCATTGTTTGCTGCTGCTGGAAAGCCTCAGTTAAAGCCGTAGTGGGTACTTGCGCTTTTTGACTTAAAGTGGCTAATTGTTTTTGATTGCTTTCAAATTGTTGTAACAGGCGATTGCCACAGGCAAAGTGTAATGTGGTGCCTTTTTTATGCTCTTTTATTTGGGTAAAAGCAATTGCTTGCACTTCCGCAGTATTATTGACGTGAGTGCCGCCGCAGCCGATAATATCAAAATCATCAATTTTAATTAATCGCAAGCCGGCAAAATACTTGGGTGGAGTAGTGAAAAGTGTTTCTTTGGCTAATTGCTCTTCAGTGGGAAAAAGAATAGCAACACTTTTGTGATGGCGAATAATTTCGTTGCTGCGGGCAATGGCTGCGTTTAGCTGCGCTTCATTCAGTTTGGTATCAATTTCAAAAAAGGAATCCGTCAATGTGATTTGTTCTTTTGAAATGCGTACTTGAAATAAATCTTCACAGACACGAGCCAAGATATGTTGACCGGTATGTTGTTGCATTAGGTCAAAACGTTGGTCCCAATCAATTTTAACATTTACTTGCTGTGGTAATGCGGGCACATCATCTTTTAGATGATAACGTACCTCATTATCTTTCTTTTGTATTTTTGTTACGGGGATGTCTTGTATCCAAGCATTATCAGCTGGTTGCCCACCGCCTCCAGGATAAATAATGCTTTCTTTTAAACATACAAAACTACCGTGTTCGTCTTTTCCTTGTTGGGTAATGGTTGTTTGGATGGTAGTCAAATAACTATCGCTTTCATATTGTTGCAAATAACTCACCTCTTTTTTATTTTAAAAAAGAGCAATAAGTTAGACGCATAAAAATACGAATAGCTTAATGCTCCCCTTCTACTTCTGTCTTTTTACCAAATATGCACTCTATTTGCGGGGGCTTTGTACATGCCGTCTCCTTCTGTAATAGCATAAGTTTCAAAGAACTCAGGGACATTTTGCAGTTGAATATTGGCCCGTAGTTTGGCTGGGGCGTGAACATCCACCGCTAATAATAATTGTTGATATTGTTCCCGTGCTTTCGTGCGCCAAATTTTAGCCCAGTTGGTAAAGAAATCATCTAAAGATACATCTGCTTCTTTTTTAGCGGCTGCTAGTGCGCAACTAATTCCTCCTGCATCGGCAATATTTTCTGAAACAGTTAACGTACCGTTCACTTTCCCACCTGCAAATTCAATGCCATCAAATTCAGCAATCATTTTTGCAGCTAATTTTTCAAAGTGATTTAAATCAGCGTCTGTCCACCAGTTATTCATATTGCCGTATTCATCAAATTTTGCACCATTGTTATCAAAAGCATGAGAAATCTCGTGGGCGATAACGGCGCCAATTCCACCGTAGTTCGCACTAGTAGATTGTTCTAAGCTATAAAAAGGTGCTTGTAAAATGGCCGCCGGAAAAACAATAATATTTTTAAATGGGTGATAATAAGCGTTGACGGTAGCCGCACTCATTTCCCACTCGTTGCGATCAGCAGTTTTACCGTAACGGCTGAAATTATCTTCTCTAACAATGCGACTAAACTTGCGGCTGTTTGCAACTAATGTACCGCCGTCAGCTTTACTTGTAGTAGTGAATTTTTCATAAAAAGCTGGAATTTTTTCGGGGTACCCCACTTGAACACCCAACTTATTTAATTTGGTAATCGCTTTTGTACGCGTTTCTTTTGATAACCATTCATTTTTTTCTAAACGGTCTTGATAAATGCCAATCATGGTTTGTACCATGTGTTGGACATCTTGTTTGGCTTTTTCACCAAAATATTTTGTGCCATAAAACTGGCCGACAACTTGGCTAAAGCGTCCATTAGCTAAATAAAAGGCGGCCTTTTCTGGTGGCATAGCACTTGGAGCACCAGATAATTGACGGGCATATGTCCCGCCAAGTTGGCGTAATTCTTCACTCAATAAGTTGGTATAGCCTAAAGCAGTATGGATGTATAACCAATTTTGCAGTAATGGAAAGTTTTCTTCAGTTAAAAGCTCATTTAACGCATCGAAGTAATCTGGTTCTGTTACAATGATAGTTTCAGGTGTTGTCTCCACGAGCGTTTCAACTAAATCTTTTAAATCCAATACTGGTGCATAGGCACAAAATTCCGTAAAACTACGGGGGTTATAATTTTTACTATAATCGGCATTCTCCTCAGAACTTCTTACATGAGGAACAATTAGGCGGTCAAAAGCCAAGGCATCTTGGGTGATTTTTTTTGCCTCTTCTTGGGAATGTCCCATTTTTTCTAGGACAGCGATCGTCATATCAGCAAAAACTTTTAATAAATTTTCACCTTGAGGATGTTCTTTTTCATAATAAGTTTTATCAGGCAAGATTGTATCAGCTGGATAGGCAAATAAAACATTTTGTTGGGTATTTTTCATATCTTGGTCTACATCCAGCGCAAAAGGAAGCGGAAAACCGTCTAAAACCCAATCGGTCAATTGCTTATTTAAGTCGTCATAGTCTTTTAGATCACGAATTTTAGACAAAAGTGGTTGGATCGGTTCCGTTCCTAATTTATCCCGCATAGCATAATCTTTTGCTAATTCATAATAGGCGATGGCATCTTTCATTTTTCCTTGGGGAATGTTATTTTTTGTAGCAAGCATAGTATTAAACTCTGTCATTAATAACTTATCGATACCATCAACTAAATCTTGAAAACCACCAGTAGCCGGTTTATCTGCAGGAATCACTGCTGTTTTCATCCATTCACCATTCACATATTCGTAAAAATCATTTTTTAGTAAGTTGCTCATAAGATGGCGTCCTCCTTGTTTTTTGCAGTTTCAACAAATTGACGCAATTGAAAATAAAAATATTTTTTCCCAATCCTTTTTTACCAATTTATTGTCAAATCGTCTGTGTTGTTGAAAAGCGCTTAAAAGAAATAAAATTTCTTTTTATTTTACGTCTATTATCATACATAGAAAGCTTTTTCACAAAGAAAACGTTCAGGCTTCTTGGCGGGTTAGAATAAAGTGAACGAAAAAGAGCTCCTGTGCTATACTGTGGGCGAGGTGAGAAGATGACAACTGTAAATGAATGGAAGGGAATTTCTCCAGCGCGTTTTTATCCTTATCGCAATATTGTGACGAAATCGGGGTATTTGTGTGGAACAAGTGCCGCTACTACTTTTTTGTGCTATTACCAAGACTATCTAGTCCCTACTATCATCCCGCCCCACATTCGACAACAAGGTAGTGAAAAGACTGCCGCTTTACAAGATTTATTACGGGTAATTATTCAACCTTTTGATTTTCCCACGCTTTCTTTGCAAGTAGCTCACGGAATGTCTCGCTACTTTACTTTATTTCAATTGCCTTTTCGGGCCCGACAAACACCCATAGGCGGTATTAGTCGAGTAACCAAACGAATTGATGAAGGCAAACCGGTAATTGTCGGACTAATGAAACTAAAAGGCAGTACTTATGGCAATCATTGGGTAGTGGCTTATGCCTATAAAAAAGATGCGATGGGAAATTATTGGCTCAAAGTTCATGATAATTGGGGAGATTACCAAAAAGTGATTCCAGCTAGCTGGATTAATGGTACTATTTCCCTGCCCTAGTGAGAAATGGAATAAGCAACTGGCGCTTACGGTTCAAAAAAGCTGCAAAAGATGTTAGAATAAAAAAGAATTTGTCAGAGAAAATGACATTGTTAAAGAACTGCCATTAATTAAGGAGGCTATCATGGGGGAACAATACCAGGATCAATCGTTGAAAATTTTTAGCTTGAATGGAAATGAACCGCTAGCAGAAAAGATCGCTGCTGTTTTTGGAACACAATTAGGACAATGTGCCATTAAACATTTTAGTGATGGTGAAATTTCAATTAGTATTGAAGAAAGTGTGCGGGGTGCCCACGTTTACTTAATTCAAGCCACCAATCAACCTGTTAATGATTATTATATGGAATTGTTGATTATGATTGATGCAATGAAACGTGCAAGTGCAAAAACAATTAATGTCGTCTTGCCTTATTATGGGTATGCCCGTCAAGATCGAACTGCACGACCTCATGAACCGATTACTGCTAAACTTGTAGCCAATATGTTACAAGAAGCAGGGGCTACACGAATTTTAACTTTGGATTTACATACTGTCCAAGTGCAAGGATTCTTTGATATTCCAGTTGATAATTTGTTTACCATGCCGCTTTTTGCAAAATATTATCGGGAAAAGAAAATGTATGGCGATGATTTTGTCGTGGTTTCGCCCAAAAATTCTGGTGTCAATCGCACCCGAAGTTTAGCAGAATACCTCAACACGACCTTAGCTATTGTAGATCAAGAAGAAAGTGATGAAAATGGCGGCTATGTTATTGGGGATGTGGCAGGTAAAACTTGTATCATGGTAGATGATATTTTAAATACCGGAAATACTTTCAAAGTAGCTGCTGAATTATTAAAAGAAGCTGGTGCAAAAGAAGTTTACGCGTGTGCGTCTCATGCCTTGTTATCCCCACCGGCAAAAGAAAATTTGGAAAGTGCTGGCATTACTGACATTTGTGTAACCGATTCTTGTTTAACCGATGATAGTCGTCATCCTAATAATTTAACTTATATTACCTGTGGAGAATTGATGGGTGAGGCTGTTAAAAGGATTCACGAGAATACGCCGATGAGTCCATTATTTCGCTTAGAAGAAAAGGATTTTGATTAATCCAAAGTCAAGAAGGCTGTAACAGAAATCTTTGACTCTCAGAAAAAATGCGGTATAAAACACTGTTTATTCCTAAAATGGGTGGTGACAATTCTTTTGTCGCTGCCTTTTTTATTTTATTTTAGCTAAAATAGTAATCAATTAATAAAACGCTACTTTTATGCTAGAATGTCCCTAGTATGCACAAGAAAAGGTGAAGATAGTGAAAGAAATTTATTTGGACCATGCTGCAACGACTCCGCTGCATCCGACAGTTATAAGCGCAATGACAGAAGCAATGCCAATTTTTGGCAATCCTTCTAGTGTTCATGGTTTTGGCCGCAAAGCCCATGAAAAATTAGAAGCGAGTCGCTTATTGATTGCCAAAAGTTTAGGCGTAAAAGCGCATGAAATCATTTTTAATAGTGGTGGAACTGAAGGCGATAATACAGCTATTATTGGCACTGCTTTGGCACGACAACAAGAAGGACGTCATCTAATTACAACCGCGATTGAACATCCCGCTGTTTTAGAATCGATGCATTATTTGGAATCTTTGGGGTTTGAAGTAACGTATTTACCCGTTGATGAAAAAGGACAATTGGCAGTTGAAAAAGTCAAAAACGCATTACGCCCAGATACAACTTTAGTTTCAATTATGGCGGCCAATAACGAAACGGGAAATTTATTACCAATTAAAGAAATTGGCGCGTTGTTAAAAGATCACCCTGCTGTATTTCATACAGATGCCGTTCAAGCTTTTGGGAAAACTCCTCTAAATCCTTATGAAAACCAGATTGATTTATTCAGTATTTCAGCTCATAAAATCAATGGACCAAAAGGAGTGGGCTTTCTTTTCAAAAAAGATGGTGTCAAACTGCCAAGTTATCTTCATGGCGGTGAACAAGAGGAAAAACGGCGTGCCGGTACTGAAAACTTAATGGGAATTATTGGGTTGGCCCAAGCAGTTTCCATTTTGACACCGGAAAAACAGGCAGAAAATGCGACGCATTATGCCCGGTTGGCAGAATTATTACTAAAAAAACTAACAGAGGCCAACATTGCCTATCGCATTAATGGTGATTTAAATCATAAGTTACCTCATGTTTTAAATTTACAACTAATGGATGTCGATAATAATTTGTTATTAATGAAATTGGATTTAAAAGGCCAAGCAATTTCGACTGGCTCTGCTTGTACGGCAGGTAATATTGAACCTTCCCATGTTTTAACTGCGATGTATGGCAAAGATAGTGATGCCATTCATGAATCCATTCGCGTTAGCTTCGGATATGGCAATACCGTAGAAGATGTGGCATATTTTGCGGAGCAATTAATTGCCGCATGCCAAAAATAGCAGGTTGAGTATAGTCAAATACCACAAAAACTTTTATAATTAAAGTAATAACGGAGTAGAGGTGGAGTAAATGGCTTTTCAAAAAACAGCAACAGTATTAGGGGCAGCTGTCACGTATCGATTAAATCCTGAAGCAAAGAAATATACATTGCGTGATAATGGCTTTAAAGAAACCAATGGCGGCAATTTTCAATTGATTCAACCTTTAGAAGCAACCCCTCAAAGTAAAGAAGGCTTCAAATTGAAAATTACTGTCGATAGTGAAATCAAAACACTAAAAATGTCAGTAACAACAGCCAATGGTTTAAAAGCAGTGAACATCTTTAAAGATCCGCAACATAAAATGTTGCAAGACAAGTTTTACTTTTTAATGGATGGTTTTATTAGTCGTGGATTATTTGAAAAAGTTGAAAAATGAAATATGAAGTAGGACCGTTAGCTGATGCTAACGGTTTTTTTATAGAGAAAGGAATTATATGATTAAAAAAAGGCTGATAGACCAAGGTTTTTGGGAGCTAGTTGCCCAAACGAACGCTTAGCAAAATTAAGTTGAAATCTTAAGAATGTAAAGGACATTTTCTTAAAATTTCGTCTGGTTGCTTGAGAGGTAAACAAGTCCCCTAAGTTTTTTTACACAGTTTTTTAATAGCCTATTGCCTTTTAACTGTAAGAAAAGGGAAAATTTTTTACCCCATCTACCAGCTGGTTTATACTGAAAGTAAGAAAAGCCGAGGAGGAGAAGTTGATGGAAATTGCAGGTGAACAAATCTATCCTATTGGATTAGGGACATGGCATATGGGGGATAGTTCTGCTGAAAAGACAGCTGAACTAGCGGCTTTGTCAACTGGTTTGGTGCAAACGACACCAGATGCTAAAGTAGCTTTGGATACAGCAGAAATGTATGGTGAAGGAAATTCTGAAAGATTGGTAGGAGAAGCTTTAAAAACAATCCAGCGCGATACGATTTATTTGATTTCAAAAGTTTATCCCTGGCATGCTTCAAAAAATCAATTACCGCAAAGCTTAGATGCCAGCTTAAAACGCCTTAACACAGATTATTTGGATTTATATTTACTCCATTGGCCGGGGGACATTCCTTTAGAAGAGACAGTAGCAGCAATGGAATCAGCCAAACAAGCGGGCAAAATTCGCAATTGGGGAGTCTCAAACTTTGATGTAGCAGATCTTAAAGCGTTGGCACAAGTACCTAATGGTAAAAATTGTGTGGCAAATGAAGTGCTCTATAACTTAGGCAACCGCGGCATTGAGTTTGATTTATTGCCTTACATGAAAGAAATAAATCTGCCTTTAATTGCTTATTCACCCGTAGCCCAAGGGGATACTTTAGGAAATCAATTTTTGGCAGATGAACTTTTACAAAATTTAGCTAAAAAATATCAGTGTACAATTTTTCAATTGTTATTGGCTTTTGCAATTCGCAATAACGATACATTAGCTATCCCACAATCTAGTAACAAACAGCATGTATTGGCTAACTTTGCTGCGGCAAATATCTTATTAACAGCAGACGAATGGGAGCTGATTGCATCTCATTACCCTGCTCCAACAAAAAAACAGCCTTTGGCAGTATTGTAGGTGAAGAAAATGAAATTTTTTACATCCGATACCCATTACTTTCATCAAGATTTATTAGGTGATAATGACTTTGCTCCCCGTCCATTTAAAGATATAATGACCATGCATGAAGTAATGATCAAAAATT
Source organism: Enterococcus dispar ATCC 51266 (assembly GCF_000406945.1). Classification (GTDB taxonomy): domain Bacteria; phylum Bacillota; class Bacilli; order Lactobacillales; family Enterococcaceae; genus Enterococcus_C; species Enterococcus_C dispar. The sequence continues at coordinate 1,837,077 of NZ_KE136354.1, read as the reverse complement.
GGAATGCAGTCGTAAAAGAAACGGATACGGTTTATCATTTGGGCGACATTGCCATGCATCCGGATTATGAAGCAGGCTATTCAGAAATTTTAGCGTTACTTATGCGTTTAAATGGTCACATCATCTTTATTAAAGGCAATCATGATCATCGGACTTTATTCAAATTTTTAGCACAAAATAATAGCAACATGAACAATGGGCAAAGGAAGTTTGATTTTGCGGATGTGGGGATTATTGTCAAGTTCAACCACCATCAGTACTATTTGACGCACTATCCGCTACTTTTGGGTGTTACAAAAAATATTCGCAATCTTCATGGACATGTTCATCACTATAGTGTGCCAATCAAAGAAAATATTAATGTGGGCGTGGATGCCCCTGAATTAGACTTTTTACCAAGTAAACAACCTTTTGGCATGCCAATTTCAGAAAATCAAATTGATACCATTGCAGAAAAAAAGGCAGCGCTATTAGAGAAGATGATGTAATAAAATAACCAAATTCTATTTTTTATAATTAGTAAGTTTGTAAAAGAGTTAGGCTGTTTAACAGCGTATCTCTTTTTTTTAATGGAAAATTTATTATTCAATTATTTTTTTGAATTAGCCAAAATGAGGGAAAATATAGTGTTCGTTGTTCTTTTGTTGACTATTAAATTTGCGAATCCATCTTTAATTGTTATACAATTAAAATAAGATTAGATAATGATGGTAAGGTGAGGGATGGAAATGAAGTTAAAAAATAAAAAAATTGTCTTAATTTTATGTATTAGTCTGCTTTTTCCTTTTTTAGAAGCATTGGTGGGGAGTTCATTTACTTGGCGACCGAAAGCAACAGATGAGAAAAACTATTTAATAAAAAAAGATTTTTTAACCATCGACTATACTGTTGAAGTTCATGGGGAGGATTCGCTATTGTGGAGCTTTCATTATGAAAAAAATACGCCATTGGCTGCAACCCAATTACAAGCGCAGTTTTGGGATGAAAATGGTATAAAAGAATTAAACGGCGAAAACTTTGCCACAAAAGATGGTTGGTTAAAGGAAACGAGTGCGGCCTTTGGTAACAACCAAAGTAAAGGCACACTTAAGGCAGTCACAGCTAAAGATAGCGTTCCGCAGTTCCAATTTGATTTAATTCAAGAATCCCAAGTAGTAGATTATCAATTATCTGCAGACGAAAAGGTGCACGATTTAAAGAATCCTCACGTGACAAAGAATACTACTCCCTCAGAAAAACAAGTGACTAAAGAGCATACAAAAGCTACAGCTGCAGATCCGTTGGTAATTACCTTGCCCAACGATTTGACGGGATGGCCGATAAACCAAGTCGTAGTAAAAACAAAACAAGGTAATGAAGCGTGGCAAAGTCATGATCCAGCAAACCCACCTTATATTTTTTCTGATACCTCTGTTCAATTAGAATATACATATGATTTGGATTTATTCTTTGAAACCCCAGCAGGTCAAAAAGTAAAAGAGGAAATTGAAGCCAATGAAGAGCGACAACGTTATTTTGTTTTTAGTTTTGAAATTTCCGGCGATATTTATTTAGAAAAAAATATTACCGAAAATCTTACGATTGCAGGGGAAAAAAGAGGAGAGTTCACCATTGTCAAAAATGGAGGAGCAGACGGTAAAAATCATTTATGGACAGTGACTTTAAATAATGAGAATTGGGACAAAGAAAATGTTCGGGGAGAAATGAATTTATCTTCTACTATTACCGTTGAAGAAGTAACAGAAACAATCGATATTATGGTTTCAAAAGAAGCAGATATCCACGATAAAATTCAAATTAAACCAGTTAAAAATGAATATAGCTTACAAAAAAGTGTTACAAAAGAACCAAATAAAGTTTCATTTGAAAAAGAAAATTATCACTTGGTGGAATGGGAAATTGCTGTCACTCCCGGACGAGATAAAAATAATCCTACGCAATATGTCCCGATTAAAGATTTGCGTATCACAGATGAAGACATCTCAACACTATACCCTACTAGTGTGAACAAGGCGGCGGGATTTTATCTACCCCAAGGAGAGTTAGCTGAAGGAATTGCACAACATCCTGATTATCAGCTTTTTAAAATATTTCTAGAATTAGATGGAAAAGAAAAAGAGTTGATAGAAGGAAAAGACTACAAGCTTTCATACGATAAAAGTAATGATTCAAAATTTTCGCTTTCTTTTTATAATTGGGCAGCTGGGATTGATACTCAGATAACCGGGCCGTTAAAAATTCAATATACGGCAGTCTTAAAAGATGATCATCCTAGTCTGTTAACCAATCAGGTACAAAGTAATATTGCGGGGAGTAATAAATTGGAAGCAAATGCTGCGACTGAGTATTATCATGATGATCTAAAAAAGACATCGGTAGGTAAAGGTAACGGAATCATTGAATGGACGGTGGTTTATCACAGAAAAACAGAAGAAAGAATAGATTTTAGTGATGTAATCAGTGCAGGGGAGATTGATTTTAATTCATTAAAAATTTTAGCCGAAATAAATAAAGGCCAGCAAATCTTCCCTGAAATTACGTCAACACCAGATCAGTATCGTAATACAATTCTGTTAAAGGAAAAAGAATCGCAAAGATTTACATTAGAAGTAGCAGAAACATTGCCTAAAGGAAGGTATATGATCAGTTATCAATCCAAACATGATGATGCCAATGGCCAAACTTTAGTAACAAATACCATTGAAGGAGGCAATTTAAAGGCAAGTACGAACGGTGTTACCTCTTTAGCAGTGGAAAAAAAGGTTATACGCCAAAATTTATTTAATGAGCAAGTGGAGAGTAATTTTGACGATAAGACAATTTTGTGGTCAGCCTCTATTACAACTGTTCCTAATGCTGGGGAGATTCTAATTAATGATGCTGCCATTGGCAAAAGGGACGCAACATTTTATAAAAATGGTCTGTTTTATTATTGGAATAAAGCAGCTTTATTAAAATCAGGAGAAGTCTTAGTCTCTGGTAAAAAATTTAATGAAGGAATTAATCAAGCTTACTTAAAAGAAAAAGGGATTATTGTCGCTTATGAAGAAAACGGCGAATTTGTAGAAATACAGCCAGAAGAGATTACGATTGATAATGGGAAAATCATTGATGAAAACGGAAAAAAGGTTTTTGATTCCGAATCTGGCGTTGCACTCGTATCAAAAGATCTGAGTTGGTCTGAAAAAGGTGCCGGTTTTAGCTTAAAAATTGATGAAAAATATTCGGGGAAAAAAATATGGTTGGCAATTGCCTCAAAATACGGTGGGGAAGCAGGAATTGTTCCCCAACAGCCGATTGCCAATTATTTTTACAACACAATAGAAGCCATCCAAGCTAATTTTGAAGGAAGTTCAAGAGCCAACACTAGTTGGACCAACAATGCACATATCAGTGCCTCTATTCGTAAAAGAGGCACTATGGATTTAGAAGAAAACCGGGTGGATTGGGAAATTTTGGCCAATACCCGCGGCTATGAAATAAAAGCCGGCGATGAAATAAGTGATCATATGAATGTCTGGAAATTTGAGGATAATTCAACCAGCCTAATTCAAACAATGACGATAGCAGATTTGGCAAATATTAGAGTACACCAGTTAAAAATAGAAGATGATGGTCAAAAAAATTCAACGACAGATTGGTTTCATGATTACACAGAAACACTTCTAACAAAAAGTAGTGACTATGAAATTATTCCCCTGCAAAACAGCAATGGTAAGTGGCATGAAATTGCAGCAGATCAGCAAACTTCCGATCTTGTAATTCGTGGTTTTACAGTTCGCTTTAAAAAAGACATGGGGTATTCCGCTTTTAAAGTGAGCTTTTCTTCTCGATTGAACCCAGAGGTAATGGCAGCTGAAAATGGAAATAAAAATCAAATATTAAATACTGCGGCACTGATAACACAGACAGGAACGGAGACAACGGCCAATACGGTCACATATCAAAAAGGAGGAAATGGCATTTATAAAAGTGCGGGTGACTTTGATACAGAAACAACCCAATTACCTTGGCAGGTGGTGGTTAATCCTGAAGGAGCACATCTTTATGATTTAATCATTGAAGACATCTCTACAGATCAAGTTATTATTCCAGGAGAGATTAAGCTGTATTATGCCAATTTAGAATATGTTCAAATTAGTGATAAGGTTTGGGAAGCTAAAATTGAGAAAAAAGGCGAGGTAGAAGCTGAAGTCTATCAATTGGCGTGTAACGAAAACGGATTTAAAATTGAATTTGCTAAGGATTTTGCGGTGACGACACCATTAATCATTGAATATAGCGGGAAACCTAAAAAAGCCGATCAAAGTTATATTGAAAACAAAATTAAAATGAATTGGGCGGGAAAATATTCCAACAGTGATACAAAAAAAGTCGAAATTCGTAATATTAGCGCTTCTGGAACGATCAGTGGTGAAGCGAGGATGTTAACAATCAAAAAACATAGTCAATCAGATAAAGAAGTGTTAGCAGGGGCAAAGTTTGTTTTAGAAAAACAAACGAATGGTTCTTGGCAAACAGTAAATGAAAAGCAGGCCCAAGCTGGCACATCTACTAGTGGTTTACTCACCTTTACTGGCTTAAAATCGGGAAACTATCGCATGAAAGAAATCGTCGCCCCTGCTGGCTATGAATTATTTTCTGAGTATGTTTATTTTAAGCTCAATGATAAAAAGCCAGAAGTAACAGATGAAAACGAAAAGGTAAACGAGACGCTGCAAAAGATGTATTCATTTACAGAATCTGATAATCAGCTGAATCTCACGTTAAATGTAGCAAATGAAAAGCAACCATCATTAGAGTTTAATGCATATAAAGTATTAAAAGGGATGAAAGGAGCTGCGACATTTGATTTTATCTTAAAGGAAAAGGCGACAAAAGAAGTTATTGCCTATGGAGAAGTGAATATTAAAGAGAATCAAACAACCAGTGAGATTGTTTTTTACACTTCTGCCAAAAAAGATGTTCCAATTAAAAATTGGCGTCAGTATTTGCTAGTTGGAAAAACATATTCTTTAGAAGAAGTGAGCCTACCTAAAAATGTAACTGTGACTTACTATAATACACTAACGAATACTCAAACAAATGAGTTTACCGTGGAAAAAAAGGCGCAGACACTCCAATTTCGTGTGACCAATACTTTTGAAAAAGGATTTATGCCTGCAACTGGAGGACAAGGAACGCGTACCTTTATAATCGTGGCTTTAATCTTGAGCCTTTCTGGTATTTGCCTCGGTGGGTATTACGGCTGGCGTAATTTTAGGCAGAAAAAGTGAAACTTATTGCTGACGATTTTTACTGGTTTTGTCACAAGCATTTAAAGAAATGGCTAATTTGAAAACAAGTACATGAAATTATGAGACTTCTGTTGTATAATGACAAATACTGAAAAGTTGCGACCTTCAAATCGTTAAATTTTCGGAATTAACAATGAAATGATGGTGATTACATGACAGACAACAGTAAAATTCGCGTTGTCGTGGGCATGAGTGGCGGGGTGGGTTCTTCTGTAACCGCGCTTTTGCTAAAAGAACAAGGATACGATGTCGTAGGTATCTTCATGAAAAATTGGGATGATACTGATGAGAACGGTGTCTGTACCGCAACAGAAGACTATAAAGATGTTGCCCAAGTGGCAGCACAAATTGGAATTCCGTATTATTCGGTCAATTTCGAAAAAGAATACTGGGATCGCGTGTTTGAATATTTCTTAGCGGAATATCGCGCCGGTCGCACGCCAAATCCAGATGTTATGTGTAATAAAGAAATTAAATTTAAAGCTTTCTTGGATTATGCGATGGAATTAGGAGCAGATTATGTAGCTACGGGTCATTATGCCCGTGTCGCAAAAGATGAAAATGGTATTGTTCACATGCTACGGGGTGTGGATAATAATAAAGATCAAACGTATTTCTTAAGCCAATTATCACAAGAGCAACTTGCCAAAACGATGTTTCCTTTAGGAGGCATGCAAAAACCTGAAGTACGGGCAATTGCTGAACGTGCTGGGCTAGCAACTGCTAAGAAGAAGGATTCTACAGGTGTGTGTTTTATCGGCGAAAAGAATTTCAAACAATTTTTAAGTAATTATTTGCCAGCTACAAAAGGTAAAATGGTCACTCTTGATGGTGAAGTTAAAGGGGATCATGATGGTTTAATGTATTATACAATTGGTCAACGTCAAGGTTTAGGCATTGGTGGCGGTGGTGCGTCAAATGATCCTTGGTTTGTCGTAGGCAAAGATTTAACAACTAACACGCTTTATGTTGGCCAAGGATTTCATCATCCAGCGCTTTATGCCGATCGCTTAGATGCTAGTACGATTCATTTGACAACGAATGAAGCAATGCCACAGGAATTCAAATGCACAGCTAAATTCCGCTATCGTCAAGCTGATGTCCCTGTTACAGTCCGTTTATTAGCTGATGATCGTGCAGAAGTCATTTTTGATGAACCTGTACGGGCAATTACACCAGGACAAGCGGTTGTCTTTTATGACGGCGATGAATGTCTGGGCGGTGGTCTAATTGACCATGCTTATAAAGCAGAAGAAGTTTTACAATATATCTAAAAGGAAAGATGTGTCTAAAATGGCACATCTTTTTTTATGAGCACAGAGACTATATGATTTTCACAAGGAATAAGAACAATATACCAAGGTTACTGCCCAAGAGAGCTGAGCGAGTCCGTTCAGCTCGTCTTAAAGCATTAACTTTTACTAAAAAATAACGAATTTTTAAAAACTGTACCTTTTAATAAGGTAAAATAAGGATATTATTTTATTAGGAGAAAAACGATGACTGAACAATCACGACGCAATACCAAACAACAGAAGGAATTTCGTCCATTTTTTATTATTATTCCACTGATTATTTTGCTTATAGCTGGCGGGGCTTTTTTTGCGTATCATTTACAAAGTGAAAAGAAACAAGCAGCCAGAGAACAAGTTGTCAAAGATTTCACAACCTATTTGGCACAAGGAAAATATGATAAAATTTCTACCACGCTTTTAGCGGATACAGCCCAACGTAATGGGTATAGTAATAAAGAAATCAGTGAAAAATATCAAAATATTTTTACAGCAATCGAAGCCAAAAATCTCAAATTGTCTCATTTAAAAATAACTGAGCAAAAAAATGACCAATACCAAGTGACCTATGAGCTCTCTTTGTCAACGGCAATGGGACAGTTGAAAAACTTAAAATACCAAACCTATATCGCCTATGAAAACAAGCAACCCAAATTGGAGTGGGGGCCAAATTTAATTTTCCCACAAATGAGTGGCAAAGATAAAGTGAGTATGACAGTGGATGCACCTGTTCGCGGTCAAATTTTAGATCGCAACAATCAACCCTTAGCAGAAAATGGCACATTACAACAATTAGGGGTTGTGCCGCAAAAATTGGGTGAAGGTACAGAAAAAGAAAAAAACATTCAAGCAATTGCCAAAATTTATGATCTAACTGAAAAACAAATTACACAAGCCTTAAATCAAAGTTGGGTTAAATCAGATTATTTTGTGCCCTTAAAAATTGTGGATGAAGTTAAAAGTCTGCCTACTGGTGCCAGTATTCAAGAAATTACCGGACGTAAATATCCGCTAGGGGCAGCCGCTGCGCAATTAGTGGGCTACTTAGGTAAAATTACCGCTGAAGATTTAAAGAAGCATCCTGAACTAACCAGTGATGGTGAAATTGGACGTGCAGGCTTAGAAGCAACGTATGATGAGAAATTACGGGGCACAGCGGGGGGGAAATTAGCGATTACCGATGAAGAGGGCAATGAAAAAACAATTTTATTAGAAACAAAGAAAAAAGATGGCGAGTCTGTTCACTTAACCATTGACAGCAGCTTACAAGAATTAGCTTATAATGCTTTAGATAATCAAGCCGGTGCCACAGTGGTAAGTGCTCCTAAAACAGGGGATCTTTTAGCTTTAGTCAGCAGTCCAAGTTATGATCCCAATAAAATGACCAATGGGATTTCACAAAAAGATTATGAAGCTTATGAAAACGACAGTAAAAAACCATTTTTAAATCGTTTAGTAACCGGATATGCGCCAGGCTCAACTTTTAAAACGATTACCGCTGCTATTGGACTTGATAATGGCAGCCTAAATCCCAACCAAAAAGTTGCAATTAACGGTTTGAAATGGCAGCAAGACAGTTCTTGGGGAGACTATTACGTCACCCGCGTCTCGGATGTGTCTTCAGTGAATTTAGAAGATGCACTGGTTTATTCTGATAATATTTACATGGCACAAGCAACATTAAAGATGGGGGAAAAAGCTTTTCGTACAGGATTAGATCAATTTATTTTTGGCGAAGAACTAGATTTGCCCCTAGCAATGAATCCAGCGCAGATTAGCAATGAAAAAAGTTTTGATTCCAAAATTTTACTAGCGGATACTGGTTATGGCCAAGGACAGCTGTTAATTAATCCAATTCAACAAGCAACCATGTATTCTGTTTTTGCAAATCAAGGAACGCTTGTCTATCCAAAACTTGTCACTGACACCAAGACAAAAGAAAAAGCAGCAGTGGTAAAAGCCGCTAGTGTCGCACAAATCAATAAAGATTTGCAGGCTGTTGTAACCGATACAAATGGTACTGCTCATAGTTTAAACAGTTTAGGCTTTTCATTAGCCGCGAAAACAGGGACAGCTGAAATTAAAGAGAAACAAGATGAAAAAGGGCAAGAAAATAGTTTCTTATTAGCCTATGAGGGGGAAGGTAGCGGCTATCTCTTTATTAGTATGTTGGAAGATCGCAAGGAGAATGAATCGGCCACACAATTGGCACCGTCGGTTTTACAATATTTACATGATCATTATTAATTAGCATGAAACGTTTTTACCTGAATGATTGATTCTTTTATGGATGACAAAAAATATCCGTAAAATAGTCGCAAAATCGTTCAGGTTTTTCTTCCTTTTAGGCTGTTTTTTATCAAAAAATAAATGAGAAATTTAAAAAAAACCTTTTATTTTATTAAATGTATTTTATACTGAATCTAACTTAGTAAAACCAGCAATAAAAAACGTCTCGTTAAACAATCGTTAACAGCTGCTTGTTTTGTGTAATACTGGACTAATTTTTGGCTCGTTCCTACTTACAGCAATCACTCTGATCGTAATCAATATTACTAGTTTTAAATCTATTTTGTTGGCATACCATTTTAGGTATACCCAAAATTTCACAGAAACACAGAATGCATGATGAAAAATATTTGTCTATTCTTATTAAAAAATTTATCTAAAAAGAATAAAATTCACAATCTTAATCAAATTAAATAAAAATAATAATGGGTATTTAAGTTTGGTGCGAATTTCTTGTCATAGCTACGTTTCATGAGTATGATTAATGCAAGTGGGGAATAAAAGGAGCAATAAATCATGTACCAGGTTGTTATTATGTATGGGGACAATGAGCCATGGTGGTTCTTTGAAGATTGGCAAAATGATATCAAAGAAGAATATGCATTTGCCGATTTAAAAGCAGCGGCGCAGTTTTATGAAACCAAATGGTTAGAATTAAATCCACACTTTACACATTTAAAATCACATCCAAATTATCAAGCTGCATTTTGGAATGAAAGTGATGAACGTTGGTGTGAAGAGTGTGATGACTATTTGCAACAGTATACCGGTTTGGCTTTATTGAAAGATTATGGGGCTGTGGTTCAAAAAAGCGCTACGCAATTGTGTCAAACAATAAATGGTGAAGGTAAGTTACGTGTTTGTAAACGTAAAGTTGCCAACTAATTGTTATTAAGCTTGAACTGGCTGTGGTAGCTGGTTTAAGCTTTTTTATTAGAAAAATTATTTTGAATAGTTTTTCATAAGAGGAAGAGGCGTTGAGATGGCTTCATTTCAAGTAGAGATTGTAAGATTATTTAATAGCAGTTTAGCTTTTAAAGGGGAGCTGTTATAATGAAAAACGCAATGAGTAAAAGGGACGCCAATAAAAGCTAAAGTATTTAGCATCAATAGAAATTTAAGTAGTAAACTTATCTGTTTTAAAGGAGCAAATATGGGAAAAAAATTAGTATTAACCGAAAAACCAAGTGTCGCCAAAGATTTTGCCAAAGTTTTAGGGGCAAAACCACATGGAAAAGATTATTTTGAAAATGACCAATATGTGATTACTTGGGCATATGGCCATTTATTAACCTTAAAATTACCCGAAGATATTAAACAAGAGTGGAAAACTTGGACAATGGAAACATTGCCAATGATTCCAAAACAGATTGGTATTAAACCATTGCCAAAAACGACCCGACAATTAAAATTGATTGGAAATTTGGCCAAACGTCAAGATATTACCGGTGGTATTATTGCAACGGACGGCGGTCGTGAAGGAGAAGCCGTCGGACGGTATATTTTTGAATGGATCCGTTTTAATAAACCATTAGAACGACTATGGATTTCTTCCCAAACTACAAAAGCCGTTCAAGCTGGTTTTCGTCAATTAAAACCGGCTAAGCAATATGATAATTTATATCAATCTGCAGTGGCGCGGGGAAAAGCAGATTGGCTAGTAGGTTTGAATGTTACGCGTGCTTTAACGGTAAAATATCATGATAGTTTGAGTGCCGGGCGAGTTCAAACGCCAACTTTAGCGCTAGTAGCCAAAGCGCAAGAAAAATCAGAGAAATTTATTCCTGAGACTTATTACACAATTGACTTATTATATGGTAATGAAAAAGGACGCTTGCAATTAAAAAATCCGCAGCAACTGCATAATCGTAGTGAAGCCGAAACAATGGTGGCAAAATGGCACAACCAGATTGGTAAAGTAAGTGAAGTCACATTAAAAGAAAAACGGCAGTCTGCTCCACTTCCTTACGACCTAACTGAATTACAACGAGTAGCCAATAGCTTGTATCAGTACTCAGCCAAAAAAACATTATCTTTAGTGCAAAGTTTGTATGAAACCCATAAAGTAGTCAGTTATCCGCGAACAGATTCGAAATATTTACCAAAAGATGTAGCGACAACCCTAAAAGAGAGACTGCAAGCAATTGCAAATGTCGATAATCGCGCCAAAGAATATTTGAAAAATGGGGCACAAGTTAAACAAAAAGCTGTTTTTAATGATAGTAAAGTGACGGATCACTATGCACTAATTCCCACCGAAGAACGTCCTCGTTTTGAAAAAATGTCAACAGATGAAAGTCGCATCTATCATCTGATTGTAGAACGCTTTCTAGGGTTATTTGCAGAGCAATATGTGACGGCAAACGTTAAGACAGTAGTGGAGTTTCCAGCTGGAGAATTTATTTTCCGCCAAGAAAAAGTATTGCAAAATGGGTGGCAAAAACCAAGTGAAAAAGTAGCTGAGAAATTGACAGATTGGGAAAACGTTAAAAGTGTCAAAGGACAATTTGCGATTAATAAAGAATTAACTACACCACCTAAATTGGCAACAGAAGGTAGCTTGCTAGCGCAGATGGAGAAATATGCCTTGGGAACTCCAGCTACTCGTGCTGAAATTATTGAGAAACTATTAAAATCAGAATTGATGGAACGCCGAAGCAATGTTTTGGCGGTTACACCAAAAGGTAAGCAACTGTTAAATTTAGTCAATTCTTCCCTTGTCAGTCCTAATTTAACTGCGAAGTGGGAAAGAAGCTTGGAAAACATTGCCCAGGGGAAAGAATCTGCCGGTGCTTTTTTAAAAGGGATTGAGAAGGATACTGCTCGTTTGGTAAATGAAATAAAAGATTCCCAGGCAACCTATAAAGATTATTCCTTGACGACCAAAATTTGTCCGGAATGTGGTTCTCAGCTGAAAGAACGTAACACCAAAGACGGAAAAATCTATATTTGTTCCAATGCAGAGTGTAGTTATCGTCGAAGAAAAGAACCCAAGCTTTCCAATCATCGATGTCCCCAGTGTCATAAAAAAATGGAGATTTTAGATGGTAAAAATGGCGCCTTCTTTAAATGTAAATATTGTGGTATTACTGAAAAAATACCGGATAAAAAAGCGCGTAATAAAAAGATGACAAAACATGAAGAAAGAAAATTAGTAAAGCAATATAGTAAACCAGAAGAGCCAGAAGAAAGTCCTTTAGCGCTAGCATTAAAAGCTGCGATGCAACAAGAAGACTAAAAAAGCGCGACCGATTATTACGGTCGCGCTTTTTTTGATGTCTAGCACATGCCACAACTCTTTGAGAAGAATTCAAAAATTCCTTTCTGGTAAAGAGCACCAAAAGACGAATTTCTGAGATTTTTCCAAAGCGCTGCCCGTTGCTCTGCCCTTTTTCGGATAAGAGAGTTCCAATTTAACGATCAGGTAAAACTAAATTTAAAAAGATACCAATTAAAGTGGACAATGCCATGGCAGATAAAGTAAAAGTGCCGGCTTCAAAGACTAAGCCACCAATACCGATGACCAAAATGCTGGAAGCAATCAGCAAATTTTTCTTTTTATCAAAGTTCGTCTTATTTTCAACTAAAATTTTTAATCCACTCGCTGCAATCACCCCGAATAAAACAAAACTAATACCAGAGATTACAGGACCTGGAATACTTAAGATCAAAGCACTTAACTTTCCGACAAAACCTAAAACGATAGCTAAAACAGCTGCACCGCCGATAACAAAAACGCTATGCACTCGAGTAATCGCCAGCACACCAATGTTTTCACCATAACTGGTAACCGGAGGACCCCCGACAAATCCGGCCACGATTTGCGCTAAGCCGTCCCCCATTAAAGTGCGATCCATGCCAGGATCTTCAAAGAAATTGCGCTTCGTCAATTTGTTTAAAACCATTAAATGGCCAATGTGTTCTGTCATAGTAACAAAAGCGATGGGTGCCATAGTGGTAATGGCATTTAAGTAAAGTTTTGGTTGATATTGGACAAACATAACTTCAAAAGCTGGTAATTGTAACCACGGGGCATCGATAACAGGTTGAAAATCTACCACTCCAAATGCTAATGCAATGAGATAACCAGAAATAATTCCAAGTAAAATTGGGATTAAGCCGAGAAAACCGGTTAAAAACATATTGAAGATAATCGTCACAGCGAGAGTTAACAATGCAACGGCTACATATTTGAAATCATAATTGCCACTTGCATTATACATCGCATTGTTAGCGGCATTGCTAGCTAATCCTAGACCAATAACCATAATAACCGGACCTACTACAATGGGCGGCAAAACTTTATCCAACCAAGCAGTGCCAATTTTTTTAATTAAAAAAGAAACCACAAGATAGACAGCACCGGTGGTTAAAGCGCCTTGTGCGATGGCAGGGTAGCCATCGGTTTTCATTAACAGCTGCATGGCCGCGATAAAAGCAAAGCTACTCCCCAGATAAGCTGGAATTTTTCCTTTTGTCACTGTGAGGTATACAAGTGTACCCAGACCGGAACTGACTAAAGCGATACTTGGGTTAATGCCTACTAAGATAGGAACTAAAACTGTGGCTCCAAACATGGTAAATAAGTGCTGCAAACTCAGCCCAAACCAGTGTAGTGGTGCGGGACGGTCGTGGATGTCCAAGACGACATCATCATTGTGAAAGTGAATATCATTTTTCTCTTCCATGAAAATCCTCCTCATAATTTTTGGTACAAAAAAATCCTACCCTTTTAGGCAGGAGGATCGTCAATGGATACAAGGATATTTACCCTGTTGGTTTGCGACGGACCCTTCTTAGCCTCTCTGGACTATGTTAAAGGACGTTTTGAAAAAACTAACAGTCGTGACTATTAATTATTTTCAAGAGGTGAATTTTTTTGCTGTTAAAAATATACACTACAAAAAGGGAGATAGCAAGGAGAATTACTTTATCCCCCATTTATTCAAAAGGCAGTCTAAACTTGTAATTGCAGTTTCTGGTTAGGTTCTTTACTTAAGTTACCCTTTTTTCACTCAAACGAGAAGGTGAGATGCCAAATTGTTTTTTAAACGCTTTGCTAAAATGATAAGCATCTTGATAACCGGTGGATTGGGCAATTTTTTTGATTGTCAATGGTGTTGTTTTTAACAGATGCTGCGCTTCATTTAAACGTAATTTAATCAAATAATTAATGGGACTCTCGCCACTGATTTCTTTAAAAAGGCGGGATAAATAAGCAGGGCTCACAAATTGGGCCTGGGCTAATTGTTCCAACGTAATTTCTTCTGTAAAATGATTTTCTAAAAAATAAATCGTATCATTGACAATTTTTTGTTGCCGCTGTTGGCGACTTGTTAAATAAGTGGGTTCTCTTTCATTAGTATCATCTAGTCCGCGTAAAATATGCACCAGCATTTCACTAATGAGTATTTTGCGCAAAACAACTGTTTCCGGTGCATCTTGATACAGTTCTTCTAATAGACGCCAAGCAATTTGTAAAACATTTTGGTGATAGCGTCCCAAATTTAAAATCGGACTTTTGTGAGGAAAGGTATTGCGCGGCAATCCCTGTAAAGTAAAGTTTTTAATGCCAATATGCAACTGATGCGAAGTTTGTTTGATATGACGCTCCATATGATGATAACCAGGATTAAAAAGTAAAATTTGGCCAGCACGGATGGTGGTTTGGGGCAAGTCCTCAAAAAAATACTCCGATTCTCCCTCTAACACTAACGAAATTTCTAAAAAATCATGGGCGTGGTATTCACCTACCCAATCTTCATCACAACAAGCATCAAAAAGATATAAAATTTCTGGGTTAAAAGTTTGTGCGTTGATTAAATGCATAATAAACTCCTGTATTCTGCTTAAAAGATAATTGAAATCGCTTTTATTTGTGTGGGTAATCAGTGAAAAAGTAGTTGCTAAAATCATTTCTGTTAATATTTTACATCATTTTAAAGAAGATATCCCATTTCTTTTCCAAATGATTCCACTAAGATGTTTATAGACAAAAAGTTGGAGGTGAAATAATGTCTAATATGCAATGGATTTGGGGATATATCAAAAAATCGCGCAACCATTTTGGTCTTATTTGTTTGTTTATTTTAATGAACGCTATTTTGATTGTTGTAAACCCTTATGTCGGCGGCTTAATTGTCGACGACGTCATTAATCAAGGAAAAAAATCGTGGTTGTTGCCTTTAATTGCTTTAATGATTGGTACCACTGTCTTGCGGACAATTGTACGCTACTTATATCAAATTTTGTGTGAGAAAATGAGTCAAAATGCAATCTATAAATTGCGGGAGGATATGTATTACAAGTTGCAAACCCTGGATTTTGATTTTTTTAACCATACGCGAGTAGGAGATATTATGGCGCGAATGACTGGCGATGTCGATGCCATTCGTCATTTTGTCGCATGGGTTACTTATAATATTGTGGAATGTGTATTGTGGTTTTTAGCAGCAGTCATTGTCATGGCTTTTATTAGTTGGCAACTTACTTTATCTTTACTAGTGGTAACGCCGATTATTTTTATTTTAACCAATAAAATGGCCAAACAAGCGCATCCTAAGTTTTTTGAAATTCGCGAGAGTTTTGCACGGTTGAATTCCATGGTAGAAGAAAATATTGGCGGCAATCGTGTAGTAAAAGCTTTTGCTAGAGAAGATTTTGAATTAGACAAGTTTAAACAATACAACGAAGATTTTAAACAGCGGAATATGGATTCTGCTGAAGTTTCCGCCCGCTTTTTACCTTGGCTAGATGGTTTTGCCGGTACACTAGCTGTAATTACACTCGTTTTTGGCGGGATTTTGGTCATCAGGGGACGATTGACAATTGGGCAATTGGTAGCATTTAACGGCTATTTGTGGATGTTAAATAACCCTTTGCGGATGAGTGGCTGGCTCATTAATGACGTGCAACGTTTTAATGCTGCTTGTATTAAAATTCGCCAATTATTAGCTCAAAAATCCAGTATCCCCGTGGAGGCTGAGAAAAGCATCACCCCAATTAAAGGAGAAGTGGTTTTTGAAGATGTCAGTTTCCATTTTTCAGATGATCCAAATCACAATGTTTTGTCCCATGTCAGCTTTAAGACTGGCCCGGGTAAAACAGTCGGAATTTTAGGCGAGACCGGTTCTGGTAAAACGACTTTAGTGAATTTAGTCGGGCGTTTTTATGATCCTACGCAAGGTCGTGTCTTAATTGATGGCAAAGATGCGCGACAATATCCTGTTCGTCAGTTACGGGAAAATATTTCCATGGTGATGCAAGATGTTTTCTTATTTTCCAATACGATTGCAGACAACATTGCTTTTGGCAATCCTTATGCGGATGAACATTTTATTCGCCAAATGGCGACAGTAGCAGATGCAGATTCCTTTATTGCGCGGATGCCTCAAGGGTATGAAACGGTCGTTGGTGAACGCGGAGTGGGATTATCCGGGGGACAAAAGCAAAGAATCTCTTTGGCACGAGCCCTGGCCAAAAATCCAGCTATTTTAATTTTAGATGATACGACATCTGCAGTGGATATGGAAACAGAATCAAAAATTCAGCAGGAATTAGCCAAATTAACAACGAAAAAAACCACCTTTATCATTGCACATCGTATTTCTTCTGTTAAAGATGCAGATCTAATTCTTTTGATGGAAAAAGGCCATGTGGTAGAAAAAGGTACCCATGAAGAGCTGGTAACCAAACGGGGAAAATATTACGAAGTATATCGCAAACAGCTTGGTTTAACAGGAGGGCAAGAAGATGGCGCGTAATCGTTTTGATGAAGATGAAGAATTAGCACAAGAATTTCGTTGGGGCGATTTAAAACGGCTTATAAGCTATATTAGCCCCTATAAAAAAGCAATTTTTCTCGTACTGGCAACCATTATTTTAGCCAATAGCCTAGGAATGTTAGGGCCTTATCTAACAAAAATTGCCATCGATACCGTTATTCCACAGCAAGATAGCAATCGTTTGTTACTTTTAGGTGGTATTTTTTTAGGTTCCTTAATTGTCATTGGACTGTGTATGCGTTATCGCATTATGCAGATTACGGCAATTGGACAAGATATGTTAAAAGACATGCGTTTTGATATTTTTGAACATTTGCAGCGATTGCCATTTTCTTATTTTGACAATCGCCCTCATGGTAAAATTTTGATTCGGGTTGTCAATTATATCAATACATTAAGTGATTTATTGAGTAATGGATTAATCAATTTGATATCGGATATTTTCAGTGTTGTAATTACTCTTATTTTTATGTTTTTTATTGATGTGCGCCTGACTTTTTATAGTCTAATTTTATTGCCTGTATTGTTTGTGATAGTGTTGATTATTCAAAATAAGCAACGAAAAGCTTATCAAACGCTAAGTAATAAGCAGTCTAACTTGAATGCATATATTCACGAAAGTATCGCCGGCATTCGCATTACACAATCTTTTGCTAGAGAAAATGAAAATGCGCGGATTTTTGATGAAGTGAGTGAAGAATATCGGACTTCGTGGATAAAAGCAGTGAAAATTCAGTTTCTTTTGTGGCCGGGAGTACAAAATATTGCCGTCCTAACCACCTGTATTATTTATTACGTGGGGATTTCTTCTTTGGGAGTTAGTGTGACAACCGGAACGTTAATTGCCTTTATTAGTTACATTAATAATTTTTGGAATCCGGTTATTAATATTGGAAATTTTTATAATTCACTGATTACAGCGAGTGCATATTTGGAACGTATCTTTGAAACATTAGATGAAATTCCAGATATTCAAGATGCAAAAGATGCTCAAATTTTACCTTCAATTAAAGGTGCGGTCGACTTTAAACAAGTAGTTTTTCGTTATGAAGCAGGAAAAAATATTTTAAATGATATCACTTTTCATGTAAAAGCAGGTCAAAGTATCGCGCTAGTTGGACCAACTGGTGCTGGTAAGACGACTGTTATTAATCTATTAAGCCGTTTTTATGACGTTAATGAAGGCAGTGTCAAGGTTGATGGCATCGATGTACGGGATGTAACATTGCAATCGCTGCGCAGTCAGATGGGTGTGATGTTGCAAGACACGTTTATTTTCTCTGGAACGATTATTGAAAATATTCGTTATGGTAAATTAGATGCGACAAAAGAGGAAGTTATTGCTGCGGCTAAAGTAGTCCGGGCGCATGATTTTATTAAAGATTTAAAAGATGGCTATGAAACCGTCGTCGAAGAAAGAGGAAGCACGCTTTCAGCCGGACAGCGCCAATTGATTTCATTTGCCAGAGCTCTTTTAGCAGATCCTAAAATTTTAATTTTGGATGAAGCGACATCGAGCATTGATACTAAAACAGAAGAACTACTCCAAGAAGGATTGCAACAACTACTAAAAGGCAGGACATCTTTCATTATTGCTCACCGACTTTCCACAATAAAAAATGCAGATCGTATTTTTTATATTGTAGGAGGTAAAATTGCAGAAAGTGGGAATCATGAGGAGTTAATGAAAGAACATGGTCTTTATTACCATTTGTATCAATCCCAATATGATTTATTACAGGCAATTTAAAAATACAGGATTAAATAGATGAGGTGAATAGAAGATCATCCTCATTTCGTTAAAAAAACCAAGAATTATTCCTCCTTGTTTAAGAGAAATAACTCTTGGTTTCTATTTTTTTCGTTCCACTAGACGGGTCTTTTTCATTTTCCCAATAATAAGAGGTACAGTTTCATATAAGACGTCACTGTACTCTAAACCAAACCAGTTTTCAGGTGACATGGTATGGCGTTTAATAAAGAGTTTAGCTTGCATAATTTGGCGTTCCCATTTGTCCAATTCCGTATTGTTGGAGAGTTCTTCTTCAATTAATACAAATTGGAAATCTCCTACATTCCGTCCCGGTGTTAGGGAATAGCGTTGAGGTTGTTTAGGTAGACGGCCATCCTTCATTAGATCATGAATAATTTGCCGGACGTAGACATTGACTTCTTGATTGACGCGAAAGCCTAAATACAAGCGGACAACCACAATAAAATCAGTTTCCAAGGTGTCGACAGAAAATTCTTTGGTATATGGCTCATCTGTTACCACCACATTTACAAACCAATATGTTTGCGCCCGTTTTGGCCGTTTGTCTAAAATAGAGTAGACAAATTGTTTCCCAATTTCATCATCAGTGACATGCGGAACTAAAAACACAACGTTCGTTTGATACATTGGAATACTTTCATCTTGACGCAAAGCAGCTAGTTGAGGAATATATTCCTTCAAATGTACCGTATCTGCTGCTTCTTCTTGAATAATATTGCCCCATTCCCAAATAATCATAACTGCCAAAATAAGTAAGGCAATAATCACGGCGACAAAGCCACCATGCAAAAATTTGGCGGCACTGGAAATGAAAAAGACCGTTTCAATAGCAGCAAAGAAAAGACTGACACAAGCTGCCAGAACTTTGTTGTGCCGTTTTTCGGACAAATAAAAGTAAAGCAAAAAAGTTGTCATTAGCATAGTAACGGTAATCGATAGACCGTAAGCTGCCTCCATATGAGAAGACGTACGGAAGGTTAAAACGATTAACGAACAGGCCAACCATAAAATAAAGTTCACCGCTGGAATATACATTTGCCCAATGGAAGAACCAGGATACATGATTTTCATACGAGGTAATAAGCGCAATTTAATAGCTTCAGATACCAGCGTAAAAGAACCCGACAATAATGCTTGGGAAGCAATCACGGCGGCAATAGTAGCAAAAATGACCCCAAAAATCATCCAACTGGCTGGTAAAATGCGGAAAAATGGATTTAATTGTTCAATTGCTTGGATTTTGGGATCTTGGTAAACACTCAATAGCCAAGCAGCTTGACCCAAATAATTTAGCAAAAGACAAATTTTTACATAAGGCCAGCTGACCCGAATATTTTTCTTCCCGACGTGCCCCATATCGGAATACAAAGCTTCCGCCCCGGTAGTCGCTAGAAAGATATTGCCTAAAATTAAAATCCCTAATTTATTATCCGGACTAAACAAAAGTTTGATAGCATACATCGGATTTAAAGCGCGGATAACAGATAAATCTTGAGCAAAATGAAAAATTCCCATGCCTCCTAAAAAGGTAAACCACAAAAACATGGCCGGTCCAAAAGCTTTTCCCACCATGTCAGTACCAAAACGTTGAACTGTAAATAAAATCAGTAAAATAATTAACGTAATGATAACAATGACGTTTTGGTTCATCCCAAACCGTTCATAAAATGCTGGAATGCCGCGCAATCCTTCAATGGCAGTGGTCACAGTAACCGCCGGCGTTAATACACCGTCAGCCAGTAAAGCTGCTCCGCCAATCATAGCTGGGATAATCAAATATTTGCTTTTTTTACGCACCAACGTGTACAGCGAAAAAATTCCGCCTTCACCGTGGTTGTCGGCATTTAAAGCAATCACGACATACTTAATTGTCGTTAAAAATGTTAGCGTCCAAAAAATCAGCGACACAGCACCCAAAATAAAATCAGGGTTCAAACTTTTCAATCCACCGTTTTCTTCGACAATCGCCTTCATAACGTAAAGAGGACTTGTCCCGATATCACCGTAGACAACCCCCATGGCAACAAGCAGTCCAGCTGCTGTTACTTTTGACATTTTTTGCTGACTCATTTTTTCCTCCTAAGTTTTGCTTAAATTAACTGGAAAAGTTCATATACAATGAATCCTTTTTCAGTTGGAACTTAGGTCTGGCATTTATGTTTTAGACCAGCGATTTACGCGAGTTGTTGATCTAAAACCATAGTACGTCTATGTGCTACTCCCCTAATTAAGCTACATTATCGAGATTTTAAAGCGCAATGTCAAACAATACTTATAGTAAAATTCAAATATACTAAAAATAATTCGTCTTCATACTAAAATAAAATCAAGTAAAAAAGAAATGAGGAGTGAAAATGACTTTTTATGGCATTGAGTATTTACAAAATAATGCAGGTGTCAACGATTATATTAAGTATGGCTTGATTTTTGCCTCTTTAATATTTTTAATCTTTGTGTTTAGTGCTTATTTGCGACATCGTTTAGATACCAAATATCGTGATTTAACAATTATTATGTTGTTACTGCTATTATTTTTACTTGGCGTCCAATATTCTGATTACAAACAAGATCAAAGTAATCATTCGCAATCGTCTCAAATGGTTCATTTTGTCAAAAGAGTCGCGCAAGATGAAGTGGTAGCGCCAGAAGAAGTGTATGTGAACAGCACGACTTTAACAGACCAGATGCTCGTTTTAATCGGGGATGATTGTTATCGGGTGACACTAAGCCAAGATGGGTCCAATTTCAAAATGGATGCTGTCGCTCTTTTAACAACCAAAGACCAGATTGTGAAACAAAAGTAGGAGGAATAAAGATGAGTTATTATTTACCAATACTCGCCAAATTTGCCCTAGGGCTCATTTGTTTGATATTACAAATTACAATTATGGGAAAAGGCAATTTGGCACCAACTTCTCCGATGGATCAAGTGCAAAATTTCGTATTAGGGGGAATCATTGGCGGTGTCATTTATAACGAAGCCATTACAGTTTTACAGTTTGTCCTGGTCCTAATTATTTGGACATTATTGGTTCTCGTTTTAAAATTTGCCAAAGAACATAATCGTTGGGTGAAACGAGTGATTGACGGAGCGCCAGTAACCTTGATACGTAATGGTGCAGTAAATGTACAAGATTGTTTACGAATTGGTATCTCTGCCAATGATTTAATGTTTAAACTGCGTTCGAATGGTATTTTTGAAGTAGAAAAAGTCAAGCTAGCGGTGATGGAACAAAACGGGCAGTTAAATGTGATTGAATACGGTGCCGAAATGATTCGCTATCCCATTATTGTTGATGGGCAAGCTAATTTTGACTTGTTGGAAATAATTGAAAAAGACCTCGAGTGGTTAGAAGCAGAGGTAAAAGCCCAAGGGCATGATAAAATTAGTGAAATTTATCTAGGAGAATATTTAAATGGCAACGTCATTCTAACGGCTTATGATGCCTAAAAAGAAGAAAGATACAGACTTAATGAAACCAATAATGAATTTTTCGCATGAAAAAACATTGCTTTTTGAAAATTTCATTCTTGATATTAGCGTGTCACAAAAAGACATGCAAGGAGAATTTTTTGGGTGAATTTTAGTTTGTATCTATTTTCTTTCTGTAAAAAATAAGCGAAATGGTATAATTAGTGTTATTTATAATTTTTGAAAAGTGTTTTTTAATAAATTTCTTTTTCGGTGGCAAAGTTATAAAAAAAGCTGGTTAAAATCATAAAACCTCTCACATTTTAGGAATATTTTGGTAAATAAGTGTTAGCATAAATATGTAATAAGCTAATTATTTACCACAAGGGAGGAATAAGTATGCGTAGTCGAAGAAAATTTATGGTAGGACTGATATTGTTTATGATAATTTCTGTTATTATATTCGTCGGCGTATTGTTAGGTGTCTTAAAATATTTAGGTTTGGATTTGCTGGTATAGTACATATTTTTTGAAAAATACATAAAAAAGCGTCCTCACTAGAGGGCGCTTTTGCATCGAATAAAAGATTTTGATTTTATTCACTAGGGGTAGCTTTAGAAAGCTATCAGGTGAAATACTCCTAAGCAAACAGCTTTTATTTTACGAACCTTTTCATTTTTGTCATCCAATTGTTCATAAACTTCGCGAATTGTATCTTTGGTAAGTAAATAAAATAGGTAGCCGGCGCCACCGGCAATCAATGTGAAAATCAATAAGAACAACATAAGAGTAACTACACCTCGTAATTTCTATTTAAATCGCTACATAAAGCGGTTTGTAACCTAGATGATTTAAGATCTTTTCAAAATCACGAAATTGCATAATAAGTGTTGTCGAATTAATGTTGGGGTGAAATCCGACCGTGTCTTGTTGGTCAATTTCTTTATCAATGACGACAGTGATTTTGTGATCATGATCATTGGGCAAAGCCAAAGGTGTGACCGAACCTGCGGGCACATTGAG
The DNA here is from genome assembly GCF_000406945.1 of Enterococcus dispar ATCC 51266. Taxonomy (GTDB): domain Bacteria; phylum Bacillota; class Bacilli; order Lactobacillales; family Enterococcaceae; genus Enterococcus_C; species Enterococcus_C dispar. The sequence goes on along the minus strand of NZ_KE136354.1, from coordinate 1,814,206 downwards.
TAATTCTACCAAATTTTTTTCTGAAACAAAAGAAAGACGCTTTTCATTTAAAATTTCGGCTAAATGTGTCAAATCTGCTTGTTTTTCATCAGGTAAAATGACTAAAAAACGATGCTCACCTTTGCGTGGCTTTAAAACTAAATTTTTTACTTGTGGTCCTGGTAATGTAAAGGGAACATTTTTAACGGATGTGATGGGTTCATGATCTACTCGTTGGTAGACAATATTTAAATCTTCTAATAATTGATAGGCAGCTTGAGCTGTAGCAAACATAAAAAAGACTCCCTTCGAAAAAAATAGTTGACAAATTTCATTTCACCTTTTAAAGTTAGAGACAACCTAATAATACGACATCGATAAGAAGAGTAGCAAGTATGGCCATCTAAAGAGAGTCTCTGGTAGGTGAAAAGAGACGATGACATTTTGTGAACCACATCTTGGAGTTGTTTTTCTGAAATGAAAGTAAGAAAATCCGGGTATGCCCGTTATAGCAACAGTCATTGATAGATGACTTATAGAGACTCTTTACTGTAAAGTAAGAGTGAAAAAAGGTGGAACCACGTAATTCACGTCCTTTAGCGCTTGCGCTAAAGGACTTTTTTATTGCCTCGTTTTTTGCTTATCTATTGTGACTGATGGAGTTTACTTTTGTGAAAAAGTAATAAATAGAGGTGGCACCGCGTTGTTACGCCCTCTGATGTAAAAGTCAGAGGGCTTTTTGTTTACAAAAATAAGGAGCTGATGAAATGAATTATTTATTATCTGTTTTACCACAATTATTGTCTGGAGCAGGCATCACACTAAAATTGTTTGGCTTAACCTTACTCGGTTCAATTCCACTAGGGATTCTTTTGGCCTTTGTATTAGCAAGTCACTTGCAGCCTTTTAAATTAATCGTTCAAATGTATGTTTGGATTATGCGAGGCACACCACTTTTATTGCAATTAATTTTTATTTTTTATGGATTGCCACTTTTAATGCCGGCATTGGTCTTGGATCGTTTTGATGCTGCACTACTAGCTTTTATTATTAACTATGCGGCTTATTTTGCTGAAATTTTTCGTGGCGGCATTCAATCTATTCCAGAAGGGCAATATGAAGCAGCGCAAGTTTTACGCTTGAGTAAAATGCAAACAATCACCAAAATTATTATTCCTCAAGTTGTAAAAATAACACTTCCTTCAGTAGGAAATGAAGTGGTCAACTTAGTAAAAGACACATCACTGGTTTATATTTTAGGGCTATCGGATATGATGCGGATTGGTAAAATTGCGATGGAACGCGATACTACTTTGCTACCGTTAGTTGGGGTAGGTTTGATATACTTAGTGATGACGGGAGTTTTCACATTAATTATGAAGGTTTTGGAAAACAAATTGAATTATTATCGTTAGGTGGGTGAAAAACTATGTTGGAATTAAAAAAAATTACTAAAGCGTTTGGTAAAAAAAATATTTTTGAAAATTTGGATTTAAATATTCCCGATGGTGAGATTTTAGCGATTGTTGGCCCTTCTGGTGGAGGGAAAACGACATTATTACGAATGTTAGCTGGACTAGAAAAAGCAGACAGCGGGACTTTTTTACTAGATGGTCAACCCTTTAATCCCACAGCTTTAAATGAGCAAGAGCAAGTTGTCGGCGTGGTTTTTCAAGATTTTCAATTATTTCCGCATCTAAATGTTTTTGAGAATATTACGTTAGCGCCAAAATTAGTCTTAAAAGAAAATACTGCGATGTATACACAAAAAGCCGAAAAATTAGCAGCGCAGTTGGGACTAGAAGATTTATTACAAAGTTACCCATATCAACTGTCTGGTGGACAAAAACAACGGGTAGCACTTGCCCGAGCTATGGCGATGGATCCGCAAGTTTTAGCTTACGATGAACCGACCAGTGCTCTTGATCCTGCTTTAAGAGAACAAGTTGAAAAATTAATTTTGTCTTTAAAAAAAGAGGGCGTCACCCAAATCGTCGTTACCCACGACTGGACGTTTGCGGAACATATCGCGGATCAAACACTAAAAGTAACACCAAAATAAAATATAAGTGTGAAAAACAAGGAGGTATAAGAATGAAATTGAAAAAATGGGGTACATTACTGACAGTAGTAGCAAGTCTTGGGGTATTAGTGGCTTGTGGGAATAAGGAAGAAAATCCCAAAACAAAAGCTAATGAAGTGCCAAAAGAAGTAGTAGTAGGGTTAGATGACACTTTTGTCCCAATGGGCTTTAAAGATAAAGCAGGTAAGTTAGTTGGATTTGACATCGACTTAGCCAAAGCTGTTTTTAAAGAAACAGGACAAAAAGTCAAATTTCAATCGATTGACTGGTCAATGAAAGAAACTGAACTGGATAATGGGACGATTGACGTCATTTGGAATGGATACTCTAAAACGGCAGAACGCGAGAAGAAAGTTCTTTTTTCTGATACTTATATGGAAAATGATCAGGTACTCGTGACACCTAAGAAAAGTAAAATAACCACTTTTAAAGGTATGAAAGGGAAAATTTTAGGAGCGCAAGAAGGTTCCTCTGGCTATGACTTGTTTACCAAACAACCAGAAGTTTTAAAAGATAGCGTAGCAGATAATGATGCTGTCTTATATGCTAGTTTTAATGAAGGTTTTATTGATTTAGAAAATGGTCGAATTGACGGTTTACTAATTGATAAGGTCTATGCAGATTATTACTTAACCCAGAAAAATCAGCTAAACGATTATAATATTATCAAAGGGCCTTTTGAAAATGAGGACTACGCGGTGGGTATTCGAAAAAATGATCAAGCCTTGGCAGAAAAAATTAATGCGGCTTTGAAAACAATCCAAGAAAATGGCGAATTTAAAAAAATCTCTGAAAAATGGTTCGGTGAAGATGTATCGCCAAAATAAAGAGGAGAAAACTTTTAACAGGCAGAACAAAACTTTTGTTCGCCTGTTTTTTTTTGTATAATAAGGAAGATGAAATGAGGGATTATAAAAATGGCACAACGAAAAAGCCAGAAGAAAAAGAAACGTGTAACAAAGAAACAACAGCAACAACAAGAAAAAATGATGTTGGCGGTAATCGGCGCCGCTTTTATAATATTTGCAGGACTTGGTCTATTTAAGCTAGGCTTTTTGGGAACTTTAATTGCCAACTGTCTAAGAATCATTGGCGGCAATACTTATCCAATGTTGGCAATTGCCTTGGCTTTATATGGATTATGGTTAATGGTCAAAACTACAGCGGCAAAATTTGAAAATTTCCGGCGCTTTTTAGGAGGGCTGTTCATTTATGCGGGACTTTTAATGTTTTTGCACGCACTATTGTTCCGGAATGTGATTAGCGGTGCACCCAATATTATTAATACAACATGGGGCACTTTATTAGGGGATATCCGCACGAATCAAGTGAGTCAAAATGTAGGTGGCGGTATGTTAGGCGCTATTCTTTACCAAGGAAGTTATTTTCTTGTTTCCCAAATTGGCAGTTACTTTTTCGCATTTTTATTAGCAGTAGTTGGTCTGTTTTTAGTCAGTATGATGAGTGGTGGCGAACTTTTAGAGCATCTGCAAAATGCAGGGGAAGCTTTGCAAGAACTTTTAGCCGGTGATCCAGCGAAAAAAGCAGCGAAACAAGCGGCCAAAAAAGCACGCCAAGAAGAAAAGGCTGCGGCCAAAGCGGAAAAAATTGCCGCTGAAAAAGCAGCTGCAAAAATGGAATTGGAAAAAAATGAGAAAAACCAAGTTCGACCGCTGACAGAAGGGGAAAAATTAGCAGAAGCAGCGAAAAGTCCTGTAGAAGTCGAACCGGAACAATTGAGTTTTGTCCCAATTGATCATTTTCAAGAAAAAGTGGCGAAACCTGCAACTGATCTCAACACTGTAGTAGGTACAAATGAGACACCAGAATTACCGGATGACGGAGAAGATTTGGATTTTGAAATTCCAGCTGAAGCGGAAGATCGTGACTATCAATTGCCAAATGTGGAATTACTAGACTCTTTACCACCGATAGATCAAAGTGATGAATATCAAAAAATTGAACATAATATTGGTGTATTAGAAAAAACCTTCCAAAGTTTTGGTGTCGATGCCAAAGTTGTAAAAGCGAGTTTGGGACCTGCTGTTACCAAATTTGAAGTGCAGCCGGCTGTCGGTGTGAAGGTCAGCAAAATTGTGAGCTTAACAGATGATATAGCTTTGGCGCTAGCCGCTAAAGATGTCCGGATGGAAGCGCCGATTCCTGGTAAATCTTTGATCGGTATTGAAGTGCCAAATAGTAGTATAAGTACCGTTTCATTTCGGGAAGTGATCGAAGCACAACCGGATCATCCCGATAAATTATTAGAAGTGCCATTAGGACGAGATATTTCTGGCCGGGTTCAAACGGCTGATTTAACGAAGATGCCCCATTTACTAATTGCTGGTTCGACTGGTAGTGGGAAATCTGTTGCCATTAATGGCATTATCACAAGTATTTTGATGCGGGCTAAACCGCATGAAGTAAAGTTAATGATGATTGATCCCAAAATGGTGGAATTAAATGTCTATAACGGGATTCCCCATCTGTTAACACCAGTGGTTACTAATCCACGTAAAGCCGCCCAAGCATTACAAAAAGTAGTCAAAGAAATGGAAGAGCGTTACGAAAAATTTGCTGCAGCCGGTGTACGCAATATCACCGGTTACAATGAAATGATTTTAGCTCGTAATTTAAGTCATGGTGAAAACAACCCCATTTTACCTTTTATTGTAGTTATTGTTGATGAATTGGCGGACTTGATGATGGTCGCTTCCAATGAAGTTGAAGATGCCATTATCCGCTTAGCTCAAATGGCCCGGGCAGCAGGTATCCATATGATTTTAGCCACACAGCGTCCAAGTGTTGATGTTATTACCGGAATCATTAAAGCCAATGTTCCCTCCCGCATGGCTTTTGCTGTTTCCAGTGGGACTGATTCCCGCACGATTTTAGATAGTAATGGCGCAGAAAAATTATTAGGCCGTGGGGATATGCTCTTTTTACCAATGGGTGAAAATAAACCAATTCGCGTTCAAGGTGCCTTTATTTCAGATCATGAAGTAGAACGAGTTGTAGCATTTATCACGGAACAACAAGGGGCAGATTATGAAGAAAAAATGATGGTAACTGAAGAAGACGAGGCCGCAAACGGTGCTAATGCCCAACCAGAAGATGAGCTCTATGGACAAGCAAAAGATTTAGTCGTCGATATGCAGACCGCCAGTGTTTCGTTACTGCAACGTCGTTTTCGAATTGGTTACAATCGAGCTGCTCGCCTAGTAGATGAACTGGAGATGCATGGTGTTGTGGGGCCTTCTGAAGGAAGTAAACCCCGTAAAGTTTTAATTGAACCAACCAATACAGAAGAACTTCCGCAAGATTTAGAGTAAGAAATCACATGCACATTGCTTTTGCAAGGCTGGGAGGCATAAGATGAAAAATTTTTTGATTAGATTATTGCGCACAATCGCGCGAATATCACGCAATGGCGGCGCGGCAAATGGCAATACGTATGCGCGTAATGCTTATGGTGAATTGGAGCGAAAAGAACAAAGGGTAAACGAAACAAAAAGAAAAGCACGTAACAAGACATCAAAGTAAAAGTTGATTGCTTTTACCCAAGCGTCACCTACCCCTAGTCATTGTCTCTCCTATCTAGTTTTCCGAACAAATTTTAGCTAATGCTAAAATTTGTTCGGAAAACTTTTTTTATTGCTTACGAGCTGACCACGACCCTTTAGCTTTTCTTGTTGGGTTCATATCTTCATTTTTCTAGGAATAAAAAAATATAATCGAAGCTTCAAATAACAGAAGATAAGTTACCGTCTGGTTCTTGCCATGTTAAATAGTTATTTACTCTTTTAAACCTTTTGTTTCTTTAAAAAATGCTTCCTTTTATTGAAAGATAGGGAATGAATCTGTTATAGTATGGAGCGAATCTGTCAAAAAGGGGAAAAATTGTGAAAAAACCAACAACGAAACCATCAATCTATGGTTTAAATAAAGAGGAATTAATTAACTGGTTTATTGAAAATGGCGAAAAGAAATTTCGTGCGACCCAAGTTTGGGAATGGTTATATGAAAAACGCGTCTCAGAATTTGAACAAATGACGAATTTGTCCAAAGATTTAATTGCAAAATTAGAAGAACATTTTGTCGTTAATCCTTTAAAACAATTGGTGGTTCAAGAAGCCAGTGATGGGACTGTTAAATATTTATTTGAATTACCGGATAAATTAATGATTGAAACAGTCTTGATGCGCCAAGAATATGGTATGTCTGTTTGTGTAACCACACAAGTAGGTTGTAATATTGGCTGTACTTTTTGTGCCAGTGGTCTTTTACGTAAACAACGGGATCTAACAACTGGGGAAATTGTCGCACAAATTATGTTGGTCCAACATTACTTTGACGAACGTGGTCAAGGGGACCGGGTTTCTCATGTCGTGGTGATGGGGATAGGGGAACCATTTGATAATTACGATAATGTCATGAACTTTATCCAAGTTATTAATGATCCAAAAGGTTTAGCTATTGGAGCACGACATATTACCGTTTCAACGAGTGGCTTAGCGCGCAAAATCAAAGAATTTGCCAATAATGGTTTGCAAGTTAATTTGGCGATTTCATTGCATGCACCAAATAATGAAGTGAGAAGTTCCATGATGCGTATCAACAAAAGCTATCCTATTGAAGTCTTAATGGAAGCAATTGATGAATATATTGAAAAAACCAATCGTCGGGTAACTTTTGAATACATTATGTTAAATAATGTCAATGATCGCCCCCACCATGCCAAAGAGCTGGCAGCTTTATTGGAAGACAAGAAAAAATTGGCCTATGTAAACTTAATTCCTTATAATCCAGTAAGTGAACACGATCAATATTCTCGTAGTGATAAAGCCGATGTTTTGCGCTTTTATGATATTTTAAAACGCAATGGAATTAATTGTGTGATCCGTAAAGAACATGGAACGGATATTGATGCTGCTTGTGGGCAACTACGCAGCAAAAAAATGCAGGAACAAAAAAAGCAAAAACAACGTGCCTAGCCTATTCGAAAGTAAGTTGTTTAAAAAAAGCGGAGAAATCCGCTTTTTTTATTTCAAATTTTTAGCTGGTAAAAGTCATTTTATTTCCGCCATTTTTGAATTATTGGTAAACTACCCGTAACACTACAGGAGGCGTATGCCAATGTTAATTACAGAATTTGAACGCGATAATCGTATTTTAAAAGATCAACTGGCGGATCTTTTAGCTAAGACTTGGCCAAATGACTATGGGCAGACCGCAAAAAATGAAGTTGAAAAATTACTAGCACCAGAGCGAATTGCAGTGGCGGCTTTAGTGGATGATGATTTAGTCGGCTTTGTAGGAGCCATTCCTCAATATGGTCAAACAGGTTGGGAGATGCACCCGTTAGTTGTTGTAGCAGATTTTAGACGTCAAAAAATTGGCGCTCGTTTAGTTTCTTTTTTAGAATCTGAAATTGCATCTCGTGGCGGAATTACTATTTATTTGGGCACGGATGATGAAAATGATGAAACGACTTTAAGCCAAGTGAATTTATATAATGAGCCGTTGCAAGCAATCGCTAATATTAAAAATCTTAAAGCCCATCCTTACAGTTTTTACGAGAAATTAGGGTATCAAATTACCGGTGTGATTCCCGATGCCAATGGTTGGTTTAAACCAGATATTATTATGTCCAAACGAATCGGCGATTTTGAAGAATTAACTGAAGATGAATAGCTTATACCCAAAATACTCGAATTAACTTTTGAAGGCATTTTTAGCAAAATGTCTCAACAGAAAATTCGAGTATTTTTCTATAGCGATTGCTTTAAAAAATGCCAGAGTATTTTTTAAATGAAAAACCCACTTGCAATTTTTTGCAAGATTCTTTAAAATTATTCACAAGGATAAAAGACGAAATATTCAGAAAAATCTGGTTGTGTTTGAGCTTTCCCTGTATGCAGCAAGAATGGGACTATCATACAATAAAAAAGTGGATTGTTTAGAGTAAATTTTCAGAGAAAGTGTGGGACATTTCGGTGCTAAAAGCTTATAAATTTCGCATTTATCCAACAAATGAGCAAAAGGAATTTTTAATTCAAACGTTTGGCTGCGTGCGTTTCACCTATAACACACTTTTGAAGCACCATCAGCAAAGCGGTGGAGGAAAAAGTAAAAAGTTAACCCCTGCCAGTTTGAAAAAGGAATTTTTGTTTTTAAAGGTAACCGATAGTTTGGCGCTTGCCAATGCACAGCAAAATTTGAAGCGCGCCTTTCAAAACTATTATCAAGGTCGGAGTGGTTATCCAAAATTGAAGTTAAAAAAAAGTGTTTGGCAATCTTACACTACCAATAATCAAAAACAGACAATCTGGTTAAAAGATGATTTACTGAAAGTACCTAAATTAAAACAGCCCATTGCGGTCCATTGTCATCGCCCAGTCACAGGTCAAATTAAATCAGCTACTATTATGGCAAAAAATGGCCAGCAATTCTTTGTCTCCTTGTTATGTGAAGAACAGATAACGCCTTTACCTAAAACTAATGTAACGACTACCTTGCATTTTTCACCTGATCAGCTCGTGAGTGGAAGCGACTTGGTTTTTTTCCGCACCCTTTGTCAAAAAAACGTTGAAAATAAGCTTACTAAGGCCAAACGTAAATTAGAAATCAAAGCTAAAAGTGCGCAGCAACGAGGGGTGAAGTTATCAGCAGCGCAAAATTATCAAAAACAAAAAGTAAAGGTGCAACAGTTGTATCATCATAAACAGCAGCAAAAAAAAGCGTGGATGGATGAATTATCCCTTCACTTAATTAAAAAATATGATTTTTTATATATCAAAGTACCTCACAACATTCAAGAGGGCGTCTTTACCTTGACAGATTGGCAACATTTTTTGGTCAAACTACAATATAAAGCTACTTGGTATGATAAAAAGGTTATTTTCGCAGCAGCAGAAAAAGTCATTTGAAATACGCTCACTTATTAACTGGAAGGGACTCCAGTGATCGCCTAGGGTATATAAAAGTCTGACTTTGTTTCTAGGAATCCGTCCACTAATTATGATAAACCTAAAAAAGAAAGCGTCATTAAATCAATCATTTCTTGCAATGAAAGATTTCAATGACGCTTTTTTAGGCTGAAAATTAAAATTTGGTTGAAAGGACGTCTTTTTTTAATTGGTAAATTTTAGAAGGACGGCCAATCCCCAGGGGTTTTTCACCAATTTCGTCAAAATATTGCAACATGGCTTTTTTAAAGTTGGAATGGTCAATACTTTTGAAATCCATCCCCCAGAATTTGGCAAAAACTTTACGAGCTTCTGTAATAGTAAAGGTTGGTCCTAAAACTTGTAAAACTCTTGGTTCATGTTCCATTTTTTCGGCGACGCGTTTAAAGGCCTTTAAGACAATTTGGCTGTGGTCAAATGCTAAAGAATCACTGCCTGAAGAAATCCCTGATTTTAAGTTCAAAATAATTTCAACGTCATGACCACTAGTTAAATAAAGTTCGCTCCCTTTTCTTTCCATCGTAAACCAACGGACTTCATCGGCATCATCACCGGCACTCAGTGGTTCTTCCCCAATAAATGTCAAATAGCTGACAGTAACGACCCAGCCACGGGGATCGCGATTAGGTGTGCTAAAAGTATGCAGCTGTTCAATATTTGTCTTGGATATTTCTACCCCAGTTTCTTCCAGTGTTTCTCGTAATACTGAGTCATCAGTAGATTCGTTTGGCATAACAAAACCGCCGGGAAGAGCCCAAGAATTACGATAAGGATGACTTTTTCGTTTAATTAAAAGCATTTTTAATTGCTCTTCTTCTTTGTTGTAACACATTAATACCATATCAACTGTTAAAGAAGGTTTTTCATATTCTGGATGATCTTGTTTTTTATACCATTGAAGAAACTCTTCTTCAGTGGCAACTTGTTCGTAATAATGTTTTTCTTCAGCTTTTGTTGTAAACTCTGGCATAAAGCGCTCACCTCTACTATTAATTAAAAACAAAAGGAATAATCAAATTGAATAAAAAGAAAATCAGATAAAAAGGAGTTGTTTTACGGGATTCGTCCTTTAAGCTGATAAAGCCAGCAAAGGCAATCCCCCCTAATAAAATGCCACGGATAATAAGTATTGTGGTTAAAAAAGATTGCAAGTTATCATGTAAATTAAAGTAGCCGTATAGGCGGCTGTAAAAAGCACAAAAAACCATATGAAAGAGTGTTAAAACGGTAATCAATGCGATTAAAAGACGGTGTTTTTTAGTCATATTATTTCCCTCAATTTCGTTAATCTCTCTCATTATACCAAAAAAATTTTTTTTAAGGCGGTGAAATCCAGGGATTTGTATTTGGCAATGTTTTTTTGCAAGGAAAAGGACTTAAAGAAAGTTGGAATTGTGGTATACTAGCTAAGAATCATTTACGTGATGTGTACTCAAAAATTTAGGTGATAAACTTAGTCAAAATACCGTTAGAAGCCATTTTCGCTATTTTGCCGGCTTGGTCTAAAAGCGGAAGGCTAAGGAGAAGTCATCTTCACTTTTTTATTATTAGGAGGAAAATCCATGGCTGGAAAAGAAACTTTTTATATTACGACACCGATTTATTATCCCAGCGGCAAATTGCATATTGGCAATTCATACACAACAATCGCCTGTGATGCTGTTGCACGTTACAAACGGTTAATGGGCTTTGATGTTTTTTACTTAACCGGTGTTGATGAACACGGTCAAAAAATTGAGAAAAAAGCATTGGAATTAGGTGTTGAACCACAAACATACGTAGATAAAATGGCAGCTGATATTCAAAAATTGTGGAAGACATTAGATATCAGTTACGATAAATTTATACGTACAACAGACGACTACCACAAAGCGGCTGTTCAAAAAATCTTTGATCAATTATTAACACAAGGTGACATTTACTTAGGAGAATACGAAGGCTGGTACTCTGTTTCTGATGAAGAATATTTTACCGAAACCCAATTAGCAGAAGTTTATCGGGATGAAGAAGGTAAAGTAATTGGTGGTAAAGCGCCAAGTGGTCATGAAGTAGAGTTAGTCAAAGAAGAGTCTTACTTTTTCCGCATGAGTAAATACGCAGATCGTTTATTGGAATATTACAATGAACATCCAGAATTTATTCAACCAGAATCACGCAAAAACGAAATGATTAACAATTTTATTAAACCAGGTTTAGAAGATTTGGCTGTTTCCCGGACAACGTTTAAATGGGGAATTCCGGTAAAATCCGATCCAAAACATGTCGTTTATGTTTGGATTGATGCTTTGTCAAATTATATCACTGCTTTAGGTTATGGTTCACAAGACACCACCTTATTTGATAAATACTGGCCGGCTGATGTGCATATGGTTGGTAAAGAAATTGTACGTTTCCATACCATTTATTGGCCAATTATGTTGATGGCTTTAGATTTGCCATTACCAAAGAAAATTTTTGGTCATGGCTGGTTGTTAATGAAAGATGGCAAAATGAGTAAGTCAAAAGGAAATGTTGTCTATCCAGAAATGTTAGTCGAACGTTATGGCTTAGATGCATTGCGTTATTATTTGTTGCGAGCAATGCCTTTTGGTTCTGATGGTGTTTTTACTCCGGAAGATTTTGTCGCTCGGGTAAATTACGATCTGGCTAATGACTTAGGTAATTTGTTGAACCGGACTATTGCCATGATTAATAAATATTGTGAAGGCAATGTGCCAGCTTATGCTTCCAAAGTGACCGCTTTTGACAGCGAATTATCGACAACAGCTGCAAATGTAGTTGGTCGTTATCATCAAGCAATGGATAAAATGGAATTTAGTGTTGCTTTATCAGAAGTTTGGACCTTAATTTCACGAGCCAATAAATACATTGATGAAACCGAACCTTGGGTATTGGCTAAAGACGAAGAACGCCAAGCCGAATTAAATAGTGTCATGGTGCATTTAGCTGAAAGTCTGCGGATTGCAGCTATCTTGTTACAACCGATTATGACTGAAACACCAAAGAAAATTTTCCAACAACTAGGTTTGGATGCTGAAACAATGGAATTAAAAGATTTGCATTTTGGCGAGTTTCCTCGCAATACAAAAGTTGTCGCAAAAGGCACACCGATTTTCCCGCGTTTGGATCAAGAAGTGGAAGTCGCTTATATTCAAAAGAAAATGACTGAAGGTGTAAGTAACCCAGAAGAAGCAGTAAAATGGGAGCCTGAAGAAACTGAATTAATTTCTGTCAAAGACAAACAAATCAAATATGATGATTTTGACAAGGTAGAATTAAAAGTTGCAGAAGTTATCGATTGTCAAAAAGTCAAGGGAGCAGATAAATTGCTGCAATTTCGTCTGAATGCCGGCGACAGCCAAGATCGCCAAATTTTGTCAGGAATTGCAGAATTTTACCCAGATCCCAAAGCATTGATTGGCAAAAAAGTTGTGATTGTCGCAAATTTGAAACCACGTAAAATGCGAGGACAAATTAGTCAAGGCATGATTTTGTCCGCTGAAGATGAAAAAGGAAACTTGGCGATTGTAGAAGCACCAAAACAAATGCCAAATGGTTCTGTGATTGCTTAAAAAATAATCGTGTTGTCTCTGTCTTTTAAATAGCGAGGCAGCACGATATTTTTTTATTTCATTGCATTTAGAATTTTTTTCAAAAAGGTCGTTAATAATTCCGCTTCCACACAGGAGTTTCGTTAAAAGTATTTGCTCGTGAGTGCATTCTACTATATAATATTCCTTGTATTTATATGTTTTCATGAGGGAGTAACTAGCAGCATGAGCTGCGGCAACATCACCAACCGAAATTTACTTTCTGGTGTTGCCTTAATTAGTGAGACTTATGTATGTTACGCACATACACAAGTCTATTTTTTTAGCTGACTTGTGGAGGATAATTTCAAAGGAGGAACAAAATTGTCAGAAGAAAACAAAAAACAGCAGTTGAGCCAAGCGTTTTATTCCCAAACGCCAGAAGAGGTTCTAAAAGAGTTAGATGCAACTGCTGACGGTCTTAGTGCCGCAGAAGCCAAAAAGCGTCTAAGTGAATACGGTGAAAACGAGCTAGAAGAAGGCAAGAAAAAATCAATGGCGCAAAAGTTCTTTGAACAGTTCAAAGACTTAATGATTTTAGTTTTGCTAGTTGCCGCTATTATCTCTGCGCCCCACGAACCTGTTGATTCTATCATCATTTTGTTAGTTGTTATTATTAATGCTGTGATGGGTGTCGTGCAAGAGTCAAAAGCAGAAGCCGCGATTGAAGCTTTAAAAGATATGTCAACTCCCAATGCTAATGTCATGCGTGACGGCCACGCGTTATCCATTAAGAGTACAGACCTTGTGCCGGGGGATATCGTGTTGTTAGAAGCAGGAGATGTTGTCCCTGCTGACATGCGATTAATTGAAGCAAGCTCATTAAAAATTGAAGAAGCTGCTTTAACAGGAGAATCTGTCCCAGTTGAAAAAGAATTGGTAGTTTTAGAAGGTAATGAAATTGGAATTGGTGACCGAATTAATATGGCTTATTCCAATAGTAATGTTACCTATGGCCGTGGTAAGGGTGTTGTGGTTAACACCGGGATGAATACTGAAGTTGGTAAGATTGCTGGAATGTTGGCAGCTGCTGATGAAACAGAAACACCACTAAAAAATAATTTGAATCACTTGGGTAAATTCTTAACAGCTGCAATTTTAGTGATTGCCGTAATTATGTTCTTGTTTGGAACATTAATTAATGGGACTCCTTGGATGGATATGTTGTTAACATCAGTATCTCTTGCCGTTGCTGCGATTCCAGAAGGATTGCCTGCAATTGTGACAATTATTTTAGCTTTAGGAACACAAGTTTTAGCAAAACGTAATTCAATTATTCGGAAATTACCAGCTGTAGAAACGTTAGGTTCAACAGATATTATTGCTTCTGATAAAACGGGTACGTTGACTTTGAACCAAATGACCATCGAAAAGCTTTATACTAATGATCGTCAATATCCATCAAGTGAGCATATTCCAGATAATAATATGGCCCTTAAAATTATGAATTACGCCAATGATACAAAATTCAGCCAAGAAGGTGAATTAATTGGTGATCCAACTGAAACGGCTTTAGTAAAATTTGGGCAAGATCAAGGCTTTAACGTTACTGAAAAAGTAGCCAAAGAACCTCGCGTATCTGAACTTCCTTTTGATTCAGAACGTAAATTGATGTCTACAATTCACCAAGAAGCAGATGGTCGCTATCTCGTTGCTGTTAAAGGTGCACCTGATGTTTTACTTGGACGCTGTACACAATATCAAGTATTTGAAGAAGTAAAAACAATGACAAATGCTGAAGAACAAAAAATCTTGGACAACAATAAAGATATGGCCAAACAAGCGTTACGTGTCTTAGGTATGGCCTATAAATATGTGGATGCTATTCCAACTGACTTACAATCAGAAGTAGTAGAAAATGATTTGATTTTTGCTGGTTTAGTGGGGATGATTGACCCAGAACGTTCAGAAGCAGCTGATGCAGTCAAAGTTGCCAAATCTGCGGGGATTCGTCCAATTATGATTACAGGCGATCACAAAGATACTGCAGAAGCAATCGCTGCCCGCCTTGGCATTATTAAAGCAGGGGATGACGCTGCTGTTTTAACAGGGGCGGAATTAAACCAAATGTCTGATGAAGAATTTGCTCAAAAGGTTGCTAACTATTCTGTTTATGCACGCGTATCTCCAGAACATAAAGTTCGTATCGTTAAAGCTTGGCAAAAAGAAGGTAAAGTTGTTGCAATGACCGGTGATGGTGTCAATGATGCGCCAGCGCTGAAACAAGCTGATATTGGTGTTGGTATGGGGATTACCGGTACCGAAGTTTCTAAAGGTGCTTCCGATATGGTCTTAGCAGATGATAACTTTGCCACAATCGTTGTGGCTGTTGAAGAAGGCCGCAAAGTCTTTTCCAATATTCAAAAAGCAGTACAATATTTATTGGCTGCTAACTTAGGGGAAGTTTTAACATTATTTATTGCCACAATGTTAAATTGGGATACATTATTGCCAATCCATTTATTATGGATTAACCTTGTTACAGATACATTCCCTGCCATTGCGTTAGGGATGGAACCAGCTGAAAAAGATTTAATGAGCCATAAACCACGGGGGCGTAACTCCAACTTATTCTCTGGGGGCGTATTCTCAAGTATTATCTATCAAGGGATTTTAGAAGCTGCTACGGTCTTGTTTGTATATTGGTCTGCTATTCAATGGCCAGTTCATGCGACGTATGAAGCAATCCATAGTGATGCATTAACAATGGCTTTTGCAACATTAGGTTTGATGCAATTGTTCCATGCATTTAATGTGAAATCTGTTCATCAATCCTTATTCAAAGTAGGACCATTCCGTAACAAATCCTTTAACTGGGCAATTTTACTTTCATTTTTCTTAATGATGGTCATTATTGTTGTTCCAGGTTTAAATGATATATTCCGGGTTGCTCATCTTGATTTATATCAATGGGGTATTGTCGTTGGTTCTTCCTTTGCGATTATTCCAGTAGTGGAAATCGTTAAAGCAATCCAGCGTGCAGCAGGTAAAGAATAGTATTTTAAAAGCTGAAGGAAATTCCTTCAGCTTTTTTTTATAAAAACTATACTTTTATTTTGTTATTTTATAAAATCAATTTGATAAGTGACAGCACAAAAATTTGGTGGAGCTTAAATGGATGTCAAAGTGAAGTTTCCCAACTTTTTGACCATGAATAATTATGCTGTGACAATCATTTTTTTTATGGGAATAATCCAGACTTGTTTTTTTTCATAAAATGTTATTCTGAAAAAAATAACGTCTTTCTGGTTGACAAACCGATTCTACAGTTTTATGATGTAGACACATTAATAAATGATGACTGTGATGGAAACACAGTAGGATAATAGCCCCTGTTTAAGAGAGCTGGTGGAGGTGCAAACCAGTACACGCTATTGTGTGAATTACATTTCCGGAGTCTTGGCGTAAAGCCACGCGACAGCGTTAAATGTTTGAGTGATATGTTTTATCTTAAAACATATAATTTGGGTGGTACCGCGAATTTTCGTCCCTTGGCAATTTTGCCAAGGGACTTTTTTGTTCTTCAAAATTCTAAGGGACTTTAAATGGTTGCTCTTTCATAAAACGCTTTAAAAACATTTTTTAATAACATAACTTAATTTTGCTATGCCAGCAGTTTACTGCTTTCATAAATATAGACGGAGGTCAACAAGATGAATATTATTGATGAATTAACGTGGCGGGATGCCATCAACCAACAAACCAATGAAGAAGGTCTACGCAAACTTGTAGATGAAAAGAGCATTGCGCTTTATTGTGGTGTCGACCCAACCGGCGATTCCATGCACATTGGACATTTAATTCCTTTCATGATGATGAAAAGATTTCAATTGGCGGGCCACCGTCCATATATTTTAATCGGTGGTGGGACTGGTACAATCGGAGATCCTAGTGGTCGTACAACAGAAAGAACGTTACAAACAATGGAAACGGTCCAACACAATGTGGATGCGTTATCCAATCAAATGCGTAAATTATTTGGGAAAGATGCCAATATCAGCTTTGTGAACAACTTTGATTGGTTATCTAAGATTTCATTATTGGAATTTCTACGCGACTACGGTAAAAACTTCAACATCAACACAATGTTAGCCAAAGATATTGTTTCAAGTCGTTTAGAAGTGGGTATCTCCTTTACGGAATTCACTTACCAAATTTTACAATCCATCGACTTTTTACACCTATTTAAAACTTACGGTGTGCAATTGCAAATCGGCGGTGCAGATCAATGGGGCAATATTACAGCAGGACTTGATTTGATTCGTAAATTGGAAGGCCCAGAAGCAGAAGCTTTTGGTTTAACTATTCCATTAATGTTAAAAGCAGATGGTACCAAATTCGGTAAAACTGCCGGCGGTGCTGTTTGGTTAGATCCTAAGAAAACTTCACCATTTGAATTCTACCAATTCTGGTTGAACCAAGATGATCGTGATGTCATTAAATACTTGAAATTCTTTACTTTCTTAGATAAAGAAGAAATTGATGCTTTGGTACAAAAAGTTGCCACTGAACCAGAAAAACGCGAAGCACAACGTCGTCTAGCTGAAGAAGTTACTCGCTTTGTTCATAGCGAAGAAGATTTAAAAGAAGCACAAAAAATTACCGAAGCACTATTTTCTGGTAATATCAAAGATTTAAATGCTACTGAAATCGAACAAGGCTTTGGTAAAATGCCGACGGTTGAAATTTCCAACGAATCTGTAAACATCGTGGAATTATTAGTAGCAACTAACATTGAACCATCTAAACGTCAAGCACGAGAAGATGTTTCAAACGGAGCTATAAGTATTAACGGTGATCGAATCACTGATTTAGATTTTGTCGTAACACCATCTGATCATTTCGAAGGGAAATTCGTTGTGATAAGAAAAGGCAAGAAAAAATACTTTTTGGCCAAAGTATTAAATTAGAATTTAATAATTTTTTGCCTTGAAAAACAATGGTTTTCATTTTCCAATTCAAATGATGAACTGGTCTTAAAAAAGTAAAAATCACTGTTAATACGTTACGAGAGCGCGCGACCTGTCTTTACAGGCCGCGCTTTTTTTTATCGTAGCTAAATTAAAATCACTTCACAAAGTTATTTGCCATAACAATGAGGCTTAATTCAAATTAATTCACGAAAGGGGAAAAGACAGATAATTTTAAACAAATAAATAACTGTGGTTATTTTCTTGTTTTGAATTTTCAGATAAAAAACAAGCCACTTTTTCCTTTATTAAATTCTCGCAATTGACTATAACTTTAAAACAATTTAATAATTAAGAAATTGATTAGAAAAGGAGCAAGTTTTGATTTTACTTTTAAAAAAAACAGGTGTAACCTACAAACGACAAAATTTTTATCAATACTTTTTTAGGAGGAGTTCATCATGAGTGAACAAGGAAACGATTTGAATCTAAATGCCCTATTTATTGGGGACAAAGCTGAAAATGGCCAAATTTACAAAGCTTTGTTAAATGAATTAGTAGACGAGCATTTAGGCTGGCGTCAAAACTACATGCCACAAGACATGCCAATTATTACGCCGGAAGAAAAAAGCAGTGAAAGTTTTAAAAACACTGTCAACAAAATGGAAGATGTTTTATCAGAAATTTCTTCTCGCATGCGCAGTCATTCTGTGCCATGGCATACTGCAGGCCGTTACTGGGGACATATGAACTCAGAAACATTAATGCCTTCTTTACTAGCTTACAATTTTGCTATGCTTTGGAATGGGAACAACGTGGCTTATGAGTCATCACCAGCAACAAGCCAAATGGAAGAAGAAGTAGGACATGAATTTGCCCACTTAATGAGCTATAAAAATGGTTGGGGACATATCGTTGCTGACGGTTCACTAGCAAACTTAGAAGGTTTATGGTATGCCCGCAACATCAAATCATTGCCACTTGCTATGAAAGAAGTAACACCAGAATTAGTTAGCGGTAAATCTGAATGGGAACTTTTAAATATGTCTACAAAAGAAATTATGGACTTATTAGAAAGCGTACCAGAAAAGATTGACGATATTAAAGCTGCTTCTGCTCGTAGTGGTAAAAACTTAGAAAAATTAGGAAAATGGTTAGTGCCACAAACAAAACACTATTCATGGTTAAAAGCTGCAGATATTATCGGGATTGGTTTAGATCAAGTTATTCCTGTACCTGTAGATCACAACTATCGCTTAGACGTAAACGAATTAGAAAAAATCGTGCGTCAATTAGCTGCAGAACAAACACCAATTTTAGGTGTAGTCGGTGTTGTTGGTTCAACTGAAGAAGGTGCCATCGACCCAATTGATAAAATGGCTGCTTTACGTGATGTTTTAGCTAAAGACGGCATTTACTTCTATTTACATGTCGATGCTGCTTATGGTGGTTATGGTCGTGCTATTTTCTTAGATGAAAACAATGACTTCATTCCTTTTGAAAATCTAAAAGATGTTCATTTTGAAAAAGGTGTTTTCACTGAAAATAAAAATTATATTTTAGAAGAAGTTTATAACGCTTATCGTGCCATTGAAGAAGCTGAATCTGTCACAATTGACCCACATAAAATGGGCTATGTTCCTTATTCAGCTGGTGGGATTGTTATCCAAGATATCCGCATGCGCGACGTTATCTCATACTTTGCAACATATGTATTTGAAAAAGGTGCTGATATTCCAGCCTTACTTGGCGCTTACATTTTAGAAGGTTCTAAAGCCGGTGCGACAGCTGCCAGCGTTTGGGCTGCACATCATGTATTGCCATTAAACGTTGCTGGTTATGGTAAATTAATGGGCGCATCAATCGAAGGCTCACATCGTTTCTTTAATTTCTTAAACAACTTATCCTTTAAAGTTGGCGATAAAGAAATTGAAGTACATCCTTTAACTTATCCTGATTTCAACATGGTGGATTATGTCTTTAAAGAAAAAGGCAACGATGACTTAGAAGCGATGAACAAATTAAATCATGATGTTTATGACTATTCTTCATATGTCAAAGGTAGCATTTACGGCAATGAATTCTTAACTTCTCATACCGACTTTGCTATTCCGGATTATGGTGATAGCCCATTACAATTTGTGAACCAACTTGGTTTTTCAGATGCAGAATGGCGCCGGGTTGAAAAAGTTACCGTTTTACGTGCCAGCGTTATGACACCATACATGAACAAAGAAGAAAACTTTGAAGAATATGCTGAAAAAATTAAAGTTGCGCTTCAAGAAAAATTGGAAAAAATCTATGCAGAAAAATTAGTACATTCAGCACACTAATCAGTTAGTAGACGGCAGGATCAGTTGCCGTCTGGCAACTGATCGACTGCGGTCCAATTTTAAGGAGCGTGTCAAAAGTGAGTAAGTCAGATATTAATAAAATTAGCTTGGGTACTTTTATCGGACTGACAATGGCATTGTGTGCCACAGTTCGTAGTATCCCAACTTTAGCAGCCGTTGGATGGACGTTAATTTTCTATTCAATTTTTGCTGTTGTCTTTTTTGCGGGCCCTATTTCAATGATTTCCGGTGAACTTTCTACCATGTTGCCAGAAGAAGGCGGTCCACAATTATGGGTGAAAACTGCTTTAGGTAGTAAATGGGGATTTGTTGTTGCTTGGTTGTTATGGGTGCAAATGTTCCCAGGAATGGTAATGGTTGCCTCTACATTAGGGCCTCTTTTAGGTAATACATTTGGTAATGTTGCGTTAGGCAATAATCACTGGTTTGTTTTAGCTTGTATTTTAATTATTTATTGGATTATTACCATTTTGAATTTAAAATTTGATATGGCCAAAGTTGGTGGGAACATCGGTGTTTGGTTAGGAGTTTATATTCCAGTTGTCGTTATGTTTGTCTTAGGCCTATTTTCATTTTTCAAAGTGGGCTTGGTTTCAAATGGCTATTTAGGTGATTTTTCTTGGTCTAAAATATTACCCGACTTGCAACATATTGAAACATTAAAATATTTAGCTGGGATTAGCTTTATTTTCGTTGGTATTGAAATGAGTTCTGTTTATATGCCTCGATTAAAAGATTCAACTAAGAACTATACAAAAGGTGTTTTCATCGCTTTAATTGGTTTGGTTTTATTAAATGTTATTAATGCGATGTTAGTCGCAAATGTGGTTCCTGCAGGCAAAATGGAATTAGCTAATATTACGCAACCTATCATTATTTATTGCGAAATTTTAGGATTACCAACAATTATTGGCAATATTTTCAGTTTCATGGTCTTTATTGGGGTATTATTACAACTTTCTGCTTGGGTAACCGGTCCTTCAAAAACAATTATTCAAGTTGCTAGAGAAGGTTTCTTACCACCAAAATTTGGTTTCCAAAAAGAAAACAAATACGGTGTTTCTAAAAATGTTGTCTTAACCCAATCCATTGTCATTTCATTGTTTGCTTTATTATATGGCGTAATGGATGACGTTAGTGCGGTTTTCTTAACTTTAACAAATGCCACAACAATTGTTTATTGTATCGTTTATGTTTTAATTGCCATTTCTGTTTTGGAATTGCGCAAACACCGTCCTGAAATGGCTCGTCCTTACCGGATTGGTAAAAAAGGTAACGCCTTTGTTTGGGTTGTTAGCTTGATGTTATTATTTTCAATTGTAGTTGTTACTTATGCTACATTGAGAACTTCTACTTTAGCAAATGCATTACTTGTTGCAGCAATTGCAATTGTGATGTTTGTTATTCCTTTGGTCATTAATCACTTTAAGAAAAATGACTGGAAAGTTGCTGTTAGTGACAATTCTACAGACCACTTGCACCATAGTCATTAACAACTTGCTAAGCGTCCTGTCGTAAGTCCTTGCGGCCGGGCGCTTTTTAATGTATTCAAAACCCTGTCCTATTTTTATAAATTGTAAAGAAGGTATTGTTGTGAAAAAAATTTCTACTAAAGAAAGTGCTGCGATTTTAGCAGCCATGTTAGCTATTCTCGGAATATTAATTATCGGATTTCAATTAAGTCCGCATATTCCAATCTTATTTGTTTTTATGTTATTACTTTTATATGGACGTCTGAAAAAATTTTCGTGGGATGATATTCATGGGGGGATTATTAATGGGATTACACCTGGAATTATCCCCATTATTATCTTTTTATTAATTGGGGTATTAGTCGCTTCTTGGATTTTAGCCGGAACGATTCCTACTATTATGGTCTATGGCTTTAAAATTATTTCAGTTCGCTTTTTCTTACCGACAGTTTTTGTTGTTTGTTCGATTGTGGGTTTAACAGTTGGAAGCTCATTTACCACTATTTCAACGATTGGTATTGCTTTTTTAGGGATTGGTCATATTTTGGGGTTTCACGATGCTTATACCGCCGGTGCTGTCGTTTCAGGGGCATTTTTGGGCAATAATATCTCGCCTTTATCGGACACAACGAATTTGGCCGCTGGTATTGGCGAAATCGATTTGTTTCAACATATCGCAAATATGCGTTTTACGGATTTGCCAGCCTTTGCGATTAGCTTTTTACTTTATATTTTCTTAGGTCATACGAATAAAACAGCGAATTTGACCAGCGTAAATGATATGATTACGAGCATGCAAAACAATTTTTGGATTTCACCTTGGACCTTAATTCCGTTAGTGGTGTTATTTGTAATGGCAGTAAAAAAAATTCCTGCGATTGCGACCCTTTTAACCGGGGCTACTGTGGCTGTGGTCATTAGTTTTATTCACGACCAAAGTCTAACGGTTCAAAGAGTAGCCAATATTTTGATGAATGGTTTTAAAGCAGAAACCGACAGTGAAAAATTAAATACGCTTTTATCCAGGGGCGGCATCATGAGTATGCTCGGTTCGGCTAGCTTGATTATTTTAGCTTTAGCCTTAGGTGGCTTATTGTTAAAATATAAAATAGTGGAAAACATTGTGGAAGCGTTGAAAAATAAGATGGATAGACCTTCTCGTTTAATTGGTTTGACTGCACTAAGTAGTATTGGCGTAAACATTATCGTAGGTGAACAATACTTATCTGTGATTTTACCGGGGGAAACCTTTAAAAAATCTTTTGAAACAGCGAAGTTAGACAAACGCTATTTAACTAGAACGCTAGCGGATGCCGGCGCGAGCGTAAATGCCTTAATTCCATGGGGCGTCAGCGGTACCTTTATTGCGGGGACTTTGAAAGTAAGTGCGATGGAATATGTACCTTTTGCCTTTTTCCCTTTATTGGCTCCAGTGATTACGATTGTGGTAGGTTTTCTTTTAAATCAACGGCATACGCAGGCAACCCATCCAGTAAATTAAAAATGGAAATGAAAAGGAGGTGTGACAAATGTTTTGTCACACCTCCTTTTTTATGAATCAATGGCACTCCAAAAGCAGCTTCTTCGAAAATAAGCGGAAATCTTGCAAAAATTTGAGCAGCAATTTTCTTGAAATTCCCTCTTACTTCTTTCAACTGATCACTTCTGGCACAACTTCTTCTTGAAGCATAAAATTTAATGACGACGAATAATTTTTTTGCGGATTTCTTCAATCAAGATAAGTGGGAGCGGGATACAAATTAGAAATAGCCAATCTTGCAATTGGATGCCCGGGTCCCGAATAATTTTTGTAAGAAAGGAAGATACATCAAGCATGTGATTAAGATCACTTCAAAAATGATTCCACCTAAAATGCGCTTATTTGAAAATAAGCCAATTTGGAACAATGATTGTTTTTCAGTACGACAGTTAAAAACAGCGCCGATTTGACAGAAAACAATTGCCGCTAATGTCATGGTGGTAGCCATGGCATAAACTTTACCATTTGATGCTAATGCGACAGAGGGCCAGCCGTTTAAGTGGTTCACAAAAAGGTAAGCACCAATGGAAATAAGGGAAGCCAACAAGCCATACCAAGCAAATGCTTTTAAAATAATCTGTTTGGTTAACAAGTGTTCAGACTGTTTCCGTGGTGGCTTTTTCATTGTCCCTGCTTCAGTTTGTTCCGTAGCTAAACCTAATGCGGGCAGCATATCTGTACCAAGATCGATGGTCAAAATTTGCATAACCGTTAAAGGTAAAGGAATGGTACCTTTTGATATTAAAAATAATAATGAAGGAATTGCTTCAGGCATATTACTATTTAAAATATAAAGTAAAAATTTGCGAATATTGTTGTAAACAGTGCGTCCTTCTTCAATCGCATTAACAATTGAAGTGAAATTATCATCGGTTAAAATCATATCGGCGGCTTCTTTTGCAACATCTGTGCCAGTAATGCCCATGGCAACACCAATGTCGGCTTTTTTCAATGCTGGAGCATCATTCACCCCGTCACCAGTTGAAGCGACTACTTCACCTAAACTTTGCAGTGTGGAAACGACGCGATATTTTTGTTCAGGGGCCACCCGAGCGAAAATGATTTCATGACGTAAATTTTCTTTTAAAGTCGCCTCGCTCATGGCAGCTAAATCATCACCGGTAATGACCCGGACATCGTCACTTTTTACAATGCCGATTTTCCGTGCGATGCTTTCAGCGGTTAGTCCATAATCTCCGGTTACCATAATGATGCGAATGGCCGCATCGTGGCATTTTTGAATCGCATCCATCACATTTTCTCGTGGTGGATCTTGGCTGGCGGTAATACCAACAAAAATCAAATTTTGTTCGCAATTTTCAATCGTCAATTCTTCGTTAGATTTTAACGGACGATAGGCAAAAGCTAAGGTTCGTAACCCATCTTTGGCAAAACTGTCATTTTGAGTCAAGATTTGTTTTTTGAGGGTGTCGTCTAATGGAGCAATCTGCCCATTTTTTAAATAGTTCTGACAACAGCTTAAAACTTCGGTAATCCCACCTTTGGTAAAAACGTATTGCTGATTATCATGAGTGTGAATGGTGGACATACGTTTGTGTTTTGAGTCAAAGGGTAGTTCACTTTTTCGGGGATAATCTTTTTGTTCATCAATTAAATCATAATCCGCTTTAGCAGCCAAAATGAGAATACTACCTTCATCGGGGCTGCCAACGAGTTGATAGTAATCGTTTTTTTCTTCGATGGCAGAATCATTACATAAACTGCCAATGCGCAATAGTTGGAGCAAATCTTTTTCTTGAGACAGATCAATTCGTTTAGCGCCTTTTTTGACGATACCGTTTGGCTCATAGCCGGTACCAGACACTGTATAGTTTGCATTCGGGAGCCATACTTTTTCAATTGTCATTTCATTTTTGGTTAAAGTTCCGGTCTTATCTGAACAAATTACTGTTGTTTCACCTAGTGTTTCCACGCTATTCAAATGTTTAACCAAAGCATTCTTTTTTGCCATTTTTTGAACCGCCATCGCTAAAGACAGTGTAACTGTTGGCAGTAATCCTTCTGGAATAAAGGCTACGACCATTCCGAGCGCGAAAATAAATGCTTTTGCCCAAGGATAACCAACAAAAAAGACTGCAGCAATAAAAAATAAAATACCAATCACAATAGCAATCATTGAAAGCTGACGAGTTAAAATATCCAGTTCTTTTTGCAAAGGACTTTTCACATCGGTTACAGAAGTTGTTAAAGAGGCGATTTGTCCAAATTCAGTTGCCATCCCAGTAGCTAAAACGACAAACACGCCACTGCCGTTAACCACAGAAGTTCCTTCATAAACTAAATTTGCTTCGGCATATTTACCAGCACGCTTAAGGGCTTCCTCTGTTTGAATATCGATTTCTTTATTGACAGTAGTAGATTCTCCCGTTAATGAAGATTGATTGACTTCTAAGCTGTCAGCGGTTAGTAAACGACCGTCAGCGGGAATATTGTCCCCGCTGTTTAAGGTAACAATATCACCTGGGACTAATTCAGAAGCTAAAATTTTATTTGATTGGCCGTTTCGCACGACTTTAACGTAGCTGGGTAGCAACTTTTGAAGTGCGCTTGTGGCTTGTTGCGCGCGATATTGTTGCCAAAAACTAAAGACGCCGTTAATGATGTTAACGAGCCAAATCGCAATCCCTAATTCTGGCGTGCCAGTTAAAAGGGCAATAAAGCCGGCAATCCATAGTAAAATGGCCATCATACTGGTAAAATTGGTCAAAAATGTTTTGAGCATAGACTGCCTTTGTGTGGTTGCAATCACATTTTTACCATATTTTTCCATTCTTTTTTGGGCTTCTTGATCGGTAAGCCCACTTTTTGAACTATCTATCTTTGCGAAACTATCTTCACTGCTTATTTTGGCATATTCTTGTAGTGATTTTGTTTGTGTCATCTCACATCACCACCTTTGCCTATATTTTCCAAGACTCTTAAAAAAAATGCAAAAAATAACCCTTTTTTTCGAGAATACTTTCTTATTAGTAGAAAAACCGCTAAAATGAAATTATCACCAAAAAAGAAAGTAGGAATAACTGTGAGACCAAATCTTGGTTATTATGTCCAAAATATTAATGATATCGTACAAGATACTGAAAAAATTGGGGAAGAAATGAACCCTCATTATGAAATTATTCGTGCTGCCATTGATGCGGACACATTAACTGAATTAACCCCAGAGAAAATTACTGAAGTGGTAGATGTCTTTACAGCTGGCACCAAAAAATACAAAGCCATGCTGGCACAAATTGAAAAATTACGTCCGCCCGCTAAAGTAATGGGAATCCATAAAAAATTTCAACGTTCTTATGAGAAATACGTGGCTGGCTGTGATGAAATGATTGCCAGCTTACAAACTGCACAAGGAATTGATACCCCAGCTTTTAATGCGGCCGAAGAAAAACAAGATGAAGCAACAGATGAAATTTCATTTTCAATTCAACGGATGACCAATTTGCTACTAGGTAAAAAATAAAAGCTAAATCTGCTATTTTTTAGCAAAAGAGAAACTTGAAAAATTGAATTTCGATTTTTCAAGTTTCTTTCTTTATAAGTAAAAGGAATGATATCCTCCTCTCCAGAAATAGGGGGATCTACTCAGTGGCGTTGAGGCGAAATAGTTAACTGCGTTTGTTTCGCTTTTTAGTCGTCTGGTACATGCAGCGCTACCCGCTGCTTTTCGCTTTTCTTTATGGTACACTTCGCTCTTTTTTTACAAATAAATTGGTGATTGTAGAGTTCCAGACATGCATTTTTTAAACAAAAATAAACATTTGCAGCCTAGAAAAAACTGAAGCCAACCTTGAAAGGACAGTTGTATTAGCAAAACGAGAGTTATCTAATTTAACTATAACGTTATTTTTATGACAAAAAATACGTTGTCGTTTATATTAAATACATAACCAACAACAACCTTTTTATTTTTCATTTTACTCCATTTGAGAGTAATTACTCCTTTTTCCATTGGGCCTAACCAACCCGATGGTTTTTTTTGTGTCTAAAAACTAAAAAAGTGGGGTTTATTTTATATTTTGAGATAAATAGATGTGAAATGCTTTTTCGTCATAAAAAAATGGAAAAGAAATTATAAATCAAAAATTTAAATACAAATTAAATAAATGTTTTTTTATAGCATACCAGTGGAATATTAGATAGAGAATATCTAATATTTTTTAATTTTTTATGGAAAAAATTGTCAAATATTTAAAGTCATGCTACTCTTAAACTATTAAAAACGAAATGAGGGATCTTGCATTGAAATTTTAACCAATTTGTTGAAGCTGCATTTAGATGGAAAACTTGGAACGACCAAGGGTTTCGTGTGCAGATTTTCAGGATTGGTTGAATGATAATGGGAGGTCTTTTTGTCTGCCTTATTTATCATCGCTTCTGCGGCGACCGTTCCTGAAAATAGGAACGGTCTTTTTTATAGGGGAATGAGACAGGTGTTTGCAGGAAAAAAAGGATAACGCATTTGCTTAAAAAGCAATCCTTTACGCAGAAAGCCGGTTTTAAAGCCCTTTTACGAGGTGATAATATGTCAGTGATAAAAATACATGATTTAACTTTTGGTTTTGATAATCAAGGATTGTTGCTTTTTGATCATAGTAATTTAGTGATTGATAGCAGTTGGAAATTAGGGTTAATTGGACGTAATGGTCGTGGGAAAACGACTTTATTAAATCTATTGCAGCAAAAATTTCCTTACGAAGGTAAGATTACGCATCAAATGACCTTTACGTATTTTCCGCAAAAATTAATTGATAAAAACGAAATAACTTATTATGCGCTAAATGAAGTCGCGTCTTTCGAACAATGGCAGTTGGAACGGGAACTCAATTTGTTAGGCCTAGATCCGCTGATTTTGTGGCGCCCGTTTTCTAGCCTTTCTGGAGGAGAACAGACCAAAGTTTTACTAGCATTATTGTTTGTCGATGAATCAAATTTTCCTTTGATTGATGAGCCGACTAATCATTTGGATGTACTCGGACGCCAGCAAGTAGCGAAATATTTAAAACGAAAAAAGCAGGGATTTATCGTAGTCAGCCATGACCGGCATTTTGTCGATGAAGTGGTCGATCATATTTTATCGATAGAAAAAAGTCAGATAATTTTATATCAAGGGAATTTTTCTGTTTATGAGGAACAAAAAGGGTTACGAGATAAGTTTGAATTGGAACAAAACAGTAAGTTAAAAAAAGAAATTGGCAGACTCCAACAAACAGCAGCGGAAAAAGCCGAATGGGCACAGTCGCGTGAAGGCGATAAAACCAAAAAATCAAAAGGCTTCATCGATACTGAAATGCGTCGCGTCAATAAAGGTGCCGTGGGAGCAGATGCGGCTAGAACGATGAAACGCTCAAAAGCGATTATCAATCGCATAGAAGAGCAGGCAGCCAAAAAGGCGGAGTTATTAAAAGATATTGAAACGGTAGATACTGTAAAAATGAACTTTATACCCACTTATCATAAGTTGTTGTTACAAGTAGAAGATTTCACTCTCCAATATCCCGATAGTAAAGCCTTATTCAAACCCGTATCATTTGAATTGCGCCAAGGAGAACGGCTGGCAATTACCGGTGCAAATGGTGCTGGAAAATCTTCTTTAATCCATTATTTGATGGGACACTTCAAGGGCATTGGGGAAGGAAGCGTAAATCAACCTCAAAAATTAAATATCAGCTATGTCCGCCAAAATTATGAGGATAATCAGGGAACGTTAACGGAATTTGCGGCAAGTCATCATTTGAATTATGAAGACTTGCTAAATAATCTACGCAAACTGGGCGTTGAGCGTGAAGTTTTTTATAATAAAATTGAAGACATGAGTATGGGCCAAAGAAAACGCGTTGAACTTGCCAAATCACTGGCAACGCCAGCAGAGTTATTTCTTTGGGACGAGCCTTTAAATTATTTGGATGTCTTTAACCAAGAACAACTAGAAGAGGCCATTAAATTAGTTCAGCCTACTATGTTAATTGTGGAACACGATGAAACGTTCTTGAAAAATGTCGCGACAAAATTTTTGGAACTTAAAAAGCAGCCCTAACAGTAACTGCAAAATAAAAGACAGCCGCACATTTCCGTAAAGGAAGGCGCGGCTGTCTTTTCAATTTTCGACGTTACGAACGTAGTCGTCAAAGTATTTAATCAAATCGCTTTTCATTTTTTGATAATCTTCTTCGCTATATTCTTTTTCTTCAATTTTACCATTGAAAAAAGGCATATTTAATTCTTCTTTTAAACGATCCAAAGCTTCTTGTTGATTCATAATATGTTCTCCTATAACAAATTAAATGATTGGGTTAATGCTTCATATTGTTTTTGCATGGTGGTCAGACGTTTCTTTAAGCTTGTAATGTCGTCATCATCATGAAATAAAACTTGTTTGAGTTCAAAGTAGAAATCATCAAAGGCATTGACAAAAGCTTCTACTTCTTTGGTTTGCAGTTCATTGTTTTGGTCGCAACGAATATAGGCTTTTTCAGCAATAGCATAACCTTCGGCTGTCGTGAGAATCGCTAAATTTTCGTTATAACGACGACTGCTTACTAAATCAAAAACAGATTGACATTTGTTTAATAGATTTGAAAAGTCCTTTAGTAAAAGTTCAATAGGTGTTTTGGTAAACATGGGGGATTCCTCCAATTCTTTTTTTGCTAGTCTTCAAATAAAACACAGACACACTCTGGCGCATAAACATCTTTTTGAACTAAAGTTAAGTAGCCATCTGTTTCATTGCGGGTATAAAGTGACAAATTGTCGCTGTTTTGATTTGCACAAACTACATATCTTCCACTCGGATCAATGGCAAAATCACGGGGGAATTCGCCTTCGGTACTGATTGTTTGGATTTTTTCAATGGTTAAACCATCTGCTGAAACAGCAAAAACGACAATCGAATTGTGACCACGATTGGAAGCATAGACAAAACGACCATCTGCGCTAATGCGAATAGCCGCACCACCATTTGCTCCCGTGAAGTCTTTTGGTAATAAAGAATCTTGCATGATTTCAGCAAAACTACCATCTTCAGGATTATAACTTAAAACCGTCAGGGTGCTATTTAGTTCCCCTAATAAATAAGCAATATTTTTAGTAGGGTGAAAAACTAAATGACGTGGTCCTGCACCATCTTCTGTTTGATAGACTGCAACTTCATCTAATTTTCCGTCTTGACTGACATTGTACGTATAAACCCGATCGGTACCTAAATCACAAACGACAAGTCGTTTATCTGGAGTTAAATCAGTATAATGCACATGAGGGTTATCTTGATTTTCATTACTGCCGGTTGGCTCATCGTGTTTAATAATGACTTTGGATTCGAGGCTGCCATCTTCTTTTAAACCATAGACACTAATTTCACCTAAATGATAATTTGCACCGTAGACCAGTTGCCGTTGTTCATCGACAGCCACATAGCACAATGGCGCACCTTCTTTTGTAACGGCATTTAAAAAGTTGAAATTTTTATCATATGCGCCACAGCCGCCTTTGCCATCCACTGCAGTAACGGTATAAAGGTTTTTAGCTTTACTTTGCGCTAAGTAAGTGGGGCTGTTTTCTTCAGTAGCCAAACTTAAATTGACCAATTGCTCTTTGTCTGTATCCAATGTAATCCGATAAATTCCTTTGCTGTCACGTCGTGTATAAGTTCCTAATAATAAATGCTGTAACATGGTTTTCCTCCTAAACAATTATTGCCAAACTTTAAAAAAAGTTTTTCTTTCAAATAAGCTATGCTGATTCTATTTTACCACAAAGAATCCGCTTTAGAAGTTAGAGAAAAGTTTAGATATGTTATAATGAAAACTGTTAAAACTGTGCTAATAAATGAGTGAAAATGCGAAAAATTCGTTTAATGGATTGAAAAGTAAGGGAGATACACAATTTTCTGATTGGATGAATTTGCAACTTATTCACAGGATGAAAAGATGAAATTAAAAAGTAATTGGATAAAAGATGCAGGAGGCAATGACAAAATGATAACGGGAAAAATTACAGCAATTGGGGAACAAGCAATTGATGTCAATGAAAAATTATTGATTTTTTTTGATGAAAGTGCGACGAATGGATTAAAACCTTACGCAATCATCCAAGATGTACCAAAAGCCGCAGAAATCACTCTTCAAAAAGGAGACGAAATCCGTTTTGGGGATATGAAATATACAGTGAACCACGTGGGCAATACTGCCTTAAAAGGTCTTCATGAAATTCAACATGCTTCATTTGTATTTGATGAGGTGCCAGAATCTGACAGCATTGTAAACGGTGTTTACTTATCACCTTTTGAAGTGCCGCAGTTAGAAGTAGGGTTGACCATTACGTATCCTGGTAAGTAAGAATAAAAAAGCAAAGAGACGATTTTGACTTTGGCTTTTTTATACAGACAAACAGCAGCTAAAATCGTGTTGAAAAATTTCAAAATAAAACGTAAATTGAGCACGCCTTCAATCAAAAAAAGGATTAAAGTTGCAGTTGAACTTATTTTTATAATACTAAGAATATTGGAATCCGGAGGTTTGTAATGGAGAAAGATAAAAAAAGGTTATCCTGGTTTTGGAAATGGTTTTTAAATAATCAGTTTGTTACCGCATTGTTGATTATTTTATTAATATTATTAATTTTAAATGCTTTTACTAAGGTTTCTTATCTATTTGAGCCGGTTGCGCAATTTGTCGGCGTTGTTGGTTTACCAATTGTCTTAGCCGGGGTTTTTTACTATTTAATGAATCCTGCTGTTGACTATCTGGAAAAGAAAGGTCTAAAACGAATTTATAGTATTTTTCTTTTGTTTTTACTAGTCATTGGTTTAATTACGTGGGGTGTCGTGGTGATTGTACCGAAAATTCGTGAGCAAACAGTTAGCTTTATTGATAATTTTCCTAACTATCTAGATGTTATTGACCAAAAAGCCAATGAAATTTTAAATGATCCGATTTTTGGTACTTTTAAAGATCAATTTGATAGTTATGGGGATAAAATTACAACATGGCTTACGGACTTTATCCGCAATGTCTCCAGTTCGACTATCTCTAGTTTAGGTAAAATTGTCGGAGCAGTAGCCTCGACGCTGGTCGCTATTTTTACCATGCCGTTTATTTTGTTCTATCTTTTAAAAGATGGTCGAAATTTAACGCCTTATTTTGTCAAATTTTTGCCAAATAAAATACGTAAACCTACTTTAAAAGTGTTAAAAGAAATGAACGAGCAAGTCTCTTCTTATATTCGAGGGCAATTAACTGTCGCTTTTGCAGTGGCGATTATGTTTATTATTGGATTTTCCATTATCGGATTGGATTACTCTGTTACCTTAGGTGTAGTAGCAGGATTTTTAAATTTGATTCCTTATTTAGGTTCCTTTTTAGCCATGGTTCCGGCTATATTTTTAGGGATTGTCGCCGGTCCTGTTATGTTAGTCAAAGTATTAGTGGTATTTGTGATTGAACAGACCATTGAAGGCCGCTTAATTTCGCCATTGGTACTAGGCAATGAACTTTCTGTTCATCCGGTGACCATTTTACTGGTACTATTAACTTCTGGTAAGTTATTCGGCGTAGTGGGGGTTATTTTGGGGATTCCTGTCTATGCAGCTGCCAAGGTCTTAATTACCCATCTCTTTGAATGGTATAAAGACGTGTCGCAATACTATCATGAAGAAGAAAAAGCAGAAGAAGAAAAATAGAAAGAAAAAAAGGATAAACAGCCGCATTTGCTTGCGCTGTTTATCCTTTTTTTAAGCTGCTAATTCTTTTAAATCACGCATACCGCCAATTACGTGGACAGCTTTGAAACCGTGATTTTCTAAGAAATTCGCGATGATTTCTGAGCGACGTCCGGAATAGCTGATCACATAATAGGTCGCATTTTTATCTAATCTTTTTAATTCATTAGGTAAGCTGGTCGCTGGTACGGAAATGGCATGGGGCAAATGGCTCATTTCAAAGTCCTGCGGGTCGCGAATATCTAAGATGTTCAGCGCTTCGTTTTGACGTAGCAAGTTAAAATCTTGTACGGAAATTGAAGTCATCTTTCATCCTTCTTTCTTTTTGTAAGATGTTAGTATCTTAGGTTATTTCACTAAAAAATTCAATGTTTTTCTTTTTATCTGATAAAATAATGAAAAGAAAATAAATGTAAGCGATTTTCAAAGCGCCATTACACGACTAGCTATGAATAAAAGAATGTATAAAAAGAAAAAAAGAGAGGGAACTCTTGTTTTTCATCATGAAATCCTTTTCTTTGCTAAAGAGAATACGCAAGAACAAGCGTGGGATTAGGGTTCTTCGGGGTTTCGGCGGATATTGTGATTTTTTATTTAAATTTTATCAAAGTTTTGGTAGAGATAGTGGAGGTCAGCCATTTCCCCACAAATTTTGCTGCCAATATTTGTCGCTTTCACTTTTGTACGATTAGGAACTTCTTCAACCAAACGCTTCACGGAAATAATATCTGTGCCATTTGTTACTGCATCGGCAACAGACGTGAAAGGTTGGTGTGCTGCTAATTGCATACCGTAACTATTGGATAATAACGTATAACCAGCGATTCCGGTCGTTTTTTGATAACTTTTTGCATAACCGCCATCGATCACAATTAATTTATTATTCGCTTTAATCGGATCTTCACCTTTTTTCTCTTTTACCGGAGTATGCCCGTTAATAATATGGCCATGGGTGGGTAAACCGAATTCTGCCAACAGCTCTTGACAAATACTTTCGTCGTTACGTAACTGATAGTAAGCATTTTTCTTTTCAATATGGGTGTGTTTATCAGCAATATAGTAACGTTCAAATGTCGTCATCGCTTCTTTACCAAATAAAGAAGAACACTCTCCGGTCCATAAATACCACAGCATATCTGTCGCCAAATCTTCATGCTCGCAAGGATGCATATAACTTTTTCGCACTTGTTCTTCATAAAAATCCAGTAATGCTTTACCGGCATAATTATGGCCGTTAATCCGAAGTGATTTTAAATCCCCATTTTCATGTAAAGGAATACAGCCGTGAAATAACAAATTATCGTTGTAACATAAATACATGGCACCTGCTTCTAACAGAAAATCCATATGACGCTTTAGTTTTTCTGATTCTTGAATTGAAGACAGCAGTCGTGCAACTAAATCTTTTTCTTCAGAAGTTAAAGTTAGTGGCTGTTTGGAATCGATTGTTGGCGCTTGAAAATCAATTAACGGATATTGCTGCCCATTTAAAGTAATCGTCTGGGAAGAATAATCGATGCACGTTAACATATTGCGTTTGTCTAATAAAAATTCTGGTCGGCGCTGAATTAATTGACCCTCTAGTTTAAATTGTAAAATAGCGGTTGCTTGTTGCATTTGATTTAATAAAATTTGCTCGCTATCGGAAAACTCGTGAATATCTTCTGCTTTTAAATTAAAAGCAGGTTTTGGTTGATAGTACTTTTGTGCATAAGTTATTAAGGGACGTAAATTGATACCATACCGTTCTTCTAGAATATCTAAATTGCCGTAGCACGAAGAAATTCGTAGTAAGTTCATGACAGCTACCGGAGATCCTGCTACAGCAGCTAACCAGACAATATCATGATTGCCCCATTGAATATCAACAGAAGGCAAATTGTATAAGCGTTCCATAATATAATCAGGTTTTGGACCGCGATCATAAATGTCTCCGACAACATGGAGATGATCGACGACAAGTCTTTGAATGGTTTTGCATAATGCGCTGATAAGAGCTGGTGCTTGATTTAATGCAATAATACGCTGAATAATAGTCGCGAAATAGTCCACTTTATCTTTTTTTGTATCGACTTCTGTCAGCAATTCTTCAATAATATACGCAAATTGGGAAGGAAGTGCTTTTCTAACTTTTGAACGGGTATATTTACGCCCGGCATAATTGGTAACCTGTAAAAGATAAGGAATATTTTTCTGATAGTAAGTAACTAATTGCGTATTGTTTAATGTGGCTTTTTGCAAAGCTAATTTTTCTTCTGGGTAGTAAATTAGCGTACACAAATCGGTAATAGGAACCTGAGGCGCATCTTGAAAGCACTCTTTCACTTTTTCTTTCACGCTGCCAGACCCATTACGTAAAACATGATCAAAAGCATCAAATTCCCCGTGGAGATCACTAACAAAGTGTTCTGTTCCTTTTGGCAATTGCACGATTGCTTCTAAATTGATGAGCTCTGTTAAGACTTGTTCTTTTTGAGGAAATTTTTCCTTTAACAACTGGTAGTACTTCTTTTCCAAATTAACACCTCCGTCACGGTAATAATATAGCAAATTATTTCACTTGTGTATAGTTTGTAAAATGCTTTTAAATAAGTATTTATTACATAAATTTGTTTATTGGTATAGTTATGTTTGCAAAAGGCGCCGTATGAAATAATAATTAAGCTCTAAAAGATTAAAAATGCTCTACTCAAAAACAGCGCAGAATAAAGAACTCTGAAAGAACAAAGGAAGCATTTATTACAACTGTTTTTCCAGTATAATAATGATAAAAGAAGAACATTATAAAAAAGGAGACGATGGATGAATTTATTAACGAAAAATACGTGGCAACAACATTTAGGATATGCTGTAAAAATCGGGATTGGCAGTGCATTGGCGATTTTATTGGCCGAGCTGCTTGGCTTGAATTATGCGGCTTCAGCGGGGATTATTACTTTGTTGACCATTTCCACAACCAAAGTCCAAACGTGGCGTCTATGTGTGCAACGGGTGGGGACTTTTTTGGTAACTGTATTATTGGCTTTTTTGATTCAACCGATTCATCATCTGGAATGGATTAGTTATGGCGTGATTTTGGTTTTATTGGCATTTGGTTTAAGTGCCCGCAATCTATTGCCCACATTATCTGTCAATGCCGTGGTCCTGACTCACTTAATTGCGGGAAATGCCCTCACGTCTACTGCTATTTTCAATGAATTTTGCTTATTAGTTATCGGTTTGGTGATTGCTATTGTCGTCAATCACTTCCAACATTATGAAAGTCAAAAAAAGTATTTGGATTACTGTCGCCAGACGAGTGAAAAGAAGTTCAAAGTAATTTTTGAAAAATTAGCTGTTTATCTAGCAAATAGTGAGATACAAAACCATGTCTGGGATGACATTATTAATCTAGAAAAAGAGCTCCATCACTACACGCAAGTGGCATTTGCTTATCAGCAAAATCGCTTGCCCGTAACAGATGACTTTTATCTTGACTATTTTGAAATGCGGACCCAACAATGTAATGTATTGCACAACCTGCATTACGAAATTAAAAAGCTACGTTTAATTAAACGGGATTCGGCTGTTATTGTGACATTTTTAAATGAAATTGCCACTCATTTTGGTGAGTTGAGTCAGCCCATCCACCAGTTACAGATGGTCGATCAATTGGTACAAAAAATGGAAGAAACCCCATTACCGCAAACAAAAGAAGAATTTTTGCGTAAAGCCCGCCTATACCATATATTGATGGATTTAGAAGAGTTTCTTATTTTTAAAAAGCGCTTTTTACAAAAGCATCATCCTGAAAAAGTTGCAGCATATGAAGCAGAACTTGCTATAGAAGAATAACGAATGTAGACGCAGCAGACGATAAAATATTTTTTGACGTTTGATGCATCTATTTTATTTTTGCGATAGTGAGGAGGCGCATAGGTTTTTGATGCCAATAAATGTTAATCAAAGTTTTTTTATTAACAGAAATATCAGAAAATTCGCAAATTTGTGTTGACGTATCCTTTAGAATCCTTTATCATTGCTAGCAATAACACAAATGCGAGGATAAGATAAGTACAGATGATGAGTTTCACAGAGAGCTTCGGGTGGTGAGAAGAAGTAGACAAGGGCGTCTGGAAAATGGTCTTTGAGCAAGGAACTGTAAGTTTTTGACAAGCAGTTGACGGGTGTGCCCGTTACAGCACAGTAGTATGAACACGTACTACAATGAGGTCAGATGAAATATCTGATGAATAAAGGTGGTAACACGGAAGCTTGTGCTCCCGTCCTTATTTTGCTTAAGCAAGATAAGGACGGGAGTTTTTTATTGCTGAAAGTTTTATCACGCTAAAAAGGTAGTGAAATGAGGAGGAAAAAAGATGAAATTAAAAAAATTTGTAACAGGGGTTATTACTTTAGGAGCACTGGTAACATTAGCGTCTTGTAGCAGCGGCAATGAAAAAAACGCACAAACAGCTGCTGATGGTGCGGGAAAAGAAGTTGTGGTGGGGGTAGCGCCGGGACCTTACGGAGATATGGTGACAGCTGTTATTTCGCCGCTGACTGAAAAAGAGGGGTATAAACTCACGACTAAACTATTTAATGATTATGTCCAGCCTAATAAAGCCCTTGCGTCAAAACAAATTGATGCGAATTTATTTCAACACACCGCTTATCTGGAAAAATTTTCAGCGGATAACAATTTAGATTTAACAGCTATTGGTACGGTTCCTACCTTGGGAATGGGAATTTATTCTAAAAAAATCACCCGTTTAGCAGATGTAAAAGATGGGGCAACTGTAGCTATTGCCAATGATGCTTCTAATTTAGCGCGGACGTTACAATTGTTAGAAGCCAATAATTTAGTCACCATCAAAGCTGATATTGATGAAACCAAAGCGACAGTAGATGATATTGCGCAAAATCCTAAAAATTTGGAATTTAAAACTTTAGATGCTGCTCAATTGGCGCGTGCTATTGATACCGTTGATTTAGCGTTAGTCCCTGGGAATTTTGCCTGGGCGGCAAAACTAGATCCGGCAGATGCATTGGCCTTAGAAAAGTTAAAAGAAGAATATAAAAACGTATTTGTCGTTCCCACTGCCGATAAAGAGGGGAAGTTAGCGAAAGCGGTGGAGAAAGTCTTAACCAGTCAAGCATTTAAAGATGCCATTGCCAAATCAGACTTTAAAGACTTTGACAAACCGGCTGATTGGCAATAAACGTCTTAAAGAAAGGACAGTTTTGGGTATGGATAAAATCGTTTTGGAACATGTCACTGTTAATTTTAGTCAGAAAAAAAAGAATTTTGCTGCAGTGGATGATGTCAGTCTTACTATTAAACAAGGTGAAATTTTTGGTGTTGTCGGACTTAGTGGGGCAGGTAAGAGTACTTTGATTCGCACGTTAAATTTATTACAACGGCCAAGCTCTGGGAGCATAAAAATTGATGGGACAGAAATTACCCAGCTACCAGCAGACAAAGTGCGTAAATTGCGGCAAAAAATTGGGATGATTTTTCAGCATTTCAATTTGATTCATAATAAAACAGTTGGTGAAAATATTGCTTTTGCCCTGAAAGCGGGAAATTACGATAAAAAAGCTTTACCAGAACGGATTAAGGCATTATTGGATCTAGTTGACTTAGGGGACAAAATGGATAGTTATCCTAATCAGTTATCTGGGGGTCAAAAACAACGGATTGGCATTGCACGAGCGCTAGCAAACAACCCGGAAATTTTACTCTGTGATGAAGCTACAAGTGCGCTAGATGTCGAAACAACAGAAGAAATTTTACGAATTTTAGCTGAAATTAATCAAAAGCTGGGCATTACAATTGTGTTTATTACACATGAATTAGAAGTAGCCAAAAAATTGTTTCAGCGCATGGCGGTGATGGAACGTGGCAAAGTGATAGAGGTGAACACGACCTATAATATTTTTGCCAATCCCAAGGCAGGCATTACGCAAAAATTAGTTGGGCGATACTTAAATTTACATTTGCCAAGTGAACTTTTACCTGACTTGGCGCAAGGACGTTTAATTGAATTGCGCTATCAAGGTGACAACACGCTCGCTCCTTTAATTACAGATGTCGCTAAACAATGGGATGTTGCCATTTCAATTATCCATGGCAAAATTGAATACATTCAAAATGACGTGATCGGTATCTTATTAGTATATGTAACTGGTGATAAAGAAGCGGTAGAACAGGCATTTTTGCAATTATCCCAAAAAGTATTTGCGACAAAAGAAATTAAGGAGGCAATCTGATGGCTGAAACAGTAGAAATTTTACAAAATCATTTGCCTAAAGCGTTGGCAGATACTTTTTATATGGTCGCTGTCGCAACTATCATCGGCGTTGTTATAGGGGGCTTGATTGGCTTACTGCTATTTTTAGCCAATAATGTTTTGTTTTATCAAAACATTATTTTGCACAAAACAGTTGGTTTTTTGGTCAATGCCATTCGCTCGCTACCATTTTTGATATTACTTGTTACGTTAATTCCTTTTTTAGCGGCCATTTTAGGAGATCCCTATACACCAACAGGAGCTGCAATCTCGTTGTCTATTGCAGCCATTCCTTTTTTTGCCCGGGTCGCAGAAGGAGCCTTTGCTGAAGTAGAGGCGGGTATTTTGGAAGCCAGTGTGGCACAAGGGGCTACCACAAAACAAATTGTGTTAGGTGTGATTATTCCAGAAAGTTTGCCCGGATTAATTCGCGGCGTCGTATTGACGATTATTAGTCTGCTTGGCTATTCCGCTATGGTAGGTACAATTGGCGCTGGTGGGATTGGAGATTTAGCGATTCAGTATGGCTATTACCGTTATGAAACAATGGTTTTAGTCGTTATTATTTTGCTATTGGTCATTGTCGTACAACTGATTCAATGGGGTGGAGATCGCTTAGCACAATACTTTACCCATTAATTTTTAGCCTTCAAGTTAGGAAGTGAAACATGTGGACAAAAACGTACCAGCAGAATATTTACAAAATAAAATAACCGGCGAAATGGGGAATGCCGCGGGTATTTTTTATCCCACAAATACAGCAGAAGTTGTTGCCTGCGTCAAAAAAGCAAATGAAAAAAAACAAAAAATAATTACGATTGGTGGCTTTACAGGCTTAACAGGAGCTACTTTTGCCAGCCAAGGCGAAGTATTACTTTGTTTAAAGAAAATGCAACAAATTATTGAACTTGATCCGCAAACATTAACTTTAACCGTTGAAGCCGGCACAAGCTTACAAGCTATTCAAACTTATTTGGACAAAACACCATACTTCTATGCACCGGATCCTGGTTCTAAAGAAGCAACCATTGGGGGAACGGCTGCGACAAATGCCGGTGGGATGCGCGCAGTAAAATATGGCGTGACCCGGGATAACGTGCGGGGGATGGAAGTTGTTTTAGCAGATGGAACGCTGCTTTTAGTTGGCGATTTGAATAACAAAGCCAGTTCCGGCTATGATTTAAAAGATTTATTTATTGGTTCAGAAGGAACATTGGGAATTATTACCAAATTACAATTAAAATTACGACCAAAACCCGCTACCGCTCAAAGTATATTAATTGGTTTTAGTAATTTAGCAGCGTTAGCTCCAGTAATTTATCAAATTTTAGCTTCCGGCATTACCCCGACAGCCTTAGAATTTTTTGAAAAAAGTGGGTTAACGTATGCTAGTAACTTGCTGGAAATTCCAGTACCAAGTGTAGCCGGCGCTGCTTTTTTATTATTAACTGTTGATGGGAATAAAAAAGAATGCCAAGAGCAAATTGATAGTTTAAAAGAATTATTAATAGCCGCCGATATAGTAGCTTTTAGCACTTTAACTGACACAACAGCAGCAGAAATTTGGCAATTGCGCGGTGCTATTGTGTCAGGTGTAGAAGCGATTAGCATTCAAGAACCACTGGATATTGTGGTACCGATTAATCAAATTACCAGCACGATTTTATATATGAAAAAATTGGCGCAGCAATTGGAATTAGCCGGAGTCTTCTTTGGACACGCTGGGGATGGCAATATTCACGCTTGCATTATGCGACAAAATTTAAGTGATGTGCTTTGGCAAAAACGTTTGGAAAGCTTTTTAAGTCAGCTTTACCGGGAAATTGCAGCAAGAGGGGGATTGCCTTCTGCTGAGCACGGAATTGGTTTATTGAAGAAAAAATATTTTATTGAAAATATTGCTGCAGAAAAATTGAAACTTATGCAGCAAATTAAAACAGCTTTTGATCCCATGGGATTATTAAATCCTGGTAAAATATTTGACTAATTTTAGGAGTGTCTCCATGAATGGAGACACTCCTTTTACTTAAAAAGAATATTGTTTTCACAAGGAATAAGGAGAATATGCCAAGGTTATTGATCTCGCTATGGGAAGGATCTCTAGAGCACTAACCTGAAATTTCAAGAGATGTAAGCGTGATTTATCAAGGTTTCGTTGGATTGTTTGAAATCTGAGTAAGTCTGTTTGCTTTTTTGTTGGTTTATATACATAATATTGATTTATTTTGTATTTTATGACGGTATTTTAAAATAAAAGTTGCTATATTTTGTATATTTATGTATAGTGATAAAAATTAAGGTGGGTGATTTTATGACATTTCTGTTTTCCAATTATCAAAGGAAATCTTATGAAATTATGGCGGGCTCTGGCAGTTTTTTAATTGATGATACAGGAAAGCGATACTTGGATTTTACCAGTGGCATTGGGGTTTGTAATTTAGGTTATAACAATCAACGATTAAACGCAGCATTAAAAAGCCAAGTAGATCAATTGTGGCATACGCCCAATCTTTATCAAAATCACTTGCAAGAAGAAGTCGCGGAAAAGCTTTGTCGCAATTACAATTACTTAGCTTATTTTTGCAATAGTGGAGCAGAGGCAAATGAGGCAGCGATTAAATTAGCACGTAAAGCGACTGGTAAGAAGCAAATTATTACCTTTTGGCATTCATTTCATGGGCGAACATATGGCGCGATGTCTGCTACTGGACAAAAAAGTATTCAAAAAGACTTTGTACCCTTAGTTCCTGACTTTATTCATCTACCTTATAACGAATTTGAACCTGTAAAAAAAGCCATAAATCACAAGACAGCAGCAGTGATGTTGGAAGTTGTACAAGGCGAAGGGGGGGTACTGCCAGCAAATAGAAAATGGTTAGCCACAGTAGCAAAATTGTGTCAAAAAAATAATTGCCTTTTAATTGTCGATGAAGTCCAAACAGGAATCGGCCGATGTGGGACTTTTTTTGCATTTGAAGATTATGGCATTGTACCAGATATTGTCACTCTGGCGAAAGGTTTGGGAAATGGATTTCCAGTAGGTGCAATGTTAGCCAGAAAAGAACTTGGTGTAGCCTTTGGTCCTGGTAGTCATGGTTCAACTTTTGGCGGTAATAAAATGGCAATGACAGTAGCCAAAATGGTTATCAATGAAATAGCCGAACAAAATATTTTGGCAAATGTTACTGCTCGCAGCGAAGAACTATTCTGGGGCTTAAAAGAAATTGACAGTCCACTGATTAAGACAATTCGCGGGAAGGGACTAATGATTGGGATCGTTTTAAAAGATGCGGAGATGTTACCACTCGTCTTGACAGCGTTAGAGGAAAAGGGCTTACTCACTTTACGCGCTGGAAAAAACGTTTTACGTCTTTTGCCACCTTTGACAATCACCAAAAGCGAGATTAATCACGCCTTGCATATTTTATCGGAGATGTTTTCTCAATGGAAATAACAATATACTGTGTTTAAAAGCATTTTTTTCCTTAAGTTTAATATTTTTTATGTGCGTTTTTGTATAAAAATATAAAAAATAGCTAATTAATTAATAAAAAACCATTGACCTGTTAAACGCTTATGTTTATAATCAGATTAATTTAATAACTTTTGTTTTATTGAATGATTTTTGGAAACGAGGTGACAAAATGATGAAAGCAGCCATAATCGGTGTAACCGGGTATACAGGCTTAGAATTGGTCCGGTTAATTCAAAGACATCCGATTTTACAATTGGGGACTTTACACAGCCATTCGCAACATACAGCAAACAGTGTAGCCTTTTATCCCCATTTACAAGGGCTTGTAGAACAAGCAATTACTCCTTATACACCTGAAAAAGTAATGGCAGAAAATGAGATCGTCTTTTTTGCAACTCCAGCAGGCGTCACTAAAAATGAAGTCGCAGCTTTTGCCGCCGCCGATTTTCCCGTCATTGATTTATCAGGTGATTTACGTTTAAAAGATGGTGAAGTTTATAAAAAATGGTATAAAAGCGTACCTGCCAAAAAGGAATTATTAAAAAAAGCACAATACTGTTTACCTGAATTTATGGAGACTAAACCGGGGAACTTGATTGCCAATCCCGGATGCTACGCTACCGCAGCACTTTTAAGTGCGATACCGTTAGTAAAAGCCGGCTTGATAACGGATATGCCTCTTATTTTTGACGGGAAATCAGGCTTAAGCGGTGCGGGAAAATCTCTATCAGATCATAGTCATTTTGTTACCGCTGATGAAAACATGACACTTTACAAATTAAACGAGCATCAGCATATTCCAGAAATTATCCATGGTTTGCAACAATTTGATTCGTCTTTAAAGACAATTCAATTTACTACTAGTCTAATTCCCGTCAAACGAGGGATTCTGATGACTCTTTACGCCAAAATAAAAAAAGATGTTACAGAATTAGAACTTTATGAAGCTTATACTTCTTGTTATCACAACCGTGACTTCGTCCGAATGCAGCCACTTGGCAAGCTGCCCCAGTTGCGCCAAGTGGTGGGTACCAATTTTTGTGATATCGGGATGGGATTGAATCCCCAAACCGGTATTTTAACCGTGGTAGGTGTCATTGACAACTTAGTCAAAGGTGCCAGCGGCCAAGCGCTCCAAAATTTTAATTTGTGGGCGCAATTAGACGAAGACACAGGTTTAAAGGATATCCCCCTTTATCCTTAAAAGGAGCGAAAAGCAGATGCAAAAAATTGATGGAACGATTGCCTCCCCCAAAGGTTTTTTTGCCGATGGTAATCATTGTGGTTTAAAGTACAAAAATCCCGATATCGGTTGGATCTACTCTCAAACCCCGGCCACAGCAGCGGGAGTTTTTACTACTAATCAAGTTAAAGCAGCAACAATTATTTATACAAAAGAAATTTTATTAGATGGACAATTACAAGCTGTTGTAGTCAATTCCGGCAATGCCAATGCCTGTACTGGGACTCAAGGGTTAAAAGATACACAAAAAATGGCAGCACTAACTGCTGAAAAATTAGAAATTGTCCCAGACCTAGTAGCAGTAGCATCAACAGGAATTATCGGTAAGGCACTCCCGATGGAAAAAATTGCGATGGGAATTAAAAGCTTACACAAAGGAGATGGCGAGAATTTCGCCAACGCCATTTTGACCACCGATACATTTACTAAAAATGTCGTTTATCAGACAGAGATTGAGGGTGTCTGTATTACCATGGCTGGCTGTGGCAAGGGTTCTGGAATGATTCATCCCAATATGGCGACGATGTTAGGCTTTATTACGTGTGATGCAACGATTTCGAGTCTTACTTTACAACAATTACTTTCAGAGCTAACAGAGGTCACCTTTAATCAAATTACTGTGGATGGGGATACTTCCACGAATGATATGGTACTTATAATGGCCAATGGTGAAGCAAAAGCGGCAGAAATTCAGGTGAATACAGCCGGCTATGAGCAGTTCAAAAAACTTTTGCAAACCGTAATGGAAGATTTAGCTCAAATGATTGCAAAAGATGGGGAAGGTGCTACGAAATTAATTGAAGTTGTAACAAATGGAGCACCAGATGATTTTACTGCCCGCATGATCAGTAAGTCTGTAGTGGGCTCACCATTGGTCAAAACGGCGATTTTTGGTAAAGATCCTAACTGGGGCCGTATTCTTTGTGCAATTGGCTACAGTGGCGTCCCAATTAATCCTGAAGCCATTAAAATAGAATTGGGCAATCAAATTGTTTATGAAAATGGAATTCCAACTGTATTTGACGGCCAGTTAATGGCCGCAGAACTTTCTAAAGCAGTTATTAAAATTTTTGTCACATTACATCAAGGGTGGGGACAAGGAAAAGCTTGGGGCTGTGATTTGACTTATGATTACGTCAAAATCAATGCACTCTATCACACATGACAATTTTAAAATCAAATTAGCAAACGATTTTAAAATTA
Organism: Enterococcus dispar ATCC 51266; assembly: GCF_000406945.1. GTDB lineage: Bacteria > Bacillota > Bacilli > Lactobacillales > Enterococcaceae > Enterococcus_C > Enterococcus_C dispar. Next base: position 1,769,384 of record NZ_KE136354.1, on the reverse strand, counting down.
AAGGAGTGAAAAAATGGAAAATAGTGAGGTCATTGTAATTAAAATGGGCGGCGTCGCTTCTGATAACTTGGGTGACGCTTTTTTTCAACAATTAAGGCAGTGGCATAAAGAAAATAAAAAAATTGTGATCGTACATGGGGGTGGGCACTATATTTCCAAAATGATGACATTAATGAACTTAAAGGTCGAAGTAAAAGACGGATTACGTATTACTGACAAAAAAACGTTAGAGCTCACCCGAATGGTGCTTTTGGGACAAGTTCAACCGCTGATTACCACTGCTATCCAAAAAGCCGGTCTCCAGCCAGTAGGTTTAAATGCAGGCTGTAATCAGTTAATTCAAGGCGATTTTATTGATCAGGAAAAATTAGGTTATGTTGGAAAAGTCACACAAATTGCCAATGAACTGCTAGAAATATTATTTTGTGCACAACAAATACCTGTTATTGCCCCTTTAGGTGTTACAGCAAAAGGGCAGTGGCTAAATATTAATGCTGACGAAGTTGCTTGCCAAGTAGCAGCCAGTCTAAAAGCAGACAAACTTTTTTTATTAACCGATGTACCAGGTATCAAGCAGAAAAATGAGTGGCTAGAGGAAGTAGATTTACTACAATTAAACCAATTATTAAAAGAAAAGATTGTTACCGGTGGTATGGTACCCAAAATAAAAAGTGCGCAAAAAGCCTTGTTGGCTGGCGTCCACTCCGTTTGCATTACAGATGCGATTAATAGTAAAGGAACCCATATTTTAAACCACATACACGCCCTTTCTTCTGTATAAGCATAAATTCTGCCATTAAAAAGAGGCAGAATTTTTTTATAGACATCCTTTTTAAGTCAAATAATCAAAAAACGTCATTTCATCAGATAATTTTGTATTTTTTTTCCGAAAAAGTGATAAAATGCAATTTGGTATAATGTTTAAAGACGAGTTTGCAAGCAAACACGTTTGTTATTTGAAAACAAGAAGGGATATCATTTGCGACAAGACTGTTTTCTAAGTACAATAATCTTGTCGGAAGGGGAGTAAAGAAAAATGGCTGAATTTGCACTATCGGCGGCGGGGCTTGAAACCGTGGCATTACGCGTTAAAAATCGGAACTTAATGATTGAATTCTACCGAGATATTATTGGTTTTAATTTGAAAAGAGAAGAAAATGAATTAGCAATCTTTGGCAATACTAAAGTTAAAAGCGAACTGTTATGGTTGGAAGAAAGCCCTTATGCAGATGACCATACAGGGGAAATTAAGAAACTACAACGGTTGTGTTTGGTAATTCCTTCTGAAAATGAAATGGCAGATTTAGCGCAACGGTTTGTTAAAGCAAACTATCCCATTAAAGATGCCTTAACAGATGAGGAATCGACTGGAATTTTAGTAGCAGATCCAGAAGGCAACCAGTTAGAAATTTATTTTGGCTCTAAAAAAGAACATCAAAATCCGGTAAAGCTCGATCTTAGTACTTTAGCAAAAAAAGCAACCGGGGAATTCCCGCAGCTATCAGAAGACGTTCATTTTGACAAAATCCATTTAAATACCAGTCGCTTAAAAGAACAACAAGACTTTTTAGAAAATGTAATTGGATTGAAAGTTCAAGATGAAACAAGTGGCATTTTAGCGTTAAATGGTGGGAATTTTCACGTAGGATTGTCCGCTGGAGAAGGTGGCACTTTAGATCTTACAACTGATGATGTTTTAGGCTTGGATTTTTTACAATTCCGTGTGCCGCAAGCTGATATTTTGGCGTTGGCAGATCACTTAAAAAATAGCGAGATAGAATTTTTCATCGATCGCAAACAGCAAATTATTACAATTTATGATCCGACCGGAATTGAATGGTGGTTCATAAGTGAAGAGAAAAAACGACACTAATTCTTAAATCTGGACTTTTCGTCCAGATTTTTTTTGTCCTAGGTAAAGAGATTATATGATTTTCATGTAGCACCTCTCTATGGAGATAAGTCAAAATTTTGGAAATATGAGAGCCATTTATCTAGATTCTGGCTTGTTGCTAGATAAGTAAGCGAGTGGCTTCAGCCTTTTTATGTCTGTTTTTATCTGCAGATTTCTAAGTTAAACGATAATAAATAATTTTTTTTAGATATGCCAACGACTATCTCGTTGTTTTATGAAAAGTAATGGTAAAATCAAAGAAAAATGATAAAAGGTGAAAAGATGTATCCAAAAACCAAAGCATTCATTCAAGCGCAGTTGGAAGCGGCTATTTTTCCTGGTGTAGCTTTTGCTTTTATTGAAAAAGAGGCTATAGAAGAAACCATCTGGGGGCAACAGATGATAGTCCCTCGTCCAAAACAGCTGCAAAAAGACATTTTATTTGATGTGGCTTCATTAACAAAAGTAGTTTGTACAACGAGCGTCATTTTACGATTAGTAGAACAAGGACGTCTTGATGTGGATCTACCTTTAAAAAATTACTTACCGACTTTTCAAAACCATCAGATTACATTGCGACATTTACTGACTCACACCTCAGATATTCAAACGTGGATAAAAGATCGTGATCAGCTAAATAAAGAGGAGTTAAAAGCGGCTTATTTAAAACTGCAGCCAGGAGAAAATTTGGGTAAAGTGGTGCAATATACCGATGCTGGAACAATTTTACTGGGCTTTATGTTAGAGGAAATTTATCAAAAATCAACGGTAGAAATTTTTTATACCGAAGTTTTAAACCCTCTTGGTATGAAGAATAGTATATTTTTGCCACCAGAAAGATTAAAGAGAAAAATTGCTCCGACTGAAGTTTTACCAGGTGGAACAATTTTACAAGGTGTGACCCATGATCCCAAGGCACGAGTGCTAAAAGAAGAAGCAGGCAATGCCGGTCTATTTACCAATTTAGCAGATTTGGAAATTTTTGCCCAAATGTATTTAGCCAAAGGCAAAGACTATCTAAAAAAAGAGACTATTGCCATGCTTTTAAGGGATCAAACACCCCATCATGACGGAAAACGATCTTTAGGCTGGGACTTAAAGGATACAAAAGATAGACAAAAGCGTCATTTGTTATTTCATACCGGCTATACCGGCACTTTTCTTTTATTAGATCCAAAAGAACAAAGTGCGTTTATCTTTTTAAGTAATCGTGTTCATCCTCATGACGATCGGGCTCTTTATTTGGAAAAAAGAGATGAAATACTGGCTTTATATTTAAAAGAAAAGGCTCACAAATTTGGAAAAGTGGTATAATATTTCAAGACAAGTTGTTATAAGTTATAAAGAGAAGAATTATTCTTTTTTAACACAAAATGAAATAGTACAACTAGGAGGAAATTGATAATGGAACCATTATTTATGAAACCTGTTTTTCAAGAGAAAATTTGGGGGGGCAATCGCCTACACACAGTTTTTGGTTTTGACCTGCCCAGTGATAAAATTGGAGAAGATTGGGCAATTAGTGCACATCCGCATGGGGTGAGTGTGATTGAAAACGGCGAATTTGCTGGTCAAAAACTAGATGAATTGTGGCAGAACCATAAAGAATTATTTGGCAATCCGACAGAGCCGGTTTTTCCTTTATTAATTAAAATTTTAGATGCAGAAGATGAATTATCGGTGCAAGTACATCCTGATGATGCGTATGGTATGAAACATGAAGGGGAACTGGGTAAAACAGAGTGTTGGTATATTATTGATGCTGAACCGGGTGCTGAAATTATTTACGGACACCATGCTAAAACAAGAGAAGAATTAGCTGAAATGATTCATGATGAACGTTGGGATGATTTATTAACACGAGTACCTGTTAAAAAAGGTGACTTTTATTATGTCCCAAGTGGCACGATTCATGCCATTGGTAAAGGTATCATGATTTTAGAAACTCAACAAAGCTCTGATACCACTTATCGTGTGTATGACTATGACCGTCAAGATGATCAAGGTAATACGCGAGAACTACACATTCAGCAATCCATTGATGTAACAACTGTTCCTGCTCGTAAACCGGAATTAAATGTAACAGAAGTAAAAAAAGGGCAATCAAGTATTATTACGTACTTAAAGACAGATTTCTTTAACGTGTATGAATGGCAAGTTAATGGTGAGCTTCATTTACAAGCCAATGCGCCTTATACGCTTTTGACAGTGATTGATGGTTTTGGCGAATTGAAAGTAAATGGAAAATCTTATGAAATGCCAATGGGCACCAGTTGTATTATGCCAAATGGTATTTCCAATTGGACCATTGAAGGCAAATGCAGCATTATCGCCTCCGAACCTGGCAAAAAAGAATAGTCTTCTACAGAGAAAAAATTCAGTCTAGCGGATTTTTTCTCTGTTTTTTTTGAATAAGAATTGGATTGTCATTTCTTTTTCCCATTTGATTTTAAGCAAATGAGAGAAGTGTTTTAGGAAGAATGGTAGCTGTGGGGTAAAACGTTAAAGGAGGAGAGGCTTTTGTTTTATGCACCATTACTTTTAACTGTAGTAGCAAATTTGTTGTATCATTTTGCCTCAAAAAGTGTAACTGTAAAAAGTAATTTATTTTTTTCACTCTTAGTTGTCTATGGGATTGCTTGGTTAATTTGTCTGGTGTCATTTTTGTTTCGCAGTGACAAAAATACTATCGCCCAAGAAATTCATTATTTGAATGGGGAACGATTTTATTAGGAATTGCGATTGTTTTTGTCGAAGTAGGTTATTTGTGGTTGTATCGAGTTGGTTGGCCGATGAGTGTGGCAGCAATTTTAGTGACAAGCTTGTTAACACTGCTTTTAATTCCGATTGGGATTTTTATCTTCAAAGAACCTTTTTCGTTAAAAGAGGCAGCTGGTATTTTATTTTGTTTACTTGGCGTCTATTTATTGCAATAGTAATTAAAAAAGCAGCTGGTAAAAAGGATTATGAAGAACCTTTTTTACCAGCTGCTTTTACTGAACTCAATTTAATTTTGTTAGATCTAAAACAGTTTCCCGTTGAATAAGTTGGTGAGGCACAATCACTTTAATGCCATCTGTCAGTTGTTGATTAATTTGTTCCATTAATTTTTGTGTAGCCATTTTTCCCAAGCGTGAGACATCCACATCTAAACTGGTGATATAAGGATGAACTAAGGTGGAAAAAATGGAATTATTAAAACTAATCAAAGAGATATCATCAGGAATTTTTTTGCCATACATTTGGACCAACTGCATAATACGCATCGCAAATAAATCATCAATCACGACAAGCGCAGTAGCTTTAGTAGCCTCTAAAGTATTTTCAAATAAAATATAATCTTCAGGAGCCTCAAATTTAACGGCAGCATGTGTAGTTAAATTTGCAATCATTAAGGCTTTTTGATAGCCAAAATAACGCTCAAAATAAAGATTTTCTCGTGTAGTATTTGTCACAAATAAAATATTTTTATGCCCCCGCTGAATCAAATAATCGGTTGCTTGTTTTCCTAATAATTGGTTGTCGTTATCGACAAAGATAATTTCACTTTCTTTTTGATAAGGCTGTCCAATTAAAGTAAAAGGAATTTTGTTATCCGCCAAATAAGCAATAACAGGATCGTGATTATCCGAATACGTTAAAATAAATCCGTCAACTTGCTTTTGTAAATGCATGCGTTTGACATTTTCCAAAAGCGTTTCAAAATTGTTAGCCGAAGCGACGGCGACTGACATATGATAAATGCTGGCTTCTTCGTTCACAGCTTCAATAGTTTCCAAATAAAAAGGATTGCCCAAACGCTCCTTTGAATCTAAAGGAGGCAAGATGATGCCAATGGCACTGGCAATTTGTTTGCCCAGATTTCGTGCAGTAACGTTTGGTACATAGCCTAATTCTGTCATAACTTTACGTACTTTTTTCTTGGTCTCTTCTGAGATGCTTGGGTGGTCGTTGATGACGCGAGAAACCGTGGAAGTTGCAACACCGGCTTTTTTAGCGACATCTTTTACAGTGATACTCATGGGTCTGCCTCCAAGTTTAATTGAAATGGATTCTTTTGCTATCATAGCAATTTTAACGCCAGAAAACTAGCCAAATTAACGGAATAATAACAGATACTTTTTTATTGTGCATTCACTACTTTGATTTCATAAAAATAATTGTTGTCATTTTAAAATGGAAAATCAGAAAACGCCCGCAGAGTGCGGGCGCAAGAACTAGTCTTTCATAGCAACTGTGATTTCGTCTGCTAATTCATAACTTTCATCATAAAGAGTCACAGATATGGCGTCACCAGAAACAAGTTTTAAGGTAACATTTTCTTTTTCAACTGTTACAGCCAACAAGCGACCGCGATAGTTAATATGAAAGGCATAACTTTCCCATTTGCTTGGTAAAAATGGTGCAAAAGAAAGTGTTTCGTGATCGGTTTTCATTTGTGCAAAGCCTTGTACAATGGCTAACCAACTACCAGTCATCGATGTAATATGCAAGCCGTCTTCAGTATCGTTATTGTAATTATCCAAATCTAGCCGGGCCGTGCGTTCGTACATTTCCAAAGCCTTTTCTTCCATGCCTAGTTCAGCTGCTAAAATAGCGTGAATGCTGGCAGAAAGAGAAGATTCATGGACGGTCATTGGTTCATAGAAATTAAAGTTTTTCCGTTTTTCTTCTAAGGTAAATTGATCAGAGAAATAATAAATTCCCTGCAGCACATCTGCCTGTTTAATAAAGCAAGAACGTAAAATTTTATCCCAAGACCAATGTTGATTTAAAGGTAAATCAGCTGGATTTAAATCGGTTACAGGCATTAAGTCTTTGTCTAAGAAGGTATCATGTTGGACAAAAACACCTAATTCTTCATCGACTGGCAAATACATATTGTTGAAGATGTCTTCCCATTGATCTTGTTCGCTTTGGGGAATTGAAACAGTCGCCACATCTTCAAAACGACGGTAATTTTCCAAGGTATATCGCAATACCCATGCAGCTAAAATATTGGTATACCAGTTGTTATTAATATTATTTTCGTATTCATTAGGTCCCGTAACACCGTGAATCATATATTTTTGGTGCCGTTTTGAAAAGTGAACGCGATCCGCCCAAAAACGCGCAATCGCAGTTAAAACTTCCAAACCTTCATTTTGTAAATATGTCTGATCACCAGTATAGTTGGTATAGTTATAAATCGCATACGCGATAGAACCATTCCGATGGATTTCTTCAAAGGTAATTTCCCATTCATTATGACATTCAATTCCAGTAAAGGTTACCATTGGATATAAAGCGCCGGCTAAACCTTGTTTTTGTGCATTAATATGAGCTTCTGGTAATTGATTGTGACGATATTTCAAAAGATTTTTGGTAACTTTTGGTTCTGCCAAGGCTAAATAAAGAGGTACCGCGTAAGCTTCAGTATCCCAATAAGTGGCACCACCATATTTTTCGCCAGTAAAGCCTTTTGGACCAATATTTAAACGTTCATCGTCGCCATAATAGGTTGAAAATAATTGGAATAAATTAAAACGAATACCTTGCTGTGCAGCTGGATCACCATTAATTGCCACATCGGCTAATTCCCAACGTTTCTTCCAAGCTGCAACTTGTTCTTCTTTTAAAACATCAAAACTTTCGCTATACGCAGTCATTAATTCATAAGCTTTCATCGCTTGGTCTTCTTCTGGCACATCACGACTGGTTAAAACGATAATTCGTTTTTCAAAATAAATGGTTTCGCCTGCTTTTGCTTCATAACGAAAAGATTGTGAAATCCCTAATGGTGCAGGTGTAGTTTCAAGGGCGGGCTGGTCGTGTTTCATCATAGCCGTCACGCTAAAACGTTCAATACCAAAGTTGTTTGGAATCGTTTGGACTGTTAAATAAGTACCATCACCTTGTGTACCACTGTCTTTTTCTTCCCAGAATAATTCATCATAGTTGCTGTCTTCATTGCGGACATTACTATCTAATGCAGAATCAATCGTAATTTCAGCAGCCCCAGTAATTACTTCAGCAGTTACTTTCAAAACAGCTAGTTCTTTTTTGACAATGGATAAGAAGCGTTCAAAATTAAAACGCACTGTCGCGTCAGCTAATTTAATCGTAAAGCGACGTGTTAAAATCCCCGTTTGCATATCTAGTTCCAAATGAAAGTCTTCGTGGGGGATTGTCGCTAAGTCAATGATTGTGCCATTGACGGTAATATTTAATTTTAGAAAGTTGATAGCATTAATGACTTTGCCAAAATAATCAGGATAGCCATTTTTCCACCAACCAACGCGAGTTTTATCTGGATACCATACACCTGCTAGATAAGTACCTAAATGATGGTCACCTGAGTATTGTTCTTCAAAATTTCCCCGCATCCCCATGTAACCATTACCAGTACTTGTCAGTGATTCTTGCAAGCGACGATTTTGTTTGTCAAAAGTTTTGGTAGTGATTTTCCAGGGGTCAATGTCAAATAGGCGCTGAATCTGATTCATTTTTATAATCCTCCTTGTGTTGTCTTCGTTAACTAAATAATAAACGCAATCGATTGCGCAAGTCAAGCAATAATTTGCAAAAAAATTCTACGAAAGTTTTTTTTTAACTAAAAAAAGAATTATTTTCCACTGAAGGGACTTTTTTGTTTATTCTCTAATTTATTTTGAAAACCTGGGTATAAATAAAAATCTAATTTTACCTTTACAGCAAAAACGAACTCCGCTATAATAATTTGCAACGAAACCGATTGCGTTGTTTGCGCAATTGGAAAAGGATGTAATTATTCATTGTAACAACGGGAAATTATTAAAGGAGTGAAGGTCTGTGAAAGAAAATCTGAAAAAATTAATTAGTTTTGAGTTTTGGCAAAAATTTGGTAAAGCATTAATGGTTGTCATAGCAGTTATGCCAGCTGCGGGCTTAATGATTAGTATTGGGAAAACAATTCCTATGATGAATCCGGAGATGGCGGCTTTAGTGACAACAGGTGGTGTAATTGAAAACATTGGTTGGTCCATTATCGGAAACCTTCATCTTTTATTTGCTTTAGCAATTGGGGGAAGTTGGGCCAAAGAAAGAGCGGGTGGTGCTTTTGCGGCCGGATTATCTTTCATTTTAATTAACCGTATTACCGGAGCGGTTTTTGGTGTGACAAGTGAAATGCTAGCTGATCCAGAAGCGTTAACTAAAACGTTATTTGGCACTAAAATTATGGTAAATGGTTTTTTTACCAGCGTTTTAGAAGCTCCAGCATTAAACATGGGGGTTTTTGTCGGGATTATTGCCGGGTTTGTAGGGGCGACAGCTTACAATAAATATTACAATTTCCGCAAATTACCGGATGCATTAGCCTTTTTCAATGGAAAACGTTTTGTACCTTTTGTGGTTATTTTCCGTTCGATTTTAGTTTCGTTAGCTTTAGCAATTGTTTGGCCTGTAATTCAAGCAGGTATTAATAATTTTGGTTTATGGATTGCACAATCACAAGAAACAGCGCCAATTTTGGCACCGTTTTTATACGGAACATTGGAACGTTTGCTCCTACCATTTGGGTTGCATCATATGTTAACGATTCCCATTAATTATACGGAATTGGGCGGTGCCTATACGATTATGTCAGGGGCACAAGCCGGACAACAAGTATTTGGCCAAGATCCATTATGGTTGGCGTGGGCCACTGATTTGGTTAACTTAAAAGGTCAAGGGGATATGTCTCAATATGAATATGTATTAAATCATTTTACACCAGCACGTTTTAAAGTTGGACAAATGATTGGTGCTTCTGGTATTTTGATGGGTCTAACATTGGCTATGTATCGCAATGTGGATAAAGACAAACGCAATGCTTATAAATCCATGTATCTTTCTGCTGCATTGGCTGTCTTTTTAACTGGGGTAACAGAACCACTAGAATTTATGTTTATGTTTGCTGCGGTTCCATTGTATGTGGTTTATGCAGTTGTGCAAGGGGCAGCTTTTGCGATGGCCGATATCGTTCATTTGCGAGTCCATTCGTTTGGGAATATTGAATTGTTAACCAGAACCCCAATGGCTATTAAAGCTGGTTTAGGGGGAGATTTGTTTAATTTCATTTGGGTAACGATAGTCTTTGGCGTCGTGATGTTTTTTATCGCTAATTTCTTAATTAAAAAATTCAATTTTGCTACGCCAGGACGTAACGGCAATTATGAAAATGATAATAAAGATGTCGATACCACTACTGTCACAGCAGATGGTAAATTGGATCCAAACTCCCAAATTGTGAAAGTTATCAATCTTTTAGGTGGAAAAGAAAACATTATGGATGTTGATGCATGTATGACGCGTTTGCGCGTTTCCGTCAAAGATCCTGCCAAAGTTGGTGGCGAGCCAGATTGGAAAAATGCCGGAGCGATGGGATTATTGGTGAAAGACAAAGGGGTTCAAGCTGTATATGGACCAAAAGCGGATATTTTAAAATCAGATATTCAAGATGCCATTGATTCCGGAATGGAAATTCCACAAACAGAAGTGATTGCTCAAATTAGTGAAGAAAAAGAACCCCAAGAATATAAAGGGGTAACAGAAACAATTGTTAACGTAGCAGATGGTGAAGTTAAGGCGATTTCAGCAGTGAATGATCCTGTTTTCTCTCAAAAAATGATGGGAGACGGTTTTGGTGTAGAGCCTAAAAATGGGATTGTCTATGCGCCTGTTTCTGGGACAGTTACCAGTGTCTTTCCTACGAAACATGCATTAGGTTTACTGACAGATAATGGCTTAGAAGTATTAGTGCATATGGGAATTGATACAGTAGACTTGAAAGGTGTGCCATTTACAGTCAATGTAAAAGATGGTGATAAAGTTTCAGCTGGCGATGTGATTGCTCAAATGGATTTAGCCGCCATTAAAGCAGCTGATAAGCAAACGACCATTATTGTAGCCTTTACCAATGCAGATGAAATTAAGTCTGTGACATTGACGAAAACTGGAGAACTTACAGGTAAAACAGAAGTAGCCAAAGTAGCACTGTAAATAGGAAAGGATTGCGCTAAAAGACGCTGCGTCTAAAGGTGCAGTCCTTTTTCTTAGGCATAAAAGTGTGCTATTCTTGAAAGAACAAAGATGGGAGCAATGAAATGAAATTTTTAACTTTAAATTGTCATAGTTGGCTGGAAGAAAATCAAGCAGAAAAATTAACACAACTTGTGCAAAATATTGCCACAAATGATTACGATGTCATTTGTTTACAAGAAGTTAATCAGCTGATGACCAGTGAAATAGCTGTTTTAGATGATTGGTTTATTCCCAGTAGTACAGATGTGACCATTCATGAGGACAATTTTGCTTTGCGTCTACAAGAACAATTGCAATGTCTAGAAAAAGACTATTACTGGAGTTGGTGCTATAACCATATTGGTTATGATCGCTTTTATGAAGGCGTCGCGATTTTAGCCAAAACACCTTTTTTTGCCAAAGATAGTTTGGTTTCAAAGACAAGTGATGTAGCGGATTATCATACCAGAAGAATTTTAACGGCTTTAACAGAAGTAGAAGGGCAGCTTCTTCAAGTAGTGAGTGGTCATTTTTCGTGGTGGACAGAAGGTTTTTCTTTTGAATGGGAAAAGACGCAAGCTTTTTTTGCAAATAATTCTTATCCTCTTGTTTTAATGGGGGATTTTAATAACCCAGCCCATACACCAGGTTATGAATTAATCTTAACAAGTGATTGGCAGCTGCAAGATAGTTTTTACGCGGCCACAAAACGAGTTGGCGACCACACAACTTTAGCAAAAATCGCTGGGTGGGAACAAAGTTCAGGAGAACGGATTGATTATATTTTTATGACCCCTGAATTTAAGGTAATTGATCATGAAGTCATTTTTGATGGTGACAAAACACCAATTGTGAGTGATCATTTTGGCGTGAGTGTTACGGCACAATGGCAGTAAAAGTATAAAAAAGCAACAGCCATCTGGGAGAAAAAAGATGGCTGTTGTTTTTTTAAATAAAGTGGGTGAGTAATTCATCTAGGGCTGAATCGGTAAAATCTTCAATTACAAGCGAAACACCTGGTAATGAAGCTAAAGTATCTTTTTTGACAGATGTCGCAACCGCAACTATTTTTGCTGGATTAGCATTATAAGCACTCGCAAGACCAGCGGGGGCATCTTCAAAAATGACACATTCTGCAACAGGAAGATTTAAGCGCGCAGCCCCTTTTAAATAAGGGTCCGGATCGGGCTTGCTAATCATAGTGCCATCGTCATAGACAACCTGATTCAGATCAAACCATTGTTTTAACCCCAGTGTTTCAAAATAGAAATCTAAATTTGTTTTACCTGAAGCTGTGGCGATGGTAAAAGGAATTTGGTGTTTTTGCAACCGGGTTAAAAATTCTGGCACACCTTTTAGCAAAGTATAATGGGGATCGGCCAAGCAGATTTTACGATAGATTGCTTCTTTTTCTTCTGCATAATCCTCAATTTCTTTTGATGTTAAGGGGCGGTTAAAAACATGTTCTAAAGTGTGTTTCGCATTTTTACCATGAAAATATCTGGCAAAGTCAGCATTAGAAACAGAGGAGCCGGTAACTTGAGTAATAAATGTTTGCCAAGCGTCTTCGTGTTTTTTTGTATCATTAATCAACGTACCATTAAAGTCAAAAAGCATGCCTTTCATAATCAACCTCCAAGGATTAAAAAGTATTTTGATAAACCATTTTTTTATTTAAATAGAGAAAAAATTACTCACTTAAATTTTAAGCATAGGCCGAATTGGCAGTGCGTATTTGATTGGGAAATAATTTTGCAACCCGATAAAAAGCCGCTAGTACATCTTTTGGGATAAATACAGGAGCGATAAAATTTTTGCCGGCTGGACCATAGCCGGTAGGAGTATTTTGCAGCCGACTTATTTCACCAAGCAGTAAAGTAATGTAGTGCTCCAACTCCCACATTCCCAAGAGGTTGCGGTCAAATTGTAGCTGATTGTTTTTGGTAATGACATTTACTTCATAGCTGGCGTAATTAATAACAGTGGTTTCAGGAGCAACTTTAGTTAATGTAGCTCCCATGCGGCGCTGCATCGTTGCATCTTGGCATAAAATCAGCGTATTGCTTGGCAGGTGATTTGTTGCCAATACCTCCAGTAGATTGGAAATGTTATTACCGCAATTAGTCGATTTTTCTTCTAAATAATCGGTGGTATGTTCTGTTTTTAGTTGCAGAATATCTTGAAACATTTTAGCTTCGCTAGCATTTTTTGTTTGGATTTGAGGATAAAAATGATTAATTTTTGAACGTAGCGCATCGGTGGTGTGGCCTTGGCCACCAACAATTAAGTAATGTTTGGCCACCTGGTTCTTCATGGCGGTTATCATGACATCGATTCCAGCTAAAATACTGCCGCCGAATAAAATAAAAGCGTCTGCTTTGGTTTTATTGTATTTTTGATAAAGAGCACTTTGCGATAAAGTAGTAAGATCTCGTACACCGCAAAAAGTGCTTAAAAGATTTAAATCATCAGCAAGAGTTTCCTTCATTTTCTATCTTCCTTTGGATTTACCCCATTGGGATGCTTGGGTAAGCCTTATTTTTGATAATTTACTATTAATTTTATTATACGCAAAAAAAGCTAGAATAGGGATGTTAGTTCCTTATTCTAGCTTTTTGTTTAAGGTGATTAATACCAGTCAGGTTTTTTGCCAGCAGTATTTGGCTTATTTACACCAAGGGATTGTTTGATATATTTGTTTGGTTCTTGCATAATTTCAGTCACGAAAGCGGCAATGCTTTTTCGTGATACTTCTGTTCCTTTAAAAGGTTCTCCTTTTTGGGTTAATTCAAAATCAACTTCGTCTTTATTGGTTAACCAAGCAGGTCGGATAATAGTGTAATCCAAATCAGAATTTTCAATGATCTCAGCTGCGGCAGCGTAAGTTTCCAAATAGCCACCATCTAACATTTGATGATTCCATTTGCCAAATTCGCCAGGGACTTCATCGTAAATGCCTAAAGTAGAAATCCAGACTAAACGCTTCTTGTTAGCAGCATCCATTGCTTTGACAATATTTTTGGCTTGGTCTTCAATATTTTTACCGGCTAAATTTGCGTACACGAAATCAACATCTACTAAAGCTTTGACTAAATCATCAAAATTAGCGGCATCGCCTTCCATCACTTCTTCATTTTTGCGGATATTTTGGATTCGGTTAGCATCGCGTAAAAATAGCCGAATCAAATTAGAAGAATCAGACGTTTCTGATAATTTTTCTCTGACAAGTTGGGCTATTTTTCCATGGGCACCTAAAATTAAAATTTTCATCTTTTTTCACCTCAATCAAAGCCTATACCTTATTGAATGAAGGTACAAAAAAAGAGTCTTACCATGAAAAAGCAATACGACAAAAGAAGACATCTGTCGTATTGCTATCAACTTAAGCTGTTAAATCTGCCAATTCTTTTTTATTTAAAATAATGTAGCCCCCACGGCCTTTTTGCAAGATACCTTGTTCTTTGAAATTTGTCATAGTACGTAAAAGATGACGATAGCTCACATTTAAAATAGCGGCGCAGTTATTCAACTGAAAAGAAAAACGGCCTTCTTTTTCGTGTTCTAAAATAAAACGTGCAAGGCGTGTTTCCACCGGTTCGCTTAAGGAGTTGGCTAGACTAATGCCGGTATTCAAGCGATAGCTAAGAAGTTGACAGGTATGTTTTAAAAAACGTAAATCATTTTGTAAAAGTGCCCGGTATTGCAATAAATTCACACAGACACAAGTACAAGGCGTCATAGCTTTAACACTACTTCTGGGGGTGGTTTCCCATAAGGAAGAGGCTTCACCGATAATGGTCGCTTCGTAACAATAATTGATACAAATATTTTGTGTATCGTAGGCGTAAGAATAGACCATGGCCGAACCTTCGACAAGAAAATACAAGTACTTAGATGGTGTGCCCGCTTGGATTAAATCCTCATCTTTTTCAAAAGTACGCAAAGTCGCAATTGAAAATAAATCGGTATCTAAGTAATCTTGCAAGTTATGGCTAATAATCGCTTCTTTTAACTGGCTTTTATCCAATAGCTGTTTCATAAAAGCGTCCTTTCTCACATGTGCGTTTTGTTATTTTTGATTATAACGGTAAATAAGTAAAAAAGCATCCTTTTTTGCTTCTTTATGGCGGTAATGTTCGGGTTTTACCTAAAATTTACAAAAAAATTACCGTCAAAGTGACACAGGTCATTTTTGTTTCGAATAATTCTTGCTATTATGTGGAAGCAATATAAATCATTTTCCAATAGGGGGAGAAAAAATGCGTTTCAAAATGTTGGCGACCGGTCTTTTAACGCTAGGAATTTTAGTTGGTCTTGCAGGATGTGGTAATGAGCAAAAAGCACAAGGGAATACAAAAGAAAAATTGGTAGTTCAATTTGTTCCTACTAATAATGATGGTTCCATGGAAGCTAAAACAAAACCATTTGCAGCGTATTTATCTGAAAAGTTAGATAGAGATGTCAGTGTAACATTAGCAACAGATTACTCTACTATTGTGGAAGCAATGGCTTCTGGTCAAGTAGATGTAGGCATTATGCCTCCAGCAGCATATGTACAGGCAAAAGACATGGATGCAGCAGAAGCATTATTAACCTCTCAATTAGGTGCATACGATCGAAAAACAGGCTTACCCACCGATAAATTGACGAATACTTTTAAAGGTGAAATTTTGGTGAAAGCCGATAGTAATTTAAAAAATTTAATTGATTTAAAAGGGAAAAAGATTGCGACTTTAAGTCCAAATTCAGCGAGTGGCTACATTTATCCAGTAGCAGAATTAAAAGATGCTGGTATTGACCCTACAAAAGATGCCACCCTTACCACTGTCAATGATATTCCGAGTGAAATGACGGCAGTTTTAAATGGTCAAATGGATGCTGCTTTTGTTTTTGAAGGAGCCCGCAATGTTTTTGCATCAAAATTTAGTGATCAAGATCTCATGAAAGATTTACGGGTTTTATCATTAACACAAGGGGATATTCCCAATGATGCAATTGCAGTGCAACCGAAAATGGCTAGCCAACTAAAAAAAGAAATTAAAGATGTTTTCTTAGCGATGCCAAAAGATGAAGCCGGTCAAGAAGCAATGGCTTTATGGGGACACAAAGGTTATCAAGCAGCAGCAGATAGTGCTTATGATACAATTCGCGAATATACTAAAAAAGCTTCCGAATAACAAAATCGCCAGTTCTTAAGAGCTGGCTTTTTCTAACTGCTTGGCTGTTAGAAATTAATTTCTACTAAATTAGGAGCGAGATACATGATTGAATTTAAAAATGTCGCCAAAGTATACCCTAATGGCGTCAAAGGTTTACAAAATATTAATTTAACGATTCAAGATGGGGAATTTGTTGCAATCATCGGCTTGAGTGGAGCAGGAAAAAGTACGTTGTTACGTTCTATCAATCGCTTGGTTGCCACAACTGCGGGTGAAATTATTATTAATGATGAGTCGATTACAAAAGCGGGCAAGAAAAAATTGCGCCAAATTCGCCGCAATATTGGTTTGATTTCCCAAAGTTTTAATCTTGTCAAACGCAGTACCGTCCAAAAAAATGTGTTATCTGGTCGACTGGGCTATTACTCCACGTGGAAAAGTATTTTGGGCTTGTTTACCAAAGAAGATTATGAAAAAACAGCGACAGCCTTGGCACAAGTGGGTTTATCTGATAAATTGCATACCCGGAGTGACGAATTGAGTGGTGGGCAACAGCAGCGGGTTTTAATTGCCAGAGCATTAGTACAACAAGCCGAAATTATTTTAGCCGATGAACCTGTTGCTTCCTTAGATCCAGTGACGGCAGAAAAAGTGATGGAAGATTTAAAACAAATCAATCAGAGCTTAAACAAAACGATTATTGTTAATATTCATTCTGTACCGTTGGCAAAAGCCTATGCTACTCGGATCATTGCCTTAAAAAGTGGCGAAATTGTCTTTGATGGCGCAGCGGAAAACTTAACGGCGCAGCGTCTTAGTGAGATTTATGGTAAGGCCTATGAAAAGGATGTGGCGGCCAATGCAAATTAAAGATACTGTTCACTTTAATTGGTACAAGCACCTCTTTGTTGTCGTTGTTTTATTGGTCTGTTTTCAAAGTAGCGTGGTTTTGACTGGGGCTGACTTTCAGGCAGTTTTTCAAAATTCCAATCAAATGGGAATTTTTTTAGCGCGCTTTTTAAAGCCGGATTTTAGCTACTTGCCAAATCTTTTAATGCCTCTAGTCAAAACATTGCAAATGTCTGTTATAGGAACTTTTTTAGGGATGTTATTTGCCGTTCCAATTAGCTTTTTAGCCACCCAGGTCGTAACAAAACAGCGTATGCTGTCCTATATTATCCGCTTTTTCTTAGGTGTCATCCGTACAATTCCTAATTTGCTGTTGGCAGCATTATTTGTTGCTATTTTTGGTATTGGTGAAGCAACTGGTGTCCTAACGATTGCCGTTTTTACATTTGGCATGGTTTCTCAGTTGGTTTTTCAAGCCATTGAAACCATTGACTTTGGCCCAATCGAAGCCAATGAAGCTGTGGGAGCCAATAAAATGCAAATTGCTATTTGGTCTGTTGCACCGCAAGTCATTAATCAGATTATTAGCTACACTTTTTATGCCTTTGAAGTGAACGTGCGGGCTTCAACGGTTTTAGGTTATGTTGGAGCTGGCGGAATTGGTGTAATCTTGAACTCTTCCTTGGCTTTAATGCGTTACGATCGGGTAGCGATTATTATTTTGACGATATTTGTGGTAGTAGCGATTGTGGACGGTTTAAGTGAAGCAGTTAGGAGGAGATTGGGATGATAATCAACCAAATTAGTAAAAAAACATATTTTTTCCTCCTGTTACTTTTAATTTTGGTAATTTATTCTGCAATAGGAATTGACTATAGTAGTTTAAAAACTTTTTCTCTTGCGATGGGTAAAGAAGTTTTACAAGGATTAGCCCATCCAGATTGGCGCTATTTCTATGACGGCAGCGGCGAAGATTTAATCAGTCTTTTGCTACTGACGATTGGTATTGCTTTTTTAGGAACTTTTATCGCAACTATTTTAGCATTGCCGCTAACTTTAATTAGTGCCAGCAACTTATGGCAAAGTTATCCGTGGGTAGCCAAAATTGGCAAATTTATTTGTAACATTTTACGAGCATTTCCTGAACTGGTATATGCGATTATTTTTGTCAAAGTTGTCGGACCAGGACCTTTTGCTGGGGTGATGGCGATTGGAGTACATCAAATTGGGATGCTAGGTAAATTATTTACTGAAGAAGCAGAAGGGATGAATGAAGCCTTGGTAGAGGATGCAACAGCGATTGGTGCCAATTTTTGGCAGATTGTTTTTTCAGTAAGAATTCCTTACTTACTGCCAATTTATAGCTCGTTAGCATTAAATCATTTTGAAATTGCGGTTCGTAGTGCTGCAACATTGGGCTTAGTTGGTGCTGGCGGAATCGGGGCACCGCTGATATTTGCCATCCAAACTCGAAGTTGGGATCGCGTGAGCATCATTTTATTAGGAGTCGTGGTAACTGTCTTTTCCTTAGATTTGTTTACTGGCTGGATTCGTAGGAAGTTACGCTAATGAAAATTTTACAATTATCTGATCTGCATTATCGTCAAGAATATCTACCCGCAGAAAATGGGTACCAAGAGATGCTGACGAAAATGGAAAATCCTTTCCATTATATCGATGTTGCGATAAAAAAAGCGAAAGAACAAGCAACAATTGATTTGGTTCTAATTACGGGGGATTTGACCGAGGATGGTGAAGTGACAGATTATGCTTTTTTAAAAAAATATTTTGACAAATCATTTCCCAACACGCCTGTCTTTGTGACATTAGGAAATCACGATATTAAAGAAAATTTTTACCAGGGATGGTTGAAAAATGTTCCAACATCCCATTACTATAATTTTGTCTACGCATTTAAAGATTTCTATTTGTTGTCCTTTGATAGTTCGGTGTATGGTAAAGCTGACGGACATATTGATCGGGGACAATTAAATTGGCTGGAAGAAATTCTTTCTACCCATCACGATAAACCGGTTTTATTTATGACTCATCATCATTTACTTGAAAAGCAATATGCGACGCCCCCATTACCCCAGTCTCAGCAAGTATGGCAGATTTTAAAACGTTATGATGTTTTAGCAGTTATAAATGGCCACACCCATAGTCATTATCAAAGGACAGTAAGTGAAATTCCTTATTATACTGCTGATGGTCTTTCCTTTTTAGGGCAAGATGAAGGGGCCGGAATTGTGCGTTTTATTCAGCATGCAGGATTTAGTCTTTATGAATTAAACGAGGGACAATTTGCAGAAATTAACGCAGAAGTAGTGACGAGTGGACGCTTTTTACAAAAAGTAGATATGCGGTTGTGTTAATGAAATTAAAAAGCACCTTATAAAGTCAGTCAATGACAAGACTTTATAAGGTGCTTTTTGATGTGATAAAGAGCATCAGAAATCAAATTTCTGAGATTTTTCCAAAGAGCTAGCCGCTGCCTTTAGATTTTCTCAATCCAGCTTATTAATTGAGAGTTGAGCACGTTTGTTCCGCTTTTCCTGTTTTAAGCAATTTCAGCTAAAGTTGGTACATCTATTGCCCCATATTTTTTTTCCAGAGCAGTTTTTAATAAGCGGTAAGCTAATTTTTCATTGCGAGCTAGAATTGGCCCGTGGAAATAAGAACCATAAACATTGCGGTAAATGACACCTTCAGTTTGATCTTCCCCGTTGTTGCCTTTACCTTCGACAATTTTACCCAAGGGACGTTCCCCTTCGCCTAGGAAAGTGCGACCGTTGTGATTTTCAAAGCCGTAATAAGTTTCGTCAAATTCTTCATTGTGAATGACGATATCGCCAATAAAGCGGTTGTTATCTTGATTCAAAGTATAATGGTCCAATGCGCCAATCCCATTGATTTTTTCGCCATTGGCTCCCATATAATAATGGCCTAATAATTGGTAACCACCACAAATAGCTAACATGATTCCATCGTTTTCAATATAATCGGTTAAGTCGGCTTTTTTCTGCTGAATATCTTCTGAAACAATTAATTGTTCAAAATCTTGACCGCCGCCAAAAAATACTAAGTCATACTTGGTTGCGTCAAATTTTTCATGGATACTAACAATTTCTGTATCTAATTGAATCCCCATTTTTTTTGCCAAATATTGTAAAACCAATAAGTTACCGTTATCCCCATAAGTGTTTAACAGGTTGCCGTATAGATGGGCTAATGTTAGTTCATAATCAGCCACGATCCATTCCTCCTTTAATGTAACCTTTTTCCGCCAATTTTTTTCGTAATTGTAACACGGCAGTATAAGTTGCCAAAATATAAACATTTTCAGTTGGTAATTTCTTAATATCTTCAATAACTTCGTCTAAATCTTTTGTTTCGGTTAATTTATCGTCAGTAATGCCCGCTACTTTTAAGCGTAAAGCCATATCTTTGTGACGTTCACCACCAGCAATCACTGCGGGAATGTTCATTTGAGCAAAAGCTTCATGATTACCATCCCAAATCCAGCTGACATCAATTCCATCAGCGTAGTTGGCATTTAATAACGCCACTAGTGAAAAAGGATAAGGGGAGAGGCCGATCATGTCGATAACTTGATTTAACCCCACTGGATTTTTGACTAAGACTAAGGTGCATTTTTTGCCATCAATGTCGATAATTTCTTGTCGACCAAAAACTTTTTCATCATAGCCAAGACCTGCTTTGATTTTTTCCGCAGGTACATCGTAATACTCCGCCACAGCAGTTGCTGCTAACGCATTGTAGACATTGTACATGCCGCCTACTTCAATGCCATATTCTTGACCGTCTATAATAAAATCTGCGGAAGTATTGTCCATGGATACCATTTTGGTTAGTTTATAATCTAATTCAGGTCGATGAAATCCGCAGTTAGGACAATAATATTTCCCAAGATTGGCATAAGTAATCATTTTGTAGTGCAAAATATGATGGCATTGCGGACATAAAACGCCATCGGTATTATAGTGGGCCATTTGTTCTTTGTCAGGCAAGTGATCAAAACCATAATATTTTCGCGGATTCACCGTATCCACGGAATTGAAAATAGGTGAGTCGCCATTACATAAAATTGGGGCATTGGGGGATTGTGCAGCGCCTTCTACAATTAAACGATAAGTTGTATAAATTTCGCCGTAACGATCCATTTGATCACGAAAAATATTGGTAAAAACAAATAATTCCGGCTTAATATATTCGGTTACTTTGCTTAGGCTGGCTTCGTCAATTTCTAAGACCGCAAAGTTTTTTTGATTTTTCTTTGGTTTTGCGGATAAAAAGGTCGAAACAATACCTTGAACCATATTGGCACCAGTCGGATTGGTCAACACTTCATCAAATTGCTGTTGCAAAATATTGACCGTTAAAGCAGTAGTAAGCGTTTTTCCGTTGGTACCGGTCACGACAACTACCTCATAAAGGTCAGAATAGTGATCCAAAACATTGGGATCAATTTTTAAAGCAAGTTGGCCGGGATAACTAGAACCGCCTTTAAAAAATGTTTTTAAAATCCATTGGGCACTTTTACCGGCAAAAATCGCCAGGTGACTACGTAAGCTCATAAATTCTGTTACTCCTTTTGGTTAAACTAACGTTAAATTGTTTCATAAATTCAACTTATCATACCATAGTCTGAATACATTACGGTAACACCTTTGCTTTTTCTTAAATTTTGCTTGTAACCGATAATTTAAGTGTAAAAAAAGCTGCAGGAATTTTCCTGCAGCTGCGTTTAAATTAGCCAATAATAATTTGTTCTGTCGGGTATTCATACCCCTGATCGCGGGTTTCTTTTGGAATGAACAATAACAGCGTATATAACATGCCGATACGTCCGATAAACATTAATAAAGCGATAACGATTTTTCCGACAACGGATAAATCAGCGGTAATACCAAGAGATAGCCCGGTAGTTCCAAAAGCGGAAGTGACTTCGACAATAATGGCAATTAAAGATTGTTC
This sequence comes from Enterococcus dispar ATCC 51266, assembly GCF_000406945.1. GTDB lineage: Bacteria > Bacillota > Bacilli > Lactobacillales > Enterococcaceae > Enterococcus_C > Enterococcus_C dispar. The sequence goes on along the minus strand of NZ_KE136354.1, from coordinate 1,747,463 downwards.
TTCAGTGGCACTTAGTAATAAAACACTAAAAAAGCACATGGCCAGTGACAACATAAAAACCACAACTGACTTTCTCACATCCGCATCACTAATACGACGGCCAAAAATGTTAATATTATCTTCACTTTTTAGAAATGAGGTCATGTACAGGCCGATGATTGCAATGGTTGTCGTTCGTACACCACCGCCGACAGAACTAGGGCTGCAACCGATAAACATTAATAAGGAAAAAATAATCAAGGTGGTAACTTGAAATTCTCCCAGGTCATGAATTTGCAAACCAGCGTTACGGGTCGTCATGGAATAAAACATACTGTTCACCCAGCGACCAAAAGGATCAATGGCGGCAAAGAGGTGATCTCTTTCCAATAAATAAATTAAAAGTGTGCCACCAATAAATAAAATGACAAAGGCTAAGACAGCAATCTTAGTAAACAGTGAAAAACGAAAAGGAAGCCGTCTTTGAATTTTCTTGCGCCGGTATAACACCCATTCGTAAAAATCCATTAAAACAGGAAAACCAATCCCACCAATAAAAATCAAAAACATAATGACTAATAAGAAAGGATAATCATGGGCAAAAGGCATGATGGAGTCTCCCGTTACATCAAAGCCAGAATTGGTGACAGCAGAAATTGCTTGATAAAAACCGTAAAACAGCGCATCACCAAGTTTGTGATAATAACCTTGCCACAAAAAGTAGCCAGCAAATAATAGGCCAAAACTCACTTGAAAGACTAAAATCATCGTGAAAGTAATCCGGATCAAGCGTACAATCCCACTTAAACGCGGTTGATTCATATCTGTCATAATCAATTGCCGTTGTTTTAAAGAAATCTTGCGGCGGGAAATAATAAAAAAGAAGGTGGAAATCATCATAATGCCTAAACCACCGATTTGAAATAAAACTTCCAACAAGATAACGCCATTATCATTGAATACATGATTGATATTGAAGGTCGTTAAGCCGGTCACACTCACGGTACTAATTGCCATAAATACCATGTCTAAAAAAGGAACATGAACATTGGGTTGTCGGAAAAAAGGCAAATAAAAAAGCAGTAATGAGATTACCGTCATAATTAAATAGTAACTTACAATCACTTGGATAGAAGAAACATTACTGGCAATAAAAAAACGTGCACGACGCGATTTTTGCCGTAGCACTCGCATAATATGCATAAAAAACTCCTTTAAAGTCGCATTCATTTTCTTTAAGTATAGCAGACAACTAGAGAAAATGCGGTAAATTCATATGCCTTAATCCACTGTCTTTGGAAATTAAAAGGTGAAAAATTTTTAAAATTAAAGCTGAGCATTAGAAAAAAAGTACTGTTTTGCCAAACTCTTGTCATAAAATGTTCACATTTTCTGACTACTATATACACATACCAACAAACTTTTCTTTTCATTTTCTTACTCCCTGAAAAGCTGCCGTCAAAAATTTGACGGCAGCTTTTTGTTTTTTCCAAGGGGGAATAAGTTTTTAAGAAACTGTCCCTCCTTCACCAAAGAAATTCCTACTGTAAAAAGCTGACTATTTCCGCTATAATATCAAAGAGTGAAGCGGAGGAATTGGTGAATGGCACAATTATTTTTTAAATATGGCGCAATGAATAGTGGTAAAACAATTGAAATCTTAAAAGTTGCCCACAACTATGAAGAGCAAGACAAACCAGTTGTCATTATGACTAGTGGTTTGGATACACGTTCTGGTGTTGGGAAAGTTTCCAGTCGCATTGGCTTAGAAAGAGAAGCATTGCCAATTTTTGCGGAAACCAATATTTTTGAAACCATCAGTAATTTACAGTTTAAGCCATATTGTGTTTTGATTGATGAGGCACAATTTTTGCAAAAACAACATGTTTTAGATTTTACTAGAATTGTAGACGAATTGAATATTCCCGTGATGGCGTTTGGTTTAAAAAATGATTTTCGTAATGAGTTGTTTGAAGGTTCAAAATATCTATTACTTTATGCAGATAAAATCGAAGAAATGAAAACTATTTGCTGGTTTTGTCACAAAAAAGCAATTATGAATCTTCACTATATCGACGGTAAACCCGTCTATGAAGGGGATCAAGTCCAAATTGGTGGCAACGAAGCCTACTATCCAGTTTGTCGCAACCATTATTTTCATCCAGAAATATAAGAAAAAAATTATATTTAGCAGGTTGAGTTGACCGCTAATTATCTATCTCATAATAAAGGAGCAAAAATAAATTATGTATGATCAGCTGCAAGCAATTGAAGATCGTTACGAAGAATTAGGCGAGCTGTTAAGTGATCCAGATGTAATCACTGATACACAACGCTTTATGGAGCTTTCAAAAGAAGAAGCTAACACCAGAGAAACTGTTGAAGTTTATCGTCGTTACAAGCAAGTTGTCGATGGTATTAAAGATGCCGAAGAATTATTAGGTGAAAACTTAGATGACGAAATGGCGGAAATGGCCAAAGAAGAATTAAGTGATTTGAAAAAAGAAAAAGAAGTTTTAGAAGAGCGCATTAAAATTTTATTATTACCAAAAGATCCAAATGATGATAAAAATATCATTATGGAAATTCGCGGTGCTGCCGGTGGCGATGAAGCGGCACTTTTTGCTGGTGACTTATTTAACATGTATCAAAAATACGCTGAAGCGCAAGGTTGGAAAGTAGAAGTGATGGATGCCAATATCACGGGTATCGGCGGTTATAAGGAAGTAATCATGATGATTACCGGTGATAATGTCTACTCAAAACTAAAATACGAAAGTGGTGCCCACCGTGTCCAACGGGTACCTTCAACAGAATCACAAGGCCGGATTCACACCTCGACTGCCACGGTTGTCGTAATGCCAGAAGCAGAAGAAGTTGAAATTGATATTGCAGACAAAGATATTCGTACAGACATCTATCATGCCTCTGGTGCTGGTGGACAGCACGTCAATAAGACAGCCTCAGCTGTGCGGTTGACTCACATTCCAACTGGCGTTGTAGTAGCCATGCAAGATGAGCGTTCACAAATAAAAAACCGAGAAAAAGCGATGAAAATTTTACGCGCGCGTGTTTACGACCAAATTTCTCACGCCGCCCAAAATGAATACGATGCAACGCGTAAGTCTGCAGTCGGAACAGGAGATCGTTCTGAGCGAATTCGCACCTATAATTTCCCGCAAAATCGGGTGACTGATCACCGTATCGGTTTGACAATCCAAAAACTAGATCAAATTTTAGCCGGAAAATTAGACGAAATTATCGATGCCTTAATCATGTACGATCAAACATCGAAATTAGAAGAGATGCAAAATGGTTAAGACCTATCGAGAAGCTCTGTTAAGAGCTTCTTCTTTTTTAGAAGCTGCAGGCAAAGAAGGGCATAGCATTGAATTTGTCTTTTTAGCGCGCAAAGGTTGGAATAAAACAAACTGGTTATTAAATATGAATCAGCCGATTTCTCCTGCAGAGCAAGCACAAATTGAAGCTGATTTAAAACAGCTTTTGCAAAATGTGCCACCGCAATATCTTTTAGGCTATGAGTATTTTTATGGACATCAATTGAAAGTAAATGAAGCGACTTTAATTCCGCGACCTGAAACAGAAGAATTGGTTGATTGGGTCTTAAAGAAAAATGCAGCGACTCCAAGTAAAAAAGTGGTGGATGTGGGGACAGGGACAGGTGCAATTGCAATCTCTTTAAAGTTAGCGCGGCCACTTTGGCACGTGACTGCTGTTGATATTGTGCCAGAAACATTAACCGTTGCACAAGAAAACGCGTCCACTTTAGGTGCGAAATTGCATTTTGTATTAGGGGATACTTTATCTTGGGCTAAAGAAGAGTATGATGTGATTGTCAGCAACCCGCCTTACATCAGTGCCAATGAATGGGCGTTGATGGATGAGAGCGTGCGGGAATTTGAACCTAAGATTGCATTATTTGCCGCTGAAAACGGCTTAGCAATTTATCGTAAATTGGCAAGGCAAGCGCAAAAAGTTTTAGCTAAAGAGGGTCAAATTTTTCTTGAAATTGGTTTTATGCAAGGAAAAGCTGTCGCTGAAATTTTTCAACAAGCTTTTCCTCAAAAAAAAGTTGAAGTAAAAAAAGATTTAAGTGGTAATGAACGAATGGTCTATGTGTATTAATTATTACGCAAACTTGTGGAAAAAAATTTTTTAAAATTGTTTCACGATTAAAAAACATAGCAGGGAGAACTGTTTCACAAATAAAAAAGTTATTAACAAACTTTTGCACACTTGACAAATCTGTTATCCACAAAAAGTGGATAACTTTAATAGAATTGTTGAAAACTCGCTTATTTTGTTAAAAAAGGATGTGGATAAGAATTGGAAACGAAGGTATACCAAACCGACCAACTACAAGAAGCGGCACAAAAATTAAAAGAAGGAGAGCTGATTGCTTTTCCCACAGAAACCGTCTATGGATTAGGTGCGAATGCACTTTTACCAGAAGCTGTCAAGCAAGTCTTTGCCGTCAAAGGACGCCCCAGTGACAATCCGTTAATTGTCACGGTAGCAAACTTTGAGATGGTAAAAGATTATGTGGATAACTTTCATCCCTTAACTGAAAAAATCGTTGAAACTTATTGGCCAGGACCATTAACTTTGATTTTTACCATTAAAAAAGCTAGTTTACCGCCTGTCGTTACAGGTGGTTTATCCACAGCTGCTTTTCGGATGCCTGCTAATAAAAAAACACGTGATTTAATTGCTTTGGCCAAAGTACCACTAGTAGGACCCAGCGCTAACACTTCTGGAAAACCAAGCCCCACTACAAGTGAGCATGTTTATCATGATTTAAAGGGAAAAATTGCCGGAATTGTCGATGATGGTGCTGCCCAAATTGGCTTGGAGTCAACTGTGTTGGATTTAAGTGATGCAACCAAGGACCCTGTGATTTTACGACCTGGAGCTATTACGCAAGAAGAATTAAGCAAAACTTTAGGAATACCTGTTTTGCTGGATAAACATTTAGTTAGTGAATCCGAAGCTCCCAAAGCACCCGGGATGAAATACAAACATTACGCACCTGATACAAAAGTTTTATTAGTAAAAGATGGGGATTGGCAAAAAGCCAAAGAGTGGGTAAAAGACAATCATTTGCGTGCGGGAGTTTTGGCAGGCCCAAAAGTTTCAGAAGAGATGCGCTATGATACAGCCTGTGTCTTTATGTACAGTAAAGATACAGCAACAGCTGCTGCAAAAGGTTTGTTTGCGGGCTTACGAGCGCTAGATGATGCGGCATTAGATTTGGATGTAATTTTAGCAGAAGTTTATCCAGAAAACGGAATTGGGGCCGCCTACATGAATCGCTTGAAAAAATCTGCCAATCAACAATATTTTACTGCAGAAGATTAACGCAAATAAATAAGGGGCGAAAGATTTCTTTTGCGCCTTATTTTTGTGATACAATTTCAATACTAAGTGGCTTTGATACTTAGGCTAAAAGTTCGAGGAAAAAGAGTGTTAATTAAAGGAGTGGCTAAAATGGATTATCGTGAATTTGACCCAGAATTATGGGAAGCTGTGGACAATGAGTTTAATCGTCAACAAAATAACTTGGAATTAATTGCTTCAGAAAATATTGTTTCACCTGGCGTTTTGGCAGCTCAAGGCAGTGTATTGACCAATAAATACGCAGAAGGTTATCCTGGGCGTCGTTATTACGGCGGCTGTGAATTTGTTGATATTGCAGAAAACTTGGCGATTGATCGGGCTAAAGAATTGTTTGGTGCCCAATTTGCGAATGTCCAGCCCCATTCTGGTTCACAAGCCAATACGGCTGCATACTTGGCTTTGGTTCAACCGGGCGATACAATTTTGGGAATGGACCTTTCAGCTGGGGGACATTTAACCCATGGTTCTAAAGTAAACTTTAGTGGTAAAACTTATCATTTTGTCAGTTACGGTGTGGATCCGACTACAGAAGTGATTGATTATAATGTCGTGCGAATCTTAGCCCGCAAACATCAACCTAAATTGATTGTTGCTGGTGCAAGTGCTTATTCACGCACAATTGACTTTGCCAAATTTAGAGAAATTGCCGATGAAATCGGAGCCAAATTAATGGTTGATATGGCACATATTGCCGGTCTTGTTGCTGCTGGTTTACATCCATCGCCAATTCCTTATGCCGATATTACGACGACCACGACGCATAAAACTTTACGTGGACCACGTGGGGGTATGATTTTAACCAACGATGCTGATTTAGCCAAAAAAATTAACAGTGCTGTTTTCCCTGGTATTCAAGGTGGGCCGTTAGAACACGTGATTGCAGCAAAAGCTGTTGCATTTAAAGAAGCGTTAGATCCAAGTTTTAAAGATTATAGTCAACAAGTTATCAACAACGCCCAAGCGATGGCGAAAGTCTTTAATCAAACGCCGGAAACGCGTCTTGTTTCAGGAGCGACTGACAATCATTTATTATTAGTAGATGTTAGAGGCTTGGATATTACTGGTAAAATCGCAGAAAATATTTTAGAGTCTGTCAATATTACGTTGAATAAAAATTCGATTCCTTTTGAATCATTAAGTCCAATGGAAACTAGTGGAATTCGCGTAGGAACTCCTGCTTTAACAAGTCGTGGTTTTAAAGAAGAAGAAAGTACTCAAGTTGCCCAATTAGTGGTTAGTGCTTTGAAAAATCGCGATAATGAAGCTGAATTGGCGAAAATTAAAGCAAGCGTAAAACGTTTGACTGATCGTTTTCCCATTTACCAAGATTTAGAAAAATAGCTTTTTAACCAAGTGGTGACCCTTTGTGGTGGCCACTTTTTTATTGGTAAATTAAGATGAAAGTGGTAAATTTTGCATTTAATCGTGACAAATATAAGATATAAAGCTGATTAACAATATGAAATCAACAGTTTTTCTTACTTTTAGCAAAAGCGGAATATCATCTTTTATGCTACTAATAAACAAATGCTGATTTTTATCTGCGTTAGATTGTAGTATGATACTAATTAATAAGGATTAAGCAAAAAATGTTTAAAAAAAGTAATGATCAGCAGTTTTCATAAGGAGTGAATCAAATGATTGCGTTACAACAGTTGGGAAAAGATTATGGGACAAAAACAGCATTACAGAATTTGAGCTTAAATATTAAAGAAGGCGAAATTTTTGGCTTTTTGGGTCATAATGGTGCCGGAAAATCAACTACCATTAAAAGTTTAGTCAGTATCATTGAACCGACACGGGGACGAATTTTATTTGACGGTCAAGAATTATCGACTAATCGTATGGAAATCAAAAAAAGAATAGGCTATGTTCCGGATACGCCGGATATTTTTTTACAGTTATCAGCAGGGGAATATTGGGATTTGATTGCCGCAGCGTATGAGTTAGAAAATAAAGAAAGTCGGCTAAAAGAATTAGTAGAATTATTCAGTATGGAAAATCATGTGAATGAAACATTGGCGAGTTTTTCTCATGGGATGCGGCAAAAAACCATTATTATTGGGGCGCTATTGCCAGATCCAGATATTTGGATTTTAGATGAACCGATGCAAGGCTTGGATCCTCAAGCATCCTTTGATTTGAAAGAATTAATGAAACAGCATGCGGCCAAAGGAAAGACAGTTATTTTTTCAACTCATGTTTTAGATACAGCCCAACAATTATGTGATGAATTGGCAATCTTAAAACAAGGAGAGCTGATTTACAACGGTTCCGTAACAGACTTGTTAGCAGAAAATCCAGAAGAATCTTTAGAGGCAATTTATTTAAAAATGGCTGGCAGAAAAAATAGCGAAGAAATTGTCAAAGAACTAGCAGGTGAGAGCGATGAGTAAGCAATTAAAAGCTTTAATTGCCGTCAGTTTACGTTATTCCAATCCACAAGTAACGGATCGCTTGCGTAAAAAAGGACGCAAAAATTTATCTCAGGCAATTATTAATCAATATTTGTTATCTGGGTTAGTTTTTTTGGCAGTTTATGGCTCTATGCTTTTTATGACCAATTTTGCTAAAATGCCCGGAACATTTACGTATTTTGCCACGTTATTTTCTCTATTGGGTTTATCCCAAGGTGTAAGTGTTATCTATAATATTTTCTTTGAAAGTAAAGATTTAGGAAGTTATTTGCCATTACCATTTAAGCAAAGTCAAATTTTTATTGCCAAAAATATTGTCGTTGCTTTATCAGTAGTGCCTTTTATTATTCCACTGCTGGTATTGTTTTTTCTAACGAGCTTAAAAAGTGGGTTAAATATTATTTTGGCGCTTTTTATCAGTGTTGCATTGTTTATCGTTGTACTCTTAATCTTGTTTGCAGTGTGCAGTCTAATTGTTTTTGGTTTGACACGCACAAAAGTTTTTCAAAAACATAAGAAGTTGATGACCACATTGCTTTTGTGGGTGACCATGGGCTTGGTTATCATTGGAATCATGTTTATGAATCAGGATACTGCAGACAGTTATGTAACTGACCGCAACATTATTTTACCAATGTTACCGTTGTTTCATATTACTCACGCCCCTTTTTCGAGTACGGGGTTGTTGAGCCTAGTGGGAATTATCGCTTTGTTACTAATTTTGGCTTTCTTAGTAAAGTGGCAAATTTTACCGCAACTTTATGAACAAGTCACAAATATTTCCAGTACCGAGCAAGTCGTACGGCGAGTTCACAAGAAAAACCAAAACTTACAACAAGTTTTACGGCGTTATAATTTTGAACTAGTAAAAAATCCTTCTTTAATTACGCAAGTCCTTTCATCATCTCTGGTTTTTCCAGTGGTCTTTATTGCCACTTTTGCCATGAATGGCGATTTAAGTTTAAAAGATTTACCAATAAAATTTGCCGGTGTTGCATTTTTTTGTGGTCTTGTTTTAGCTTTAATGACGATTAATCAAACTTCTTTTGTGGGGAATCTGATTTCTTTAGATGGCGAAAATTATACGTATATGCAGACTTTGCCGATTAGCCGCAAAGACTACTTGGTAGAAAAGTTTAAAGCAGGACTTTTAATTCAAGGCGGCATTACGTTAATTTTAGCTTTAGCGGCAGGCGTGGTTTTAAAAGCTTCTTTATTATTTATTCTGGCCTTTGTAATTGGAGCGATTTTGGGAACAATACTGTTATCGCAATTTTATTTTGTCAGAGATTATCGTTTGCTTTTGGTGGATTGGACGAATTTTAGTCAACTTTTCTTACGGGGAAGTGGCCGTGTAGGTCTAATTTTTATGATGTGGGGGAGTATGATTGTAGGGGCCTTATTAATTGGCGGCTACGTACTACTTTTAAATCTCGTGAATGCCACTTTGGTAAATGGTGTTGTAGCGGCGGCCATAGTAATTGTAAGTTTTGGATTCATTTATTACTATCGTCATAATTTCTGGCAAAAACTTGATCAAGTTTCCTGGCAACGCAAAATTGACTTAGCGCGGCAGAAAAAAATGAAGTGATGAGTTGTTAAACCGTCTTATTTGCTTTAAAATAAAATAAAAACTAAAGGAGCTTTTACAATGGGCAAATTTCAAGTAATTGATCATCCGTTGATCCAACACAAATTAACGATTATTCGTGATAAAAATACAGGGACAAAAGTATTTCGCGAGGTTGTTAATGAAATCGCAATGTTGATGGCTTATGAAGTATCTCGCGATATGCCATTAGAAGATATTGATATTGAAACACCAGTTGCACAATCAACACAAAAAACATTAACTGGTAAAAAAGTTGCAATTGTACCAATCTTACGTGCTGGTTTAGGTATGGTAGATGGTATCTTGGAATTAATTCCAGCTGCTAAAGTAGGACATGTTGGCTTGTATCGTGATGAAGAAACCCTACAAGCTCATGAATACTTTTTCAAAATGCCAGAAGATATCGACAACCGTCAAATCTTTGTTGTGGATCCAATGTTAGCTACTGGTGGTTCTGCTATTATGGCGATTGATTCATTGAAAAAGCGCGGGGCTTCCAATATTAAATTTGTTTGTTTAGTAGCGGCTCCTGAAGGTGTACGGGCGTTACAAGAAGCTCATCCTGATATTGATATCTTTACAGCAGCTTTAGATGATCATTTAAATAAACACGGTTATATCGTTCCAGGTTTAGGGGATGCTGGTGACCGTTTGTTTGGTACAAAATAATCCTTTTGAAAAATACCGATTGGTAAACCAATCGGTATTTTTTTATGGGAATAAAAAAGTAAACACAAAATGTTGATGGGCTTATCAGATAAGACACAATATATTGTGGATAAGTCTGTTGATATTGTGTATAAGTAAAAGAAACTAATCTGAGGAAGAGGCTGGTTTGTTTCTAATACAGGTTAATATATTCACTCACCAGGATTCGTTTCTTTTCAAATAAAAGCAATTATAAATCTCTGCCCCAAATCCTGTTGCAAGTTGTAATTGGATCGAATATACAAAAAAAGAAGCCTTGATATTCAAGGCTTCTAGCAATGCCAGCTGCAGGAATCGAACCTGTGACCTACGCGTTACGAGTGCGTTGCTCTACCGACTGAGCTAAGCTGGCGAGTACGATAGAAATTATAGCAAAAATAAATTATTTGTAAAGACAAAACACTTCTATGAAACAATGACTTAGAAAATTTTCACAAAGTGTGGTATACTAGTATTAATTAAAGGGAGGTTTTCTATAGTGGCAAGTTTTGGTAAGTTTGAAACAACAATCATCCCATCAGATGCAGGCAGAGGATTTCAGGTCGATACCCATGTGAAATTTACAATTTACGGAAAACCGCAGACCGGTACCGTCACTAAGCAACTAAAAAATTCTGCAGTGGTTGAAATCGACGAAACCGGCGAAAATCAACAACTTATGACCCAAAGCAATGGTGTTGTGATTATTAATTACAAACAATTAGAAAAGCTAAAATAGTTTTCTTTTGACTTGAGTTGACAGTCTCTGTCGACTTAGGTCCTATTTTTTTGGAATTTATTTTTTGTAAGTTGGTTTTCTTCAAATTAAGGTAGTTGTCCGCAATTTTTTAAATTTTTCCTAGGGTATTATTCCCTTCTTTTCTTTCTTTTCATTAACAACTATAATGAGGAAGTGTACTTTTTTACTCTGGCAAGAGTTATATCATATAACGTAGGAAAAACACGGCTATTGTGTAGATAGTGGTGTCTCGCTTTATGGACTAACGTGCTTTTTTCAGTTGAAGTTTTGAATAATTTAAAATTAGAAAGCAACGCCTCAAAATTTTGTCTGGATACCAAAAAGCTGACGTAAGTTTTTAAAGCCTTTTGGAAAGAAGAGGAATCATGGAAAATAGACGATCAAGAAATGACAATCGGATTGATTATGGTGTGATTTTGCCAGTCTTTCTGTTGTGCTTAATCGGGTTGGCAGCTTTGTATGTCGCCTTAATGCATGATCGCAACAGTCCAAGAGTGTTAGCCGGCGTGGCTAAACAAGCTGTTTGGTACGGCGTGGGCACAGTGGCAGTCGTGGTGATTATGCATATGAAATCAAAATGGATTTGGAAATTAACGCCTTACGTTTACGGTGCTGGTCTTGTGATTATGACCTTATTATTGAAATTTTATGACCGGAATCTAGAAAATGTAACCGGGTCGAAAAACTGGTTTACTTTTGGTCCCGTGAACTTTCAACCAGCTGAGCTGATGAAAGTTGCGTTAATTTTGATGTTGGCATTAGTGGTAACGACACACAATGTGAAGTATCGCAACCGTAATCTGCCAACAGATGGTTTACTTATTTTAAAAATTTTAGCTGTTTCATTACCGGTTTTGATTTTAGTAATGTTACAAAAAGACTTCGGGACGATGTTAGTATTTGTAGCCATTATTGGCGGTGTCTTTTTAATGTCGGGGATATCCTGGCGTATCTTAATTCCTCTGATTGCTATTTTTGCAATCATAGGGGGAGGGACGATTTTTCTCGTGACAACAGATGTTGGACGGGAGCTTTTATACCACGTTGGATTCAAATCGTATCAGTTTGCCCGGATTGATTCCTGGTTAAATCCTTTCCATGATATGCAAGGGAACTCTTATCAATTAGCTTATGGCTTACTGGCGATTGGTTCTGGTGGGATGACAGGAAAAGGGTTTAATGTCAGTGATGTTTACGTGCCAGTCAGAGAATCAGATATGATTTTTACTGTTATTAGTGAAAATTTTGGCTTTATTGGCAGTGCATTTGTTATCCTCTTGTATTTTATTTTAATTTATCATATGATTCGCGTATGCTTTGATACCAATAATGAATTTTATGCCTATATTGCGACTGGAATCATTATGATGATTTTATTCCACGTTTTTGAAAATATTGGTGCGAATATTGGTCTTTTACCATTAACCGGTATTCCTTTACCTTTTATCAGTCAAGGTGGCTCGGCTATTTTGAGTAATATGATTGGTATTGGCCTGATTTTGTCGATGCGTTATCAAGCGGAAACAAAAAAAGATGCTACTTTAGCTTAAACGTGGTAAAGTGAATGCGGAAAATAAAAGTAAAGGAGCAATGTCTATGCTGACTTTATATTGGTATCCAAAATGCAGCACTTGTAAAAAAGCGAAAGCTTGGCTGGATTCGCAAGGAGTTGCTGTTCAAACACTTGATATGGTACAAAATCCACCAACCGCTGCTACTTTGCTGCAATGGATGGAAGAAAGTGATTTACCAGTACGCCGCTTCTTTAATACAAGCGGAATGAAGTACCGTGAAATGGGTCTAAAAGATCAAGTACCAAATCTATCACCTCAAGAAGCTAGTGAATTATTGGCAAGTGATGGAATGTTAATTAAACGTCCAATTTTAGTGCGTGACGACAAACTTTTGTCGATTGGCTTTAAAGAAACTGAATATGAAGGGGTCGCGAAATAAGATGCAACAAAAATGTTTGAAAACAAAAGATAATTTGTGGGTATTGTACAATGGAAATGAGTATGTCGTTGGTTTAACGGAAGCTGCGCAATCTGATTTAGGTAAAGTAACTTTTGCCTCATTGCCAAAAGCCGGTCAAACGTTCAAACAAGGCACACCTCTAGTTGAAGTAGAAGCAGAAAAAGCAGTCCAAGAATTTCCAGCCCCATTAACGGGAACGATTTCTTCTGTAAATGAAAAAGCATTGGAAAATATCGATGCTTTAAATGATGAAGATGAAATGAATGCGTGGTTGGTGGCATTTAAAGATGTCGATGCGACGGAATTCAACGAACTATAAATTTTTGAACTGTAAAATTTTTCTGAAAATATTTGACAGGTGATTTTTAGCTTGTTATAATTTCAGCAATAACTTGAAAGCTTTGAAAAGAAGAGTACATGTCGCCAACATTTCACAGAGAGCCTGGGAAAGCTGTAAACAGGTAATGAAGGTAAGATGGAAGATGGTCTTTGAGCAGAATAAGTGAGCAATAGCAAGCTTATTACGGGGGTGCCCGTTATAGCACGACAGTATGCACCGATAAGGTAAGTACTGGATAAGGTTATAGTTGTGAAACTGTAACAAATTAAGGTGGTAACACGAAATTGCGACAGCTTTTCGTCCTTTTGTAATTGAAAGAATTACAAGGATGAAAAGCTGTTTTTTTATGATGTGAAAGTAAAGAAAAGAAAGAGGCTGAAAAAATGGCTTTAATCCAACTGACAGATGTCAAAAAGAGCTTTGACGTCAAAAAACAGACAATTCATGCGGTGGATGGTGTTTCTTTGACAGTTGATAAAGGGGACATTTATGGGATTGTCGGCTACTCCGGCGCAGGTAAATCAACATTAGTCCGTTTATTAAACGGATTAGAATTAGCAACTAGCGGTAGTGTAATTGTAGATGGACAAAATATTGGGATACTCAAAAATAAGGAATTACGCGACTTTCGTAAAAATGTCGGAATGATTTTCCAGCATTTCAATCTATTGTGGTCACGGACTGTTTTAGAAAATATTGAATTGCCCATGGAACTTGCAGGTATTTCAAAGCAAAAGCGGCAACAAAAGGCTCAAGAGCTGCTGGCTTTGGTTAATTTAGAAGGTCGGGGGGATGCTTATCCGGCTCAACTCTCCGGCGGGCAAAAACAACGAGTAGGCATTGCCAGAGCGTTAGCCAACGACCCCAAAATCTTACTTTGTGATGAAGCAACGAGTGCCCTAGATCCGCAAACGACAGATGAAGTGTTAGAATTATTATTAGATATCAACCAAAAATTAAACTTAACAATTGTCTTAATCACCCATGAAATGAATGTTATCCGCAAAATTTGTAATAAAGTTGCTGTGATGGAAGCAGGCAAAATTGTCGAAGAAGGACAAGTTTCTGAGGTCTTTCGTAACCCACAACAAGCAGTTACCAAGCGGTTTGTGCAGCAAGACTTAAAACCGAGTGAAGATCCAAAAGAAGTCTTGCAAGAATTTATCGCTGAAAATCCCAATGGTGTGTTAGCTACACTTGTTTTTAAAGCAGATAACGCAAATGAACCGGTGATTTCACAAGCAATTCGCCAATTTGATGTCGACATTAACGTAGTTTATGGAAATATTCGCCAATCAAAAGAAGATTCATTTGGCTCTTTAACAGTACTGATTACCGGTAAAGAAGATGCCATCGACCAAACAATGGCTTTCTTTTCAGCACAACAAGTAGGAGTGGAGGTGTTGCATCGTGGATAAAAGCTTTTCAGAAACGTATCTGAATTTTGATAAAGTCGATTGGGCAAAGATGCAGACATCAACACTTGATACCCTTTATATGACAGTTGTTTCCATGATTGTAGTTTTTGTTTTAGGAATTTTATTGGGATTGTTGCTGTATAGTTTAGGACGCAAAAAAAGTGCTGGTTATCAGATTTTATACAATGTCGTCTCCATTATTAGTAATATTTTCCGTTCAACACCGTTTATGATTTTAATGGTTTTGATTATTCCTTTTACTAAAACATTGGTCGGTAGCATGATTGGTGCGAGTGCTGCTTTACCGGCTTTAATTTTGTCAGCAGTGCCATTTTACGCCCGCTTAGTGGAAATTGCTTTTCGTGAAGTTTCGCCAGGGGTACTAGAAGCAGCTAACGCAATGGGAGCAAACTATGGGCAAATTATTTACAAAATTTTAGTACCTGAAAGTATGCCGGCTTTAGTTTCTGGTTTTACCGTGACTTCTGTTTCCATGATTGGTTTTACTGCAATGGCCGGTGCGATTGGTGCCGGAGGTCTAGGGTCGCTTGCTTGGTCAGAAGGCTTCCAATTAGGCAATCAAACTGTCACGCTGGTGGCCACCGTGATTATGTTACTCATCGTCTTTATCGTACAAGGTCTGGGGGATTACTTCACACAAAAATTAGATAAACGCTAAAAGTGTTGGAGTTTAAAAATTAAATTATAGAGGAGAAATGAAAATGAAAAAATTATTTGGTTTAGCAACAGTATTACTTGCCACAGTAACATTAGCTGCGTGCGGCAGCAGTGCAAAAGATGACACCGCTAGTTCTTCAGCTGACACAACAAAATTAGTGGTAGGCGCTACGACTAGTCCTCACGCTGAAATTTTAAATGAAGCCAAACCGCTATTGAAAAAAGAAGGTGTGGATTTAGAAGTCAAATCATTTACCGACTACACATTGTTAAATAAATTATTAGCTGAAAAAGAAATTGATGCCAATTACTTCCAACACAAACCATATTTTGAAGATCAAGTAAAAGAAAATGGTTATGACTTTGTGGACGCTGGTGCGATTCATATTGAACCAATGGGTATTTACTCAAAAGATATTAAAAGTGTAGACGATATTAAAGACGGTACAACAGTGATTACCTCTAATTCAAATACCGACTGGGGTCGTATTTTGACTATTTTTGAAAATGCTGGATTAATTAAGTTGAAAGATGGCGTTGAAAAAACAACGGCTACTTTTGATGATATTGTTGAAAACAAAAAAGACTTAAAATTCAAACATGATATTGATCCTGGTCTATTAGTGCCAACCTATGAAAATGAAAAAGATGCCTTAGTAGCCATTAATGCCAACTTCGCTTTGACAGCAGGACTAAACCCTGAAAAAGATGCTTTGTTGCACGATGACGATAATTCTCCTTATGCAAATATTATTGCTGTTCGCAAAGGAGACGAAAATAAACCGGCTATTAAGAAATTGATTGCAGCGTTACACAGTGATGAAGTGAAAAAATTTGTTGATGATAAATGGAAAGGTTCCGTTAAAATCGTGGATGCAAAATAATGAAATTGCGAAAAGAGCAGTCGCCAAAGGGGGGCTGCTCTTTTTTTGGTATTTTTTTTAGTAATAAAAAACAAGTTATGCTCTAATTTGACTATAAAATAACGCTGTGATTTTTTGTGGAGATGGATATTTTTTATAAGATAATAAATGCTCCTTATAAAAAGTTGTGGATTCGCCATTACAAGTAAAAAAGAGAGGGTAATTAAACTGAAGATAGCAAATAAAAAAATGAGAAATAGCTAAGAATCAAGGCGAGAAATTTTAGGTTTTTGGGCGCTTAATTTATAATTATTCTAAATTAAAAATAATTAATTTTATAATAGTAAAAGAATAAACAAATTTGGGGATCTGAATTTGCTTATCATTCTCAATTAGCGTAAAATGAGTGAGAATCAAAATTGATGGAGGCGAGACGATGGCAACGTTAGAAATTAAAAATTTACATGTAGCAATCGAAGATAAAGAAATTTTAAAAGGCGTGAACTTGACACTGAATACCGGCGAAATTCATGCCATTATGGGGCCAAATGGAACAGGAAAATCGACTTTATCGGCAGCAATTATGGGCAACCCTAATTATGAAGTAACCCAAGGTGAGATTTTATTAGATGGGAAAAATTTATTGGAAATGGAAGTTGATGAGCGGGCACGGGCGGGTCTGTTTTTAGCGATGCAGTATCCAAGTGAAATTCCTGGGATTACGAATGCAGAATTTATGCGGGCAGCGATTAATGCAAAACGCGAAGAAGACAATAAAATTTCCGTCATGGAATTTTTGAAAAAATTAGATAAAAAAATGGAATTATTAAATATGCCAGAAGAAATGGCAGAACGCTATTTAAACGAAGGCTTTTCTGGTGGCGAGAAAAAGCGCAATGAAATTTTACAATTATTGATGTTGGAACCAACCTTCGCCATTTTAGATGAAATTGATTCTGGTCTTGATATTGATGCTTTAAAAGTAGTGGCAAAAGGTGTAAATGAAATGCGCAATGATGATTTTGGGGCGTTAATTATTACCCATTACCAACGATTGTTAAACTATATTACACCTGATGTGGTGCATATCATGATGGATGGACGTGTTGTGCTAACAGGCAATGCTGACCTTGCAAAACGCTTGGAAGCAGAAGGTTATGCCGGTATCAGTAAAGAATTGGGTATCGATTACAAGGAAGAAGTTTAAGAGGAGGTCAAATTAATGACAGAATTGAAAAAGTTACTGGCTGATGTGACCACCTTTTCTGCTTATAAAGAAGAACCAACTTGGATGTTGGAATTACGTTTGGCGGCTTTAGAAAAAGTGGATGAATTGGCTTTGCCCAAAATTGATCGCGTACGTTTCCATCGTTGGCCACTATTAAATGTGACAAGTGAACATTTAACTGTGGAACCAAAAGAAGCAGGG
The DNA here is from genome assembly GCF_000406945.1 of Enterococcus dispar ATCC 51266. Taxonomy (GTDB): domain Bacteria; phylum Bacillota; class Bacilli; order Lactobacillales; family Enterococcaceae; genus Enterococcus_C; species Enterococcus_C dispar. Next base: position 1,729,888 of record NZ_KE136354.1, on the reverse strand, counting down.
GTCGCAGCTTTTGATGTGATGGCAGATAATCCCATGTTGGTGCAAACAGACGATACAACTGTTTTTGAACAATTGCCGCAAAATTTAGTGGCACAAGGGGTTATTTTTACTGATATTTTTACCGCCATGCAAGATTATCCTGAATTAGTCAAAGAATATTATATGACCAAAGCTGTAACACCTTTTGAAGACAAATTAACTGCAGCGCATGCCGCTTTTATGAATAGTGGATTGTTTTTATATGTTCCTAAAAATGTTGTCATAAAAGAACCAATTGAAGCAATTTTAAATCAAACCGGCACAGAACACTTCTTCAAACACATTTTAATTGTTGCTGAAGAGCATAGTGAGTTTACTTACTTAGAACGCTTTAGTTCAGCTGACGAAGTTGCTAAAAAACAAGCTGCCAATATCGTGGTGGAAGTAATTGCTAAAGCTGGTGCCAAAGTGAAATATTCTGCGATTGACCGTTTAGGCGTAGATTTAACCACTTATTTGAATCGTCGCGGGCATGTGATGCGAGATGCAATGGTGGATTGGGCCATTGGCGTTATGAACGACGGTGATGTAGTAGCAGATTTTGATACGGATTTAGTCGGCGATGGTGCGCATTCTGAAATTAAAGTCGTAGCCATTTCCGCTGGTAAACAGATTCAAGGAATTGATACCCGGGTTACTAATAAAGCGCCTCATTCTATCGGTCATATTTTGCAACACGGTGTCATTCGTGAAAAAGGAACTCTAACCTTTAACGGTATTGGCCATATTTTAAAAGGGGCAAAAGGTGCAGATGCCCAACAAGAAAGTCGTGTTCTAATGCTTTCTGATAAAGCTCGCGGGGATGCTAACCCGATTCTTTTAATTGATGAAAATGAAGTAACTGCTGGACATGCTGCCAGTGTTGGTCGGGTAGATCCAGAAGAAATGTATTATTTAATGAGTCGTGGCTTGCCAAAAACAGAAGCAGAACGGTTAGTCATTCGAGGTTTCTTAGGATCAGTGATTACAGCGATTCCCGTTAAAGAGGCCCAAAAAGAATTTATTGACGTGATTGAAGGGAAGTTGAATCAATGATTGATGCGCTAAAACTACGACAAGATTTTCCAATATTGCATCAATTGGTTAATGATGAACCGTTGGTTTATTTAGATAATGCTGCGACTACGCAAAAACCAGAAGCAGTTTTAGCTAAAGTAGCAGCTTATTATCATCAAGATAATGCCAATGTTCATCGCGGTGTTCATACTTTAGCAGAACGGGCAACGCAATCTTATGAAAGTGCCCGCGAAAAAGTTCGCGCCTTTATCAATGCCAAAGAAACAGCAGAAGTATTGTTCACCCGTGGAACTACGACTGGTTTAAACTGGGTAGCCAGCAGTTTTGGAGATAAATTTGTTGAAGCTGGCGATGAAATTGTGATTTCTTATATGGAACATCATTCCAATATCATTCCTTGGCAACAATTAGCCAAACAAAAAGGGGCCAAATTGATTTACATTGACATTACGCCAGAAGGTTATCTGGACTTAGCCGATGCCAAGCGTAAGATTGGAGAAAAAACCAAAATTGTTTCCATTGCCCATGTATCAAATGTTTTAGGCGGTATTAATCCTATTAAAGAATTAATTGCTTTAGCCCATGAAAATGATGCAGTCATGGTGGTCGATGGTGCACAAGCTGCGCCTCACATGAAAGTAGATGTCCAACAATTAGACGCTGATTTTTATGCTTTTAGTGGGCATAAAATGTGTGGACCGACTGGAATCGGCGTGTTATATGGCAAACGTCAATGGTTGGAACAAATGGAGCCCGTGGAATTTGGTGGCGAGATGATTGACTTTGTTAACCTCTATGACAGCACTTGGAAAGAATTACCGTGGAAATTTGAAGCCGGCACACCAAATATTGCCGGTGGAATTGGTTTGGGTGCTGCAGTAGATTACTTAACTGAAATTGGCATGGATGAAATTCATGCGTATGAACAAAGTTTGGTTGATTATGTGATGCCAAAATTAAAAGCGATTGAAGGGGTAACGGTTTATGGTCCGCAAGATCCAAAAGATCATACCGGTGTCATCGCTTTTAATATTGAAGGGCTCCATCCTCATGATGTGGCGACGGCCTTAGACATGGAGGGTGTCGCAGTGAGAGCCGGACATCACTGTGCCCAGCCATTATTGAAGTATTTAAATGTGCCAGCAACGGCCCGGGCAAGTTTTTATTTTTACAATACTAAAAAAGACGCGGATCGTTTGATTGATGCGATTCACAAAACAAAGGAGTTTTTCCAACATGGCTCTATCTAAATTAGACAATTTATATCGCCAAGTCATTCTAGATCATTCCAGCCATCCGCACCATCGCGGAACGTTGGGAAAATCAAATGTGACGATTGAAATGAACAATCCAACTTGTGGTGATGTTATTCATTTGGAAGTAGAAGTAAACGATGGCATTATTTCAGATATTGCTTTTGATGGCAGCGGATGCTCCATTAGTACAGCGAGTGCTTCGATGATGACAGACGCTATGATTGGAAAACCACTATCAGAAGTGGAAAATTTGGAACAAATGTTTTCTGACTTGGTTCAAGGCAAAGATGTATCTGATACTGACAGATTAGGAGATGCGGCCATGTTAAGTGGGGTCGCAAAGTTTCCTACGCGCATTAAATGTGCAACATTAGCTTGGAAAGCGTTGGAAAAAGCTGTTTTGGATTCCAACAGTGGAATTGCGGAAACAAGTTCCGTTCATCCACATGAAAAAGATATCTTAGGGGAAGACAAATAAACATTTTTCCTTGTTAGACTGAAACTATAAGCAATACCAAATAAAGTAAGGAGTAGTGATCGCATGGGTGTTCCTGAATTAGAAGAATACAAATTTGGTTTCCATGATGACGTCAAACCTGTTTTTAGTACTGGTGAAGGTTTAACCGAAGAAGTAGTTCGGGAAATTTCCGCTGTGAAAGGCGAACCGGAATGGATGCTGGATTTTCGTTTGAAATCACTAGCAGCATTTAATAAAATGCCGATGCAAAAATGGGGTCCAGACCTTTCTGACATCGACTTTAATAAAATTAAATATTATCAAAAGGCCAGTGACAAACCAGCTCGTGATTGGGATGATGTTCCTGATAAAATTAAAGACACGTTTGAAAAAATTGGGATTCCAGAAGCAGAACGGGCATACTTGGCTGGAGCTTCTGCCCAATATGAATCAGAAGTGGTTTACCATAACATGAAAGAAGAATTTGAAAAGTTGGGGATTGTTTTTACGGATACTGATTCAGCCTTAAAAGAATATCCTGAACTTTTTAAAGAGTACTTTGCGCAATTGGTACCACCAACAGATAATAAATTGGCGGCATTGAATTCTGCTGTTTGGTCTGGCGGAACCTTTATTTATGTACCAAAAGGCGTGCGGGTTGATACCCCATTACAAACGTATTTCCGGATCAACGCTGAAAATACCGGTCAATTTGAACGGACATTGATTATCGTCGATGAAGGGGCGAGCGTCCATTACGTAGAAGGGTGTACCGCACCTACTTATTCCAGCAATAGTTTACATGCAGCAATCGTAGAAATATATACAAGAAAAGACGCTTACTGCCGTTACACAACTATTCAAAACTGGTCAGATAATGTCTACAACTTGGTTACAAAACGAGCTAAAGCTTATGAAGGCGCAACCGTTGAATGGATTGATGGGAACTTAGGTGCAAAAACCACAATGAAATATCCAAGTGTATACTTGGATGGTGAAGGCGCACGCGGTACCATGCTTTCTATCGCTTTTGCCGGTGCTAACCAAATTCAAGATACTGGTGCCAAAATGATTCACAACGCACCAAACACATCAAGTTCTATCGTCTCAAAATCTATTTCAAAAGATGGTGGCGAAGTGAATTATCGCGGCCAAGTAACCTTTGGTAAGAAAAGTACTGGTTCTGCTTCACATATCGAATGTGATACGATTATTATGGATGAACTATCAAAATCGGATACTATTCCATTTAATGAAATTCACAACAGCCAAGTGTCACTTGAACACGAAGCGAAAGTTTCCAAAATCTCTGAAGAACAACTTTACTACCTGATGAGCCGGGGGCTATCAGAATCAGAAGCCACTGAGATGATTGTCATGGGCTTTGTCGAACCATTCACCAAAGAACTTCCAATGGAATATGCGGTTGAGTTAAATCGCTTGATTAGTTATGAAATGGAAGGCAGTGTGGGGTAGAAATTTTATAAGCACCCGAAACGTTGATGTGATAACGTTTCGGGGCTTTTTGTTTTGTATTCATAGATAAGCGAATGCCATATTGAATGCCATTCGTCAAAAATTAACGTATTTTGCGAACCGTTCGCCAGTCTCCTTAATCTTTTCAGGAGTGACATGAGCGTAAATATTCATAGTAGTTTTGACATCTTTATGACCTAAGCGTTCTTGAACCTCTTTTATGCTTGCGCCGGATTCAAACAACAAGCTAGCATGAGTATGACGAAAACCATGTAATGTAATCTTTGGCAGCTCATATTTTTCGAGTATGTTATAGAGCCAGTCATTAGGAGCTTGAGGATAATAAAGGGCATTAAACTTATTCGTGAACAGAAATTGATCTTCACTCGATGTATTGTATCCAAATTTAAAGTACCATTCCTTTTGATTAACCCGCCACTGATCAAGAATTTTTACTGTTTTTCGATCAAGTCTAATTGTTCGCCGCGAACTTGCAGTTTTAGGCTCTTGAACAACAATCTGATCAAATTCATCAGTAGCTAGAGTTTTTCCAATCGTCAATTTTTGATTGAAGAGATTCACATCTTTCCACTGCAAAGCTAAGACTTCAGACTTTCTCATGCCTGTAAAAGCCAACAGACGAAAGAATGCGAGTAGTTTGGTACTTGTACGCCCAGATAGCTCAATATGCTCCTCTAAGCACTCAAAAAACGTCTCTAGCTGCTTTTTAGTGTAGAAGTTTGGAAATGATTCAACTTCTTTCTTGCGAGGTAATATCGTCTTTCTCATTGGATTACTGTCAATCACTTCCATTTGTACGCCAAATTGTAGCACCTGACCAACTACTTTGCGAAAATAGTGATACTGTTTGTATTTTTCATGCCATTTATTAACGATCTTTTGACAATAGCGAACAGTAATCTTGTCGAGTTTCAAGCTTCCAAAGTATTCTAGTGCATAACCTTCAATAAATCGCTTTGAGGTAGCAATAGTGGAAGGTTTTACTTTTAAACGGTATTGAACAAGCCATAAATCATATAACTCTTTGAAAGTAATCATTTCCTCTGAGATCAGTTTGCGACTATTTTTCTCAAATTCTGCTTGTAGTTGAGCTAATGATATTTGAGCTTCTTTCTTTGAATCAAATCCTCTTCGAGTTGTTTTAACTCGTTCTCCGGTATCTGGATCAGTTCCGAGATATGCCTGAAATCTCCATTTCTTTTTACCACTTGCTAATTTGTATTGTGTAAATGAAGCCATTTAAGTTCCTCCTTGATTACCTTTTGAGGAGCTATTTCAAAAATCAATCAAGATTAGGAGGGAGTTACTTTTCTTCAAAATAGATTGTACAGAAATTTTCGATTATCTTCTTAAGATCATCAATTGTATCATTCAAATAGTCATAATCAGAGTTCTCCTTTTGATCAACAAACTCTGTAAGTCTTTTTGATAGCAGGTGCAGATAGTTAAAGGATTGAGGGGTATCACCCAGTAACAGTCTAAGATTATTCATGTTAATTAAGTATTCATCCGACTTCAATATTTCTTCAGGGGAAAGTTCTAGGCTGGATAAATTATTTTCAACATCGTTTACGTTTGAATACGTATCTAGAGAAAATTCTGAAAGGTGAGCGTTGCCGAAAAGAATCTCTCTATAGTCAATACCAACTAAATTTCCAATCACTCTAATTTGCTTTAAATCAGGTAAAAGATTTTCAGATTCCCAGTTTGAGATTGTCTGAGATGATAAAACTGGTGAAAATAGATGACCGAATTCTTCTAAAGTAAGTCCCAAGTCTTCTCTGATAGACTTAATTCGTTCGCCATGACCATTAAGAGTTTTACCAAAAAGAAGGTAATCTGTCGTGACATTTCCAATTTGTGCAATTTGCGAAAGTCTCTCTTTGTTAGGGAGATTAAGACCTTTCTCCCATTTTCTGACGGCACTTTTATCTACAACTGGGTTTAAAAGTTCAGCAAATTCTTGTTGAGTCAATTTCTTTCCATTGTAATTCAGACGAATTTTTTTAATCCGTTCTCCTACTTTAGAGTTGTCAATACTTGTCATAGTAAATAATTCACCTCCGGATAAAGACAGTATATAACTAAAAAGAGTTTTTGAACAGATAAATTGAGAAAATTCTCCCCTTTTGTATTGACGCATATATAAGTTGATGATATTCTTGATTTATTAACAAAAGGGAGAAAATTCTCCCTTTTGTAAAGTTTATTTGAGGAGCTATTAAAAAGAAGAGGAGGAATTTGAAATGTCAGGTTTTCAAGTTTTATTAGACGATAAACAGTCTAAAGAGTTGCAGCAGTATATTTTTTCATTGGCGCAAGAATCTATCTCTAAAGCGGTTCAAAATGTTGGATTGGATAAAGATTTTTTGAATCAAAAAGAGATGTCTGATTGGTTGGGAGTAAGCCCAAATACATTGAAAATTTATGTAAGAGAAGGAATGCCAATAATCACAATGGGAGGAAGGAAATTTTATTCTAAAAGGGAAGTAACAAAGTTTATGCTTTCAAAACAAAGAGGAGGACTTGATGCGTAATCTTGGCGGATCAACATCAAGTCCTCATGGAAATAGAAAATCTATTTCCTGCTTATTTTATCACAATTAATACGGAGTAGAAAATATGACAAATTCAAGCAGAAGAATAAGAATAGAAGATATTATCCCAAAAGAAACATTCTACAGAGTACCCAAGCAATTACTTAATAGTCAGCTATATCAAGATTTGAGTAATGAATCAATTTTGGTGTATGCAATATTTCAGGATCGTTTTGAATTAAGCATTAGAAATAGATGGATTGATAATAATAATGCTGTTTTTTTTATATACACAGTAGAAGAGCTAGGGAGAATCATTAAGAGAAGCAAACCTACAGTAATAAAGATAAAAAAAGAGTTAGTACGGTATGGTTTATTGGAAGAAGAATATGTTGGTCTGAATCAACCAAATCGGCTATATATACTTAGTCCAGTTGAAAAAAATTCCGAGAGTAAAAATTCCGGGGGTAAAGATTTTTTACCCCCAGAGGTTAAAAAACTTTACTCTAATGATACTGAGTATAACAATACCATTGATACTAATAATGATACTATTAGAGATTTAAGACAAGTTGACAAAAAAATTTTTCACAAGATCATTCAAAGTGAACTTGTTTCGCAAGAAACAGCCCAATTTTTATCTATATTTGGTAACGGAATTCTTGTAAAGGAGTACGCGGATATCATTTATTCAACTAAAATCAAAGTCGAGAATTTTCAGAATAAAGAAAACACAAAATCAAATCGACATATTATTTATGGTGATATCTGGAAGAAAAGTATTGAACTAAAAGCAAAAAAATTTTACTTTAAATTGAAAGAGTATCAACACAAAAATAAGCCGATGAATAATCCTAAGAAATATTGGACGAGCACTATGGAAACTTTTTGGGAAAATGTTCTTCTAATGGAGAAAAAATATGGAGCTACAGAATTAGATATTTTGTATAATTCAGGTCAATTAGAGTTGGAAGAAAATTTTGTTGAGTTTAATGCAATCACAAAAGACATGAGCAAAAAAGAAAAACGAAAAGTTCGTTTTGAAATGATTTATGAAGAACCATTTCATTGAATAAACTTTGAAAAGTTAGAATTATTAAAAGTAAAAAAGTTGCAGAGCAGATAGTCGTAGATTCTTTTTTTGGCTATCTGTTTTTTTGGGCATTAAAGAACCATTACCACTAATGATTTTAGAAGGGCAAGCATCGGGTGTGTGCGCACACGCCCTAAAACGTTGTTTTTTCTTGGTAGAATATTCTACAACTTTTTGTGTCGCTATTGCTCGATTTTTAGTGGTAAAATTGAAAGAAGCAAAATCAAAAAAACATTTTAAACATTTTGAACTGTTTTAAGATTTTTTAGGTTTGGATATAGAGAATTTTTAAGTTGAAGAGGTGAGAAATATGGATTACAAAATTGATTACGAATTAACAGCAAAAATTGAAATCATCAATGAGTTTTCGTATGGGATTTACAATAGACTTTTAAATTATATTTTGAATAATGGAATCGATAAAAATGGTTCAAATTTATATTCTGCTATTCTTTCAACTTTAAGAAGAATGCTCTCTATTGATCTATTTAGTTATAACAGGGGAGAACTTGATAAAATGTTGATATACTGGAAAAATATGAATCAGTATATCAATGAGATCACAGATAAAGTGAAAACTCAGCCAGTTTAAGATTGGCTGAGTTTTATTTTTTTAATAGTGACCCAAAGTATGATGAAAAGATCATAGATAAAAGGAAATAGAGCAAATACCATAAAAAATAAATTACTCGCTTCTACAGAGTATCCATTGTGGAAATACTCATTAGTCAGCATGATTGCTATACATATTCCTAATAATAGAATTACTGCGATAAGATAGTTTTTAGCAATCCTCAATGAAAAGTAAAACATGCTGAAAGTAAAATAATTGAGAAATAATGTGCCTATAAAAGTGCCCTGGTAAGTAAATAGTTTTGCCACTAAAAGAGACAAAAAAATTTTGATGATGATAGCTTTAAGATATTGCGCCCTATTTTCAAAAATCAAAGCTTTTGAAATATTCATGAGTAACCTCCTTGTGGACTAGAACTAGTCCCATTGTATCATGGTTTCTCTCTAAGATTAACAAGAAAAAGGACTTATTTTAGTCCATAAGGTGTGTTAATCTTGAAAGAAGAAAAAATAATTGATCCGAATAATGTAATCGGTAGAAATATTAAGCGCATTAGGAAAGAAAAAGGGATCGGGCAAACTGAGTTAGTTAAGATGTTACAGCTTAATAACGTGGATATAACTAGAGAAACGCTTGTAAAAATAGAAGGTGGAAGGCAGCATATTAAATTAGAACAACTTAGAGGAATAAAAAATATTTTGCATTTAAACTACGAATCATTACTAAATGACTAAAAAATAATACTTGGAAGTGCTTTATTAGCGAGAAAAAGGTTCAAATAAAAAGTTTAATGAGGTAAGTATGAAAACAAACTTAAATCGATTTATGAAGATGCTTCAAAATGGCGAGAATAGACCAAATAAAAAAACTAATCCAGCAGTGAAAATTTTTCGAGAGGAGATCAAACAAGAGTTTGACTCGATTATACCTAAGGATAGTCATTATAGAACAAGAGCAAGTACTGGACAACATAGTAAAGTTATGGCTGAGGTTTCTTGGTATGCGGTTTTTGATGAAAGGTTTATAACTAAAGCAAGTGGAAGCTTTTATTATGTTGTTTATCTTTTCAAGGCAAACGGTGAGGGATTCTATTTGAGTTTAAATCAAAGCTGGACGAATATAAAGAAGGTAAAAATTTATGATGATAATGATCAATTAATTAGTTCAAAAACAATCGCTGCTAAGTCTGCTGAAATTTTGGCTGATAAAATTGATCCAATCTATTTATCGAAATGTATTACAACAAATATTAATCTTGATGCTTACAATGATTTTGGAATTGGATATGAATATGCAAATATTGCAGCAAAGTATTATGAATTTAATAAATTTACAGATGAACAGCTTAAGGATGATCTGATTGAAATGCTAAAAGTTTATTCCTCGCTTGTTCAAAATGTTGACCTTGAACAATATCAATCGCTGCTTTCAAGATATAAAGGTTGGATTTCAGAGAGCATTTCCTTAGACAATGAGAAGGCGGAAGAGGCTAGTGAAAAAAGTATAGTCCATTCAGAAGTAATGAGTAACTATAACGAAAATTTTGGAGGAAACGTAATTAGTGAAGAGTCCAGCAATTACACAATATCAGACGATAAATTGCAGAAAAAACTAGCTAAAAATCGCACTATTGGACATCGTGCAGAAGAGCTGGCTATTGAATATTATAGAAATATCACACGTGAAATTGTTGGTGAAAAAAATTTCGTCAATTTTGAGTCAAAAATTGAAAATTTAGGTCGTAATCATGGGTTTGGATATGATATAAAAGCATTCGACTTAGATGACTTAAGGTTAGGAAAAGAGACAGAAATTCATGTTGAAGTGAAGGCTACTGAGAGCCCATTTGGCACAGAGCCCTTCTTTATGACTAGAAATGAGTTGAGTCAAGCGATTAATGATAAAGAGACATATCGTATACTCAGGATATATGATTTCAAATCAAAAAATCCAAAGTTTGACGAATTAAACTTATTCAAAAATATTGATGAGAGTGACAAGTCAAAAACTATAGATGAAATTGTCCAACCATTTTTAAATATTGTTCCCAGTTCGTATATTGTTAAAGGATGGAAAAAGGAATGAACCCTTCCTTTGATCACTAATGAAGATGGTTGAGAATCCTTTGATTCTTGAGTTGATTTTTAAAAAGAATGAAACCATAAATAGCAATGTGATCGTCATTTTTTTATTTATGAGCGGAACTTTTTTGATTGTTCTCCATAACAGAGTATTGATTTGATGATTGTGTAAGTCTATGAAAAAAATAAAACAGTTAATAGTACTTTGAATCAGTAAACATGTTCACATGGACAAAGCCTGCCAAAATAAGTAGTTCTTTTTGTTACAGATTGATAAGTTGAAAAGATAAGGTTTTTGATTATTAGAATAACATTAAATCCTTATAAAGAGTGAGGAGGAGTAAATGTATAAAAAAATATTGCAGTGGCTATTTATTATTGGAGTTACTATATTTCTAATACTGAAAATAGATTTAGTAATAGATTTTATTATCACGGCCAATTTGAATTTAACTCAAGATAATTTTTGGGGATTATGCGCGCTTTACTTTATCGAGATAATGTTTGTTCTTATAATTTATGATTCTTTGATGGTTGTAATATATCCTCGGATTAGTTCAGGTATCGTTGCATTTTGTAGATTTGGAATAAGAACAGAGCGAATTAAATTGACTCAATTCTTGATAAGATTGGATTATAACATGTCAAGGATCTATAGCTTTTTGAGGTTAGGATGGGTCCGATATGCAAGTTCAGATCTAAGTCCAGTTTGGATTGGAATATCAAAATTGACTTTATTTCAAAAGATTGTCGGTTTTGTTCGGATTGTGATTAGCTTTCCAATGCTAATCTCAATAATACTCACGCTATTTTCACTGAATAGAATTAATATTGATTGGATGTATAGTCAGTTTGAACATTTTTGGGATTTTCTTAAACGGGCTGTATCAATTGAAATCAACTTGGGAGATATTTTTTCTAAATTACCAGCTATAGTTGCTTTATTCACAATAATACCGGTGTTTTTCTTTTTCTATTTCTATAGTCAAAAAAGAGAAGTTCGAAAAATTATTGATAAACAAAACAAAGATTCATTTGAGATTATTGTTGTTAAACATAATGAGCTTTCTAAATTAATTTCAAAATCTATTTACTCTATCTCAGAAAATTTGGATTATGTAATTAATTGTCAATCATTGGTAATAAATTTAGTTCTAAGTAAAAAAGTAAAAAATTTTTATAATTTAGAAGAAAGACATTATCGTCAAATTGATAGTGTAGATAAATACCTTTTTAAAGAAATACCAGAATTTGAAAAAATAGCTGAGTTACTTTCAGAGCTTACAAGTGAAGATTTAGTTTTTTTCACAAGACGTTTTTATAAGGAAAGGTATGATATGAGGCAACTCTATTATGATTTTTATAGATTTAAAACTCCTGACGCATTGAATAATCTATTTTTAACTAAATATGGTATAGAAAACAAGATATCAAATACTACCGAGGTTCGTCACGATTGTTCAAAAGAGGATTTAAACAGATATAGAAGTGAGGAGGAAAATACTTTATCTTCTAATATTTATGATGCTTTGGAAATGATCTATGCTTTGAAAAGATATAACGATTCATTGAAGCGGTATTTACATTCTTCGAGTGTAGAAAAAACTTTAATGAAAATATTAATTAAGGAAAATTAATTCGTTATTTTTGGTGGGTTGGCTTGGATTATAAAAGAGGATTTTTATGGGTATGAAAAATTATTGGTTAGTTTGTCACGGAGATGGTGGTAGAAAAACACTTACTTTTTCTAGTGGAGAGAAAATTTGTTGCGATTCCTTAAATGGTAATCAAGACCCTTATATATGGGGAGAGAGGTTTTATACTACCTTTTGTAAAACAAGAGATTTGAATAAGCCAGTATCAAATAGCGGGGAAACTATTAAACCAAAAGATATATTGATTTGGACAGTTCCATATAAAGAAGAGGGAAAAATAGTTGCTCTTTACTGTGATTTAATTTTTGAAGTAGACAAAATTATTTCCTGGAAGAAAAGTCATGAATGGGAAATTATTGATAAAGAATACAGAATAGAAAAATGTCTGAATACCATTAAACTTGATGGTAATATTGTTCAAGGAGATCAAAAAGCTTATTCTGAGCATTTTTTGGTAGGAGTTAAGGATCATTATAGAAAAACATCTGAGGATAGAAGAACTATAGTATCGACTAAAAATGATAAACATAATTTTCAACCTCAGGAAAAGAAACAAAACAGATTACTGGATATTTTAGGGTGTTTTGAAGAAAGTTCAGGCAGTCGATTTCAGAAAGAAAACAATTATTTTAAGGTGTTTCAGCTTGATATAAAAGAAGAAATGAATATAAAATCGCTTTTGTGTCTTAGCGATAAGGTCAATCAATCAAGATTAAGGGAATTGTACGAAAGAACAGAATTTAGGACATCATCCTTTAAAGATATGATGTGAAGATGCCACTAAACATTGATTTTTGAAATAGCTCCTCAAAAAGAAAGAATGAATGCCATAATGAATGCCATTTTGTCGATTCTGACTGAATATCATTGATCTAATTGTGTTTAGATAAAGATAACAAACACTGATTCTCAGCGATTCTGATTGCTATTACGCGCTGAATCATTGAATGGAAGGCAGTGTGGGATAGGAATTTAAAGAGTGCCAAAACATTGTTAATTCAATGTTTTGGTACTCTTTTTTTGTGCTTTTTAAGATTGCCTACGAAAATAAAGATACTGGGGAAGTCGTTCTCTACCTTCTCAGCAGCTTTTTCATTGGTAAATTATAAGATATTAAGAAGTAAAACTAGCAAAATAACTATACAAGTAGTGGTCAGGTAAATAATATTTTCAAATTTTCGTGTCTTGGTTTTAAAAAAGAAACCGGGCTCAGTTGAAAAGAAATTACTACGATACTTAAGCGGGATAAAATTTCCTATTAATATTCCTACCAACAAGAGATAAAATGGCCAGTTTGGGGTAATTCCTCTAGCTAAAAATGCCCATACTAACGAGATTCCATAAATTATATACTGAATGAGTGTTACAATAAAAAAAATTTTTTTATCCTTACTCAAGGTCGGCTCCTCCTTGTAGACTATATTTGTTTCATTTTACCATTCCATTAAGTACCTAAATAGAATATTTTATACTTTTATAGATTATTCTGAGATAAACAATGGATAATGTGAATTTTTTATAGATTGTCTCTATTAAGAAATCAGTGAACATAGACTTATAAATTTGTAAATCTATTTCCAGTTTTTCTACCGGTTTAAACTCCTTTCTAAATTTTATGCTATTTTAAAAAAACTTTTATAAGAAAGCGCTCGCAATTTTACTTTAAAATTGTTATGCTAAATATAACAAGGAGGAGATTGTGATGTTTAAACGAGGTAGCTACTCGATATAGTTTTATTTGATGGGCACTATATCGAGTAAAAATTTCCTGTCAATCTAAGCTATATCGCTCTCACTGATAATTTATTAGGAGATGAAAGCATGAATATAGCATTATTAAAAAAACAGTGGTTACAAAGTGAAGCAAACCAAAAGAAATTTAGCGGTTGGGATTTTTCTTATTTAGAAAATAAGTATTTTTGTGAAGTTCCTGATTGGGATTATCGTAAAATTGTCTTAAAATATTTGAAAAAAGATATGCAGTTATTGGATATGGGAACAGGTGGGGGCGAATTATTAGCAACATTTGGTCATCCTTATGAAAAAACTGCTGTGACAGAAGGATATGAAAAAAATTATCGTTTACTTTTAGAAAGATTACGTCCAAGAGGTGTTAATGTTCAATTTGTTAATGAACAAGATGAACTAAATTTTCCTGAAAATGCTTTTGATATCGTAATTAATTCCCATGAATCATTTGATATCTCTGAAGTGAAACGTGTATTAAAGCCTGGAGGTATCTTTATTTCCCAACAAGTTGGTGATTTTAATGGGGTTAATCTAGCCTCGCGGGTTTTTCCCGACTACAAAAAAGAGACTTTTGATTTCCATCTTGCATTGGTGACGAAAGCTTTAAAAAATTACGATTTTGAGATTTTGTATCAAAATGAAGCCTATTTGAAACAAGAATTTTATGATATGGATGGTCTAATTTACTACTTGCGGACAATTCCGTGGGAGTTTCCGGATTTTTCTGTCGTAAACAATTTTGCTGAATTACTTGATTTACATCAAGAATTGCTAAGACGAGAAAGTATTTTCAATTTGCAACATCGATTTGTCTTTATTTGTCAAAACGTGAAGTAAGGAATCGCTAGTAATTTTATCTGTTTTAATTCAATCATATTGATAAATCGCGACATTATTTAAATAATGTCGCGATTTTTTTGTATAAGCCAATCTTTTTATAAGATTTCGCCTTGTTGGTATACTGAAGTGGAACTCATTTTGTTTTGAAATAGGATGGAATGCTACAAAAGGAGGTTTTTGATTGGCCAAAGTCGTTTTTTACGGTGCTATTAGTTTAGATGGTTATTTAGCAGATAATGCGGACAATTTGCAGTGGTTATTTGATACGAATTTAGCTGGGGTGTCAACTTATGAAAATTTTGAAGAAAATGTTGCAGCGGTGGTAATGGGGCGGGTGACTTATGATGAGGTAATAAAGTTACTAAATGGTCAATCACTTTATCCTCATAAACAAAAGATTATTTTTTCCCGTAGTCGTACAGATGAAATTGATGAGGGGTATTTTACCGCTCAAGATCCTAATAAAGTCATTGTTGATTTGAAAACGCAGGTTCAAGGCTATATTTGGATTGTAGGTGGGGGCGAACTCTTGACACATTTAATGGCGGCCGATTTGCTAGATGAATACTGGATTCAAATTGCACCGGTATTCTTAGGGAATGGCAAACGGTTATTTCCAACTGGTGATTACCAACAGCGCCTTGATTTTGTTGATAGCACAGCGATGGGGGAAATGGTAGAACTCCATTATCGTAAAAAAATGGAATAAAGAAGGTGTGGACGTGAAAAAATGGCATTGGTGGCAAAAAATGTTGCTGGGAATTTTGGTTGTTTTTCTATTTGTGGCTGCAGGTGGTAGCTTATATCTAAAAGAGAATACGTATAAGCCAAGTAAGGATGCAAAAGTGATTAAACCCACAAAAGTGACAAAAGACTATGCGCTTTTTGTCAGTTCACAGCCAAATAAAAATGAAGAGCAAACCAACCTCATCTTTTATCCCGGGGCTTTGGTGGCACCTTCTAGTTATCGGATTTGGGCCCAAGAAGTAGCAGATGCAGGTTATTCTGTTTATATTTTGAATGTGCCGTTAAATTTAGCAGTACTTGCGCCAAACAAGGCGGATGTTGTCCTAGCGAAAAATGCCCAAGCAAAAAATATTTTGGTAGGCCACTCATTAGGTGGGGTGATGGCTAGTCGTTATGCGCAAAATCATCAAAAGGAAATTGCCGGTATGATTTTTTTAGCTAGTTATCCTGATGAAAAAGGTTCACTCAAAAAAGTGAATATTCCCGTCTTATCTATTACTGCAAGTCAGGATCAGGTTTTAAATAAAACCCAATATCAAAAATCAAAAGCCTATTTGCCAGATAATACTACTTTTGCAGAAATTAAAGGTGGTAATCATGCTGGTTTTGGCAGTTATGGTGCGCAAAAAGGTGATGGCAAAGCCACAATTTCTAATTCACAACAACAACAAGAGCTTAGCAAGTATATTATTACTTGGTTAAAGGAAATCAAGTAGAAAAATCTTCTTGTAAGTAATTGTAGCAGTAATCTCCAAAGATCATCAGTTGTCGTCTTTATTTAGAAAGTAAACAATGGATTTTGTTTAATAGAAAGGTTTATATAAACTTTTATGTATTCTATTTCTAGTGGCCTATTCCCTCGCTAAAGATGTTGGTAAAAAAATTTTAAAATTGAAAACGTTATTTCAAATGAAGCTGTGAAGAATTTATGATTTTTTTTCGTTTGAAAATTAAGTATGGGCGTAATAAATTAAAAAGATAATGATCCAGTATAGGGAAAACACTATTAAATCAAAGGCTTTAAGCAGATAAAATAACGTTTGTTTTGGTTTTTGTTTTATGAAAATTATTATGCAAAATGCTTGCAATTACTAAAAATGGGTGTATAATGACACATTGTCACATGACATGGCGTCATTTATTTAAAGTGAAATTTTTTAAAGTAAGGAGGAGAGATCATGCCAAAGGAAACCTTTTTTCATCTGACAAAAGAAAAGCAGCAACGTATTATGAAAGCTGCGAAAAAAGAGTTTTCCAGAGTTCCTTTAGGGGATGCGTCCATTGCGCAAATTATCAAGGATGCTGGTATTCCTCGCGGCAGTTTTTATCAGTATTTTGAAGATAAAGAAGATCTTTATTATTATTATTTTCAAAGTATGCGGCGAGATAGTCAGCAAGAACTGAATAATGCGATGAAAGAAGCGCAAGGACAACTTTTTGATGGTTTTGAAATTTACTTTACCAAATTGGTCAAAGAGGTTTTACATGGAGAAAACGCGGCGTTTTACAAAAATTTATTTATGAATATGGATTATCGTTCTTTTCATAAAGTTGCGCCCCATTTTGGCAAGCAGAGTCCGCCACCATTTCATGCAGCTGATGCACGGCAGGAACACCGAGAGAGTATGCAGGCGTTTTATAACATGATTGATCTGACAACTTTAAAAGTTCAAAATCAAAAAGAGTTAAAAATTCTAGTCAAAATGTTGATGCATGTAGTATTTTCTACTGTTGCAGAAGGGTATCGTCATCTGATTGGACAAGATGATTTTGATATGCAAGAAGCTTTGTATGATTTCTCAATGAAGCTTAATTGGCTAAAAAGTGGTGCTACCAAAACAAAAGATGAAAAATTTAATAGGTAAGGAAGGTTGCAGACGTGAAATTATTTAAATATCTGGGCAAATACTGGTATGCAATCCTAGCGGCACTCGTACTCTTAGGAATTCAAGCCAACAGTGATTTGACATTACCAAGCATTACGTCAGACATCGTCGACGTAGGGATTCAACAAGGTGGTTTGGAAAATCCAACCCCTGAAACAATTCGAAAATCTACGCTTTCAGCAGTTGAACTATTTATGACTGATGCTGAAAAAGATACGATTAAAGAAAACTATAAAGCCGGCACGAAAACAGTGGATGGCAAAAAAGTTGAGGTATACAACCTTAATTTACAAGAAGGTATGACCAAAGAAAAGTTGGCGAAAATTTTTGAATTGCCAATGATGATGCTGGCTTCTTCTCAGGCCAAAGATTCAAAAGATGGCAATGCCGCCAAAGAAATTTTGGATACTTATCAAAAATTAGGTACAGATAGTAAAAAAGCACAAGAATTAGGCGCTCAAGCCAAAACGTTAGGCGAACAAGCCCAAACAGCCGCTGCACAAGCCCAAACGGCAGCAGCAGCGGGGGATATGGCTACAGCTCAAACAAAAGGCGCGCAAGCCCAACAACTTGGTGATGAAGCCAAGGCGAAAGGTGCTGAAGCCCAAAAAATCGGCGATGAGTTGAAAAAAACGAATGATGCACTGCCTGAAAAAGTAGTCGAAGCGCGAAAAGAAACCAAAGCAGGGCTGGGCGACATGGGCGAAGATTCCATGAAAACTGTCGGCGTCCAGCTAACTTTAGCTGAGTATAAAGCGTTAGACAAAGATACTAAGCAAATTCAAACCGACTACATGATGAAAAAAGGGACACAAATGATTATCTTAACTTTAATTTCAGCAGTCGCTGCAATTTTAGTAGGTTTAATTGCTTCTCTTGTTTCCTCTTCAGTAGGTAAGAACTTGCGGGTGGGTCAATTCAATCAGATTTTAAATTTCTCTAATGCAGAGATGGAAAAATTCTCACCAGCTTCATTAATTACCCGAAGTACCAATGATATTCAACAAATCCAAATGGGGTTAGTAATGACCATTCGTATGGTCTTATATGCACCAATTTTAGGACTTGGTGGGATTTATGAAGTTTACAAAACCGGTACGGGCATGGGCTGGATTATCGGTGTGGCCGTTGGTTTAGTCTTGATTTTAGTTTTGACATTACTTGGTTTTACAATGCCAAAATTCAAGAGCTTACAAAAATTAGTCGACCGTGTAAATTTGGTTTCCCGCGAAATTATTACCGGGTTACCTGTTATCCGTGCTTTCTCTCGTGAAAAATATGAAGAAAAACGGTTTGACGGTGCCAATACTGATTTAATGAAAACACAAATGTTTGTTAACCGTGCAATGTCTATCATGATGCCAATTATGATGTTACTAATGAATGGTATTTCGGTCTTAATTGTTTGGGTCGGTGGTCACAATATGGATGCCGGTCAATTACAAGTGGGGGACATGATGGCCTTTATTACTTATACAATGCAAATTGTCATGGCCTTTATGATGCTTTCAATGGTTTCAATTATTTTACCTCGTGCCAACGTTTCTGCTGGACGTGTGGATGAAATCTTAGAAACAAAACCAACCATTACTGATCCGGAACAACCACAAGACGATCATGACTTTACTGGAGAAGTGAAATTTGAAGGCGTTACGTTCCATTATCCTGATGCCGATGAAGATGTGTTACATCACTTGAATTTCACGGCTAAACCTGGTCAAACTACAGCTTTAATCGGTTCAACTGGTTCTGGTAAATCAACTGTTGTTAGTTTGATTCCACGTTTGTTTGATGTTTCAACAGGCCGTATTACCATTGATGGTGTGGATATTCGTCAAATGAGTTTACACAAATTACACGATTTAATTGGTTTTGTACCGCAAAAAGGTGTTTTATTCTCCGGCGATATTAAATCCAATATTAAATTTGGTGATGTCGACGGTATTTCTGATGAACAAATGAAAAAAGCAGCCATGATTGCGCAGGCAGAAGAATTTATTGATTCAAATGATGCAGGTTATGATCGAGCTATTTCTCAAGGTGGAACGAACGTTTCGGGTGGTCAAAAACAACGTTTGGCTATCGCTCGTGCTTTAGCGAAAGATCCGAAAATCTTGATTTTTGATGATTCACTTTCTGCGTTAGATAATAAAACTGATGTGGCTTTACGGCGGGCATTAGCTGAAAACGTTCAGGGGATTACCCAAATTATCGTGGCACAAAAGATTTCGACAATTTTACATGCCGATAATATCATCGTTTTAAATGAAGGTCGGATTGTTGCACAGGGTACTCACGAAGAATTGATGGAAACATCTGCTGTTTATCAAGAAATTGCTTCTTCACAATTGAGTAACGCTGAATTGGGCTTAGAAGCAGAATAGGAGGCGAAGAAAATGGCAGAAAATAAACAACAAACTCCCCGTGGCGGTCGTGGCCCAATGGGTGGTGGCATGGCCGGTGGCGAAAAAGCCAAAGACTTTAAAGGTACCATTAAAAAATTAGTCTCCTATATGGCAGATTACAAGATTGCAGTCTTGTTTGTCATGATATTCGCAGCAGCGTCAACTGTTTTTAATATCTGGGGACCCAAAATATTATCCAAAGCGATTACTGAATTATTCAATGGCTTAATCAAAAAATATCAAGGTACTGGTGGTATTAACTTTGATAAAATCGGTCAGATTCTACTCTTTATGTTGGGATTGTATTTGGTAGCAGCACTCTTTGGCGTGATGCAAGGCTGGATCATGTCGACTGTTACTCAAAAAATTACTTACCGTATGCGTAAAGAAATCACCGAAAAAATTAACCGGATGCCAATGAATTACTTTGAAAGTCGGACAACAGGTGAAGTTTTATCCCGTATTACTAATGACGTGGATACTTTAGGACAATCACTAAACCAATCTGTTACCCAGTTAATTACCTCCACATTTACCATCGTGGGTGTAATTATCATGATGTTATCTATTTCTGTTCAAATGACGGGAATTTCGGTTTTAATTGTGCCAATTTCCTTAGTATTAATTATGTTTGTCGTGAAATATTCGCAAAAATATTTTGCTACCCAACAAAAATATTTAGGTAAAATTAACGGTCAAGTAGAAGAAACTGTTGGTGGCTATAACATTGTTCATTTGTTTAATGATGAAGAAAATGCCATGAAAGAGTTTAAAGAACAAAATGATATTTTATTTAAATCAGCATGGAAATCACAATTTCTTTCAGGTTTGATGCAACCAATCATGAACTTTGTGGGTAACTTAGGTTATGTCGCAGTGGCAATTATTGGTGGGATTTTAGCTTACAACGGCACAATTACCGTTGGGGATATTCAAGCCTTCATTCAATATGTCCGCAACTTAACACAACCAATTGCGCAACTAGCGCAAGTTTCGAATATGTTGCAATCAATGGCAGCAGCAGCGGAACGTGTTTTTGAATTCTTAGGTGAAGATGAAGAAGCCCAAACTGTTGAAAATCCGGTTAAAATCGGGAAAGTTAAAGGTGAAGTGGACTTTGAACACGTACACTTTGGCTATACACCAGATAAAATTATCATTAACGATTTTAGCAGCCATGTTGATCCAGGTCAGATGGTGGCAATCGTTGGGCCGACGGGTGCTGGTAAAACGACAATGGTTAAATTGTTAATGCGTTTTTATGACGTGAATTCTGGTGCTATTAAAATTGATGGTCATGATATTCGTGACTTTAACCGAGCTGATTTACGCCAAAATATTGGGATGGTTTTACAAGATACTTGGTTGTTCAAAGGAACCATTATGGACAACTTGCGCTATGGTAATTTAGATGCAACTGATGAAGAAGTTTATGCCGCAGCCAAAGCCGCCCATGTTCATCACTTCATTGAAACATTACCTGGTGGCTACAATATGGAACTAAATGAAGAGTCTTCAAATATTTCACAAGGTCAAAAACAATTATTGACGATTGCGCGTGCAATTTTAGCTGATAAACCGATTTTGATTTTGGATGAAGCGACATCTTCTGTTGACACACGGACGGAAGTCTTAATTCAAAATGCCATGAATAACTTAATGGCGGGTAGAACTTCTTTTGTTATTGCTCACCGTTTGTCAACAATTAAAGATGCAGACAAGATTCTTTACATGCAAGATGGGGATATTAAGGAACAAGGTACCCATGAAGAATTATTAGCCAAAGGTGGCTACTATGCTCAACTTTATAATTCTCAATTTGAAGAATTAGCAGGCTAAAATTAAATACCACTAAACGTCTCTTACTTCGCACTATAATTCGAAGTAAGAGACGTTTTTTTTAAGTAAAGAAATTATGTGAGTTTCACCAAAAAAAATGCCGGAGCTATCTAAGGCGTTGTTGTCTAGCTACCCGAACGGCACTATCTACGGGACAACAAGCTGAAATTTTAAGAAATTTGAAAAACCATTTAGCTTTTTTTGATTACCTTTTTATTTCACATAAAAACGGGTCTATGGTGTAATTAAAGAGAAAGTTTTAATAAGGGAAAATCACCCTCACAAAGGGAAATAAAAGTTTTTAACACAATAAACGAATAAAGGAGAAAAGATGAAAACAGCCATTATTTATGCGACAAAATATGGAGCAACAAAGAAGGTAGCTGAAAAATTGGCAACAATGATTCCAAAAGCTACCGTCTTACCGCTAGCTTTTGTGCACGCGGATGTATTAGAAGATTATCAAAATATTATTATTGGTTCTCCTATAACTGCCGGAATGGTTGATAAAGAACTGAAGGCATTTGTGGGAAACTACCAGGAAAAATTAAAACAGCACAACGTAGGTCTATTTCTTTGTGGACTGCAACCGGAGCAAGCATCAGAAGTTTTTGTGGAAAATTTTTCTGCTGAATTATTAACACATGCCACTGTTAAAGCTTTTGTTGGTGGAATTTATGATCCAACCCAATGCAGTTTTTTCAGTAAACTGGTGATGAAAAAAGTCGCCGGGTTAACCACCTATACTAATCAACTTGATGAAGACAAAATTAACGAAATAGCTGCGCAATTTTCTTAAATAACCGGTAAAAAGCAAGTAGGGTGTTAATAGAATTTTAAAAAGTTTTTGCTATAATAAAACAAGCTATCAAGAGAAGCTAAGAGAACAGGCTCTATGACGCTTCAGCAACCTGTCTTAGGATAAGGTGCTCCATCCTGCCCAAAGGAAAGATAGGAGGAAATAAGATGAAAAAAAGATTTACAGGTGACTATGCAATTTATTTGCGTTTTTTAGTTCGGGGTGGCCCTAGAAGTTTTGCCGAAGCCATGGCATATCATCATGTTAAGGAAAAATTTCAGCATTTGACCATTTCAAAAGAAGATTTAGATGCTATGAAAGTGCAAATGGAAGAAGAAAAAGAAGATGCAAATGAAAGACTGCGTAAACTCACTCGTTCACTGACACCAGGCACATTGATTAAAGGGGAATTTCCAACCCAAACTACAAAACAAAAAAAATCGCATTACGATCAGGCAATCCCTAATAACGTGGTGACTTTTCGAAAAAGAAAAACATAAAGAATAAAAAAGTTCAAAAAGACAGTTGTGATTTCTTCCCAAAATTAGCTAAAAAACTAATTTTTGAAAGGTAATTCACTAAGGCTAGTCTTTTTGAACTTTTTTTATTTCATCTGAGGCAACAACCTGACGAATTAATTCGAATAGTTTTTCCATTATCGGCGGGCGGTAAAATACTGCTATTGCGATAGACAAGGGAGATGAGAAATTGAGGCTGATTGTTATCGGTCAAATCCAAGGTAACTAAATTATCATCTGGATTAATGGCCAATTCCGCTAAAAAACCAACTCCCATGCCAGACTTAATCATGCCCTTTAAAATATCTAAATCATCACTTTGATAAATGACTTGGGGATCCAAATTATTTTGCTGACTGAGACGTAAAAAAGCATGGTGATGGACATATTGCTCACTTAACAATAAAAATTTTTCTGTCGCCAGCTTCCCAAATGCAATCTCTTTTTGCTGTGCCAAGGGATGATTTTTAGCCACTACAATTTTGAATTTCTTTTTTGTTAAAATTTCAGCTGATAAAGACTCTTCTTGAATCGGATCTAATGATCCAATGAGACCGACATCCAATCTACCAAGTTTGACTTGACGTAGCAAATTCTCTGAACCTTCCCGCCGAATGATTAAGTGAGGTAAGATATCTGCTTTTAGCAATTGAGGTGATAACTTGGGGAAATAATAATTACCAATAATAGGAGGTAGCCCTAATGGGATTTTTTTGATTGTCAAATGGCTGATTTCTTCTTTGGCAATCCGTAATTCCCGTAAAATTGTATTGACGTGCTGTAGAAATTGGCGGCCAGCATTGGTCAATGCGACATGTTTATGTGCTTGACTACGATTGACTAAGGCAATATTCAATTCCGATTCTAATCTTTTTATTGCATAAGTGATAGTTGGCTGGCTCACATGATAAAATGCGGCAACTTTTGAATAGTTTTTTTCTAAGGCAAGACGTTGAAAGTATTCTAAATCACGAATATTCATCTGAGCTCTCCTAATTGACGTATGTAAATAAAAACCTGTATCCTTTTCATATAAACAATATTTATCATAACGTTTCTTTTTGACTATAACAAGCGGCAGGAACTATTCTAATCGGTGTAAAGGATATGAAAAATAGGAGGAAGATAGTATGAAAGGCATTGAAGTGTTAAATAATCCATTTTTAAACAAAGGAACTGCTTTTACAAAAGATGAAAGAGAAAAATTAGGTTTGGTCGGCATGTTGCCTAGTCATATACAAACGCTAGAAGAACAAGCAGTCCAAGCTTATGGTCAATATTTAAGTAAGACTAGCGACTTGGAAAAACGAATTTTTCTAATGAACATTTTCAATACTAACCGTACCTTGTTTTATAAATTAATGGGTCAACATATTGTAGAGTTTATGCCTATTGTTTATGATCCAACCGTAGCCGATTCAATTGAACAATACAATGAATTATTTGTGCAACCACAAAATGCCGCCTTTTTATCAATTGATGCACCAGAAGATATTGAAGCAAGTTTAAAAAATGCAGCTGCCGGCAGAAATATTCGTTTAATCGTCGTCACAGATGCAGAAGGTATCTTAGGGATTGGTGACTGGGGTGTCAACGGTGTAGATATTGCGATTGGTAAATTAATGGTATATACAGCAGCCGCTGGTATTGATCCTAGTCAAGTCTTACCTTTTGCATCACTCGATTTAGCCGTGTGTTGTAATAAGCTGGTATTGATCCTAGTCAAGTCTTACCTGTATCTTTAGATGCTGGAACGAATAATGAAAAATTATTGCAGGATCCTTTATATCTAGGCAATAAACACGAACGTATTTATGGTGAACGTTACATGGATTTTGTCGATAAATTTGTGACAGCTGCTACAAAATTATTCCCTGAACTGTTATTACACTGGGAAGACTTTGGCCGGAGTAATGCCGCGACTATTTTGGAAAAATATCAAGATAAAATTACGACGTTTAATGATGATATTCAAGGAACTGGGATTGTCGTTTTAGCCGGCGTTTTGGGAGCAATGAATATTGCCCAGGAAAAACTCACCGACCAAACCTTTTTAACTTTTGGGGCTGGTACTGCCGGGGTTGGAATTGCTAACCAATTATTAGATGAATTAATTCGTGAAGGCTTAAGTGAAGAAGAAGCAAGAAGTCGTTTTTATTTAGTAGACAAACAAGGCTTGTTGTTTGAAGATACACCAGATTTGACAGAAGGATAAAAAGCTTTTGTACGTAAACGTGAGGAATTTGATCAAAGTATTGATTTAACCAATTTAGAAAATGTGGTAAAAACTGTTCATCCAACGGTTATGATTGGTACTTCAACCCAACCGGGTGCTTTTACTGAAACGATTGTAAAAGAAATGGCTGCACATACAAATCGTCCCGTTATTTTCCCACTTTCAAATCCAACCAAATTAGCTGAAGCAACAGCAGCTGATTTAATTCATTGGACAGAAGGTAAAGCTTTAGTAGGTACAGGAATTCCGGCTGCAGATGTAGAATATAACGGGGTAACTTACCAAATTGGGCAAGCCAATAATGCACTAATGTATCCTGGTTTAGGGTTAGGCATTATTGCATCAACTGCTAGTCGGGTAACTGGTGAAATGTTATCACAAGCAAGCCACGCTTTAGGTGGTTTAGTTGATACTTCAAAACCAGGTGCCGCAGTCTTACCACCAGTTGCAAAACTTGCTGAGTTTTCAGAACGAATTGCAGAAGTTGTGGGGCAAAGTGTCTTAGATCAAAAATTAAACAAAGAACCAATTGAAGACATTAAAGCCGCCGTTAAAGCAACAAAATGGGTTCCTGAATATTAAAGAGAGAAGGGATTATTGTGGTATTCTTTCAATCAATTCAAAGTGTTATTAGTATTATTTTGATGATTGCATTAGGTTATATCCTGAAAAGACAAGGTTGGTTTGATGATAATTTTGGTAAAAATATTTCCAGCTTAATTACAAAAATTGCGTTACCAGCTTCAATTTTTGTTTCCGTTTTAAAATATTTGACTAAAGATAGTTTAGTTTCATTATCCGGTAGTCTTTTATTTCCAGTTTTAGGCGTTATTATTGGTTATCTTATCGCCTACCTATTAGTAAAAGTGATGAAAATCCGTCCAGGACGTCGCGGCATTTTTATGAATGGGGTCGTAAATGCGAATACTATTTTCATTGGGTTGCCGTTAAATATTGCTTTGTTTGGTGATAAGGCGTTACCATACTTTTTAGTTTATTATGTGACGAATACGATTTCGACTTGGGCTTTTGGGGTATTTTTAATTTCAAATGATGACCCTACAAAAGAAAAAGGAAGCCAAAAAGCTAAATTAAACTGGAAAAAATTATTGCCACCACCACTATTAGGTTTTATTGTGGCATTAATATTTCTAATTTTTAGTATTCCTGTACCAAGTTTCATCAACGCAACATTAGGTTATGTTGGTGGAATTGTAACACCGTTATCACTACTTTATATTGGGATTGTCTTATACGATGCTAGTTTGAAGAGTATTCGTTTTGACCGAGATACTGTGGTAGCATTAATTGGTCGTTTTGTTTTATCACCAGTTATTTTGATTGGCTTAATTAGCTTAGGTTCATCTATGTTTGATATTCATTTGGCTAGTTTATTAAAACAAACATTGATTGTTCAATCAGCGACACCAATGTTAGCCGTATTACCAATTTTAGCGGCAGATGCCCATGGCGATGTTAAATACGCAACGAACTTGGTAACCACAAGTACCATTTTGTTTGTTGTAGTAGTACCAGTCTTAATGGCTATCGTCCAATATATTTAACAGAAAAAATAGAACATTCAAACACAAGCGCTACTTTCATCATTTTTATAATGGTAGAAGGGTGTTAGTGGTTTGAATGTTTTTTTTGATCGAAAAATCAAAATTAGAATATTTATTTTATTTTTTTGCTTTTATTTTACACAATAGGATAAAATAGAATTAGATGAAAAAATAAAGTGAATTGGGGGAGAAAAGATGAGTGAGTATTACTATATTCTATCTTTGTACAAGGAAAAACAACGTTATGGTTTAAAAGTAACTCTTTTAACAGCTGTTTTATTGTTAGGTGTAAGTTTTATTGTCGCATTGGATTTGTTTCGGATGAATCCGCTGATTTGGTATTTTATCGCCATGGGAATTGTTTTATTTCAAATGAAGAAAATGAAAAGAGAAAGTGAAAACTACGATCAATTAGTTGATTTTTTAAAGCGCTATCAATCAGAAACGCTTCAAAATGATGAACTTGTTTTCTTTATTGATTATCAGTTAAAACATTATTTTGAGCGGGAATCACACGAATTACTTGCACGTTTGAAAAATAAAAATACAGCGGACGATGTCAAAGCGATTATCGGGTTGAATGAAATAATTGGGGAAATCATCGCCTATTATAATTATCTTTCTGATGATCAAGAATTAAAAGAAGATATTGAGATTTCTTTACAATGGTATCGCGATTCTATTGAAAACCGCAAACAAAATTTGGTTTAGAAAGGAGTAAATATGAAGTTAAAACGGGATGTTTTAGGTGTAGTGCTAGCTTTTATGAGTACGGGTTTAGTTGCAACCGGTTTAAATACTGATGCATATCAAACTGTTTATGATACACAAGCGAAACAAGAACAAAAAGTACAACAAGCACTTAACTCTGAATTTATTACACCTCCAGATAAAAAAGAATTGCAGCAAACTGTCACAACCTTTGCAAAAGTAAAAACCAGTGAAAATCGTAGTAAACTTCAAGAAAAAATAAAGCAACAAGAAAAATTGTTACATAAAGTTCACTTAAGGTTGATCAAAAAAGAAGCCAAAGTAGCGGCACAAGAATATGATACTGTAACAGCAGATTTGGCTGACTTAAAAGAAAAAAGCCAAGAGCCCTTTATTACAGATGATGATGAAAAACGCGTTGCTGTCTTAACCGATGAATTAACTGAAATTAGTTCACCGCAAAAGGTGGAACCTGTCCGAACGTTAGCGACCAAGACAGAAAAATTAGCAGCAGAAATGAAAGAGAATCAAGCAGAAATGCTAGATTTTGTAGCTAACTTAAAAGAAGATAATAAGACAGTCAAAACGTTGCAAAATCATAAATTCTTAACCAAAACAGATAAGACAGAATTGGCTACATTACAAAAGGAAAATGAAAAATATTTTAAAGACGCCAACGATTTGCATGTCTTAAAAAGCCATCGTGACAATTCCCAAAATATCGTGACAACTTTACAAAGTCGTGCCACTGCTACGGAACAAGATTTTAAAGAAAATGAAAAAATTGCGCGGGAATTGATTAAAGCAACAAATGAATTATTAGCCAAAGGAGATTTGAATTC
Organism: Enterococcus dispar ATCC 51266; assembly: GCF_000406945.1. Classification (GTDB taxonomy): domain Bacteria; phylum Bacillota; class Bacilli; order Lactobacillales; family Enterococcaceae; genus Enterococcus_C; species Enterococcus_C dispar. Next base: position 1,701,545 of record NZ_KE136354.1, on the reverse strand, counting down.
TGACGAGAAAATAGAACTCAATCAAGTTAGAACTGCACTAAGTGATTCCTTAAGCTTAAAAAATTATCGACCTGGTGACTTAAGTAACAGCTATACTACCCTGAAAACCAATTACGATAGCTCCTTTAAAGTAAGTAATGAACGTCAGGCAAAAGCAAAACAGCTTGCAGCAGAAGCCGCTGCTCGAAAAAAAGCAGCCGAACTTAAGGCGGTAAAAGAAGCACAAGAAAAAGCAGAACGCCAAAAAGAAGCGCAGGCGCAAACAGTTGTGAACACCCCTTCAAATAATGACACCCCTACGGCTATTCCAACATCTGGCGGGTGGCACCAAGCGCCCAGTGGATATAAATTTTTAAAAGTAGAAAGTGGTAAAACTTATGGTCAAGTAAAAAATCCAGATAACTTTAGTTTAATTACGGTAGCGCAAGCCGCAAATTATACTCCAGGGCATGGTAATGGTTCTGCGAAACAATAAGATAGATTGAAGAGTAGTATTGCTGCTCTTCAATCTTTTTTTATTTGGCAGTGTAATCTCTTTTATGAACTGCTAAAATTAAGAGAAGACAAAAATGAAAAGAGGGACGAGATGACACAATTTAAAATTGCATTTTTTGATATTGATGGTACATTAGCAGATAATACATTACCCCATGATTTAAGCATTTTGGAAAGAATTCCTTTATCTGCTAAAGAAGCATTGCGTCAACTAAAACAAAATGGGATTGAACCTGTGATTGCTTCAGGGCGCAATCATTTAATGTTGCGAGAATTTGCCTCTAAATTAGGTGTTGAAAGTTTAGTTGCCTCCAACGGCACACAAGTTTTGTACAAAGGAAAAGAAGTGGCCTGTCATCCAATTGCACATTCACTCTTAAAAGAAACAATGCTGGAATTTGACCGCCAACAAATCCGCTATATTATTGAAACGCCAGAGCGTTTTTTGGCGACCAGTAAAAAAGTGGCGACAGAAGATGCTGCTGCAAAATATATCGAGTATGTCGCAGATATCAAAAGTTTACCACCAGATGTCATCCAATTAATTGTTCGTCTAGAAGATCGTAAAAATATTCAATTAGAAAGTGAATTACTAGTTGCAGAAAAAGTTGCACCAGTGGTAATGGACGTACATTTATCCCACGTATCAAAAGCAACTGGAGTTCATGAAATACTGGAAAAATTAAACATTAAACCAGAAGAAGCGTTGGCCTTCGGGGATGAAGAAAATGATTTGGCAATGTTTGATGCAGTTGGATACCCAATTGCAATGGGAAATGCCTGTGATGCTTTAAAAGAAAAAGCAAAATTTGTCACCGATAAAGTTGGAGAAGACGGTATTTGGCTGGCCTGTCAGAAATTAGGATTAGTGCAATAAAAAAACACCTGCAAGTTAACTTGGTTTGGAGTAAACCGAGGTAACAAGCAGGTGTCTTTTTATTCAAATTCTTCGTATTCGTTAGGATCTTGATCGTTAATGCGGCCATCGGCTTTATTTAGTGCCGTAATCGCCTCAATTTCATTTGGCATTAAAGCAAAATCAAAAATATCCAAGTTTAAACGTTGATGCGTTAGTGAACTTGCTTTAGGAATAGGAACAATCCCACGTTCATGGTGCCAACGTAAAATAATTTGACCAGCATTTTTATGGTATTTTTTTGCTAAATCTTGAATCAAAGGTTCTTTTAATGATGCGCTGGCGCGACCCAAAGGGCTCCAAGCCTCTGTTGTAATACCGCGTTTTTTATTTTCTGCTACCATTTTTTCTTGTGTCCAATAAGGATGTAATTCAATTTGATTAACGGCAGGGGTGACACCTGTATCACTGATGATTTTATCTAAATGTTCGGGTTCAAAATTTGAAACACCAATTGAACGGATAAGTCCCAATTTTTGAGCGGCTACCAACGCTTGCCAAGCTTCAGAATAAAGACCACGTTTTGGCAATGGCCAGTGAATTAAGAAAAGATCAAAATACGCTAACCCCATCCGCCGTAAAGATTCTTGAATAGACAACAGTGCATCGTCGTAGTGATGGTATTTTCCCGGTAATTTTGAAGTGATAAAAAATTCTGCACGGGGAATGCCAGAACGGCGCACTGCCTCACCTACAATTCCTTCATTATCGTAGTTTGTCGAAGTATCAAGGGCACGATAGCCATCGTGAATAGCACTTAAAATTTGTTGCATCCCATGGTCGCCACGAATTTTATAAGTTCCAAAACCAAGAGCGGGGATATAATTCCCGTCATTTAAAACAAAATTTGGTACAGTCATCATTCATCCTCCTTAAAATGTTCTTTTTTTAAACTTATCATGAAATTGAATTTGAGTGAAATGATAGGGTAGTAAAGAAGATAAATATAACAAAGTAGTGGTTTAAAATGAAAATTGAAGGATAATCTGATAAAATTAAGTAAGCGTTAACAAATTGTTGAGGAGGACTAAAAATTGGATAGGACAGAAGTAAATATAGGATTTGATATTGGAATTTCAAGTGTCGGATGGAGTGTTGTCGCTACTAAATCAGGACGAATTTTAGAAAGTGGCGTTAGTCTTTTTTCAGGTGCTTCAGCAGCAAAAAATGAAGAACGACGGAATTTTAGGCAAAGTCGCAGACTGCTGCGTCGTCGAAAAAATAGAATCAGCGATTTGAAAAAATATTTAAAAGAACAAAGTTTTACATACAATGGAGAATTGCTAAATGAAAACCCTTATGAAATTCGTGTGAAAGGTTTAACGGAAAAATTATCAAAAGAAGAAATTGCATTAGCTTTACTTCATATCGTAAAACGTCGCGGTGTCAGTTATGACTTGGGTGATATTGAAGAAGAAGGAACCACTGGCAGTTATAAAGAAGGGGTGAAAAAGAATCAGAAATTGTTGAAAGAAAAAACGCCAGCAGAAATTCAATTCCAGCGTTTAAAAAAATTTCATAAGGTTAGAGGTCAAATCGCAATTGACGAAAATGATGTGTTACTAAACGTCTTTCCAAACCATGCTTACGTGGATGAGGCGCAACAAATATTGTACACACAACAAGAATTTTATCCAGAAATTAACGAGACGTTTATTAATCAAGTTACGGATTTTATCAGTCGTAAACGAGACTACTTTATTGGACCCGGTTCAGAAAAATCGCGAACAGATTATGGTATTTACCGGACAGATGGTACAACGCTACAAAATCTATTTTCGATTTTAATTGGGAAAGATAAGATATTTCCAGATGAATTTCGAGCGGCGGGAAATTCCTATACGGCACAGGTCTACAATCTTTTAAACGATTTAAACAACTTGGCAATTGATGATACCGAGACCGGAAAATTGACTAAGCAGCAAAAAGAAAAAATTATCATGGAATTAAAAACAACTGAAAAAAGTGTCAATATGATGAAGTTGATTGCTAAAACAGCTGGTGTAACGGTTGAGCAAATCAGTCGCTATCGCATTAACCGTGATGGAAAGTCAGAAATTCATAACATGGCTGTCTATCGCAAAATTCGAAAAGTGTTTCTTGAATTAGGATATGAAATAAATGAGTGGCCATCACAATTACTTGACGAACTTGGGGATGCATTAAGCTTAAATACAGAAAATGGCGAGATTCGTCGTATTTTAACGGATAATTTAGCGAATAAATACAAAATTTTGGATCAACAGCTAATTAATCTGATTATTGAAAATAAAAATGCTTTTACATTAAGTACTAATCAAAAATGGCATCGCTTTTCCTACAAGACAATGAAAATTCTAATACCAGAGTTACTGGAAACTAACAAAGAACAGATGACTATCTTAACTGAGATGGGCTTAATGAAAAAAGATCAGCGTAACTATGTTGGAAAGAATAAAATTGACAGTGAAGCACTATTGGAAAATCTATACAATCCAGTTGTACGGAAATCTACGCGTCAAACCATGAAACTTTTCAATACATTACTAAAAAAATATCCTAATATTGCGTATGTTGTAATTGAAATGCCAAGAGAAGATGATGAAGACAAAGCGCGACGTGATTATGTGAAATTTCAAAAAGACAACGAAAAAGAAAAAGATGCAGCACTTAAAAATTTCATCATGGAATCTGGTAAAAGTGAAGCTGAAGTGATTGCAAAATATCGTCAATCGAAAAAGTTTCGAAGTAAAGTACGTCTTTGGTATCAGCAAATGGGACGATGTTTGTACTCTGGGAAAGCAATGCCAGCTGAAAGAGTCTTTCGTGATGATCACTTTACTGATATAGATCACGTGATCCCATTATCTGTTTCTTTTGATGATGGTATGAATAATAAAGTCTTGTGTCTTGCGGAAATGAATCGACAAAAAGATAAACAAACACCATATGCCTTCTTTAATGCTGGTCATGGGCAAGGTTTTCAAGCAATGAATGCCATGTTGAAAAATAATAACCGAATTTCAAGTGCAAAAAAGCGTAATTTACTTTTCACTGAAAATCTTAACGACTTGGAAGTACGTAAACGGTTTATTGAACGTAATCTAGTAGATACACGCTATGCTTCTAGAGTAGTTTTAAATGAATTGCAGCAATTTGTGAAAGCTAAGCAATTAGACACTAAAGTTACAGTAATAAGAGGAAAATTTACGAGTAAACTACGTGAAAAATGGAATATCAATAAATCGAGAGATACACATCATCATCATGCCGTCGATGCTGCTGTCATTGCGGTATCTCCAATGTTAAATTTGTGGGAAAAAGGCGCTTCAATTATTCCAAATAAAGTTGGAGAAAATGTTATTGATATTAAAACAGGAGAAATTATTACAGATCACGATTACGAGGCTGATGTATATGAATTACCTTATGCAAAATTTTTAGAACAGATACCAAAAGTAAAAAAAGATATCAAATTTAGACATCAAGTTGATAAAAAGAAAAATCGAAAAGTAAGTGATGCGACAATTTATACAACCCGTAAAGCAAAAGTTGGGAAAGATAAAGAAGAAACAGATTATGTATTGGGAACAATTAAAGATATATATAGTCTAGAGGGGTATGTTAGCTTTAAAAAAATTTACAATAAAGATAAAGCTAAATTTTTAATGGCGCGAATTGATCCTAAAACTTTTGAAAAATTAGAAAAAATTGTAGCGGAGTATCCCGAATCAATCGAAGTTGTGCAAGATAATGGAAAAGTAGACGTTCAAAAAATAAGTCCCTTTGAACTCTATCGCAAAGACAATGGTTTTGTAACTAAATTTGCGAAAAAAAATAATGGCCCTGCTGTTAAATCATTAAAATACTATGATTCAAAATTAGGTTCATCAATAGATGTTACGCCTGACAATGCTAAAAATAAAAAGGTTATTTTACAATCTCTGAAACCGTGGCGTACAGATGTATATTTTAACGAAGAAAATCAAGAATACGAGATTATGGGATTAAAATATTCAGATTTAAAATTTGGTAAAAATGGAAAATACGGAGTTCCAAAAGTACGCTATGAAGAAATAAAGCAGGAGGAGGAGATTTCTGAAGGCTCGAAATTTCTATTTTCATTATATCGTGGTGATCGAATAAAAGTTACAAATGAATTGGGAGAAAATTTAGATTTATTATTTTCGTCAAGAACTTTACCAGCACAAAAAGGGTACGTAGAACTTAAACCAATAGATAAAACCAAATTTGATGGAAAAGAAAAAGTAAGTTTTTACGGAACTGTGACACCTAACGGCCAATTTGTAAAGAAATTTGCAAAAAAAGGCTATAAAATTTTAAAACTAAATACCGATGAGTTGGGAAATACTTATATTGAAAACGGAGAAAAAGAACCAAGTGATATTCTTGACATGTAATCGCTATCTTGGTAAGATAATTATGCAAGCGACGGCTTGCTACCGTTATTCAATTTTTAAGAATCTACAAAAATAAGGCTTTATGCCGAATTTCCCACTCTGTTTTCAGAGTGGGTTTTTTTATTACTTTTTGGAGGTACAAATATGACGTGGCGGATTGTACATATTAAAGAAAGTGACAGCTTGAATTTGAAGTTAGATAATCTTGAAATTCTGAAAAAAGGACAAAAATATCATATTCCATTAGCCGATATTAGTATGGTGATTATTGAAAGTAACGCCACTATTACAACAAATTTACTTGCACGGTTTAGCAAATATAATATTGCGTTGATCGTTTGTGATAATAAGTATCTGCCAACGGGGCTATTTTTGAATTATGGAAACTATCATCGATGCGGAAAGAGATCACAGGAACAGTTAACTTGGGATGATGCGATTAAACAACTTATGTGGCAGAATATCGTCGGACAAAAAATTTCAAATCAAATTCAATTTGCAAAATATAAAGGAATAGATGATAACCGTTTAGATATAATGATTGGAATGTACCAACAGTTAAAACCAGGAGATGAAACAAATCGTGAAGGGCACGTTGCAAAAGTTTATTTTAATTCGTTATATGGGATGGAATTTACAAGGGATACTGATGATTTAGCTAATATTGCAATGAATTATGGCTACGCCGTTATTCGAGCTGCAATTGCAAGATTAACTGTAGGACAAGGTCTCATGACAATGTTGGGAGTATTTCATTGCAATGAATATAATTCTTTTAATCTAGTTGATGATTTAATGGAACCTTTTAGGCCACTTATGGATTACTGGATTGATAAAGAAATCTTGTCACAATTTAATTATTTATCTTATCAATCAAGACTAAAAATTATTGAATTTTTACATCAACCAATGCAGTATAAATCAACTAAAAGTACAGTTGATCAAGTAATGCTAAAATACGTTAATAGTTTTGTTAAAGCCATGAACGATCGTAACGAAAAAGCTATTCATAACATAGCGTTGAATGACTTTATTGAGGTGGGAAGATGAGGTATCAGCAGATGAGAATCTTATGTATGTTTGATTTACCGGTGGAAACCAAAAAAGAGCAGCGGCAATATAGAATGTTTCGTAAAGAATTATTATCCAATGGGTTTGTGATGTTACAATATTCAATTTATTATCGTGCAGTTCCAAATCGATCAGCGGGAAAAAAATTTGAAACTATTTTAAAACGTATGGTTCCCCCAGTCGGCGAAATTCGGTTACTTTATGTTAGCGAAAAGCAGTTTGAAGAAATGGAATTATTAGTTGGACAGCGAAGTCACCAAGAAGAAGTAATTGGCAACAATAAGATGGTGGTGATTTAGTGGAGGTGAAACTGGAATACGAATATAAAAAATATTTAACATTTAATGCAGAACATATTACATATTTTCTAGGTTCAAATCATGAAATTAAATGGAAGCTTTATCGAGGCTTGAAACGGTTTAGCTCAGGTAAGTCTTTGTCTGACTTAGAAGAAAATGTGTATGGTGATGACGGAATTGTAATTATTTGTAACGATAAACAAGTTAAAGCAAAAGACTTATCTTTGTTCTTTTTAGACTGTCGAGAAAGTTTATTAGAAAACTGTCGTATAAAAAAAGATACATTAATGTCTCATTATCTTAGCGAGGCTGAATCAAATTTTACAATACAGCGACAGTTGGAGCAGCTTAACAATGAATTTTTGAGCTTAGAGGCCATCTTACAAAATTATATGACAGAAGATTTTAACCATATTGTTCCAGCTTTAAGAAGTGTAACTTATGCAGATATGGTGAAGATATTTTTAGAACTGGGATTTTTTGAAGAAGATGTAGCTTATCCACTTGAAATGTTGGATATTGACCAATTAATAGGAGATTATTGTGCATTACTAGCTACACATATTAAAAAATCACAAAAAATGACATGGTTATGGATTAATAATCCAAACGCCTTTATGGGACGTGAAGCTTTTCAAAATCTATTGTGCCAACTCTCAACCATTAATGATGAAACGGGATTATTGTCTGTATTTGTTTTAAGTGAAGATTATTTAGATTTAGAATTCAATCAGCGCAATATTTCTGAAACTGTATTATTATTTCAAGGATATCAACAATTACCAGAATTTGAAATATTGAAAGAATCCTTTGCGCGTCATTATCCTTGCGAATTTACGTTGAAAGATGAAGTTTTTATTGCTAGTTTGTTTAGAATTTTTCCATATATTGGCTTGGTTAAGAATCCTTACTTAAAAGAAAAGGACATGGTATTATTAAAAGTGTTAGAGGAGTTATTAGGGATTGATACTTTAAATCGTCAATGTCAAAATAATGAAAAATTGAATGATTTAGAGTGCAATTTTCTTAATAATTGACCAAAAACCAAGAACTTTTGAATGGAGACGTCCATTTGAGGTTTTTGTACTCTTAAAAATTGAGTAACGGTAAAACTAC
>NZ_KE136354.1:1603706-1691988 GCF_000406945.1 Enterococcus dispar ATCC 51266 | reverse complement strand
GTTTTTGTACTCTTAAAAATTGAGTAACGGTAAAACCTGCTATGCTGTTAAATTCAGTTTTAAACTGTTTTTGTACTCTTAAAAATTGAGTAACGGTAAAACTAGATGATAACGGGAAGATCATCACCAAAAGTTTTTGTACTCTTAAAAATTGAGTAACAAGCAACTCTTCGATAATATCCTTCTTGGTACTTGTAATAAAATTTTCAAATTACTTAAAAAATATTTCTATATACTATGAGCTTTGGAGTTTGGAAATAAGTAATTGGTTACCACTTTTCTTGTCATAATCTTTCATAATGGTTACAATTAGATTAGAAAAAAATGAGGTTGCGAAAGGAAGGTGTGGCAAGTGAAGCGGATATTTTGGATAATGGGCACATTACTAATTTTAGCAAGCGGGGCTTGTGGCTATTTTTTATATCAAAATCAACAACTTTACCATCATTCATTAGAGCAGGCGGAAGAAGCGATTGTAAAAAAAGATTACCGAAATGCTGCTATTCATGTGGAACGGGCATTATTCCTGAAAAAAGGTTCAAAAGAAGCATTGGCCTACAAGCAACAGTTAGAACCGGCAATGGTCCTTAGTGAGGACAGTGACATGGATTTGGCGTTTATAAACCAACAGGTTAAGAAAATTTTGAAGATTCCTCAAGGTTCAGCTGAGTTAAAAGCACACGCACGTACTTGGCAAGAAGAAGTTACAAAGTTGAATGATGAGAAAAAGGAATGGCAAAATAATTTAACAGAACTAAAGATGGCATTACAGCAAAATAATCTTGTTAAAGCAGAAACTGAACTTGAAAGTTTAAATAAGGCGGATGATGGCGCGCAATATCTGACAGAAATTTGCGAGCAACGTGATACTTTAGCTTTAGAGTTCGAGATGATCATCACTAAGCAAGGTGAATTGTTGCAAAAGGATTTGGATAAGGCTAAAGAATTGCTTACGTTAGGAAATTATGAAGAAGCAGCTAGCATTATTACTCCTATCGCAACTAAAGAAAACGCCAAAGCTTTAGCAGATGTCCAACTTGAGGCTAAAAAGTTATATGGAATCATCCAGCAACATGAAGAAATTGAAAAAGCAATGTAATATGCTATCTCCTAAATGTAGAAAAGACAGAAATGTTTTTTTCTACATTTTTTTATGCTAATTTGTTCATAGTTCGTGCTCTTTTGTATCCCAGTAAAAAGTGGGGAAACAACCTTAACATAAACAGTTTGGTTTTCTTTCTTGTGATTCGTGAGTAAAATGAAAGAAGAGTTAGCTTCTTTACTAAAAGTCTTGCTGAAGGCATCGGCTGGACAAAAAACAAATACTATATTCTTCAAAAAGATTTTATTGCGAATTTGTAAATGAAAGAAGGTGTTTCGATGAAAACAAAAGGTATCTTATTTATAATAAGTAAGGAACAATTAAAGCCAAATCTTCATCATGTAGCCAATGAAGTAGCGGAACAGCTTTCTGTCCCGTTTAAGATTTATTTTTTTAAAGAAGAAAATAGACTTGAAGAAGATATTTTAGAGCTGATTGCAAAAGGGTGTCATGAAATTATTTTCTTACCGGTTTCGTTGTTTTCATCAACGGAGATTCGTGAAACTTTGCCCAAGCGGATAAGTGCAATTTTAGCGCAAAGAACAACTGTTACGCCAACTTTTTTGAAGCCTCTGGGTAGCACGCATGCCATTTTACATTTTTTAGCTGCACAATTAGCGCAGCAAGCAAATCTTTTACCCCAAGCTGTTTTATTAATCGCCCAGGCTAATTTGAATGATGCTGCTATTTATGACGAATTAAAAGATTTGGCCCAAAAATTAACCATTATTTCGGGTCGTAAAGTCTATTTTGCGAGTGTCTCTGGTGATTTTTCTTATCACTCAGTTATAGCTCAACTAAAATTCCCACTACTTGTTCAACCACTTTTAATAGATACTACTTTAGCAAGAAAAATTACCAGTGAAATTGGTACATTGCGAGGACAACAAGATACTATTTTACCTTCTTTAGGGGAAAGTCAGGTATTAAAAAAGGCCCTGTGGGAACGATTAAAAGAAGTTGGTGGCATTAAAAGTAGCCCCTAATAAGAGCAGAGTATTTTTAAGGTCCAGGAGATTAAATGAAAGATTGCTTTGATAACCTCATACTTGGATAGTAAAAGGTATCAGTAATTGTTAGAATTTTCTTGACAATGTAAAGTAAGCTGGATACAATAAGTGCAATAATTAAAAGTGATGATAAGAAATAGTAAGTAAAAATAAGATGACAGGAAGTTGCCGGTAACTGAGAGGCGCGAGATTATTTTTACTGAATTCCTCTTTGAACTTCGCACCGAAAAAAGTAGGCTGCGACGGATGGTGTGCCTTCGTTAAATGGGCCAGGGTATAAGTATTTTTTGTACCTGATGAGGTAGTTTTGCGCGAGCAGACTATAAAAAAAGGTGGTAACACGAGTCTATTTCAGACCCCGTCCTTTCTGAGGAAAGGACAGGGTCTTTTTCTTTTATTGCGAAAATAAAAATTAAAAGGGGTAGATGAAGATGTTTAAAGCAATTAGTAAAAAAATTAATGCAGAATCCGTTAAATCTTTGGCCAAATTATCTGAAGCTGAAGCTGCACAGAAAAAAGCACGCGATTTGGAATTGGAAAAAATTATTACTGGTGAAGATGAACGTATTTTATTGATCATTGGCCCTTGTTCTGCCCATGAAGAAGAAGCAGTGATGGAATATGCTCGTCGTTTGGCAAAACTTCAAGCAGAAGTGGGAGACAAAGTTTTCATGGTGCCTCGTATTTATACCAATAAGCCCCGCACCAATGGGGATGGTTACAAGGGATTATTGCATCAGCAAAATCCGAACGGTGAAAGTAACTTAGTTCGTGGTATCGTATCAGTACGTAAATTACACAAACGGGTTTTAACGGAAACGGGTTTAACGACTGCTGATGAAATGCTCTATCCTGAAAATCTGGAATTTGTCGAAGATTTGGTAAGCTACATTGCCGTAGGGGCTCGTTCAGTAGAAGATCAGCAACATCGTTTTGTTGCCAGTGGTATTGATCAGCCTACCGGTATGAAAAATCCGACCAGTGGTAACTTAACAGTTTTATTTAATTCTTTATATGCCGCACAGCAAAAACAAGAGTTCATCTATAACGGTGCCGAAGTCGAATCTTCTTCTAATCCATTAGCGCATGTGGTGTTACGAGGTGGATTAAATGAAGTAGGCAAAAATATTCCCAACTATCATTACGAAGATTTACTGGAAGTTACTTCGCGTTATGAAGAGGGGAATTTTAAAAATCCATTTGTTGTGGTTGATACAAACCACGATAATTCTGGTAAAAAATATTTAGAACAAGTTCGAATTGTCAAAGAAACTTTGGAAAACCGTAATTACAACGAAAAAATCAAAAAAATGGTGCGTGGCTTTATGATTGAAAGTTTTATTGAAGATGGACGTCAAGAACCCGACGGCACTGTTTTTGGAAAATCTATTACGGATCCTTGTCTTGGTTGGGAAAAAACAGAGGAACTGGTGCGCTACATCGCCGAACATGCGTAAGTAATTTGTTAAGATTTATAAGTAATAAAAAGATTTTTTGATAGAAATAAAATAACTTTAGATAAAATGTGATTTTTATCTAAGGTTATTCTTTTGCCTAAAAATGGTGTATTCATGCTTGTTTAAATTTATGTTATTATTTTATTAGGATAAAAAAGCGGATTAAAAGAACGTTTTTAGTATTTGTCAAACACGCTAAAAAAGAAATGACAGCGGTAATAATTTGAATTTTCAGAAATTAAAAACATTTAAAATGGCGGTCTATCAAGGTATTGATGTAAAAGCAACTTTAATGCTTATTTCAATTATCTAAAAAAAATTACAAAAGAAACGTATGATTTTTGACTAGAATAACTTATAATATTGTTATCGTATAAAGAGAGGATAGAGATATGAAGAACAGTAAGAAACGTGATTTAACAAAAATGCGAACGCCTCACACTTATGTCATTATTTTTATGGTTGTTATTGCGGCGTGGCTATTGACCTTTATTGTACCAGCCGGAAAATTTTCCACTACAGAAGTTGAGTACAAAGATGCCAATGGTGAAGTGGCAACACGGACGGTCTTAGAACAAGATACCTTCCGTTATGATTATCCGCTAAATAAAGAGTTTGTCTTTGATAAGCTTGAAAATTTGGCGCAAGATCAAAAAGAGCTTGATGAATTAGATGTTAACAAAGAAGATGTCCAAGGAGTCTTAAAAGAAGGTGAAAATAAGCTTTCTCAAGAAACACTCGATGGCATTAATCTGACGGATGATACACTGTATAAATTATATGGTGATAAAATTTATGATAAGTCAGAGAAATTACACAAGACGGCCAAAATTTGGGGTACAGATGATTTTAATGGCTTTGGCTTTTTAAACTTTGTTTTTGAAGGTTTAGTTTCCGGGGATAAATATGGCTCCGCAGTCGGGATTGTCGCATTAATCCTAGTCGTTGGTGGCGCTTTTGGAATTATCATGCGTACAGGCGCAATTGACGCGGGGATTTTTGCTTTTATTTCTAAAACTCGTGGTTTAGAGCGTTTAGCGATTCCGCTATTATTCTTTGCTTTTTCATTTGGTGGTGCTACTTTTGGGATGGCCGAAGAAGTTATTCCATTTTCAATGGTCATGGTGCCTTTTGTAATAGCGCTGGGATATGACTCCATTGTCGCAGTTACGGTTACTTACGTTGCTTCTCAGGTAGGGAATGCGGCATCGTGGATGAGTCCATTTAGTGTTGCGGTGGCCCAAGGGATTGCGGGGATTCCAGTCTTATCAGGTGCAACCTTCCGTTTGGTGATGTGGTTTGTGATTACGGCACTTTCTGCTTTATACTTATCCATTTACGCAGAACGTATCCGTAAGAACCCAATGAAATCAGAAGTTTACGAATCAGATGCACACTTTAGAGATCAAATTCAAAAAACTACCGATGAAAAGAAACCTTTCTTACTTGGTCATAAATTGATCTTAATTGAAATGTTAGCAGTTTTAATCTGGATTATTTGGGGAGTAACCCAAAAAGGCTATTACATTCCAGAAATTGCTTCTCAATTCTTTGTAATGGGCTTAGCAGCCGGCGTTATTGCGGTACTGTTCAAACTAGACGATATGGGGTGGAATGATATTGCCAAAAGTTTCCAAGGCGGTGCAGCTGATTTAGCTGGCACGGCGATTGTAGTTGGGATGGCAAAAGGAATTTTACTTGTTCTAGGTGGTTCAGATGCCAATATGCCATCTGCTTTAAATACTATGCTCCATAGTGTTGGTGGATTATTAAGTGGTGTACCGGCAATGGTTGGTGCGTGGGCAATGTATATTTTCCAAAGTCTATTCAACTTAGTCGTTACTTCAAATTCTGGACAAGCTGCGTTAACAATGCCGATTATGGCTCCTCTTGCCGATCTTGTGGGCGTTTCACGTCAAGTAGCAGTTTTGGCTTACCAATTAGGGGCTGGATTCGTCGATGCCTTTACACCGGTTTCAGCAAGCTTAATCGGGGTTTTAGGTGTAGCACATATCGAGTGGGCAAAATGGGCGAAGTTCCAAATTAAGATGCAGGGCTTCTTCTTTATTTTAGGTTCAATCTTCATCATTGCAGCCATTGCAGTTGGCTTACAGTAACGATTTAACTTCCTCTTTTTAGAGGGAGTTTTTTTATTATCTTGTTGACCTGCTATTGTAAAGGTAGAAAAGGTAACGAGAATCATTTGAAAAAATTAGGAAGTTGATTAGAAATATTGAGGTGGTGTGTTATTTATTTGCCTGCGTGGTATGATTAGCATAGATTTTTTATTTGAGGAGGATCACAATGAATAAAGAAGAAATGAATATGTTAGGGTTTCAAATTGTAGCGTATGCAGGAGATGCCCGGAGTTCCCTTTTAAAACTTATCCGAGAAGTTCGCAATGGTGAATTTCAAAATGTCGAAACATTATTAGCCGATGCTGATACTAGCTTGAAGCAGGCACACAATGCACAAACTGAAGTGTTAGCAAAAGAAGCGGGTGGAGAAGATGTGGAATTAGGATTCATCTTTATTCACGGCCAAGATCACCTGATGACAACAATATTGTTACGAGAATTAGCAGAAGATTTCGTAAATCTGTACCAAGAAAAATACGCGAAATAAAAGGATTAGCTGTCAGATTTTTGACAGCTGTTTTTATTTCCTTTCGATTATCCTATTTTATAAAGGTAAACCTCTTTTGATGGTTATAACTTTTTGTGTGAAATCCTGTATGGGCGCAAGCTATAAAGTAGATGCCAGAAAAGCCAGAGTAGCTTTACTGTTTTTTCGAGTAGGCAAATCTAGGAGAAAGGATAAAAAAACCTGAGTTAGATTTTGAAATCTAACTCAGGTAAATGTAAGTAATTTAGTAGATTAAATAATTTTTTTATTTTTATAGCGTCGGCGGAATAAATTGATATCAATTACTTTATTCACTTTATCTTCTGTTTTTTTTACAGGATCAGATGTTTTCTCCGGATTAATCGGCGTTAGTGGTACTGTCGTTCGATCCGGTGTATTGTAATCATTTTGTATCTCTTCTGTTGGGACTTCATTTTTTTCCTCGGTAATTTGTTTTTCAAAATTGAAATTACCGTCAAAATTCTCAAAAATTTGGCGTTTATTGGAAAGGTGATAGTAAACGATTTCGGGTGGCACGCCAAAACGCGCGGGAATCATGGTCATCCCTATTCCAGTATTCACTGACAAAATCGTATTTTTAGTTGGTAAATACAAACTTTCTGTATAACGTTTGGCACCTTCAGTTTTTATATAGAGATGAGGCAGCCGTATTTGACCACCATGACTGTGTCCGGATAAGACCAAATCGTATTGTGCTAAATTAGTGATTGCTTCAATTTGATCGGGCTGATGGGCTAATAAAATATGCCATTCTGCCAACGTAGAATCAAAATTGTAATGTGGTTTGCCGCTGCTTAAATCATCAATTCCAACAATATTCATCGAAATTTTCGCATCGGATCCAAAAACTTCTTCATTTACCAATGTCGTAAAGCCGGCTTCTTTTAATACTTCTTTAACAAAGTATTGGCCACCATGTTTATAATCATGATTGCCCAAAACTGCGACTTTCCCCATAGGCGCTTTCAAACGTTTTAATTTTTCAATCAGACGGTCGGTCTGTTTTTTAGGCCAGTGTTTGTAATCATCAATCAAATCGCCTGTAAAAACGATAATGTCTGGCTGCATTTCCATCACTGAACGAATAATTTTATTCATCTTACGAGGTTTAAACCAACGCGAAAAATGCATATCGCTAATATGAGCGATGGTGACATCTCCTTCATGAGCAAACATATCGTAAGCGTCAGAAATGTCTAACACCCGCTGTTTATTTTTGCGAATCAGGTAATGCCGTTGTTTCAGCCTACTAGGTTCGATAAGAAATGCATAAAATGCGAGTGCGAGTAAGATGGTGATTATACCTAGAATCAACTGCACAAAACGGCCTCCTTTGGAATTCTGTCAACTAGTATAGAATATAAGATTATGGGGTAAAAAGCAATCGAACATGGGATAAGATTTTGCTAAATTTCGATGATAAATATTTCGTTTTCATTACAAACAAAATAAACGCCTTCCGTATCTTGACAGAGGACGTTTAAAATGATTAAAAGCTGATGATCACTTTATTTTCCGAAGTTTTTTTGAAGAATTTTGACGCAAACGGTTGTTCTTTTTCGGAATAATAAATAACAACATTTCGTAAGGCGTAGTTATGAGAAACCACAAAAGGGAGAGACTAGTGAAACCTTGACGATAAAATTTTTGCAAAATGAAATGCAGTCCGATTAGCCCAAGCAGCAACCCGCCGTTTTTTAACCAAAAGGGATCAAGAGTTGTTAACTTTACAAGTAAGGAAGTTACAAAGGGAAAGGCATAAAAGAAAAATGCCATCAGATTTAGCTGCCAATTACGTTTTAATTCCAGTAAAGACAAGACGAATAAAATGGCCGATAAGATAATTCCGAGTGGCGGGAATAATCCACTTAAAAAAAGATAAACCGCACTATACAAAATCATAAGTGGTCCTCTTATGACGGCTGCGATACCAATCAAGGCAAAAATTAAGAGTAATTGACCGGTAAAACTAAACTTTATTAAGAGGCCAAATAAAGCTAAAAGTAGAAAATGTCCCCAAGTTAAAGTTTGTTCTTTGGTGTACTGCTGATATTTTTGGCGCAAATAATGCGCAAATTGAGGGTAGCGATGGTTAAAATTTTCGATAATTGGTTCCTCCGTTCTGGACGCTCTTCACGATGAATCTTTCTTTGTGAAAAGAGCTGGAGCTATTTTTTGTAATAGTAGTCCATTATCGCTTTTTTAAATAGCGATAATATAGAAAAAATTACAAATAAAAAAGCTACTTTAATTATAAAGAATAGTGCTGTTTTTTAATCAGCCTTAGGGCGGATTTTTGAAAAGTGTGCATACATTTTGTGACGCAATTTTTTGCTTTTTCCAAAGGATAATCGAATTTTTTTGTAAAAGTCTTATTTTGCGGTAGCTTTGCTTTAGACCCAGACAGTTTTGTGCTAAAGTTACTAATGAAACGGCGCCTAGTAAAAGAAAGTATGTCGTTTTCTCTTTTATCTGTTAAACGCTAAATTATTAAAGAAAAATTCCAATTAATTTTTTGCTACTAAGATTTTTGATCAAAATACTTAAGGAAGTGAACCATGTGATTTTTGATTCGCATACACATTTAAACGCAGAACAATTTAATGATGATATCCCTGAAACATTACAACGCGCCCAAGAACTTGGCGTGACAGAAATGGCGGTAGTGGGTTTTGATACCCCAACAATTGAGAAAAGCTTGGTATTAAGCCAAGAATATGCCAATATTTTTAGCATCATTGGTTGGCATCCTACCGAAGCGGGCAGCTATAACAAAGAGATCGAGGATAAACTTCAAGAACAATTAACTTCACCAAAAGTAGTGGCTTTGGGTGAAATCGGCTTGGATTATTATTGGATGGAAGATCCAAAAGATGTGCAAGAAAAAGTATTTCGCCGTCAAATTGCTATTGCTAAAGAAATGCATTTACCCATCAGTATTCATACCCGAGATGCAATTGAAGATACCTACCGGATTTTAAAAGATGAAGGAGTTAAAGACATTGGCGGCATCATGCACAGCTTTAGTGGCAGTGGTGAATGGGCTGAACGCTTTTTAGACTTGGGAATGCATATTTCTTTTAGTGGTGTGGTAACTTTTAAGAAAGCTTTAGATGTCCAAGAAGCAGCAAGGCTTGTCCCCTTAGATCGTCTATTAGTTGAAACCGACGCACCTTATTTAGCCCCTGTGCCTTATCGGGGGAAACGTAATGAACCGGGGTATACTCGTTATGTCGTGGAAAAAATTGCGGAGTTGCGGGAAATGCCGTTTGAAGAAGTCGCTACACTTACTAGGGAAAATGCGCATCGCTTATTTGGAATTACGCAATGAAAAAGCCGGTAATTGATGAAATCATTGTCGTTGAGGGAAAAGACGATACCAGACGCTTGCAAGAAGTCGTGCAGGCAGACACAATTGAAACGATTGGGTCGGCGATTAATGACGCCATTTTGACGCAAATTGAACATGCCCAAGAAACGCGGGGCGTGATTGTGTTTACCGATCCTGATTTTTCTGGAGAAAAAATCCGCAAAAAAATTATGGAAGTAGTTCCGGATGCAAAACACGCATTTTTACCTCGCAAAGAAGCCACGCCCACGCGCAGATACGGTAGTCTTGGGGTAGAACATGCGAGTAATGATGCCATTTTGGAGGCACTAAAAAAAGTGGTGGCCCCAGTAGACAACCAAGAAGAAATTCCATTAATTAGTAGACAAAGTTTAATGAATTATGGTTTAATAGCGGGAGCTTCTGCCAAATTATTGCGGGAAAAATTAGGCGATAAGTTGCGCATCGGTTATACAAATAGCAAGCAATTGACTAAGCGGTTGGCTATGTTTCGTATTACCGCTGACGAATTAGACACAGCGATGCAGGAAATCAAAAAAGAGCTGGAGGATGACCTTGAAAGACACACGTGATATTGCAACCCCTTCAAAAACCAAAGAAATTTTACACAAACACGGCTTTACTTTCAAAAAAAGTTTAGGTCAAAATTTTTTAACGGAACCAAACGTTTTACGTAAAATTGTGGCAACTGCTGAGATAGATGAGGCAACAAACGTCATCGAAGTTGGGCCTGGGATTGGGGCTTTGACAGAACAATTGGCCAAATCAGCCAAAGAAGTTTTAGCATTTGAAATTGACGATCGCTTAATTCCGGTTTTAGCAGATACTTTACATGCCTATAAAAATGTCAAGGTCATTCATCAAGATGTCTTAAAAGCTGATTTAACGACATTAACAGCCGAAAATTTTACGGATAATACGTTACCTTTAAAAGTTGTAGCGAATTTACCTTATTACATCACCACTCCAATTATGATGCACTTTTTAGAAAGTGATTTACCGGTAGCTGAGATGGTTGTGATGATGCAAAAAGAAGTTGCGGATCGAATTTCAGCAGAGCCTGGCACCAAAGCATATGGTTCTTTATCCATTGCAGTCCAATATTTTATGGAAGCAAAATTAGCTTTTATCGTTCCGAAAACTGTATTTGTTCCCCAACCGAATGTTGACTCTGCCATTTTAAAATTGACCAGACGTAGCCAGCCTGCAGTCAACGTATTAAATGAAAAAGAATTCTTTAGATTAACTAAAGCCTCTTTTCAGTTGCGGCGAAAAACATTGTGGAATAATTTACTCCATGCTTATGGCAAAGATGATGCCACTAAGCTTTGGCTGACAAAAAGCTTGGCACAAGCGGACATTGATCCTAAACGGCGGGGTGAGACCTTGTCATTAAGTGAATTTGCCGCTTTGAGTAATGCCATGATGACTATTACAAAATAGAACACTGACAGCTTTCTACGAAATTGGTGGAAAGCTGTTTTTTAGGTAAGGGGATTTTATGATTTTCACAAGGGATAAGAAGGCTATACGGCAGGTTATATGTCTGGCGTAACGAACGTTTTAGGGCAATAAGCTGAAATTTCAAGATAATTGCCGAGTAGTTTATCAAAAATTTGTCTTGTTGCTTGAGAGATAAAGGCGTACGTTCAGCTTTTTTATCAGAATAACAAGCAAACGATTATTGTTAAAAATTAAAAGGTGAAGGAAAGAAAGGGCCTATTAGACTGTAATTGTAATAGAGATGAAATTTTTCATTCCTTTTTCTTGAAAAATAGAATATATGTCTTGACACCTAAAATGATTCCCTCTAAAATAAGGAAGACTTAAGTGTCTTGACACATCGTGCGAGATCAAAATAAACGTCAGGTTTTTCAAGGAGGAAAAAATGAGAAATAATTCTGTGCGACATCTAACCATTGCAGCATTATTAATTGGGTTGGGGATTATGATACCAATGGTCATGCCAAAAATTGTGATTGGTCCGGCATCCTTTACATTAGCCAGTCACGTACCTTTATTTATTGCCATGTTCCTTTCACCAGCAGTTGCTATTGCAGTAGCATTAGGAACTACATTTGGCTTTTTAGTTTCAGGCTTGCCAGTGATTATTGCTTTACGCGCATTAACGCACGTTATTTTTGCGACAATTGGAGCACTTTATTTACAAAAAAATCCACAAATCGTTCTACAAAATGGCCAGTTTACGTTGGGAAATATGCGTTTTCAAATGTATAATCTCGTATTAGGGTTAATTCATGCGGCGGCTGAAGTAGTTGTCGTTTTAGCCTTTAACATGATTAACTTAGGAACGCCAGGAACTTATGATGGCGGCGTCTTTTATTTCTATTTTGTCTTATTAGGTTTTGGTGGTGTGGTTCACAGCTTAGTAGATTATAATATTGCTTACTTTGTAGCGGGCACATTAAGTAAACATTTTGATATTCCAGTTTTCACAAAAGCAATGCAGTTGCAAAAAAAAGTAGCTGGTAAAGTGAAAACAGTAGCTTAAAAAAGTTCAAAAAAAAAATCCTGTCGTAATTTACGACAGGATTTTTTTATCTTCTGTGTTTCAATCAGCTATAAGAAATAGGGAAAGCTGACAATGAAAAAGTCAAAATAACTTATTTCAAGAGTTGTAAACGGTTGGAACCTTAACGTTCGTTTTAAAATTTGAAAGAGGTAAGACCGTTAACTTGTTGGTAGGTATGATTCGTGCTATATTTTAGGCGTAGTTGTAACAAACTACAAATATGACAGAGTAGGAAATAAAGCGTTAAGTGTCTGAGGGATGGGATGTTGCCCTTGGGACGAAGAATTATTTTATAATTCGCGGTTTTATTTTCGCATTCGCTGCATTATTTTTATGCGGCAGCTCTATTAAGGAGATGCTGAAGTTATGAAAAGAAAAGTCGACGCGTATATGATTGCAATCATGGCAATGTTAATTGCTTTGATGGTAGTATTGTCGCAAGTTTTTGGGTTTGAAACCCAGTTGTTAAAAATCACGTTTAGCTTTGTGCCAGAAGTGGTAATGGCAACTTTATTTGGTCCTTTTTGGACTGGGGTAGGTGCGGTAATTGCGGATGTGATTGGCAATACTTTATTGGCTAAAGCCCCATTTTTTATTGGTTTTACCTTTAATGCCTTTTTAGGTGGACTAATTTACGGTTTTTTCTTTTACAAAAAAGAAATTACACTAAAAAATTCGCTAATGTGCGTAATTGTCAATACAGTGGTCTTTAGCTTTTGCTTAACTCCATTGTGGTTGTCTTTGATGTACGGGATTGATTTAACCAATCCTGGTTTGTGGACAACGCGCTTGATTAAAGCGGCCATTATGATTCCGCTAGAAACGATGATTATTTATATTGTAGGGCGCGCTTTGCCTTACCGCCGGTTGGCAAAACGCCTACATTCTAATTAAATACTCAAGTCCTCCATCCCAGGACGTAAGTAACCGCAAGAGTTGGCTTTTTGCTAATTCTTGTGGTTTTTTTGGCGTGGTTTGTAATCTCTCGTGGTAGAATAAGGGGAAGATAAATTCATAGTTCGTGTGTGTCTAGGAGGAAAAAATGAAAAAGTTTTTAATTATTCTTTTAACAGCAATTATTTTAGTTTTGGGAGGATTTTTTATTTTAAATTTATTTTTTGGTTTTACCGATTCCCAAACCAATGAAAAAGAGACTGTTCAGTCGGTTTCAAGTGAAACAAAGGAAACGACCACTGCCAGTAGTGAGGAGTTTGATAGCGTGCAAGATACATTGAAAAAAATGACTTTAGAAGAAAAAGTTGGTCAATTATTTTTTGTCCGGGTACCAGAAGCAAATCAGGTAGAAGATATTGCAACTTACCATTTAGGCGGCTACGTTCTTTTTGGGCGTGATATGGAAAATGAAACCAAAGAAAGTTTAACAGACAAAATAAAAAGTTACCAAGATGCTAGTAAAATTCCTTTACTGATTGGTTCTGATGAAGAAGGTGGAACTGTTACCCGGGTCAGTCAGAATCCCAATTTAGTAGCGGCACCTTTTGCTTCGCCGCAAGCTCTTTATGCAGCCGGTGGTTTTGCAGCCATCAAATCAGATACCCTCAATAAAGCAAAAATTTTACATGAATTTGGAATTAATACAGGCTTGTTTCCCATCGCCGATGTGGCAACAGACCCCAATGCCTTTATTTATGATCGTACAATTGGTTTGGATGAAGCAGGTACAAGTGAATATGTTACTACTGTGGTAAAAGCGTTGGCCGCTGAAAAAAGTGGCTCGACATTAAAACATTTTCCCGGGTATGGGAACAATCGCGATTCACATGTTGAAATTGTACGGGATACGCGTAGTTTAAAGGAATTACGTCACACAGACTTTAAACCTTTTAAAGCTGGTATTAAAGCCGGCGCAGATAGTGTCTTAGTCTCTCATAACATTGTGGATAGCCTTGATCAAACTAAGCCGGCATCTATTTCTAAGCCAGTTCATGATGTTTTACGCAATGAATTGGGCTTTAAAGGTGTTATCATGACCGATGATATGGATATGGCAGGATTAGCAGATTTTATTTCTCAAGCGGATGCAGGGCTAGCGGCATTACAAGCGGGTAATGATCTGATCATGTCTTCTAGCTATCAGGTCCAAATTCCTAGAATTTTATCTGCCATAAAAGCCGGCGAGTATTCAGAAGAAGAATTGGATAATGCGGTCACACGAGTTTTGACTTGGAAAAAAGAATTGGGTTTATTACAATAAAAACAAACACCGTTGCAATTTAGTCTTGATTGCAGCGGTGTTTATTTTTGCAGTAGATAAGCTATTTCAAGTTAGGATTGCTCAAACTGTGCATGGTAAAGTTCGGCATAATAGCCATTTTGAGCTAGTAGACTCTCGTGAGTTCCTTGTTCAACGATTTGACCTTGATCCATTACGAGAATTTTATCAGCGGCTTGAATGGTAGCGAGCCGGTGGGCAATAACAAAGCTGGTTTTTCCTTTCATCATCGCCAAAAAGGCGGCTTGGATTTTGCGTTCGGTCAATGTATCGACTGAACTGGTGGCTTCGTCTAAAATAAGCAGATGGGGCTGTGAGATCATAGTGCGAGCAATGGATAACAGCTGTCTTTGCCCAGCAGAGATTTTCACGCCACTTGTCCCAATAATAGTGTTGAGTTTTTGTGGTAACCGGGTAACATAATCGTACATATAGGTTTTCTTTAAGGCATCATAAATTAGTTTCTCACTCGCTGCAGGATTGCCATAAGTGAGATTTTCACGCAAACTCGCATCAAAAAGCCATGTGTCTTGTAAAACCATACCAAAACTTTGCCGCAAACTATCGCGAGTTAATTGGCGAATATCATAACCATCCAATGTGATTTTTCCTGCATCGACTTCGTAAAAACGCATTAAGAGATTGACTAAGGTGGATTTTCCGGCACCGGTTTTTCCGACTATTGCGACGGTTTCCCCAGGTGTCGTTTTAAAATTGAAGTCACGAATTAATAGTTGCCCTTTGGTATAACTAAAATCAACATGTTCAAAAGAAACGGCGCCTTTGACCTTGGTTAAAGTGATAGCGTCAGGAGCATCTGGCGTTTCAACTTTTTGATCCAAAATTTCAAAAGTACGGTTCAAACCGGCAATCGCTGTTTGAATTTGCGTGGTTATACCGGAAAGTTCAATAAAAGGCTTGGTAAATTGGCTTGCATAAATGGTGAAACTCGAAATTACCCCAATTGTTACCAATTCGCTGCCGTTTAAAACTAATAATCCGCCCACAAAACCGACGGCCAAGTAAGCTAAGTGATCGACAAAACGGGACATAGGATTAGTTAAAGAAGAAGAAAATTGTGCTTTTTGCCCCCTTACGTTTAATTCTTGATTAAGAACTTCAAATTTTGTTTGATTGACTGCTTCTTGCTGAAAAGCTTTAACGATTTTTTGATTGCCCACCATTTCAGTGACAAAACCAGAAATTTCTCCGACGATTTCTTGTTGCCGGGCAAAGTTAGCTTGTGAGCGCGTCGCAACTAGCCAACTAACAAAAAAGATTATTGGTGTCGCGACTAAAACAACGCAAGTTAAGATGATATTTAGGCGCAGCATTACCACCAAAGCGATAAGCACCACCGCCACGCCGGAAAAAACTTGATTAAAAACTGCCGCCACAGCAATGGCAATATTGTCCATGTCATTAGTAAAACGACTGATGATATTACCGTGAGGGGTCTGGTCATAATAGCTTAAAGGTAGCTTGTTTAAATGAGTAAAGGCGTCTTTACGTAATTGCCCAGCTGAAAAATAGGCAATTTTATTGGATAAACGTTGAATAAATAACTGACTAAAGACAGTTAGTAAAACGACACTGGCAAAAAGTAATAGAATATGATACAAATGTGCAAAATTCACTTGGTTTTTGCCAAGCATTTGATCAACGGCTTGACCGATTTGGTAAGTAATATAAACACTGGTTCCACCAGCTACTATACCTAAAAGGACAGCAAGTAAAATTTCTTTTTTAAAGGACAAGAGATAAGGATTAAACCGTTTTATTACGGACCAATCAATTTTTTTTGGCTTCATGCTGAGACCTCCTCTTGTGATTGAACGATCGCTTGATATTCTGGGCAAGTCACCATTAGTGCTTCATGAGTTCCAAGCCCCACTTGATTTCCGGTATCTAGTACGAGGATCTGCTGTGCTTCTTGAATCGAGCGAACACGCTGTGAAATAATGATTAAAGTTCCTGCCAGTTCTTTTTGTAACGCTTGCCGTAATTCTAAATCGGTTTTATAATCAAGCGCGCTTAAGGAATCATCTAGAATTAAAATACGCGGTTTGGCAATCACTGCCCGAGCAATGGTCAGACGTTGTTTTTGACCGCCGGAAAAGTTTTTGCCACCTTCAAAAATGGGTGTATTCAACCCCTGCGGTAAGGCCGCAACAAACTCTTTTGCTTGCGCTAATTCAAGGGCATCCCAACACTCTTTGTCGGTGGCATTTTTTTTGCCCCATTGGAGATTTTCTTTAATAGTACCGGTAAATAAGACCGCTGTTTGGGGAACCATCGTGATTTCAGCCCGTAAATTAGTTAAAGGCCAATTCCTTACATCAATGCCATCAACCAATACGCTACCTGCAGCTACATCATAAAACCGAGGAATAAGTTGGGATAAAGCTGATTTTCCGCTGCCGGTAGGACCAATAATTCCCAGTGTCGTGCCAGGGGCAACTTTAAAATCAATATCTTTTAACACAAGACCAAATTGGGGTGCAAAGCGAAAAGAGACATGCTGAAAAGCAATTGCGCCTTTTTGGGTAGCTGTTGCTGTATTCACTGAAGCAGTCGTCACTTCTTGCGTGGAAGTGGGAATACTAGGTGTAGTTTCCAATACCTCATTGACGCGATTAGCAGATGCTGCGGCGCGGGTAAAGATAATTACCAAGTTGGATACGACAATTAAAGCCAACAGCATTTGATTCATATAATTGACTAAGGCTAAAATTTGCCCTTGCTCCAAATGACCGACATTCACTTTAAAACCACCCACATAAAAGAGCACCAAAATACCAATATTCATGATAAAAGTTGTAGCGGGGGTTAAAAGAGCCGAGATATTTGTCACGCGCACATATACGTCTGATAAATCATCTGTTCGCTTGGAAAAGCGTTTGATCTCTGTCTTACGTTGTGAAAAAGCGCGAATGACCCGGACACCACTTAAATTTTGACTCACCAGTTCATTAATAACGTCCAGTTTTTGTTGTACTTTTTGATAAAGAGGAACCGTTGTTTTAATAATGAAAAACAAAATAAGACAAAATAGCGGTAATGTGATTAAGAAAATGATACCGGCTTGCCAATCAATGGTAAAGGCCATGATAACTGCACCGATACTTAAAAATGGCGCGCGAACCACCAAACGAATGAGCATAGCCAAGGCCAATTGCAATTGATTAATGTCACTGGTCATACGTGTAATCAGCGTATCTGTCCCAAATAAATTTAATTCCGTATGGGAGAAACTATTAATCTTTTTCAACACTTGATTGCGCAACTCGGTCCCGAAATTTTGTGAAGCCACGGAAGCATAATATTGGCAGATAACTGCACATAAAAGCCCAACAAGGGACATAAGAATCATCCAGCCCGTCATTTGCCAGACAATCTTACTATTGTTCTGTCGAATTCCAGAATCCACTAATTGTGCCATTAAGAGGGGAAGAATCAGTTCAAAAACAGCTTCTAAAAATTTGAAAAAGGGACCTAAGATAATCTGTTTGCGATATTTTTTGGCGTACACAAATAATTTGAACATGGAAAAACTCCTATCTATTTAATAAAAAGTGCTGATAATTTCAAAAATATTCTCGTGAAAATGATATTATTGCACTTAAGCTATCCTAATCTGGCTACTTTTCTTATTGTAACCTAGGAAGGAAATGGAGAAAAGCAGAGGCTTTCATGGAGAAAAGCGAACAAAGTTTGATACAATAGTATTAATTTATAAATGATGTGCAATATTTTGTAGTAAAATAGGTAAAGAGGAGATTTCGTATGAATGAGTTTATTACAGTAGTGCTCCTATTCTTTTGTTATTCTTTTATCGGCTGGTTATGGGAGACTATATTTTGTTCGATTAAGGCGAAAAAATTTGTTTATCGCGGGTTCTTGATGGGCCCTATCACACCAATTTATGGCTTTGGTATTTTAATGGTATTGTATTTTTTACGGCCCTTCCATAATAATTTACTACTATTATATATCTTTGCGGCTGTGCTTGTGACAATTTTGGAATATGTCACAAGTTACGGTTTAGAAAAATTATTTCATGCTTCATGGTGGGACTATCATGACGTACCGTTAAATATTAATGGACGGGTAGCCATTCCGGTTTCTTTGTTTTGGGGCATCGGTTGTGTGTTGATTGTAAAAGTTGTTCATCCCCGCGTCATGTTAGGCGTTAATTGGTTGGCTGAGCACTTTGGTTTTTATCTGCCGGTCATTTTAATTGCGATTATGATGTTTGATTTGGGTTATACTTTAGCTAACTTGGCTTCTTTCCAAAGTATGACCAAAAAAATTGCTGCAGAATTGGATCAGCGTAAAGAAGAACTCAAAGACAGTTTTGATGAGAAAACAGATACCGTTCAGCAACGTTTGGCCTTAAGTCAGTATTTTAAAGAACATCCAGAAGCTGAAAGTGCTTTTCCCCGACTGAATTTTCACCAAAGAAGACTGCTAAAAAACTTTAATCGTCTAAAATTAGACAACGTTAAAAGTCTAGAAAACGTGCGTCAGTATGTAACCAATCACAAAAAAAATTAGTCTTATATTACAAAAATATTACGAAAAAACAAAGCGAGCAAAGGCCAATACTTTGCTCGCTTTTTAGTGTAAAAAACTTTTTAGCAGACGCTAATTTTCTTTTACTAGAACAGATGCTGTAACAAAATGTAATCTAACTGAAATGATACATACACCTTTCCTTTGTATAATAAGGGGCGTTGGAGATTAGAAAAGAAAGGTGTGGATTTTGTGAAAGCAAAAAAATTGGTGACAGTTTTGACGGCTGTTCTAGCTATCAATCTTGTTAGCCCGGTGTTTGCTGCTGCGGAATCATTGGACTCTTTAAACGAACAGGAGTCTACTATCACACGTCAAAGTAACCAGATCAGCGCCGAGGTACAAATGGCCTTAAACGACGTGAATGACAAATATGATCAAGTAGAAAAAACAAAAGCGGAAATCGCGGAAAACGAAGCAGCTTTAGAAAAAGCGCAAAAAGATATTGAAGCCACTCAAAAAAATATCGCAAAGCGTAAAGAAATTATGGCACAACGCCTAAAAGAGATCCAAGTAAACGGGGGAGCACAACGAGATTGGTCCGTTTTACTTGATGCAAAAAACCTACAAGAATTTATCAATCGCGCTTATGCTATGACACTATTGCAAAATGCGCAAAAACAAAAAGTGGCAGATTTAAACACTGAAAAAGAAAAACTCGAAAAACTTGAAGCGACTGTTCAAAAAACAGCCACAAGCTTAAAAACAAACAAAGTAAATCTTGAAACAGAAGCTAGTGAATTAGATGGTAAAATTGCTAATTTGAAACAACAATTAGCTGAAAATCAAAGTACGTTACAAAAAATTGCTCAAAGTAAAGAAGTTGAGACAGCCCGTCTAGCTGCTGAAAAAGCTGCCAAAGAAAAAGCTGCAGCTGAAAAAGTTGCTGCCGAAAAAGCAGCGAAAGAAGCCCAAGCGGCCAAACAAGAAGAAGCGGAAAAATCAACAAACTCTAGTAGCAATAGTTCTTCTACTAGTTCGGAATCTAGCACGAGTAACTCAAGCCAAGAGAATAGTAGTGAAAACAATTCAAGTTCTAGCAGTTCAGAATCCAACACGGGCAACAATACCAACAATAGTGGTGACAACTCCAGCAATAGTGGACGCACACTAACGATGGAGTCGACAGCTTATTCTTATGCCGAAGCTGGAGCAAGTTATTTAACAGCTAGTGGCACAGACTTACGTGAAAACCCCCAAGCTGTAGCAGTTGATCCGAGTGTCATCCCATTAGGCACTGTGGTAGAAGTACAAGGTTATGGTGTCGCATTAGCCTTAGACACAGGTGGTGCAATTAAAGGTAATATTATTGATGTGCATTTTCCAACAGTAGCCCAATGTACCCAATGGGGACGTCGTCAAGTTCAAGTGACAATTCGTGGGTAAAAAGCAAATAAGATTAAAAGTGGTACCAATACATTGGTACCACTTTTTATAGGAAATAAATGAGAACGCTGCAATAAAGCAATGCATTTCTTTTTATTTTTTTTGTCAGGGTTATTTCGAAAATGAAAGAGTTTCCGCCTCTATTATCTTTGCAAACATTCCTTTTTAATTTGTTATAAAACTTGTTTTAAAAAAAATTTTTTATTCATTGATTGTGAATATATTCCTTAATTTTTAATAACTAGATACAATAATAGAGTTTATGTTTTTTGGTTTTTGTTATTTTAATTTTTTTCTAAATAGACTTTTTTCAAATAACTGTTGTTTTCTTAATCAAAATGAGTTTCCTTAAGAATTGGATTTGCCCTTTAAAAGTGCGTGTTCTTCACGTATAATAAGATAGAGCTTTTTTGTGCAATTTTGTTATCTATATTGAAAATGTTAGTTAGGAGCGTGTGTCCATGGGTAACCCCCTTATTAAAACGATCGCAGTCGCAGCTGTGGGAATAGGAGCAGTCGCGATTTGTTTTGTCGGTTATCGTGAAAACAGCAACAAACAATATCAACAAAAAGTTAGCTACGCAGAAACTGCTGTAAAAAAAGACGAACTTTCCATTAATGATGTAAATGTAGCCATTACAAAACTTTACACGAGTAAAGATAAAGTCTTTTTGAAAAAAGATTTAACGGAAGCTGAATTAACTCAGACGGGTGCCAAATTAGACGGCATAAAAGTTTCCGCAGATGATTTTGGTATTGAAGACAAAGACATGCCGAAAAATATGAAGAACATTGCAAAAGAAAAAGAAGCGCTGAATAAGCAAATGGCCGATGCAGAAACAAAATTTGCCATTCAAAATAGTGTGAACGCTTTGTTTGAAAAGCCAGTCAGTGATTGGCAAAAGGCCAAAAATGATGTCATCATCAAAACCAAGCTGAAAGATACTGATGTGGGAGCAATTCGAGAACGCTTGAGTTTTGTGGATGAAAGTGACTGGACAAAATTAGTTAAAACCTATTTATCTTATGCTGACGCACAATTAAAACGGGTTGCAGAAATTAACCAGTCACTTAATAGTATGTTAAAAGACGGAAAAGTTACAAATGCCGCAACGTATGAAAAATATTTGAGCTTAGTCGAAAGTATTAGTCAAGTACGTAATCAGAATTTAAAGGCAGACTTTACTGAAAAAGCCGCTACAATTTCAAATCAACTGGGCTTAAGTAGTTCAACCAATTCTTCAATAGCAAGTGATAGTTCTGATTATGGAACAGAAACACAAGATACAAATGTGGGTGAAAATAATACTAATTCAGAAACCAATTATGAGGATAATTATGCTGAAACAGATACTGGTTATTAGAAAAGGAGAAAGCAATGTCTAGAGGAAAGAAAATTGTTTTAGGAATCGTCGGTTTTATTGCGGTGCTCACAATTGCGGCTGTTGGGATTGGTGCAAAAGTTTATATGGACTTAAGCGGATCGGTACAAAAAACATACGAGTCTGTCGAGCGACAACTTGATACTAAACGTAAAGAAGATCAAGGCAAAGTAATCGCAGAAAAAAAACCATTTTCGGTTTTATTACTTGGCATTGACACGGGGGATTTAGGCCGAACAGAAGTTGGTCGTTCGGATACGATGATGGTTGCGGCGGTTAATCCCACATTGAAAAAAACGTTAATTGCAAGTATTGCCCGCGATACATATGTCGATATTGTCGGCAAAGGGACAAAAGATAAAATCAATCACGCTTACGCTTTTGGCGGCGCAGGGATGTCGATGGACACAGTGGAAAAATATCTGGATATTCCAGTGGATCATTATGTTGCCATCAATATGAAAGGTTTGAAAGAACTTGTGGATGCAGTAGGCGGTATTACTGTGAGTAACGATCAAAAGTTTACACAAGATAATTACACCTTTGAATATGGCAAAATCCATTTAGATGGCGATCAAGCATTGTCGTTTTCGCGGATGCGATATGAAGATCCACGAGGGGACTATGGCCGACAAGAGCGTCAACGAAAAATCGTTGAAGGTGTCGCCAAAAAATTATTAACTTTTGATGGTGTAACGCGTTATAAAGAAGTGTTAGATGCAATGGAAGAAAATGTTAAAACAGATATGAGTTTTGATGATATGAAAAAAATTGCTGCTGATTATCGTAGTGCCTTTTCAGATATTCAACAAGATCAGTTGCAAGGCGAAGGCTTCATGCAAGAGGGTATTTCTTATCAACGGGTAAGTGAAACAGAATTAAATCGTGTGCAAACGGAATTGAAAAAAACACTCGATGTAAATAACTAGAGAAAGTGGCGGAAAAATGGAAGAGACAATTAGTCTGAAACAAATTTTTGATATTTTACGAAAACACTTGGCTTCAATTTTTATTTGTAGTTTTGTAGGATTGGCATTAGCTGGAATTGCAACATTTTTTATTATCACACCAAAGTATAGTTCACAGGCACAATTAATCGTGACGTTACCACAAGGGGATGCAACGACAAATCCCAATGACGTCAATACAAATTTACAGATGATCAATACCTATAAGGAATTGGTTACCGGCGATTTGGTAATTGATCAAGTCAAAGACCGTTTGGAATCTGAGTACAATTTAGATATGACAGCAACTCAAATTAAAAGTGCACTAGAAGTAACACAACAACAAAATTCATTGATGTTTTCAATTAAGGCAACAGACAGTAGTGCGATTAATGCTGAACATATTGCCAATACAACGTCACAAATTTTCCAAGAGACAGCTAAGGATGTTTTAGAAGTTAATAAAATTTCCATTATTTCAAAGGCAACGGCAAGCATGGCCCCAGTGTCACCGAACAATAAGTTAAACCTAGCGATTGGTCTTGTTTTAGGCTTAATGATTGGGATTGGGTTAGCCTTTTTATTGGAATTATTAGACAGAACAGTCAAAGACGATAAATTTGTTTCAGAAGATTTAGGTCTGACTATTTTGGGTACCGTGCCACAAATGACTCAAAAAGAGTTAGATGCAACCATTCCAAAGAAACCGTTAATTCCATCTTTTAAAAAGACTACTGCAAATATGGAAAATAAAGATAAAGATGTGTCACGGCGTAGCCGCTCACGTGTCTAAGGAGGAGTAAACATGTCAAAAAAACATACAGAACGCAAAGGCACCCAAACTCATCCTGTGAGTTTAATTACGTTAATTGATCCATCATCACCAATTTCAGAACAATTTCGGACAATTCGAACCAACATTCAATTTGCTTCTTCTGCTGATCGACAAATTAAAACAATTGTTGTTACGTCTTCAGGTCCAGGAGAAGGCAAATCAACCAGTTCAGCAAATCTGGCGATCGTTTTTGCTAAATCCGGCCAACGTGTTTTATTAGTCGATGCCGATATGCGTAAACCAACCGTTTATAAAACTTTTAAATTAAGTAACGAAGTAGGTTTGAGTACAGTTTTGAGCACACAAAAAAGTGTTTTAGAAGCTGCACAACAAACTACTGTTGAAAACTTGTCAGTATTAACTAGTGGTCCTAAAGCCCCTAATCCTTCTGAATTATTAGGTTCAGCTCGGATGGATCAAGTAATCGATGAAGCTCGTAATTTATACGATATTGTCATCTTTGACATGCCGCCTGTAGTTGCCGTAACCGATGCGCAAATTATGGCTTCAAAAGCGGATGGCACAGTGTTGGTCATTCGCGAGAATGTATCCCGTAAAGAATCATTAGTTAAGGCTCGTGATTTATTGAAGATGGTTGGTGCTCGTGTATTAGGAGTTGTTTATAATGGGGCGCACCACACCAAAGATCAAGGTTATTATTATTACAGTAATTAGATTGGAGGAGTGAGAAACGATGATTGATTTACATTGTCATATTTTACCGGGAATCGATGACGGGGCAGAAAATTTAGAAGCAAGTATTGCCATGGCTGAAAAAGCAATAAGCCAAGGAATAACTCATATTCTTTGTACCCCACATCATAATAACGGCAAATATACCAATCCAAAATCAGAAGTCGTTTCTCGCGTTTTAGCATTACAAAAAGAACTGGATCAGCGCAACTTATCACTGACAGTTTTAGAAGGTCAAGAAGTGCGAATTAGTGGAGATTTAATCGAGGAATTAGCAAAAGGTCAGATTCTTTTTACCGATTTAGATGATACATATATATTAATTGAGTTTCCGACAATGGATATTCCAGCTTATACGGAAAATATCTTTTTCCAATTGCGTAGCATGGGAAAAATACCAGTGATTGTCCATCCTGAACGAAATGCAAAATTTCGTGAGGATCCCAATCGATTGATTGAATATTTGGAGATGGGGTGTTTAGCACAATTAACCGCACCAAGTTATGTTGGGATATTTGGTAGATCAATTCAAAAGACAGCAAAAGAAATGGTCGAACACAATTTGGTACAAATGGTCGCTTCAGATGCCCATGGGGTAAATAAGCGAAATTTCTATATGAAAGAAGCCTACGAGGCAATAGCAAAAGATTTTGGGGAAGAAAAAGTTGTCGCAATGCAACAAGTAGCAAAAGACTTGTTAAATGGGGATCAAGTTGAAATACCGACATATACGGCAATTAAAAAGAAAAAATTCGGGTTGTTTTAGGGGGAGTATGTGTGTTTGCATTAACACGAAAAAGAAAAATTACGATATTGGTTGTAGTCGACTGCCTATTAATTGCAGTAGCTAATTTATTAGCGTATTTATTTATGAAACCTTTTGTACCAATTACAGAAAGCTTCGTGATGACTTCCACAGGATTATCTGTTGGCTTGTATTTGATTTTTGGTTTTGTTTTTCGCGTTTTTACCAGAATTAATCGTTATACCAATTTAAGGGAAATGATTGCTATTTTTTTAGCAACTACTTCACAATCAGTGATCAGCGTTGTTGCCTTGTCTATTTTCTTTGATGAACGTTACAGTCGCCGCTTAGAATTATTTACATATATTTTATCAACTTTTCTAATTATTAGTAGTCGCCTGATTTGGCGTCTTTTTGTCGAATGGCGCAATATGCATGGAACAAATAATGAAGATGTGCAACGTACTCTTATCGTTGGCGCAGGTGAAGGGGGTCGAATTTTACTCAATAGTTTTCTAGGCTCTAAAACTGCCGGAAATATTGATGTTGTGGGATTTGTCGATGATGATCCTAATAAACAAAAAATTTATCTTTCGGGAATAAAAGTATTAGGTTATGTTCAAGATTTACCTAATCTTATCGAAGAAAAAAATATTGACATGATTACGATTGCCATTCCATCACTATCACGAAAAAAATTGCGGGAGATTTTTCAACTTTTAGAAAAATATGAAGTGAAGGTCAATACGATGCCTTCCATGGAAGAAGTTGCAGCCGGAAAAGTCAGTCTTTCACGCTTAAAAGAAATTGATGTAGTCGATTTATTAGGGCGGGATGAAGTAAAATTGGATATTGCCTCAATTAAAGATCAATTGACAGGTAAAACAATTCTAGTAACCGGGGCTGGCGGATCGATTGGTTCAGAGATTTGTCGCCAAGTAGCCCAATTTAATCCAAAACGAATTCTATTACTTGGTCACGGAGAAAATTCAATCTATCAAATTCATCGTGAATTGACAACAAGTTATCAAGATAAGGTAACCGAGTTCATCCCCGTTATTGCCGATATTCAAGATCGTAAGTTAATCTTTAATTTAATGGCCCGCTATCAGCCAGATATTGTGTATCATGCTGCGGCGCATAAACATGTTCCTTTAATGGAATATAATCCCCGGGAATCGGTAAAAAATAATGTATTTGGTACAAAAAATGTGGCTGAAGCCGCAAAAGCAAATCATGTGAAAAATTTTGTCATGATATCAACCGACAAAGCCAATAACCCACCAAATGTGATGGGGTCCACCAAACGAATTGCAGAAATGATTGTGACTAGTCTAAATGAACCTGGAAAAACAAAATTTTCTGCTGTGCGCTTTGGGAATGTTTTGGGTTCGCGTGGGAGTGTTATTCCATTGTTCAGAGAACAAATTGCAAAAGGTGGTCCAATTACGGTCACTGATTTTCGTATGACCCGATATTTCATGACAATTCCTGAGGCAAGCCGTTTAGTAATTCAATCAGGAGCGCTAGCAAAAGGTGGCGAAATCTTTGTCTTAGACATGGGAGAACCAGTGAAGATTTTAGATTTAGCCAAAAATATGATTCGTCTAAGTGGGTACACAGAAGATGATATTGAAATTGTCGAGGCCGGGATTCGTCCAGGTGAAAAGCTTTATGAAGAACTACTGTTAGATAAAGAACGTAACGATGAAGAAGTTTATGAAAAGATTTTTGTTGGTAACATTAAAGGCTTTGAGTTGGAACAGGTTATGATGTTTGTTAAGAGTCTAGCTGATGTTGATGATAAAGAATTGGCTAAAGAGGTTGTTGCTTTTGCCAATGCATCTAATAAATAGAAAGCAGGAGTTAAAATGGAAAGCAAACGTATTTTATTATCTTCACCACATATGAGTGATCAAGGTTATGAACAAGAGTATGTAAAAGAAGCATTTGATACAAATTGGATCGCTCCTTTAGGTGCAAATGTTACAGGATTTGAAAATGAATTGGCTGAATTTGTTGGAGCTGGACATGCTGCAGCGTTAGTATCGGGAACTTCTGCAATTCATATGGCTCTGAAAGCTGTAGGCGTAGGTAAAGGGGATATAGTTATTTGTCAGTCACTTA
Organism: Enterococcus dispar ATCC 51266; assembly: GCF_000406945.1. Taxonomy (GTDB): domain Bacteria; phylum Bacillota; class Bacilli; order Lactobacillales; family Enterococcaceae; genus Enterococcus_C; species Enterococcus_C dispar. The sequence continues at coordinate 1,664,968 of NZ_KE136354.1, read as the reverse complement.
CTTTTTCAGCTACAGCAAATCCAATTATCTATCAAGATGCTACTCCCGTTTTTGTTGATAGTGATAAAGACTCTTGGAATATGGATCCTAACTATTTACGTGAAGCTTTAGAAAAATATCCCCAAGCGAAAGCTGTTATTGTTGTTCATCTTTATGGTTTATCTGCAAAATTAGATGAAATTATGGAAATTTGTAAGGAATTCAATGTACCTCTAATTGAAGATGCTGCAGAGTCATTAGGGACGACCTACAAAGGAAAGTACACAGGTACATTTGGTGATTATGGAATTTTCTCTTTTAATGGGAATAAAATTATCACAACTTCTGGCGGTGGTATGTTAGTTTCAAACAATGAAGAAAAAATTGCGAAAGTACGTTTTTGGTCAACTCAATCTCGTGACCAAGCAAGACACTATCAACATAGTGAGGTTGGTTATAACTACCGTATGAGTAATATCGTTGCGGGTATTGGAAGAGGCCAATTGAAAGTTTTGAAAGATCGTATTGCGAAAAAAAGATATATCTATAATTTTTATAAAAAAGAATTAGAAGATTTACAACAAGTTTCATTTATGCCTGAAAATGATTGGAATAAGCCTAATTATTGGTTGTCAGTAATTACTTTGAAAGATATGAGTTCCAATTTCTTAATGGACGAATTAGAAAAAGAAAATATTGAATCAAGACCAATTTGGAAACCAATGCATATGCAACCAATCTTTAAAAATTATGACTTCATCGGTAATAATGTATCTCAAGAATTATTTGAACATGGCGTTTGCTTACCTTCTGATTCAAAAATGAGTGAGAATGATTTGGAAAGAGTAACTACAATTATAAAGAGAGTGGTTTTAAATGAAGAAGGTTAAAATATATGAAAGTATAATAAAGAGATATTCAGACTTACTTTTTTCTATATTGTTATTATTAGTTTTACTTCCTATACTCATTGTTATTGCCATATCTGTAAAGGTAACATCAAAAGGACCTATATTTTTTAAACAAGAACGTATTGGATTACAAGGTAAAACGTTTGAAATTTATAAATTTCGAACGATGTGCGTAGGCGCTGAAAATATTGGAGATGGCTTAACTGTTAAGTCTGATACTGATAACAGAATTACAAAAGTTGGTAAATTTTTAAGGAGAACAAGCTTAGATGAGCTACCACAATTAATAAATATTCTCAAGGGGGAGATGTCGTTTGTAGGTCCAAGACCTCCGGTAACCTATTTTCCTTATAAAAGCTATAAGAATTATCCAGATTGGGCAAAGAAAAGGTTCGAAGTTCGACCAGGTGTAACTGGATTCTCCCAATGTACAGTAAGAAATTCTGTGTCTTGGGATGAAAGAATAGTTCTGGATAATAAATATGTTGAACGAGTTTCTATAAAATTTGATTTGAAGATTTTTATAATGACGCTAATTAAAGTTTTTAATTCTACAAATATTTATGGTGAAGGGAAATAATTTAATAATGGAGAGTTTTACTTTACGACCAATTGAGATTGAAGATGCAAGATATATCTATGAATGGAAAAATGATTCAGAAATCTTTAAATATTTAGGCGGAGGATACGCTCCGCAATCATTAGCTGATATAAATAATAATATTTCTTTTCTAGTAAAACAGTCCACTAGTACTAAGAGATTTATTATTATACACAGAGAAACAGCAGAACCTGTGGGATTGGTTGGTTTATATGACATAAATATGGTTCATAGGACTTGTGAGATTGGAATTTATATAGGTAATAAAAAGTTTCAAAAAAGAGGAGCAGCTTCCATAGCGGTAAACAGAATTGAAAATTACGCCAAACAATTTTTGAATTTAAGAAAAATAATTCTCTTTGTAGTTTCAGAAAATAAATCTGCCGTGAAGTTTTGGAAAAAACATAATTATCAACATGTTGGTACCTTGACAAAACATCGTTATATTGATGGGAAGTATGCTGATGTAGAATTAAGAGAGAAGTTTTTATAGTACGGAAAAAGGGAGATAATTAATATGAATGGATTGATTTTGAGTTGTGGTACGAGAAACAAAATAATTCAATATTTTAAAAAAAGTATCCACGAGCTTGGAGGGAAGATTTATGGCGCGGATGCCAGTAAATTAGCCCCAGCGCTGTATGAATGTGATGATTTCTTTATAGTCCCTGAATTTATGAATGATCAATACATTCCTACTATTCTTGAAATTTGTAAAAAAAAGAAAATTAATTTTTTATTATCGTTAATTGATACAGAATTAACAATCATTGCGAAATATAAAAATCATTTTGAAAATATTGGAGTTACTGTGATTGGTCCTAATTATGAGACTGCTCAAATATGCTTAAATAAGCAGAAAATGTATGATTTTCTGCTTACTAATGAAATACCTACTCAAAAAAGTTTTTTTTCATTGGATGATTTTAAGAATGCTAGAGACGAAGGAGACATAGACTTTCCTGTTTTTATAAAACCTATTTATGGAAGTGCCAGTTTAGGAATCCAAAAAGTTGAATCGATTCAAGAATTATCTATTATATTTCAATTGTCTAAGCAAGCGTTAATGATCCAGGAAAATATGAATGGAAAAGAATTTGGCGTTGATTGTTATATTGATATCCAGACAGGATCTTTGATAAATCTGTTCATAAAAGAAAAAGTAAAGATGAGAGCGGGGGAAACGGATAAGTCTGTATCTGTTAAAAATTATGAGATTCTTCAGTTAGTTAAAACTTTTGTTGAGCGCAGTCAAGGTTTCTATGGTCCCATTGACATTGATATTTTTGAAAAAAATGGTATTTATTATTTGTCTGAAGTTAATCCACGATTTGGTGGTGGATACCCGCATGCTTACGAATGTGGAATTAATTTTCCGCACTTGATTTTAGAAAACGTCCAGAATGCACTACCTCAGAAAGAATTTTTTTCTTACCAATCGGGAATTTATATGATGAAGTATAGTGAGACGATAATAAAGAAAGTAGATATGGGGAAATAATATGGAGTGGCTATTAATTCATCCATTTGGATACACACGAAGGACAGAGTTATTAGAGAAAATATTAAGCGAAAAGGAAATTAATTTCACTATTATTGCTTCGGACTATTCACACGTAAAAAAGCAGAGAGTTGATTATTCAGAAAAAAATGAGAATATAGAAGTGATTAGAGCAATAAAATATAAAAAGAATCTTTCTATAAAAAGAATTTTATCACATATACATTTCTCTTTTTTAGTGCTTCTATTTATAAAGAAGAATAATCCTCAAAAAATTTATTGTAGAATTCCTCCAAACTTCTTACTTTTTTTGATAAGTTGTTTTTGTAAAGATAGTAAATTAATTGTTGATGTATATGATTTATGGCCAGAATCATTTCCTCAAAAAAAATCCTTTCTTTTGAATCCTTTTTTTAAAGTTTGGAAATTTTTTAGAAATGGGTTTATAAATTCATCTGATTCGATCGTGTTGGAATGTAATTTATATCGAAAGTATTTGCCTCATCTCAATGGTAATCTAGTAACCACAATCTATCCTGAATCATCGGGAAATGATTTAGTCGATGTAGATTTAAATGGTTTAGAGTCAATTAAGAGTGAAATTCATTTTTGCTACTTAGGAACTATTAATAATATTGTGGATTTTTCTAAGCTGGAAGTACTTTTTGAGTTAGTTAGTATGAAATCAAATTTTTTTGTGCATTTTATTGGTCGTGGAGAGAAAAAACAATATTTAATTGATTTGGTTAGCAAGTATGATGGTGTTTTTATTGATTATGGGCCAATTTACAATGATAAAGAAAAAAATTTTATTATGAATCAATGTCATTTTGGTCTAAATATTTTTAAAGATCAAACTGTAATTGGGTTAAGTTTAAAATCAATTGAGTATTTTAAATTTGGTCTTCCTATTATTTCAACTTTAAAAGGTGATACCGCTGAATTTATTGACCGTTATAATGTTGGAATTATGTTTGATGATGTAAGTTTTATAAAATTGAAAAATTTTTATAGTAAATATAAAGATGTACGAGAAGAGGTCAGAAATCTATATATGAAAGAATTTGAAAACAATGTATTAGAAAAAAAATGGAGAATGGCTATCGGAGGATTATCTGTTGAAAAGTAAGTTAGGTGTTGTAATTGTTACATATAACCCAGATGATAACGTATTAAATTCTATAAAGGCATCAGAAAATTTCATTACGGTAGTAGTTGATAATGGTTCACGAGAAAATCACGTTAAAAAAAGTTTGAGACGGTTTGTTAATGAAAATTCAAATTTTATATTTGTAGAACTAGATACAAATTTAGGATTAGGTGCTGCACAAAATATTGGATGTAGCAAACTTAAAGAGATGAATGCAAAATACGTTGTACTATTTGATCAAGATACAATAGTAGACGAAAGTTTTTTGGAAATGGCTATGGAAAACTATAATATTGCCAAACAAAGATTTTCAAATATTGGGGTACTCGTACCAATTTATTATGATAAGCAGAGAAAAAAAGTTGCGGAATTTACTGCACGGTATTCAGGAAAATATAGAAAAACGAGTATTAGAAATGATTTTCAGAAAATTTCATTTGCTAATGCATCAGGTATGATTTTTGATTTAGAACTAGTTAGAGAAATAGGAGGAATGAGAGAAGATTTTTTCATTGACCAAATTGATGTTGAATTTTGCGAACGTGTGACGCAAAATGGGTTTGATATTATAGCTACTAAACAATTAAAGATTATTCATACTGTTGGAGAAGGTACTGTAACTAAAATAGGAAGTTTAGAGGTACAGCATAGTAATCATAATGATGTTAGAAGATATTACATTGCCAAAAACTCAATAATTTTGAATAAATTATATCCAAATGATAAGGAATTTGTTAAATTGATTAATAAGAGATTGGTAAAAACAATTTTTGTATGCTTTTTGGAAAAAAATAGCATACAAAAAATTCTTGCTATTTTTAGGGGCGTAAGAGATGGACTTAGGTATGAAGTATAATAATATGCAGCTTTTATCATCTGCTCAGAGCGAAAGAAAAGTCTCGCAGTTAGAAAAAGTATCTAGCTTTTTATTGATTTTTATAATGTGGATTTTAATGGGGTTTAATACTTATAATGCAGATTACGAGGCGTACCAGGCACTTTATCATAGAATTAGCATTTTGGGTACGAATACTGATCCAGGAATAGAAATTGGCTTTAAATATATAATGTATTTTTTTAGTTTTTTTACTAATAGTTATCAAGTTTTTCTTTGTATTACGTCACTTACTTGTCTAATTTTTTTACGGTATATAATTTTACTTTATACAAATTATGTATCGTCCACATTATTCCTATTTTTTATTTTTGGTTTTTTTTCGAATGCTATTCAATTAAGAAATTTTATTTCGATGATTCTAATATTATTTGCTTTTTACATTTTCTGTAATAATGAAGGGATAAAAGCGTACTTTTTGTATGTATTCATAATCTTTATCGCTTCTCTTTTTCATGTTACATCTTTATTTTATCTGATTCTCATTGTTTCAAAGCTTAATAAAAAAGTAATATTTTTAATATTTGGAATTTCTACTGTATGTTTAGCTGCTATTAGGAACAACATACAATATTTTTTTGAAGATACAAAATTTATTAGTTACTGGGGAAATAATAACGCTACTGGTGGAATGAGTAAAACAATACTGATACTAGCTTATTTTTCTGTAAATCTTTGGTTAGTTATTAAATTGGTAAAGCTCTCAAAAGAAATTCCTAGCAAAAATTTTGTAGATTTTTTAGTACCGGTTAATTTATTGGTTTCTGTCAGTTTTTTATTGGTTTTATTGAATAATAATTTCATTCGTCTGATAAGGAATGTGTATTTATTAAATTATGTATTATATTCACAAAACCTTCACTTTATGTTTAGAAAAACTAAAATATATAATTATCTAATTTTACTATCATATTTTTTCTTTGTTATATTTTCTGGTTACTTTTTTACTTTAAAGGGGTCCAGTGCAGACAGCGGTTTTTTAGCATTATTTAAATACAATATGGTTATTGAAAGTATCATGAACTTATTTTCTTTGCCAACTTAATAAAAATGATTGTAGGAATAATATGAATGAGAAGACAAAACTTATTATAAAAAATTTAAATTACACAGTATCGGCAAATTTTATTGTACTTTTAATTTACGCAATCTTATATTTGATAATACCCAAATTTCTGGATCTCGAAAACTATGGATTGTGGCAATTATATGTACTTTATTCAGGATATGTAGGTTTTTTTCATTTTGGGTGGCTTGATGGAATATATTTGAAACTTGCAGGTAAAGAATATGATGATGTAAATAAGAAAGAATTAGGTACACAATTTTGGTATTTTCTATTATTTCAATCTTTGATAGTACTTTTTTTAATATGCTTAATATCAATATTTATAAAAAATGAAAATTTTATATTAATCTTGGTACTCACAGCTATATCTTTAATTATAGTCAATTGTAAACAGTTTGTGCTCTTTATCTTACAATCCACTAATCGTATTAAAGAATATGCTACTTTATCTAGAACAGACCGTTATTTATATATCGTTATATTATTTATTTACCTACTCAATTTTGATAGTTTTTTAGGCGTGATTGTTCTTGATATAATTTCTAAATTTATAATGATGCTATGGGGGTTATATGTAATTCAAGACATTTTATTTTCACCAAGAGAACCCTTTAAGAAAATTTTTCCAGTTATAATTTCGAATATTCGAGTTGGCAGTAATTTAATGTTTAGTAATATTGCTAGCTTATTAATAACTGGAATAACACGCATATTTGTTGAAAAGGTATGGGACATAAAAACATTTGGACAGTTATCCCTTATTCTAAGTATTTCTAACATGTTTCTCACTTTTATCAATGCAATTGGGGTAGTTATGTTCCCAATGTTGAGAAAAATGAGAAGAAGTCAACTACCAAGTGTTTACTTAAATTTGAGAAATATATTTGTGCCGATATCGTACCTTGCTCTAATAGTATATCCAGCAGTTAAGATAATTTTGAAATTCTGGTTGCCTCAATATGCAGAAAGCCTGATATATATGGGCATTCTATTTCCAATCATAATATTTGAAGGTAGAATGTCATTGTTGATAATGACCTATTTAAAAACAATTAGAAAAGAAAGAATAATATTAATTTCTAACTTAATTGGATTGTTAATGGCAATAATTTTAACGAGTATATCGACATTTATTTTAAAATCTTTACCTGTTACAGTATTGTCATTATTAATTTGTATTATGAGTAGATGCATCTTTTCGGAGATTCAGTTGACAAGAATTTTAAAAATAAATATTACTATTGATATTATAGTTGAAGTTTCATTAGTAAGTGTATTCATAATTAGTAATTATTATTTTTCAACATTTATTGCTTTCTTTTTATATCTAATTTTTCTCACAATTTATATTGTGTACAAAAAAGGGAATATAGTTAAAGCATTGCAATTTTCAAGAAGAATGATGAAGTATTAAAGAATTTGGAGGAATATCATGAAAGGTATAATTCTAGCAGGAGGATCCGGCACACGCCTATATCCTTTAACAAAGGCAACATCCAAACAACTTATGCCGGTTTACGATAAACCGATGATTTACTATCCAATGTCGACATTAATGTTGGCAGGAATAACAGAAATTTTAATTATCTCTACCCCACAAGATACGCCACGCTTTGAAGAACTTTTTGGTGATGGACATGAATTGGGAATTCACATTGAATATGCCATTCAGCCAAGTCCAGATGGTTTAGCACAAGCCTTTATTATTGGTGCAGAGTTCATTGGAAATGATAGTGTCTGCTTAGTTTTAGGGGATAATATTTATTACGGTGGTGGTTTATCTAAAATGTTACAGCGTGCGTCTTCAAAGGAAGTGGGCGCAACGGTTTTTGGCTATCACGTAAATGATCCTGAACGTTTTGGTGTAGTTGAATTTGATGAGAAGATGGATGCTATCTCAATTGAAGAAAAACCAGCAGAACCAAAATCAAATTATGCCGTGACAGGTTTGTATTTTTATGATAACGACGTCATTGAAATTGCCAAAAATATTCAGCCTTCACCACGTGGAGAATTAGAAATTACGGATGTCAATCAAGTGTATCTGGAAAGAGGAAAACTTTCTGTTGAAGTGATGGGACGTGGCTATGCTTGGTTAGATACAGGCACACATGAATCTTTATTAGAAGCATCTACTTTTATTGAGACAATTGAAAAACGACAAAATCTTAAAGTGGCGTGTTTAGAAGAAATTTCATATCGGATGGGATATATTACAAAAGAAGAATTAAAAGAATTAGCCCAACCATTGAAGAAAAATCAATACGGACAATATTTACTCCGTTTAGTAGAAGAGGCGTAGTGATGGGGAAAATTAAAGTAACAAATACAAATTTACAGGACGTTAAAATTATTGAACCAGCAGTCTTTGGAGATCACCGTGGTTTTTTCACTGAAAGTTATTCCGAACAAGATTTTAAAAAAGCTGGAATTACATATAATTTTGTTCAAGATAATCATTCGCTTTCGACCCAACCTGGTGTTTTACGCGGATTGCATTTTCAAAAAGGGGAAGCGGCACAAACGAAATTAATACGTGTTGTTTCCGGTGTCGTCTTAGATGTGATTGTGGATATTCGTAAAGGAAGCCCTACTTATGGAAAGTGGGAGGGCTACTTATTGTCAGAATTCAATCATCGTCAATTATTGGTACCCAAAGGATTTGCTCATGGTTTTGTCACCTTAACGCCGAATGTTAATTTCTTGTATAAATGTGATAATTATTATAATGCTGAAGCGGATGCTGGTATTGCCTTTAACGATCCAGATTTAGCAATTGAGTGGCCAATTGCTTTAGACAAAGCGATTTTATCTGACAAAGATAAGAAACATCCAACTTTAAAAGAATTTGAAGCAGAAAATCCATTTGTCTATGGTGAAATTTAGGAGGGTGAAGTAGTGAAAAATATTATTGTTACCGGCGGAGCTGGTTTTATCGGATCAAATTTTGTTCATTATGTGGTAAATAATCATCCTGAAGTCCATGTAACAGTATTGGATAAATTAACTTATGCCGGCAATAAAGAAAATTTAGCTGGATTACCTTCTGATCGCGTAGAGCTAGTAGTAGGAGATATTGCCGATGCTGTTCTTGTTGATAGCCTGGTAAAAGAGGCGGATGCTGTTGTTCATTATGCTGCTGAGTCTCATAATGATAATTCGTTAAAAGATCCATCTCCATTTATTCAAACGAATATCGTAGGTTCTTTTGTTTTATTAGAAGCGTGTCGTAAATTTGGCGTACGCTATCATCATGTTTCAACTGATGAAGTATATGGGGATTTACCATTACGTGAGGATCTTCCTGGCCATGGCGAAGGTGAGGGAGAAAAATTTACCGATCATACACCATATAACCCATCTAGTCCGTACTCTGCTTCTAAAGCGAGTTCAGATTTATTAGTTCGGGCTTGGGTGCGCTCATTTGGCTTACAAGCAACCATCTCCAATTGCTCTAATAATTATGGTCCGTATCAACACATTGAAAAATTCATTCCACGCCAAATTACAAATATCTTGAGTGGTATTAAACCAAAACTTTATGGGGATGGAAAAAACGTACGCGACTGGATCCACACCAACGACCATTCTTCTGCAGTTTGGTTGATTCTCACAAAAGGTAAAATTGGCGAGACTTATCTTATTGGGGCCGATGGCGAGGAAGATAATAAAACTGTAATGGAAATGATTTTGGAAGAGATGGACTTACCTAAAGATGATTATGAACATGTTAACGATCGTCCAGGGCATGATTTGCGCTATGCTATTGATTCTACAAAATTGCGTGAAGAGTTAGGTTGGCAACCTGAATTTACAGATTTCCGATCTGGCTTAAAAGATACCATTGCTTGGTATACAAATCATCAAACTTGGTGGCAAGCTGAAAAACAAAAAGTTGAAGACAACTATGCTAAACAAGGCCAATAGTGATTCGTTGAAAGCTTAAAGCAGGAGAATTCCTGCTTTTTTAGGAGGAAAAAAATTGATTTTAATTACAGGTGGAAACGGCCAATTAGGGTCTGAGTTACGTCATTTATTAGATGAAAATAAGGTTGAATATATTTCGACTGACGCCAAAGAGTTGGATATAACCGATGGGGAAAAAACACTACAATTTATTATGAAACTGAAACCAGCTATCATTTATCATTGTGCTGCCTATACAGCTGTAGATAAGGCCGAAGATGAAGGAAAAGAATTGGACGAACGAATTAATGTGATTGGGACTGAAAATGTTGCAAAAGCAGCGAAAGCTGTTGATGCAACGATGATTTACGTTAGCACAGACTATGTCTTTGATGGATTGAAAAAAGGACATGAGTATCGTGTAGACGATAAAACAAATCCACTAAATGAATACGGACGAACAAAACTTTTAGGTGAAATTGCTGTAAAAAATACGCTTGAAAAATACTATATTATTCGAACTTCTTGGGTTTTTGGACAATATGGTCATAACTTTGTTTTCACGATGCAAAACTTAGCAAAAACGCATGATACACTAACGGTTGTGAATGATCAATTTGGTCGCCCAACATGGACACGAACTTTAGCTGAATTTATGCTTTTTGTGATTGAAAATAAAGCAGAATATGGCACATATCATTTATCAAATGAAGGCAGTTGCTCATGGTATGAATTTGCAAAAGAAATTTTGAAAGATACAGATGTGAAAGTCTTGCCTGTAACTTCAGCAGAGTTTCCACAAAAAGCAACACGGCCGCAATATTCTGTAATGGATTTATTTAAGGCAGAAAGCTTAGGATTTGAGATTCCTACGTGGGAGAATGCTTTGAAATTGATGTTAGAGAGATAGAATAATTAAAAAAGTATTTGGAGGTGCCCCCCATCTACAAAAACATAATCCGCTTAATAGCGTTACTCACTATCATTATAATGTATACGACTAAATTTTATTTTCTATCGTTAAATACTTTATTGGCCTATATTCCATTAGAGTTATCATTTCATATTAAGGATACGCGTTCGCCGATATTACAAGTTATTTTAGGGTGTATTTGGTTATTATTTTTCCCGAATATCCCGTATCTTGTGACTGATATTGTCCATTCGGATATGTTGCAGTTGTATAATTACGCTGATGGGAGTAGTTTACCGAGTGTGCGCTTATGGGCGCTTTTAATCGCGTTATTCTTAGTGATATTTGCCTTTAATTTATGGGGTTTTTCTGAGTTGTTAAAGTTAGCACGCTACTTTAAAGACAAGTTTCAGGTACATCCATTTGTCATGCGTATGATAATTGGTGGGATTTGTTTTCTTTCTGCGATGGGAATTTACGCGGGACGATTTCCGCCACGATTACATTCAATTTATTTTCTTACAGATCCGCTGAAAGTATTTGATATTATTTTCCTACAATGGTCGCAAAAAAAATTAGAGTTTGTTTTACTATTTTTTATTCTTCATTTGGGAATTTTAACTGTACTATATATTCAAAATTTACTAATGGAACGCAAATTTGAAAATATTTAATTAGAAGGCTCAATTATCGTTGTGATAATTGAGCCTTTTCATCGTCTAATTAGCTCTCTTTTTCATTTTATGGTACTTTTGAATTAGGAAAAGGTTTTCAAAAATGAAAGTGAAAAGTGAATGGGAGGGATTTTCATGAATCGATATCAAAATATTTTAGTGGCAATTGATGGGTCAAAAAATGCGGAAAAGGCATTTTATGAGGCAGTAGCCTTAGCTAAAGCGAGTAATGGGGCATTGTATTTGGCTTGGATTATTGATGAAGCGTCGCTTTCGACGAGTTCTTTTGCGGTTTCGAAGATTTTAAAAGAAGAACAGGAAAAAGCCAAAATGGTTTTGGAAAATTTAGTTTCTGAAGCGCGTAATGCAGGGATTGAGAATATCAGCCAAATTGTTGAAGTAGGGGATGTAAAGGATACGATTGCTGAAAAAATTCCGGCTGAATATCCGATTGATTTAATTGTGGCGGGCGCTACGGGAAAGGGATCTTTGACCCGTAAAAAAGTAGGTTCAACTATTCAACATATTGTAAATCACGCACCTTGTAATGTTTTAATGGTGAAATAGAAAATGACGTAGCTGTTAAAATGGGTAGTTCATTTTTGATAGATCAGAATAAATAAAAGCGGCTAACAACGATCTTTAGAGATGTTGTCAGTCGCTTTTTGTATGCATAATTTTTACAATCCATTGAAGAGGGGGATCAATGGATTGTAAAGAATTAACAACTTAGTTTGTTTCTAAATCGTGTAAGAAGAGTCCACTTAATAATTTTGGTTCAAACCAGGTTGATTTTGGTGGCATAATTTTTCCAGCATCGGCGACATCTAAGAGATCTGTCATCGCGGTTGGATATAAGGAGAAGGCTACTTGCCACGCGCCGCTATCGACTAGTTTGACGAGTTCTTCTGGTCCGCGGATGCCACCGATAAAGTCAATGCGTTGGTCGGTCCGAACGTCAGTGATGCCAAAAATCGGCGCCAAAACATTATTTTGCAGTAAAGATACGTCTAGGCGTTCGACTGGATCATTACTTTTAATCGTATCTTTTGCGTACAATGTATACCATTGTCCGGCTAGATACATTTGAATTTGTCCAGGAGCTTGTGGCTTTTCTGAGGTTGTTTTTTCTATTGTTAAGCCAATGCCAACTTGGTCAAAAAAGTCGTCTGGTAGAGGAACATTGACCACCCGATTGTATTCCCAAATGGCGAGTTCGTTTTCTGGAAAGACGATTGCTAAGAAATAATCACTTTCAGTACTGTTCGTACCTTGTTTACGTTTTTCTATCCCGACTTTAACAGCCGATTCTGTACGGTGATGCCCATCTGCAATATATAGCGCTGAAACATCTTCAAATAACGCAGTTAGGGTTGTCACAATTTTGGTATCATCAATCACCCAGACTTTATGATTTACATCATGGTAGCTGTTAAAGTCATACACTGCTTCATGATTTTTTTGCCACTCTTTTATTAAGGTTTGAATTTTATTCTCTTGGCGATAAGCCAAAAAAATGGGACTGGTATTGGCATCACAAGCTTTGATGTGATTGATCCGATCGATTTCTTTTTCTGGTCGGGTAAATTCATGTTTTTTAATATTCCCATTGACATAATCGTCAATCGACGCAGATAAAGCAATTCCGGTTTGGCTGCGACCATTCATCGTCAACTGATATAAATAAAAGTAAGGTTTCTCCTCTTTTTTTAGCCAGCCTTTTGCTAAAAAGTCAGCTAAATTGGCAGCAGCTTTTTGATAGACTGCTGGATCATAAGGTGAGATGTCTTGGGGTAAATCGATTTCTGCCCGGTCAATATGAAAGTAGCTATAGGGATTATCTGTTGCGAGTTCCTGCGCTTCTTTACTGTTAATCACGTCATAAGGCAACGCGGCTACTTTTGCGGCTAAATCTTTAGCCGGACGAATCCCTTTAAAAGGTTTGATTACGACCATTAATAGCTCCCCCCCGGATTTTTAATGACACGAACGCGAATAATATCGGGATTTTCCTCTAAACGCGTGGCAACGGCTTGGGCATTTGCCTCATTGTCACAAGCAATGTCCACTAAGGTATAGGCATAGTCATCACGACCACGGTTAACCATGTTATCAATATTAATATTCATTTCAGCAATAGTCGAAGAAATTTGGCCGAGCATATTGGGAATGTTTTTATTAATAATGGTAATTCGATAAGGGGAGTGAAAGGCCATTTCCACAGTGGGAAAATTGACCGAACGTTTAATCGTCCCTTCTTCTAAAAAGCGTTTTAACGTTCTGGCAGCCATTTTGGCGCAGTTCACTTCCGCTTCTTCGGTAGAAGCGCCTAAGTGAGGCAAAACCAAAACTTTTTCATGGTGTAATAATTTTTCGTCAGCAAAGTCTGTGGTATAGCCTGCTAATTCATCAGCAGTTAAGGCCTCTAATACGGCTGCATCATCTACAATTCCGCCGCGGGCAAAGTTGAATAGTTTGGCTGTCTTTTTCATTTTAGCCAGTTCGGCTTTCCCAATCATGCCTTTGGTTTGATCGGTTAAAGGCACATGAATAGTGACAAAATCACAAGTTGTTAAAACTTCGGCTAATTCATTGGCACGATGCACCCGCCGTGAAATGCTCCAAGCGGTATCGACTGAAACATAAGGATCATAACCGACTACTTCCATGCCTAAACGATAGGCATCGTTTGCAATCATAGCGCCAATTGCACCCAGACCAATCACGCCTAATTTTTTCCCTTCTAATTCATGACCGGCAAATTGTTTTTTATTTGCTTCGGCTTGTTCTTCCACGTCAGCACCTGTTAATGTTTGCACCCACTGAGCGCCTTTTAAAATTGGACGAACAGATAATAAGAGACTGGCCAGTACTAACTCTTTGACTGCGTTGGCATTGGCACCTGGGGTATTAAAAACGACAATACCATTTTCAGTACATTTTGCTACCGGGACATTATTGGTACCCGCTCCAGCGCGAGCAACGGCTACGACGCTTATGGGAAAATCGTAATCGTGTAATTTTTGACTACGTAAAATAATACCATCTGGGTTTTCACTTTCATTAATCGCATAGTTTTCTTTATCAAAACGGTTCATGCCTTCTGGGGCAATTGCGTTAAAGGTTTTAATATGAAACATACTAAGCGCCTCCGTTTTCTTTTTCGAATTTTTCCATGAAAGCAACTAGAGCTTCCACACCTTCTTTAGGAAAGGCGTTGTATAGACTTGCCCGCATACCACCGACTGAACGGTGTCCTTTTAAGTTTTCAAAACCTGCGGCCAATGCTTCAGCGTTGAATTTTTGATCTAATTCTTCATCCCCAGTCACAAAAGGAATATTGGTAATTGAACGGCTATCAGGGTGAACCGGACTGGTAAATAAGTGTGATTTTTCGATAGCGTCATAGAGTAATTGCGCTTTTTCTTGGTCTTGCTGTAAAATCTCAGGCAGTCCACCTAAGTCTTGCAACCATTTGAAAACCAATTGTGCCATGTAAATCGCAAAAGTTGGGGGTGTGTTGTATAAAGAATGGGCGTTTGCTTGGACTTTATAATCAAGCATCGGTTCTTTTACTTCACATAAACCCAGTAGATCATCCCGAATAATGACGACCGTTAAACCTGCCGGACCAATATTTTTTTGCGCGCCGGCATAGATAATACCAAAATCCGCAACATTGTAATCATTGGCTAAAATATTTGACGACATATCGGCCACAATTGGGACATTGCCTGCATCCGGAATATTTTGGAAGGCTGTACCGACAATCGTATTGTTGGTAGTAATGTGCAAATAAGCAGCATCTTGATCAATCATATCCGGTGTAATTGTTGGAATATAACTAAAATTATCTGCCGCTGATGAAGCAATCACTTCAACTTCGATATTGTCTAAAGCTTTAGCTGCGGCAATGGCTTTTTTAGACCATGAACCGGTATTAACATATAATGCTTTTTTATTTTGCGCTAAATTTAAGGGGACCATTGTAAATTGCAGACTGGCGCCGCCTTGTAAGAATAAAACATGATAATTATTCGGAATATTCATTAATTCTCGTAAGCGTTTTTCAGCGTCTTTAATAATTGCATCAAAAAGGGAGGAACGATGACTCAACTCCATCACGGACATACCGCTACCTTTGTAATCCATAAACTCGGATTGGGCCTGCTTTAAAACGGGTGTGGGTAATACGGCAGGACCGGCTGAAAAATTGTAAACAGTCATAGCTATTCTCTCCTTTGAAAAAGTAATTTTAACTCTAAATGAGTTATCGCTTATTGTAACAGATGAATTTCAGCATTTAAAGGTATTTTTCAGAAAATTGCAAATAAACAACACCTAACAATTCTACGTTAGAGTCAAGAATACAGCATGATAAGTGAAAATAATCACAAATAATTCGATTGAAATAACGAAATATTTTAAACTTTTTTTCAAATATTATTTGACATTTGCCACAGAAATTTCGTTGTTAATGTGTAAGGGCGCTACTTACAAAAAAATGCTTTTGAAATCGGCCGTAAAAGCATAAGTTACCACAAAAATAGTTATTCTAAGGAGGAAAACAAATGAAAACACATGTTAGTACCAATTTAGCCGTCACTTTTTTAGAACCAGGGAAAGAGCGTCTGACCAAACAAAAATTTAACAATAGCATTGAAAATCCCGTTGAAGCAGATGTCTTAACATTTGGCCGTGCTTTTAGCCAATTATTGCCAGAAGATGTGGCTTATAACAGCGTGATTGAAACAAAAGAAGTCGAATATACCGAGTAATCATTATTACGCAAAAAAGACGTAAAAATTTAAGCAAGAATTTTAAAGGAGGAAAACCAAATGAAAAAACTACATTTAACCTTTTTGAACAGTGAAGGAAAGAAACACAAAATGATCCCCCGTATTGCCAATGAAAACTTAAGTGCACAAACCGTTCGTCAAGTGATGGAAGAAATCAGTGGGTTACCATTATTTGTCAAAAAAGATGTCACACTCTTTGTGGCACCTGCTAGTGCAAAATATGTCGAAACCATTGAAACAGAGCTTTTTGCTGAAGAAGTTTAAAACAGATGAATGAGGGACTGTAGAAGCGGATGATGATTGGAACGATCGTCTCTTCTACATCCCTTTTTGAATAAAAAATTTTATTCGTAGGAGGAGACTATGATTCCAAAACCAGTAATTATTGATATTAGTGAATGGCAACTACCCGAAGCCATTGATTACAAAAAGCTAGCTCAAAACATCGATGGTGCGATTGTACGGGTGCAATATGGCTCATTGCATCGTGATGTTCATTTTGAAACGCACCTTAAGAAATTGAAAGAGCATCAGATTCCAGTTGCAGTTTATGCGTGGGTAAGAGGAACGAGTCTAGCTGACATGCAACAAGAAGCAAGAGATTTTTACCAGCGGGCTAAAAGGTTTCAGCCAAATTTTTGGTGGTTGGATGTGGAAGAAAAATCTTATCACAATATGCGCAATGGATGTGAAAGTTACCGGCAGGAGTTAAAACGTTTAGGTGCCAAAAAAGTGGGTGTCTATATTGCCAACCATTTATATAAGCAATTCAATCTTGCGGTAGAAAAATTTGACGCGATTTGGATTCCCGCCTATGGGCAAAATAATGGCGGGTATGAAGGATTTAATCCGACTTGTACGAATCGCTATGACATTCATCAATATACTTCAAATGGACGTATTCCAGGTTATAAAGGGCCGCTGGATTTGAACCGATTAACGGGAGGCAAAGACTTTGCCACACTTTTTGGTAACAAGATACCAGCATCTGAAAACTCCAATTCCACGCCAGAAAATTCAGTTGAAAACAGTACAAAAGGAGGTTTGGCAAAAATGAAAACCATTACGTTAAATACAGCAGTTTATCTCAGAGAAAAAGCAGATACAAACGGGCAAGTGATTGCTTTGATGCAAAAAGGAGAAGGGATAAAATTTGATGATATTATTTTAAACCAAGGTTATTTGTGGGGCGTGCAACCGCGTACGAAAGGAAAGAAAGGTTACATTGCATTAGGAAAAATAACAAGTTATGGTGGCATAAAATAAAAAATAAGACTTGGATATCTAAATCCAAGTCTTATTTTTTGCTAGTAATCTAGCCATGATGACGTAAGGAATAACACTCTCCCCTACACGTTGACGGAAATCTTCCCCAAAATTTCCCTTAAATTTATTATAGTATAGGAACGCGATAAAGTTAAATAAAGTGACTTTCCTAAAAAAGATAAAATAATTGAGTAAAATGAATTTATTTGTTATGATACTTACAATTAGTAAGCTTGTTTAGAAGGAGAAATTTTCTCACAGATTTGTCGTAAAAATAAAAGTAAGAGACATTTTATTTAAAAAACAGATAATAAAATTTATTTGGCCGATTGTGCTTTTTATGACGTTATTAGAACTGCTCATGGAGGTAAAAAAATGAAGTATTTATATGATGCGGGTACCACAGGTGCTAAGAAGTTACTGCTCTTACATGGTACGGGTGGTGATGAAACGTCCCTTGTAGATATTGCCCGCTTTTTAGATGGTGGTTGTGAGATTTTATCGTTTCGTGGCGAAGTAGAAGAAGACGGGATGAATCGTTTTTTCAAACGTAATGGTTTAAATCAATTTGATTTAGTGAGTTTAGAAGAAGAAACCGACAATTTATATGAGGAGATTAAACGGGTTAGTAGTCAAAAAGGTGTACCGCTAAGTGACTGGATCCTAGTTGGCTACTCCAATGGTGCCAATATTGCGGCTCATTTATTACTCGAACGAGAAACAGAATTAACTCAAGGTATTTTTTTCCATCCCATGTCTTTAGGTGTCCACCAAGAAAAATTTTCTTTACAGGATAAGCGAATTTGGCTTTCCTTTGGTCAAGGGGATCCAATTGTTTCACCAGCATCTTTCAATGAATTGGCAACAGCTTTTGATAGTCGCGGGGCGGATTTAACAATTAAACAGACTAAGCAAGGGCATCAATTATCTGCTGATGAAGTAAATCATGCCCGTAATTGGTTACACAATATTTCTTTATAGCAGTAGAGGGCTACCATTTAGAAAATGGCAGTCCTTTTTTGATATGCTTTAATTGTCGTAATTTTCTGAATCGTTTTTTAGTATTTACTGAAATTTATTTCAGATTGTGCTAAAATAGCAAAAATATCAATTCCTTGTCAGAGACAGGTGAAATTTGTACTTAGGGGTGTAGTGGATGGAAAAAGGATATCGTATCGCCGTTGTGGGTGCAACAGGCGCGGTCGGAACAAAAATGATTGAGATGTTAGAAGATACTACTTTGCCAATTGCCAGTGTCAAATTGCTGGCTTCCAAACGTTCTGCTGGTAAAACCAGAGAATTTAAAGGCAAAACATTGACGATTGAAGAATTAGTACCAGATTCTTTTAACGAGGTAGATTTAGCGCTATTTTCAGCTGGTGGTGGGATTTCCAAAATCTTTGCCCCAGAAGCGGTAAAACGTGGCGCTGTGGTGGTAGACAATACCAGTCATTTCCGCATGGATCCAGACGTGCCCTTGGTGGTACCTGAAGTAAACCCTGAGGCTTTAAAACAGCACAAAGGAATTATTGCCAATCCGAATTGCTCAACCATTCAAATGATGGTGGCCCTAGAACCCATTCGCCAAAAAGCAGGCTTAAAACGCATTATCGTATCGACTTACCAAGCCGTTTCGGGTGCCGGTGCCAAAGCAATAGAAGAGTTAAAACAAGAAGCCACAGATTTACTTGCAGGTAAAACCAAAGAGGAATTAAATCCGCAAATTTTACCGGCTGGCAGTGATAAAAAGCATTATCCGATTGCTTTTAACGCACTCCCACAAATTGATGTCTTTGCTGAAGACGATTACACTTATGAAGAGTGGAAAATGATTAACGAAACGCATAAAATTATGGCAGATAATGCAATCAAAGTGGCAGCAACCTGCGTCCGTATTCCCGTTGTTAGCGGCCACTCGGAATCGATTTATCTTGAAACAGAAAAACAACTAACACCGCAAGCGGTAAAAGATTTATTAGCACAGGCTCCCGGAGTAACATTACAAGACGATCCAAGCCAACAAATTTATCCGCAAGCGCTAAATAGTGTCGATCAAAAAGCTACTTTTGTCGGACGCATTCGTCGTGATTTAGATGTGGAAACCGGCTTACACATGTGGGTTGTTTCAGACAACTTACTAAAAGGTGCAGCATGGAATTCGGTTCAGATTGCCGAAACGCTACACGAAATGAATTTGGTTCGCGTCCCAAAATAAATTAGAAAAATTACTTAGCATTTGGTCACAAGTCGCTCATCCATTCTTTAAGCTACGATAGGAGTTTAAAGAATGGATGAGCGACTTGTGGCTTTTCTTCTAAAGAAAAAGAACTTAAGAAAGTTTTAGTGCAAACCGCTTCCACGAGAATTTAGCAGTTTGCCGCAACTTTTTGTAGCGTTATAGTGTATAATGGACAGTGGCGAGTTG
Source organism: Enterococcus dispar ATCC 51266 (assembly GCF_000406945.1). Classification (GTDB taxonomy): domain Bacteria; phylum Bacillota; class Bacilli; order Lactobacillales; family Enterococcaceae; genus Enterococcus_C; species Enterococcus_C dispar. The sequence continues at coordinate 1,644,879 of NZ_KE136354.1, read as the reverse complement.
GGCACAGAAAAGTAAATAACTATTTATATAGAAAAAATTTTGAGAGGTGAATGTTTTTGAGTAACATCAAAATCATTCCACTAGGCGGCGTTCGTGAGAACGGTAAAAATATGTACATCGCCGAAGTGGAAGATGATATTTATGTATTAGATTGTGGGTTGAAATACCCTGAAAATGAATTACTGGGAATTGACACGGTCATTCCTGATTTTACCTATTTAGAAGAAAATGCAGATCGCGTTGTCGGAGTCTTTTTAACCCATGGACATGCGGATGCGATTGGCGCATTGCCTTACTTTTTGGAAAAAGTAGAGGTTCCTGTTTTTGGTACGAAATTAACAATTGAATTGGCAAAAATTGGTGTTCACAAAAATGAAGCCACAAAAAAATTCCGTGAATTTCACGTTATTGATGAACATACGGAAATTGACTTTGGCACAACCACAGTGGGCTTTTTTAGAACGACCCATTCCATTCCCGACTCCGTTGGAATTACGTTAAAAACCAAAGTAGGAAATATTGTTTATACTGGCGACTTTAAGTTTGATCAAGCGGCAGTGCCAATGTATCAAACAGACTTTGCCCGTATTGCTGAAATTGGCAAAGAAGGAGTTTTAGCACTTTTGAGCACTTCAAGCAATGCTGAAAATCCAACACCTGTCGCTTCTGAACGACAAATTGCCGATGAAGTGTACGACACGATTAAGTATTGGGAAGGGCGCATCATCGTTGCCGGTGTCGCCAGCAATTTACAACGGGTACAACAAGTTTTAAACGCAGCTTATCGTTGCAACCGGAAAGTCGTTTTAACCGGGCAAGATTTTGGTCGGATTATTCGGACAGCGATGAAATTAAACAAATTAGAAGTTCCGGATGAAGATTTGTTTATTACCCAAAAAGAAATGAAAAACTATCCACCAGAAGAAATTATCGTCTTAGAAACTGGCCGAATGGGAGAACCGATTAAATCTTTACAACGAATGGCCAATGGTTCACATCGGACACTGCGGATTCAAGAAGGCGATTTGGTATATATCACCACGACGCCAACAACCGCAATGGAAACCACTGTGGCAAAAACAGAAGATATTGTCTTTCGAGCTGGCGGCACAGTGAAACAAATTTCGGATAATATGCGGGTTTCAGGCCATGCTAATCCTGATGATTTACAATTAATGTTAAATCTTTTGAAACCAAAATATTTGATTCCCATCCAAGGGGAATATCGACAACTTGCTGCCCATGCTGAGCTAGCGCAATTAACTGGAATTCCTTTGAAAAATATCTTTATTACAGCTCGTGGTGATATTTTAGAATATAAAAATGAGCAAATGATTCAAGCGGGTTCGGTTCCAGCGGAAAATGTCTTGATTGATGGCATTGGTGTCGGCGATATTGGCAACATCGTGTTACGGGATCGCAAGATTTTATCAGAAGACGGGATCTTTATTGCGGTGGTCACCATTAATCGGCGGGAGAAAAAAATCGTTTCTTCCCCTCAAATTACTTCCCGTGGTTTTGTCTACGTTAAAGCCAGCCGCGATTTAATTCGTGAAAGTGCCGAAATGGTCAGTGAAATTGTAGAAAAACATTTGCAAGATGAAGAATTTGAATGGAGTAAATTAAAACAAGACATTCGGGATCGTTTAAGCCGTTATTTGTTTGAACAAACAAAACGTCGCCCCGTTATCTTACCGGTTATTATGGAGTCTTCCCAACGCCAAAAAAGAAGATAAGCAAAAATCACTGAAACCAAATAAAAGGTTTCAGTGATTTTTTTTGTATGTTTGAAGGGCTATAAGTTTTGACAAGAAAGCCAAACCAACGCAATACTTTTGTAAATTTGGGCTGTATACTTGAGAACTGCAGTCTAGTTACAAAACATTTCTTATTTTTTAAACAAAATCTATGAAATCTTTCTGAAAAACGATTATACTATTTTAGTGACGCTTTTTGATCGCAAGATAGCTGTCTGAGCAACAAGTTTTATTTTCTAATAAGGGGAGTTTTACATGCATACATATCAAGAAGATAAAGTGGTTCAAAAAAATCGCTGGTGGATTTTAGTTGCAGTTTCGATGTTTACTTTTATGTCCACTTTGGATGGGAGTATTGTCAATATTGCCTTACCGACTATTTCAAAAGATATGCAAGTACCAATGAATCAATCTGAATGGATTGTTTCGATTTATTTAATGATGGTTTGTGCCTGTTTATTGTTATTCGGGAAAATTGGGGATAGCTGGGGCAAAATTAAAATTTATCGGATTGGCACGTTAATTTTTGTGATTGGCTCTTTACTGTGTGGATTTAATCATTCGTTGGCTTTCTTGTTGTTTGCCCGTGTAATTCAAGCGTTAGGTGCTGCGATGACTATGGCGACTAATACAGGGATTATTACAGAAGTTTTTCCAATGAATGAAAGAGGTCGGGCACTGGGAATGATTGGTGCTTTTGTTTCTTTAGGATCTATTGCCGGTCCTGGTTTAGGTGGTTTGATTTTAGCGCATTTTTCATGGGCTTATATTTTTTGGATTAATGTACCGGTGGGGATTATTACTATGGTGATTAGTGAAAAATTCTTACCAAAAGATATTACATTAAGCGCGCAAAAAATTGATATGGGTGGTTTTGCTGCGATTGCGGCTACAATCATGACCTTTTTTGGCGGGGTCTTTTTAGGACAAGAACATGGCTTTTTAACCCCGATTCCTTTAGTATTATTTGCTTTGGCAATTATTAGTTTTATAGTCTTTTTATATGTGGAAAAGAAAGTTAAATTACCTTTAATTACTTTTAGCATTTTCAAAAATAAAGTATTTACCATGAGCTTAATTACGGCATTGCTGATTTTTTCTTCCAACTTTTTTGTCAATGTCGTGATTCCATTTTACTTACAAAGCGCTCGGGGTCTTTCACCTAGTTATGCTGGGCTTTTAATGATGGTTTTTCCATTTCTAATGGTGATCGGTTCTCCTTTAAGTGGGTATTTAACAGATAAAATCGGACCAGAAATTTTAGTTTTAATTGGCTTAGGAATGTTGTCGGTTACCCAGTTGATGTATATGTTTATGCATGCTGATTCACCATTGTGGTATTACGTGATTGCAACTGCTATCATGGGATTGGGGAACTCATTATTCCAATCCCCGAATAACACGATGGTTATGAGTAGTGTCACCAAAGAAAATCTGGGGGTAGCGGGTAGCTTGAACTCTTTTGCCCGTAATTTAGGGATGGTTATCGGGATTTCAATGGCAACGACAATTTTATATGATGCCATGAGTTCTAAAATGGGGGAACGCGTAACAACCTATATTGCCAACCGGCCAGATGTCTTTATTTATGGGATGAAAATTACTTTCCTAGGTTCCTTTTTACTTTGTTTAGTGGCGCTGCTTTTGACGCTTTATCGCGTGAAAAAACAAGGAGGCATCAGAAAACATGTCTAATGCAGTGGAAGAATTTTTAATCGCAAAAAATGTACCCTTTGAAAGTTTTACTTTTGATGTAAGTGATGAAGAAAATGGTCGCGCAGAAGCTGAAAAATTACAGTTAACTGTGACGACAATTTACAAGACTTTGGTTTTAAAAGGAAACAAAACAGGAACGGTAATTGCTTTAGTTCCTTTAGATGGGCGGTTGGATTATAAAAAAACCGCCAAAGCTTCGGGTAATCGTAAAGTTGGCTTTCCGCCAATGGAATATGTCTTAGCAGCAACTGGATATCCTCATGGTGCGAATACGCCAATCGGGATTTTCATGCAACATCCAGATTATGTTCAAATTTTTGATACCAGTATTTTGGCACATGAAGAAGTGATTGTTTCCAGTGGGGAATTAGGTCACAGTGTTAAAGTCCAGGTGAATGACTTGCTGACATTAATCGCACCGATTCAAGCAGATATTTTATCGGCTTAATCTTTGGGAGAAAAACAGCTATCCTTTTGCGCTTTTGGCATACAGGATAGCTGTTTTTGTTTTTTACATGATTACTTGGCTGTCCGCAATGCATAAGAGTCGAGCAGAATACGGGCCATAATAGAAAGCGGCAGGCGCGAGCGTACCTCATAATCTGGAAAAAAGGAGCCTTCTGATTTAAAGCCAATAAAAGGAATTTCGATATATTCTATTAAAGAAGAGTGGCGACTAGCAGTAAGTAGCACTGTGCCAATTTCCGCTTCGTAACAATTTTTAGCCGCAACTACCAATTCTTCAGTTTCGCCATTTAAGGAAACAAAGATAACAACATCTTCTTTGGTGAGTTTACGGGAAATATTGCGAATAATATTAGGATCGGTATGAAGTTCACAATATTTATTAGTAAGCTGCAGTTTGACCATCATTTCTTGGGCGATTAATTCAGAAAAGCCGCGGGCAAAAATCATAATCCGCTTAGCTGCGTGGATGCGTTGAATTGCATCTTCAATATTGCCGATTTCAATCATATTAATAGTCCGAATAACCTCTTGTTCATTTTTTAAAATAGCCATTTTAATACCTTCATCGATTTTGTCCAAATGGGAGAAATTGATGTTGGTATTTTCTTTTTCTTTTAAAGAATGTTTGAAAGCTGTAAAACCTTCGTACCCTTTCTTTTTCATGGTACGGACAATAGTCGCAGTCGAAACATTGGCTAATTCGCTTAATTTAACAATGGAATAGTGAGGGATATTTGTTATATTTTTTTGAATGAAATCCCATAAATACTGTTCTGATTCACTTAATCGTGGGTCCATGAGGATATCCTTTCCAATTAGTAGTTGTTATTATTGTAACTTTATATCAAACTGATGTACAGCGCTTACTAAAAGTGAAAAATTTTTCAGCTATTCCCAACATATCTGAAAACATTTACATAGTTTCCTATTGCATAATAAGGATGAAAGGAGGGGCAAGATGATTTATACATGTACCTTAAACCTAGCAATAGATCTATTTATTGAAACTGATACGATGCACCCGCATACTGTTAATCGCACGCAAGATGATGACATTCAAGCCAATGGCAAAGGGGTTAACGTTTCATTAATTTTAAAACAATTGGGAATAGACAATACCGCATTAGGCTTTCAAGCCGGTTTTACCGGACACTATATCAACGATTTTTTAAAGGAAAAAGCAATCAGCACTCATTTTATTGAAGTTCCCGGTATGACGCGGATTAATGTTTTTACTCAAGTAAACGAAACTGGCGAAGAATTTAAATTAGTCAATAAAGGGCCGGAAATTCCTGCCGAAAAAATTACTGAGTTTTTGCAAACGCTAAAAAAAATACTGCAACCAGGCGATTATTTATGTGTTTCAGGCAGTCTGCCGCAAGGAGTATCACCTGAAATTTTAGTAGCTATCAGCCAAATCTGTGACGAAAAAAACGTCAAACTCATTATCGACAGTAGCTATAAGGAAGTTTTAGAATGTCTACCTTATAAACCTTTTTTGCTAAAGCCCAATGAAGAAGAATTAGCTGCCTGGTATGACGTCCAATTACAAACAAAAACAGATTACTTGGCTTATGCCAAGCGTCTGATAGCAGCGGGGGCTCAAAATGTTTTACTTTCTTTAGGCGGGGATGGCGCCATATTTATTAGTAAAGAAATGGTTTTAATCGGAAATTCACCCAAAGGTCAAGTAGTCAATACTGCTTGTGCGGGGGATACATTACTCGCTACGTTTCTTGCAGGCATGATTAGTGATCAGCCACCAGCAGAAACCTTGAAAAAAGCTATTGCTGCTGGTAGTTCAACCGCTTTTCGTAAAGGGTTGACGGATTTCTCTGATGTAAGTCAGCTGGCAGAACAAATTAAAATTGAAACACTTAAAAGTAGCGACGTGGAAGTTTCAGTCTAAAAGCAATTAAAAAAGATAAAAAGAAATGAGGAGAGTATAAAATGGCGAAATATCAAATTATTGCAGCAACAGGTTGTCCGACAGGTATTGCCCACACCTATATGGCTCAAGAAGCCTTAGAGCAAGCCGCAAAACGCAAAGGAATTACAATTAAAGTGGAAACACATGGACAAGTAGGGGTCGAAAACGAGCTGTCTCCTGAAGAAATCAAAAATGCCGATGCCGTTATTATTGCAGCGGACAAAGATGTTCATGCCGAACGTTTCGCCGGTAAACGAATTATTGATGTCTCTGTTAGTAAAGGCATTAAAGAAGCCGATCAATTAATTGATGATGCTCTTGCTGGAAAAGGAAAAATTTCTGCACTTGCCAATACTATCGAAGAAACGCCTACAGAGTCTGGTCAAATGAATTTGGGTCGTAGCATTTATAAAAACTTGATGAATGGTGTTTCCCATATGTTGCCTTTTGTTGTGGCTGGTGGGGTAATCATTGCCGTTTCTTTTGCCATTTGGGGTGTTTACTCTTTTGATCCCAACGATCCAACCTACAATGCAACGTCTGCTATGTTCAAATCAATTGGCGATGCGGCGATGGGGATGATGGTGCCCATTATGGCAGCTTATATCGCAGAAGGAATTGCCAAACGTCCGGGTTTAGTTGTCGGTTTTGTCGGCGGTCTATTAGCTAATTCTGGTGGAGCTGGTTTTCTAGGTGGGATTTTTGCCGGTTTCTTAGCTGGATACTTTGTTTTATTATTGCAACGTTTGTTAAAAGTTTTACCAAAGCAATTAGATGGTTTAAAAGCAATTTTCTTATATCCGGTGATTGGTGTTGCTGTCGTTGGTACAATCATGTCATTAATTGCTGGTCCGATGAAAACTGTTAATGAAGGAATGATGAGCTTTTTATCAGGCTTTGAAAATTCTTCACCATTAGTGTTAGGAATTATTGTCGGGTGTATGTGTGCTTTTGATATGGGAGGTCCCGTCAATAAAGCTGCTTATGTTACAGGTACAGCGTTGTTAGCACAAGGAAACAGTAGTTTTATGGCAGGTGTTTCAGCAGCTTGTATCGCACCGCCTCTTATTACAGGTTTTGCAACATTGTTCTTTGGCAAATATTTTGAAACTAATGATCGTAATGCCGGCTTGGTTAACTTTATCTTAGGTTCTACACATATTACAGAAGGTGCCATTCCTTTTGCTGCTAAAGACCCGTTGCGTGTGTTACCAACGATGATGTTAGGTTCTTCTATTGCGGCTGTTTTAACGTATATGTTTGGTGTCCAAGTCCCTGCACCCCATGGCGGTTTTCTCGTATTACCAGTAGTTGATGGAAAATTACAATGGGTATTTGCCATCTTAGTTGGTTCTGTTGTTGGGGGCGTCATTCTCGGACTAATTCAAAAAAGCCGCGTAACAAAAGAAGCAACCAAAAAAGCAGAAGCCAAAATCGAAGTACAAGCGTAATGAAATAAAAGCTGCAGGAAACTGCTGCAGCTTTTTTAAGAAAGGTGAAAACCATGAGTTTAATCAAAACAGACCATATTTTTTTAAAAGAAAATTTGACTACCCAAGATGAAGTTATGCACTTCTTAGCTGCAAAAGCTACTGCATTAGGACTTTCAAATGACGAAAATAAAGTATATGAAAAATTATTAGAACGCGAAGCAGAAGGGACTACTGGTATGATGGATGGTTTTGCTATTCCCCATGCTAAAGATGCCAGTATTAAAGATGCTGATATTCTCATTGTGAGTTTGAATAAGGCAATTGATTGGCAGAGTTTAGATGGGAGCCCAACAGACTTTATTATTGCACTATTTATTCCCGACTCTGAAGCTGGAACTACGCATTTAAAACTTTTATCCAGTGTGGCCCGTCTTTTAATGCATCAAGATGTAACCAAAGGATTAAAAGCTGCTACGAACCCAGAAGAAATCGCAGCATTATTAAACAGTAAATTAGCAGAAATTTAAGGAGATTTTTTATGACAACAGAAGCAAAAAAAGCCTTTATCAAACAATTAAGTGACAAAAATGGCGTGATTTCCGCACTCGCCATCGATCAACGGGGCGCTTTAAAGAAAATGATTAATAAGTACCAAGATACAGAAGCGCAAGGTGTTCAAATTGAAGATTTCAAAAAAATTGTCTCCTCTGAATTAACCCAATATGCTTCTTCTATCTTACTTGACCCAGAATATGGTTTACCAGCAGCTAAAGTAAGAGCTGAAAATGCTGGGTTATTATTAGCTTATGAAAAAACAGGATATGACGCTTCAACACCTGGTCGCTTACCTGACATCTTGTCTATCTGGTCGGTTAAACGTCTTAAAGAAGCAGGGGCTGACGCTTGTAAATTCTTGCTTTACTACGATGTGGATGAATGTGATGAAATTAACGACCAAAAGAAAGCTTTCATGGAACGGATCGGTTCAGAATGTGCGGCGGAAGATTTACCATTCTTTTTAGAGCTCGTTTCTTATGATGCCAATGATTCTGACGCCAGCACTAAAGAATATGCTGTGAAAAAACCGCACAAAGTTATTGAAATGATGAAAGAATTTTCTAAACCACGTTATGGCGTCGATGTATTGAAAATGGAAGTACCAGTTAATATGAACTATGTGGAAGGTTACGCTAAAGGCGAAGTGGCGTATACCAAAGAAGAAGCAATGGCTTACTTCAAAGAACAATCAGAAGCAACGAATCTACCATTTATCTTCTTATCAGCCGGTGTTTCGGCAGAATTATTCCAAGAAACATTGAAATTTGCCAAAGAGGCAGGTTCAACTTTCAATGGTGTCTTATGTGGTCGGGCAACTTGGGCCAATGGGGTGGAATCGTTCATTACAGGAGGAGAAGAAGCTGCTAAAGAATGGATGCGTACACAAGGACGCAAAAATATCGAAGAACTAAACGAAGTACTACAAGCTACAGCTACACCCGTTAAATTCTAAGAAAAAAATTGGGGAACCGTCAATATTTGACGGTTCTTTTTTATTATTGCCACAAATGGATAACATTTTGAGAGAATTTCAAAAAATGTATCCGTATAAAATTATTGTAGCCCGTGTATTTCTGTTACAGCAATTATAAACTGAGAGAGGTATAGAAAAATTTCTGTTCACTATGTTTTTTTTCGTGCTTTTTTCTGTTTAAGTCTGTTACAATAGAAAAGTGAAAACTGTATTAGTTTTATTTTGTCTATTAAGGAGGAGCATCAATGAAAATCACTTATCACAGTCACTCTGTAATCGCTATCAAACTGGATGATGGTACTGATTTATTATTTGATCCGTTTATCACGGATAACCCTAAAACAGATTTAGTCGCAGAGAAAGTAAAAGCAGATTATATTTTAGTGACACATGGACATAGCGATCATGTTGGCGATATGGTTCCCATTGCCAAAAATTGTGATGCCACGATTATTGGAATGGTGGAATTGTGTACTTTTGCAGAAAAAAATGGTGTGAAAAAGACACATGGAATGAACATTGGTGGGAAGTTTGATTTTCCTTTTGGACAGGTGAAAATGGTCCATGCTCAGCATAGTGCAGGTTATGAAGTAGATGGTCAAATGCTGTATTTAGGCGAACCTGCTGGCTTTATTATTCAAGCGGAAGGCAAGACAATTTACCATGCCGGTGATACTTCAAATTTTGGTGATATGGCGCTCTTTGGTGAAGCTTTTAACATCGATGTGGCTTTTTTACCAATCGGAGATAATTTCACTATGGGGCCAAAAGAAGCAGCTTCAGCGGCTAAACGATTAAAAGCCAAACAAGTAGTCCCTATTCACTACAATACATTTCCATTAATTGAACAAGACCCGCAAGCTTTTGTTGCTCTTTTACCAGCTGGTGTGGGCAAAGTGATGACAGTGGGGGATAGCTTTACTTTATAAAAGAAACCACGCAATTAATAAGCGCTGGATAGAAAATTTTACACCATAACTAGGAGTGGGAAAATGGCAACAAAACATGATTTGATTTTGGCTCACATCGAAAGCTTGCCCGTGGGGGATAGAATTTCGGTGCGGGGCATTGCTAAAGCGCTGAATGTTAGTGAGGGCACGGCTTACCGCGCAATTAAAGATGCAGAAAATATCGGGTTAGTTTCCACAATTCAACGCGTCGGCACCATTAGAATTGAACGGAAATTAAAGAAAAATATTGAACGATTAACCTTTGGCGAAGTTGTCCAAATTATTGAAGGCGACGTTTTAGGGGGCAAAGCCGGATTAGATAAGGTTTTGCACAAATTCGTAATTGGTGCTATGAAAGAAGACGCAATGGCGCGTTATATCACACCGGGTTCTTTAATGATTGTAGGGAACCGCGAGGGCGTGCACCGTTTAGCCTTAAAAGAAGGCGCTGCAGTTTTAATTACTGGTGGTTTTGATACCACCAATGAAATTTGTCGGTTGGCCGATGAAGTTGAAATGCCGATTCTGCGCACCACCTATGACACTTTTACCGTTGCGGCAATGATTAACCGTGCCCTAAGTGATCAATTGATCAAAAAAGATATTATGCTCGTAAGTGATATTTTCACGCCTTTAGAGAAAACATCTTATTTGGATATTTCAGCCACAGTGAAAGATTATAAGCGCTTAGCAGAAAGCACAACTCATTCACGTTTTCCTGTAGTGAACAAAAATATGCGTCTGGTAGGTATTGTGACGCCCAAAGATATTTTGGAAAGACAAGATAATCAAGCGATTGAGCGCGTAATGACCAAAGAAATCAGCTATGTAAAACGCGAAATGAGTGTGGCTTCGGTTAGCCATCAAATGATTTGGGATGGCTTAGAAGTAATGCCGGTGGTATCAGATGATTTAGGTTTAGTCGGATTAGTTTCCCGACAAGATGTGATGAAAGCCATGCAATTGGTGCAACGGCAACCACAGATTGCCGACACTATTTCCGATCAGATTACCGGTGATATCCAACTTGTGGATCAAGATAATGAGGGTAATAAGCTTGAAAAACCTTATTATACTTTTACAGTTACACCGCAAATGGTCAATGAGGTGGGGACGATTTCTTTTGGCGTGTTAAATGAAATTGTTGCCAATGCCGCTAAGCGCGCTTTGTTACAACAACAACGGCGTAATACGTGGATTGAACAAGTGAATTTACATTATTTGCGACTCATTCAATTAGAAAGTAAAATCGCGATTCACACGCGCATGTTGGAATTAGGACGGCGCAGTGCCAAGTTGGAAATTGAAGTTTATTTAGAAAATACATTAGCGGCGTTGGCAATTGTTACTTGCCAAGTATTGGAACGTCCATAAGTTAAGGTGAGAAAATGAATATTAGACACGAAATTTTAAAAGCAATCGAAGAATATGATCGAATTATTATCCATCGCCATATGCGCCCAGATCCTGACGCATTAGGATCACAAGTAGGACTAGCTGAAGTGTTACGGGCCAGTTTTCCCGCAAAAGAAATTTATCAAGCTGGTGGCCCTGTTGAAGGATTAAATTATTTGGCAGAAATGGATGAAGTGCCAGATGAACTTTATAAAGGGGCACTAGTAATTGTTACCGACACAGCAAATTCGCCGCGAGTGAGTGATCAACGATATGCTAAGGGGGCAAAGTTAATCAAAATTGATCATCATCCTAATGATGAGCCTTATGGTGACTTAGTGTGGGTCAACACAAAAGCCAGCAGCTGTAGTGAGATGATTGCCGACTTTGCTTTTTCATTTCCCGATATTTTAAAAATTAGTGTAGAAGCTGCACGTCTTTTATATGCGGGGATTGTTGGCGATACGGGACGCTTTTTGTACCCGGCAACGACTTCTTATACGCTGGAAATTGCCGGTAAATTATTAGATTTTGGCTTTGATGCAGCGAAATTAAATCGCGAGTTGCAACAAATTTCGTTAAAAGTGGCGAAACTTTCTGGTTATGTTTACGAAAATATTGAAATTGACGACAATGGTGCAGGACGCGTTATTTTACCGCAAACGTTATTGGATGAATTTCAAGTGGTGGATTCAGAAACGTCGCATGTCGTCTCTTTACCTGGCACAATTGATGTTACGCTAGCATGGGGGATTTTTGTGCAACAACCTGAAGGCTATTATCGGGTACGGTTGCGTTCAAAAGGACCGGTTATCAATGAAATTGCGAAACGTCATCATGGTGGTGGGCATCCGTTAGCCAGTGGGGCCAATGCCAAAGACTTGGCTGAAGTTGCTGAAATATATCAAGAAATTCAGGCAGCTTGTCGCAATTATCGGCAGCAGTAAATAAATAGAGTGCTATCAAAAAATACACTTTCTAAACTAACCCGTTATCACAACACTTGCTGTGGAGGAGGGCCAATGTTAGAAAGTGTATTTTTTCCTGTTGAAATTTTGGGGAAATATCCGTATTTAGACTAGTCTAAATCTAAACCTAAAGCAGTATTATAGGCTTGTTCATTATGTTCACATTGATCCATACCTTGTAATTCGTCTGTCTGGGAAACACGTAAAGGCATGAATCTTTTTATAATGCTAATAATGATATAACTCATGGTACCCGCAAAGGCAATCGTGATAAGGATACTTAATATTTGAACGATAAATAAATTAGACTGTCCAAAAATTAATCCCGTCTGACCGCCGATGGCAGGATCTGCAAGGATACCTGTCATAATGCCGCCGAAGATTCCACCGATTCCATGACAGCCAAAGGCATCCAATGCATCATCAAAGCCAAGTTTTTCTTTCACGAAGCTAATTCCGTAGTAACAGACTGGACTAACGAGTAAGCCGATTAATAATGCTGATTGAATCGAGACAAAACCTGCCCCTGGTGTAATTGCGACTAGACCAACAACAGCGCCGGTACAAGAACCCACAATTGATGGTTTACCATGGCGTATTTTTTCTAAGCCCATCCATGAAAGCATCGCTGCAGCAGCTGCTGTATTTGTTGTAAGTAAAGCGTGAATGGCCAGGCCATCTGCGGCTAATGCACTACCAGCATTAAAACCGAACCAGCCTAACCACAATAAACCTGTACCTAAAACAACAAAAGGTATATTGTGAGGAACATGGCCGCTTTCTTTACGCTTACCAAGTACAATTGCGAGCACTAAACCAGAAATTCCTGAACTAATATGAACGACATTGCCACCGGCAAAGTCCACTGAACCAAGTTTATCTAATAAACCGCCGCCCCAAACCATATGAGCCATAGGCGCATAAACTACGATTAACCAAGCCGCTAAAAAAAGAAAAATCGCCGAAAAACGCATTCTGCCTGCCACCGAGCCAGTTAAAATAGCAGAAGTGATTAAAGCGAACATCATTTGAAAAGCAGCAAAAAGTCCTTCGGGGATGCCATCTCCTTTTGTCATAGAAACATTTTGGAAAAATAATTTATCCAAATTACCAATGAATAATCCATCACCACTAAAAGAAAGGCTGTAGCCAACTAAAACCCAGATGATAGAGGCAAGTCCCAAGGTACAAATCGACATCATCATAGTGTTTAAAATATTCTTTTGTCGAGAGAGTCCACCATAGAAAAAAGCTAAAGCAGGGGTCATAATGAAAACTAAACCAGTACAAATGACAATAAAAGCAACATTCCCAGTGTTCATATGCATTCCTCCATTTCTTTATGTTAGAAATCGTAACACGGTTTTTCGGGTATTACCAGTATTTCGTGGCAATTTCACAAATTTTCTGAAAATTAATCACTATTCGTGTTAGGAAACTTTACATAAAATAGAGAATCGAAACTAATGCCACCAATTTGACGATAAAAAAGCACCTTATCAAAGGAAATCGCTCCTTTAATAAAGTACTTAAGAAAATTTTTACCAGCAAACTTTTTATGATAGTGAGATTAGCCCCGTAAATCATCTAAAAATTCTGTTTTGCCAGCCGTCTTTTCATCTTTCATTTTGATAACTTTTGCCGGAGAACCAGCGACGACAGCGCTTTTTGGAACATTTTGCGTTACGACAGAACCGGCGGCAACGACAGCCCCTTGCCCCACGCGTACACCTTCTAAAACGACAGCATTTGCGCCAATTAAAACATCATCTTCTATGACAACTGGATCAGCAGAAGGTGGTTCTAAAACCCCTGCTAAGACAGCACCTGCGCCAATGTGTGCCCGTTTACCTACGGTTGCCCGCGCACCTAAAATCGCACCCATATCAATCATGGTTTCTTCACCTACTACGGCACCAATATTAATGACAGCTCCCATCATGACAACTGCATTTTTTTCAATCACCGCTTCATCACGAATGAAAGCACCTGGTTCAATTCGAGCCTCAACTTTGGTGAGATCTAGGAGGGGAACGGCTGAATTGCGGCGATCATTTTCGAGATAAAGATCTTCAATTTTTTCTGAGTATTTCTGTAAAAACTCTTGAATATCTTGGTTGTCACCAATTAGTACCCATGAATTGTAATCTCCGAAAATTTTTATTTTATCATGGCTTAAACCGCCAAAATTACCTCGTACATAAGCTTTGACGGGTGTTTTTTTCTCTGCATCTTTAATATATTTTGCAAGAACATACGGGTCAGTAAAATGTAAATCGGACATAAAAAAACCTCCTGGTAAATAATTTTAAGCTAATAAATCCTGCATACTGTATAAACCGGCATTTTGGTTGATTAAAAATTCAGCAGCCTTCATGGCGCCATTGGCAAAGATATCCCGGGATAAAGCGGTATGTTTAAATTCTAGAATTTCATCAGGCCCGGCAAAAATTACCGTATGCTCCCCAGGAATAGTCCCCCCGCGAACAGCATGAATCCCCATTTGATTGAAGTCATTTTCCAAATCGTTACCTGCTCTGCCAAAAAGATATTCTTTTGGTGAAGTAAGTGACTGGTTAATACTGTCAGCCAATAATAAAGCCGTTCCACTAGGTGCATCTTTTTTCTGGTTATGATGTTTTTCGACAATTTCAATATTAAAATCACTTTCTAAAGCTGGGGCAGCTGCTTGTAATGCTTTTATTAAAACATTAATGCCTAAAGACATATTGGCAGAATAAAATATTGGAATGACCTGACTGGCTATTGGGAACATGGCTTTTGTATCAGCTGATAAACCAGTAGTTGCCACCACTAAAGGTAATTCTTTGGTCACACAATTTTTAATTAAAGTGGAGACTGCACTATAATGAGAAAAATCAATTACAACGTCTGCTGTTTGCGCAACTTCCTCTAAGGAGGCATAAACGGGGAAAGCAGCATTTTTTTGCGGTGTGTGATCAATACCGGCCACAATTTCAAAGTCCAAATGTTGATCAATCAGCTTTTGCAAGACTTGACCCATACGACCATGGCAACCACTTAAAATCACTTTTTTCATGAAATACTCCTCTCATAATTTATTAAAAGATTGTTCAAAAGAGACAAGCTGAACCAAAAGGAACAGCCTGTCTAAAGATTATCCCTACTTACTATTTTACTGTGCTAACTTCTAGCAAAAAAGTAAATCTTTTATCTTTATTACTAATTAATTCAAATTAATCCATGATTTTTCATGGCTGTCTTTAATAATTGTAACGTGTCGTCCTCTGGTTTGTCTAATGGCAGTCGATAATTCATTTCACATCTGCCTAAAAGGCTGACCGCTGCTTTAACGGGGACTGGATTAACTTCTTTAAAGAGGGCATGAATTAAGGGCAATTGTTGGAGCTGCATTTTTTTTGCATTCGCTATATTGCCATCAAAAAAATCATGAACCATCTGGGTTGTTTCACTAGGTAAAATATTGGCGATTGTGGAAATTACACCCGCTCCCCCCACAGAAAGAAAAGGGAGAACTTGATCATCATTCCCAGAGTAGACGGCAAAATTCTCATCGGCCAGCGTACAAATCTCCACCACTTGAGAAATATTGCCACTGGCTTCTTTAATCCCTACGACATTGGGTAGTTCTTTTAATTTTGCTACCATACTGGGGGTCAAATTCATGCCTGTTCTGCCGGCAATGGAATAGAGAATAATAGGGATATTGACGCTCTTGCAGATTGCATCATAATGTTTGACTAAACTGCTGTTGGTCGCTTTGTTGTAATAAGGCGTAACCACTAGTAAGCCGCTAGCGCCAACTCTTTCAGCTTCTTTTGATAAGTAAATGCCATGTTGTGTATTGTTTGAGCCGGTACCAGCGATAACTGGAACACGACCGGCTGTTTGTTTGACAACTGTTTCAATGACAGCAATATGTTCTTCATCTACTAAGGTAGAGGCTTCTCCGGTTGTGCCGCAGGCGATGATAGCGTCGATGCCTTTTGCAATTTGCCACTCCACTAATTGTTTCAACTTATCGAAATCTACCGTTCCATCTGCTTTCATTGGGGTAACAAGCGCAACGCCAGCTCCTTTAAAAATTGCCATATCAACACATCCTTTTTTTAAATATTTACTTTCACAGTGTTTCTGGGTAAAATAGAGAGAAATTAAGAAAATATTCAGAAAATATTTTTTATACGGTATTTATCACTATTTACAAAATAATATACTATAATGTCAAGAAATAGCAAAGGTTATTCTCGATATAATGAATATTTTTGCAATGTTGTAAAATTATGAGCTTCAAAAGAAAATCTGTTAGCGCATAAACTACTAACAAAATTCAATCATCTGATTCTCTTGAACAAATAAAATTTCTTAATGGTAAAAAGGTAAATAAAATCTTTTGCACGAGTGTGAAAATAGAAAAAGGGATGATTCAAATGGAGATACGTGAAGAGATTCAGGCACTATTACCAGAAGTAACCAAGTTTCGCCAAGATCTGCATCAAATTCCAGAATTGGGATTACAAGAATTTAAGACTTGTTACTATTTGAAGCAAGCTTTAGCTAGTTTAGGAGTAAAAGAAGTTCATGAAGTGCTTGAGACAGGGTTAGTTGCGGTCTTTGCCAGTGATAAGCCGGGAAAAACATTAGCCTTTCGGACAGATATTGATGCTTTACCCGTGACAGAAGAAAGTGGTGTCCCCTTTTATTCACAGCATAAAGGGCGGATGCATGCATGTGGTCATGATGGTCACATGGCGACAATGTTAGGCTTTGCGAAATATTTAAGCGAACATCCTGAAAAAATTAGGGGTACGATTGTTTTGATTTTCCAACCAGCAGAAGAAGGCCCTGGTGGTGCACAATTAATGATTGATGCAGGGGTCTTAGATAAATTTGGTGTGGAACAAATCGTAGGTTTACACGTTTTCCCCGACTTTGCTGAAGGCGTGATCGCCTGTAAAAAAGGGGGCATGATGGCGCGTAATGGTGAAGTAAATATCACAGTCTATGGGAAAAGTGCCCATGGTGCCCAACCGCAGCAAGGGGCAGATGCTATCTTAGCGGCTGCAGCGATTATTCAAGGTTTACATACGATTGTTTCCCGCAATTTAAGTCCTCTTGATTCTGCCGTTTTAACTTTTGGTGAAATTCATGGTGGCGATGCGATGAATATTATTCCCGGAAAAGTAGAACTTCACGGTACAACACGGGCCTTTTCTGATACAGTTTACGATACGTTAACAACACGGGTAACGACTTTAGCAAGTGAGATTGCTAAAGCTTACGATTGCTATGCAGAAGTCGATTTTAACCATATGTATCGGGTTGTAAAAAATGATGCGAAAATGGTGGAAGCTTTAAAAGTTGTGGCAGGAGATAGTTATGTTACTTCACCGCCATACTTATTAGCAGAAGACTTCTCGATGTTTCAACAAAAAATTCCCGGCTTATTTTTCTTTGTCGGTATAAAAAATGAAGCAAAAGATTACGTCTATCCACTTCATAGTAGCAAGTTGCGTTTTGATGAAAAAAATTTGTTGGGCGGGATTCAGTGCTATGTGGACTTAATAGAAGTGTTAAATGAGGAAGGTGCGTGAAGAAATGTTTCCACAGCAAAATAAAAATGGCCATTTGTATTGGGGAAATTGCGATACTGTTGCATTGGCTCAAAAATACGGAACGCCGTTATATGTCTATGATGAAAATTTGATTCTAAAAGAATGCCAAGCATTAAAAGATGATTTTTTAGATAAATATCCTAATACCCGGGTAGCATATGCCAGTAAAGCTTTTAATACAATTGCGATGTTGCAATTAATTAAAGATGCCGGTCTTTCTTTAGACGTTGTCTCTGGTGGCGAATTATATACCGCAATCGCTGCTGATTTTCCGGCGGCAAGGATAGAATTTAATGGAAATAATAAATCAGTAGCCGAACTGGAAATGGCAATTGACTATGGTGTCGGACGTATTATTGTGGACAGCTTACAAGAAGTCGCCTTAATTCAGCAGATTTGTCAACAATTGGGTAAAAAGGCACACATTATGTTTCGCATTACCCCAGAAGTCGATGTGAAAACCCATGCTTTTATTTCGACAGGACAAAAAGATTCCAAGTTTGGCATCCCTTTAGAACCAGCAGTTTTATATCCGCAAATTGAAAAAGTTTTTCAAGCGGAAAACTTGGAGTTTTATGGTTTTCATTTTCATGTTGGCAGTCAATTAAGTGATAATGCTGCCCATCTTGCTGCAACTCAAGTAGCGTTAAATCTAATGTTGGAAGTTAAAAAGCGTTATAACTATCAGGTCAAAGAATTAAACTTTGGGGGCGGCTTTGGTGTTTGTTATACCAAAGAGGATATCCGCCAACCGTATCGCTACTTTTTAGATCCTATGATGGAACTCACGGCAGCTTTTTGTTTAGAAAATGATTTGGTGCGTCCAGAAATTGTGATTGAACCCGGACGTAGTATTGTAGCGGAAGCAGGAATTACGCTTCATACCATTGGTGCAATTAAAGAGCTACCCGGTTTAAGAAAATATGTCAGTATTGATGGCGGTATGACCGATAATATTCGTCCTGGACTTTATCATGCGCAATATACGGGTGTCGTCGCCAATAAAGTTGATGAAAAACCAACGCAAAAAGTAACGATTTCGGGAAAAGCGTGTGAGAGTACTGATTTATTGATAAAAGATTTACCGGTTCCTGACGTTTGCGCCGGCGATATTTTTGCCACTTTTACCACTGGTGCCTATGGCTACTCCATGGCCAGTAACTATAATAAATTACCTATCCCAGCAGTAATTTTTACAAAAGACGGCCAAGCAGAAGTAGTGGTGAAAAGACAAACTTATGCGCAAATGATTCAAAATGAAGTAAAAAGATAAGGGCGTGATGAGATGCAAATTCCTTTTGTAAAAATGCAAGGTGCTGGCAATGATTTCATTGTAGTTAATAACCTTGAACTGAAAATGAGTGCCGCAGAGTTAAGTGACTTAGCTAAAGGGGCCTGTCGTCCGCGCTTGTCATTAGGGGCGGACGCAGTCATGGCGGTTGATAAAGCGCAAAATGGTGGTGATTTTCGCATGCGTTTTTTCAACGCTGACGGCTCTGAAGCGGAAATGTGTGGCAATGGCGCCCGCTGCATTGCACGTTATGCCTATGAAAAAAATTTAGCACCGAAAAATATGGTCATGGAAACGCTGGCTGGTGAGGTTTTAGCCTGGCGCTTAAGTCAAGCTAGCTACAAAGTTCAATTAAATCCGGTCACAAAATTTTTGGTAAAAGAATTTGAAGGAAAGATAGTTTACTATGTAGAACTAGGTGATCCAGCTATTCCTCATTTGGTGATGCCAATGACAGATTTAGCCAAAAAAGATTTGAATAATCTACGTGAATTGGCTCAAAAGTTACGTTATTGGGATGAATTACCCAAAGGCGCAAATGTTAATTTTTATGATAACAAAGCTGAAGTGATTGTCCGTACATATGAACGGGGGGTAGAAGATTTTACACTAGCTTGCGGTACAGGTTCAGCCTCAGTGGCTTATGTGGTCAAGCAAATAGAAAAAAATGCTGAAAATCCCGTTGCATTAACCGTGTTAGGTGGTAAGCTAGCAGTAGAAGTTCAAAATGAACAGCTTTTTCTAACGGGGCCTGCTACTTGGATAGCAGAAGGCAATTTAAGCGAAGAAGCACTTCATTAAAAAATTCAAAAGAAAATTGGTGACATATGTTAGAAGCAATTATTTTTGATATGGATGGTGTGTTGATTGATTCGGAATATAGCTATTTTGAAGCCAAAGATAGTATTTTAAAAGATGAAGGAATCACTGTACCTGGCAGTTATCATAGTAAATTCATGGGCACTTCTTATCAGTATACTTGGGAAACAATGAAAGCAGAATTGGGTTTAAAAAAAAGTGCGCCAGTTTATATCGCTGAAATGATTAAACGACGGGAAGAAATTATTAAAAGAGATGGGATTAAACCGATTAAAGGGGCAAAAGATTTCGTGAAAAGATTAAAGACAGCTGACGCTATCCTTGCTGTCGCTTCATCTTCCCCTTTGACGGAGATTGAAAAATCATTAACAGAAATTGGCATTTATACTGACTTTGCAATTATTACAAGTGGAGAAGAGGTAGAACATTCTAAGCCAGCGCCAGATGTCTATTTATTAGCAGCAAAACGCTTAGGAATAACAGCTAAAAACTGTTTGGCAATAGAGGATTCTCCCAATGGTAGTATTGCGGTCAAAAAAGCCGAGATGGTGGGAATAGGCTTTGCTAATCCTGATTATCCTACGTTGGATTTAGTATCGGATAGGATAGTGACCACATTTTCAGATTTGGATTATGCAAAGTGTCAGGAAATTCATCAACAATTTCGTTAAGGATAGTATCCTCAATCAAAAAATCAATATGTAGCGAAAACGTAAAAATTAGCCTACCAGCTGATTCTTACGTTTTTTTGTTTTGAAAAGTCTCGTCTGATTTATCAAAGCAAATGATGCCATTTTTGGTCTGGAGTCTAAAATAATAGCTCTAAAAAAAATGAACAATAAAAATATCAATTTTCAGCAAAATATCTTGGAACATAGGTACACATTAAAAGTTATTTTTTCTGTCCTTGGTTAATATAAATTTCGTTATTTTTATTTTCTTTTTCTGCTGTGGCATAGTTTTCAAAACGTTTAAAAAGACGCGCTTCAAATTCGTTGCGGGGCGTGAAAGTTTTACCTTGTTTCTCTTTAATAGTCTTTACTTGTTTCAAAAAAATCAACTCCTATAGTAATTTATGGAAAAATATATTCCTTTGTTGTTGTTATCTTAGCAAGAACATTTGTTATATAAAAAAGTTATGCTTATCTTTTTTTATTTTTATTAAAAAAATTTAAAAAGACTTGATAGTAATCAATTTCTTGCAATGATTTTTTAGTTAAACTAAAGCCATCAAGTCAAGTAAAGGAACAGATGATAAACATCAAAATGATGCCGGCCTATCTTTTTTTATTTCATTTTAAAAAAGGTTACACAGATTTGATGACGATAAGGAGGAGAAAAAGTGAAATATCAACAGCTGATTTTACGTCATAAAAATACTATTGCGCTTACTAGCGGTGGTCTGATTATTATTGCTTTTATTAATAAATTAAGTCATTTTACCGCAGGCTATACAGGTGCTATGGTGGTAGCTTCTATTTTAGGAGGTGCACCAATTTTTATTCAAGCTTATCAAGCTTTACGAGTAAAAGTTGTAAGTATTGATTTATTGGTAACCATTGCTGTAATTGGTGCTTTTTTAATTGGAGAATTTAATGAATCGGCGATGGTGACTTTCTTGTTTTTATTTGGCAGTTTATTAGAGCAAAAAACATTAGAAAAGACCCGCTCGGCAATTAAGACACTGGCGCAAATGGCACCGACTACGGCGTTTGTAATCCGTGCAGGGGAAATTGAAGAAATAGATGTAGCAAAAGTTGATGTGTTGGATCATTTATTAGTTAAAACCGGCGGACAAGTGCCAGTAGATGGCGTTATTAAAGCTGGCGATGGTTATTTAAATGAAGCAAGTGTGACGGGTGAATCAGAAATTGTGCATAAAGTAGAAGGTGATTTTGTGTTTGCGGGGACGTTACTAGACAATGGTACCTTGGAAATTGAAGCACAAAAAGTTGGAGAAGATACCACCTTTGGGAAAATTATTGAGTTAGTGGAAGAGGCGCAAGATAGTAAATCCACTGCCGAACGCTTTGTCGATCGTTTTGCTAAGTTTTATACCCCCTTGGTTTTAGTTTTAGCTTTGGTAGCAGGGCTAGTTAGTCGCAATTTGTCTTTGGCAATTACGATTTTAGTACTGGGGTGTCCTGGAGCGCTTGTTATTGGCGTTCCGGTTTCAAATGTAGCGGCCATAGGAAATGGTGCCAAGTTTGGAATCTTATTAAAAGGCGGAGAGGTTTTGGATAATTTTAGTAAAGTCGATACTTTTGTTTTTGATAAAACGGGAACACTGACTACCGGAAAACCTACTGTTGCGGCTGTGCAAAATTATAGAGGTGATCGAGAAGAAAATCTACGCATACTCGCGAGTGTGGAAAAAGAATCAGACCATCCATTAGGACATGCTATTTTAGGTTATGCAGCAGTAGAAAAATATTTATCTGTCGAAAAAACTGAGGTTGTAAAAGGCAGCGGAATTCGGGCAGTTATTGGAAGTCATGAAGTATTAATAGGAAATGAAAAGCTATTACAAGAAGCCGGCATAAACATCAAAAAAGCCCTGCAAGATCAAATCAGATTGCAAGAAAATGGTCATTCCCTAGTTTATTTGGCAGTAGATGGAAAACTGGCGCAGCTAGTGGGGGTAAAAGATCAAATTCGTCCTCAAGTAAAAGAAACATTGGTGCAATTAAAGAAAATGGGGATAAAGAATTTCATCATGTTAACAGGAGATAATGAAAAAACCGCTGCGATTGTAGGCGCTTCACTGGAAATAACAGAAATCCACGGGGAACTTTTACCAGCAGATAAGGCTGAATTTATTACAAAACTACAAAAATCTGGACATAAAGTAGCTTTTGTTGGCGATGGTGTAAATGATAGTCCTTCTATTGCGTTGGCAGATATCGGAATTGCGATGGGCAATGGAACAGATGTAGCCGTTGAAACCTCAGATGTTGTTTTGATGAATTCAGATTTTACCAAATTGGTTCACGCCTTTGCCTTAACGAAAAAAACAGTGGGGAATATGAAAGAAAATATCACCCTTGCTGTTGGAACAGTGATCTTTTTATTAGTCGGGTTAATCTTTGGCTATATTTACATGGCCAGCGGCATGCTCGTTCATGAATTGAGTATATTAGTAGTAATTTTAAATGGGATGCGTCTACTCCCTTTTAAAGTGGGAAAACTTGATAACTATCAAGTTCTTAATTCCAAGGAAGTCTTACAATAAAAGCAACCAAAGCAGAAAGAAGGATGGAAGATGGCAAAAGTAATTATACAATTGGGCGCTTTAACTTGCCCTTCTTGTTTACAAAAAATTGAAAGTGCAGTAAGCAAAGAAGCTGGAGTAAAAAAAGTCAAAGTCTTATTTAATGCTAGCAAAGTCAAAGCAGAAATTGATACGAGTCAAACAACGGGTGAAATTTTGGCAAAGACAATCGAAAAACTAGGTTATGAAGTACAATCTGTTAAAGTAAAGGAAGCGTAAAAGATGGATGCTGCAGAAAAATATCAAGTTGAATTAGTCCAAAGTGATAAAGATCATCATACCCCAACAACAGGTGCTATGAGTGGTCATATTTTAGCCAATTTATTTATCCAACGAAATAAATTACGTCAGGCTAATTATTATTTAAAAGGGAGTAAAGTGGCTTTTGGCGGTCAAATTGAAGGTATTATAAAAAAAGAAGATGAATTGATTGACCACTTAAATCAATTGTTGTTAGATGAAGGAGAAGTTATTCCCACCACTACGGCAGAATTCATTCAGTATGCAATGTTAGAAGAAAGTGGACAATTAAAATATGAAACGATGGAGACAATTCTATTTACAGCTGTACAAGATTTTAATACTCAAAATTTATTTGTGACACGGGGCATCAAATTAGCAGAAAAAGAAGAGAAATTCGCTTTAATCCAATTTTTGCAATCATTATATGGTTGGTTAAAAGCCCAAAGTCGTCTTTTTCAAAGCTTCATTGGCCACGATACACTCGAAGGTTTATTGGTAGAGTCGCTTTAAAGGAGGAACTCGCATGGCACAGAATCACTTATGTGTGACTTTAGTACCGTTATTTAATCACTTAGATGAAGAAGATCAGCACAAAATCAATCAGTTGGTTCAACATCACATTTTCCAAAAAGGCGAACAAGTTATTACTCCTGATGGACAAGCACAATTGGTAATTGTGGCAAGGGGAAATTTGAAAGTGTATCAATTATCTGCTGCTGGGAGAGAACAGCTATTGCGGGTAATAGAACCTGGAGGCTATGAAGGCGAAAATCTACTTTTTGGCGCTACGAATCATAACTTATTTAGTGAAGCATTACAAAAAACTGAAGTCTGTATTTTAAAGCAAAGGGACTTTAAACAATTGCTGCTGGATTATCCAGAGCTTAGTCTAAAATTGTTGGAGATAAATGCCGAAAAGATGACAAAGGTGGAACAACAAAGTCAATTTTTGACCATAGAAAAAATTGAAGAACGTTTAGCAATTTACTTGCTGGATTTAAGTAAAGTCGCCCAATGTAATCAGGTCACAATTCCGATGAAAATGAAAGAACTCGCAGCATTTTTAGGCACTACGCCAGAAACACTGTCCCGTAAATTCAAATTATTGGAAAAAATGCAATTAATTTTACGAACAGGCTATCATGTGGAACTGTTGGATAAAGCTGGACTAGAAGAATTATAAGAGCTAAAAAGAGCGGATAAAATTTTATTATCCGCTCTTTTTAGTAAGAAAACAGAAGTTGTTTTTATTAAGAAGAAGTAAAAATTGATTAAGCGGGTTGATACCTTTCCAATCGCCTCTTTTCAGGGCCTCTTTTTTTAGGTAAAATGAAAGCTACGAAAAAATTTTAAAGGAGAACAAACATGTCACAATTACCGAAATGTCCAGAATGCGGGTCAGCGTATACATATGAAGATCGCGGCTTATTTGTTTGTCCAGAATGTGGGCATGAATGGAGTGCTTCTCAAGTAGATGAGCAAGTAACAGGAGTGGTTGCAAAAGATGCCAATGGTAATTTTTTACAAGATGGCGATAGTGTGACCGTGATTAAAGATTTAAAAGTAAAAGGTGCTTCGAATCCGATTAAACAAGGAACCAAAGTAAAAAATATTCGCTTGGTGGAAGGCGACCATAATATTGACTGTAAAGTAGATGGTTTTGGGCCAATGAAATTAAAGTCAGAGTTTGTCAAAAAATTATAAACTTCCTTCCGATTCTCTTCACAATATTTTCATGAGTAACATGGTAAAATAGACTTAGTTAATTTTATCTGATTTCATGAGGGAGGAAATGATTATGTATGGAATGGGTTATGGCTTTATGCCCTTTTTTGATCCAACGATGATCTTAGTAATTATCGGTTTGGTGCTTTCTGGGATTGCATCAGCTTATGTAAATAGCACGTTTAGAAAGTACGATGAAGTAAAAAGCCGCAATCATGTAACAGGCACCCAAGCGGCGCAATACATTTTAAATGATCAAGGGATTAATGATGTAGGCGTACAAGGAATTGCTGGGAATTTGACAGATAACTATAATTCGCAAACAAAAATGTTGAGTTTATCAGAGGCGACGGCTCAATCCACTTCAGTAGCGGCCATTGCAGTAGCCGCCCATGAGTGTGGACATGCGGTACAAGACGCCAAAAGCTATGTGCCATTACGTTTGCGGGCAGCAATCGTGCCGGTAGCGAATTTCGGCTCAACTTTAGCTTTTCCAATTATTTTAATTGGCTTTTTCCTAAGTGCGCCAAAATTAGTGACGATAGGTCTTTGGGCGTTTTCGTTGGCGTTGATTTTCCAATTGGTAACTTTGCCAGTTGAATTTAATGCTTCGGCTCGAGCTTTGAAAATTTTGAGTAATGGTAATTTATTATCTGATGAGGAATTACCAATGGCACGAAAAGTATTGTTTGCCGCAGCATTAACTTATGTGGCTGCTGCTGTTGCCACTTTCTTACAATTGTTGCGCCTTATATTGATCTTTGGTGGGAATCGCAGAGATTAGTCTTTTTAATACGTGATCGACTTTGGTCGGTGGCGTATTTTTTTATACCTTTACTCCTGCAAAAGTCTTGATCTAAAGCAAATCTTTGCACTTTTGGCAAAGTTTTGACAAAATAATAAGTATAGGAAACGATTGTGATAAAAATCGAGCTGGAGGCACGACATGAATAAAAAAGAAATTGCGATACGCGCGCTTGTGGCGCTAGTGGGAGTGGCTATATTGGCATTAGGAGCCACCACTTTACGGATGGGGAAAGTGGGATTAGATCCCTATACGTCGACAAATATTGCATTGGGAGAAAAATTTGGATTATCATTAGGTGTCTATCAATTGCTGGTGAATCTCATTATTTTGGTATTGATTTTTATTTTTGGTAGAAAATATATTGGTGTCGGCACGGTAATCAATATGGTATTAGCTGGCTTTTTCATTGATTTTTATACCGAAATTTTTACCAATCTCAATTGGGTAGCCGAAACAATTGTAATGCAAGGAATTTTTTTGATAATTGGAATTTTACTTTTTAGTTTTGGTGCTTCTTTATACATGGGTGCTGAACTTGGTAATGCACCATATGATGCGATTGCACCTGTAATTGTTGATAAAACTAACGCACCTTATCGCGTGGTCCGGGTGATTCAAGACGTTACTTTCAGTGTCGTCGCCTTTATTTTTGGCGGTCCAATTGGGATAGGTACTTTTATTAGTGCTTTTTTAACGGGACCATTTATTAGCTTTTTTGATAAAAAAATTACCCACCCCGTTGTACATTCTCTAACGAAAAGTTCTTCATACTAATAATAAAATCGGTGTGAATAAGCACTGGTTCTCAACGTTAAAAGCGCTTTTGTTTTTGCTATTTTTGGCTCTGTGCTATGATGAAGATGTAGGAAACTTTATAGATAGGGGCTGACAAAGATGAAAAATAAAACAAAAGTGACAATTGGATTAAGTATTGCAGCGGTGGCCGGAATTACAACAGCGGTGATTGCATCAGATGCTGTGATTAATAAAATTCGTCATAAAAAAGACCGATATAAAGTAAAACAATTCGTTGGCGATAAATTTGATGGCAATGAAAAATTAATGTCAGTAGTGGATAATTTATCCGATGATGAGTTAGATTCATTAATGGGTGTCATGAAAAAAATTAAATCCGGCCGTAAACAAATTTCTGTCTATGGGGATTCGTTAAAAGAAACAACGGAAAGTTTAAAAGATAAATTAAGCGGTTTGATCGATCAAATTGTCTAATAAATAAAAAAAAAGAGGGGCCTCATCTTTCGGGCTACCTCTTTTTTTTTGACTCTTTTATAGAAAAATGAGTTTAAGCAAATTTTTTATAATAAAAAAAACGAAACCGAAGTCTCGCTTAACGTCATTTTAATCAGACACATGGCAGATCCTGCTTAGTGCTGCTTCCTTCCAGATCTGACACAATTCACAAGCCTGCCATTGTCCTAGCCTTGCGGCAAGAATTAGTATAGCGTATTTCCGGCTGTTTGGCTAGTCTTTTTCAAAAGTTTTATTCAAAGGCTTGTTTTAAAGCGGGTTTGGGGACTTTTTCGCGGCTTTTCTTTTTTTGCGTAATTCACGGAAAAAATCGGTTAGAAGCTGGCCGCACGCGGTTGATAAAATGCCCCCTTCCACATAAGACCAATGATTAAAGCGCTCGTCTGTCAAAATTTTCATAAGCGAACCAGCAGCACCGCCTTTTGGGTCATATGCGCCAAAGTATACCTCTTCTACGCGGGCTAATTGCATCGCACCACTACACATGGGACAGGGTTCTAATGTAACAAATAATTGGCTGCGTTCTAAGCGCCAACTTTCAATATTTTGACATGCTTGGCGGATGGCAAACATCTCGGCATGGGCGGTTGCATCTTGGTCATGTTCTCTTAGATTATGGCCGGCACCGATAACTTTGCCGTCTAAGACTACAATTGCACCAATAGGCACTTCACCAATGGCTTGCGCTTTTTTTGCTTCTGCTAAAGCAAGTTGCATATAGTATTCTTTTGTTTCCTGTGTCAAACTGCTGCTTTTTTCCACGTTTTTCACCTCGCCAAATTCTAGCATTTTTTTGTTCAAGATAAAAGAAATGCCTTTGCAAAATTGGCAGTTTTGCAAAGGCACTAGAGGAGAAGAAATGAAAAAATTATTGGGTATGTCAATAATATAAGGCGGCTAACTTAATTTAAGCTTAAAATGGCGTATTCTTTTACACCTTTTTTGAACTCCGTTACAATCTAAGTAAGGAGTGATGGTAATGGAGAAGAAACCCACCCGCTGGATTAATTTTTTAGGGGGACGCAATTTAATTTTTACTTTAGTGGCTTTATTATTAATGGGGGCTGTTTTATGGCTGTTTTCACAGCTGGATTTCTTATTTGATCCTTTTGTAACCATTTTTAAGGCCATTAGTGGGCCGCTAATTTTAACGATGGTCTTATATTATTTATTTAATCCTATTATCGATTGGCTAGAAGCCAACGGAATCAAACGGGTGATTAGTGTTGCGGCATTATTTATTATTTTAATTGGTTTAGTTGTAGTAGCAGTCGTACTGATTAGTCCAATTATTCAAAAACAAGTTCTTTCACTTGTTTCATCTTTCCCGGATTATGTGGATAAAACCATTAAAATGTTAACAAAATTATTCGATAATTCACCTTTTGAAGAGTCGTTGGATCAGACGATGGAAAAATTACAAAATTGGTCAGAAGGACTGTCTAGTCGGTTAACCGATTATTTATCCAATGTTCTTAAAGGTGCATCAAATGTGGTGTCAACTATCACCAGTACGGTATTAATTATTGGAACTGCACCAATTATTACCTTTTTCTTATTAAAAGATGATCGTAAATTCTTTCATTATGTTACCAAATTAATTCCACCTCGTTTTCGCAAAGATGCCAAAGCGATTGCAGGTAGTATGAATACGCAAGTAGGGGCTTATTTGAAAGGACAAGTCTTAGTCAGTATTGCCATTGGTTTATTGACATTTCTAGGCTTTGTCATCATTGGGATGCCTTATGCCGGCTCGTTATCGTTATTAACGGGGGTTACCGCGATTATTCCTTATATTGGACCTTTTATTGCTTTTATTCCGGCTTTTATTGTGGCATTAATGTCTTCTTTTGGCATGTTAATAAAAATGTGTTTGGTCTGGGTAATTGTTCAAATGAGTAATGGTCATTTGATTGAACCGGCCGTAATGGGAAAACATCTTTTAGTCCATCCAATTACAATTGTTTTGGTTTTACTTGTGATGGGGGATTTAATGGGAATGTTCGGACTGATTTTTGGGATTCCAATTTATGCGGTAATTAAAGTGTTGTGTATTTATTTTTTCCGCAAACTAAAGAGCCGTTACAATCGGTTTTATGGTGAGTATGGAAAGTATGAAGAGACTGATTTTGAAGAATAAAAAAAGTGCTGGCAGAAAAGCTGAATCTGCCAGCACTTTTTGTGTATACGTAAAGTTCTTATATGATTTTCCCGAGGAATAAGGCCAATGTATCGAGGTTATTGATGATAGTCTTCATAACGAGGGGAATTTGCTTTTAATTCATTTTGTTCTTCTAAACTTAATTCACTAAAGACATCATTGCCGTCTAAGAAAGATTCCCAATCAGAAGTCATCAATTCGTTCAGCCCGTTTTCATCATGCTTTTCCCAGACCTCAGTTTTAACGCCATCTGGGGTAATAAAATGTCCTGTTTCATTTTTGGTCGTCTTTTTTAATTCAGATAAGTCATGTTTTTTACTAAATAGTTTTTCCCATTCCGCTTTTAATGTGTGTTTCATCTTCATTCCTCCTTTTATGCTACTAAATTCATTTTAGCAAATGGCAGGCTAGGGGTAAAAGATTTAAAACTCGATTATCCAAATAAGACGCTGTGAAAAAAATGTGCTAGTCTAAGTTTAATAGGTGACATACTTTTAGAAATGAGGCCTTTATATGGAAAAAATTACCATTATGCATACGAATGATTTACACTCCCATTTGGAAAATTGGCCGAAAATCAGACGTTATCTGGAACAACGTCAACGAGAATTGGCACAAAAAGGACATGGTGCAATTACAGTCGATCTCGGAGATTTTGTCGATCGCTGGCATCCCTTATCAGAAGCGACTAATGGTCAAGCCAATATCGCTTTAATGAATGAGGTTCATTATGATGCCGCTACGATTGGAAATAACGAAGGAGTCGGCAATTCTAAATATGATTTGAATCATCTTTATGATGAAGCAAATTTTGATGTACTATTAGCCAATTTATTTGATAAAAAAACGTTGCGTCCACCAAAATGGTCCCAAGAATATAAAATTATTACCACCCAAGCAGGGACTAAAGTAGGATTAATTGCCCTGACTGCACCATTTCCTCTAACCTATAGCCCCAATGGTTGGGATATCCGCTATCCTTTGGAAATTCTGCCCAATTTAGTTGCACATTTGCGTCCTCAGGTAGATGTATTGGTGTTAATGAGTCATTTAGGCATTGAAGATGATCAGTTGATTGCAAGTGAAATGCCAGAAATTGATGTTATTTTAGGTTCCCATACCCATCACTTGTTTCCCGATGGCAAAGTAGTCAACGGCGTACAATTAGCCGCAGCTGGGAAGTTTGGTTATTATATTGGGGAAGTCCGTTTGGAATTAGAAGACCATAAAATTATTTCAAAAAAAGCCCGGACGATTGAAACGGCAACATTAACAACTTTTCCAGAAGATGAAGAGGAAATTAGCGGTTATTTGCAAAAAGGGCATGACTTATTAAAAGCTCAAAAAGTAGCCGTTTTGCCTTATGATTTAACC
Organism: Enterococcus dispar ATCC 51266; assembly: GCF_000406945.1. Classification (GTDB taxonomy): domain Bacteria; phylum Bacillota; class Bacilli; order Lactobacillales; family Enterococcaceae; genus Enterococcus_C; species Enterococcus_C dispar. The sequence continues at coordinate 1,614,152 of NZ_KE136354.1, read as the reverse complement.
TTGGATTTAGATGGACAACAGCGCCTCATCGATGCAACTTTAAAAGCAGTAGAACAAAGGGGTCAAACGGATGTGGCGATTTTAAATAGCGGCTTATTTTTAGAGGCCTTGCCAAAAGGTGCAGTCAATCAAGATCAATTGCACACAACTTTACCCCATCCAATGCATTTGTTAAGAGTAACTTTGAAAGGTGCAGATGTCCGGCGTTTAGTTTTAGAAATGGAAAAAAACCGCAATTTTTTACGTAATTTCCCAATGATGGGCATGGGGTTTCGCGGTAAAGTTTTTGGTGTCATTACGTATGATGGTATCTTATATGATGCCGTAAACCACGAAGTTTATTGGCTGGGAGAAAAACTTGTCGCAGAACAAGAATATAGTTTTACCACTGTCGATCATTTTATGTTTGTGCCGTTTTTCCCTACCATCGAGATCGCCGGAAAATATGAATTTTTATTTCCAGAATTTATCCGCAGTGTGTTGGTAGCGTATTTGCAAACTCACTATCCAAGTAAATAAAAACAAGGTATAATGAAAAACAGGTGGTGAAATCATGACAAAAGAGAACAAAAATCTAACCGAAGAATTGACGACGGTTTTAGAGGAAGTCGCAACCGAAGAAGTGGCAAAACCGCAAAAAGGGGAGCTTGTAACGCCGATTAATGAAACAGATTTTATGATTGGACAACGTCAGTACAAGCTTGTTTATGACCACCGGGATGGCTTTGATGCTGAGAAATTAGGGGAACGTTTCAGCGAAGTTTTGGCGCGGTATGATTATATTGTTGGTGACTGGGGCTATGAGCAGCTACGCCTGAAAGGTTTTTTCAATGCCGACGATAAAAAGGCGCAACCAGAGCAACGCATTGATACTTTAGAAGATTATTTGTACGAATATTGTAATTTTGGCTGTGCCTATTTTGTCATTCAGCGAATCGGCAACAAACGGGAAAAAACACAAACCCGCAAACGTCGAAAGAAAAATTACAATAATCAACCGGCAGCAGCCCATATTGCTGAAAAGAAAACAGATGTAAAGAAAAAAACAAAACCGGTTTTAAAGAAAAAAAGTGAAAAACAGCCAACAAAGAAAACCGAAACAGTGACTAAATCGGCAAAAAAAGAAGGCAAAAAAGGTAGCTTTACAATTAGGAAGCGAGAAGATTAATGTACAAAGGATATTTAATAGATTTAGATGGGACCATCTATCGCGGGCAAGAACCAATTCCTGCGGGAAAACGGTTTGTTGATGAATTAAAGCGGCGTGACTTACCGTTTTTATTTGTAACCAACAACACCACCCGTAGCCCTGAAACAGTGGCGCAACGGTTAAAAAATGAGTTTGATATTGAAGTCGCTCCCCAAACAATTTACACTGCTAGTCTGGCAACAATCGACTTTATGAAAGCCGATAACAAGGGCAAAAAAGTCTTTGTCATTGGTGAAGCTGGTTTGATTGATTTAATTTTAGCAGCAGATTTTACTTGGGAGGAAGAAAATCCCGATTATGTCGTCGTGGGTTTAGATAATCAAGTTACCTATGAAAAATTTGTCTTAGCTACTTTGGCAATCCAAAAAGGGGCCACCTTTATTGGTACGAATCCGGATAAAAATATCCCCACTGAAAGAGGTTTATTGCCGGGGGCTGGTTCTTTAATTTCATTAGTGGAAACAGCAACGCAGACCAAACCTATTTTTATTGGCAAACCTGAAGCGATTATTATGAACAAAGCATTGGAACAAATCGGTCTTTCAAAAGAAGACGTCATCATGGTCGGAGATAATTACGAAACAGATATATGTTCGGGGTTAAATAATGGTATCGATACATTATTGGTATTATCTGGCTTCACCCAAAAAGAAGAAGTGGCGACTTTACCTAAAGCACCCACTTTTGTTCTCAATTCTTTAGATGAATGGAACTTTGAAGCATGAAAAAGATGATGGCACCTTGGCAAAGACGCCTGGGATTAATGAGTCTTTTTTTGACGGTAATTACACTAGTGATCACCATTGCCATTAACTTTCGGCCATTGTATGTCTTAGATATCCATTATTTAAATATATTGGATGCTACTACAGTTGGCAAAGCGACTTTATTGAAAAATTTTGATCAATTGATGGCGTTTTTGAATAATCCTTTTGCCAGTAGGTTAGCATTACCGGATTTTCCCATGTCTGAAGCAGGTCGGGGACATTTTATTGATGTTAAAAAGTTATTCATGTTTAATTATGCCATTTTTTTGGTGACGTTTATTCCTTCAATTGTCTTTTTAATGAAGTTAAAGAAACAACAGAGTTTGTGGCGCTTAGTGCGTCCCTTCCAATGGGGGATGGGAATCCCGATAATTTTAGGATTTGTGATGGCTACAGGATTCGATCGTTTTTTTGTTACGTTTCACGAATTGCTTTTTCAAAATGACGACTGGCTATTTGATCCGCGGACAGATCCAATTATCAACGTTTTACCAGAAAGCTTCTTTATGCATTGTTTTATTTTAGCTTTTGTTTTATTGGAGTTGTGTTTTTTAGCGCTGGTATTATGGGGACGCCATAGTTTAAAACAAAAAAACAACGCTCACCATTGAGGAGCGTTGTTTTTTGTAGGGAAAGAAATTATAATCTTTGGCTTTATCGCTTGAGAGGTTGTGACAGAAGTGGTCAGCTGCAAGAAAATAAGAAAGGATTGCGGAAAATTATTTCTTAAATTTTTGCGAAAATTCGGCTTATTTCCGAAGAATTTGCTTTTGGAACACCGCTTCTTCGCAAAAAAGGAGGTATGACAAGGTTTTTGTCACACCTCTTTTTTAGATGCAAAACTATTGGGTGATGTAGTGAGAATCACCGGGATTTTGATGAGCCAAACGACTAGCAGCAGAAGCAGCAATGGCGCCAACAATATCATCGAGAAATGTATGGACATGTTTGCCGTCATGACTGTTTAATTCTTTTAAAATTCCCGGTTTTACTTTATCAATATAGCCATAATTGGTAAAACCAATTGAACCATAGACATTAACGATAGAAAGTGCCAAAATTTCATCGATGCCATAAAGTCCTTCGTCATCGGCGACAATTTCTTGGAGCGGATCCAATAATTTACCTTCTTCGGCTAAAATATCCAATTGGATACCTGTGATAATGGCGTTGTGCACTTCTCTTTTGGTTAAGACACTATTGACACTTTCGACACATTTTTCTAAGGTGATGTCTTGAATATAATCTTTTTGTAAAAACATAACCAATTCGCCAATTTCATCTAGTGTAACCCCTCGACTTTTTAGTAACTCCCGGGCTTTTTCTTCCAGTGTTTTTGTTTCAATTACCATAAAAATCCCTCCAATTCTCTGGTGTAAGATTAACTCTTCTTTTATGGTATACTATCTACCAACTTGAAGCAAAGAAAAGGGAGGGTATCATGAAACCTTTAATTGAATTTTGTGAACAAAATTTAAGTCGGCAAGGAAATATACTGTTAGAAGATGACGAGCTAAAGGAAAAAGCCGATTTTTTAATTACTAGCTGCTTAAGTATGTGCGAGCTTTGTGCGCAAAAATTATTTGTAATGGTAGAAGGGGAAGTTATTATAGCGGACACCATGGTGGAACTATTAGAAAAAGTGAAACGCGCTATTCGGGAATGGGATGAATTTTAAAAAAGACCCAAGAGTTATGCTGTCTTTTGTACCAGCTAACAGTTGGCAAACAATAAACAGAATTTTCTTTTGGATCTTTTTTATGAAGCAATAAGCATGCGTTTCTAAAATAAACTCGTACTATGAGCCGGTTGGGTACGGTTTTTGGGATCAATAAAATGCAATGCATTGTTAACGGCAGTTGGCGCTTCACCAAAGCCGGTGGCAATCAGTTTGACTTTGCCATCATAACCGGCAATATCGCCACAGGCATAAATTCCGGCAATTGAAGTGCTCATATCTGAATTAACCGTAATCGTTTGTCTTGTTCCGGCTAAATTCCATTCTTTAACATTGAGATTGGAAGTAAAACCATAATTTACGAGCAAATGATCAACAGCAAGTTCAATTTTTTCTTTTGTTTGTACCTGTTGTAAAGTAATCCCATCAACAAAATCTTTCCCTGTTACTTCGCTAATCACATAAGGTGTCATGATGTTAACAGAAGACTGGTAAAGTTTTTCAACGCTGTGTTCTAAGGCCCGAAACTTATCTCGCCGATGAATCAAATGAACTTCAGCGGCAATGGGTTCTAGCATTAAAGCCCAGTCAATTGCGGAATCACCACCACCAGCTAAAGCCACTTTTTTACCTGCATATTTCATCAAATCGTTGACATAATAATCAAGTCCGCGGTTTTCAAAGTTTTCAGCACCCGGAACGTTTAGTTTGCGGGGTTGAAATGAGCCATTTCCTAAAGCTAAAATTGCCGCTTTAGTATAGTGGGTCTCTTTATTTGTTGTAATGACAATCAGATCTTCTTGTTTTTCAATGTGTATGACTTCTTCACCTAAACAATAAGTATGTGGAAAAGTTTGTAATTTCTTCTCTAAGACTTGAACCAAATCATTGGCCTTTATTTGAACGTAACCAGGAATGTCGTATATATTTTTTTCAGGATAAAGAGTGGATAACTGGCCACCTAACTGAGGTAAACTATCGATAATTTTTGTCTTCGCATTGCGCATGCCCGCATAAAATCCGGCAAACATACCAGCGGGACCTGCACCAATAATGGTAATATCATACACTTCCATCTTGTTTCCTCCTTGCTTTTTATGACGATGAAACTTTGCAATAGCTCTAAGTATAAGGGCAAAAAGTTGTTTTTTCTATTAAAACGTTTTAGCGATTGAATTTGTGAGAGTTCCTTAAAGTTCTCTTAGTAAAAAACAGTCCATTGCATTGTGAGCAGTAGGTAATAAGGGTGCGGGAAGTGATTTAAAATCATACTTTTGATAAAGTCTTAAAGCTGCAGTTAAGCTGTGGTGACTTTCTAAATAGACGGCCGCATAACCTGCTTTTGCGGCAAAATTTAAGGCAGTAGTCATTAACTGATGACTGTATCCCTTTCCTTTTGCTTTATCGCTTAAATAGAGTTTTTGCAATTCACAAATGTTTTTGTCTTCCTGAAATTCTGCGATACCGACTCCGCCAACTATTTCATTGTTTTCAATTACAACAAAATAATTTCGTCTTGGCGATTTTTCGTAGTAATGGGAGAGGTGATTTAGCTCAGGATCATAATAAGCCGTGCCGGGAATGGCTAAGTTGTAAAATTCAAGATTAGTGCGGATGATTTTGGCTAACGATAAATCATCTTCTTTTTTAATGGAACGAATTTTCATATTACACCTCCGCAAGTTTTAATAAATTTCCCGTTAGTATAGCAAATCTCTCAAATTAAAATCAAGAATACGTGGCAAAATAAACGAAGTCTGCTATCATGAAATTAATCCATTAAATTGAAGGAGGAATTATCGTGAGCGATTTTCCACAACTAACATTAGAAAACCAAACAGGTCACAAAGCATTAATCAAAACGAACCGGGGCAACATTTTAGTACAGCTATTTCCTGAGCTGGCACCAAAAACAGTTCAAAACTTTGAAGAATTGGCGAATAAAGGCTACTATGATGGCGTTATTTTCCATCGTGTTATTCCTGATTTTATGATTCAAGGTGGCGACCCAACTGGTACTGGTATGGGAGGAGAAAGCACATTTGGCGGTACTTTTGAAGATGAATTTTCAAAAGAATTGTTTAATGTTCGCGGTGCATTGTCTATGGCGAATGCAGGCCCTAATACCAATGGGAGTCAATTCTTTATCGTGAATAATCAAAATGTTCCTGGTAATATGTTGGGACAATTAGAAGGTGCTGGCTATCCTTCAGAAATCATCGAAGCCTATAAACAAGGGGGCACACCTTGGTTAGATTTCCGCCACACTGTTTTTGGACATGTAGTTGAAGGCATGGATGTTGTAGATGAAATCGCCAATGTAAAAAGAGGGCCACAAGATAAACCTGTTCATGATGTTGTGATTGAAACAGTTGAAATTTTAGCAGATTAAATAAAAAACCCGAACAAGATAGACTTCTTATGAAGAAATCATCATCTTGTTCGGGTTTTTTATCTAAGGTATTTTTACTTCTGAAACATCATCGGTTACTAATTCAGCGTAATCGGTAGTTTCTTCTCTTACATGATGCGTTGTTTTTAATTCAATGAAATGAATCAAACGCCCCACCAATAAAAGCGCCACTAGAGTACCAACACCAATCCCACTTGGTTGACCAAGAAAAATCATACCGAATAAGAAAGCCACGGTAATCATCGTTAGATCAAAGTAAAATTTGACTTGACCAAAACGCTTCCCTTTTTTTAAAGCGATAATTTCAACCAAGCCGTCGGGAGGATTTAAAATTAGTTTGGAATTCACCATTAAAAAAGAACCCACACTGGTTGCAATCACCGCTGCCATTAAAAGTAAAACTTTTCCGACCAGCGTGGTCACCACAAAATTGCCTAATCCTAATGTGACATTATAAAAATCCACTACTGCGCCAAAAAGAAAAGAAAAAGGTAATTGTAAGAAAATTTTTAACGGAAAACTTTTGACTAAAATAATTTCCACGATAGCCAATAATCCAAAGACTAAGCTTGTGGCATTACCTAGCGTTAGACCGGTAATGGTTGCCGTGGTAAAAGGCACTGAAACCAGAGAACTGACACCCAGTTGACAACAAGAAAAAAGTACGGTGCCCAGAGCCAGAATGAAAATCCCTGGCGCATATTGCATAAAACGTTTTGCTAAATCAGGCATCTTTGTTCTCCTTTATAAAGTAATTAGGGGAGATGAAATTAAAAAAATGATATTTTCAATTGTTTTTCCTGAATTAGTGTAACAAATTTTCATGAAAAATGTAATAGTTTTAAAAAGACTGCATCTAAAGATACAGTCAAAAAAAGGGTGATTATTGAAAGGCTTGTGCGATTTGTTCTAGTCCTTGTTGCAAAGTATCTTTTGGACAAGCTATGTTTAGCCGCATATGTTGTTTTCCATTAGGGCCGAATGTAAAGCCGCCATTTAAGACAACACCTGCTTCTTCAATCATTTTTTTATTTAAGGCAGCGTCTGTTAAATTGTAAGCAGAAAAATCTAACCAGAAAAGATACGTTCCTTCTGGGCGCATGAATTTTACGTGCGGAAGATTCTTTTGAAGAAAAGCAATTGTAAATTCACTATTTTTACTTAAATATTGTAACAGTTCAGCTAACCATTCTTGGCCACCATCATAAGCGGCTTTGGTGCCAATTAAACCAAATGTATTGATCGTATCTTGTTCACTTTTGGCCTGTATAGCAGTAAAAGCTTCCTTTAGCTGAGGATTTTTGACAAAGACCATCGAATTTTTAATTCCTGCTAAGTTAAACGTTTTCGTTGCGGCAGTCAATATAATAGAAAATTCTGCAAAAGTTTCATCTACATTATGGAAGGTTTCATGTTGATAAGGTGCAAAAATCAAATCTTGATGAATCTCATCACTGACCACCAAACAATGATGTTTTTTACATAAATCTCCCAGTTGTTTCAATTCATTTTTAGTCCACACTCGTCCGCCGGGATTATGGGGATTACATAGAATAAATAATTTTACCTTTTCTTCTATTATCTGTGATTCTAGCGCCGCAAAATCTATTTCAAAATGATTATTTGCAACTTTAAGGGAATTGCGTACAAGTTTTCTATCGTTTTCTTGCACCATCTTGGCAAAAGGAGGATAAACAGGGTCATGAATCATGACGCTATCCCCAGGATTTGTAAAGGCCTGGATACTTACGGCAATACTTGGAACAACGCCTGGTGAAAATAAGATTTCATCTTTTTTAATATCGTAATGATGTTGTCTTTTTTGCCAGTTAATAATAGCATCATAAAGATCATCACCAAAAAGGGTATAACCATAAATTCCTTGTTTAACATAATCCAATAAAGCCTGCTGAACAGAAATAGGAGCAGGAAAATCCATATCTGCTACCCAAAGTGGTAATAAATTTTCTTTTCCATAGGTTTGCGCAATGCTATCCCATTTTACGCTATCAGTGTGGCGACGATCGTGTTGTTGATCAAAAATTGACATAAAAAGACCTCCTAGATTTCTAAACTTCTTTTTTATCTCTAGTTACAGTATAATGAATAAAACAAGGAGTGGAAACCAAATGTCTTATAAAATCGGCGATATTCTCGAAGGCCAAATTACTGGCATTCAACCTTATGGCGCTTTTGTTTCTTTAGATGATAAAACCCAAGGATTAATCCATATTTCTGAAGTACAATCTGGGTATACAAAAAATATTCATGATATTCTTTCGGTTGGAGAAACTATTAAAGTCCAAATTATTGATATCGATGAATATTCACAAAAAATTAGTTTGTCAAAACGAACATTAGAGAAAAGCTATATCCCCAATCGCCATTATAAAAAACGCTATTTTACAAATAAAAATAAAAAAATAGGTTTTGCCTCAATTAAAAAGGTGTTACCTGAATGGATTGAAGAAGCGGTAGTATATTTGCGCTCTGAAAACCAGGCGAAATAATTATGCACATTTTCAGAAAATGTGCTATCATAAATTATAGATAAAACAGCCGAGGTGGTATCGTGACTAATAAAAAAGTTGCTGGAACAGTAATGTTGCATTTACAAAATGGCTCAAAACGATTTTTAGTTCATGCTGTAGGAGATACAATGGAGTTAGCCTCTACCGATTTTTCAAACGAACGCACTGGCTTGGCCAATATTTTGAGTTTACTCAAAGATAGTGTCAAATTAGATGTGAAAAAAATCGACTTAGTAGAATTGACAAATGGTCAAATTGCAGAAGAGAATGTTCCCCTGTTCGTTTTTGAAACAAGTGAAGAAAAATTAGTTGGCGATTTACCGGAAGATTTTCGTTGGGAAGAGCCGCAAAGGTTTCGGGAAATCATTAGGCACTATGATATCGAAGGTGTACCTTATTTTTAATAAATCAAAAGGAGATTTTAAAATCTCCTTTTTTTGTACCTAAAAAGTCTATTAGTAAAGAAAAAAGTTAAGAAGCTAAAAAAATATTGCACGGATAAAATCCAAGCAACGCAACATTTGGTTCGCTGTTTCGCCGTAATTGATCCATTTGAATCATAAATTATAATGAAAGGATGGAAAATACGAATGATTGGAAATTTGAGTACTAAGATGATTAAATCATCAAGCTTTTGAGACGAACTTTCTGGTTGACCTTATCTTTTTTTAGTGTTAAATTAATCAACGTTGACGAAGCAGTCACACAGTTGAAAACAACTTGAAATGTTTTTGAAAAAAGTTGTTGACAATTGTAACAATGATTGCTAAACTAACGAAGTTGCTTAGTAATCAGCACATTTCTGAAATATCATTTCAAAAAGTTTTCAAAACTTTTTGAAAAAAACAGTTGACAAACAAAACGTCAGCTGATAAGATATAAGAGTTGCTGAAACATTTAAAAAGCGACAACCAAGTAAGCTAAACGAATGAGAAATGACGGCAATAAGTCAAAATCATCCGAAGTTTGAAAACAACTTCAAATGATTTCTCCTTATCGCGACAATTTCTAAACACATTCTTTTAACAGCTTATGTAGACCTTTGAAAACTGAACAAAGCAAGCAAACGAACCAATGTGTAGGATGCTTCTTTTATAGAAGCAAACAACATGCAAGCAATAGCTAGCAAAGAATCAATTTTATTGAGCTTAACAGTCTTTTGACTGTTCAAACACTTTTTATGAGAGTTTGATCCTGGCTCAGGACGAACGCTGGCGGCGTGCCTAATACATGCAAGTCGAACGCTTCTTTTTCCACCGGAGCTTGCTCCACCGGAAAAAGAAGAGTGGCGAACGGGTGAGTAACACGTGGGTAACCTACCCTCAAGCGGGGGATAACATTTGGAAACAGGTGCTAATACCGCATAATATTAATGAACTCATGTTTATTAATTGAAAGGCGCTTTTGCGTCACTTGAGGATGGACCCGCGGTGCATTAGCTAGTTGGTGAGGTAACGGCTCACCAAGGCCACGATGCATAGCCGACCTGAGAGGGTGATCGGCCACACTGGGACTGAGACACGGCCCAGACTCCTACGGGAGGCAGCAGTAGGGAATCTTCGGCAATGGACGAAAGTCTGACCGAGCAACGCCGCGTGAGTGAAGAAGGTTTTCGGATCGTAAAACTCTGTTGTTAGAGAAGAACAAGGATGAGAGTAAAATGTTCATCCCTTGACGGTATCTAACCAGAAAGCCACGGCTAACTACGTGCCAGCAGCCGCGGTAATACGTAGGTGGCAAGCGTTGTCCGGATTTATTGGGCGTAAAGCGAGCGCAGGCGGTTTCTTAAGTCTGATGTGAAAGCCCCCGGCTCAACCGGGGAGGGTCATTGGAAACTGGGAGACTTG
>NZ_KE136354.1:1201206-1598706 GCF_000406945.1 Enterococcus dispar ATCC 51266 | reverse complement strand
GCAAATACTTGGCGTACAGAAAATTTTTCTGGGTTTTTAGCGAGGTCATTTTTTTCAATAAACTCTTTTAAACCTGTTGAGACGCGCACGTTATTCGTATCTGCTAAGTCAATGTCACCAATTGTCAATGTATTTGCGATAACGGCGTAATGATCGTCTGGAACACGTACAGCTGCCCAGTTGTGGCCTGAAACGATTTCCATGTACCAGATTTCCTCTTTATTTGAGAAGATAACACCATTTACTTCTGCTGCCCCTTTTTCTTCTACAATTTTACCTAAGCGTGTGATTCCTTCTTGCGGTGAAGAAATATAAGGGAGAACCACTGTAACAATGGAATCTTCTGCGATACCATTCTCGACCAATGGATCTAATTTCAATACTTTTTCTTTTGTAGTAGCAGACTCTGTACCGCTCATTGCAACATTTTTACTATTAATACCAGCTTCTTCATATAAACCTTCTGAAGTATCCCATTCTGGTGTTGCTGTGTATTTTAATTGCTCTTTTGGTAATGTCAAAGAAAATTTATTTCCATTTGAAATATAATTGGTAGGGTTGGTATTGGCTTGACGCACTACAAAGTGTTTTGCCCAAGCTGTCCCCATATCCTCATTGCGTGCTATCATGGTCGATCCATCTTCGCTAGCATCTTTACCTACTAATACCGTTGTACAAGCATCAGCGGTTGATGAAATTGCCAAAGTAACTCCAGACGCAATTAGTACTATTCCTAATTTTTTTATCCAGTTTGTTTGAATCATTTTGTTCTCCTCCTACAATTAATTTCTGACAAAATGAGCATAACAATAAATGTATGCGCTTACAACTGAAATAAGAAAGAATGTAAAAGAAATCACAAATGAAATAGCAATTAATGATTGCATTTTATAATCGTAACACTAATGGAAATATAGCTATTTTTCAGATTATTAAAAATAACAGTGAATAAAAAAATAGGAAGAAGTTTATTAATTTTTAATGGAACGAAATCTAGTCAATGTCATCTAAAAGATTGAGTGACTGGGTCTAATTTTTTTACACCAGAATAAAAGCACTTTAGGCAAATTTTGAAAGTAATTTCGCTTAATTTTGTTATAGAAACGAACAGGACCTCAGTTGCTGAGATTTGTCACTTCTAGTATCACAATATTTCAAGCGAAAATAGGGTAGAATTTGAAAATACAAAAAAGAACCTTGATTTATCAAGGTTCCAAAAAGAGCCACTTGTCGGGCTTGAACCGACGACCTCAGCCTTACCATGGCTGCGCTCTACCTGCTGAGCTAAAGCGGCATATTGTTATTTCAATCAAACACAAGAAGTATTATAACGAAGCTAATTCTTAAAGTCAATATTTTTTGAAGTGTAATTTTCTAGTGAAAGTTAGATTTTACGAATTTTAATTTTATGAAAAACAGTAGCTTAAACAAAAAATCTTGGGAAAACAAGAATCGTCTTCTCAAGATTTTTTGTTTGGCCTGATTGTTATTAAAATTTAGCTGGCACACCAGTTAAATCCTGATAGAGTACACCCATGAGCGTCTTTTGATTGATGACATTCCCATGATTACTAAGGAGTAAAACGGCATCTTGTCCATCCTTACTGATAAGGACCATACAGTGTTGGGAGGCGATCATGCCATTTGCACGGAGATATAAGCCTTTATCATATTGCCCCCCATTGTAAGTTGCATCGGTTTCTCGTTGCCAAGCAGCATTTAAAACATCTGAACTCACTAAAGTACCCGCTAGCAATTGGTGATAATACCAGTACAAATCGCCGGCTGTCATCCCGAGATTGCCTGTCCCTAATTCCCGGACAAATTGGCCTTTTTTTTCGGTGACAACTTGGCTATAATCCGCTGCATCTTTGCCGCCATAAGAGACAGTATGATTACTATTTTGGTACCAGTTCGGGTATTGCACAATTTGTTTTAATCCTAACTGATTACCAAAAGTATTTTGAATAAGCTGAGCGTAGCTGGTGTGGGTAATTTCGCGTAAAATTCCAGCTAACAAAATGTAGTTAACAGGCGAATAAAAAAAGCGACCACTATACTTAATTTGCGCATTATTTACAGCAAAATTCACAACTTCTGCTTCACTGTTTACACTTAGAGGAATCTCTGGTAACCCAAGGCCGGAAGTCATATGCAACATCTGTCTGATTGTAATATTTTCACTGCCATAAATTTGTGGGAAAAATTGACTTAAGGGTGTATCCAACGTTAAACGACCAGCTTCGATTTGTTTGTAGATTAAAGTAGCTGTTAAACTTTTTTGAACCGACCCAATTTGATAAAGAGAAGCAATGCTATTCCGTTTTTGATTAGCGAAATCTTGGTAACCGTAGCCTTGTTGTAAAATAATCTGGCCTTTTTTAACAATCAGGGCAGTACCGACAAAATTATCTAATTTCAAACGAGTATCAAAACTTTCTCCCACCGGTGCTAAAATATCTTTACTTAAATTTTGATAATCATCAGCAGATAAAGGTGTGGTAATAGTATCTTCATTAACGACTTCGTTTTGATTTTCTGAATAGCTCGTACTGGTAGTTGGTGGTTCTTCATTGTTTTCAGTGGTACTTGCCGTTGCAAAAAAGAGACTCTCTTTATTGCCATACAGCCAATAACTTAATCCCCCAATGATAAATAATACAATTAAAGGATAAATCAATCGGTTTTTCTTATTTTTAAAGTGACGTCCATGCATCGTTCTACCTCCAAAATTCAATTTATTTTACTCGTCTTTTTAAGAAAAGAAAAGTATTTTAAAAAAACAGGAGAAAAAGTTTAAATTAATCTTGCGAAAATTTAAAAGAATTGCTATCATATTGTTACAGTATTCCGGCATAGCTCAGTTGGTAGTAGCGCATGACTGTTAATCATGATGTCGTAGGTTCGAGTCCTACTGCCGGAGTTTTGCTCTCGATTTTATCGAGAGCTTTTTTTGTGGGCGGATTGTCAAATCAAGTACAACCCTTTATTAAAATTTCATCTTATTGCGTAAAAGCTGAACGAGTCCGTTCAGCTTTTCTTATATTCAAAAATATGTACGATTTCAACAGTGTGATGTTTTTTAGGTCATTATAAAAATGAAATTTACGGAAACTAGCATTTGTAATAGAAGAGTATTTTTTTGTAAAAGACTTGTTAAGAAAACGACAAAGGGGTTAAAGGTAAGCTTAAGTTTTATTTGTTATCCTTTTTATAGTCATTCCTAATGATAGTGGATGAATGGCTAAAGGAGGCTATTATGAAGCAGCGATTGGCATTTTTTGATAATGCAAAGTTTATTTTGATGATTCTTGTCGTATTTACTCATTTATTAGAGCCTTTTATTGAAGATTGGCAAGGGTATCATAATCTTTACTATTTTATTTTCATTTTCCATATGCCGGCTTTTGTTTTGATTGCGGGTTATTTTTCTAAAGGATTACAAAAGAGCAATGCTGGCAAGATTTTAAAGAAAACCCTATTTCCTTATCTGATTTTTCAATTGGTGTATTCGTGCTATTATACTTTAATTGGTTTAGAAGATAGTTTTTCGTGGAACTTGTTGCTACCAAACTGGTCATTATGGTTTTTAATCAGTCTTTTTTGTTGGCAGTGTTCCTTAACTCTATTTAAAAAAATATCACCACCTCTTGCGATTGCTGTAAGTATCCTTTTAGCCTTAGTAGTAGGATACTTGCCTTTTATTGACCGAAATCTTGCAATGCAGCGGTCCTTTGTCTTTTTACCATTCTTTCTAATTGGTCATTATTTTTCTTGGGAAAAATTAGTCGCAATACGCCAGAGTCATCGTTATTCTTTTGCTTTAGTGGGTTTTGGCAGCATTTTTGCATTTATAAATCAATTTGAAACTTTCAATAAATATTTGGTGTTTGGCTCAAAACCTTACGCAGATTTCCTTAGTGATCCACAGCTGGGCGCGTTTATTCGCTTATTGGTAATGTTGTTAGGTTTTGTCGGAATATTATCGTTTTTACTCATTGTGCCAAGGCAAAAAACAATTTATTCGGACTTGGGGCGCAACACTTTGACGGTCTATTTATTACAAGGATTTGTGATCAAAGGACTGCGGGCGTTAAATATTGCGGAGTTCAATCTAGGAATTGGCGGCTTTATCAGTTTACTTATCTTTAGCGTAGGATTAACATTCTGGCTAGCGTCACCCAAATGGCAGCAATTTATGAGAACTTGCAGGAAAAGTTGCAAAAAAGTGTTCGGCAACAGTAGCAAATTTTGTGAGATTAGAAAGATTCCATTTTTTATAAACTTCCCATTGTAAAATGATGCATGTAAAATTCGATTAAAAAGAAAAGATAGAAAGGGTAATTGTCAGAATTTTCCCATCAGTTGTAATTTTCTGGTGGCAGGAGTAAAATAAAAAAGTATGTTATTTCAATGTGAGAGGATGAAGAAAATGTCAGCAATCGACAAAGAATTGACAGCCAAATTTGCTGCTGCCTTTAAAGAAAACAATAAACAAAATGCATTACAACGAGGTGTAGTGAAAAATGGTATCAGCGCTTCAGCTGAAAATATGAGTGCTCATGTAAATAATGTGCCAATCTTTTCAGTTGATCTGGCCACGGGAAAAGTAGCAAACCAAATGCAATCCGGTCGTTGCTGGATGTTTGCCGCATTGAATACTTTCCGTCATAAAATGTTGAATACCTTTCATTTGAAGGATTTTGAATTATCCCAAAACTATACTTTTTTCTGGGATAAATATGAAAAAGCCAACTATTTTTATGAAAATATCTTAGCTACTGCGTCAGAAGAATTAACTAGTCGTAAAGTGGCATTCCTTTTGCAAACACCACAACAAGACGGTGGCCAATGGGATATGATTGTTTCAATTTTTGAAAAATACGGCGTCGTTCCTAAGACGGCAATGCCAGAAAGCAGTAACTCCTCTAATTCACGAGATTTGAATAATTACTTGAATAAAAAATTGCGTAAAGATGCCGTTACATTGCGTAATTTAGTAGCCGCAGGAAAAGAAGCGGCAGCAATTCAAAGTGCAAAAGAAAAAATGTTGGAAGAAGTCTATAACTTTTTGGCGATTTCTTTAGGGAACCCACCAGAAACATTTGACTTTGAATATCGTGATGAAGAAAAAAATTATCATTTGGATCAAAATCTTACACCACAAAGTTTTTATGAAAAATATGTTGGGTTGAATTTAAATGACTATGTCAGCATTATTAATGCCCCCACCGCTGATAAACCTTATAATCAATCCTATACAGTTGAGATGTTAGGCAATGTTGTAGATGGTAAAGAAGTGAAATATTTAAATGTGGATATGATGACTTTCAAGAAATTAGCGGTTGCACAGCTTGAACAAGGAGAATCAGTCTGGTTTGGTTGTGATGTTGGCCAATCCTCCACACGCGATTCTGGTATTATGGCAATGGACGCTTATGATATGAATGACTTGTTTGATATTGATTTTACGATGACCAAAGCAGAGCGCTTAGATTTTGGCGAAAGTTTAATGACCCATGCGATGGTTTTAACTGGTGTTGATGTGGTCGATGGTCAATCAACAAAATGGAAAGTTGAAAACAGTTGGGGTGAAAAAGTCGGCACCAAAGGATTTTTTGTAATGAGTGATGAATGGATGGATGAATATACTTATCAAATCGTTGTCCGTAAAGACTTGTTAACAGCCGAACAGTTGGCAGCTTATGAAAAAGCACCAATGGTTTTAGCACCTTGGGATCCGATGGGCGCGTTAGCATAAATTTTGTATCCATTCGCGTGAAAGTTTGAAACGAATAATTTTTTGGGACTGGATTTTGTCAAATTTGACAATGATCTAGTCCTTTTTTTAAGAAAACACAGTTGGAATCATTCAATTTAAAGACGGTCTTTTCTATTTTCTGTTATACTTTTTATTAAATAAGAAGACGAGCTAAATTGGCCGGTAGTTTAACAGGAGGCAGAAAAAAAATGGTGAAAATTATTCCATTAGAAAAAGCAGCAAATGTCCGTGATTTAGGGGGATACAAAACAAAAGATGGCATTGTCCGTTTTAACAAAGTAGTGCGAGGTGCGAGTCTGTCAGATCTTTCAGACAATGATCAAGAGCTATTGCAGCAATATGGGGTAAAAGATGTTGTGGATTTTCGTTCGCCAAGTGAAGCCAAAGAGGCACCTGATAAAAAGATTCCCACTGCAAAAGAGTTTTTTTTACCGGTATTTGGCCATGACGAAACCAAAGCTTCTATTTCGCCACAAGAATTGTTGAAACAATTGGAACAAGGGATGACCGCCCACGCGCAAATGATAAAAGTTTATCGGCACTTTATTGAAGATGAACATGCAAAAAAAGCTTATCAAGAATTTTTACAAATTCTTTTGGCCAATGACGGTGAGCAAAAAAGTGTACTTTTCCATTGTACTGCTGGAAAAGATCGAACTGGCTTTGGCGCAGCATTAGTATTGGATTTACTTGGAGTGGATCGCCAAACGATCATGTCAGATTATCTAGCCACTAATCAGTACTTAACTGAACGTACGGCACAAATGACGGCTGCAGCTAAAAAACAAGGCGCACCAGAACTACTGGTGAATGGCATCGAAGCGTTAATGAAAGCTGATGCTGCATACTTGAATGAAAGCTATACAGCAGCTAAAGAGCAATATGGTGATTTAAAGCACTACGCTACAGAAGGATTAGGATTTACCGCAGGCGAAATAAAGGATTTGCAAAAATTGTATTTAACCAAGTAGAAGCAAGGAGGGATGAAGATGTTACCAAAAGAAATCTTAGCTTCACTAGCACTTGAAGGCAAAGCCATTCCTATTGTCGGTGGCGATGTGAATCAAACCTACCGTATCGTAACCGATGAAAACAATTATTTTTTGAAGTTTCACCCGGGGATCGACCAGACATTTTTTCAAGCTGAGATTAATGGCCTCAAAGAATTAGCTGATTTTGTCCGTGTTCCGCAAGTTTATAATTGGGGACAAACGGGTGAGGGTTCTTATTTAGTCATGGAGTGGATTGAACCAGGAGATGGTAGCCAAGAAGAACTGGCAGCTACTTTAAGTACGCTTCATCATCACACTCAAGAACTATTTGGTTTTTATGAAGATAATTATATTGGGATTTTACCCCAGGTGAATGCGCAAACGAATAATTGGGTGAATTATTTTTTAACCTGTCGTTTGGATGTGCAAGTGGAATTAGCAAAGTTGCATAATGTATGGAGTCCAGTCCGTGAAGAGCGATACTTACGGTTAAAAGAAAAAATCTATGCCAAATGGCAAGATCGGGAAGTTGCAGCTAGTTTATTGCATGGCGATTTTTGGAGTGGCAATTATTTCTTTGATCAAAAAGGTCAGCCTGTTTTGATTGATCCGGCTGTTTCTTATGGCGATCGGGAGATGGATATCGCGATGGCCCAGCTTTTCGGGGGTTTTCGAGAGGAATTTTTCCAAACTTATCACGATTTATTTCCACTGCCAACAGGATGGGAGCAGCGTCAGCCTGTTTATCAACTCTATTATTTACTTGTTCATTTAAATCAATTTGGCGAAAGCTATGGTGGGCAAGTTGATGAGATTTTGCAACGTTTTAGCTAACCGAAGTGAGGTAGCAAATTTAGGAGGAATTTTTGTGGCAGTAAAGTATACCCGCGATCATGAAGTAGCATACTATGAATGTGACGTGAATCAAACGATGACATTTCCAGCTATGATTGGCGTGGCAATTAAGACATCTGAAGAACAAAGCGATATGTTAAATCGTAGTGCTGATTTTATTCATAGCTTTGGCTTAACTTGGGTCATTACCAATTATCATTTTCAAATTGAGCGTTTGCCAAAAGTTGGCGAAAAAATTCAAATTACTACGCAAGCAATGGAGTACAACAAGTATTTTTGCTATCGCAATTTTTGGTTTCACGATGAAGATGGTCACGAACTGTTAAGGATTGAATCGGTCTTTGTCCTAATGGATATGAAAAATCGCAAAATGGCGAGTGTACCAGAAGAAATCATAGCACCTTTTGAAAGTGAAAAAATCAAACGTATTAAACGCTTTAAAGCAATCACCAAAATTTCAGCTGGAGAAAGCTTACCTTATCGGGTAAGATTTTATGATATTGATAGTAATCAGCATGTCAATAATGCCATGTATTTCAATTGGATGATTGATGTATTAGGTTTTGATTTTCTAACGACGCATGTCCCCCGTGAAGTGAATATTCGCTTTGATAAAGAGGTGGAGTACGGCAATGAAGTGATGAGCCATTTTGAAGTTATTGAAGATAGTGGTACTGAAAGTCGTCATGAAATTAAAATTGGCGACCAACTTTACTGTGAAGCAAATATTTTATGGGACATAAAATAATTAATAAAAATGGCTGTGACAAGTCTTTTGTCACAGCCATTTTTATTGACGTGCGAAATAGCCACGTTCACCTTTAAGATTAAAAAGAATAGTTATCTTTCAATAAATGCTTTTAACTCAGGCACTGTTAGCTGACGATTTTTGGCAATGAGCAACTTTAAGCGAGCTTTTTGCGAGTTGATACTATTGGCAAAAATAATTCCCATCTTTTGTAATTGCGCGCCCCCGCCTTCATAATCATAAACAGCTTCCGCAATGCCATTAAAACAGCGGGAAACTAAAACGATGGGGACTTTTTGTGCTAATAATTTTTTTAAGGGCGGGATGGTGTCAGGTGGTAAATTACCTGCCCCTAATGCTTCAATGACTAGGCCGTCAATCTTACTTTGGGCTAACGCTTCAAATAAATCGCCATGCATCCCCGCGTATGCTTTTACGATTGGAATCATACCATCAACCCTATCGACATCAATGTGCACCGTGGGCAAAACTTCCTGCATAAAAATAATACGGCTTTTGGTAACAAGACCAACCGGCCCTAATGTCGGTGTGCGAAAAGTTGCTACATTGGTCGTATGCGTTTTGGTCACGTAACGCGCTGAATGAATTTCATCATTCATTACCACCAAAACTCCTTTTCCTTTGGCCTCATCACAAGCGGCTACCCGAATGGCAGTAATAAAATTGTAAAGCCCGTCGCTGCCAAGCTCGTTACTAGAACGCATCGCACCGGTAAGAACAATCGGCAACAAGCTCCCAATCGTAGTGTCAAGGAAAAAAGCTGTTTCTTCTAATGTATCAGTCCCATGGGTAATGACAACGCCGTCACAGCCACTAAGTTTCGCATCTTGAATGCGTTCTTTTAGCTGCAGCATTTCAACAGGTGTGACGTGTGGGCTAGGTAAATTGAAAATATCTTCCACCACTAATTCAATCTCAGCGGGAATTTCTAAATTGGCATCCATTAAAGGATTAGCGACATCAGGACTCACACCACCGGTTAAATGATCTTCTTTCATGGCAATCGTTCCGCCTGTGTGCAAGACAAGTAATTTTTTCATACTTCATTTCCTTTCATATTTTGAAATAGGAATAAGATTTATAGTGTTTATTGTAGCGGATTGCGAGGCGATAAACTAGAGAGAAAAAATATTTTCATTTTAGAAAATAGTGTTTTGTCTAGGCTTTGTGGTAAACTAAAACGTAGCAAAATGAAAAGGAAAAGAATATGATTAAAGCAATTTTTTTTGATATAGATGGTACACTTTTAGCCGATAATGGAAAAGTTTTGCCCAGTACCAAAGCAGCAATCAAACAAGCGCAAGCTAAAAATATTTACGTGGGAGTAGCCACTGGTCGCGATCCAGTCAAAGTAAAAGAGCTCTTAGAAGACGTGGGATTGGATATGTTTGTGACTTATAATGGACAGTTAGTTTACACGCCAAAGCAGACTATCTTTGCGCAATCTTTCAAGCCTGCAGTTTTAGAGCAGGTAACGCAGTTTGCTGATGCCCATAACCGTTCGATTAATTTTGGCACCCGTAACCAAGTAGCAGGCAGTCGCTTGATGCGTTTGGGGCAGTCTGCTGTTGTCCAGCGGTTAGCACGGTTTATTCCGCGTCGATTTCCGGTTAAAACGATGCAAAATGTGATGCAGCTTGTCAGTTTTTATAAAAAAGATGATCATTACGAAAAAATGAGCATTTTGAATCAACCTATTTACCAATGTATGATGTTAAGCCCTGAATCCGAAACAGACCTGTTGAAAAAAGAGTTGCCCGATTGTGGTTTTCATCGCTCCAATTCTTTTTCAGTCGATATCGTTCCCAAAGGTGGATCCAAGTTAAAAGGCATCGAAGTCTTTTTGCAACACAAGGGGATTGCACCATCTGAAGCGATGGCTTTTGGGGATCATTACAATGATATCTCCATGCTGAAAGGAGTGGGCATTGGCGTGGCGATGGGTAATGCCAAACGAATCACAAAAGAAGCGGCTAGTTATGTCACTGATAGCAATAACCACAATGGTATCGCACAAGCATTACGCTATTATCATATTATTTGATTAAATAAAAAAATAGTAGCAGGTTAGAGGAGTTAAAGTAGATGGCAAAACCCTATGAGATGGCTAAAGAATTTCATCAAATTTTTGATGCACGCATTCCGAAAAAACCGACCGCTTTTTCTGCCAAAGAGGCAACATTTCGGGCGGCCTTTAAAATGGAAGAGTTAGTCGAATTTTTATATGAGAGTGCCAATGAAGAAGCAGAATTTTTCGAAGCGATTAAAAAATTGCATGAAGAAATGGATGTTGCTGTTCAAAAAGTTTTAAGCAAACGACGTGATCAAATAGCCGCGGATCCTTTAGTAGGACAAGTGGATGCCTTAGTGGACTTACTTTATTTAACCTATGGTTCATTTGCTTTAATGGGAATTGATCCAGAACCGATTATGACAATTGTGCATGATGCCAATATGAATAAACTTTTTCCAGATGGACAACCACATTATGATCCGGTAACCAATAAAGTATTAAAACCAGCGAGTTGGCAAGAAAAGTATGCACCAGAGGCAAAAATTGCAGCAGAATTGAAACGACAAAAAAAGATAGCCCAGCTTGAAAGTTAATTCAAGTGGGCTACCTTTTTTTGGGTTAGGTTTAATCAAAGAAAGTATAATACAATGTACGAATGGCGAGTTTTTCTTGTTCTTTATGAATGCCAAACATGATACTAACTTCAGAAGAGCCTTGGTTAATCATTTCCAAGTTGATTTTTTTGCGGGCTAAAGCAGCGGTACTATCCGCTGTACAACCCACGCGTTGCCGCATACCTTCACCTACTACCATAATCATGGAAAGATCATGGGTGATGCGTAATTCATCAGGGTCAATCTCATAAGCCAAGGTACGTAAAAGTTCTTCTTCTAGTGTTTTATCCAATTGATTGGCTCGCAAAATGATTGAAATATCATCAATTCCAGATGGCATATGTTCATAGCTCAAACCAAAATCTTCTAAAATACTCAAAACACGACGCGTAAAACCAATCTCTCTATTCATAAGATATTTATTAATATAAATCATCGTAAAGCCCTCATCACTGGCAATACCTACGACAGGATTATCGGTTGCATCCCGTGTTGTGGTAATTTTTGTACCTTGACAGTGGGGATTATTCGTATTTTTAATCACCACGGGAATTTTTGCCCGATAAGACGGCATCAGAGCTTCATCATGAAAAACAGTAAAACCAGCGTAAGCTAATTCCCGCATTTCCCGATATGTTAATTCTTTAATAATTTCCGGTTTGTGAATATAGCCAGGATGGGCCGCGTAAATGCCATCAACATCAGTAAAGTTTTCATATAATTCAGCTTTTACACCGGCTGCTACAATGGAACCGGTAATATCTGAGCCGCCACGGGAGAAAGTACACACTTGGCCGCCTTCGGTATAACCAAAGAAACCGGGGATGATTAAAACATCTTGAGTATCTGCCCATTTTTTCATTTTTTGGTAAGCTTTAAATAAGATGCGGGCGTTTCCTGGTTCACTGGAGACGATGATGCCAAAATCTTTAGGATTTACATAGCGTGCGTTTATTCCTTGTGCTTGTAAGATGCCTGCAATTAACTTGGCGTTATTATCTTCCCCACTGGCGACAATTTCATCTTTCAAAAATTCGTTTCCTTCTACAGGAAGATCAGCTAATTTTTCTAAATGATTAGTAATATCCACCATAATTTTTTCATCGACATGAAATGATTTTGCAATGGCAGCATAGCGTTTTGCAATCGTAGAGATCAAATCCTGTACCTCTTTGCCTTTTATTTTGGCATCATAAAGTGCAATGAGGTGATCTGTTACTTTTGTATCTTCTTTGTCTCGTTTGCCAGGTGCAGATACTACCACGAATTTTCTGGTTGGGTCATCTGCAATAATTGCGATGACTTTTTGAACTTGCTGAGCAGAGGCCAGTGAGCTTCCGCCAAATTTCACTACTTTCATAATAGTATCTCCTTTTTTTGCAGTTTTCATAGCGAGAGGAACCATTAGCCGCTAAGGTTTTACAGATCTTTTTTAGCAGCGGAAAAATTCGATTTTACTAACCAATCAAAATCGATTTTACTGGTATACGCTGCGATTATTTCTTATAAGGGTACAAAAATCTATAAAAAAAAGCAAGGGTTATTGATAAAGGAATCACAAACTTTGGTAGTTAAAAAGGTTTTTAAGAGTTTATAAAGAGTTTTTTTAACCGGCGCTTGTGAAAATCGGCTTCTGAAAAAAATTGTAAAGATTTTGCTATTCTTTAGTGCCAGTCTTTTTTCTTTGTGTTATAATCTAGCGTAGATGTCTTCTGGACTGAACTGTCATTTTTCAATACTATAGTAGAAAAACATAGTATTTTAGATAAGAAAAAAAGCTGCCATGCAGCATATGATACTGATATTTATTTTGAAAGTGGAGGAACCATCAATGGGAAGTAGTAATGTAGTCATTGGAATAGTCATCGCCATTATTGTTGTGGCAGCGATCTTGTATCTGATCAGTTATTTCATGAGAAAGAAAAATCAGGAACGCTTACAAGCACTAGAAGATCGTAGGGAGCAGCTTTTTGATCTACCGGTCTTAGAAGAAGTTGACGATGTTAAAAAAATGCATTTGGTTGGTCAAAGCCAAAATACTTTCCGGGAATGGAATCAAAAATGGAATGATATCTCTACTTCTTCTTTTGCTGAACTTGAAAGTCAGATTTTTGAAGTGGAAAGCTTAAATGAAACATTCCGCTTTTTTAAAGCTAAAAATGCAATTGCAGATGCAGAACAAACCATGGATACGATGGAAAAAGAAGTGGAACAAATTCGCGCTGGCCTAAAAGAGCTACGTGAAAGTGAAGAACGTAATTCATTAGAAGTACAAAAAGCGTTGGATATTTACGAAGACTTGAAGAAAAACTTGCGAGAGCAAGGAGAAGAATTTGGTCCAGCTTATTCAGAATTGCAAAAGCAAATCAAAAATATCGAAATCGAATTTACTCAGTTTGTTACATTAAATACATCTGGTGATCCAGTGGAAGCCCGTGAAGTCTTAGAAAATGCGGAACAACATACTTATGAATTAGAAGATCGCATGAAACGAATTCCAGCAGCTTACGAAGAATTAAACAAGACTTTCCCAGATCAGTTAAAAGAAATTCAAGATGGCTACAAAAAACTTTTAGAAGATCATTACGTTTTTCCAGAAGAAAATTTCCAAGCAGAAATTGATCGTGTGAAAAAACGCGTAGAAACTTCAATGGGCGACTTAGAAAAAACAGAAGTAGATACGGTTGAAGTTGCAAATCGTGACACTGCAAGCGGTATTGATTCACTTTATACTGTGATGGAACGTGAAATTAATGCACGTCGTTATGTCGTTAAAAACAAACCAGTGATTGCCGATTATATCACCCATGCTCATCGCAACAATCATCAATTAATGATTGAAATTGACCATACAGCGCAAAGCTATACTTTGAATCACAATGAATTAGGTCGGGTTCGAGGTTTCCAAAGTGAAATTGACGAACTGACAAAACGTAACAAAGATTTAGAACCAAAAATGGAAGCTCATGAAATTCCATTCTCTGAAATTCAAGCTTTTTACAAAGATGCTTATAAAATTTTAGATGATTTGGAAAATCAACAAGTTGAAATTGATAATGAGTTAAGAGAATTACGTAAGGGTGAAAAAGTTGCCCAAGAAAAAGTGGAACAATTTGAATTTCAATTACGTAACTTAAAACGCTTCGTTGAAAAACAACGCTTACCAGGTTTACCAAATGATTATTTAGAATTTTTCTTCATGGCAACAGACCGCGTGGAAGATTTAGGCAAAGCCTTAAATAAAATTCGCGTGAACATGGAAGATGTAAATAAGATCATGAAAAACTGTGAGTCTGACATTAAAGAGTTAGACACACGAACGCATGACTTAGTCGACGCAGCAGCCTTAACGGAACAAATGATGCAATATGCGAACCGTTACCGTCATTCTCATGCTGAAATTAAAGCAGCAATTGAAGGTGCGTTAGAACTGTTTAATAAGGAATATCGTTACCAAGATGCGTTAGATGAAATTGGTGCCGCCTTAGAACGTGTTGAACCAGGGGCATTCAAGCGAATTGAAAACTTCTACTTTAAGAATCGTGATTTAGTCTAAGTAAAAGCGAGTCCAGGTGGGCTCGCTTTTTTTGTTGGTCAAAAAATTCACCTTTATAAAAACATAAAGTACGTTACCTTGAAACAAAGCCGCTGTCCGTTTATAATAGGAAAGAATTTGAGAAGGGGAGTTTTTTCATGATTTATTTTGATAACAGTGCAACTACGGCGATTGCGCCCCTTGCATTGGATGCATATATGAAGACGAGTCAACGTGTTATCGGTAATCCCTCCAGTTTACACGATTTAGGCAACCAAGCTAATCGCTTATTGCAACAAGCTCGTAAGCAAATTGCGGATTTACTAACGGTAGATACAAGTGAAATTTATTTTACTTCTGGCGGCACTGAAGGCGACAATTGGGTTTTAAAAGGCACCGCTATTGATAAAAAGGAATTTGGGCGTCATATTATTATTTCCAGTGTAGAACATCCAGCAGTGAGTGAAACCGCCGCTCAGTTAGCGGAAAATGGCTTTGATGTCAGTGTGGCACCAGTAGGTAAAGATGGTTTAGTTGATGTTGCTAAACTAAAAGAATTAATTCGCAAAGACACCATTTTGGTTTCTGTGATGGCGGTGAATAATGAAGTAGGTGCAGTTCAGCCAATTGAAGCGATTAGTGCTGTATTAGCTGATTATCCCAAAATTCATTTTCACGTGGATGCTGTCCAAGCTGTTGGAAAAGTAGCACAAGAAAAATGGCTTACGCCACGGGTGGACTTTGCTACTTTTTCAGCTCATAAATTTCATGGCCCTCGGGGAGTGGGTTTTATTTTTTGGCGCAAAGGCCGACGAATCGCGCCATTACTAACTGGTGGCGGCCAAGAGAACAATCAGCGCAGTGGCACCGAAAATGTACCGGGTATCGTTGCCACCGCTAAAGCGTTACGCTTAACACTGGAAAAAAAAGCGGAGCGACCAGAGCATGTGGCGACATTACGCCAATATTTGTATGAAGCTTTAGCAAAATATGAAAAAGTAACTATTTTTAGTGGCGATAAAAATTATGCCCCCCATATTTTATGTTTTGGTATTAAAGATATTCGGGGAGAGGTTTTGGTCCATGCTTTGGAAGAAAAACAAATCTTTGTCTCTACAACCAGTGCATGCTCTAGCCGTAAACATGTAGAAAGCAGCACCCTGCATGCGATGAATGTTCCTGCTACTCTAGCCACAACGGCTATTCGGGTTAGCTTAGATGAAAATAATACTATGGCTGAAGTCGAACAATTTTTAATTGTCTTTCATCAGTTGTATCAGAAATTTAGCAAAATTAATTAATAGACAGGAGTTTTAAAGTGAATTACACAGAGATTATGGTGCGATATGGTGAGCTTTCCACTAAGGGAAAAAATCGTCGCAGTTTTATCCGGCAATTAGCAGATAATGTCAAAGGGGCACTGGCAGCCTATCCTAACTTAAAAATCGATGCCCAACGCGATCGCATGCACATTTTATTAAATGGCGAAGATAGCCAACCAGTTATTGCACGCTTGCAAAAAGTTTTTGGTATTCAAAATTTTTCCCCGAGTTTACGAGTTGAAAAAAATCTAGCAGCAATTAAAGCTGGAATAGCTGAAATTATGGCTTACGCTTATACGGGAAATGAAACATTTAAAATTAATGCCAAACGTTCTGATCATGATTTTGAATTAACCAGTAATGAACTAAATCAAACATTGGGCAGTTATGTCTTTTCTTTGTATCCTGATATCAAAGTTCAAATGAAAATGCCGGATATTAATTTACGAGTGGAAATTCGTTTGGATGGTGTCTATTTGTCCTATGAAACGATTAAAGGAGCAGGCGGCTTACCAGTAGGAACCAGCGGCAAAGGGATGTTGATGCTCTCAGGTGGAATCGACTCACCTGTCGCAGGCTATTTAGCAATGAAACGTGGTGTTGAAATTGAAGCAGTCCACTTTGCCAGTCCACCTTATACAAGTGAACAAGCCTTGCAAAAAGCTAAAGATTTAACCGAAAAATTAACACCTTATGTGGGAAATATTCAATTTATTGAAGTGCCTTTCACAGAAATTCAAGAAGAAATCAAAAACAATGTTCCACAAGGTTACTGGATGACTTTGACACGGCGCATGATGTTACGTTTAACAGATGCAATTCGTGAAGCGCGTAATGGTTTAGTCATCATTAACGGCGAATCATTAGGACAAGTCGCTTCGCAAACGTTACAAAGTATGGTGGCCATTAATGAAGTGACGCCAACACCAATCATTCGTCCTGTTGTGACGATGGATAAATTGGAAATTATTGAAATCGCTCAAGCCATTGATACTTTTGAATTGGCCATCCAACCATTTGAAGATTGCTGTACAATCTTTGCGCCACCCCAACCAAAAACACGGCCCAATTTAGATAAAGTACATCATTATGAGAAAGCATTAGATATTGATGGTATGATTGCTCGAGCTTTAAGTGGTCTAAAAATAGAGGAAATCACACCCAATGCCACTGAGAAAAAAGAAGCAGAATTTGCAGATTTATTATAAGTAAAAAATACGAAAAAGATCTGCTACAAACGTTTTTCCGGACTGGTAAAAAGGTGTTTATAAAAGATAAATAATGGAAATTTCAATCAATCTTAAAAAGATTTTTCCTTGATTTTGCTTGAAATGACATTTGGATAAAATTAAATAACAATTAGAAAATGATGAAAGAGGCTTCTAGCCTCTTTTTTTGTTTGTAAAAAAACACACAATCACTCCAACCGGTTGATAAAGCGCTGTTAGACTAACTTTTGCCCCCTCTAATTTCCTCTGATATGATTAATTTAGGTTAGAAATCTAAAAGAAGAGATGATGTAGTCTAGCTAAAAGAAAAAGGGAGGGAAACAAAATGAAACACAAATCGAAATTGTTTGGTCTGTTGGCAATTATTACGATGTTAGTGCCATTGTTTGTTGGAGGAATTGTTGGAGGGGCTGCTACTCAGGGTAATGTGGATATTACTCTGCATAAAAAGAAATATGATACTATGCCTGAAACACTAAAAAATACCGGAGAAAAAATGAGTCAATTTGAAGGAATCGCTGGTTTAAATGAAGTAACTTTTGAAGCATATAATATTACGGCTCTTGTTTATCCGTGGATTACACGTGCAACTAATCCATTAACTGCCGAAGAAGCCATTAATAAAGTTGTGGCAGCTGCAACTACCATTCAAAATGGCGGTGGACCAGTAACCGTAGAAGAAAAAACACTTACTGATTTTACTAATTTTGGCTCTAAAGCAGATACTAAAACAACAGCAACAGTCGGCGGAGAAGATGGGATTGCTAAGTTTGATAATCTACCAGGTAAAACAACTGTTGATGGAAAAGATAAAGATAGTGTTTTCTTATTTGTAGAAACTGCGCAACCTAAAAATGTTGTAGGTCGAGCTGCTCCGATGGTGGTTTCTTTACCATTATTGGATAAAGATGGAAAAACATTAACAGACATTCATATTTATCCTAAAAACCTTATTGCTGATGCGGAAAAGGGATTAGATGGAATCGTCGACGGTGAAAGTGCTAAAGATTTACCAACAATCACAGTTGGAGACAAAGAATATAAAAACGTAGCGGTTGGAGATTTATTACAATATCATATTGATGTTCCAATTCCAGATAAAATTGGAACGTTGACTCATTTCTTTGTAAATGATATTCCTACGAATGGTTTCAAGTATAAAGAAATTGTAAGTGTTAAAGCCGGTGCTACAACTGTAGATTCTACTTTGTATACCGTTACTGTGGATAAAAAAGGAACGATTTCAGGAAATAGCATTACTAAAAACGATAACACAAATGGTTTTATGATTGAATTTAATATGAAAGAAATGACAAAGTATGCTGGCGAAACATTGAAAATCACTTATACAATGACAGTAGAAAAAGAAATCCTTCCAGATGATCCGGCAACCAATGAAGCAACGGTAAACTTTGACAATGAAGTACATGAGTTAGAAGGACCAGATGCTTATACTGGTGGTTACCATTTTGTGAAGATTGACAAGAACTCTGAAAAAACTTTAGAAGGCGTAGGCTTTAAAGTTGAAGCGCCTGGGAAAAAATTTGTGAACTTCACACAAGATGCAACTTCTAAAGAATGGGTATTTGCAGGCTTTGCTGAAAGCAAAGAAAAAGCAACTGAAATTACTTCTGGTACAGGCGGTAAATTAACGATCCGTGGTTTATTAAAAGGTGATTACAAACTTCATGAAACGACACCAAAAGCAGATTATGTACCATTGACTGCTCCAGTAGATTTTACAATTACACATGGTACGTATAAAGATTTAGAAGAAGATAGCTCACCTACCCATCAAAAAACCGTTGAAAATATTAAAAAAGGTGTATTACCTTCAACCGGTGGTGCAGGTATCGTAGCATTCTTAGTAGTGGGTGTTGCATTAATGGGTGGCGCATTCATCTGGTACCGTAAATCTAAAGTGAATGAAGAAGTCTAATCACTTTTGGCGCTGATAAAAAGGAGAGCTACGGCTTTCCTTTTTATTTTGTCTTACTATTAAAATTATGAGCAATAAATGATTTTGTCGACTAAATAACTTGCTAGTGGCACATGGGCATGATAAACTAACTATGTGAAAAAACGAACAAAGGAGCCAAGTATGGTTGAAGATAGTAAGTTAAAAGAAATTCCTAAGGCAACTGCTAAGCGTTTACCCTTGTACTTACGCTATTTAAATATGCTACAAGATTCTGGTGTAAAAAGAATTAAATCAAAAGAATTTGCAGAAATTACCCAAGTTCCTTCTGCAACGATTCGGCGAGATTTTTCCCATTTAGGGGAATTGGGTCGAAGTGGATATGGCTATGATGTCAGTTATTTGATTGAGGTTTTTAACAGTATTTTAGATACGAACGATGAAAAACGAATTGCGCTGGTGGGTTTTGGTAATTTGGGTAAAGCGTTAGCAAATAACAATTTTCGTCGGAATAGCAATTTAAATATTGTGGCTGTTTTTGATAACAATCCAGATTTAGTTGATCAAGTTATTGATGGACATAAAATTCATAGCATGGCAGAATTTGACACTATTGTGAAAGAGAAGTGTGTCACGGTGGCGATTTCCACTGTGCCAAGTCAATATTCACAAGAAGCCGTGAATATAATGGTAGCTGCGGGAATCACGGCTATTTTAAATTTTGCCCCGGACCGCGTTGATGTTCCTAGTAATGTTCATGTGCAATACATTGATCTCACTACGGAATTACAAACATTGATTTTCTTTGATCAAAATTATCAAAAAGCACTGGTAAACAGTTAAGCAGTATCTTTGGTTTTTTATCCGGTCTTCTCTATACTAAAGGTAATCAAGTAGGTAGGCGAGATTTGTTTTACTCAATTAAAGGAGCGGATAATATGAAATTAACCAAGAAAGGGCAACCTGTTACACTGCCCGGCACTCAGCCAGCTGTTGGGGATATGGCCCCTGATTTTTCCTTAGCAGATATAAATGATAAAAAGCATTCTGTCACGGATTTCTTAGGCAAACCCACGATTTTAAGCATTATACCTGATATTGATACGCGGGTTTGTGCCATTCAAACAAAACGTTTTAATATGGAAGCCAGCCGGCTTAAAGACATTAATTTTGCGACAATTTCTGATAATACAAAAGAGGAGCAAGCTGCTTGGTGTGGCCAAGAAGGTGTCGATATGCTGATGCTACACGATCCGGAAAATACATTGAATGAAAATTATCATCTGCTTATTAATGAAACCAAACACTATGCACGGGTAATTTTTGTTTTGGATAAAAATGGCGTCATTCAATATCGCGAAATCGTCCCTGAAATTAGCCAAGAGCCTGATTATGCAAAAGCTTTGGCAGCCGCCAAAAAATTGCGCTAAAAATCTGATTTGACACCAACTTATCTTCATTGTAGAATAAGCCCAGACGTTGAACAAGAGGAGTAGCAAAAAACTGCGTTAGAGAGAGGGAATCAAAGCTGAGAGATTTCTACGCAAGTTTTGTGAAGGTAGCTTGGGAGTCTTTGATGGGACAAGTTCGTTTCATCAAACGTTTCGTGATCGTTACCTCACGCTTAAGAGGTAGAGAAATCTACAAATTAGGTGGTACCGCGTAAATTTACGTCCTAAGATGCTGGCATCTTAGGACTTTTTTGGTTTTTAGTCGTGGTTTTTTAAGTAAAAAGTTTCTACGCCACGCTTGTGTTTAGTCAGTGGTAAGACCAAATAGGTAGTTTTTTAAGAACAACGTGATAAGAATTTTAAGGAGGCAAAAAAATGTCTGATAATTTATCAACCAAGTACAATCCACAAGAAGTGGAAGCGGGTCGCTATCAAAAGTGGCTTGATGAAGATTTATTTAAACCCAGTGGCGATAAAAAGGCCAAACCTTACTCCATTGTTATTCCACCACCAAATGTAACCGGAAAATTGCATCTTGGTCATGCTTGGGATACTACGTTGCAAGACATGATTATTCGGCAAAAAAGAATGCAAGGTTTTGATACTTTATGGTTACCAGGGATGGACCATGCCGGAATTGCAACCCAAGCCAAAGTAGAAGAAAAATTACGGGAACAAGGAATTTCTCGTTATGATTTGGGGCGGGAAAAATTTGTTGAGAATGTTTGGGACTGGAAAGAAGAATATGCGGATCATATTCGCCAACAATGGGCAAAAATGGGTCTTTCTTTAGACTATTCCCGGGAACGTTTTACTTTAGATGATGGCTTATCTGAAGCAGTTCGCAAAGTTTTTGTTACCTTGTATGAAAAAGATTTAATTTATCGTGGGGAATATATTATCAACTGGGACCCCCAAGCCCGCACTGCATTATCGGATATTGAAGTTATTCATAAAGATATTGAAGGTGCCTTTTATCATATGACGTATCCTTTAAGTGATGGGACAGGAGAATTAGAAATTGCAACTACTCGTCCAGAAACCATGTTAGGTGATACTGCGGTAGCCGTTCATCCAGATGATGAACGTTACCAAGAATATATTGGAAAAACTGTTACTTTACCGCTAGTAAATAAAGAAATTCCAATTATTGCTGATGAATACGTTGATCGTGAATTTGGTACCGGAGTAGTAAAAATCACACCGGCCCACGATCCCAATGACTTTGAAGTGGGCAATCGTCATAACTTACCCCGAATAAATGTCATGAACGATGACGGTACGATGAATGAATTAGCTGGAAAATATGCTGAGATGGATCGTTTTGAAGCGAGAAAATTAATCGTTTCGGATTTAAAAGAAATGGGACGCTTAGTTAAAGTGGAAAAAATGAACCATAATGTTGGGCATTCGGAACGAACAGGCGTTGTGGTTGAACCCCGGTTATCTACACAATGGTTTGTAAAGATGGCACCTTTAGCCAAAGAAGCCATTGAAAATCAAGCCACAGATGACGCGGTAGATTTTTATCCCCCACGTTTTAATCAAACCTTCTTGCGTTGGATGGATAATGTACACGATTGGGTTATTTCCCGTCAACTTTGGTGGGGACATCAAATTCCAGCGTGGTACCACAAAGAAACAGGCGAAATGTATGTTGGCATGCAAGCGCCAGTAGATAGCGAAAACTGGGTGCAAGATCCTGATGTATTAGATACGTGGTTTTCTTCTGCTTTATGGCCATTTTCAACAATGGGCTGGCCTGATACTAACAGTGAAGACTATAAACGGTATTTCCCAACCAATACTTTAGTTACCGGCTACGATATTATTTTCTTCTGGGTGAGTCGGATGATTTTCCAAAGTTTGGAATTTACTGGAGAACGACCATTTAACAACGTTTTAATTCACGGTTTGATTCGGGATGAACAAGGGCGTAAAATGAGTAAATCATTGGGTAATGGGATTGATCCAATGGATGTTATTGATAAATACGGTGCAGATGCTTTACGTTGGTTCTTATCAAATGGCTCTGCGCCTGGCCAAGATGTACGCTTTAGTTATGAAAAAATGGATGCAGCTTGGAACTTTATCAATAAGATTTGGAATGCTTCTCGCTTTGTTTTAATGAATGTTGAAGGCATGACTGCCCGTGATATTCAATTAGAAGGCGAAAAAACAGTAGCGGATCGTTGGATTTTAACCCGTTTAAATGAAACAGTTGAAAAAGTCACTGACTTGTTTGATCGTTTTGAATTTGGGGAAGCGGGCAGACAATTGTATAATTTCATTTGGGATGACTTCTGTGACTGGTATATTGAAATGAGTAAAGAAGTGTTATACGGTGAAGACGAAGGTTCTAAACAAATGAACAAGAGTATCCTGGTTTATACATTAGATCAGATTTTACGTCTTTTACACCCTATTATGCCGTTTGTAACAGAAGAAATTTGGAGTAAATTACCACATGAAGGTCAATCTCTAGTAACGGCTGCTTATCCGGTTGTTCATGAAGAATTTAACGATGCTGCGGCTGTGAAAGGCATGGAATTTCTGATTGAATTAATTCGGGCTGTGCGAAATATTCGTTCTGAAGTCAACACACCGCTTTCAAAACCAGTTACATTATTGATTCATACAACGGATAAAGAAATCGATGAATTTTTAGTTGCCAATAAAAATTATATTGAACGTTTCTGTAATCCAGAAGAACTAGTGATTTCAGGTGAAATCGAGGCACCCGAACTTGCAATGTCAGCTGTCTTAACGGGGGCCAAAATTTACTTGCCACTAGCTGGTTTAATCAATATTGATGAAGAATTGCAACGTTTGGAAAAAGAATTGGCAAAATGGAACAGCGAAGTAAAACGGGTGCAAGGTAAACTTGCCAATGAACGCTTTGTTGCAAATGCGCCTGAAGCAGTTGTAGCAGAAGAGCGAGAAAAAGAAGCCGATTATTTGGATAAACAAAAAGCCGTGGCTGAACGTATTGAACAATTACGGACAATTAAATAAGTAAGATAATATTAGGACTTGAGAATTTATTTTCTCAGGTCTTTTTTTAGATTGTAACCGGCTTTAAGCGGTTTAGATTAGTTGAAAGTGGCAAATTCATCCTGTTTGTCCCCAAACTGCTCTACTGAAAATGAGCTAACGCTTTAATTTGAAATATTTCTTTCTGTCTTTGTAAAGGGAGTTTGTTATAATGAAGCGGTGAGGTGGTAAAAATGGTAGATACTGGAAGTAAAGCGATTGAATGGATTCACAGCCGTAAACCATTTGGTTCAAGACCGGGTTTACAACGGGTAGCGGCGTTATTAGATTTAGTTGGTCATCCTGAAAAAAAAGTGCCTACAATTCATATTGCCGGTACGAATGGCAAAGGCTCAACCATCAGCTATTTAAAGGAAATGTTACAAGCTGCAGGGATTGTCGTTGGAACTTTCACTTCACCTTATATTGAAAGTTTTCACGAACGAATTGCCATTGATGGCAAGTTTATCACTGATGAAGAATTGGTCCTGCTTGTAAATAAATACCAACCTTTAGTTGAAAAACTAGATCAACAAGAAGCGGTAAGTGGCATTACAGAATTTGAAGTGCTGACAGCACTAGCTTTTGATTATTTTGTTGGCAAAGTGGATGTTGCCATTATTGAAGTAGGTTTAGGCGGCTTACTCGATTCTACCAATGTGGTGGAACCGATGCTAACAGCTATTACAACCATTGGTTATGATCATACGGAAATTTTAGGGGATACATTAGAGTTAATTGCAGAGCAAAAAGCCGGCATTATTAAAGAAAATGTGCCAGTTGTAACGGGAAATATTCCAGAAAATGCATTAGGGGTTATTACACAAACCGCTGATAAGAAACATTCAACTATTTACCGTTTTGGGGAAGAATATCAGGTAAATTATTTACACCCGGACGATAATTGGGGAGAATGGTTTGATTTTAGTAACCAAAATGGGAAATTGAAACATTTAAAAACAGCTTTGATTGGTCGTCATCAACCCGAAAATGCAGGGGTGGCCATTCAATTATTTCAATTATACTGTGAGCAAAATAAAATTAATTGGCAAGAAAAAGAAATCAAAAAGGCGCTGCAAAAGACATTTTGGCCCGCTCGTATGGAACGGCTTAGCACAGAACCTTTTATTATTTTGGATGGCGCTCATAATACTCACGCCATGAAGCGCTTGGTTGAATCAGTTCAAAATGAATTTAGTGACCGCAAATTGCATATTTTATTTTCAGCATTAGAAACCAAAAATGTTGCTGAGATGCTGCAAGAATTATTGCAATTAAAAAATAGTCATATTTATTTGACAACTTTTGATTATCCACGGGCAATTAAATTGGATGATGATTTTGTCAATGTGGATGAAAAACGTGTCTCCATTGTTTCTTTATGGCAATTTGGCTTAGCTGAAATTTTAGAGAAAATGGATGATGAATCTCTGTTACTTGTAACAGGATCACTGTATTTTGTGGCAGAAGTACGCAGTTTATTATTGGAAATGGGAGGTCCACATGTCAGTTAAAGGTGTTATTTTTGATATGGATGGTTTGATTTTTGATACGGAGCAGCTTTATTATGCGGGTGCGCAAGCCGCCGCTGATACTTTTGGTTTTCCTTATGACAAGGAACTTTATTTAAATTTATTGGGGATTTCAGATGAAGAAGTTATTATGAGGTATCACGAATTATTTGATGAAAAATTTGGCGTCGACACCGTAACAGCCTTTATTGAAGCAGCGTATGAAAATACACGGCTGCTGTTTGCCCAGGGTAAGGCAACTTTGAAACCAGGCGTTATGGAACTTTTAACTTATTTAAAAGCAAACAAGATTAAGTGGGTGATCGCCTCTAGTAATCAGCGTGCAGTAATTGATGAACTCTTAGAACAAGCAGAATTAACAGCTTATTTTTCTACTGTTGTCTCAGCTGAAGATGTGCCAAAAGCAAAACCAGATCCGGCAATTTTTTTAGCCGCACAAAATCTTTTAGGGACAAAAAAGGAAGAAACCTTGGTATTGGAAGATTCACAAAATGGTGTTTTAGCAGCATATCGTGCTGAAATTCCGGTCATCATGGTACCGGATTTACTGCCACCAGATGCAGATTTAAAAAATAAGACAGTGGCAGTCGTCTCTTCATTACATGAAGTGCCTAAATTTTTAGCTTAAATATTTATTTGACTCTTTTGCGTACTTTATTAAAAAGAACGTAAAGGAGTTTTTTCATGAAAATAAAAACATTGCCACTAAATACGCGACCGCGAGAAAGACTAAAGCAAAAAGGGGCCAGTGCATTATCCGATCAAGAGTTACTAGCGATTATTTTACGCACCGGTTCAAAAAAGGCCACCACTATTGAATTAGCGGCGGAAATTTTAAATTTTTTTGGCGACTTGCATCAATTAAAAACGGCCGAGTTACAAGAATTCATGCTGATTTGTGGGATAGGCGAAGTAAAGGCGATAGAACTTTTGGCAATGATCGAATTAGGACATCGCATCAGCAAATCCAATCAATTAAAAATGGGGCATGTTTCTTCTAGTTACGAGTTAGGATGTATGCTTGCTGAAGAAATGCGGGATTATGAGCAAGAACATTTACTCTGTATTTATTTAAATACCAAAAATCAAATTATTCAAAAAAGAACTATTTTTATTGGTTCATTAAATCAATCGATTGCTCATCCACGCGAAATCTTTAAAACAGCAGTTAAAGTGGCGGCAGCTCGCATTGTAATTTGTCATAATCATCCTTCTGGTAGTCCTACGCCCTCCCATAATGATATCGCTTTTACAAAACGTTTAAAAGAGTGTGGGGAATTAATGGGGATTGAATTACTGGATCATTTAGTTATTGGCGGTAGCGAATACATTAGCTTAAGAGAAGAAGGTTTGTGGAATTAGCAGACTTGCAAAAAAAATCAGGCAAGTGTAAAATATTAGTGTAATTTTGTTTAGCGGTTTAGTGATAGAAGTTGAAACATTTGGGTCACCTCTATTCTTTGCCAACAACGTTACACATCAATCTGTGCAAAGCACAAGGAGGTTTTCACCCATGGAACATGGTACAGTAAAATGGTTTAACGCAGAAAAAGGTTTTGGCTTCATTTCACGTGAAGACGGCAGCGATGTATTCGTACATTTCTCAGCAATCCAAGGCGACGGTTTCAAAACTTTAGAAGAAGGTCAAGCAGTGACTTTCGACGTTGAAGAATCAGACCGCGGTCCTCAAGCGACTAACGTAGAAAAAGCCTAAACATTTTAAAATAGGTGCTTTGAGGGCGGACAAAAGTGTTCAGCTATTGATAATAGTGCGGATGAATGAATATGACTTTTCGGAATGTTGTGTTTATCTGTCTCGTTTTTAAGAAGCTATTTATGAAACGCTGTTTGTTCGTAAAATGGGTGCTGACAAGTTTTTGTCAGCACCCATTTTTTATATCCTCAATTTTTTATTATAAAAATACCCAAGTCTGATAGAAAAGTGAGGAACACTTATACTTTTCTATCGACTTGGGTATTTATTTATTAAACTATGCCGTAGTCGTTACTTTAATTTTCCGGTGTCATAATCATAGATAAAATCATGGGATGACGCTCGGTTTTTTCAAACAAATAAGGTTGCAATGCGTTAGACATCGCTTCTCTTAGTTTGAATTCGTTACAATCTGGTTGATTCATCGCTTCTCTTAAGGCTTTGAACAGTAAGGTTTGTCCTTCGTTAATCATTTCGCCGGATTCACGCATATAGACAAAACCACGAGATAAAATGTCAGGACCAGCCAAAATTTCTTTTTTGGCAATATCGACTGTTGCCACAGCTAAAACCAAACCTTCTTCTGATAAAATATGACGGTCGCGTAAAACTACGTTACCGATATCTCCAATGCCGCTACCATCGACGTAAACATCTCCGGCATTGAAATGGCCGCAAATACGGGCACTGTCAGCAGTTAAAGCTAACATATCGCCATTTTCCATCAAGAAGCAATTTTCTTTTGGTACGCCTGTATCTTGGGCTAGTTGGGTATGGATTTTTAACATCCGATACTCTCCATGAATTGGCATAAAATATTTAGGTTTCATTAAGCGCAACATCAATTTTTGTTCTTCTTGGCCACCATGTCCAGAAGTATGAATGTTGTTAATTTTACCGTGAATAACTTCAGCACCAGCTTCCATTAGTAAGTTAATCAAATGGTTGACACTGGTTGTATTACCAGGAATTGGTGAGCTAGAAAAGATCACCGTATCATCTGGTTGAATTTGAATTTGACGGTGGGTACCGTTGGCAATGCGGCTTAAAGCTGCCATTGGTTCACCTTGTGAGCCAGTACATAAAATCAAGACTTCATTGGCTGGTAATCGATTGACTTCATGCGCGTCAATAAAAGTACCATCGGGAACTTTTATATAGCCTAATTTTTGTCCGTTAATCATCGCATTTTCCATGCTGCGACCAAAGACCGCAATTTTACGTCCTGTAGCCACCGCAGCATCTGCTGCTTGTTGCAGTCTGAAAATATTAGAAGCAAAAGAGGCAAAAATAATACGGCCTTCAATTTTTTCAAAGATTTTCAAAATGGAAGTACCAATAATTTTTTCAGATTTGGTAAATGTTGGAATTTCAGCATTTGTACTGTCAGATAACAGACACAATACGCCTTCTTCGCCAATTCGTGCCATTTTGTGTAAATTAGCAGGTTCGCCAACCGGTGTAAAATCGAATTTAAAATCACCGGTTTGAACAATATTGCCAGAAGGAGTTTTGACCACAATTCCTAATGCATCTGGAATACTGTGAGTGGTGCGGAAAAAGCTAACAGAAGTTTTCCTAAAACGGATAATTGTGTCTTCGTTAATTTCATGTAACTGCGCATCCCGCAATAAACCGTGTTCATCCAACTTATTTGTAATAAGCGCAAGTGCTAATGGTCCGGCATAGATAGGGATATTCGCTTGACGTAATAGGTAGGGAATTCCCCCAATGTGATCTTCGTGACCGTGAGTTATTACAAGGGCCTTTACTTTAGGTAAGTTTTGCACAATGTAACTATAATCGGAAATGACATAGTCAATTCCAAGTAATTCATCTTCTGGAAATTTGATCCCAGCATCAATAATGATGATTTCGTCTTGAAATTGTACCCCATAACAGTTTTTTCCAATCTCACCAAGACCACCGATTCCAAAGACGCCGGTTTCGTTGTTCTTCAAAGAGACTTTCATTTTAAAACTCCGTCAACTTGAAGTCTGTATTTTCTTTTTCATAAGCTAGATGGCTATCATCTAAACCTTGAATGAATTCAATATTGTATGGGGTGTGTTCTTCAACTAACGCACGAGCCGTAACTTCATCGGCTGCCTCAACGTAAATTGCTTGTGTTTGTTCTCTTTTTGGATTGCGAATTTTTGTTTCTTGATAGTAAACTTTGTAGATCATGTGTTTGACTCCTTTATTAGTTAATTTAAACGGTATAAAAATGACATCTAAAGATGACCAAGTACGAGAATTAAGGCATTCAAAAAACAGGGGAGGTACTTTTTGCTAAAATATTTGCAGCTGGATAGTGCAAATAATTTTAACAACTAGCAAAATCTCCGCCAAAATGTGGATGCTTTTTAAAAATCAGAAGATCTTTAAAAAGAGAAAGTCTCGTCTTTACTTTCCGCTTATGTTTCAATTCAACCGTTCCTTTGGCGTATTAACGCCCAATTAATGCTATTTTAGCATAGATTTTTCAATAAGTATAGAAAAGGCAAAGGGGTAAAAGGGTTACAAAAAGGAATTTTTATTTCTCTTAAAAACTATTTATTTCAGTAAAGTAAGTCAAGAAACTTTTAAATCAGCTCATTTAGCCAGTTTTCATTTCTTATTAATAAGGAGAAAAAATCCTTAAAATTTCTGGTGAATTTGGCTACAATTAGAAAATATACTGTGTTATAGTGAGGGTAATGCGAAAATTTGGTAACGCGTGGTCTCACTTCAAGTTATTTTTGAGGTGCCATTTTTCTTTTGAAAACAGTTCCGGCAATTTTACGCGTTCACAGGCGCTGCCTGTCTTTATTTTAATAAAGGAGGAAAAAATATGAAATTGATGTGGCATTACACAATGCGCTACAAAAAACTTTTACTTTTTGATTTCATCTGTGTCTTTGGGTTTATCATTATCGAACTGGGTTTACCAACGATTTTGGCACGGATGATTGATTCGGCAATTCCCGCAAAAAGTTTTAGTCAAATCCAGCAATTAGGGTTATTAATGGTCATTATTACGATTTTAGGGGTAGCGATGAATATTTTGCTGGGGTATTTTACCACCCGTATTACCACCAATATTACAGCTGATATTCGCGATGATTTATTTGCCAAGACACAAGGCTACTCTCACTATGAGTATGAGCAGATTGGGGTTTCGTCTTTAATTACACGGGTAACCAATGATGCCTATCAAATTATGTTGTTTATGCAAAATATCTTGCGAACTGGTTTTATGACGCCGATGATGTTTATCGTCAGTTTATATATGATATTTCGAACCAGTCCTTCTTTGAGTTGGTATGTTTTGGCTGCTTTGCCTATTTTATTGTTGGCAGTTATTGCGATTGCGAAGTTTTCAGATCCATTATCAACCAAACAGCAAAATAATTTGGACAAAATCAATGCGATTTTACGAGAAAATTTATCGGGATTACGCGTTATTCGAGCTTTTGTTAATGAAAAATTTGAAGAAAAGCGTTTTGAAAAGGTGAATAAAGCTTATGCTTCCAGTTCAAAAAGCTTATTCCGCTTAATGGCAGTGGCGCAACCCGGGTTTTTCTTTCTTTTTAATATTGTCATGGTTCTAATTATTTGGAATGGGACGATTAAAATTGATCAAGGAAGTTTACAAATTGGGGATTTGATTGCCTTTATCGAATATATTTTCCATGCCTTATTTTCTTTTATGCTCTTTGCCTCTGTCTTTATGATGTATCCCAGAGCGGCCGTATCGGCCAGACGAATTCAAGAAGCGTTGGATGCAACTTCTGAAATTGTGGAAAAAGCAGATGGCGTAACTAAAACAGCCACTCATGGCTATGTGGAATTCAAAGATGTAACCTTTGCTTATCCGGGACACTCAGAAAGTCCGATTATTCGCAATGTCAGTTTTACTGCACAACCTGGTGAAACAGTGGCTTTTATCGGTAGTACTGGTTCTGGTAAGTCAACATTGATTCAATTGATCCCACGTTTTTATGATGTCAGCGAAGGGGAAGTCTTAATTGATGGAGTTAACGTCAAGGACTATCGTTTAAAGAGTTTACGTGAAAAAATTGGCTATATTCCGCAAAAAGCTTTGCTTTTTACGGGCACTATTGCGGAAAACTTGCGTTACGGTAAAGAAGATGCAACCCAAGCAGAAATGCAGCGAGCGGTGGATATCGCTCAAGCTGCGGATTTTATTAGCCAAACGCCAGAAGGATTTGATGCTCTTTTATCAGAAGGCGGCACGAATTTTTCTGGTGGCCAAAAGCAACGCTTAGCGATTGCCCGCGCGATTATTCGTAATCCTGAAATCTATATTTTTGATGACAGTTTTTCCGCTTTAGATTATCAAACCGATGCCAAATTACGGGCACGCTTGAAAAAAGAAACGACTGAATCAACAGTTTTAATTGTCGCACAGCGGGTCGGAACCATTATGCATGCTGACAAAATTATTGTATTAGATGAAGGTAATGTAGTTGGCATGGGAACTCACCAAGAACTTCTGAAAAATTGCAGTATTTATTATGATATTGCAGCTTCTCAGTTATCAGAGGAGGAATTAGCCCAATGAAATCATTCTCTTCTTTAAAACGTTTAGCACGCTATTTGAACCCATATAAGGTTACAGTCTTTCTCGTTTTATTTTTTGTTGTTTTAACCGTGGCATTAAATGCTGCGATGCCTTATGTGGCAGGATTACCTACAACCGAAGTGGCTAAAAATATTGCCAACGGAGAAAAAATTAATTTTGACTATGTCTTAAAGTGTTTAGTTTGGATTACTGCGGTTGGTGTCGGGTATTGTGTGGCACAATTGTGTTCTGGCCTTTTAATTACGAATGTCGTACAAAGTGCAATGTATGATTTGCGCCAAGATATTGATGAAAAAATCAATCGTCTGCCTGTTTCTTATTTTGATAAAAATCAACAGGGAAATATTTTATCCCGGGTAACCAATGATGTGGATGCCGTGAGTGGTGCAATGCAACAAGCTTTAATTGGAATTGTAAATGCGGTATTAGGAATTATCATGGCACTGGCAATGATGTTTTATATTAATATTTATATGGCGTTATTATCTATCATTATGATTCCGGCTTCTTTCCTCATTTCCCGAGGAATTGTGAAAATCTCGCAAAAATATTTTCAAGGAATGCAAAATGCATTAGGAGAATTAAATGGTTACGTTCAAGAAAATATGACAGGCTTTAGTGTCTTAAAAGTATATGGGCGGGAAGCGCAAACAGTAGAAGGTTTTAAAAATGTTAACCACAAATTGAAACATTATGGTTTTCGCGCCACTTTTATCTCTGGTTTAATGATGCCTTTGGTATCTTTAACAGCCTATATTACGTATATCGTAATGGCAGTTCTTGGAAGTTACTATGTGATTGGCGGCGTCATTGTAGTGGGTCAATTACAAGCGTTCATTCAATATATTTGGCAAATTAGTCAGCCTTTAGGAAATATTACTCAACTTTCTTCCGTCTTACAAAGTGCCTCGGCAGCCTCGAGACGGGTCTTTGAAATCTTAGATGAAGCAGAAGAAGTTTTAAATGAAACTGATATAGCACTGCCAACAGTTGTTTCTGGAGACGTTGATTTCGAACAGGTTTCTTTTAGCTATACACCAGACAAACCATTAATTAAAGATTTGAACTTTAGTGTCAAAGCAGGTCAAACGGTAGCAATTGTGGGGCCAACTGGCGCTGGTAAAACCACTTTAATTAACTTGTTGATGCGATTTTACGATGTGAATGCTGGGGCGATTAAAATCGACGGTATTGATACAAAAAAAATGAAACGTAGTGAGGTCCGATCGGTTTTTGGCATGGTATTGCAAGATGCCTGGTTATATGAAGGCACCATTGGTGAAAATATCCGCTTTGGCAAGTTAGATGCGACAGACTATGAAGTGGTAGATGCTGCCAAAACGGCAAATGTCGATCATTTTATCCGAACGATGCCAGATGGTTATGAAATGATGATTAATGCTGAAGGTAATAACGTTTCTTTAGGACAAAAGCAATTGTTAACGATTGCCCGCGCAGTTATTTCAGATCCTAAAATTTTGATTTTGGATGAAGCAACTAGCTCAGTCGATACCCGCTTGGAAGCATTAATTCAAAAAGCAATGGACAAAGTGATGGAAGGACGCACAAGTTTTGTCATTGCTCACCGACTATCGACCATTCGTGAAGCGGATTTGATCTTGGTGATGAATCAAGGATCCATTATTGAAAAAGGAACTCATGAAAGCTTACTGGCTGAAGGTGGCTTTTACAGTAAACTTTATCAAAGTCAATTTGCCGAAGAGGGCGATTACGATTAAACGATGCAGGAGCGCTAAAGCAGCGCTCCTTTTTTTTAGCTCTTCTTGGTGTGTTATAATGACGATAATAAAAGAGGAATTTTAAGAAAAGATGAGGCTTAA
The DNA here is from genome assembly GCF_000406945.1 of Enterococcus dispar ATCC 51266. Lineage (GTDB taxonomy): Bacteria > Bacillota > Bacilli > Lactobacillales > Enterococcaceae > Enterococcus_C > Enterococcus_C dispar. The sequence goes on along the minus strand of NZ_KE136354.1, from coordinate 1,565,517 downwards.
AGATGGAAAATTTTATCGCTAAAAATGCTGTTGTATTAGGGAATGTGACTTTAGGAAAAGAGGCTACGATCTGGTTTAACAGCGTTATTCGCGGCGACAGTAATTTTGTGAAAATTGGCGCCCGCACGAATATTCAAGATGGAACGATTATTCATGTCGACCATGATGCCCCAACGGAAATTGCTAATGATGTAACAGTGGGACACCAATGTATGTTACATGGTTGCAAAGTGGAACAAGGTGCATTAATTGGAATGAGTTCCATTATTTTAAATCATGCAGTAATTGGGGAAAATAGTTTCATTGGTGCAGGTTCCCTTGTGACCCAAGGAACAATTATTCCGCCTAATGTCTTAGCATTTGGACGTCCTGCACAAGTTATTCGCAAATTAACACCAGCAGAAATTGCTAAAAACAAAGCCAATATTCAGCATTATTGTCAATTAGGAAAAGAATTTATGGCAGGCAAGTATTCCGAAATAAAAAATTGAAATAGAGAATGAAAAAAAGACAGCTTGTTAAAAAGGTAGTTGCTCTAAATATATGAGGCTCACTTGTGAAAGGTTAAAAAGCGCAAATCTTTGCGCTTTTTTTGTTTCCTCGCTACACTTTATATACGAAAAGAAATAAGGAGGGATTTTGATGGAGCGCTTTGCAATAACAGGTTATGGAGAGCCGCAGGATGTATTTGAAACTATTACAGCCAATCCAAGAGAACTTACAGCTGGTCATATTCGCGTGGCAGTAAAAGCTTTTGCGATTAATCCGTATGATGTTTCATTACGCAGTGGGGCACAGCAAGAAAATCGCAGTTTGACATTTCCTTATGTACTGGGAAATGATGCAGCCGGTATTGTGACAGAAGTTTTTGCAGACGAAACTGATTTTTCTGTTGGAGATCGGGTAGTAATTCATCCGATTAGCGGGACATATGGGGAAGAAGTTGTGTTGCCAAATAAAAAAGCAGCTAAAATTCCAGATCAAATGAGTTTTGCTGAAGCAGCAGGAATGGTAACAACGGGTATTACAGCCTATAATTTATTGTTTCAATTATTAAAAATCGATTCAAAAAAAACAGTAATGGTGTTAGGTGCATCTGGTGGAGTTGGTTCTTTATTAGTACAATTGTTGCATCAAAATGGTAATTTTATCTTGGCAAGTGCCAGAAAAGAGAATGCAGAAAAAGTGCGGGCTTTTGGTGCTGATGAATTTGTCCCTTATGATACTGAAAATCCGGGGGATGTATTTTTTGAACAAGCTGATGTCGTGATTGATGCTACAAAAGGCAGTAAAAGTAGTGAGACAGGATTAGCCATTTTAAAACCTGGTGGTACTTATGTGGCGTTAAATGACTTACCTTCTGAAGATAAAAGAAAAGAAGGAGTCTATTTGGGTTTTGCACCTCAAAAAGATTATTTGGATCATGTGGCTTTTGATTATTTATTGCAAACATATGCTGCGGGTAATTTAGTTATTAATATCGCAGAAATATTACCTTTTCAATTAAGTAGTGTGATTGAAGCCCATGAAAAAATTGCTGGACATCCGACAGCAGGAAAAATTGTCATTGCAAAATAAAAAAGAATTGGGATTACTTCCCAATTCTTTTTTTGTGTTAATTATTTTGTGACCATGATTTCATCGATTAAGCCATAAGCTTTTGCTTCTTCAGCAGTCATGAAATTATCACGATCAGTATCTTTTTCAATAACTTCTAGTGGTTGACCCGTACGTTCAGCCAAAATATGATTTAAGCGATCACGAGTTTGTAAAATGTGACGGGCAGCAATTTCAATTTCAGTTGCTTGTCCTTGGGCACCACCTAATGGTTGGTGAATCATGATTTCAGCATTTGGCAATGCAAAACGTTTGCCTTTCGCACCAGCTGTTAATAAGAATGAACCCATTGAAGCTGCCATTCCCATTACAATTGTTTGCACATCTGCTTTAACAAAGTTCATTGTATCGTAAATTGCCATCCCGGCAGTTACGCTGCCACCTGGTGAATTGATGTATACGTAGATATCTTTTTCAGAATCTTGTGCATCCAAGAATAGTAATTGGGCGATGATTGAGTTTGCTAAGTCATCTGTAACTTGGCCGCTTAGCATAATAATGCGATCTTTTAATAAACGTGAGTAGATGTCATACGCTCTTTCGCCGCGGGATGATTGTTCAATGACTGTTGGAATTAAATTCATAATGTAAAGTCCTCCTTTAATCAAATCGACGTGATATATTATACGTCTCAAGTTTAGCACATTTAAGCGATAACCTCTAAAAAGAAGTATAACGAATAGGTCAAAATAGGTCAAATGAAAAACACTGTGGAATTAAAAAAAATGAAGAGAAAATCAAAGACAAAATAAGACGGAAAATTACAGTTGCAAAAGCGATTAAAAAATGCGAATTGTCGACAATTTATGCTAAAATAAAAGACAGGCAGATTGATAAGCAGGAGGAAAAATATGATAGCAGTAGCAGTAGCTGGTTTTTTGGGTGTTATTGTCGGCGCTTTGATTGTCACGATTGCATTTAATTTACGCATTCGTTACGATGAAAAAAAAGAACAAAAGCGCCGCGCTTTAGAACTTAAAGTTAAAGAAATTGAAACGTTAAATCTGTTAAATAAAAAAATCAATGAAATTTTGCAAAAGCGTAGCGTCTTGATGGAAGAGTATGTCAGCTTTGACGCTTTTGATGATTGTTATATTACGATTGACGATTATGCGTACCTGCAATCTTTTTCAGCACAAAATAATTTTTATTTACCGAACTATATTTTAGAAGAATTTTTCAAAAAGATTGCGCAACGTAAAGTCATTTTATCCCCCGATGAAACGATAAAAGTAGGAGGATACGCCTATAAAGGCGGACGGGTCATTATGGAACATTTTTCCGATGATTTAACACAACTGATTAATGAAAGAAAAGCTGAGTTAAAACGCTTATCAGACAATACGCTAACTTATTTTAGCGCTTAATGAAATTTCAGAGGATGAGAAAATGTACTTGTTGACATTTTCTCATCTTTTTTGTTTTAAAGAGTGAACTTTGTCCGATTTTTTCTTCAGAGCGTTTAAGCTGCTTAGTATCTATACACAGAATTTTTTTAACCAATTAATCAAAAAACAGATTGTTAAAGGCATTTCTCTGGGATTTTGGATTTAGAAATTCTAGTTTGCAAAGTTAATAAAATAGCTTAGAAGTGGTACAATTAGTAGTGAGTAAAAAATGATAAGGAGGCGACGTGATGACACAAATTGTAGCCCATCGCGGTGCCAGTGGTACACGGCCGGAAAATACCCTGCCTTCTTTTGCCGAAGCAGTTCGCGTAGATAGTGATGTGATTGAATTGGATGTCCATTTATCAAAAGATGGGCATTTGATTGTAATGCACGATGAAGATGTCGAACGTACGACCAATGGTAAAGGGTTAATTCGGGAAAAAACACTAGCGGAAATAAAAAAATTAAATGCGGGTAGTTGGTTTTCTTCCGCGTATCAAAATACTAAAGTTCCAACTTTAAAAGAAGTATTAGACTTATTAGTTATGCGCAATTTCCGTGGGGTTTTGACGATTGAATTAAAAACCGACCATTATCATTATCCTGAAATTGAAATGAAAACTGCCACCTTAATGACTAGTCGCGCGTGGCCTTTTACGCATTGGTATTGCAGTTTTAATATTAAATCATTAGATATTATCCATAAATTGGAACCACAAACACAATTGGACTTGATTTTAAGTACCAGTAATAAAAAAGTGATTGAAGCGCTGGATCGTTCTTATATTGAAGGAATCCACCCTAAAATGGATTGGGTGTTAAAAAATGAAGCCAGCTTGGCCGATTTACCTTTAGCAATTCGTCCATGGACGATTGATGAAGAAGCGTTAGTGAAAAAATGTGTGGCGTTAAATACCACTGGAATTATTACAAATTTCCCGGAAAAAGCACAACAATATATTCGTAATGCAAAACGGAGTAAATGAGGAAGCGTATGAAAGTATTAGTGATCGCAGGACCTACAGGAGTCGGGAAAACCGCGTTGAGTATTCAATTGGCTCAAAAATTTGACGGTGAAATTATCAGTGGTGATTCTTTGCAAGTCTATCGTCAATTGGATATCGGCACAGCCAAAGTCACGAAAGAAGAAGCGCAAGCTGTCCCACATTATTTAATTGATATTCGTAATTTTAGTGAAAACTATTCTGCTGCTGATTTTCAAAAAGAAGCACGGGATAAAATCGTGGATATTACTGCCAGAGGAAAGCTGCCAATTGTGGTAGGCGGGACGGGATTATATATTCAGGCGCTTCTTTACGATTACAAATTAGGAGCCCCAGAAAGTTTTGGTCAAGAAGGAGAAAATTTACGCCAAAAGTACACTGAATACGCGGCTCAATATGGTAAAGAAGCATTGTGGCAAGTTTTGGCCCAAAAAGATCCACTAGCGAGTGAAAAAATTCATTTTAATAATGAGCGTAAAGTGATTCGAGCACTAGAGGTCTTTGACTTGACTGGACATAGTATCGCCCAACCAAAAGAAAAACCGCAAAAAATTTACGATGATTTTTTAATCGCTTTGACGACAGAACGGGAAGTGCTATATGAAAGGATTAACCAGCGGGTAGAGCAGATGTTTGCCACAGGACTCCTAGAAGAAGCCACTCTGTTACAAAATTATGAGGACGTTCAAGCGGCAAAAGGAATCGGTTATCGTGAATTTTTTCCTTATTTCAAAGGTCAAATAAGCCTTGAAGAAGTAAAAGAAAACATCAAACTTGATTCAAGACGTTATGCAAAACGCCAATTAACTTGGTTTCGCAATCGAATGACGGTGAGGACTTGGGTGGATTTGATTACACAACCAGAAGAAATTGAAAACTTACAGCAAAAAATACAGTTATGGCTGGAGGAATAGTATGGAACAGGAGAAAGTTATTTTAGTTGGGGTAGAAACCGAAGAAACTTGGAAGAACTTTGGAGAATCCATGCAAGAGTTAAAAGGATTGACGAAGACAGCTAAAGGGGAAGTTTGTTTTTCTTTGGTTCAAAAACGTCCTCAAGTGGATCGTCAAACGATTATAGGTAAAGGAAAACTAACGGAATTAAAAAATCTAGTTGAAAGCTATGAAGCCGATCTCGTAATTTTTAATCATGAGCTGACGCCGCGGCAAAGTCAAACAATTGCCGATTTTATTGTAGTACCGGTTATTGATCGCGTCCAACTTATTTTAGACATTTTTGCCTTGCGCGCCCGATCAAAAGAAGGGAAGCTACAAGTTGAATTAGCCCAACTAGAATATTTATTACCTCGTCTAGTAGGCCAAGGAAAATATTTATCTCGTTTAGGTGGAGGAATTGGTACCAGAGGCCCAGGTGAAACAAAACTAGAAACGGATCGCCGCCATATTCGTAACAAGATTACAGCCATAAAACGGGAATTAAAAGAGGTGGCTGCTCACCGTGAACGGACGCGCCAAAGAAGAAAAAATAATCGTTTCCAAATTGGCTTGATTGGTTATACCAATGCAGGGAAGTCGACGATTATGAATGTCTTAACCGAAGCAAAAACCTATGAACAAGATGAGCTTTTTGCAACATTAGATCCCTTAACCAAACGTTGGAAGTTACCAGAAGGATTTGAAGTAACGTTGACAGATACAGTAGGTTTTATTCAAGATTTGCCTACGCAGTTGATTGATGCATTTCATTCTACTTTAGAAGAAAGCCGTGATATGGATCTATTGTTGCATGTGGTCGATGCCAGTTCGCCAGACCGCAGTCAACAAGAACAAACAGTATTGGATTTAATCAAGGACTTGGACTTTGATAAAACACCGATTTTAACGGTTTATAATAAAGCGGATAAAATTGATACTGCTCATTTTGTGCCCACACTTTTTCCCAATGTTTTAATTTCTGCTAAAAGCAGTCGTAGTAAAGAAGAATTAACGACTGCAGTTCGGTTACAATTAATGGAGAATTTGGAACCTTATACTGTTTATTTAGCACAAAATGAAGGGAAATTGCTGGCACAGCTAAAAAGCGAAACTCTACTTGTTCATGAAGAGTTTTTACCGGCTTCAGAAAATTATTTGGTGAAAGGTTTTTCCCTGCCAGAAACTGCAATTATAAGGAGAATGGAAGATGAATTGGACAGATGAATTTGATTCAACGCTGGTGGCAGCAATTGAAAGAGTGGATCAAAAAATTGCTCCGCGCTTAGAAGAGTTGCGTCAAATTGCTTTAAATAATCAAAATAAAGTTTTACGGGCTTTTGCAAATCAGCATATTTCTGAAACGCATTTTTTACCTTCAACAGGATATGGTAATGATGATATGGGGCGAGACGCATTAGAGGCAGTTTATGCGGAAACGTTTGGAACCGAGGCTGCCCTTGTGCGTCCTCAAATTGTTTCGGGAACTCATGCAATTGCTACTGCGTTATTTGGCGTATTGCGACCAGGAGATGAGTTGCTTTATATTACTGGGACGCCTTATGATACATTACTGGAAGTTATCGGTTTAGCAGGTAATGGCATTGGCTCTATGAAAGAATACAATATTGCCTATGAGCAAGCCGATTTAACCGCTATTGGTGAAGTAGACTTTGATTCGGTTAAAAATAAAATCAGTGAAAAAACAAAAGTGGTGGCAATCCAGCGTTCTCGCGGCTATGCTAGTCGGCCTTCATTTACGATTGCCAAAATTAAGGAAATGTGTGATTTTGTTAAAACAGTAGCGCCGGATGTGACGATTTTTGTCGATAATTGTTATGGTGAATTTGCTGAATTAATGGAACCCACGCAAGTAGGTGCAGATTTAATGGCAGGTTCATTGATCAAAAATCCTGGTGGTGGAATTGCCAAAACAGGCGGTTATCTTGTGGGAAAGAAAGATTTAATTGAAAAATGTGCTTATCGTCTTACAACTCCTGGTGTCGGAGCAGAGGGCGGAGCGATGTTGGGAAATGTTTATGATATGTTACAAGGCTTTTTCTTAGCACCGCATGTTGTAAGTCAAGCAATCCAGGGTGCAGTGTTTACTTCTGCTTTATTAGCCGAGTATAACATCGACTCCACACCTAAATGGAATGATCCGAGAACCGATTTAATCCAGTTAGTTGAACTGGAAGAAAAAGAAGCAATGATTACATTTGCACAAGCAATTCAACGTTTTTCACCTGTAGATGCGTTTGTTGCGCCGGTACCGGCTTATATGCCAGGGTATGAAGATGATATTATTATGGCGGCTGGGACTTTTGTTCAAGGGGCAAGTATTGAATTAAGTGCCGATGGCCCATTACGGGAACCGTTTTCATTGTATGTACAAGGTGGTCTAACCTATGAGCATGTAAAAATTGCGGTAGCAAATGCTGTTAATGCTGTTTTTTATTCAGATAAAAAATAATTTTAGTTTTTTTATAATTCTTTGAACCTTGTCAATTCAAGGTTCTTTTTATTTGTCAGAAAATTTTTTATTATTTATGTTATAAAACCTAACATATGCCCTTGACTTTCAAAAATGAGATTGGTATAGTTATGCCAAGTTAAAAACCAACCGGAAAGGAGTAGTTTCATGCGAGAAAAAGAGTTGCGCCGATCCATGTCAGTTTTTCCTATTGGAACAGTGATGAAATTAACAGATCTCACTGCGCGGCAAATTCGTTATTACGAAGAACAAGATTTGATTCATCCTGAAAGAAGTGAAGGCAACCGCCGGATGTATTCTTTGAATGATATTGATATTTTGCTTGAAATCAAGGATTACTTGTCTGAAGGTTTAAATATGGCGGGAATTAAACATGCTTATGAGATGCAAAAACAGCAAGAAAAGATTGCCAAAAATAAAAAACCGTTAACTGACCAAGATGTACGCCAAATTTTTTATGATGAACTACTAAGCCAAGGTGGTTTAACTCAACAAAATCCATTTAAGCAAGGTCCGCGAATGTAGGCGTTGTTTGAAAATAAAAAAACTAATTAAGGGTGGGATTATATGCCGCGCGTAAACTACACAGCAACAGATATCAAACGTATTGTCGAAGAAGAAAATGTCCGTTTCTTACGTCTAATGTTCACAGACATCATGGGAACAATCAAAAATGTTGAAGTTCCAGTAAGCCAATTGGAAAAAGTTTTAGATAATAAAATGATGTTTGATGGTTCTTCTATTGAAGGTTTTGTCCGTATCGAAGAAAGTGACATGTATTTATACCCAGACTTATCTACTTGGATGATCTTCCCTTGGGAAAGTGAACATGGTAAAGTTGCGCGTTTAATCTGCGATATTTATAATCCTGATGGGACACCTTTTGCTGGTGATCCACGCGGTAATTTAAAGCGGGCGATGGACCACATGAAACAACTAGGTTTTACTTCATTTAACTTAGGACCAGAACCAGAATTCTTCTTATTTAAATTAGATGAAGATGGAGAAATTACGACCGAATTAAACGATGCTGGTGGCTATTTTGACTTTGCCCCTACCGATTTAGGTGAAAACTGCCGTCGTGATATCGTATTAGAATTAGAAAGCTTAGGCTTTGAAGTAGAAGCATCTCACCATGAAGTAGCTCCTGGACAACATGAAATCGACTTCAAATATGCGGATGTTGTTGACGCTTGTGACAATATCCAAACTTTTAAATTAGTTGTCAAAACCATTGCACGTAAACATGGATTACATGCAACCTTTATGCCAAAACCATTGTTTGGGATTAACGGTTCAGGCATGCACTGCAACATGTCTTTATTTAAAGGCAAAGAAAATGCTTTTTATGATGAAGCAGGAGAAATGGGCTTAAGCCAGACCGCTTATCATTTCTTAGGCGGATTGATTGAACATGCGCGAGCATATACAGCAGTCTGCAACCCAATCGTTAACTCTTATAAACGGCTTGTTCCAGGATATGAAGCACCTGTATATGTAGCGTGGTCTGGTCGCAACCGTTCACCATTGATTCGGGTACCGGAATCACGTGGATTGTCTACACGTTTGGAATTGCGTTCAGTCGATCCTTCTGCTAATCCCTATTTAGCAATGGCTGTTTTGCTAGAAGCTGGTCTGGATGGGATTCACCGGGAACTAACACCACCACCTGCTGTTGACCGTAATATTTATGTCATGAATGAAGCAGAAAGAGAAGAAGCACAAATTAAAGATTTGCCTTCAACATTACACAATGCCATTAAAGAATTGCGAAAAGATCAAGTAATGGTGGATGCGTTAGGCAACCACATTTGCCAAAATTTTGTGGAAGCAAAACGGTTGGAATGGGCTTCATTCCGCCAAACGGTTTCAGAATGGGAAAGAGAACAATATTTAGAGTTGTATTAAAAACAGGAAAACAAACCGCTTTGAGCTTTGGCTTGGAGCGGTTTGTTTTGTATTTATTCTGCAGTTGATTTTAGTTGGATATAGCTTTTTATCTCATTAAAAATTGACAATCAGACCTTTTGACCACTACTATTAGGAAAATGGATAGTAAAAGAGGGCGTACATATGTTGGATTTATTTATTTTAATGATGGAGCGGGTCGGCTTAATTATTTTACTGGCCTTTTTATTAGTTAATGTTTCATATTTCAAACGGGTGTTGGAAAACAGAGAGCAACTTTCTTCCAAAGTGATTTTGATTGTTGTTTTTGGTTTATTTGCGATCTTAACTAACTTTACCGGCATTGAAATTACCGGTAATAAAATTGTGCCTAGCAATTTTTTAACCCATATTTCTGAGAATACCTCCATTGCCAATGCCCGCACTTTGGTAATTAGTGTGGCGGGCCTCGTGGGTGGTCCTAGCGTTGGGACAACAGTTGGCGGCATTGCCGGCTTGCACCGCTTTTTTCAAGGAAGCGGTGAAGGGAGTTTTTACATTTTTTCTTCTTTATTGATAGGTCTTGTGTCGGGATTGATTCGTCTGCTTTTAATCAAAAAACAATGGCAAAATAAATCTTTTGTATATGCGTTAGTTGGCATCTTAATGGAGTCTGTTCAAATGATTTTTGTTGCGGTTTTTAGTGGTACTGAATTAGCCAAAATGATCGCGGGGCCGATGATTATGATTAACGGGATCGGAACGTTTATTTTTATGTCGATTATCAATATCACGCTAAAGCAAGAAGAACAAGCCAAAGCAGTCCAAACGCATGATGTATTAAACTTAGCAGCCCAAACGCTGCCTTATTTTCGCGCAGGTTTAAAACGCGAATCGAGTCAAGCAGCGGCAGAAATTATCCAACGCTATACTAAGCTGGCTGCTATTAGTATGACAGATAAGCATCAAATTTTAGCCCATGTGGGAGCAGGGAGCGATCATCATATTCCTGAACTTGAAGTGATTACTGAACTGTCTAAAAAAGTTTTGCAGTCAGGTGAGATGTTAATTGCCCACTCTAAAGAACAAATTGGTTGTAAAAATCCCAATTGTCCGTTAGCAGCAGCTATCGTTATTCCACTTTTTGCCCATGAAAAAGTGGTCGGAACACTAAAAATGTATTTTACTGATGAAAGTAAATTAACTTATGTAGAAGAAGAATTAGCTGAAGGCTTAGCAACTATTTTTTCTTCCCAAATAGAATTAGGGGAAGCAGAAGAAAGAAGTCAGCTGTTAAAAGATGCTGAAATTAAGTCTTTACAAGCACAAGTCAATCCTCACTTTTTCTTTAATGCCATTAACACCATTTCTGCTTTGATGCGGCGAGATACAGATCAAGCCCGTAGTTTACTACTGCAATTAAGCACATATTTCCGAGGAAATTTAACTGGTGCACGGCAGACAAAAATTTTATTAAGTCAAGAATTGCAACATTTAGCGGCTTACTTACAATTGGAGCAGGCACGATTTCCCAATCGGTATCAGATTGACGTGCAGACAAACGATGCATTAAACAATGCTTTAATCCCGCCTTATGCAGTCCAGATTTTGGTAGAAAATGCCATCAAACATGCGTTTGCCAATCGTAAAGAAAATAATTACGTCGAAGTTGCCATTCGCAGTGAAAAAAATGTTTTAATTTTACAAGTTGAAGATAATGGTGTTGGCATTAAAGCGGATTTGTTGTCACAATTAGGGAAACAAGCAGTTGTTTCAGAAAAAGGAACGGGGACTGCTTTAGAAAATTTAAGTAGACGTTTACACAGTTTATATGGTGAGACTGGTGAGTTAAAAGTAGAAACTAAAAAAAATGGTGGGGCTATTTTTACTATCTCGCTGCCATTAGAGCTTAAAGGAGGAAATGAATAATGCATGTTCTTTTAGTTGATGATGAACCTCTGGCAAGAGAAGAATTGAGTTATTTGGTCAGCCAACATCCTGCTGTCATAAGTGTGGCACAAGCAGAAGGTGTTTTAGAAGCAATGGGTAAAATGATGGAACAAAAACCTGATATTTTATTTTTGGATATTCATTTAACCGATGAAAGTGGCTTTGAGTTGGCGGAAAAATTGGTGCATCTCACGGAGCCTCCTTACTTAGTTTTTGCCACGGCTTATGATGATTATGCCCTGCAAGCTTTTCAAGTTAATGCCAACGATTACTTATTGAAGCCTTTTGAAGAAAAGCGAGTAATGGAGATTCTTAATAAGGCAGAAAAACAAAGGACACGCACGCAAAATACGAGCACCCAGACAACTGAACAATGGTCTGCTTTTCCTATTCATAGCGATGATCGGATTTTTTTGATTCATCCAGAAACCGTGCAAATGGTTTCTGTAGATGAGCGTAACGTTCGTATTTTTACTGATGATAAACATTATTCAACAACTGGAACACTAAGTGGAATTGAACAAAAACTTCCCCCAGCTCTTTTTATTAAAACGCATCGAAGTTTTATTATTAATGTGACAAAAGTAAAAGAAATTCAGCCTTGGTTTAATCATACTTTACAACTTACAATGGAAAATGGTGAAAAAGTACCAGTTAGTCGTTCTTATTTAAAAGTTTTTAAAGAGCGCTTAAATTTAGAATAGATATTTTGTCTGGCGCTTGCTGCAAGTCAAGCGTTTTTTTTTGCATTTCATGTTCTAGATCGCGCAACTTATGAAGAAAGCGGTAACAAAAACGTGGATTTTCGTATACTAAGCATGTAAACAAAACAAAGGAGCGAAAAAACATGGAAAAAAAAGTTTATTCATTCTTACAACAAGCCTTCGTCTTTGCCCTTATTATGTTAATTTCAAATGGCATTGCAAAAATATTACCAATTGCTATTTCGCCTTCACTAATTGGTATGTTGCTTTTATTTGGTGCTTTATGTACCGGTATTGTGAAACTTGAACAAATAGAAGATTTAGCAAACAATCTATCCAGTGTCATCACTTTTCTATTTGTTCCTTCAGGTATTTCATTAGTAAATTCCCTAGGCATTATGAAAAGCTCAGGTATTCAAATTCTGGCGGTTATCTTAATTGCTACTTTGGCGCTACTGGCTGCAACAGGGTGGGGCTCAAGTTTATTGTTAGGTGTTAAAGATCGCCATACCCAAGCAGGCGAAGAAAAATCACTTAATAAAGGTTTAAAGGAGGTTTCTTAATATGACACCTTATGTTGGTATTATTATCTCTCTAGTCGTTTTTGGAATTGGAACCTTTTTATTTAAGAAAAGTAAAGGCTTCTTCTTATTTACCCCATTATTTGTTGCGATGATTTTAGGTGTTTTAGTATTAAAAGTTACAGGTATCAGTTATGACGATTATAACGAAGGTGGCAAAATTATTATGTTCTTTCTAGAACCGGCAACGATTGCTTTTGCTATTCCTTTGTACAAAAAACGGGATATCTTAAAAAAGTATTTTATGGAAATTATGGTGGCAATCACGATTGGTTCTGTCGTTTCAGCGGCCTCAGTTGTTTTAGCAGGTTATATTATTAAAATGCATCCACAACTCATTGCATCGCTGCTTCCCCAAGCAGCAACAACAGCGATTGCAGTTCCAGTTGCAACTTCTGTGGGCGGGATTGCATCGATTGCAGCATTTTCAGTTATTTTTAATGGCGTTTTAGTTTATGCTTTAGGCGCAATTGCCTTAAAGTGGTTTAAGATTAAAAATCCTATTGCAAAAGGTTTGGCTTTGGGTGCTGCTGGGCACGCATTAGGGGTTGCTGTCAGCATGGAAATGGGAGAAACAGAAACAGCGATGGCCAGTATTTCGGTGGTCGTGGTCGGAATTACAACAGCGGTAGTGGTTCCAATTGTAGCAAGTGTAATGGGAATTATTTAAAAATAAAGGAGTATAGACAAATGCAAAAGACAGATTTACAGACAAATACGTGGAACGGATTTAAAGGCAAAGCTTGGCAAAATGAAGTGAACGTACGTGATTTTATCCAAGCCAACTACACACAATTTGACGGCACAGATGAATTTCTAGCTGGCCCAACAGAAGCAACGACAAAACTTTGGGATCAAGTAATGGAATTAAACCAACAAGAACGTGACAATGGTGGCGTTTTAGATATGGATACCAAAGTGGTTTCGACAATTACTTCTCATGGCCCTGGTTATTTAAACAAAGAATTAGAAACAGTTGTCGGTTTCCAAACTGAAAAACCTTTCAAACGCAGCTTACAACCATTCGGTGGAATCCGTATGTCCGAACAAGCCGCTGAAGCGTATGGCTATGAAATCGATTCTGAAATTTCACATATTTTCCGTGACTATCGTAAAACACATAATCAAGGCGTTTTTGATGCCTATACACCTGAAATGCGCGCAGCACGTCGCTCTGGCGTTATCACTGGTTTACCAGATGCTTATGGTCGTGGCCGTATCATTGGCGACTATCGTCGGGTAGCGTTATATGGGGTAGACTTCTTAATTAAAGAAAAACAAAAAGATTTATTCAACTGTGGCAATGGTACGATGTCTGATGACGTAATTCGCCAACGGGAAGAATTAAATGAACAATTACGGGCGTTAAACGAATTAAAAGAGCTTGGTACGATTTATGGCTTTGATATTTCACAACCGGCTACTAATGCCAAAGAAGCTTTCCAATGGTTATACCTTGGCTACTTAGCTGCGATTAAAGAACAAAATGGTGCGGCAATGTCTCTTGGTCGTACATCAACTTTCTTAGATATTTATGTTGAACGTGACTTACAAAATGGTGTTTTAACAGAAGAAGAAGCACAAGAAATTGTCGATCATTTTGTAATGAAATTGCGTTTGGTTAAATTTGCGCGGACACCTGATTACAACGCTCTATTTTCTGGCGACCCAACTTGGGTAACAGAATCTATCGGGGGTATCGGAGAAGATGGCCGTCATATGGTCACAAAAAATAGTTTCCGTTTCTTGCACACCTTATCAAACTTAGGGCCTGCGCCAGAACCAAACTTGACTGTTTTATGGTCGACACGTCTTCCACATAACTTCAAAACATTCTGTGCCAAGATGAGTATTCAAACTTCCGCAATTCAATATGAAAACGATGATGTAATGCGTCCACATTGGGGTGACGATTACGGAATCGCTTGTTGTGTTTCTGCGATGCGCATTGGGAAACAAATGCAATTCTTTGGCGCGCGTGCCAACTTGGCGAAAACATTGTTATACGCGATTAATGGTGGGGTTGATGAAAAATCAAAAGCACAAGTGGGACCAAAATATCAACCGATTACTTCTGAATATCTCGCTTACGACGAAGTTGTTGAAAAATACGATGCCATGATGGACTGGATCACAGAATTGTATCTGAATACATTAAACATTATCCATTACATGCACGATAAATATTCCTACGAACGTATTGAAATGGCATTACAAGATACCGATATCTTACGCACTATGGCCACTGGTATTGCAGGCTTCTCTGTAGCCGTTGACTCTTTATCTGCGATTAAATATGCCAAAGTTAAAACAGTTCGTGATGAAAATGGTATCGTAGAAGACTATATCATTGAAGGAGACTATCCAAAATATGGGAACAACGATGATCGCGTCGACGAAATCGCTGTGAACTTATTGAAGACCTTCATGACAAAAGTAAAACGTAACAAAACATATCGGGATGCTAAACATACCACTTCTATTTTGACGATTACTTCCAATGTTGTTTACGGGAAGAAAACGGGAAATACACCAGACGGGCGTCGCGCTGGTCAACCATTTGCGCCAGGAGCTAACCCAATGCACGGTCGCGATACTCACGGTGCGTTAGCAAGCTTGTCTTCTGTAGCGAAAATTCCTTATGACTACTCACTAGATGGTATTTCCAATACCTTCTCTATCGTGCCAAAGGCATTAGGTCGTGATGAAGCAACACAAGAAGAAAACTTAGCTACAATGTTAGACGGTTATGCGGCAAAAGGTGGTCACCACTTGAATATTAACGTCTTCAATCGGGATACCTTGTTAGATGCGCAAGCACATCCAGAAAAATACCCACAATTAACTATTCGGGTATCCGGTTATGCCGTGAACTTTATCAAGTTAACCAAAGAACAACAAGATGATGTCATTGCGCGGACAATGCACGAATCGATGTAATAAAAAAGGTAGAAATCTTACCTTATCATACGATGGGCAAGTACAAATGGCAGGAAATGGGCTTGAAATATCCTTTGGAAGGCATTGAACCACCAACTGAAACTCGCATAAAAAATGCAAAGGAACTTTTACACGTTGCAAACTATACCGGTTATCAAGAAAGAGAACCATTGCGCGTTTAAGTTTAAGAAAACGTTTTTAGCGTTATTTTGAGGAAGCAGATAAAAATTAGAAAATTCTCTCACATTTTTAGCTGAGGCATTGGAATATAGCAGAATAAGCTGGCGGTTTTACTGACGGGAAATGACGACTAAATTATTTCTTAAGATGAAAGCCTTTTATAAAAATGGGTTATTGACAAAAGATAGTAGAGATTGTAATATCCTACTTGGGCACCCTAATTACTTTAGGGTCAAAGTTCTGGAAAATATGCTCCCTATTCAATTTGGATAGGGAGCTTCTTTTATTTACAGAAGCTTTTCCTGTAAAAAAATATAGAAGGAGTTTTTAATTAATGACAAAATATATTTTTGTAACCGGCGGCGTTGTGTCGTCGATTGGTAAAGGTATTGTGGCCGCTTCGCTAGGACGTCTATTGAAAAATCGTGGTTTAAAGGTGACGATTCAAAAATTTGATCCTTACATCAATGTCGATCCTGGTACGATGAGTCCTTACCAACACGGAGAAGTTTTTGTAACAGATGATGGGGCCGAAACGGATTTGGATCTTGGTCACTACGAACGTTTTATTGACATTAACTTAAACAAATATTCCAATGTTACGACAGGTAAAATTTATTCTGAAGTTTTACGTAAAGAACGTAAAGGCGAGTACTTAGGCGCCACTGTCCAAGTTATTCCTCATATTACCAATGAAATTAAAGAAAAAATTATGCGTGCAGCGAAGCTTACTGATTCTGATGTAATTATTACAGAAGTCGGCGGAACTGTTGGTGATATTGAATCTTTACCATTTTTAGAAGCACTACGCCAAATGAAGGCTGATGTTGGTTCAGATAATGTCATGTACATTCATACGACACTAATTCCTTATTTAAAAGCTGCTGGTGAAATGAAAACTAAACCAACACAACATAGTGTAAAAGAATTACGTGGGTTAGGTATTCAACCCAATATTTTGGTAGTACGAACAGAACAACCTGTTTCCCAAAGTACTAAAAATAAATTGGCGCAATTTTGTGATGTAGCACCAGAAGCTGTTATTGAATCCCGTGATGTGGAAACATTATATTCGATTCCTTTAGCTTTACAAGCGCAAAAAATGGATCAAATTGTATGTGAACATTTAAAATTAGATGTACCAGAAGCAGATATGACTGAATGGCGTGCTTTAGAAGAAAAAGTCCTAAACTTGAAGAAAACAACGCGAATTGCTTTAGTCGGAAAATATGTGGAATTACCAGATGCTTATATCTCTGTTGTAGAAGCATTAAAACACGCTGGATTTGCTTTTGATTCTGATATTGCCATTGACTGGATCCAATCTGCAGATGTTAATAAAGAGAATGTTGCGGAAGTATTAAAAGATGCAGACGGCATTTTAGTTCCTGGTGGATTTGGGGACCGTGGTGTCGAAGGGAAAATTGAAGCGATTCGTTACGCTCGAGAAAATGATGTACCATTTTTGGGTATTTGTTTAGGTATGCAAATGGCCTGTGTTGAATTTGCCCGCAATGTTGTCGGCTTGAAAGATGCCAATTCAGCAGAAACAAATCCAGACACACCAAACAATATTATTGATTTAATGGCGGATCAAGAAAATATTGAAAATATGGGCGGAACCTTGCGTTTAGGTTTGTACCCATGTAAGTTGAAAAAAGGAACAAAAACTGCAGCTGCTTATGGAAATGAAGAAGTAGTGCAAGAACGTCATCGTCACCGTTATGAATTTAACAACAAGTATCGTGAAATGTTTGAAGCAGAAGGCTTAGTCTTCTCCGGAGTTTCACCAGACAATCGTTTAGTAGAAATTGTTGAATTACCAGATAAAAAATTCTTTGTCGGTTGTCAGTTCCATCCTGAATTAATTTCTCGTCCAACACGTCCGCAACAATTAATTAAAGCTTTTGTCGGAGCAGCGTTAGAAAATCAATAATCCGTTGTTCGTCACAACGTGTTAAATCAATAAACGGAATACCTGAAATATGTTGTGAAAAAAGCTGTTCTTTTAGCTAAAAAAGAGGAGTAGACACATAACTAATTTCAGGTATTTTTTTGCTTTTTTTTAAGATAGACGAAAAAATTAAAAAAAGTCTGTGAAATAATTTGCAGAGAAAAAGAATTAGCGTTGTTATCTTTTGAAAGGAAAAAGCAATGGCAAAGCGGAATGTAACAAAGTTTTTCAGAAAAACTATTGAAAACAGCCGCTATTTAAATTTGTGCAATCTTTTTATGAAAGAATTAATCTGCCATTTTAGTGGTAATAGCAGGAAATATTTGCTAAAATAGTAGCGGTGGTTAGGATATGCCTAACAAATAAAGTTTATTAAAACTTAGGAGGAATTTTTTATGCCAGTAGTATCAGCAGCAGAATTTCTAAAAGCAGCCCGTAAAGGTGGTTACGCTGTCGGCGGTTACAACACAAATAACTTAGAATGGACTCAAGCGATTTTGGAAGCAGCAGAAGCTAAAAAAGCCCCTGTTCTAATCCAAACTTCAATGGGTGCAGCAAAATACATGGGTGGTTACAAATTAGCTGTTAACATGATCAACGACTTAGTTGAATCAATGAATATTACAGTTCCAGTTGCAATCCACTTAGACCATGGTGACTACGAAGCAGCTTTAGCATGTATCGAAGCTGGCTACACTTCAGTTATGTTCGATGGTTCTCATTTACCATTTGAAGAAAACTTGAAATTAGCTAAAGACGTTGTTGCAAAAGCACACGCTAAAGGTATCTCAGTTGAATGTGAAGTTGGTTCAATTGGTGGGGAAGAAGACGGTATCATCGGTGCTGGCGAATTAGCTGACATTGAAGAATGTAAACAAATGGTTGCTACAGGTATCGACTACTTAGCATGTGGTATTGGTAACATCCACGGTGTTTACCCAGAAAACTGGCAAGGTCTTGCATTTGACCACTTACAAGAAATCGCAGATGCTGTTGGTCATGATGTACCATTGGTATTACACGGCGGTTCAGGTATTCCAAAAGAACAAATCCAAAAAGCTATCTCAATGGGTGTTTCTAAAGTTAACGTTAATACTGAATTCCAATTATCATTTGCTAAAGCAACTCGTGAATACATCGAAGCTGGCAAAGATCAAGAAGGTAAAGGCTTTGACCCTCGTAAATTATTAGCACCAGGTAAAGCTGCTATCGTTAAAGATGCTGAAGAACACATTGACTGGTTCGGTTCAGCAAACAAAGCTTAATTACATTAAACTTTTAAACTTCAGATCAATTTGGTCTGAAGTTTTTTCTTTTTAAATGACCAAAAACCTCGTTAGAATCAGCTGATTTTAACGAGGTTTTATTTTGGCAGTGAATATCGGTTTATTTGCTTGGATATGCTTAATTAGCTGGTTTAACGGGAATTAAGACTTCAAAAATCTGATCTTCAGGATTTTCTGAGGCCGCTTCATCTTGCCAAAGCAATTCCCAAATATCGCCATTTAAAACCAAATGATTATCTTTTAAGTAATTACGAAAGCGATTGTTAAAAATATTAATATAATGAATTTCATCTTTCATAAAACCAGAAACATAATAACCGGCTGGTCGTTGTATGATACGTTGTTTCTCGTAATGGGCTAAGCGTTCAGGTGGAATTTTAACTAAGGCACGATAAGGCGCAGCATGAAAATTTTCTTCATAAAACGCCGCACCGTCTACTAAAAAACCAATCGGATAGCCACTAAAAAGATCGCTGCTGTCAACAGAATTATAAAAACGCCCATAGACTTGCAGAGCATCAATGTCATCAAAGTTTTCGATAATATCTGAGATTACAAAATACTCAGCTTCTCTGTAGGTATATGTGATTGATTTTAAATCGAAATTTTCTAAGGTAGTGTAGCGTGTAATATAACTATCAAGGGAATTACGAATGCGTTTAAGTTTATTTATCTCTTCGTCGACTTTTTCTTTTTGGCGTTTGAAACCAGCTAAAACAGCAGTAACGTTTCTATTTTTCAAAAAAGTATCAATTTCATCAAGTGAAACGTCAAGATTTTTCAAAAGTAAGATAACGTCCAGTTCAAAATACTGTTCAATGCCGTAATAGCGATAGCCGTTTGCGCCAATTTTTGCAGGCTTGAAGAGATTTATTTGATCATAATAAATTAACGTTCGGCGGCTGATGCCGGCATAATTTGCCATTTCACTTACGGTTAAATATTTTTTCATCAAAAAGTTTCCTTTCCGTCTTGACTGTAACGTTACGTTACAGTTTATCCTACCATAGGAGAAGGAGGGAAAAAAGATGAAATTATTTAAAATCTTTTTTAAAGAGTATCACAAGATGTTCTTTGTCACCTTCATTTTAATGGTAGCACAAGCAGTTGGAACATTGTTGATTCCTTATTATGTCGCTGAAATTATTGATGAAGGTATTTTGACACAAAACCAAGGAGCAATTTGGAAAAACGGGCTGTTGATGTTAGCGATTGCCCTTATCACAGGCGTAGTTGCGATTGCCGCGAGTTATTACTCTGCTATTTTAGCTGGTCGATTTGGTTATTTTTTGAGAAAAAAATTAGTAGCTAAAACCCAGAAATTATCCTTAGCAGATTTGGATGCATTTGGGACGCCAACACTTTTGGCCAGAACCACAAGTGATATTACCAATATTCAACAAATTTTGATGATGGTTTTTCAAATGATTGTGCCAGCACCCCTTATTTGTTTGGCGTCAATTGTTTTGACAGGGATGATTTCATGGCAGTTTATTTGGATTCCCATTGCTTCGATCACTTTATTTTCACTTGTAGCACTGCTGGTTATTAAAAAAGCTATTCCTTTAGCAGATGTGATGCAGCAACGAATGGATAAAATGATGCAGATTTTGCGGGAATTTTATACCGGTGTTCGGGTGATTCGTGCGTTTGACAAAACAAATGATGAGAAAAAAAGAACGGATCAAACTTTTAGCAGTTATGCAGAAGTTATGATTGCGGTCAATAAACTTTTTGCAGTGTTAAATCCAACGGTAAATTTAGTGATGGGTTTAGGTATGACAGCTGTTTTAGCCTTTGGTGGTGTTTTTGTGATGCAAGGTATGGTGCCAATCGGCAGTTTAACTGCAATTAGTGAATATACTGTTTTAAGTTTATGGTTTTTGACTATGGCTGCAATGGTAATTGTGATGATACCAAAAGCACTCGCTTCGTTAGAGCGGATTGGTGCAGTTTTAGCGGCAAATGAAGAAATTGTGGATGGTGATATAGCCGAATTTGTGCTGGCAGATAATAAACCGATTGTTTCTTTTAAACAGGTTGATTTCACATATAGTGGTGCACAAGAGCCGGTCTTATCTGATATTACCTTTGATATTTTTAAAGGTGTGACGGCAATTGTTGGTGGAACAGGCTCTGGTAAAAGTACAATTGCAAAAGCACTATTGCGCTTTAAAGATACGGCTGAAGGTGAAATCCTCTTTGGTGGGGTGCCGATTAAAAACGTCACGCAAGAAGCATTGCGACAAAAAATCAGTTATGTGCCACAAAAAGCTTTCCTATTTAGTGGTACGATTTTCGATAATTTCCTTTTTGGAAATCCTGCGGCAACAAAAGAGCAAGTGGCTAAAGCCGCTGAAGTTGCCCAAGCCGCTGACTTTATCACTTCTTTACCACAAAAGTATGAGGCCCCAATTGCTCAAAAAGGAAACAATTTTTCTGGTGGACAAAAACAACGCCTAAGTATTGCACGGGCATTGATTAAACCAGCAGCAGTATATTTCTTTGATGACAGTTTTTCAGCGCTGGATTATCAAACCGATGCTAAATTACGTCAAGCTTTAAAAACGTATTTAAAAGATGCAGCAATTGTGATCGTAGCACAACGCCTTTCGACTATTAAGGATGCGGACCAAATTATCGTATTAGATGAAGGAAAAATTGTGGGTCAAGGTACTCATGAGACGTTAATTACAACTTGCAGCGTTTATCAAGAATTTGCCAAGTCCCAAGGAATGGAGGAAAAACATGAGCACAAAGCAGGTTGAGTTAAAGAATCGCGAAATGCCACAAGATTTCAAAAAAACGGGTCAGCGGCTATTTCGTTTATTATTAGAGCAAAAGCGCCGTTTTGTAGTGATTGTTATTTCTGCCATTTTCTTTGCAACATTAATGGCAATTACACCTTTAATTTTAGGCTGGGGGCTAGATACCATTGTTGCTTTATTACGTGCGGGTGAAATAACAACAGCCAACTTAAGACGGGTATTGTGGCAGCCAGTCTTATTATTATTTTTGGCATGGGGGGGTATTGCGCTATTCTCGCTTTTGCAAGAATACACCATGGCAAGCGTAGCAGAAACATTAACATTACGCTTACGAAAACAATTGACACAAAAGATGAATCATTTACCGATCAAATTTTTTGACCAGTATAAAACAGGTGACATATTGACACGGACAACTCTTGATTTGGATAAAGTATCTGAAGTTTTACAAGTAGGACTGATGCAGATGATTTCAGCAATCTTATCTATTATCATCGGGGTGGGGTTAATGATTTATCTTAGTCCGTTACTGACCTTTGGTATCGTGATCATTTTGTTGCTGAGTTTAGCGCTAACGAATTTCTTAGCTCAGAAAAATCAAGATTATTTTTCGGAAAATCAGGCAGCTTTAGGTTACGTTGGAACAAAGGCCGAGGAAACATATTCAGGGAATTTGGTTATTAAAGCATATAACCGCCAGCAGCAAATAGAATCAGACTTAGACAAATTGAATGAAGCCCAATTTCAGGCTTTTAAAAAAGCTCAATTTGTCAGTTTTGCTATTAATCCCTTGATTCGACTAATTAACCAGCTTGGCTTTGTGATTAGTGCAGTTGTCGGTGGGCTAATGGTTATTAACGGTCAGTTATCAATCGGTTTAGTTCAAGCTTATTTACAATATGTAAATCAAGTATCAGAACCGATTACACAAGTATCCTATGTAATCAACAGTTTGCAAAGTGCCTTTGCCGCTTTGGAGCGAATCTTTGAAATTCTTGATTTACCTTGCGAAAAGGAAAATGAACTAAATGCTACCTTACCATCCCAAATACGTGGAAAAGTAAGTTTCAAACACGTTTCTTTTGGTTATGAAAAAGACCAATTGTTAATGAAAGATGTCAATTTCACTGTAAAACCAAAGCAAATGGTAGCTATTGTAGGACCAACTGGTGCGGGTAAAACGACCATGATTAATTTATTGATGCGTTTTTACGAATTAAGTAAAGGACAAATTGAAGTTGACGGTAAAAATATTCGTCATTTTGCAAGGGGGGAGATTCGTCAAAAATTTGGTATGGTCTTACAAGACACATGGCTCTTTGAAGGAACGGTGGCAGCTAATATTGCTTATGGACAACCAAATGCCAGTCGCACTGAAATTATTGCTGCGGCAAAAGCAGCGCAATGTCACCACTTTATTTTGACATTGCCAAAAGGCTATGACACGATAATTTCAACCGATGGCAGTCAAATCTCTCAAGGACAACAACAGCTTTTGACGATTGCGCGCGCAATTCTTGCCAATCCGCAACTGTTGATTTTGGACGAGGCAACTTCAAGCGTCGATACCCGTACCGAAGAAATGATTCAACAGGCAATGGACCGTTTAACGGCTGAGCGTACGAGTTTTGTGATTGCCCACCGCCTATCAACTATCAAAAATGCAGATTTGATTTTGGTGATGAAAGATGGTGCTATTATCGAGCAAGGTAGTCACGCTAGTCTAATGAAAAAAGGCGATTTTTACGTCAATCTTTATAATAGTCAGTTTGCAAGTTAATTATAATTACTCCTAAAGAGCACAATCTGCTAAGGCTGTTGTGCTCTTTGGTGGAGTAGAAAATTTTATTTTAACCAAAATAATGTAATTTATACTTACAACTTCTTTATAAGCCAGTGATTTATCCACTAGCTTTTCTGAGAAATAAGCTGAGTAATTTTAGCGGTAATCTTTTTTCTATTGGTGATTTTTCTTTTTTTAGGTAGAATAGTCAAGAAAGCGTGCTCAAAAAGTCGGCCGCTCTAGGAGGATAAAAGATGAGTTTTTTTGGCAACATTGATTTTAACGTACTATCTGATACAGATCAGGCAATTTACCATTATATGAGTAGCAATGCTGATAAAATTCCTTATATGCGAGTCCGAGATATTGCACAGGAATCCCATACTTCAGCGTCTTCTGTTATGCGGTTAATTCGAAAACTAGGCTATGAGAGTTTTACCGAATTTCGTAGCCAATTTAGTGTGCAAGCAGCTAAAAGTGAAGGCTTTGAAGAGGCATTGACTATTTTAAGTCGTGAACGTTTTCCACGAGATATCCAAAGTAAGTTAAATCAAATCGTAGAGAAAATCCAATACTGTGAAAATATTATCTTTTTTGGAATTGGTGCTTCTGGATCAATTTGTGAATATGCTGCACGACGCTTTGCATCCATTGGATATAATAGCTATCCTTTAATTGACCCTACTTATCCTATTATGTCCAAATTACAAAATACCAGTGATAATATTTTAGTAACACTATCTGTTTCAGGAATGACAAATGAAGTCGTAGAAGTGGCCAATGGTTTTCGCAATAAAGATGATTTTTTAACAATTGCTATTACTTCGGATATCAACTCTACTCTGGGGCGGATGTCAGATTATGTTTTGGATTATCATGTCGATGTAAGGCGAGTAAAAAAACATGAAGATTTAACGAGCCAGATCCCTTGTATCTTCTTGATTGAGCAGTTGGCAGAACGTTTACAAAGGCAAGAGGATGAATTACATCAAAAATAAGTTACCAAAAACACCATGTGGTACAAGCGGTACCAGGATGGTGTTTTTTTCTTTTTACTGATTCTGATGCCAGAGTTCCTAAAGTTTATTGAGGAATAAAACGCTGCCAATTATACTAAACGTAATTAAGAAAATGAGGTGACAAAAAATGGCAAATAAATTTCCAAAAGATTTTTTATGGGGTGGAGCAGTCGCTGCCCATCAAGTTGAAGGTGCTTGGAATGTTGATAAAAAAGGTGTTAGTACTGCTGATGTTATGACAGCTGGTGCAAACGGCGTAGCGCGAGAAATTACAAAAGGAATTATTGAAGGAAAAAATTATCCTAACCATGAAGCGATTGATTTTTATCATCACTATAAAGAAGATATTGCGCTATTCAAAGAGTTAGGTTTAAAGGCGTTTCGTACATCCATTAACTGGACGCGGATTTTTCCAAATGGGGATGAAGAAAAACCAAATGAAGCAGGGCTACAATTTTACGATGATTTATTTGATGAACTGTTAAAAAATAATATTGAACCGGTAATCACACTATCGCATTTTGAAATTCCGTATCACTTATACGAAAAATACGGTGGTTTTACGAATAAAAAGCTCATTGATTTTTTTGTTCACTATGCTAAAACCGTCATGACACGTTACAAAGACAAAGTGAAGTATTGGATGACCTTTAATGAAATCAACAATCAAGCAGATGGCCAACATACGCTACATACATGGACTAATTCAGCTTTATTATTCGAAGAAGGGGACAATAAAGAAGCCTTAACATTTCAAGCTGGCTTAAATGAACTAATTGCCAGCGCTAAAGTTGTCAAGTTGGGCCATGAAATTAATCCTGATTTTCAAATTGGCTGCATGATGGCTTATGTACCCATTTATCCTTACTCATGTAATCCAAGTGATTTAATGGCTTCAGTGAAAGTGATGGATCGTCGTTTCTTTTATTCGGATATTCATGCTCGGGGGATTATTCCAGCTTATGCCCAAAAATATTGGGAACAAAAGGGGTATGAGATTGAAATCACACAAGAAGAACGGCAAGCGTTAAAAGAAGGGACCGTTGACTATATTGGCTTTAGCTATTATATGTCAGGTGCAGTTACCACGCTACCAGACGTAGCAGGCGATGAAATTACAGAATTTCCAGAAGCTAAAGTGGTTTTAAATCCATATGTTTCAGCAAGTGATTGGGGTTGGCAAATTGATCCTGTCGGTTTACGCTACACATTAAATATCGTTTATGAACGGTATAATCTGCCACTTTTTATTGTGGAAAATGGCTTTGGTGCGTACGATAAATTAGAAGATGGGAAGATTCATGATCCTTATCGCATTGATTATTTACAAAAACACATCGATCAAATGGAATTGGCAGTAAATGTGGATGGAGTAGATTTAATGGGGTATACGCCTTGGGGGGTAATTGATTTAGTCAGCTTTGGTTCAGGTGAAATGGAAAAACGTTATGGTTTTATTTATGTTGACAAAGACAATGTAGGAAATGGGACTTTGAAGCGTTTGAAAAAAGATTCTTTTGCTTGGTATCAAAAGCTGATTCAAGAAAACTAGTTTAAGAGGAGCAAGTATGGAAAAAACAAAGCTTAAAGCAATTTTAGCTGATTTAACTTTGGCAGAAAAAGTGGGACAGTTGGTTCAAGTCACACCTGATTTTTTTGGTAATCCAGGAGAAATCACGGGTCCAATGTCACAGTGGTCAATGAATAACGAGCAGCTTTATCAGATTGGCTCTGTTTTAGGGACCCACCGTAGCGATGAGGTCAAAAAAATTCAAAGAGATTATTTGGCAAATAGTCGTCATAAGATTCCGTTAATTTTTATGGCAGATGTTATTCATGGCTATGAAACAATCTTTCCGATTCCACTGGCTTTAGCAGCTAGTTTTGATGCGGCTATGATTGAAAAAGTAGCTGCTGCTACAGGTGCTGAAGCAGCGACAGAAGGGGTTCACGTAACTTTTTCACCTATGGCAGATTATGTTAAAGATCCGCGTTGGGGCCGAGTTTTAGAAAGTAATGGAGAAGACCCTAGACTTTCTAAAGTGCTAACAGAAAGTTATGTTCGGGGCTATCAAGGGGATAATCTTGCTACTGAAGAAAATCATATTGCCGCTTGTGTGAAACATTTTATTGGTTATGGATCCGCTGAAGGCGGTCGCGATTACAATACTGTGGATATCTCGGATGTTGAAATGTATCAAAATTATTTACCTGCTTTTGAAGGTGCGATAGCTAGTGGCGTCAAAATGGTGATGACGTCTTTTAATAGTTTCAAAGGCATTCCTGTTACTGCCAATAAAAAGCTCATTCAAAATGTTTTGCGGCATGAATTAGGTTTTAAAGGGGTTCTTATTTCAGACTGGGCAGCAATTGGGGAATTAATGCAGCATCGTGTAGCTGAAAACCCCCATCAAGCAAGTTACAAAGCTTTCACAGCGGGGATTGATATTGATATGATGACCGATTGCTACTTGCAAGAGCTAGCTGAAATCATTCTCGCTGAAAATCTTACAGAACAACTAGATGAAGCTGTATTACGGGTATTAAATTTAAAAAATGATTTAGGCTTGTTTGAAAATCCGTATCGTGGTTTAAAAACGCAGGTTGATAAAACCAAATTAAGAAAATTAGCCTATAAAGCAGCTCTTCGTTCGGCAGTTCTTTTAAAAAATGAAGGAGCCTTACCTCTTAAAAAATCAGAGAAAATTTTATTAATTGGGACCAAGGGAACGACCCAAGATGTTTTGGGAGCTTGGTCATGGATTGGGGATAGACAAAAAGCTGTCAGTCTTGCAGACGGACTGACAGCTAAATTTCCTCAAATTGTAGTGATGGAAATTGACGATAATCAAAAAGATTGGCAAACAGTTATAACGGCTGTAAAAGAAGCTGATAAAGTACTTTTAGCTGTTGGTGAAACCAGTGATGAGGCTGGAGAAGCGGCTAGTCGTGCAAATTTGGAATTGTCTGGGGTTGAACAAAAATTAGTGGCTGTGGCCGCCCAAAATAATCCGGCTACGATTTTAATTACATTTAGTGGACGACCACTTGTTTTAACACAAGAAGCAGCAAAAACAGCAGCAATTATTTCAGGCTGGTTTTTAGGCAGTGAGATGGGTTCTGCATTAGCTGCGCTATTAAGCGGAGAGGAAAACTTCAGTGGGCATTTACCAATGAGTTTTCCCCGCAGTGTCGGTCAACTACCATATTCTTATCAGGAGATGTCGACAGGACGTCCCAAAACTAAAGACAATGGTCAAGAGAAATATATTTCGCGCTACTTGGATGAGGAAAATGGACCGTTATATGCTTTTGGTCATGGTTTATCTTATAGTCGTTTTACCTTTAGCGATTTTTCTTTATCACAAAGTAGTCTTGCAAAAGGAGAAAAAGCAACACTTCGTTTTACCGTTGGCAATGACTCGCAAATTCCTGGTTTTGCCTTGCCACAAGTTTATTTTCAAGATGAAGTGACTGAAATGATTCGTCCTAAAATCGAATTATTAAAGTGGAAACAAGTCTATCTTGAAGCAGGAGAGTCAAAAACAATTTCATTTGTTCTTTCACCTAAAGATTTTGCTTACGTTCATGAAAACTTAAAAAGATATTCAGATCCAGGTGAAATTCAGCTGTTTTTAGCCACTAGTGCAACTGAAATTGTGGACAAGGTACAGTTGCAACTGCTTTAAATCTGTTTTAAAAGTAACGCTTTGTCTAAGATTTATTTCATAACTTTAAACCTATCAGTGGTACAACAGGTACCATTTTGACATTTTTTTCCAAAAGTTGAAACGAAAACCAACTCGACTGTAAACTATTGTTTTTGAAAACGTTTTTATTTATGATATGAATGTAAAAAGTAACACATTCTTTTTTATTTAAATAAAATAAAAACGTTTTTATTTGGGAGGAGTTATGAAAGAGAGGGTCACAATTCGGGAAGTCGCAAAAGAAGCTAACGTTTCTATTGCAACTGTTTCAAAAGCGTTAAACGACGTTGACGTGGTGAAACCAAAGACAAAAGAAAAAGTTATTGCAGCAGCAAAAAAACTTCATTATACCCCCAATTTGATGGGGAAAAATTTGAAAGCAAAGCGCACAAAAATGATTGGTTTTTATACGCATACCATTATTGGTCCTTACTTTAGCACTTTAATAGAAGCAATTGTAAAAGAAGCAGAAAAACATCACTACGGGGTGAATGTCATTATCTCTTCTGATAAACAAGTTTTAACTTCACATCTATTAGGGAATATGGTGGATGGTTTTATCGGTTTTGAAGATTTAATTGATGATGAGGCGCTCAGTACAATTCAATCAGAAAGAATTAATGCTGTATTTATGGATCGACAAATCAATGATCGTAGTATCAGCAGTATTGTTTTTGCTTCTCGTAAAGCAGGAAGACTCGCTACAAAAGAGTTGATTGCAAAAGGACATCAAAAAATCGGTTTTTTGCCGGGACATCCTGGCGTTTATGACAGTGATGAGCGTTACTTAGGTTATGTTCAAGCGATGCGCGCCGCCGAGCTAACTGTAAATGATACTTGGATTATCCCTGGATTATTTGAAGAAAAAGCGAGTTTTGAAAATATCGATCACTATTTAAAGACAACCGACAAAAAGGACTGGCCGACAGCATGGATTGCCGGTAATGATTTAAGTGCAATTGGTGTCATTAAAGCTGTGGAAGCAAACAATCTGCAAGTTCCTACTGATTTTAGTGTAATTGGTTTTGATGATATCGAGTTATTACGCTATTTCAAGCCGCGAGTAACTACTGTTCAAAACCCGATTAGAACACAAGGAAAAGAAGCAGTGATAGAGCTTTTGGCTTTAATTGCCGGTGATAAAGCTGGCGAGAATAAAATTTTAGATTGTCGTTTAATCCGTGGTGAAACGACAACAGCAGTCGAGTTGCAAAAATAAGATTAGAAATTAGGAGGAAAATATGTTGGAAGCAAAAGCCAAACCAACCCTAGGGGCACGTTTTAAAAAATGGTGGCGAGATTTTGGACACCAATGGCAATTACAGTCGATGGCAATTCCTGGGATTGTTTATATGATTATTTTTAGTTTTATTCCTATTTACGGCTTAGTGATTGCCTTTAAAAATTACACCGTAATTGACACCATTGACAGTGCGCAGTGGGTGGGATTTGAAAACTTCAAAATCATTATGGAAGATAAGTACTTTTGGCAATCGGTTGTGAATACATTGGGCATTAGCGCATTGAAACTAGCCTTTGGATTTGTCTTACCGATTATTATCGCCGTGATGATTTACGAATTACGAGACAGTGTCTTTAAGCGGGTGATTCAAACAATTTCTTATCTACCACACTTTTTATCATGGATTATTTTAGGTGGGATGATTATTACCTGGTTTTCTTCAAACGGGATGATTAATGAGTTGTTAAACTTCATCGGTATCCAGACGAAGCAAAATCACATGCTAGACGTTGGTAAATATTGGTGGATTGCTTCTTTATCAGATGTTTGGAAAGAAGCTGGATGGGGAACAATTTTATATTTGGCCACGATGGCGCGTATTGATCCAACGTATTATGAGGCTGCCAAAATGGATGGTGCTTCACGACTACGTCAAATTTGGAGTATTACGATTCCCATGATTCGCAATATCATTTCGTTAAATTTAATCTTAAGTGTAAGCGGTTTATTCAATTCGAATTTAGATCAAACTTTAGTTTTGATGAATTCTCAAAATCAGCCTAAAGCAGAAGTCATTAATTCTTACGTTTATCGTGTTGGTTTAATGCAAGGAGACTTTTCTTATGCAACAGCCGTGGGGCTTGGAATCTCAATTATTTCAGTTATTTTGTTAGCTGCAACCAATATTGTTACGAAAAAATTAAACGATAATCAATCGGTCTTGTAAAAGGAGGAAACGTAATGGAAAAAAGAAGTTTGTCACTCGCTAAACCCAAAAGTAACGTTGTACAAGATAAAGACAGTAAAATCTTCAACTTTGTTAATGTTTTACTCCTACTCGTTTTTACAATCATTATTATCGTGCCGGTTTGGAATATCGTAGCGTCATCTTTTGCCTCAAGTGATGCATTGGCAAAGGGGGATTTCGTTTTCTGGCCTTCAGAAATCTCATTTGATAATTATCGCAAGGTTTTAGGCGATGCTTCCATTTGGCAAGCATTAATTATTTCAGTGGGAAAGACAGTAATTGGTGTTTTAGCGCATACCGCATTTTGTGCCATTATGGCTTATGCTTTATCAAAAAGAAATTTAAAAGGTCGGGGATTGTATTCCACGATGGGAATTATCACCATGTTCTTTTCTGGTGGGATGATTCCAACATACTTATTGATTAAATCTTTAGGGCTATTAAATACTTTTTGGGTCTACATTATCCCAGCCCTACTTTCTTATTACGATGTTATTATCTTGATGAACTTTTTTAGAGATGTACCAACATCTTTGGAAGAGTCAGCTAAGATTGATGGAGCAAGTGATTGGGGCGTATTTTTGAAAATCTTTGTGCCTTTATCTAAACCTGCATTAGCAACAATTGCCCTTTTTCACGGGGTTTGGCAGTGGAATGACTTTATGACAGCTAAATTATACGTAACGGATAAAGCATTATATCCTTTGCAAATGAAATTATACGAAATTATTACGCAATCACAAGCAGCATCCCAACAAGGCTTAAATGCGGCGGTCGAAATTAGCACAACATCTAAGGGGGTACAATTGGCAACTATCGTAGTCACGACCGTTCCGATTTTAATTATTTATCCATTGCTACAAAAACATTTTATCTCAGGCATGATGCTTGGGGCAGTAAAAGAATAGGAGGAGTAATAAATGTTTAAGTTTTCAAGCAAAAAAATCGTAGGGACTTTGGCACTGGCAAGCGCAGTCTTAGCATTAGGAGCCTGTGGTAGTAAAAAAGATGAATCAACAGCAGAAAAAAAGGTGGATCTCCCCTCCATTGAAGACCGATATAAACCAGATGAAAATACACCAGCCTGGAAATTAGATACCAAAAAAGAAGCGACCAAATTAACTTGGTACGTAAACGCTGATTGGTGGAATACAGAATTTGGTAAAGATATGGTAACTAAAAAAGTCAAAGAAGATTTAAATGTCGATATCAAATTCATTACTGGTGATGACACCAAATTAAATACGTATTTTGCTGGCGGAGATATGCCAGACATTGTGACTATCTTTGACTCCAACTCACAAGTAGCACGTAAAGCAAATTCTTGGGCATTACCATTACAAGATTTAGCGAAAAAATATGATCCATATTTTAATAAAGTAGCCCGTCAAGAAACATTAAATTGGTATAAATTGTCCGATGGAAAATCTTATGGCTATCCAGATTATTCCAATACGCAACAAGACTTTGATAGTGGGGATATTTTTGCCCGAGATGCATTTATTATTAGAAAAGATGTCTATGAAGCAATTGGAAAACCCGACTTCACAACACCAGAAGGCTTTGTGGCCGGTATGAAGAAGATTAAAGCACAATTTCCAGATTTAATTCCATTTGGGTTTAATGATTTTGCTAAAGATGGTTCTTCAAATGGCTCTATGGATAGCGTTGTACAAGATATGCTAGGTGTCCCTTATACAAAAGATGGCAAATACTATGACCGTAATTTAGATTCTGATTATATTAAATGGGTGAAGGCTTTCCGTCAAGTTCACCAAGACGGCAATATTTCTGATGATACTTTCACAGATGATGGCGATAAATTCAAAGAAAAATTACAAACTGGTAAATATGGTGCTGTTATGATTGGCTCATTTGTAAACCAAGGGATTCCATTACAAACCTTTAAAGCTGCAAATCCAGACAGCGAATATATTGCAATTGACGGCATTCAAAGTACCCAAGGTAATAAAGCAACATTAACACAAGCTGGTATTTCTGGTTGGATGATTAACTACATTGGTAAAAACTGCAAAGATCCTGCTAAAGCAATGCAAGTGTTCACTTATCTTTTAAGTGATGAAGGTGAAATGTTAACAAACTTTGGTATTGAAGGACAA
This sequence comes from Enterococcus dispar ATCC 51266, assembly GCF_000406945.1. Classification (GTDB taxonomy): domain Bacteria; phylum Bacillota; class Bacilli; order Lactobacillales; family Enterococcaceae; genus Enterococcus_C; species Enterococcus_C dispar. The sequence continues at coordinate 1,532,986 of NZ_KE136354.1, read as the reverse complement.
ACCTATACTAAAGAAGGCGATAAAGTAAAATGGACCGATGAAGCACGTAAAATTCAACAAGATGATCCTGAAAAATGGCAATTGGAGTACCGCATGGGTGAGTTCATTCAATTTGGTCATGACCGCTTTAAAGCAATGAATGATGATTCATACGTCGATGCAGTGAAACAAATGCAACAATGGGGTGAAGGGAAATTAACTTCACAATTTTTAACAGAAAATATTGGCCCTGATGCGGGTAGTCAAGAAGCGCGAGCTTTAAGTGCAATCCAAACAAATTGGAGCACAACTCTTGTAGGTATGTTGCGGGCAAAAGATGACAAAGAACTAGACGGTTTGTTAAATAAATACGAAGATTTCCAAAAAGATAATAAGATTAATGATGTAAATAAAGTTCGTAACGATAAAATTGAAGAAAATAAGAAAAAATTAGACATGTAATTTTTCTAGGAGAAGCAGTTTTGCTTCTTCTATACATAGAACAAGTAACCAAGTAATCTGTGACAAAAACAAGGAGGAAGTATCATGCAAAAAATATTTAGTACCGATGGCCTAATCTATGGCGGGATGGAGCGGCTCTATCAAGTATTGTTATTGAATGTTATTTTTATTATTTCCTGTTTGCCGCTTTTTACTATCGGTGCTGCAATCAGCGCAGCATATGGGACTGCTTATAAATTAACCGAACATAAAGAAGGTGTTTTATATAAAACGTACTGGCACCAATTCAAACAAAATTTTCCTCCAGCTACCAAAATGTGGCTACTGATAATCGCGATAGTTGGTGGTATGCTTTTTGCTTTACCGTATTTCCGTTATCTCATTGTGGGAAATAAAGTTGCTTATTATATGGTCATGGTGGGGCTTACATTTATTATTTTGCTGAGTTTGTATCTTTTTCCACTAATTGCCCGTTTTGAAAATACATTGGCCGCAACTATTACAAACGCTATGATTTTATCGTTAAAACATTTACCAATCAGTATTATTTTATTTTTTGTAACGGTGGGCGGGCTGTTTTTATTGCCGGTATATTTACCCAAGTTACTATTTGCTTGGCTCTTTATTGGATTTGGGTCAGTATTTTTTATTAATGCAAAATTACTCCTAAAAGTTTTTAGTCAATACGAGAATATGAAAGAGGGAAGTTGAGAATATGTACGTAGGGTTTGATATTGGTGGAACAACCGTGAAATACGGTGTGTTAGATGAAACAGGAAATATTCTAGAAAAAGCTGCAATTCCGACAAATTATGATTTAGCCGAGTTCTTAGATGAATTAGTAGCAATTGTGGAAAACGCGCAAGAACACTATAAAAAAATTGATGGCATTGGAATTAGTGCACCAGGTATTATTCAAAAAGATGGCTATATGCAGACTGCCGGTGCGATAAAACCTTTTTATGGTGCCAATATCAAAGTTGAGTTAGAACGACGTACCGGTCTTGCGGTTTCAATTGAAAATGATGCGAATGCTGCAGCAATCGCAGAACGTTGGATCGGCAATGCTATTGGTTTGGATAATTATTTGTGTATTGTATTGGGTACAGGTATTGGTGGCGGTATTGTTATTAATGGAGAAGTATACCGCGGAGCCCATGGCATGGCTGGTGAATTTGGCTGGAGTATTATAGATACACTACCAAAGAGCGGCGATATTGAAGAGGTGTCATGGAATAAGCGTGCAGCAACAGTTGGTGGGCTTTGTTATCAATATAATTTAGCGCAAAAAGCAGCCGATAAGAATGCTATAGATATCTGGGATGCACGAAAAATCTTTGCCAAAGAAGCGGCAGGCGAAACACTGGCACTAAAAATTGTCGATCAGTTTTTAACTGATTTAGCAGTCGGGATGCTAAATTTAATCAGCTGCTTTGATCCGGAAGTGATTTTATTTGGCGGTGGCATCAGCTCCAATAAGGAGTTTAATGAACGCTTCCAAACGAGACTAAGTGAAGTAATGAACCGACATGAGTCAATTCATTATTTAAAAGATCAAACAATCGCAGCTGTACGTCCGGCTAAATTACAAAATGATGCCGGTATGATTGGTGCTGTCTATCAAATTCATCGCCAAGTGACGCAAAAACAGTTTATTTAACTGCTCTATTATCCTTAGAGTGTTTAAAAAAATACAAGAAAATAATAACATTTATGGAATTGTAATAGTTGTTTTTATCAGCTGCTTCATTTATTTTTTTAAGAATTGCGAATTTTTTTAAAAATTGGTATTGACCTTTGCGAACGTTTTCTTTATAATGACGAATGTAAATAATATTATTTCATGTGACTAGATAATACTAGGCGTGGAAAGACTCACTTCAAGCGATTGGTTGAAGTTGGTTTTTTCACGTCTATTTTATTTCTTTGGTTGCAAAATACTTTCTAAAATCTGCAGAGGTGAACCATGAAAGTTAAAAAATTATTGAATCAAAATGCAGTCTTAATCGATGACGACGGTCAGGAAAAAGTTGCAATTGGTAAAGGAATTGGCTTTAACAAAAAAAGGAATGATCTCATTTTTGCAAAAGAAGTCGAGCGGATGTTTGTCATGGAGCCAGACTCCCAGATGAAATTGCAAAATCTGCTAAATCAAATTGACGAGAAATTTTTATTTGCTGCAGAGCACATCGTCAATCATGCAGAAATGGTTTTAATGGAAAAATTAAATGAACACGTTTTAATTGCTTTAACAGATCATTTGGCATTTAGTGCAGAAAATATAAGTAACGGCATTATTGTACGCAATAAATTGCTAAAAGAAATTGAAGTACTCCACAAAGAAGAATTTGGGATTGCACAATGGGCAGTAGATTATTTAAATAGTGAGCTTAAAATTCCTTATAGTTATGATGAGGCAGGGTATATTGCTATCCATTTACACAGTGCGCGTAATGGCGAGCGGAATAACCATCGTAGCATTCGAGAAGTCACAATTGTTTCAGAAATTATGAATTTAATTGCCAAAGAGTTGCAAATTGATTTATATGCAGAAGCTATGGCACTGAACTACTCACGTTTGGCTAATCATTTGCGTTTGTTATTGCAACGTTATCAAAAACAGCAATATGCGGTTTTAGACGATGAAATTGTCGAAATGGTACGAGAAAAGTACCCGGAAAGTTATGAAATTGCCAAAAAAGTTCGAGTCATGCTGATTAAACAGTATCAATTGGCGACTTCCAGTGAAGAATTAGGCTATATTGCAATTCATATTGAAAGATTGAAGCGCGTAGCCCAAAAAGAAGAGGGGAATTAGAAATGAAAGCATATTTACAACGAATTGGTCGCTCTTTAATGTTGCCGGTCGCAACCTTACCAGTAGCAGCACTTTTTATGGGAATTGGTTATTGGATTGATCCGAGCGGTTGGGGTGGAAATAATATTTTGGCTGCCTTTTTAATTAAAGCAGGGGGCACAATTCTAGATAATCTAGGTATTTTATTTGCCGTTGGCTTAGCTTATGGTATGTCAAAAGATAAAGATGGCGCTGCGGCATTAGCTGGTTTGGTAGCCTTTTTAACACCGATGACATTGGTAAATAGTCAAGCAGTTGCGCTATTTACCAAAGTAGACATTGAAAAAGTCAACGTAGCTTTTGGTGCAATTAATAATAAAAATGTATTTATCGGGATTTTAGCTGGTTTAGTAGCTGCAGCGATGTATAACCGTTTTAGTGGCGTGAAATTGCCAATGGCGTTATCTTTTTTCAGTGGTAAACGAGCAGTTCCAATTGTGACTGCCGGTTTAATGGCAATTATTTCGGCATTATTAATTTTTATTTGGCCACCTGTTTATAACGCATTAGTAGCTTTTGGCGAAATGATTTCAAGCATGGGACCAGTTGGGGCAGGTCTTTATGGGTTCTTTAACCGTTTATTAATTCCAACTGGGTTACACCATGCGTTAAACAACGTATTTTGGTTTAACTTGGCGGGAATTGATGATATTGGTAAATTCTGGGCAAGTGAAGGAACAAAAGGTATTACGGGGATGTATCAAGCTGGATTCTTCCCAGTTATGATGTTTGGTTTACCTGCTGGTGCATTGGCAATTTATCAATGTGCCAAACCTGAAAAGAAAAAAGTCACTGCATCATTAATGGTTGCTGCCGCTTTTGCATCATTTTTTACAGGTGTGACAGAACCCCTAGAATTTTCATTTATGTTTGTGGCATGGCCTTTATATGTGGTTCATGCGGCTTTAACTGGTATCTCAATGTTTATCGCAGCAACTTTTCATTGGACAGCAGGCTTTAATTTTAGTGCAGGGTTCATTGACTTTTTCTTGAGTTTACGCGTTCCAATTGCTAATAAACCGTATATGTTAATTGTCTTAGGTTTAATTATGGCAGTTGTATATTATGTAACATTTATGTTTGTGATTAAGAAATTTAACTTGATGACACCTGGTCGTGAAGAAGATGAAGAAGAAGCGACAGAAGATATTGATCAATTTGTTGCTGCTGGAGACGATAAGTTTGCCGCAATTGCAAACCAAATATACAATGCTTTGGGCGGTGCAGCGAATGTTACTTCGATTGATAATTGTACGACGCGTTTGCGTTTACAGGTAAAAGATACTGGTACAGTGGATCAAGGAAAAATTAAGCGTACTGGTATGCCTGGGGTCAAAGTAATCGATGATAAAAATATTCAAGTTATCGTTGGGACAGAAGTACAATTTGTCGCAGATGAAATGACCCGTTTACATCAAGGTGGTGTTTCTAATACAACTGCGAAAAAAGAAGTACCAGTCGCAAAAGCTATGACCAAAAAACAAGATGTTTTTGCGATTAGTAATGGTATAGTAAAAGACATTACAACAGTAAGTGATGATGTCTTCTCACAAAAAATGATGGGTGAAGGATTTGCAGTAACCCCAAGTGATGATGCTGTTTTTACACCAGTATCTGGTACGATTACTAGCGTTTTCCCAACTAAACATGCAATTGGAATTAAAGCAGATAATGGCTTGGAAATCCTAGTACACATGGGAATTGATACTGTCAGTCTAAAGGGTGAACCATTCACTGTTTTTGTAACAGAAGGGCAAAAAGTAGGTCGTGGCCAAATGTTAGCTAAAATGGATTTAGCTAAAGTAAAAGCTAGTGGTAAAGATAGCGATATTATGGTAGTTTGTACCAATAGCAATGAGTTAGCTCAGCTTGATATAGCATTGCAAAAGGTTAATGCAAATGCTGTTATTGGCACAATTGAAAGTAAATAAATTGTAAGAAAGTAAAAGACACGTTCGTTTTTTTGTATCGATAGCCAAGATCTATTTTGGAAAAGATATGAAAAACTCGCGTGTCTTTTTTCTTATAAATCTTTTTAAGCTAAATAGCTCCGCTCTTTTGCAAAGAGAGCGTCTGTGTTAAAATTAGCGAGTGTGAATAAAATAAGAATAGGTGGCTTTTATGAAAAAAATCATCATTAATGGTGGCCGTAAACTTCAAGGTGAAGTAACAATTAGTGGCGCCAAAAATAGCGCAGTCGCACTCATTCCGGCTGCAATTTTAGCAGACTCACCTGTCGTTTTAGAAGGTGTTCCTGATATTAACGATGTGCATTCGTTAATGGAAATTTTAGAAATCATGGGCGTGAAGGTCCAATTTGAAAATAATACAATGACGATTGATCCAACTGAAATTGTCTCTATTCCAATGCCAAGTGGCAAAATCAATAGCTTACGCGCGTCTTATTATTTTATGGGCGCTTTGCTAGGAAAATTTGGTGAAGCAGTCGTAGGATTACCAGGAGGCTGTTATTTGGGTCCGCGTCCCATTGACTTGCACGTTAAAGGCTTTGAAGCTTTAGGGGCATCTGTCAACAATGAGCACGGTGCGATGTATTTGCGGACAGAAAATAAAGAGTTAAAAGGCGAGCGCATCTTTATGGATGTGGTTTCTATTGGTGCAACCATTAATGTCATGTTAGCTGCAGTGAAAGCCAAAGGACGCACGATTATTGAAAATGCGGCACGAGAGCCCGAAATAATTGATGTCGCCACCTTGCTAAATAATATGGGGGCAAAAATTCGGGGAGCGGGCACTAATGAAATTAGAATTGAGGGTGTCGATGAATTGCATGGGTGTCGTCATGCGATTATCCCAGACCGAATTGAAGCGGGGACTTATTTAGCTCTAGCAGCAGCTTGTGGCGATGGAATTAAAGTTCATAATGTAATCTATGAACATTTAGAAAGTTACATTGCCAAATTAGAAGAATTAGGTGTTCCAATGGAAATTAGTGAAGACACCATTGAAGTCTTTCCAGTTGAAAAATTAAATCCTGTCCACATCAAAACTTACCCTTATCCTGGTTTTGCAACAGATTTGCAACAACCCATTACACCACTACTTATTAAAGCTAACGGAACTTCTGAAATTATCGATACGATTTATTCCAAGCGAATCAATCATATTCCAGAACTTGTGCGCATGGGCGCAGATGCTCAAATAGAAGGCAATATGATGATTTTAAATGGGCCAAAACAATTACATGGAGCTGAAGTTATCGCTTCTGATTTACGAGCGGGAGCCTGTCTTGTAATTGCCGGTTTAATGGCAGAAGGCACGACCACCATTATGAATGTTGAATATATTTTACGCGGTTATGACCATATCGTTGAAAAACTAACAGCTCTAGGTGCGGATGTTAAAATGATAGAAACAGATCGCGAGGATCAAGCATGAAAAAAGATTATTTAACAATGGCGGAGCTGGAAAACAGCACGCTAAAAGACATTTATCAGTACGCCAAACAATTCAAAATTCCTTATTACAGCCAAATGAACAAAAAAGAGTTATCATTGGCGGTCATTCGGGCTCAAGCTGAAAAGCAAGGTTTCTTTTATATGGAAGGCGTTTTGGATATTGTCGGTCAAGACGGTTACGGTTTTTTACGTCCCATTAATTATGGTCCCAGTGCCGAAGATATCTACATTTCTTCATCGCAAATTCGCCGATTTGGTCTACGCAACGGTGACAAAGTTGCGGGTAAGGCCAGACCACCTAAGGAATCCGAACGTTATTATGGTTTGATGCATGTTGAAAGTGTAAATGGAAAAGATCCTGAAGAAGCGAAAGAACGTCCGCATTTTCCTGCCTTAACCCCACTTTATCCTGATCGTCAAATTCGATTGGAAACCAAATCTGGCCGTTTGGCAACACGGATGATTGATATTTTTGCCCCAGTTGGTTTTGGCCAACGGGGATTGATTGTCGCTCCACCAAAAGCGGGTAAAACGAGCATTTTAAAAGAAATCGCAAATGGAATCACCGATAATTATCCAGATGTTGAATTAATTGTTTTACTAATTGATGAACGCCCAGAAGAAGTAACGGATTTAGAACGTAGTGTTAAAGGAGATGTGGTGTCTTCGACTTTTGATTTGCAACCGCAAAATCACACCCGCGTTTCTGAACTTGTCTTAGAGCGTGCCATGCGTTTAGTAGAAGACAAACGAGATGTCGTTATTTTGATGGACTCCATTACCCGTTTAGCACGAGCCTATAACTTAGTAGTACCGCCAAGCGGACGGACATTAAGTGGGGGGATTGATCCTGCTGCTTTGTATAAACCAAAGAAATTTTTTGGTGCGGCTCGTAATATCGAAGAAGGCGGCAGCTTAACTATTTTAGCTACTGCTTTAGTTGATACAGGCAGTAGAATGGACGATGTCATTTACGAAGAGTTCAAAGGAACCGGGAACATGGAATTGCACCTTTCACGAGAACTAGCAGAGCGTCGTATTTTCCCAGCTATTGATATTAAAAAATCAGGTACACGTAAAGAAGAATTATTAATGAAACCTGAACAATTAGAAGAAACATGGAAATTACGGAACAATATGTTAGGCGACTCTTTAGAGTATACCGACCAGTTTGTGCAGTTTTTAAAGAAAACCAAAAATAATACCGCGCTTTTTGGCGCTTTTAAAGAAGTTTCTTTTGGTAAAAAGACACCACGAAGAAATATAAAAAGATAATTGCATCTCTAGATAAAACATGATAGTATATTCTTGTTGTAAATTAGACAAATAACTCTGGCGCAGCAAATGAACCAGGGCAAAGGAGCGAAAGTAAATGAAAACAGAAATCCATCCAGATTACCATCCAGTTGTATTCATGGACTCAACTACAGGTTTCAAATTCTTGTCAGGTTCTACTAAAACTTCACAAGAAACAGTTGAATGGGAAGATGGCAACACATACCCATTAATCCGGGTCGAAGTTACCTCTGACTCACATCCATTTTACACTGGTCGTCAAAAATTCACGCAAGCCGACGGACGTGTGGACCGTTTCAACAAAAAATACGGTCTCAAAGACGCAAACGCTGCAGAATAAGAAAAACGCTGATATACCAACGTTTAGCAGACTATCTGATAGGGATAGTCTGCTTTTTTCGCTTTTGACCATACTTTTGACCTTCTGCAAACTTCCTTGTTGTTCCTCTGTGAAACTCATGAAATCCGCAAAACGATTTGCCGTTTCTTCCGTCTGTTTTTTTGTGACATGGGTGTAGATATCCGTAGTCGTTTTAATATCTGTATGTCCTAACCGAAATTGAACTTCTTTAAGAGAAGCTCCGGATTCAAATAGCAGACTGCAATGGGTATGACGAAAACCATGAGGTGTGATACGTTTTAAGTTATTCTCATTTATGATGATTTTCAAGTTGTGATTTACATAGTCTAAATAAAGTGGTTTATTTTCTTCTGATACAAATAGGAGCTGTTCACCATTCTTTGCCGGTTTAATTCCCATTTTAAAAAAATATTCTTTTTGCTTTAATTGCCATCGTTTTATTACTTGTAAGGTTTCAGAGTCTATCGAGATTGTTCGAAGGCTCTTTTCTGTTTTGGGAACTTGGAATTTGATTTCCCATTTATCACATGTGGCTAACGTTTGTTTAACAGAAAGTGTGCTTTTCTCGAAATCAATGTCTTTCCAACGTAAGGCTAATAATTCACCCTTACGTAATCCTGTAAAAGCTAAAATCCGGAAAATTGGATAAATCGGATCTGGATATTTTTTGGCAATTTCAAGGAATTCCAATAGCTCTTCCTTTTCATAGTAAGGTGCAGAATAGCGTTCCTCGTCAATTCGTTTCTTACGCTTTGGACGAATCACAGCATCCATGGGATTACTTCGGATGAGCCGTAAACTCAAAGCATACTTGAAAACAGATGAAGTCAGACCAATTAAGTTGGAATATTTTTTGTAATAGCTATACCAGTGATTTACCTGTTTTTGACAATAAGGAATTGAAATTCTTGAGATTTTCAAATTGCCAAAAAGAGGTAAGATATGCTTTTTGTAAGCCAATTTTTGAGCGACATAGGTACTTTCACGAATCGTATTTTTATATTGCTCAAACCACTCATCTGCCAATTCTGAAAAAAGGCGTTGTGAATTTGTCACCACATCATTTTCTTCTACTTGTACCATCAAGCGATTATAAGCTTTCTTGGCTTCTTGTGGTGATTTAAAACCACGCTTGGTGGTGTATTTCTTTTTTCCTGTAACCGGATCAATACCGAGATATGCTTTAAACATATAGGCGATTGTGCCATTTTTCTTTTTATATTTATTTATCATAAGTTTCTCCCTTGATTCACTCGCCAGTATATCAAAGAGAAGGGGTTCTCCTTTCTTATCGGTATCATAGTCAGCGAAAACAAGTAAGTCAAGGTTAGATTTTTAGACTGTCTAAAAATTGTTTTACATCTTCACGATCAAAGCGAGTTTCTTTACCAAAAGGAATGACTTTTAACCCATGATCAATCCAATTATTGAGGCGAGTATCACCAATCTTTAGTTGTTGCTTTAATTGTTTTCGTGTTGGGTAGGGAGGTAACTCCTTTGCTTTTGATTGTTTTGATTCTTCTTCCTCAATTCTTTGCTTCGTTAATTGAACAAGCTCTTCAATTATTTCTTGATTGAATTCAATCGGTACATTAACAGTCATATTTTTACCTACTTTCGAAATTCATTTTTTGATTTTTGTATAGCGAACAATGCTTTCTTGAAAATCCATCACTTGTTCAGAATTTCCACCTTCATTTATCGCACTGTAAAATATCGGACGCCTTACAAGATACTCATTGGTATAAAGTACATCTTGGTTTGTGGGGTCAAAAGGACGATCCACGAGTTGTTTTGTGACGCTAGGTACTTTGAGGTTGCGCGACTTGAAGAACGCTTTTTTCTTATGCTCTTTCAAATCCAAGTCCTTATCGAAGTATTTACTGATATAGCGCCCACGATTTTCGATGCTATCCACATCAATCTTGTTGATTTTGACAAATCCATGTCCCCAGATGGTAGTAAGGCGATTGACAGAGAGAAAAGGAAAATCAAATAGGATGATGTGGTAATGGATGGCACCTCGTTCTTGTTTTTCCCAAGTGGCAAGGTATTTTAGGTTTGCTTTTTTTGTGTGATATAGTTCGTAGTTTAGTCGTTTGATAAATTTTTTAAATTCATTATTCGCATAGGCAATATCTTGAACGTTTTCTCTGAAAGTGAGGGTTAAAAATTTTGTCTGATTGTCAAAGTTCATATCCACGAGTCGGGCAATTTCAAAGCGCATATTTTGATAGTATTTTTGTTTTCGTTTTAAGCTGTCGTATTGCCCTTGAGCAGATAGGTCATCATAGCTTTTTCTTTTATCAGTAGTCGTACTTTCTTCTTCATAAAGCCAGGCTAATTCTTTTTTTCGTTTTGGGTTGGTTTCATTTTTGTCTGCTTTTTGTTTAGGAGTAATGATTGCTTCATAATCATAAATTTCAAGGTACGTGGGAGTTTCAATGATTTTCTGATTATAAGCTTTCAAAACCATCACTCCTTGATACGTATTCATTTGTCAAAGAACCATCAGTTGTCGCCTGATGTTGTTCTATAAATCAAGTTAAGGGGAAGTCCTGCAAAGCAGTCCTTCCAGCCTATGTGTTTATTGGGCGGTCTTAACGGACAGAAGCGGCTCTATGGCGCTGCCCCGCCGTTTCGTCCTAACCACCCAACAAACCCATAGGAAAATTAGTTTTGTGCAATGGAGCTTTGTTTTTTCGGAATCAAAGTTGCCGCATCTGCCGTTGCCGATAAGCCGTAACTGACGAATTAACCGTTTGATCGTCCCCAAGGTGCAATCACCAAATTGGTAAATGTAACCATAGCTAAGCCTTGTTGGTTAAGTTCTTCAATAGTAATCACAGGATGTTCGGATTTGATTTTGACACTGATTTCCTCATAGCGCAGTTTTGGTAGGATACATTCATAGCTCCAACCTAGAATTTCTCCATCTTTTTGCCACCGAGTAACATTGACGACTTGGTATTCTTTTTCGAGTTTTTCTTTTGGTAAGGTGAAATCATTGATTTTAATTGGCATAATAGCTCTCCTTCTTCTTGTATACGATAATTTATACGATTGGCTTAAAAAAATATATACGAAATTTTATACGAGTGATATAATAAATAAAAATGATGAGGAGGAAGTAAACGATGTTTGGTTTATTACAACCTGATAGAGTGAAGGTAGGACAACGAATCAAAGAAATCAAAGAGAGTATGAATCTGTCCTTTACAGAGTTAGGCAATCGCTTGGGGATAAAGAAACCAACAATCAGTTCCTATGTTCAAGGTTATGCATTGGCCCCTGAAAGTGTCATTAACCAGTTGTCTAGTATTAGTGGAAAACCGGTAGGCTGGTTTTACTTTGGAGACATTGAAGAATATATTGCGGATTACTTGCAGTTAAAAGGGCAGAACAGAATTGTAGAAGAACATCCAGAAATTGTGAAAGCTATCAAAGAAGAATTTTATACTGATGAGTTTAAAAATCCTGCATGGGAAAATGAAGTTGGTTATCCATGTGAGGAGTTTATGGATGATTATTTTTATGAACTGCAACAAGAAGTCATTAAAGAAGAAATTCAAAAAATGGTACGTGATCAAATAAAAAATTTACCGATTGTCGATGAATTATCTAAACAGAAGAAAGATGAGGCAGTCACCGTTATTACGAGCGGTATCATCGAATATATGGATGTCGCAGGCAAATTTAATTATGAAAAAAAAGATGATATGATTGAAATCGTTAAGCGGGAAATCGATAAGTACGATTTTTTTGCGGACAGTAATTTTGAAGACCGGTATTTAGTGGGAAAACTAATAAATATCTTGGCAGATCAACAAAAAACTGGAGAATTAATCAATCAATTGTCCGAAGAACTGACGAATAAATCTTTTTACGTAAAATTTGGTGGGGAAGAGTTAGTAGAAACGATTCAGACGTTAAGACCAGCATTAATTAATCTGTCCAATAGAATTAGTGCTGATCAGATTGAGGATTGGTTTGAAAAGTAAAATTAATTTTTAGTTAGGGGGTTGATGATATGTCACTAGGGGATCAATTGAGATCGAACCGTAAACGGATAGGATTATCTCAAGGGGAAGTTGCAACTCAACTCAATATTACCCGTCAGTCTATTTCAAAATGGGAAACTGGTAAAGGGTATCCAGACTTAGATAATTTAGTGCTATTGAGTGAAATCTATAATGTTTCGATTGATGAGTTGCTTAAGGAAGATGAACGAAACAGAAATCGCATCGTAGATAATAGTAATGCTCCTATCTGTATTGAGGATAATAAGATAGAGTCTGGAACAGAACCACATAAAGAAATGAAAAGGGATGATAGTCTATTGCTTATGATATTGGCAATAGTTTCTTGTGCCATACCACCTTTAGGAATTATTATTCCTTTGATATTGTATAAAAAAATAACAACAACAGATAGATTTCATAAGTTACTGAAATTTGTTTGTATCTGTTGTTGCCTTTTAAGCATATATAATAGTTTTTTATTGGCAAATTCCTGGATTTTTCACTATGGGGATAGTTCTGTTGAACTTATTGAATAGTTTAAAAATCGGAGAATAGACTGCACTATTTGCTAGCAAAGTAAAGAAACTGCATGTTAACGCTCATTTTACGTTTAGAATAGTCTCAATATTATTCTGAATAGTTATATCTGCTTGCTTTTTTAACAATTCCTTCAATTCACTAGAAAATGGGAATTCTTTGTAATCTATGTCTAGATTGTTATAATTTTTAATCACAAAAGCTCCATCCTTAGACAAGAAATCAGCTACAACCAGATAATTAGTAAAGGTATCTTGCTGTTCATAGGTGTAAACACTATAGATAGTTGCATCATCTATAGCAATTACGGAGATATTGTCTGTTACTATGGTGATACCTTTTTCTGTGCTTATTTTTTTTCTAGTCGTACGCTGAAGGTTTTCAGTGTTTTGCATGGGCTGTTGAGTGCCATATTCAGTATTTGAATTAAGTTCATGCTGTTTTTTTATTTGAGAAAGTGACATGTAGAGTAAAAGAAACAGAATGATTAAAATAATCAGGGGTATAGTGATTTTCTTATTATTTGTATACCAATGCATATAATCCATCCGCCAATCCTGATTTCAATTTTCTAGGTAAATAACCATATATTGAGTTGAACAATAATTAGAACCCAGATACTTTGAGACTGTTTCCAGAGATGATAGCTTTAATACCATCTGAATTATTAATATATCCTTTTGTCCAAATAAAAGAATAACGACTTTCTTTTGAATTAATTAATCGTAAATTTTTTTGAGAGATAGTACCAGTAGTTGGACTTATATTACCTGAAAATACAGAAGTCATTTTACCGGAACTAATCTTTGTTTTAAAACTGGCTTTCCAAGCGCCGGGAGAAGAATATTTGATTAGGTAAGTCCCCGATTTAATTGTTCTGGAGTTATCTGGAATCTCCTCGATAGATATTGCAATTACTCCTTTTTCGGTAGAAATATTAAAATATTGATTTCCGTTCTGAATTAAGTCATAGGATATTTCTACTTTATTCTTTGAAGAATTAATTTCACTTGCAAAACTTGGAGAGCATCCTATAAAAGTAGAAACAATAAAAATTGCGACGAAAAGTATTTTGTTCATTAAAAGACCCCCTTTCTGTGTAATTAGCTTACATGGAGAGGGGGCTTTTTTACAGCAACTATTTGATGCGATTTGGCAACAAATAGTTGCTATGTTAGAAACTAATTCGGTAATAAAATAAATATATTAATTATGAAAGGAAGTAGAGGTGATGTCAATAACTAAGTGAGAGGTGTGTTTCTAAGTATATTTAAGGAGAATGTTGAATGAAATATTTTGTTAATGATGAACACTGGGACATTGAAAGTTATTATAAAAATCTAGAAAGTTTATCTAAACGTTTGGGGACATCATATCAACTGTTAAAAGATATTTCTTTTCACGACTATCGATTAGCAAAAATAGAGGTAAAAGAGCTAAAAAATTTGGAAATAGAAATTAATCTATATCTATGTAATCCATACGAAAGTATTGATTATGTTATTGTCTGGAGAAGTGTAAAAAAATTTTCTTTTCAGTACAATTACTTAAAGTATCGGTTTGCTAATGTGGATGATTATGTTGTAGATGATGGGTATGGGACTATTTTAGAGGATGAAATTACCGCTTATGATGAGATCTATTTGCAACATGAACTTCTTTTCACATCGCGAATGAAATTATATTTGATGGGTGAAAATATTGAAATTAGTCAAATATAATTAATTTTGATATTTAGAGATAATTTTTATTGCACCGAGACTAATTACTTTCTCTCATTGTGCATAGTAGAAATAGGTTGAAAAAATTTATTGAGAAAGTGTTTTCGCAATGTAAACTATACGTTTCTAATAGGTAAACTATTTGGTTCTATGCGAAAATATTCATTCATGTAATGATTTTGTTGTAATTAGAAAAAGGAAAGAGGTTGAATAAAATAAAAAAAGTCTTATTTGGGGTATCAATTTTTTTTGTATGTTTATTTTTAGAATCAACTATCTCTTATGCAGATAGTTTACCAGTGCTTATCAATTCAAACGAAGAGTGGATTACAAATAATGATGAAGATGGATGGGAAGAAATAATTCCGCTATCAGAAATAAGTGAGGAAGTTATTGAAAATGACGGGCACGAAGAGTTGATACAGGGACCTATGGTAAGAAGTGCTACTGGCTATACTTATAAAAATCACACTACGATGTCAACGAAAACTTATACAAATAAATTGCTTAAAACATTAAAAACCTCAAGTGTTTGGAGCACTGCTTCAAATTCAGTTCGACCTACTATTAGTTTAACAGTGAGTCAAACTAATAGTATTAGTATAAGCTTAAGTAATGGGACTAATAATTTTAATATCTCTCAGAGTGTAAGTTTGTCAACCTCTGAATCTTATACTGCAAAGCCTAAAGCTAAAGGCTATAGAGTTTCAATTGGATTATATGCTAAAAAGGTTGTAGCAAAAAGAGTAAGAATTTCTGCTTATTCTAATGGATCCGGTAAATTTTCACATTATATTTATGCGAATCCAACAACAATTTCTGGAGTATATGTGGGGGAGGCTCATAAAAAAGGATGAAAATAGTGAAAAATAAGGGAATGATATTCAGTCTTATACTCAATCTATTGTTAATAGGCGCAATGTTTGTTTTCTTTGTCAAAGTGAATGATACTAAATTAATGTTAGATACAAGAACCTTGAGTGCTCATTCTTATATACCCAAACGTGAATCAAAAGAGTGGGATAGTAGCAGTCCTAAAGGATATTATCTATTCACTAAAGAGGATCAAAGTATTGAAATAACAACTTTTCAGGAAGAAATAGTCTTTAAGTCAACATACAGGTTTATTGGTAATGGGGTATACGAACTTTCAGATTCTAAGGGTTATATTGTTGCAAAGGATAAAGGATTGGATATTTATCTAAAAGAAAAGAATCCCCTAATATTTGAATCATATCTCATTTTTGATAAATAGGTTATCGCTATAAATTGGTTGAACCTGTAAACATAAGATTCTCATTTTCAAATAAATTGATACTCAATAAAATTTTTCATGTTTCAATATCGTTAAAGACTTGCTTTGCAAGCATCATGAACCTATTTGAAATATAGTTGGGCTAACTAAATCTTAAAAAGTAGTGAATATAAGAAAAAACCCTTGTGAGTTGTTAATCTGACAAGAGTTTTTTTGTAGAGGAAATGGTAGGAAACCATCTTGTTTTTAATGAAAATCAAGCATTTTAACTATTGAAAAATGTTGATTTATAGGGATTCTTCATCCATATAATGTTGGGTCTTTATTCCCATTCAATGCTTTATGTGTATGTATTCAATAGTATCGGTTTGGCTCGCAAGTAATTGACACCATTTCTTTCAAATAAATTGAAAATCAATAAAATTTTTCATGTTTAAATCTCTTTAAATCGTTGCGATTAAAGTATTTTGGAAAAATTGTTAGGTTAATAAGGTCTTATGAAAGCACGCAAAGCATCTCAATTATTTTGAAAAGAATAATATACTGGCGAGTATTTTTTTGACCATACTTTTGACCTTCTCAATCAAATTTTACGGGGCTCATTAGATTTTGTAATTCCTTAAGAATTCCGTATTCACGCTGTTTTCTACCTATCAGATTCTACCAGAAAGCAATCCAGCTCTCAATACGGTTTCAAAGACGCAAACGCTGCGGAATAAGAAAAACAATCTTTCAAGAATGTTTAACAGACTATCCTATAAGGATAGTCTGCTTTTTTATAGGTAGCGGTGATTTATAAAGCTTATTGGTATCTGACTTCATAAACGGACTCTCTACTGCAATAGGCTGAAATTTGCAGAAATTTGAAAAACAATTCATTAAAATTACATCTTGTTGCTTAAGAGTAAACCACGTTCATTCTGCTTTTTGTGTGCAGTTAATCTGTTTTGATGGTTATTTGTCTGTGAATAAATAAAACATTGTTAATTTTCTATTCGCAGGTGCTACGATCAGTTAAAATAGAAAATGTGAGGAAAAAATGCTTGAAAAAGGAGAAAAAAATGGGAAAATTACTTAGTCTCTGTCAACGACTGGATAACGTTATTAGTTCAAAAAAGATGCAATATATCTTTTCAATTATTTTATTACTGGTCGGGATTTTGCTATTTTATATTGCTTTTTATAATTGGAAAATACAGCAAGAATTTTTACATAGTCATAAAATTAAAACCCAAGCGGTAGTAAAGGTAGACAAAAATCAGGTTAAAACATTAAATTTTACTGGCAATTATTATGGGGTTGCAACTGATAATCAGAATTTGGCTGATGGGGAGCAGGTGACGATTTATTACCAGCAAGATAAACCTTACCGTGTATCCACTTCAGCTAACCAATATGGCAATGGTGTAAAGGATGTTACTGTTCCAATAATAAGTGGTATTTTCTTTATTGCATTTGTAGGGGGGAATAAGATTTTATTACCCGCTGTAGTAAAACGCTATGTTAATAGTTAACAAAAAAGTAGCGGAAAAAATAAGTGACCGAGGAAATAGTATTTAAAAGAAAAAATGTAAACCAAGTGTAGCTGTAAAAAAAATTTTCTCACCCCTGTTTCATTTTGAGTTACTCATCTTCATCTCTTTAAGAGACTTCACAACTGGTGAGGTCTCTTTTTTTGAGGGGATACCAGCGTCACGTTCTGTCTCTTTTAAGTTTAGAAATAAATCCGGTAGAATTTTTCTTGATTTTCCAGCCCAATTATCGTCTAACAACTAGTACAATATCTATTGAAATAAAGTCAGTGGGCATCAAACTTTTCTGCAGCGTGGCCTCCGTGATATTCTAAAGGTAAGAAATGAAAAAGGAGGTATCGCAATGAAAAAAGCACTTTTGATTATCAATCCTAGTTCTGGTGGAGAAAAAGCCAAAGAATATGCGCAACTGGCTCAAGAAAAATTGAACCAGTCTTTTGATGTATTGAAAATTCGTCATACCAAAAAGAGCGGAGATGCCAAGAGATTTGCCAAAGAAGCAGCAAGTGAAAAATATGATAGTGTTTTGGTTATGGGGGGCGATGGAACGGTAAATGAAGGCATCAGTGGTTTAGCCGAAGAAAATTATCGGCCTAAATTTGGTTTCTTCCCTTTAGGTACAGTGAATGATTTAGCTCGTGCTTTGGATATACCGCTTGATCCTAAAAAAGCTATCGACAATTTTTCAATTGCGAGGACGACCTCTTTAGATATAGGCAAAATCAATAATTCCTATTTTATGAACGTTGTTGCCATTGGAGCAATCCCGGAAGCCATTAATAATGTCGATAGTGAACAAAAAACGAAATTTGGAAAATTAGCTTACTTTATCTCCGGTTTCAAAGAATTATCAAATAATGAAACTTATTCTTTTTTAGTGACAATTGATGGAAAAGAGCAAGAAATCACAAGTAGTACATTACTGATTGGTTCGACGAATTCAATTGGTGGTTTTGAATCTTTATTGCCTGAAGCAAAAGTTAATGATGGCAAGCTTTATTTAATTTATTTAAAAGACCCTTCTTTAATCCAGACAATTAAAGCGGTTCCCGATTTATTAAAAGGTGTGGATGAAGCGACTGCAAATGTTGGCTATTTAACTTTTAACCAAGCTGTAATTTCTCTGCAAGATAGGAATAAAAAACTCGCCACTAATGTTGACGGCGATGAAGGAGATTTTCTACCGGTTACAATTAGAATTTTACCCACACATTTGGAGGTATATCATTAAGTCTATTTTGCTAAAAGTAAAAGAAAGATAATTTGGTTATTTGAATTTGAAATACATTTTCTGACTATGAGAATTGCCATCTTTGCTATTTTTATAAAAGAATGTAAAAAGTAAAAATACAAGTCTTGCTGTGGATAGGCTTGTATTTTTTATTGTCCTTCATTCAGATTGTCCCCAAAGACAGAAATATTGTGAGTGTCTAGTTGACAAATAGATTAGTAAACAGTAAATTGTAAACATTAAAATAGTTGAAACCGTTGTTTCTTTTACTATATGAAGGAGAATGAAGATGCAAACTTTATCAAAGCGTAATCTCTGGTCATTTTCAGTCGGAACGATTGGACGTGATATGGCAGCTGCAGGTCTATTCACGAATTATTTATTGACGTATGTTTTGTTTACAAAGACATTGTCGGCTACTCAATTTACTGTAATTACGATTATTATGTTCGGTGCTCGTTTTTTTGATGCTGTTATTGATCCATTGTTAGGAAATTTGATTGATACAAGTACTTCAAAAAACAAGTTTAAACCGTTTATTTTTTGGGGTGCGATTGGAACCGCTGTCATCGTTTCTGCTTCTTTTGCTAATCGTTTTCAAGGCTGGTCATATGTCGTCTTTTTTGGTGTCATGTACTTGCTGTTTAGCGTTTGTTTTTCAGTTAATGATATTGCCTACTGGGGCATGCTGCCTTCTTTGACTACAAATCAAAATGATCGCAATCGCCTGACTTCTATGACGACATTGATGGCAGGTGTCGGAGCATTTCTTTGTAGCTTTTTAGTACCAGTTTTTACTGTAGGTGATCGTGTGATAGGTGGAAGTGCCGTCACCGGCTATGCGGTTATTGGTATCGTTTTTTCTATCATAATGCTTGGTACGCAACTGATTACATTGTTGGGTGTCAAAGAAGAACGTAAAAGTATCCCGAAACCTGAAAAAACAAAATTTAGTATTAAAGAAACTGCCCGTGTGATTTTACAAAATCCACAAGCTAAATGGAGTGGTGTCATATTATTTATCTATATGATGGTTTCCACATTAAGTACCACTATGATTGCAACATATTTATATTTTTCTTTTGGCTACAATGGTCTTTATCTCATGCTATTTAATATCGTAGGCCAAGTTTCAGGTGCGGTCGTATTTATTATTTTTCCTTTACTCTCACGAAAATTAGGGCGCAATCGTTTAGTTCGACTAGCTGTGTTGTTGTCGATTACAGGCTATACTTTATTGTTTTTATCAGGAACATTTTTAAACTCGTCATTAGAAATGGTGAAATTGGCCGTTATGGCAGCTTTCAATATTTTACCTTCTATTGGAAATGGTGTTTTTTATCTCGTGGTAATGATTAATATTGCTAATGCTGTTGAATATAATGAATGGGCTTTTGGTAAACGAAATGAAGGCATCATTTTTTCAGTACGTCCTTTTGTAACACAATTAGGAATGGGATTAGGTCAATTATTGACAATGGCAATATATCTACTTGTTGGCATTTTAAGTGCCACAAATAAAATCTCTTTAATTGAAAATGAGGCCGCACAAGCGACGATTTCTGGTGCGGAAAAAACACAAGCGATTCAGCAAATCATCCTCACTACACCTAATCAAAAAAGCACGCTGCTGTTGCTCTTTATAACGGCTGTACCGTTAATTGGTATTTATATTTGCTATCGTTTGTATAAGAGTAAGCAGCTTTTATCTGAAACAGAATTTGAATCATTAAATGCGGAACTAGTAGAGAGGAGAAAACAAGATGAAATGGTTG
This sequence comes from Enterococcus dispar ATCC 51266, assembly GCF_000406945.1. Lineage (GTDB taxonomy): Bacteria > Bacillota > Bacilli > Lactobacillales > Enterococcaceae > Enterococcus_C > Enterococcus_C dispar. The sequence goes on along the minus strand of NZ_KE136354.1, from coordinate 1,512,539 downwards.
CTTAGTCTTATTTTCTTACTATTAATTGTGCTTTTTCTCATAGCCTTTAAGATGTATCAGCTTGCATTCTCACGAACGGGGGATCGTCAAAAAGCATTTGAAGCTGATCATAATCAAATTGACACGCCTGTGGATGAAAAGTTACTTCCAGTCTTAGCAAAAAAAGAAATGTGGTTAGCTGGTCAAAAAGAAGAGCAGGTTTTCATAACGGTGGATGGACTAAAATTAACAGGCTTTATCTATCAGCAAAACAATCTTCATCAATGGGTCATTTTGGTCCATGGTTTTGGAGGCAATCATCAAGAAATGTTTGATAAAGCGCCGTACTTTTCAGATATGGGGTTTAATTTATTGTTACCGGATAATCGCAGTCATGGACAAAGTGAAGGGCGTTGGATTGGTTTTGGCTGGTCGGATCGTTTAGATATTGTGAAGTGGGCGAACTATCTTCGTAAACGCGATCCTGAGGCCCAAATTTTACTTTATGGAATTTCAATGGGAGCAGCTACTGTTATGATGACTTTAGGAGAAGATTTGCCTGCTTATATCGTGGCTGGAATAGAAGATTGTGGATACAGTTCAGTCGAAAAAGAACTTACTTACCAAATGCAATCTTTATTCCATTTGCCAAGTTTTCCCATTCTATCATTTGTCTCTTTGATTAATAAATTCCGTCAAGGCTGGGGATTAAAAACGGCGGATGCCAAAAAACAATTGGCGAAAAATAAACTTCCGGTTTTGTTTATTCATGGACAAGCTGATACCTTTGTACCAGTCGAGATGCTGGCAGAATGTTATCAAGCCCAAAGAGGACCCAAAGAGCGTTTTTTAGTTGCGAATGCCCAACATGGAATGGCGGGAATAGTAGCTGGTGCACAATATTGGCAAGCAATTCAGGGATTTTTACAAAGACAGACAAATTTTCATTTCGTGGAGGAAGATTATGAAAGTATTAGAAAAAAAAGCATTTGAACTAACAGAAGCTGAGCTTGGGCTACAAGAAACATTGTTTCACACTGCTAACGGTTATTTAGGCGTGCGGGGAAATTTTGAAGAAGGCTATCCAGCCGGCATGCAGACAATGCGGGGACAATACGTAAATGGTTTTTATGATATTGCGGATATGAAGCAGGCAGAGCAATTGTATGGATTTGCAAATCAAAAAGAAGTGATGCTAAATGTAGCAGATACACAAAGTGCACGTATCTTTGCATCAGGGGTTGCCGTGACGATGTTTGAAAATGCTACTGATTTTCAACGTATTTTAAATATGGAAAAAGGTGTTAGTGAACGCAGCTTCACTTGGGGGAGTGCAGCCGGAAAATTGCGCCTAACATTTCGTCGCATGGCTTCTTTTATTGATTTGTCACTATTTACTACTGAGATAGAAATTGAATCGTTAGATTATGAAGGGGAGATTGTAGTTGAATCAGACCATATTGGGCTTGTTCACAACTATGTTGACCCAAGCGATCCCCGCTTAGCTGCTGAAGCCGAAGATTACCTAAGTATCATTGCCCACAAAGCCAGCGCTGGGGAAAGCTATTTTTTGACAAAGACGCAACGTTCGAATCTTCAATTGGCCAGTTATGTTTACCATCAAGGCATGACATTTTGTAAAACAAAAGTTGAAAAAGAACGCATTACACAAATTTTTAACCAAAAAATTCGACCTGGCGAAAAGCTAAAATTGGAAAAACGTGCCTATTTTTATGATTCTGCTCGTTTTGATTTAGAGGAAACAGCTCACTTGACAGCGGTAGCGAATCAAAAGCCGCTGACAAAATGGTATCAGGAGCAACAAATCTATTTACAGAAATTTTGGGAAAATAGTCAAGTTTCAGTTACAGGTGATACTGAGTTGAATGACTCTTTGAATTTTAGCTTATTTTCACTGTTACAAGCTGCAGGTAAAGATGGCAAAAGTAATATTGCTGCAAAAGGACTAAGCGGTGAGGGCTATGAAGGCCATTATTTTTGGGATACAGAAATATATATGATGCCCTTTTTTACATTAACTAACCCTGCTATCTCCAAACAATTGATTACCTATCGCTATTCTATTTTAGAAAGCGCACGTCAAAATGCCCGAATTTTGGGTCACCCAACAGGCGCTCTTTATCCATGGCGCACGATTCAAGGAAGCGAATCTTCGGGTTATTATCCTTCTGGAACTGCGCAATATCATATCAATAGTGATATTGCTTATGGAATTATGCAATATTATTGGGCGACAGGCGATTGGCAACTTATGGAGGAGATGGGTGCAGAAATTATTTTTGAAACCGCACGAACATGGCTGCAAATTGGTAATTTTACTGCGCGGGGATTTGAAATTTTCGGTGTGACAGGCCCGGATGAGTACACTTGTTTAATTAATAATAATTACTATACAAATCTTTCTGCAAAAAATCATTTATTGTGGGCAGTAGAACTGTATCAAAAATTACAGGGTTCGTCATTAATCAAACAAATTGATTTAACGGCAACTGAAATTGCTGCTTTTTCAAAAGCAGCAGCGCAAATGTTTCTATCCGTTTCAGACAAGGGATTGCACGGTCAAGATGATAGTTTCCTTGCCAAACCAGTACTCGAACTAAACAAAATACCAGAAGAAAAATTTCCCTTGTTATTACATTATCATCCCCTTTTCTTATATAGACACCAAGTCTGCAAGCAAGCAGATTTAGTTTTAGCTTATTTTTTGTTTATGCAACAGTTTGATCCAAAGAAAATGGCGCAAGGTTTTGCATATTATGAACCTTTAACGACACATGACTCCTCTCTTTCTTCTTGTATCTTTGGAATTGTAGCGACACAACTGGGAGATGTTGAAAAAGGCTATCGCTATTTTGAAGAGTCATCTAAAATTGACATTCAAAATACTCATAAAAATACCAAAGATGGTATTCATGCTGCTAACATGGGGGGCACGTATTTAGGCTTAGTTTATGGTTTTGCAGGATTACGTTTAACTTCGCAAAAAGTCGAACTAAATCCTAAAATACCACAAAAATGGCCACAGTACGCATTTTGTTTTCAATATCACGGAACCAAAGTCGCTGTTAATGTAACTCAGGAAGCTGTGGAAATTACAGCGTCAGAAAATATGACGATTGGTGTATTTGGAAAAGAGTATCAACTTGCAAAACAAAAGACTAGTATAATTACAATGGAGGCGTAAGTATGGTTATTGATAAAATTGACTTAGCCAAAGCAGGTAGTTTACAAATATATTCTCAGTCCAATTCATCTGAAATAGATGCCAAGCGTAAAAGACCCTGTATCTTGATTTGTCCAGGTGGGGGTTATGAAAATCTTTCTTTTCGTGAGTCAGAACCAGTAGCTCTAAAGTTTTTAGCGATGGGCTATCAAACTGCTGTTTTGTCTTATAGTGTAGCGCCAGAAGTATTTCCGACCGCAATTTTTCAATTGGCAGAAGCAATCCTATATTTAAAAGAGCATCATGAACAATACTTTATTGATTCAGATCGTATTATTTTAATGGGCTTTTCTGCAGGTGGACATCTAGCTGGACTTTATGGGAGCTCATATGCACAAGAAGTATTATTAAAAGATATTGGTACAAAAGAAAAACGACAGATTCAGGCAATAGTACTAAGTTATCCAGTTGTTACTAGTGGGGAATTTGCTCATACTGATAGTTTTCACGCATTACTAGCTTCTAATTATGAGCAGCGTGATAGTCTTTCTTTAGAAAAGTTAGTTGATGCAACATATCCGCCAACCTTTGTGTGGCATACGCAACAAGATGATACTGTTCCGGTGCAAAATAGCCTATTATTAGTTAATCAATTGATTGCCTATGGTATACCGACTGAATTTCATTTGTTTACGGAAGGCTTACATGGACTTTCTCTAGGGACAGCAGAAACTAAAAGAAGTTCTTCACCTTTGCTAATTCAACCAGAAGTCCAAGTATGGCCCGAGCTTTGCCATGCATGGTTGGAATCTCAAAGTAAATAATTTCATCCTATTATTTTTATTTGTAACGTATGGAATCAATGTCAGTTGATTCCATGCGTTTTTTTACTTTAGCAAAAAAATTAGCTGGAATAATAAGTTTTAACTACTATTCATTAAATGAGATATCCTTGCAGATGATTAGTAAACAGTGTATAGTTTTAGTAAACAAAAAAGAAAAAGAGGTTTTTTTATGGCAAGTATTCGCGATGTAGCACGACGCGCTAAGGTTTCACCTGCAACAGTCTCTCGATTTTTAAATCAAGATCCGGCGCTGTCTATTACTAAAGAAACCAAACAACGGATAGAACAAGCTGTTTCAGACTTAGATTACAAGAAAAAAAGTACAGTGGGGCAAAAAAAGAATTCTTCTGTTGGAATATTGACGATCATGTCTGAAGAAGCAGAAATTGATGATCCATATTTTCGATCCATTCGGTTGGGAATTGTGCAGGAAGCAAAAACACAAAAAATTGCTGCTAATCGTATTTATCGTGTAAATGATCAGCTGGATTTTCGTGTGCTAAAAGGGCTCGGAGCTGTAATTATTGTGGGACATATGGGCACAGAAATTTTAGAAGAAGTAAAAAAACAAAATGAAAGTATTATTATTGCAGATGATCCTTTTTCTCCTCGCGAAACCGATGCTATCTTCGTAGATTTAGAACAAGCGATGACCGATCACTTAGAGCGTCTTTACCGCGACGGGCACCGAGAAATGGTTTATATTGGTGGTTATCGCCGGACAATTGATATAACTGGCCAATACCAAGAGCAAGATAATGACATTCGTGCCTTTACTTACAGTGCTTGGATGAAAGCACACAATTTGACTTCCCGTAGTTATTTAGGTGAGTGGGCTGCCTTAGACGGCATGCGACTGACAGAAAAAATGCTTAAAGAAGGCAAGCCAACTGCTATTATCGCAGGAAGTGATCCTATGGCTGTGGGGGTTTATCGGGCAGTTCAAAAAGCCGGCTTACAGATTCCAGAAGATATTTCTGTCGTTTCTTTTGATAATATCGAAGTCGCTAGTTTTTTGACCCGGCCATTGTCAACAGTCGACTTGGAAGCTACCGAATTAGGACGGATTGCTCTTCGAATGGCACGGGATAAGATTATCGGAGAACGAACAATTCCCATGCAAGCCAAAATCCCGGCTAAAGTCATTGTACGTGGTAGTGAACAAGCAATTAAATAGATAAAAAAAAGAATCGAAAATTTTTTGATTCTTTTTTTCTTTTGCTCTTGACAAATAATTTAGTAAACAGTAATTTGTAAACATCAAATGTAAGCGTTAACCGTTTACGGAAGGAGAAATGAAATGAAGAAAGCAAAATGGATGTTAGGAGCAGCAGCTTTAGGTTTGGTTGGTTTACTCGGGGCATGTGGTAATGCGAGTGGTACAGGGGATTCCAATAAAGCTGCAAGTGGGGATAAAGAGGAAATTGAATTTTTCTTCCAAAAAACTGAAATGGTTGATACCATGCAAAAGATTATTGACGATTTTGAAAAAGAAAATAGCGATATTTCTGTTAAGTTAACGCAAGTGACAGATGGCGCAACAGTTTTGAAAACACGGATGGCAGGCGGCGACGCACCAGATGTTGTTCATGTATATCCTGCAAATGCTGATTTTAAAGGATGGGCAGAATCAGGTGTCTTTAAAGATTTAAGCGACGCTAGTTACTTGAGTAATATTACAGATGGCGTACCTGAACAATACAGCGTTAAAGATAAAGTTTATGCTATTCCTTTAACAAATAATGCATATGGTTTCTTTTACAATAAAGATGCTTTCAAAAAATTAGGATTAGAAGTGCCAACTACTTACGATGAATTCCAACAAGTAGTTCAAAAAATTAAAGATGATGGTAAAACACCATTTTCTGCAGCTTTGACAACCGAAGCAGCTGGATTTTTAAATGGTTATGAACAATTAGCATGGGCTACAGCAGCAGGTGGCTATGATCAAGCTGAAGATGCTTTATTACACAGTGCTAAAGGCGGAATTAAAGCAGATTCTGCTACTTTCAAAGCAGTTACCAAGGATTTGGATCTTTTGCACGGCAATACGCAAAAAAATGCGCAAGGGGCAACTTATGATGATTCTATTGCAGCTTTTGCTGATGGACAAGCGTTGATGTTTCCCAATGGTTCTTGGGCACTGCCTGCAATTCAAAAGTTAGAACCAAGCTTTGAAATCGGAACTTTTGCTTTTCCTGGAACAGATTCAACTAAGCCTATGACAGCTGGTGCGGCAGATTTATCTGTAGCCATTAGTGAAAAATCAAAACATCAAAAAGCAGCTCAAAAATTTGTAGAATACTTAACAACAAAAGAAGCAATGCAACCTTATTTCGATGTAGATGGTTCACCTACTTTTGTAAAATCAGTTGATACCAAAGGAAAATCCCCAGAATTAGAAGGAATTTCAAGTTTAGTTGGAACAGACCAACAAATTATTTGGTTACACAAAGATTGGACATCAGAAGAAGATTTCTGGTATGCCAACTTGGACTATATTATTGATGGTGATAGTGCCAAATACGAAAAATCATTAAATGCATTTTTTGACACAATGAAAGATTAGATTTAAAAAGGAGCGTTTGCTGTGAGAAAGAAAAAGTATTCAGGGATATGGGCCTATGGCTTTATTGCTATTCCACTATTGTTACAAATTATCTTCTTTTATATACCAACGTTTCAAGGGTTCTTTTATAGTTTGACAGATTGGACAGGATTAACGCCAGATTCAAACTTCATTGGGCTTGCCAATTTCTCGCGAATGCTTTCTGACAGCAAGTTGGTTACATCGGTTGGTTTTACTTTGGTTTTTACTGTGGGGTTGATTATTGGTGAAGTGGGACTTGGAATTGCCATTGCTCGTTTACTTAATTCAAAACTAAAAGGTATTGGTTTTTTTAGAACAGCATTTTTCTTTCCAGCTGTTTTGAGTACAGTCATCTTGGGTTTAATTTTTAAGCAAATTTGTAATTATGGTATTCCTCGTTTTGGTGAGATGATTGGTAGTGAGTTTTTAGCTACTAATTTGTTAGCTAATTCCAGTACGGCAGTCTATATGGTCTTATTTGTCGCTTTATGGCAGGGAATTGCAATTCCAATTGTTATTTTCTTATCGGGATTACAAAGTATCCCGGATGATGTGTTAGAAGCGGCTTCTATCGATGGTGCTTCGAAATGGCAAAGTTTTGCTCGTATTGAGTTGCCTTATCTTTTGCCCTCTATTAGCATGGTTTTCATCTTGGCGCTTAAAAGTGGACTAACAGCGTTTGACTTGATTTTTTCTTTGACTGCTGGAGGGCCTAGTGGTACGACAACTTCAATTGGACTTTTAGTCTATAACTATGCGTTTAAAAGCAACCAATTTGGCTACGCGAATGCTATCTCAGCCGTTTTATTCCTAGTGATTGCGGTAATCTCCTTTATTCAAATCAAAGTATCAAGAAAGTTTGAGGTGAACTAAAATGATTCGTAAAAAACTCGGTAACGGTGCAAGATATGGCATTTTGAGTTTGGGATTGCTATTGATCTTTTTCCCATTATATTTTACAGTAATCAGCTCCTTCAAAGAAACAAAACAGATTACCAAAAACTTTTTAAGTTTTCCTAATCCTTTTACTGGTGACAACTTTCAACGTTTGATGAATGACGGAATTGGTCAATACTTCTTCAATTCCATTACCATTTCGGTAATAGCGATTTTGTTAATTTTGATTTTTGTCCCCATGGCAGCTTTTTCAATTGCGCGAAATATGTCTAAACGTAAGGCGTTTGCTTTTATGTATATCTTCTTAATTTTAGGGAACTTTGTACCGTTTCAAGTTATCATGATTCCAATCACAAGCATGATGTCAAAATTTGGTCTCTCGAATATCCCTGGCTTAATTATTTTATACTTAGCCTATTCAATACCGCAGACGTTGTTCTTATATGTGGGTTACATCAAAACTTCTGTCCCAGAAGAAATCGATGAAGCAGCGGCAATTGATGGTGCCGGACGGGTAAGAATGTATTTTCAAATTGCGTTTCCATTGATGAAGCCAATGCACGCTACTGCTTTAATTATCAATGCTTTATGGATCTGGAATGATTTCTTACTGCCGTTGTTAATCTTGAACAAAGATTCTTCCTATTGGACATTACCGTTGTTCCAATATAATTATTCTGGACAGTATTTTAATGACTTCGGACCTTCATTTGCATCATATGTAGTAGGGATTGTGGTGATTTTAATTGTCTACCTGGTTTTCCAAAAGAATATTATTTCCGGAATGACCAACGGTGCAGTAAAATGAGAAAGATGATGCAAGTTGGGACATTTGATTATTTCAATGTGCCAACTTGTTCAGCTATTATGGAGGAAGAGTGATGAACATGATTACTTATGATCAAACAAACCAATCATTTCACTTAACCAATGGTTTGATTAGTTATATTTTTGCGGTTAGAGAAGGGATATTGGAGCATCTTTATTTTGGAAAAGCGATACACTATACGGGAGGCTATCGCTACCCGGCTGCCGATCGCTCCTTTTCACCTAATCCTCCCAACAGTCAGGAACGTTTATTTTCTTATGACACGATGATGCTGGAATATCCTGTCAATACGGGTGATTATCGGACACAAGCATTGGAAATTGACTATAACGATGGTTCGAATGTCTCGGATTTTCGTTACGTTTCCTACCAGATTGTACAAAAAAAACCTGCATTATCTCAGCTGCCTTCCTTTTATGATGAAGAAGATGGCGAAACGTTAATTATTCACTTAAAAGATACAAAAGAAGCTGTGTACTTAGATTTATCTTATACGATTTATCAAAATCGTCGGGTCATTACGCGTTCCAATCAATTGCGTAATGAGAGTGATGTGCCCCTTTATATTGCTAAAATGGCTTCTGCCACAATAGATTTTCCCAATCGAGAATTTGAAATGATTCATTTGAGTGGTTCTTGGTCACGGGAACGAGAAATTGTGAGAGAAAAAGTGTTTGCTGGAATAAAGGCAATTGGCAGCTCTCGGGGAGCAAGTAGCCATCATCATAACCCTTTTATGGCTCTCGTTGATCCCAACGCCGATGAACAAAAAGGTGAAATCTATGGGACAAGTCTCGTATATAGTGGGAATCACGAATTTTTAGTGGAAAAAGATCCCTATCAGCAAACGCGTCTGTGGTTGGGGATCAATCCTAAAAATTTTTATTGGCAATTGCTTCCTGATGCCAGCTTTACCACACCTGAAGCAGTACTCGTTTTTAGTGAATCGGGGCTCAATCAGATGTCACAAACTTTTCATCAGCTTATTCAAGAGCGTTTGGTACAGAGCCCATACAAAAACCTTGATCGACCCATTTTAGCTAATAACTGGGAAGCGACCTTTTTTGATTTTGATGAAGAAAAGATTTTAAAGATAGCAGAAGAAGCTAAAAAAATTGGAGTCGAATTATTTGTCTTAGATGATGGCTGGTTTGGCCATCGTGATGATGATACGTCTTCATTAGGAGACTGGATAGAAGACCGTCGTAAGCTCCCGCATGGACTAGCTGCACTTTCAGAGAAGATTCATCAAGCAGGTTTGCAATTTGGTCTATGGTTTGAACCCGAGATGGTTTCCCAAGATAGTCAATTGTTTGCTCAACATCCGGATTGGGCCTTACAAGTTCCCGGTCGTGATCTGTCACCTGGCCGCGGACAATATGTTTTAGATTTTTCACGGCAAGATGTCCGAGATTACATTTATAAAGCGATGAAAATGGTTCTAACTACTGTGAAAGTAGACTATGTGAAATGGGACATGAATCGGAATATGACTGAAGTTTTTTCTACCGCACTTGCTAAAAATCAGCAAGGGGAAGTATCCCATCGCTATGTCTTGGGTCTATACGACTTTTTAGAAAAAATGACGCAAGAGTTTCCTAATATTTTATTTGAAAGTTGCTCAGGTGGCGGCGGACGTTTTGATTTAGGAATGCTGGCTTATATGCCACAAGTGTGGACAAGTGATAATACCGATGCTATTTCTCGAATTGGAATTCAATATGGCACAAGTCTAGTTTATCCACCTGCTACAATGGGTGCTCATGTGGCAAGTGTTCCGAATCACCAAACTGGCCGCATTACTAGTCTGGAAACTAGAGGAAATGTGGCAATGTCTGGAATATTTGGATATGAGTTAGATTTAACCATATTAACAGAAGATGAAAAAATTGAAATGAAAGCGCAAGTTGCTTTTTATAAAACACATCGCCGCTTGATTCAGTATGGTAATTTTTACCGCTTGTTAAATCCTTTTGAGGGAAATGAAGCTGCTTGGATGTTTGTCTCAGAAAATAAAGCAGAAGCACTTGTTTTTTATAGTCGTACTTTAAACCAAGCTTCTACTCCTTTTCATACGTTAAAATTAGTGGGATTGGACCCTAATTTATATTATGAAGGTGAACAAATCAAAGGCTACGGTAATGAACTCATGCATCTAGGCTTTTACGCCCAACCTCATAGTCAAGGAGATTTTCAAAGTAGTTTAACGTACTTAAAAGTTACGAAATAGCTAACAAAGCGAAAGTACCCTGTGGATAGGATTTTTCATTAATTTTGTGAAGATAAGAACGGGTACGCTAAAAAAATTAATATCACTTAAGATCAAGAGGAAAGTCTCTTGATCTTTTTTAGGTAAAAGGATTATCTGGTTTATATAAGGAATAAGATCGATAAGTAGCTTAACGTTGGTGTCTAGCTATCTGAACGAACTCACTGGGGTAAGAGAATATTTCAAATAGTAAGAGTAGGTACAAAAATAGAGCAATTAAGTGGTATAGAATATTATTGAATAAGTGCTAATATTTTTCATTCCGTAACTTTTTCGATAGACTGTTAGTGAGCCTTGTGATGCTTTTAAAAGTAGCGGTAGGTTATAAAAAAAAGAGGGTGTAAATAGTGGAGTTTATTGGGGTTTTGTGTCTGATTTTAGCCAGCACAACAATTGCTGGTCATTTTTCACGACGTATTGGTATACCAGCTGTAATCGGGCAATTATTAGTCGGAATATTATTAGGTAATGCAGGGCTAAAACTTGTTCATCCCGATATATTGGTAGAAGATTTTTCGGAAATAGGTGTTATTTTATTGATGTTTTTAGCTGGGATTGAAAGTGACTTGTCTTTATTAAAAAAATATTTCAGACCGGGAATGTATGTAGCTGTTTTAGGAATTTTGCTCCCCGTTTTCATGGGAATGATGGGGGGATTATTTTTTAACATTCAATTGACGCAATCGTTTTTCTTAGGATTAATACTTGCTGCTACTTCGGTGAGCATCTCAGTTGAAGTATTAAAAGAATTAAATGTGATTAATACTAAAGAAGGTTCCACTATTTTAGGTGCTTCTGTGGTAGATGATATTTTAGTCGTTTTAATTGTAAGTCTGAGTATGTCCTTTATTGGTACGCAGTCAAGTAGCAATAATTCATTAGGCGTTATGTTAATTGAACAATTACTATTTTTTATTGGGGTTTTCTTCTTAATTCGCTGGGGGGCGCCATATTTAATGGAGCTGAGTAAGAAATTAATGGCTGAGTCCTCCATTATTATTGTCTCGTTGATTTTATGTTTAGGTATGTCTTATTTGGCTGATTTTATTGGCTTAAGTTCGGTTATTGGCGCATTTTTCACAGGGGTAGCGATTGGTCAAACAAAAGTGTGGCAAGAAGTTTCCCGCAACATCGAGGCAATTGGGTATGCCGTGTTTATTCCGGTCTTTTTTGTCAGCATTGGGTTAGAAATTTCCTTTGATGGAATTGGCTCGCAACTGCTACTTATTATAGCGTTGACTGCCATTGCTATTTTGTCTAAATTGATTGGTGGGTTCCTTGGTGGCAAATTAGTAGGCTTTAGCAATAACAGTAGTCTTATGGTGGGATCAGGCATGGTTTCAAGAGGAGAAATGGCATTAATTATTGTACAACTAGGTTTTCAAGCAAAAATGGTAGCTGAAAACTATTATTCCGCATTTGTTTTAATTATTCTACTAACCACCCTTTCCTCACCATTTTTACTCAAGTATTTTACTAAAAAAATCTATGACTAATTAGAATCATTACTAAGGAGGAACAAAGATGAAAGTGGTATTTCACGTGGATGAAATGGGAAAATGGCAAGAAGCGACAAATAATATTCGCAATTTATTGCACTTAGAAGAAAAAGCAGAAGTCGTTTTATTGGTTAATGGAAGTGGTATTCAAAGTTATCAGTTAAAACATGCGCAAAAATTTATTAGAGAAAATCCTAATATTTCTTTTCACGCCTGTCACAATGCACTGAAAGCTTTTCAGATGGATGAAGCAGACTTACCTGCATCAGTAAAAATTGTTCCAGCTGGCGTTTTGGATTTAATTGCGTTACAAGCGGCAGGCTATGCTTATATTAAGCCCTAAAGTAAAAAAAGACCTCATCTTATTGAGGTCTTTTTTTTATCGCTAACGAAATTATCTGGTTCACAAAAAGAATAACCCGAAATACTGAGATTTTCGGGATTTCGCTATATAAACGAACTCTTGGCGACAATAAGCTAGCGAGTTGTGCGGATTTGGTAAGCTTTTTTATTAGTTATATCTTTTAGTTTCGATGTTCCCTATGGGTTTGTTTGCTATTTTGACGAGGGCGTGATATTATTTGGATAATAATTAAAGTGATATCAAAATGATATCAAAGGAGGAAGCAAATGGAAAATGAAGAAGTGGCATTAAAAACACCTACCCAAGAAATTATTTTAAAGGCACGTAACGGGATGCCAATTTTTTTACTGATGTTGTTGGGAATAGTTTTATCAATCATCGCTTTTATTTGGGGGATTTTTATTTTAAACAAAGAGAGTCACAGTGTTTTTGGAGGGATTTTACTTGGATTAGGTATCTTTTATTGGGTACTGCCTTTGTGGTTATTAATCGCTGGATTAAAAGTTATTCACCCCAATGAAGCCTTGGTAATGACGCTTTTTGGTAAATATGTTGGCACATTAAAAGGGGCGGGTTTTTATTATGTGAACCCTTTTATGACTGCTGCGCCAGTCGCTAAAAGCAATACTCAAGAACTTATAGGCAGTGATTTGGAAATGGACGCGGCTGCGGGTAATAAAAAGGCTACTGCTAATTCAGCAAAAAAACGATTGTCTTTAAAAACGATGGCTTTAAGTAATAATAAGCAAAAAGTAAATGATAAATTGGGAAATCCAATTATGATTTCTATTGTAGTTATTTGGCGAATTCAAGATACGGCAAAAGCAATGTTTGATGTGGATAATTTTGTTGATTATCTCTCTATTCAATCAGATTCTGCTTTACGAAATATTGTACGTCTATACCCTTATGATGCAACAGATGATGAAGACGCCAACGAAAAGAGTTTAAGAGGATCAAGTTTAGAGGTTAGCGCGCGTCTGGCTGAAGAAATCCAAAGTAAAGTAAACGTCGCTGGCATTGAAATTTTAGAGGCAAAAATTACCCATTTAGCTTATGCACCAGAAATCGCAGCCGCTATGTTACAACGCCAACAAGCAGCAGCTATCGTAGATGCACGTCAATTGATTGTGGAAGGTGCAGTCGGGATGGTAGAAATGGCAATTGAAAAGTTAAATGAAAAAGATGTCGTTGATTTGGATGAAGAAAGAAAAGCGGCGATGGTCAGTAACTTGATGGTAGTTTTATGTGGTAATCGTGATGCCCAGCCAATTGTGAATAGCGGCTCATTGTATTAATTTTTGATACAATATGATGGAATAGAGATTAAGTAAAAGGAGCGGTACTTGTGGACAAAAAAACTAAGGCAAAAAAACAAGTGCCGTTACGTCTTTCTGCGGAACTTTATGAAGAATTGGCTAGTTGGGCAGAAGATGAATTTCGCAGTGTGAATGGACAAATAGAATACCTATTGACAACAGCAGTTAAAAAGCGTAAAAAAACTGCCCGTCCAACAGATAAGGAAAATGAAAAATAGCAGCTGTTTTTATTATGTACTTAAGCCTAAAAAATAGTATCTGTTAGACAAACGTATTTGCATTGGCTTATGTCAATGCTTTTTTGGTTATCTTTGTTTTGACATAACGTGAATAACTAAGAAGAAACAACTCTTTTCTTTCTAAAAAAAATTCGCTACAATAAGAAAAAATACCCAGTTGGAGAATATAAAAATGAAAAAAATTACCATTAAAGAGGTTGCTGAAGAAGCCGGAGTCTCCAAAACAACTATCTCGCGCTTTTTGAATCATAATTATGGCAATATGTCCAAAGAAACAAAAGCGAGAATTGCTGAAGTTATTGAACGTTTAGGCTATAGACCTAGTAAACAAGCTCAGGCATTAAAATCAAAACACAGTTATTTGATTGGTGTAGTGGTGGCTGATATTTCAAATATGTACTCTTCTTTGTTACTAAAAGGAATAGGTACAATCTTGGAAAAAAATGGGTATCAAATGATTATTATGGATGCTGGCAATTCCATTACACGGGAAAGAGAGTTATTGCAAAAGTTACTTGATCAAAGTGTTGAAGGAATTATTCTACAGCCTTCTTCAAGGCAATCCCAACAATATGAATTTATCAAAAAACATAATATTCCACTTTTGTTAGTAGATCGCCAAACGGAACCGGAACAATGGCCGTCAGTTTTAACCAATAATATTGCGGCTACAAAAGAAGTTTTGGAAAAAGCTTTGCAACAGGGCTATGAAGAATTCTTTGTTTTAAGCGAACCTATTAAAAATGTTAGTACGCGTGAATTGCGTTCCCAAACGGTTGTTCAAACTGTTTTAGCTGCTAAGAAAAAATGTCAGGTGATTGAAGTTGCCAGCAAAGCAGAACTTGTAGAAGCAATTGAAGCAATTTTAGCCCAACCAAATAAAAAGCTTCTATTTGCTTCAAATGGTCGTGTTTTGATGGAAAGCTTAGCTGTTTTAATTAATAAAAAAATTATTTTACCCGAAACAATTGGCATCACTGGGTTTGATGATTGGAGTCTGACAGCTCTGGTAGGGCCTGGCATTACGAGTATTGAGCAACCATCACAAAAAATTGGTGAGATTGCGGCAGAAGAGTTGTTGAAGATAGTAATTGAAAATATTCATCAGCCAGAAGAGTTTATCGTTCCTTCGACAATTCGTTGGCGTAAATCGGTCTGAATAAAGTTTTTTTAGAAAAAATAGTTTAGGGCAAAGAGCTTTTGGAAACCGGTTTCCAAAAGCTCTTTGCTTTTTTAATATTCCAAGTGTTGTTTTTTAATTATGAAACCGTTGACATTTTTTGGAAACCGGTTTACTATCTGTGTATAGAAACCGGTTAACTAATTGAGAGGATGGGCTTTATGAAGAATAATCAAATCGTACTTAACTTTTTAGTTTTTGCTGAAAAAATTGCCAATGGTCGCCAGCAAAATGAATTATTAGCAGATATTAAAGCATTGGGTTTTCAGGCAGTGGAAATCAGAAGAGAATACTTCAAAGATATTCAAAAAGAAATCCCACTTATTAAAAAAGAAGCGGCACGTTTAGGGCTTGATTTATTTTATAGCGTACCCGATGAAGTGTATGTCTCTGGTAGTATTAATCCCAATTTAGTGGGGTATTTACAAGAAGCAAATGAAATGAGTGTTAAGCAAATTAAGTGGAATATAGGAGATTTTAATGGCGAACTTCATGCAGAAGAATTGAAAGCGCTTATCGATTCTGGTGTAGCGATAACCATTGAAAATGATCAAACTCAAACTTCTGGTACTATCTCAGCCATCAAAAAATACATGACTGCTGTTACAGCAGAAAACTTAGCAATTGGTTATGTTTATGATTTAGGCAACTGGCGTTTTGTTGGCGAAGACGAAGTAACCGCTGCTGAAGCATTGGCAGAATACGTTCACTACATTCACGTAAAAGACGTTCGTTATGAAGCCAATCAGCCACAAGCGACCGGGCTAGACCACGGCGTTATTGATTGGCGTAAAGTTCTATCCATTTTACCTGATAATCTTCCGATTGCGATTGAGTACCCTACAAAGACGAACGAAGAAATTCTAGAAGCAAAAAATCTTTTAGAGGAGGAAGTAAAATGAGTGACCAACAAACAAAAATAGATGCTGAAAAATTTGCTTATCATTTTATGGATACGATCAATCGGCCAGAAATTGATACAGAAGGGATGGAAGGTGCAGCTAAAGAAGCATTAGCTGCATACTTAACAGCTTATTATTTAATTCAAAAATTCAATCATTTAGAAAATGACTTTTTTGTAGAAGATCATAAAAAACCAGTATCTAATTATCAACGTATTTTGAGTGAGTTAAACAAATATTAGGAGGCGTAAACAAT
This sequence comes from Enterococcus dispar ATCC 51266, assembly GCF_000406945.1. Lineage (GTDB taxonomy): Bacteria > Bacillota > Bacilli > Lactobacillales > Enterococcaceae > Enterococcus_C > Enterococcus_C dispar. The sequence continues at coordinate 1,496,187 of NZ_KE136354.1, read as the reverse complement.
GGGTGGCGCAATAACTGGAATTTTACTTGCATTAACCTTTATCATATTTGTCATCTACGCCATGAAAGGCGGTAATTTGACTGTCGGTTTCTTCGTGATGGCAGTTTTATGGACGATGATTGGCTTGGTACCTTTTAACCAAGCAATTAAAGAAATTTTTACTGAACCTGTTTTAAATTACGGAAAAACAGCAGCATATATTATTTTTGGTTCTTGGTTTGGACGTGTGTTGGTAGATACCGGAATTGCAGGAAGTATCAGTCGGAAAACGGAAAAGGTTGGGAAAAAAAGTCCCGTCTTGGCAACAATTTTAATTGCTTTTGTAATCGCTTTAATTTTTACGAGTTCCTATGGTGTTGGTTCTGCGATTGCCGTCGGCGTTATTCTATTTCCAATTATGTTTTCCATTGGCGTACCTCGTAATATTGCTGTTTCAGTCTTTACGATTGCAATTGGTGCTGCTATGTATGTCAATAATGTCTTATTTGTTCAATTTCAAGTTTTCTTTCCTAAAGTTGCTTGGGGACCACACTACCAACGGTTTGGTTTTATAGCAATGGGAATTCAGATGGTAATTTTGGTTTTATTTATCTTATTTAATGCCAAAAAAATCCGAAATGGAAAACCTGAAATTGTTGAAAGCCAGACAGAAGAAGAAATTGTTGAAGTTCCAATTTGGACCTATATTTTACCTGTATTACCAGTCGCATTAAGTATCTTTGCGAAATGGGATGCGGTACCAGCATTATTACTTTCAACAATTATTGCATTTGCTGCAACGGGCAATATGAAGAAATATACAAAGTTTGTCATGATGATGAACGAAACGGCAAAACATGCAATCAGCGATATCGCGGGATTATTAATTATGCTGTTTGTTTTAACTATGTTCCAATCAGCCGCTGTGCACGCGATGTCGGGCTTTACGACAGTCTTTCAACAAATCATTCCTGATAATAAGCTGGCATTGATTGTAATTGTAGCGATTATCGCACCCCTTTCATATTTCCGCGGCCCATTGATGCTTTATGGGGCAGGGGCTGCTACAGCTGCAATTCTAGTGGGAACAGGAATGTTTGATCAATACTTTTTATATGGATTACTTGTAGTGCCTTCTATGATGGGAGTATCCGCATGTATTACCCAATCTTGGAATCTATGGTCGGTACAATATGCCGGGCTTGATACGAAAACATTTTTATTAACAGGTCTGCCATGGGCGTGGGCTGCAACTGTTTTGAATTTAATTGCTGCCTATATTTTACTTTAAAAGAAAAGAGGAAATGAACATGAGTGAATTTTTAACAATTGGTGAACCAATTGCATTATTTGGATCAGAAGAAGTAGATAAATCTTTAAAAGATGCGCTTCATTTTCAAAAATTTTTGGCTGGCGCTGAGGTTAACGTGGCCGTGGGAGTTTCCCGTTTGGGTCATAGTAGTGAATACATTACCCAAGTAGGTAAAGATCCTTTCGGTGAATTTATTATTGACCGGCTACATGAAAATAAAATTGGTACTGACTATATCTCTGAAACAGCAGATTTTTGGACAGCTTTTCAATTAAAAGATAGAGTAAGCGATGGTGATCCAAGTATTTTTTATTTCCGTAAAGGATCAGCTGCAGCTCACTTTGAAAAAGAAATTTTAGATAAGATCGATTTTTCTGAAGTTAAAATGGCCCATTTATCCGGAATCTTTCCAGCAATTTCACCGGCCGCACAAAGCGCATTTCGCTATTTGATTGAATTGCTGGAAAAAAATCAAATTCGGACCACTTTTGACCCCAACTTACGTCCCCAATTATGGGCAAGCACAGAAGAAATGGTAGAAACGATTAACGATTTAGCTTCTCATGCAGAAATTGTTTTACCAGGAATTAATGAAGGCGAAATTTTGATGGGCAGCCGTGATCCTGAGGCTATTGCGGACTTTTATTTGAATAATGGTTCTGCAACTAAAACAGTTATTGTAAAATTAGGAACAGAAGGCGCTTTTGTGAAACAAAAAGATGGATCAAGTTATACAGTTCCTGGCTTTAAAGTGGCAGAAGTAGTTGATACCGTCGGTGCCGGTGATGGTTTTGCGGTTGGCTTGATTACTGCGTTAATTGAAGGAAAAGAATTAGAAGAAGCCGTGGTTCGGGCTAATGCGATTGGAGCTATGGCTGTTCAATCCCCTGGTGACAATGATGGTTATCCAACACCAGAACAATTAGCGGCATTTTTACAAAATCAGAAGGTGAAATAAATGAAGTTACAAACGGCAATTGATCGTGTCCCCTTGTCAGAAGCTGAAGCTTTAGCAGAACAGTTAAACGGTAAAACAGATATTTTAGAAATGGGCACATCGCTAGTAAAGGATTACGGGAATACTGCAATACAAAGATTAAAAGAAAAATTGGACCATACGACTTTATTGGTTGATAGTAAAACGATTGATGAAGGCGCTTATGAATTTACACAAGCTTTTTTGCATGGCGGCGATATTGTTACCGTCATGGGTGCGGCATCTTATGACACATTATCAGCTTGTTATGAGGTAGCACAAAAAGAAAACAAAACCATGATGATTGATTTATTGGAAGTAAGTGATGAAAAAATTGCCATCATAAAAGATTTTCCAGAAGCGATTTATGCTTTACATCATTCAATTGATCGTAAAGATAAAATGGATGCAGTAGCAAGCGTGGCGGCATTTCATGAAAAGTTTCCGACAATTAAACGTTTGGCAATTGCTGGAGGCATTGATTTAATGCAGGCAAAAAAATTAGCCGCACAAGGCATACTGGAAATTATTATCGTCGGCTCTAAAATTAGCAAAGCGCAAGATCCAGTAAAAGCAGTAGAAGAATTTATGGAGGCAATTCATTATGAAAACAATTGAAACAATTATGACCGAAATTAATCAAGTGATGGCGTTAGTCGATGAAACACAACTCGATCAAGCTTTGCCATTATTTAAAAAGGATAAACGGATTTTTGTAATTGGCGCCGGACGCAGTGGTTTTCAAGCCAAAGGTTTTGCGATGCGGTTGATGCATATTGGCTATACTGATTTCGTGATGGGAGAAACCATTACTCCTTCTATTCAAAAAGGTGATACTTGGGTCGCTATTTCTGGATCAGGTACAACTAAAGGCATTGTAGCGGACACACAAGCAGCAAAAAAATTAGGGTTAGATATTGTTGTTTTAACAAGTGATTCGCAATCCCCATTAGCCCAATTAGCAGATAAAGTCATTGTTGTTCCTGGTGCGACAAAAACGGGTGCCGGTATTCAATCCGTTCAATTACTTTCAAGTCTTTTTGATCAGACTGTTCATATTACCTTAGATGCTTTGACATTGAAATTAGCCGCACGGGATCAAACTTCTAACGAAGATGCGTTACATGAACATGTAAACGTAGAGTAGGGGATGGCTATGAAAAAAGGAGACGTTTTAGCACGGTTGGAAAAAGCAGGGATTGTTGCCGTGGTTCGTGAACAAACAGAAACACATGCTTTAAAAGCAGCACAAGCAGTAGTAGATGGTTGTATTTTAGGACTTGAAATCACTTTTTCTGTTCCCAATGCAGCTTCTGTAATTACCCGATTAAAAAAAATGTATTCCTCATCAAGTGAGGTAGTAGTAGGAGCAGGAACCGTTTTAGATGCCATCACAGCACGGTTTGCAATTATGTCAGGCGCAGAATTTATTGTCAGTCCTAGTTTTAATTTGGAAACAGCACAAGTATGTAACTTATATCAAGTACCTTATTTACCTGGCTGTATGACTATAACCGAAATGCAACAGGCGATGATAAGTGGGGTTGAAATTGTGAAACTATTTCCCGCAAATAATTTTGAACCGAGTCTAATCAAAAGTGTGAAAGCACCATTGCCGCAAATTAGTATTATGCCTACAGGGGGCATCAATTTAGAAAATTTATTGACTTGGAAAGAAGCAGGAGCCGCATTAGTTGGTGTTGGAGGAAATCTTTTTAAAGGCGTGTCAGAAAATGATTATGAACAAGTGCAGAACACGGCGACTGCTTATATTAAAAAATGGCAGCAAGCGTAACGTTTTAAATAGATTGCAATAAAAATTAAGCAAAAAAGACCTAGTTTACTAAAAGAGTTGCGCTGAATTATTCAGCATATGGGACAACTTCTTTTAGAGCTAGGTCTGTTTTACTTTTTACTATGTGTGGGAAGAATAAAGATAAGCCAATCACCTATTAAATTGAATTTTAGGGAAAATACAAATAGAAAAACTACGAAATATTTAAATTGCATTTGTCTTAAACAAAAAAATATTCAAAGAAAAAAAGTTAACGTATACTAATTGAAATATCCTACTTATAAAGGAGAGATAGAGTATGGAAGCAATTTATGATTACACAGTGAAAGATGTCGGCGGCAAATCAATTTCAATGAAAGACTATAAAGGAAAAGTATTGCTGATTGTCAATACTGCAACAGGTTGCGGATTTACACCACAATATGAAGGACTAGAAAATTTATACCAAGAGTTTCAAAAAGAAGGACTGGAAATATTGGATTTTCCCTGTAATCAATTTGGCAATCAAGCTCCTGGTAGCAATGAAGAAATTCAATCATTTTGTCAGTTGCGCTATCACACAACGTTTAAAACTTTTGCAAAAATTAAGGTGAATGGTGAGGATGCGGCGCCATTATACCAATTTTTAAAAAGTCAGCAAAAAGGTTTAGGCGAAGCGATTAAATGGAACTTTACGAAATTTGTGGTCGATCGTAATGGCAATGTCGTCAAACGCTTTGCTTCAGCTACATCGCCAGAAAAGATTGTCTCAACCATTGAGAAATTACTTTAGGTTTGCAGAAAAATTTGTTGGAAATTTTAAATTAAATAAGTGGTTAATAGAGCCTGCTGAATTTCAGTAGGCTCTATTAGGTAAAGCGCTTAGCTGATTTTCACAAAGGATATGGTAGAATACCAAACTTCATTATAAGAAATTTGAGTAACACTTTCATATAATTCTTCCTTTAAGAAAAGTGATGGAGATAATGTGAATTTTACATAAATAGTATGAAAAAAAGACAATTAAATATTGAAGAAATATTCCTGAATAATTCATACTTTTTATAAACTACCAAATTTTATAATTATCTGTTTAGTTTTATGCTCAATGGTTCTTTTTCTCAAAAATATTTTTCTAAAGGGTTTAATTTATTTTTGCTAACTGATTAAGTTCAAGAAAGACCTCATTTTGGGCGCACTCATCCTATCGAATGGTTAACGAATTTTTTTGAATGGCGCAATAAACGCAACTAACACTGCAGTACCTGAATGTTTTGTAGAATCCGATAAAATAACTTCTGGTAAACATGGTAACTACTTAATTTCAAGTATTGTCTTCTTCCGGAATGAACTATCTTTCCAGCAATTTTAAAGAGAAATAAGCGAATAGTAGAAACCTGATACCCTTTCGTTTCATTGGTAAAACACAATGTTCGCATGAAGTTCACGATATTGTAAGCCAATAGGCTTACGATCATACGAGCATGATTTTCTATAAAACGTGGGCTATCTGTTTTATCCAAGTAAAAGCCGTTTTTTGCTTCCTTAATGTAATTTTCCATCGTTCCTCTTTTTGAATACGTTTGGAAAACCATTTCTGGAGAGACGTCTTTTGAAAAATTGGTAATGATGAATTCATGTCTAAAAAGCAATTCACTAGCTTCTCTGGTTGATTTTATGCAGATCCTTCTGGATTTTCCCCACGACTTTGCTTGATAAGTGGCGTTATAGTAATGAACTTCTTTCTTACTCCAATCGTGATGATCCTTAATGGTAACGAATTGCTCAGCGATTCTGTACAGATTACGATTGGATTTCAAACGGATAGTATACAAACTATCGTACTCTTCACAAAGTTCATACAAATCAGGCATTGCGAATCCACTATCTGCACGTACCATAATAGTGCTTACTGGTGTCACAGAGTGATAATGCTCAAATAATGGACGAGTAAATGCTGCGACGCCTTTTGAGGTGTAGACATTTCCAGAACGAAGTTCTGCTTTAAGAAAGTCTCCGGTAAGACCATCTAAGGCAACGAGTGGATGATAACCGGTTGTCTGGTAATGCGCATTATAATCGGTCATTTCTTGGTTTCCAAAGGTATCACTGTGAGTAGAATCTAAATCGAAAATCATTTCGTTCGTATTTCGAATCGTACGTGCTTTATCAATCAAAATCTGGTTAACCTTTTGTAGTTGGACGATATTTTCTGTTGACATCCGATCCCAAAAGCGAGAAATGGATGACTGTGAAGCCAACCGCTTTTTGCTTAAAACAGCTTGAAAGATAGGATCCGTTGCTAATATATTGGCTGAAGAATCTGTAGGATAGCCTGCAATCAACTGCAAGATGATTTGTTCCAGAATAGATTCATTTTCATGAACATGATACAGTCGGTCATCTTGAATCTGGATGTTTTTACATAAGATTTGGCTAAACTCAAATTTGTTCATGAACTCTTTTGCTAATATTAAGCCGGAATCTGAGGACAAATTTCCACCAGAGTGAGATACTGTAACATTTGAATTGAAAAGTAGACGATTTTCGTGTAAAGTTGCCATTGAGAGAACCCCTTTCTTTGGTTAGGTTTAGTCACTTTAACCATAGCAGATTGGGGTTCTTTTTGTACACCCAAAGGGTGCGAATAAACGAAACAAAATAGACTGTTATAACAAGGTTTTTGAAGCGTTTTTGAAAACTATGAATTATTCAGGGGTAAGATTATACTTGGAATTTTTTTGTGAAATTAATCTCTAGGAGGATCATTTGAATGACAGATGGAAAAATTAAAGTTAGTACAGCTTCACTAAAAGTGTTAGCAGGATGGGGAATAGACACAATTTATGGAATTCCTTCGGGAACTTTAGCCCCTTTAATGGAAGCTTTAGGTGAACAAGAAGAGACAGATATTAAATTCCTTCAAGTAAAACATGAAGAAGTTGGAGCAATGGCAGCTGTAATGCAATGGAAATTCGGAGGGAAACTAGGTGTGTGTGTTGGATCAGGTGGTCCTGGTGCTTCTCACTTAATCAATGGTCTTTACGATGCAGCTATGGATAATACACCAGTTTTAGCTATTTTAGGATCTCGCCCTCAAAGAGAATTGAATATGGACGCGTTCCAAGAATTGAACCAAAATCCAATGTTTGATCATATTGCAGTATATAACCGTCGTGTTGCTTACGCTGAACAATTACCAAAATTGATTGACGATGCAATCCGTACTGCTATCTCTAAACGTGGAGTAGCCGTATTAGAAGTACCTGGCGACTTCGGTTACCATGAAATTGCTAACAACGCATTCTACTCTTCAGGTCACAGCTACCGTGATTACGTTTCTTCTGCAATCAATGAAGCAGATATCGACGCAGCTGTTGAAGTGTTAAACAACGCTAAACGACCTGTTATCTATGCAGGTATCGGAACTATGGGACACGGTCCAGCAGTCCAAGAATTATCTCGTAAATTAAAAGCTCCAGTTATCACAACTGGTAAAAACTTTGAAACTTTCGACTATGACTTTGAAGGATTAACTGGTTCAACATACCGTGTTGGTTGGAAACCAGCTAACGAAGCTGTTAGAGAAGCAGATACAGTTCTTTTCGTTGGTTCAAACTTCCCGTTTGCTGAAGTAGAAAATACTTTCGGAAGCGTTGAAAAATTCATCCAAATCGACAACAACCCAACAATGCTTGGTAAACGCCATAACGCAGATGTTGCTATTCTTGGTGATGCTGGTGAAGCAGTTCATTCATTACTAGAAAAAGTAGCACCTGTTGAAGAATCAGCTTGGTGGAATGCTAACTTGAAAAACGTTCAAAACTGGCATGACTACATGACTAAGTTGGAAACTAAAGAATCTGGTGCTTTACAACTTTATCAAGTATACAACGCTATCAACAAATATGCTGACGAAGATGCAATCTACTCAATTGATGTTGGTAACTCAACTCAAACATCTATCCGTCACTTGCACATGACTCCTAAAAACATGTGGAGAACTTCTCCATTGTTTGCTTCAATGGGTATCGCACTTCCAGGTGGTATTGCAGCGAATAATGTTTACCCTGGACGTCAAGTATTTAACTTAATGGGTGACGGTGCGTTCTCTATGAACTACCAAGATGTTGTTACTAACGTACGTTACAACATGCCTGTTATCAACGTAGTATTCACTAACACTGAGTATGGTTTCATCAAGAACAAATACGAAGATACAAACACAAATACTTTCGGTACTGAATTTACTGATGTAGACTACGCTAAAATTGGTGAAGCACAAGGTGCTGTTGGTTTCACAGTAAGCCGTATCGAAGACATGGATCAAGTAATGGCTGAAGCTATTAAAGCTAACAAAGAAGGTAAAACAGTTGTAATCGATGCTAAGATCACTAAAGATCGTCCAATTCCAGTAGAAACATTGAAATTAGACCCTGCATTGTACAGCGCAGAAGAAATCAAAGCTTACAAAGAAAAATATGAAGCTGAAGAATTAGTACCATTTAGCGAGTACCTAAAAGCTGAAGGTCTAGAATCTATCGTAGCTAAATAATTTTTTGATGTACAACTTATAGTTTAATAAAAAAGGTGAGTCGCTATGTTATAGTGACTTGCCTTTTTTGTTAGGCAGATTTAGTAAAGAACTTTGTCGTTTTCTACTGTTTCTTTTATCTGTCAAAACTACACCACCATATATGATTCTATTTTCTATCCTTTGTTTTAAATTATCTATTCGCGTAAAGACATATAATTTTAAAGGACAGTTATTTACATAATGAACGTATTCGTTGGATGGGCTACAATTAACTAGACAGAAAAATTAAGGTGTGTAGACTAGAAGAAAACATACCGGGAGGAATCACTATGTATTTAGTAGAATTACAACAAGGAGATCGACGCCATACAGTGGGTTTGTTTAGAGAAAAAAAGGAAGCGAAAGAATGGATTGAAGCACTTCCTTATGTTCGTAAAGAAAGTGAAGTTTTTGGAGGGCAAGAATTTGTAACCTATACGATGAATTACGAGGATTTGCCGCTCTATGAGGAAATTGTGTGGAAAGGAAGCCGCTATCCTTTTACAAAATATATGTTTACTCCTGATGATGGGCGAATTGAACTTTTCATTTGGGATAAGCTGCCTATTATAGGTGAGGTCGAAGGACGTGTAGAAGGTATGACACAAGTTGATACGTATCTCATCCCAAATGAAGAAACAGAAAGCTACATTACAGCGCGTGAAGAAGTCCGTAACGCGATTACCATGCATTATGAAAAAATAGAAAAACATGTTGAAGCAGGTGGGGTCGGTTCGCAGGATGGAGAATACCTAATAGTTGAAGATGGGCCATTCGTTCATTTAGATGCCTCTACTATTCAGCAATGGCAAGAAAAATCAACTGTAGAATATTTTATTAAACAAATTGAGAGCTGAGAAAAGTACTAAGGCACATAAGAGCTATCTATTTCGAGACAATAGAACTATTCAACTTATCATAAAGTTAGTTGAGTTTAAATTGTTCCGGGTTGGGCGCGATTGTGTAAGAAATGTTGGCAATTACTAAACGGTGTAGCTAACGATCAACTGTCAACAAAATAATTAAAAAGGCGCGAATAATTTCTACTTTATGCGTTTTTTGTTTGTCCGCTCATGCTATAATGAGGAGCTTAGGATAAGAACGTTTTTTACTTAGAACGGAAGCCGAGAAAAGCCTCCGCCTCTTGGATAAAATCCAACAGCTCCGTTGGTAAAAGCCATGCACAGTTGAATTTTTAAAAACTTCACCGGTTCCAAGGGATCTTTGCATCCAAAATTCGGAAGAATTTCCTGGCGTTCCGAAAAAATAGGTACATTTTGCGCCAACGGCGCGATTCTCATCCGGAAATCCCTGATAAACAAGAAAACCAACGATTTTCCCAAATAAATAAAGGGAATTTAGAAGTATGAATAATTCAGGATAATAATGGGCAAAAAAATACCAAGAACAGTCAGAAAAAAAGTCCCGGCTCCCAAAATCCTCTCTGCTTCTTCCCGGTCTTTCCTCCCCAAGGCAATCGCAGCTAAAGGCGCTCCGCCTCCGCCGACCAGCATACTGAAAGCGGAAATAATCAGCAAAAGCGGCACACTGATTCCCAATCCCTTCAAAGCATAAGCACCGACTTCAGGAATGTGGCCGATATACATCCGGTCACAATGTTGTAAAGAATATTGATGACTTGCGCCAAAATAGAAGGCAGCGCCAAAGAAAACATCAACCCAGAGACAGGCTCTGTTCCCATTCTTGTGTCTTCTACTTCTTGCAAAACCTCCCCTCCTTTTTCTTCTATCTTTTTTGATTGGATTTTGCTTCGAACAGATAGGTGAAGCTGTTTGTTTTATTTTGTGTGATTTCATTATACGCAAAATAAATTATTTTAGAAGCAGACAGGAAGTTTTCAAAGTTTTTAAGAAGCAACTCTAAGGATGCATCCGATACTCGCTCGGTGAAACGCCGTAATTCTTTTTAAAAGCATGCGAAAAGACAAATGGGTCGGAATAGCCGACTTGTAGGGCGATTTCTTTGACAGTTTGCGGAGTGTTCTTCAACAAAATAGAAGCTTTGAATAAACGCAGATTGATTAGATAACTTTGCGGAGTCTGGAATGTATAGCGCATGAACAATTTATAAAGATAGCTGCGGCTGATGTTGGCATGGGCGGAGATTTCGGTAATCGCGATTTTTTCATTGTAATGTTCATTCATGAAAAGAATTGCGTCTTGCAGTGGAAAAGCAAGCTGGAGATTTTTTTCAGAATAATCAGAGGGGAAAGAAGCAATCAAATCATAAGTCAAATCATACAGCTTAGCCAGTTTCTTCAAGTCACTCGACAAATATTCCGTTTCATTCATAGAAATTTCGCAAATATCTTTGATGATGGCAGGAGATTGCGAAGAATCTGGATAAGTAAAGCCAAAGGAATTTAAGACAGATGAACGCATCAAGTATTCCAGTGCTTTTTCACCGCTCACGCCAACCCAGTAATACTTCCAAGGATTTTCTTTCCTAGTGCCGTATTTCGGAACCATTCCCTTCCGCAAAATAAATCCATCTCCGGCTTTCAACTCGACTTTTTTATTATCCAGCATAAAAAAGCCTTCACCTTCTTCAATATAGTGTATTACAAATTCTTGCCTAACTTTGTAATCATAAGTCAGATTAAGATAAAATTGTTCAATTCCGCATTCAATGACATTCAAATCTGAATTAGACGGTTTATAATGTTTCCATAATAACTTCATTTTTCTCCTCGCTTATTTCAATTTTGTACACATTATAACATGGATAGGGTAGATTATATAGTTTGATGCGAAATTTTTTCTGTTATACTTATAAATATGAAAGCGAATTCAAATGAGAGCAAAGGAGAAAGAGATGACAAAATTACAGAATTATTTCGAAAAATTTGATCCGTTGCACATCGGCACACTGCCTCAGCGCAGTTATTTTATACCTTTTCAAAAAGAAGAAGCGGAAGAATTCAAAAAAGACCGCAAGCATTCTTCCCAGTATATCGACTTGGACGGTACTTGGAAATTCAGCTATCAGCCGAATATCCGCACCGTTGACGTAGAAGATTGGCTGAATGACAGCGAAAAATTTGAAGGTGACTTGAAAGTACCGAGCGTTTGGCAGATGAACGGCTATGATCAGCCGCAATACACCAACGTGCGTTATCCGATTCCTTACGACCCGCCGTACGTTCCTTATGAAAATCCAGGCGGCATTTATCGCCGTACTTTTACTGTCGGAAAAACGAAAGAAAACTACTATTTGAACTTCGAAGGAGTAGATGCCTGTTTTTATGTCTACTTGAACGGAGAGTTTGTCGGCTTCAGTCAAATCTCCCATGCCCAGCATGAATTCGATGTTACATCTTTTCTGAAAGAAGGAGAAAACGAACTGGTTGTTTTTGTTCTCAAGTGGTGTACGGCTACTTACTTCGAGGATCAGGACAAATTCCGCACCAGCGGCATCTTCCGTGACGTTTACCTTTTGAAACGCCCGAAAGAGCATTTGACTGACTATGTTTTCAAAGAAGATGTAAACGTTTCAGAAAAGAAAGCAGCAGTAAAACTGGAATTCAAGAAAACCAATCCAGAACTGCCAGTGAAAGTTACTTTCCTGGACGGCGAAGGACAAAAGCTGTTTGAAGAAGAAATAACCGAAAACAGTCTAGAATTCAACTTGAAGGATATCCATTTATGGTCGGCAGAAGATCCTTACTTGTACCAGCTGTATTTGGAAACACCGGAAGAAACTTTCTATAAAAAAGTAGGCTTCCGCACGATTGAAATTAAAGACCGCGTTTTCCTGTTCAACGGAGAGCCGATCAAGCTACACGGTGTGAACCATCACGACAGCGATCCGAAAACAGGACCGGTTATCGACAGAGAAGATTTCCTGCGGGATCTGAAAATCATGAAAGACCATAACATCAACGTCATCCGCACAGCGCACTATCCGAAAGCACCGCTTTTCTATGAAATGTGCAACGAACTAGGCTTTTATGTTGTCAGCGAAGCCGACATCGAAACGCACGGAGTGGTGGATCTGTACGGAAAAGGCAGAAACGCCAACTACAATATGATTGCCGATGACCCGATTTACCAAGAAGTGATTTTGGACCGGGTAGCTGCCTCCATGATTCCGTTCCTGAACGAAACATCCATTTTCATGTGGTCGATGGGGAATGAATCCGGCTACGGCGTCAATTTTGAAAAAGGTTTGGAACTGGCTCGCGAGATCGACGATTCTCGTCTGCTGCATTACGAAGCAGCTTTCTATGCCGATCCGAACAAGGAGCACGATTACAGCAACTTGGATGTCCACAGCCGCATGTACCCGACTTTCAAAGAAATCGAAGACTACTTCGAGGACTACGACAAACCTTACATGCTTTGCGAATATGCGCATGCTATGGGGAATAGCCCGGGAGACATCTTGGATTACGATTACTACTTCCAAAAAGAACCAAGCTTCATGGGTGTCTTCATTTGGGAATGGACCGACCATGCGCTGGACTTCGGCGACGGGAAACTGCTTTACGGTGGCGACTCCGGTGAAAGGTACCACGACGGCAACTTCTGTGTGGACGGATTGGTTTCTCCAAACCGGGATATCAAGTCCGGATTGCTGGAATTCCGCCAAGTCTACCGTCCGCTACGCCTGTTGGAAACAGACCGCAACAAAAACCGCCTGCTGATGAAAAACATGCTTGGCTTCCTGGATGCAAAAGACAGCATCCACGTCGCGTACGCCATTTATGACCAAGAAAAAGCTGTCAAAGAAGGACAGCTGGACTTGCCGGAAATAAAACCGGGAGAAGAAGTTTGGGTGGGCTTCCCAGAACTGGAAGAATTGAATGCCGAAACCGGCTATGTGCACTTTGACTACTACAAAGATTCCATGGGAGAAGAGGTTTTCTGCGGCATGGACAGCTATGTGCCGGAAGAGTTCGCATGGGTGCTGAAGGATTTCGCTGAAACTTCCGCCAGTTCCAAATTGGAATACGAGGAAACAGAAACAGAGTACCAAGTTCAAACCGACCGTTTGTCCTTTGCAATCGGCAAACACACCGGGATGCTGCATCAATTGGCAGACAAAAAAGGCGGCTTCTTGGAAAAAGCAGCTGATTTGGTAGTCTTTCGCGCACCGACCGACAACGACCGCAAAATCAAACTGGAATGGGAAGAAGCCGGAGTCTTCGACTATGAAACCCGCGTTTACACAAGTAGTGTCAAAGAAGAGGAAAACTCTTTGAGCTTCACCTTTGAAATGGCACTCTTGCCGGTTTACCGAGAGAAAATCGTTTCCTTAACCTTGACGTGGACCATCAAACGCGAAGAAGAACTGAGCTGCTTCATGCATGTGGAGAAGAACCCGTATGTACCGAGCCTGCCTCGTTTCGGCGTCCGCTTCCCGCTCAAGACTTCCTTCGACGAAGTCCGCTACTTCGGTTACGGGCCGTATGAAAACTATCAAGACAAACACCAAGCCAGCCGCTTGGGCAGCTACGAACAAACGATTCAAGAGTTGTACGAAAATTACTTGCAGCCGCAAGAACATGGCGAACGCTCCTTCTGCAACCTAGTGGAAGTGGAAGACAAAACACACCGTCTGCGCGCACAAGCTGATCATGATTTCGGCTTCAACTTCTCGCTTTATTCCATTGAAGAACTGCGCGAGAAGAAACACAGCTATGAATTGACAGAAAACGACTCCCATGATTTGATTATCGATTACAAGCAAGCGGGAATCGGCTCCAACAGCTGCGGACCAGAACTTTCCGAGCAGTACTGCATCAGTGAAAGAAATTGGGAATGGGGCTTCACAGTCTCCTTCCCGTCAGAAAAATAAACGAAAACAAACGGAGGAAAACAAGATGAAAAATGGATTATGGAAACTGGGGATTGCTGTAGGAACACTTTTGACACTGGCCGCATGCGGAAACGGCGGAAGCGCCGGTACCGGAGACTCCACAGCCGGGGGAGGAAACGCCAAAGATGCCTTGACTGTTTGGGCTTGGGATCCGAAATTCAACATCGCTGCTTTTGAAATGGCAGAGGCTGATTACCAAAAAGACAATCCTGACTTTAAACTGAACATCGTGGAAAATGCACAAAAAGATATGGTTCAAAAGCTGAATACCAACCTGAGTTCCGGAACTAAAACCGGCTTGCCGAATATCGTCATGATTGAAGACTACCGTGCCAAGAGCTTCCTAGAAGCTTTTCCGGATTCCTTCTTCCCGGTAACCGATTTTATCGACCCGAGCGAATTCATGGACTATAAAATCGCAGCTACTTCTGTGGACGGCGTTCAATATGGGACTCCATTCGACTCCGGGGTGACCGGTTTGTTCCTGAGAAAATCAGTAATTGGGGACGCTGGTTTGGCTCCAGAAGACTTTACCGACATCACTTGGACTGAATTCATTGAATTGGGCAAACAAGTCAAAGACAAAACTGACAAACCGCTTTTGTCTTCTGACATGAACGACTTGGGTCTCTTAAGAACGATGATGCACTCCAGCGGCAGCTGGTATTCCAAAGAAGACGGTTCTACACCGAACTTCGCCGGTAACGAGTCTTTGAAAATTGCTTTACAAGACTTCAAGGAAATGATGGACAGTGGCGTCATGATTACACATAACGCTTGGGATCAATTGGTTGCCAACTTCAACAGCGGTCGAGTAGCCGGTGTGGCGCAAGGAAACTGGATCATCCCTTCCATCAAAGCGGAAGAAAGCCAAGCAGGCGACTGGGTAGTTGTTCCTTACCCAAGACAAGAAGGCATCGTCGGAGCAACCAACGCTTCCAACTTGGGTGGATCTTCCATCTACATTTTGAATATCGACGGTAAAGAAGAAGCAGCTGAATTTATTGCAGAAACCTTTGGCAAAGACGTAGACTTCTACGAAGACTTGGCAACAGAAATCGGCGCAATCGGCTCTTACGAACCGGCAGCGGAAACCGAGACTTACCAGCAAGAAGATGCTTTCTTCGACAACCAGAAAATCTACCATGATTTCATCGAGTGGGCAAAAGAAGTTCCAGCTGTGAACTTCGGTAAAAACACTTATGCATTCGAAGACGTAGTCAAAACTACTCTCCAAGACTACATGAACGGAAAAGACTTGGACAAAGCCTTGGAAGAAGCTCAAAAAACAGCTGAAACACAAGTGAAATAAACGAACGTAAAAAAGGTTATCAGTCCCGAACCGTTGCTGCCTTGCAGGATGAACGATCATCGGGGCTGCCTTTTAAAACAAAACAACTCGAAACAGAAAAGACGAGCAGATATTTCCCTCTCGTTGTCGAACACAAAGGAGACGAATGATTGATGAATCCCAATAAAAAAAGTTTGCTGCATTCCTTGGAGATGAGAAAGAAGATCATGAGCTGGTCATTCGTTTCATTCTCCGTCATACTGATTTCTATTTTCTACTTCTACCCGATGATCAAAGCCTTGATTCTTTCCTTCCAGTCAGGAGCAGGCACCAACTTGTCCTTTGTCGGCTTAGATAACTATAAACGCCTGTTTTCCGACCCAACCTTTCTGACAGCTACAAAAAATACGTTGATTTTCCTGCTATTCCAAGTACCCATTATGGTTGTCATGGCAATTTTCTTCTCGGTGCTTTTGAATAACAAGACGCTGCACTTGAAAGGCCTGTTCCGGACGATAGTCTTCTTGCCGGCGGTTACCTCTCTGGTTGCGTATTCTATCGTTTTCAAAACCTTATTCGCTAACGAAGGAATCATCAATCATCTCTTGGTACAATTCCATTTGGTAGCTCAGCCGATCGCCTTTTTTTCCAGCCCGTTCTGGTCGAAGTTTGTCATTATTCTGGCGATCACTTGGCGCTGGACTGGATACAATATGATTTTCTTCCTTTCCGCACTGCAGAATATCGATGAAGAAATTTATGAAGCAGCACGGATCGACGGAGCTTCCGCTGTGAAGCAGTTTTTCACCATCACCATCCCAATGCTACGGCCGGTCATCCTGTTTTCTTCCATCACTTCCACAATTGGTACCTTGCAGTTGTTTGACGAACCGATGAACTTGACACAAGGCGGACCGGGGAACGCGACTACAACCATTTCCCAGTATATTTACAACCTCTCCTTTAAATATACGCCGGACTTCGGTTATGCTGCAGCCGTTTCCTACGCCATTGTGATTCTGGTTATCATATTTTCCATAATCCAATTCAAAGCGGAGGAGAAATCAAGATGAACAAACCGATGAAAAAATTCTGTACCTATCTCTTTTTAGTTGTCATGGCAATTATTTTTGCCTTCCCGTTCTATTTCTTGATTGTCAGCGCCACCAACAAATCAAGCGACATCATGCAAGGCGTCCTGACACCGGGAACGTACTTTATAGAAAACTTGCGCAACTTGACGAGCCAATACGATATTTGGACAGCAGCCAAAAACAGCTTGGTAATTTCCCTCTTGCAGACGATATTGTCGATTTTCCTGGCTTCCTTAGCCGGATACGGTTTTGAAATCCACCAAAGCAAAGGCAAAGAAATTGTTTTCCGCATTTTGCTCTTGTCGATGATGATTCCGTTCGCTGCTCTCATGGTGCCGCTGTTTCAAATGTTTGGAACTTTATCCGCCGTCGCTCCGATTATCGGGATCGACACCATCAGCGCGGTTATCTTGCCATATTTGTCCACAGCTTTCCTGATTTTCTTCTTCCGGCAGAACACCAAAATGTTCCCGAAAGCCTTACTAGAAGCCGGACGAATCGACGGACTATCCGAACTGGGACTCTTCTTCCGGATTTACGTCCCAACCATGAAAACCACATACGCAGCTGCCGGTATCATCGCCTTCCTGAACAGTTGGAATAACTACCTGTGGCCGCTAATCGTCATCCAGTCGCCAAGTAAACAAACCCTGCCGCTCATGATTTCCAACCTGGGCTCCAGCTACACCCCCGATTTCGGACTCATGATGATGGCCATCTTCATCGCCACCATCCCGACCGCATTTGTATTCTTCGCCCTGCAGAAATACTTCGTGGCCGGAATGCTGGGATCAGTCAAATAAACCAAAAGCTGCCTGCAGAAGGCAGCTTTTTTTATGTGTGCCAGGCATGGCAACTATCTAGGTGGTGAAAGTCCACTGTGGGGGTACACATTGACCAACCACTAAGGAAGCACAAGGTGCTTGCCGTGAGGTAAGGGCTGGAGGAAGTGTGGAATAAAATCTTGGCTCGACGAACAGAAATCTGATACGAAGGCTTTTCAAAGGGATAAGGCTCCATAACAAGTCGAAGTCCAAAAGATGTGCGTAACTTTGATGGGTAGATCAGGCGAGTAAAAGAGGAAAGATAGTTGTCTTACCCTGGGAGGTGCAGTCGAAAAAGGTTAGCCGCAAGAAGTCAGCCGAAGCCATAATAGCGAAGAGATTCGTGAAGGGCAGAACAATTTATAGAGTTTCAACGCCGCGAGTGCGTAAGAGACGAACACCGAATGTGTTACGGGTGAAAGTATGAGCGTATCTCAAAGGACAACCCAAAATGGAGCTATCAGTTACTACGCGAGAGGAAAGGAGAAACGAGTGTGAACCTTTTAGAACAGATTCTAAGTAATCAAAACATGAATGAAGCCTACTTGCGTGTTTACCGAAATAAAGGAGCAAGTGGGGTTGATGGAATCACGGTCGAAGAACTGAAAGAATACCTGAAAGAGAACAAGGATGAACTGCGCCAGCGCATCAGAGCAAGAAAGTACCAGCCACAGGCTGCCTTACGAGTGGAAATCCCAAAAGAGAATGGCAAGATGCGCAAATTGGGCATACCAACAGTAGTGGACCGGGTCGTTCAGCAGGCTATTCATCAAGTACTCAGTCCGATATTTGAAAAACAGTTCAGTGAATTCAGTTATGGTTTCAGACCAAAAAGAAGTTGTGAGATGGCGATTGTCAAAAGCTTGGAATTTTTAAATGACGGATACGATTGGGTTGTGGACATCGACCTGGAAAGGTTCTTCGATACCGTCCACCACGACAAGCTCATGCGAATCATCGCCAATACAATAGATGATGGAGATGTCATTTCGCTTATCAGAAAATATCTGGTCAGTGGTGTCATGGTGAAGGGGAAATACGAAGAGACGCCTGTCGGGACTCCGCAAGGAGGGAACCTCAGCCCGTTACTCAGTAATATCATGTTAAACGAACTTGATAAAGAATTTGAGAGCAGAGGACTGCGATTCATCAGATATGCCGATGATGCGCTCATCTTTGTTTGTGAAAAGCGAGAAAGCGGCAAATCGCGTGATACATTCCATCGTGAAGCTAATCGAAGGAAAACTGGGATTAATCGTCAACGCCGAGAAGAGCAGAATCTCTCGCTCGAAAGACTTGAAATTCTTAGGATTCGGCTACTATTACGATTTCAGAAACAAAAGATACCAAGTGAAACCCCATCAGATTTCCGTTCGGAAATTCCAAAGGAAGCTTCGGCATCTGACGAAGCGAAATTGGAGTGTTCCATTGGACTACCGAATCGTGAAATTAAAACAAGTTATTGTGGGCTGGGTCAATTACTTTAGAATCGCTAATATGAAGAAAGCAATGACTCGGATAGATGAGAAATTGCGGTCAAGAATCCGGGTAATTATCTGGAAACAATGGAAGAAACCCCGAAAACAAATCAAATCGTTAATCCAACTAGGGATACCGGAAGAAGAAGCCAAAGGCTTAACTTACTGCAGGAAAGGTTATCGGTATATCGGATTATCGAAAGTTTTTCACAGAGCACTCTCAAATAAACGATTAAAGCAGAGAGGCATCCCCTCTGCTTTGGAACGTTATCTAAAAGTACATACTGTAATATAAATTGAAACGCCCTATACGAGAACCGTACGTACGGTGTTGTGAGAGGGGCGAAAATAAATTATTTTATTTTCCCTCTACTCGATTGGGAAAGGGGAGGAGATTCGGTGTCAATCTTTCGACCGATGCCGGCTTGATTTTGGTGAAGGATTTTATGCATTCCATCGGTTTATCGGAAATGGCCGCCCGGCTGCTCACGTTCCGGGATAACCGAAGCTACTGGATTCACGACAACCTTTCCTTACTGGAACAGCTCTTGTTTCAGCTGATTGTCGGCTACCCAGCGGATTCGGCCGCCAACTCCCTGAAGGGGGATTGCTTCCCAAGATTGACTTTCCCGGTTCTGGGGACGGATCACGCCGTAAACCATTTCCCAATTCTAAAACCTAAACCTAAATCAAGCTTTGGTGGACAAAGCCGGCTGGAACGGAATACAACGGAACTCCTGATTGATTTGGATTCCGCCTATTCCGATATCGTTGGGAACCAGGAGGACACGGACTACAACGCCCGCTATGAAACAAATGGGTACCATCCCTTAGTCGCTTTTGACGGTTTGACCGGCGACTTACTGAAGGCGGAACTTCGTTCCGGTAATGTCTATATCTCCAACGGGGGGGGTTCTGGAGCCCTTGCTGGAACATTATACCCAGACGCTTCCTTGCACGGACATTCTGGTGCGTGGGGACAGCGGGTTTGCGACACCGGAAGTGTACGATGTCTGCGAAACTTACCAAAGACACTACGTGATTCGCCATAAGGTGAATGCCAAGCTGGCCGCATTGGTGGAATCCCTCGTTCGGATCGGGGACAATCACCCCTGGGAACAGGAAGAAGTTGACCATTACTCGATTTCTTACCGGGCCAGCAGCTGGCCAAAAGGATGGCGGGTCTGCATCCAATCTACGCGGGAAGCCGGGGAACTGACCTTCCGCCACGAATATGTAGTGACGGGTCTATCGGAAAACCTTTCTGTAAAAATGGTTTTCCAGTTGTACCAAAAACGTGTCGCAAAGGAAAACTACATCATGGAAGCGAAGAACGGCTTTTACTTGGACAAGACGGACAGCTCTGATTTCCTGGAAAATCATGCCCGAATGATGGTCAGCTTACTGGCCTAAAACCTGGTCAACTTCATGAAGACCCTCTGCCTGCCGGCAAAAGAAGCAGCCTTCCAGGTGGCCGGAAAGCTCGTTCGGAGCGGACGGAAGCTATTTCTGAAAATGAGCTCCTCCTATGTTTACCAGGATCTATTCTACTGTCTCTTGGATAAAATCCAACAGCTCCCTGGGTAAAAGCCATGCACAGTTAAATTTTTAAAATTTCACCGGTTCCGAGGGGTCTTTGCGTCCGAAATTCGGAATAAATTCCTGCCGTTCCGAAAAAATAGGTACATTTTGCGCCAACGACGCGATTCTCATCCGGAAATCCCTGATAAACAAGAAAAACCAATGATTTTCCCAAATAAATAAAGGAAATTTATAAGTATGAATTATTCAGGTTATACTTGAATAGTAATAGTTATGCTACATCTTCAAAGTAATAATTACTTGTCTTCACTGCTTTATCTGAGAGTGTCAAAACAATGATGAAATCATTTAGTTCTTATAAATTAGACAAGAGAAAATAAATATTCCATATCTACTTTATTGGATTCATAACATGACTAAATTCTGCCTGAATAATTCATACTTTTTATAAACTACCAAATTTTATAATTATCTGTTTAGTTTTATGCTCAATGGTTCTTTTTCTCAAAAATATTTTTCTAAAGGGTTTAATTTATTTTTGCTAACTGATTAAGTTCAAGAAAGACCTCATTTTGGGCGCACTCATCCTATCGAATGGTTAACGAATTTTTTTGAATGGCGCAATAAACGCAACTAACACTGCAGTACCTGAATGTTTTGTAGAATCCGATAAAATAACTTCTGGTAAACATGGTAACTACTTAATTTCAAGTATTGTCTTCTTCCGGAATGAACTATCTTTCCAGCAATTTTAAAGAGAAATAAGCGAATAGTAGAAACCTGATACCCTTTCGTTTCATTGGTAAAACACAATGTTCGCATGAAGTTCACGATATTGTAAGCCAATAGGCTTACGATCATACGAGCATGATTTTCTATAAAACGTGGGCTATCTGTTTTATCCAAGTAAAAGCCGTTTTTTGCTTCCTTAATGTAATTTTCCATCGTTCCTCTTTTTGAATACGTTTGGAAAACCATTTCTGGAGAGACGTCTTTTGAAAAATTGGTAATGATGAATTCATGTCTAAAAAGCAATTCACTAGCTTCTCTGGTTGATTTTATGCAGATCCTTCTGGATTTTCCCCACGACTTTGCTTGATAAGTGGCGTTATAGTAATGAACTTCTTTCTTACTCCAATCGTGATGATCCTTAATGGTAACGAATTGCTCAGCGATTCTGTACAGATTACGATTGGATTTCAAACGGATAGTATACAAACTATCGTACTCTTCACAAAGTTCATACAAATCAGGCATTGCGAATCCACTATCTGCACGTACCATAATAGTGCTTACTGGTGTCACAGAGTGATAATGCTCAAATAATGGACGAGTAAATGCTGCGACGCCTTTTGAGGTGTAGACATTTCCAGAACGAAGTTCTGCTTTAAGAAAGTCTCCGGTAAGACCATCTAAGGCAACGAGTGGATGATAACCGGTTGTCTGGTAATGCGCATTATAATCGGTCATTTCTTGGTTTCCAAAGGTATCACTGTGAGTAGAATCTAAATCGAAAATCATTTCGTTCGTATTTCGAATCGTACGTGCTTTATCAATCAAAATCTGGTTAACCTTTTGTAGTTGGACGATATTTTCTGTTGACATCCGATCCCAAAAGCGAGAAATGGATGACTGTGAAGCCAACCGCTTTTTGCTTAAAACAGCTTGAAAGATAGGATCCGTTGCTAATATATTGGCTGAAGAATCTGTAGGATAGCCTGCAATCAACTGCAAGATGATTTGTTCCAGAATAGATTCATTTTCATGAACATGATACAGTCGGTCATCTTGAATCTGGATGTTTTTACATAAGATTTGGCTAAACTCAAATTTGTTCATGAACTCTTTTGCTAATATTAAGCCGGAATCTGAGGACAAATTTCCACCAGAGTGAGATACTGTAACATTTGAATTGAAAAGTAGACGATTTTCGTGTAAAGTTGCCATTGAGAGAACCCCTTTCTTTGGTTAGGTTTAGTCACTTTAACCATAGCAGATTGGGGTTCTTTTTGTACACCCAAAGGGTGCGAATAAACGAAACAAAATAGACTGTTATAACAAGGTTTTTGAAGCGTTTTTGAAAACTATGAATTATTCAGGTTATATCTTGAAATTTCTTTTTCGGAATTAACTCCGATAAATTTAGAATAGCGATCGCTTAATAATTCTTTTTTATAACCACCGCTGTATATATTCTTTTTACTAAATAATTCTGAAGTATTTATATGTGCTATGTATGCATAGCTCTGTTTATCATAAAAATACTTAAGGACATCGTAGCTACTTTTCATGACTCCATACTCTTCTGAAATAAGATGATCAGATAGCCACTGTTCAACTTCTCTTAGTTGCTCTGCTCGAAACATCCCCACAACGTGGAGTCTATCTGCACATGTAATTTCGATACCGTAAATTACATTACAGTGCTTGTGCATATTGGTTCTATGTTCATCTAAAGCTTTTTGTAGTTTCACAATCCCTTTCGTAGTATTATGATCGGTTACAACTACAATTTCATAATTATTTTTTACTAACTGATTTGCTATTAATAAGTATGAATAAAAGTCCTTTTTTGTTTCAAAAATAGCCAATTCTCCGTTTAGTTCTACTTCGCCAATTAACGCAGCAATCTCATTATCAAAACTACTAACAATATGTTCATGGAATAAGTCTTGTTCAGATAGCCCTTTATAATCATTACTATTCCATTCAGATTTGAATCGGTAATCATAGGAAGCTGGAGTATGCACATGAAATAATGTTTTCTTATAGTCGCCCATCCTATTTTTACTAGCTTTTATTTTTTTATATTTTTCAATTATATTTTTATTTAACATTCTAAAATTATTCCTTTTCAACTTTATAGTGAATAACTGCTACTCTATTTCATTCTCTTCTTCTATACTCAAATTCGCCTAGCGCTCCGAGTTAAAGAGAACGTTAAAGATATAGGTTAGAATACCAGGTAAAATAAGTATATCACTCAACATCGATCATCCTCACTACACATCCTAAATTAATAGACACTTCTTCCATACAAAAATATTTTTGTATGGAAGAAGTTCTAGCTATGTAGTTTTGGGGTACACTCATAATCGACAAAAAAGCTGAATCAAAAAGTCGTAAACTTTTTCTGATTCAGCTTTTGCGTTTAACCTAAAAAGAGCTTTATTCATTGACTCTTCTTTTTTCATGATCTCCTGTGGAGTGATTTTGAGGTTTCGTTAGTGTGTATTGATCTGAATCTCTTCAGGAGAGGGCACTTCCAATTCTTCCAGAATCTCTTGCAATGTTCCTTCCATTTCCACTTTGTCGGTCTCTCTGTTAATTAACTGCCATCTGTTTAGCATATTTTTACCTCCTCGTAATTAACTGCCTTGTGAAGATTAAGTTTACCCCTATAGTAAGGTGCGGGTGGGTAACTATAATATCTGCGATACATCCAAACTCCAATTGCTGCTACGACCAAAACGAGGGACAAGCCTTGTGAAACTCGCAAGAAATCGCCTATCCATAAGCTGTCTGTCCGCATGCCTTCAATAAAAAACCTTCCAGCTGAATACCAGATGACATAGCTGAGCGCCACTTCTCCTTGGCGAAGGAATTGATTTTTGTTCCGCAAGAAGAAGGATTCAAATCTCTAGACGAAGGCCAAGCGGTAGAATTCGATATCGAAGAAGGAAACCGTGGACCTCAAGCTACAAACGTAGTTAAAATCTAAGTAGTAAAGTATAAATTTAACCCTAGTAAAATTCATAACCAAAAAAAGACAAGGACATGTTTATCTTTTTTATATTCTTGTCTTTTTTCGTTTCTGCTAAAAGGACGTATTCTGCCTCATCTGGGTTCTATTTTGCACACCTAATGCTAGTATATCTTTACTTATAGGTTTATATTATGTTCTATTGAGGTGTTTCTTCTTTTATCTTTTGATTCAAAGCAGATAAACAATCAACAAAATCCCAAATTTTATAATTTACATCTTCTTCTGAACACACCGAAACGAGTAATTCGCCACCTTTTCGAACATCTATGTCTTTGGTTTGAAAAACTATTTCTTCAGGTATATAGGAAACTCCAAAAGAATGAAATAAAGGGATATATGTTTCTATATTTTGTTGTAAGCTTTCCAAATTTTGGAGAGTTCTCCCTCCGTCACTAAGTGTCCCTCTACCTAATGAAACTAAAAAGTAAATGGGTACTCCTAAAGGATCAACTTCTGACATTTCTAATATATAGTTTTTTCTCGTTGTCATTAATATTCTCCTTTTTATGGGTTTCTTTAAGTCAATGATAATATTTTTTCTAATCAAATGGACCCTTTCTAATGTGAAGAGTTTCAGGTTGGTCAGTATATCGCTAATCAGTCCATTAGATGCGGCGGTTCTGAATAGCTTCACGCACTTTTTTAAGCGAGTGTGTTCCTTTTTCTTCCAGCTGCATCATTAAGTTGACATAGAGGGCATCCAGCAGGCTGAGTTGAGCGATTCTCGAAGCTAAAGCCTCAGATCGATAATCGGTTTCTTCTGATAGGGTGTATAACGGTATATCGACTTTACGGCTTAAAGGTGATTGAGTGAAACTGGTAACTCCGATGGTGGTCACTTGATTGTGCTGCAAGGTTTCTAGCAGCTCCAGGATATCTTTTGATTGACCAGTATGAGAAATCAAAATGGCTGTTGCACCGGCAGTCAGTTGTGAAGCAGACATCATCTGCATATGGGCATCGATCTGGGTGGAGACAGGCAGACCGGTCCGCACAAATTTATGATATCCATCCAAAGCGATAACATTCGAGCCGCCGAACCCGAACAGTTCGATTCTATCTGAATCCAGTAAAGCGGAAACAGCTTTTTTAAAGGCTGTCTCGTCTAGTACGGTCAATGTATCTTCCAGTGTTTTGATATTTGACTGAAAGACCTTTTTCAAAACCGCTTTTTCATCATCATCAGCAGAGATATGTTCATGAATATCAGGAAATTCTTCGGTCTGTTCAGAAGCGAGTGCAATCTTCATAGCCTGGAATCCTTTATATCCAATCCTTTTGCAGAAACGAAAAACGGTCGATTCAGCCAGTTCTGTTTCTGCAGCAATTTGGCTGATGGTCCCGTGGATCATTTTTTCAGGGTGATTCAAGATGTAATCGGCTAATCGTTTTTCTTTTGTACTAAAAGTTCCGTAGATTGAGCGGATCCTCATTTTGCAGGTTTGATTTTCAGTCGGCATACCTCGTCAGCTCCTTTACTATCGTTAGAGCTATTATAAATAAAAAGACAGCTGGAAGAAATATTTTTCTTCTATTCACTTGTGCAGAATAAAATTCTTTTATATACTGATAGTGCGAAATAAAATTTCTTAGGAGGAATCAATTATGAAACTAGCATTATTAGGATTAGGAAAAATGGGTTGGAACTTGATGCTGAATTTATTAGACCATGGGCACGAAGTAGTAGCTTACGACATTCATGAAGAAACGGTCAGACAGGCAGCGGCAAAAGGTGCGGAACCTGCCGGGTCTGCAGAAGAAGCTATACAGTTGTTGGGAGAACAGAAAATAGTCTGGATGATGGTGCCGGCAGGTGAGATTACAGAGAATCTGATCAATGAATTGAAACCGCTTCTGTCAGAAAGAGATGTCCTGATTGATGGAGGAAACAGCAACTACAAAGATACAGTCAGAAGATATGAAGCATTGAAAAATCAAGGTGTTTCTTATGTAGATGTAGGGACAAGCGGCGGTATGGAGGGCGCTCGGGGAGGTGCTTGCACAATGATCGGCGGCGACCAGAAAGTCTTTGAGCAGATCGAGCCGATTTTCAAAGACATTTCAGTAGAGAATGGGTATTTATATACTGGAAAGTCAGGCAGCGGACACTTTTTAAAAATGGTGCATAACGGTGTGGAATACGGCATGATGCAAGCGATTAGTGAAGGCTTTGATATTTTAGAAAAAAGCGACTATGACTTTGACCATGAAAAAGTAGCGCGTGTTTGGAATAATGGTTCAGTAATCCGCTCCTGGCTGATGGAATTGATGGAAAATGCATTTTCAGAAGATCCGAAGTTAGATGAAATCAAAGGTGTCGTCCAAGCGTCCGGTGAAGGAAAATGGACGGTTGAGACGGCCATGGAACTGCAGACAGCCGCTCCTGTTATTGCTTTGTCACTGATGATGAGAAATCGTTCACTGGAAGAGGATTCTTTCAGCGGAAAAGTGGTGGCTTCATTAAGAAATCAATTTGGCGGACATGCTGTAGAAAAGCGTTAAAAAGGATTTTTCAAATTTGAAATAGACAGAATCGACTTTTATCGTTATGCTTAAGAAGCAAAGTATGTAAACGAACCCAAAGTAATTATATCTTGCTAGAGAGGATTATCTATATGAAATCATATATGCTGGGAGTAGATATTGGAACGACTAGTACAAAAGCCGTCTTGTTCGACCGACAAGGCAACGCTGTGAAACAGTCATCCATAGAATATCCGCTGAACGTTCCAGAGCCAGGTGCTGCAGAGCAGGATCCCGACGAAATTCTGGAGGCGGTCAAGCAATCGATCAGAACGGTCATGAAAGAGAGCAGCATTGATCCAAAAGATTTAAAGGTGGTCTCATTCAGTGCAGCGATGCATAGCCTGATAGCGATCAATCAAGAGGGAAAGCCGCTCACGCCATCCATTACCTGGGCAGATCAGCGAAGCGCCCTTTATGCAGAACAAATCAAAGCTCAAACAGGGTTAGACTTATATAAAAGAACCGGCACGCCGATTCATCCGATGTCGCCATTAACCAATATCCTCTGGATTAAAACAGATAGACCGGAAGTGTTTGAACAGACGGACCGGTTCATTGGCATTAAGGAATATGTGTTCCATGCATTCTTTAAAGAATATGTCATTGATCATTCGATTGCTTCGGCTACAGGAATGTTCAATCTGCATACATTGGACTGGGATGAGGAAGCACTCAACATTCTGGGAATCGGGCCAGAAAAGTTATCCCGGATTGTACCGACAACTACTCAATTTAAAGGCATTGAACCGGCACTGGCAGAAGAGCTGGGACTGGATGAACAGGTTGTTTTTGTAATCGGCGCTAATGACGGCTGCTCGGCAAATCTCGGTGTAGATGCCGTCATGCCGGGAGAAGTAGCCATTACGATCGGGACAAGCGGAGCGATTCGAACCGTCACCGACAAACCGGTTATTGACGAAAAAGGCCGGACCTTCTGTTATGCTTTGACCGAAAATCACTGGGTCATCGGTGGTCCTGTGAACAATGGCGGCATGGTTTTCAGATGGATGAGGGATGAGCTATGTTCGGAAGAGGTGCAGGAAGCAAACCGACAGGGGCGAGATCCATATGACCTGATTACCGAGAAAATCGATCAGGTTCCAGCAGGATCTGAAGGGTTGTTATTCCACCCTTACTTATCCGGAGAAAGAGCACCTTCCTGGAATGCCAATGCCAGAGGATCTTTTTTCGGACTGGCCATCCATCATCATAGAGAACACATGATGCGGGCAGTTTTAGAAGGCATCAGTATGAACATTCATATGGTGATGCTCGCTTTGGAAGAATTGATCGGTACACCAAAAGAAGTCCGTGCAACCGGCGGCTTTGCGCACTCAGAAGTCTGGCGGCAGATGATCGCAGATATTTTTGGGCAGGAAGTCCATGTTCCAAAAACGGTCGAAAGTGCCTGTTTAGGAGCAGCGATTCTAGGGATGTATGCTCTAGGAGAAGTCGAAGACCTTTCCGAAGTCAAATATATGGTCCAGACAGAAACTATTAATTATCCAGATGAAGAGAAAAACACTATCTACAATGAAATAATGCCTTTATATATTCGCTTGAGCCGTATGTATGAACAAGAATATGATGCGATAGTGGAATTTCAGAATAAGTATACAAAATAGTAATGAAGAAAAGCTTCAAAAAAATCTACTTCCAAAGCTAATGAACTGTTTGTTCAATAGTGGTAGTAGATTTTTATATATTTATTAGTAATAATAAAAGGGGAAATAAAATCTTCATTAACAATCAATGGATTTCACTGGAATCTATTCGCAATATACAGCTTTTACAAGAGGAAAAATGGTTCCAGATTCACGTCTTTACAAATAATCGAATGCAAATAGCCGGAAAGAATCCTAATCCAACATCTTCCCCTATTGAAGAAAATGATACTTTGGATACGGAAATTACCTGGATTGAGGACTTCAATCAGAGCGAGGAGTGGATAGAGTAGTCGAGGCACCTGGGATATCTAGCCATCTCAGAAATAGGTATGTAGCGTACGGCTGTTCAGCGTTTTTTTCTAGTTTTTGAACTATTTCTTTCCTGATTAAGAGAGCGTATACTTAATTTTAAGGGGGGGATATCATAAAGTTGGAACATTATGCGGAAGTAGTTGATCAGATTTGTTCTAAGATTGCAACTAGTAAGGCTACTATCAAAAAGACAGAGACGTATCTACATAAGCAATTACGCTCGGGTGCACCGGTAGAGCAATTCTCTGATCATTATGCATTGCTGGATAGTGAAGAGGGCCGTCTTAGCGGATTGAACGAAGCACTAAAGATACTCCAATCACAATTATTGAAGTACAAATCCGACCAGCAGTAGCAACGGTCGGTTACTCATAGGGACTACCTATCAAAATCTACTACGAAAAAAAGAAGGAACAAAGCTGACTAAATCAGGCATTGTTCCTTCTTTAATTTCTTTAAGACATTTAACCGTTCGAAAATTAAATAGGGATATTCCTATCCACGATTCCCTTTCATGATCCCCACTACTTGATTTAGGTGTAACAGAGCTTTCTCCAAGAACGCCTGCTCAGATAAAACACAAACAGAATGGCCTTCTTGTTGCAAAGCTTCCACTTTTTGCATCTTCAAACTCCTCGGGTCTTCTTGGAAAAGATTGGTGTTCGCCTTTCCTACCACTAGAATCGTCGTGTCCTTAGTGACAGCTGCTTGCGGCTTTCCGCCTAAGGCAGTGACTAAGGCCTGCGCTTGCTTCCGAGATAACGTATCCAATTTACCCGTAAATACAATTTTTTCGCCCCGCAACATATTACCGCCTGCCTTTCATCTTAGCCCGAATAATTCTTTTCTCTATTTTACCCCTCTCGGAAAGCCTTTATCAAGGACGATGAGCGAACGTGTATTCTTTGTGCAGAAAGACGTATTATATTTCTCTCAACTAACCTCAGACCCATTTTTACTTTAAAAGGGGTGGTAAAATAAAGGGTTTTAAGGCACGTTCATTCTGAATAAGAGGTATCTACCCATTAAAGTTCACTAGATTTTACGATTAACAAAAATTCCTCGAGTATAATCGAAAAAGTAAACAAATAAATGATTTTTTAGAGTATAATCGAAATATATGCATAGAAAGAAAATTATTAGAGTATGTTTGAAATATAATTGAGAATGAGACATATTTCGCTTATGTCGCAGGATTTTAGGAGGAACAGTATGTTTAATCGTCAGAGTTATTTAGATAAATTAATTCAGGCAAAAGACAGCGATTTTGTAAAAGTACTGACTGGGGTCCGACGCTGTGGGAAATCAACCCTTTTAATGCTGTATAAAGACTGGCTGCTGGAGCGTGGAGTCGAAGAAGATCAAGTTATCGAAATCAGTTATGAGAAGATGGAAAATGAACCTTTGAAAGACGGCCACCGCCTCCATGCTTATCTAAGGGAACGGATTCCAGGACAGAAGCGGGTGTATCTGCTGATTGACGAAGCGCAGGAAATTCAGGAATGGGCTAAGGTTATAAATAGTCTCAAGGTGACGTTCAATGCGGATATTTATGTGACAGGATCAAACTCCAGTCTTTTTTCTGGAGAATATCTTACTTACTTATCCGGACGGTATATTGAAATAAAGGTCTACCCCTTGTCTTTCCGTGAGTTTTTGGAGTTTAAACAGTACGATACGGTAAATAATCTAGAACAACATTATCAAGAGTATATCCGCAGCGGATCCTTCCCCGCAGTGAACCTGGTGGAAGACGAAAATTTGATTCGAACGATTAACCAAGGACTCTTTGATTCTATTTTCTCAAGAGATATTATTAGCCGCGGTGAAATAAGAGAAATTGGTGGCTTCTACAAGGTCGCAAAATTTGTATTTGATAATATCGGCAATAGTCTGTCTACCAATAAAATAGCCAATACGTTACGTTCTGAGGGATCAAAAATCAGCCATGACACAGTGGATAATTACTTGATGTTGATGTGTAATGCCTATATTCTTTACCAGTGCAATCGTTATGACATACGCGGAAAAGAGCTCTTACGGACGAACGGGAAGTATTATATTGTCGACATGGGACTACGCAATCAATTGATCGGCTATAAGTCTTCCAACATGGGCCACGATCTTGAGAACATTGTGTTCTTAGAGTTAATCAGACGAGGATACCAGGTTTTTGTTGGGAAAAACGGGACCGCCGAAATTGATTTCATTGCGGAAAGATCGGATACAAAAATGTATATTCAAGTCTCTCTTTCGGTGATGGACGAGCAGACAAAAGAACGAGAATTTAAAGCTTTTGAAAAAATTACGGACAATTATCCAAAATGGTTGATCACGATGGATCGACTGGATATGTCCCAAAATGGGATTCTACACAAAAATGTTTTTGATTTTCTACTGGAAGAATAGCGGCCCCGTATAAACCCGGGAACAACACTTCTTTTCTTTCTTACATTAATAAAAAGCGACTCTTTCTGGTCTAGTAGAAAGAGTCGCTTTCTTATAACAATTAGCGTGAAATAAGCCCTGTTGAAATTAATATAAGTAGGGAAATGACGAACTAGAAGTTCATAACCAAGAAAACAATCTACTCATATACTCAATCAAAGGAAAGGAAATCTGTTTGCAAATAATAGTACCTGTGTGTTTTCTTTACAGCAGATATTTGTTTTATTGAATGTATGTTCTTAATCGGATATGTCTACGATTTATCAAGAAAATTCAAATTTCCCCAAAGTATATCCTACAAAATTTTGTCTCAATAGACTATTGGATATGAAAAGTCTCTAATCTTTTATCCTATTCTTAAGCAAAGCAAGAATAAGAATGGACTGCGGCATTCTTTACTCAATTATATAAAGACGAGGAGAGAAATTCTTGATTAAGATGACTTTCATCCTCTTATTAAAAGTTATTAAAAATGTGTTTTAGGCTTATTAAAAACTACTAATTCCTATTAAAAACTATTAAAATAGGCCTTTTTGGGTCGTTTTGAGCGGAGTAGAGGACGCATCAGGCTTTGCCTGATCTGCCGCGGTTTTCGAGAGATTGAGAAAACCGCAGCGGAGTGACCTCCTTATGCTCATGGAAAAATAACTTTAGACTTACCTTTAACGAATTAGGCTGAGTCAAAAATATTTTTTTCACTGAATTACAGAATCATAAGTTAGTCATTAGTAGTGATAAAATGTTTACTTTTAAATACGTATTAAGGAATAAAGAATTTCAAACTTCCTTTGTCTCGGATACTCTTAAATAAGAGCACTGCGCATCATAAGGTGCTTATTGACAGTTATCCATGCTTTTGATTAAGTGTAGGGCATATTTATCAGAAGCTTTACTTTTTTGAGTGCTCAAAAAGGTGAGCATACATTTGATTATATCCTTCTCTTTGACGAGTAGTGAGTCGTGTATTCACATAACATTCAATCAGCATTTGCATCATATCATTAACTGTAGACTTATCTGTCTCTTCTAACTCTTCAATAAATGGTTTCAAAGTATTTAATCGAAGTAATACGTCGGGTGATAACTTTGCGGTTTTTGTAGCCTTAAAAAAATTATCTGGAATACTTTTTTCTTGTGATTGTTGTTCTATTTTTTGCTCAGAAGGTCTGTCTATTTTTGAGGGCGTTATAATAGGCCGAAGGGGTGTCCGATCGAATTCATTGGTTCCTTTAATGCTGACATTTTTTTCTAGTAGGCTATTCTTATTCTTTTTGATAAGTGGTTCAAATGATTTACTCATAAAACGACTCCTTTCCTACGCGATAATAATCTAAATGCTTTCCAAGTACCTTTCGTGTTCATCTAGCTCTGTCAAAACATCTATGAATAATTGGTGTGCCTTTCCGTCCCACATTTCTATAGTTCCACTGATATTTCTGTTTACATGGATACCTTCCACGTCATAAACTTTCAAGCGTTCCTGGTAATTTACAATTGTTCCCAATACATTATTCCCATACATTTCTTTTGCTTGATCGAGGACTTTTGTATCAACACGTCCTCCCTGTCGTAACATCATAGGAATGATTCCCAGTACTTGCAAATGTGCGTTGTACTTTTCAGAGAGAAACTGCATATAAGCGATATATGTCTGCGCGCCATCTAATGATAATTCTTGCGTCTGTAAGACAATAATACAGTAGTCTGCTGCCATCATTGCATTGTCTGAGTAATCCGAAATGGTAGGTGGAACATCAATATAAATACGATCGTATTTTCCTTTCAACGGTTTGATTAACTCTTTTAAATAAGAAATTTGAGAAATCTCATCTTCTGGAAACTTTTCGAACAATACTTTTGTTAAGTTCCTGAAGGAAGTATTGGCTGGTATCAAATCAAGTTTAGGCATAATGGATATGACTTCATTCTCTAAATTACCTACACGAAATCCGTCAGTAATAGATTTATCTATATTATCAATATTACCCGTTTTGGCTAAGACACGTGTGGCATTCCCTTGTGGATCCAAATCGATTACTAAAGTGCGATCTTTAAATTGTGTGGCTGCTTCATACGCTAACATTGTGACGACTTTTGTTTTTCCTACGCCACCTTTAAAATTTCCTACAACATATACTTTTCCGTCCATGTATGTCCCTCCGAAAAATATTCAATAGTATACTCATGTATAGATTATACCATTCATAAAAAACTATGCAACGGTATACTCATTTGAAAGATACTTTTGTAAGGATGTAACAGAAATGTAATATATGCAAGAGTATACCAGTATACTCTTGCATAGTTTTTTTAGTATACTGGTGCGTAAGTATACTGGTATACTTACGTGTATTTTGTATTCCGGAATGAAAGGAAATGAAAACAAGTTATATAGGCGATTTAAAATTTCGCGAGAGTGATTTGACCTAAAAATAACTACGCGGAAGTATACTGGTATACTCTTGTATAGTTATTTTGGTATACCAGTATACTCTTGTGTAGTTTTGAGGAGCATTAAAGGGTTTACTTACAAAATAAGTTAGGTTAAGGTAACTTTATGAGTATTCAAAATATTGAAGAAGCTTTCTGTGAGTATCTTATAAGGTTTGATAGAGGTTAAAAATTGAATACAAAAAAAGCCCCACGAATTGGCGTTCGCAGGACAAAACATAACTCACGATTTATGTACTGTCATTATACCAAGCACCTGGACAAATGGCAAAGGCTTTTTTAACATCGTTGGAGCCAAGCAGCGATCTATTAATTTAGAAACGAAGTGGAAAGGTTAAGCATTAGCCGCTGCAATAAATAATGCTAGGGGATCAAGAGCATTACTGTATGCATGCTCTCCCCGAATGGCGTCCGCGGCCGTAAACGGCGGGGGTGGTAATCCTGGGCCGAAAGCCCGGTAACCGGAAACAATGCTCTTAGGGAGGATTTTAAGAGGGTTTCAGGTGTGTTGAAAAGACACCGACGCATACAGATGCGAAACACGCGACTGACCGATCCGACGCTAGAACGGACTTGCATAAGCATGTTGTACTCTAATTCACTAAAAAAATTTTTTAGTGAATTAGAGTACAACTCTGCTCACTTGCTCATTCCCTCTCCTCTGCTAGTATACTTAGTGTGTTTAGTCAACTTTATTTTATATTATTTGATAGTAGAAACTTATTTTTATTATTGGAGAAGCCATATGATTTGTTTAAAAAAAATACCACAAGACTATTTAGATGATATGTTGGTACGTCTTGCTCACCACTCAGCAGGGATCGAAGGAAATACGATATCATTGCCTGCGACAGTCTCAATTATTTTGAATGGCATACTGCCAGTTAGCGGTGGGGCAACTGTACGTGAATTTTACGAAATTGAAAATCATAAAATAGCTTTTTCTAATCTATTGGATCATTTAGAGAATAATGATAAACTTTCTGTGGCCATTATCAAAGAGATTCATGCTGATTTAACCGATCGCCTTCAATATGATAAAGGCCAATTCAAAAAGAAAAAAAACATGATTATAGGTGCAGAATTCCAAACTGCTTCGCTATCGCAAACGCCATTTCTTATTCAACAGTTGGTGTATAACCTAGAATACCGGTTGGAGAATGCAGCTACTGAAGAAGAGAAGTTAGAGAGTATTTTAGATAAATATAATCAACTCGAAGGGATCCATCCGTTTTCAGTTGGGGATGGACGCAGAGGACGTATACTAATGAACATTGGAAAATTTTTAAGCGGAAGTGCTCACTATAAAGTCTACTTGAAAACAATAGAAATGCTCTAAGAAAAGTCTGTATGATTTTTATAGCACTTTCCCAAATACAAAATAGTCGTATATGACTATTTTGTATCACGCTATATTTAGTGTTATATAATTATGCTTAAGCGAGAAGAGATATGTAAACGATTAAGAAATACTGCATCTGTATATTGTAACGTTTGATTAAGTAAATGAGCGCAAGAATTAGTTCGACAGCTAAACTTATCTGATAGTATAGTTTTACTGAAAATACTGACGGGTATAATTATAGGTGCCAAAGTAAGTCTTTTTCATTACATAAGAAATTAATAGGATAGACACCGAATATTCATTTATGGATATTTGGTAATAATTTAGCTGCTGTATGTTACACTTTATATGTAAGCGTTAACATTTTTTGTTAAAAATATGGAGAGGAGGAGTATATAAAAATTTATGCATCAAAGTGGTTAATTTGAACATGTAATTAAGCAATATTATCCATGTTCAATATCTATCAGTTTTTCTATAGTACTATTTAGATATGGAGGGTATCGATATGAAATTATCAAAATTTATAACTATAGGTTTTATAGTTACATTAGTCGCTTCACCAATTTTAACCACATCTACTACAGTATCTGCTGCTCAAAATAATTTAGAAAGTGTGGCAAATACTTTTGAAGAAACTAATGAAAGTATAACGAATTTCGAATTTGTAAGACAAAGTACTACAGAAATAGTTTATAACTATTCAAAAGATAATATGAACTATCAAACAATTGAGAAAATTGACTTTAAATCTGGGAAAGTGGAAACCACTACCTATGAAATAAAAGAGTCTGACACTCCCATAACAGTGTCCATAATTAAAACAGAGCTAATAGACAACTCCTTATATCAAGAGGGAATTTTTTATGGTGAGGAATTTAGTCAAAATATTGAGTTGGGAGAAGTTGAAAAAGATACTGGAAAACGATCAGCGGATAACCGAGTTACCCCTTTTATGGATAGCAATTGGGAATACTTAAAGACATTTAAAACAAGTACCTATGCAAAAGGATTGACTGTGGGAGCAATAGCACTCGCAATTTCAAAGTCACTTGGTTATGTTCCACATGTATATGCGCAAATATCAGCTTACTTAATCGAAGTTGCAGCTATGGCCTACTCTATGAACCTAACCTATGTATATAATTCTGAAGATGTGTATAGGATTTTTGATTATTCTACTCCTGTCCCTACTATAATGGGCGAAAGGGTTACTATAAAGCAATACTCAAATAGTAGCAGAACAAACTTAATAGGGCAAAAAATAGTCTATTATTATTAATATAAGAGTTAAATGTAGGAGGGAATTAATGAATGAAAAAAAAAAACTTAATATCATCTTGGGAAGAAAGCATCTTGAAAGTCATTATTTTCATTCTAATTATTTTAAGCAAAAATTCTTTGTCGACCAATAATAATTTTTCAATAACTATTATTGGTATTCTAATATACACGGTTTGTTGGCTGCTTATATATTCAATAAAAAAAAATCTTAACTACACTATTAGATTTTTTTTATAAAACAGAATTCATGCATTTTTATACGGTTTCTTCAGAATAGAAACAAATGAGTGAAACCATTCTGAATTTGCTAGAAAAGTCGGATAGAAATATCTGGCTTTTTGTATTTTCAAAATTCAAAAATCATAATGTAACCTATTACGGCCTGGTTCTTCCTATTTTTATCCTGCATTCCCGGATTGTGTAACGAGAATGGCTGTAAACCTTGATATCAGTGGGTTTTTATAACAAAAACTCCCTTTGAATCACCTGAATGAGATGTTTCAAAGGGAGTTGATTTTATGAACCTGTACTTATTAAGATAGCTATTCTCCGACTTGCCCATCCCCATCTCGGTCATCCATGTACTGATACAACCAATGATCACTATAAATGGGCATAGCATATCCCGCGTTTTTTGCTTCTTGGATTGTGACTTGTCCGTTTCCGTTCGTATCTACAGCAGATACATCTCCTCCAGCAGTCTCGGTGGGCGCAGCGAATGCTGCTGTTCCGGAGCCGTCAGAAGGCGAGCTGCCCTCTCCTGTTAATCCTTGTGCTGCATTATATTCATCCGGGTTAATATTTTGAAACTCATCTACTACTTGATACCCATTAATCGTATACGTGTACCTATAATGACTCGGAACTTGTGTAGTTGTATCTGGGTAGGTAATGATCGCCTCAAAATTAGTGGCCCCACCTGCTTGTACAATGTTTCGTTCCATATAAGCCTGGTCCCCGTGACGATTCAGCACACTGTCTTGTGGCGTAATATTATAAGCATTGGCCACTCCTCCTAAGGAATCGGCAATGACATGCCCTTGATCAAGATTTGCGTTCTCTGTAACCGGAACTTTTGCTTCATCATCATAATAGCGTCCGTCATAATTCACTGGTTCAGTGGCAGTATTTTGCAAAATGATTTCTGCGGCAGCAACCCGAACCAATTGCCAATATTCGTTTGTATAGGCCCAATATTCCCTTTCACCAAACCCGCTATCAACTCTAATAAGTCTTTTTTCATACTGATTTAACATCCTTAGCAAACGACTTTTTAAATGATGTGGGAGATACTAATTTACAATATTGTAGTACCTAGTAAGCTCATTTACAGCAGTGTCAACTATCCTATCAAGTTCCTTCTCTGTCATCGTTATACTAGCTTTTAATTGTGTATTCCATAAATAAACTCCATTCATTTCATGGATGTCTTCTACGTTCAAATACCTAGTAGTATATAATCCCGAACCATCAAAATTCACCCTACCCGGTTACTTCAAAGTACCTAATTGTTAGCTTTTGGAAATTATTGGTATACTTTATATAGCACAAATCGTTAAAGGAGGATTCAGATGGAAGCTTATAAAAATGTGATTATCGGGTTTGGAAAGGGCGGTAAAACACTGGCGAAGCTGTTAGCCAAGCATAATGAAGAGGTACTGATCATTGAAGAGTCCGACCAAATGTACGGAGGAACCTGTATCAACGTGGGCTGCATTCCCTCCAAATTTTTGATTCTTCAAGGCGAAAAAGGAGAAGCTTTTGAGCAGGCTGTCCTGAAGAAAGATGTCTTGATAGAAAAACTAAGAGACAAAAACTATCATATGCTTCAGGATGAAGAATCGGCTACCGTCTGGACAGGAAAAGCTTCCTTTTTAAATGACCATGAGCTGCTGGTCAATATGATGGATGGATCAGAACGGACAATCAAAGCGGAAAGAATTTTTATCAATACCGGCGCCACATCAATTATCCCTTCGATTGATGGGCTTACTTTAGGGAAGCGCGTGGTTACTTCTAAAGAAATCATGTCCTTGGATCGACGCCCTGATCGGTTGGTCATCATTGGAGCAGGCTATATTGGACTGGAATACGCTTCAATGTTTGCGAATTTTGGTTCGGAAGTTACGGTGATTGATGGCCGTGCAGAATTTATTCCTCGAGAAGACGAGGATATTGCAGCTATGATTTATGAGGACATGGGCAATCAAGGTATAAAATTTGAGTTGGATCAGCAGTTGGTTAAAGTCGTAGAGAATCCAGAGGCTGTTGAAATCCACTATGGAAACAACGAAACCAAAGTGATTGAAGCCGATATGGTGTTAGTTGCAACGGGCCGGAAGCCAAACACAGAAGGTTTGGGTTTAGAAAATACTTCTATTGAAGTGTCGCCGAATGGGGCTGTTATGGTTGATGAAAAATTGCAGACAACCACTGAGAATATCTGGGCCATCGGGGATGTAAAAGGCGGACTGCAGTTCACCTATATCTCGTTGGATGATTACCGTATCATTGCAGATCAATTATTCGGAGATGGCAGCCGATCGACTAATGACCGGGCTGTAGTTCCTTATACAGTTTTCTTAACTCCGCCACTATCCAATGTGGGACTTACAGAACGGCAAGTGCAGGCAGAAGGTTTTAAGTATCAAGTGTTCAAACAACCCGTTGCCGCGATTCCAAAAGCACAAGTAGCAGAAGATGCACGTGGCATGTATAAAATTATCGTGGACACAGAAACCGAGAATATTTTAGGCGCTTCTCTATATGGCATCGAGTCCCATGAAACCATTAATATCATTTCATTAGCCATGAAGGCAGGCATCTCTTATAAAGTGTTGAGAGATCAAATATTTACCCACCCTACAATGGCGGAAGCTTTGAATGATGTCTTGAAATAAATGATAAAGGAGATGAGTCTAGTTGCTCATCTCCTTTTTTCATTAAGGACAAACCAGTTCTCTTTGTCCCCACATTTTCATTTGCTCAACTATTACTGCTAATTTTTTGCCCTTGGCGGTTAAATGGTAAGTGGACTGCAGCATATTATTTTCTGTTACTTTCTCATTTCCCACTATCTTATTTTGTTCCAGAAGTGTCAGTTGTTGTTTGATCATTTTAGGTGTGCTCCCATCCATCGCTTGATGCAATTGGCCAAAGCGCATATCCTGTTGGTTCAAAAGTTCGATAATTTGCGGAATCCATTTTTTACCCAACAAGTTTGCTAATGCTTCAGTTGGGCAGGTGTAGTCAGTTTGTTCATTTAAATCGTTGAAACCGTAGTGAGCTTGGTTCAATAAAATCTTCTCCTTCTTTATAAACTTGTGGTTGATTGATATCCGGATTACGTTATCAGTCCTTATCCTAGTGACTACTTTCTCGCTAGAAACGTAAATGGTTCTTTGTGCTTTTCATCTTTTTTCCTTAACTTTTAAATATAAGCCTGAATAATTCATACTTTTTATAAACTACCAAATTTTATAATTATCTGTTTAGTTTTATGCTCAATGGTTCTTTTTCTCAAAAATATTTTTCTAAAGGGTTTAATTTATTTTTGCTAACTGATTAAGTTCAAGAAAGACCTCATTTTGGGCGCACTCATCCTATCGAATGGTTAACGAATTTTTTTGAATGGCGCAATAAACGCAACTAACACTGCAGTACCTGAATGTTTTGTAGAATCCGATAAAATAACTTCTGGTAAACATGGTAACTACTTAATTTCAAGTATTGTCTTCTTCCGGAATGAACTATCTTTCCAGCAATTTTAAAGAGAAATAAGCGAATAGTAGAAACCTGATACCCTTTCGTTTCATTGGTAAAACACAATGTTCGCATGAAGTTCACGATATTGTAAGCCAATAGGCTTACGATCATACGAGCATGATTTTCTATAAAACGTGGGCTATCTGTTTTATCCAAGTAAAAGCCGTTTTTTGCTTCCTTAATGTAATTTTCCATCGTTCCTCTTTTTGAATACGTTTGGAAAACCATTTCTGGAGAGACGTCTTTTGAAAAATTGGTAATGATGAATTCATGTCTAAAAAGCAATTCACTAGCTTCTCTGGTTGATTTTATGCAGATCCTTCTGGATTTTCCCCACGACTTTGCTTGATAAGTGGCGTTATAGTAATGAACTTCTTTCTTACTCCAATCGTGATGATCCTTAATGGTAACGAATTGCTCAGCGATTCTGTACAGATTACGATTGGATTTCAAACGGATAGTATACAAACTATCGTACTCTTCACAAAGTTCATACAAATCAGGCATTGCGAATCCACTATCTGCACGTACCATAATAGTGCTTACTGGTGTCACAGAGTGATAATGCTCAAATAATGGACGAGTAAATGCTGCGACGCCTTTTGAGGTGTAGACATTTCCAGAACGAAGTTCTGCTTTAAGAAAGTCTCCGGTAAGACCATCAAAGGCAACGAGTGGATGATAACCGGTTGTCTGGTAATGCGCATTATAATCGGTCATTTCTTGGTTTCCAAAGGTATCACTGTGAGTAGAATCTAAATCGAAAATCATTTCGTTCGTATTTCGAATCGTACGTGCTTTATCAATCAAAATCTGGTTAACCTTTTGTAGTTGGACGATATTTTCTGTTGACATCCGATCCCAAAAGCGAGAAATGGATGACTGTGAAGCCAACCGCTTTTTGCTTAAAACAGCTTGAAAGATAGGATCCGTTGCTAATATATTGGCTGAAGAATCTGTAGGATAGCCTGCAATCAACTGCAAGATGATTTGTTCCAGAATAGATTCATTTTCATGAACATGATACAGTCGGTCATCTTGAATCTGGATGTTTTTACATAAGATTTGGCTAAACTCAAATTTGTTCATGAACTCTTTTGCTAATATTAAGCCGGAATCTGAGGACAAATTTCCACCAGAGTGAGATACTGTAACATTTGAATTGAAAAGTAGACGATTTTCGTGTAAAGTTGCCATTGAGAGAACCCCTTTCTTTGGTTAGGTTTAGTCACTTTAACCATAGCAGATTGGGGTTCTTTTTGTACACCCAAAGGGTGCGAATAAACGAAACAAAATAGACTGTTATAACAAGGTTTTTGAAGCGTTTTTGAAAACTATGAATTATTCAGGATATTCTTGGCAAATAAAATTATTTTTCTACTTTCAAATGACAAAAATGTTAGGTAATTGAATAAAAAAGAAACTTTATTTGTTTAAAAAGAACAAAAAAATGAAAAAGTTTCATAAAAAAAGCAATGATCAAGGTTGATTTAATCACTTTTTTTATAAATGTAAAAAAAACAGGTTCTTTTGAAACAATTTTGTAACATAGTTATTATTTGTTTGACATATCACTATGTTAAACTGCTCTTAGCGTTAAAAGAAATTTAAGTTTTTAACCTGTAATTATTATTTATTAAATAAGACGCCATTCGGAGGAAATTTACGTGAAGAAAAGTTTGTTATCAGCATTATTAGTTTGCTCATTAACGCTTGCTGCCGTACCAAGTAATGTAGCCTTTGCAGATACTATTGATGAGAAAATTGAAGCACAAGATCAAAAAATTAACAGCTTGAAAGGACAACAAGCTGATGTATCCAATCAAATTAGTTCATTAGAAGCTGAAATTGCTGCAGTTGCTGAAAAAGTAAGTAACTTAGAAGCAAAACAAGCTAAATTAAATAATGACACAATGAAATTACAAGATAAGATTGCAACATTGAAAGTGCGAATTGCAAAACGTGAAGAAGCAATTAAAAAGCAAGCCCGTGACGTACAAGTCAATGGCCAAAGCACAAACTTCATCGATGCTGTAGTTGAATCTGATTCATTATCAGATGCTATTGGTCGCGTTCAAGCAATGACAACCATTGTAAAAGCAAACAATGATTTAGTAGCACAACAAAAACTTGACAAACAAGCCGTTGAAACAAAAGTTAAAGAAAACGA
Organism: Enterococcus dispar ATCC 51266; assembly: GCF_000406945.1. Lineage (GTDB taxonomy): Bacteria > Bacillota > Bacilli > Lactobacillales > Enterococcaceae > Enterococcus_C > Enterococcus_C dispar. Next base: position 1,453,766 of record NZ_KE136354.1, on the reverse strand, counting down.
AGAAAAAGTGAATGCTTTAGCTGCAACCCAAAAAGAATTAGAAACACAAAAAAATGATATTGCTAATAAGCAAGCTGAATTGAATGTTTTGAAAGCCAACTTGGCAGCAGAAGAAGCAACTGCTAAAAGCGATAAAGACAAATTAAATAAACAAAAAGCAGAAGCTGAAGCACAAGCAGCTCGGATCCGTAAAGAACAAGAAGCTGCACAAAAAGCAGCCGCTGAAGAAGCAGCTCGTCAAGAAAAATTAGCTGCGCAAGCGCAACAAGAAACAAGCAAAACACCTGTAAGTAATACAACTGGTTCAACTTCAAATTCAAATTCTACTGAAACAAGTAAACCAGCACAAGAAGACCAAACAAGTAATACAGGAAACAATACAAATAACTCAAATGATAATGATACCAATAATTCAAATAATGATACTAATGACTCTGACAATGGTAGTGGTTCAGGAAATGGTGTTGACCATTCTGGCTCAGGTAACATGTATGCACAAGGACAATGTACTTGGTATGTAAAACAAGTTGCACCTTGGGTAGGTACTTACTGGGGTAATGGAGCTCAATGGGGAGCATCTGCTGCAGCTGATGGCTATCGCGTAGATGGTACACCAGCGGCTGGCGCAGTTGTCGTGTTTGCCGGTGGTCAAAGCGTAGGTAGTTGGAATGCTGATCCAGTTTATGGACACGTAGCTTACGTAGAATCTTATAACGCTGCGAACAACACCATTACAATTTCACAAGGTGGTATGGGCTTCTCATCTCCAACTGGTCCAAACATTGAAACTTTAAGTGCATCTGGCTTAACTTATATCCACCGTTAATTTTCAAATAGTAAGACGCCAATGATTGTATTGGCGTCTTTTTTTGTGGTGTAACATAAATGATAGGCCCAATGGCTCTTTATGAAATGTGTTTCATTTCTTGAAACACATTAATTTGTAAGCGTTACCTATTTAACTATAGATTCTTTAACCATATACTGAATACATCAAAGAAGAAGGAGCTAAAAATATGAAAGCAAAAGTCATGGATATCATGCAAAAATTTTCAAAAGCAATGTTTGTACCAGTTCTTATTTTACCAATTGCTGGTATTTTAATTGCTATTGGGAATGTTTTTACTAATCCCCGTTTGATTGAAAGATTTAGTTTTTTAGATAACCCAATTACAATGGGATTTGGCAGTATTTTGTCTGCCTCTTTATTACCAGTTTTAACTAATCTTGGTGTCATTTTTTGTGTAGGAATTACACTTGGATTAGCGAACAAAAAGAAAGCTGAAGCTGCATTTACTGCTTTACTTGGATATCTAGTCTTTTTATATGCTATGAATAAGTTCATGGAATTACGGGGAATGTTGGTTGATCCTGAGCAATTACAAGGTTCCGGACAAGCGCTAGTCTTAGGTGTACAAGTGTTAGATATGGGCGTTTTTCTTGGAATTATTTTAGGGATTGTAGTAGCACTTATCCATAATCGATTTATTGACACAACATTTAATAATGCCTTTCAAGTTTATGGTGGTGCTCGTTTTGTTTTTATTGTTCTAATTCCTGTGCTGGTTGTATTTGCTATTTTACTTTCATTCATTTGGCCAGTTATTCAACAAGGAATTGACGCATTAGGAGGAATTATTCAGACTACTGGTAATTTTGGTATCTTCTTATATGGTTCATTGGAACGTTTACTTATTCCAACTGGACTACATCATTTAATCTATACTCCATTTTTATATACATCTCTTGGTGGTGTAGCCGAAGTTGGCGGTCAAGTTTTTGAAGGCGCGCGTAACATTTACTTTGCTGAAATTGCTGATCCTGCTATTAAGGTATTGTCTCAAAGTGTAATTTGGGATGCACGAGGAATTTCAAAAATGTTTGGTCTAATTGGTGCTTGTTTAGCAATGTATCAAACTGCTAAACCAGAAAATAAATTAAAAGTAAAAGCAATTTTGATTCCTGCTGTGGTGACTTCCTTTGTGGCTGGTGTAACTGAACCAATCGAATTTTCATTTATGTTTGTAGCACCAGTGTTATTTGTCATTCATTCAGCATTAAGTGGTTTGAGCATGGTTGCTCTAAATGTTCTAGGGTCTCGTGCCATTGGACCAAACGGATTTATCGATTTCCTACTTTACAATGTACCATTAGGTGTTGAAAAAACTCGCTGGCCAATTTATATAGGGGTTGGAATTGCCTTTTTCTTCATTTACTATTTTACTTTCCGATTTTTGATTAGCAAATTGAACTTAAAAACAGTTGGACGGGAAGACAGTGGAAAAGAAACAAAATTATACTCTAAAAAAGAATACAACGAAAAGAAAAAAACTTTTTCTAAAGGAGGAGTTACTGAAGTTATACCTGAAGATGAGTTTTCTAAAGAAATTGTGGTTGGTTTAGGTGGAGCTGAAAATATTAAGACAATTGATAATTGTTATACTAGACTTCGTTTAAAACTTACTGATCCGGCCATAGTGAACGAGGAATATTTAAAAGAAGTTACACAAGCAAAAGGCGTTATTCGTAACGGTGAAAATGTCCATGTTGTATATGGTTTAACAGTACCAAAAATTAGAGAAAAACTGGAAAAATATTTAGGTAGAGATAAAGGAGACGAAGAATAATGAAAAAATTTTCTGTAGTAATTGCTGGTGGGGGAAGTACATTTACGCCAGGCATCGTGATGATGTTGTTAGATAATCTGGATCGTTTTCCACTTAGAACATTGAAATTATACGATAATGATAAAGATCGACAAAAAATATTGGGAGATGCACTTGAAATTCTTTTGAAAGAACAAGCTCCTGAAATTGAATTTATTTATACAACAGATCCTAAAACAGCTTTTACAGATGTTGATTTTTGTATGGCGCATATTCGTGTTGGTAAATATGCAATGAGAGAAAAAGATGAAAAAGTTCCTTTACGTCATGGTGTCTTCGGTCAAGAAACATGTGGTCCTGGTGGAATTGCATACGGTATGCGCAGTATTACTGGGATGTTAGAAATAATTGATTATATGGAACAGTATTCTCCTAATTGCTGGATGTTAAACTATTCCAATCCTGCTGCTATCGTGGCAGAAGCTTGTCGCGTATTACGTCCAAACTCTAAAGTATTAAATATTTGTGATATGCCAGTTGGAACATTACGTCGGATGTCTCAAATTGTTGGTAAAAAACCTGAAGAATTGGAAGTCCGCTATTTTGGATTAAATCATTTTGGCTGGTGGACAAGCGTAAAAGACAAAGAAGGACACGAGTATTTAGATCAAATTCGGGATTATGTTTCTGAACATGGCTATTTAACACAAATTGAAGTGGATACACAACATACCGATCCTAGCTGGCAAGAGACACATAAAAAGGCAAAGGATATCTTAGCAGTTACCCCTGAATATTTACCAAACACTTATTTGAAATATTATTTATATCCTGATTATGTTTTTGAACACATGAAAGAACACCCCGAATATACTCGAGCTAATGAAGTTATGCAAGGACGAGAAAAACACGTTTTTGATCATGCTCGTAAAATTATTGAAAATGGTTCAGCTGAAGGTATTGGTTTTGATATTGACTCCCATGCTACGTTTATCGTAGACCTAGCTCGAGCAATAGCTTTCAATACCCATGAGCGGATGGTTATGATTGTTGAAAATAATGGGGCGATTGCTAATTTCCCTGATAATGCGATGGTAGAAGTACCTTGCATTGTAGGAGTAGATGGTCCTGAACCGTTAACACAAGGAAATATCCCCGCTTTCCAACATGCTTTAATGTTTCAACAGGTAACGGTTGAGAAATTGGTGGTGGAAGCATACGTAGAAAAGAGTTATCAAAAGATGTGGCAAGCATTAACGCTATCAAAAACTGTACCGAGTGCTCAAGTAGCAAAAGAACTTTTAGATGATTTAATTGAAGAAAATGGTGACTTTTGGCCAGAACTACATTAATACCTACTAGATAAATAAAATAATAAAAACTCATGCCTGGACTCACTTAGATGTACTGCATAAAAACTGTTATTGGTAATTTGATATTGCCTAATATAGTAATGTAGTAAAGTTGGGGTTCAGGTTTTTTAGTGGAAAAATAAATGATATTTTCTATACAGGAGGAAAAAATGATAGTAAAAGTAATCGGATTAGGTAAAATGGGGATGGGAATTGCTGAAAATTTATTGCGCAATGGTCATACAGTCAGAGGATTTGATACTGCTAAAGAGACACGTTTGGAGTTAGAAAAAAGGGGCGGAGCGTACTATGAGAGCCTACAATCGTTACTAACAGATGAGCAACAATTAGTTTGGATTATGCTGCCCGCTGGAAAAATTACAAATGAAACTATCCAAAAAACTGCAGAGTATTTAAACCCTGGTAGTATTGTAATTGATGCAGGAAATTCGCATTATACAGATTCTGTTTATAATACAAAATTTCTAGCGAAAAAAGGTATTCATTTTTTAGATGTCGGTACTTCTGGCGGTGTTAATGGAGCCAAGTATGGCGCATGTATGATGATTGGAGGCGAAGCGTCTATTTTTAAAAAAATCGAAACACTTTTTAAAGATATTTGTGTTGAAAGTGGTTATTTATATTGTGGTAAAGCTGGAAGCGGTCATTATTTAAAAATGGTTCATAATGGAATTGAATACGGTATGATGCAGTCAATTGGAGAGGGATTCAATTTGTTGACTCATAGCCCTTATGAATATAATCTGGCAAATGTAGCACAAGTTTTTAATCACGGTTCTGTTATTCGTTCATGGTTAATGGAGCTGACAGAAAATGTGTATCGTAGCGAAATTGACTTTGATAAAATTTCAGGTGTTGTACCATCTTCAGGAGAAGGAAAATGGACTGTTGAAGAAGCGTTGCGGCTAAAAGTCAGTTTACCCGTTATAACGCAGTCACTTATGACCCGTTATGCTTCTGAAGATTGTGATAAAATAGGAGAAAAAGTGGTCGCTTTATTACGGAATCAATTTGGCGGCCATGCATTTATAGAAGGTGAATAATTTGTCTGTTTTTTTGGGTATTGATATCGGAACAACTGCAATCAAATTTGGTGTAATTGAAAATGGATCTCTTGTCTTTGAAATATCAATTAAGATTATAACATATGGAAATGATGTAAAAAAATACCAAGATAAGTCTGAAATTATTTCAGTATTAGAAAAAGGAATTTATGCAATTCCGGAAAAATGGCGAAGGAAAGCGGATAAAATTGGTTTTAGTTCTGCTATGCATAGTTTATTACCAGAAAAACATCACGAAATTTTTCTGTGGTCTGATTTACAAGCACAAGATGTTATAGCAAAATTTGCTCGTAGTAATTTAGCTAAAAGATTTTACCAATTAAGCGGTACACCGATACATGCTATGTCACCCTTTGCTAAACTACTCTATTTTAAACTGTCAAATAAGTTTCAAACTGTAAAAAAATGGTATGGTCTAAAAGAACTTGTCTTAGAATACTTTACGGGACGTTTTATCATCGATCGTTCCTGTGCGTCAGCAACGGGATATTATGATTTGTATCAACAAAAATGGAGTGAAGAAATTTTAGCTTATATCGGGATCAAAAAATACCAATTAGCAGAGATTGTCGATACTACTGATGTTTTTGAGATGCTACCAGAACAAATTAAAAAATTCGGTTTTTCACAAAATATTCAAGTAATAGCAGGAGCGAGCGATGGCACATTAGCTGCTTACGCCAGTTTTTATCATACCAAACGTAGTGCTAGTTTGACGATTGGGACAAGTGCAGCAGTCAGACAAATTTCTACGAAAATAAAATTAGAACCCAAGCAACAAAACTTTTGTTATTATCTAAATGAAAAATACTTTGTTATTGGTGCTCCCTCTAACAATGGTGCGTGTTTGTTAGAATGGTCAGCACTGCAACTGTCACAAAATTCAACTGAATTTTATAAACAATTACCAGACCTACTAAAAAGGACTTCAGTTGGTGCGCGGGGGCTACGTTTTTTTCCTTACTTGAATGGGGAAAGAGCTCCGTTATGGGATCAAAATGTCAAAGGTGGATTTTATGATTTGACTTTACAGCATACGCGCGATGAATTATTACGAAGTGTTATCGAAGGAATGTTATTAAATATCAGACGTCTTGTGAAGCTGGTTGCTCCTAGTGAGACCATATCTGTTAGTGGCGGATTTTTCCAAACAAGCGAACTGGCTCAGTTGGCGAGTGATGTTTTTGGTGCAGAATGTTTTTATGCGGTTGAAAACGAACCGATTTTTGGCCTCTACTACTTATATTTTCAACCAGATATTTTCAAAGAAGATAACGGTGCTCATTTTATTCCAGACACTAAAATTCAAGTAGCCTATGAAAAATTAAGTCAAAATTATTTTGAGTAAAAAACAATGGTTTGTGAGATTCTCACAGCCATTGTTTTTTTACTATTTACATTGCATAGAGTAAAAGATACATTCATAAAGTATTTCTAATTTAATCTTGAGTAAACTCCTGCACGATATATTCTAAGAGTAAAAGTAATTTACCAAAAAAACTATTGGAGTGAATGTTTTGACTATCTAATGGACGTTCATCCGGAACTTCAAAAATAATTGTCGCGAGTTCTGCTGCTAGGGATTCTTTGTTGCCGGTAAATAAAATATTGGGAATACCTTTTTCCTGACAAAATCGCATTTTTTCAATGGCTTTAGTAGTTTCTCCAGATTTTGAGATACTTATTAGCATACTGATATTATTAGTATTGTTGTTAATAATTCCAGAAGAATCGGCTGCGTTAACAAAAAGTGTCTTTATTCCATTAACTAACAACTTTTTATGTAAATATTCAGCAATAATACTAGAGAATCCGGCTGCATAAATGGTAATAAATTTGTGCTGGTTATCTGCATATATTTGCTTCATCGCCGAAATTGAAGGTGTAATTAGTTTTGTGTCAATTGTAATATCAATAGCAGCTTCGGCTAATTGGTTAGTAGGACGATATTGATTCTTTAAAAAATAGAATAATTCTAAATAACCTGAAAAGCCCAGTTTTTGTGCTAAACGAACAATGGTTGCAGGAGAAGTATAAAGGTTACCAGCAATTTGACGTAAAGAGACACCATCAAGATTATTCGTCTGCTCTACCAGATATTTTAGAATATGATAATCGTTGTCAGAAATTTGTTTACCTTTAGTTATGAATTCTAAGTCCACAATGACACCTCCTTATTCAATTTGTAACATATAAATATTATACACCAGTAATTAAGAGTACTAAAGCGCTATTAAATTAATGCTACTGACATTATTCGATAACTAAATTGGCTCTATAATTTATAGGACTGATGAATCAGAATTGATTCTTCGGGTCTATCTTCATTAAAGCAAACAAAAAACGTTCGCGACTGCGAACGTTTTTTGCCTTTATGGGAAAATAAGAAATGAACGGAATTAAGGTAATTTGATAACGTTTTCGCTATCTTTGTCAAAGAAGTGTGCTTTATTAATATTGAAAGCAAGATCAATGAATTCACCTGGTTTGTGGAAGTCACGTGCATCTACTTTTGAAACGAATTCTGTTTCGCCAGTTTTTGTGTATAGCATAGATTCAGCACCAAGTAATTCTGAAACGACTACTTCAGCGTTCACTGTTGCTTCTGGTGAAGCATCAATTGCTACTTGTTCAGAGTGGATATCTTCTGGACGAATACCAAAGATCACTTCTTTGCCTTCGTAACCTTTTTCCACTAAGATTTTATTTTTTCCTTCAGGAATACGTAATTTTAAGCCATATCCATCTGTGATAATACCGTTATTTAGTGTAACGTTGAAGAAGTTCATAGCTGGAGAGCCAATGAAACCTGCAACAAAGACATTTACGGGTGTATCGTATACTTGTTGTGGTGTACCGATTTGTTGAATAAAGCCATCTTTCATGATGACAATTCGGTCAGCCATTGTCATAGCTTCGGTTTGGTCATGGGTTACATAAATAGTAGTTGTATTTAAACGTTGGTGTAATTTTGCAATTTCAGCCCGCATTGCTACACGTAATTTTGCATCTAAGTTTGACAAAGGTTCATCCATTAAAAAGACTTTGGCATCACGCACAATAGCGCGTCCTAAAGCAACACGTTGGCGTTGTCCACCAGATAAAGCAGCTGGTTTACGATCTAAGTATTCGGTTAAACCTAAAATTTCAGCTGCATTTTCTACACGAGTTTTGATATCTTCTTTGTTATATTTACGTAATTTCAAACCAAATGCCATGTTATCAAATACTGTCATATGAGGATACAATGCATAGTTTTGGAATACCATTGCGATATCGCGGTCTTTTGGTGCAACATCATTCATCACTTTGTCGCCAATCGAAAGTTCGCCTTCTGTAATATCTTCAAGACCAGCAATCATACGTAAAGTTGTCGATTTACCACAGCCAGAAGGGCCAACAAAAACGATAAATTCACGATCGGCAATATTTAAATTAAAATCAGTAACGGAATAATTTTCCGCGTTGTCATATTTTTTGTAAACGTGGTTTAGTGCCATTTGTACCATAATCTCTACCTCTTTTTCTTTTTTTGTTTTGCTATAATCATAGTATAAATGTAACCGTTTTTAATTGTTAGGACAGTATGCACAAAATGAAGCCAATTTTTTGTGCACCTTTTTGAAAGGGGTTGCAAATTGTTGGCTGGAAATTTATTTTATGTTTTATAAAGGCTATAGTGGCGCTATTCATTTGTATTTATCTATCAATCATCAGAAATAAATTTTATTTTGGAGTTGACAAAAAATAGTGGCTAGCGTAAACTTCATTTCAACAAATAAATAAAATTTCGTTGATGAGGAAAGTAAGTTTGGCGTACATTTTAGAGAGACACTGGTTGGTGAAAAGTGTTATGGACAAAAAGCTGAAAATGGCCTAAGAGAAAAAGTTTGCCGATAAGTAGGCAGCTTCGGATGTTTCACCGTTAAAAGAAGCACCAATCTTTATGATAAATTTCATAAACGTTGGATAGAGGAAAGCAATTGCTTTTGAACTAAGGTGGTAACACGATTATTCGTCCTTTTATAGATTTAATCTATAAAAGGACTTTTTTTATATTCATTACGATGACTGGGTAAGTAAACAATCAAATTTTTTTAAGAGAGCTTCGGTAGCTGAAAAGAAGTAAAAAGGAAATTGTTGAAAATGGCCTATGAGTAATTTGTCTTCGAGCCCTAGGTAAGAAGATAACGGGAGCGCCCGATATAGCGCTAGAGTATGCTGGTACTTGAAGAGGAATTTAGTGTGAGCTAAATTCAAAATGAGGTGGTAACACGCAAAAAAGCGTCCTCAAGCAAAGAAAATTTCTTTGTTTGAGGATGCTTTTTTTGTATCAAATGTTTTAAGAAAGGTTGGATAAAATGGAGCTAAAGCGAATGTGATCCTTTTAAAAAGACGAAGCAAAATGGATTTTTAGGAGGAAAAAGATGATTGACTTAAAGAATATTTCGGTAACTTTTACTCAGGATAAAGTGATACAAGCGGTAGCAGATGTCGATTTGCACATCCAAAAAGGTGATGTATATGGAATTGTAGGTTACTCTGGTGCAGGTAAAAGTACCTTGGTGCGAGTTATAAATTTATTGCAACGCCCCACTACCGGGACAGTTAAGATTAATGGGACGGAATTAACGACTTTAAAAGATAAAGAATTGCGGGAAAAACGCAAAGAAATTGGGATGATTTTCCAGCATTTTAATTTAATGAATAGTCGGACAATTTTTGAAAACGTGGCATTTTCGCTTAAATACTCAGGAAAATCCAAACAGGAACGTCAACAAAAAGTCGATGAACTATTAAATCTTGTGGGTATTGCTGATAAAGCCGATAGCTACCCCTCCCAATTATCAGGTGGTCAAAAGCAACGTGTGGCTATTGCTAGAGCATTAGCAAATGATCCTAGTATCTTATTATGTGATGAAGCGACAAGCGCACTAGATCCTAAAACCACCCTCCAAATTTTGGCATTATTAAAAGATTTAAATAAGAAATTGGGACTGACGATTATTTTAATTACGCACGAAATGCAAGTTGTAAAAGAAATTTGTAATAAAGTTGCGGTGATGGAAGCAGGGAAAATTATTGAAAAAGGAAGTAGTATTCAGGTTTTTAGTCAACCTAAACAAGCCTTAACGCGGGATTTTATTCGGACAGCTACCCATATCGATCAAGCGTTAGAGACTATTTTGAACAGTGAAAAGTTCAGTCGCTTAGCAGATAATGAATGGTTAGTGGAATTGGCTTATGTGGGAGATCAAACGAATGAACCATTAATTGCCCAGTTGTACAGTCGCTATCAAGTAACTACAAATATTTTGTATGGCAATGTGGAAATTATTCAAGAAGTCCCACTGGGAAGTTTAATTGTGACACTTGCTGGGGAAGAAAATCAACGACGCCAAGCCTTAAAACATTTGCAAAAACTCGGTGTCTACACCAATGTTTTAAAGTATCAGCAGGAAAGTGCCAAAGTGGCTATTGGAGGTTTTTAAGATGCAATCATTATTAGAAAAGTATTTCCCGAATGTCTTATCCATACCAGATGAATTTATTGAAGCAACCAAACAAACGTTATATATGTCATTTTGGACGGCTTTAGTTGGGGGGGTTTTTGGCATCTTATTAGGTGTAATTTTAGTAGTCAGTCGGCCAAATGGCATTTTACCAAATCGTTTGTTGTATAGTCTTTTAGATAAACTGATTAATATCGTACGTTCGATTCCCTTTATTATTATGCTTTCACTTTTAGCTTTAGTAACCCGCTTTGTGGTAGGAACAACTATTGGTGAAAAAGCAGCGCTAGTACCTCTTGTTGTGGGAGTTGTCCCATTTTTTGCGCGTCAAATTGAAAATGCCTTATTAGAAGTTGATCCGGGTGTAATTGAGGCAGCAGAATCAATGGGGACTAGTCCTTTAGGCATTATTTTTCGCGTTTATTTACTAGAAGGGTTACCGGGGATTGTCCGTGTTTCAGCTTTAACAATAATTAATGTGATTGGTTTAACGACGATGGCAGGAGCTGTTGGTGCGGGTGGTTTAGGCAATTTAGCTATTTCGCGAGGCTATAATCGTTTCCAAACCGATGTGACGATTGTGGCAACCTTATTAATTTTAATTTTAGTTTTTATCAGTCAATTTATTAGTAATCAAGTGATTAAGAAAATCAGTCATTAATATAAGAAGATAGTGGAGGAATTTAAAATGAAAAAATTAGTGAAATTTGGTATTGTTGCGGTTACGTTGTTACTTGTTGGTACTGGTTGTTCAAAAGGTGATGCTAAGGCAAAAAGTGAAACACAAAAAGAAACGACAGTGAAACTTGGCGTAATTGGGTCTGATACAGATGTTTGGGATAATGTGAAAGATCGTCTCAAAAAAGAAGGTGTCAATTTGGAATATGTCAAATTCACAGACTATAATCAGCCCAATGCCGCATTAGTGGATAAATCGATTGATTTGAATTCTTTTCAGCATCAATTTTTCTTAGATAACTACAATAAAGAACATAAAACCAATTTGGTTTCTATCGGCAATACTGTCAATGCCCCTTTAGGAATTTATTCTGATAAATTAAAAGATGTAAAAGAATTAAAAGATGGCGCGAAAGTTGCCATTCCAAATGATGTTACCAATGGTGGACGTGCTTTACTGTTACTTCAAACAGCGGGATTAATCAAAGTCGATCCGGCTAAAAAACAGACGCCGACGGTTTCAGATATTACCGAAAATAAAAAAGATTTGAAAATTACCGAATTAGATGCTGCCCAAACTGCCCGCGCTTTGTCTGATGTAGATATTTCCGTCATTAACAGTGGCGTCGCAGTAGATGCGGGTTTTACTCCGACGAAAGATGCCATCTTTTTGGAGCCAGTAGATGATAACGCCCGTCCTTATGTCAATATTATCGTGGCGCGCAAAGAAGATGCAAACAATAAAGTTTATCAAAAGATCGTGGATGCTTATCAAACAAAAGCAACTGAAAAAGTGATTGAAGAAACTTCCAAAGGTTCTAGCATTCCTGCTTGGGAAACATTTGGACGTAAATAAAAACTAGAACTCACAATAAAAAAAGCAACCTTTCAAATAGAAAAGATTTTAGCAACCAGTAAAAAAGAGGAGTGAAGAATATGTCCATTACAACAACAAGACAACAACACATCGAAGAATTTATTAACGCGAGTTTGCCAAGTTATCAAGAAATTGCTTTAGATATTCATAACCATCCTGAGGTCAGTAATTATGAGTTTTATTCCTCCAATGCGCTAGTTAAACAATTGGAAAAAGAAGGTTTTGTGGTAGAAAAAGATGTAGCTGGACATCGGACCGGTTTTGATGCACGCTTTGTTTCTGGTAAACCCGGACCGGTCATTGTTTTTTTAGCCGAATTTGATGCTTTACCTGGTATTGGTCATGCTTGTGGACACAATCTTTTTGGCACTTATTCTGTTTTAGCGGCCAGTGCGCTAAAAGATTTGATCGGCGATTTTGGTGGGGAAATCCGCGTGTACGGAACGCCTGGTGAAGAAGGAGGAGAAAATGGTTCAGCCAAAGGCAGCTTTGTCCGGGAAGGTTTTTTTGCAGATGTGGATGCTGCTTTATGTGTCCATCCTGCTTATCGTTATGGCAAAACAACGGCTTCTTTGGCCAATGATCCGGTGGATATTAAGTTTTATGGTCGTGCTTCCCACGCAGCGGGTGCACCAGAAAAAGGAATTAGCGCTTTAGAAGCATTATTACAAGTCTTTAATGGAATTAACAGTTTAAGATTATTTTTGCCAAAAGATGTGAATATTCACGGTATTATTACCGATGGCGGGGTAGCAGCCAACGTCATTCCTGAATATGCCGCTGGCCGGTTTTATCTTCGGGCAAAAAATCGTAGTACATTAAATGAGGTTTATCAAAAAGTAGAAAATATTGTCAAAGCCGCTGCGTTAGCAACTGGGGCGTCCTATGAATTTGGTCTTTTTCAAAATTCAGTGGATGATGTCATTGTAACACCAAGTTTTGATGCGCTTTTCTTTCAACATTTAGCAGCACTAAAGATTCCTGAAAATGAAGTAGAAACAGAAATACGCACGAGCTTAGGTTCTTCTGATGTAGGAAATGTCAGCCAAGTTGTCCCTACTATTCAACCGACAGTTTCTATTGCAGATGTATATATTGCGGGTCACTCTGAAGAATTTAAAGCAGCAGCAAAAAGTGAAAAAGGTTTAGCTTCAATTGCCATTGCAGCAGAGTTGCTGGCCAAAACAGCTTTGGATCTATTTGAGCAGCCGGCTCTATTGGCACAAATCAAAGCTGATCACAAAGCTAGCTTGGCAGAAGGTAATTAAATTTTCGAACAAAAAAATTGTAAAAGCGAGCTCGCAGGGTTTCTAGCTCGGTTTTACAATTTTATTTTAGGTAAAGAAATTATCTAATCTTGTTAAGAAATACAGCCGATATACCAAGGGGTGATGTCTAGCTATCCAAAAGAACTCTCTAGGACAATAAGCTGAAATTTTAAGAGTCATCTATTAAAATTGCCTGAAAGCCAAGCGAATTCGTTTGGCTTTTTTATGTTTCTGAAAAGCAGGTAATCAGAAGGTGGCAAAACATTAAGTCGTCCATCTTTTTCAAATCTAAACCTGTTGCTTCTTGGAATTTGTCAATACGATAACTGATGGTGTTACGATGCAAAAACATTGTCTTCGCTGCCGAACTAACATTTCCTTGCGCTTGCCATAACGCTTCTAAAATAGCTGTCATTTCAGAATCACTAAACCACAATTCAAATAAATTTTTAAAAAGAGGTGTGCTTTGCATGGGTTCAAAAATAAGGTAATCAATAGCGGAATTGGGTAATGTAAAATTTTGTTGACTATTACTGCGATGGGCTTGTTGTAAAAAAATTTGCCTTTCTGCTTGGAAATCTTGTGAAAGTTTATCATCTGCTTGATGAAAACTACCAATAAAAACTTGGCTGTAACAGTTGAAATCACTATCAAGAGCCTGAAAAATACTAAAGAGTTCACTCGGAGAAAAATTACCAATTTCCTTATTTTCAATGAGAATAAAAGTATCTTGACTAAGCCAAAAAGCATCTGCTGTCGCTTGTACAATTTCTATAATGGCTTGTTGCCAAGTTTCTTTTTCAAAGTCTTTGCCACCTTTTATTTTTATTTGTAAGATACGCACTTGGTTGGTATTAGGCGCTTTATCCGCTTTAAATAAAATACGGTACCAACGGTGGGTAGCGGCATTTTTAGGTTCTTTTACTGGATTTTCCAACAACTGCAAGAGGCTGCGTTCATTATTTGTCAGCATACTCGTGCGCAAAATTGCAAAGCCTTCTTCCAGACGAATGCAATAAAAGTTGGGATCGTCTATCGGAGTATTACTAAAGTGAGCAGTTGGATAGATTTGTTGAATTTTTTCAAACGTCATAACAAACTCCTTCAATGTTTACTGTTTATATTTTACAAGGACTTTTTAGAAACCCGTACGATTATTTGGCTAGGGCACGAACTGCGATAATATTTTTATTTTGGGCTAAGCCATCAATAATTTCTGCTGAAGTATCAGCACTAATAAAGGCAATCGCATAATTTTTGCGAAAAATTTTTACATCATCTTGTGTATCCACTGCGTAATCTGTCGTAATCGCTTTGATGTTGCGGCTTTTGAAAAATTCTTGAATAAAGGGTTCTACCTCATCGGGATTTACATATTTAATTTGAAAATTTTTATTCGTCGGTACATGCACAATTTTTTTCAATAGGACTAAAACCGCGATGACAGCAATAAAACTTAATAATGCAATGGCGTAATAGCCCATACCAATTGCTAATCCCAATCCAGCGGTGGCCCATAAAGAAGCAGCAGTGGTTAATCCACGAATGGAATGATGAGTTACAACGATGGTTCCAGCACCAAGAAAGCCAATTCCGCTAACGACTTGTGCGATAAGACGAGCTTGATCAGCTCTGATGACAGTAGCGATTTGAGGATTGCTTTTCGCAAATATAACAGCTTGTGCTGCAATTTCTTGTTGCATCATGGCAATAATACAAGCTCCAATTCCTACGAGAATGTGTGTCCGCATCCCGGCTGGTCGATTTTTTTGTTCCCGATCAAATCCGATGATGCCACTTGTTAGAATGACCAAACCCAAACGACATAAAATCTCCAAAACACTGACACGAAACATTTTTTCATCCCCTTTTCTTAAAATGACGCACTTCTTAATTAAGAACTCAGCGAAACAATTTTTATTGCGATGGTACATTTTTATCTCTCTATAAAAATCTGTATCTTAGCAAATCTCACTAATTCTACTATAATCTTCTGGTAAAAATTCCGCAAATTAAAGTCAGCTGCTGCTTAAACTATTATGTTTAAGCGTTGTGTGAAAGTTTATGCAGTAGGCTTTTAAACTTGCTAGCGCTAATTAGTGTAACATGTTACGGGAAATGTAACATGTTTTCTTTATCACAAGCTTCTTTCTAAAAGATTGGAAACCCTTTCTAAAATTATTGCTTCACGTTAAGCTAAATATGTCAAAAGCATTACTCGAGTAAAGACAAATATATTAATAACTTAAAGGAGTGTTATATCATGCAAAAAAGAGACTTTATCGATACCAATGATTTTACTAAAGAAGAAATTGAATATTTAATCGCGTTAGCTTTAAAAATTAAAGATAGTATCAAACACGGCCATTATCCATTATTACTTAAAAATAAAACATTGGGAATGATTTTTGAACAATCTTCTACACGTACCCGCGTTTCTTTTGAAACAGCAATGACCCAATTAGGTGGCCATGCACAATATCTAGCACCAGGTCAAATTCAATTAGGCGGCCATGAAAGCTTAGGAGATACAGCTCGCGTATTGTCGCGCTTAGTTGATATTTTAATGGCCCGAGTAGAACGTCATGAATCCGTCGTTGCTTTAGCAAAAGATGCTACCATTCCAGTTATTAATGGTATGAGTGATTATAACCATCCAACCCAAGAATTAGGGGACATTATCACGATGACTGAACATTTGCCGGCTGGGAAAAAATTATCCGATTGTAAAATTGTTTTTGTTGGCGACGCCACACAAGTTTGTGTATCAACGATGTTTATGGCAACCAAAATGGGTATGGATTTTGTGCAATTTGGTCCCAAAGGTTTCCAAATTAAAGAAGAAACATTAGCCATTGGTCAAGCCAATGCTGAAAAATCAGGGGGTAGCGTTTTAATTACTGAAGATGCCGATGAAGCACTGAAGGATGCTGATTTTGTCTATACAGATGTATGGTATGGCTTATATGAAGCAGAATTATCAGAAGAAGAACGCATGAATACCTTTTATCCTAAATATCAGGTTAATGATGAATTGATGGCAAAAGCAGCTCCCCATGCTAAATTCATGCATTGCTTACCAGCGACTCGTGGTGAAGAAGTAACCGATGAAGTATTAGATGGCAAACAATCAGTTGTCTTGGATGAAGCTGAAAATCGTTTAACTGCAATGCGAGCATTATTAGTTTATTTCTTAAATCCATATTTAGACTATGCGGATGCTGCTTTAGCAGCGAAATTCGATGGTGAATTGCAATATATGTTGCAACCAAAACGCCAATTGGAACGCAAAGACTAATTTTGGAACTTTGAAAAACTATCACAAACTTGACACGATTTATCACAAATTCTGTCAAGTTTGCTGAGTTTTTCTGCTCGGGCTCATTGAAAGGAGCACAATTATGAAAGAAAAGAAGAAGTTTCGTCTTTTTGATGCGGTATTAATGGCCGTCGTTGTTATTTTGGTAGTAGAGTCAGCAGCACCCGCTGCGGCAATTGGATCTTCACAATTCTTCTGGTGGGGATTACTGTTAATTTTATTTTTCCTCCCTTATGGTTTAATTTCAGCAGAACTTGGGACAACTTATGATGATGAAGGTGGTATTTACGACTGGGTTAAAAAGGCTTATGGTCGACGATGGGGAGCACGTGTTGCCTGGTTTTATTGGATTAACTTTCCAATTTGGATGGCTAGTCTTGCCGTTTTGTTTCAAGAAGTGTTAACACAAATTTTTCAAATTCACTTAAGTACTCCCGTTTTAGTGTTGATTCAACTTATTTTTATATGGTTTGTCACGATTATTAGTTGTTATCCTGTTAGTGATAGTAAATGGATTTTAAATATTGCTGCTTTTGCAAAAGTTGCAATTATGGTTTGCTTGGGTATTTTAGGTATCTATCATGCTGTGACAAAAGGAATGGCAAATGATTTTTCTGGTGCCGCATTATTACCTAAGTTTGATATTCAAAATTTAAGTTTTCTATCAGTTATTTTGTTTAACTTTTTAGGTTTTGAAGTTGTAACTACGCTAGCCAGTGATATGGACAATCCCAAAAAACAAATTCCGCAAGCCATTATTTATGGTGGAATTTTAATTGCCTTCTTTTATCTTTTTGCTGCTTTTGGTATGGGCGCAGCGGTACCAGCCGATCAACTGTCTGCTTCAGGGGGCTTAATTGATAGTTTCATTTTATTAGTGGGAGGATTAAATCCATTTGTAGTCATTATTGGCATCTTATTTATGTACACATTAGCTGCAAATCTGATTTCTTGGGCATTAGGTGTGAATTATGTCGCATTGTACGCTGCTAGAAACAACGATATGCCAGCTGTTTTTGCCAAAGAAAATCCTAAAAATGATATGCCAGTTGGGGCTTCCATTGTGAATGGGGTTATTGCTTCTATTCTCGTAGTAGCTGCACCTTTTATTCCCAATGAAAACATTTTTTGGGCGTTTTTCTCATTGAATGTCGTCGCGTTGTTGCTTTCTTATATTATGATGTTCCCGGCTTTTTTGAAACTACGTAAAATTGATCCAAACGCTGTCCATCCTTTTAAAATACCTGGGCCAAACTGGTTAATGAAAATAATGACGTTTGTTCCTATGATTTTATTAATTATTACTTTAATTTTTTCAATTGTGCCTCTTGATTCCAGTAGCGCGGAAATGAATGCCAAAATACCTGTCTTAATTGGTACGATTTTAGCCTTTGTAATCGGTGAGATTGTAATTCGTTACTCAGCAAAAGAAAAACATGAAAAAGGAGTTATTACAGATGAAAACAATTGATAGTTCACCACGTCAAGATGGATTTAAAATGCCAGGAGAATTTGCACCTCATGAAGGCGTTTATATGTTGTGGCCGCAACGTCCTGATAATTGGCGAGACGGGGGAAAACCTGCCCAACAATCTTTTGTGGAAGTTGCTAAAGCGATTTCTGCTTTTGAATCTGTAACAATGGGAGTAAATCCTGATCAATACAATAATGCGCGCCATATGTTGCCTGAAAATATTCGGGTGGTTGAAATTGCCAGTGATGATTCATGGGTCAGAGATTGCGGTCCAACTTTTGTGACCAATGGTAAGGGAGAAACCAGAGGAGTTGATTGGACTTTCAATGCTTGGGGTGGCTTAGTTGACGGTTTATATTTTCCTTGGGATAAAGATGATCAAGTAGCACAAAAAATTTGTGAAAATGAATGGAAAGATCGTTATCGCTTAAATGATTTTGTTTTAGAAGGCGGATCAATTCATGTGGATGGCGAAGGAACCTTAATTACGACAGAAGAATGCTTATTGTCAGAAGGGCGTAATCCTCAATTATCAAAAGAACAAATTGAAAATATTTTAAAAGAGTATTTGAATATTGAAAAAGTAATTTGGCTAAAACGTGGTATTTATTTGGATGAAACCAATGGTCATGTCGATAATATTGCAAATTTTGTTGCTCCAGGAGAAGTTGCCTTAGCGTGGACGGATGACAAAAATGATCCGCAATATGAAATTTCAAAAGAATGTTTGGATATTTTGGAAAGTGAAACAGATGCC
The DNA here is from genome assembly GCF_000406945.1 of Enterococcus dispar ATCC 51266. GTDB lineage: Bacteria > Bacillota > Bacilli > Lactobacillales > Enterococcaceae > Enterococcus_C > Enterococcus_C dispar. Next base: position 1,434,837 of record NZ_KE136354.1, on the reverse strand, counting down.
AAGGGTCGTAAAATTAATGTAACCAAATTATATGTACCAAAACCAATTTTAATTAATGAAGAAGAAAGTGGGGGTGTCGATGCAGTTGATGGTACTTTGCCGCGACAAGTAGGCGATCGTCTGGCTGCTAGCTACGTCAATTACTATACTGCAAATGGCGGGATTGTTTATCCGTTATTTGATGATCCAATGGACGAAAAAGCCAAAGAAACCTTACAAAAGTTATATCCCGATCGCAAAATTGTTGGCGTTTATGCACGTGAAATTTTGCTAGGTGGCGGTAATATTCACTGTATTACCCAACAAATTCCGAAAGGGGAAGCGTGAAGATGGCAAAAACAGTTGTGGTAGCTTTAGGTGGCAATGCCATTTTAACGGATGATCCAACCGCCGCTGGACAACAAAAGGCATTAGCGAAAACCGCAACTGCTTTAGTCAGTCTGATTGAAGCTGGTTATAAGGTAATAATTTCCCATGGGAATGGACCACAAGTGGGCAATCTTTTACTACAACAAAAAGCTGCTGCTTCTCCTGAAAATCCGGAAATGCCTTTAGATACCAGTGTCGCAATGACACAAGGAAGTATCGGGTATTGGTTAACCCAGGCGTTAGATAATGAGATAAAAAGACGTCATATAAAAAAACCAGTCGCAACTTTATTAACGCAAGTTGTCGTGTCTGCTGATGATCCGGGTTTTAAAAATCCTACCAAACCTGTCGGGCCCTTTTTAACAGCAGAAAAAGCGCAAAATGAAATGGCAGCAAGTAATGTTACTTACAAAGAAGATGCAGGCAGAGGCTGGCGCAAAGTGGTCGCTTCACCAAAACCAATTGATATTGTCGAATCAGAAACAATTAAAACGATGGTGGCCACCGATACATTAGTTATTGCTGGTGGTGGTGGCGGAATTCCTGTTATTACTACAGCTGAAGGTTTAAAGGGTGTAGAAGCGGTGATTGATAAAGACTTTGCATCAGAAAAAATTGCTGAAATCGTTGACGCAGATGAATTGATTATTTTAACCGGTGTACCTAATGTCGCTGTTCATTTTAATACGCCAGCGCAAAAAAATCTCACGACAGTAGATAGTGAAACGTTGGAAAAATATAAGGATCAAGGTGAATTTGCACCGGGAAGTATGCTGCCAAAAGTGGAAGCGGCCTTGGCATTTGTCAAAGCACGTCCGAATGCAAGAGCGGTTATTACTTCGTTGGCTAATTTAGATGCCTTATTAAAAGAAGATGCGGGTACTATTATTTACGGTGGAAAAAATTTAGAGCAAAAAAGTCATTTGAAGGATTTTATTGCAAATTAAGAAAAAAAGTCGAGCCAAATGGTTCGGCTTTTTCTGACAAAAAATAAAAAACGACTTTTGCCTATGGTATAGTTAAATAGTAGGAAAACTCAGATTTATAGATAATAGCTACTGACTACCAAGTGTAAGAGATAAAATAAGGAGGCAGCTTTGATGTTAGTAGAAACTTCACCAAGGCGGGATGGGTTTCAAATAGTTCCTGAGTGGTTACCTCATAAAGAATGTTACCTGATTTGGCCCGAGCGGACTGATAATTGGCGATTAGGAGGCAAGCCCGCTCAAAAAATTTACCAAGAAGTAGCTGAAGCCATTAGTCGTTTTGAAAATGTTACTGTTTTAGTTTCAAAACAACAATTTCTGAATGCACGGCACCAGTTAGACAATGCCATTCGTGTCGTGGAAATGAGTAATGATGATGCTTGGTTAAAAGATACAGGGCCGGTTTTAGTGATGAATAAGCTGGGAAAATTACGCGGTGTGGATTTTCGTTTCAATGCTTGGGGGGGACTATTAGATGGCTTGTTTTTCCCTTGGGATCAAGATGATTTGTTAGCTCGTAAACTCTGTGATTTGGAACGAATCGATTATTATCAACTAAAAGATTTTGTCTTAGAAGGTTGTTCTATTCATACAGATGGGCACGGCACTCTTTTTGCCACCGAAGAATGCTTGTTATCAGAAGGACGCAATCCCCAATTAAAAAAAGCAGCAATAGAAGAAATTTTAAAAGAATATTGTGGGGTTGAAAAAGTTATTTGGTTTCCACGCGGCTTTTTTTTGGACGAGACCAATGGTGATATTGACAATTTATTAAATGTTATTCGACCAGGGGAAGTTGTTTTAACTTGGTGTGAGGATCCTAATGACCCAATGTATGAAATTACCCGAGAAGCAGAAGCCGTCTTGTTAAGCCAAAAAGATGCAAAAGGGAGAAAATTTACGATTCATAAATTGGAATTGCCGAAATCTTTGTATATTACTAGTGAAGAAGCGGCTGGTGTCGATCCGGTCAATGGCATGTTGCCACGTCTAGCAGGGGATCGTTTAACGGCCACTTATGTCAGTTATTATACGGCTAATAATGGGATCGTCTTTCCTCTTTTTGAAGATCCCAATGATGAAAAGGCAGAGAAATTATTACGCGAACTTTACCCAGGTTATGAAGTGATTGGGATAAAAGCGCGCGAAATTTTACTTGGGGGCGGTAATATTCACTGTATCGCACAAGGTATACCACAGCATGAAAGGTGAGAGAAACAATGGATTTTTTTGAAATAGTCAACAGTCATATTGCGGAATTGACTAAAAATGAACAAGTGCTGTTTGATTATGTCATTACAAATCTGGACAGCATCAAAAATAAAAGTATTCGTGAAGTTGCGGATGACTGTTTTGTTTCGACTACTACTTTTTTACGCTTTGTCCGTAAACTAGGTTTTTCAGGTTTCAGTGAGTTTACCACTGTGATTAAATATACTCTTTTAAACAAAAAGACGCTACCACAATCAAGCCCCTTTGTGGTAAGTCAAAAAGATTATCGTGAAGAATATTTGAAAAATGTGGTGGAATCTGTCCGCGTAATGGATACTGACAAAGTAACGCAAATTGTGGCGCAACTACAAAAAAAGCCTAAAATTTTTCTTTTTGCTAAAGGACTCAGTAAAGAAATTATGCGCTATGTAAAATATTTGTACAACACAGCTGGCTTTTTTGTCATTTTTCCAGAAGACCATCAAACGCGGGCGATTGCCCAGCAACAAGCAGAAAAAAATGATATTGTGTTTCTTTTTAGTTATAAGGGCGAAGATTTGGAGTTGATTGAGGCAGTACGTAAGCTGAAGAGTCAAAACCATCCATTAATTGTTTCTATCACAGGGGCAGATAATAATCTTTTACAAAATTCTAGCGACTTAAATCTATACTTGTTTACCGATGAAATTGGGTTAAATCATTTGGATATTACTTCCCATATTTCGATGATTGCGTTAATGGAATTGATTTTATACCATTTTATCGAAGCGAGTGGCAGTGAGAATTATCATTTAGTGTTTCGTTAATTGTTTCGCTACATAATTGAAAAACAATAACAAGACAATTCCAAGCTTTTTTTGGAACTCTTGTTATTTTTTTGTTTTGTAAAAGATTATTGCTATTTGAGTTAATTCATGTTTCAATGTACTTGTAAACGCTAACAAGAAGGTGGAAGAAATGATTTCAGAAACGCAGGACCAAGCTCTTTATGGCATTTTAAAAGCTTATGAACGAATTAATTCATTAATGATTCATACACCCTTAGCACCAAGTAATATTTTGGGACAAGAAAAAGATGGGGAAATTTATTTAAAACTGGAAAATTTACAACGAACGGGTTCTTTTAAAGCCCGGGGAGCTTATAATAAATTAGCAACTTTAACACCTGAAGAAAAACAGCGAGGCGTCATCGCATGTTCGGCTGGTAATCATGCGCAAGGAGTAGCCCTAGCAGCTTCTCTTTTAAATATTGGAGCGCGAATTTTCATGCCAAAAGGTGCTCCGAAGACTAAAATTTCTGCTACAGAAAATTATGGCGCTAAAGTGGAATTAGTCGGGGAAACATTTGATGAAACAAAAGCTGCTACATTGGCTGAAGTAGCAAAAAGCGGCGAAGTTTTTGTTTCGCCGTTTGATGACCGTGCTGTTATGGAAGGACAAGGGACGATTGGAATTGAATTGTTACAGGATTTACCCGAAGTGGATAATGTAATTGTTCCTATTGGGGGCGGCGGGCTAATTGCAGGAATTGCGTTAGCACTTAAATCTTATCGCCCGCAAGTGAGAATTATTGGGGTGCAATCTTATCATGTTCACGGGATGATTTCGTCTATATGGCAGCAAAAACTGATTGCAAATCGAAGTTATAAGACATTGGCAGATGGTTGTGATGTAGCTTTAGCTGGGGAGTTAACCTATGGCATTTTAAAAGAGCGCATTGATGAAACAGTACTAGTTGAAGAAGAGGAAATCGAACAAGCGATTCACTATTTAGCCTTGAAGGAAAAAGTGATTGCAGAAGGTGCAGGAGCCCTGAGTACTGCTGCTATTTTAAGTGGGCATATTGATCACCTGCTTAAAGGAAAAAAAACAATTGCCATTGTTTCAGGGGGAAATATTGATTTTTCTGTTTTTAAAGAAATAATTTAAAAAACTAACGCTTGGTTGTGACTTCACGGATAAGACGTGAGGAACCGAGCGTTAGTTTTTTTGTTTCTTATCAAAGTGAAAGCAAGACAGTTTGTAGCGACGGGTTAAAAACCGCGACCGCCACCACCAAAAGTACCCCCTCCACTGGAATTGGTGGTACTACCGCCACCACCACCGCCGCCACTAGAGTTATTGCGGGGAATACGTCTGGTGGTAACAAAAGAATTAATCAAACGATTTTCATTTTCAGTTAGTTCAAGCTGTGTATTTTGTTTAAAAGGATACTTGTAGGTTCCAAGTTTTAATTGATAACGGGATTTGACAATTACAAAAAATGCAACGCTGGCTACCAAAGCCAGGGCAAAAGCGATGACACCTTCTAACAAGGTGATTGTTTTATAATAAGTAATTTTGCCAGTTTCTTCATCAATGCGATAGTGTCCGCCCGGGATACCAGCATTTACGTAGTCTGTCATTTTGCTTAAAAATGTGGTACTAGCAGCATAATAATTACCATTACTCATGTCGCTACTTACCGTGTCAAAAAATTCTTCTCGACGTGAGTCGGTCAAATAGTCGATCATATTGCCAGAAGTTGCCACGTACATTTCTCGTTGGTTCAAATCAATTAAAAAGACGGCACCGTTTTGATTATTGCCCACTTTGTCTCGCAAATACTCATTTGCAAAACTTCGCGGTTCATCTTCATTAGTATCGGTGGTGACAATATAAATCCCACCTTTTATTTTTTGTCCTAATTTTTCAGCTTCTTGATTTAATTGATTGGTTTGCTCAGGGCTGAAAAGTTGTGCCTCATCGTTAATATAACCCGTGGCGCCATATACAGGTAAGGCCAGCAATAGAAAAAGAAAAGTGGCAAGTAAGGTCAGGCTACTGCATATTTTTTTCATAGGAAATAACCTCCTAATAAAAATAGTAGAAATAAACCTAAGAAAATACCTGCAGATACCAGACCTAATTTTTTATAACTGATAGGTAAGACACCGCTGACTTTACCAGTTTGCCCATTCATCGCATAATAAAAAACTTTTTTATCCGTATCCGAACTCCGATAAGTAACGAGCCAGACGGGCAATAATAAATAAGAAGATTTTGTTTCAGTCAAAGTGAGATCTTGTTGTGTTTTTGTAAATGTGGTAAAGCTCCCCACGGTTTCGCGGAGTTTCTTTTCACCATAATCTCTTAATTCGTCTGAAACTTCATCTTTTAAATCAGCATATTCAATGTCACGTTTTTCTGCTTGAAAACCAGCTAAATATTGATTTTTAAATGAAACTGCTTTTTCTAAGGGAAAAGGTTGGACACTTGCGACCATCTTTTGGGGTGTATTTTTTGTCAAAGCATTTTTGACAAGTTCTTTAAAAGTAAGGTTTCCCTTGCGACTGATAGCATATTGCTTGGTTTCAGTATATTCAATATCACCTACAATCCAAACTCGAATAGAGGTCCCGTTGCCCATTAGACTGCCCGCTCCTTTAGCATCAACTTGCCAATAAGGAAAATAGACACCTGTTAATTTTTCAACTTGGCTTTTATCAAAAAAATCTTTTGGAACAAAGAATTTTTTTTGTGCCCAATTTAAAAAATCTGCTGTCGCTTTTTCTTTGCCAATTGCAAAAGGCAAGACTTTATCGGGTAAGAATTTACCAGAAAGACGGCCTTGTAAGACGACCGGATTATGACAATAATAACAATAAGTTGCAGCTGTTGTAGCATCTGTTACAATTTCTGCGCCACAGTTTGGACAAAGATAAAGCTCCATATTTTCAGTAGTCGCATCTTTTGCTTCAGACGCGTTATCTAACGAATTATCAACGGCATCTGTTGTCTGGCTTTTTGTCTTGGCCGTGTCAGCTGAAATACCATCGCGATCTAATTCGGATTGATTTTCTGGGTTGTTTTGTGTATTTTTTTTGTTTGCTTCAAAAGCGCTTAACTCATCGACAGTAAAAATGCTGCCACAATATGGGCAATGAAACTTCTGATCGTCAGGATCAAAAGTTAGCGGACCATTGCAGTTGGGACATTTATGCGTTAAAGCGTCCATGGCGTCACTCCTTACTCTATTATGCGATATTCAAATTTTATCGTTTAATCAAGAGGCACACCTTTAAATGGCTTACCACATTCAGGGCAGAATTTTGGAATACCATTAGAAAGATCCACGATACTACCGCATTCACTGCATTTCATTTTTAAATCTACTTTACCGGAGGCAGCGGGTTTTGGTGTGCCGCAATTGCTACAAAATTTACCCGTATTTTCAGTACCACACTGCGGACATGTCCATGTTTCACTGGAAGTGTCAGTGTTTTGGCTATTTGCTTGCGGGTTATTTGACTGTTGATTGTTTATTTGTTGTTGATTATTTTGGCTGGCTTGATTTAAATAGTTACCTCCAGCGTTCATTCCCATTCCCATTCCGAAAAAGCCGGTCGCAGCACCAGCATCATTTTTACCAGCGGCTTCCATGCCTCTTGCAACAGAACCTTGTACGTAACCTTCGCGGATATTGGCATCGCCTAACATGGCACCTTCATTACGCATATTAATTAATTTAGTGGAATCATCGGTATAAGAAATACTTGCCACGGCCACTGCTACAATTTCCATGCCACGCAAAGTGTTCCAATCTTTATCTAAAACGTCAGCCATATATTTGCTTAATTCCATGCTTTTTGAAGGGACATAAGAAATACGTACACCATCAGCAGACATTTGATTGATTGTTGCTTGTAATGCAGTTAAAAACTCATTTAAATATTGTTCATTGATATCGTCAATTTCTACTTGATCTTTATTCTTAGGAATAGCATTGGTATAAAATAAAATTGGGTCAGTAATTTTAATAGAATAAGTTCCGTGGGCTCTTAAAAATAATTCGGCATTGTAGAAATTATCAAAATAATTTAGCGGTGCGGGTGTGCCAAATTTTATCCCTTTAATTTCTTGTAAATTAATATAAAAGACCTGTTGTTTTTGTGGCGTTGTGCCCCCAAATTTAAATCGTCCAAAGGTTTCTTTGACAGCATCTTTTAATGAACCATTGAAAAGAGAGGGGGCTGCCTCATTTTTGACAGTATAATAACCTTCTTCAGCGGTATAATCGATAATTTTGCCACCATCGACTAAAAGCATCATCATATTTGGGTAAACGTGAATGACAGAACCATCTGTAATGACATCGCTTGTGCCTTTTTTATTGGCATTGCGTTTGGCATCTTTTCTAACTTGAACACCTTTGGTTAAAACAGTATTGTCTCCCATATCAGCCGGTTCAATCACCTCAAGCCATTGATCGGCTAAACCACCTGTTACAGCTCCTGCTGCAGCTTTAATAATTCCCATGCAAAAGTCCTCCTTTTTTATCATGTCGACCCTTTCAAAAGAGAGAAAGCGCCTACTATAATAAAATTATAGCACAGGAATGACATGTTGCCTGCTTTGACGAAACAAGGTTTTAGAATTGATAAAAGAACAAGCCAAAACTAGTTTTTTTGCTAAAAATTGCGTATAATAGAAAATAGTGAATTTAAAGAGAGTGAGGCAAAATATGGCCTATCAAGCCTTATATCGTGTTTGGCGTTCTCAGCGTTTTGATGACGTAGTAGGACAAGATGCGATTACGCAAACCTTAAAAAATGCAATCAGCCAACAAAAAATTTCCCATGCGTATTTATTTACTGGGCCAAGAGGAACAGGAAAGACCAGTGCAGCTAAAATTTTTGCCAAAGCAATTAATTGTCCTAATAGTCATGACGGGGAGCCCTGCAATGAATGTGAAAATTGTCGTGCCATTACGAATGGCCAATTTGATGATGTGATTGAAATTGATGCGGCAAGTAATAACGGTGTTGATGAAATTCGTTTTTTGACAGAGCGGGCAAACTATTCGCCTACTAAAGGTAAATATAAAGTTTATATTATTGATGAAGTTCATATGCTTTCTACTGGGGCCTTTAACGCTTTATTAAAAACGTTAGAAGAACCAAGAGAAAGTCTAGTTTTCATCTTAGCGACGACTGAACCTCATAAAATCCCTGCAACGATTATCTCTCGGACACAACGCTTTGATTTTAAGCGGATTGATACAAGTGCTATTGTCGGTCGCATGGAACACATTTTAGAAGAAAGCAATCAGCCTTATGAAGAACAGGCTTTACAAATTATTGCGCAAGCTGCAGAAGGCGGTATGCGAGATGCCTTATCGATGTTGGATCAAGCCATTTCATTTGCAGATGGAACGATTACTTTAGCCGATGTGATGGCTGTTACTGGTAGTTTGACCTATGAAATGATGGATCAACTCTTAGAGCAATGCTTAGATCATGATGCAGGAGCAGCTTTGACCTCATTATCTGCCATTTTAGCAGAAGGAAAAGAAGCCAGACGATTGTTGGAAAACTTGTTGGTCTACTGTCGGGATTTATTGTTATATCAAAAAGCCCCCCAACTATTGCAACAAAAGGCGGGGCATTTGACTGCTGCCTTTAAACAATTAGCGCAACGATTGAGCAGTCAACAAATTTTTTATTGGATTAAAATTTTAAATGAAACACAAAATGAAGTGCGTTTTACTAATAGCCCGACGATTTATTTAGAAGTTTGTATCGTGAAGTTAGCAGAAAATTCCCAGTCTGTAGCAAATACGCCAACAATATCTGGGGAGTCAGCGACTAATGAGCCAATAGAAAACCATGACGAGACAGGTTCTGTAATTACTGCCTTAAAACAAAAAGTAGATCAGCTTGAAGCGGAATTAAAACAATTACAGGTACAGGATAGTCAAAAAGTAACCGTATCTGCTCAAAAGGCTCCGGATCGTACACCAAAACAAAAACAAAATAATTTGCGGGTGCCTCGTAGTCAAGTCTTTGGTGTGTTAAAAGCGGCGACAAAAGAGAACTTACATCAAACTCAAAATGTTTGGGAAGATTTATTAGCAAGTTTACCGATTACCAAAAAAGCCGTCTTACGACAAGGACAAGTGCGTGCGGCTAGTCCGACTGGCATAGTTGTGACGTTTGATTACGAAATTATCTGTCAAAAGGCGGTGGCCGATGAAGAAATGAGTCAATTAGTGGCCAATAATTTGAGCAAAATGATTCCAAATTATGCACCAGCACCTGTCTATTTAACAAGTGCGGCTTGGCAAGATTTAAGACGTGAATTTGTTACAGCTCAAAAAAATGGCAGCTTATTGGCCGATGATACTAGTGAAGAGGATAAAAATAAAACACTAACACCAACTGCTAGTAAAAAAGAAGCAGCACCAATAGACAGTAAAGCAGATTTAACAGCGGCCGGAATCGTAGATGATGATTTGTTAAATCATCTTCCTCCTGAGTCCGCTGAGGAAGATCCAGCACAAAAAGCAGTTGAATTATTTGGCGCGGATGTAGTAAAAGTAATGGATGATTAATTAGAAAATTAAGGAGTGGTTAATATGATGCGTGGCATGGGTAATATGCAAGGCATGATGAAACAAGTACAAAAAATGCAAAAAGAAATGACAAAAGCACAGGCTACATTAAACGAAAAAGAATTTGTCGGCGTTTCAACAAATGAATATGTTAAAGCGACGTTCACTGGCGACCGTAAAATGATTGGTTTAACAGTTGTGCCAGATGTCATTGATCCTGATGACAGTGAGATGTTACAAGATTTAGTGATGATGGCGGTAAATGACGCCTTAACAAAAATTGAAAAAGAAACAGAACAAACTTTAGGTAAATATACTAAAGGGATGCCTGGATTTTAAAAAATCCTTTGATACAGCAGTTTTAGCTAAGGAGAAATGTGTATGCAATATCCAGAACCAATTGCCAAATTAATTGACAGCTATATGAAACTGCCCGGAATTGGTCAAAAAACCGCGACGCGATTGGCTTTTTACACAATTGATATGAAAGATGAAGTTGTTAATGAATTTGCCAAATCCCTCTTAAGTGTCAAACGTGATCTACATTTTTGCAGCATTTGCGGTAATATTACCGAAGAAGATCCTTGTCCGATTTGTTCTGATCAAAGTCGTGACCGCAGTACAATTTTGGTTGTAGAAGAGCCCAAAGATGTGATGGCAATGGAAAAAATGCGGGAATATCATGGCCTATATCACGTTTTACATGGTGTTTTATCACCGATGGAAGGAACTGGACCAGAAGATATCAACGTTCCAAGTCTTTTGAAGCGACTTCATGATGATGAAGTAAAAGAAGTGATTTTAGCGACGAATGCTACGACAGAAGGAGAAGCCACAGCGATTTATTTATCTCGCTTAATTAAACCTGCGGGGATAAAAGTCACACGATTAGCCCATGGGTTAGCTGTTGGTAGCGATATTGAATATGCAGATGAGGTCACCCTTTTAAAAGCAGTCGAGGGCCGGCGTGAGTTGTAAAGTTTCAAAATTGATGTTTTTTTTGTACAATAATGTTATTAGATAATTGGAGGATAAACTTGTGAACGGATTATTTATCACGATTGAAGGACCCGATGGCGCTGGCAAAACGAGCGTTGTCAACGAATTATTTCCTCGGATTCAGCTGATTGCCAAGCGCGGCATCGTTAAAACACGAGAACCTGGCGGTGTTAAAATCGCAGAAAAAATCAGAAAAATTATTTTAGATCCTCGCAATGAAGAAATGGATGATCGCACAGAAGCTTTGTTGTACGCAGCGGCTAGACGTCAACATTTAGTTGAAGTTATTATGCCGGCTTTGAATGCTGGTAAAATCGTGATTTGTGATCGTTTTGTAGATAGTTCCTTAGCTTACCAAGGAGCAGGGCGCAGAATCGGCATTCCTGAAATTGCCAAGATTAATGAATTTGCAACAGAAGGTTTAAAACCGGACTTTACTCTTTATTTGGATGTTGATTCAGACACAGGGTTAAAACGTATTGAAAATTCGCGCCATGGAGAAGCGGATCGTTTGGAAATTGAAAGTTTGGAATTTCATCAACGGGTGCGGCATGCTTATTTGAAATTAGCAGAAGAAGATCCTATTCGAATCCACAAAGTTGATGCGCGTATGAGTTTACAAGAGGTGGTTGATGCCAGTTTTACTGCTATCACCGAAGCATATCCACAGTTTTTCTAAACAAAACCATTATAAAAGGATAAAATGTTGTTTATAGGCAATTAGTTTTGCTTCAGAAACTAACTTTACGCTGTGCTAATCGATCAGTTTAGCTGACTAGGCAGTAGTAAAGCTAGGTTGTGAAGTCTTTCCAATAAAAGGAGGCAGTTTTATGAAATTAATTATGGCGATTGTACAAGATAAGGATAGTAACCGTTTGGCAAATGAATTTATCGACAATAATATTCGCGCAACAAAATTATCTTCTACCGGCGGTTTTTTAAAAGCAGGTAACAGTACTTTTATTATCGGAATTGAAGATGAACGCGTGCAAGAAGCGTTAGAACTAATTAAAAAAACGTGCCAATCAAGAAAACAATATGTTTCAACACCTATGTCTTTAGATATTTCTTTAGATGGTCAAGTCCCTTATCCCGTGGAAGTTGAAGTTGGCGGCGCTACTGTCTTTGTGATGCCAGTGGAAGGTTTCCATCAGTATTAAGGAGCAGAGAAAATGACGGAGCAAGAATTTTTATTAAAAAATGAGCCTCACGTCTTTGCCCAAATAAAAAAAAGTGTCGAGCATGAGCGTTTGGCTCATGCTTATCTTTTTGAAGGGGAGAGAGGTACTGGCAAACATCAAATGAGTCTGTGGCTAGCAAAACGGCTTTTTTGTACCAATGTTACAGATAATGAACCGTGTAATGTTTGTAATAACTGCACACGGATTACTTTAAATGAACACCCCAATGTGCAAGTAATAAAGCCTGAAGGACAAACCATTAAAGTGGACCAAATGCGGCGCTTGCAAGCAGAATTTGGCAAAAAGGGGTTTGAGTCGCAACGACAAATTTTTATTATTTCAGATGCTGAAAAAATGAATGTCAATGCAGCTAACAGTTTGTTGAAATTTTTAGAGGAACCCCAAGCTGGCTTTTTAGCAATTTTAGAGACGAGTGCCTTAGGTCGTATTTTACCAACGATTCAATCCCGTTGTCAGCTCATCCATTTTACGCCCTTATCAAAAGAACAATTAGTGAAAAGCCTGCAAACGCAAGGAGTTGGAGCTCAAAGTGCGCTCTTACTTGCAAGCCTTACCAATAGTTATGAAAAAGCAATTGAATTCTCATCAGATGAATGGTTTAATAGTGCTAAGGATGCCGTTTTAACGTGGCATCGTTATCTTGAAAAAGCAGATTTACAAGCCTTTATTTTTGTTCAAAAAAAGTTAACGCCTTTGGCTAAAGAAAAGGAACAACAATTTATAATATTTCAAATATTGTTGCTTTATTTTCGGCAGCAACGGGAAAAAGAACTCAATAATTTAGCTCACTTGCAACTCATAAATCAAATTTTAGAGCTTGTTTTGCAAGCAGAACAAAAATTACGAGCAAATGTTGCCTTTCAAAATGTCTGTGAACAATTAGTGTTACGGATTGTTCGACTTTCATAAAAATGTTTAGTCGTTGTAAGGTTCGACTGATAAAATTTAAAGTAAGGGAGGGACTTTAATGGAAGTAGTAGGAGTCCGCTATAAAGAAGCTGGTCATGTCTATTACTATCGACCTGGCAAGCAGCAGGAATATCGTTATGAAGAAAAAGTAATTGTCGAGTCACAGCAAGTGAAACTATTAGCAGAAGTCGTTATTCCAAAAGTAGAAATTGACAGTGCCGATTTGCCAGATGAAGTGCTACCGATTTTACATATTGCTTCGAAGGCAGAATTACAACGGGCTGCGCAAAATAAAGAAGACGCGCGAGCGGCTTTTGTCATCGGCAAAAAGAAAATTCGTCAGCATGATTTGGCGATGAAATTGGTCTCTGTGGAATATACTTTTGACCGTAGTAAAATGATTTTTTATTTCACTGCCGATGGTCGTATCGATTTTCGTGAATTGGTAAAAGATTTGGCGAGTGAGTTTCGTACTCGAATCGAATTGCGACAAATTGGTGTTCGTGATGAAGCCAAAATATTAGGTGGAATTGGACCTTGTGGCCGCCAATTATGTTGTTCGACTTTTTTAGGAGATTTTATTCCTGTTTCAATTAAAATGGCTAAAGATCAAGGCTTATCATTAAATCCAGCTAAAATTTCGGGTTTGTGTGGCCGTTTAATGTGCTGTTTGAAATATGAAAATGATGAATACGAAGCCGCTAAAAAAGAATTACCTGATTATGGTAAAGAAATTGTCACGCCAGATGGTAAAGGCAAAGTTATCGGTTTGAATTTATTAAGTCGTATCGTCAAAGTGCGACTTTTTCAGCGGGAAACCCCAATGGAATATCATTATGATGAATTAAAAGATTTTGCGGCACAACAAGCAGCTGTCAGCGTAACAGCCCCAGCCAATGAAGCAAAAAAAGCAGGTGATGCCAGTGAGCATGGACAAACGTGATATTTATGATGGATTAAGCAAGTTAGAGTTAGACTTGGAAAGCTCATTGCAACAACTAACAGCAATGAAAGCAGCCTTGCAAGAAATCGTAGAAAAAAATACAACACTTGAATTGGAAAATCAAAAGTTGCGTGAGTACTTACAGGAGTTAAAAGAAGAAAACGCGGCCGAAGAAGTAAAACAAGGAATGTCCAAGTCCCGCATGAATTTGGAAAAAATTTATGAAGAAGGTTTTCATATTTGCCGTGAGTCTTACGGCGCGAGAAGAGAAAATGATGAACAATGTGTCTTTTGTTTAGAAGTTTTGTACCGCGAAAGTCAAAATTAAGTGAAAAGGAATTGATTAAAAGGTGCTGGATGGATTGCCTTTTGTATCAATTCTTTTTCAATTTATGGAAAAGGTGATAACAAGTGCAAAAGCAAAGTAGTTTCAAAGGTCAACAAGTAAGCGGCACGCTTTATTTGGTGCCAACGCCGATTGGAAATTTACAAGACATGACCTATCGTGCTGTCGAAACATTAAAAACAGTTCAACTCATTGCCAGTGAAGATACGCGTAATACACAAAAATTGTTAAATCATTTTGAAATTAAGACCCCACAAAAAAGTTTACATGAGCATAACTACAAAGAACGGGTGCCCGAACTAATGGCGTTATTACAACAGGGGACAACAATTGCGCAAGTGAGTGACGCAGGAATGCCCTCTATTAGTGATCCGGGCCATGAGTTGGTCATTGCTTGTATAGCAGCAAATATTCCGGTAGTTGCGCTACCTGGTCCTACTGCTGGGTTGACTGCTTTAATTGCCTCTGGTTTGAATCCGCAACCGAATTATTTTTATGGCTTTTTGCCTCGCAAAAAAAATGAACAAGTGAAAGTATTGACAACCTTAAAAAATGAAACGGCGACTTTGATTTTTTATGAATCACCTTATCGTTTAAAGCAAACCGTTGCGACGTTAGGGGAAGTTTTTGGTAGTCGCCAAGCTGTTATTTGTCGGGAGTTAACTAAAGTTCATGAAGAATATTTGAGGGGAACGCTAATGGAGTTAGCTGATTATTTGACAGCAAATACTCTTAAAGGAGAATGTTGTCTCTTAGTAGCTGGTTCTTGTGGCCAGGAGGAAGAACCAGCAGCAGCATCTGAACTATCTGTCAAAGAACAGGTACAAGTGTTAATTGAAGAAGGGTTAAAACCAAATGCCGCCATTAAATTGGTTGCCCAAAATAATCAAATGAAAAAGCAGATGGTTTATAAAGCTTATCATGAAATCGATGCGCCAGCAGAATAGTTCTGTTGGCGTTTTTAGCGGCAACAAGTAAAAATTTCAAGAAAATTAGAGGGCCATTGAGCAAGATTTCTTCTTATTTGAGAGTTGAAGGAATTCGTCAGTCTTTCTTCTGATTCAGATATTTTTCAAATAAATTTTTTAAAAGAGTAGCGGTTGCGAACGTCTGTTTGGGCTAGTATAATAAGAGCGGATGGAGGTGAGTTGATGGCGGAATTGCAATTTCCCTTAAAAAATGATACCAGTCGTAAAATTATTCATATTGATATGGATGCTTTTTTTGCTGCTGTGGAAGAAAGAGATAATCCCGAATTGGCACGACATCCTCTAGTAATTGCCCGCCATCCTAGTGATACAGGTGGAAAAGGTGTGGTGACTACTGCAAATTACGAAGCGCGAAAGTATGGCATTCATTCAGCAATGAGTGCACAAAAAGCTTATGAATTGTGTCCCCATGCTATTTTTGTACCGGGTAATCATGAGAAGTATCGCTTGGTTTCCAAGGAAGTACGGTCTATATTTTCTAAATATACAGATATTATTGAACCCGTTTCCATCGACGAAGCCTATTTAGATGTTACTCATAATAAAATAAATAGTCATTCAGCTGTAAAAATTGCTCGTCTAATCCAGCAAGATGTCTGGCAAAAAGTTCATCTTACCTGTTCGGCGGGAGTTAGTTACAATAAGTTTTTAGCCAAATTAGCTTCTGATTTTATGAAGCCCCATGGAATTACTGTTATCCCACCACGGGATGCACAAGCGTTTTTAGCGGCATTGCCAATTGAAAAATTTCATGGGGTCGGGAAAAAAACGGTCCCAAAAATGCATGAAATGGGGATTTTCACTGGTGCTGATTTATATAAAAAAACTGAAATGGAATTAATCCAATCTTTTGGGAAAATGGGCTATTTTTTATATCGAAAAGTCCGAGGAATTCACGATTCTCCCGTAGCTGTAAGCAGGGAGCGAAAGTCAGTCGGAAAAGAACATACTTATGGCAAGCCCTTAACAACCGAAGATGAAGTTTTGTCTCAATTACGCCAACTATCTGAAAAAGTTGCAGAAGCTTTAAAGAAAAGCGGTAAACATGGCCATACTGTTGTTTTAAAAGTGCGCTATGCTGGCTATGAAACTGTGACTAAAAGGAAAACATTGCCAGCTTATTTAGCAGATAAACAGGAAATTTTTTCGCAAGCTAGTATGATTTGGGAAGAAGTGGCGGGACTTGAAAAAGGTATTCGGCTGCTAGGCGTCACTGTTACAAATTTAGATCCGATAACTTTTGAAAATCTTACATTGCCTTTGTGGGAAGAAGATACAGTCTAATGTTTACCTCTGTTACTACGATGTTGGAAAAGATTAATCAAATAGCTGGTAACTCTACTCGTAAAAAAGGTGAGACAAAATTTTTGTCTCACCTTTTTAGAATGTTAGCGATTTTTAAATAAAATCTTGTTTTTTTATTTGCTCAAAGTTTTCAGTTGCATCATGACATTTTTCCCAAATCACAGCGCGTCTAACCGCAAGCGATTTTTTTACATCGATAATTCGTTGATTGCTGCTACCGCGAAATTGCAAGTTTAAGTTGCGCTTGGCTAATTCAAAGCGGCCATCTACCAAAATATCAATTTTACTTAATAGTTCTAATTTATCATCTGTCTCTTCCAAGAGTTCTTCAAAAGTATATCCTGACCAACTCCAAATATCTTTTTTATCCCCAAATTCTTTGTGAACACGATTAACAACTTGGAGACAGACTGTTGTATTTAAAAAAGGTTCGCCACCTAATAAAGTGAGTCCTTGGACATAATCATGGGCTAAATCGGTTATGATTTGCTCTTCTAATTCTTCTGTAAAAGGAGTGCCGTAATTGAAATTTTGGACGGCTTTGTTAAAGCATCCTTCACAAGCAAACAAACAGCCGCTGACATATAGACTATTGCGGACACCTTCACCATCTACAAAGTTAAATGCTTTATAGTCGGCTATATAATTTTTACTATACTTATTTGCTTGCCATTCTTTGGGCTTGGGATTACGCATAAAAATGCCTTCTTTCTATTGAATCAGCACAATCTCGTTGAAATGCGCGTAAGAGAATAACCCGAACCACAATTGCTATGCTCGGGTTATGCAAAACTTTATTTATTGGGGTTATTTCATATGCTTCACACGAGAAGAAATTTCTTTGTGACGGCCATGCACCATCGGGCGGGCTTGGGGGTTACCTAAGTAGCCACAAGTTCGTTTTACTACGTCGCACGTTTTGGGATCGTGATTGCCGCATTGTGGACATTCAAAACCGCGTTCTGTCGGCGTAAAGTCGCCTTCAAAGCCACAGTCATAACAATGATCAATCGGTGTATTTGTTCCCAGATAACCAACTTTATCGTAAGAATAATCCCAAACAGCTTCTAAAGCTTTCGGATTTTGCTGCAACATTGGGTATTCGCAGTAATGTATAAAACCGCCTGAGCAATATTTGGGGTAATCTTTTTCAAAATCTAGTTTTTCAAATGGTGTCGGATTTTTCCGCACATCATAATGGAAACTATTGGTGTAGTATTCTTTATCGGTCACATTTTCTACAACGCCAAATTTTTCAGTATCCAAACGACAGAAGCGATCGGTTAAACTTTCACTCGGGGTAGAGTACACGCTGAAATGGTAACCATACTCATTGCCCCAGTCATCAGCATGTGCTTTTAGAGATTTAACAATATTCAAAGTGAATTCTTTGGCAGTGGGATTATTTTCCCAAGTGCCGCCATAAAAAGTAGAAGCAACTTCATATAAACCAATATAGCCCAATGAAACAGTAGCGCGTTTATTTTTGAACAGTTCGTTGACAGCATCCGTGCGGCTGAGTCGCTTTCCAAATGCCCCGTACATATATAAAATCGGCGCATTAGCAGGAATTGCTTCTTTACAACGTTCCACGCGGTAAACTAAAGCATCTTTCAGTGTAGCCAAACGTTCTTCTAAAATTGACCAGAATTTTTCTTGATCGCCAGCAGCTTCCAAAGCAATGCGTGGCAAGTTTAATGTCACAACACCTAAGTTCATGCGTCCAACATTTACTTCTTCACCGTTTTCATCTTGCCATCCTTGTAAAAAGGAACGACAGCCCATTGGTACTTTAAAGCTACCAGTTAATTCAACGATTTTATCGTAATTTAAAATATCAGGATACATCCGTTTAGTGGCACATTCTAAAGCTAATTGTTTGATATCATAATTGGGATCAGTCGGTGCAGAATTCACTCCTTTTTTAATAGAAAAAATTAATTTTGGAAAAATTGCTGTCCGTTTTTCACTACCTAAGCCATTAATGCGAATTTGTAAAATAGCCCGTTGAATTTCACGCTCAAACCAGTTAGTCCCCAGGCCAAAGCCAAGAGAAGTAAATGGTGTTTGACCATTTGAGGTAAACAACGTATTAATTTCATATTCCAAACTTTGCATGGCATCGAAAATATCTTTTTTTGTTTTTGCTTTAGCGTATTCTTCTCTTCGGGCAGGAGTTTCAATCCATTCCATGGCATCGTTTAAATGTTTTTGATAATTCAATTGGGCAAAAGGAGCTAATAATTCATCGGTACGATCTGCCGAACAGCCACCATATTGACTGGAAGCGACATTTGCGATAATTTGTGAAATTTGGGCAGTGGCTGTTTGAATTGATTTTGGTGATTCCACTTCAGCGTTGCCAATTTTAAATCCGTTGTTTAACATGCCTTTGAAATCAATTAAACAACAGTTCGTCATTGGCGTATAAGGATGATAGTCTAAATCGTGATAGTGAATGTCCCCTTTTTGATGGGCATTGGCCACATGTTTTGGCAACATTTTCAATCCAATAGATTTGCCAACAATTCCGGCAGTTAAATCGCGTTGGGTATTAAAGACATTACTATCTTTATTCGCATTTTCATTTACGACACTTTGATCTTTATTAATTAAGCGTCCGATTGTAAAGTTAATATCGGTGGCTTTACTGCGGTCAAAATCGCGGCGGGTCCGATAATTGATATAAGCTTCCGCCAGTTCGTATTCGCCTTTTTCAAGGAGGATATGTTCAACAATATTTTGGATTTCATAAATTTTGACATCCGTAGTAAAACGTTGCCCAATTTCTGCATCAATCCGTTCTACTATTTCTAAAAGACGCTCATGATCGATAGGTGAAAGTTCCCCGTGAATTTGACGTTTAGCTTTTACTAATGCATCATAGATTTTTTGATCATCAAAATCCATTAGACGTCCGTCTCTTTTGATAATTTTAATCGTCTGTAATTGGGGATGTAAATCATTTATTTGTAAATCATTTTTTAAATCCATCATCTTGCCCACTCCTTTATTTCTTAACTCACAATCTGTTTGCACGTATTTTTATCAGACTATTTGCGCTCATACGGCTTTATTTGTGCCCTTACTCACATAATATGATAGCCGAAAAAGAAATAAGGTGCAACCAAAAACGTGACTAGATATAGTGTTTTTGTTCTAATTAATTACCAATAGACACTATATATAGTGTATAAAAAATATGTAAAAAGATTGAAAACAGATAGGCATAGGCTTTTCTAATTTATAAAAAAAGGAAACTTGTATAAAAAATGAATGACGCTGAAAAAATTTTTTTGTTTAAATTTTTGTCTGGCCTTAAGTTAAAAACTCCGTATTTAAAACAGCTTATGCTACCATAGAGATAATAAAAAGTAGCCGCAAATTATTTTGTAAGGAGACTAAAAGTAAAAATATGAAAAAGATTATAGAAGTAAAACATTTAAGCAAAACTTACGGTAATCGCATGAATCAAACCAAAGTTTTAGACAATTTATCCTTTAGTGTAGACGAAGGTGAATTTGTGGGTATTATGGGACCAAGTGGAGCAGGAAAAACGACTCTGATGAACATTTTAGCCTCAATTGCATTGCCTACTTTTGGGACAGTAAAAGTTGATGGTCAAGATTTAACCGCATTAAAAGAAGATCAGCTTAGTGACTTTCGTCGTAAAGATTTAGGTTTCATTTTTCAGGAATTCAATTTATTGCCAACACTTACGGCGAAAGATAATATCATTTTACCTTTGGCTATTGATTTTTTAAAACTGGATGAAATTGAAAAAAGAGTAGCTGAAGCTGCTGATTTATTAGGAATCAAATCCATTTTGCAACGCTATCCAGATGAGTTATCTGTAGGTCAAAGACAACGAGTAGCCGCAGCTCGTGCACTCGTAGTAAGACCGCGCATTATTTTTGCCGATGAACCAACCGGAGCATTAGATTCAAAATCTGCGACAGAATTATTGTACTATTTAAGTGAATTGAATCAAAAACAAAATAAGACGATTTTAATGGTCACTCATGATCCTTATACCGCAAGCTACTGCAATCGTATTTTATTTATTAAAGATGGTGTCTTTTTTTCTGAAGTGGTAAAACGGGGCAGTAGGCAAGATTTTTTTGAGCAAGTCATTGATATGCAGGCAACTTTAGGTGGTGGGGGACGAAGGAATGCTCTATAAACTATCCTGGCGCAGTTTTTTGAAACAGTTTCGTAGTTACGGTATTTATTTAATTAGTATTACCATGGCGGTAATGATTTATTATTCTTTTAATGCCATGACACACGATCAGCCCCTCACGAAAAGAGCGGGTCAAGATATAAAAATTGAAAATATTTTAACAGTTGGCAGTTTTTTTGTCATCGTGATGATGGTCTTTTTTGTCTTAAGCGCTAATCGTTTTTTTATTGTCAAGCGTCAACAAGAAGTGGCACTTTATCAACTATTTGGTTTGAAGCGGCGGCGCATTATTTTACAATCTTTAGTTGAAATTTTCGCTTTGAATTTATTGGCTTTTTTACTGGGAATTAGTTTTGGCGTTGTTTTCTCCAAACTTTTTTCTATGATTTTAGTGAAGGCAATGGCTCTAGATGTTGCAAGTACGCTGTTTTTTTCTTGGCAGTCGGTTCAAGTTACTGCAGCAGTCTTTATTTTTGTTTTTATCATTAGTGCTTTTCAAAATGTTCTCGTTTTGTCTAAAAAACAAGTGGATGGCGTATTTTCGGCTAAATCATCTTTTGAATTGCAGAAATTAAAAATTAAACCCTATGAAATTAGGCTAGGTATCTTTAGCATCCTCCTTATTATAAGTGCATATTTAGTGGCCTTTTTTATTCGACCATTAACTTTTCGCTTTATTTTGCTAAGCGAAAGTTTTTCGATTTTATTTTGGTTGCCGGGTAGTATTTTAATGGCGTGTATTTTAGGCACCTATTTGTTTTATCGCTATGGTTTAAAAACGATTTTTCATTTTTTAGATAAAAAAAAGAGCCGTTACCACGGGCTAAATTATTATGAACGTAGTCGTGGTTTGGTAGCAATTTTAAAAAATTGGCGTTCTTTAGCATTACTGACACTTTTAACTTCTTTGGCAATCGCCTTGATTGGCGGGGCAATTTCTTTAGTTAGTATTCAAAGTCGCGTAAGTCAAAATGAAACTCCGACAGATTTTCAAGTACACGTTAATGAACTTGGTAAACTCCAAACTATTATTAAAGAAAATGACGCAAAAATAACATCTACGCAAAACTTACATTATAAAGTCACAGCCGGGCGGTTTGCTTTAAAAATATTTAGCAGCGAAGAAATGCAGCGCTTCAATTTAATTAACATTTTACGACTGAGTGATTATCAAAAATTTCAAGCCCAGCATGAGGATTTGCCCCCAATTGCGCCATTGTCAGAAAACAACGGTGTTTTATTTGATTATAATTATATGTTGTATAACAACATTAGTGAGGTCAGTCGAAAAGTTACTTTACCTAATGGACTGGATATTAAAGTGCAACACTTTTATTCCGACTTATTAGGGGATTCACTGCTTCGTTATAGCGCAGGGGTGTTGGTTTTACCCGATACACAGTTTAACCAGATTCAAGGTGTTGACTATACCATTGCAATGGTAAATGTGAAGACAAAAGATGAAGAAAAACTAGCCACCGCGGTGGAAAAAGATTTGAACGCCGATTGGGGCAATGATATATATTATGACTTTACCTATCAAGATCATTTTTTGAAAGGTGAAATCACGACAAAGGTTTTAAAAAACGCTACTCCACATGCTTTTACCGGTAATTATTCCCGTTTAAATCATACGAGTCGCTTTCCCATTGTTCGTAGGGCAACCAGAGAGGCTGGCATTTTTATGTATGTAGCGATTTTTCTGGGAATGATTGCTTCTTTTACTACTGCCGCAATTGTGATGTTACGTCAATTGTCAGAGGTGGAAAATGGTAAAAAAGATTACTTATTATTACAAAAATTAGGCGTTAGTCGCAAACAAATGAAGCGAAACCTCTATTATCAAAACGCTTGGATTTTCGCACCCCCTGTCTTGTTGGTAAGTGGACATGCCGGCTTTGCAATTTATACATGGTCCCAATTTGTCACGTATGGTAGCTATTGGCTCGCTTATTTATTTTGCGGCATCGTTGCTGTCATCTATTTCGCAGCCTATATTTTGACTGTAAAATTTTTCTTGCATAGCTGGGAAAGCTAAGCACTCTTATTTTAAAAGACAACCTATAAAATAAAATTTTTTGAGCTTTATGCTTTTAAAGAATTTTTTTTGGGTTGTCTTTTTTTATCCAAATTGCATTTTATCTTAGAATTCCGTTGCTTTTACCATAAGTTCTAATTGAGGAAAATTTCATTACTTAGTAAGGCTCTTATTTCTCAGCATTTAAGTATAGTTCAGCTTTTGAAATTGAAAGCCCTTAAGTGACGAAAGTGTTAGATTGTCGTTTTTGGTGTAAGTCAAAAAAATGTTTTATTCTAAATAAGTCATTTATACTGAGGCTGAAAAGGAGAGAGTGAGAATGAAAAATTGGTTGCATAAAGAAAGTACCCATTACTGGTTAACATTTATTGGAAAAACGCTCTTTTACTTCTGTGTCCTGCTTATTTTGATTTATTTGTATCATTACAAAAATATTCAAGGCGGCACATTTATTTACAACGAATTTTAAGAGGTGAGTGCAGATGACTGTAACAAATATTATTGAACAAATTGAGTCTTGGGGAATAACTGAACCCAATCGTATTGCTTACATCGATGAAAAAGAATATACCTATGGTCAGTTAAAAGATTGGTCAGATCAACTTGCCGCTTTTTTAAGTGAAAAATTATCAGGGCGCAAACCAATTGTAGTGTATGGGGATTTAGAATTTGAAATGTTAGCCGCTTTTTTAGGGGCAAGCAAATCGGGTCATGCCTATATCCCAATTGAAGCCAATACACCAAATGAACGCGTCGAGTTAATTTTGAAAGTTGCACAGCCCGCTTTAGTTATTAGTGTGGAACCATGGCCTGAAATTGCTGCAAATTGTGAAATTTTAACGCCAACTGCGCTAAACACAATTTTTGAGGGAAAAAGGACTTTACCAACATTTGAAAGTGTAAGGGAGGATGAAAATTACTATTTAATTTTTACTTCTGGGACAACTGGTGTACCAAAGGGTGTACAAATTAGTCATGCTAACTTATTATCCTTTGTAAATTGGACGCTAACAGATTTTGTTTTGCCAGAAAATAGTCGGTTTTTATCACAAGCACCGTACTCTTTTGATTTATCGGTTTTTGATGTCTATCCAGCATTATGTTCTGGTGGTTCGTTGGTTCCAATGAAAAAAGAAATTATTAACGATTTTAAAACGTTATTTGCAACACTACCGCAATTAGCATTAGAAGTTTGGGTTTCTACTCCCTCTTTTATGGACATTTGTTTAATGGAAAAAGAATTTAATACACAAAATATTCCGAGTTTAACAACGTTTATCTTTTGTGGCGAAGAGTTAACCAAAAAAACGGCGCAAAGTTTATTGGAACGTTTTCCTGAAGCTCATATTTATAATACTTATGGTCCAACTGAAGCAACAGTAGCGATTTCTGGTGTGGAAATTACACCGGCATTATTAGCGCAAGTCGATCGTTTACCGATTGGCTATGTAAAAGAAGATACAACAGTTACAATCATGGATGAAGATAATGTCCTTACTGCTGGCGAGGTGGGAGAGATTGTTATTTCAGGTCCTAGCGTCTCAAAAGGCTACTTAAACAACCCAGAAAAGACTGCGCAAGCATTCTTTTGGTTAGATGATAAATGGGCATATCGTACAGGCGATGCTGGAAGTTTGCCAGCAGATGGCTTATTGCGGTATGAAGGACGAATGGACTTTCAAGTGAAGTTACATGGTTACCGGATTGAATTAGAGGATGTTGATCATCATTTAAATCAAGTTTCTTTTGTAAAACAAGCAACTGTGGTACCAAAATATCAAGATCATAAAGTGCAACAATTAGTGGCCTTTGTGGTTGCGAATGAAAATGATTTTGCCAAGGAATTTCAATTAACAAAAGCAATTAAAGCAGAATTAGCAGAAGGCGTTATGGATTACATGATTCCCCAACGCTTCGTTTATGTTGAGCAACTACCACGGACAGCAAATGGCAAAATTGATCGTAAGGGTCTGATAAATGAGGTGAATAGCTAATGGCATTTCCTCATAGTATTCCTTATGCAGATCCCAAATACTTTTTATTACTATTGATTGCGTTTATTCCGTTAATTTTAAGTATGTTGATTGCCGGTAAGCGACCTGCGTGGTACCAAAGTTTGGTGACTTTGTTTTTCTTATACGTCAGTTTTGGTGGTGCCAGTTGGCATCAAGGAGTAGCGTTAATTCTTTATGTCCTTTGGCAGACGCTATTAGTTTATGCGTACTTTTCATATCGCCAGCAAAAAAATAGTAGCAGTATTTTTTACGGCGCTGTCGTTTTAGCAATTTTACCTTTGGCAATTACAAAAGTAGTTCCTTTCTTTAATGGCGGTCATAGTTCCATTTTAGGTTTTTTGGGTATTTCTTATTTAACCTTTAAATCGGTTCAAATGATTATGGAAACGCGAGATGGGATGATTAAATCCTATAAATTTTGGCATTACATTCAATTTCTCTTGTTTTTTCCAACCATTTCTTCAGGTCCAATTGATCGCTTTCGACGTTTTGATAAGGACTTTGATAATCCGCCAACCCCAGAAAAATACGTTGATTTACTAGGTACTGGGATTCATCGTATCTTTATCGGCTTTTTATACAAGTTTATTATTGGATATTATTTTGGTTCAGTTTTATTACCACCAGTTGAGCGTGCCACCATTATTAATGGCGGCCTCTCTTGGGCATTAGTTGGCTATATGTATGTTTATAGTATGTATTTGTTCTTTGACTTTGCCGGATACAGTTTATTTGCAGTGGGAACCAGTAATATATTAGGCTATGAAACCCCAATGAACTTTAATAAACCATTTTTAGCTTGGAATATTAAAGAATTTTGGAATCGTTGGCACATGACATTATCTTTTTGGTTCCGTGATTACATTTATATGCGCTTAATGTTTACCTTGTTAAAAAAGAAAGTTTTTAAAAGCCGAATCGTGGCTTCCAATGTTGGTTATTTTGCCCTCTTTTTGATTATGGGGGTTTGGCACGGTTTAGCTTGGTATTATATTGTTTATGGCCTATACCATGCCTTGCTGATTTGTTTAACTGATGCGTGGTTGCGTTATAAGAAAAAACATAAAAATTTGCCCTCCAATAAGTTTACGCATGCATTGGCCATCTTTTTAAACTTTCAGGCAGTATGTTTTAGTTTTATGATTTTTTCAGGAATTTTAGATAAATTAATTTAAAAGAGGAGAATGAACAATGAAAGACACAGTATTAGATATTTTAGAAGAAATCACCGGGACTGATGAAGTCAAACAAAATTTGGATGTTAACTTATTTGATGAAGGCTTGATGGATTCAATGGCAACTGTTCAATTATTAGTGGAATTAGAAGGACAATTAGATGTTCAAGTGCCCGTTTCAGAATTTGACCGTGAAGAATGGGATACACCCAATAAAATTATTGCTAAAGTTTCTGAATTAAAAGGGAACTAGTGATGAAAAAAAAGCTTCTTGCTATCTTTGGGCCGCTAATAGCAGCTACGGTCCTGCTGGCGCTGTTTTTCTTTTCACCATTTAAAATTAATGATGAAAATAAAGACCTATGGGCCCAAGCTAGCAGTTCGATGTCGGGAAATATTTTACGGGGAAACTCGATTAAAAATGAAGCGGTGAAGTCGGGAGAATACGTTCCATTTTTTGGTTCTTCTGAATTAAGTCGGATCAGCCCTTTTCATCCTTCTGTTTTAGCGCAAAAGTATAATCGCAACTATACACCGTTTTTACTTGGCGCTCCTGGCACACAATCTCTAACACAATATATGATGATGCAGTCTTTTGGCAGTGATTTAAAAGATAAAAAGGTTGTCTTTATCATTTCACCCCAGTGGTTTGTCAAAGGCGGAATTAAAAGAGCCTATTTTGACGCTTATTTTTCTGAATTACAAACCTATACTTGGGCTATTAAATTAGATCAAGTATCTGAAACTGATAAATATTTAGCGACGCGATTATTAGCGTATGGAAAAGTCAATCATGATGAAACGTTGCGTTTGATGCTAAAAGAAATTGCTCAAGGAAAATTACCAACGGCTAAGCAGGTGGATGTTGCCAAATTTCACATCAACATGTTGAATCGTGAAGATGAACTTTTTAGTGAAATTGGCTTGTTATCTAAAAATGGTCAAATTGAAGACCAAGCAAAAAAATTACCGGCAGATTACAATGCGCGACAATTAGATGAATTAGCAAAAAGAATTGGCCAAAAGGCGACTTCAAACAATTCTTTTGCCATTGAAAATAAGTTTTACAGTCATCGAATTAAACCCCGGTTGGCTAAATTTAATGATTCCCAAGCCAAATGGGACTACCGTTATTCCAAAGAATTTTCCGATTTTCAATTAGTCTTAGATCAATTGGCTAAAGAAAATGCGCAAGCACTCTTTATTATTCCACCGATTAATGGTAAATGGAGTGAGTACACCGGTTTATCTCAAAATATGTTACAAGACTTTAGCAAAAAGATTACTTATCAGCTGCGTTCTCAAGGGTTTAACCAAATTGCTGATTTTACCACGAAAGATCATGAACCATATTTCATGACCGATACCATTCATTTAGGTTGGCGCGGGTGGTTAGCCGCAGATCAATACATTCAACCATTTTTGGAAAATGCCACACCAAGCCCAACTTATCATTTAAATAATTATTTTTATTCAAGTGATTGGCAAAATCAAAATCCAGCAACTATTAAATAATAAAATCTAAATGGATTTGCTTGGCTGTTAAGAAATAAGGCAAATTCTTGAGCGATTGCTCTTCAATTTCTCAAAATTTTGACTTAATATTGCGGAGTATTCCTTTGTGAAACTAGACAACACCCTTAGTATATCGGATTTAGGGCTTATGAGATGATGCAATCTTTTTGTCTATGATTGAAACAGTAGTTCGGTTACGGCCGTGCTACTGTTTTTTATAATGCCTCATGTTATAATCAAAAGCGTAATAAATAATGCTAGGAGTGGCAATGTAGATGGATAAAAGTGAAGAGCAGTTACTAATTGAACTAACCTCAGCAAGAGGGGTTCCTGGTAATGAAGATGAAGTTCGCGAAGTTTTTAAAAAATACACGGCACCTTTTGCTGAAGATATTTCTTTTGACGGCTTAGGTAGTGTTATCGCAAAACACGTTGGTGAAGGTGGTGGCCCTAAAATTTTTATTTCTGGTCATATGGATGAAGTCGGTTTTATGGTGACAAAAATCACCGACCAAGGCTTTATTGAATTTCAAACTCTAGGGGGCTGGTGGAGTCAAGTTATGTTAGCCCAACAAGTTGAAATTAAAACACAAGCTGGAAAATTAATTCGTGGTGTAATTGGTTGTAAACCCCCGCATGTTTTAACACCTGAAGCGAGAAAACAGCCTTATGAAATTAAAGATATGTTTATTGACATTGGTGCGACTAGCCTTGAAGAAGCAAAAAGTTGGGGAATTCGTCCTAGTGATATGATTACCCCTTATATTGAGTATGAACGATTAAACGGTGGTAAATTTTTATTAGCTAAAGCTTGGGATAATCGAGTGGGAACAGCTGTTTCGTTACGCGTTTTAGAAAATCTTGCCCAAGAAGGCCATCCTAATTGTCTTTTTGCTGGTAGTGATGTGATGGAAGAAGTTGGCTTAAGAGGGGCTAGAACGAGTACGCATTTAGTTAATCCAGATATTGCCATTGCGTTAGATACTGGTACTGCAGGAGATACACCGGGAATGACACCAAAAGAAGCAGATTCCAAATTAGGAGCAGGTCCACAAGTCTTAATTTTTGATGCTTCGATGGTACCGCATAAGAAATTATTGAACTTTGTCGTTGATGTAGCAGAAGAATTGGAAATTCCGTTCCAATACACTGTTATTACTGGTGGGGGGACAGATGCTGGACAAATGCATTTAACCCGCGACGGTGTGCCATCGTTAGCCATTACGGTACCGGTACGCTACCTCCACTCCCATACTTCGATTATTCATGAAGATGATTATTTAAATACTGTTAAATTAGTGACAGAGGTTGTCCGTCGTTTAGACGATGAAGCAGTCAAAACTATTCGCAGTTATTAATTCTGTCGTGATTGCAACCAGCTAGTGGGAAATGGGTGAACGGATTCATTTCAGCATAAAATTATAAAAAGGCTTGCCGATAAAAATTGGTGAAGCCTTTTTATCTACTTAAAAAGTTGTAATTCAAAAATTTTTGCAAAGGTTTTGATTAAAGTAATTGTTTCGTGAAAAGAAAAAATTGTGCTAGCATAAAAGAAAAGAAAGGTGTGAACAAAATGAAATTAACCGTATTAGGGTGCCTAGGGGCCTACCCTTATAAAGGACAAGGAACAACTGGCTACTTATTACAGTCCGGTGATTTTAATTTATTACTCGATTGTGGGAGTACAACTTTAGTAGAATTGGAAAAAAGATTGGATCCACTTGACCTTGATGCCGTCATAATTTCTCACTATCATCATGATCATATTGCCGATTTAGGTGTTTTACAATATTATTTTCAACTTTTCCCGGCCAAAAATAAAAAAATTTTACCAATCTATGGGCATACTTTAGATGAATTTCATTTTAACGATTTAACCATGACAGATGTGAGTGAAGGACGTCCTTATTATGAATCAAAACAGTTGGATTTGGGACCGTTTTCTGTTACATTTATGAAGACGATTCATCCTGTTACTTGTTATGCAATGCGCTTTGTGGAAAATGATACAGGTAAAATATTTGTATTTACTGGAGACTCGGGCTATTTAGCTGATTTCAATGAATTTGCCAAAGATGCGGATCTCTTTTTAGCAGATACGTATCTATTTAATGGTCACGAACACCACAAGGCACATTTTACAGCGCAAGAGTCTGGTAGCTTTGCGAAAAATGCTACTGTTAAGAAACTTGTTTTGACTCATTTACCGCAATTCGGTGATTTGCAACTGTTACAAAAGCAAGCCCAGGATGCAGCAGGTAGTGTACCAGTTGAATTAGCAGCGGTTGGGAAAGAATTTTTGCTTTAAGGATGAAGCGTAGTTAAAGAAAATGTGTTGCCGATGAATAGGAGGATGTACTGTGATTTTTGTACCAAATGAAAACAATGACCCAAGAATAAATTTAGCAATTGAACATTTTTTGGTTCAAGATTATCCCTTAACTGAACCAATTTTGTTGTTTTATATTAATGAGCCATCAATTATTATTGGGCGTAACCAAAATACTATTGAAGAAATTAATCAAGAATATGTAGATGAACATGGCATTCATGTGGTGCGTCGATTGAGTGGTGGCGGGGCTGTTTATCATGATTTAGGTAACTTAAATTTCAGTTTCATTATGCCTGATGACGGTGATTCTTTCCGAGACTTTGAAAAATTAACCAAACCCATTGTGGCTGCTTTACAAGAAATGGGTGTTAAAGGTGCACAACTAAAAGGGCGTAACGATTTAGTAATTGATGATCAAAAATTTTCTGGTAACGCTATGTATGCTACGAATGGCAGAATGTTTGCCCATGGCACGATTATGTTTGACAGCGACATTAATGAAGTTGTGAATGCGTTAAAGGTAAGAAAAGATAAAATTGAATCAAAGGGAATTAAATCCATTCGTTCCCGTGTCACAAACGTTAAACCATTCTTACCTGCAGATAAACAAGACATGACGACAAAAGATTTCCGTGAAGAAATCTTATTAAAAATCTTTGGCGTATCTGATGTAAAAGATGTTAAAACCTATCAACTAACGGATAGTGATTGGGAAAAAATCAACCAAATTTCAAGAGATTATTATCGGAATTGGGACTGGAATTACGGTCGTTCGCCTGAATTTGATTTGCAACGGCGCAAACGCTTTGCGATTGGCTCAATTGAGGTACGATTAAATGTCCAAAAAGGTATGATCACAGCCGCTAAAATTTATGGCGATTTCTTTGGTTTAGGCGATATTCACGATGTAGAACAAGCTCTATCAGGTGTCAAATATGAAAAAGCAGCCTTAAAAGAAACAGTAGAAAAAATTGACGTTAAAAAATATTTTGGTAATATTACCCAAGCAGAATTTTTAGAGCTACTGTATTAGTAAAAAAATCACGGCCACAAAGGTCGTGATTTTTTATTTTGATATTTTTTTAATATCCAGCGAATTAGTAAGCGCGGGCAATCCATAATGTATATTTGGCTGGTTTGCCGCTAACCAAATCAAATTCTTTTTCCATTGGAACTTCAAAAGGAATATTGCGCGTTGTAAAACCTGTTTCTTCTTTGATTTTTGCTTCAGTTTCTTCACTACCGTCCCAACCAACTAAAACAAAGCCAGGTACGTTTCCTTCAGCATTGGATTTTTCAATGTGTTCTTTTAGTTCGGCTAATGTATTAATATCATAATGTTCATTGGCTTTATTGCGTGTCCGAGCTTTTTCAAGCAATCGTTTTGGCATAATTGCCAATTGATCCGCAACATAAGCGTCTAATTCTGCAAAATTAACCGTATCTTTGGCATCGACATCCCGCACTTTTACCATCACATGCCCATTCTCTAAATCGCGGGGACCACATTCAATTCGCAAACAAGCGCCCTTTAGTTCCCACTCGTTAAATTTGTAGCCCGGTGAATTATCGGTATCGTCAAGTCGTACACGGTAGCCAGCTTGTTTGAAGTTAACAAATAATTCATCTAGTTTTTCCATAATAGCTGGATTTTTCTTCCAAGGTCCTACTGGCATCAATACGATTTGGGTTGGCGCAACAGTTGGTGGAAAGACTAAACCTTTTTCATCACCATGCGTCATAATTAATGAGCCTAATAAACGCGTTGACATACCCCAAGAAGTTGTATGAACATGGGTATGTTTGTTTTCTTTGGTTAAATAGGTGATATCAAATGCTTCAGCAAATTTTGTACCTAAATAGTGAGACGTTCCAGCCTGAACAGCTTTTCCATCTTGCATCATAGCTTCAATGGAGTAGGTATCTATCGCACCAGCAAAACGTTCAGAAGGGGTTTTTTGGCCTTTGTACACTGGAATAGCTAAAAATTCTTCCGCTAAACGGGCATATTCATCCAAAATACCCATCGTCCGTTCTCTAGCATCCGCTTCATTTGCATGAGCCGTATGACCTTCTTGCCATAAAAACTCAGAAGTACGTAAAAATGGCAGTGTTTTTTTCTCCCAACGAAAGACATTGGCCCACTGGTTAATTTCGTAAGGAAGATCACGATAGGAATTAATCCAATCTGAAAAAGCAGATCCGATCATAGTTTCAGAAGTAGGGCGTAATGCCAAAGGCTCATCTAATTTTTCATCACCAACTTCTGTTACCCAAGGCAATTCAGGTGCAAAGCCTTCAATATGATCCGCTTCTTTCATAAAGAAACTTTTTGGAATTAACATTGGAAAATAGGCATTGCGAATTTCTTGGGTTTTCAAGAATTTATTAAATTCTTCTTGGATATGTTCCCATAACTCAAAGCCGTCAGGACGAAAAATAATGGAGCCGCGGACGGGAGAATAAGCCATTAATTCCGCTTGTTGAATGGTTTTCAAATACCATTCGGTAAAATCGTTTTTTTGTTGTTCAGACATCTT
The DNA here is from genome assembly GCF_000406945.1 of Enterococcus dispar ATCC 51266. Classification (GTDB taxonomy): domain Bacteria; phylum Bacillota; class Bacilli; order Lactobacillales; family Enterococcaceae; genus Enterococcus_C; species Enterococcus_C dispar. Next base: position 1,402,407 of record NZ_KE136354.1, on the reverse strand, counting down.
GTTTCCTCCTAAAAATTTTACTGTTTTAACTAAAAAAGCCAAAATAAAAACGCATTTCATCCTAAAAAGGACGAAATGCGTGAATTTCGCGGTACCACCTTTATTGACTGGTTTACCAGTCCAACTCAAGACAAGGATAAGGGCCTTAACCCGATTATTTTCATAATCACTGCCATCGGGAGGTTCAAAAAATTAGCGGGTACCAAATTTTCAGCAAGACATTGGCTCTCTAAACCATAATTTCATTACTAATCCGACTGTCTCTATGCTAATCGCAAATACTAAAAATTGCAAGTCCAAATTCTGTTGATCTTTCCTTTGACTAACGGAGTGAAAGGAAAAGTGTAATTTGGTCTGTCTGGTTATCTTTGTCTTGTAGTAAATGTCCCTGATATTTTTTAGTGATTTTTTCAATAACAAAAAGATCGAGTACTTCTTTTTGCGGAAAGTCGGTAGTAATTCCTTGGTCAAAAATATTCGTATGATAGTGTGCTGTATGACTACAATTAATTTTTAGTTTTTCTTTTTCACATTGTATTTGTAACTGGATTTTACGTTCTTTAGGATCGTGTATGGCATAAGTTTCCCGCATTGCATGTTCTAAAAGATGAACTAAAATTTGACTTAAATCATCATCTGCGACATTGATTGTTTCTGGCAAATCGGCGCTAAAGTTGACGGTAATACTTCTTTGTTGTGCGTTTTTTTGATAACGACTTAAAATTAAATTGGTCAAAGTGTGTTCAGAAAAATCACCAATAATATCCAGTTGCTTCGTTTCTTTTAAAAGTCTTCCTAAATATTCATTCACAGCCGGTAAATTACCATCTTCACCTAAATCTTTAATAAGTAGCAAATTTTGTTTAAAGTCTTGTCGAAGTTGTTCCAATTCCTGTAAGTGAGTAATCACAGCAGCATGATTGTCTTCTAGCAGTTCGGTCTTTAGTTCTAAAAAATGCATTTGACGCTTGTTTTTCTCGCTTATTGCGGCACCTTCGACTAATGTATAAATAAAAATTACAAGTAGTATCACGGCAAACAAGAGTCCCGAAATATTGACAAGATAAAAATTTGATTGCACGACACTTGTAATATAGATAAAACAATGAGCCATTGCGACTAAAACAATCCAAGGAGTACAAATAACAAAAAAGCGATTTTTTTGATGTGCTTCTGTAATGGCGGCAATTGTGGTGGCTAGTGTGCCAAAAATATTTGCAGCATCGATATAAAATTTAACTTCAGGTAAATCGACTTTTGACAAAAATGCCCAAGATAAAATAATCAAATCAAAACTGATATGAAAGAATACCCAAAGGCGATAATACTTTTGACTTTGATTCATCTTTAAGCAGTAATAGGAAATTAAGAAAATGGGCGTAAAAATGGCAAGTAACATTGCCATGGTGGAATTAACTAATGGACTAAACAATAACCCCGCCAAAATATCACCAGCCGCAGCTTCTAAGGCAATTGTCAAGGCAAAGCAAGCCAGTAGAATTAATTCCCAATTTAGTCGTTGTTTTTTGAGTAGCTCCGAACCAATAAAAACCATAATTGCTAGACTGATAAAAGTACAAACGATTAAAATTAAGATTTGTGGCATGGAAACAGAGACAATATAAGACATAATAGAATCCGCATCCCCAATAAAAACACGGGCGGGAATACCAGAATAGTTTTTATAGGGACTTTTGACTTCCAAACGTAAGATTTTTCCCACGTAGTTTTTAGGCAATTGGACTTCAGTCATGATACTACCAGGATTTTGTTTACCCAAAAAAGTTGATTTAATAGTTTGAGGAGTATGCTGATAAAGTGTTTTGCCATCAAGGGTAACGGTTAACCATTGATGATTTCCTTGGATTAACAAAGTAGGATTTGCCACTTTCCGAATCATCGTGCGTTCCATTACCATTGTTTCGTCTGAGGAAACACTATTTAGTCGTTTAACATAACGGCTTTTAAATAAAGTGATTGGATCATCTTTGGCATAATAGACCCATGTATCTTTTACTTCAGCCATCGTTGATTGGGAAAATGGCGCGTTTAATGCTTGAGTAAAAAAAATCCCAATTGCGAGGAAGGTCGCTACTACCAATAAATAGGGAATCCAGAGAATTTTATGATTGTATTTCTTTAAATTTTCATTATTTAATTTTTTAATCATGATTTCCCAAGCCTTTCGTTTCATTTAAATAAAGTTTTTAAAGAGTTATCTCTAAATGAATTTTATTAAAATAATTTGTTTGTTTAAGTTTTTTTAAAATATGGTATTTGTATTATTTAGGTTTTAAAACTATTATACTTCAATTTTAATTGTTATTTAAATAAAGTTTGGTAATTTAGAATAGATAATTGCTGTTTTGTTTCAAAGAAACGTGGGAAAAGAAGCCGATAGGATTTATTCTATAAAAGACGTGTGATATAATCTAATTATAATTAGAAAAAAAAGAGAATTTTATGAGTGAGGTGTGGAATGGCGAATTTTAGACATATGGGATTGCTGGGCTCAGTTATTGTGACTGTCATTATGGCGTTAGCACTATTAATTACGTTATTGCCACATCTTTTTGGCATGACAATTTCCATTGTTAAAGATGGAGATATGCAGCCGACATATCCTAAGGGAAGTTTAATTTTTGTACAACAAGAAAGTCCTCAAAATATTTATGTTGGGGAGGTCATTACTTATTACGTCAATCAAGGGGAAAGTATTCAAACGCGACGAGTGGTAGCAAAAGAAGAAAATCAAGTTTTTTATACAAAAGGTGATGGTACCGAACAAATGGAGATTGGTTATGTTAGTAGCCGTAATTTAATTGGTCAGCCGGTTATTCATTTGCCTTATTTAGGCCACTTTGTTTCAAGAGAGCTCCTGGATTTACTCCAACAAGTTTTTTGGTTAATTGCGGGTTTTATTACCTTAACGACAATTTGGCATTTGTTTGAACAAGTGATACATAATCGACAAGTCCGTCACTACTAAAAAGTAGCGCGGGCTTTTTTGTTTGGTAAATCCTATCAAAAAGAAAGGTTATCGTGAGATAATCTTTTAAAAAGATTGCGGAAGTTTTTGTTCCTACGTATAATAACAAAAGCGAGGTGGAGAAGATGTTAAATGAAATGATGGATCGACCAGTTGTAAATAAGCAGTTGGTAGAATATATGCGGACAAAACAAAAACCTTTGTATGGGCTCCTAGGAGAACTAGAAGCAGATGCCCATAAAAGACGTGTGCCGATAATTCCCCATGAAACAGTTGTTTTTTTGCAATTTTTGCTGGGCCAAATTAAACCAAAAGAAATTTTAGAGATTGGTGCGGCAATTGGTTTTTCTTCGAGTTTAATGGCGCAGTTTGTCGGTGAGGGCCATGTAACGACAATTGATCGTTTTGATTTAATGATTACAGAAGCCAAAGCCAACTATGAAAAATTAAATTTAACCGATAAAGTAACTTTACTTGAAGGGGATGCAGCAGAGATATTACCAACGCTTAGCGGCCCTTATGACTTTATATTTATGGATAGTGCCAAATCAAAATATATTGAATTTTTACCAGAATGTTTACGACTTTTAAAAGTTGGCGGTGTCTTAATGGTGGACGACGTTTTTCAAGGAGGGACAATTTTGGATGCTATTGAAGATATTCCGCGTAAAAATCGCAGTATTCATCGGAAATTGAATCAATTTTTAGATCTTGTTTTGGATCACCCGGATCTAACATCTACGTTAGTTCCTTTAGGGGATGGGGTTTTACTCATTACCAAAGAAAAAGATACTATTGTTTTGTAGTTTAATTTTCATTTAAGCTATTGACATTATCCTTACTTAAAAAGTGAGGATATCAGATGAAAATAAGAAAATGGATAAAGGGAGTTTTAGTAGTGGGGCTGTTGGCATTTTTATTAAATAGTTTTCATATGATAACTGTTCAAGCTGATAAAAAGCAGCAACCCATTACCTTAAAAAAAGAGGCACTGGTAATGGTCCCGGGGACAGGTGCAAGTGTAAATCGTTTTGATCAATTGTTAGCCCAGTTACAAAAAACAAATACCATCGATGTTTTGAAAATTACGGTACAAACTGATGGTCAATTAACGATTAGCGGAAAATTGACAGAGGAGAATCATCAACCCATTATTGTAATTGGTTTTGCTGACAGTTCAGAAGAAAGCGTACCTCAGCAAGCAGAGTGGTTTCAAAAAGCAATTCATTATCTGCAACAAACTTATAGTGTGCAAAAATACAACTTTTTAGGTCATTCAAATGGTGGTTTAGTTATGACAGACTATCTCGAATATGTACGTCTTTCTATTGATCCCGTTCCTGAAAAAATCATTTTTTTAGGCACCCCGTTTAATGATGTTGGTTGGAAATATAATGAAATGGGCGGTACTTTTACTACAATTAAAGAAAATAGTGTCGTATTTACGCGTTATTTAGCCAAAAGTTTTCGCCTTCCCCAGGCCATTGAATTAATCAATGTAGCAGGAGATGTTACAACTGGAAGTTCCGATGGCACAGTTCCAGTCACAAGTGTCTTGGCTGGTCAATTACTTTATGAAAATAGCCGGAGCTATCAAGAAATAGTGCTGACCCAAAAAGCCAAACACAGTCAACTCGTAACAAACCCTACCGTGGTGGCATTGCTGCAGCAATTTTTCTGGTCTGAGAAAAAATAACACAATTATTAATAAAACTATTTGACATTAGGTAGTCAGTTTTCTATAATTGACTTTGTTGCTGATGTCATAGTAGCTCAGCCGGATAGAGCATCCGCCTTCTAAGCGGACGGTCGGGGGTTCGAATCCCTCCTGTGACGCTAAAAAACCGTTAGAAATTTTAATTTCTAACGGTTTTTCTTTGTTTAGTATCAAATGAAATGTTGCAAAGCTTGATAATTAGTGTAGCTGTTTGAGTTAGTTTCTTTGTATTAGCAACTAAATAGTTGGACGAACAAATTTAAAGTGAATCGATTTTGATTTTGCTGGTTCAACTTCGCTTAATGCGTTCTTGATGATTTTTTCACGGGATTTTTTATACTTATCAATACGACGGGCCAAAATTTCTTCTTTTGTCTGCTTCATAATAATCCCTCCTAAGATTAATGTAGTTTAAGGTTACCATCATCCCCAAGAGATTTCGAAGATATTGCTTGTAAGTTTATGAACAAAACAGGCGTCATATTCTCAAATCATGGCTGTTTTTGCTGATAGTGAGGTTAAGCAGGAGAAAGATTTGCCTTTTATCTGTTGCTGTTAAAACTAGCGGGTTTTATTCAAAACAAAATCATAATTATGAGTAGCATTTTTATCCGAACTTGCTGAATCGATTTTTTTTCCGCTAAATTGTAATGCAATCATCGTGACATCATCGGCATCTGCTAATTTTTCTAAAGGATAAGCGGCGGTTCCTTTCACTGTTGTGTGAGCCGCCAAATTGCCACCAAACTCATCCATCGCTAAGTTCCCGGTAGTTTTACCGCTGGTATTAGTGGTAAGAGTACCTTTTTCTGGTATTACATTTACCGGTGTATCTCCTGTAGTAATGGTAAAGTGCATTAAAACATAGCCTTCATAGTGGTGGTTATTGCGATCTTTATAATCTTTGATTTTAATGATGGTACACTCATCACTTGTTATGGTGACATTTTCCCAGTTGGCATCGGTTAAAGTAACATTGTATTCTTTCGTAGCCACTAATTTTGCTTTAGCGGCACCTGTCTTTTCTGCCAACTGTTGATACTTTGCTTGATTGATTAGTAAATCCGGATTTTTATCAATTGTGGAACTGGTAGTGGAGACAAGAGAGCTGTCGCTTGAATTCTTTATGTCTGAAACGTGAGAGTGATCTGCTCCTTTTTGGCAACCCGTGCTAAGCAAAGCTGAACCTAAGCAAAGTATTAGAAAGATTTTTTTCATGTCGCACCCCTTTTCTCGGTTATATATTATTTCTTTAATTAAATTTTAACATTTGCAAGTTGCAACGCAAGTACAAAGTCAGGCTTTGGTATGATTTTATTCATTCAGGGCTTATGCTATAATGGAAATTGTATTAAAAAAATTTTTTTTATGTCAATTTAGCGGTTTACGCGATACATGAAAATTACTTGGAATGGCGAGCTTTGTGGAAGAATCCAATCTACGGCTCGTTACAAAATTCCAAAGAAAGAATTAAAAATTAATCAAAGGGGAAGATATGCAAGTTATTTTCCTACTTTGTGCAAATTAAGCGTCGAAAGGATTTAATTATGATAAAAATTGCCATGTTTTCTCGAGCCGATACGGTCAAAGGTCAAGGGGTAGGAAGCGCTTATAACGAATTAATCAAAATGTTAAAAGAACGCTTTAATCAAGACTTTGATGTGCGGATTAATGAATATAAAAAGTCAGATATTTCTCATTACCACACCATCAACCCTGAGTTTTATTTGTCGACTTTTTTTAAAAAACAACGTGGTGTAACGATAGGGTATGTCCATTTTTTACCAGAAACTTTAGAAGGTAGTATTCATTTGGCAAAGCCGATTCAAAAAATTTTCAATTGGTATGTATTGTCCTTTTATCGCAGAATGGATAAATTAGTGGTGGTGAATCCAAGTTTTATTCCTGAACTGATAAAAGCAGGAATACCGGCAGAAAAAATTAGCTATATCCCTAACTTTGTTTCAGCAAAAGAATTTTATCAAATGACACCTGAAAAAAAGGATGAGTTACGCCAAAAATATCAAATTCCTCTAAATAAATTTGTGGTTTTAGGAGTAGGGCAGATTCAAAAACGTAAAGGCGTGGATGATTTTATTCGTTTGGCAAAAGAAAATCCCGAGGTCTCTTTTATTTGGGTGGGGGGCTTTTCCTTTGGTAAGATAACTGATGGGTATGAAGAATATAAGGAAGTATATGAAAACCCGCCGGCTAATTTAACTTTTACTGGTATTATTGATCGGAGCGAGTTGGTTAATTATTATAATCTTGCGGATATCTTTTTACTGCCTTCTTATAATGAATTATTTCCCATGAGTATTTTGGAAGCTTTTAGCTGTCAAACACCGGTGATGGTTCGTAATTTGGACTTATACGAGGCAGTTATTTCTGGCTACTACCTTGGAGCAGATGATTTTGCTGAAATGAATCGTGATATTAAAGCATTGCAGACTGATAGTGCATTATTGAAAAAGTATGCTTCTTTAGCTCATGAAGCATCCAATTACTATTCAGAGGCCCATGTGGGAGAAATTTGGTATGATTTTTATACCGGGCTACTAAAAAAAGAGATTACAAAATCAAAACAAGCGAAAATTTAAACCGCAAATACTACTTCATTCACTGCTGGATTTTCAGTATATGAAGTGGTGTTTGCGGTTTTTGTAGACAGATGAGGCAGATTTGTAGCACATACTAAGTAGCATGCAGTAAATCACCAATTACCTGCCAATCAGCTTGTATTAGAGATTCTAATTTACGATTGTAAAAAATTGCCGCGGGATGAAATAAAGGAACGATCGTATAGTTTTCTTCTGACCAAATGTAACCATCTCCATTTTCATTTAGTTTTTGAATTGGATGCTGAATAATTTGACCGTGGCATTTAGTAACAAAATAAGAATTTCCTAGTAGTCTTTGAAGGCCAATATTTCCCACAGGAGTAATTAATTTTGGTGCGATTTTTTCTATTTCATAATCCAAAATGGGCGCATGAGCTAAAACTTCTTTTTTAGAAGGAGTACGGTTCGGATAAATTATTTCTTTTGCTCCGGTCTTCTTATTGAAACGTTCTTTGACGGCATAAGGTCGGCTTCTGACTGCACTGGTAATATAAACATCGGCGCGTGTTAGTCCTACATTCGCTAAACAAGCCATTAATTCTTTACCAGCTTGCCCGCTAAAGGGAATGAAATTTTCAATTTCTTTACGGCCAGGTGCTTCACCGACAATCATTAGCTTCGGGCTAAGGGGGCCTTGACCCGCAACAAAACCCTGTAAGTCAAAATATTGTGCTCGTTTCTTTACGAAAGTGATCAGTTCATTTGGATACTCCATCTTCATCCCTCCAGATTTAGTATAACGTGATTGAAAAAAATGTTAAAAATATAAGATTGTAATCTGAGATAACGTTTGGGGCAGATAGGTTATCTTTTAACTTTTAAAGAAAACTAATTGACGGCGCGCTTGTTTTTTGTTAAAGTGTAAATGTTGTAATTGTGGACTCCACAGCTACAACCGCTCAGAACAAGTATTAAGCACGTTATGTCACTTGGGATGGCGAGTCTAAGTATATTATAAGGAGGTGCTTTAGAGCATGTACGCAATTATCAAAACTGGTGGTAAACAAGTTAAAGTTGAAGTTGGTCAAGCAATCTACGTTGAAAAATTAGACGTTGAAGCTGGTGGCAAAGTCACTTTTGACGAAGTTATCTTAGTAGGTGGCGAATCAACGAAAGTTGGCGCACCAACTGTTGCAGGCGCAACTGTTGAAGGAACTGTTGAAAAACACGGGAAACAAAAGAAAGTTGTTACTTTCAAATACAAACCTAAAAAACACTCTCACCGCAAGCAAGGTCATCGTCAACCGTATACTAAAGTGGTTATCGACGCTATCAACGCTTAATACTTGCGAGAAAGGTCGCACTAATGATCAAAGGGACATTCAAACGCAATGACTCTGGCCAGATTGTTACGTTCAAATTGACAGGGCATGCCGAAGCTGGGCCATATGGTAGTGATATCGTTTGTGCTGGTGTTTCAGCACTAGCAATTAGTACCATTAACGGCATTGATGCTTTAGCAGGGGTTGCTCCTAAAGTTGAAGCAAATGAATCTGAAGGCGGTTATCTTAAAATGGATGTCGTATCAGGTTTAACTCAAGAACAAACTAACATTGAACAAATTCTTTTAGAAAATTTGTTGTTAGGTTTACAGTCAATTGAAGCCGAAAATAGTGAGTTTATTCAAATTAATACCATTACTGAAAAATAGGAGGTGCATCTCATGTTGATGAAAATGAATTTGCAATTCTTCGCTCATAAAAAAGGTGGCGGTTCTACTTCTAACGGTCGTGACTCAGAATCTAAACGTTTAGGCGCTAAACGTGCAGACGGTCAAACTGTTACTGGTGGCTCAATCCTTTACCGCCAACGCGGTACTAAAATTTATCCAGGTGTAAACGTGGGTAAAGGTGGCGACGATACTTTATTTGCTAAAGTTGACGGCGTAGTACGTTTCGAACGTAAAGGCCGCGACAAAAAACAAGTATCTGTCTACCCAGTAGCGAAAGAAGCTTAATGAAATGATAAAGTGTTAGTATTCGAATGAATACTAACACTTTTTTTATTCCATGTTTAACACAGAAAAAGAAATAAATCTATCCAACTCGGTTTTATCAGTTTACAAAAATTCGTATAATAGTTTTATGGAAGAAGAAGGTTTAAAAGTGCAAGGACAAGTAAAATCATTTAATGAAAAAGGCGGCTATGGTTTTTTAGTGAATAGTCATAATCAAGTAATGTTTGTTTATCGGGATGATATCATAAGCCCAAGCAATAAAATCCTTTTCGTCGGGGAAAAAGTTAGTTATGATGTTACTACTAATCAAAATGGACAGCAAAAAGCAGTCAAAGTGAAGGTTGTGTAAGAGTGAATAAGGTAACGATTCACTTGTTTAAAGAAATGCGTTCATGTTACGTTTTTAAAAAAGGAGAATTTGATGACTGAAAAAATTCGCATGGCTACTAAAGATGATGCTAAAGCTATCTTAGCAATTTATGCGCCCTATGTAAAAGAGACGGCTATTACCTTTGAATATGAAGTGCCTTCACTTATCGATTTTGAAGCACGCATTATTCAAACTTTATCACGTTATCCCTATCTAGTTGCTCAAAAAGAAGATGGAACAATAGTAGGTTATGCTTATGCCGGTGTATATAAAGGGCGAGCGGCTTATGATTGGAGTTGTGAAGTCACTATTTATTTGGCTAAAGATGTGAAAAGTCAGGGCTTGGGGACGCGTCTTTATCAGGCCCTAGAAGTGGAATTACAAAAACTCAATATCATTCAGGTCTTGGCCTGTGTGACGGCTGGAAATATTGGCAGTATAAAGTTTCATGAAAAACTTGGTTATGAGCAAGCTGGATTTTTTTCTAATTTAGGCTACAAGTTTAATGAATGGTATGATGTGGTGTGGTTGCAAAAAACAATACAGCCGGTCACGATACCGCCTAAAAAATTTATACCATATAAAAAAGACTTGCGTTAAAATACGCAAGTCTTTTTTTATAAAAGGATTATAGGTGTTCTCAAGGAGGCTGAAATGTAAAACGCAATTTATTAAAACTCCATCTTGTTTCTTGAGAGCCAAACAAGTCCATTTTGCTTTTTATAGCCTGTACGGGATTCGAACCCGTGTCTCCGCGCTGAGAACGCAGCGTCTTAAACCACTTGACTAACAGGTCATGTCGTATATTAATATCTTAGCACTTTTTTATTTGCTGTAAAGCAAGACGGCTTTGTTTGATAACTTACAAAAATGTTCGTTTTATGATAGTTCATCATAAGGAGGATAAATCCTAGTTTTGTTAAACTAAATTAACGAATGAAGTAGCGATTTTTACTTTAAGTAAATTGATCAGCTTTTTAATAAGGAGGAAAAAAATGAGTTTAATTGGGGTTGGAAGTTTCATTTTTGGGTTATTATTATTTGGTGTTGCTCTTTTAAAGAAAAAGACAACGCAGAAAAAGATGGTGCAATCTGAAACATTTCAGTTGGCTGCACTCTTAATATTTGTGGGTTCTTTCATTATGTTTATGCCTCATCTTGGTATCTAATTATAATATATATAATAGTAGAAAAGTCATTTAAGAAAACTATTTTTCTTAAATGACTTTTTAGTTTGCGCTTTAATGGAAAAAAGTTATAATGAAACAACACAGATGACACACTAGCGTAAATAAGGTGAGGAGATTCAATGACAAAGAGAATTGAACGTGTTTATCAGTTTGTTGCAATGAATGATCAGTTTCAAACCGGACTCACCACAAATGATGTGGCAGAAGGGCTTACGTTGCAGCGAACGAATGTCAGTAAAGATTTGAATAAATTGGTGCGAGCAGAACGCTTATTTAAAATTGATGGTCGGCCTGTTCGATATGCTATTTCTCAAAAGGGCGTCTCGCCTAAGGAAAATGACACAACACAAGAGTTCTACCCTAAAAATAATCATGTATTAAGTTATAAAGAAAACCCAACGGTAAGTCAGAAAAAGAGTTTGCCCCAAGATTTACGTCGGGGGGATATTTTTTCCCGTATTATTGGTTCAAATGGGAGTATGAAAAATGCTGTTGAACAAGCCAAAGCTGCTATTTTATATCCTCCCAGAGGCTTAAATTGTCTCATTACAGGACCAACAGGGTCTGGGAAAACTTATTTTGCTCATGCAATGTTTCGTTTTGCTATAACCAGTCATGTAATTGAAGAAGAAAAAGAATTAATTGTTTTTAACTGCGCGGATTATGCGAATAATCCTGAACTTTTGATGAGTCATTTATTTGGGTACGTGAAAGGTGCTTTTACAGGAGCTGAACAAGATAAAACCGGGATTATTGATCAAGCTGATGGCGGCATGCTCTTTTTAGATGAAATCCACCGTTTGCCTCCTGAAGGGCAAGAGATGGTTTTTTATTTTATGGATCATGGTACTTTTTCTCGCTTAGGAGAAAGTAGCAAAAATCATAAAGCCGATGTCCGGATTGTAGGAGCTACTACAGAAGATCCAAGTTCTTCTTTACTGGATACTTTTGTAAGAAGAATTCCTATAAACATTCAATTACCTGCTTTTGATCAACGTCCGGCCAGTGAAAAAGTCGATTTGGTAAAAGTGATGGTCGCCCAAGAAGCTGGCCGTATTGATCGCCAAATATCTTTGACCGAAGATGTCGTGAAAGCTTTAATTGGCAGTGTTAGTTATGGAAATATTGGCCAATTAAAATCGAATGTTCAACTTGTTTGTGCTCGTGGTTTTTTAAATCATATGAACAGTGAAGAGATGAATATTACTATTGACGACTTACCAGAGGGGATTCGTTCCGGCTTACTATTACTTGCCAATAAAAGAGAAGTGCTAAACGAGTTGTCAAAAGTTTTAGATCCTAAAATTGTGATTGCTCCAAATGATCAGATGATTTTAATTCAACAAGATACTTATGAATTGCCATACAATTTGTACGATATTATTGGCGACAAAGCTGCATTGTTAAAAGCGGATGGGTTAGATCAAAAGACCATTAATCACTTTATCTCCACAGATATCAATGTTCATTTGAAATCATTTTATAAAAATCATGGCTTTGCTTTTAATGCCGATAATAAATTAGCAGAATTCGTTGATCAAAAAGTCATTGATACCACCAATCATATTTATGATATGGTACGGGAAAAATTAGGGTATGCTTTTCAACAAAATTTTGTCTATGCTATGAGCCTACATATCAGTTCTTTTTTGAAAAAGTTAGAACATGGTGAAGAACGAAGTACCAATGATAATATCCGCCAAATGGTAGCAGGTTTTCCAGCTGAATTTCAAATTGCACGGAAAATTCGCCATTATATTAGTGAAAGCTTTACGGTAGAAATTCCGGAAAGCGAAGATTATTATTTAGCGGTCTTGTTGATTTCTTTACGGGCGAATCAAAAAGATGGCAAAATTGGTGTCGTGGTGGCTGCTCACGGCAACAGTACTGCTACTAGTATGGTGGAAGTGGTAACGCAATTATTAGATATTGACCAAGTGCAAGCCGTTGATATGCCTCTTGATATGCCGCCAAAAATTGCTTTAGAAAAAGTTAGGCGTGCAGTGACCGAAGTAGATGATGGTTCTGGAGTAATGCTACTTGTAGATATGGGGTCTTTAGCAACTTTTGGCAATGAAATTACCCAAAATACCGGTATTGAAGTACGGACAATTGATATGGTAACAACAGCAGTTGTTTTGGAAACTGTTCGTAAAGCTTCGGTACTTGGAACAGATTTGGATAGTTTGTATGAGGCTTTACACAAGTTCAATGGTTATACTTTAATACCACAAAAAAATGAGATAACTCAAAACAAACCAACTGCCATTTTAGCTGTCTGCGCTTCTGGTGAAGGAACTGCTCAACGTATCAAAGAAATTATTCAACGTTCTTTAAGTGGGGAGCAAAAGCAACTGCAAGTCATTACGCAATCCGTCGTTACGTTACCTGAACGTTTGCAAAAAATTCAAAATGACTACAACTTACTTGCTGCTACAGGAATTGTTGATCCTAAAATTAATGCTCCTTTTATTCCTTTGGATCGTTTTATTAATCAAGATGTGAAAGCTATCTTAAACCGTTTATTACTGGATCATGAACAATTGGCCACTTACCCAAGTGAAGCTATTCAAGGTGAAAAAGCCGTGGAATTGATTAACCGGTTTATTCATGAAAACTTTACTTTTATTAATGGGGACAAATTGGCTCAGCCAATTTGGGATTTTGTAACTAATTTAGTAGAAGATGTAGGCTTAAGTACTCGTGATTTTGGCTTGGAAATAAACTTAGCTTTGCATACAGCTGGTGTTTTAGAGCGCGTCTTATTAAAACAACCTTTGGCAGTAACCACCACCGAGGCTGAACAATTGCTAAATGAATCTCTTTATGAGCAGGTGCATAATCACATTCAGTCTTTTGGACGTATGTTGCGTTTGAATATTCCGCCATCTGAGGAATATTACGTTTTAGAAGTAATCAAAGCACGCATTAATGAATCGCATAAAAAGAATGTATCTTCTGAGGAATTATAGAGAATACACAAAAAGCGACACACTGTATTGAAGTGTGTCGCTTTTTGTGTGTCGTAAAATTCATAGATAATTCTTTATAATTAAGGATTTTTAAAGATGTGTATCGTTTTTAAAGTTGGCACGCATCTTGCTTATATATAAGTGACACAGGAGGTGAAAGACTCTGAAGTGAGCAGGATTTAAAATTTTGACTGCTCAGTTTTATTAAGTAGGAGGGTTACTTATGAGCATTGATATTCGCTTAGCGCGCATTGATGATCGTCTGATTCATGGTCAAGTTGCAACGGCCTGGTCCAAACAGACTGGGATTGAACGCATCTTAGTGGTTTCAGATGAAGTGGCCCAAGATCAATTACGGCGGTTTTTGTTGCAGGAAGCATCTCCACCGGGTATCAAATCAAATGTCATTAGCGTAGATAAAATGATTGCGTTATATCACGAAGATTTATTAGCCGGTCAAAAAGTTATGTTGTTATTCACTGATCCTCATGCGGTAGCACGTTTGGTTCAAGGTGGTGTCAAATTGACATCGATTAACATCGGAGGAATGCGATTTACAGTTGGTAAGAAGATGTTGACAAACTTTGTTTCTTTAGATCAAGGAGATATTAAAGCTTTTGAATATCTTGCTCAGCAAGATATTGAATTGGAGCTAAGAAAAGTCCCCGCTGATCGCAAAGTCTACTTAATGGAATTGTTGGAAAAAGAAAATTTTGTCTAGTTGGTTTTAATCGTCGCCCTTTTAAGAAATTATTTATTCATATTTTAGACGATTATTAAAACAAAAATGTTAATAGGAGGTATACAGATGGTAGGAATTATCCTGGCTAGTCACGGGGAATTCGCAGAAGGCATCTTGCAATCTGGCGCAATGATTTTCGGAGAACAAGAAAACGTTAAAGCAGTAACGTTAATGCCAAGCGAAGGTCCTGATGATGTAAGAGCCAAAATGGAAGAAGCGATCAAGTCTTTTGATGATCAAGATGAAGTATTATTCTTGGTCGATCTTTGGGGCGGAACACCATTCAACCAAGCCAATAACTTGTTTGAAGCTCATAAAGACAAATGGGCAATCGTCGCTGGCATGAACTTGCCAATGGTTATTGAAGCGTATGCATCACGTTTTTCAATGAACTCTGCACAAGAAATTGCAGCTCATATCATTGAAACTGCGAAGGAAGGTGTGCGCATCAAACCAGAAGAATTAGAACCAAAAACTGCAGCTCCAGCCGCAGCTGGTGCAGCACAACCAACAGGGTCTATCCCTCCTGGTACAGTTTTAGGAGATGGACATATCAAATTTGTCCTATCTCGTATCGATTCACGTTTATTACATGGTCAAGTAGCTACTGCTTGGACTAAAGCAGTGGGACCTAACCGCATTATCGTAGTTTCAGATGCTGTGGCCAAAGATGATTTACGTAAAAAATTAATCGAACAAGCTGCTCCTCCTGGTGTTAAAGCCAATGTTATTCCAATTGATAAAATGATTGAAATAGCTAAAGATCCACGTTTTGGTAACACTAAAGCGCTATTGTTGTTTGAAAACCCTGAAGATTTATTAAAAGCTGTTGAAGGCGGCGTTGCTATTAAAGAAGTTAACGTTGGCTCGATGGCCCATTCAGTTGGTAAAGTT
This sequence comes from Enterococcus dispar ATCC 51266, assembly GCF_000406945.1. GTDB lineage: Bacteria > Bacillota > Bacilli > Lactobacillales > Enterococcaceae > Enterococcus_C > Enterococcus_C dispar. The sequence goes on along the minus strand of NZ_KE136354.1, from coordinate 1,386,955 downwards.
CAAGTCAACAAAGTATTGTCAATGAATGCAGAGGATGTTCAAACTTTTGAAACATTAAAAGACAAAGGTATCACTTTTGATGTACGTAAAGTACCAAGCAACTCAAAAGAAAACTTTGATGAATTGTTGAAAAAGGCAAAAACTGAATTGGCAAATGCCAATTAGTCATAAGAAAGAGGAGGCTTAATCATGCACGATTTAAACATAATCCAAATGATTTTAGTGGTCATCGTTGCTTTCTTAGCTGGTATGGAAGGAATCCTAGACCAATGGCAATTCCACCAACCACTAGTAGCATGTACGTTGATCGGTTTAGTAACTGGTAACTTAGAAGTCGGAATCATCTTAGGTGGTTCACTACAAATGATCGCCCTAGGTTGGGCAAATATTGGTGCCGCAGTTGCACCCGATGCTGCGTTAGCAGCTGTCGCATCCGCAATTATTTTAGTTTTAGGTGGACAAGGTAAAGCAGGTGTTGCATCTGCTGTTGCCGTTGCTATCCCATTAGCTGTTGCTGGTTTATTCTTAACCATGATTGCCCGTACTCTAGCTGTGCCAATTATCCATATCATGGATAGTGCTGCTGAAGAAGGTAATTATCGTAAAATTGAAATCTGGCAATGGATTGCAATTTGTATGCAAGGTTTGCGTATCGCAATTCCTGCTGCTGCTTTACTATTAATTCCTGCTGACACTGTTCGTAATTTCTTAGAATCTATGCCAGCTTGGTTAACAGATGGTATGGCAATCGGTGGTGGTATGGTAGTAGCCGTTGGTTATGCAATGGTTATTAACATGATGGCTACTCGTGAAGTTTGGCCATTCTTTGCTATTGGTTTTGTCGTAGCGGCTGTTTCACAATTAACATTAATCGCATTAGGTGCACTTGCTATTTCTATCGCTTTAATTTACCTACACTTAGAAGAAACTGGTGGTTCAGGTAATGGCGGCGGCAGTAATACTGGTGACCCATTAGGCGATATTTTGAATGACTATTAATCTTGAAGGAGGAGAACAAACAATGGCTGAAAAAATTCAATTAACAAAAGCAGACCGTAGAAGTGTCATGTTCCGCTCAATGTTCCTTCAAGGTTCATGGAACTATGAACGTATGCAAAACGGTGGTTGGGCATATGCAATGATCCCAGCAATCAAAAAATTATATACAACTAAAGAAGATCGCGCGGCAGCTTTAAAACGCCACTTGGAATTCTTTAATACACATCCATATTTAGCAGCTCCAGTATTAGGGGTTACTTTAGCTCTTGAAGAAGAACGTGCCAATGGTGCGCCTGTTGATGATGTTGCAATTCAAGGGGTTAAAGTTGGTATGATGGGACCTTTAGCCGGTGTTGGTGACCCAGTGTTCTGGTTTACTGTACGTCCGATGTTAGGTGCTTTAGGTGCTTCCCTTGCAATGAGTGGTAGTATCATGGGTCCATTATTATTCTTCTTTGCTTGGAATATTATCCGTATTGCTTTCTTATGGTATACTCAAGAATTTGGTTACCAAGCGGGTTCTAAAATTACAGATGACTTATCTGGTGGTTTATTACAAAAAGTTACTAAAGGTGCTTCTATTTTAGGGATGTTCGTTTTAGGTTCATTAGTACAACGTTGGGTAAGTGTTAAATTTACACCAGTTGTTTCTGAAGTACAATTGGACGATAAAGCTTATATCCACTGGGATAAATTGCCTGATGGCTGGGAAGGTATCAAAGAAGCCTTCAGTCAAGTTGGTGCTGGTCTTTCTCAAACACCTACAAAAGTAACAACACTTCAAGATAACTTGGATCAATTAATTCCAGGTCTTGCTGGTTTATTACTAACATTACTTTGCATGTGGTTATTGAAGAAAAAAGTTTCTCCAATCGTTATCATCATTGGCTTGTTCGTAGTTGGTGTTGGTTTACACGTATTACACATCATGTAATTGAACTTTTACAAGGGCTCAGGGGGTTTTCCCTGAGCTTTTGTTTTACATTGATGATAAGTTATGGCTATAATGTTTAATAAATATCCGTGAGGAGTGTCTGTAATGGTTCAATCTTTAAATACAAAGGTCGATTTAGCCATTGATGCAACGTCTTATTTAGGCATCGGTGAATATGGAAAAATTATGATTGGCAATAAAGCGTTTGAATTTTATAATGACCGTGATATTAATAAATTCATCCAAATTCCTTGGGAAGAAGTGGATTTTGTCGTAGCATCTGTTTATTTAAAAGGTAAATGGATTCCGCGTTATGCCATCCAAACAAAGAAAAATGGTGTTTATTCATTTTCTTCAAAACAACCAAAAAAAGTTTTACGCGCGATAGGTGAATACGTTCCGGCAGATCACCTTGTCCGATCCTTGACATTTTTCCAGGTAGTCAAGCGAGGATTGAAGAGTTGGAAGGTAAAATTAACTGGGAAAAAACAATAACCGTGAAGGCTTATGCTTTTATGGTTATTTTTTTAGGCTCAATATTTTCGTTGTATTTTGAAATATGTTACCATAAATTGCAAAGAACTACTGAATAACTATTTGTTGGTGAAAGCTATCATGAGTTAAATATTAGCTAAGGAGTGGTGAAAATGATTTGGACACTAATTGTTGGTGCAATTATAGGAGCGATTGCCGGCGGAATTACTGGCGAAAAAAGAGGTTGTTTATTTAATATTATTGCCGGTCTAGCTGGTGCATCGGTTGGACAGTCGTTATTTGGTGATATGGGACCGCATATTGCCGGTATGGCGATTATTCCCTCAATTTTAGGAGCCGTTATTATTGTAGCAATTGTATCTTTTTTCTTCGGTAAAACTAAATAGCACACTTTATGATTCCGAATATCTCTTTCTAAAAAACTTTTATTAGCAGAAACTAGCGTTACTTTTGCAGATAAAAGTTTTTTGGGTTATTTTATTTTGACAGATATTGTCGCAATCTTTTTTATTTTGCTACTTATTTGCTATAATGATTGAGAACTGCAAAAGAAAGAAGGAATTGAATGATGATGTTACGAGTTGAAAAATTGCGTCAAGCGATGCGTAAAGAACAAGTAGATGGCTTTTTAGTAACAAGTCCTTACAATCTACGTTATTTGACTAATTTTACAGGGACGACAGGTTTAGCTGTTATTACATTAGATAAAGCCTTTTTTGTTACTGATTTTCGCTATACAGAACAAGCAGCAGCCCAAGCACCGGATTTTGAAGTTATTAAAAATGTGGGACCAATTTTTGATGAGGTAGCAAAACTTTGTGCAGAGGAAAATATCAATGCCCTTGCTTTTGAAGAAGATTTTGTAAGTTTTGCGGAATACTCTGTCTTAGAAGAAATTATTGAAGAAACGCCATTGGTACCCATTCACGGGATGATTGAGGAATTAAGGGAAATAAAAGATGAAAATGAAATTGCAACGATACAAAAAGCATGTCAAATTGCCGATCAAGGTTTTGAACATGTGTTGAAATTTATTCGTCCGGGTATGACTGAAATTGAAGTAGCCAACCAATTAGATTTTTATATGCGTTCTTTAGGCGCTACTAGTGTCTCTTTTGATACAATTGTTGCAAGTGGCTTGCGTTCTGCAATGCCCCATGGTGTTGCGAGTGAAAAAGTAATTGAACAAGGGGATTTGATTACTTTAGACTTTGGTTGTTATTATGATGGCTATGTATCGGATATGACACGGACATTTGCGATTGGTGACCCAGGTGAAAAATTAAAAGAGATTTATCAAATTGTTTTGGAAGCCCAACTAAAAGTAATTGAAGCAGCGCAACCTGGTTTAACAGGAATTCAATTGGATGCTATTGCCAGAGATCACATTGCAGCTGCTGGTTATGGTGAAGCTTTTGGTCATTCGACCGGGCATGGTATTGGGTTAGAAATTCATGAAGGACCCAATGTTTCCTTTAGAGCAGATAAGCAATTTGTTATTAACAACGTTATTACTGACGAACCCGGAATTTATTTACCAGGTATTGGTGGCGTTCGAATTGAAGATGATTTATTAATTACGTCTGAAGGTAATGAAGTCTTAACGAAATCACCAAAAGAATTGATTATTTTATAGAAATTATGACCGTGCTACGAAAGGATGTAGCGCGGTTTTTTTATGGGAATGGCTAAAATTTCGCTTCTCAAAAAAATGATGTTTTGACGATAAATTAGTAAGCGGTTACAATGCCAGGAGGGGGGAGAAACATGGCAAAAGAAATTGACGAAGTTTTACAACAAGCTGAATTGATCTATATCCATCAATCAAAATTTAGTGAAGAAGATTGGCACAGTACTTTACATACGCATTATTTTACAGAAGTAATGTACATTTTGAGTGGAAAAGGTAGTTTTATTGTTGACGAGGCAGAATATCCTATTAAAGCCCATGATATTGTGGTGGTAAATCCGTATGTGCGTCATACCGAGAAGTCTTCAGGCGATTATCCCTTATGGTATATCGTCATTGGTGTAAATAATATTCGTTTTGTAAAACAAAATCATCAGGAAAACTACTATATTTTTCGTGATATTTTAGATGAGATGGTGCCTGTATTAAAGTTGATTATTGGCGAGATTAATGAGCAAGGAGAAGGGGCCGATTTTGTTTTACAAAAATTAGCCGAGGTGTTTTTAGTTAAAGTTTTACGTAGCAACAACTTTAATCTAATTGAAATAGAAAATAAAAACATTTCAAAAGATAGTGCAATTATTAAAGACTTTATTGAGCAACATTACAAAGAAAATTTGACGTTGGATGTTTTATCTAGCCATCTGCATTTGGATAAGTACTATATGATTCATATTTTTAAAGCGAATTTTGCTGAAACACCAATGAACTATATGATGCAAAGACGACTGGAAAATGCCCAAGAATTATTAATTAGTACCGATTATTCGATAGGACAAATCGCTGAAATTTCAGGATTTACCTCTCAATCCTATTTTAATCAAGCTTTTAAAAAAGGCGTCGGCTGCTCCCCAAATCAATATCGTAAACGTCAACTTTAGTTTTAGCATATTTCCTGAATAATTCATACTTTTTATAAACTACCAAATTTTATAATTATCTGTTTAGTTTTATGCTCAATGGTTCTTTTTCTCAAAAATATTTTTCTAAAGGGTTTAATTTATTTTTGCTAACTGATTAAGTTCAAGAAAGACCTCATTTTGGGCGCACTCATCCTATCGAATGGTTAACGAATTTTTTTGAATGGCGCAATAAACGCAACTAACACTGCAGTACCTGAATGTTTTGTAGAATCCGATAAAATAACTTCTGGTAAACATGGTAACTACTTAATTTCAAGTATTGTCTTCTTCCGGAATGAACTATCTTTCCAGCAATTTTAAAGAGAAATAAGCGAATAGTAGAAACCTGATACCCTTTCGTTTCATTGGTAAAACACAATGTTCGCATGAAGTTCACGATATTGTAAGCCAATAGGCTTACGATCATACGAGCATGATTTTCTATAAAACGTGGGCTATCTGTTTTATCCAAGTAAAAGCCGTTTTTTGCTTCCTTAATGTAATTTTCCATCGTTCCTCTTTTTGAATACGTTTGGAAAACCATTTCTGGAGAGACGTCTTTTGAAAAATTGGTAATGATGAATTCATGTCTAAAAAGCAATTCACTAGCTTCTCTGGTTGATTTTATGCAGATCCTTCTGGATTTTCCCCACGACTTTGCTTGATAAGTGGCGTTATAGTAATGAACTTCTTTCTTACTCCAATCGTGATGATCCTTAATGGTAACGAATTGCTCAGCGATTCTGTACAGATTACGATTGGATTTCAAACGGATAGTATACAAACTATCGTACTCTTCACAAAGTTCATACAAATCAGGCATTGCGAATCCACTATCTGCACGTACCATAATAGTGCTTACTGGTGTCACAGAGTGATAATGCTCAAATAATGGACGAGTAAATGCTGCGACGCCTTTTGAGGTGTAGACATTTCCAGAACGAAGTTCTGCTTTAAGAAAGTCTCCGGTAAGACCATCAAAGGCAACGAGTGGATGATAACCGGTTGTCTGGTAATGCGCATTATAATCGGTCATTTCTTGGTTTCCAAAGGTATCACTGTGAGTAGAATCTAAATCGAAAATCATTTCGTTCGTATTTCGAATCGTACGTGCTTTATCAATCAAAATCTGGTTAACCTTTTGTAGTTGGACGATATTTTCTGTTGACATCCGATCCCAAAAGCGAGAAATGGATGACTGTGAAGCCAACCGCTTTTTGCTTAAAACAGCTTGAAAGATAGGATCCGTTGCTAATATATTGGCTGAAGAATCTGTAGGATAGCCTGCAATCAACTGCAAGATGATTTGTTCCAGAATAGATTCATTTTCATGAACATGATACAGTCGGTCATCTTGAATCTGGATGTTTTTACATAAGATTTGGCTAAACTCAAATTTGTTCATGAACTCTTTTGCTAATATTAAGCCGGAATCTGAGGACAAATTTCCACCAGAGTGAGATACTGTAACATTTGAATTGAAAAGTAGACGATTTTCGTGTAAAGTTGCCATTGAGAGAACCCCTTTCTTTGGTTAGGTTTAGTCACTTTAACCATAGCAGATTGGGGTTCTTTTTGTACACCCAAAGGGTGCGAATAAACGAAACAAAATAGACTGTTATAACAAGGTTTTTGAAGCGTTTTTGAAAACTATGAATTATTCAGGTATTTTATTATTAAAGAAATATGTAAATAATTCTAAAAAAACAGCCAACATTTTAAAAGTAAAGCGCTTACAAAAAAGCTATACTAAAAGCATCAAAAGAGGGAGGAATCCGACATGAAAAAAGCATTGGGGATTACATTGGCTTTAGGATTATCAGGACTATTGCTAGCAGGTTGTGGCAGTGGAGGCAGTACAGATGGCAGCAATGGAGGGAATACAGACGGAGATAAAAAGGTATTGAAAGTGGCTGCGCTAGAATCTGCATATGGTGCCGATATGTGGGATAAAATAAAAGATGCCTATGAAAAAGACAATCCAGACGTGAAAGTGGAATTGACTGTTGATAAAAAGTTAGAAGATGTTATTAGTCCTAATATGAAAGCAGGCAATTATCCAGATGTTATTCTACTAGCTACCGGGCGTGAAGCTGGATTGACAGAAACGTTTATTAAAGATAAAAATTTAGAAGATTTAACAGATGTTTTTGATATGAAGGTTCCTGGCGAGGATAAAACCGTGAAGGATAAATTGATTCCAGGTTTTATTGATACATTAGCCACAAATCCATATAACAATAAAAAAACTTACATGGCACCGATGTTTTATTCGCCAACTGGATTATTTTATGATGCCAATTTATTAAAAACAAAAGGTTGGGAAGTACCAAAAACTTGGGATGAAATGTGGGATTTAGGGGAAAAAGCGAAAAAAGAAGGTATTACGTTATTCACTTATCCAACAGCAGGTTACTTAGATTCCTTTATGTATAGTTTGCTTTCTGTAACTGGTGGGCCTGAATTCTTCAATGATGCAATGACTTATCAAAAAGGCGCATGGTCTTCTAAAGAAGCGACTGAAGCTTTTGATACGGTCGGCAAATTAGCTAAGTATACCGCTACTACAACCGTGGCAAATGCCAATGATAATGATTTTACCAAAAACCAACAATTGATCTTAGACGATAAAGCAATCTTTATGCCTAATGGAACATGGGTACCAGGTGAAATGAAAGATGCACCTCGGGCAGATGGCTTTGAATGGGGGATGACTGCATTACCAGCCTTTGAATCCGGTGGCGATAGTTATTCTTATACATTTTTTGAACAAATGTGGATGCCGACAGGTGCAGCAAATAAAGAAGAAGGTAAAAAATTCATTGCTTATATGTATTCTGACAAAGCAGCAGACATTTTTAAAGATGCCGGCGCTATCCAACCAATTCAAGGAATGTCTGAAAAATTAGATGGGGAAAATAAATTATTTTACAGTATCTATGACAATGGTGCTAAAGCTGTCATGGGTGGACTTGAGAACACAGTGACTGTTGAAGGTGTGAATATGCGCGATACATTATTCAGTGCAGTTGACAGTGTGGTTTCTGGTGATAAGACTGTAAAAGATTGGCAAGATAGTGTTGTGACTGCAGCGGATAAAATTCGCGAAGCAGCAGATAAACAATAAGTAGCAGACAAAAGGCTGTGGCAAAGGAATTTGTGACAGCCTTTTCTCATAATAAAGTAAAAGTTATAAATAAAAAACGAACCGCTATTTGTAAATAATACTAAAAAAGGTGATCTTATGAATGAAAAAAAACAAAAGAAGGTGTTTATCACCTTATGTCTGCTACCGGCAACGTTGTTGGTTTTAATTTTCATGGTCTATCCCACTATCAATGTCTTTTTTATGTCATTGTTTAAATGGGGCGGATATTCTGCAGAGAAAACTTTTGTCGGCTTGGATAATTTTAGGACTCTCATTAAAGATATGGCATTTTTCCGCTCTTTTCAAAATACGATTTTATTAATCGTGATTGTAACCATTTTTACCTTAGCGTTGGCACTTATTTTTGCTTCGATTTTAACGCGAGAAAAATTCAAAGGTGTCAATTTATTTCGAATTATTTTTTATGTGCCAAATATCTTATCTATTGTAGTTATTGCTGCGATTTTTTCAGCTATCTATGATCCAACAAACGGGTTATTAAATAATTTATTCAGCGCTTTGCGTTTAGAAAACTTACAACAATTGTGGTTAGGTGATCAAAAAATTGTCATATATTCGATTGGAGCTGCCCTCATTTGGCAAGCAATCGGCTATTACATGGTAATGTATATGGCTTCGATGGCTTCCATTCCAGAAAGTTTATATGAAGCTTCTGCACTAGAAGGTGCGGGTGCCTTGCAACAATTCTTTACGATTACATTACCCTTGACTTGGAGTACGATTCGCACAACATTGACTTTCTTTGTTATTAGTACGATTAATTTAAGCTTTTTATTAGTAAAAGCCATGACAAACGGTGGGCCAGATGGTTCGACGGAAGTATTTTTAAGTTATATGTACAAACAAGCCTATACGAACTCCTCATATGGATATGGAATGGCAATTGGCGTAGTCGTCTTTACCTTCTCCTTTATTTTATCGGCTGTGTTAAATAAAATTACCAAACGTGACGTGTATGAATTTTAGGAGGGAAACAAGATGAAAAAAAACACAAAACTGTATAAAATCTTTGTCTATGTTGCCCTTATTACTTTGGCAATTTCGATTGTCGTACCGATTGCTTGGGTGTTTTTAGCATCGATAAAAGAGAATTCAGAATTCTATGGTGATCCTTGGGCTATGCCCAAAGGTTTTTATTTAGAAAATTTTGTAGCGGCTTTTGAAAAAGCCAACATGGGGCTTTACATGTGGAATTCGGTTAAAGTCACAGTACTTGCGCTATTCATATTGATTATTGTGGCATTGCCGGCAGCATATGTGTTGGCGCGTTTTAAGTTTAAGGGTCGGGGCATTTTAAATACTTTGTTTATGATGGGTCTTTTTATTAATTCTAATTATATTGTCGTACCAATTTTCCTAATGTTGTTAGATGGCGACAATGCGCTTAGAAAAATTAGTGGTCAGGGATTTTTTATTGATAACCTTTTTGTGTTAGCGCTGGTCTATGCTGCAACGGCTTTGCCATTTACTATTTATCTGTTATCGAATTATTTTCGTACTTTATCTTCTTCTTATGAAGAAGCTGCTTATATTGACGGCGCAGGCTTTTTCAAAACTTTAGTTGTCGTTATGGCGCCATTGGCAAAACCGAGCATCATTACTGTCATTTTATTTAACTTCTTGAGCTTTTGGAATGAGTACATTATTGCTTTAACATTAATTCCAGGACCTAATAAGACTTTGCCAGTCGGACTAATAAACTTGATGGCTGGACAAAAAGCCGCAGCAAATTACGGACAATTATATGCCGGTTTGGTGATTGTTATGTTGCCAACCTTAATTTTGTATATATTAGTTCAAAAACAATTAACCCAAGGAATGACAGTCGGTGGGAATAAGGAATAGGAGAGACGAAAATGGAAAAAGGAAGAGTAACTATCCCAAGTGAAAGTAATTTCTTGGCAGAAACCAAACGCTTAATGGCATTGTGGGGTGCAGATGCTATTCGTGATAGCGATGGGACAAAATTAGATGACGAGTTAAAGCAAATCGGAGCTAAAATTTATACAACGTATTTTGTGGCACGGGGACATAATGATTTTGCGGAAAAACATTTGGAAGAAGTACAGCAAGCTTTTCTGTTAAGTCAGCGGGTGACGGCAACAAAAACCACCGCGGTTATTCCTTTTATGGCAGGATACTTAGCAGAACAACTACAACCTAATTATCGCGAAGATCCAAAAGAATTTTGGGAAGTATATGACCGAACGTTAGGTGAAAAAGTTGCACCAGAAAATTGGGAAGTAAATCAAACCGAAAATAGCGTGCGACTGAAAAAATGGCATCCTTATCATGAATATACCGTTTCCTTTTTAGCCAGTATGGTTTGGGATCCAACGCAAATGTATAATCATATAACAAATGATTGGGGAGATAAATCCCATGAAATTCCATTTGATGTGCGTCAACCTGAGTCACAAGCTTTTGTAAGTAATTTTTTAACCAATTGGCTAGCAGAAAATCCAGACACAGATGTAGTCCGCTTTACGACCTTCTTTTATCATTTTACGTTGTTTTTTAATGATCAGAAAAAAGAAAAATTTGTCGATTGGTTTGGTTATGGTTCAACTGTTTCCGTCCGGGCGCTTAAAGCTTTTGAAAAAGAATATGGTTATAAATTATCCGCTGAGAATTTTGTCGATGAAGGGTACTATAATTCAACTTTTCGAGTACCTTCTCAGTCTTATTTAGACTATATTGATTTTATCCAACGCTTTGTTGCAAAAGAAGCAAAAAAATTAGTTGCAATCGTTCACGGTGCCGGTCGAGAAGCGATGATGTTTTTGGGCGATAATTGGATTGGGACAGAACCCTATGGCCCTTATTTTAAAGAAATCGGTATTGATGCTGTAGTTGGCAGTGTGGGCAACGGGACAACTTTGCGGATGATTTCTGAAATTCCCCATGTAAACTATACGGAAGGCCGATTTTTGCCTTACTTTTTCCCCGATGTTTTTTATGAAGGCAACGACCCAACTGTAGAAGCAAAACAAAATTGGCTAACGGCGCGACGAGCATTGTTACGTAAACCCGTTGATCGGATTGGTTATGGCGGTTATTTGTCTTTAGCGAATCAATTTCCTGGTTTTGTGGATTATGTCAGCCATGTGACGCAAGAGTTTCGTGAGCTATATGGACGAATTTCTGACACTAAACCCTATGTTGGTATTACAGTAGGGATTTTGAATTCATGGGGAAAATTACGGTCTTGGCAAACGCATATGGTTGCTCATGCGCTTTGGTATCAACAAATTTATAGCTACTTAGGTGTTTTAGAATCGTTATCTGGTCAAAAAGTAGCAGTAGAATTTTTGAATTTTACCGACTTAAAAGAAGGTGTACCAAGTGAAATTGATGTTTTGATTAACGTAGGTGATGCGGGAACGGCATTTTCCGGCGGTAAAAATTGGTCAAAGACAAGTTTGATTGAAACGATAACGCAATGGGTCGCAAATGGGGGCGGATTTATCGGTATTGGGGAACCAACAGCTTACCTAGCTAATGGGCGTTTCTTCCAGTTAGCCCACATTTTAGGGGTGGATAAAGAATTAGGATTTAGCTTATCGACAGATAAATATTTTAAAACAGAAAATACGACGCATTTTATCACCGAAAATAAAGAGGCTAAAGATTTTGGTGAAATGCAAAAAAATATTTATGCACTCTCAAAAGATACGCAGATTCTAAGTTATGTGGATGGAAGCGTTCAATTGGCAACGCATGACTTCTTTAATGGTCGGGGGGTATATTTTAGTGGATTGCCATATTCACCGGCCAACGCTCAAATCTTTTTACGTAGTATTTATTATGCTGCACATAAAGAAGAGCAGTTAAAAATTTGGTATGCCGACAATCCAGATATTGAAGTGCATGCTTATCCTGAAAAAAAACAATATGCAATTGTCAACAATACAGATTTGCCACAAACAACTCGTGTTTATACAGCAACAGATAACTATAATATTAGTTTAACTCCTGGCGCCATTGAATGGAGGGATTATGATGAATAAGGCAAAATATTGGTTTCAGGTCGCAGTTTTTATCATTTGTTTTTTACTAATTATTTATGGTCAAAAAAATATTGGCTATACTGGTTTGGCGCTTCAACTGTTAGGGCTGGTCGGGTTATTAAGTCTCTTGTGGCGCTATAATAAAAATTATCAGTAGGAGATGGCAAAATGAAATATGCAATCGGTATTGATATCGGGGGTACCAAAGTTGCCGGCGGGTTGGTTGATGAAATGGGAAATGTAACCCACATTACTCGCTTGCTTTCAAAATCAAGTGATCGTGAAGAAATGTTTGCGATAGTTTGCCGGGTAATTGAGCAGGTTTTAGTGGATAGCAAACTACCAGCAAATGAAGTTGCAGTTGGTTTAGGGGTTCCGGGTTTAGTTGATCGGACAGCGGGCATTGCTGTTTTTCAAAACAATTTGGCTTGGGAGAATTTTCCAGTCGTGGCTCGCTTACGCGAAGCTTTTCCGGCGATTGGCAACATCACCATTGATAATGATGTTTACCAAGCCACGCGAGCAGAGTGGCACTACGCTGGTTTACAGGATAAAGAAATTTTAGTCTATGTGACGATTAGTACCGGGATGTCTTGTGCTATCATGACACAGGGGGATTTTATTCGGGGAAATGGTTTTGCCGGAGAATTAGGACTGATTCCTTTAAAAGAAAAAGAAGGTCAAACTTTAACGGTTGAACAAAGCGCAGCCGGACCCGCCTTGGCCGAACGAGGAAAAGAAGCTTATAATGATGGTACAGTCACTGCAGAAGAAATTTTTCGGCGTTATCGCTTAGGTGAACCCTTGGCAAAAGAATTGGTAGAGTCATGGAGTCAAGATGTTAGCCGAGCGATTTATATGGTAGTCTCGTTGTTAGATCCCCAAAAGATTGTGTTTGGTGGCAGTGTAATGACGTTAAATCCCGATTTGCTGCCCTTAATTAAAACCAAGCTTGGAGAATGGATTGTTACAGCACAAGCACACAGTATTAGTACGCTAAGTATTTCTCCTTATCCTAATACAGGTGGAATAATTGGAGCCGGATTACAAGCGTTAAATTAAATTATGAAAGTACAGTCTTTTATTTGTCTTTTTCAAATAGAAGACAGTACTTTTTTGCAGGAACCCTAAGAGCTAGAAGAGCGGATTTGCCGTTAAAGCAGTGGGTTTTTATAGCCTTTGGTTAAAAATAATGATAAACTATTAACGAATATGCAGGATTTGCTCATAGCCTTTTGGTAATCGTAAATAAGGAGGATAGCCATGATCTCAGTGAATGATTTTAAAACGGGTTTAACAATTGAAGTTGATGGTGGTATTTGGCGTGTAGTGGATTTTCAACACGTGAAACCTGGAAAAGGAGCTGCTTTTGTTCGTTCAAAACTTAAAAATTTACGAACAGGTGCGGTTCAAGAAAAAACTTTCCGTGCTGGTGAAAAAGTTGCCAAAGCACAAATTGACAACCGTAAAATGCAATATTTGTACGAAAGTGGTGACAGCCATGTCTTCATGGATTTAGATACTTACGAACAAATTGAAATCCCAACTGAACAGATTAAAGATGAACTGAAATATATGTTAGAAAACATGGAATTGACAGTTATCATGTATGGTTCAGAAATTTTAGGGGTTGATTTACCCAATACAGTAGTTTTAGAAGTTGCTGAAACAGAACCAAATATCAAAGGAGATACTTCTTCTGGTGGTTCAAAACCTGCAACAATGGAGACCGGTGTTACTGTAAATGTACCGTTTTTTGTTAATCAAGGAGATAAATTAATCATCAATACAACAGATGGTTCCTATGTTTCACGCGCATAATTGTAATTAGACTGGAGGAAGTCATTGTGGCTGACGAAAAGAATTTAATATTAGGTACAAATCAAGATTTAGGTGAAATTGTCATCGCTCCTGAAGTGATTGAAATAATTATTGGGATTGCTGCTTCTAAAGTAGACGGCGTTTATGATATGCAAGGAAGTTTTACCAGCAATGTGACCGAGTTATTGGGTCGTTCCAATCACGGCAAAGGGGTTTCGTTAACGATTAGTGAAGATGGAATTAAGGTTGACCTTTACTGCTACATGAAGTATGGTATTTCTGTGCCCAAAACTGCGATGGAGATTCAAGATCGGGTCAAACAACAAGTATTATTTATGACAGACGTTGAATTAGCAGAAGTAAATGTGCATGTAGTAGCTGTGGTACCAGAAAAAGTTGAAACACCAGATTTGGATGAATTATTTGAAAATGAGGAAGAAAATGAGTAAAGAATTGTCTCGTCACGAGATTCGAAAAATGGCACTACAAGCATTGTTTCCCCTTGATTTTAATCAAGATTTAGACAAAAAAGATGCCATTATGCAAGCTATTGAACTAGAGCACCATGAAATGGTGGATGAGGAACAAGAAAATTTTGTACCCGCTTATTTGGATAAATTGGTGGCAGGTGTTTGCGAACATAAAGCCGATTTAGACGAATTGATACAAAAACATTTGAAAAAGGGTTGGAGCATTAAGCGTCTTTCTAAAATGGATTTATGTATTTTACGCATTGCCAGTTATGAAATGATGTATGAAACAAATGTTCCGAATAAAGTGGCGTTAAATGAAGCCTTGGAACTAACTAAAACCTTTAGTGATGATCAATCCCGTAAATTTGTTAATGGTGTGTTATCAGCGATTAACACAGATTTAACCAAAGAAGCTTAAGATTGTCGACAGCATAGAGCAGCTAAGAATGTTTATATTCTTAGCTGCTTTTTTGTTTGAATGCCAAATTTTCAGTAAAATTATCTGCTGAACTTTCACAATAAAAGTCCCCTGTGCTAGAATAGTGCTAAATGAATGAAAGAGGCGATTTTGTGGCCCAATTACTAGATGGAAAAAAATTAGCTGCCTCCATGCAGGCAGAAATGCAAAGTGAAGTAGCTAAAATTAAAGAAAAAGACGGCATTGTGCCAGGCTTAGTCGTCATTTTAGTTGGGGAAGATCCAGCGAGCCAAATATATGTGCGCAATAAAGAAGTGGCAGCAGGAAAAATGGGGATTCGTTCGAAAGTGGATCGTCGTCCGGATACGATTACAGAAGCGGACTTATTGGCATTAATTGAAACATATAATCAAGATGAGCAATTTCATGGGATTTTAGTACAACTCCCATTACCTGCCCACATCGATGAAGAAAAGGTAATTTTAGCGATTGATCCTAAAAAAGATGTGGACGGCTTTCATCCGCTAAATATTGGACGATTGTTTGCAGGTGATCCGGTAATGATTCCATGTACTCCTTATGGTATCATGAAGCTTTTGGCGGCTTACAATATTTCAGTAGCCGGCAAAAATGCAGTGGTAATTGGTCGAAGTAATATCGTGGGAAAACCCATGGCACACCTTTTATTACAAGAAAACGCAACTGTAACAATTGCCCACTCTAAAACGCAAAATTTGCCTGCTATTGCCAAAAAGGCGGATATTTTAGTTGCTGCAGTGGGTGTGGGTCATTTAGTCGATAAAAATTATGTCAAAGAAGGTGCGGTTGTAATTGACGTTGGAATGAACCGTGATGCTAATAATAAATTAATCGGCGATGTTGATTTTGCTGCCGTGGAACCAATTGCAGATTTTATTACGCCAGTTCCAGGCGGTGTGGGGCCCATGACAATTACCATGTTACTCTACCAAACGATTAAAGCTTATCATCTGCAGAAATCAGGTGTTTAGATGGCACAAGAGTATTTAACTGTCACTGCATTAACCAAATATTTAAAACGCAAATTTGATGCGGATCCTTATTTGGAAAAAGTTTATTTAACGGGTGAAATCTCTAATTTCCGTTTAAGACCGAACCATCAGTATTTTTCTTTAAAAGATGATGGGGCTAAAATTTCGGCTGTGATGTTTAAAGGTGCTTTTAGTAAATTAAAATTTCAACCCGAAGAAGGAATGAAAGTCTTTATTATTGGACGGATTTCTCTGTATGAAGCAAGTGGTAATTACCAAATTTATGTTGAACAGATGGAACCCGATGGTGTGGGTGCATTATATCAAGCATACGAGCAGTTAAAGGCAAAATTAGAAAAAGAAGGTCTCTTTTTAGCTCCTAAAAAAAACTTACCTAAATATCCTAAAAAAATTGCTGTTTTAACGAGTCCTAGCGGGGCTGTCATAAGAGATATCATGACAACCGTTAAAAGACGTTATCCTATTGCTGAAATTACCTTATTTCCTACCGTCGTACAAGGGGATAAAGCTGCAGGAGATGTCGTTGCAAATATTGCTCGCGTAGAAGCAAGCGGCGATTTTGATACGATGATTATTGGACGAGGCGGCGGCTCAATTGAAGATTTATGGCCATTTAATGAAGAGAAAGTCGCCCGAGCTATTTTTGCAGCCAAAACGCCGATTATTTCCTCTGTAGGACATGAAACAGATACTACTATCGCGGATTTAGTAGCAGATGTACGGGCGGCAACGCCCACAGCTGCAGCTGAATTAGCGGTACCAGTATTAAGTGATGAAATTTTAAAGATTAAAGAAAAACAAACGCGATTGGAACAGGCCTTTATGCATCAATTGGCTTTAAAAAAAGAGCGCTATGAACGCTTAAGTGCTTCGTATGTATTGCGACAACCGGAACGACTCTATGAAGCGCAATCTATAAAGTTAGATCAACTAACCCAACGCCTGCTTCAAAGTACGCAAAACCGTCTTTTTGAAGAAGAAAAGAAAGTGATGCAATTAAATCACAATTTAAGGCAATTTAATCCTAAAAATAGGGTGAATGAATTAAAACAACAACAGAATTATTTACAAGAGCGCTTAGAAAAAAGTATGAAGCAACTTTTTCAGCAAAAACAGCAATCCTTTCACAATGCAATTCAATCTTTGGATTTACTCAGTCCTTTAAAAATTATGGGTAGAGGATACAGTTATACGACAAAAGAAGATAACGTGATTAAAAGCGTTGCAGAAATTACAGTGGAAGATAAGTTAGTCATTCACTATCAAGATGGGCAGGTAGAAGCTGCGGTAACAAAAATCAATCCTGAAGATAACAGGAAGTAAACCAATAGCTGAAGTAAGATTTTCATGTTAATTAATCTTATTGGTAAAATGGAGGAAATAATGGCTAAACAAACTTTTGAAGAATCATTACAAGAACTAGAAGCTATCGTAAAACAATTGGAACAAGGGGACGTAGCTTTAGAAGAAGCATTGACGGCATTTAAAAAAGGAATTACCTTGAGTAAGCAATGTCAAGAAACATTAACCAAGGCAGAAGATGCCTTGACAAAAATTATGCAAGAAAATGGCGAGGCTGTTGTGTTTGAAGAGGAAGAAAAATGACCTTATTGACAGAATTTAGACAGGAACATTTGGTTAGAGTTCAAACAGAAATGCGTAGTTTTTTGCGGCAGCAAACAACAGATGAACTGTTATTAGAAAGTATGCTTTATTCTATTGATGCCGGTGGCAAAAGATTACGCCCACTATTATTACTTGCTACGATTGCAGGATTTGGCAAAAAAATTACCCAAGGGGCGTATCAAACAGCCGCAGCTTTAGAGATGATCCATACCTATTCGTTGATTCATGATGATTTGCCTGCAATGGATAACGATGAATTACGCCGTGGCTTGCCAACTAATCATATGAAATTTGGTGCAGGAATAGCTACGCTGGCTGGAGATGGTCTGCTAACAGAAGCTTTTCATTTGTTAAGTAGGGCAGAGTTAACCAGCGAATTGCGATTATTGTTGCTACAAAATCTAGCCAAAGCAAGTGGCACTGTCGGAATGGTTGCCGGTCAAGCTGCAGATATTCAAGGGGAAGGAAAACAGTTGACTTTACCAGAAATGGCCTATGTCCATCAACGTAAAACCGGTGCCCTGTTTACTTTTGCAATTACAGCTGGTGGCTTATTAGCCAACCAAGATGAAAGCGTGATTGCTTTATTACAAACTTTAGCAGAGCACTTAGGTTTGGCATTTCAAATTCGTGATGACTTACTCGATGTAACAGCAACCAAAGATCAGCTGGGCAAAAATGTGGGACATGACGTGGCTTTAAATAAAAGTACGTATCCTGCACTATTAGGAATTGAAAAAAGCCATCAACTTTTGGCCACAGAATTAGCTGCCACAAACGCCTGTATCACTAAATTACAAGCTATTTCATTGATAAAACCCGACTTGTTAATGATGCTGACAGAAGAATTAACTTTGGAGGTACAAGCATAAAATGAAAAAAGAACGGGTAGATATTTTAGCGCATCAACAAGGCTTATTTGAGACAAGAGAACAAGCCAAAAGAGGAGTCATGGCTGGATTAGTATATTTGGCAAAAAATAGTGAACGTTTAGATAAACCGGGGGAAAAGATTCCAGAAGATTCTCTTTTGGAGCTAAAAGGTGCAAAATTGCCCTATGTTTCGCGGGGGGGCTTAAAATTAGAGAAAGCATTGCAGGTTTTTGATTTAACAATGCAAGATAAAATTTTGTTGGATATTGGTGCTTCTACCGGTGGATTTACAGATGTCGCATTACAAAATGGAGCAAAATTAAGCTATGCTTTGGACGTGGGTTATAATCAATTGGCGTGGAAGTTACGGCAAGACCCGCGCGTAATTGTGATGGAACGAACCAATTTTCGTTATAGTAAACCAAGTGATTTTCAAGAAGGTTTGCCGCAAATTGCCACAATTGATGTTTCATTTATTTCCCTACGTCTAATTTTACCCCCATTAGCAGAAATTTTAGTTGAAAATGGGGATGTCATGGCGTTAATTAAGCCGCAATTTGAAGCTGGTAAAGAAGCAGTCGGCAAGCACGGAATTGTTAGAGATCCTAAAGTACATCAAGCAGTGTTAGAAAAAGCACTCGCTATGGCAGTTACAAGTGGATTTTCAGTAGTGGGACTCGATTACTCTCCCATTAAAGGAGGGGAAGGAAATATTGAGTTTATTACTCATTTGAAAAAAAGTAAAACACCTGCCATTGCCCCAAGCATCAATATTACAGAAATTGTTGCTGCGGCTCATGAACAGTTAAAACAATAAAAATTTAATGAAAGAATCACCCAAACATGATCTGTATTCTATTTAGTAGTAATTTTTTGTTTGCTTGTATCTACTGCGGGCCCATTACTAAAATACAGAGAATGGTTGGGTTTTTCTTATTTAGCACAAGTTCTAAAAGAAATTTTAGTTTTTTGTTACCTTTATTTATGCGCAAAAATACGTTATTATTAATAAGAATTCAAAGTAAAATAATTTTAAGGAAAAGGCGTGTAAATCGAAGCAATTTCATTTACTGCGGCTTTATTTTATGTGAAGGAGCAAGCTATGAGAAAGAAAGAGCGTCATCGTTTGATTACCCGCTTGTTAACAGAAAAAAATATTCAAAAGCAAGAAGATTTTGTTGAACTATTAAAAAGTCGTGGTGTGGTGGTGACACAGGCGACTATTTCCCGCGACATTAAAGAGTTAAAGTTAATTAAAGTTCCTTCGCAAGAAGGCGGTTATCGCTACAGTCTGCCGGCAGAAACGGCAGAAGATGTCGGCGCAAAGTTAGAAAAAATGTTAAAAGATGCATTTGTCTCTGTTGACCAAATGGAAAAATTTGTAGTCTTAAAAACATTGCCAGGCAATGCTTCTGCGATTGCCAATCTCATTGAAAAAAGATTTCAAGATAATTTATTTTCAGTATTAAATGATGATGATACTGTCTTAATGATTACACGCACAGAGACAGCTGCCCAAGATTTACGACGGGAATTTTTACGCTTTTTATAAAAGCAGGAGTTGAGGCCGATGTTAGTAGAATTAGGAATTAAAAATTTTGCCATTATTTCCAGTTTGCGCCTCCAGTTTCATGACGGCATGACGGCTTTAACGGGAGAAACAGGTGCAGGTAAGTCAATTATTATTGATGCCATGGGACTTTTATGTGGTAGTCGCGGTTCAACAGATTACATTCGTCAAGGTAGTAATAAGTGTAGTCTAGAAGGCCTATTTGAAGTGCCGACAGATAGTCAATTTACAGAGCTATTACACGAATTAGGGATTGAAACAGAAGATGAATTATTAATTGTGCAACGTGATATTAGCCAAAGTGGTAAAAATATTTGCCGTGTAAATGGCCGCACTTTAACTTTGTCAAATTTGCGGCGAATTGGAGCTTTTTTAGTCGATATCCAAGGGCAAAATGAACATCAAGAATTATTACAACCCGAGCGTCATTTGCATTTACTTGATCAATTTGGGGGCAAAAAGTTTCAAGAATTATTAGCAAAATATCGTCAAGCTTTTGAAAAATTTCAACATTTAAAACAGCAAATGCGAAAAATTCAAGCCAATGAACAGTCTTATGTTCAGCGGATGGATATGTTACGGTTTCAACAAGATGAAATTGCTAATGCTAATTTATTACCCAATGAAGAAGAAGAATTAACAGAAGAACGGGCGAAACTGGGAAATTATCAAAAAATTGTCGACAGTTTAGCGCACAGCTACGCACTTTTGACCAATGACGAAGGGAATAGCTTAGACGGTATTGGGGCTGCTTTAACAAGTATGCAAGATATTGCTCATTTGGATAGTGAGTACGAAACAGTTAGTGAAAATTTACAATCAGCTTTTTATTTGTTGCAAGAAGCAGCAGGGGATATCTCGCGTCAATTTGATAGTTTGTCTTTTGATGAAGGGCGTTTGGAAGAAGTGAATCAGCGCTTAGAGTTAATTCATCAGTTAAAGCGCAAGTATGGCCAAACAGTCTCAGAAGTTTTGGCTTATTATGAGGAAATTACAAAAGAATTGACCGAATCTGCCTATACTGAAGGGCAATTGGAACAGTTGGCAAAAGAAGTCAGTGCACAAGAAGAAGTAGCCTCTCATTTTGCGGAACAATTGCATCAAGAACGTAAAAAGATTGCCTATAAACTATCTCTTGCTATTGTAACTGAGTTAAAAGAACTGTACATGGAACATAGCCAGTTTGAAGTTCGTTTTATGAATAGTAAAAAAATACTACAAGAAGATGGCTTTGATGAAGTAGAATTTTATTTAACGACTAATCCGGGTGAACCCTTGAAGCCTTTAGTTAAAGTTGCTTCTGGCGGAGAGTTATCCCGAATGTTGTTGGCACTAAAAACAATATTTTCTCAAAACCAAGGAATCACAAGTATTGTTTTTGATGAGGTTGACACAGGTGTGAGTGGGAGAGTTGCGCAAGCTATTGCGGAAAAAATTGCTAAAATTGCCGCAAATTCCCAAGTTTTGTGTATCACGCATTTACCTCAGGTGGCAGCAATTGCTGATTACCAGTATTATATTAAAAAAGAAATTAATCAGGGAAGAACCCAAACGATAGTGTCAGAATTAGAACCCCAAAATCGTGTATACGAAATTGCGCGCATGCTGGCAGGTTCTGAAGTGACCGAGTTGACGATGGAACATGCCAAAGAATTATTGGCAATGGCCGGACACTGAATAAAAAATAGCCATGAAAAAGCAACAGCTTTTCCATGGCTATTTTAATGGCATAGATTTTACATGACGCTTAAAATTGCAGTTAAAAATACGGAACCAACAGTTAAAATCAACATGGTCCAAATCACGATCTTGGTTACTTTACTAAAAGTACTACTGGATTTTTTTTCGTTCATAAAGGCCACCCTTACATAAATTCTTCTCTTGGAGTTTACTCTTATTTGTTAGTTACTTCAAGTCTATTGCTGTCAATTTCACAAAAGATTCCTCTTTTTTAAATATTTAATTGCCAAATAACAAATTACGATTGTGATACCGCTAATCAAGAAAAATGCGTTGTCTGATTCGGCAAATGGTAATTTGACGTTCATACCATATACGCCACCTACAATAGTAGGAATTGTTAAAACGATTGTTAAAGAAGTCAATATTTTCATGACAATATTCAAATTATTTGAAACGATTGCCGAAAACGTTTCGTTCATCTGGCTAACTAGTTGCAAATTAATTTTAGCCGAAGTCATAGACTGTTTTGTTTCAACTAATATATCATGTAGATGAATATGGTAAGCATGGTGCTCTTGAAATTCTGAAGTATCGGCTAATCTGGTTAGTGTTTGAAAGTTGGCTTTTGTTGCTGCTTCAAATAAGACCAAACTTTTTTGAATATCCATCAATTGATACAAATGTTTATTTTCTGTGGAAACTTGTATTTGCCCTTCTAATTTATCGACTTGACGTCTTAAATCGGCTAAATCTTGATTATAAGTTAAAGCCAAGTGCCAAAGAATCTGTAAAACTAGATTCAATTTGCTACTCATATCGTTTTTAGGTAACGGATTTTCCAAAATATCTTTAAAAAATGGCATATGATAGTTGCAGACTGTAATTAGTCTTTTTTGAGGAGTAATAATCATTGCTAAAGGATACGTGTTAAATTGTAAGTATCCACTAGGGCTTGTTGAAACATATGGAAACTGTAATAATAGCAAGACAGGAATTAAAAATTTTTCTTGCTGAAGTCCTTCAGCACGGGCATTTTCATTATCATCTAAGATACTTGTCAAGTAATCTTTTGGAAGTTCGTATTTTTGAGAAAGAAGTTCGATTTCTGCAGCTGTTGGTTTTTCAACATGAAGCCAAAGAGACTTCTTAATATCTTCTGTTATAGTTAATTGATTATCTTCAAGAAAATAATGTGTAATCATGTAGTCACATCCTTTATGAAACATTATAATAGAAAAACGGTGTGATTTCTTTTGAAAGGTTATAAAAACTTAAGAAAAACTTAGTTGACTGCAAGAATTTTTAAAAGAACTGCAACACTTATGTAAAGAAAATCAAGTATAGTTACCCTAGCGGTATGGAGAGGAAATGACAAATGGAAAAGTTTACACCGTTATTAGCATTTTGGTACATTTTTCCGGTAATCGTTTTGGTTGCCTGTAACTTTCTTGTAACCACTTTTGCTTTAACGAAACGTTTTAAAATAAAAGCACCAGATTTAGCTGTCCCTTTTCTTTTTTTGGGCATTAATCAAGCTTCCCAAGCTACTTTTGCTTTTTCTGCGCTCCCTTATTTTATTATTGGCTTATTAGTTTTGGGTATTGGCTTGGCAATTTTTCATGCCTATTTTTATGGTGAATTAGCCTATGGACGCTACTTAAAAATGTTTTGGCGGCTAGTTTTCTTATTGACAATGGTATTTTATGTTTTTGTAATTGTGCTTAGTTTGTGGCATTTTCTTTAATTTTTTTTAAAGTTGTCGTGAATTAGATTTGTTATTAATTCTCTTGTTATCCTTGGTGAAAAAAAGTCAAAAAACTTCCTTTATTCCTATACATATTTGGTGGTAGAAAGTGGGGGATTGTGGTAGACTGTGTATATCAAGTGGTGACAGGGGGTCTTTGTCGATGTTTATGGGCGAATTTCAGCATTCAATCGATGCGAAAGGTCGTTTAATAGTCCCAGCCAAGTTGCGGGAAAAACTCGGCGAAAAATTCATTGTCACGCGTGGTCTTGATGGTTGTTTGTTTGGCTACCCTGAAGCAGAATGGGAAAAATTAGAAGCAAAGTTAAATGAAATGCCTTTAGCCAAAAAAGATGCACGTACGTTTGTCCGTTTCTTTTATTCAGCGGCAACGGAATGTGAGATCGACAAACAAGGCCGTATTAATATTCCTCAAACGTTACGTAAACACGCAAGTTTAACGAAAAATTGTGTTATTACTGGTGTGAGTAATCGGATTGAAATTTGGGATGAAGCAAAATGGCAGGCTTTCTCAGAAGAAGCTGAAGAGAATTTTGATGAAATTGCTGAAACAATGATTGATTTTGGCTTATAGAAAGAGGAACTTAAATGGCGGATTCATTTCAACATTACACCGTGATGCTTAAAGAAACAGTCGATGGACTAAATATTAAACCTGACGGTATTTATGTTGATTGTACCTTAGGTGGTGCTGGGCATAGCCAATATTTATTATCACAATTAAGTGATAATGGGCATTTGTATGCTTTTGATCAAGATCAAAAAGCAATTGATCATGCCCAAGTTTTTTTAAAAGACGCTGTGGCAGCTGGGAAAGTTACCTTTGTGAAAAGTAATTTTCGTCATCTAGCAGCTGCTTTAAAAGAATATGGCGTCCAAAAAGTGGATGGGGTTTTATACGACTTAGGTGTTTCATCCCCACAGTTGGATGAAGCCAGTCGTGGTTTTAGTTACCATCAAGATGCACCATTAGATATGCGCATGGACCAATCTGCAGCTTTTTCTGCTTATGATTTGGTTAATACTTATGATTATCATGAAATGGTAAAAATTTTTTATCGTTATGGTGAAGAAAAATTTTCCAAACAAGTTGCCAGACAAATTGAGCGTGCGCGGGAAAAAGCCCCTATTGAAACTACTGGTGAGCTGGTAGATTTAATTAAAGAAGCAATTCCTGCTCCAGCTAGACGTAAGGGGGGGCATCCTGCCAAACGGATTTTTCAAGCGATTCGTATCGCGGTTAATGATGAATTAGGCGCAATTGAAGAATCATTGGAACAGGCAATAGCTCTTTTAAATGTCAGTGGCAGAGTGAGTGTCATTACCTTTCATTCATTAGAAGATCGTTTGGTTAAAAATATTTTTAAAGAATACAGTAGTCCTAAAGATTTGCCACCAGGTTTACCTATGGTACCAGTGGAATATCAACCGGAATTAAAATTAATTAATCGCAAACCAATTGTTGCCAGTCAAAATGAGCTTGATGAAAATAATCGCTCCCGCAGTGCAAAATTGAGAATTGCTGAAAGAATCAAAGAATAAAAAGGAGCGTCGAAATGGCAGAAGCGAAACGTGAATATCATTATGATATGAATCAAGCAGCACCACAAATTGAACAACCCAATCCGTCAGCAAAACCATCGACGCCACCACGTCCTGAAATTATTCGCATTCCAGCTTCGCCAGCTCGAAAATTAAAACGTATCAGTGGTTTGGAAAAAATTATCGGGATTTTTCTTCTGGCTGCTGTGATTGGCTTAGCTGTTTTAACAGTGTATGTTCGAACAGATATTAGCCAGCTAGAACGAGAAGTTTCTCAAATTGAAGCACAAACAACGCAACAAGCTGAAGAAAAAACACGTTTAGAACAAGAAAAAAGTGAGCTTTCAAAAACGGAACGAATTAAAAAAATTGCAGAGAAAAAAGGACTTAAAATTAACGATGACAATTTAAGGAAAGTGAAGTAAATGCGTTTTAAACGAATCAGAAAGTATTTCCGCAAGAAAAATCAAAATCCAACGAACAACCGCAAAAAAGTAGGGATTATTCTCTTTGCTACGAGTATTGGGTTGTTCTTTTTGTTTGCCGCTCGTTTAGGCTATCTCGTAGTAGTTGGCAATGTGGCGGGTACCTCTTTAGAAAAAAAGACTGCCGCACTCTATGAAGGCAGTAAAATAGTGAAAGCAAAACGAGGTACAATTTATGATCGCAACGGCGTCGCAATTGCTGAAGACGCTACTTCATATTCTTTAAAAGCTATTTTGTCAAAAAATTATAAAACTGGTGATAAAAAATTATACGTCCAAAGTAAGGACTATGAAAAAGTTGCCGCCATTTTGCATGATATTTTAGGCTTGGAGGAAAAAGAAGTTATTGCCCGTTTAAAAGAAGGGGCAAAAAACGAATTGTATCAAGTTGAATTTTCTGGTAAAGGCAAGAACATTACTTTAGAGAAGAAGAAAAAAATTGAACAGGCGATGGAAAAGGCAGAATTGTCTGGTTTAGACTTTGATGAACACCCTAACCGTATTTATCCCAATGGCACGTTTGCCTCTCATTTTATTGGCTATGCTGAATCTGAAGTGGATAAGCAAGGAATAGATAAAGGGTTAGTCGGCAAAATGGGTCTAGAAGCGGCCTACAATGATATTTTAAGTGGGACTGATGGTAAAATTGTTTACCAAAAAGATAATTATCAAAATCCGCTTCCTGGCACAGTAGCGCAAAAAAAGGCCGCTAAAGATGGTCAGGATATTTATACGACTCTTGATAGTGGATTACAAACTTATCTTGAGTCACTTATGGATACAGCTGTTAAAAAATACAAACCAGAAGATGCAACCGCAGTATTGATGGAAGCCAAAACTGGAGAAATCCTAGCCATGAGTCAACGACCGACATTCAATCCGGAAACGAAAAAAGAATTTTCCGACAAAGACTTTAATTGGATGAATTTATTAGTAGAAGATCGTTATGAACCCGGGTCAACGATGAAAGTCATGACAACTGCTGCTGCTATTGAGTCAGGAGTGTTTAATGAAAATGAAACCTTTACTTCCGGTGAGATTAAAGTTGCCGATGCTACTATCAATGACTGGGACTACCAAGAGCAAAGAAGAACGTTAACGATGCGTCAAGCCCTCTCTTGGTCAAGTAATGTCGGAATGGTTAAATTGGAACAAAAAATGGGAGATACTTGGCAAAATTATCTGAAAAAATTTGGCTTTGGTCAAAGTACCTATTCTGGTTTACCAGGAGAAAACAGTGGTATTTTGCCAACAAATAATATTGTCGACAAGGCGATGAGTTCATTTGGTCAAGGGATTGGCGTGACGAACTTTCAAATGATGCGCGCCTTTTCTGCGATTGCCAATGATGGTAAAATGTTGGAGCCCCACTATATTAGTAAAATTGTTAATAATCAAAACGATACCGAGCGTGTGACAGAACCAGAAATCGTGGGAAATCCAGTTAGTGCTGAAACGACAGCGAAAGTTCGCGAATACATGCGAGATGTTATTGAGAGTAAAGACTACGGCAGTGCTTACGGTGTTTACAATGTGCCCGGCTACAAAATTGCAGCTAAAACCGGCACGGCTCAGATAGCGGATGAAAAAAATGGCGGTTATTATCAGGGGGATACAGCTTATTTGTACTCGATAGTTGAGATGATTCCAGCTGAAGACCCAGAATATGTTTTATATATGACGATGAAAATGCCAGAGCATTGGGAACAAAAAGCACTTGGCGATATTGGCAATGCTTTGCTAAAACGAGCAATGGAATTTAAAGATGATCAACCAGCTTCTGCCAGTGAAAATACCGAAAAAGTTGAAATTGCTGATTATCGCAACTTAGGTAAAGATAGTGCGGCAGCAGACGCTAGTAAGAATGGTTTAGTGCCTGTAGTAATCGGGACAGGTAGTAAAATTAAAGAGCAAGGGACTCCTCACGGCACCAAAGTCTTAGCAGGAGAAAAATTAATTTTATTAACCACTGGTTCGGAATATTACATGCCTGATGTTACCAATTGGTCTAAAGCTGATTTGGTCAAGCTCGGAGATATATTGGGCGTGAAAGTTAGTTTTAAAGGAGACGGTTATTGTTCCGGGCAAAGTCTTGCACCCTATGACCGTGTGGATGGTAAAGAAATTGAGTTTACCATGTCGCAATAGTATAAAATTTGCAGTGTGAAAAAAAGCTATCAATCCTCTTGGCGTATTCTGCCAAAGAGGATTGATATGTGTAGAGAAAATAGATTTCATTTTTTATAAAAATGAATACATTAAAATGAACTAGGATGTCAGTTCCTCTTGGCGTATTCTGCCAAAGAGGAATGATATGCGTAGAGAAAATAAATTTCATTTTTATAAAAATGAATACATTAAAATGAACTAGGAGATTTGAAAAATGGAATGGACAAAGATGATTTTACCAATTGTGAGTAGCTTTGCGATGACCTATGCTGTCATGCCGCTTTTCATTGGCTATTTTAGAGTCAAACAATTCGGACAAGAAATTCGGGATGAAGGACCCAAATGGCACAATGTCAAGGCTGGAACACCCACTATGGGAGGAGTCGTCTTTTTAATTGCTGCTGTTTTGACAGGATTGTGGGTTGGCGCATGGCAAAATTTACTAACACCGTCTTTGTTTATCCTATTATTCATTTTATTCTTGTATGGATTACTTGGATTTTTAGATGATTTTATTAAAATTTTTAAAAAGCGCAACATGGGATTGAACTCTTTACAAAAATTAATTGGACAAATTCTAGGTGCTGTTATTTTTTACTTTGTCTTTTTAAAAGATGGCAATTCAAACAGTTTAAATGTTTTTAGTTTTGAATTAAATTTAGGGATTCTTTACGGGCTTTTTGTCATTTTTTGGTTAGTTGGTTTTTCCAATGCAGTCAATTTGACAGACGGAATTGATGGATTGGTTTCGGGGCTGGGGGTTATTTCCTTTGCAACTTATGGTATGATAGCTTGGAAGCAAAATCAATTTGATGTCTTGATCATTTGTTTAAGTGTGATCGGTGGATTATTGGGCTTTTTCCCATACAATCGCAAACCAGCAAAGATTTTTATGGGCGATGTAGGATCTCTTGCACTCGGCGGCTTACTGGCAGCGATTTCCATTCTTTTACATCAGGAATGGACTTTGTTACTTGTTGGTTTAATTTATGTCATTGAAACTGCCAGTGTAATGTTGCAGGTATCTTCTTTCAAACTAACCGGCAAACGTCTGTTTAAAATGTCACCTATCCATCATCACTTTGAGATGAGTGGTTGGACTGAATGGAAAATCGATCTGGTTTTTTGGGGGATCGCTTTTGTTTGTTCGGTACTTACGCTTTTGATCATTTGGTAGGAGATGGAAAAAATGAAACAAATTAGTGAATATCAAAATAAAAAAGTTCTTGTGCTGGGATTAGCAAAGAGTGGATTCAGTGCGGCCAAATTATTGCATGATTTGGGCGCACTTGTTACCGTTAATGACGGAAAACCCTTTGAAGAAAATCCAGAAGCACAAGATCTTTTGGCGTTAGGGATTAAAGTTGTCACGGGCAGCCATCCAATTGAATTACTAGATGAGGATTTTGCTTTAATGGTAAAAAATCCTGGGATTCCTTATAGCCAACCATTAGTAAAAAAAGCAATCGAAAAAGGTCTACCAATTATTACCGAAGTAGAGTTGGCTTATCAAATTGCGGAATGTCCGCTAATTGGAATTACCGGTACCAATGGGAAAACCACTACGACGACAATGATTGGCGAAATTTTAAATGCTGGAATGACGCAAGGTAAGGCACTATTAGCAGGCAATATTGGTTATCCAGCTAGCACTGTGGCTCAAAATGCCCAAAAGAACGATGTAATGGTAACGGAATTGTCTAGTTTCCAATTAATGGGAATTCAAACTTTTCATCCCGAAGTTGCTGTCATTACTAATATTTTCTCTGCCCATTTAGATTACCATGGTTCCCAAGCTGAATATGAAAAAGCAAAATGGCATATTCAAGAGAACATGACAGCAGCTGATTACTTGGTTTTAAATTGGGATCAAAAGGTTTTACAAGATATGGCTGCAACAACAAAAGCCCAAATTGTTCCCTTTTCTAGTACACAAATTGTACCGGGAGCTTATCAAAAAGATGGGCAATTGTATTTTCACGATGAATTTATCATGGCGGCTGATACATTAGGTGTGCCTGGTAATCATAATGTTGAAAATGCTTTGGCAGCAATCGCAGTAGCAAAATTACGTAATATTTCAAATGACAATATTAAAACAACTTTGCAAAGTTTTAGTGGTGTGCCACACCGTACGCAGTTTGTTGGAACAATTAATGAACGACGTTTCTTTAACGATTCTAAGGCAACAAATATTTTGGCAACAGAGATGGCGTTAAGCGGCTTTGATCATGAAAAATTAATTTTATTAGCTGGTGGTTTGGATCGAGGCAATGGATTTGACGAGTTGGTTCCCTCGTTAAATGGATTGAAAGCGATAATTGTTTTTGGTCAAACAAAAGATAAATTAGCCCAAGCTGCACGAGATGCTAAAGTTCCAATTATTGAATTTAGTGAAAATGCTGAAACTGCCGTGGTACAAGCGTATGCTCTCAGTGCGGCGGGAGATACAATTTTGTTATCACCTGCCAATGCCAGCTGGGATCAGTATAAAAACTTTGAAATTAGAGGCGAACGCTTTATAACGGCAGTTAATGCCTTGAAAAAATAATAGAAATGAGCGAAGCATGTGAGAATATTAGTAACCGGTGGTGGAACTGGCGGACACATTTATCCCGCCTTAGCCTTTGTGAATTATGTCAAACAACAAGAGCCAACCTCTGAGTTTATGTATGTTGGAGGCAAAAGAGGATTAGAAAATAAAATTCTACCAAAAACGGATATTCCTTTTAAAACATTGGAAATTCAAGGTTTTAAGCGAAAACTATCTTTTGATAATGTAAAAACGCTCCAACTTTTTTTTAAAAGTATCAAAGAAGCTAAACAAATCTTAAAATCTTTTCAACCCGATGTGGTTATTGGAACTGGCGGATATGTTTCAGGAGCAGTCGTTTATGCAGCGGCTAAAATGAAAATCCCCACCATTGTACATGAACAAAATAGTATTCCTGGTATAACCAATAAATTTTTGAGTCGATATGCAACAAAAGTGGGGATTTGCTTTAAAGATGCAGCACAATTTTTTCCAGTTGAAAAAACGGTCCTTGTGGGAAATCCGCGTGCCAGTGAAGTCAGTGATACCAAAAAATCAGATATTTTAACAACTTTTGGTTTGAAACAAGAAAAACCAACCGCGCTGATTTTTGGCGGAAGTCAAGGCGCTTTGAAAATTAATCAAGCTGTAACAGAAGCTTTGCCAATTTTTGCCACGCGCGATTATCAAGTGTTATATGCTTCTGGTGAAAGATACTTTAATGAAATTAAAAAGGAAACAAAGATTGACTTAAGCCAGTTGACAAATGTCAGTGTTGCCCCCTATATTGATAAGATGGCAGCGGTGATGGTTTGCTGTGACTTATTAGTAGGGCGTGCAGGAGCAACATCTATTGCTGAATTTACCGCTTTAGGTTTACCGGCTGTCTTAATTCCTAGTCCTTACGTGACCGCAGATCATCAAACTAAAAATGCACAAAGTTTAGTGGATGCTGGGGCGGCGTTGATGATTAAAGATGAGATGTTGACTGGTAGTGCTCTGGTGGAAGCCGTCGATGAAATTATGCAAAATCAAACGAAACGGCAACAAATGGCTACCGCTTCAAAATCAGAAGGAATTCCTGATGCTAGTCAGCGTTTATATCAATTAGTTAAAGAAATTACAGTGTAATGTAAAGGTGGTGACGCATATCAGTAAAAAAGACCAATCCAAGCAAAAAGGTGAGCATTCAGATGTAGCTGTAAATTTGACACCATGGCAAAAAGCTAACTTGGAATATCGGAAGAAAAATGGTCAAGATGCGACATGGTCTCCCACAGTCATTGACGGACAGGAGCCAAAAGAAGAACCTGAATTACCGGAAAATGCCAGTGATTTACCCGTTGAAGGTGGATCGCGCAATCCTAATGGTTCTTTTGCTGATCGGCTACCCAAATTAAAGTATGAACGAAATTCGGTACTTTATCGTCGGCTGACAATTGTGATTACACTGTTTTTGATTCCATTGTTATTTGTTTTGTACTATGTTTCTCCCCTAAGTAAGCTCTCTGCTATTCATGTAGTAAAAAACGAAGCAGTTTCAAAAAATGCTATCACAAAAGCGGCTGGTTTTACTTTAGAAGATGGCCTTTGGTCACAATACTGGCACCGCGGAGAAAACGAAGCGAAAATAAAGCAGGCTTTACCGCGTGTAAAAAGTGTGGCTGTTGGAATTGAACATTTTAATGAATTTAAATTGACAGTGACAGAATATCAAGAAGTTGCTATTTTAGAAAAAGGAGATAGTTATGCTCCTGTCATCGAAAATGGAAAAGTTCTGGCTGAAACGGTTAAAAAACCGGCTGAAAATCTGCCTATTTTAGAAGATTTTAAATCACAAAAACGCATTTTAACTGTCTTAAAGCAATATCAAAAACTTTCTCAAGAATTACGAGCTAGTATTTCTCAAATTAAATACACACCCACTAGTGCCAATACAGAGTTGTTAAATCTGTTAATGAACGATGGAAACACTGTTATTATTAACATCTCTAATTTAACAGAACAACTAAAGTATTATCCACAAGTTGCTAAAGAGTTAAAAGGCAAAGGGGTTGTGGATATGGAAGTGGGAATTTTCACGTATCCGTATCCGAAAGATAATGAAAAAACGAAAGAATCATCGGCTGAAAACACCACAACAGATAGTAATAATAATCAAAATGAAATCAATGAAAATACCGCAGAAAATGAAAGTCAGAGTGAAACCAATAATAACACCCAAATAGGGCAATAAAAATTTCAAATATTTTTCATAACGTATTTCTAAAAAGTTGATTTTTGTGGTATTATTGTTAGCAGTGAACAAAATATTAAACTGATAGATAAAAACGGACCTTTACTGTTCGATCTATATGGAAATTTAGTAGGAGGGAATCCCATTCATGGCAAAAACGGGAATGTATGTCGGCCTTGACATTGGAACGACTTCGGTGAAAGTTGTCGTTGCAGAGTATGTCGAAAACCAAATGAATATCATTGGTGTAGGCAACGCCAAATCTGAAGGTATTAACAGAGGGATTATTGTCGATATTGAAAAATCGGTTCAAGCAATTCAACGGGCCGTCAAGCAAGCAGAAGAAAAAGCAGGTATCCAAATTCGTAGCGTAAGCGTTGGTGTTCCAGCCAATTTATTAGAAGTGGAAAACTGTCAAGGAATGATTGCTGTTAACAGCGAATCAAAAGAAATTACAGATGAAGATGTACGTAACGTCGCTTCAGCTGCTTTAGTACGTTCAGTTCCTCCTGAAAGACAAATCATTACGATTTTGCCGCAAGAATTTACTGTGGATGGCTTTGAAGGTATTAAAGATCCACGTGGGATGATCGGTGTACGTCTCGAAATGTTTGGCGTTGTTTTCACCGGTCCTAAAACAATTTTGCACAATATTCGCAAATGTGTTGAAAAAGCAGGCCTTCATTTAAATGAAATGGTGATTACACCTCTTGCTTTAACGGAATCCATTTTATCAGATGGTGAGAAGGATTTTGGTACAACCGTTATCGATATTGGTGGTGGTCAAACTACAACTTCAGTTATGCATGATAAACAATTGAAATTCACCCATGTTAACCAAGAGGGTGGCGAATACGTAACAAAAGATATTTCAACTGTTTTGAATACATCTTTTAACAATGCAGAAGCATTGAAAATTAATTATGGTGATGCTTATCCAGAACGAACATCTGCTAGCGAAGAATTTCCTGTGGATGTTATTGGTAAATCTGAACCAGTCAAAATTGATGAACGCTATTTAGCTGAAATTATCGAAGCCCGGATGGAGCAAATCTTTAATAAGTCTAAAGAAGTTTTAGATGAAATTGATGCGTTGAGTTTACCTGGTGGTGTTGTTTTAACTGGTGGCGCAGCGAGCTTGCCTGGTGTGGTAGATTTAGCACAAGAAATCTTTGGTACGAACGTGAAATTATATGTACCAAATCACATGGGCTTACGGAATCCTGTCTTTACAAATGTAATTTCCATTGTTGACTATTCAGCAAATCTAAGTGAAGTTTATCAGTTGGCAAAAACTGCTGTAACCGGTGAAAGAACACAGCCTGCTACTAGTCAAGAAGCGCCAGTTCCAGTCACCCAAGAACCAGCTTATGATGAATACGATAGCCAAGAAGATACGTATGAAGAAACAAACGAATCCACTGGCGAAAGCGTTAAAGATAAAGTAAAAGATTTCTTTTCGAATATTTTCGACTAAACCCAAGCAGGAGGAATAAACATTATGGAATTTTCAATTGACAATACCGTAAATGACGGCGCAGTCATTAAAGTTATCGGTGTCGGCGGTGGCGGTGGCAACGCAGTCAACCGTATGATCGAAGAAAACGTTAAAGGTGTAGAGTTCATCGCAGCAAATACCGATGTGCAAGCCTTAAAAAATTCAAAAGCTGAAACAGTTATCCAATTAGGCCCTAAATATACCCGCGGGCTTGGGGCTGGTTCACAGCCAGAAGTTGGTCAAAAAGCTGCTGAAGAAAGTGAAGAATCTATTCGTGAAGCATTAGATGGCGCAGATATGATTTTCATTACCGCTGGTATGGGCGGTGGTACTGGTACTGGTGCTGCTCCAATCGTCGCTAAAATCGCTAAAGAGCTTGGTGCTTTGACAGTTGGTGTCGTAACACGTCCATTTACTTTTGAAGGACCAAAACGTGGTCGTTTTGCTGCTGAAGGTATTGCACAATTAAAAGAAAATGTTGACACACTATTAATTATTTCAAACAACCGCTTACTAGAAGTTGTTGATAAAAAGACACCAATGCTAGAAGCTTTCCGGGAAGCAGATAACGTTTTACGTCAAGGGGTACAAGGCATTTCTGATTTAATTACTGCTCCAGGTTACGTGAATTTGGACTTTGCTGATGTGAAAACAGTAATGGAAAATCAAGGTACGGCTTTAATGGGTATCGGTGTTGCTTCTGGTGAAGATCGTGTAATCGAAGCTACGAAGAAAGCTATTTCTTCACCATTGCTTGAAACTTCAATCGATGGTGCTGAACAAGTTTTATTAAATATTACTGGTGGTTTAGATATGACCTTGTTTGAAGCACAAGATGCTTCTGACATCGTTGCTAATGCTGCAACGGGCGATGTCAACATTATCTTAGGTACTTCAATTAATGAAGAATTAGGTGATGAAATCCGCGTGACAGTAATTGCAACAGGGATTGATCCAACAAAAAAGGAAAATAAAGGTCGTACTTCAAGACAAAATCAAATTCACAGCATCCCGCAAAAACCGGTTTTAGATATGGAACAAGCAAAACCGATGCAACCAGAAGATGACAATGCTTTTGGCGATTGGGATATTCGCAAGGAACAAACAGTGCGTCCTAAAGTTGATGATACACAATTTGAAAATATCGAAAAGAAAGAATTCGATACATTTAATCGTGACGATGTAAAATCTGGTGATGATGATGAATTAAGCACACCCCCATTCTTCCGTCGTAAACGTTAATTAAAGCTTTGGAGGTAAGAGCACATGATTGCTGAGAACTTGCGGGAGGTCCGACAAGAGATACAGGAGTCATGTGCTCTTGTTGGTCGTGATGAAAAAAGTGTCCGGTTGGTTGCCGTGACTAAAACTGTCTCTAGCCAAGTGATGCGCCAATTAACAGAATTGAAAGTTTTAGATCTAGCAGAAAATAGAGCAGACGTTTTCTTAGACAAAAAACAAGAATTAGCCGATATTGATACGATTTGTTGGCATTTTATTGGTAATTTACAGCGGAGAAAGGTAAAATTAATTATAAATGAAATAGACTATTTCCATGCTTTGGATAATTTAAGCTTAGCTGCTGAAATTCAAAAAAGAGCAGAACATGTCATTAAATGTTTTGTGGAAGTGAATGTTTCTGGTGAAACGTCAAAACATGGCGTTACGCCAGCAGAACTTTCAGAATTCATTTTAGCCCTTGCACCTTATGATAAAATACAGGTCGTAGGACTGATGACAATGGCACCATTTGGCGCTACAGTATCAGTACAACGAGATATTTTTGGTAGACTACGACAACTGCAACAAGAGATTGAAGCGGCTAATTTAGTCTATGCTCCTTGTCATGAACTTAGCATGGGAATGAGTAATGACTTTCAAGCGGCCATTTATGAAGGGGCAACGTTCATTCGTGTCGGTACTGCTTTAGTCAAAGATGCCTAAAAGGAGGAGTTATCATGTCGATTTTTAGTAAAGCGGCAGATTTTTTCGGTCTATCAGAAGATAACTATGATGAATATGAAGTGGCCCCTGGGGTCGATGGTTATGAAACAGTTGTTGATGAGGAAATTCCAGTTAAACAATCACATCCTGTACAAGAGAGTATTTCTGTGCCAGAAACACCTAAGGCAGATAAAAAAGTTGTGTCTTTGCGGCAAAATATGAAGACACCAACAGCTGCCAAGCGCCAACATAACGCGAGTCTGGCTAAAAGTAATGCTAGTAAAATTACGATTTTAGAACCACGTAATTATCAAGAAGTAAAAAAGATCGCACAGCACGTGTTAAACGGTGAAGCAGTCTTAGTTAATTTTCAGTCGGTAGAAGAAGATCAGGCAAGAAGAATTGTCGACTTTTTAACCGGAACTGTTTATGCTCAAGATGGTGATATTAAACGTGTTGGTGATGAAATCTTCTTATGCACACCTTGTGATGTGGAAATTGACGGTCAAGATTCTTTGCCCACTGAAACGGATTTATATGATTTAAATTAAGGAGGCAATTGTTATTTTTAGGTTATTAAGTTTGCTTAACGATGCCGTCTATTTATATTCGGTTTTACTAATGATTTATGCTTTGTTATCCTGGTTTCCAGGAGGGTATCAGTCCGCTATTGGTCGCTTTTTAAGAAAAATTTGTGAACCATATTTGAGTTTATTTGATCGGCTGAATCTAACGATTGGACCAATCGATTTAACAATTGCAGTTGCTATTATTGTATTAAATTTAGCTAGTCAAGGTTTAACGACAATTTTAGTTAATATTATGTACTAAGAGATGAGGGGTGGGAGTCAATGAACGTAAATGTCTATCAACATTTCCGGGCTGATGAACGCCCTTTTATTGACGCTGTAACGGATTGGATTGAACAAGTTCAAATGCAATATGCGCCGCATTTAACGGATTTTTTGGATCCTCGTCAAGCATATATTGCTGAAACTTTGATTCGTCAAGAAACGGATTTAAAATTTATGTTTTATGGCGGCTATGAGCAAGCTGAGAGACGCCGCTTACTAATTTATCCGGACTATTATGAACCAACTTTAGATGAGTTTGATATTGCCATCTATGAAGTTCATTATCCGACCAAGTTTGCCAATTTAAGTCATGGAAAATTATTAGGAACGATGCTGGGTACAGGAATTAAGCGCGAGTATTTTGGCGATATCATTAGTGATGGTACAGCTTGGCAAATTTTTATTGCGAAAGAAGTGGCTAGTTTTGTTGCTTTACAAATCGTCAAAGTTGGCAATGTAACTGCACGCTTAGAAGAACAGCGTTATACTAATATTTTGACTCCAAAAGATAGTTGGGAAGAAGAAAAGACAACGGTGTCATCGTTAAGGTTGGATACGGTAATCTCAACTGTGTTCAATATTTCCCGCCAACGCGCCAAACAATTAGTCGAAAGCGGAAAGATCAAAGTAAATTGGACTGAAACATTGCGTCCGGATTTTTTATTAGATTTATTAGATATTATTTCTGTGCGCGGTTTTGGACGTATTCAATTGCAAGAAATAGAAGGAAAAACTAAAAAAGATAAAATACGCTTAACTTTAGGTGTTTTAAGAAAATAAGCAGAGGTGGTAAGAAAATGGCATTGACTCCATTAGACATTAACAATAAGACCTTCGCAGTAAAAATGCGCGGCTATAATCAAGACGAAGTTGACGACTTTTTAGATATTGTAGGTCGTGACTACGAAGAATTACTACAAAAAAATCGAGAAATGGAAAAAGCATTAAAACATGCAGAAGAAAAATTAGAATATTTCAATGAGTTAAAAGATGCTTTAAATCAATCCATTATCGTAGCACAAGATACTGCTGACAAGGTAAAAACAAGCGCAAGCAAAGAATCTGAGGTTATCGTAACTTCTGCTCAAAATCGGGCAGATGAATTAGTCTCAAGTGCCGAAAAACATGCCCATGAATTGACAACAGCAGCAGAACAAAAAGCCAAAGAAATTTTGAATGATGCTAGTGAAAGTGCACGTCAATTAGCAACTGAAACCAACGATTTGAAAACAAAAACCCGCGTTTTCCATCAAAACTTGACTTTAATGTTACAATCACAATTAGAACAAGTGAAAAGTCCAGAATGGGATGAAATTTTAAAACCATTTGCTAGCTATGTGCAAGATGGGCATGAAGCATTTCAAGAACTGATGGAAAAAGAACTTGACAAAGAAAATCCTAATGAAGTAAACTCAAACAATGATATGACTGAAAATCAAGTTGATATCGTAGAAGCCAGTGAAAAAATCATCACACCAAGTCAAGAAATTCCTGCGGTCAACACATTAGATGATGCTAAGGAATTACTAAATAAAATTGAAGAAAAAGACCAAAAATAGAACAGAAAAGTTTTTAGTATTTTCTACCAGCGAGTCGGTGATAGTGAAAGACCGATGAACCCTGCTAAAAAAAAGATCCTCTATCGGTTTTAATGTTGAAGTAAGTAGACATTAACGTATGATTTCGTTAACAATCACAAAGAAGTACATTTTGTACAAATTTGGGTGGTACCACGACAACGTTCGTCCCTTGACCGGGAGGAACGTTTTTTTATTTTGAAAAAATGAGTGAGTAGATAGAATAGGAGCGGATATTCATGAAGATGAAAGAAACATTGCATCTAGGCAAAACTGGTTTTCCCATGCGCGGGAATTTGCCAAATCGGGAAAAAGAATGGCAAAAAGATTGGGAAGAAGCCGATTTATACGGACAACGCCAAAAGTTAAACGAAGGAAAACCTTCTTTTGTTTTACACGATGGACCACCATACGCTAACGGCAATATTCATATTGGCCATGCTTTAAATAAAATTAGTAAAGATATTATTGTGCGATATAAATCAATGTCTGGTTTTCGCGCTCCTTATGTTCCTGGCTGGGATACTCATGGTTTACCTATTGAGCAGGTATTGGCAAATAAAGGAATTAAGCGTAAAGAGATGACAATGGCCGAGTACCGTGAAAAATGTCGGGAATATGCGATGTCGCAAGTTGATAAACAACGCAATGATTTTAAACGACTTGGTGTAGCTGGAGACTGGGAAAATCCTTATGTTACGCTAGATCCAACTTATGAAGCCGCTGAAATTCGCGTTTTTGGTAAGATGGCTGAAAAAGGCTATATTTATAAGGGCTTAAAACCAATTTATTGGTCACCATCAAGTGAATCTTCTTTAGCAGAAGCAGAAATTGAATATAAAGATGTGAAATCTCCCTCTATTTTTGTAGCATTTAAAGTTGTCGATGGTAAAAATTTACTAGATACAGATACTTCTTTGATTATTTGGACGACAACACCGTGGACGTTACCAGCAAACTTAGGTATTTCTGTTAATCCAACTTATACTTATGTTCAAATTGAGGCTGAAGGTCAAAAATATGTTGTGGCAAAAGATTTATTAGAAACTGTCAAAAATGAAATTGGCTGGCAAGATGTCAAAGTCTTACAAGAATTTCCTGGTACAGCTATGGAATACATGACAGCGCAACATCCATTTTATGATCGCACTTCTTTAGTAATGTGTGGAGATCATGTAACTTTAGATGCCGGAACAGGATTAGTTCATACTGCTCCAGGTCATGGTGAAGATGACTATATCGTTGGTAAAAAATATGGATTAGACGTTTTATCACCAATTGATAATCGCGGTGTCTTTACTGCCGAAGCACCTGGTTTTGAAGGGATGTTTTATGATAAAGCCAATCCTGAAGTAACCAAATTGTTGGAAGAAAAAGGTGCTTTATTAAAACTGGACTTTTTCACGCATAGTTATCCTCATGATTGGCGGACGAAAAAACCAGTTATTTATCGCGCAACCCCTCAATGGTTCGCATCCATTGATAAATTTAGAGCAGATATTTTAACTGAAATTGAAAAAGTTGATTGGATCATTCCGTGGGGAAAAACGCGCCTTTACAATATGATTCGTGATCGTGGTGACTGGGTAATTTCACGGCAACGGGCATGGGGCGTACCATTACCAATTTTTTATGCTGAAAATGGTGAGGCAATCATCACGCCTGAAACAATTGAACATGTAGCTGAATTATTTGCAGCCCATGGTTCAAATATCTGGTTTGAAAAAGAAGCCAAAGAATTATTGCCAGCTGGTTTCACTCATCCCGGTTCTCCGAATGGTGAGTTTACCAAAGAAAATGACATTATGGATGTGTGGTTTGACTCAGGTTCTTCTCATGAAGCTGTCCTACGCCAACGACCAGAATTAAGTTTTCCGGCAGATATGTATTTAGAAGGTTCAGATCAATACCGTGGTTGGTTTAACTCAAGTATTACAACAAGTGTTGCAATCAATGGCGTTGCACCATATAAGGCTGTATTATCTCAAGGATTTACCTTAGATGGTGAAGGGCGTAAAATGAGTAAGTCCCTAGGAAATACCATTGCACCAGAAAAAGTTATTAATCAAATGGGTGCTGATATCTTGCGTCTTTGGGTGGCAAGTGTTGACTATGAAGCAGATGTACGTGTTTCGATGGACATTTTGAACCAAGTCTCAGAAGTTTATCGTAAAATCCGCAATACAATGCGCTTTTTACTCGCTAATACAAATGACTTTAATCCTAAAACAGATGCAGT
Organism: Enterococcus dispar ATCC 51266; assembly: GCF_000406945.1. Taxonomy (GTDB): domain Bacteria; phylum Bacillota; class Bacilli; order Lactobacillales; family Enterococcaceae; genus Enterococcus_C; species Enterococcus_C dispar. The sequence goes on along the minus strand of NZ_KE136354.1, from coordinate 1,346,420 downwards.
CCCTTATGCTGAATTACGTTCAGTTGATAAATATATGACTGTTCGTTTAAATCAAGTTATCCAAACAATTTTAGAAGATGGCTATGAAAAATATAATTTCTTACACATTTATCGGACTGTAATGAACTTTTTGACGGTTGATTTATCTTCATTTTATTTGGATTTTGCCAAAGATGTCGTATATATTGAAGCAGAAAATGATCATGCAAGACGTTCAATGCAAACTGTTTTCTACCAAGCAGCTGTTGCTTTGACAAAACTATTAACACCAATTCTTCCTCATACTGCTGAAGAAATCTGGTCTTACCTGCAAGAAGAAGAAGACTATGTCCAATTAGCAGAAATGCCTAGTTATGAAGAATTTGCCAATCAGGCCGAGTTATTAGATATGTGGAGTGCCTTCTTAGACTTTAGAGACAATGTGCTGAAAGCTTTAGAAGAAGCACGTAATGAAAAATTAATTGGTAAGCCTTTAGAAGCCAAAGTGACAATTTATCCCAATGAACAAGTCGCCGATTTATTGACAGCAATTGATAGTAATTTAGCTAAATTATTAATTGTGGCTTCTGACTACTTTACGGTTGAAAAAGTAGGTGCACAAGTTCCTGACAATGCGATGAAATTTGATGATGTGGCAATTTTAGTCGAAAAAGCAGCGGGTCATGTGTGTGACCGTTGCCGTCAAGTTCGCAAAGAAATTGGAGCTGATCCTGCCTTGCCAACATTGTGTCATCACTGTACCGAAATCGTAAAGGAAAACTTTTCTGATGCAGTCGCCGAAGGTATTGAATAAAAATCTAACAAAATAACCCTATCTGGTTATTGCTTTTTATAATAAGGACCTGGAATGTTTCGACATTCCAAGTCCTTATTTCGTCTCTTTATTTTTTGTTATTGTTATATTTTACGAACGTTTCTAAAAAAAAACGATGAAAATTTTTGAAAGTAATTGCAGTGTCGTACAAAACAATGTAAACTAGTAAAAATTAGAATTTTCAGAAAATAGAAAAAGTAGGTGCTTGCGTGGAAAAAATTGCAGAGAAAAACTTGATGTATGACCCCAAGTTTGAAAAAGATGCGTGCGGAATGGGCTTCATCGCGCAAAAAGATGGCAAGCCCTCCCACCAATTAGTTGAACATGCATTAACAATGTTAGAACGAATGAATCATCGGGGTGGTACTGGTGCTGAACCAGATACCGGAGATGGTGCAGGGATTTTAATGGCTTTACCTGATTGCTTCTTCCGCAAAAAAGCCAAAGAAGCTGGCATAACATTGCCTAACGCTGGCGATTATGCAGTAGCAATGTTATTTTTACCCAAAGATACTATTCAAAAAGAACAAATGACCAAGGTGTTAATCCAAGATATTTTAAAAGCTGGTTATGATGTTTTGTGGGCGCGGGATGTGCCTTATAATTTTTATGAGTGTGGTCCTGGCGCTCAAGCAGTAATGCCTAATTTTTTACAGTTATTTATTGAAAAACCGCTCGATGTTAAAAGCGATCGTGCTTTTGAAGATCAGCTATTTCGATTAAGAAGGAAAATTGAAAAATCATATCATTCAGAAGAATTAGTGATTTGTAGTCTTTCGGCTAAAACTATTGTTTATAAAGGGATGTTACATGCTTATCAAGTTGGCCGTTTTTATCCAGATTTAAAAGATGAATTGATGGAGACAAGCATTGCCTTGACCCATTCGCGTTTTTCAACGAATACATTTCCAAGTTGGGATCGTGCACAACCGTTCCGATTTTTGGCCCATAATGGCGAAATCAACACATTGCGAGGTGCGGAAAATTGGATGCATAGCCATAAAATTGAGGTTTATAATGAAGATAATTCCGATTCGGCCAAATTAGAAAATTGTTTGGAATACTTGTATCGTAATGGCCGAGACATTCCCCATGCTTTAATGATGATGGTGCCAGAAGCTTGGTCTGAAGAAGCGAACTTAACGAAAGAATTACAAGCATTTAATGAATACAATGCCAGCTTTATGGCTCCTTGGGATGGGCCGGCAGCCTTGTGTTTTACCGATGGTGAAATAGTCGGAGCTGCGTTAGACCGAAATGGTTTACGTCCTTCCCGTTATTCAATTACCAAAGATGGTTTGATTGTTGTGGCGTCTGAATCCGGTGTGGTCGATTTAGCCCCTAATGAGGTTATTGAAAAAGGAGTCTTAGGTCCTGCTAATTTATTTTTAGTGGATACTAGACAAGGAAAGATTTATCGTAACGATGAAATTCGCCAACATTATGCTACTGCCAAACCTTACGAAACATGGTTGGCGGAAAAGCGAATTAATTTAAGTGAGATAAAAGCATCAAAGAAAAAAGTAAAAGCAATGACGGAACAAGAATTGCGGCAATTATGGCACCTAAATGGTTATACAGATGAAATTCTAAGAACCGTGATAATGCCGATGGCCCAAAATGGGGAAGAACCCGTTATTTCTATGGGCTTTGATTCGCCATTAGCTGTTTTGAGTGATAAGCCACAATCTTTATTTACTTATTTTAAACAGCAATTTGCACAAGTGACGAATCCCCCGATTGATGCCATTCGAGAAAAGTTGGTCATTGGAACCGAGCTTTTCTTGGGCAGAGACAGCGATATCCGTCAAGACCAAGCCCAAAACTGTAATAAAGTAAAAATTGCTAGCCCAATTTTAAACACCACGGATTTTGAAAAATTGTTGTCAATAGATTGTGACCAACAAAAGACTATGATTCAATCGATTTTATACCCTGTTAATGAAGAGAATCCCAATAGCTTACAGCAAGCACTCGAACAGATTTTTAAAGAAGCAGAAACAAAAATTGATAGTGGTGGTACAATTATCGTTTTAAGTGATCGTAATAGAAAAGAAGGCGAAATGGCTGTTCCAATTCTTTTAGCCGTTTCGGGCTTGCATAACTATCTTGTTTCTCGCGGTAAAGGATCACTAGCCTCAATTGTGGCAGATAGTGCTGAAGTTTGTGAAGTTCATCACTGCGCAATGTTAGTAGGATATGGGGCTAGCGGTGTCCATCCATATTTAGCCTATGCTTCGCTTGCAGCCTACAATCTAAGTGATAAAGTGGAAAACTTCCGGAGTGCCTGTGAAAAAGGTTTAATTAAAGTAATGTCACGGATGGGTATCTCAACTGTAGCCGGATATCATGGCGCACAATTATTTGAAGCTGTGGGAATTTCTAGTGCAGTAGTAGAACAATACTTTACAGGGACAGCTAGCCGAATTGGAGGATTAAACTTAACGCAAATTGAAGCAGAGTACTATGCACATTATCAGCAGGCTTTTGGTGCCTCTGCGCATGATTATTTACCTTCTGGAGGAAGTTATCAATATAAAGCAGATGGGGAACATCATTTATTTAATCCCAAAACCATTTATAATTTTCAAAAAGCTATTCGTAGTGGTAATTATAAGTTATACAAAGACTATGCCAATACAATGAATGACGAAGCCCTTAAAACCCCAACAACATTGCGTTCGATGTGGGAGTTTAAAAAGGAACGTCCCGTGATTGCTTTAGCTGAGGTTGAACCTGCAACTGACATTGTCAAACGTTTTAAAGTTGGGGCAATGTCTTATGGATCCTTAAGTGAAGAAGCCCACAAGTGTTTAGCCCAAGCGATGAATTCGATTGGTGCTAAATCAAATAGTGGAGAAGGGGGAGAAAATCGCGATCGTTTCAAACCACTGCCAGATGGACGTAATTTTAATAGTAAGATTAAACAGGTTGCTTCTGGGCGCTTTGGAGTGAATGCAGAATATTTAATGAGTGCTGAAGAATTACAAATCAAAGTTGCACAAGGGGCAAAACCTGGCGAAGGTGGTCAATTACCGGGAAATAAAGTCTTTCCTTGGGTAGCAGAGATTCGCGGTTCTACGCCAGGAGTACGCTTAATTTCACCACCGCCTCATCATGATATTTATTCGATTGAGGATTTAGCGCAACTGATCTATGATTTAAAAGCGATTAATCCATATGCCAAAATTAATGTGAAGTTAGTTTCTTCCACAGGGGTGGGAACCATTGCAACTGGCGTAGTAAAAGCTGGTGCAGATGTGGTAGTAATTTCGGGTTATGATGGTGGAACAGGGGCTTCTCCACGCAATTCGGTACGAGATGCGGGGTTGCCTTGGGAAATGGGGCTAGCTGAAGCGCACCAAACTTTAGCGTTAAATCATTTACGCCAACGAGTAATTTTGGAAACTGATGGCAAGTTAATGACAGGAAAAGATATTGCGGTTGCAGCGTTATTAGGGGCAGAAGAATATAGCTTTGCTTCTTTAGCTCTAGTAGCAATTGGTTGTGTAATGATGCGCGTTTGTAGTTTAAATACTTGTCCAGTTGGCGTAGCCACGCAAAATCCAGCATTGCGTCAATTTTTTGCAGGTAAACCGGAACACGTAGTGAATGCCATGCTGTTTTTGGCAGAAGATTTAAGAGAGATTATGGCTGAATTAGGCTTTAAAACAATTGATGAAATGATTGGACATACGGAAGTTTTAAAACCTCGTTATGTGGCAAAAGGCAAGGCAAAATCACTTGATTTCTCACGGATATTGACAACAATTGCGGGAATTGAACGAAAAGTCACGGATCCTTTCTTAGAAAAACGTCAATGGCCGTTACTAGATGATTACGCAAAAGCAGCTATTGCAGCCAAACAAACCGTGACAGTAAAAGAAACTATTAATAATGTAAAACGGACAGTCGGCGCTCGAATGGGTGGCTGGATTGCAGAACGATTTGGGAATTATGCCTTAACTCCAGGCCTATTGAAATATGAGTATCAGGGCATTGCAGGTCAAAGTTTTGGTGCCTTTACAACCCAGGGGATGGAATTAAAACTAATCGGTGAAGCCAATGACTATGTTGCAAAAGGGTTGAGTGGTGGACGCCTAATCATTGTTCCCCCCACAGATGCGGCATATGATACCAATGAATCGCCAATTGTGGGAAACGTGGCTTGTTTTGGGGCCAATAAAGGGGAAGGTTATTTCCGCGGTTTAGCAGGCGAACGATTTTGTGTCCGCAATAGTGGTGCAAAGGTTGTTGTTGAAGGTGTCGGCGATAATGGTTGTGAATATATGACTGGCGGTGTAGCAGTCATTTTGGGTAAAACAGGACGAAATTTTGCTGCCGGCATGTCAGGTGGATTAGCTTATATTTATGATCCTGAAAAGAGTTTTCCAGCAAATTGTAATCAAGAAATGGTGGAGCTTTATCCAGTTGACGCACAAGATACGGTTGTAAAAGAAATGATTGAAAAACATTTAGAATATACCGATTCACCTAAAGCATGTGAAATTTTAGCAAATTGGGAAACAGCAGTAAAAGATTTTGTTAAAGTTTATCCGAAAGAATTCCATGCTGTTAATGATGCATTGGAAGATTTTGCAAGTCAAGGGTTAGCAGGAGAGGCGTTGTTAAATGCGGCCTTTGAAAAAGTAATTGGGGTAAAAAAAGATGTAACTGTTTCAGTTGCAGGAAAGGAGCGGGGATAATTTGGCAGATCCATTTGGCTTTTTAAAATATCAACGACAAGATAATCCCTTTCGACCAGTGGACCAAAGGATAAATGACTGGCGTGAATTACAAGAACCGCTTTTGGAAGCACAACGTAGAGATCAGGCGGCGCGGTGTATGAATTGTGGAATTCCCTTTTGTCACTCAGGTACTTTTTATGGCAGCCAATCTGTAGCTTCAGGTTGTCCCAACGATAATCTGATTCCAGAGTGGAATGACTTACTTTTCCAAGGTCGTTTTAAAGCTGCTTTTGAACGGTTAGCGAAAACCAATCCGTTACCGGAAATGACTGGTCGGGTTTGCCCGGCGCCTTGTGAAAAAGGTTGTACCGAGTCATTAAATGGGGACGGTGTAACCATTCACGATAATGAGCGCTTTATTATTGATAAAGCGTTTGAAGAAGGTTGGGTTAAAGCTAGTGGACTACCAGCGAGTAAAACAAAATTTAAAATTGCCATCGTTGGTAGTGGACCAGCAGGATTATCTGCAGCTTGGCGTTTAAACCAATTGGGACATAATGTTACGGTTTATGAACGCAGCGATCGCTTTGGTGGTCTCTTGATGTATGGAATTCCCAATATGAAATTGGAGAAAGATATTGTGATACGGCGGGTAAAACTGATGCAAGAATTAGGTATCACCTTTGTTGTCAATACTGAAATTGGGGTGGATATTACCGCCGCTCAATTAGAAAAAGATTTTGATCGGATAATTTTGGCAACCGGTGCTAGTGTTCCGCGGGACTTAAATGTAGCGGGGCGTCAATTTCAGGGAATCCAATTTGCGGTAGATTATTTAACTGAAGCGACAAAAGATGTGTTAAAACATGGTAAAGCGGCGAATAGTAAGAAATTAGCTGGCAAACATGTAGTCGTAATTGGTGGGGGCGATACCGGTAATGACTGTATCGGAGCGGCTATTCGCCAAGGGGCAGCTTCTGTTAAACAGTTAGAAATTACACCAGCTTTGCCTGCACAACGCACGGCTACCAATCCATGGCCAGAATACCCCCTAACTGGAAAGATAGGTTATGGGCAAGAAGAGGCGGTGCAACGCTTTGGTGAAGCAATTACAACATACAGTACTGCAACTACCGGTTTTATTGGTGCGGAACGTGGCCAAGTAATTGGGGTTGAAACAGTCGCAATTGATCAAAATTTCCAACCAATTTCAGAGACTAATCAAGTTATACGTGCTGACCTTGTTCTGTTAGCCATGGGCTTTTTAGGGGCAGAGCAAAGTTTATTTGAGCAATTTGGTATTTCTGAAATTTATGATGATTATACTACTAATAATGAACGGATTTTAGTAGCTGGTGATGCTAAACGGGGACCAAGTTTAGTAATTTGGGCCATCCGTGAAGGGCGTAAAACAGCCGAAAAAGTCGATGAAGCTTTACGGGCGTTAGTTTATCAGTAAGTGAAGTGTAAAACTCAAAAAAAAAAGAAACAAGTTCTCTAATTAGAGAACTTGTTTTTTTACAATAATTTTCGTTCTTTATACCACTTATCAGGTTGCCAAATCCACTCAAAGCCGTCTTTTGCCAGTAAATCAAAAGCTGCTTGTGGTCCCATAGTTCCAGCAGCGTAATTGGGAAAATCAGGGGTTTGTTTATCCCACGCAGCGCGAATGCGATCTACAACGCGCCAAGATTGTGCGACTTCATCCCAATGGGTGAAATTAGTACTGTCGCCATTTAAAGCATCAAAAATCAATCGCTCGTAAGCTTCAGGGGAGTTTTCGACCATTTCAGCAGTATTTCGATAATCCAATTTTACGGGCTTGGTAGAATAGCCTTGACCAATTTCTTTGCCATTTAAAGTCATGCTAAACCCTTCAGTTGGTTGAATATAAATTGTTAAAACATTGGGCGGTAATTCGTTTTGTGTTCCAACTTCAGTTGTACTTGAGCGAAAGACATTGATTGGTACTTGCTTAAAGACAATATTAATGCGCGTACCTTTTTCAGTTAGTCGTTTACCTGTTCGTACATAAAATGGCACGCCAGACCAGCGAAAGTTATCAATTAGAAACTTACCAGCGACAAACGTTTCCGTAGTAGAGTCTGTAGCAACATTTGGTTCATGGCGATAATCGGCAAATTCTTTGTCGCCAAGTTTTCCTTTGGTATATTGTCCGCGAACAAAGTTTGTATATACTTCTTCTTCAGAATAAAGTCGTACAGCATTTAATGCTTTTATTTTTTCGTTACGAATTGCTTCTTCAGTAAAAGCTACAGGCGGTTCCATTGCAAGTAAGGAAAGAACTTGTAAAATATGATTTTGTACCATATCTTTTAATGCGCCACTTTGATCGTAATAACCGCCGCGGTCTTCAACACCTAAATTTTCAGCTAAAGTAATTTGAACATTGTCGATATAGCGTTGATTCCACATAGATTCAAAAAGATTGTTTGCAAAACGTATTGCAGAGATATTTTGTACCATTTCTTTGCCTAAATAATGATCAATTCGGTAGATATCTTTTTCAGCAAAGACTTCATTGATTTCATTGTTCAATTCATTTGCTGATTTAAAATCAGAGCCAAATGGTTTTTCAATAATAACGCGGTGATACCCATCTGTGTCAAGCATGCCACTTTCTTTTAACTGGGTAACAATTGTGCCAAAAAAGCGCGGAGACATGGCAAGATAATAAAGACGGTTGCCACCAAGCTGATATTTTTCATTTAATTTATTAGTTAATTCTTTTAAAACCGTATAGTGGCTCGTATCTGAAACATCATGAGATTGATAGTAAAAATGACTGGCAAATTTTTCTGCTTCTTCTGTTGTTGGTTCTAAAGAGGCAATTGCTTCTTTTACTACTTCGTGATAGTAATCATCACTCCAAGGCCGACGGGCAGTGCCGATAACCGCAAAACACTCGCTTAAATCTCCTTTTCTATATAAACGAAATAAAGATGGGTATAATTTACGTTTGGCCAAATCTCCGGTTGCCCCGAAGATGGTAAACAAGACATTGGTATTTTCAGTCATGTGATCTCTCCTTACAATTTATCAACAAAAATCGTGTTGGCAGCTTTATAACTAACAGCCATTTTTTTTTGTTCATTGCTAATAGTGACAGGTCCTTCATAAGGTGCAATATCGGTAATGGTATACTCTTCGTGAATCGCTAAATCAATACTGACTAAATAGTCCAATAATTCCCGCTCATCTAAGACTCGGGCGATTTTCACTTTCGTACCGATAGGAAAATCTGTTAGCGTCTTTCGCTTTTTCTCCGTAACCAATGTATTTTCAGCAGGAATTTGTCCACCGTGAGGACAGTAAGGTGGATGGTTTAAATAATCATCCAAACGTTTCGCTAATTTATGAGAGGTAACATGCTCCAGTACTTCTGCATCATCGTGAACTTCATTCCAAGAATAGTGAAGATGTTCGACTAGAAAAACTTCCCACAACCGATGCTTTCGGACTAAATCACTGGCTCTTTTTTTTCCGGTCTCTGTTAATTGCACGCCTTGATAGGCGGTGTGTTCAACGAGGCCTTCTTTAACGAGTTTTGACAACATCTCACTTACTGAAGCAGGTGAAACACTTAGACCGGCGACAATTTGCTTATTGCTAATTTTTTCTTCGTCGCCTCCTAGTTCTAAAATTAATTTTAAATAATCTTCACGATTAGGTGTCACAGGAGTCAATCCTTTCTGGTGAATCTTTCATTCACAGCGGCTAGATGGCTTGCATAAATCTAGCTATCACCTCAAATTTTACCAAAAAAATGCAGCATTTACTATGTTTTCAGCTTGAAGTTTGCAGAAGAAGCTGGAAAAAGAGTAAAAAAATCAAGCTTCATTTGCTAAGAAAATCATTTCTTTCTTTTTTTCTAGCAGGGATCCAAATATTTTGATTTGAACTTTTTTTGTGAGCAAAAGCGATGTGAAGGTAAAGAAAAAAACCGGAAAAATCCGGCTTTAAAAAAAGTTTCATCCTTTTTTAGGTAGTATCTTAAAAATTCTTTGACAAGATTATAAACAGAGACTTAAATAGACGAAAATTTAAGCCCAATCCCCATTGCGGAAAACAGGGACGCTTGTACCATCTTTGCGAATACCATCAATGTTCATTTTGTCTGAACCTACCATGAAATCTACGTGAGTTTGACTGCGATTCAAACCATGTGCTTTTAATTCTTCTTCACTCATTTTTGTGCCACCTTGTAAGCTAAAAGCATAGGCAGAACCTAGAGCTAAGTGGTTAGAGGCATTTTCATCAAAAAGTGTATTGAAAAACGTAATACCAGATTGTGAGATGGGGGAAGGATCAGGAACCAATGCTACTTCACCTAAGCTTTTAGCACCTTCGTCAGTATCTAATAACTTAGCTAAGACATCTTGACCTTCTTCTGCTGAAAAATCAACAACTTTACCGTCTTTAAAAGTAAACTTCATACCAGAAATAATAGAGCCGGCATAACTTAATGGTTTTGTACTAGAAACCACACCATCTATACGACGAAAATCAGGAGCAGTAAAGACTTCTTCAGTTGGCATATTTGCCATGAACTCTTCGCCACGAACATTAAAGCTACCGGCACCTTCCCATAAGTGATTTTCAGGTAGCCCGATAATTAAGTCTGTTCCTGGAGCTGTATAATGCAAGGCAGAAAATTGCTCTTTATTTAATTCTTCAGCTTTATTGCGTAATGTTTCATCATGTTTTTTCCAAGCTTCGATAGGATCATCGCGATCAATACGCGTCGTTTTGAAAATTTCTTCCCACAATTTTAATTGTGCTTGTTCAGCTGTTAAATTTGGGAAAACTTTTTGAGCCCATTTCTGACCGGCCGCTGCTACAACTGTCCAGCTGACTTGGTTAGCTTGAGTGGCTTTGCGCAAATTCATCATAGCTTTACCGCTTGCTGCTTGATAAGTGGCTACCCGATTTGCATCTACGCCTGCTAGAGCGCCGGGGTCAGAAGAAACTACACTGATGCGACTGGCCCCTTTTTCAAGCCAATCATCTGTTTGAGCTACCTTATAGTCCGGAATATTTTCTAAACGGTCCTCTGCTGCGTGAAGAAGAAATTCTCTTTGGATTGTATCATCTGTCCATTGCACTAAAACTTCAGCAGCGCCCAAAGCATACGCTTTTTCTGTAATTAAACGAGCAAGCGGGGCTTGATCGACACTAATTTGTAAAACCACTGTGTGTCCTTTAGTAACATTTACGCCAACGGCGACAATTAATTCGGCATATTTGGCTAAATTTTTGTTGAAATCTGTCATAAAAAAACCTCCAAATTTTGATGAAAAGTACCAAAAAGTAATTCCATACGTTAATTTTCAAACTATTTAGATAATAGCATTTCAATGAGAAGAAAACAATGAAATAGCTTGCTGCTTTAGCATCTATCCGCCTTTTTTTTAGAGAATTTTCCCTTAAAACAAAAAAATCAACCGTTTTCTTTTTTGCAAAGGCAAAAAAACATGGTACAATATTAATATAACAAAAAAATGAAAAGACTAGAGGGAAAAGGAGTTAAAAAATAATGGCAAGAAAGAAAACAATCACCCGTGATCAGATTCTGAATGCGGCTTATGATGTCGTGGCTACCGACGGTTTTTCTCGCTTTACTGCACGCAATATTGCAGCCAAGATGAAGTGTTCCACACAGCCAATTTACTTGGAATTTAAAAACATGGAAGATCTAAAAATGGCATTAATTAAAAAACTGCATGACTATTTGGCAACAGAAGTTTTTCCGGTTGAACATACAGGAGAAAAGATTGTCGATCTCGCTTTAAATTACATTGGCTTTGCAACTGAACATAAACGCTTATACCGGGCCATGTATTTAGAAGAATACGGCGGGGGAAAAGAGATGCAGGAATTTTCTTTCCAATATTTTTCTAACGCAGTGAAATCAGATTCTGCCTTTAAAGATCTTTCTGACAGTGAGATTGAATCCCTACACACAGGTTGCTGGATTGTGGCTACGGGTATTGCAGCCTTGAAATCTTCTGGAATCATCAATCCAACAGAAGAGCAGGTTATTGCATTGATGCGAGATACCATTAAACAAATTATTGAACGCAACGAACCATTAGCAATTAATTATTAAGCAACTTACACATATAAAATACCCGCTAAAAAGGGGGTACTTAAGTAAGACTAAAGTATTTTTAGTCTACTAAAAGTCTGTCCACTATCTTTTTGCGGGTATTTTTAGCAAGTTTCTAATTTAATGCAGCAACCATTTTTTTAGCGAATTCTTCTAAATTATCAATATCTTCTGCTTCAACATTTAAATCGACTTTCACAACCTCAGCGCCTTTGGTTGCGCCGGTTTTAGCAAAAGCCAGATCAAAATCATCTACAGATTTGGCAAAATCATCGTAAAATGTATCGCCTGAACCGCAAACGCCGTAAATTTTGCCCGATAAATCTAATTCTTGCAGTTCTTCATAGAAATCAATAATTTCATCAGGAAGTTCACCATCGCCATAGGTATAGGTTGCTACTACGCAAATGTCGGCTTCTTCAAATTCTGTCGCTTCAACTTGTGTACATTCATCAACGGTTACATCAATATTCAAATTTTCCAAAGCTTCGGCTACAACATCGGCCACTTCTTCAGTATTACCGGTTAAACTGGCATAAACAATTTTTGCTAGGGCCATTTCTGCCACTCCTTTAAGTAAAATTAAACTATTCTTTTCTTGTTTTCCCAAGTATCGTAACGATTATAACAAATGGATGAAAACTTGCCTACTATGTGTTATTTGAATATTTGGCGAAAACAGGTGCCTGTGGTAGAATAATAAAGGTTTAAGAATAAAAAAAATTTTTTATTTCAAGTGTTAACGTCAAAAAGGAATCTTTATTTAAAAGGAGACGACAGTATGATTACATTAAAATCTGCTAGAGAAATTGAAGAAATGCGCAAATCAGGTGCATTGTTGGCAGATGTTCACAAACATTTACGTGATTTTATTAAACCGGGTATCACAAGCTGGGATATTGAGGTTTTTGTCCGGAATTTTATTGAAAGCCATGGCGGCGTTGCTGCTCAAATCGGCTTTGAAGGTTATAAGTATGCAACTTGTGTCAGTATTAATTCTGAAATTTGTCACGGTTTTCCTCGCAAAAAACCACTCCATAATGGCGATTTAGTAAAGGTCGATATGTGTATTGATTTAAAAGGTGCCATGTCTGATTCTTGTTGGGCTTATGTGGTGGGAGAAGCTACGCCAGAAGATGAGAAACTAATGGCTGTGACTAAAAAAGCTTTATATCTCGGAATTGAGCAAGCGCAAGTGGGTAATCGCATTGGCGATATCGGCCATGCTATTCAAACATATGTTGAAGGAGAAGGCTATGGTGTTGTCCGAGATTTTATCGGACATGGGATTGGACCTACGATTCATGAAGCACCAGCTGTACCGCATTTTGGTGAAGCAGGAAAAGGGCTACGTCTAAAAGAAGGTATGGTGATAACCATTGAGCCAATGGTTAATACCGGTACGTGGAAAATGAAAATGGACCCTAACGGTTGGACTGCTTATACTTTAGACGGAGGACTAAGCTGTCAGTATGAACATACCATTGCGATTACGAAAGAAGGACCTCAAATTTTAACTTCTCAAGGTGAAGAAGGTACGTATTAATCTAGTTAACGAGTAGGCAAGTACTAGTAATGGTACTTGCTTATTCTAAACTTGGGCACAATTAATCTGGTCTGAAAATAATTAACAATCACGACAAAAAAGTTTGCCGTGATTGTTAATTACTTTCTTTTACCCAAAACTGAGAAGGAGTACCAGATGAAGCTTGTTACTAAAATACAGAATAACGAAAAATTAATGCGACTTTTTACCATTGTAAAAAATCGTTTTAGTGATGCCCAGATTGGCAATAACGCAGTAATTGTCTCTTACTATTTATTATTGTCTTTATTTCCTTTGATAATTGCGGTGGGCAATTTATTGCCCTTTTTAAATATTAATCCCAACTCCATTTTGCCCTATGTTAAAGATATCATTCCTGATGAGGTCTATACTTTTATTGGACCGGCTATTAAAAATTTATTAACCCAAGGCTCCGGCGGTGTTTTATCCATCTCGGCTGTAGCAGCTTTATGGTCGGCTAGTAAAAGTATTAACGGCTTACAAACAGCAATGAACAGTGCTTATGGAGTGAATGATCGCAAAAATTTTATTGCGGTTCGACTTGTCTCAGTGATTGTAATTGTTTTATTATTGGTAGCTATGGTCGGAGTTACTGTTGTTTTGGGTGTCGGACGTATGATTTTAGATGGACTTCAACCAATCCTTGGCTTTTCCGGTCAGATTATTGAGACGTTTCAACGTTTCAAATGGCCGCTAACCATTATCGCACTATTAGCCATTATGATGATTATCTATTGGATCGTGCCAAATGCCAAAGTTAAGTTGATGACTACTTGGCCTGGTGCAGTAGTCGCTACTTTGGGTTGGATGTTATTAGGACAATTATTTGGTTTGTATGCGCAGTTTTTTGCCGCTAAGGTTAGCGGTTATCAAATTATCGGAAGTTTTATTGTTTTAATGTTGTGGTTAAATATGGCAGCGACGATTATCATTTTAGGTGGAATTACCAATGCCATTATCGCGGAATATATCACCGGAGAAGAAGTCCAAGATCGTAAGGGACCATTAGCTAAATTAGGCAATAAAATTGAAGCAAAAATTGGAAGAGACAACAAGCAGGATTCTTCCAAGTAAAGAAAGCAGGAAAAAACGATGACTTTTACTTTTCGTTTTATTATCAGGCTCTTTTTGACCATGATAATTTCGTTAATCTTAACTCCTATGGTTAAATTACTGGCTTTTAAAATAGGAGCAGTTGATAAGCCTGGTGCTAGAAGAATCAACACCAAAACCATGCCAACTGCGGGTGGTCTGAGTATATTTATCTCATTTTCAATTGCTTTACTATGGGAGTTTAATGATACATTACCACTAGATAAAGTATGGCCGATGATTTTAGGGGCTTTAATTATTGTCGTGACAGGTCTAATTGATGACATTTTTGAATTAACGCCATTACAAAAAACGCTTGGAATTACCTTAGCAGCATTAGAAGCTTATTTTATTGCGGGGATTGAAATAAATACTTTTAGTTTACCTTTTTTTGGGCGGTTTGAATTAGGCTGGTTAAGTTTACCGGTGACACTTTTATGGATTTTAGCCATTACGAATGCTGTGAATTTGATTGATGGGTTAGATGGCTTGGCCGCGGGAATTTCAATTATTGGCTTGACCACCATCGGCTTAATTAGCTACTTTTTTTTACCTCATACAGGTGTCTTTTTAGCTATTATCATTTTTAGTTTGGTAGCCTCTATAATCGGATTTTTCCCTTATAATTTTCATCCGGCTACAATTTATTTAGGCGATACAGGGGCTTTGTTTCTGGGCTATATGATTGCCATTTTGTCGCTACAAGGTTTGAAAAATGCTACATTTATTACTATTTTGACGCCAATGTTTATTTTAGGCGTTCCGATTACGGATACTGTTTATGCCATGATTCGGCGCAAATTTAATAAACAACCCATTTCTTCGGCTGATAAAATGCATTTGCACCATCGCTTATTGTCTCTAGGATTTACCCATCGTGGTGCAGTATTGACGATATATGCTTTGGCACTGGTTTTTTCCTTTATCGCACTCCTAATGAATTACGCCAGTACATGGGCTACGGTATTGCTTATTGTATTTACTGCTGTGGGCTTAGAGTTATTTATCGAATTGATTGGCTTAGTTGGTGAAAATCGTCAACCATTAATGTGTGCTTTAAAATTTTTGGGAAATAGAAGATTTCGCCAAGATGTGTTGACAAAACACCATGTGGATAAAGAAGAATAGTCAAGAAGATTTGTCTGGTAAACAGATAAATCTTCTTTTTTTGCTTGACATATGAATGAATGCTCATTTATAATACGTATGAATACAAATTCATGTAATCGTTTGTAAAGGAGTGGGAAAAATGGAATTAAAATATCAATTAAATGGTTTGGATTGTGCCAATTGTGCTGCAAAAATTGAACGTGCAGTTGCTAAAGTTGAGGGTGTAAAAGAAGCGCAAGTGGATTTTATGAACACTAGTCTCGCTATTAAATGTGATAAGGAACTGGCAGAAAATGTTGAAACTGCTAGTAAAAAAATTGTTCAAAAAATTGAACCTGATGTGACTATGGTTAAAAAAGAGGCAGGACACAATCATGTGCATGAGCACGGCGCTACGATGTCCAAAATAATGCTAGGGCGCATCTTACTAACAGCAGTTGCAATGTTTTTACTTATCTTGCTGAAACCGGCAGAACCTTTTAATGCAATTTTATTTGGAGCAATTTATGTGTTAATTGGATATGACATTGTCAAAACGGCTGTCATGAATTTATTTACCGGTCAAATTTTTGATGAGAATTTTTTGATGACAATTGCAACAATTGGTGCTTTTCTAATTGGGGACCGGCCAGAAGCCGTTTTAGTAATGCTTCTTTATCAGATTGGCGAATTTTTCCAAGATTATGCTGTAGATAAATCACGAAAAAATATTAAGGCGTTGATGGATGTACGGCCTGATACGGCGCGACTTGTTACTGACAATGGATTAAAAATTGTCAAACCAGAAGCTGTTGCAGTAGGAGAATTGGTACAAGTAAATCCTGGTGAAAAAATTCCCTTAGACGGTATCATAAAAGCGGGAACCGGTTATCTGGATACCTCTGCTTTAACGGGGGAATCAATGCCTCAATTGGTTGCAACAGGAAATCCGGTTTTAAGTGGTTGTATTAATCAAGATACACCTTTAACGATTGAGGTGACCAAATCTTTTGGTCAATCAACTGTCAGCAAAATTTTAGATTTAGTCGAAAATGCTAGTAGTCAAAAAGCACCAGCAGAAAAATTTATTACAAAATTTGCGCGTGTTTATACTCCCATTGTCGTCGGTTTAGCAGTATTATTAGCGGTTGTTCCTACTATATTTTTTGGAGATTTTCAAGAATGGTTGTATCGGGCTTTGACTTTTCTTGTAATTTCATGTCCCTGTGCTTTAGTGATTTCAGTACCATTAAGCTTTTTTGGGGGAATTGGCGGTGCTAGTCGCGCTGGAATTTTGATAAAAGGTTCCAATTATTTGGAAGCTTTAGCCAAAGTGGATACCGTTGTTTTTGATAAAACGGGCACTTTAACCAAAGGTCAGTTTGCCGTTGAAGAGGTTGTCCGCTTTGATAAAGCGATACCGATTTTAGCCTATGCGAGTGCTTTAGAACAAAATTCTAGTCATCCCATTGCACGTTCCATCGTTCGCGCGGCTGAAGGTGAAGTTTTACCTGCCGTCACAGCTAGCAAAGAAATCGCTGGGATGGGAGTAAGGGGAATAATCAATAACAAAAATGTTTTTGCGGGTAATGATAAATATTTAAGAGAAAACAATATTACATTTTCTCCGGTTAATAATGTCGGAACCATTGTCTACGTGGTGGTGAATGAAAAGGTAGCGGGATATTTGGTGGTCAATGATCAAATCAAGTCCGATGCAAAAGAAGCTATCGCACAATTAAAAGATAGTAATGTTAAAAGTACAGTAATGTTAACGGGTGATGGCCAACAGGTAGCGGCAAATGTTGGCAAAAAGTTAGGTCTCGATCAAGTATTTTCACGTCTTTTGCCGGCTGATAAAGTGGCGCATGTTGAAAAACTACGTCAAACTGGTAAAAAAGTTGCTTTTGTCGGAGATGGGATTAATGATGCTCCTGTGTTAGCCACAGCCGATATTGGTATTGCAATGGGAGGGTTAGGAAGTGATGCGGCAATTGAAGCAGCTGATGCTGTCATTATGGATGATAAGCCGACAAAAATTGCTACTGGTATTCAAATTTCCAGAAAAACGCTCCGAATTGTTAAACAAAATATTATTTTTGCGCTTGTTATTAAAGTATTCTTTTTACTTTTAGGTGCAGCTGGACTAGTAACGATGGGATGGGCTGTCTTTGCCGATGTCGGTGTCACCTTAATCGCAGTTTTAAATGCAATGCGTTGTTTACGTGTACCTAAAAGATAAAATCCGTATCATTTGCTCTCCTCTTGACATTCCTCTAAAATGAAGAAGAATACAACTTGTATACACACTTGCTACTGCTTGGTCTAGTAAGGGTGCACGATAAAGAAAAGGGGCTTAGTAAATGAAAATAAGAGAAAAAATTACCGAAACCGTCACAGAAACTGCTGAAAAATTACGTTACATGTTGAAAAATGAGGATTATTTTGTGAATGTGTCAAAAAAAGGCGTCGATATAAAAAAAGCACGACCAACAAGACATACAATTAAATGGCATGTAAAGAATCATTAAAAAAAAGCCGTAGGTTGCAAAAAATGCAGCCTGCGACTTTTTATTTTTCGATTTCTATTCCTAAAACAGTTAAGTGACCATTTCCTACCAATTTAATAACCAATTTTGCAAGGTGATCAGGCGTCATTTGAGAATCCGTTGTGAGCCACCAGTGAAGTGTACCAATAAAAATAGAAGTCATATATTCAATAATAAAATCCATAGGTACTTCAATGTCATTTTCGGTAATTTTTAAGCGATTAAAAATATCCGCATATTGTTCATTTAAAACATCGGCAATTTTTTTACGTAAAATTTCATTGGCAGAGCCATCCATAATGATCAGATAAAATTTACGATTATCATAGATATTGCTGTATATTTGCGACATCACCCGTTCAATTTGTTTGACCTTAATACGATTACCTTTTACCAGTTCTGTCGGATTTAAAACAGAGGTAAAGGCGGTTAACGCATAATCAAATATTGTTTCATAAAGGTCTTGTTTGTCTTTGTAATGAGCATAAAAAGTGGCCCGATTAATCATTGCTTCATCGGCAATATCTTGAACGGTGACTTGTTCAAACCCATTTTTTTCTACTAACTGAATAAACGCTTCAATAATCATTTTATTCGTTCGTTTCACCCGCAAGTCAATCTTTTTCATCGAAATTTCCTTTCTAGTTACGCAACAAAAAACGTGAGTTTGTTGTTTATCTCACAAACAGCTTTTGTTTGTGTATTGTCAAAAAGTGAGCAAGAATTTAAAATAGACATAAGTATTATATCAGACGGGTTGTAAGTTAATCAACAAACTGTTGTATAAAAAAGGATGATCCATATGAAATTAAAAGCGGGTATTGACGTAGGTTCGACCACTGTCAAATTAGTCATTTTAAATGAAAAAAATGAAACAATTTTCGCAAAATATGAACGACACTTTTCCGATGTGAAAAAAGCAACAAATAAAATATTAACAGAAGGTAAAGAAGTAATTAAAGATACACCAGTTTCTCTACAAATCACAGGCTCTGGAGGAATGGGATTAGCAGAAGTTTTAGAAATCCCCTTTGTACAAGAAGTAATTGCTTGTACTAAAACTGTGGAGACCATTATTCCCCAAACAGATGTAGTGATTGAACTAGGTGGAGAAGACGCCAAAATCACTTTTTTTGAAGGGGCACTTGAACAACGAATGAATGGTAGCTGTGCCGGTGGTACCGGTGCTTTTATCGATCAAATGGCGGTGCTTTTAAAAACAGATGCTAATGGCGTAAATGAATTAGCCAAAAACTATCAAACGCTTTATCCTATTGCTTCGCGTTGTGGCGTTTTTGCCAAAACAGATGTTCAACCGTTAATTAATGAAGGGGCAGATAAGGCTGATATTGCGGCTAGTATCTTTCAAGCAGTAGTCAACCAGACGATTGCTGGTCTAGCTGCTGGCCGTAAAATCAAAGGGAAAGTGGCCTTTTTAGGTGGTCCGCTATACTTCATGTCGGAATTGCGCAAACGATTTATTGAAACGTTAAATATTGCTGCTGAAGATATTGTTTTTCCGGAAAATCCCCAATTATTTGTGGCGATGGGGGCGGCTTTATTTGCTGAAAGCGGGGAAGCTACTACTTTAACTGATTTGTTGTATCGCTTGGAAAATGGCCAACAAGATCAATTGAAACCAACAGATACTTTACAACCACTATTTAGTAGTGACGAAGAGTTAACAGAATTTAGAGAACGTCACGGTCAAGCTACTGCCGAAGAGAAGCGTCTAGAAGAACATCACGGTGTGGCTTTCTTAGGAATTGATGCTGGTTCCACTACCACTAAGGTTGTCTTAACAGATGATGCTGGCCGGATTTTGTTTTCATTTTATGGCAATAATGAAGGCCAGCCATTGGAAACTACGATGACAGTATTAGCAGATCTTTATCAAAAAATGCCCGCAGATGTTTTTATTGGTAAAGCGGCTGTAACAGGTTATGGCGAACAATTAATTAAAAATGCTTTGAAAGTCGATATTGGTGAAGTTGAAACAATGGCACACTACAAAGCTGCCAATCATTTTCAACCAGGGGTTGATTTCATTTTAGATATTGGTGGTCAAGATATGAAAGCCATGACCATTAAAGACGGTGTTTTATCATCTATTCAATTAAATGAAGCGTGTTCTTCTGGCTGTGGTTCTTTTATCGAAACCTTTGCCAAATCACTTAATTATGATGTAAAAGACTTTGCACTAGCAGCAACGCAATCAAAAGCACCGGTTGATTTGGGTTCTCGTTGTACGGTCTTTATGAATTCAAAAGTAAAACAGGTCCAAAAAGAAGGTGCTAGCGTGGGTGATATCTCAGCCGGCCTTTCTTATTCCGTGATTAAAAATGCGATTTATAAAGTCATTAAAATTCGCCGGCCGGAAGAATTAGGAGAAAAAATTGTTTGCCAAGGGGGTACTTTTTATAACGAGGCAGTGTTGCGCGCTTTTGAAGAAATTTCAGGCCGTCAAGTAGTCCGTCCTTCTATTGCTGGTTTAATGGGAGCATACGGTGCCGCTTTAATCGCTTTGGAAAATTATGATATCGCTGCAGAGAGCACCATTTTAGATGCCGAAGAATTAGCCACTTTTACGGCGGAAAAAGAATTCACGCACTGTAATTTATGTGAAAATAAATGTCAGTTGACGGTGACAATTTTTTCAGATGGACGTCAGTTTATTACCGGTAATCGTTGTGAACGAGGCGCGAAAATCAAAATTAAAAAAGAAGACCGGCGGGTTAATTTAATCGATTATAAATACAAACGGCTTTTCAAATATCGGCCATTGCGTAAAAAAGATGCGATTAGAGGTGTGATTGGTATTCCGCGGGTTTTAAATATGTATGAAAATTACCCTCTGTGGCATACACTATTTACTGATTTAGGTTTTAGAGTTCAACTTTCTCCGCGCTCTAATAAAGCTTTATATGAACAAGGGATGGAAACTATTCCAAGTGATACGGCTTGTTACCCGGCTAAAATTACCCATGGTCACATTCAAGCTTTGATTGACCAAGAAGTTCCACTGATTTTTTATCCAGGTGTTATTTTTGAACGACAAGAAAGTCCAGAAGCAGACAATCATTTCAACTGCCCGATTGTCCAAAGCTATCCCGATGTGATTCGCAATAATGTTGATGATATTCGCGAAGGGAAAGTTGATTATCGTAATCCTTTCTTGAATTTAGCTAATGAAGAAGCAGTTGTGGCGGTAATGAGTAAAACTTTTGCGGATCTGGGAATTAGTCAAGACGAAATGGCCGCAGCTGTTCATCATGGTTTTGAAGAGTTAGAAAACTTTAAACAAGCGATTCGCACTAAAGGTGAGGAAACGTTAGCGATGTTACAAGCTAAAGGTGAACGAGGCATCGTTATCTCTGGTCGACCGTATCATTTGGATCCCGAAATTAATCACGGTATCAGTGAAGTAATTACCCAAGAAGGCTTCCATGTGTTAACAGAAGACAGTATTTCCCACTTAAGTGATGTTGGCAACTTACGAGTAGTTAACCAGTGGGTATACCATTCACGCCTTTATGCTGCAGCACGAGTTGTAGCGAAGTCTAAAAATCTTGAGTTGGTGCAACTCAATTCTTTTGGCTGTGGTTTAGATGCCGTTACAACTGACCAAGTTGAAGAAATTATGGATCAGTATGGCAAAATTTATACTGTGCTAAAAATTGATGAAGGCTCTAATTTAGGAGCAATTCGGATTCGCTTACGTTCCTTAAAAGCAGCTGTCAAAGAACGGGATAAACAAGATTTCACACCTACTAAAAAATATGATGAACCTGAAAAAATTGTTTTTACCAAAGATATGCGCAAAAAACATACTTTGTTATTGCCAATGCTCAGCCCTATCCACCAAGATGGATTAGTAGATGAAGCATTAAAAGCATCCGGATACAATGTAGTGTGTTTACCAGCAGAAGATAAAGATGCGGTAAATGTTGGTTTGAAATACGTCAATAATGATGCATGTTATCCAGCAATTATCTCCATTGGTCAATTAGTTGAAGCGCTGGAAAGTGGCAAATATGATTTAGCAAATACTAGTGTGATGATGACCCAAACTGGTGGCGGTTGTCGGGCAACGAACTATATTCCGTTATTGCGAAAAGCGCTAAATGATGCAGGATTTTCGCAAGTTCCCGTCGTTTCTGTTTCCATGGGAAATAAAGGGGTAGAATCCAATCCAGGCTTTAAGTTTACTTTACCAATGTTAAAACGCGTTGTTGTCGCCTTTTTATACGGTGATTTATTTGAACGCGTCGTCTATCGTACCCGTCCTTATGAGTTAGAAAAAGGTCAAATTGATCAAATGCATGCCGATTGGCTGAAAAAAGTGGCTAAAAATGTTCGAAATGGCTCATTAACTCAGTTTAATCGTAATATGAAAAAAATTATTGCCGATTTTGATACGGTTCCATTATCGGATGTGATTAAACCAAAAGTTGGCGTGGTAGGAGAAATCTTAGTCAAGTATTCGCCGACTGCTAATAATGATATCGTGCGTTTATTAGAAGAAGAAGGTGCTGAAGCAGTAGTACCAGATATTATCGGCTTTATGAACTATTCATTATACAATCAGATCTGGAAGTATGAAAACTTAGGAATGGCTAAAAAAGGCAAAGTCTTAGCAGAATTTGGTATTCGCTTAATCGAAATGGTTGAAAGACCGATGGATAAAACATTACGTGCATCGAAGCGTTTTGATGGCATTCAATCTATTTATGATTTAGCAGAAGATGCTAGTAAAATCTTATCCATTGGCAACCATACAGGAGAGGGCTGGTTTTTAACAGGGGAAATGATTGAGTTGCTAAAAACGGGTGTGAACAATATTGTTTGTATGCAACCTTTTGGCTGTCTGCCAAATCACGTAGTTGGTAAAGGCGTGATTAAAGAATTGCGTCATCAATATCCAAAAGCCAATATTGCCGCTATTGATTACGATCCAGGAGTATCTTTAGTAAATCAATTAAACCGAATTCGTTTAATGATGGCAACGGCCAATAAAATGCTGACTGAAGAGAAAATTTCTGTATAACTGAAGTAAAACTATCTGTACCAAATTATTTCTTTGCGATAAAAAAAATTTGGAAGCCTTGAAAAAAAGTTTATTTCAAGGCTTCTTTTGATGTCTTAATAAAAGAATGGAACGAGAAAATTTGCCAATTAGGTATATACCAGTTATAATGATGATACGATTTGGGTGAGAAAATTTATTCTAAATATTATCTTAATTGAAGGAGAAATAAATAATGTCTGATAGTTTACCAATCTATATTCAGATTCATGATCAAATTAAAGCTAAAATTGAAAAGGGTGGCTGGCAAATCGGTGATCGATTGCCCTCTGAAAGAGAATTGGCAACACAATTTAGTGTGAGTCGGATGACATTAAGACAGGCAATCCAAACTTTGGCAGATGAGGGAATTTTGGAAAGAAAAATCGGCTCTGGAACTTATGTAGCTCGTCAAAAAGTACAAGAAAAAATGACCGGCACAACAAGCTTTACAGAAATTATGTTATCACAAGGAAGAGAACCTTCTAGTAAAGTAGTTTCTTATTTCATGACAGCACCGAGTTCTTCTGAAATGGAAAAATTGAAATTGGCTCCGGAAGAAGGTATTTTGCGAATGGAGCGCATTCGCTTTGCTGATGGTGTGCCAATTTGTTTTGAAGTGGCAAGTATTCCGGAACACTTAATTAAAGACTATAGTAAAGCAGAAATCACCACATCTTTTTATAAAACGTTAGAAGAAAAAGGCGGATTGAAAATTGGCGGCGCTAACCAAACTATTTCTGCTATGTTAGCATCTGAACAAATTGCCGAATTTTTAAAAATTAAACGGGGAGATGCGATTTTACGGATGCGTCAAATCTCTTATCTAGAAGATGGCGCACCTTTTGAATATGTGCGGACGCAGTATGTCGGTAATCGTTTTGAATTTTATTTAGAAAAATAAAAAATTGGTTTATGATTTCAAAGACACTCTAAAAAATAGAGCATTTTTGAGCATAAACCATTTTTTTATTGTGATACTAAAATTTCGTGGTAGCTTTTTTCACCATGAGAAAATGTTACCTGACCATTTAAGCGCTCAGTAATATTTTTTTCAAAAATTGATAAATTGTTTTCATCAATCATGCAAGTCACAACAACTTCGGCAGTAAAATACGTATCTTTAATCGCAACTTGTTGATTTTCTAAGTAATTTTGTAATTTATCAAATAATGGATAGGCGATTGTCACGAAAACTTCTTGCTGTAGTTTACCTTCTACTATTCCAATTTCGTCAATTGCATGGGAAACAGCGTGAGAATAGGCACGAATCAAGCCCCCAGAGCCTAATTTAATGCCCCCAAAATAACGAGTGACAACAGCAGCAACATTCATTAAATCTTTTTTTACTAATACTTCCAGCATCGGAATGCCTGCAGTTCCGCTGGGCTCACCATCGTCGCTGCTGCGTTTAATTTCACTTTTTTCCCCAATAACAAAAGCACTACAATTATGGGTGGCTTTATGATGCTTCTTTTTAATACTTTGAATAAATTCTTTCGCTTCAGTTTCAGTTGTAACGCGCTTTAGTGTACAGATAAAACGAGATTTTTTAATCTCGATTTCTGCGACGCCGTCTTTTTGAATGGTGACGTAATGATCAATCATAAAATTACTCCTTATGTTTTCATTACCCATTAGTATAGAAAAAATGATGGGAAGTTGCAAATAGCTAATGGTTGCACTTTTTACTTCATTTAAGCGATAATTAGAAGAGGTGATTATCATGACACGAAAATATGACGTTATTACGCATTATTTAAAAACAAACGGGGGATCTCAAGTAACATTAACTTTTACGCAGTTTGATGAATTGTTATTTCCAGCTACAGGGCTGCCCAAAAGTGCTCGTAAAACAAAGGAATGGTGGGCCAACGATTATCATCACCCAGAAAAAGGTGCCTATGCTTGGTTAAATGCGGGTTATGAAGTAGTGTATGTTAATCTTCATAAGGAATATAGCGTTTTTAATAAACTTGTGAAAGCAAAGTGGCTATTAGGAAACGATAAGTAGTAAGCGTTGACAAAACAAGCTGTTATCTTATAATTAATATAAGCAAAATCTTAAAGGATGACTGAAGGAGGAAATAAAATGGCTAAAAAAACCATTATGTTGGTTTGTTCTGCTGGAATGAGTACCAGTTTATTAGTTACGAAGATGCAAAAGGCGGCTGAAGCACAAGGAGTAGAGGCCGATGTGTTTGCAGTATCTGCTTCTGAGGCGGATAATTCTTTAGAAAGTAAACCGGTGGATGTTTTATTACTAGGACCCCAAGTCCGCTTTATGAAAGCTGATTTTGAAAAAAGATTGGCGCCCAAAGGAATTCCATTAGAGGTTATTAACATGGCTGATTATGGCATGATGAATGGCGATAATGTTTTGAAACAAGCAATGGCATTGATTGAAAACAAATAAGATAATATCCATGGCTGCGGAAGTCTTTTGACTTCCGCTTTTTTATTTAAGCTATAGTGACGGAAAAGCCGTTTATCATCAACTCGGGTTAAAGCAAAGGTATGTAAAATTAAATCGAAGTATCTTTTTTTGCGTACTTTATTTTGAGGTGATGAATATGGTTTTTTATCCAGGATGTCAATACGTTGTAACAAAAGATGAATTAGCTGGCCAATCCGATTTAATCGCGCAAAAAGCTCTAGAAATAAAAGAAAAATCATTTCGTTGTCGGCGTTGCAATACCCATTCTTTACTAAGGGAAAATCTTTTACCAGACGGAAGGTATTATTGTAGGGAATGTCTGGGCCTTGGACGAATAACTTCGTCTCATTACTTAGCGACAAAGCCATTAAAAGACCCTGTAAAAAGAAAAACTACGTTTTGTTTTACAGGTGAATTAACACCAGCCCAACAGAAAATTAGCCAAAGTATAATTCAAAATTTTCTTAATAAAAAAGACAGCTTGATTTATGCGGTAACGGGCGCTGGAAAAACAGAAATGCTTTTTTCATTGATTCATCTTTGTTTAACAACCGGTCTAAATATTGCTTTTTGTAGCCCGCGGGTTGATGTCTGTTGTGAAATTTGGCCGCGTCTGCAGGCAGTTTTTCCTGAAGTGAACATAGGCTTGCGGCATTATGGCGCCAAACCCTATCAACCTACGCCTCTTTTAGTTTGTACCACCCACCAATTATTATATTTTAAAGAAGCCTTTCATTTGATAATTGTTGATGAAATTGATGCTTTTCCTTATGTTTATGATGAAACATTACATTTTGCTGTGGCAAATGCTTTACATCAAACCGGATGTAAAGTTTTTTTAAGTGCAACACCTAGTGAAAGCGAAATTAGAACGGCACAACAAAATGAAAGTCTATTTTGTTTGCCCGCTCGTTATCATCGACGTAAATTGCCAGTACCACAACTAGTCCGGCTAAAAAAACAGAATTTACCATTATCTTTTGGCGCGAAAAAAAAGTTTTTGAACTTGGTAAATGCCTTATTGCAGAAAAATCATTTGCTTTTATTTTGTGCCACTGTTAGTCAGGTAATTACCATGGAAAAATTTCTCAAGCATGAATTTGGGGAAACAACTGTTGCCAGTGTTCATGCCACAGACCAGGAACGGCATGAAAAAGTAATGGGTATGCGTCAAAATAAATTTCAAATTTTTTGTTGTTCCACAGTAATGGAACGAGGTGTCACTTTTGCCAATGTTTCGGTTTTAGTTTTCGCTGCCGATCACCGTGTTTTTACTAAGGCGACCTTATTACAAATTGCAGGAAGAGCTGATCGCAAAGGTAATTTTTCTCAAAGTGAAGTCGTCTTTTGTTTTACTCAAATGACCCCAGAATTGAAAAAAGCACTCAGCGATATTAAAGCGCTGAATCGACAAGCACAAGCGGCAGGACTAATTGATGAAGTGTAGTAATTGTGGTCAAAAAATCAGACGAAATCTTTTAATCCATGAAATAATATTGCCCTGGTTAATTCCTGAGTGGGAAATCTGTGAGACTTGTCAGCTCGCCTTTGAAAAAATTGAAAAAAAAAGTGCTTGTAGTGGATGCATGCGACCGAATTGCCCTGACCTTTGTCGCGATTGTCAGCAATGGCGACAAATTTATCCCGCGTTTACTGTGCAACATCAAGCGCTTTATTGTTATAATGAAGCGTTTCAAGATTGGCTGTATCGTTATAAGTTTGGCGGTGACTATAAGTTATGTACGACCTTTATCCAACCAATAAGACAAAAGTTAAAAAAATATCGTGGTTTCATTATTGTACCGCTTCCTTTATCCGAAGAACGTCAAAAAGAACGCGGATTTAATCAAGTGGAATCATTGCTAAAATCGGCCAACATTTCTTACGAAAATTTATTAATTCGAAAACAGCACGATAATCCACAAGCGCTCAAAAACCGGCAGGAACGTTTGGCTCTGCAGCAACCCTATATAGCTCGCTCAGCATGTAACATTACTGGAAGAAAAATTTTATTGGTTGATGATGTATATACCACCGGCAGGACGATTTATCATGGGGTAGAACTCTTGTATCAACTTGGTGCAAAAGAGGTAGCGACTTTTACATTAGCACGTTAATGTAGGAAAATACAGGCCTTTTAAAGTTTTGAGAAATTCATGAATTTGTTAGCGTTTAACTTTGCAAATAGGTTAGAGTTCGCTATAATAATAGTAAGAAGAAGGCAAAAGAGTGGTCCTTTTACCTTCTTTAGTGGTAGACGAAAGGGGCAATTGTTATGTTTAGATACAATGTACGCGGAGAAAATATTGAAGTTACCGAAGCTATTCGCGATTATGTAGAAAAAAAAGTCGGAAAATTAGAGCGTTACTTTACTGACGCGCCTGATGCAACGGCTCATGTGAATTTAAAAGTCTATACGGAAAAAACAGCGAAAGTGGAAGTGACAATCCCACTACCATATTTGGTATTGCGCGCAGAAGAAACTTCACCAGATTTATATGCAAGTATTGATTTGGTCGTTGATAAATTAGAACGTCAAATTCGCAAATTCAAGACAAAAATTAATCGCAAATCACGCGAAACAGCAGTACCGACAGCAGAAGCCGCTGTTTTGTTTAACAATGAAGCAGGAGACGATGAAACAGAAGCAGCGTTAGATATCGTTCGGACAAAACGCTTATCCTTAAAACCAATGGATAGCGAAGAAGCTGTTTTACAAATGAATATGTTAGGTCATAACTTCTTTATTTTTGAAGATGCCGAAACCAACGGCACAAGCATCGTTTACCGCCGAAAAGATGGTAAATATGGTTTAATTGAAACAAACTAATAAGAGTCTTAGCCAGACAGCGTTGCTGTCTGGCTTTTTTATTTTGAACGCTCTTTTTTCTATGAAAGAAGTTAGTCTATGTGAAGTGGTTTAGAAATCGCGATATTTATCATTGGTGAAAATTTTTTTCATCAGCCGTTTTTTACGTGTATTTTTGAGTCGATAGTGCACATGGTAAAAGCCCGCTATAATTAGCAAGATGTCTACACTTATCATGCCAAGAAAATACTTGTTTTGAAAAAAGACAGTAAAAAATTCATGGGTTGCCACGATGCCATTTAGTACACCAGCAATAGCGATATAATACCAAGCAACTGCTTTATTGAAATAACGATAAAGCCGGTCCATTTCTTTTTCATTTTTGATATTATGACGTAAAATTTTAATACCGCGATTTTTTTCTTTTTGAATCTTTAATGGTGGTATTAGCCAATACCAAGGAGATATTTTTGGATAATGGTCGCCAGTTTTTTGAAATTTTTTTAATAGCCGATTGGGTTCAGTCAGTTCTAACGCCCCTTGATACAAAGGAAAAATATAGAGTAACCACACACCGCAAAATGTTAAAATAGTATAAAACTTTTCAATCATAGGATCATCTTCTCCTTTTTCCTTATTATAATGCCTATTACTACTTTTTTTAAATAATCATTGAAAAAATCAGAAAGTAAATAAGACTTTCCATATTCTTCTGGTGAAACTAGATGAGGATCTTATAGCGTCATCTTGAGATCACAGTGGAAGAGATAGCTTAAAAGAATAAATATGAAATTAGAGTAAAGCTTCTTGTTTCTAATGCTAAGTATTTCATTTGTTTCAACTTAATGCTAAAATATACGGGAGAGTTTCTAATTTGAAACGAGAATTGATGCAAAGAAGGGGAATTATTCACTAATGGCCAACTTTATACGAAAGTTAATTGAAAATGATAAAAAAGAATTAAAACGGTTGGATAAAATTGCAAACGAAGTGGAAACATTTGCTGACCAAATGTCCGCTTTATCTGACGCTCAGTTAAAAGAAAAAACCGATGAATTTCGTGCCCGCTATCAAAAAGGGGAAACCCTTGATCAGCTTTTGCCTGAAGCGTTCGCAGTGGTGCGAGAAGCAGCCAAACGCGTTTTAGGTTTATATCCTTACCACGTCCAACTAATGGGTGGGATTGTTTTACATGACGGGAATATTTCAGAAATGCGGACAGGTGAAGGGAAAACTTTGACTGCCACAATGCCCGTTTACTTAAATGCCTTAAGTGGCGAAGGGGTACATGTTGTAACCGTCAATGAATACTTAGCGACTCGTGACTCACAAGAAATGGGTGAATTGTATAATTTTCTAGGTATGACAGTTGGTTTGAATATCAACTCTAAAACACCTGAAGAAAAACGTGTCGCTTATGCTTGCGATATTACCTATTCGACGAATAATGAATTAGGTTTTGATTATTTGCGGGACAATATGGTTGTTTATCGCAATCAAATGGTACAACGTCCTTTGAATTATGCCGTTGTCGATGAAGTGGACTCGATTTTAGTGGATGAAGCCAGAACACCATTAATCATTTCTGGACAGGCGGAAAAATCAACTGCTCTTTACACGCGGGCAGACAATTTTATTAAACGTTTAAAAGAAGAGGAAGATTATAAAATCGATATTCAATCCAAGACGATTGGGTTAACTGAAGCTGGGATTGAAAAAGCAGAAGAAAACTTTGGGTTAAAAAATCTGTATGATATTGAAAATACGGCTTTAACCCACCACTTGGATAATGCGTTACGCGCAAACTATATTATGATTCGCGACTTTGACTATGTAGTACAAGAAGGAAAAGTTTTAATCGTCGATCAATTTACTGGTCGTATTATGGACGGCCGTCGTTATTCTGATGGCTTGCATCAAGCGATTGAAGCAAAAGAAGGCGTTGAAATTGAAGATGAAACAAAAACAATGGCAACGATTACCTTCCAAAACTATTTCCGGATGTATAAAAAATTAGCTGGGATGACCGGTACGGCTAAAACAGAAGAAGAAGAATTCCGTGAAATCTACAACATGCAGGTTATCCAAATTCCAACTAACCAACCTGTTGTACGGGATGACCGCGCTGATTTGTTATATCCAAATCTAAATAGTAAGTTTCATGCGGTTGTAAAAGACATCAAAGAACGTTATCGCAAAGGACAGCCTGTCTTGGTGGGGACAGTTGCAGTTGAAACTTCGGAATTGTTGTCCAATATGTTGGATAAAGAAAAAGTGCCGCATGAAGTTTTAAATGCCAAAAATCACTTTAAGGAAGCTGAAATTATTTTAAACGCCGGCCAAAAAGGTGCAGTAACAATCGCTACCAATATGGCGGGGCGTGGTACCGATATTAAATTAGGTTTGGGCGTTGCTGAACTGGGCGGCTTGGCTGTAATTGGGACAGAACGGCATGAATCACGCCGGATTGATAACCAGTTGCGTGGTCGTTCTGGTCGTCAAGGTGATCCTGGGGTTTCACAATTTTATTTGTCCTTAGAAGACGACTTGATGAAACGTTTTGGTTCTGAACGTATTAAAGCTTTTATGGAGCGGATGAACTTGGACGAAGAAGACCAAGTAATTCAAAGTAAAATGCTAACCAAGCAAGTTGAGTCAGCACAAAAACGAGTGGAAGGTAATAACTATGACACGCGTAAAAATGTTTTACAGTATGACGACGTGATGCGGGAACAACGAGAAGTTATCTATGGTCAACGCCAAGAAGTGATCATGGAAGAAAATGATTTATCCCAAACTTTGATGAACATGGTGAAACGCACAATTAGCCGGGTCGTCGACGCCCATACGCAAATTGAAGATAAGAGCCAATGGAACCTTGATGGTATCGTTGACTTTGCTGGCAATGCTATTGTGCATGAAGATAGTATTTCTGTTGCAGATTTGGAAAATAAAACACCAGAAGAAATGAAAACTTTCTTAATGGATAAAGCACAAGTTATCTTTGATCAAAAGAAAGAACAATTAAACAGCCAAGAACAGTTACTTGAATTTGAAAAAGTTGTCATTTTACGTGTGGTGGACTCTAAATGGACCGATCATATTGATGCAATGGATCAATTACGTCAATCAATTGGATTGCGGGCTTATGGGCAAAATAATCCATTAGTAGAATATCAAACAGAAGGCTATACGATGTTTGAAGATATGGTAGGCGCAATTGAATATGAAGTTACTCGTCTATTTATGAAAGCTGAGATTCGCCAAAATGTCCAACGAGAACAAGTAGCACAAGGACAGGCAGAACAAGAAGAGGTACAGCCACAAAAACCGCAACAAGTAAAAAAAGTGGGACGTAATGATCCATGTCCTTGCGGGAGTGGCAAAAAATACAAAAATTGCCATGGCAAAAACGCATAGTTTAAAGATGCAATGAAATAAGGCTGGTACGCGACTTGTACCAGCCTTATCTTTTGGTTATGATAGAAACGATAAATTATGCTGGCATAGTATAATGATATAAAAGTAAAATGGTCTTTTTTACAGGAGGAATTGTTAATGGAATTAAATGAAATGAAACAACAGTTAAGTGCCATGAAAGCACAAATTCAATCTTTTAGGAGGTCTCTTTGACTTAGATGAATTAGAAGAGGCGATTGCTCAAGCGGAGCATCAAATGGCGGAACCAGGTTTTTGGGATGATAGTCAAAATGCGCAAAAATTAATTAATGAAAACAATGCCAATAAAGCCACCTATGACCAATTTAATCAATTGGCAGAAGAAGAAGAAGAATTATCCGTGATGGTAGAAATGTTAGAAGAAGAATCTGATTTAGAAATGACTGCGGAACTTGAATCGCGATTACCTATATTAAAAGAAAAATTGCAGGCATATGAACTTTCATTACTATTAGATGAACCTTATGACCATAATAACGCTATTTTGGAACTGCATCCTGGTGCCGGGGGCACAGAATCCCAAGATTGGGGCAGCATGCTTTTACGGATGTATACTCGTTGGGCAGAAAAACATGGTTATCAAGTAGAAACCTTGGATTACCAAGCAGGCGATGAAGCGGGCATTAAAAGTGTAACCCTTTTAATTAAAGGGCATAACGCTTTTGGTTATTTAAAATCTGAACGTGGCGTTCATCGTTTAGTTCGTATTTCACCGTTTGATTCCAACGCTAGACGCCATACTTCTTTTTGCTCTG
Organism: Enterococcus dispar ATCC 51266; assembly: GCF_000406945.1. GTDB lineage: Bacteria > Bacillota > Bacilli > Lactobacillales > Enterococcaceae > Enterococcus_C > Enterococcus_C dispar. Next base: position 1,313,966 of record NZ_KE136354.1, on the reverse strand, counting down.
TCGATGTAATGCCGGAATTAGACGAGACAATTGATATTGCAATTAATTCTGATGATTTAAAAGTTGATACGTATCGTGCGAGTGGTGCTGGCGGACAACATATTAATAAAACTGAATCGGCAGTCCGCATTACGCATATTCCTACCGGGGTGGTAGTAGCCAGCCAAGCGCAACGTTCCCAATTGAAAAACAGGGAGCAAGCGATGGGGATGTTAAAAGCGAAGTTATATCAATTGGAAGTAGAAAAAAAAGAACAAGAAGCTGCAGCGCTAAGAGGAGAACACTTGGAAATTGGGTGGGGTTCTCAAATTCGTTCTTATGTTTTCCATCCTTATTCTATGGTCAAAGATCATCGCAGTAATTATGAAACTGGAAACGTTACAGCTGTAATGGATGGGGACCTAGATGGTTTTATTGATGCATTTTTAAAAATGAAGTTGCGCCAAGAGGAACAATAATTTTCTTTTAAATGAAATCAAAATGTAAACTTGTGAAAGATTACTGCAATATTGACATGGTATAATGAGCGGGTATGAAAAAAATGAGATGGAGAGATAGCCATGATTGAAATGAAGGATGTAATGAAGAAGTACTCTAATGGTACAACTGCCATCCGTAATATCACCATCGATATTGATCAGGGGGAATTTGTGTATGTGGTCGGTCCTTCCGGCGCAGGCAAATCAACCTTTATTAAATTGATGTATCGAGAAGAAAAAGCTACCAAAGGCGTTTTAAATGTCGCTGGTTATGATTTATTAAAAATCAAAAACAAAGAAATACCATTATTGCGCCGTGAAATTGGCGTTGTTTTCCAAGATTACAAATTATTACCGAAAAAGACAGTTTACGAAAATGTTGCTTATGCTATGCAAGTAATCGGTCGTAAACCTCGAGACATAAAAAAACGCGTGATGGAAGTTTTAGATTTAGTTGGTTTAAAACATAAAGTGCGCGTTTTCCCAAGTGAATTATCCGGTGGGGAACAACAACGTGTTTCAATTGCCCGGGCTATTGTGAATACGCCTAAAGTATTGATCGCTGATGAACCAACGGGTAACTTAGATCCTGAAAATTCATGGGAAATCATGAAATTATTGGATCGGATTAATGGTCAAGGAACTACAATTGTAATGGCAACCCATAATAGTACGATTGTAAATACCATTAGACATCGGGTTATTGCTATTGAAAATGGTCGTATTATTCGCGACCAAGCGGAAGGAGAATATGGCTACGATGATTAGAACTTTTTTCCGCCATTTATTGGAAAGTATTAAGAGTTTAAAACGTAATGGCTGGATGACGATTGCGTCTGTCAGTGCAGTTACAATTACGTTAACCTTAGTAGGGATTTTCATGGGTGTTATTATGAATGCTACTAAATTAGCACAAGATATTGAAAAAAATGTTGATGTATCTGTCTTTGTTGATATTGGGACAAAACAGGCAGATATGGATAAATTAAAGACAGAATTAGAAGATTTGGATCATGTTAAAGGGGTTCATTTTTCTAGTAAAGCAGATGAATTGAAAAAAATTCAGGATGCAATGGGAGATGCTTGGCAACAATTTGAAGGAGATAGTAATCCTCTTTATGATGTTTATGTTGTTAGTGCAGAAAATCCTAAATATACAAAAACTATTTCCAAACAAGCCGGCGAGTTGAGTAACGTTTTTAGAGCCGATTACGGTGGCACAAACTCAGATCGTATCTTTAAAATTGCTGATGCAGTGAAGACGTGGGGCTTAGCAGCAGCCGTTCTTTTAGTCTTTGTTGCCATGTTTTTAATTTCAAATACGATTCGAATTACGATTTTATCACGACAAAGAGAAATTCAAATCATGCGCTTAGTGGGTGCTAAAAATGGCTATATTCGTTGGCCTTTCTTTTTAGAAGGTGGCTGGATTGGTTTGCTTGGTTCAATCGTGCCTGTATTAATTATGGTGTTTGGTTATAATCAAGTCTATCGTTGGGTTAACCCCTCGCTATTGCGTTCCAATTATAGTTTATTAGCACCTGACACTTTTACTTGGCAAATTTGTCTTTTAATGGTTGTCGTAGGTGTTGTGATTGGCTCTATCGGATCCGTAATGTCGATGCGCCGTTTCTTGAAAGTTTAAAAAAGTATTTTAACGATTGGCAAAAGCCAGTCGTTTTTTTTTGTTTTCTAAAGTTTTCAATGGTAAGACGAATGTTTAAGTAAACTAAGGGATCATCTCTTAAAATTTTCTTTTCGCCGATGTATGAAGCCTGTAAAAACTTGGCGCAAAGCATTAGTAGTTTATCATGCAAAATAAGTCAGCCTCGTGTTGTTCTTTACTTTGTTTGTTAAGTCAGCTATCCTTTATAAGGAGAATTTAAATGAAGTAAGGAGAAAAAAGGTGTTGGATTATCTTATGCAAAACATGTCGACAATTTTAGTAATTGCCAATATGCTTTTGTCTTTTATTATCATTTTTCGTGAACGAAAAGAAACTGCACAAACTTGGGCATGGCTTTTAGTGTTGATGTTCATTCCAGTTTTAGGTTTTATTTTATATATATTCTTCGGGCGGGGAATTTCAAAGGAAAAAATCTTTGATTTGAAAATGCAAGGTAAAGTCGGGATGAACGTTGAAATTGAAGAGCAACGCCAAGCTTTGATGCGCAACTTGTTTCCGCATCCGAATACAGCCCAAGTAGATGTCAAACAAATTGTTTATATGCTAACAGTATTTGAGCGTTCCTTGTATACTACTGAAAACGATGTGGAGTTATTTACGGATGGACGTAAAAAATTTGATCGTTTAATACAAGATATTGATGCTGCAAAAAATCATATTCATATGCAATATTATATTTATCGTAGCGATAACTTGGGTGTAGAAGTAAGAGATGCTTTAATCAAAGCAGCAAAACGTGGGGTGAAGGTCCGGGTGTTATTAGATGCCTGGGGTTCTACTCAAGTTAGCCTGAATTTTTTTAGTGAATTAAAAGAAGCTGGCGGTGACGTTTCTTTATTTTTCCCACTTTTTGTACCATACATTAATCCTCGTATCAATTATCGCAATCATCGTAAAATAGTAGTGATTGACGGTGAAATTGGCTACACAGGTGGTTTTAATGTCGGAGACGAGTATTTGGGGATTATCAAAAAATTTGGTTATTGGCGCGATAACCATCTGCGTATTTTTGGCCCTGCTGTCTACTCGTTGCAAAACCGATTTCTAATGGATTGGAATTCACAGCATAAAAATGAAGTGCTTTTTGCAGAAGATTATTTTCCTCCCATCACGTCTCCTGGTAAAATTCCTATTCAAATTGTTACTAGTGGTCCCGACTCGGAATATGAAGAAATCAAAATGACTTATTTAAAAATGATTGGTATGGCAAAAAAAGAAATTTTGATTCAAACGCCGTATTATATTCCCGATGAATCGATTCATGAAGCTTTAAAATTAGCTTTATTATCCGGTGTTCACGTGCAAATTCAAATTCCGAATAAGCCCGATCATCCGCTTGTATATTGGGCAACCTATTCGTTTGCAGCTGAACTATTGGAATATGGCGCAGTAATTGAAACTTATGAAAATGGATTTATGCATGCTAAAACTATGATTATCGATGGTGGTATTGTTTCAGTGGGATCTGCTAATATTGATGTTCGTTCTTTTCGTTTGGATTTTGAAGTTAACGCTTTGTTGTATGATGAAAAAATGGCTGCCAAGGTCCGCCAAGCTTTTTATCAAGATTCGTTAAAATCAAAACGTGTTACAAAAGAATTATATAACCAGCGTAGTGTGGTTATTAAATTTAAAGAAGGTTTAGCGCGTCTGATTTCGCCACTATTATAAGAAAAAGAAACGGACTTCTTTGACCTCAAGTAATAAGATAGAATTTTAAAAAATTGCTTTTCCAAATTTCTTGAAATTTCAACTTATTGCCCTAGCGAGTTCGTTCTTAAAGCTTGGCACCAAGAAATTTGATATAACAGCCTTCTTCTTTCCTAAAATTATATAATCTATTTATCTATAAAAAAAGACTGGCGATTTGCCAGTCTTCGTTTTCATTTCCTAGCATATGGGGAGAATGCTATCGAAATGGCGAAAAGTGATGTTAAAACTCAATTTGGGGTATTTCTTCTTTTGGGGAAGTAAGAAAAAATTGAATAGTAAATGACACTTTTCACAAACAAGTATAGCATAGGAAAAAATAACTGAATAGTATTATTGTAATCCTTACCCAATTTGAAACGTATTTTTTCTTTTAAATCATTGTCACTTAATGTTAAAATATGGACTATGTATGGAAATCATTCAAGTAATTTGAAAACTGTAAAAGCAGAAATGATAAGGAGCAGATGATGAAAAAAGCATTATTATTTGTAGCATCTTGCGGTCTATTATTAGGTTTAACGGGCTGTGCCAAATGGATTGATCGTGGCGAATCGATTACAGCTGTAGGTTCTTCAGCTTTACAACCTTTAGTAGAAACTGTAGCAGAAGAATATCAAAACAAATATCCGGGTAAATTCGTTAATGTCCAAGGCGGCGGCAGCGGAACCGGCTTAAGCCAAGTCCAATCCGGCGCTGTTGAGATTGGTAACTCTGATTTGTTTGCTGAAGAAAAGACGGGAATTAAAGCTGACCAACTCGTTGACCACAAAGTTGCCGTTGTGGGTATTACACCAATTGTTAACAAGGGTGTGGGTGTGACAGAGTTAACGATGGCCCAATTGCGGGATATCTTTTTGGGTAAAATTACCAACTGGCAAAAAGTTGGAGGCAAAAATCAAGAAATTGTCATTTTGAATCGTGCTGCTGGCAGTGGGACGCGAGGAACTTTTGAGAAATGGGTGTTGGATGGCAAGACTGCTATTCGTGCGCAAGAACAAGACTCTAGTGGGATGGTACGTCAAATTGTGGCGGATACTCCTGGAGCTATCAGTTATGTTGCCTTTTCTTATGTGAGTAAAGCGGTAGCAACGTTAAAAATTGATGGTGTACTGCCAACAGATGAAAATGTTACGACCAATGATTGGAAGATCTGGGCGTATGAACACATGTATACTAAAGGAAAACCAACCAAGTTAACTAGTGATTTTTTAGACTATATTTTATCTGCTGATATTCAAAAAAATATTGTCGGAAAATTAGGCTATATTCCAGTTTCGGGAATGAAAGTCGAACGGGACTGGGAAGGTAACGTTATTAATTAATAAGAAGAGCATTTTACCTTATCAAGGTAAAATGCTTTTTTCAATTCAAAAAGACGAAAATTCAGCTAGTTATGCATTTTTTGGCACGCCATGATACATTTTTGTGTGAGAATCAACGAATGTTATGATTTTTTTTTCAACAGAAGAAACGAAACTACAAAGTTTACACAAAATTTACAATAAGTTAAAAGCAAATTGACTTTGACGCGGTAAACTGTAAAAGTATGGGAGTATGTCACAAACCTCTAACAAAAAATAAATGTGCACAGCACTTGAAATACTAAGGGGGAATTCTTTTTGGAAGATGTAAAAAAAGCTTTGTTAACCAAATCGAAGCGGGCCAAAATGGAAACGCGAGGGAAAATAATTAGTTTTTTGTGTATTGCCCTAATTGTGTTAGTAGTTTTATCCATTTTCTATTTTGTTGCAAGTAAGGGTTTGGCTACTTTTTTCACGGACAAAATTAATGTATTTGATTTTTTATTTGGAACAGAATGGAATCCAAGTCAATTAGGTGCAGATGGTAAACCAATGGTTGGAGCACTGCCGATGATTGCGGGCTCTTTTATCGTTACTTTTTTATCTGCTATTGTGGCAACGCCATTTGCAATTGGTGCCGCGGTTTTTATGACTGAAATTTCACCTAAGCAAGGACAAAAAATCTTGCAACCGGTTATTGAATTACTCGTCGGAATTCCTTCAGTGGTGTATGGTTTTATTGGACTATCGGTTATTGTACCTGCTGTTCGTTCTGTTTTTGGCGGCACCGGTTTTGGGATTTTAGCTGGAACATTTGTCTTATTCATTATGATTTTGCCTACTGTCACTACAATGACGGTGGATGCTTTAAAAGCTGTGCCCCGACATTATCGGGAAGCTTCTTTAGCTTTGGGGGCTACCCGCTGGCAAACTATTTATAAAGTTGTACTGCGAGCAGCTGTACCAGGAATTTTGACCGCCGTTGTTTTTGGAATGGCACGGGCGTTTGGCGAAGCATTAGCCATTCAAATGGTGATTGGGAATGCTGCTTTAATGCCAAATAGTTTGGTTACACCAGCCTCGACATTGACTTCTATTTTGACGATGGGAATTGGAAATACTATTATGGGCACAGTAGAAAATAACGTATTATGGTCATTAGCACTAATCCTATTGTTAATGTCATTAGTCTTTAATATTGTTATTCGTTTAATTGGTAAGAAAGGAGCTTTGAAATAATGAATGCAAAACGTGCAGATAAAATCGCAACAGGTATCTTATATGCAATTTCTGGCATCATCGTTTTGATTTTAGCTTCCTTACTTCTGTATATTTTAGTTCGCGGTGTGCCACACATCTCATGGAGCTTTTTAACCCAACCTTCTAAAGCGTATCAAGTAGGGGGTGGGATTGGTATTCAACTGTTCAACTCTTTTTATTTACTTTTTATTACAATGTTAATTAGTTTTCCTCTTTCATTGGGAGCGGGTATTTATTTATCTGAGTACGCAAGAAAAAATTGGATAACAGATGTCATTCGTACTTCAATTGAAATTTTAAGTTCACTACCATCAGTTGTGGTCGGTTTATTTGGTTTCTTAGTTTTTGTAATTCAGTTTGAATATGGCTTTTCCATCTTATCAGGGGCTTTGGCATTGACGTTTTTTAACTTGCCACTTTTAACGCGTAACGTTGAAGAGTCTTTACAAGCAGTTCATTATACGCAAAGAGAGGCAGGCCTGGCATTAGGATTGTCGCGTTGGGAAACAGTGACTCGGATTGTGGTACCTGAAGCGACACCCGGAATTTTGACTGGTGTAATTTTAAGTTCTGGTCGTATCTTTGGGGAAGCTGCGGCTTTGATTTATACTGCCGGCCAAAGTGCTCCAGCTTTGGATTTTACCAACTGGAATCCATTAAGTGTTTCAAGTCCGATTAGTATTTTTCGTCAAGCAGAAACATTGGCAGTGCATATTTGGAAAATTAATACAGAAGGTACAATGCCAGATGGTGCGGCGGTTTCTGCCGGCGCTTCTGCCGTTCTGATTATTGCAGTTTTAATCTTTAACTTTGGCGCCCGTGCAGCTGGTAAGCGTCTATATAAAAAAATGACTTCTGCATAAAAGGTTGTACTCTTTTACAACAAGACAGAAAATTCCTTACATTTTAAACAAGGAGAATCGCTATGAGTGCTTATAATTTAGAAGATCGTCATATTATTACCTTAAACAAAAACCAAGAAAAAGCTTTGTATACAGATGATTTACATGTTTGGTATGGCCAAAATGAAGCCATAAAAGGTGTTGATTTAGAGTTTGAAAAAAATAAAATTACAGCTTTAATTGGCCCTTCTGGTTGTGGTAAATCAACTTACTTACGTTCTTTAAATCGTATGAATGATGGTATTGCTAATACCAAAGTGACAGGGAAAATTATGTATAAAGGGGTGGATGTCAATCAAGCCAATGTCGATGTCTATGAGATGCGCAAACGAATTGGCATGGTTTTTCAACGGCCCAATCCTTTTTCAAAATCGATATATGAAAATATCACATTTGCTTTAAAACGCCATGGCGAAAAAAACAAGAAAAAATTGGATGAAATAGTTGAGACTAGCTTGAAACAAGCGGCTTTATGGGATCAAGTGAAAGATAGTCTTCATAAAAGTGCCTTGGCTTTATCAGGGGGGCAACAACAACGTTTATGTATTGCACGGGCAATTGCCATGAAACCTGATATTTTACTCTTAGATGAACCTGCCAGTGCTCTTGATCCAATCTCAACCGGTACTGTAGAAGAAACACTGGTTAACTTAAAAGAAAACTATACTATCATTATTGTGACCCACAATATGCAACAAGCTGCACGGATTAGTGATTACACGTCATTTTTCTATTTAGGAAAAGCAATCGAATATGATGAAACGCGTAAAATCTTTACACGGCCAAAAATTAAAGCCACCGAAGATTATGTTTCTGGTCACTTTGGTTAACTGCAAGTTTATTAGGATTATGGAGGAATAACATGTCAGAAGTAATCATCCAATCAAAAGATTTACATTTATATTATGGTGAAAAAGAAGCGTTAAAAGGAATATCACTGGCCATCAATAAAGGTGAAATTACCGCCATGATTGGTCCTTCTGGTTGTGGTAAATCAACGTACTTACGTTCTTTAAACCGGATGAATGATTTAATTCCGAATGTCACAATTACGGGTAATGTGATGTATAAAGGTAAAGATATCTATGCGCCCAAACAAGATACAGTTGAATTGCGTAAAGAAATTGGGATGGTTTTCCAACAACCCAATCCTTTTCCGTTTTCAATTTACGAAAACGTTATTTATGGGTTAAAATTAAAAGGGGAAAAAGATAAACAAAAACTTGATCAAGTCGTTGAAGAAAGTCTTAAAGCAGCTTCTGTATGGGATGATGTAAAAGATAAATTGAATACCAGCGCGTTATCACTTTCAGGAGGACAACAACAACGGGTATGTATCGCCCGGGTATTGGCAGTTAATCCTGAGATTATTTTGCTCGATGAACCCACGAGTGCTCTTGATCCGATTTCATCGGGGAAAATTGAAAGTACGCTATTGGAGCTAAAAGAAAACTATACAATGATTATGGTAACGCATAATATGTCTCAAGCATCGCGAATTTCAGATAAGACAGCTTTCTTTTTAGACGGCAATTTAATTGAGTTTGATGATACGAAAAGAATCTTTTTACAACCGCAGAAAAAAGAAACTGAAGATTATATTTCAGGAAGATTTGGCTAGGAGGGAAAACATGTTACGGACACAATTTGAAGAAGAATTATTAAATCTGCATAACCAATTTTATGAAATGGGAATGATGGTCAGTTCAGCCGTTCATAAATCCGTACGGGCTTTTATCAAACATGATAAAGAATTGGCCAATGAAGTCATTAATAACGATGAAGCTATTAATGATATGGAAGTAAAGCTGGAAAAGAAAAGTTTTGAAATGATTGCCTTACAACAACCTGTGACAACGGACTTACGTATGATTATTACTGTTATGAAGGCGAGTTCTGATTTGGAAAGAATGGCCGATCATGCAGTTTCAATCGCTAAATCGACGATTCGTGTAAAAGGGGAAACCCGAATTGCTGAAATTGAAAAAGATATTTCGGATATGTCAGATTATGTGAAAAAAATGGTTGATAATGTATTAGTAGCCTATGTTAAGACAAATGAAAAAGATGCCCGGATGATTGCGCAAATGGATCAGCGAATTAACGACTACTATTCTTCTATTTATGAAAAAACTATTATTAGTATGAAAGAAAATCCCGAAACGGTTATTAGTGGGACAGATTACTTGTCCGTTGCGCAATATTTAGAGCGAATTGGTGATTATGTCACGAATATCTGCGAATGGATCGTCTATCTTGCTACCGGCAAAATTACTGAATTAAATTCAAATCATGATGAAAGTTTTTAAGGGCTCTTTTGGTATCTCTTTAACTCGTCAACACAACAGTCAATTTTTTAATTTTGACATGATGTTGGCGAGTTTTTTGATTTTTCTCAAAAATGGGCCAATGGTAATTAGAATAGAAACTGAGGCCTTATTGCAGATGAATTGGGTATTCATTTATTGCTGTCTTGACGTGTCTCAAGTAGCAATGTAATTGTTAAAATAGTTAAATGAAAATTGCAACAGGTATTTGAATTAAATTTGACCTAGGGTGGAGAAAAAGTTACGTCTTAAGTCCTATGACAAGTAGCATCAAAGAGGGCATAATATACATGTAAGGAAAACTTGCAAATAATAATTAAGGAGGCAATTTCCATGAATGAAAGAGAACGAATTTTGGATTTAGTGAAAAAAGGTGTGCTTTCAACGGAAGAAGCCTTGGATTTGCTGGAAAGCATGGCAACTGCCAGAGACGAAAAACAAATCAAGAAGGCTAGCGAAACGATTCATGCTGATAATGCCGATACTGTAGAAAATAACAATGATACTGCTGAAGAAAAATCAGCTGCCGAAAAAGAAGTAGAAGATATTTTAGATAATTTAGCGACTGAAGCTGGCAAAGCTTCTGCCGAGTTAGATGAATTAAACGTTGAAATTGCAGGTGTGAAAGATCAATTAGCTGAAGTACGCCACGCGTTAATGGAGTACAATACCAAAGAAGAATTGGAAATGCTTAGTGAATCAGAAATAGCAGAACGTCATTTGTTAGAAGAAGATATTAAAGATTTAGAATCCTCTTTAGATGATTTAATCGCCGAAAAAGTAGCATTAGAAGCCCAATTGAAAGATATTAAAAAGGATCAGTGGCAAGAAGCCAAAGAAAAGATTTCTGCTAAAATTGAATTGCCAGATGATTGGAAAGAACAAGCAACTGATGCCATTAATCAAGCGGGTGAAAAAATGGCAGAAGCCAGTACTCACTTAGGTCGTTTTTTAAAACAAACGTTTCAAACTGTGTCTGAAACAGTAAATGACAATGTAGAATGGAAAGATATCAATCTAAAAGTTCCGGGTGTAGCGACAACTAAATTTGAACATATCTTTGAGTATCCGGAAACACAAGCGAGTATTTTGGATATTAAAGTAGCTAATGGGAATATCCGTTTTGAATTATGGGATGAACCGGGTGTCAAAGTGGACGCCAAAATCAAATTATATGGCAAAATGAATGAGGCAACACCTTTTGAAGCTTTTGAAGCCCGTAGTAAAATTGAAGTAGATGATGAGCATATTTCTTTTCAAGTACCGAATAAACGGGTACGGGCGGACTTAGTGTTCTATTTACCAAAACGTATTTATGACCATGTTTCACTGCGTTTATTAAATGGTGATGTGACGGTCAAAGAATTAGATGCAAAAGATGTTTATACCAAATCCACCAACGGAAATATTGAATTTCAAACCATCAATGCGACGATGTTGGAAATTGAAGGTGTCAATGGCGCTATTGACGTGTTTAAAGGCAGTATTTTAGATAGTATCATTGAAACTGTGAATGGTACGGTGACTATGACAGCCACGCCACAAACATTAGGAGTTTCTTTGGTTAATGGTGATGTTCGTTTGACCTTTAAAGAAAATAATTTAAAAAAGGTTAGCGCTAGTTCGGTTAATGGTAATGTTAAAATTGCGTTACCAGCTTCTTTAGGAGTAGAAGGTAATGCAAGAACGAGTTTAGGCAGTATTAATTCGCGCATGACGGATTACGATGTTGTGAGAGAGAAAAAAGAAAAAATGAATCAAATGTTACAATTTCGTCGTATCAGTGATCAAGAAGTTGCCCATGTAGAGTTAACCACTACCACTGGGAATATCTTTTTAAAAGATGCCGAATAAAAGTCAAGACAAATAAAAACAAGCTAGTGTATTATATAGAGGATAGAGGTGAGAATTATGAAAAAAAGACTGACAAAATCAAAGAACAATGTCGTATTGACTGGGACTTTGGGAGGGATTGCTGAATTCTTTGGAATTGACCCAACCATCGTGCGTGTAATCTTTGTGTTCTTCACTTTGTTTGGTGTTGGCTCAACGATTCCTTTATATATCATCCTAGCGATTATTATGCCTTCCGGGCGTAGTAGTCAGAATGGTTATGAACAACCAAAACGTAACTATCATGAAAATTACAGTGAGCCGAAAGCACGTCCCCGAAAATCGGCGGAAAAAATTGACGATGACGATTGGAGTGATTTCTAATGACTTACTTCCAACGTTTACTAGTTAACACATTGACCTTTATTGCCCTGGCAGTCTTACTGCCAGGGATGGTTCATGTCAGTAGCTGGATTATGGCCTTGATTGCCAGTTTTGTACTTTCCATTTTAAACGGATTTGTCAAACCAATTCTATCGTTGTTGTCGCTGCCTTTGACATTTCTGACATTAGGACTGTTCAGTTTTGTCATTAATGCAGCAATGTTAAAATTAACTTCAACTTTTGTGGGAGAGCTGAATTTTGGGTTTTCATCTTTTGGAGCGGCAATTATGGTGGCCGTGATTATGTCGCTGGTAAATATGATCATAACTGAACACAATATGCAAAAATATCAAGATGAATAAAAAACGACCTATTTATAAGGTCGTTTTTTTATTTATATGTTATTTTTCAATGATTTCTTTTAAATAGTTCCCAAATTCTTTGGTAGTTTTTAAAGTGGCATTTGGTAACATAGCAGCAAAATCTGCTGTTACAAAACCATCTGCCAATGCTTTTTCAATGGCACCAGTAATCAAGGCACCGGCTTCAGTCCAGTTTAAGTAATCTAACAGCATTACCGCTGATAGTAATAGCGAACAAGGATTGGCTTTGCCTAAACCAGCAATATCGGGTGCGGTGCCATGAGTCGCCTCAAAAATGGCGTGGCCAGTTTTGTAGTTAATATTGGCTCCGGGGGCAATCCCAATTCCACCGACTTGAGCAGCTAAGGCATCTGAAATATAATCGCCGTTTAAATTGCAGGTTGCAATTACTGAAAATTTAGTTGGATTTAGTAAAATTTGTTGTAAAAAATTATCGGCAATAACATCGTTGACAATAATTTTAGTCGTCTTTGCCGTAGCTAAGGCATTTTCTGCCGCTTTTTTGCCTTTTTGCGCCAAAATTTCTTGGTATTGATTCATTGTAAAACAGGAATCTGCATATTTTGTTTCCGCTAATTTATAGCCCCATTTTTTAAAACCGCCTTCGGTAAATTTCATGATATTTCCTTTGTGCACTAAAGTAACCGACGGTAATTTTTGCGAAATAGCATACTCAATGGCTGCACTAATTAGACGTTCGCTACCTTCTTTTGAAATTGGCTTAATCCCAATCGCACTGGTTTTAGGAAAGCGAATCTTACTTACGCCAAATTGTGTCTTTAAAAATTGAATTAACTCTTTTACTTCAGGACTGTCTTTTTCAAATTCAATTCCGGCATAAACATCTTCAGTATTTTCACGAAAAATGATCATGTTCGTTTTTTCGGGTGTTTTCAGCGGACTCGGAATACCTTTGAAATAACGAACAGGACGAACGCAGGCAAATAAATCTAATTCTTGCCGTAATGCGACATTTAAAGAACGGATTCCGCCTCCAACAGGTGTGGTTAAGGGGCCTTTTAAAGCGATTTTTGCCTCTTGAATCGCGGTTAGCGTTTCAGAAGGTAACCATTCTCCCTTTGTTTCAAAGGCTTTGCCACCGGCTAAAACTTCTTGCCAAACAATTTTCTTAGCACCTTGGTAAGCTTTATTTACGGCTGCATCAATCACAGGATAAGATGCTTGCCAGATTTCTTTTCCAATGCCATCCCCTTCAATAAAAGGGATAATGACTTGACTGGATACGTCGTTTTTTTCATTTTCCAGAGTAATTTTTTTCATGAATACCTCCTAAAAAAGCTTTAAGTATTTAATTTTTTACGAATCACCATTGGTAAAATACCTTGGTTTTGCCAGTAACGAATATCTGCTGGTGCATCAAACCGTAATTTAGCTATAAAAGATATTTCTCTACCATCAGGTTTTTTGGCCATTATGCTAACAGTATCACCAACTTGTGGTGTCTGATTTAGTAAGATACTAAAACTTTCACTGCCTTCAAGGCCTAACGTTTTTGCATTTTGATTATCACAATATTCTAATGGAACAATCCCCATCATCACCAAATTACTCCGATGAATCCGCTCAAAACTTTCTGCCAAAACTGCTTTTACCCCTAGTAATTGGGGTCCTTTTGCTGCCCAATCGCGGGAAGATCCCATACCGTAGTCTTTTCCAGCTAAAATAATAGTCCCTTTATTTTCTGTCTGATAATGCATGGCAGCGTCATAAATCGATATCATTTTTCCAGTTGGCTGTAAGCGAGTATATCCGCCGCTTTTTTCGGGAATAAGTTGGTTTTGGAGGCGAATATTGGCGAATGTGCCCCGCATCATAATTTCATGATTACCGCGACGCGCCCCATAAGAGTTAAAATCTGAGATGGGAACACCCAGCGCTTGCAAGTAACGTCCTGCCGGTGTATCAAGCGGAATTGCGCCTGCAGGAGAAATATGATCGGTTGTAACAGAATCACCTAGCTTTGCCAAGACTGCTAACTCGAGAAGTTCACGAGTTTCAGGTAACGCTTTGGTTAAGTTATCAAAAAATGGTGGGTTAGCAATATAAGTCGAATTACAATCCCAAGCATAACAATCGCTCTTTGTAGTTGGGATAGCATTCCAACGTGTGTTAGCATCCAAAAGATTACTGTACGTATCTTTAAAAGTTCTAGGATTCACAAAATTTTGAATGGTTTGATTAATTTCGGCAGTCGTAGGCCAAATATCAGCTAGCATAACCGCCTTATTTTCTTGATCAAAACCTAAAGGTGTAGTAGTTAAATCTTTTTGTACAGTCCCCGCCAACGCATAAGCTACAACCAGAGGTGGAGAGGCTAGATAATTTGCTTTGATCAGTGGATGAATCCGACCTTCAAAATTACGATTTCCTGATAAAACAGAGACTGTTAAGAGCTCATTTTCTTCAATGGCGTTACTGACATTTTCTGCTAACGGGCCAGAATTACCGATACAAGTGGTACAACCATATCCAACTAAATAAAAACCTAATTTTTCCAAATAGACCATGAGACCACTTTCCTTTAGATAAGTAGTCACAATTTTTGAACCCGGCGCTAGTGAAGTTTTAACATAACTTGGAACCGATAGGCCTTTTTCTACTGCTTTTTTAGCTAATAATCCCGCCGCCAACATAACAGAAGGGTTACTAGTATTAGTACAACTGGTAATAGCAGCAAGGACGACAGAGCCTGTTTGTAACGTTTCCTTTTTTAAACCATCTATCGAAACGGTTTTTTCGTATTCTCGTGGCGACAGACCAAAACCATGGGGTCCAACTGGCGCAGTGAGGCTATTTTTAAAATCAGTTGCTACTTTCGCTAAGGCAATCCGGTCTTGCGGGCGCTTTGGTCCGGCTAGTGAAGGTTCTACTTGATTTAAATTAATTTCAATCACTTTGGTATATTCTATTTCCTCTGCTTCATCGTAAAAAAGTCCATTGGCTATCGCATAATCTTTTACTAACATGATCAAATTTTTATCGCGACCTGTAACTGCTAAATAATCTAATGTTTCTTTATCAATTGGACAATAGCCACAGGTAGCTCCGTACTCGGGGGCCATGTTGGCAATGGTGGCCCGATCAGACAAACTTAATGTTTGATACCCACTACCAAAAAATTCAACAAATTTTCCCACCACATTTTCTTGGCGTAATTTTTCTGTGACAGTTAAAGCTAAATCTGTTGCCGTGGTTCCAGCAGCAAGGAAGCCAACTAGTTTTACGCCAATGACTGCTGGAGATGGAAAATAGGAAGCTTCTCCTAATAGTGCAGCCTCAGCTTCGATGCCGCCAACGCCCCAACCCAAAACGCCAAGACCATTAATCATGGTGGTATGTGAATCAGTGCCTTGTAGCGTATCGGGAAAGACGACATTTGCTTCGTTTTCCTTTTTTACGAGCACGACATTTGATAGCGCTTCAATATTAACTTGATGGATAATTCCTGTTTCAGGTGGGATAACTTCGAAGTCTTGAAAAGAACTTTGCGCCCATTTTAGAAATTGATAACGCTCTGTATTACGTTCGAATTCTTTTTTTGTATTATAGCTTAAAGCTGCCGGACTTTTTGCACAATCTACTTGGACAGAGTGATCGACTACAAGGGAAACTGGAATAGCTGGTCTAATTTGACTCGCGTCGCCGCCAAGGGCTACTATAGCATCTCGCATAGCAGCTAAATCGACCACCGCCGGTACACCCGTAAAATCTTGCAAAATAACGCGTGCTGGTTTGAAAGGAATCACACCAGTAGGTTTTGTTGCTTGCCAACGGGCTAATATTTCTACGTTTTTTTGGGTGATATCTTCGTCTAAATTACGAGCAACGCTCTCCAATAAGATACGAATAGTATAAGGCAGTTTTTTTAAATCGCAATTAAATGTGGCACAAACTTTTTTTAAGTCGCAGTAACTATACACTTTATTGGCGACCGATAATTGGTTCTTCCATTTCATAAAAACACTCCATTCGCGATAATTAGTATAATTATACGTTTTTATAAAATAAAAGTAAATATAAAATTATGAATGTTTTTTCGTTTAATACGTGGTATAATCGCTTTTAACAATTTTTTAACTACTAATCACAATAAAAATTATAGGATGTGATGTTATTTATGGAAAAAACGAACTTTAAAAGCATTGGTTATCAAAAGTTAGCACAGCAATGTCAGGATATTTATAAAATCAACATGCATAATTATTCTAAATATAATGTCAATATTGGATTGCGGGATGTAGACGGAAAAGGTGTTTTAGCTGGTTTAACCACCATTTCAACCATTTATCCAGAGAAAAAATTAAATGGAAAAATAGTGTCAGGTATGGGGGAATTACGTTATCGAGGTATTGATATCAATGAACTTGTGTCAGGTTTCGTTTCAGAAGGTCGTTTTGGATTTGAAGAAGTAACGTACTTATTATTATTTGGGAAACTACCTAATCAGGGCAAATTAGCTGATTTTCGACAGTTATTGGCAGAAAACCGTACGTTACCAACTAATTTTGTTCGTGACGTAGTGATGAAAGCACCGTCATGTGATTTGATGAACAATTTAGCTCGTAGTATTTTAACTTTAGCTTGTTATGATAAAAATGCAGATGATACTTCTATTGAAAATGTTTTGAAGCAAAGTATTCGATTAATTAGTGTCTTTCCCTTATTAACAGTCTATGCTTATCACGCCTATAATCACTATACCTTAGGAGACAGCATGTACATTCATCGTCCTGATGAAAATTTAAGTACAGCTGAAACGATTTTAACCATGCTACGGCCCAACAAAAAGTATACGAAACAAGAGGCCCAAACGTTAGATATGTCTTTGGTTTTACACATGGAACATGGCGGAGGCAATAACTCGACTTTTACAACTCGAGTAGTGACTTCTAGTGGAACGGACACTTACTCAACGATTGCAGCTGCTTTAGGATCTTTAAAAGGTCCCAAACATGGTGGTGCCAACATCAAAGTCACCAATATGATGGAAGATTTAAAGCAAAGTGTGCAGGATTTAACCAACGAACAAGAAGTAAAAAAATATTTAGAAGCAGTCTTAGCGAAAAAAGCTTTCGATCAAAAAGGATTAATTTATGGGTTTGGTCATGCGGTATATGGTGATAACGATCCCCGTGCTTCTATTTTTAAACGCTACGTTGAAAAGTTGGCAGAAGAAAAGGGACCAGAAGAAAAAGCTGAATTTGATTTGTATGCGCTAGTAGAGCGCCTTGCACCAAGGATCATTGGAGAAAAACGAAAAATATATAAAGGGGTCAGTGCGAATATTGATTTTTTTAGCGGTTTTGTTTATAACATGCTCGGGCTGCCTAAAGAGTTGTACACGCCAATGTTTGCTGTTGCTAGAATTGTGGGCTGGTCGGCTCATCGCTTAGAGGAATTGATTAATTCCAACAAAATTATGCGCCCAGCGTATATGGAAATTACAGAAGACCAAGACTATACTACACTTCAAAAGAGAAATTAAAATAAAACAGTTACAAGTTTCATTACACCGGTATGGTCAGGCGGGACTCCTGACTTGAATGGAAGTAAGGCTTGTGACTGTTTTTTTCGTGCCCCTATCCTAGTAACTTTATTAATAGAATGGTAAAATGAGGCAGATTATACTTTTAGAAATGAGGGAATTATATGGCAGAAGTTGTCAAAGTCATCCAAATGGTTGAAAAATTAAATTTGGAAGTAGTGACAGGTTCGGACAAAGCATTAAATCGATTAATTAAAACTGCTGATATATCACGTCCCGGTTTAGAATTGACGGGCTATTTTAATTATTATTCTTATGACCGCTTGCAACTATTTGGGAGCAAAGAAATTACTTTTGCAGAGCGCATGATGCCAGAAGAACGTTTGATGGTGATGCGACGGATGTGTAATGATGAAACACCAGCCTTTATAGTGTCGCGGGGACTACCGATTCCAAAAGAAATGACCGATGCTTGTGAAGAATTTGATATTGCAATCTTGCGCTCCCCAATCTCAACTTCGCGTTTATTAGGGGAAATGTCGGCCTACTTAAGCAGTTTGTTAGCACCGCGAACAAGTGTCCACGGGGTTTTAGTGGACGTCTACGGATTAGGGGTATTAATTCAAGGCGACAGTGGCATTGGGAAAAGTGAAACCGCATTAGAATTAATCAAGCGTGGACACCGTTTGATTGCAGATGATCGTGTGGATGTCTATCAACAAGATGAATTAACACTTGTTGGGGAGCCGCCGCGTATTTTACAGCATTTGATTGAAATTCGGGGAATTGGGATTATTGATGTAATGAATTTATTTGGAGCTAGCGCTGTGCGGGGAAGTATGCAAGTACAGCTGGCTGTTTATTTGGAAGGCTGGTCAAAAGAAAAAACATATGATCGCCTTGGCTCAGCGGCTACCACAATTCAGATCGCTGAAGTGGATGTACCACAAATTAAAATTCCTGTTAAAACAGGGCGAAATGTGGCGATTATCGTTGAGGTTGCCGCAATGAATTTCCGCGCTAAAGCAATGGGGTATGATGCAACTAAAACCTTCGAACAACGTTTAAGCCAGTTAATTGAAGAAAATTCAGATAGTTAGGTTTAAAATTTTTTTGAAGTAACGATAATTTAATTGAATAGGAGTTTTTTCATGTTAGCAGTAGTCGATCGTGTCGCCTTTGAAGTTTTTGGTGTGGCCATTTATTGGTATGCCATTATTATTGTCACAGGTGTTATTATAGCGATGTTTTTAAGTTCACGGGAAGCTGTCCGGGTTGGTTTAAAAGCTGATGATGTGACAGACTTCATGTTGGTGGGGCTTCCAGTTGCGTTAATTGGAGCGAGACTTTATTACGTATTATTTGATTTACCCACTTATTTAAATAATCCGCTTCAAATATTTAATGTTCGTTCTGGTGGATTGGCAATTTATGGTGGTCTAATTGCAGGAGGATTGTGGTTGATTATTTTTTGTCGCCATCACTTCATCCCAATTTGGAAATTTTTGGATATCGCAGCCCCTAGCATTATATTAGCTCAAGGTATTGGGCGCTGGGGCAATTTTATGAACCACGAAGCTTATGGTGCCATTACCACCAAAACTTTTTTAACGAATTTGCACTTACCCCAGTTTATTATTGAGAATATGTATATTGACGGTCATTTTCGCCAACCTACTTTTTTGTATGAATCACTTTGGAATATATTAGGCTTTTTAATCTTAATTATTTTGCGAAACAAAAAAGTTTTTAAAGAAGGCGAAGTTTTCTTAGGTTATATTATTTGGTATAGTTTTGGTCGTTTCTTTATTGAAGGGATGCGCAGTGACAGCTTATATCTATTTGGTGCAATCCGCATTTCACAAGCGCTATCGTTTGTGTTGTTCTTTGCAGCGTGGGGAGTATTGCTTTATCGCCGTAAAAATAACGCAAAACTAAAAGATTATGACCGCGGCCATGGGAACAATCGTTTTTTAATTTAACTAACTGTTTCGCTGGTAATTGTGCTAAAATGAAGAATGTATCGTAACTTTCCGTTAGCGGAAAATAGTTTTTTATGACATTTTGTTGTAGGAAACTTTACAATCAAGGAGGGTTTATTTTGAAACAAAAAATTGCTGTCTTAGGACCGGGATCATGGGGAACAGCGTTAGCGCAAGTGTTATCTGAAAATGGTCATGAAGTAAGAATTTGGGGAAACAACCCTGCGCAAATTGATGAAATCAACACGTATCATACGAATCGTCACTATTTGCCTGATGTGAAGTTACCAGAAAATATTGTTGCAGTAAAGGATATCAATGAAGCGATTCGAGACTGTGATGCAGCCCTTTTTGTCGTTCCAACGAAAGCTATGCGAGTTGTTGCCAAAGAATTTGCTAAAAATGTGAAACATCAACCTGTCATTATTCACGCTTCTAAAGGTTTGGAACAAGAAAGCCATAAGCGTATTTCAGAAATTTTGACTGAAGAAATACCTACGAAAAATCGTAAAGCGGTTGTCGTTTTATCAGGTCCAAGTCACGCAGAAGAAGTGGTGCGTCATGATATTACCACTATCACTGCTGCGAGTGTCGATCAAAAAGCAGCTCAATATGTCCAAGATTTATTTATGAATGATTATTTTAGAATTTATACCAATGATGATGTTATTGGTGTAGAAACTGGTGCGGCATTGAAAAATATTATTGCCATCGGTGCGGGTGCGATTCATGGATTAGGCTATGGAGATGATGCAAAAGCGGCGATTATGACTCGTGGTTTAGCTGAAATCAGCCGTTTAGGTGTGGCAATGGGAGCTAATCCTTTAACGTTTATCGGTTTAAGCGGAGTAGGGGATTTGATCGTAACTTGTACTAGTGTGCATTCTCGTAACTGGCGTGCGGGAAATTTACTAGGTAAAGGTCATTCTTTAGATGAAGTTTTAGATAATATGGGTATGATTGTCGAAGGCGTTGCGACTACCAAAGCAGCAATGGAATTGGCGCAAAATTTAAATATTGAAATGCCAATTACGGAAACAATTTATAATGTATTGTATGATAATAAACCCATTAAAGATGCCGCTCGTGATATTATGTTGCGAGATGGACGAAAAGAAAATGAGTTTACTTTAAAATAAGGGAGTCTTAAAAATGAAAGTGAAAAAAGCGGTTATTCCAGCAGCAGGTTTAGGAACTCGTTTTTTACCTGCAACCAAAGCGATGGCAAAAGAAATGTTGCCAATTGTTGATAAACCGACGATTCAATTTATTGTGGAAGAAGCATTGAAATCAGGCATTGAAGATATTTTAATTGTCACTGGTAAGGCCAAACGTCCCATTGAAGATCACTTTGATGCCAATATCGAACTGGAAACTAATTTGAAAGAAAAGGGTAAAACAGACTTATTAAAATTGGTGGAAGAAACAACAGATGTTAATTTGCATTTTATCCGTCAATCTCATCCCAAAGGTTTGGGACACGCTGTCTTACAAGCCAAAGCATTTGTCGGCAACGAACCTTTCGTCGTGATGCTTGGTGATGATTTAATGGAAGACAAAGTACCTTTAACAAAACAATTAATTAATGATTACGAAAAAACGCATGCTTCTACTATTGCCGTAATGAAAGTACCTCATGAAGATACTTCAAAATATGGCATTATTAATCCTGGTGAGCAAGTACAACCTGGTTTGTACAATGTTAAAAACTTTGTTGAAAAACCAACACCTGACAAAGCACCAAGTGATTTGGCAATTATTGGACGCTACTTATTAACGCCAGAAATATTTAACGTGTTGGAAGTGCAAAAACCTGGTGCCGGTAATGAAATTCAATTAACAGATGCTATTGATGAATTAAATAAAACACAACGCGTTTTTGCACGGGAATTTAAGGGTCAACGTTATGATGTTGGCGATAAACTAGGTTTTATGAAAACTAGTATTGATTATGGTTTAAAACATCCAGAAGTAAAAGATGGTTTAAAAGACTATATCTTAGATTTAGCTGCAAATTTTAAACAAGATCAAAAAACAAAATAGAATTATAAAACCTATGTGAGATTTTTTCTTACGTAGGTTTTTTGTTTTTGGAAGCGGCTTACAAAAGGATAGGAGTAGGAAAATAGAAAAATTCAGCTGTTCTTTTTATTTGTTTCAAAAGATTCCTCGTGATATGCTTAAGGTGACGGAATTTAAAAAAATTTCAGTGTTGGAAAGGAGTTTTGGCATGAGTGGAGGAGAAATTGCAGCATTAATTGCAGCGATTGCCTTTGCTGTTCTAGTGGTATTTGTTATTCGTTTACTAGCCCAAGTGCAAAAAACAGTAGCAAGCGTCAGTACAACTGTGGAGGAAGCAAACAAAACAATTCGAGTAGTTACAAAAGATGTAGATGTTTTAACTAGTGAAGTAGAAGGATTATTGGTTAAAACGAATACGCTACTAAATGATGTTAACGGGAAAGTCGCTACCATAGATCCGTTATTTACAGCTGTTGCTGATTTAGGGGAAAGTATTTCAGAGTTAAATCGCTCTGGTAAAAATGCAGTTGCAAAATTAGGTGCAGTTGGAAAAACCACGGCTCAAGCAACGGTGGCGGGAAAAGTTGGCCAAACTGCATTAAAATTTTTCAATAAACAACGGGAACAAAGCGCAAATTCAAAAAGCGAATAGATAAAAAAATGGAGGGATTTCAATGGGAAAAACAAGTGGATTTTTATTAGGTGCTGTAGTCGGAGGTGCCGCAGCGGCCGCGGCAGTAATGTTGCTTGCGCCAGAATCAGGGAAGGAATTGCGTAAAAAACTCGCTGACCATACCGATGATTTATTAGATTTTGCTAGTGATTATGCCGATATGGCAAAAGAAAAGAGCCAAGACTTAACCGATATCGCCAAAGATAAAGCAGTTAAATTAACACAACAAGCTGAAGAAACAGCTGATAGCTTAAAAAATAAAACTGGCGACTCTCTAGATGATTTGCAAGATTCCTCTAAAGATTTAATTGCCAATTTGAAAAAGCAAACTGGCGATTTATCCGAAAAATTCAAAAAATCAGCCGCTGAGGTAAAAGAACAAGGTGCAGATATTGCAGACGATAAAAAAGAAGACATCGATGATATTATTATTGATGCAACAGACAGTGCCAAAGATATGAAGGAAACTGTAAAAGAAGGCGTTGCACAAGCAAAACCGATCGCAAAAGATTTAAAAGAAAATACAGAAGATGCTGCAAAAGAAGTTACTTCACAAGTGAAAGATGAAGCTTCTGATGCAAAGAACGTTACCAAAGCAGAAACAAAGATGGCAGCCGATGATTTTAAAGAAGCTGAAAAAGAATTAAAAGAAAAGATTGAAGAAAACAATCCTGAGTAATCGTTTTATAGAAAAATCCCTTGGAGAAATTTCTCCAAGGGATTTTTCAATTTCAATTTATAAGAAACAGTAATACTCACTTATTTTGCGATCAAAGAGTACGCTATAACCTTATTAATCAGCTTTACGGGTGATAATTTGCAATTCTTTTGGCGTTTGAGTGAAGGATTCGCACCCGTTGTGTGTAACATGAACACAATCTTCGATACGAACACCCACTTCGCCTGGTATATAGATGCCAGGCTCAATAGAAAAACACATTCCTTCTTCAATCACTAAATCATTGCCTTCGACTAGGGAAGGAAATTCGTGAACCGTTGTACCAATACCGTGCCCTAGGCGGTGATTAAAATATTTACCATAGCCTGCTTTTTCAATGACATTGCGAGCTACTTGATCAATTTGAGCAGCAGTAACGCCCGGGCGTACAAAATTTTGTGCTGCTAATTGGGCTTCTAAGACAATTTGATAAATCTTTTCTTGTAAAGCAGTTGGTTTTTGGTAAGCGACAGTACGAGTCGCATCGCTACAATAACCTTTCCAAATAACCCCTAAGTCAAAGAGAACTAATTCATTTGGTACAATTTTCCGTTCTCCTGGAGCACCGTGAGGATTTGCTGCATTATCCCCAGCTAAAACAATGGTATCAAAACTCATTTGACTAACACCGCGTCGTTTTAATTGATATTCAATTTCGGCAGTGATTTCAGCTTCTGAGGCACCTGCTTGAATAGCTGCAAAGCCAATTTTGAAGGCTTCATCAGCCCAAGCACCAGCCTCTTTTAACAGCGTAATTTCTTCAGTTGTTTTACGTAATTGGCTCTGTTGGATGACAGGAGTCAAATCAAAATTAAAATCGGTATGAAGTAAAAGTGAACGCAAGATTTCAAGACGATCAACAGTTAAGTGATTTTTTTCAATGGCAATTTTTTTAGGTTCATCGTAACGTTCCTTTAGAGCTTGTACAATTAATTGCCAAGGATTTTGATTATCAGCATAACCTAAAACGTCAAACTTCCAACTACTATTTTTAGCGGTTTCAACTTCTAAAGCAGGAGTAAATAAAAATGGGTCCGCTGTAGCTGAAATAAAAAGTGCGAGTACGCGCTCATGAGGATCACTAGTATACCCAGAATAATAGGCAATGTGATCTGGGTTAGAAATGTAGGCTAATGGAATATTGTGAGAGTTTAACCATTTTTTTAATTCTTCGATTTTTGCTAAATTCATAAGGAAACCTTCTTTCGGAATAATCAATATTATTTTAACACACTTCTTTTAAAAAAGAATTTTTGAAAAATGATAAAAATTTTCAGGAAAGAGAAGTAAAACGGTTGCATTCTCTATCTTTCCATGCTATTCTATCAAAGAAATGTAAATGGCATTTTCAGAAAATAAAAATCAACCAATTAAATAAGGAGATATGAAATGGATAAACAAACAATTACAATTTATGATGTTGCCCGTGAAGCCAACGTTTCGATGGCTACTGTTTCTCGTGTGGTCAATGGCAATCCTAATGTAAAACCTGCTACTCGTAAAAAAGTTTTAGAGGTTATCGATCGTCTGGACTATCGACCTAATGCTGTGGCACGAGGTTTAGCTAGCAAAAAGACGACGACTGTGGGCGTTATTATTCCTGACGTTAGCAATATGTATTTCTCTTCATTGGCACGTGGGATTGATGACGTGGCGACAATGTACAAATACAATATTATTTTAGCTAACTCTGATGGCGATACGCAAAAAGAAGTAAATGTATTAAATAATTTGTTGGCAAAACAAGTTGATGGCGTAATTTTCATGGGGCATCGCATTACTGATGAAATTCGCGGAGAGTTCTCTCGTTCAAAAACCCCAGTTGTATTAGCCGGATCAATTGATCCCGATGAACAAGTCGGCAGCGTGAACATTGACTATACGAATGCAACAAAAGATGCCGTGAATCTATTAGCAAAAAATGGTAATGAAAAAATTGCTTTTGTGAGTGGTGCATTGATTGATCCAATTAACGGTCAAAATCGTCTCCAAGGTTACAAAGAAGCTTTGAAAGAAAATGATTTAGATTATAATGAAGGTTTAATTTTTGAAGCAAAATACAACTTTAAAGATGGCATCTCTTTAGTATCTCGTTTGAAAAATAGTGGTGCTACAGCGGCTTTTGTCACAGATGATGAATTAGCTATTGGTATTTTAGATGGTTTAGTGGATGAAGGTGTTAACGTACCTGAAGATTTTGAAATTTTGACAAGCAATAATTCATTATTAACAGAGGTTGCGCGACCTCGTCTATCTAGCATCACACAACCTTTATATGATATTGGGGCAGTTTCGATGCGCTTATTAACTAAAATGATGAACAAAGAAGAAGTCGAAGAAAAAACTATCATTTTACCATATGGTATTGATGAAAAAGGTTCAACAAAATAAAACAGAAAAACGTCTGCAGGTTTTGTGGACGTTTTTCTGTTTTTTTAAGAACAAAAGATGGTGAGAAAAAAGCAGGCGAATTTCGCCTGCTTTTATTATTGTCCGTTATTATTATTCGTTGTGCCGTTGCTGCTATTGTTGCCATTGGTATTGTTAGCAGTCGTATTAGCGTTATTAGAATTACTTCCATTATTGTTAGCAGTCGTTGCATTATTACTATTGCCACTTGTGGTACTGTTGCTACTTGTATTATTACTGTTTTTTTGCTGAGTACTAGTTTTTGACTTGGCATAAATTTTGTTCCAATAATCAGCATAATTGGCATCAGTTCCACCAATACCAAAGCGGTAATTACTGTCTGCTGGACCATTTTTTGCCCAAAGAGAGGTAGTTGTATCATTTGGTACTTGCACTGTGGCGCCATTATAACTGATACTTCCGGGTAATTCACCTGTCGCTTTAGCAACCGTTTCTTGTTTTACAGAATCATCTAACTTGAATTTTTGATCGGTACCAAAAATTTCGGGATTAGCCATATAAATCCGATTAATTAAATAGGCCATGTAATTTCCGGTTCTGGTTCCTGCCCCGTCGTCATTTTTTTCTTTTTGACTATCCATACCAGACCAACTTCCAATAGTGACCTTAGGTGTGGAAACAATTAACCATGAATCACGGTAGTAGTCTGATGAACCAGTTTTTCCAACCCAATCGGCTTGACCTAAGTACCAGTTCAAATTACTGATTGTAGACTTGAATGGAGTGGTAATTCCCTGACTTAAAACGTTGCGCATCAAATTGTTCATAATTGAAGCTGTAGCTTTAGAGAAAACCCGTACTGGTTTATTTTCATGTTTGTAAATAGCTTTACCTTGACTGTCGGTAATCGCTTCAATCAAATAACCTTGTTGGTAGACACCACCATTAGCTAAAGCTTGAAAACCATTTGTTTGTTGAACGGTAGTCACATCCATTGGTCCAAGAGGGGCAGATTCAACATTCCACGAATTGTTCGCGGGGAAGTTCATTTTTGCTAAATAATTGTCATATACAAAATCAGCAGATTTCTTTTCTTGCAACTCTTGATAGACATGATAAGCGGTAATATTTGTTGACTCTGCTAAAGCATCTTCCACCGTTTGGAAAGTTTTTGAGCCTTTATTAGTGGCATTAACAATTTCTTTGCCCGCATCTTCTCCAGCTTTCCATTTAGCAGGATAATCAGAAATGCGGGTTTGACTACCGATTAAGCCTTGGTCAATAGCAGGACCATATACCAAGATTGGCTTGATAGTGGAACCAGCCGCTCGTGAGGTGTCAAAAGCATGGTTATTTTGGTTATCGCTAAAGTCACGACTGCCAATAAAGCCCAAGATTTTACCAGTAGCATTGTCCATCATGACATTTCCTACTTCGATTTTATCACCACTATAGTTATCTAACATGTAGCCGTATTCTGCGACACCTTTTTGCATGGCGTCATAGATTTTTTTATCAATCGTCGACTTAACGGTATAACCGCCATTAATTAATTCATTTTGTGCTTTTTCGAGATAAGCTTCTTTGGTCTTTTTCTTTTCATAATCTTGTGTTGAAACGCCATCGTCTTTTGCAAGTTGTTGTGCTACGATACTTTTGGCCTCGTTCATGACTGTATAATATAAGAAGCCGTGGTCATCATTATTTTGCGTTTGTTGTTTTAAGAAGTCTTTTTTCAAATCGTACTTTTTAGCAGCCTCGTATTCTTTTTTACTAATATCATGATTACGATACATACTAAAAAGAACAAAATCTTTTCGTTCCAAGCCCGCAGTCACATTTTCTTTTAATTTACCGGTATTGTCAAAAGGACTATATACGATTGGGCTTTGTGGCAAACCAGCAATAAAAGCTGCTTGTGGTAAGTTGACATCTTTAGCGTCTTTACCAAAAATCCCCTTGGCAGCTTCTTGAACCCCGGCGATATTTTGGCCTTTATTATTACGACCAAAAGGGGAGACGTTTAAATACATCGTGACAATTTCATCTTTACTAAAGAATTTTTCCACTTCCATAGCTAAGAGAATTTCATTGGCCTTACGCTTGAAGGTTGTCTCACTAGTTAAAACCTGTTGCTTAACGAGCTGTTGGGTTAAAGTGGAACCGCCACCGCCACCAAAACCTGTTGCTTCGGATAAAAGTGCGCGCACAACCGCTTTTGGTACCACCCCGTTATGCTCATAAAAATACTCATCTTCTGTTGCAATAATCGCTTTTTTTAATAGGTTTGAAATTTGATCAGACTTTACTGATGTTCGAAATAAATCAGAACGGATAGTCGCGATCGAACTGTTATCGGCATAAGTTAACTTAGAAGTTTGGGAAACATCTCCTAATTCTTTTTGCATGGTCGCTTTATTAGGGGCTGGTGTATCTTCGACTAAATAAGCGAAATAACCCGCACCAATCCCCAGTGCCAATGCACCGCCGATAATCAAACACGAAATTCCCACTAAAATTAAGGAATGTAGAACCCGTAATGAAATATTAAAATAAAACCAGCCCTTTTTTCGATCGGAAAAAGGCTCATTATGATGTTTTTGCTTTTTAGGCAATGACTTTCACCTCAGTTTTAAATTTACCGTGTCATTATAGCAAAAAAGTTCTTAAATAGATAGATTTCTACTATTATGGTGGGGAAATACTAAGAAAAAACCAAACATTTACTTATTATAATGGGGATAAAAAGATTTTTCATATTTGTTTTTACCGCTATGCTAAAATATAAATTAATAAGTAATTATCATCAGACATGTGTAAATAATGTTTATAAAATTTCTAAATATAAGGAGTGGTGTTGTGCAAGCGATAGTAATAAGTGCTTTTAGTTTATTATTTATTATTTTCTTGGGATTTCTTTTCAAACGTTGGGGAATTTTTAGTAAAGCCGATGGGAATATGCTTTCACAAATTATTTTAAATTTGACTTTACCAGCTGCAATTATTGTCAATTTAGCTCAGTTAACAGTGACGTTGAATCGGATTTCTTTAATATTTATTGCGGTCGGCTTTACTTTGATACAATTAATTTTATTTCGTTTTTTCAAAGGAAGACAAAGCCGTGACGATTTATCATTTAGTTTATACATGGGTTCTGGATTTAATATTGGCAATTTTACATTGCCTTTTGCCCAAAGTTTTATGCCTCAGGCAATTCCACTTATTTCTCTTTTCGATATTGGTAATTCTGTTATGCTGGCAGGTGGAACGGGATTAGTAGTCGAAATGTTAACAGGAGAAGATTATAATTTTGATTTAAAATTATTTTTTAAAAGACTAGGACGCAGTGTTCCTTTTGTTTGTTATCTGGTAATGCTTATCTTACGTCTTGTGGAAGTTGAAATTCCATCACCATTCCTTATAGTTGCTTCTCCAATTGCTAATGCCAATACTTTTTTATCAATGTTTATGATTGGCCTTTACTTAGAGTTTAAACTCCCAGAAAAAGCACGGTTGTTAGTTATGAAAACGTTGTTTTTACGCTATCTGATTGGTCTATTTCTAGTAATCGTGATTCATTTTATGCCGCTTGATCAGTTAATGAAAATGGTGTTAAGTATTTTAGCAGTAACACCTATTCCAATATTTAATGTTATTAATGCAGTGCTAACGGGTAGTGATGAGGAAAGTGTGGGTTTTTGCTCTTCTCTTAGTTTTTTAATCAGTTTACCGTTAATGACAGCATTAATTTTTGCTTATCGTTAAAATTGAGCGTAAAGGTTTCTTTTTAAGAAAAGCTTGATTACAATAATAAAAAAGTGAATGAAAGAAGTGAAGAAATGTTAATTGGTTCCCACGTGTCTTTTAAAGCCAGTAAAGCACTGGTCTCTTCAGTGGAAGAAGCGTTAGGCTATGACGCAAATACCTTTATGCTTTATACCGGAGCACCACAAAATACCCGACGTAGCGAGATGAATCAAGAGAGTATTGCTGCGGGTAAAAAACTAATGAAAGAAAATGAGATACAGGATTTTGTGGTACATGCGCCTTATATCGTGAATTTAGGTAATACAATTAAGCCGCAAAATTTTGGTTTTGCAATTGAATTTTTACGCTCTGAAATTGTCAGAGCTCAAGAGCTTGGGGCCAAACAAATTACGCTCCATCCCGGAGCTCATGTTGGCGCAGGACCTCAAGCTGGTATTAATCAAATTATTAAAGGATTAAATGAAGTTTTAACCAAAGACCAGATTCCTCAGATTGCCTTAGAAACAATGGCCGGAAAAGGGACAGAAATTGGCCGTAGTTTTGAAGAGTTGGCAGCAATTATTGAAGGAGTTACTTTAAACGATAAACTATCTGTCACTTTTGATACATGTCATACAAATGATGCTGGCTATAATGTCAAAGAAGACTTTGATGGCGTTTTGGCTGAATTTGATCAAGTGATTGGGTTGGAACGTTTAAAAGTGGTTCATTTAAATGATTCAAAAAATCCGCGGGGAGCTAAAAAGGATCGGCATGCTAATTTAGGTTTTGGAACCATTGGCTTTGATGCGTTACATTATATTGCCAATCATGAAAAACTTGTTTCTTTGCCAAAAATTCTTGAAACACCTTATGTAGGTGAAGAAAAGAAAAATAAAAAGCCCCCCTATAAATTTGAAATTGCGATGCTGCGCAACGGAGTTTTTGATCCAAACTTATTAGAAAAAATAATGGCACAATAAAATGAATCTAATATAAAGTATTCGCGCAAAAAAATAAATAAAGTAGCGCATCCGTCCATTTTCCGCCTTTTGTTTTCGGCAATTCAAAGCAAAGGCTGTTTTATGGGCGGAGCTTTACTTTATTTAGTAGTTGGAAAAAAGTTACTGTTTGACATAGCTTAAGTTCTTATCACTAAAGAAACGTTTTATTTCAACGTCAGCTGCAGCTGGGCAATCTGAGGCATGAATAACATTTTGTGATTTGTTAGTAGCAAAATCACCACGAATTGTTCCTGGTGCTGCTTCTAAAGCGTTGGTTTGACCAATCATTTTTCGGACCATTTCAATAGCATTTTCACCTTTTAGAACTATAAAAACAACTGGTCCAGAAGTCATATAATCAATAATATCTTGAAAAAAAGGTTTGTCCGCTAGATGGGCGTAATGTGCTTTTGCTGTTTCCTCTGTGAGTGTGCCATAACGCATTTGGTCAATAGTCAACAGGCGTTCTTCAAAACGGCTGATAATCCGCCCGATTAAATGGCGTTTTACACCGTCTGGTTTAATAATGATTAAAGTTTTTTCTTCCAATAAACTCACCTCAAAAAAATTTATAAATTCAGGATAACATGTTTTTTGCAAAATGGAAACGCTTACTTTTCTTTGTTCTCGAAAAGCTCTTTTCATTTTTGTGCTTTTCTAGTAAAATGACACAGTGAGACTATAAGAGAAAGGAGAGATTTTCATGTCAACATCAATCGTAGTGCTTATTGCAATTGTTGCTGCTTTATTAGGAGCAGTTGGTGGCTTTTTCTTAGCCCGTAAATATATGAAAGACTATTTGGAAAAAAATCCTCCCGTTAACGAGGAAATGTTACGTTCAATGATGATGTCGATGGGTCAAAAACCTTCAGAGAAAAAAATTCGTCAAATGATGCAACAAATGAAAAATCAAGGGAAAAAATAATTCTTTTGACTTTGCGAGAAAAGCGGACTGAACAATCAGTCCGCTTTTTTTATTCTATAAAATAGCATTACGTTCATTTGAGAAGAATAGCAAAAAATTTCAAAAAAATATTGACAGCGCTTTCTTTTGTTTGCTACAATAACTATAAATTAAATAGACCAAACAAATGGATAGTGATTGTTTAACTACAAGCTAAACCTAATGAGACGTTGTGTTATTTTGTGCGCGCTCATTAGGTTTTTTGTTTGTCAAATTTTGAAGGGAGGAAATTCTATAAGATTAGAAAACAAAAAATATTATGTAAGCGTTGACAAATATAACGCATCTTAGTAACATCAAATTATAATCTAAATGAGTTTAAGGTTAATTTTAGATTAGGTAAAGCGTGACGTGGAGGCCGACACTGATGCAAATAAAAAAAATCTTAAATAACAATGTAATTATTACAGCAGATAAGTGGGATAACGAACTTGTCGTAATGGGAAAGGGGATTGCTTTTCAGAAAAAAATAGGGGATGAAGTAGTTCCAGGTCAAGTTGATAAGACTTATCGCTTGTCTAATTCAAATTTAAGCACAAAATTACAAGAATTATTAGAAGATGTACCAATTGGCTATTTAGAACTAGCAACGGAAATTATTGACTGCAGTAAGGAAAAATTAAATGCCTCGTTAAATGATTCTATTTATATTTCTTTAACTGATCATTTGCACACAGCAATTCAGCGCGTAAAAAATAAAATACGAGTCCCCAATTTATTGCTTTGGGATATTAAACGTTTTTTTATAGCAGAATACAGCATCGGCAAAGAGGCTGTTGCGATGATAAAGAAACGTTACAAAGTTGATTTAGGAGACGATGAGGCTGGATTTATCGCCTTACACTTGGTTAATGCACAAACAGAAATAGATAATGATAATGTTTATGAAATGACCGAATTGATGCAAGAAATTATTCGGATTGTCAGCTATTATTTTAAAGTTCAATTTGATGAAGAATCTGTTTATTATTATCGTTTCTCCACGCATTTGCGCTTTTTTGCTTCGCGAATTATGAATCATCGTCAAAACGAAGGTGAAACCGATGAAGAGTTGCTTTTGCTTATTCAAAAAAAATACCATAACGCGTACAGTTGTGTAGAAAAAATTAATCAATATGTT
Source organism: Enterococcus dispar ATCC 51266 (assembly GCF_000406945.1). GTDB lineage: Bacteria > Bacillota > Bacilli > Lactobacillales > Enterococcaceae > Enterococcus_C > Enterococcus_C dispar. Next base: position 1,281,591 of record NZ_KE136354.1, on the reverse strand, counting down.
GTCCAAAAATATAACTATCATATGTCCAATGACGAAAAATTATATTTGACAATTCACATTGCCAGGTTGGTTCAAAAATTAGGTCAAGATGAAAGTGGCACGGCCACAGAAAATAAAAAATAATTGGAGGAATTATTGTGGGAAAATATCACGATTTAGCCGAGAAAATTGTGAGCAATGTCGGCGGCAAGGAAAATATTAACAGTCTGACACATTGTATTACACGTCTACGTTTTAAGTTAAAAGATGAAGGAAAAGCAAATGATGATGTTTTAAAAAACATGGATGGCGTAGTAACGGTTATGAAAAGCGGTGGTCAATATCAGGTGGTAATTGGCAATCATGTACCCGATGTTTATGCCGATGTTTTAGAAGTAGCCGGAATTTCTGGTGAATCAGAAGAAGCAAGTAGTGACGGCAATATTTTTAATCGATTAATTGATATTTTGAGTGGTTGCTTCCAACCTTTCTTAGGCGCATTAGCTGCAGCGGGTATGATAAAAGGTTTAAATGCCTTGCTGGTTTTCTTAGGAACATTAGGCTGGTTTACTTACACCGCTCAATCCGGCACTTACATGATGTTAAATGCAATCGGGGATTCAATTTTTTACTTTATGCCCGTAATCTTAGGCTATACTGCTTCTAAAAAATTCAATTTAAATCCCATGATCGGAATTACAATTGGTGCGGCGCTTGTCTATCCAACAATTCAAGGTTCTGCTTTACAAGCGTTAGTTGAAGAAGGTGCTAGTGCTCCTTACAGTATTTTTGGTTTACCTGCATACACAACTTTCCTAGGAATTCCTTGGGTAGGTGCAAACTATACCAGTAGTGTTGTTCCAGTAATCTTTATCATTGCTTTTGCTGCGCAAATTCAAAAGTTGATGAAACGGGTTATTCCATCAGTGGTTCAAACTTTCTTAGTCCCATTTTTCGTCTTATTGATCTCCTTGCCGGTCGGCTTTTTAGTCATCGGACCAATTATCAGTATGTTGACTGATTTATTAAGTGCTGGCTTCCAAGCTTTGATGACCTTCTCACCTGCTTTATATGGTGTAATCTTAGGTTTCTTCTGGCAAGTATTGGTAATTTTTGGCTTACATTGGTCTGTTGTACCATTAGCAATTATGCAAGTAACACAAGAAGGATTCTCACAAGTATTAACGGGATCATTTGCTGCTAGCTTTGCACAAACGGCGGTTGTTTTAGCAATGTTCTTTAAATTAAAAGACAAAAAACTAAAAGCACTTTGTCCACCAGCTATTATTTCTGGAATTTTCGGTGTGACTGAACCAGCAATTTACGGGATTACATTGCCTAAAAAAACACCTTTTATCTTCTCTATGATTGGTGGAGCAGTCGGCGGCCTAATGTTAATGTTAAATAATGTTACCGCTTACACAATGGGAGGCCTAGGAATTTTTGGTTTCTTTAACTTCATTACACCAGAAGGAAATGCATCAACAGTTATTCCATCGGTGTTAGCAGTTTTAGCCGCTTGTGTAGTCAGCTTTTCATTAACTTTCTTCTTCTGGAAAGATCAAACTGTAGCGGTTGAAGAAGGTCAAGCTACCATGGAAGTTAGAAAAGAGATTGTAACAGCGCCAATTAACGGTGCGATTATGCCATTAAGTGCTTCAAAAGATGAAGCTTTTGCTCAAGGAATTTTAGGTAAAGGGGTCTTAATTCAACCAGAAAGCGGCGAAGTTGTGGCACCCTTTGATGGAACAGTCATGACGTTATTCCCAACCAAACATGCTATTGGTTTAATTTCTGATAACGGCCTGGAGTTATTAATTCACATCGGTATTGACACTGTTCAATTAGATGGTAAATTCTTTACCCCTCATGTTAAACAAGGGGATAAAGTTAAACGAGGACAAAAATTAATGAGTTTTGATATTAAAGCCATTCAAGCTGCGGGATATAGTGTTGAAACACCCGTCATTGTGACAAATTCAGCAGACTATTTGGATATTTTAGAAAGTGATAAATCAAATGTTGCAAGTGGTAGTGATGAGTTAATTACAGCTTTAGCATAATGAGTAAGACGAGCTGGCAGAAAGTCAGCTCGCCTTTTTCGCTCAAAATTAGCTTCAATTTTTTAATTTGGGGTAAAGGAATCATGAATTTGGACAGGTGGTTGTTTTTTTTCAGCCATAATGGTGGAACTGATTTGCCGATGATCAATTTGTTGTCCAATTTTAATTAAATGGTCTAACTCTTGTTGATAGTTTTCAGCAAAAACAACACTATACAAGACATCTAGTAAATAGGTGATAGATAAGTTAGTTGTAAAATTACCAATTTTTGAATAAAGCCGTTCTCTAGTCGTCATTTGCAAGGTACAAGTTGCAAGCTGCATTAAAGAATTATCGCCAATACTTGTAATGGCAATAATAGGAACATGTTGTTGGCTTAAAATGTGTGCCGTTTGCAAGATCATCTTATTTTCTCCAGTATAAGAAATAAGGATGGCTGCATCGCTTGGAGTTAAATTATAGGCTTCATAGGCCGTTTCTCCTTGGATTTGGCTAGTAGTGACAATTTTACCGATACGATTCATTTTGACGGCAAAGTCTTGTGCAATTAATGTATTGGCATTATTCCCAAAAATTCTAGTGATACGGGCACTTAATAACAGTTCTTTCGCTTTTTTTAAAGCATCGTGTTGCAATAATGATAACGTGTCACTGATTGTGGTTTGTTCTAATTGTGCAAGTTTACTAGCTATGCGCAATAAGCCGTCCTTTGGGGCAAAAGGCAGATTTGCATCAACTGTTTGAAAGTGATGAGTGAGATAGTCCTGTTCTTTACTAAAAGCTGTTTTAAATTCTAACCACCCAGTAAAATCTAATTTTTTGGCAATGCGAATTAATGTAGAAGGATGAACAAAAGCAGCTTCTGCTACTTCCTTGATCGTTAAATTCAAGCTTTGAGGGCGATTTAAAATATAATTGATTACATTTTGTTCGGCATCAGAAAAATTTGTTTGACGAATCTTTTCTTGAATCAGCATATGCAACCTCTTTCGTATTTATTTACAATTATTATACCCTGTTTGTAAATATTATTTACAAAAAATAAAATGAATTTTCTTTAATTTGTAAACGCTTTATAATGCGTGTGTTATTCCATTGTTTTTCAACCACAACTCATTAATAATGAAACTATCAAGTCAACAAAGGAGCGGTCAGTATGAGAGAAGGCGTAAAAATTGTCACAATTGGTGGCGGCAGCAGTTATACTCCTGAATTAATGGAAGGATTTATTAAACGTTATGATGAATTGCCAATTGCTGAAATTTGGTTAGTCGATATTGAAGCGGGAAAAGAAAAATTAGCAATTGTGGGGGCGATGGCGCAACGAATGTGGGATGCTTCTCCTTATGATGTGAAAATTCATTTAACTTTAAATCGTGAAGAAGCGCTAAAAGACGCTGATTTTGTTACGACGCAATTTCGTGTCGGTTTATTGGATGCCCGTGTGAAAGATGAGCGAATTCCGGCTTATTATGGCATGTTAGGACAAGAAACAAACGGTGCTGGTGGAATGTTTAAAGCTTTTCGTACAGTACCTGTTATTTTAGAGATTGTTGAAGATATGAAACGCTTATGCCCGAATGCGTGGTTAGTCAATTTTGCTAATCCAAGTGGCATGGTAACAGAGGCAATCGTGCGCTATGGTAAGTGGGATAAAGTAATTGGTCTTTGTAATGTACCTGTAATGGCCACCATGTTGGAGCCAGGTTTGCTGGGTAAAAAAACAGATGAACTAATTTACAAATTTGCAGGCTTAAATCATTTTCATTGGCATAAAGTAGCAGACACTCAAGGCCGCGATGTCACCATGGAAATCATTGATCAAATGTACCAAGAAGATAATGGTTTGCCAAAAAACATTTATGATATTCCCTTTGAACGAGAATTATTAGAACAAATGAACATGATTCCATGTGCGTATCATCGCTATTATTATCAAGAAGAAGAGATGTTGGCCCATGCATTGGAAGAATATCGCACCATCGGTACACGCGCCCAACAGGTAAAACGGACCGAGCATGAATTGTTCGAGCTTTATAAAGATAAAAACTTAGACCATAAGCCCGAACAATTGGAACAACGCGGAGGCGCCTATTATTCAGATGCTGCGTGTGAGACGATTGCATCAATTTATGCCAATAAGGAAACACAAATTGTTGTTTCCACTAAAAATAATGGCGCGGTGCCGGATTTGCCGGCTGATTGTGTGGTAGAAGTAACCGCTTATGTAGGAGCCCAAGGAGCACGCAATGTTGCCTTTGGTACATTACCAACCGCAGAAAGAGGCTGGCTACAAGTGATGAAGGCGATGGAATTATTAACGATTGAAGCGGCGGTCACAGGAGACTATGGAACGGCATTACAAGCTTTTACCTTAAATCCATTAATCACTTCTGGAAAAACAGCCAAACGCGTTATGGATGAACTATTCATCGCCCATAAAGACTATTTACCAAACTTTAAAGAAACAATTGAACGTTTAGAAAAAGAAGGTATCGAAGTACAAGATGAAGTAGCGCATTCTTTGGATCTGGTTAAAGTATAAATCCTTCTTTGAATGAAATTATGGCGCATTAAAATGCCAATTTAGGGTAGATATAAAACGAGTAGTATTAAAAATAAAAAAGATTCGCTACTTTTCAGTAGAAATAACGATAAACGACAAAAAGATAAAAATGGAGGCTTTATGATGGGATTTAGAAAAGACTTTTTATGGGGCGGCGCAACAGCGGCCAATCAATGTGAAGGAGGGTATAACGAAGGTGATCGCGGTTTAGCCAATGTGGATGTTGTGCCGATTGGACCAGATCGTTTTCCGGTTATTACTGGTGAAAAGAAAATGTTTGATTTTGATGATGAACATTTTTATCCTGCTAAAGAAGCAATCGATATGTATCACCGTTGGCAAGAAGACATTGCCTTGTTTGCCGAAATGGGCTTTAAAACGTATCGTTTATCCATTGCTTGGAGCCGAATTTTTCCTAAAGGGGATGAAAAAGAACCCAACGAAGAGGGGCTAAAATTCTATGAAGATATTTTTAAAGAATGTAAAAAATACGGCATTGAACCATTAGTAACCATTACGCATTTTGATTGCCCAATGCATTTAATTGAAAAATACGGGGCATGGCGAAGTCGTGAATTAATTGGTTTTTATGAAAACTTATGTCGCGTTATCTTTAATCGCTATAAAGGGTTAGTAAAATACTGGCTAACCTTTAATGAAATTAATATGATTTTACATGCGCCATTTATGGGGGCGGGGCTTTATTTTGAAGCAGAAGATAATAAAGAGCAAGTAAAATATCAAGCGGCGCATCACGAATTAGTGGCTTCAGCAGTTGCAACTAAAATTGCCCATGAAGTGGATCCAAAAAATCAAGTTGGCTGTATGTTAGCAGCAGGAGCCTATTATCCTTATTCTTGTAAGCCAGAAGATGTTTGGGCATCACGAAACAATGATCGCGAAAATTATTTCTTTATTGATGTTCAATCTCGTGGCGAATATCCGGCTTATGCATTAAAAGAACTGGAACGCAATGGGATTGAATTGAAAATGGAAGATGGCGATTTAGAATTACTAAAAGAAAATACAGTGGACTTCATTTCGTTTTCTTACTATTCATCCCGCGTTTCAACTACTGATCCGGAATTATTGGAACAAACAGCCGGCAATATTTTTGCCTCGGTTAAAAATCCATACTTAAAAGCAAGTGAATGGGGCTGGCAAATCGATCCGTTAGGTTTACGGATTACGTTAAATGATATTTATGACCGCTATCAAAAACCATTATTTATTGTGGAAAATGGTCTAGGGGCGGTGGATACACCGGATTCTGATGGCTATGTTGTGGATGATTATCGGATTGAATATTTAGCAGCCCACATTGCCGCAATGAAAGATGCAGTAGAATTAGATGGCGTTGATTTATTAGGTTATACCACTTGGGGTTGTATTGATTTGGTATCAGCAGGAACAGGGGAAATGAAGAAACGTTATGGCTTTATTTATGTCGATCGCGATAACGAAGGGAACGGGACTTTAAAGCGAACGAAGAAAAAATCTTTTGATTGGTACAAACAAGTTATTGCCACGAACGGTGAAGATTTAAGCGCAGAATAAAGGAGAAGCCAGCTCAAATAGGGCTGGCTTTTAAAAAAAGTTGCAGGAGGAAAAAGATGACATTTCGTAAAGACTTTTTGTGGGGCGGTGCCACAGCAGCCAACCAATATGAAGGTGGCTATTTATCAGGAGGCAAAGGGTTAGCTACCCTAGATGCCATTACAGGTGGAAGTAAAGACCAACCGCGAATGATTACCTTTAAAACAAAAGATGGAAAAATAAAAGAAGTAACTCGTGAAGAAGGTTTACCAGAAGGTGCAATTGGTTATATTGACCCTGATAAATATTATCCTAGTCATGTGGCAACCGATTTTTATCGTCATTACCAAGAAGATATCGCATTATTTGCTGAAATGGGCTTTAAGTGTTTTCGGATGTCTATTTCTTGGGCTCGAATTTGTCCGAAAGGCACAGAGGAAATCAATGAAGAAGGCTTAGCTTTTTATGATGCTGTTTTTGATGAACTGTTAAAACATGGCATTGAACCAGTTGTGACAATTAACCATTTTGATATTCCCATGTATCTTGCTGATGAATTAGATGGTTGGAACAATCGGCGGACCGTAGATTATTTTATTTTCTTTTGCGAAACAATTTTCAAACGTTACAAAGATAAAGTGAAATATTGGATGACCTTTAATGAAATTAATTTTTTACGAAGTTGGACACAAATTGGTATTCATCAAAATGATAACCAGCATCGTTATCAAGCGATTCATCATCTGTTTGTCGCAAGTGCAAAGGCGGTAATCTTAGGACATGAAATTAATCCCGCTTTTCAAATTGGCATGATGGTAGCTTATATCCCAAGTTATCCTATGACGAGTAATCCAGAAGATGTCATGGCGGCATTAGAATTTAACCGCGGACAAGAATTTTTCATTGATGTCCAAGTGAAAGGTACTTATCCGGCGCATAAGCAAAAATGGTTTGAACGAGAAAAGATTGTGATTAAAAAAGAGGCCGAAGATGATGAGATTATCAAAAAAGGAACAGTGGACTATATTGGGTTTAGCTACTATATGTCAACAGCCTCTTCTGCTAATCCAGAAAATGTAAAATATGTAGGTGGAAATCAGCAGCCGGCGGTGAAAAATCCTTATTTGGAAGAATCGGAATGGGGCTGGGCCGTTGACCCATTAGGGCTACGCATTTCATTGTGTAAACTATATGATCGTTATCAAGTGCCGTTATTTATTGTTGAAAATGGGTTTGGTGCAGTCGATGTTGTAAAAGCAGACGGCAATATTGAGGATGATTATCGGATTGATTATTTTAAAAAGCACATCGCAGCAATGAAAGATGCAGTTGAATTGGATGGTGTAGATTTAATGGGTTACACACCGTGGGGATGCATTGACTTGGTTTCTGCTGGAACGGGTGAAATGAAAAAACGATATGGCTTTATCTATGTCGATTTAGATGATCACGGTAATGGTACACTGAAACGTTCCCGCAAAAAATCCTTTACTTGGTATAAAGAAGTTATTGCCACGAATGGTGAAAAGTTAGATTAAGTAAAAGCCCTGAATTTAAATTCAGGGCTTTTTACTTGCGAGGATTTTGAGGTATTTAACTTTCCTTAAAATGATACGTTGCGTGCATTTTAAAGTGATAAAATGATATTAGACACCAAAATTTAACTGCTAGGGATTTCAATTATAAGAAAAAAGTAATATAGTTTTAAAGGATATAAAGTATTACAGGCAGATTATTAGACAGCTAAAACTATTTCAACTAGAGTTAGCTTACTAATAGAAAGTAAGTGGAGGGAAAGTAAATGTATGATGTAATCGTAATTGGCGCAGGACCAGCGGGAATGACCGCTGCGTTATATGCATCTCGTTCTAATTTGTCAGTTTTGATGATTGAAAGAGGTGCGCCTGGTGGACAAATGAATAATACCGCCGAAATTGAAAATTATCCTGGTTTTGAATCAATTATGGGCCCAGAGCTTTCTATGAAAATGTATCAAAATGTTGAGAAATTCGGGACTAAAAATGAATATGGTATTGTTCAAGATGTAGTCGATCATGGAAGTTATAAAGAAGTGATTACTGAAGAAAATCGCTATCAAGGAAAAAGTGTCATTATTGCTACCGGTTGTGTTCACCGTAAATTAGGCGCTCCGGGAGAAGAAGAATATGCTGGTCGCGGCGTTTCTTATTGTGCAGTTTGTGATGGCGCATTTTTCCGTAATAAAAAACTCATTGTAGTTGGCGGCGGCGACTCTGCGGTAGAAGAAGCAATTTATTTGACTCAGTTTGCCAGTGAAGTGACTATTGTGCATCGTCGGGATGAATTACGTGCGCAAAAAATTATTCAAGATCGTGCTTTCGCTAATGAAAAAATCAATTTTATCTGGGACTCTGTTGTAGAAGAAATTAAAGGCAATGACATGGTTGTAACAGGTGTTAATATCCGCAATCTTAAAACGGATGAAGTGCGTGAAGAAACTGCCGATGGTGTTTTCATCTACGTCGGGTTAGAACCATTATCTGCCCCCTTTACAAAGCTGCAAATTTTAGATGAAGCCGGTTGGTTATTAACAGATAGTAATATGAAGACACCAATTCCAGGTATTTTTGCTGTTGGTGATGGTCGTGCCAAAGATCTGCGTCAAATTACAACGGCTGTTGGTGAAGGCGGTATTGCGGGACAACAAGTTTTCCAATATTTGGAAAACTTAAAAGATAGCCAAATCGAAAATCAATAAAATACACCTTAATAGTTTTACCTCATAAAACATATCCGAATAAGTTGTTGGTAGAAATTGCCCGCGATTTATTCGGATTTCATTTTATCTAAAGGTTGGATAAGTGAGCTGTTTTTTGGATTAACTTTTTTTAATTTTTCAAAAATAACGATGAATTTTTTTGAATTTTTGTTTTGTTTGAATGAAGTAGAAACTTTTTAAAAACAATGTTAAGAAAGATTGTTGGCGTTATCAAAGGGAAATGATATACTTAAAAAGTAATTAGAAAAACTGAAAGAGGTGTTATTTCATGTCTTGGGAACAAGTCTATGAACAATGGTTAAACGATGAAAATTTAGAAGGAAACTTGAAAAAACAATTAGCTGATCTAAAAGCAGATCCTGAAAAACTAGAAGACGCGTTTTACGCACCTCTGGAATTTGGTACTGCCGGTATGCGAGGAATTTTAGGACCAGGTATTAACCGGATGAATATTTACACTATCCGTCAAGCAACAGAAGGTTTGGCGCGTTTTATGGATGAACAAGATGAGCAAACAAGACGTCGCGGGGTAGCGATTGCTTATGATTCTCGTCATATGTCTCCTGAATTTGCAATGGAAGCAGCAAAAACACTAGCGAAACACGATATTCCATCTTTTGTCTTTGAAAGTTTACGTCCAACACCGGAATTATCTTTTGCTGTCCGTTACTTAAATGCTTTTACGGGTATTATGATTACAGCCTCTCATAATCCAGCAGCTTACAACGGATATAAAGTATATGGAGAAGATGGTGGTCAAATGCCACCAGCTGATGCAGATGCTCTAACGACATTTGTACGCTCAATTGCTAATCCACTAGAAATTCAAGTTTTATCAGATGAAGAAGTTAAACATAGCGGATTAATCAATATCGTAGGAGAAGAGATTGATACGGCTTACTTAAAAGAAATTAAAACTGTCACTATTAATCAAGAATTGATTGATGAAATGGGGAAAGATTTAAAATTAGTTTATACACCGTTGCATGGTACAGGGAAGATGTTAGGCGAAAAAGCATTAAAACAAGCTGGCTTTGAGAAATTTGTTTTAGTACCTGAACAAGCAATTGCTGACCCTGATTTTTCAACTGTCAAATCCCCTAATCCAGAAGAACATTCAGCATTTGAATATGCAATTGCGCTAGGAAAAAAAGAAGACGCAGACTTATTGATTGCCACTGATCCTGATGCAGACCGTTTAGGCGCGGCAGTACGTTTGCCTAATGGTGAATATCAAGTATTGACAGGTAACCAAATTGGCGCGATTTTTACTGAGTATATTTTAGCAGCTCATCACCAAGCAGGAACGCTCCCTGATAATGCGGCTGTGTTAAAATCTATTGTCTCTAGTGAATTACCGACAGCGATTGCGACAAAATATGATGTAGCGATGTTAAATGTTTTAACCGGCTTTAAATTTATTGCTGAAAAAATTAAACAATTTGAAACAGATCACAGTCAAACGTTTATGTTTGGTTTTGAAGAAAGCTATGGTTATTTGGTAAAACCATTTGTGCGGGATAAAGACGCTATTCAAGCATTAGTCTTGTTAGCAGAAGTTGCGGCTTATTACAAAAAACAAGGTAAAACATTATATGATGGTTTACAAGCTATTTTTGAAACCTATGGCTATTATGCTGAAGAAACAATTTCGGTAACATTAAGTGGGTTAGAAGGCCCCGCTAAAATCAAAGCGATTATGGATAAATTCCGTAATGAAGCACCTAGCGAGATTGGTGGCGTTAAAGTTGTTCAAACCGAAGACTTTAAAGCGCGTACCATCGTGGGCTTGGATGGGAATGAAACCAAAATGACAACGCCTGCTTCTGACGTTTTGAAATATGTTTTAGAAGATGAAAGTTGGGTTGCTGTGCGACCATCTGGCACGGAACCAAAAATCAAGTTTTATATTGGTGTTAAAGGCGAGAGTCAGGCAGATGCAGCTGAAAAAGTTGCTGCACTAAAAACAGCTATTAATGAAATAACAGCTGATTAGGAAAAGCAAAAGAGGTGTCAGAATGGATCAAGAAACAGAAATTATGCAAGTTAGTCGGCTTTTTAAGGTTTTAGCAGATAAAACACGACTTAAAATTTTGCTGGCGTTAAAAACAGGTGAATTAAATGTTACGACCATTGGTGAAGTTGTAGAAATGGAACAGTCGGCTGTTTCTCATCAGTTAAAGCTTTTGCGAGATAGCCGTGTGGTAAAGTCACGACGGATGGGTAAAACTGTGTTATATAGTTTAGATGATCATCACGTATTGGATATTTTAGAGCAAACCTTTGAACATATTCATCATCACTAATATTGATGAAAGACTTTTGTGCGTAATTCATTATGTTTCTTGTCTTTACTGAAAAAACTAGAGCTTTCATTTGCGAAAGTTCTAGTTTTTTTTAATCATTTTTGGTATGCTTAAAGAAATTTCTTTGAAAACAACGAATGTATTCTAATCATTTATCAAACAACTTTTAGGAGGTAGTATGGAAAAACGATTGAAAATTGGTCTACTAGGTTTAGGTGTAGTGGGTACTGGCGTAATAAAAGTGGTAGCCCAAAACAGCGCGAAAATTTTATCAACTACCGGTATTAAACTAGAAGTTGCCAAAGTTTTGGTACGGGTAGGTGAAGATAAAAAAACGATAGCCGATGAATACGGTTTTACTTTAGTTCATGATATCAACGATATTACATCTGATCCTGAAATTGATATTGTAGTGGAAGTGATGGGTAAAATAGAACCCGCCAAATCTTTTATTCTAAATGCATTTAATAATAAAAAACACGTCGTTTCTGCCAATAAAGATTTGATTGCCCAATATGGCAATGAGTTAGTTTCAACAGCACAACAAAATGACTGTTACTTTTATTATGAAGCTAGCGTCGCTGGTGGTATTCCTATTTTGCGAACAATGGTTAACAGCTTTTTAGCAGATGAAATTACGGAAGTCTTTGGTATTGTAAATGGTACGACCAATTATATGCTAACGCAAATGTTGGAAAATCATCTTTCTTATGAAACTTCCTTAAAACAAGCCCAAGAGTTAGGATTTGCAGAATCTGATCCAACCAATGATGTTGATGGAATTGATGCGGCCTATAAAGCTGTCATTTTAACGCGTTTTGCCTTTAAACAAGACTTAAAAATGCAGGATTTTTCTATCAAGGGAATTCGCGGGATAGATTTAGCAGATTTAGAACTCGCACAACAACTCGGGTATGAAGTGAAACTAATTGCTCAAACTAAAAATTCTAACAATGGGGTCTACGCCGACGTTGCACCTAAATTAGTTCCTAAATTCCATCCGTTAGCGAGTATTCGCAATGAATTAAATGGTGTATTTATCAAAAGTTTAGGCATTGGTGAAAGTATGTTTTATGGCCCCGGTGCCGGATCTATTCCAACAGCCACCAGTGTTGTGAATGACTTAACCGTTATTGCACAACGTATTGCGGAAAAACGTCAAGTGACGCCCTTTACAAATTATCAAGAGCAGATAAAATTACAAAAAGCTAATGCTGTGTCAGGCCGTTTTTATCTTGCGCTTAAAGCGGAAAACGAAGAACAGGTTACAAAAATTGCAACGATTTTAGCTGAAACGGATTTAGCTGTTGAATTAGTGGAACAAAATCAAACGGAGACTTTCCGACTGGTTTATTTGACACAAAAGATAACTTTAGAAAAACGAGACAAAGTGATAAAAGCATTCCGTAAAGCTGAGGTAGAAGTAACACAAATGATGGAAATATTGGAGGGATAAAGATGTACGAAGGTTTATTAAAAACTTTTAAAGAGTATTTACCAGTGACAGAAGATACACCAATGATTTCACTCGCAGAGGGCAATACTCCGTTAATTCCGCTACACAATTTGTCAAAAGAATTAGGGATTAATTTGTATGGGAAATATGAAGGTTTAAATCCGACGGGGTCGTTTAAGGATCGTGGAATGGTTATGGCCGTAGCAAAAGCTGTCGAAGATGGAGCCAAAGCAATTATTTGTGCTTCAACTGGTAATACGAGTGCTGCAGCAGCAGCGTACGCAACCCGTGCCGGTATTAAAGCCTATGTTGTTATTCCAGATGGTAAAATCGCTATGGGAAAATTGGCTCAAGCTATTATCTATGGTGCCGACATTATTTCCATTCCGGGCAATTTTGATGAAGCTTTAAAAGCAGTACGAAAAATTGCTGAGACAGAAGCAGTGGCTTTAGTCAATTCGGTTAATCCTTATCGATTAGAGGGGCAAAAAACGGCTGCTTTTGAAGTCTGTCAGCAATTGGAAAAAGCACCGGATGTACTTGCGATTCCCGTTGGTAACGCTGGTAATATTTCTGCTTACTGGAAAGGCTTTAAAGAGTGGCACGAAGTAAAAGGAACAACTTTACCACGGATGCATGGCTTTGAAGCACAGGGAGCGGCGGCAATTGTCAAAGGTGAAGTGATAGAACAGCCTGAAACAATTGCAACGGCTATTCGCATAGGTAATCCTGCCAGCTGGAAATTAGCCGAGGCTGCTCGTGATGAGTCTAACGGCTATATTGATTCTGTTACAGATGCAGAAATTTTGAATGCTTATAAAAAAGTAGCCGGACAAGATGGCGTCTTTGTCGAACCTGGCTCAGCAGCTTCGTTAGCTGGAGTTATTCAGCATGTAAAAAGCGGAAAAATTAAACCAGGTGAAACGGTTGTTTGTGTCTTTACTGGTAATGGGCTAAAAGATCCAGACACGGCAATTAATGAAACTGCTGTTACAATTCATAAAATGAGTGATTTAGAAGACATGCGCAATCACTTGCGTCAGGGAGTTGCAAAACTATGAGAATCCGTGTACCGGCTACCAGTGCGAATTTAGGACCCGGTTTTGATTCTTGTGGTGTAGCTGTCAGCTGCTATTTATTTGTAGAAGTGGCGGAAGCCGCTGATACATGGCACGTTGATCATAGCTATGGTGACCAAGTTCCCACTGATGAAAATAATTTAATTATTCAAACAGCATTAAAGACAGCCCCCAATCTTTTACCACATCGGATTAAAGTTGCGTCTGATATCCCGCTCACACGTGGATTAGGTAGTAGTTCTTCTGCGATTGTAGCAGGGATTGAATTAGCTAATCGTTTGGGAGATTTACATTTGACTGAAAGTGATAAAGTAGAATTAGCTAGTCAAATGGAAGGCCACCCTGATAATGTGGCTCCGGCAATTTGTGGAGATTTGGTTATTGCGAGCGGTAATGGAAAAAAAGTAAACTATGTTAAACATTATTTTCCTGACTGTGAACTGATTGCCTTTATTCCAAATACGGAGCTTAAAACAAGTGAGAGCCGAGGAGTACTGCCGGAAAAATTAACATTTCCAGCTGCAGTGGCTGCTAGCAGCGTGGCCAACGTGATGGTAGCCGCGTTAATAAAAGGCGATCTTTCCATGGCAGGAAAAATGATGGAACAAGATCAATTTCACGAAATTTATCGCAGCTCCTTTGTTCCCCATCTAGCCCAAGTACGGCAAATTAGTCACGAAAATAGTGGTTATGGATGCTATTTAAGTGGCGCAGGACCAACAGTTATTATTTTAGCGCCAAAAAGTGTTAGTGGTAAAATTACTACACAACTAAAAGCGCTTGATGACAAGGCAACCATTGAGGTTTTCCAAGTGGATCGAGAAGGTGTTCAAGTTTTTTAAAAGACGTTAAAAACTTTTAAAAGATTTTATTGAGACTGCACGGATGTGTGTCAATTTTTTACTGTTGAAGAACGAAAGATTTTGAAAACTAAATGTATAAATTCGTTTCTTAAAACACAAGAGTGAAATAAAGAGAAAGACCCCAATAAAAATTGTAGGTTATAGCCTAATTTACACCGGCGTATCAGTGACACTAATTAGTGCCTACAATTTTGTTGGGGTCTTTTTTTATTCAGCTTCCATTGTGTAGTAACTGTGATCTTCTAAATCCAGTGCATTCATAATCATAGATGCTGTTTCTTCAATAGACAATGAGGCTACGTTAATGACAACACAACCTAATTTTTCATATAAATCATTGGCAAACTCTAACTCCGCGCGAATTTTATCAATATCGGAATAGGCTGTATCCGGGTTTAGGCCATATGCAATCATGCGCTCTTTGCGAATCCCATTTAAAACATTGGGATCGTTTGTTAAGCCTACAATTTTTTTCTTATCCACTTCCCAGAGCTGTTTGGGAATATGGGCTTGCGGAACTAGGGGTAAGTTGGCCACTTTCAAATTTTTATTAGCTAAAAATAGACTTAGCGGTGTTTTCGAGGTTCTAGAAACACCTAGCAATACCACATCAGCTTCTAAAAAGCCCCGAGGATCTTTACCATCGTCATACTTTACCGCAAATTCCATTGCTTCAATGCGTTTAAAATAGTTTTTATTTAAGTGATGCAGTGCACCAGGTTCTCTGGTTGGTGGGACATCAGTTCTTTTTTCAATTTCTAAGACAGGCGCTGTTAAAACATCAAAGCCAAACAAATTGCTTTCATGACAAAAGTCACGAATTAATTGCACTAACTCTTCGTTAATCATGGTGTATAAAATCAGCGCGTTAAGTTTTTTTGCTTCTTTTAAAGCTTTTAATAAAGTCGCTTTTTCACTCATAAAAGTCTTGCGAAACAAATTAAATTCTACAGTTGGATACTGGGCCATAGTGGCTTGTGCTAACTTTGTCGCCGTCTCGCCAGCAGAATCAGAAATGACAAAAATTGTTAAGATTTCTTCAGCAGCTTTACTCATTTTTTCCCCTCACTTGTAATTTGTTGTAATTTATTATACCATAACTCCGTAAAGCTAATACGTAATCATTATGATTTATATCGTGAATCAAATTGTTACTGTAGTATTGTAGCTGAATTTGTTAGGAGGTTCTTTCTTTTGACAAAAGAAATGACAAAAATCGACCAGGCAATGGTGACTTTAAAGGAACATGGGTTTAAAAAGACCAATAAAAGAGAAATGCTATTGACGTTTTTAGCCAAAAAAAATCGGTATGTTGCTGCTAAAGAAGTCCAAGAATATATGGAAACAGAATTTGGTAGCATTAGTTTTGATACAGTTTATCGCAATCTCCATGATTTTTCAGAAATTGGTTTATTGGAAGAAACGGATTTGAATGGTGAAATGAAGTTCCGTTTTCACTGTTGCCAAGATAAAAATCATCATCATCATCATTTTATCTGTACTGTCTGTGGCAAAACTCAAGAATTAGATCTTTGTCCGATGGATTTTTTTAAAGGGCAACTTCCCGGTTGTACTATTGAAGGCCATCGGTTTGAGATATTAGGGCGTTGTGCAGACTGTCAGTAGTTATTTTTTTACTTTTTTTACGTATGTTTAAGAGAAAAAGATTTTTTTATTTGCCCCATACTCTTGACACTATTTTATTACTTAGCTATAATTTTTGAAGGACAGTGTTGTTTTTTGAAAATGTTTCGATTAACAAAAACGGTTACTTTTTAGGCTCGGAGGGAGGGAATTTACATGTCAAAAACAGTGGTTCGTAAAAATGAATCTCTTGACGACGCTCTTCGTCGCTTCAAACGTTCCGTTTCAAAAGCTGGGACTCTTCAAGAATCTCGTAAACGGGAATTTTATGAAAAACCAAGTGTGAAACGTAAGAAAAAATCTGAAGCAGCTAGAAAACGTAAGAAATTCTAGTTTGTAGCATGATTGGAGCTGGTAGTGTGTCACTACTAAGTACTTTGAACGATGATATGAAGACAGCGATGAAAGCTAAGGATAAAGAGTCTTTGCAGGTGATTCGCATGTTGAAGGCATCGTTGCAAAACGAACAAATCAAAAAAGGTGCAGAATTAACTGACGATGAAGAATTGACCGTATTATCACGGGAAATGAAGCAACGACGTGATTCTTTAACTGAATTTGAAAAAGCAGGACGTGACGATTTGGCAACGCAAGTAAAAGCGGAAATCAAAGTCGTTGAAAAGTATTTACCAGCACAACTTTCTGATGAAGAAATTCGGCAGATTGTAACCAAAGCAATTAGCAAAACCGGTGCTACTTCACCAAGTGAGTTTGGTAAAGTAATGGGTGCTGTTATGCCTTTAGTAAAAGGAAAAGCTGATGGTAACAAGGTAAATGCTATCGTCAAAGAGTTACTAAATAAATAGTTATTTAATCGCAGACTTTTGTCTGCGATTTTTTTTCTTTTAAGTTTTGAATGTGGTATGATAAAACAGAAAACTCACCTATTCAAACTGAGATAAAAAGGGAAATGACAAGGAGATGTAACTTTTTGACAGAAGACAAAAAAGTTTTGCAATTAAAACTTAGCGCCGAAGATGATATCAGTATGTTGTTAGGGGCGCATGATAAACATTTAAAATTAATTGAAGAAAATATCCACGTAGTTATTAGTAGTCGTGGTGAAACGATTATGATAGAAGGCCAAGCTGAAGCTGTTGCCTTAGCGCAACAAGTTATCGGTGCATTACAAGAATTAATTAAGCGCGGTGTACATATTAGTACCCCTGATGTTGCGCAAGCACTAAAAGCAATTCCACTTCAAGGGACCAATGCCTTTTTGGCTTTATACGAAGAAGAAATTGTTAAAGATCGCAATGGCAAAGCTATCCGTGTTAAAAATCGAGGGCAAAAACGCTACCTGGAAGCTGTCAAAAAACACGATGTTGTTTTTGGTATTGGACCTGCAGGAACAGGTAAAACTTTTTTAGCGGTCGTTTTAGCAATTGCGGCTTTAAAAAAAGGACAAGTCCAAAAAATTATTTTGACACGGCCTGCCGTAGAGGCGGGTGAAAATTTAGGCTTTTTACCAGGAGATTTAAAAGAAAAGGTTGACCCATACTTACGTCCAGTTTATGATGCACTGTACCAGATCTTTGGGGTGGAGCATACAAACCGTCTGATGGATCGCGGCATTATTGAAATTGCACCATTAGCCTATATGCGTGGTCGCACTTTAGATGATGCTTTTGTCATTTTGGATGAAGCACAAAATACAACCATTATGCAGATGAAAATGTTTCTTACTCGCTTGGGTTATAATTCAAAAATGATTGTCAACGGGGATACCAGTCAAATCGACTTGCCAAAAGGAGTTGTTAGCGGCTTAGTTCATGCTGAAAGAACGCTAAGTACCATCCCGCAAATTGCCTTTGTCAATTTTGAAGCCAGTGATGTGGTTCGTCACCCTGTTGTCGCTAAAATCATTGAAGCTTATGACAAAGCCAGTCTGAAAAAAGACTAAGGCTGTTGTAATAATTAGGGGGAAATAATTTGATTATTGAGCCGTTAAGAAAAATACGAGAACATCTGGGACGCTTTTATGTTCCGTTGATTTTAATAGTGTTTTTTGTTAGCATTTTCGGCCTTTTGTTTACAAGTGTGAAACAAAAGAGCGTGGATTATCACGAAGGACAAGTAGCCAGTGAAAGTATCCGGGCTAATAAAACGGTTGAAAACAAAGCAGCAACCGACCAAAAACGGCAATTAGCCGCTGAAGCAGTTGTACCAGAATATACGTATCAAGAAGATATTGCTGAGACCCAGCATAGTCGGGTGGATACTATTTTTAATTTGATTACGCAAGTAAAGCAAGAAGTTGACGAAGATCACGAGAAGCGTCAAAAAGAAGCAAAAGATAAAGAAATACCTGCAGTTACCATCGATGATTACATTGCAGCATTAAAAAAGTCTTTTGAAAAAGTTAATGACGAGGATGTTCAGTTTTATCAAAAAATTCCTACTTCATTTTACGAAGCTGCATTTACTTTAAATAGTGCTGCCTTAAATACCGTTAAAGAAAACAGCTTAAACATTTTGGCTGAACAAATGAAAAATCAAGTACGAGAGTCAAACCTGAATACTTTTAAAGAGAGTGCCGAAAATCAAGTGAATAGTTTAGCGGTTGCAACTGTGGCCAAAGATGCTATGAGCGATTTATTAAAGACGGCCATTGTGGTAAACGATTTTCCTAATGATAAAAAGACAGAAGAATTAAAAGAGCAGGCACGAGCTAGTGTGGCCCCGGTTATGATTTTTCAAGGAGAAGTTATTGTCCGAGAAGGTTCGCAAATTGATGCGAGTGCCATTGAAAAATTGAAGCTTTTAGGATTAACCAGTCAAAATACTTCTTTTTTTCCAATTGGTGCGATGATTTCAGGGATTTTGGTGCAAATTTTAGTGCTACTTTATTTTGCCCGACAATACCAAGATAAAAATAAACGCCAAGAATTTTTAACGTTTTATACACTGGCTATGATCGGCAGTGTCACATTGATGAAATTTTTCCAAGTTTTCCAAACGGAATTGTTACCATACATTCCGTTGTTTTTCCCAGCAGCATTTGTACCACTGGTTTTAAATATTTTTGTGAACCGCAGAGCAGGGATTATTGCAGCCATGTTCCAAGTTGTGTCAGCAGTTTTTTGTTATTATGATGCACTGGGAACCAATTCACTTACGATTATTTTAATTACGTATATGTTTTCAGGTTTAATGGGGACAATTGTTAGAAGAGAACGAATCTCAAAACAAGGTTTTACCGCCGTTATTTGGATTATCGTTTTTCCGTTCTTGCTCAATTTGGTCTTGGTCGTTTTTCAAGGGTTAAACGTTTCTGATAGTCGTACGTGGACAACTATTATTTGTGGTTTAGCAGGAACAGTATTGTCCTTTTTATTAACGATGGGACTCCATCAATACATCGAACTGTTAATTACAGACAACAGTGTGATTGTACTAAACGAGTTGAGTAACCCTAATCATCCCTTACTAAAAAAATTACTGGAAGAAGCACCAGGAACTTATCATCATAGCATGATGGTAGCAAATTTATCTGCCAATGCTGTCGCTTTAATTGAAGGGCATTCCCTTTTGACACGCGTCGCTTGTTATTACCATGACATTGGCAAATTAAAACATGCTAATTTCTTTGTGGAAAATCTACCAGCAGGAGCTGAGAATCCTCATAACTTCTTATTGCCAGAAGACAGCAAGCAGATTATTTTTGGTCATGTAACGGATGGCGCAAAGGTGTTAGAAGAGTATAAAATGCCGAAGCTCGTAATCGATATTTGTTACCAACATCATGGTACTACCTTAATGAAATACTTTTATGCTAAAGCCAAAGAGCGCAATCCTGAGGTAACTGAAGCAGAATTTCGCTATCCTGGGCCCAAACCACAAACCAAAGAAGCTGGGGTAGTAAATATTGCAGATAGCTGTGAAGCGGCAGTGCGGGCTATGGATCATCCCACTAATGAAAAAATTCGGCAATTTGTTCATAATTTAATCGTGGATCGTATTTTAGATGGGCAATTAGATGAAAGTGGTTTGACATTAAAAGAAATTCGAATTATTGAAGACTCATTAGTGAATGGACTATGCAGTACGTTTCATTCCCGGATTAAATACCCTAAAATGAAGTCTGAAGCCGAAAAAATGAAAGAAGAACAAGAAAGAAGCGATAAATAATGGATATTACATTTATGGATGAAACCAATTCCTTAGCACCAGAAAAAATGCAAGAAGTGGATGATTTATTACAATTTGCTGCAGATTATTTAAAACTTCCGAAAACTACCGAAATGTCGGTAACTTTTATGGACAATGATGCTATTCAAGTTATTAATCGAGATTATCGGGGAAAAGATCGTCCCACTGATGTGATTAGCTTTGCGCTTGAAGAAGAAGGTGAAGGAGAAATCCCAGTTATTTTTGAAGATGGTGAAAATCCTTTACCTAGAGAACTTGGAGATTTAATGATCTCCCTTGATAAAACAAAAGAACAGGCGGCAGAATATGGCCACAGTTTTGAACGCGAACTAGGCTTTTTAGCACTTCATGGTTTTTTGCATATTAATGGCTATGATCATATGACACCAGAAGATGAAAAAGAGATGTTCGGATTACAAAAGGAAATTTTGGATGCCTATGGACTCAAAAGATAAGAATACACACAAAAACAAATATTTCATTACTTCGGTGGAATTTGCTTTTACCGGTATTCAAACAGTTTTTAAAGAAGAACGGAATATGCGCAAACATGTCTTTTTGGGCATATTAGCGATTATAGCTGGCTTTATTTTTCGTTTAAGTCGTTTTGAATGGCTGTGGTTATTACTAGCGGTATTTTTAGTTTGGCTAGTGGAGATTATCAATACTGTTTTTGAAAATGTGGTAGATATGTTTACCGATTTTCACTTTCATCCAATTGGAAAAAAAATTAAAGATATGGCAGCAGGTGCGGTTTTATTAACCTCTGTATTTGCAGTAATTATCGGTATTATTTTGTTTTTACCAAAAATTTGGCAACTATTGTTTTAAAAGAAATGAGGAAAAATATGTCAGAACATAAATCAGGTTTTGTGGCAATTGTCGGTCGTCCGAATGTCGGCAAATCAACTCTATTAAATCGAATCGTCGGACAAAAAATTGCAATTATGAGTGACAAAGCGCAAACGACACGTAATAAAATTCAAGGGGTCTACACTGCCCCAGAAGCTCAAATTATTTTTATTGATACTCCAGGGATTCATAAACCGAAACATCGTTTAGGCGATTTTATGGTAGAAACAGCTTACAGTGCCTTAAAAGAAGTCGATGCAGTCTTATTTATGATTAGCGCCGATGAAAAACGAGGTCGTGGTGATGATTTTATCATGGAGCGGTTGAAAACGAATAAAACACCAGTCTTTTTAGTGATTAATAAAATTGATAAAGTGCATCCTGATGATCTATTAGGTATTATTGAGGACTACACGAGCCAAATGGCGTTTACAGAAGTTGTCCCAATTTCTGCTACAGAAGGCAATAACTTTGAAACGTTAATGACTACCTTAATTGAACAAATGCCAGTTGGTCCCCAATATTTCCCAGATGATCAGATTACCGATCATCCAGAATATTTTATTGTCTCTGAATTAGTACGGGAAAAAGTTTTGTTATTAACACGTGATGAAGTGCCTCATTCTGTAGCTGTGGTAGTCGACAGCATGAAACGCAATGAAAATGATAAAGTTCACATTCAAGCTACGATTATCGTGGAACGCAATAGTCAAAAAGGAATTATCATCGGTAAAGGCGGCAAGATGTTAAAAGACATTGGTACCAAAGCGCGTCGTGACATTGAACAATTACTTGGAGATAAGGTCTTTTTGGAGTTGTGGGTTAAAGTTCAAAAAGATTGGCGCGATAAAAAAACTTACTTACAAGATTACGGTTATCGTCCAGATGATTACTAAGGAGCTTTTCCATGCAATTAGCTGAAAGTCGTGGTTTAATTTTATTTTCCCGTGACTATAAGGAAAAAGATAAATTGGTAAAAATATTTACGGAATCTGCCGGCAAACAAATGTTTTATGTGAAAGGCATTCATAAAAAGAATAATCCGCTAACTTCGGTTTTGCAAAATTTTACGGAAGCCACATTCATTATGAATCTAAAGACAGATGGCCTTTCTTTTTTAAATGGTGCCAAAGATGTGAAACCGCTAATAATGATTCAACAAGATATCTTTTTAGCAGGTTATAGTACTTATTTATTGAATTTAGTCGATGCTGCGATTGAAGATAAAATCTATGATCCTCATTTGTATCAATTTTTATCTTTGTGTCTAAATTTAATCAATGATGGCTATGATGCTGAAATTATTACCAATATTTTTGAAGTGCAGGTTTTACAACGATTTGGTGTAGCTCCGATCTTTGACCATTGTGTCATTTGCGGTAAAACTAGTGGACGTTTTGATTATTCTTCTAAGTTTGGTGGCGTTTTATGTGAAGACCATTTTGCTATGGATGAACATCGCTACCATGCAGATCCTACTGCTATGCATTTTATCCGTCTATTTAACCAAGTTGATTTAACCAAAGTGAAGACTATCAAAGTCAATGCCGAAGTGAAAAAGGAAATTCGCCGCGTGATTGATTTATTTTATGAAGAATACGTTGGGATTCATTTAAAAAGCAAAAAATTTATTGATGATATGCACAAATGGCAAAATTTAATGAAACCCGATTCTTAAAAAGCGGTCTCTATTTTAGAAAATATCCGAATAATATTGTATTATCTCTAAAATACTTTAGCGACTGGTGCTGAATTTCGATGAGATTGTTAATATTATTTGGGTATTTTTTGTTAATTTTGATTTTAACGAACAATCAATAAGTATTTTTGGATAATCAGTCGTATATTAAAGATTTTTTTAGAAAAATAAAGTAAAATGAAGAAGATTAATAGAATTTTTACCAACTATACACATAAAGGGGAGAAAGACTTGACGTTATCAGATATTGAAATTGCCCAACAAGTAGAAATGGAAAATATTACGAAGATTGCGGAAAAATTGGGTATCCCGGCAGAAGATTTGGAAATGTACGGCAATTATAAAGCAAAAATCAAACCTAGCGCCGCAAAAAATCAAAATGGGAAATTAATTTTAGTCACAGCTATTAGTCCCACGCCGGCAGGAGAAGGCAAGACTACAACTGCAGTCGGTTTAGCGGATGCTTTAGGAAAGATTGGTAAAAAGGCGGCTATTGCATTAAGAGAACCTTCATTGGGACCAGTTTTTGGAATCAAAGGTGGAGCCGCGGGTGGCGGTTATGCGCAAGTAGTACCCATGGAAGATATTAATTTGCATTTTACCGGCGATTTTCACGCGATTAGTGCAGCGAATAATTTATTAGCAGCAATGTTAGATAATCATATTCACCAAGGAAACACATTGGGAATAGATAGTCGACAAATTACTTGGAAACGAGTAGTGGATATGAATGATCGCCAGTTACGCCACATTGTTGATGGCCTGCAAGGACGTCTAAATGGCGTCCCACGAGAAGACAGTTTTGAAATTACTGTTGCCTCTGAAATTATGGCTATTTTATGTTTAGCAGCTGATTTAGCAGATTTAAAAAGACGCTTAGAAAAAATTATTGTGGCCTATTCCTTTACAGGTAATCCAATTACTTGTGGCGATTTAAAAGCTGCCGGCGCTATGACGGCTTTATTAAAAGATGCAATAAAGCCAAATCTTGTGCAAACATTGGAACAAACACCAGCTTTTATTCATGGCGGCCCCTTTGCTAACATCGCCCATGGTTGTAACAGTGTGCAAGCAACAAAAATGGCATTACAATATGCTGATTATGCAGTTACAGAAGCAGGATTTGGCGCAGATCTAGGAGCCGAAAAGTTCATGGATATTAAATGCCGCTTAGCCGACTTAAAACCGGATGCAGCGGTATTGGTGGCTACCATTCGAGCATTAAAAATGCATGGCGGTGTACCTAAAACCGATTTGGCAACAGAAAATGTAGCAGCAGTCCTAGCAGGCCTGCCGAATTTAGAACGTCATTTGCATAATTTGCAAGAAAATTTTGGCTTGTCGGTTGTCGTTTGTATCAATCAATTTCCCGATGATACGCCTGCAGAATTGGCCGCTGTTAAAGATGCTTGTCAAAAACGAGGCGTGGCTGTCGTTCTTTCAAATGTTTGGGGTAAAGGCGGCGCAGGTGGCATTGAATTAGCAGAAAAAGTAGTAGAGCTAGCTGAGATGAAAAGTAACGTGAAATTTGCTTATGAAACTGAGCTTTCTTTAGTAGAGAAAATTGAAACAATTGCTAAAAAAATCTATGGTGCAAGTGATGTTGAATTTACACCTGTAGTCAAAAGAGAATTGACGAAGCTAACAGAATTAGGTTTTGCCGATTATCCAATCTGTATGGCAAAAACGCAGTATTCTTTTAGTGATAATCCGAATCTTTTAGGAGCGCCAACGGATTTCACAATTACCATTCGTTCTGTTAAAGTATCAGCTGGTGCAGGCTTTATTGTTGCGCTAACTGGTAATATTATGACAATGCCTGGACTACCGAAAAAACCAGCTGCTGAAAATATTGATGTAGATGCTGCTGGCAACATTACGGGTCTGTTTTAATTTTTTTGATTGACAAAACTTAGGTGAAACGGCTATGATTAACGGAGATTAATACGTTGAACAAGACGAAAAATAGGAAACTGAACAGCGATTGCGGGAAAGTGAAAGCCGCATACAGTAACTTATTTGGGGGCAACTTGGGAGTATTCAGTTAAATATCTCAAAGCTGCCGAGCAATCGGAAGCAGGGTGGAACCGCGATTAATTCGTCCCTGCATAGATGAAAATCTATGCAGGGCTTTTTTTGTGGGTAAAGTGATTATATGGCTTTTATAAGAAATAAGTTTGAGTTACATTTCTTTAACAGATAGTTATGCTTTTTAAAGGAGGACGTAAGAATGCAATTTGATATGGAAATCCATGCCAGCGAATTTAAAAAAAAGCAACTAAAAATTTTAGCTAGTGTACCACTACAAGTGATGGTAAAAGATAATAGTGGGCAATTAGTAGAAGAATTTACAACTGAGCCAAGTCAAATGATTTATGATTTGGCTTTCTTGGAAAAAGGAATGGTAGTAGAAGTACACTTAATTCCTGGAAACCCAGTTGAGTTTTATCCTGTTGTAAACGCATTGTAGGTAATTTTTGGCCTTAAAAGCGAAATAGAAAGCAAACTAATTTTATAATGCTATTTTAAAAATTTAGGAGGAAATAAAATGAGTAAGAAGATGACTGTGCAAAATATTATTTTGACACTGCAACAATTTTGGTCGGGTAACGGATGTATGTTAATGCAAGCCTACGATACGGAAAAAGGAGCAGGTACGATGAGTCCCTATACGTTTTTACGGGCTATTGGACCAGAACCATGGAATGCAGCTTATGTCGAGCCTTCTCGCCGTCCTGCTGATGGACGTTATGGAGAAAACCCAAATCGTTTATACCAACATCATCAATTTCAAGTAGTAATGAAACCATCACCTGAAAACATTCAAGAACTATACTTGGAAAGTTTGAAATTGTTGGGAATTGATCCTTTAGAACATGACATTCGTTTTGTTGAAGATAATTGGGAAAATCCTTCGATGGGCTGTGCTGGTCTTGGATGGGAAGTCTGGTTAGATGGAATGGAAATTACACAATTTACTTATTTCCAACAAGTTGGCGGCTTGCCTTGTAAACCTGTGACTTCAGAAATTACTTATGGTTTGGAACGCTTAGCTTCTTATATTCAAGAAGTTGAAAGTGTTTATGATTTAGAATGGGCAGATGGTGTCAAATATGGCGAAATCTTCCGTCAACCAGAATATGAACATTCTAAATATTCTTTTGAAGTAAGTGATCAAGCATTATTATTAGGTAACTTTGATCGCTTTGAACAAGAAGCAAAACGGTGTATTGATCAAGATTTAGTTCACCCGGCCTATGACTATATTTTAAAATGCAGTCATACTTTTAACCTATTAGATGCTAGAGGAGCAGTTTCAGTTACTGAACGGGCGGGATATTTAGCTCGCATTCGGAATATGGCTAGAGCAGTTGCGAAGATATTTGTGGCGGAACGAGCAAAATTGGGATATCCATTATTAGATCCCAAAGAAGCAGCAAAACTATTACAGGAGGAAAACTAAGATGGCAAAAGATTTATTATTAGAGATTGGTTTAGAAGAGATGCCAGCTCACGTTGTAACAAATAGCATGCAGCAATTAGAGCAAAAAGTAAGTGAATTTTTAGCGACAGAAAAATTGACTTTTTCTTCCATTAAGTCCTTTAGTACGCCGCGGCGCTTAGCTGTTCTTGTTAGTGAAGTAGCTGAAAAGCAAGCTGATACGGAAGAAGAAGTAAAAGGTCCAGCTAAAAAAATTGCTTTAGATAGTGAGGGCAATTGGTCCAAAGCAGCAGAAGGTTTTGTCCGCGGGCAAGGACTGACGACTGATGCGATTACGTTTAGAGAATTAAAAGGTGTAGAATATGTCTATGTGACTAAATACGCGAAAGGCAAACCTGCAATTGAGGTTTTGACAGGCTTAAAAAACGTTATTACTAGTCTGACTTTTCCTGTTACGATGCATTGGAATAAATATGATTTTGAATATATTCGTCCAATTCACTGGATCGTGGCTTTATTAGGAGAAGAAATTGTCCCATTTTCAATTTTAGATGTTGAAACGGGAAATACTACCAGAGGGCATCGTTTCTTAGGTGATGACGCCTTACTGGAAAATGCGCAAGAATACGAAGAAAAATTAAATGAACAATTTGTTGTTGCAGATCCTTTAAAACGAAAAGCTATGATTGTTAATCAAATTAATGAAATTGCTACAAAAAATGATTGGCAAGTAACATTAGATGAAGACTTACTAGAAGAAGTAAATAATTTAGTGGAATATCCTACCGCTTTTGTGGGCAATTTTGAAGATCGTTTTTTATCTGTGCCAGAAGAGGTCTTGGTTACTTCAATGAAAGAACACCAACGTTATTTTGACGTTCGTAATAGTGCAGGCTTATTATTGCCACATTTCATTTCTGCTCGTAATGGGAATGCAGTAAAACTAGACAATGTAGTGAAAGGAAATGAAAAAGTTTTAACTGCGCGCTTAGAAGATGCTGAATTTTTCTATAAAGAAGATCAAAAATTAACGATTGATGTTTGTGTTGAAAAACTAAAACAAGTTACTTTCCACGAAAAAATCGGAAGTATTTATGAAAAAATGCAACGGGTCGCTGAAATTGCAAAAATTGTTGGCGAAACAGTTGGTTTATCCAATGAACAATTAGAGGATTTAGCTCGTGCAGCTGAAATTTATAAATTTGATTTAGTAACCAATATGGTCGGAGAATTTCCGGAATTACAAGGTGTAATGGGGGAGAAATATGCTTTATTACAAGGCGAAAAACCAAGCGTAGCCCAAGCAATTCGTGAACATTACCTGCCGATTTCTAGTGAAGGGAACCTGCCAACCTCAGAAATTGGCGCTGTTTTAGCAATTGCAGATAAATTAGACAGTTTACTTTCTTTCTTTGCTGTTGGCATGATACCAAGTGGTTCAAATGATCCTTATGCATTGCGTCGGCAAACTTATGGGATTGTACGAATTATTGAAAATAAACATTGGGCCTTTCCATTAGTAGAATTACAAGAAAAAATTAATGAAGCCATTAGTCAAGATGAACAACGTTATGGCCTTAAATTAAATAGTGGTCAAACAGAAGTTGTTAATTTTGTGAAGGCACGGTTGAAACAATTTTTATTGACTAAAAACTTACGACATGATGTGATTGATGCGGTTATTAATGCCGAACAGACCAATTTAACTGCAATCTTTTCTTCTGCTAAAATTTTGCGTCAGCACTTAAATGATCCTGACTTTAAACCAACCATGGAAGCATTAACGCGAGTGATTAATCTTGCTAAAAAAGCAGAGGTAGAAGATGCAAATGTTAAACCAGAACTTTTTGACAACGAAGCTGAAAAAACGTTATTTGATGCTGTGACCGATTTAGAAAATCGTTTTGCTCGGCAAACAATGGCAGAAAATTACGATGCTCTAACGGCTTTGCGTCCATTAATTGAAAACTATTTTGATCAAACAATGGTCATGGTAGACGATGAGAAAGTGCGTCGCAACCGTTTAAGTCAATTAAACAAAATTGCCAAAATGGCATTGGCTGTGGCGAGTCTAGATGCATTAATTACGAAAAAATAATTATGAAAAAAACATACTCATAATAACTGTGACCGCCAGAAGATAGAATAAAACTATCTTTTGGCGGTCACTTTTTATATGGGTAAAAAATCAAATAAAAGAAGCGGAAGGAACGCCTTCAGCTCTCAAACATTAAGAGGGACTTTCATAAATTGTTCTTTAAATTTCTTGAAATTCAAGTTTAGGATATTCGTGAAAATAATTTTCAATAACTTTGTTGTATTGTTCTTATTTCTTGTGAAAATCATATAATTTTTCAACTATAAAAAAACAGTGCGCCACAAGCGCACTGTATAGAATAAAAATTATTTGTGTTTTTGTTTTCCTGCGTTACGCCCTTGTTTCCCAGCATTACGATTTTTATTTTTCTTGGTATAATCTGCTACGTTTGTTTTCATTTCTTTTGGTGTCACATCTTTTCGTGGAGGAGTGACCACGGTTTTTGGTGGATTCTTTTTCATTTCTGCTTGAACTTGTGCTTTGATTCGAGGTTTCATAATAACATTTGTAATAAAAGTTTGCAGACAGCTAATTAGACCGCCGACTACCCAATATAATGTGACCCCAGCAGGTGCGCTCATGGACATAAAGACAATCATTAATGGCGAAACAATTAACATTGACCGCATCGTTTTCTTTTGCTCTTCTGGTACGCCAATTTGTGAAATGAAACCTTGAACCAGATAAAAGAGACCAGCAATTACAACGAGCACAATGCTAGGTTCCCCTAAATTAATCCCCATAAATGACGCATTTTGAATACCCGGCGTAAAGCGTGCGGTATAATACAATGCAGAAAAAATTGGCATTTGAATGAGTAATGGTAAACAACCCATACCGCCGAACATGCTAACGTTATTTTCTTTGTAAACAGCTTGCATTTCTTGTTGTGCTTGCATTTGTTCTTCCGGTGAAGTGGCAGCTTTTACTTTTGCTTGGGCTTGGTCAATTTGTGGTTTTAAAAATTGCATTTTTTCTGATTGGACCATTGTTTGCTTGGATTGATGAATGCCTAGGGGCAATAAGATAATGCGAACAATAATCGTTACCATAATAATCGCTAGACCATAACCCCAATTAAAATCTTTGGCTAAATATTGTAAAAAGCCACCCAATGGTTCTACTAAAATACGATAAACAATCCCACTCTTATCAGGATTGCCATTTTTATCCATCGAGACACAGCCAGAAAGAGTGATCATAATCCCAATCAGGCCAGATGCCAAGAGCCAGTTTTTTAATTTTGTCATTTGCTTCGTCCTTTACTTTGTAAATTTACACAAAAGTAATCATACTAGAAAAATAAGGAACTGTAAACGTGCTTCACAAAATATTCAAGATTTAGCCGCGTTGCAGTAAACCGTGTGATCCTAAGAAATGAGGATAAACGTTTAAGTCATATAAAAGAGCAATAGTCAGACTATAAAAAAAGCGGCTAAGCCGCTAATAACCAAAAGTTACCTCAAAACTATCCCGTTCTTTAATCATTGGATCATCAGTTAAATCCAGGTAAGTCACATGCCCAGCTGGTGATGGGGAAGATTTTACACCGGCAATAAATTTATCTAGCGCTTCTTCAGGGCCACATGCTTCAATCCCTACTGAGCCATCGTTTTCATTCCAAACTGCTCCGTGAATTCCCAATTGATCTGCTAACATTTTGGTCGTATAACGAAATCCGACACCTTGTACTCGTCCTTGGACATTCATTCTTACTTTCCGCATCCCAATCACCTCTTTTTTATCTTAATTTAATGATAGCTTTTTTGCCAACATCTCACAAGCATTCTGCTGAAAATGCTATAATAAGACGAGGTGAAACCATGAAAGAAATTCAATCAAATAAAAATCCACTTATTAAGTCGTTAAAAAAATTGCATCAAAAAAAGTATCGTGACCAACAGCAACAATATTTGCTTGAAGGATTCCATCTAGTAGAAGAAGCGCGTAAAAGCGGTACTGAGATTCAAACAATTTTAGTCAATGAAAGAGGCCAAAAAGAAGGTGAATCTTTTTTAGCGGCCTATCCAGAGAATAGTTACTTGGTAACAGATAGTATTTTAAAAGAACTTTCTGATCAGCCAACCCCACAAGGAATTATAGCTGTGGTCGAAAAAAAAGAAACCACAACAGCCTTAAAAAAAGGGGCTTGGATTTTATTGGATCGGGTGCAAGACCCAGGAAATGTAGGAACAATTATTCGTACAGCGGATGCTGCGGGCTATACAGGTGTTATTTTGGGCGAAGGCAGTGCGGATATTTATAGTACGAAAGTTTTGCGAAGTATGCAGGGAAGCAACTTTCATTTACCAGTCATTACAATGGAGTTGACATTAGCTATTACCGAATTAAAAAAATTAGGTGTGCCAGTTTATGGTACGGAACTAAATAAAGAGGCCAAATCATTTCAGACGGTACCAAAAGGCGATGCGGCGATTTTAGTGGGCAATGAAGGACAAGGCGTGACAAAAGAACTACTAAAAATAACCACTCAAAATCTTTATATCCCAATTTTTGGTCAAGCAGAATCGTTGAATGTGGGCGTTGCTGCGGGGATTTTACTTTACCATTTCAAATTGTAATAAATGAAATATTTTAAAGAACTGTTAAGCTTGAGTCCGCTTTCTTTAAATGTTTAAAAAAGGTGCTATACTTACACTTGTACGAAAAAAGATAAGCTAAAGGTGGCTATTTAATACATGACTGAAAACTGGCGCAAAGATTCTGAATATATGTCTTATGTCGCAGATTTGCTGGCAACACCTGAAGTACAAAAGTTGAGCCAATACAAACAACACGTTAATTCGACACGTTTAGAACATTCCATAAGTGTTTCTTATTACAGTTATAAATTAGCAAAAAAATGGGGCGCAAATGCGAAAGCTACTGCGAGAGCAGGGCTCTTACATGACTTGTTTTATTATGACTGGCGCACCACCAAGTTTGATGAAGGCTCGCATGCCTATATGCATCCAAGAATTGCTATTAAAAATGCAGAAAAAATTACGGAATTATCACCATTAGAAAGAGATATTATTTTAAAACATATGTGGGGAGCAACAATTGCACCACCGAAGTATAAAGAAAGTTATATCGTCACTATGGTAGATAAATATTGCGCAATTAAAGAAGCATCCGAACCAATGACAAAATCAATGCGTGTGCGCTTTAATCATTTATTTGGGCGTAAAACTTCCATTTAAAAAAAAGAACGTTCAATTTTGAACGTTCTTTTTTTGTAGGAAAGATTATCTAGCCCACAAAAATGGACATCATCGAAATGAAGATAAAAAATGCTAGGATAAACCCGCAAACAATGAGGTGTCTTTTTTTATGCAAGGCTACAATAGCAATATATTCCCGTAAAAAGGCATTAGGTAAATAATAAAGAGCAGTTTTTGCTCCAAGTCCATCTGCTTTTAAGCCCGCCTCATGCGCATAAATGCCAGCACGAAAAATATGGTAGTTGTTCGAAGTAAAAATTACTTGATAAGGAATAGGTTGTTTGTCATCCATAATTTCTTTAGAAAACTGCATATTTTCTAAAGTAGTAGTAGAATGTTCTTCCACAAGTAAATCCGCCTGTGGCACGCCTTTATCTTTAGCGTAAGCTGCCATAGCAACACTTTCAGGTACTTTTTCATCAGCACCTTGTCCACCAGACATTAAAATTTTAGCGTGTTTGCCTGCGACTTTTAATTGGTGCTGATAAAATTTTATGGCAACGTCAATACGTTTGGCTAAAAGCGGAGAAACCGTATCGCCATTTAGAAGGCCAGCCCCTAACACAATAATGTAATCTTGATTTGGCTTGGGATGATTAAACTGATATAAAATTGACACACTTAAAAAATTGAAGAAAACGAGTGCGAAATAAAACATCATAAACGGTAATGCCGCTAAAAGACTAGTTAACCATTCAGGTAAACGCTGGGCAATAAAAAAGTCATAAACCAAAAAGAAAGTTAAAAAAATGGCTAATAATAAGGTTAACATATTTGCTAGTGAACGGGATTCTCTTTTTAATACAACCAACGCATTCCAGTAAAGAAAAACAAGCAATGATACAAAGCCAAAAATCAAAACAGCGGCCAAAAAGACAAATGCAAGTCCTAAAATGGCAAAAGCAACTAGACTCGCAGTAATACTTGCGTTATAGACTAAATAAATTCCAAAAACAAAAATTAAAATATTGAATAGTAATCCATTGCGTAATTGCGTTTTATTTTTAAAGTACTGCCATAAAAACACAGCCAGATATAGAAGCGGTAAAATAAAAAAATAACTGCCCTGTAAAATTTCAATTCCTGAAAAATAGAAAATTAAGCAGATACACGTCCAGACTAAGCAAAAAAAGATCGTATCAGGATCTGGGCTTTTCTTCCGCCACGAAATGATGGCGAAAATACCGCCAATTAAAAAAATAAATAGTAAAACCTCGGGTAAAAAATTCATATATTCAACTCCTTAATCTCTTTTTAGTATAGCGGATTGCGCTTTATTTTGCTTGCTAAAAAGATATGATTTTTTAAAAAAGTTGTTTTCTAGTACAATAAGGAAAAAAGGTTACTAGAAAGAAGGAAGAAGATGGAATTAGGGGAGATAAAAAAAGTCAATTTACCGGCTTTTACTGTGATTGGTAAAGAAGGTAGTGGTTTAGCTGCTGAAGGATCATCATGGGTGCCGCTGTTATGGGATAATGTAAATGAACATTTTGAAGAAATTGCAGCCAATGTTACCCTTCATCCCAGTGAGATTCATTTATGGGGCTTAATGAGTGATGAAAGTGCTTGGCTTGAACCCTGGCAAGAAATTGGGCGATACTTAGCGGGCATTGCAGTGCCCACGCACACAGAAGTACCTGCCGGTTGGCAAAAGTGGCAAATGCCGCCATCCAATTATTTTGTGATTAAAACCAACGTGGACAACTTAGCTGCCATGACAGAGAAAATGTTAATGGAAATTTTACCACAAAACAATATGACTTTGAGTGCCGCTATTCAAGAACATTATTTACCGGAATTTGCACCTGGAGAAGTAGAGTTATATTTTCCAGTTACAGGTGTTTAAAAGATAAATCACAATGAGAGAAAAATGCGTAGTACGCTAGCTTACTTAGCTAGTTGTACTACGCATTTTTTGGGCGATTAAAAAATAGATTGAAAGAAATTTTCGATTCTACGGCCAAAAATGACAAAAACATTCGCTTTCTCTACCGCTTTATCTACGATAATATCTGTAGTGTGATTAGGTGTTTTTTCCAAATAACCAAGGTCATCACCTTTTAAGCTGACATTTGCTGTCCCAATCACATCTCCTTTTTCAACAGGGGCTGTAATGGCGTTAGCTTTTACTTTTTTAGCAAATTTTGGCGTAATTACTAAATCATTTTCGTTTAAATCATCCCGTACCCATAGTGTTACGCTATCTTTTAAGGAAATACCCGTTTTTAGTTGTTTGCCGTCGGTGACCGCAATTTCTTTTTTATCTGGTAATTGACTACCAGCTTTTAAAACTTCTTTTTGTTGCCAATGTGCATAGCAGTAATCCATTAGTTTACCCGTTTCAACAAACCGAGCGCTGGGATTGTTTTTGTGGTCTGTGGCGTTCAATACAACTGTAATCAAACGTTGACCATCTTTTTCAATTGTGCCGACAAAACAAGCTCCCGCTAATTCGGTTGTTCCCGTTTTTAGTCCATCAACGCCATCTTTTGCATTAATAAATCCGGGTAACATCCAGTTCCAATTCACCATCTCTACAGGGGATTGGGTATTGGCACCAAACATTTGCGTCGTGGTAGCAGAAACTTTTAAAATATCGGGGTAGTCTTTAATTAAGTGGCTGGCTACAATCGCAACGTCGCGAGCAGAGAGTAGATTTTCGGCATCTTGAGCAGAGCCAGGATAGCGATTTTCACCTAAATATTTATTGTTTAGACCAGAAGCATTGTAGACCTTTGCATCGTGAATTCCCCATTTTTCCAATTGGCTGCGCATTTGATCAACAAATTTTGCTTCAGAACCCGCAAGTTTTTCTGCCAAAGCCACCACAGAAGCATTAGCGGATTGAATAACGGCAGAATCAAATAGTTCTTTGACGCTATATTCATTTTCTTTGTGCAATGGCACATTCGATAGATCAGGTGCTACGCTTAAATCAGCGGCGTAATCAGAAATAGCTACTTTATCTTCCCAGTTTAATTTCCCAGATTTCACGGCATCTTCCACCAAATAAAGACTGATAATTTTCGTGATAGAAGCAATCCCCATCGGTGTATCACCATCTTGGTTATAAAGTACTTTTCCTGTTTTGAAATCGACTGCAATGGCACCTTTTGCAGCAACGGAAAAATCCGCGGTCTCCTCAGTAGCTTTCGCATGTGGTGTAAAACCAAAAGTAAAGCAAAACAGTAAAAGGGTAATCAGAATCTGTTGGATTTTTTTCATGATAAGCTCCTTTAATTAGACAATTAGACATTACAAATTGTAATTTTAACAAAGTGTAGCGGACAAAACAATTCTTCTCCGAGAAGTTTCACAAAAAAGCTAAAAAATCCGCATAAGAATTAGTTGCGAAGTATCCCTCAACTAATCTTATGCGGCGAACAGCCTTATTTGATAGCGTTAATTACGATGGTGACTTTTTACACGAACAGGAACTTTTTCCAATTGATTTTCGTCATTAATATAACGAAAAACTGCATAGGCTGAAATGCCCAATAATACGACCAAACTAAACATGGTAAATAATGTAATCATCGTTGCAAGCATCAGCAAAACCCTCTTTCTATAAGTTACTTGGCTACGGTTACAAATCCTCACAATTAGTATAACAATAATTATCTAATCAAGCCACTGGAAAGCTTCTATTTATCTTTTTTTGCTGTTTCCAGTGTTAGTCTATGACAACTACCGTCAATTTCTGTTTCATCATAAAAGTACAATTGACCCTCTTTTAATAGAAAAGTCAACTTATATCCCATGGCATCTAAAAGGACTAGGCGCTCAGGAGTCAATTCCACTAGTACAGTCTTGACTGGTCGAGAATTTCGAGTGAGGTGCCATTTTTCATCAATGGTAAAATGAACTTTTTCTAAAGGCGTCTGATAAAACCAACTTCCAATAAAGACAGAAGGCTCTCGTTTATTTTTATGTAAAAAAATGGTACCGACAATACCAGTTACAAGAGATAGTCCTAGCAGTAAGGGAAAATGCTTTTTCATCAGATGCCTCTCCTTTTTCTAAGATGGTTGTAAGTATAGCATAGGATGTTTTTTAATCCCTCAGTCTAAAGTTGGAGATTGTCGGGTTTTCTTTTTTTTGTTAGGATTTAGCTAGTAGGTGAGAAGATGAAGTACGAAAATATCAACATGGCACATTTCATTATCAGAGACAATCGTTTTATTTGTCATTGCCGATTAATCAAAAGTAATGAAGTAGTAACTGTTCACGTCAAAAATACCGGACGGGGCAAAGAAGTGTTGATAGCTGGAGCTTTAGTAGCTTTAAATTATCAGCCAAGCCCCACTCGCAAAACTGACTACGATTTAGTTGCGGTAAAAAAAGGATTGATGTGGATTAATATTGATAGCCAATTACCTAACAGTTTGGCTTATGAAGGGATTTTAAGCGAAAAAATTTCTTTGCCTCATTTTCCCGGCAAACTTATCTCCTTAAAAAGAGAAGTGACTTATGGTAATTCTAAATTCGATTTATTTGCCACCAGTGATGCGGGTGCTAAAGCTTTTATAGAAGTAAAGGGGATGACTTTGGAAAATAAAGAGGTGGGAGCTTTTCCAGATGCGCCAACTTTGAGAGGTTTAAAACATGTGAACGAACTTCAAGTAGCACATGAGAATGGCTATTTTACTTATGTGTTGTTCATTGTTCAATTTGAAAAGATTAGGCTTGCGACAATTCACACCCAGATGCAACCTCGGTTAGCAGAAAGTTTCGCACTGGCAATGGCAGACGGCGTGGAAGTTTTAGCGTATAATTGTAAAGTGGAGCCTGGGGAGGTAACTGTCAAAAAACAGGTGCCCTTTGATTTAACTTATCCTTTTGTTGATCCCAATTCACAGGAAAATTGAAATGATTCATAGCAATAATTTTTGCTGTTTTTTTATGAACATAAGAAAGTGAAGGAGTGGTAAATATGATTAATTTAGGTATTATTGGTACAAACTGGATTACCCATCAATTTGTAGAAGCAGCCCTAGCAACTAAAAAATACGATTTGGTGGCTGTTTATTCCCGCTCATTGGAAAAAGCTCAAGAATTTGGCAGCCGCTACCATGAAGATATAGAGTATGCGACGGATTTGAAAACTTTTTTCAATTTGGCCCATCTACACACGGTTTATATCGCTTCTCCCAATGCGTTGCATTTTGAACAAGCTAAAGCGGCGATCACTGCTGGAAAAAATGTGATTGTTGAAAAACCAGCATTTTCTAACCCAGCAGAAATGGATGAAATAATTGAATTAGCGAATCTGCATAATGTATATTTTTTTGAAGCAGCACGAAATATTCATGAAAAAGCATTTGATACCATTAGTGACTTTTTACCGTTAAAAGACCATATCATTGGGGCAAATTTTACCTTTATGAAGTATTCTTCTCGATATGATGCTGTTTTGGCTGGACAAGAGCCTAATATTTTTTCACCTAATTTTTCCGGTGGCTCGATTATGGATTTGGGTGTTTATCCATTATATGCGGCTTTAGGCTGGTTTGGTGTTCCCAATGAAGGCCATTATTTTGCGCGCAAAATCGCCACTGATGTCGATGGGATTGGGACTATTATTTTACGTTATGATCTATTTGATGTTACGATTCAACAAGGAAAAATTGGGGATTCTTTCTTACCCTCCGAAATTTATTTTGATAATGGCACCTTAACCTTAAATGGGGTTAATTCTTTTGAAAAAGTAGAGTTTTACGATCGTAATGCCAAAAAAAGATTACTCTTACCTATTACTTTAAAAGAAAATCCAATGGAAGAAGAAGCACTGGCGTTTGCCAATGTGCTGAATAATCCTACCGATAAAACTCAAGGTGTGTTATATGAAGAATGGGTGGAGCTAGCACGAAATGTAAATCAATTAATATATGATCTACGTCAGCAAGCAGGTATTACCTTTACTGCTGACCAAAAAGATGAGGGAAAAAATTCATGATACCAGAAAACTTACCAGAAGCACTTTTGCAACAATGGCAAAAAGCCGAGTATAAAGATGCATCCTTAATTCAAGAGCGGGTCTTCTTACCTTTAAAAGAAAGAAAAAATGTAGTGGGAGTCGCGCCTACCGGTTCTGGCAAAACAGTTGCGTATTTACTGCCTATTTTAATGCAACTAAATCCCAGCAGTGGTAATCAGTTATTGATCTTGACGGCATCACAGGAATTAGCGATGCAAGTCGTTGAAACAGTGCGCTTTTGGACTGAAAACATGGCGTTAAAAGTACAACCGTTAATTGGTGGGGCTAACACCAAACGACAATTAGAAAAGTTGAAAGAAAAACCTGAAATTTTAGTGGGCACAGCCGGACGCGTATTAGAATTGATGAAAACGAAAAAAATTAAAAGCCATCAATTACAAACTGTCGTTTTTGATGAAGCAGATCAGCTATTAACGGGACAAGCACTAGAAATTGCCAAGGGAATTTTGCAACATCTCGATAAATCTTGTCAATTGAATTTCTTTTCTGCCACTGCATTGGCTGTTTTACCAGAAATTAAATCATTTACACAGGATAATTTTACTTTAATCGATGTAACCCAAGAAGATGAAAGCCAAGGGGAAGTTGCCCATTTGTATTTAATCACTTCAAAACGTAAAAAAGCAGATACACTACGAAAATTACTTCACGTTAAAGATTTTCGCAGTTTGATTTTTTTCAATGAAGTAACAGAACTGGGAGCAGTCGCCGAGAAATTACAATTTCATCATTTACCAGTAGCCACTCTTGCTTCAGACCAAAACAAAATGTTGCGTAAGACTGCTTTAAACGCTTTTAGAGAAGCCA
Organism: Enterococcus dispar ATCC 51266; assembly: GCF_000406945.1. Lineage (GTDB taxonomy): Bacteria > Bacillota > Bacilli > Lactobacillales > Enterococcaceae > Enterococcus_C > Enterococcus_C dispar. The sequence continues at coordinate 1,243,069 of NZ_KE136354.1, read as the reverse complement.
AAATCAATGGTTTGTTAACTACAGATGTGGCTGCTCGGGGACTAGATTTGGCAGACTTGCCAATGGTAGTCAACGCCGAAATTCCGATGGATGATGCGAGCTACTTGCATCGGGCTGGCCGGGTTGGACGAATGGGAAAAAAAGGAACTGTAATTACATTAGTGGCTGAAAACGAATTATCGTATTTAAAAAAGATGGCGAAAAAATTGGCACTACCACTAACAGAAATTTTTCTCTATGAAGGGAAATTCGTCACAGAACGTCCTGTTATGAATGAAAATGAGAAAAAATCCCAAAAGCCAGCAAAAGAAAAAAGTCGTGTGCCACAGAAAGTGCACACTAACGAAGAGATGAGCAAAAAGAAAAATAAAAAACGACACAAGAAACAAAAAAATATTGGAAAAAGGCGCGTTTAGCGCCTTTTTTTGTGCTATTCTTAGAGTGTAAAAAATTTAGGCAAGGAGCTTGTCATGAATTCACGGAAAGAAGAAATTTTACACACATTAGAAATGCGCAAACAAGGAATGACGGCAGTTCAAATTGGAGAGTTATTAAATATTGATCGGACCAATGCCAGCCGCTATTTAAATGAACTGGCAAAAGAACAGCGAATCGTTAAAAATTCGGGGCGTCCTGTCATTTACGAGCCTTTATCTGAAGAACAAGTTCATGTAGACAATTCTTCCGCGGTGACTTTTGATGCTTTGGTGGGAGAAAAAGGGTCCTTAAAGGTGGCTATTCAACAAGCAAAAGCGGCAATTTTATATCCTCCAAGGGGGTTGCATACGATTATTTTTGGCGATACCGGAACGGGAAAATCACTTTTTGCGGAGTGTATGTATCAATTTGCTTTAAAATCGCAAACATTAAAAAAAGATGCCCCTTTTGTCTCCTTTAACTGTGCCGATTATGCTCAAAATCCACAATTGCTATTTGGTCATATCTTTGGGATAAAAAAAGGCGCCTATACAGGAGCAAATGAAGACAGTCCGGGCTTAATTGCAAAAGCGGATAATGGAATTTTATTCCTAGATGAAATTCATCGCTTGCCTCCGGAAGGACAAGAAATGTTGTTCACTTTTATTGACAAAGGTGTGTATCGACCATTAGGAGAAAGTAATAAAACATTTGAAGCCGCTGTCCAAATTATTGGTGCAACAACAGAATCATCGGAAAATTTTTTAACTACATTTAATCGACGAATCCCAATGTCTATTACATTACCCAGTATTAAAGCCCGTTCATTAGATGAACGTTATGAAATTATAACTTTATTTATCAAACAAGAAGCTAATCGACTAAAACAAAAAATTGAAGTAGAACAAGATGCTATTATCGCTTTTATGCTTTATCAAGCAGAAGGTAATATTGGTCAAATCAAACGAGATTTAAAACTGGTCTGTGCCAAAGCATTTTTACATTATCGGACCAAACAACAAAATACGCTTTTAATTCGAAAAGAAGATCTATCTTTGCCGGTACAAAAAGGTTTATTAATGCGGAAAGACCATAGTGAAGATTTGAAACAGTTCTTAGAAGGAAAAGGCAGTCTGCTTAGTTTTGAACCAGGAGCAACTGAAGTCGTTTGGAGTCACGATCCAGAACGAAATATGCAAGTATATAATGCGATTGAAGAAAAAGTCACGACTTTGTCTAGCCAAGATTTAAATAATGTGGATTTAGAGCAATTGATTTTAGGTGATGTCGATGCATATTTTGAAACCTATGTAGAAGAATTGACCCAAAGTTCGTTGCACAAAGAATTATTACCAAAAGAAATTTGGCAGTTGACCAGTGAGTTATATGAAGTTGCCGAAGAACGTTTAGAGCGAAAATACAATGAAAAAGCACGTTTTGCCTTTGCGCTACACTTACAAAGCACTATTGAGCGGTTAAAAGACGGCCACACAATTATTCATCCTGATTTAAATAATATCCGCAAAAACTTTAAACAAGAATTTCAAGTTGCACTTGATTTGTCGATGATTATTGAAGATCGTTGTCAAATTGAAATACCTTTTGATGAAATTGGTTTTATCAGCATGTTTTTATCCATTCAAGTGGGACAAAATACACCGCTGCCCGAAAAAAATGTTGAAGTTATCGTTTTAATGCATGGCAAACAAACGGCAACTTCTATGCTAGAAACGGCACAAGAATTGTTGGACACAAAAACGGGAGTCGCTTTTAATATGAGTTTGGATATGGAAGTTCAAACCATTTACAATCAACTGCTGCATTATGTGCAAGAAAATGCTGATAAATGGAATGGCGGCATCTTATTACTGACAGATATGGGCTCTTTGAATTCCTTTGGTGATTTGATTTATGAAGAAACAGGTATCCGGACCAAAGCGGTATCCATGACAAGTACAATGGTTGTCTTAGAAGCTTTGCGCATGGTAGATATGGGAAGAACGCTAGAAGATATTTATCAAAATACACTCTTATCTTTTAAAGCAATTGTAAAAGATGAATTTAATTTGCATAAGCAAAAACAAAAGAAAGCGGTTGTGGTGACGTGTTTTACCGGGGAAGGGGTTGCAAGTAAACTTTACGACAGAATTATACCGGTTGTCGATCAGGCGCAAACAGAAGTGATTCAAATGCAATTTATTGAAAAAAATGCTTTCTTGCAGCACATTGATGCTCTGATGACGGAATATGATATTAAAGCAATTGCGGGGACAGTAGAAATTGATTACCAAAATATACCTTTCTTTTCAGCTTATGAGCTATTTGATAACGCACGATTGCGTGTATTAAAACAAATTGTAAAAGATGAAATTCCATTAGAAAAGATTGGAAAATCGTTACAAGAGGCATTGACGAGTGTCAGTGGAGTTGAGCAATTGATACTGCAATTACAACAACTTTTGCATCATGTCGAAGGACAAATGCATGCTGTTTTAGAGCCGAGTGTGGACGCGGGGATTATGATACATCTTGCTTTTCTAGTTGATAATTTACGCAATGGCGGGACTTCGCGGCGATTTGACAACCTAGATGCTTTTCAACGAAAATTCCGCTTGGAATGCGATTTACTAAAAACAAGCTTAATGCCAATTGCTAAAAGTTATCAAGTAGAATTTAGCGATGATGAAATTGCCTATGTTGTACAAATGATTCAACGAAATAAAATCAGCAGTGAGTATGCGCTTACACGCTATGGTTAGTGTGTGACTAGTGTGTGAAATCTGTGTATAAAAGAACAACGATTAAAACGCTTTAATAACAGTGTTTTAATCGTTTTTTTATTTTGGCATACTTCTTGCATTATAGTTAAGTGTAAGACAAATGAAAAAGAGGTGAGATAAAATGGCAAAAGAAACAATTATGTTAGTTTGTTCAGCAGGGATGAGTACAAGTTTACTTGTCACAAAGATGGAAAAAGCTGCCGAAGAAAAAGGAATTGATGCAGATATTTTCGCAGTCTCAGCATCTGAAGCAGACAATATTTTAGAAGAAAAAAATGTTGATGTATTACTGCTTGGCCCACAAGTTCGCTTTATGAAAGCGCAATTTGAACAAAAAGTTGCACCAAAAGGCATTAAATTAGATGTTATCAACATGGCGGATTACGGCATGATGAATGGTGAAAAAGTTTTAGCGCAAGCTGAAAAATTGATGAATGAAGAATAATCGTAAGGAGGGGATTTTGTGGAAGAACAACAAAGCTTAGAAGCTATCATGGGTTTAATCATGTATGGCGGGAATGCAAAAAGCGATGCGATGGAAGCTATTCAAGCCGCTAAAAAAGGTGATTTTGAATTGGCTGATAAAAAAATTGCAGATGCAGAAAATTCTCTGACTGAAGCACATCATTCACAAACAAATATGTTGACCCAAGAAGCACAAGGAAAACATGTGGCCGTGACACTTTTGACTGTTCATAGTCAAGACCATTTAATGACAGCTATCGCTGTGACTGATTTAGCAAAAGAAGTTATTGATGTTTATCGCAGAATGGCTGAAATGGCCTCTGAAAAATAGGCATTCGGCTCAATTTATCAAATTGTTAGTTTACTGCTGAGCAGGTGAGCAGTTTAATTCATCTTTTTTCATAGTGGTTGTTTGTTAAAAAGGTGGCACCTGTAATCTTTTTACTAGGAGGAAATAAAATGGACGCATTAACAGCGTGGTTAGAGAAGCACGTGCTTCCAATCGCAGCAAAAATTGGGGCCCAAAAACATTTAGTTGCTTTGCGGGATGCCTTCATCGGCACAATGCCAGCAACAATGGCGGGGTCAGTAGCCGTTATGATCAACGCAATTATTCGTGATTTACCTGGTCAGTTCATCTCAACTTGGGGTGCAAGTATTGCTGAAGGAAAAGGTATTTTTGCTCTTATTAGTACGATCATTACAATTAATGGTTACGTTTGGAATGGTACATTAGCAATTGCCGGGATTATCTTCGCCTTTTCATGGGGCTTTAACTTAGCCCGTGCTTATGGTGTCAATGATTTAGCCGGTGGTATCGTTTCGCTTGCTGCTGCTATTTCTGGTGTGACATATTCATACTCAGGAACATTAGCACAAAAAGTTCCTGCTGATTTGATGGATCAAATCAATGCAAATTCTGCTACAAGTGGTTGGTCTGCAACTGCTGATGGCATTACTGCAAACGCTTGGGGTTGGATTCCGTTAAACAATATGGATGCCAACTTCTACTTTACAGCAATGATTGTCGGTTTTGTAGCAAGTATTATTTTCTGTAAATTAATGTTAGCTAACATTACAATCAAAATGCCAGAACAAGTACCACCTGCAGTATCAAAAGCTTTTGCGGCAATTATTCCAGCAACAGCAGCTTTATATGTAGTAGCAATTTTCTACTGGATCTTCTCTAAATTAGTTCCAGGTATGACATTGTTAGCTTGGATTCAAGAAATGATTGCTAAACCATTATTAGGTTTCTCACAAGGTTACGGTGCTGTGTTAATCGTAACATTGTTTGTCCAACTATTCTGGTTCTTCGGAATTCATGGTACCAACGTATTGGCACCAATTCTAGAAGGTGTCTTCTCTGTAGCACAACTTAAAAACGTTAACTTGTTCCAAGAAGGCGGTATGTCTGCAGTCTTAGACGATGGTTACAAATGGGTTCGTGGTTCATTTGATATTTACGCATGGTTTGGTGGTGCCGGTGGTACATTGATGCTACTAATCGCAATTTTAATCTTCTCCAAACGAGCTGATTACCGCGCAGTAGGTACATTAGGTGTCGGACCTGGTATCTTCAATATCAATGAACCGGTTATGTTCGGGATGCCAATTGTATTAAACGCATTATTATTCATCCCTTATATTCTAGCTCCATTAGTATCTGTTTCAATTGGTTTCTTTGCAACACAAGCTGGTTGGGTAAACCCAGTATCACAACAAGTTGTTTGGGTAACACCACCAATCTTAAATGCATTATTAGCAACAGCAATGGACTGGCGCGCAGTTGTCGTATCGGTAATTTGTATGGCAGTGACTTTTGCAATCTACACACCATTTGTAATTGCAGCTAATAAAGTACAACCAACTGATCTTTAAAATTGTTAAAGAACTGTTTTCGCTTCCAAAGAGGTGGAGGCAGTTCTTTTCTTCTAATAGAAGTTGTGAGAAAATAGTGTTGAAAATGGTATTCGTTTTAGATGATAATAAAAGTTTTGAGAATTACTTATCAAGTATCACGATTAGTTGAAGTTATGAGGAGGAATTGAAATGATTAGTATTGCCAGTGCAATGCAACAAGAGGAAATTAAAAAGTTATTAGCTGATTACAGTGAAGATGGCATCAGTTATACATTTAAAGAAAAAAAAGGAATTAAATTATACTTTGATGTAACAGGAGATGCACAAAAAGCAGCAGCAACTGCTAAACAATTAATTAAAGCGCAACCTTGGGGAACAGTTTTGTATTTTCAAGCAGCCGTAGAAGGCTAAGAAGTAGAATAATTTGTAGCTTGACAACGTGAACTAAACTTTTTCAATTGGTGACAAAAGTAGGAAGTAGGATGATGAACATGGTAAAAAACGGCTTGTTTTTATGCAGTATTGGCTTTTTAATCACAATCTACAGTTTCAGTGGGCCGAGTCAACAAATGAATGTGGGGCGCTTGATTGTAGGGTTAGCGTTTGTCTTAGTTGGTGGTGTCATGATTTGGCGTGAGAAAAAGACCACAAAAGAGGATGAAAGAGGCGATAAAGCATGAAAGTAGAAAAAAAACTGAATACTTCAGCAGAAAATTTTTATGACAAAATGATGGACTCAGTTATTTTTGATGTTCGAAAAGCAACTGGAAAATCAATTACCCGCAAACAATTAAAAAATCTAACATACGTCAAGCAATTCTCAAAAAACAGTAGTGCTAAAATTGTCATTGAAGAACTTGTTGAAAATCGTATTTATCAGTTTAAAACTTCCACTAGCCGTAATGAGTTTGTTGTCCGCTATGAAATTACGCCAATTGACGAAAACAAATGTCAGGTTATTTATAACGAAAATATGAAATCCTTTGGTTTTATGCAGCAGATGAATGATATGTTATTAGGTATTATGTTAGGTTTTTTCCGGAAACGCCAATTTGGTAAAATGTTGGAGAATATGGCAAGTGCCAATTAAAAAGGGGTCTGCGGACACCTTTTTTGCTTTTATAAGGATTTTTGAAAGATGAAAGCGATTATACTCCAAGTATAATTGGTTCATAAAGTAAGTAACTTTTTCGAAGAGAACATAAATTTTAAGAAAAAGTCCAAAGAAGGGTCAAATATCGGCAGTCTAGGATAAATTAAGAGGCTTTTGCTTATTTTGGAGGGATTTTTGTGGCAGTCAGAAAGATACAAGGGGACTTTCAACAGATGTTTGATTTAGCTGCTTATGCTTTTGGACAAAATAAAAGCGTGGCACAAGTAGAGCGGTTTGAATATTTAGCTCGGAACTCGCAAAATTATGGTTCTTTTGCCGATGAAATTTTAGCGAGTCAAATAATGGCTACCCCTTTTTTAGTTAACTTTTGGGAACAAACTTTCAAAATGAAAGGAATTGGTTTTGTTTCTACTTATCCAGAATTTCGGAAACAAGGACGTATCGATACTATTATGAAACAAATTCTACAGGATAGTTACGACGAGGAGACCCACCTGGCTTATTTGGCTCCTTTTTCATATCCATTTTATCGTCGCTATGGCTATGAGTCTGTTTTTTTGCAGATTCGGTATGAATCACCTGTGGAGAAATGGCCATTTGGTGACCAAAAACAAAAGGGTGTCCGTCGTGTTTCTTTTCTGGCCGCAAAAGAAACAATTAAGAAAATTTATCAAAAAAGTGATGAAAGCCAAAAAGGCGGTATGCTAAGAGAAGACTGGTGGTTGCGTTACAAATTTGAATTACACAAAGATTTCAATTTTGCGTTGTATGAAGAATCAGGTGAACCCAAAGGATATGTTGTCTATCAAATTGTCCAAGATAAGTTGGAAATTGTTGAATTAATTGCGTTAACACAACTAGGCTTTACTGCATTACATGCATTTATTAAAGCTCATAGTGGTACAGTGAAAGTGATTGGTTGGAGCTGCCCATTTAATGGTGAGACAAAATTGCTACAAGTTTCTAATCCCCAAGTGGAAGTAAAAATATTGCCATATATGATGGCACGGGTGGTCAATGTTCTAGCATTCTTAAAAGATTATCCTTGGCAAAATAAGATCAGCAAAAGTTTCACAATCGAAATTGTCGAAGATACTTTTCTACCAATTAATAATGGGTGCTATGAAATTATGCCAGAAGGTAGTGTTAAACAGGTTCCAAATAGTGAGTTCTCACATATAAAAGCAACTCCCCAAAGTTTTACACAATTATTTTTAGGCAGTGTTCCGCTAAATAAACTCCTTGCAGCAGAAAAAGTTGTCATCGCTAAAGACTTTGCTGAACAGTTAGCAGAACTTTTACCAAAAGGAAAACCATTACTAGGCGATTATTTTTAGACAAAAAAAGAAGCCCCCAAAAGGACTTCAACAACGTTCCCGACTGGAATTGAACCAGCGGCCTGTCGCTTAGGAGGCGACTGCTCTATCCGACTGAGCTACGGGAACATAACCACGTAGAAACTACTATTGCGTTAATATCTTAATAGTAGTGGCAACCTGTTATTCAAAGGCTAAATACCTGTGTCCAAGTATAACGCATTATTCCTAATCAGGTCAATTGTTGCTTAGCCATGTCATAACGGTGGACATTTCTGCTTAAGGGAGCTTTGTATTGGCTAAGGAAGAATCATTTCAGATAATTTATTAATTCAGGTAAATACGATTATTTTGTGATGTAACAAAGGATGCGAACCATCCGTAAAGAAAGAGGAAGAAAAATGGTAAAACGATTAATTAGTGCAGATTATAGTGATGTCAAAAAAATGAGTGCGCAAGAATTGAAACAATCCATCAAAGCCAGTGAAGGACGTGTCATTGTAACGGAAACGGTTGTTCAAACAATCCCTCAAGCCGGTGATATTACCAATGCAGAAGTGGCAGCTTCTTTTGGCGCGGATCTTATTTTATTAAACGGTTTTGATTGTTTTCGTCCGGTAGTTTTTGGTATGCCCAATTTAACGCCAGAAATGGTTTTTGATGAAAATACGGTGATTGAAAATCCTATTCCTACTTTAAAAAAATTAACTGGCCGACCAATTGGAATTAATTTGGAACCGATTCCAGCAGATTTAGATTTAATGAGTGAACAAGTTGTGATTTCAAAAGGCCGCACAAGTTCCCTTGAAACGATTCAAGAAGCAGAAAAACTAGGTGTTGACTTTATCTGTTTTACTGGAAATCCAGGCACTGGAGTCACCAATGCAGCAATTGCGGATGCAGTGAAAATAGCCAAAGAAAATTTTTCAGGATTGGTTATTGCTGGCAAAATGCATAGTGCCGGCTCAAGTGAAGCCGTGGTAACAAAAGAAGCTGTTATGGCTTATGCCAAAGCAGGCGTAGATGTTTTATTGCTGCCAGCTGTGGGGACGATACAGGGCTTTTTAGAACAAGATTTAATTGAAGCCGTAAAATTGGCAAAAGAAAACGACTTATTAACAATGACTGCAATTGGAACCAGTCAGGAAAGTGCACGCCCCGAAACATTACGCCAAATGGCTATTACCAATAAAATTTGTGGTGTTGATTTACAACATATTGGCGATGCTGGTTACGGTGGGATGGCACCTGCAGAAAATATTTTCGAGATGTCTGTGGCTATTCGTGGCATGCGCCATACTTTAAATCGTGTTTCCCGATCCATCAATCGTTAAATAAATGCGTAAAATAAGAAAAAACTAGTTCGTGAAGTGATAGCCAAACTCATTGGTATATCCCACTTCTTTTTGGTTAAAAAATATAATTCCTTTTCTTATAAAAAAACTACTTTTGGTAAAAGTTCAATTATCCAAAAGTAGTTTTTTATTGCGTAAGCTTTTATAAACCGTCTAAGCCGCCGGCACCGCCATTATGACCACCGACTAAGTGACTACGGGCAAGACTGCGTGCACCATCTAATTTACTTGTGGCATGGATAATGGCAGCAAAACCATACTTTGCTCGAATTTTATCAATTGTTTTATCTAAGCGTTCTTCATTTATTTGGACTTCTGGTGGTGAAAATAAATTTAGTTGCTTGGCATTGGTAAAAATAAGTTGGGAATAGCTGACTCCAACATGCCTGACAATTTGACCCGTATAATATTGGCGAAAAATTGTCAGACAATGGTTTACTAATGATTTAGTATTATCAGTGGCTGTAATTTTCATTTGATGGGAAAAGCTATCTGTTTCTTTACCACGGCTAGTCCCAATATATAATGCGACACATTGGGTTAAACAATTGTGGCGGCGAATACGAATAGCAACTTGTTCGGCCATTTCTTTTATGACTGTTTCAATCTCACTTTGATGGGTATAATCTTTTGGCAAAACTTGACGATTACCATAAGACTTTTCTTTGGTCGGAGGGACTTTTTCCGAAAGGATAGTGCGATCAATGCCGTTAGCGTGATAATACAGTTGCAGACCTAAAATACCAAAATGCTGTTGTAATAGGTTAGGTTCGCTGTTAGCAAGCTGTCTAACACTATCAATACCTAATTGGTAAAGTCTTTTTTTCATGCGATTTCCTATTCCCCAAAAATCAGTTAATTCGGGAATAGACCAAACTTTAGTTAAAATATCTTGATAGCGTATTTCGGCGATAAAATTTGTATTATATTTAGAAAAATTATCCAAAGCCAATTTTGCTAAAAGGGGATTGTCGCCAATTCCAATCGATAAAACTAATCCCAATTTTTCTTTGACTTCGTTTTGGATATGGCAGGCTAGCCGCATGCGTTTCATGTAACGAGATTCAGTAGTGTCAGGATAAAAGAGATTTAAAGAATGAGTGACATCCAAAATGGATTCATCAATAGAATAAGAAAGTAAATCTTCATCGGTAACATATTGCTGGAAAATTTCATTAAAACGCACATTTTCTTTAATATATAGACTCATGCGAGGAGGAACTTTCCACAGGGTGGGATCATCTGGTAAATTATCGGCACGCGTGACATTGGTTATTCCTAGTTCATTTTTTGCGGCTGGCGAAGAAGCCAGAATTAAGCCGTTACCGGTATTATCTTCACTACTCATCACCACTAGACGCGTAGTTAAAGGATCTAATCCGCGCATAACGCACTCAACTGTTGCGTAGAATGATTTCACGTCAATAAATAAAATATCTTGAATAATTTCTTTCCGGTAATCAAAATTAGCAGTCATCTCATCACCTACTTTCTCTATTCTATTATACGAACATGCGTTTGTTTTTGTAAAGAGAAACTCGCAGCGTCCATTTAGATAAATTTTAGACAAAGGTCGTATTACTTTATGTAAAAATGTAAGCGTGTTACACTTTTATTGTAGTGTTATTCATTATTTTTAGGAGGTAATGTTTTATGACCAAAGTTGGAAATGAAGTTTTGCAGCAGTTAACTGCTGATCTTGAAAAAGGGCCTTTTGTTACGATTATGCTAAATACACATGTTGCCCATCAAGATGTAGAAAAAGATCAAATAAAATTTAAAAACTTTGCCAAAGAAGCCAAAAAACGTTTTGAAAAGAAATATCCTGAAAAAGAATGGAAAAAAATTCAAGATAAAATTGATGTCCTCTTAGCAGATGCTTCCTTCTGGCGCAGTGGTACTAAAAGTGTTGCCGTTTTCTTATCACCCGAAGAAACGCTAGTTCATCGCTTGAACATTGCCGTAGATGATCAATATTATGTAGGCGATTTACCATATTTATTGGCATTTATTAAAAATGGTCAATTCAACTATACTTACTACTTGTTAGCTTTAAATCGTGATTCGATGAAACTTTATTTTGTCGATAATAAAGAAATCAGCGAGGTCACTTTACCTGAGGGGGCCCCAATTGATGTGAAAACTGCTTTAGGTGATGAGTTAACCGGGGGAAACTTGAATTACAGCTCACAGGGAAGCCAAGCCGGCTCCAAAGAAGGTATTGCTTATCATGGTGTCAATGCCAAGGATGAAGAAGTGGAAATCGATTGGGTCAACTATTACCAGGCGGTAGATACGTTCTTTAAGGATACGTTTAAAAATCCCGAAAATTATCCACTTTATTTGTATGCTTTGCCAGAAAATCAAACGATGTTCAAGAAGTACGCTAAAACTTCCTATTATCGCTCTGATGCAGCTATATCGGGCTCACCAGCACAAGTAGACATAAAAAAAATTAAAGAAGATTTAAATGAGATTACTACAACTTTATCACAAACAGAAGTCGCTTCTTATCAAAAACTTTTGGATAAAAAATTTGTAGATCAATTGCCAGATATTGCTTTGGCAGCTAAAGAAGGCCGCATTTCCCATTTATTTATCGCAACTTCTAATCTCGTTGATGGTTTTGGCGAAGATCCTGATACCGAATATGATCGGCGCCAAGTTTTGAACAAGTTGGCAGCAGACGTGGTCAAAAATAGTGGTAAAGTCTTCATTTTAGATCAAAAAGATGCACCAGATGAAAAGAGTTTAACCGCGATTTTGCGGTATTAATTAAAGTTAGATCTAAAAAGACCGTTTCGTACGAAACGGTCTTTTTAGTTTCTTGGAGAGCTATTAGTTATCAAAAAATAAATTACGGTTTATTAAGACTACGCAAAAAATAGTTGAGTGAGGCTCTAATCCCACTGTTCATCATGTTTTTAGAATTTTTATTAATTCTTCTTAACATTTAGTCAAAATAAATTCGCTTTTATAAAATATATGTGGTACAATTCTTTTTGTAGTTATTGTAAAGGTAATTAATGGCAAGCTTGTTTCATATTTAAACATCTTCCACTTTTTCACCGGATACAAGGAATTGCACAAATACGTGTGTTTCACACAAGGAGGATTTTTAATATGCAAACAGGTACAGTTAAATGGTTCAACGCAGACAAAGGTTTTGGTTTCATTACAGCAGAAGACGGTAACGATGTATTCGTTCACTTTTCAGCTATCCAAGGCGACGGCTTCAAAACTTTAGAAGAAGGCCAAGCAGTAACATTTGATGTTGAAGAAGGTCAACGTGGCCCTCAAGCAACAAACGTTAACAAAGCTTAATTTAAATTAAACTTATAAGCCTGACGAGATTTCTCGTCAGGCTTTTTTTTTATGGTCAATTTACGAAAAAGTATTTTGCTTGTATCTCTTATCATGCTTCTTTTATTTTTTAGTCAGGAGATGGTTTCGTATTTTTTTCAGGCGCCAATACATTCTCTTTTTATTAAAAGCAGGTTTTTATTTCATGACTATTGAAAAAATAGTATAATTCCAAAAGAACCTTTATTACGATTATCAATTTACTAGGAGATGGCTGATCATGAACCGAAATACAACGTATGCCGTGGTGGATATTGAAACAACAGGTACCGACCCCAAAGTTGATCACATTATCCAAATTGGCTGTGTTTTGATTAGAAATGGCCGTCTAATCAATCGTTTTGCTACTGATATTAATCCGGGAAGAAAGATTCCCAAACAAATTCAAAATTTAACGCATATCTCAAATGGTCGCGTCCAAAAAGCGCCTTATTTTGAGGATGTAGCATTTATTATCGCGGATCTTTTAGCGGATACGGTTTTTGTAGCGCATAATATTTTTTTTGATTATCAATTTTTAAATGCTGAACTAAAGCGTTGTGGTGTGACCCCACTGAAAATTTCTGGCATCGATACTGTAGAATTAGCGCAAATTTTTTTACCTGAGGAAAGTAGCTTTCGGTTAAGTGATTTGGCGGAAAGTTTTGGTTTGCAACATGATAATCCGCATCAAGCCGATAGTGATGCAGAAGTTACTGCAGCACTATTGCTCTATATTGAAGCGGTAATGCGGCAATTGCCGTTAGTAACGCTACAGACTATCAGCGAATTGGCGATACTAACAGCTATGCAGACCGGTGACTATATAAAAAATATTTATCAGCAACAACTAAAGGAAAACCCACTATTGTCAGAAGAGTTGGAAATAGTTGCAGGGATTGCTTTAAGAAAAAAAGCCATCACTTTATACGAAGATAGTTATTATCAAAAAAAATATCCTCAAAAGAAAAGCCAAAAAGAAAAGCTCTATCAAAATGAATTATCTTTTCGCAAAGAGCAGGCTCGTTTAATGAATTTAGTCTATCAGCACTTTACCCAAGATGAGACAAAAGATTTACTAATTGAAGCAGCGACTGGCATGGGCAAGACAATTGGCTATCTGCTACCAGCTAGTTTTTTAGCCACACCCGAAAATCCCGTTATCGTAAGTACAGTATCTTTATTATTACAAGAGCAAATCATAAAAAAAGATATCCCTCTACTTAATCGTTTTTTAGAGCAAAAAATACAAGCGGTTGTAGTGAAAAGTAAACGGCATTATTTAGACTTGGCAAGATTTAAACAAACGTTACTTAGTCCAGTATCGCAAAAACAATACGCTCTTTATCAGATGGCGGTTTTAGTATGGTTAACAAAAACCACAACTGGAGATTTTGGCGAACTTAATTTAATTAATTTAAACCATCTCTTCTTTCAAGATGTGGCGCATCGTGGGGTGAATTATTTATCACCTAAGTCGCCTTTTTATCCCCATGATTTTTTAAAATTTTTGAATAGTCAAATGCAAGAAAGTAATTGTTTAATTATTAATCATGCTTTTCTCGCTCAAGAAAGTTTGCGCCAAGAACCATTATTACCACAATCTCCTTATCTTATTGTTGATGAGGCACACCATTTACCTACAATCTGCGAAAGAATTGCTGCTGAATCTTTTAATACATTTTCTTTTGAGAAGAAGGTACAGCAAGTCTTAGGTGAGGATGGTCTTTTTGCAAGACTCGATAACTGGCTAAAAGAAGAACTTGAGGGAAAAAGATTGGTAAATCTCTTGCAAGAAGAGTTGAAGGAACTTGGAGCTAGTTATGAGATGCTCGCAGATTTATTAGCTCAAGAGTTAGCGGAGCATCAAGAGATTGTTACGGCAGAAGATTTTGTTAAGTTTGATAAAAAGACGATGAAGTGTTTCAAAAAAATTGAACTGTTTTTGCAGGAAAGTGCTGAAATTCGAGATAGTTGGCAACAATTTATTCAGAAACGACAGTTTGCTTGGGGAACCATGGCACAATTTGATTTTGCAATTTTAGATGAGCTATTCAATGATTTAGCCAAACATAAAAGGGTCATGCAACGTTTTTGTCATGATTTTACGCCACGTTACATTCATTGGGTATTAAGAAGAGAAAATCAGCATGGTTTGACTTTTCAAGTGACTGATTTTGAAGCGGCCATTTTGCCACAGACAAAATGGTATTCTCGCTTTGAAAAAATTGTTTACATTGGAGGGGCTTTAAAACTTACCAAAGATCGCAATTTATTTGCCAAAAGATTAGGATTGCCTGCTGCCAATTTAAAGATTATTCCTGCGCCTTTTGATTATGATAAGCAGACAGAAATTTTAGTTCCTATTAAAGCTACCCATATTCCGCAGCTTTCTCCGAGTGAATATAGTGATTTTTTAGCTGAAAATTTAACAATCTTATTGAAAGATTTTAATCGCCCCGCGCTAGTATTATTTACTTCTCATGAAGTTTTACAAAAAGTATATGAAAAGATGCATTTAAAATTTTTGGAAAATGGACGAGAAATTCTCGCACAAGGCATAGGGGGTAGTCGAGATAAACTGTTGAAGCGTTTTAGCCAAAGTGATGCAGGAATTTTATTTGGGACCGATAGTTTTTGGGAAGGGATTGATTTGCCGGGGGAACAGTTAGAATTAGTCATTGTAACGCGCTTGCCTTTTGAAAATCCCAAGCGGCCATTTGTTCATGCCCGCTACGATTTTTTGAGTTCCATTGGAGCAGATCCTTTTTATGAGGAATCTTTGCCAAATGCGATGTTGAAATTACGGCAAGCTTATGGACGCCTGATCCGCTCCCCTAAAGATCGAGGTGTGATGGTGGTTTTAGATAGACGCTTTGTAAATACCACCTATGGGAAACAATTGCGACAGGCTATCCCTAAAAAAGTTGTCATTAACGAACTGTCACTATTAGAGATGACCTTGGAGATTACAAAATTTCTAAAAGATTAATGGATTTTGTGGGATTGAAAAACTTTTTTAGTTAAAATCTGCTATAATTAAAAGCAATTATCACAAAAGGAGCGTCAACCTGTGAAAAAAAACTTGGCAAAAGAAGAACGCCAGGAACTGATTTTGTTTATTATTTCCGGTGTTTTAGTCGTAATAATTGCATTGGGCATTTTGGGTTATCTGAAAGCACAAAGTCCGATGCAACAAGCAAAAAAAGAAGCGACAGCTTTAGCAAAAAAACACACTGACTTAGTGAACGTAGACGAATTTTACTGGTATAACCGGCAACAAACTTATTTTAGTTTAATTGGCAGCGATAAAAAAGGACAAGAAATTGCGGTAATTGTGCCAAAGTCCGGCGATAAAATTACGGTATTGCCGCAAAAAGAAGGTATCACGGCTGATAAAGCAAAAGCTTTAGTTAATAATACTTTTCATAGTCAAACGGCTAAAAAGGCGGAACTGGGTATTTATGATAAAAAGCCTGTTTGGGAAGTCATGGCTACTGACAAAGCGGGGCAGATTACTTATTATTTATTGTCCTTTGAAAAAGGAGAAGAAGTAAAAGTTATTAAAGATGTGTAAGTCAGAATATTGTTTGTTATTCCGAAAAAATAATTTCGGTTAAAATAACCGCTTCACGAATTTTTTAATTTTGTTAAGGAGATGATGAGTATGAAATTATCGCAACGGGCCCAAAAATTAGAACCATCTGTCACCCTGGCAGCGGCAGCCAAAGCAAAAGCATTAAAAGCTCAAGGTGTAGATGTTTTAAGCTTAACAGTTGGTGAACCAGACTTTACTACACCTGAAAACATTGAAACAGCGGCTATTGCTGCTATTACTTCTGGCCAAGCAAGTTTTTACACCCAATCTGCTGGTATTCCAGAATTACGTCAAGCTGTGGTTGATTATATGAAGAATTACTACGGACTTGAGTATACGGTAGATGAAACGATTGTGACAGACGGCGCAAAATATGCGCTATATAACTTGTTTCAAGCTATTTTGGATAAAGGGGATGAAGTTATCATTCCGGTCCCGTATTGGGTTAGTTATGGTGAACAAGTAAAGCTAGCGGAAGGTACCCCTGTTTACGTAAAAGGTTCCTTTGCAAACGACTTTAAAGTTACTGTCGATCAACTGGAACAGGCACGAACAGATAAAACTGTTGCGATAATCATTAACTCACCTTCAAATCCTACCGGAATGATTTATACCAAAGAAGAATTAACTGCAATTGGCAACTGGGCCGTGGAAAATGATATTCTAATTGTCGCAGATGATATTTATGGTCGTTTGGTTTATGACAATAATGAATTCACACCGATTGCCACATTGTCAGATGCTATTGCTAAGCAAACAATTATTATCAATGGTGTTTCAAAAACTTATTCCATGACCGGCTGGCGAATTGGTTTTGCTGTGGGTAATGCCAAAATCATTAAAGCGATGACAACCATTGCTTCCCAATCAACAAGTAATCCTACGGCTGCTAGTCAATATGCTGCTCTTGAAGCTTTAACTGGTGATCAAAGTTCAGTAGAAAAAATGCGGGTTGCTTTTGAAGAGCGCTTAAACAAGTTGTATCCTCTAATTGCGGCAATTCCAGGTGTCGAAGTGAAAAAACCACAAGGTGCCTTTTATCTATTTCCAAATATCAAAAAAACAATGGCAATGTGCGGATATGATGACGTCAATGTCTTTGTAGAAGATTTATTAGAAGAAGGACATGTGGCTTTGGTCACCGGTGCTGGCTTTGGTGCACCAGAAAATGTTCGGATTAGCTACGCAGCTAGTTGGGAGATTTTAGAAGAAGCTGCGCGTCGCATGCATAAATTTGTTGAAAACAAACGCAATAAAGATTAGAATGCTAGAAGGAAATGCTCACAGTAATTACTGTGAAAGAATAGGAGAGACACAAGTGGAACAAATTCAAATTATTGATGCAAAAGACCACGTAGGCGAAATTGTTACAATTGGCGCATGGGTCGCTAACAAACGTTCTAGTGGTAAGATTGCTTTCTTACAACTACGAGATGGCACAGCCTATTTCCAAGGTGTTGTTGTGAAAAGTGAAGTACCTGAAGAAGTTTTTCAATTGGCAAAAAATTTAAATCAAGAGACTTCTATTTTATTGACCGGTGAAATTAGAGAAGACAGCCGTTCAAAATTTGGCTACGAAATCGGTGTACAAACTATTGAAGTCATTGGTGAAAGTCATGATTATCCTATTACACCAAAAGAACATGGGACTGACTTTTTGATGGATCATCGCCATTTGTGGTTACGTTCTTCTCGTCAACATGCCATTATGCAAATCCGTAACGAGTTGATTCGGGCTAGCTATGAATTCTTTAATAAAGAAGGCTTTGTTAAAATTGATCCGCCAATTCTAACTGGTTCTGCCCCAGAGGGTACTACTGATTTATTTGAAACAAATTATTTTGATCAAAAAGCCTATCTTTCCCAGTCTGGCCAACTTTATATGGAAGCTGCTGCGATGGCTTTTGGTAAAGTATTTTCGTTTGGTCCAACTTTTCGGGCGGAAAAATCTAAAACACGCCGTCATTTGATTGAATTTTGGATGCTAGAACCAGAAATGGCTTTCATGCACCAAGAAGAAAGTTTAGAAGTGCAAGAACAATATGTGGCCTATTTGGTCCAAAGTGTGTTAGATAATTGCGATTACGCGTTGCATGTTTTAAAACGGGATCGTAGTGTATTAGAAAAATATACACAACTACCTTTCCCACGGATTACTTATGATGATGCGATTAAATTATTACAAGAAAACGGTTTTGAAGACATTGAATGGGGCGATGATTTTGGTTCTCCTCATGAAACTTTTATTGCTAATTCCTTTGATCGTCCAGTGTTCATTTTGAATTATCCAAAAGCAATCAAACCATTTTATATGAAACCACATCCAACTCGTGAAGATTTGGTGATTTGTGCTGATATGATTGCCCCAGAAGGATATGGTGAAATTATTGGCGGCTCTGAACGGGCAACTGATTATGAATATCTTTTAGAACAAATTCGTGCTCATGGTTTAGATGAAAAAGAATATTCTTGGTATTTAGATTTGCGGAAATATGGTTCTGTGCCACATTCTGGTTTTGGTTTAGGGCTGGAAAGAACAGTTACCTGGTTATCTGGCATTGAACATGTACGAGAAGCTATTCCATTCCCGCGCTTATTAAATCGAATTTATCCATAAATAAGAAAACTGTCGCTAGTAATTTGCGACAGTTTTTTATTTTGCCAATTTCTTGTTGGCAAGACAGCGCTACATAAAGATTATTATTTTATTTTGGTAGAATAAACTTAAAAACAAAATTGGTATATATGTATATACAAGTTAAAATAATTGGTATAAAGCGAATTTGATTTGATTAAATTGCAAAAGGTATGTTATTATGAAGGCAACGCAAGGAAAGAAAAGGGGTTATGAAAGTGATAACAGAAAACTCAATTTTGTTAGGAAAACAGTATATGATCCAACCGAAAGGATTTCATCGTGCGATTTTGGCAACAGCCACAAAAGTAGACAATGACAGCATTATTTTTAAAGTCGATCATTGTGAGCTTTGTGACCGCGATAAAGTATCACAGGACAATCCCTATGTGAAAGCTACCAGCTATGATGTTAAGCGTGCTGTTGGTGAAAATTGTTTCTTTAGTTAATTTGAATACTCCGTAATGTCGTAGTCCATTGTGACTACGACATTTTTTTATTTTAACATCCTCTTTGTTTTGAGAAATTAAGAGAAAGACTTGTCGAAAATGGATAATCTTAATATGACAGTTTGTTTACAATTATTTTCAATCATGGGCTTTTCATGTACAATAGACAATAGTGTGAAAAAGGAGTAATTATGAAAACAATCAGCTCAACGGCAAAGAATAGTTATCTAAAATTAATAAGTCTATTAAGCCAGCGCAAAGCGCCAAAAAAGAAAATTGTATTTTTGCTGAGTTTTCCGACGACTAGCAATATTATCCTTGATTTTCTGGCACCTTATTTCAAACATGAGCTAGTGATTGGTTACACTGGTAATAGTGAAAAAGTTGCGCAGTCTTATAAAAAATTTGGTTGTACGTCTTATTCATTGGCTACACAAAAAATTTTTAGTAGTAATATTGTCGCATTAACAAAAAATGCTGATGTTGTATTATGTGATAACTATTTTGCCTTTTTAGCAGGTATTATATTTCCTAAAACGACAGCTGTGATTCAATTGTGGCATGCAGATGGTGCTGCCAAGTTGTTTGGCTTGGCAGCAAACTATACAAAAATGGCAAGTAATGCCGATAAAGAACGCTATAAGGCCGTTTATCAACGTTTTACCCATTATGTTATCGGTTCTAAAAAGATGAAGACTATTTTTGAAACCAACTACCAAAGTAATGATGCGAAATTTTTACCTTTTGGTTATCTCCCAACCGATATATATTTTGATAGGGAGTTGAAAAGACAAAATAAAAAACAATTTGTAGCAAAATTTGGAACGAAAAAGACTTTACTTTATGCGCCAACTTATCGAGAAAACTATGCGACACCACTGTTGGATTTTGCAACATTAAGCAAAAAATTAGGCAAAGAATGGCAATTACTTGCTCATGCTCATCCTCATGATAAAGAGTTGCAAGCAAGAATTGCAACCTCTGAAAATGTGGTAACCGATTTTGATTCATTATCTTTACAGGCGTTATTACAAAATGTGGATTGTTTAATATCAGATTATTCTTCGGTTCCCTTTGAATATGCTTTAGCAAATCCTTGTGGAAAATTGATTTATTACTGTCCAGATATTGAGCGGTATACTGAAACAGTTGGACTACAGGAAAATTTTAACGAAGGGTTAGAAAAAGTTTTCATTACAAATGAAACAAATTTAGTGAACATGATTTTAGATTATCCTTATAAAAATTTAGAGGATTTCAATAATATATGGAATACATATAATACAGGAAATGCCCACAAACAATTGATAGGATGGATTGAAAACAAATGAGGGAAATGATTCTGGGATTACCCGTTGATCCAATTACGTATGGTGATATCATAGCGGATGTGCCGAACTTTTTAGCAAATAAGCAGAAAATGAGTATTATCAGTGTGAACCCGCAAATTGCGCTAGAAGCGAAGAAATATCCTGCTATAATGGAATTACTTGAAAAAAGTAGTCATCGCATTCCTGATGGCATCGGAATTGTTTTGGTTTCGAAAATGACCGGTGGCAAAATCAAAGAGCGAGTCGCTGGCTTTGATTTGATGGTAAAACTTTTGCAATATGCTAATAAAACTCAAAAAAAGTGTTTTTTTTATGGTGCTAAACCAGAAGTCTTAAAGGATGCAATCAAAAATATTCAAAAAGATTATCCTAACTTAATAGTCGCAGGTAGTATCGACGGGTACACAAAAATGACAGATAGTGAAATTGTTGCCCAGATGAATTCTGTACAGCCAGATTTTGTTTTTGTTGCATTAGGTTTTCCGCGCCAAGAACTTTGGTTGGCAGAAAACATATCAATTGTAAACAGCTATGTTTTTCAAGATGTGGGCGGTAGTTTTGACGTTTTAAGTGGTCACGTGAAGCGCGCACCAGATTTCTTTATTACGACACATCTAGAATGGCTGTATCGGTCATTAAGCAACCCCACAAGAATTGGTCGCATCATACAGCTGCCAGTTTTTGTGGTAAAAAGTTTGTGGTGGAAGATGAGGAATGGGGGAAGAGACTAATTTATAGTCAAATACGATGAAAATTGGAATTATTGGTTATGATATTTTTGGTACAGGCGGAACAAAACGGAGTAATTTGAATTTAATTAATGAATTTTCTATACACGGCGATGAGATTGCATTTTTTAACTTACTTCCATTTAGTACAAAACAAGTTAAAAATATTCAAAGTGAACTGGAGAAGCCTAAAAATATTTCATTCTATTCACTGCAACAATTTCCAAAAGTTGCTGCGTGTAACTGCTATATATTAACTCGGGAAAGTTTATTCAGTTTTGCTCGTTATATCAAGTTTAAGTGGCCCAAGGCAGTCGTGGTAGGAGAAGTTCATGCTCCACTAGATTTAATTGAGCCTGAATTAGACTTAGGAAGTGAGGCAATTGATGTCTATCGTGTTGCTACAGAAAAGATAAAAATGAGATTTATGGAACGTATGAATCTAAATAATGTCATTTCATTTCCAATTAGTGCCAGACATATTGATTTTTCTGTAAAAGAAATTCAGTGTAATTATCAATCTCTTAATTTCGTTATTTATTCACGTTTTGATGAGCGTCAAAAAGATATTAGCTACGCGATAAAGTTAGTTGACTATATGGTTCATGGTCTTGGAAAGAATAAAATAAAATTATTTTTAAATGGAACAGGAAAGAGTGAAAAGTTTTATCGCAATTTAGTTACTTTCTATAAGCTAACAGATCATATTTTTATTAATCAAACACTTCCAAAAGATTATATTTATCTTTCAACTGCACGGTTTGAAACATTGGGGTACTCCATTATGGAGGCATTCGCATCTGGAAACCGAATAGCTTTATATCGTGGAGACGATGGTTCATTAGCTGAAATATACAAAGGTTTTGATTCTGTGTGTTGGTTAAATAAGAATTTGGTAGACGATTCACATGCGTTATTACAATTTTATAATAAAGATATTTCAAAAGTGGAAGAGAATTTTTTTCATGATCTAACCTTGGCAAAAGAAATTCTTGATACGAAAAATTATGCTTCTGATTATATAACCAAAGTTATAAACGCTCCTTTTTCAAAAAAGAAGAATCAAGAAAAAATTGAATTTAGTAGAATCTTAGAACAAGTGAAGAAACAAAGTAGTTTCAGCCAGAATAATTTTGTAACAAATTTTTATTTAAAAATGAAATATGCCCCTTTGATTGGGAAAATAGTTGGAAATCCTATTATTAAAGACTCTGCAAAAAAAATGTTGCGCTATTTACGCCGTTCAAATCAAACGGTTGATGTGAACGAAATGTCCGCTGAACTTATGGAAGACTTTTTCTTTATAGAGTCTTTTCATGGTAAATCCTTTGCTGGAGACCCAAAGTATATTGCATTAGAATTAAAGAAAAATTTTCCTGAGGCGTTTATTTATGTTAGCTCGGCTGACGAGTGGGTAGATATGGAAATTATGGATTATGGATTTAAACCAGTACGTATTGGTAGCCCACAGTATGTGGATAAATTTCGTAAGTCTACCTACGTTTTTATGAATGGTAATTCTTTGGATAAAACCGGAAAAGTCAGAGGCCAAAAGTTTATTCAAACGTGGCATGGGTTTCCTTTGAAAAGAATGGTTGCTGATTTAAATGACTTAACACAACGGCGGATAGAAAGCCAAGCCTTTCTTCCTCGGATGAAAAAATGGGATTATCTACTTTCATCGTCAAAAAAGAATACAGAGTTACTAAAAAGTGCTTTTATGCTAAATGAGAATCATGATTTAAGAATAATGGAGTATGGTGCTCCTAGAAACACGTATCTTATTAAACATAAAGATGATGAAACCGAGAGAATACGGTTAATTACTAAGTATTTTATGAGACCTTATGACTCTACGAAAAAATATGTGTTATATTGTCCGACATGGCGTAAAGACAAAAGAAGCGCAGTAGCTACTATGGATTTTAAAAAACTGATTTCACTATTACCTAATAATTATGAAATAATTATTAAACTACATCCGCTTGAGTCGAATTTAGTTGCTCAATACAGAAACTTAGATGAACGTATTCATTGTTTTCCAAATGAAATATCTGACATTCAAGAATTATTTTTATTAAGTGATATGTTAATAACAGATTATTCATCGGCAATGTTTGATTATGCTCATTTGAATAAAAAAATTATTGTATTTCAAGAAGATTTGAATGAGTACGACAGTCAAATAGGATGGTATTTCGATATAGAGGAACTAATTGATATACATCCTCAAGGATATAATGAAGTCTCATTATCCAGAGAAATTTTAAAGTTGGATAATGATAATATGGAATTATATAACAAAAAAATTATAGACGTATTTCTTAATGAAGATGCAAGTAACTCTACCAACCAGTTGTTTGATGAGCTTTTTGAAACTAAAAGTATTGCTGTGTCTAACAATAGGTTAATTTAATGAATATTTAAAGTATTAAGTAGGGGGGAGTGGCATTTTTTGCCAATATATATATGAAAATTGGAATAATTGGTTTTAATATTTTTGGTGTGGGCGGTACTAGCCGTAGTAATATCAATTTGATACAAGAATTACAACAGGAAGATTGTGACATTGTTTTCTTTAATACTAGTAATTTTTCAGAAGAAGACATAAAGGAACTAGTTAATAGAGAGTCACTTGGAAGAAATGTGTCATTTAGAAATATAAATGATGTTCTGTCTGGCGAAGCCTTAGATAGTTACATACTGACCAGAGAATCTTTGTTTGTATTAGCAAGAGCACTAAAGAAGACGTATCCAAATAGTAAAATTATTGGGGAAGTTCATGCGCCAATTTATAATGTTGAAATAGGATCAGATTTTGCCGCGGATGCTGTCGATATTTATCGTGTTTCAACAATTAATACTGCCAAATTACTAAAACAAAAACTTGGCAAAGACAATGTGATTCCTTTTTCAATTAGTATTCGTCATGTATTTTTTGTAAATGAAATTAAAGACAAACCAAGTAAACCCACTAATTTTTTTATCTTCTCTCGGTTTGATGAAACTTCTAAAGATATTGCGTACGCGATATCTTTAATGCGGTATTTGGTAAAAGAAAAACGTATGACTAACTACAAGCTTTTCATAAACGGACAAGGGATAGCGAGAGTTTTATATAAAAATCTTATTAATGCTTATGGTTTAAATGATAATGTATTTATTAACTATGAACCACCCACTAATTATATATATTTGAGTACTTCAAGAGCAGAAACTTTCGGTTACTCAATTATGGAAGCCTTGGGTCAAGGAATGCCCGCAATTTTATATCCTGGTGACGATGGTGTTTTAAAAGAGATTTACGGGGACCTTGAAAACGTGGCATGGTTGACCAAAGATATTAAAGCAGATGCACAAACTGTGATTCAGTTTGTGGAACTACCTTGGTTAGACCGAAAATATCAGCATGATTTACAATACATTAAAACAAACTGTATTACGAAAAACTATGGACGTGAGTATATTGATAAGATAATAAAAAGTGATTATACAACTAGTTTTGATGGTGATGTAAATGCTTCGGAAATTGTAAATGAAATTTATACCTCACATTTAGTAAATAAAACTTTATGGGGAAGGCTTATTAAAAGAGGAAACCGAAATCCCTATTTTAGAAGATTTGTAAAAAGTAAAAAGTTACAAAAATATTCCTTAAAAATTACCAACTTTTTGAAAAAAAACACTACTCATTCTGAAAATTCTATAGTAGAGGAAACGATAAAGAATGATTATGTTTTTATCGAATCCTTTCATGGCAAAAATTTTTCTGGGGATCCTAAGTATATAGCACTTGCAATAAAGAAACGTTATCCAGACACCAAAATATTTGTTAGCTCTGTTAATCAGTTGGTAGATATGGAAATATATAAATATCACTTTATTCCAATTAGAACAGGAAGTAATAGATATGTATCTATTTTTCGTAAATCTCATTTAGTTATTGTAAATGGTAATACTCTTGATAAGGTGGGTAAACGAGAGGGTCAAATATTCTTCCAAACATGGCACGGATTCCCACTGAAGAAAATGGTCGCTGATTTGGCCGATGTAAAAGAAAAGCAAAAACAGTTGAAAGCATTTCAACCCCGGATGATGAAATGGGACTATTTATTAAGTAGTTCCCCAAGGAATACCAGATATATTACAAGTGCATTTCAATTGGAAAAAAATTCGAATTTAAAAATCTTGGAAATTGGTGCCCCTAAGAATACTTATTTAATAGAAAATAATATTAATTTTAATGAAATCGAGCGATTACATCTGAAATACTTCGGAACTGAACCAAATGGATCCAAGTATGTTTTGTATTGCCCTACTTGGCGTCAAGAAAAACGTGATGACCTATCCAATCTTGATTTAAAAAAATTGATTAGTCTATTACCGACAAATTATCATTTGATTGTTAAACTTCATCCTAATGAAGCTTATTTACGGCGACATTATGCTAATCTTGATTCGCGTATCCATTGCTTCTATAATGACATTACAGACATTCAGGAGCTTTATTTGCTTTCTGAAACACTAATTACAGATTATTCTTCTGCTATGTTTGATTTTGCCCATACTAGAAAAAAAATTGTCGTTTTACAAGAAGATAAGCAACAATACGCTCAAAATATCGGTTGGTATTTTGATTTAGAAGATCTAACGGGATTAATCGGTAAATCATATACAGAAGAAGAATTGGTTAGAGAGATAATTGAACCTGAAATGGATTTTTATGATGAAATTATTTGTGATGTTTTAATGAGTAATGATACAGAAAACTCTACCAATGAGTTGATGAAAATTTTAGCGGAAGATGTTTTTATGGAGGAAAAGAATGGAAATTGTTAAGAGTAATCAGAGTAATCAACTTTTTAATAAAATTTTTAAGCGTACAAAAATTTATGGGATAAATGATAAAATTGACTTCTCACAAGAAAAGATTGGCATTGAATTGGATGAGTACTATAACTTGTTAAAAAGTGCAACGTTAAATCAACAATCTGCTAATGTCCTTAGAAAGTTAAATGAAAATGGCTATGTTTTATATTGGTATAAAAAGAAAATTAGCTATTTTGTAAAAAAAGATAAAGTAAACACTATTTGGCAAAGAAATGATTTATTGCAGCTTGGAGACTTTCTTTTTACGATAAATGAACCAGAAGATTTTAGTAAGTCTGCAGATAACAACTTAATTGTTGTATTTTCTTCGTATCCTAGTAAACGTACAGATATTCTAAGTTCGAAAATTACAAGACGCATTTTTCCTGACTTTTTTTCTAATATAGATAATTACATTATAGGAAATTCAGTTGTACTTCGTATTATGGATAGCAATGGTCTATACGGAAGTGCATATATGAATACTGAAACTAATACAGAAATTGAAACAAATGTTCAAAATATAATTTCTGAAGTTAAAGAACAATATGGGATTGGATCAAATAAAACAATCTTGACAGGAAGCCATAAGGGAGCCATAGCTGCGCTGTATCATTCGTATCTTGGTAATTATGTAAGTGTAGTTTGCGATCCTCAAGCAGAATTTGAGACTTTAACCGAAGATGATGAATTAGACGTACTAGTTTCATACATGCCTAAAATTGATATCGAGAAGAAGTTCAGTAGTTTTGAAAAACAAGACAAGAGGTTTGTGATATATACTAAAGATAATATTATGACTATAAAAGAAGAAATGAATAAGTTGGCTACTACAATTATTTTTCCTTATAATTTTTTTGACGAAAATGGAAACATGGGGCGTAATGTAAAGCTAGAAATAAGCATCTTCTTAAATAAATTAATTCATGAAGAAATAAAATCATGTGAGGAGAATATCGATGAATAAAGGAAAATTTGAAAGTTATATAATGAACATATTTCAGATGATTTTTCTTCTCGCTATTATTTGGATAATAATTCTAAATATTGGGTTTAATCTTTTTAATATGCCCAGTGTACTCTTTCTTCAAGTATTAGCCTTGGTGTTGATTGGATATGTTATTAGTTCATATTTAAAGATAAACATAAAACATAAAAAAGGTAGAAAAAAAAGAAATTTTACGAAATGTAAGTTGAAAATCGTTAATAAGTTAATGCTTTTTGCCTTATTTCTTTTAATTTTTTTTATCATTGCCTCGATAGGACTATCATTAAGGGTTGGACTAGAAAATTGGGATTTTGCAACTGTTTATACAAGCGCGTTTGAATATGCAAAAACTGGAAATCTAACACGAGTCGATTATTTTGGTAACTATCCTAACAATGATTTTATTTTTTTCATTGTGTATAATCTCTGTAAACTAATGTTCCTTTTTCACCCTTCCGTTGGAGTTGAAGATGGTTACAAATTTATGATAATTATAAATTCCTTGATTATAACAATCAGTATTTTTATGATTGGTAAAACTGCAAAAAGAGAATGGAAATTAAAGAATATGTTTTTACCTTTATTTTTATTGACTACGATGTTTCCTATCTTATTCTTCAGTGAATTTCTTTATACTGATACTTTGGGCTTGTTTTTTATTAGTACTATATGTTATTTAGTATCACGTTATAAATCAGATTACAAAAAAATATCGATATTATTTTGTATAGCTATATTTTGTGCTCTCGGCTATAAAATAAAAGCTTTTGCAATTATTATATTTGTTGCTTTGATAATAAGTATAATTGTAAAAAAAATATCTGAAAAAAATTTTTTGATAAAAACTGGGTTAACTTTGGGTGCTTCATTTTTCAGTATTTTAATTTTAATGAACCTATTTTTTTCTTGGTTTATGCCCATTACTAATAGTGAACGAGAAAAATTTGAAATTCCTCTTGCACATTGGGTAGCAATGGGACTAAATACAAAAACAAATGGAGGTTTTTTTATTGATGATTTGATCAAAACAAGATCAATTGATGGATATAAAGAAAAAGAAAAAAATTCTAAGACTGTAATAAAAGAAAGAGTTCGCAGTTTTGGAAAACAAGATTTATTCCAATTTTTGTTTGTCAAAAAAATGAGTAGAACATGGACTTCGGGAGATATGTTCACAGATTTATATGCACTTTGGGGTACCAAAAATAATAGTGGATTTCTGCAGAAAAAAATGAAAGATAAAAGTTTTGAACGATATTTTCAATTTATATGGGGAATGTTTTTAATTATAGTTCTTATTAGCGGCTTTTTTATACCTAAGGGGAACATTTTTGAATGGACGATGCAGATTTCGATAATAGGATTAATAATATTTTTGACGCTTTGGGAAACAAATCCTAGATATTTATATTGTTTTATTCCTGTTTTCTATCATACATTCTTCAACAGTATTATGAGAATTAGAGAATCGATTTTATCAAGAAATTTGAATATATTAAATTAAGCATTTTACTCCTTCTTACTTTCGTGTATAATGGTACAAGCTAGTATCATGAGAGTAAGGAGGAGTTGTTTTGTCTAAACAACATCCAGAAGAAGAATCTTTCAAAGACAAGATTTTAAATTCGTTAAATAACTCAGATGAGGGAACTTCAAAGGAAAAAAGAAGTTCAAATCGTCAAGGCCAACAAAATAAAAATAGTCAATCAAAGAACCAAAGAGAGCGTTTAAATGTATCCCAAGAATCAGTCGGTTCAAGAAGAAGTAGTGGCGCAAAGGACAGTTTCCAAAATACAAAAAAAGAATCTACTGAAAAGAAAAAAGCGCCAGTAAAAAAGAAACCTAAAAATGAAAAAATGAGTAATGCTACAAAACCAACGCTTAGTGTCTCTGCAGATGAAATGCAACGACGCAAGATGCGGCAAAAAGAAGATCGGATTGTTAGTAAAATAGTGACAGTCGTCGTGCTCGCTTTGCTAGTAATTGGTGGTATTCTGGGATTTTCTGTGTATCGCTACGTTTCCAGCAGCTTACAGCCGTTAGATCCGGATAATAAAAAGACTGTTGCTGTAGAAATACCAAGTGGATCCTCGAATAAGCAAATTGGGGAGATTTTACAAGAAGATAAAGTAATTAAAAGTGGTATGGTGTTTAACTACTATACAAAATTTAATAATCTAACCGGTTTTCAAGCCGGAAGTTATCATTTTTCACCTTCGATGTCTTTAGATGACATTAGTAAGAATTTGCAAGGCGGCGGTGCTGGAACTGCGGGTGCTGATGCCAAATTGACGATCCCTGAGGGTGTTGATATTGATAAAATTGGCGATATTATTGCCAAAGATACCAAAATTAAAAAATCTGATTTTCTTGATTTAATGAAAAATGAAGATTTCTTTAAAAAAATGCAAGAAAAATATCCAGATCTTTTAACAAGCGCTGCTAAAGCTAAAGGTGTTCGTTATCGTTTAGAAGGTTATTTGTTCCCAGCCACATATGATTACTATAAAACATCATCTTTAGAAGATATTGTGACACAAATGATTGATAAAACGAATACGGTTATGTCTGCATATTATGATACGATTAAGCAAAAAAATATGGATGTACAAGAGGTTATAACACTTGCGTCCTTAGTGGAAAAAGAAGGCGTAACAGAAACTGACCGTAAAAAAATTGCTCAAGTTTTCTTTAACCGGATTGCAGCAGGGATGCCACTACAATCAGATATCTCAATACTATATGCGCTAGGTGAACATAAAGAAAAAGTTTATAATAAAGATTTACAAGTGGATTCACCTTATAACTTGTATACGAATACTGGTTATGGTCCTGGGCCATTTGATAGTCCAAGTGAACAATCAATTAAGGCAGTCCTAGATCCAACTGCCAACAATTATTATTACTTTGTAGCAGATATTAAAACTGGTAAAGTTTATTACGCTGAAACTTATGAAGAACATTTGGCTTTAGTCGAAAAATATGTCAATAATTAGATTATTGTCATTTACATTTTAAAAAAAGCATGGTAACCTTTTCGATATTAATTGCGAAAAGGTTACTATTTGCGATTTTAGAGTTGAAAATGAAGGAGAATTTACCATGGTAGAAAAAGTTTATCCAATGACAGTTGAAGGTAAAGAAAAATTAGAACAAGAATTAGAAGAATTAAAAACAGTAAAACGTGGCGAAATTATTGAACGAATTAAAATTGCCCGTGGTTTTGGTGATTTATCTGAGAACTCTGAATATGAATCTGCTAAAGATGAACAAGCTTTTGTAGAAGGCCGGATCACTACTTTAGAAAATATGATTCGTTTTGCCCAAATTATTGATAATGACGGCGTGGATACTGATGAAGTCTCTCTTGGAAAAAAAGTTACTTTTATCGAACAACCAGATGGAGATGAAGAAGAATATACAATTGTTGGAAGTGCCGAATCAGATCCGTTTTCTGGTAAAATCTCTAACGATTCTCCAATTGCGCAAGCATTAATTGGGAAAAAAGTTGGCGAAGAAGTAACAATTCAAACCCCTGGTGGGAGTATGTTAGTGAAAATAACAAAAGTGGAACAAGCTTAATAAAAGCCGGTGAAACTTTTCCAAAAGCAATATAATTATTGAAAGTTTTAGAGTATAGTAAAAGCCAGTTTAAGAACCGTATCACGGGATTCTTAAACTGGCTTTTACTTTCTAAAATAGTTTTCTATTGGAAAAAAATTTTCAAAGTTGTTAAAAAAACAATAAATAAAAAATTTCCGAGTTTTAGTAGCTAAATTCATCAATTTTTTCATTCTAAAGTCTGATTTTATTTCATTCCTTTTTCGGTATGATAAAATAGAAATGTTGTGGAAAATAAAAATAGAAATTTAAAGATAAAATTTTGAGAAATATATTTTGTAGGAGGTGGTAAATTTGAAAAGTCCATGGCGTTTTTTTCTTGTAGTTGAAGCGTTATTGTTTCTTTATGCATTATGGCAGATTTTCAACAGTCCGCCTTTATTATTATTGCTAATTTTTGGCGTGCTATGCTTATACGCAACATCTCGTACAAAAAAAAGAGGCCGCAGAACGAATTTTTGGTTAATTGTTGGCGGACTTGCTGTATTTATTAGCTTATTAAATAATCCTGCTGTTTGGTTGATGTTGGTATTTGGTGTTTTATTTGTTGGCTTAAAAGGGGTAGAGCTGACAGGAATTGATTTAACAAAAAATGCTTTTTGGAAGAAAAAACAGATGGTTATGGTAGAAACTACAGTTCCTAGCTTACATCCTAATAAAAGAGAGCGCCAAAATTTGTTTGGCAATGAGAGAATTGGCAATCAAGTCTTTGAGTGGGATGATATTAATATTAATATGCTTTCCGGGGATACGATTATTGATTTAGGGAATACAATTTTACCAAAACGGGATAATATTATTATGTTGCGAAAAGGCTTTGGAAGAACAAGAATTTTAGTTCCCTTAGGAATTGGGATTGCAATCGAACATGGCAGCTTTATTGGCAATGTAACTTTTGTAGGGGAACAAACTACACTAAGAAGTGAAAGAATTACGGTATACAGTGAAGATTATGATACGAGTGAACGTCGGATTAAAATTCTATCGAGTACCTTAATTGGTGATATTGAGGTGATTCGTGTATGATGGCAAAAATCTCAAAAGGAATGATTGCACTTTATACCGGTATTGCGATTTTTATTACCTTGATTTTGGTTTTATTTTCTTATCTTCATGCCAATAACGTCAAAAATTGGTGGTTAGTTTCTCTTCAAACGCGAATTTTCTTTTTACCTTTGATATTTTATATCTTAGCTATATCTATTGGTTTTGGCGTTGTCACATATATCTTAATTTCTCTATTTCGTAAGAGTTCTTATGGTGGCGTGGAAGAAAAGCTAAGATTATTAGTAGCCGGCAATTATGATTCTGACTTAGTCGGTGAACCGCTATCACATTCTAAAGAAAACCATTATTTAACTGCTATTGATCAAGATATTACCCAAATTGGTCGAAAATTAAACGAATTGTCCACTGAACTGCAAGTTTTAAATAGTCGTCCACAATTAATGGACGGACAAACTAAAGAAGAAATTTTGGAAATTGAACGGCATCGGCTAGCCCGTGAGCTACATGATTCTGTTTCACAACAACTATTTGCAGCGATGATGATGTTATCGGCTTTAAATGAACAAGCAAAAAAAATGGAACTTCCGCTTCCTCAGCAGAAACAATTGCAAATGGTATCAGATATTATCAATGCTTCACAATCGGAAATGCGCGCATTACTCTTGCACTTACGCCCGGTTAGTCTAGAAGGAAAAAGCTTGAAGATGGGAATAGAGCAGCTATTAAAGGAGTTGCAGTCCAAAATAAAAATCAAATTGAAATGGGAAGCTGAAGAAATCATTTTGGCGCCCACGATTGAAGATCAACTTTTTCGGATTGTCCAAGAATTACTATCTAATACTTTACGACATGCTAAAGCAGAGGAATTGGAAGTATACTTGCACAAAGTAGGACAAAATGTCTTGTTACGGGTGATCGATGATGGTGTTGGCTTTGATACAGGCGAGCAAAATGCTGGTAGTTATGGTTTAATGAATATTAAAGAGCGGGTAGCAAGTGTTGGGGGTACATGCAAAATTATTAGTTTTAAAGGACAAGGAACAAGTGTGGAAATAAAAATTCCCATTGTCTAGTATGTAAAATGCAATACTGAAAAATAGGATTTTGTTTGAAGGAGGATGTGGGTGTGATTAAAGTTTTACTTGTAGATGATCACGAAATGGTGCGGTTAGGTGTTTCTTCGTATTTATCTATTCAAGAGGATATAGAAGTTGTTGGAGAAGCCGAAAATGGTCAAATTGGCTATGAGAAGGCGTTGGAATTAAAACCAGATGTCATTTTAATGGATTTAGTGATGGATGTTATGGATGGCATTGAGTCGACAAAAGCCATTTTAAAAGCTTGGCCAGAAGCCAAAATTTTGATTGTCACAAGTTTTATTGACGACGAAAAAGTTTATCCGGCTATTGAAGCTGGGGCATCTGGCTACTTACTTAAGACTTCTACAGCACATGAAATTGCGGATGCCATTCGTGCTACGTATCGTGGAGAACGAATTTTAGAACCGGAAGTTACCAGTAAAATGATGAATCGTTTAACGAATAAAACACCAATTTTACATGAAGATTTAACGAACCGAGAACGGGAGATTTTATTATTGGTTGCTCAAGGGAAAAGTAATCAAGAGATTGCCGATGAACTTTTTATCACTTTAAAAACGGTGAAAACACATGTGTCCAATATTTTATCCAAATTAGAAGTAGAAGATCGCACGCAAGCTACTATCTATGCTTTTAAACACGGCTTAGCTAAATAGAAAAAAACCTCTTCGATAGCACAACGAAGGGGTCTTTGTTATACTAGCTTCATAAGTTGAAGCCACTGATTTTTTTAATATGTGAGATGAGGAGAATAAAATGAAACAAAATTATGCCATTATTGGCTTGGGACGTTTTGGTGGTAGTATTTGTCGTACTTTAATTGAATCCGGTCAAGAAGTACTAGCCATTGACAGCAGTGAAGACCGGGTAAATGAATATATGAATATTGCAACCCATGCAGTTGTGGGAAATGCACAAGATGAAATGACTTTACGATCATTAGGGATTCGAAATTTTGATCATGTCATTGTAGCAATTGGAGAAGATATTCAAGCGAGCATTCTGGTAACATTAATGGTCAAAGAAATGGGTGTGCCAAATGTTTTAGCTAAAGCACAAAATGAATATCACGCGCGTGTATTAGAAAAAATTGGAGCGGATCGCGTGGTGCACCCAGAACGGGATATGGGTGTGCGGATCGCGCATAATTTAGTTTCTAAAAATATTTTAGATTATGTTGAATTATCTGATGATTATTCTTTAGCAGAAATTCGCGTAACCAATCCAAAATTTTATGATAAAACGTTAGCCGATTTGAATTTTCGCCAAAATTTTGGTTTAACGGTAGTAGGAATTCGACGGGTTAATGGCAAAGTAATTGTTTCACCTACTGCTGATGAAATTGTTTTAAAAAATGATAATTTATTAGTAATTGGGGAAACCGATGATGTCGATATTTTAGACGAAAAAATGAATGATTAGTGAGGGATATTGATGAAAATAACAATAACACCAAAAGCAGCACAATGGTTTAAAAATGAATTAACAGTTGAATCTGAAATGGGTGTTCGTTTTTATGGAAAAGTTTATGGGAATACCCAAGTCCATGAAGGTTTTTCGGTGGGGATGTCAGTTGATACACCAGAAAATCCCATTGCAAAAACAACTGCAGATGGAATTTTATTTTATGCTGATGAGGCAGATGAATGGTTTTTCAAAGGGTATGATTTGACAGTCGATTTAGATGAAAAATTAAATGAGCCCAAGTATTTATTTCATGAAGAATAAAATTTAGTAGGAGCCTAAGTGGATGCTTTTATCGGTGATTGTACCTTGTTTTAACGAAGAAAAAAGTTTACCTTATTTTTTTAAAGAAATGAAAAAAATAGAGGGAAATTTACCACTAGAAGTGGAATATATTTTAATTGATGATGGATCTACTGATCAAACACTGCGATTATTGAAGCAGCAGTCACAAGAGAGACCTCAAAAAATACATTATTTTTCCTTTTCTCGTAATTTCGGTAAAGAGGCGGCGATTTATGCCGGTCTACAAAACGCCAAAGGAGATTATGTCACTTTGATGGATGCTGATCTGCAAGATCCACCGCAGTTGTTAGTTAAAATGTATGATTTGTTAATTGACCATAATTTGGATTGTGTTGCTACCAGAAGAAAAAATCGCGATGGGGAACCAAAAATCAGAAGTCTCTTTGCCCGCCTGTTTTATCGTTTGATGAATAAAATTGGTGATACTGAACTTGTACCTGGTGTACGGGATTTTCGATTGATGACGCGAAAAATGGTGGATGCAGTTTTACAAATTACGGAATATAACCGATTTTCAAAAGGAATTTTTAGTTGGGTAGGTTTTAACACAGAATATATTGCATATGAAAACGTGGAACGCATCGCGGGGAAAACATCTTGGTCTTTTTGGCAACTCTTGAAATATTCGATTGATGGTATTGTCAATTTTTCGGATTTACCATTAAATATTGCTTCTTTTGTAGGGGCGTTTTCTTGTTTGGGTTCTGGTATTGCTTTAATTTTTATTGTGGTACGGGCATTGCTATTTGGAGATCCAACAAGTGGTTGGCCTTCCATGGTTTCCATTTTTCTATTTGTGGGTGGCTTACAGTTGCTTTGCTTAGGAATTATCGGCAAATATATTGGTAAAATATTTTTAGAAACAAAAAAAAGACCTCATTACTTAGTAAAAGAATCAGATCAGGATAATCGCTAAAACCTTCGTGGGTAGTTAAAGAATAACTTCTTAACTATCCACGGAGATTTTTATTTTTTGTAAGGGGATTGGATGATTGGCCCAAGAAATAAAGCCGATATAACAGGATATCAATGTCTAACTGTACGAATATACATACTCTGGCAATAAGTCAAAATATTGAAAAATTCAAATGTAATTATCAAGATTTCGTCTTGTTGCTTAAGAGTTGAGTGATTCTGTTTAGCTTTTCTAGGACAAAATATTCCCGAATTTAATAACCTTTTGTCAAGTCTACATGATTTTTTGTAACAGTTTGATTAGTAACAAAGGATGCTAGATTTTGTAAAAAAATTGTCATAAATTTATCTTGAAAATGTGGTACCATTCCAGCAATATGAGGCGTAATTAAAATATTATCTAAATCCCACAAAGGGCTACTTAGAGGAAGTGGTTCTTCTTCAAAAACATCTAATGCTGCATAAGCGATTAACCTTCTTTGTAAAGCTGAAGTTAAGGCTGTTGTATCAACACTAGCTCCTCGCCCTACATTAATAAAAGTTGCAGTTTGATTCATCGCATTAAAAAAATCAGCATCATATAAATGGTAAGTTTCATCCGTTAAAGGTAGAATATTTATTACAAAATCAAACTGATCAACGATTGTTTTTAATTTTGAAATAGCAACGGTTTTTTCAAAATTTTCTACTTTATGGCCAGTTGTATTAACACCTACTGGTTGATTGCCCAGTAGTTTCAAAGTCTTAGCAAGTTCTTGCCCAATTTGACCAGTGCCCACAATCAGAATTTTTTGTTCTTCTAACTTGCCATAAAAAATATTGTGCGTCCATTTTTTATGGCGTTGACCGATTATAGCTTCATTAAAGCCACGCAGCCGCATCAAAATAGTCGTTAGCACATGTTCACTGATAGCTTCTTTGTGGATGCCTTTTGCGTTAGTTAATAAAATTTTGTGTGTTTTAAATTCTTGCAGCGGGAGATAATCCACACCGGCGGAAATACTTTGTACCCATCTCAGACTGGTCTGCTTTGATAATAGTTGCGTCCATTCGTTTTGCCAACCAATTGTGATTTTAACGTTTTGCCAATCTTCTGCTGATCTAACCTTAGTAATGAGCTGATACTGAGGAGCTATCTCTTTAATTTTATCAAGATGTTCCGTTTTAAAAGGACGGGTGGATAAGATAAATTTTGTCATGACAATCTCTCCTTTATTGATTAGCTGTTACTATTGTATCAAAGGTATATTAAAAAGACTCTTTTCAAACTTTGAAAAGAGTCTCAGGTCTAGTCTGATTTTTTTTCTTTACGTGTCATTCCCTTTGTTACCTGATTGTAAATAAACAAGGTTGCGATCAAAATAAACATTGTACTATCAAAATTCATGGTAATAAAGTGAATCACTGCCGTTAAAATAACGGGTAAAGTTGCGGCAAAAACAACAATTTTAAAATTTTCAAAACTACTTAATTGAGTACGTCGCATCTTTGTTTGTAGTGTAGCTCCCAGAGTAGCAAATAGTAAAGTCACCAATAAATTGATTACGCTTGGATAAAGAGAAACTAAAAAGGCAACAAGATACATCCACCAAGGAATCTTGGTTTTTTCTAAGTATTCGCGGATATGTTCGCCATCTAAAGATTTTAGCGCAGCTTCAGAATATGGAATAACTAATTGATTATCTCCTAAAAGTGCCGTACTTGCTCCAGTACTTGGCATCGCAACAACTAAACGGTCTTTTAAAAGACCGATGCTTAAAAAATTTCCTACCATATCGGTTGTAATATCTTTTTCGGTCCGTTTTCCTTCAGGATCAAAAGTAAAAATAATCGAATCTGTTTGATAGATGAATCCTTTTTCATTGGAATTTACCGGGTTAAGTTGGTTGTTTTCAATAGTAAAATCAGGTAATTTAGCGGCAATTTTTTGGCCATCTTGTTGAATATCGTGGAATACGCTACTTACTTTATAGGCAAGAGGTAGAGTAAGAATACCACCCAGAATAAAAATATAACCAATTACCTTACCAAATGGTAATTTTTTTGCTTCCAGTAATTGTTGAAACTGAAAAAAAGAACTTTTAATTAATGATAACATTCAGAGCAGGACTCCTTTTATAAGTATTCAATCCATTCTATCGAAGGTCTAGGGCTTTTACAAGGAGAATTGATTAAATATATTCGAAATTGCTAGAATAGAAGGTGATTTTTGTGTATGATAAAAAACGAAATGAACAAGTAAGGGAGTAATTTTGTGAATTACTATTTGAAATTTAGAAACGAATTAGAAAAAAGACATTTATGGGAAGTTTTTATTTATTTATTTTTTGGCGGTTTAACCACGCTTGTAAATATAATAATCTATTTTATTTTTAGAGAAGGAATAAAAACAAACTATGTTATCGCAAATATTGTTGCTAATGCGGTGGCAATAGTATTTGCTTTTATCACTAATAAGATATGGGTATTTCATTCGAAAACGAAGGATATAAAAGAATTAATTATAGAATTTAGTAAATTTGTATTTTATCGATTACTATCTTTTGGATTAGATATGATTTCTATGGTGATTTTTATTGATATATTACAAACTGGTGATTTACTGGCGAAGTTATTTACCCAAGTATTGGTTGTCATTGCAAACTATCTTTTTAGTAAATTATTTATTTTTAAGCCAAAAGATAAGATAATGTAAATGTTGCTCAAATTCAGTAAAACGAGGCATATTTTTTGAATAATTAACTTTTCTCTGATAGTGTTTACATTGTAAATAACATTTAGGAGGAGTTCAAAAATGGCTTATACTTTACCAGAATTACCTTATGCATTTGACGCATTGGAACCTTATATCGACGTGGAGACAATGCACTTACACCACGATAAACATCACAACACATATGTAACAAATTTAAACGCTGCTTTGGAAAAATATCCTGAACTAGCAGAAAAAAGTGTGGAAGAATTAATTGCCTATATGGATGAAATTCCTGCTGATATTCGTACTGCTGTTCAAAATAATGGTGGTGGACATGCAAACCATACATTCTTTTGGGAAATTATGGCACCAAATGCTGGTGGAACGCCAACTGGAGCTTTAAAGGATGCTATTGACGAAACATTTGGTTCTTTTGAAGATTTCAAAAGTGAATTTAAAACTGCTGCGACAGGACGTTTCGGTTCTGGTTGGGCATGGTTAGTGGTAAATAACGGTAAATTATCTATCATGTCAACTGCGAACCAAGATTCACCATTAATGGAAGGCAAAACTCCCATTATCGGTTTAGATGTTTGGGAACATGCTTATTATCTAAAATATAAAAATGTGCGTCCTGATTATATTGCAGCTTTCTGGGAAGTTGTTAATTGGGATAAAGCAAACGAACACTTTGAAAATGTGAAGTAATTAGTCTAAACTGTGGTGAAGGGAAACTTTCATCACAGTTTTTTTATTATTGTCTTTAGACCTAGTTGAACTCGCAAAGCGAGTGAAACATAAAACCACCTGCTATGCAGGTGGGGAATCAATGGTTCTACCAAAAAGCCCTTCATATCGTTAAAATATGATTGTTCAGGTCATATTGATAACGAAAGGAAGGGATAAGAAATGGCTAATAAAGCAAATAGTTTAGCCCATACAAAGTGGCTATGTAAATACCACATTGTATTCACACCAAAGTATAGAAGAAAAATCATCTATAATCAATATCGAGCAAGCATTCAAGAGATTATTAAACAGTTATGTAAATATAAGGGGGGAAATATTAGAAGGGCATATGATGCCAGATCACGTTCATCTGTTATTGAGTATTCCACCAAAAATGAGTGTGTCCAGTTTTATGGGCTATCTCAAAGGAAAAAGCGCGTTAATGATTTTTGACAAACATGCAAATTTAAAATATAAGTTTGGAAATCGACATTTTTGGGCAGAAGGCTATTATGTAAGTACAGTGGGACTGAATGAAGCGACCATAAGAAAATACATTCAAGAACAAGAGAAACGTGATATAGCACTAGATAAATTGAGTGTTCGAGAATATGAAGACCCTTTTAAGGGTTAGAGAGTAATACAATCACCTTTTTAAAGGTGAGCAAAAGTGGCAAAGGCAATATGGCTTGAACATGAAATGAGAAAGCCAGCGTCTTTAGGCGCTGGCCGGTGTAAAGGGCTTATAGCCCTAGTGCAAACCACCCTTTTGAAGGGTGGTTATGATTTGGGGGAGATAATTTGAAAAAGAAAAAGGTTGAAACAAAACAAGAAATTACAGCATTATATCCAGTCATTGTCGAAATTTGGCAAGAATGGTTTACGCCAATTATTGGAGCGGAACAAGTGAATTTTATGTTACACAATTATCAATCCAAAGAAAACATTGCAATTGAAATAAAAAATGGTGTCCATTATTTTGCATTAGTATTAGTTGATGAAATTATTGGTTACACAGCTTATGAAATAAGAAAAGATGTCATTTATATTAGTAAACTTTACATCAAAAAAGAATTTCGTGGTCAAGGTTTAATGCGAGAAATTTTTGATTGGTATGATATTTTAAGTGAAGAGTTAGGTTTGAAGCAACAATTGCGAGTGAATCGAGATAACATGCATTCTATTGCAGTTTACCAACATCGTGGCTTTAAAATTGTTAACACACAAGACGATGAAATTGGAAACGGATTTATTATGAATGATTACATTTTGGAAAAGTAGTTTATTTTCGAGAACCAGTTTATGATAAAATGAAGTATCGATTACAGAATATGGAGAAGAAGAATGAAAAAAATTATTTATAATTTATTACTGTTTTGTTGCGTACTAGCTTGTTGCATTGTAGGAAATAATGTGTATGCTGATGATTTTGGGTTAGATATTGCAAGTGATCCAATACAACAGCGTTTAGACAAATCAAATAAAGAGATGAATCAACAGTCACTAATATCACCTAAACTATTTACTACTATGAAAGATACATATTTTTGGGCAACAGATAATTCTTTGCCCAACAAGGATTTTATTGATATTTCATCGTGGAATGAATATATTTCCGTAAATCATTATCAACAGATGAAAAATTATGGCTTGCGTGGAGTCGTAGTAAAATTGACTGAGGGTACTTACTATCAGAACAAAACGTATATGGCTTCTCAAATAAGTAATGCTAAAGCTGCTGGACTAACGGTTTCTGTCTATCATTATAGTAAGTTTAAAAACAGTCAAGAAGCGATTTCAGAAGCAAACTTTTTTGCAAGTACTGCTGACTCTTTAAATCTTTCGAAAAATACAGTCATGGTTAATGATATTGAAGATTATACTGTCGAGGGAACAACAATAACTAATAATTCGCAAACTTTTGCGAAACAATTAAATTCAAGAGGATATAAAAATGTTATTCATTATACATCAGCAAGTTGGGTTTGGGGACCAAATCCGAAACTCGATTCTCAAAAAATTGGAAATAATAATTTGTGGATAGCACAATATCCTGTAAATCCAAGTAAAAATAATTTGTTGAATTCTGCTTATACAGCATGGCAATGGGCTTCAAATTTTAAATATCCAAATGTTAGTACAGGAATCGGAACTTTTGATATTAACATTGATTATAGAGGTCGCTTTACAGGTAAAACATATGATTCTATTAATAAATCGTATGAAACTGATTTTTCTATTCAAGTTAAAGATAAAAGCTTATCTTCTAAACACGGAGTATGGTCGGATATCTACAATACACGAGAAGGAATAATAAACTATGGAAATGCAGGACAATTTGCTGGTCGAACGGGGAATGTCCTAGAAGTTGCAGTGACTAATCGTTCTACTTACTGGAAAGTTATTTTTGATCAGAAAATAGTGTGGATTGATAAAGATGCCTTTAATTTGAATTTGGATAAAGTTGTTAATACCAGTCCAGTAAACTATACACTTGTAGTTAAAAATTCTACTCTAGCTAGACAATTTTCTATTTGGACTGAGCCTTACCGCACATCCTCAACAAATGAGTCCTTAGAGAATGCGGGTAAATATGGAGGAGAGAAATTTAATGTAACTAGCAAGGTATTGACTAGTAGTGGTGGTACTTATTATAAAATTGAAATGATTGATGGAAAGGTTGGTTGGTTAGATGCGAAGGCATTTAATGAACCAGTTCTATCAAGTGACAGTACGAGTTATAGAGCGGAGATACGAAATGATGCAGTAAAACAG
>NZ_KE136354.1:898100-1199886 GCF_000406945.1 Enterococcus dispar ATCC 51266 | reverse complement strand
GGTAATGCAAGTGCATATAGTGGAAAAACAGTTCAAATCACTAAACGAGTGAAACTATCTACAGGAACGGTATACTATCAATTTAGTCAAAATGGAAAAAATATTGGTTGGTTAGATGCGAAGGCATTTTATGAGTTGGTTTTAAAAGAGGAAAATTATCAGAAAAAATTGGTTGTTAATAGTATCGCTAGAAAATTGGATGTGTGGTCGGCGCCTTATAATATTCATTCGGGAATAAAAAAAATTGGTTCTGGAGAAGTGTTTATTAATCAAGAAGTTTTAGTGTTAAAAAAAGTAAAAACAACACAAGCTGTATATCTACAATTTGAATTTGGAGAAAATAAGTACTGGATGGATGAGAGTGCTTTTGTGAGTACAATGAGTACAAAAACGAAAGACAAAAAAGTGCTAGATCCTCCAAAAACTGCTTCTTATAATTCGGAGCCTAGCAATATTGATTAAAATAATTGAGATATAAGATGAAGAATTATCTATCACATAAGAAAATATCTCTCAGTATCTTTTTGATTTTATTGAGAGATTTTTTTCTTGTTGTCGTTTTAGTTCTTTGTCATAATATGAAATTATGACAAAAATTACTGGGGAATAAATTTTCATAGAATCGAAAAAAACTTGTGCATTTTCTATTCTCGGTATATCTTAGAATAGATACTGACAAAAAAAGAGGGAAGTTATTAATGAAAGACAAAATTTCAATTGTAGTGCCTTGTTATAATGAAGAAGAAGTTCTTCCAATTTCCAGTAAGGCGTTGATTACTTTATTAGAAAATATGATTAATGAAGGATTGATAAGTGATGAGAGCAACATTACATTTGTAGATGATGGAAGTAAAGATAAAACTTGGACTATTATCAATAAATTATCAAAAAGTAATCCTCACTTTAAAGGAATCAAATTTAGTCGTAATTTTGGTCATCAAAATGCACTTTTAGCTGGGATGACAGTTATGAATGATAAATCCGATGCAATTGTAACGATTGATGCTGATTTACAAGATGATATTAATGCGATTCGCCAAATGGTAGTAGCTTTTCAATCTGGATATGATGTGGTGTATGGGGTTCGTGATAATAGAGATAGCGATACTCCTTTTAAAAGAAAAACAGCAAATTTATTTTATTCTTTGATGAATAAGCTAGGTGTAAATACAATACCAAATCATGCTGATTTTAGATTAATGAGCAAACGCGCTACAAAAGTGTTATTAGAATTTAAAGAAGAAAATTTGTTTTTAAGAGGAATGGTACCTCTGGTTGGATTTCCTAGTACAAATGTATATTATTCTCGTAAAGAGCGCGCTGCAGGTGAATCTAAGTATCCATTGAAAAAAATGATTAATTTTGCTTTAGAAGGAATTACCTCATTTTCAATCGTTCCTATACGATTTTTGCGTAATTTGGGAATGGCTGTTTTCTTTGTGGGAATTATATATATGATTTATATTTTAATTCAAAGGATGATTGGTGATGTTGTTTCTGGGTGGTCTTCAATTATAGTTAGCATATGGCTACTAGGAGGATTACAATTAATTGGGATGTCCGTTGTGGGAGAATATATTGGTAAAATATACTTTGAAGTGAAAAAACGACCAAGATTTATTATTGAAGAAAGTATATAGTGGTTAATAAGGGAAAAAATATTTGCTAAGTTTGGATGGCTTTGATAGTCTATTTATCTGAATAAGAAGGGATTACAAATATAACATGAGAGAAAAAGAAAAGTTATTATTCTTTTGAAAAATTGTTATATTAATCATCAAACTGGGATGTTTTATTTATCAAGAAATCAGTAGAAAATTTTGGCTATTTGTCAAACGATGTTGCCTTGATCAAATCACACTTTAGGAAATGCTTCGGCATTTCCTTTTTTTGCGTTATTAAATGGTTTCACGGATGTTCTC
Source organism: Enterococcus dispar ATCC 51266 (assembly GCF_000406945.1). Taxonomy (GTDB): domain Bacteria; phylum Bacillota; class Bacilli; order Lactobacillales; family Enterococcaceae; genus Enterococcus_C; species Enterococcus_C dispar. The sequence goes on along the minus strand of NZ_KE136354.1, from coordinate 1,197,964 downwards.
TGCTAGATCAGGATGCGCATCCGAAGTTGGCGGAAAGTCCGGAACCCAAATGCTATTATTTTGATTACTTTGCTAAGGTTGTTCTTGCCTTCCAATTTCCCGTTTGAATAGGGAATTTTTCCATCAAGTTGAAGAATTCAGTGGGATTTTTTGCATCAAAAGCTGTCAACAACTCTTGATAAACTTTGTAGCATTGTCGTGGTTGGGTATCTATAGAAAGTACATAATCAATCACCTCGGATTCTGCTAAATATCTCCTTTGAATAAGAAATTATCCTTGCAATCTCTAGCTCTCTTAAACGTTAAACCATCAATTAGAAGGTGTTTGGGAAGAGAATAGGGCTTTTTACAAGATTCCTCAATGAAAATGTGTAAAATAATACGTTCAACGGTTTTGATAGAAACAAAGTATCGTGGGGGAATATCCTTTATTGAAATCTTTTTCTTCAAATCCACCGCAATCGCAAATTTTAAGGCGTGTGAGGTGTAACACTTCATTGCTACGTAATGAGAGTTGTTGGAAGAAAAAGTATGATGGTGGTTGGTACACCGAAAACGCTGCCTATAGGGTGTCGAGAAGTTAGTACCTCTTATTAAGGGAAACAACTGAATCAACTCTTTTGATAAAAATGGCGAATGACAGAATCAAAGTCAGAATATTCACAACGATGAGCTTCTCCAATTAATAAGTTGGTAAATACATTATCCTACGCCCATGAATGATCGCTTTCCTAATGACATCTTTTGAGAAGGGAGTATGGGAGTCCTTAATATTCAAAAATTTTTTTTGATGAAAGGACCTGTCTTTCATCAACTATTTGATATTTATGGTTATGGACATTTGGATATCTTCCTATCATTGGGTTTGGTGATTTAATTACAGTATAACGGTGTCTTTACTAGTTTGAGAGTAACAGCACTAAACATCATAGAACTCAAAAAAAACTCCTTTGATTTCTTTTTATAAGAATTCAAAAGAGTTTTTTATAGTCATTTCGATCTACGGAGTCTGTTTTTCTTTTTTTGATTGAAAAATTTTTTGCATAATTACTGAGTTAATTTCTAATTATCTTTTGGTAAAAAGCAAAATAAGTGTATAGTTACTTGAAAATGTATTTATTTTCTTATAATCAAAGATAAAAAGTAAATACTATTCTTCCATAAAAAGCTTGTTAATATAATAAATCTGTTCAACAGTTGAATTTGCTGAAATATCTGGATGAGCGTGTATATGATTGTCTTTAATGTCCAATATTGTAATACGATCTTTTTTAAAACTTTGAAATTGTTTAAATGTGAAAGGAACTTGTGCCGAACCTATGATATATTTTGGCTCTTGATTGATATTTAAAGTGTTAATATCTTTTTCTATCGTTAAAGGTCGCATATCTTTTAAGTACATTAAATCATTTTTATTATTATGTTCTTCCAATGTAATAATCGGGTCCACAATACATGCTTTATAGTTACCTAAGAAACTATGATAGGTGGCACCTGTACCACCTTTAGATCCTCCATAAAAGACCACATTCTTTTTGTCAATTTCATACTGACCCATTATAAATTTTATTGCCCCTTGCACATCTTCTTCAAATGTTGGATAGTTTGACGTGTTAAGATACATACTGCCTGTATTCATATTTACATCCATAATCCGCATAATAAGGGTATTTTTTACGATATGCTTTTGAATGGATGGATAGTTTTGAGTAAAGCATCTATTAGCAATGTTAGGAGACATGTAGTTGTTTCCATCGGGCATGGATGAAAAAATTACCAATAAGCGCAACGGTGCCAAAGTGTTAACTTTGTTGTCAGGTACTTTTTGAATTGTATAAAATAATTCTCCGTATTTTATTAAATCCGTCCGTTTCCAAATAGTTTGAATAAGCTTACGTTTTATAAAGAATGACTGCCTATTTGCATAATAATAGAACATATAGTCATTTTCCATCATTTTGCGATAAAATGCATGAGCAGATGAATCGATTCTTGAAAACTGGATAATATTTTTATCATTAGGCATTCGAATGATAATTTTATCAGTAGTAAAATCAATATCGGTATCACCATAAGAATATGTTTCATAGGAAAGATTAATATTTTCCATAAAGTCATCTCCTTTTTTCTTAATTATATCAATATAGAAAACATTTACAATAAAATAAAATTTGCTACCGCTTTCAATTTTCGTTATAATTAGATGACGGATTATCCGTTAAATTATATTTTTTGGAGGCTACACAAAACATGGAACAAGGAAAAGTGAAATGGTTTAACAACGAAAAAGGGTTTGGCTTTATTACAACTGAAGGTGGCGAGGATATTTTCGTTCATTTCTCAGCAATTCAAGGGGATGGCTTTAAATCTTTAGAAGAAGGCCAAGATGTTGAATTTACCATTGTTGAAGGCGCTCGTGGGCCACAAGCAGCTGAAGTAACTAAATTATAATTTAGTTTTTAACCGGATTTTATTCCGGTTTTTTTATTTGTTTGCCTTTTTAGAACTTTTTTGCTATCTTCGTTATATGAAAAAGAAACGAGGGAAAAACATGAAACGTGTTATTACTTATGGAACGTTCGACCTATTACATTACGGTCATATTAACTTGTTACGTCGTGCCAAAGAACAAGGCGATTATTTAGTTGTGGCTCTTTCAACTGATGAATTTAACTGGGATGAAAAGCAAAAAAAATGTTATTTCAGTTATGAAAAACGCAGACAATTACTAGAAGCAATTCGCTACGTGGATTTAGTTATTCCAGAAGAAGGATGGGATCAAAAAGTCAGCGATATCGAGCTTTATCATATCGATAAATTTGTGATGGGAGACGACTGGGCGGGTAAGTTCGACTATTTGCAAGAAAAGACTGAAGCAGAAGTGATTTATTTACCGCGAACACCAGAAGTGTCCACTACACAAATTAAAAATGATTTGAAACTAAAATAAATATGAAAAAGTCGAGAATTTTCTCGACTTTTTCATATTTTTGTTCTATTTTATTAGAGGCAGTTTGGACCAATAAATAAAATATGGTATGATGTAGCGTGAACTATTTCAAGTCAATATCTGGTAAAGGATGAAGATTTTGGAAAATAATATTAAAGTAAGAAGCACTCTAGTCACAAAAGAGTATGATTTGTACAAAAAGAAATCTGATAAAGTTAAGGCACTCTTCAAATTTTATCATCGTAATGTTCCGCGTTTTTGGGCGTTAAAAGGTGTCAACTTTGAAGTCAAAGCCGGTGAATCTGTGGGGATTATCGGAATTAACGGCTCTGGTAAATCGACACTTTCCAATATTATTAGCGGTATTATTCCACCTACTTCCGGGACAATGGAAGTTAATGGGGATACATCTATTATCGCCATTGGAGCGGGGTTGAAACCACAATTAACAGGTATTGAAAATATTCGCTTAAAAGCATTAATGACTGGAATGACTAATAAAGAAATCGATGCAAAGATGGGTGAAATTGTTACTTTTGCCGACTTAGGTGATTTTGTGAATCAACCGGTAAAAAGTTATTCAAGTGGGATGAAATCTCGTTTAGGTTTTGCGATTGCCGTTCATAATGATCCTGATATTCTAATTATTGACGAGGCTCTTTCGGTGGGTGATGAAACATTTTATCAAAAATGTGTCGATAAAATTATGGAGTTTAAAGAGCAAGGTAAAACAATTTTCTTTGTTAGTCACTCATTGGCCCAAGTTGAGAAACTTTGTGATAAAACAATTTGGATGCATTATGGAACACTAAGAATGTTTGATACAACTGAAAAAGTCATGAAAGAATACCAAGCATTTATTGACTGGTTTAAGAAACAACCGAAAGAAGATCAAAAAAGTTATCAAGATAAATGCAAAGAGGATCAAAAAAGTTTTAGTCTTGAGAAGTTAAATAAACTGGTGTTAAAAGATACAGAATTGAGCAAGCAGCATTTAGACAAAAATCAAATGGAAAAAAACCTAAAAAGAATCCCTTTAGGAGATCGAATGTCTATCCCGACAAAAATGATTTTGATTATTAGTTTTATTTCGCTTATGTTTTTATCTTTGGTTTCATTTAGCGGACATTCTGTCACGTGGGCAGTGCAGCACCCATTAGAAATTTTGGCGCGCTATTTCCATTTTTTAAAATAAGTCACTGGTAAAGGAAGATTCAAGTGAAAGAGATAGTTGAAGTAATAAAAGAGCAATTTCGCCACTTAGGCATGATTATTAGAATGTCGCGGTATGAAGATAAAGCTACATATCAAAGTCATTATCTTGGACTCGCGTGGCAAATTTTGAATCCTGCTATTCAGGTGGCAATTTATTATCTAATCTTTGGTGTCGGGATTAGTGCCAACCGAAAAATCGATGGTGTACCTTTTTTTGGATGGATGTTAATAGGTATCACAGCGTGGTTTTACATGAATTCGGGTGTTTTAGGAGCGTCAAACTCTATCCATCGACAAGTGGGAATGGTTGCTAAAATGAAATTCCCAGTAAGTATCTTACCAACGGTTAATATTGTGAGTAATTTGTCTTCGTATTTTCCAATGTTAGCAATTGTAGTTGGAACAATGCTCATTTTTAAAGTTCCTGTGACAATATACTGGCTGCAATATTTTTATTATTTTATTTGTATGGTTGCATTTTTATTTGCTTTTGGTTTGTTAAATGCAACGATAACAGTTTTAATACGAGATTATCATATTTTTCTTCAATCGGTATTACGATTGCTCTTCTATGTGTCTGGTCCGATTTGGGATATAAATAATAAAAATTTGCCTATACCATTAGTCAAACTTTTAAAGCTCAACCCTTTTTATTATATTATTGAAGGATTTCGGGACTCCTTTTTGAGTAGATCCTGGTTTTGGGAGAAAACGACTTATGGCTTAATATTTTGGCTTACAACTTTAATTTTATTAATTCTAGGTAGTCATTTGCATATGAAATTCCGTGCTCGTTTTGTCGATTATATTTAAGAAAAGAAGCGATCAAAGGTGATCGCTTCTTTTCATTTATGTTGCAAAAGTGTTAAGTTTGGGTAATAAAAGTAATCCAGCATTGCTCAAAGTGAGAAGTTGTGGCAAAATTTATACGATATTCAACAAATGAAAAAGTTAACTTAAGAGGTGTCCAATGCGTTTATATCAAAAAATTATCTTAGGAATCGTAGGTGTAATTACTGTTGCTGTTTTAGGCGCAACTGCTTACGGAATCAAAATGTACCACGATGCGAACAGTTCTTTTAATGCCATCGTTGAAAAGATTGATCGAAAAAATAGTCGCCATGTTTCAAAAGCAAATATTGATAATAATGAACCTTTTTCAATTTTATTAATGGGAATTGATACTGGCGCCCTGGGGCGTACAGAACAAGGTCGTTCAGACTCTATGATGGTGGTTACGGTTAATCCGGCGAAAAAGAGATCGACAATCGTTAGTTTAGATCGTGACATTTATACTCAAATTGTGGGTTATGGCACAATGGATAAATTGAACCATGCATATGCTTTTGGTGGTGTGGAAATGGCAATGGATTCAGTTGAAAATCTGTTAGATATTCCGCTAGATCATTATGTGTCCATTAATATGCAAGGGTTACGCGATTTAATTGATGCGGTTGGCGGAATTACTGTGAATAACAAAATTGATTTTACTTTAGAAGGGGTACATGTACCAAAAGGTGAGATCAAGTTAAATGGTAAAACTGGTTTAGCGTATGCCAGAATGCGCAAACAAGACCCAGAAGGTGACATTGGACGACAAAAACGCCAACGCGAAGTAATCACAAAAATTGTCAATAAAGTTATGAGTCTGGACAGCGTAGCAAACTATCAAAAGATTTTGAAAGCAGTTGAGAAAAATACAAAAACAGACCTTTCTTGGGATGATATGTTAGATATTGCCAATAATTACATTCCGGCATTCAAAAAAATTGAGCAGGATCAATTAGAAGGCGAAGGTCAAATGATGAACGGCATTTATTATCAAATGTTAGGTTTAAATCAAATTTTGACAATGCAAAATAAATTAAAAACAGAATTGAGTCTGCCTACAAGTGAAACTTTACCAACAGGTGATGAATATACGAGTGGTTATGCCCAAGGCCAATTTTATGATGATACTACCCAAACTTCAGAAGCAGATGGTTCCGTTCAAAATGTAACCGGAACTGATGCTTATGATGATGGTAGCCAAAATAGTACGGGTTATGATCAAAATTATGAGGAACAAGCAGCATATTAAAATAAGGTAAAAGGCAATCCATATTTTAGGATTGCCTTTTTTTATAGTAGAGAAATTGTCTGGCTTTATAAAGCAGCTATTGTGAAAAAGGCAGTAAAAAGAGAAATAATCAATTTTATTAGAAAAATTTGAAAAACTATAAAAGCCTAATGGTGAAAAGAGCTGAATATCAGTCTTTTAAGTTGATTCTAGTAGAGCGCTGTTTATCTGTAATCACTTTTTTGACCCGTAAAACAAAAGGTATTGCGTTTTATATTAGATAGCGAGAACACATAATTAAAAACTTTTAGTGTAAGTTATATACTAAAAGACACTTACCCACAATTTATAAAAATAAAAAATAAATAAATTGAATGTTTCACAATTTATGAGAAAAGGTAATCTAACGAAACCATTAATTTACGCGTTTTTATTATAAAAAATTAAAAACAAAATTATTCTTGTGGAACATTTCGAAAATTGAGCAGAAACAAACTTAAGGTTTTATTTATTTGATAAATAAAACTGTATTCTCAATCTTTTTTTGGTAAAATAAAACGGTACTGATGTTTTGGAAGGATTTGACTCATGAAAGATCTTAAAAATAAATTAACAAGAGCTCATATTGAAAAAAAATTAAAAGATGGGCGCGCGCCTTCAAAAACGGCTCCCCGCTCCCATGTACCCTTTCGCTTAAATTTTCTTTTCTTCATCATTTTTGCCTTATTTATTGCCTTAATTGCGCAATTGGGTTACTTGCAGATTGTAAATGGTGATAATATTGCTACCCAATTGAAAGCTTCTTCCACAATTAATATTAAAGGCAGCACTCCACGAGGAATGATTTACGATGCTACTGGGAAGCCATTAGTTACGAATAAGGCTAATCCTGCAATCACATTTACACGTGGCAATACGATGTCGGCTGAAGATTTACTAAAAATCGCCAATCGTTTAAACGAATTAATCGATGTTCCAATTGAAAAAACATTGCAGGAACGAGATTTAAAAGATTACTGGTTAGCCGATCCAGATAATCTAAAAAAGGCTAACGATCGCTTAAGTACTAGCGAAAAATTAATTACCGATCAAAGTAAACTTTATGCAAAACTTGTTGATAAAGTTTCAAAAAAAGAAATTCAGTTTAATACCAAACAAAAAAAAGCGGCAATGATTTTCAAAAGAATGAATAGCGCTTCGGCTTTAAATACCGTCTATATTAAAAATCGGGATGTGACGGATGAAGAATTAGCTGTCGTATCTGAGCGGGCTAGTGAATTATCCGGTGTTTCCACTGGTACTGATTGGACCCGCGATTATGCTCAAAAAGGTTCCTTACGGAGTATTTTAGGAAATGTTTCGACTGAAACGACCGGATTACCGGCTGAAGATTTAGAAAAATATTTAGCAAAGGGCTATGCACGTAACGATCGCGTCGGCACGAGCTTTTTAGAAAAGCAATATGAAGATGTCCTACAAGGCACAAAATCCCAGTATGAGGTTTCGTTAGACCGTCAGGGAAACATTTCGAGTCAAAAAGAAGTTTCGCCTGGTGCTAAAGGGGATAATTTAGTGTTGTCAATTAACGCTGAATTTCAAAAACGTGTAGAAGCTATCTTGAAAAAAAATTATCAAGGTCTTATTGATGCCGGTAAAGCTGATTATTCCCCAGGAGCCTATGCAGTGGCCGTGGATCCAAATACCGGTGGTGTACTAGCAATGGCAGGTTTTTTACATGAAGAAAAAAGCGATGAACTAGAAGAACACGCTTTAGGTACAGTGCAATCTTCTTTTGTACCGGGGTCTGTTGTTAAAGCGGGAACCCTAACTGCTGGCTGGCAAAATGACGTCTTAAAGGGCAATGAAGTTTTATACGATGAACCGATTAAAGTCAATGGGACAGCGGTGAAAGCTTCCATTTATAATAAGGATGGGAGTGGGAGTCGTAATTTATCGGCTCGTAAAGCGCTAGAGATTTCTTCTAATGCCTATATGATGAAAGTTACTTTTAAACTACTACACATGGATTATCAATATAATGTTTCAATGCCTTTAATTGACAAACAATTTGGGGCCTATGATGCACTGCGAAAAGCCTTTTCTGAATATGGCATGGGTGTGAAAACAGGGATTGATATACCCAATGAAGAAGATGGTATTTCTACCCCAACCCGGTCACTAGATTCTCAAAATAATGGTGGTAGTGTACTTGATTTATCTTTTGGGCAGTTTGATACTTATACACCGATGCAATTGGCACAATATGCTGCGACTGTGGCAAATGGCGGTAATAGAATTCAACCACATATTGTGAGTGGCATCTATGGCAATGATAAACAAGGCGATTTGGGTAATTTAAAAAAAGCGATCCAACCGAAAATATTAAATACAGTCAATCTTTCCAAAAGCCAATTGGATATTATTCAAGGTGGATTTTACGATGCGGTTCATGGGAATGATCCTTATACGACTGCTACTGCTCTAGCCGGCGCAAAAATGTCCGCTTCAGCTAAAACGGGTACTGCGGAAACAGCAGTTTATAAAGATGGAAAGAAACTTAGCGATACTGTCAATAGTAATATTGTTGCATATGGGCCTTCTGATGATGCCAAGGTCGCTATTAGCGTGATGTTACCAAACTTAAAAAATGATAATGATCATGTGAATGTAACCATAGCAAAAGAAATTATGGATGCCTATTATGATCTTTATATGAATAACTAAATTATTTTTGAGGTGTGGCGCTTTTTGCTACACCTTTTTGACTGAATTGGATAAATATCTTAAATAATCGATTTTAAAAGTTTTCAGAATGAGTTTGATTAAACGTTTCTATTTGGCTGTCACTATTGTTACTTGTCATCTTGCATTCTTTGCGCTACTGTTAGGGAGACATTTTTAAGGGAGAAAAATCATGAGTAAAGACTTTGAAACACAAATGAATTTATTGCGGGTAAAATATGGCAGTTTAACAATGGCTGAAAGACGACGCATTTTAGAAAGAGTGCGGCGTAAAAATCTTTTTAGCTATCGTAAATTAGAGCGCTTAAAACACGAGCTTTTGCGTTTAGAGGCTAAAAGAGCTCAGATCGAGTTGGAAGAAGAGCCAGCGGAATTAACGGAACTTGAACAAAAAATTGTTGCTCGCAAAGAAATCTTTTTAAAATTATTATGTGAATTTAAACAAAAGGAGTAAGGCATGGAGTTAGTTGAATTAATTATTTTAATAGCTGTTGCTATTACATTTTCTAATATTTTTGCCAAAGTTATTCCGACCGTTCCTATTTTTTTCATTCAAATCTTTTTCGGTGTTTTAGTTGGCTTATCGCGTTATGGGCGGACATTGAATTTTAGACCGGAAATTTTTCTCGTTTTAATTATTGCTCCATTGCTATTTCGCGAAGGGGAACATGCAGATTTGCCCGTTATTTTTAAAAATTTTGGGACAATCCTCTCTTTAGCTTTTGGTGGTGTCCTTGTGACTTTGTTGGCGGTGGGAATAACCTTGCATACTTTAATGCCCACGATTCCACTAGCGGCTTGTATGGCTTTTGGAGCGGCTTTGGGTCCAACGGATGCAGTTGCGGTCTCCTCGATTACTAAATCTTTGAAGATTCCTGCTCGAGTGATGCGTATTTTAGAAGGAGAAGGTCTTTTAAATGATGCATCTGGTGTCACAGCTTTTCAATTTGCGACGATTGCTTTAATTACAGGAAGTTTTTCTGTTTGGCAAGGTTCTTGGCGACTTCTGTTTGCCAGTCTTGGAGGCGCCTTTGTCGGTATAGTTGTCGTATGGGGAAAAAGGCGACTAATGCGGCTGATTGAACAGTTATCTGCACAAGATGTGACCGCATATCTGCTAATTGAGTTATTATTACCTTTTGTGGCATACGTTTTCTCTGAAATAATTGGTGTATCTGGAATTATTGCAGCAGTGGTAGCGGGAGTGATGCAAGCAACTGGGCGTCAAAAAGTTACTTTATTTCAAGCCGAACTTGCTAATGTCTCAACGGCAACATGGAATACGATTGTCTTTACCTTGAATGGTCTCGTCTTTATTTTCTTGGGAATTGAAATTTCGCAAGTTTTCTCGCCCATTTGGGAAAGTGATGTTTATGCTAACTGGTTATTATTATTGGTTATTGTCGCAGTTACCGTCATCTTATTTTTAATTCGTTTTGTTTTCCTACTGCTATTGAATTTGTTTAGTGCCAAAAAAAGCAAAGCAAAATCTTGGCAGGAAATTTTACTTTTAACTTTTGGCGGCGTTAAAGGAACTGTCAGTTTAGCTACTATTTTTATTTTACCGACGAGTCTTCATGGTGAGTTATTTCCCCAACGCAGCGTCTTATTGTTTTTGACTGCCGGTGTTATTTTGTTGAGTTTGCTCATCAGTTTAGCGGTTTTGCCGCAATTAGCGGATGGTGAAGCTGAAGTGCCGGTTGATGAAAAAGGTCTAGCTATTTTGGCTGAAGTCAAAGAAGAGCTAAAAGAGGATCAACAGGATGAAACATTAACAGAAAATGAACAAATTGCATTGAAAGCTGTAATTCAAAGTTATGAGAATCGCATGTGGGATACCTATACGGTGGCTATGACGGAAAGCGAACGTCAAGAAGTACAAGAAATTCAAGCTTTAATTATTGGCATTGAACGGGATGGTTTAGATGAAAGTTTTCGTCGCCGTGAAATTGATGGCAATACGTATCGTTTTTATTCCCGTTTTATTGCTAATTTTCAACACGCAAATTTCAAGTAGAACTTAGCCACCTATTGAGATTCGCTTGTTATTCAGTTTGATGTTCCTTCTAGCAGGTGCTTGATAATGAGCTAGGGCATGGTATCTGCGATAAGCAGAGGTGGGCCGATGTTCTGGGAGTAAGCCTATGAACAGCCCAGCCTCCACCATGCCCTAGGAGGCTCGTTGTCAAGCACCTGCGGCAGCCGGGCCCTTCACTAAGGTTTGAAGCTCAGTCACAAGACACTCCAATGGCGTTGCGTAGCCTAAAATACGCCTTGGATAATTGTTCATCCAGTCTTGCACACGCCTGATATGGGAAAAGGAGACCTCTGCCAAACGTGTGCCTTTGGGAATAAATCGTCGGATGATGCCATTATGATTCTCATTGGTGCCTCGTTCCCATGAAGAATACGGATGCGTGAAGTACACCGCTGTCACCTCAGACAAAAGTTCCGAGATACTGGAGAACTCGGTCCCGTTGTCTGAAGTGATTGTTTTGAACAATAACGCAAAATCCTTCCCGGCAGCCTCTTGTAAAGTTTTAAGGGCGCGATTGACAGGGTCCGCCGCCTTGCCATCAATTTTGATGATAATCTCGTAGCGGGTTTTCCGTTCGGTTAGGGTCAAAAGTGCGTGGTCTTTGCCTGTCCGCAGACCGACCACCGTATCAATTTCCCAATGACCAAATTCTTCTCGGCTATCCACCACATCAGGCCGCTTTTCAATCAATTCACCTAAAATTCGCTTGTTCTTAGTGATGCGTGCCTTCTTCGGACTACGTTTGACTTTAAGATGCAGATCGATATTGCTGGTATCCATCACCCCGAGATCGATGTATCTGTACAAAGAGCTTGTGCTAGGAAGTTCTTCATGAGGAAAGAGTTTTTCGCGCTTTGCATGTCCAACAACGGCATCTGGCGAGTACTTTTTGACTTTCATCATATGATCTGCGTAGGCCATAAAGTCTGGCGCACTGACCCATTTAGGTTGCTTTACTGAATGAAGTCGCGCTTTTTCATAGGCCGCCTGCCCGGCTTGTGCAGAGTAAACAAAATAGTCATACTCGTAGACTTTACCTCGTTGCTTTTGGTGACGAATTTGACGAATCGTGCCATCCTTAATTTCAGTATGAATTGTCTGGCGGGCACGCCCGAGTAATTTTGCGATACGATTGTTGGATAGCGGCTCATCTTGAGATTTCCAAGCTTCGATTTTTAAGCGTTCCGCAAAATTTAGGTGTTTTCCTTTGCGTGATACTGTGGTATTCTCAAGTTGCGTCATCGTGATTTCATCCTTTATTGATTGGTTGTGGAACCTCAATAATACATGAAATTTTGCGATGACGTTTTTTTATTTTACTAGGTGGCTAAGTTCATTATAAAATCCGCCCTAATTTTCAACATTCTGTGGGTCAGCAGATTTTATCATTCCTTGCATTTTGGTTATTAGTGGTTAGACGGATTATTCGGGTAATTTTACACCCTAAACTGTTCCTGGAAAGAAGACAAAATGCTCCTAAACAAATGCAGCCCAATGATTTAAGCCAAATTAAGAAAGTGTATTTGCGTAATACAAAGTTAATTAAACAAAGTTTATCTAGTTTAGATGGGGTTTATGATGAAAAAATTATCGCCCATTTCTTAGAACAGCGTCAAAATATGATGGGGCGATTAGAACTAAACGATTTTATGGCTGCTGTTATGATTCGGCAAGATCCAGCTTATATTAAAGAAATGTTACGCGGATATTATTTAGAACGAAAAGTAATTGATTTATTTGAAACAGCAGGGACGATTACAACTTTTGCTGCCAATGAATACCGTCGTAAAGTCAATCTTCTGGAGTCTTACGCAATGGGACAAACCGGTAATTTACCAAAAATTCCTTTTTTTAGAAAAATCTAAGACCTGTTTTTCGACACTACTTACCCACAGTAGTGTTTTTTATTTGATTTTTAATGCTAGGGCTAGAATCTACAGAGACCGTAAGTGCGCATTTATATTTCAATACATAGTGATAAGTTAAAAAAAGATAATTAAATGCATTTCTTATGCTTTATAAGCTAAAATTCAATGTCTAAAAATTAGCTGATTAACAAAAATGCCTACCTGTTTTTTTTAGCAAATAATGGTACAATGTTTGAGACATTGGAGGGTGACAGATGAAAGAATTAAAGGTAACGGGACTACACAAAACTTACGGTGAAAAAACATTGTTTTACGATTTAAACTTTATGATTCATGAAAAAGATCGAATTGGTTTAATCGGGATTAATGGGACGGGTAAAAGTAGTTTGTTAAAAATTATTGCCGGAATTGAAAGTGGTGACGGCGATTTGAATCCTCTAGACTATGCAAAAGATTATCGTATTGCTTATTTAGCGCAAGAAAGTGACTTTGATAATAATCAAACTGTTTTGCAAGCAGTCTTTGAAAGCGACAGTATAAAAGTTCAAGTAGTGAGAGAATATGAGCAGGCTTTACAGCAACTAGCAGAAGATGGTAACAATAATCAGGCCCAAAAGCGTTTTGCAAAAGCAGAAGCTGCGATGAATGAACAAGATGCTTGGCAAACCGATACGAATGCTAAAATTATTTTGCAAAAATTAGGCATTCATCAGTTACATGAACCAATCAAGAATTTGTCAGGGGGCCAGCAAAAACGTGTAGGCTTAGCTCAAGTTTTAATTGATGAACCTGATTTACTTTTGTTAGATGAACCTACTAACCATTTGGATTACGATGCCATTACATGGTTGGAAAATTATTTGAAAAATTATCGCGGTGCTCTTTTAATGGTCACTCATGATCGCTATTTCTTAGATCGCGTGACCAATCGGATTTTTGAACTTTCCAATGGAGAATTGCAAGAATTTAGTGGGAATTATGAACATTATCTAGCCGCAAAAGCTGAAAGAGAACGAGTAAATGCTGAAGTAGAGCAAAAGAAAAAACAGCTTTACAAACAAGAGCTCGCCTGGATGCGAGCAGGTGCCAAGGCTAGAACAACCAAACAACAAGCACGAATTAATCGTTTTGAAGATTTAAAAGAAAGTATGGGACAAACCAAAAATGAGGAGCAAGTTGCCATTGAAATGGCAACCAAGCGTCTTGGCAAAAAAGTAATTGAATTTAAACAAGCAAATTATGCTTACGATAATAAAGTAATTTTAACTAATTTTGATTTATTAGTTCAAGCACGTGAACGAATTGGTATTACAGGTGAAAATGGTGCCGGTAAGTCGACATTGCTCAATATTATTAGTGGTAAAATTCCCTTGCAAAGCGGTATTTTAACGATTGGTGAGACCGTTAGAATGGCTTATTATACTCAACAAAATGATGTAATGGATCCGAATCAGCGGATGATTAATTATTTGCAAGAAGTAGCTGAAATGGTCAAAAAAAATGACGGAACTCAAGTCAGCGTAACTGAAATGTTGGAACGCTTTTTGTTTCCTCGTCAGACACATGGCACGCCAATTGGCAAGTTATCTGGTGGCGAAAAGCGTCGTCTGTTTTTATTGAAATTATTAATGGGTCAACCCAACGTTTTATTATTGGACGAACCAACAAATGACTTAGATATTGCGACATTAACAGTTTTAGAAGATTATTTAGATACCTTTCCTGGCGCTGTCTTAACGGTTTCTCACGATCGCTATTTTTTAGATAAAGTAGCAGAAAAATTATTGGTCTTTAAGGGAAACGGGGTTATTAATTCTTATTTTGGTAGTATCACGGATTATTTAGCTGAAAATACAGCAGACATTTCCGTAGCAACTACCACTAAAAAAGTAGCAGAAAGTTTAACAAAAGAAGCAACAACAAAGAAAAAGCTCACGTATATGGAACAAAAAGAATGGCAAACAATTGAAGAAGATATTACGTTATTAGAAGAAAAAATTGCTACACTAACTGAAGAAATGAATCATCAAGGGGCGGACTTTACGAAACTACAAGAATTACAAAAGCAGATTAGTGAGTCAGAAAAAATCTTAGAAGATAAAATGCAGCGTTGGGAATATTTAAGTGAATTTGCAACTGAGTAATGAATTTATGAGTGTAATTTGAGGAGGATATTCATGGAACAAGCATATTTAGACTTAGGTAAAAAACTTATAGCAGAAGGTCATGATAAAGGCGATCGAACTGGGACGGGAACCAAAAGTTTATTTGGTTATCAGATGCGTTTTGATTTAAATGAGGGTTTTCCTTTGCTAACTACAAAACGTGTTCCTTTTGGTCTAATTAAAAGCGAATTGCTGTGGTTTTTAAAAGGAGATACCAATATCCGTTATTTGTTACAACATAATAATCATATTTGGGATGAGTGGGCGTTTGAACGCTATATCAAAAGTGATGACTATAACGGACCTGACATGACGGATTTTGGTCATCGTTCATTGGTGGATGAAAAATTTAATGAAGAATATCAAAAACAAATGACCGACTTTTGTGAAAAGATTGTCGCAGATGAAGAATTTGCCAAAAAACATGGAGATCTTGGTCATATCTATGGCTATCAGTGGCGGCATTGGGAAAAGCAAGATGGTACTTTCATTGATCAAATTAAAGATGTTATTGAGATGATTAAAACAAATCCTGATTCTCGTCGTCTAATTGTAACGGCTTGGAATCCAGAAGACATCCCCTCAATGGCGTTACCCCCTTGTCATACAATGTTTCAATTTTATGTCTCTGACGGCAAGTTAAGTTGTCAATTATATCAACGAAGTGCCGATGTTTTTTTAGGGGTACCGTTTAATATTGCCAGTTATGCATTACTAACGCACCTAATTGCCCATGAAACAGGTCTTGGGGTGGGAGAATTTGTACACACTTTAGGGGATGCCCATTTATATCAAAACCATATTGAGCAGATGAAAGAACAGCTATCTAGAGATGTTCGACCAGCCCCAACCTTGATTTTAAATCAGGAAAAAGATTCTGTCTTTGACTTTGAAATGGAAGATATTAAAGTGGAAAATTATACCCCACATCCAACAATTAAAGCGCCAATTGCAGTTTAAATCTTTAGTAATAATAAGTGAGTAGTAAATTTGAAAGGAGACCATTATGTTAGCAGCAATCTGGGCCCAAGATCAAAATGGTTTAATCGGTAAAAATGAAGTATTGCCTTGGTATTTACCTGATGATTTGAAATTTTTTAAAGAAATGACAATTGGCAAAACATTAGTAATGGGACGTCGAACTTTCGAAGGCATGGGCGGACGACCGCTACCGGGACGGACCACTATTATTTTAACGCGCAATGAAAATTATCAAGCTCCTGCAGGCGTGTATGTGATGCATGATGTCAACGAAATTATTGACTTTGCCAAGAATGAAGATCAAACCGTCTTTATTGCAGGAGGTGCAGCAATTTATACTGCTTTATTGCCTCAATGTGATTACATTTTTCGCACGGTAATTGAAGATTCTTTTGAAGGGGATACGTACTTTCCCGCAATTGAATGGGAAAACTGGCGTCTAATAAAAAAAGCAGCGGGAAAAGTAGATGAAAAAAATAAATTTCCCCATACCTTTGAAGAATATGAACGCATTCATGTAGATTAAGCTGAAAAAAACGCCCTAAAGTGAGTTTTAGGGCGTTTTTTATAGTAAAGGAACATACATAAATTTTTGCAAATTTTGGAACGTGTCCCGTTTTTATGGGTATCTTTTTTTACGTATAAAGTAAAATGGAAAAATACATCAGGGCCGCCCCTAACATCACAAATAAATGCCAGACAACGTGCATGAAGCGCACATTTTTAAGACTATAAAAAAGCGCCCCCACTGAATACGCTACTCCTCCAGAAACTAAAAGTGCAGTGCCAACGCTTCCTAAGGATAACCACAAATCCTTGGCGGCAACCAAACAAAGCCAACCCATAAATAAATAGATTAAAGTAGAAACTTTAGAAACTGTGTCTTTTTTATGCAATGTTAACGATTTATAAACAACACCGCTAATTGCCAATAACCAAATTAATGTAAATAATGCCCAACCCAACCAACCTTTAACGCTGAGCAGGCAAAAGGGGGTATAACTACCCGCTATCAAAAGAAAAATGGAATCATGATCAAATACTTGAAAGACTTTTTTTGCCTTGGTAAAAATTAAGCTATGAAATAAAGTAGAGGATAAAAAAAGCAGAATCATCATGGCGCCATAAATTGCATAAGAAACGATATGCAGCGGCGAGCCCAAGCGTGCACCTTTAATCAATAAGATAACTAGGCCAGCTATTGCCAAGCCACAACCAATGCCATGGGTGACGGCGTTTAAGACTTCATTTACGATTAAATACTTGCGGGAAAATTGCGGTTTATCCATGTAATGACAGCCTCCTTTTAGGGAATGTTTCAAAATTAATGAAAAAACAAAATGTCTCTGTTATACTTAATGACAGAGCATGTTTAGCTGTATTTTAACATGAAGATGATCAATGTTAAAGGAAGAGTGAAGGAACCATGGCAAAACTTAAAATAGTTACGGATTCATCGTGTACGATGGAAAAAGCATTACAAGAGAAATTAAACATTGAAATCGTTCCCTTATCGGTGATGATTGATGGCGTCTTATATAAAGATGATGAAACGCTACCAGGTGAAAAGTTTATGAGTATGATGGCGAGTGCCAAAGAGTTACCCAAAACCAGTCAACCGCCGATTGGTGAATTTGTTGAACTTTTTGATGCGCTAGGGGAAGATGGCAGTCAAGTGTTATCTATTCATATGACGAAGGGATTAAGTGGCACAGTAGAAGCTGCCCGCCAAGCTAGTCACTTATCAAAAAGTGACGTTACAGTGATTGACAGCGATACAACGGATCAAGGCTTGTCTTTTCAAGTAATTAAGGCTGCAGAAATGGCTCAAGCTGGCAATTCATTACCTGACGTTTTAGCAGCAGTTGAAAAAGTACGTGAAAATACGAAACTTTACATTGGCGTTTCAACTTTGGATAATTTGGTCAAAGGAGGACGAATCAGTCGTGCTACCGGAATTTTATCTAATTTATTGAATATGCGGGTTGTAATGGACTTTGATCATTCTGAACTAATTCCCGTTGTAAAAGGACGCGGAACAAAAACTTTTACGAAGTGGTTTGAAGGTTTGAAAAGAGAATTGCAACAAAAAACAAACGTAAAAAGTATTGGCATTTCTCATGCAGATGGTTTGTCATTATGTGAAGAATTCAAAAAAGAATTGCAAGAATTATTTCCAGATATGCATATTCCTTTGTTGCATACAACGCCAATTATTGCGACCCATACAGGCAAGGGAGCTTTTGCCATTACCTATTATACAGAAGATTAATAATTGGAAGTTAAAACAAAAAGCAAGCTAAATAATCAATTGCCATTAGATAAATAGGAAAGTGAATTAGGAAAATTTATCTAAATAATTGAGATTATAGTCTGAAAGAACGCTTTTTGTTTTAGCTTCTTTTTCATTTGCAAAATTTGATGATTACCTAAACCGCAATAGGAAAATGTAAAGCTTTGTTAGTATCGAAGTAAGAAACTACCTTTTTACGTTTTTTTTTGCTAAAATAAGCGGTACTACAGCTTTTTTAGCTTAGTTTTAAAAAGAGGAGGTTTAGCATTTGAAATTTTTTAAACCCCTGATTACCATTTTAATCGTGGGAATTGGCGCCATGCTTATTTATATTGTTTTAAATCAAGCGATTCCAGCTGCAAAGCCAATATTGGAACAAACGACTACCGAAGTGGTGAAAAATCAAAAAGAAAAAGTTCATTTTGTAGCCGTGGGGGACTCTTTAACCGAAGGAATTGGTGATGAGACCAAACGAGGTGGTTTTGTCCCGATTGTTGCAAATGATATTGAAGAACGTTATCGCTTAACGAGCGTCGAATTAGAAAATTATGGTGTTGCGGGTGAACGAAGTGATCAGATTTTAAAACGGATCAAAAAAGAGAAAAAAATTCTAAAAAATATAGCAACAGCGGATATTTTAACCTTAACTGTTGGTGGCAATGATTTAATGAAAGTTATTCAGGATAATTTTTTCGGTCTTTCGATTAGCACATTTCAAAAGCCACAAGCAAAATATCAAAAAAGAGTAGCGCAAATAATTGAAGTAATGCAAAGTGAAAATCAAAATGCACCGATTTATGTTTTTGGTATTTATAATCCCTTTTATTTGAACTTTCCTGAAATTACCGATATGCAAAAAATTGTGGATAATTGGAATTTGGCTACAGAAACAACCACCAAGAAGTTTCAAAATGTTCATTTTATTCCAATTAATGATTTATTATATCGTGGTTTGGATAATGAAGTGGGGATTGATAGTACGCTAGACTCTTCTTCAGAAGCAAATTTAAAAAGCTCTGACAGTAGTGATTTAAATATTGTGGATAACAATGCATTGTACGATCAAGACAAATTTCACCCCAATAATTTGGGGTATCAATTAATGGCCAATGCATTGCGAGATGAATTGATTAAAACGCAAGCTGAGTGGCTAGTGAAAAAGTAAATAGAGAAGTGAATCAAGACGAGGAGTAGTCGCATATGACTGAAAATAAGCCAGTACAAACGCGCGAACAAAAACAAAATCAAAAAAAATTTACTATAAAAAAAATGAATGGGTGGAAGATCGCCTTTTTGGTCTTAACTGCTTTTATTATTGGCTCAGGTATATTTTTAGGTACCAGAATTTTTTCAAATAGAGAACCAAATTACAGTAAATCCGCTAAGGTCTCAGATAAACAAGGACAAGAAGTTACCACGATATCTATGAATAAAAGTCAGTTAAATACCCTAATTGATTATTATTTAACAGATTTTCAAAAAGACAGTAGTGTAAAATATCAATTTGCTTTGGAAAATGAAGCGATGCTTTCTGGTGAAACCAAAGTATTAAATTTTCCCGTGCAATTTTACTTGTATTTTGATCCTTATGTAATGGAAAATGGTAATATTCAATTACGAGCTAAAAGTATGTCCATTGGTACTCTAGGGTTACCAATTGAAGAGGTAATGAAATTAGTGAAGCGTGGTTATGATTTTCCTGATTGGATTGATGTGACGCCTAAAGATAAATCGATTACCTTGCGTTTGGACCAATTTCAACTACCAACTGGTCTTTTTGTCAAAGCTAAAAAAATCAATTTAATTGACGATGAGATTCAAGTGGGCTTATATTTACCTGAAAGAAAGGAATGATTTGATGGAACGTGCAATTTTTGCCGGCGGTTGCTTTTGGTGCATGGTGCAACCTTTTGATGAACAACCCGGAATTTATACAGTGACTTCTGGTTATACAGGCGGTCATGTTGAAAACCCAACTTACGAACAAGTTTTGACCCACACCACAGGACATACAGAAGCTGTGGAGATTATTTTTGATCCCAAAATTATTAGCTATGAAGAATTATTGCAAATTTATTGGCAACAAACAGATCCTACTGATGCCTTTGGCCAATTTCAAGACCGTGGGGACAACTACCGACCAGTAATTTTCTATTTAAATGAAGAACAAAAAATTGCAGCTGAAAAAAGCCGTCAAGCATTGGCGGATAGTGGTGTTTTTGCTGACCCTATTGTGACAAAAATCGAACCAGCACAACCTTTTTATGAAGCTGAAGGGTATCATCAAGACTATTATAAAAAAAATCCAAGCAATTTTGCTTTAAATCATCAAAGACGCGCAGAGTTTATCAAAGAGCACTGGGAGGATTTTGATGCGTAGAAGTTTTTATCACTATGTTTTAACTTTGAAAGGACCCAACCATTTAAGTGAAGAACAGGTTTTTGCTAATCATGTAAGTCATGATATTCAATTTCCCAAACATACTGGTGATTATGATGAGTTGTCTAGTTATTTGGAAATGAATGTTGATTATCTATCGAGTATGGATATTTTCGACCGAATTTATGAGCAATATGTGGAAAACAATCGTTAAGAAAGAAGGCCAAAGATGAAGAAAATATCCATTAAATTGTATGTCGTTTCACTAGCGGTAACGGCTCTTCTTTTTGGCGGTGGCGGTTATTTATATGGGACAATCCACGAATTGCAAAAAGAAACAGTTGCACAAAAAAATGATGATTTAGCACAAGTTCATCAGTTATACGATGAGATAAAAGGTAGCTACTATCGCGATGTTGATTCCAAAACGTTAGTAAATGGCGCGCTAAAAGGAATGACGGAAGCTTTAGGGGATCCTTATACAACCTTTTTAGATGAAGATGGTTCTAATCAATTAAATCAGTCATTATCGGATAGTTTTGAAGGGATTGGCGCTACTTTACAAATTAAAAATGATTATCCTGAAATTGTTCAGGCACCTATAAAAGATACCCCTGCCGCTAAAGGTGGTTTGAGAGCCCAAGACATCATTTTAAAAGTAGATGATATGACCACAAAAGACAAAAAGTTAGCAGAAGTTGTCACTAAAATTCGGGGGAAAAAAGGAACTGAAGTTGTTTTGCAAATCAAACGTGGAAGCGAAACTTTTGCAGTCACTTTAAAACGAGATAAGATTCCGCTGCACACAGTAACACAGAAGATTAGTAAAGAAGATAAGCAAATTGGAATTTTGCAAATTACTAGTTTTGGCGAGAATACGGCCAAAGAATTAAAAGATGCGATTACTTCACTGCGCAAGCAAGGTGCTAAATCTTTTATATTAGATGTAAGGCAAAATCCTGGTGGGTTATTAGATCAAGTGGAACAAATGGCTAGCATGTTTTTAAAAGATGGCCAAACCATTGTTGAATTTAAAGACAACCACAGCACCGTTTCAAAAGCAATTGCTGGTGAAAAGTTTGACCAAGGGTTTAAAGTAAATGAACCAACTGTCGTTTTAGTGGATGGTGGCTCTGCTTCGGCTTCAGAAATTTTTGCGGCTGCTTTAAAAGAGTCTGCCCATGTGCCAATTATTGGGACTACAACATTTGGTAAAGGAACTGTACAAACTGTTAGTCCAATAGATGCTAAAAGCAGTTTGAAACTGACTGTCAGCAAATGGCTTACACCAAAAGGTAATTGGATCCACGAAAAAGGCTTGGAACCCACTATTAAGGCGGATTTTCCTGATTATGCTTATTTAGCACCGTTACCACGGGACAAAAATTTGAAACAAGGGCAGACCTCAGAGAATGTCAAACGCCTGAATCGCTTTTTAAGTGCGTTGGGCTATGACACTAAAGGAGATACGTTTGACGAAAAAACGACTACTGCTCTCAAAGATTTTCAAAGGAAGCACAAATTGTCTATCTCACCAAGTTTAAATAAAGAGACTGTCGATGCGATTGAAAAGCAATTAACTACCCAAATCACTACCCATGATGAGGCTTATCATAAAGGTATTGACGAATTGCAAAAAGAAATGGCTTCACAGAAATGATGCAGGAGAAATGGTATGAGAAAGTTTAAAGACTATTTTTGGATGACAATAAAATATGCCATTATTGCTTTTGCTATTGCCTTTTTAGTACGTGGATTTTTACTTATTCCAGTACCAGTAGAAGGAAATTCGATGGAAACCACCTTAAAGCAAGGGGACATGGTTATCATGGAAAAAATTTCTAAAATCAAACGGTTTGATGTCGTTGTTTTTCAACTTGCCAGTGGTACTACTTATATTAAGCGGGTAGTAGCTCTTCCAGGTGATGAGTTACATTATGACAATGATAAACTTTACGTTAATGGCAAAGTCGTTTCCGAGCCATTTTTGTCTGCCAATAAAAAACATGTCACAGACGCTGGTTCCTTTACCAATGATTTTTCTTTAGAAGAACTCACGGGCACAAAAAAATTGGGTCCCGATAGTTACTTTGTAATGGGGGATAATCGACGTATTTCAAAAGACAGTCGTTCTTTTGGCGCCATTAAATCAGAAGATATTCTAGGAAAAGCACGCTTTGTTTATTATCCTTTTAAACATTGGCGTATGATATAAAAAAGCTGTCACGAAATATATTTTCGTGGCAGCTTTTTTAGTTTGTAGAAAAGTAAATCTTTTAACGTTTCAAGAAGCGTTTGACACCATGCAATGGTATTTTTTTATCAATCCCACGGTTGTCAATAAATAAAATAGCTAACATAACATAGGCAATCCAACTATCACGAGAGTATAAGGTATAACGAGAACGCCACTGACTGGCATATTTTTCTTTATAATCTCGCAGACCTTGGAAAGAGTAGAATCGTGAACCAAATTCATAAACCAGATAAGCGATACGTTCTTGAATAAAACTTTTCCGGGATTGTCCGACATTGGACAGAGGTGCCATTCCCAAATCAAAATATTGAATACCTTGGTCTTGCATATAGGCAAATAAATTAACAAACAAGAAATCCATACTGCCAGAAGGCGCTTTGTCAGCATGATGTCGCATTAAATCAATAGTACCAATCTCATTGGTATAAGTAGGGATAATATTGGCGAAAGAAACGATTTGACCCTCGCTGTTTTTGACAACTGCCATTGGACCACGTTGCAAGTATTCCTCGTTAAAAAATCCTAGTGAGAATCCTTTTTCTTTACGTCCATCAAGCCAACTATCCGAAATTTCTTTGAATGTTGCCATCTGGTCAGCTGAATAAGGCGGTTGTAAAACTTCAAAAGTAAAACCATTTTTTTCAATCTTATTTAAAACGGCACGAGTACCTTTCATTTTTTTACCTGAGGTAGTAAATGTATCCAATTCAACTAGTGCTTCTTCTCCCATTTTGATGAAGTCATAGCCTAATTCATGTAAAATCATGACCGTATCTTCATCTGTTTCATAAAAGACAGGTAAATATCCCAACAAGTCGGCATCGTGAATAAATTGGGCAACGGCAGCTTCAAAGTCTGCTTTTTTACCATTGGGACTGCCCATCACCACATTTTTATTATTGTAAGTGGCAAATTGTAAAAAGACAGTATCATCACTACCATCATTGTAGACATAAATACTTTTATCCTTTAGGTAGACTAATTGTGAATCTGAGTTCCCGCCATATGTTGTCAAAATATGACTGACTTTTGTTTCATCAAAAGTTTCTCCAGGTTGTTTCTTTTTTCCTTGTAAATAACGAACAAAAAGCAAAATAAACAATGCAATGACTAAAATAGCTACAAAGCCTGAAAACCATAGTTTTTCAGAAGGGAATAAGAAAAAGCTGATGGTTTTTCGGTGATGATGAGGAAATGTTGGGAGATTGTAAATTCCAATGATCAAATAAAGCAGGGTTAAACCTCCGATAATAACTCCATCAAAAGTTAATTGTTCCCAAGAATAGACGAGTTGTTCACGAAATAATTCAGTTTTGGATAAAATTGTAATCAGTAAAATCAGGCTTAGGAAAATGACTGCCGCTAGACTAAAGTCAATTAAAAACGTATAAATAATAGCGGCCACGATTAACATAATCGTCGGGAAATAGGCACGTTTAACTCGTGAAGCAATACCGCGCCCCATAATCAACAGACTGAATCCTAAAATGATACTTGGAAATTGTACTATAATATGAAAGCGAAATGGATTGACGTGCTGCAACCATTTAAATTCTGAAAATGCTTGCGGAATCGTTGCCATTAGGACCATCATGATGCCAGAAAAATAAAGCATGACAACTTCAATTTTGTGAAAGACTTCTAACGTAAGTTGCTTTGGAATACCAGAATAACGCCCATCCACTTGTGTCCATAAGTTTTTGAAAAAAAGCACCAAACCGATGGCAAAAGGAATCAAGTAATAAAAAATTCGATAGAGCAAAAGCCAAGCGATAACAGTTTCACGATTGATGCCCAGATTTGACAACCCTAGAATCATCATAATATCAAAACTACCCAATGCGCCGGGAATCATAGAGACAATCCCGATGACAGAGGCTGCAATATATAAAGGTAAAACTTGCCATAAAGGAAAAGGAACTTCCATCAAATACCCAATTGCTAAAAACGAACCCGCTACGCCTGTCCACTCAAGAAAAGAAGAAACAATGAGTTCAAGACGATACTGTTGTTTTAACCCGCCGAGTAAACCAGTCTTTTTAAAATGCGTAATTAACAAAACAACTGGAAAATACAAGCCTCCGCCAATTAACCAAATCCAATACTGTTTTAAATAAGGATTAATATCGGTAAAAGTAACGAGGAAAAAAGAAATCAAACTATAAATGGAAAGACCAGACATTAAGAAGATTAATATTTTAGATAGTGCACTGGCTACATCTTTACCATTTTTACCTTTACCAAAAAACTCTGAACGTAACCCAATACTAATAAAACCACCAAAGCCGGCAATATTGTTAATCGTATTTATTAACCAGCTCATTTCAAAAATATAACTCTTCTTGTGATTCAAATTTAACATCTTGTTTAATGTGAAATCATAACCCACCATTGGCAAGACCGCGACAAGACCGATGATAAACATTAAAAAGACTTTATAAATTGGCACATCACCTAATGTCGCTTTTAACTGGGTGACATTGATGGTTTTACTAATTGAAATAAGTTCGCCGACCACGATGACAATAACAGCTAAAAGAAAAATTGTTTTTAAAATACTTTCGTAGCTTTTTACTTTGGCAATAATTTTTTGCATATCAACACCTACTTTTCTTGTAAAAATTTGTAAACAACATGATTAAAAAATTTCGAGTGACTAGAGGCAGCAGTATGGCCAGCGTTGTCAATAAAAACTAACTTACTATTGGGTAACAGTGCTGCAATTTTTTTTGTATGACGGGTTTTAATGAGATCATGTGTGCCTGCAATGACTAATGTTTTGGCCGTAATGTGACTCAAATCCGTCGTACTTATTGGTAAATCATCAATCATTAATCCCAACATATTTTTTTGCCGATAAAAAGCGGGGCTAAAAAGGCCTAAAAATGCAAATACAAAATAACCCAATTGCGTGACAATTTTTGTTGCCCATTTTTCACCATTTAACCGATAATTGCCAGAATTTAAAATAAGACGATCCACTTTTTCGGGGAAAATATGAGCAAAAACCATGGCCAAATTTGCCCCATCGCTAAAACCTAAAATAGATGCTTTGGAAAGATTTAATTGTTCCATTACTTCTGCTAAATCCCCGGCTAAAAGACGAAAATTGAGCTCTTTAGCATAATTATTAGAACGGCCATGTCCGCGAGTGTCGACAATAAGACAGTCAAAATATTGGGCAAAAAAAGGCACTTGCTTTTGGAAATAGCGGCCGCTACTGTTATTGCCATGTAAAAAAATTAAGGGTTTACCGGCACCATAACGTTCATAGTATAGTTTGGTTTGATCACTTAAGGTAATAAATCCAGTCGTCATAGGCACCCTCCTTTTCTTTTATTATAACGATTGGCTAAAGTTATGAACAATGATATGGGTAATTTTAGCCAAACAATATTGTAAGCTGCTGTGAAATATTTTGTTTTTCTAAAATTATTGCAAAGAAATTGTTTTGTAATAGCCATCAGAAAAGAGAAATAGTAGTATAGAAAAATACTTAAAACGTTTGGATGGTTTCTATGTTGAAAAAAATTGGCAAAATTGTATTGAAAAGTTTAATTGTGATTGCCTTCATCGGGATTCTCGTTGTTGGCTACCGAAATTATCAAATACTAAAACAAGTACATCAATATGATGCAACTGTAACAAAGACAGTAAAAAAATATCAAATTCCTGCCCAAGAAAAACTTGCACAAGCAATTATTTTTACCGAATCAAAAGGACAAGGGGCAGATATTATGCAGAGTTCAGAGAGTAGTTATGGCGAACAAAATAAAATTGCCACCTCTGATGAAAGTATCGATGCCGGCGTTAAATTTTTGGCAACCGCGGTAAAAAAAGCGCAAGCTGCCAATTGTGATATTTGGACTGCTGTACAAGCTTATAATTTTGGATTGGATTATATTGATTTTGTAGCAAAAAATGGGGGTAAAAATACAGTCGAATTGGCAGAAAAATATTCAAAAGATGTTTTATCGCCAATTTTAGGAAATCAAGATAAAACAAAATATCGTTATTGGGGAATTCAGTCCTTTTTTTATAATGGCGGATTTTTATACCATAATGGCGGGAATATGTTTTATGCGGATGTCGTGAAATTAAATGAAAAGAAAATCCATTGGACCAACTTCTTATTTTAGCTTGCAAGAAGAAATCAGTATGCTAAACTTTAAAAGGGATTTTATTAATTGGGTTACTTAACTTGAATGTAATCATGAGGAGTGTTTTGGGACAATGGAGAAATCAGTGTCAAAAGAGGCGAAAACAAAAGATTGGCTATTACGCTTTGTTAAAGGAATGTTCATTGGTTCGGGTTTTATCTTACCTGGCGTTTCTGGGGGGGCGTTAGCTGCAATTTTTGGTATTTATGAGCGTATTATTTCCTTTTTAGCGCATATTACCCGTAACTTTAAAGAAAATATTTTATTTTTTATTCCAATTGGTTTAGGTGGTATTACTGGGGTCTTCTTATTATCTTTTGTGGTAAGTTTCTTACTAGGAACTTACGAAACAATTATTTTATGGTTCTTTGTGGGGTGTATTATTGGAACAGTCCCAGCTTTATGGAAAGAAGCTGGTAAAAAAGGACGTAGCACCAGAGAAATTATTATTTTAATTATTAGCTTTACGTTAGGGTTTTTATTTTTGTGGAAAGGGTCTGGCTTATTTTCCCATGTAGAGCAGAATTTTTTCACCTGGATTATTGCAGGGGGGTTAATTGGTTTAGGGATGATCGTACCTGGTCTTAGCCCATCTAACTTTTTGGTTTATATGGGTATGTATAAAGCAATGTCAGATGGCATTAAAGATTTAAATTTCAGCGTTATCATTCCCATTGGTATTGGCGGCATTATCACCGTGTTGGGTTTGTCTAAAGTCATGGATTATATTTTTAGTAAAGCATATCCACAACTGTTCCATTTTATTTTAGGGATTGTATTTGCTTCAACAGTGATGATTATTCCAACCAATTATAATGGTTTTAGTTTTGCCGGCTATGCGGGTTGCTTGGTATTGTGTATTCTTGGCGCGTTATTAGGCGCATGGATGAGTAAATTAGAAGATCAATATAAATAAGGGGTAATGATAAAATACAATTGTTTCTAACTCCGAAATAGTCAAAGACGAATATAAATTATTTCTATTTCCCTCTTTTTTATCGCTGTTTTTCAAATCGCGCTCTTTTAGGCGTAAGACTTGAAAAACAATGGGAATATGTTAGAATATAGTTTGTATTATTGGGTCTTTTTTGAAGTCGCGCTGATTTTTAATTAGTGCGATTTTTTACCGATAACAATTATTTAATAATTTGCAGGCTGGAGGTGAGTTGAAGTGGCTAGAATACCTCAGAATGTAATTGATGAAATTCGTGAAAAGAGTAATATTGTCGAAGTCATTGGTCAGTACGTCCAGCTCAAAAAAGCCGGCAAAAATTATGTTGGCTTGTGTCCGTTTCATGAAGAAAAAACACCTTCATTTTCTGTAGCAGAAGACAAGCAGATTTTTCACTGCTTTGGTTGCGGACGGGGAGGAAACGTCTTTGGTTTTGTCGAAGAATTAGAAGGGCTAACTTTTCCTGAAGCTGTGGCGAAAGTAGCTGAAATTGAACAAATTCCTTTTGCTGCCGCATACAAGATGGAGCCGACCACACAAGTTGGCAATTCACCCCAACACGCATTAATTAAGCTTCATGAAAAAGCAAAGGAAGTTTATCACCATATGTTGGTAAACACCGCTGCTGGACAAGTAGCCTTAGATTATTTAGTAAGTCGCGGCTTAACAGAAGAGTTGATTAAAGAGTTTGAAATCGGCTTTGCACCAAATGAACGTCAATTTTTGCGGCAAGTTTTTGCAAACGAAAAAGTAGAGGCAGCACTCTTAGCGCAGTCAGGACTTTTTGTTGAACGGGAAAATGGTGAATTAGCAGATCGCTTTTATCAACGGATTATGTTCCCCATTCATGATGCAAAGGGAAAGACAATTGGTTTTTCTGGGCGAATTTTAACAACACCGGATTTTCCAGGAGAAAATCAACCGAAGTATTTAAATTCCCCGGAAACCGAATTGTTTAACAAACGGCAAGTTCTTTTTAACTTTGATAAAGCGCGACCGATTATTCGTAAAGAAAATACCGTTTTTCTATTTGAAGGGTTTATGGACGTTATCGCAGCTTGGCAATCGGGGGTTAAAAATGGTATTGCGAGTATGGGAACAAGTTTAACGAGCCAACAAATTGCAGCAATTGAACGCGTTGCTGGCGAAATTGTCATTAGTTACGATGGTGATAAGGCAGGTTTAGCAGCGACAGATCGCGCTATTGGTATGTTAGACGAACACAGTAGTTTGGATTTAGCAATTTTACAGTTACCAGAAAAACTTGATCCAGATGAATATGTTCGAAAGTACGGCAGTGCCGCTTTTTATGAACTAGCTTATCATGGCCGGGAAACTGTTTTTGGTTTTAAGATGGCGTATTTACGGCAAAATCGTAATCTTGGCAACGAAAAAGAACAGCTAGACTATGTTACGGATTTATTGCATGAATTGGCAAAAGTTGATTCCTTATTAGCCCAAGATCGCTACCTGACCCAAATCGCAACAGAGTTTCATTTAAGTCGGGAAACGTTGCAACAACAACTAAGTGCGTTTAAACAAAAACGTCGACAAGAGGCGGCAAAACCGCCACAGCAAAATACTGCTTATGAGGATGCACCACAATTTGGCGCCCATGAAGTAAAAACGACGCCTGCAACTCAGACAGTTAAACGTCCCTTGACTCAGGTAGAGCGGGGGGAGCAGTTAATTTTGTATCGGCTCTTTAATGATAATTCGCTACTGAATCGTCTGCAGCAAGTGGAATTGGTTTTTATACATGATGAGTACCAAACGATTTATTTTATGTATGAGAACTTTATTGAAAGTTTTGGTAGTTTTTCATTACCAGATTTTCTCGATTATTTGACGGAAACGACAATAAAAAATAAAGTGATTGAAATTGCCTACCTTAATGTACCGCAAGATTCTTCTGAAGAAGAAATAAAAAGCATTTTGCGATTATTCCAAAAGGCGCGCATTGCTGAAAAAATTAATCAAAAGAAATTTCTGCAGCAAGAAGCAAGTCAATTGGGCAATATGCAGCAGGCATTAGAGTTGGCAGTTGAAATAATAGATTTAACCAAGCAATTGCAGCAAGCTTAATTACACAAAGGGGGCCTTCTTTTCATGGCAAAAGAACAAAAAACAGAGTATGATAAAGCGGTAAGTGCCTTTATCAAAGAAAATAAACCCAATGGCCAAGTCGTTTATGACGAGTTGTCCAATAAATTGGCCACACCTTTTTCATTAGATGCTGACGCAATGGACAAATTAATCCAAAAAGTTGAGGATGCTGGTATTAGCGTTGTCGACGAGAATGGCGAACCGTCTGTTCACAGCTTAAAGAGCAATGAAAAGAAAGCAGAAGCAGCCAAACAAGAAGACTTGTCCGCACCAACAGGAGTTAAAATTAATGATCCTGTGCGTATGTATTTAAAAGAAATCGGTCGCGTTCCACTTTTAACGGCTGAAGAAGAAGTTGAATTAGCCTTAAAAATTGAAGAAGGCGATCAAGAAGCAAAACAACGTTTAGCTGAAGCAAACTTGCGTTTAGTTGTTTCCATTGCCAAACGTTATGTTGGGCGTGGTATGCAATTTTTGGATTTAATCCAAGAAGGTAACATGGGGCTAATGAAAGCTGTAGAAAAATTCGATTATCGTAAAGGGTTCAAATTTTCTACTTATGCTACTTGGTGGATTCGTCAAGCGATTACCCGTGCGATTGCCGACCAAGCCCGGACAATTCGGATTCCCGTTCATATGGTTGAGACCATTAACAAATTAATTCGAATTCAACGCCAATTGCTACAAGACTTAGGACGGGAACCAACACCTGAAGAAATTGGTGCAGAAATGGATTTACCAACTGAAAAAGTGCGCGAAATTTTAAAAATTGCGCAAGAACCGGTTTCATTGGAAACGCCAATTGGTGAAGAAGATGACTCGCATTTAGGAGACTTCATTGAAGACCAAGAAGCAACTAGTCCAGCTGAACATGCTGCATACGAACTCTTAAAAGAGCAGCTAGAAGATGTTCTAGATACCTTGACAGACCGTGAAGAAAATGTGTTGCGTCTTCGTTTTGGTCTTGATGATGGTCGTACACGGACGCTAGAAGAAGTCGGAAAAGTCTTTGGCGTTACTAGAGAACGAATTCGTCAAATTGAAGCAAAAGCTTTGCGGAAATTACGTCATCCCTCTCGTTCAAAACAACTAAAAGATTTCTTAGAATAAAGTTTAACTGTTACTTTGTGCAAGCAAGGTAACAGTTTTTTTACGTCAATTTTTATTCTACCTAACAATTGCAAAATGGGTATAAAAAGTATATTGAAGTGATGAACAAAATGAAAAAATGTCCACGATGATGAAAATAAAAATTTTTCTAAGAATTTATAACAGAAATAGTTATGGAAAGTTTTAATTGTTTCAATAGATTAAAGGACTTTAACAAGTGATTTATAACTGTCACTTTCTTAATAAAATCCTAACTTCCTATCCTAAGCGTAAACGTTTATAATAGACTAGATAGTTTGGCAGTTTTTTAGTCGACTAGGAGAGAATCAAAGTTTTATGCAGAAAGGAAGCAAGAAAAACAGTGATTAATAAATGTCCCCACTGCGGGTTTGAACCGCTTAACGGTCAAATGGTTTGTCCGCGATGTGGTGAAGAAATAAAAGAAAATATTGCCGGAAAACTTGCAACGATTAAAGAGAATAATCGCGAAAATAATGATTCGGTCAAATGGTCGGATTTTAAAGATGTTTCAATTGGCTCAGTGATGGAAGAATCCTTAAATGAAGCCACAAAAGAAGATGATTTAGCTGATGTGAATCCAATTTTAGCCGATTACATCAAAAAGCATAAAGATGATTATGAAGAGACGCTGCCGACGGCTGAAGATGATAAAGACCAGGAGAAAGAAGCATCTTTTCCTGTTCCTGAAAATGACCAGATTGAATCCCAAAAAAGTCATACGGATCTGGAAGAAACAAAGAATAGTGTTCACGACAATTTAGAACCAATAGCTGAAATTAAGACTGCAGAATCAGAAGTAAGTGAGCCGATTGTGGATGGCGAAAAACTTTCAAATGAAGGAACAGCAATAAAGAATGACCAGGAAACAGAAAATATGGCTGAAACCGCAGCTGAAAGTTCGGAGAAGGAACAACTTGAAAATCTCCCCGAAAATGACGATTCCTCTACTGTAAACCAAATAGAACCCATCACTGAAAAAGACGAGGCTCTTGATAACAGTGCCTCTCCTATAGGGGATCAAGGAGAAGCAGTACGCCCTGATCAAGAAGAGAAAATCGATAATCTGTCTTCAACAGAACAAGTGTCAAAATCTCCACGAAAAAAATGGCCGTTTGTACTTTTAGCTGCGGCGATTATCTTAGGGGGCAGTGGGTATGGTTATTATGTTCACGATCAAAATGTAAAAGCACAAGCCCAGCAAGAGCAGCAAAAAATAGAAAAACAAGAGACAGCGATTCAAACTCAACTTGCTGACTTTTATACAGATAACACACATCAGTTTATTAAGTCTGATAAAACAGCAAATCAACTTGCTGATTTAACGACGCAAGTAAATAATCTAAAAGAAGCAGCCAAGTCCGCTGGAACAAAAGATAACACGGAAGAACTAACAAACGAAATAAAAAGTATTCAAGAAAAAATGGATATTATTACGCAAGTAAACAATCTATTTGAAACCCCTGTGGTAAGGGGTTCAGAAATAAAACCAGCTACTGCGATTAAAGGAAGTACCATCGATATTGAGCCTTTGACTACTGACGATGAATTTTCTAAGACAATCAATAACGTTATTAGTGATGCCAAGTCACAATTAAACGATTTAAATACTGCAAAAAAAGCAGTAGCTGTGGTTTATACCGATGAAAAAGTCAAAGATAATGCGACACGTCAACAATATCAAACAGCTCAAAAAGCCGTCGCAAAATTGGTTGAAGGAAATCAAAAGAAAACTTTAAAGGCAAATTTAGAAAAAGTAGATGACGTATTAAGCAAAAAAGAAGCTGCTGAAACCAAAAAGCAACAAGAAGCACAAGCAGCTGCTGCAAAAAAAGCGGCTAATGATAATGCGCAAAGTGAAAGTGAACAAAGTAACAACTTGCCGGCAGAAGCATCACCTAATATGCAGCCAAATAATAATAATGCACCGATTATGGCAATAAATCCTAGCGCAGTAGCAGATACTAATAATACAGCTTGGGTATGGAATGCTGGTATTCAAGAAAAAGTGATTCAAACTTGTATTGACCGAGGATATATCGTAGCCGGTGGCTATTATTTAGAGCCCGTGACCATTGAAAATGGAGAAGGTTACTATAATTTATTTGCTACGAATACCCGATCTTCTTTATTAAAAGGAATTTCTGAAAAAGCTTTACCTTATTATATCGTTACGATTAATTGTAAGACGGGTTATTTCCGTGGCAATGGTAACGACCATACAATTAGATAGAAGAACGAATTTTATTTATTTTCTGACAATTTCTTGTCTTGCCCTCTTTTTTTCGTTATGATTAAAAGCAAACGAAAAGAAGGGGGTATCTTTGTGGCAGAAACACAGCAGTATGAAAGTTTTTCCGATGGAATTAAAGCTTGTGTACCCACAATGCTTGGTTATGTAGGGATTGGTTTTGCCGCCGGGGTCGTAGAAAAAGGGGTCGGACTTTCTATTTTTGAAATTTTTTTATTGTCGTTATTGGTTTATGCTGGTAGTGGACAATTTATTATTTGTGGTTTATTAGCGCTTCATGCACCGGTTTCGACTATTATTTTAACGGTTTTTCTTGTGAATTCTCGGCATTTTTTGATGAGTTTATCCGTCACGAGCTATTTTAAATCAGATTCTCTTCTAAATAATATTGGTATTGGCACACTTTTAACCGATGAATCATATGGTGTTTTAACGACGGCACTTCAAGAAAGACAGCCTTTGACAGCACAGTGGATGCATGGACTAAATATAGCAGCTTACGTTACTTGGATTTTAGCCAATATAGGAGGCGGTCTATTAGGACAATTTATTCCTGATCCTAATCGCTTTGGTTTAGATTTTGCATTAACGGCGATGTTTCTAGGGTTATGTCTGTTTCAAATTGAGATGCCGTTAAAAAAACGAACGAAACAAACACTGCAAGTTTTAGCGAGTGTTTTAATTGCTTTAGTTGTATTTATGCGTTTTACATCTGCTGAAATTGCAGTAATTATGGCGACTCTTATTGGCTGTTTGGTTGGGACGGTGACTCACGATGGCTAGCAATATACTGATATTAATTTTAGGTTGTAGTGTGGTCACTTGGATTCCTCGAATTCTACCTTTTGCTTTTGCCAAAAAAATAAAATTTCCACCAACCGCAGAAATATTTTTATCTTATTTACCCCTTTGTATTTTATTTGCACTGTTAATTCAAAGTCTGTTGAATTTTGAAACTGGAAATTGGCCAACGATTAAAGGGCCGGAAGTACTTGCCAGCATCCCTGCTTTAATGGTAGGTTACTATACGAAGGACTTAATGAAAATTGTGATGGTCGGAATTCTAGCGATTGCTTTAATCCGTCTTATCATGTAGTTCGGCGCATAAGCGCAACAAGGAGAAAAATTATGAATGAATTATTAGCTACTATTATTACAGGAATGGTAACAGATGAAAATGAAGTTGCCTATTTTGTTCAAAAGAATGGTGTTACTTTTCGTCTACCAAAAAGTGAAGGCGAACATCAATTAGGAGAAAGCGTAACAGGTTTTGCCTACCAAAATCAGCGGCATGAAAATGCATTAACCACCGAAATTCCGAAAAGTCGCCAAGGACATTACGCTTTTGCAACGGTTATTGCTTCAAGGCGTGACCTAGGTGTCTTTGTGGACATTGGCTTACCGGATAAAGAAATCGCTGTTTCCCTAGATGAACTTCCGACATTAACGGAATTATGGCCCAAAAAAGGCGATCGGCTATTGGTTGCATTGCGCGTCGATCAAAAAGGACGTATTTGGGGGACTTTAGCAGAAGAAAAAGTTTTTCGTTCCATGAGCAAAAAAGGACGGGAAGAACAAAAAAATCAAAATATTACAGGGACAGTTTTTCGCTTAAAGATTGCTGGAACTTATATTTTAACAGAAGATTTTTATCTTGGTTTTATTCATCCCAGTGAACGTTACCAGGAACCTCGTTTAGGTGAAGTGGTTTCAGGGCGTGTAATTGGTGTACGTCCAGATGGTGTTTTAAATGTATCCCTTAAACCTCGGGCATATGAAGCGATTGGGGATGATGCTGAAATGATCTTAGCGTATTTACGACGTGCTAAAGAAAATAAAATGCCTTATACCGATAAATCGGAACCAGAAGCAATCAAAGAAATGTTTGGTATTAGTAAAGGTCAATTTAAGCGAGCAATGGGACATTTACTAAAAGCGAAATTAGTTGAACAAAAAGAAGGATTTACTTATCTAATTGAGAAAACAGACCTTGTATAATTCTTGCTTTTTCCTTATAATGAGTATAATCTAGGGTTTGTAAAATGATGCTAGTTTATAATTATTATAAAGAAGGTTGCGGAGGACACATGGATACAATAACGACAATGAAAAAAGTGAAACAACAACTTCACGAAGCCGGATTCAAATTAACTCCGCAGCGGGAAGCTACGTTATTAGTTTTATTGGAAAATGAAAAAGATCATCTTTCTGCTGAAGAAGTTTTCTTTTTTGTTAAACGAAAAAGCCCTGAAATCGGGTTAGCTACGGTGTACCGAACATTGGAAATTTTAACAGAATTGCATGTTGTCGATAAAGTTAGTTTTAACGATGGCGTTTCGCGTTATGATTTAAGAAAAGAAGGTGCGCAACATTTTCACCATCATCTATTGTGTATTGAGTGTGGAAATATTGAAGAAATTGAAGAAGATTTATTAGGTGATGTAGAAGAAATCGTTGAAAATAAATATCATTTTCTGGTTAAAGATCATCGGCTAACATTTCATGGTATCTGCCAGAATTGTCAAAAAAAATGAAGTTATGCCAGAGTCACATGTTGGCTTTGGTGTAGCTTATTTTTTTCTGTTACAAATGGTGTTGATTTGGTATGATGATAAAGATGTTACAAAAGAGGATATGGTGAAAGATGCAAGAACAAATTACCGATTATTTACATTATTTAACGATTGAGCGGGGACTAGCTGAAAATACAAAAAAAAGTTATCAACGAGACCTTTTGCAATACTTAGCATTTTTACAACAGCAACAAATTACCGATTGGCAAGAAATCGATCGTTTCACTGTTGTGAGTTTTTTACAAGTCTTAAAAGAAAGTGGGCGTTCCAATGCAACGATTGCCCGTATGATTACGAGCTTACGTCGTTTTCATCAATTTTTGCGCCAAGAACGTTATACAGATCACGATTCAATGCAACATATTGATTCTCCTAAAAAGCAACAGAAGCTTCCCGATACATTGAGCTTAAGTGAAGTCGAGCAATTATTGGCTACGCCGAATACAAAAGAAACACTGGGACTGCGAGACCGTGCTATTTTGGAAGTGATGTACGCAACAGGACTACGTGTTAGTGAGTTAATTAATTTGAAGTTAAATGATGTGCATTTAGAAATGGGATTATTGCAAACATTAGGTAAAGGCGATAAAGAACGTATTGTTCCTTTAGGAGATATTGCCATAAAGTGGGTACAGCGCTATCTCTCAGAAGCCAGACCTCACTTAACGCGTAAAAATCCTGATGAAGCATATTTGTTTGTAAATAATCACGGTAGCCGTCTTAGTCGGCAGGGGATTTGGAAAAACTTAAAGACAATTGTGCAAAAGGCTGGTATTTATAAAACTGTAACTCCTCATACATTACGTCACAGTTTTGCTACTCATTTACTGGAAAATGGTGCAGATTTAAGAACAGTGCAAGAACTATTAGGGCATGCTGATATTTCAACTACCCAAATTTATACCCATATTACGAAAAAACGCATGACGGATGTTTACAAACAGTATTTTCCTCGTGCATAGAAGTTGGTGAACTATGAGCGAAATTAATGTTAAATTGGCTGTTTTTGAAGGGCCGTTGGATTTGTTGCTTCATTTAATTCAAAAATTAGAAATCAACGTTTACGATATCCCTATTGCCGCAATTACGGAACAATATATGCAATACATTCATGCAATGCAGACCTTGGAATTGGAAGTGGCAGGAGATTACTTAGTGATGGCCGCCACACTGATGGCAATTAAATCAAAAATGCTTTTGCCAAAGCAAGAGTTTGTTGCTCCAGAGGATGTTTATGAAGAAGATCCGCGAGAAGTTTTGGTAACCCAATTATTAGAATACCGCAAATTTAAATATGCCGCAGAAATACTATCAGATAAGGCAAAAGAGCGTAGTGATTACTTTACTAAAGAGCCGATGGATGTTGATGAGTACAAAGAAGAGAGTCCATTGTTAGTAGCAAATCAATTAAATACGATTGACTTATTCTTAGCATTTCACAACATGTTAGAAAAAAAGAAAAAGCGTCAAGTGGTTGAAACAACAATTACTTCAGATGAAGCAACAATTGAAGATAAAATGAATGCTATTAAGCTTGGTTTAGCTGGGCTAAAACCAAATGAAGGAAGAAATCTGGCTGAATTTTTACAAAGTTATACCAAAAGTGAAGTAGTGGCTACTTTTTTGGCTTTATTGGAATTGATGAAAACTGGCAGTGTAGCTATCACTCAGACGGAAAACTATGGCGAAATTACGCTATTTGCAACAGGAGAAAAAGATGAAAATTAGTGAATTAGAAGCTATTTTATTCGTAGTAGGCGACGAAGGAATTGGCTTGGAAGAATTGAGCTATTTATTAAATAGCAAAACAGCGCAAACCTATGAAATGATTCAAACCCTGCAAAGTCGTTATGATGAGGATGAGAATTCCGCTTTGCATATCTTAGAGGTAGGCAATCATTTTGTGCTCACGACAAAAAAAGAATTTGCTCCTTTATTAAAAAAATATGCACAGTCTCCCATGTCAAACAGCCTCTCTCAGGCGGCATTAGAGACTTTAGCAATTATTGCATACAAACAACCTCTAACCAGAATGGAAGTCGATGAGATTCGCGGTGTCCAATCTAGTGGGTCGGTCCAAAAATTAGTGGCGCGACAATTAATTGAAGAAAAGGGCCGTGTTGATGGACCAGGCCGTGCAATTTTATATGGAACGACTGCTTACTTTATGGATTACTTTGGGCTAAAATCCTTAGCTGAGTTACCTGATATTGAAGCAATGGAAAATGAGCTAACTGAAGATGTTCCAATGGATTTATTTTTTGACCGTTTCAGTGAGACAGAAAATGGAGGACAAGAATAATGGAAAGATTGCAAAAAGTTATCGCCCATGCGGGAATTGCTTCTCGCCGCAAAGCAGAAGAATTAATCAGTGAAGGTCGGGTCAAAGTTAATGGCACGATTGTCACAGAATTAGGGATTAAAGTTAGTGGAAAAGATCAAATTGAAGTGGACAATGTTCCCATTAATCAAGAAGAACCAGTTTATTTTATGTTTTATAAACCACGCGGTGTGATTTCGGCCGTTAGTGATGATAAAGGCCGAAAAGTTGTTACGGATTATTTTGTTGGAATTACAGAACGGATTTATCCGGTAGGGCGGTTGGACTATGATACATCTGGCTTGTTATTGTTAACCAATGATGGCGCATTTGCTCAAAAATTAACGCATCCAAAACATGAAGTTGATAAAGTCTACGTTGCAAAGGTTAAAGGAATACCTGAAAAACAGCAGCTACGACCTTTAAGTCGAGGTTTGCGTTTTGAAGGTGTAAAATATGGACCAGCTCGCTATGATATTTTATCAACCGATACCAAAGCACAAACAACAATTATTCAATTAACCATTCACGAAGGAAGAAATCATCAAGTGAAAAAAATGTTACAAGCAGTCGGGTTACCCGTCCAAAAATTAAAACGAGAAAAATATGGCAATTTAACATTGGAAAACTTGCGGCCCGGAGAATATCGTCCGCTACACAAAAAAGAAGTGAGTCAGCTTTTAAATTTAGCCAAGAATTAATACTTGTAATTTTTTTCTTTTCTTATATAATGTAAGTGTAATTAAATACAAGGTTCGTCTTCAGGGGCAGGGTGCAATTCCCGACCGGTGGTAATAGTCCACGAACTGCATTAAGTTGCGGTTGAATCGGTGTAAATCCGATACCGACAGTATAGTCTGGATAAAGAAGATAGGGCTTATTTGAAGTAACTTATTTCAGATAACTCTAACTCTATTTTCCCTGCATGGAAAATAGAGTTTTTTTATTGAAAAAGTTGGTTCAAAAAGGTTCGATTGAAGATGGGTCCTTAATTAGGAGGATTTCAATGAAGAACACAAAGGTACAAAAAATGGTGGCTGTCGCATTGTTTGCGGCAATGGGAGTTATTTTGCAGTATGTGGCGTTTCCGGTTATACCCGCTTTCGCATTTATGAAAGTTGATTTTAGTGATATACCGGTAATGCTAAGTATGTTTTTATTTGGTCCGATGGCAGGGATTGCAACAGCTTTTATCCGCTCTTTATTACATCTGTTAACCACCGGGTTAGAATTAAGTAATTTAGTTGGCGATATTGCTAGTTTCTTTGCCAGCTCACTTTTTACCTTACCAATGTATTATTTCTTTAAAGGAAAAAATAAAATTGGCAATAAAGTTTTAGGGGTTAGCAGTGGTATTTTGGCGATGACAATCTTTATGAGTATTGCAAATTATTTTGTAATTACGCCTGTTTACCTAAGTGTTTTAGGTCTCACAGCTGATAAAATGCTGGGTGTTTCATTAGCGCAATACATTGCAATTGGCGTTGTGCCATTCAACCTACTAAAAGGTGCGATTGTTAGTGCAGCCTTTTTAGTAATTTATACGAAACTATTACCATTTTTAGAACAAAAACGACGTAAACAACAACATATTGGTTAAAGACCAATTTGCCACCGCTAGGAAACTAGCGGTGTTTTTTTGTTCAAAAAAACAAGTGATTTTTTCGATGAAATAAAATACAAAAAGCAGTAAAATGATAAAGCGTTTTCATCATAAGGCCTTTGTATATGCATTGATTTGTATAATAATCAAAAAGATAGTGTATAAAGAGAAATTCTTCACGTTTTCAAGTTGGTATTTTTCATATTATGAAAAGAAACTAGCGGTACAATTATTGTGGGAGTAGAACAAAAGCCGTGCTAACAAGTTCTACTTACAAACTTGTTAACTATAAAATGAATATACATAATAAAACAGTAGAAAAGACGATAAAAAAACTTATGTAATTATTTCCCAGATCGTCTTATCTCTGATAAAATAACTATGTAATCTATTTTATAGTTACAAATATAGAAAAGAGAGGAAGAGAAAAAATGGAAAATACGCAAACGAAGAAAAAATTCCAGATGCCTTCTGCGTACACGGTATTATTTATTATCATTGCATTCATCGCCATTTTGACTTGGTTCATTCCAGCCGGTCATTATAAAGTGGACGATGCTGGTAACATTTTAGCAGGAACATATGAGCGTGTGGCGCAAAATCCACAAGGTTTTTATGATGTTATGATGGCACCAGTTTTAGGGATGTTAGGTTCTGAAACCACAGATCCAGCTATCTCTATTTCATTTTTCATCTTAATCGTTGGTGGATTCCTTGGAATCGTTAATAAAACTGGCGCATTAGATGCAGGAATCGGCTCAATCGTAAAACGCTTTAAAGGCCGTGAAAAGAACTTAATCTTTATCTTATTACCAATTTTTGCCTTGGGTGGTTCAACTTACGGTATGGCCGAAGAAACTATTCCGTTTTATTCATTACTGATTCCAGTTATGATGGCGGTAGGTTTTGACTCTATTGTTGCCGTTTCAATCGTTTTGATTGGTTCCCAAGTAGGGTGTTTAGCTTCTACGGTTAACCCATTTGCTACCGGTGTTGCTTCTGATGCTGTCGGTATTTCAATGGCCGATGGTATGTTGTTACGTATTATCATGTGGGTGGTTTTAGTTGGGATTTCAATTGCCTATGTTTACCGCTATGCGGCTAAAATTGAAAAAGATCCAACCCAATCAATTGTATATTCTCAAAGAGAAGAAGATGCAAAACACTTTGATATCGATGCAATCAATCGCCAAGAAGGCGTAACGAAAAAACAACGTAACGTGAACATCTTGTTCATCTTGACATTCTTCTTAATGATTTTAAGTTTAATTCCATGGGAAGAATTCGGTATTAATATCTTTGCTAACTTTACAAAATGGTTAGCTGGCATTCCTGGTTTAGGAATGGTACTTGGTAAAGATATGTTGCCATTTGGTCAATGGTACTTCCCAGAAATCACAATGTTGTTCTTATTAATGTCAATTGTCGTTGCAATCGTTTACGGCTTTAAAGAATCAGACTTTATTTCTGAATTTTTAGCAGGGGCTTCTGATTTAATCGGAGTTGCTATCGTCGTAGCTGTTGCTCGTGGTATTCAAGTTGTCATGAACAATGGTATGATTACCGATACAATCTTAAACTGGGGTGAAAAAGGACTTTCTGGTCTTTCTTCTGTTATCTTTATTATCTTGGCATTTATTTTCTACATCCCAATGTCATTCTTAATCCCATCAACATCTGGTCTTGCTGCTGCAACAATGGGTATTATTGGACCAATGGGCGAATTTGCTGGTGTAGGTAAAGATTTAGTTATTACGGCTTACCAATCTGCCTCAGGGTTAGTAAACTTGATTACACCAACTTCAGCTATCGTTATGGGTGCCGTTGCGATTGCACGGATTGATATTGGTAAATGGTGGAAATACATTACCAAATTAATCGCGATTTTATTTGTCGCTATTTGTATCTTACTTGCAATTGGAACAATTCTATAAAATAGACAATTGTTAAAAAGTTGGCTAAGATAGAATTAATTTTATATCTATAACTGAGTTTCTCAGTTTTAAAAAGAGAGTTTCAGTTATTCATGAAGCTCTCTTTTTCTTATTATTGGTATTATGGTAAAAAGCGAAAGATATTCGCTATTTTACTTTAAAATTTAGGAGGTTGTATCATGAAACAATTTGTTACCGAAAAACACCACGAAGAAGCGGTGGAAGCTTTAAAAAAACTTATTCAAGTCCCTTCAGTTTTAGATGAATCTGACAGTGGAGAAGGGCATCCTTTTGGGAAAAATGTCGTAAAAGCTTTAGATCAAGTTTTAGAAATTTGTGATAGCATTGGCTTACGCACTTTTAAAGATCCAGAAGGCTATTATGCTTATGCTGAAGTTGGCGAAGGTGATGATTTATTTGCCATTTTATGTCATATGGATGTTGTTCCAGCCGCTGATCAAAAAGGTTGGAATACCGATCCTTTTGATCCAGTAATTAAAGATGGCATTATCTATGGTCGTGGTTCTCAAGATGACAAAGGTCCTTCAATGGCTGCTTTATATGCTGTGAAAGCTTTAATGGATAGTGGTGTTGAATTTAATCAACGCATTCGCTTCATCTTTGGTTCTGATGAAGAAAATTTATGGCGTTGTATGGAAAAATACAATGAAAAAGAAGAAAGTGCAACAGCTGGTATTGCCCCAGACCATAGTTTCCCACTAACTTTTGCAGAAAAAGGTTTGTTACAAGCTTATCTTGTCGGTCCTGGCACAGATAAAGTTGCTGTTCATGCTGGAGGAGCATTAAATGTAGTTCCAGATACT
Organism: Enterococcus dispar ATCC 51266; assembly: GCF_000406945.1. GTDB lineage: Bacteria > Bacillota > Bacilli > Lactobacillales > Enterococcaceae > Enterococcus_C > Enterococcus_C dispar. The sequence continues at coordinate 1,155,165 of NZ_KE136354.1, read as the reverse complement.
GCACCATATAAAGGAGAATACGTCGAAGCCGTCAAAGCAAGCCTGGATAAATTAGGTTTCCCGTATGAAATGGAAGGGGACGCCGTAGTAGTTCAAGGTAAGAGCGTCCATGCAAAAGATGCATCAGATGGAATTAATGCAATTACGCGTTTGGCAATGGCTTTAAGTGAATCAGTTGATTTTTCTCCTTTGAATTTCTTGGGCAAATTAGTTAAAGAAAACGCAACTGGTGAAAATGTTGTCGGGAAAACAGAAGATGAACAATCTGGAGAATTAACGATGAACTTTGCTAGTTTGGTGATTTCACCAGAAGAAACCAAAATTGGTGTGGATATGCGTTTGCCAGTAACCGTGAAAAAAGAAGATTTAGAAGCCAAAATTGCTGAAAAAGTAAAAGAATATGATTTAACTTATCAAGAATTTGACTGGTTAGACTCTTTATATGTTCCTCAAGATTCTACTTTAGTCAAAACTCTATTAGCGACTTATCGTGAAATGACTGGCGATATGTCAGAACCTGAAATTTCTGGTGGCGCAACTTTTGCCCGCACTATGAAAAACTGTGTAGCTTATGGCGCAATGTTTGAAGATACTCCAGACTTTATGCACCAAGCTAATGAACAATGGGAATTAGCCCAACTATACAAAGCAATGGACATTTATGCGGAATCAATTTATCGTTTATGTGGAAAATAATTATTAGCCAATAGATTAAACCAAATACCCAAACGTAGCAAGTTGTGGGCGACTAGTTTCTTACTAGAAGTCAGGCGCAACTTAACGTTTGGGTATTTTGCTATTTTTAGTTTTTATTAAACTTTTTGCGTATAGTAATAAAAGCATTTCTTTTAATAGAATTAGTGCTAGCGTCCGTTTTCTTTTTCAAGTAAAATTGCTCTGACAGGACATTTGGCAGCGGCTTTTATAACAGCTTTTCGTTCCTCGGTGCGCACAAACTGTTGACTGGCTTCCGGTTCTTCTTTAAATAAAACGATACCGTCTTCGTCATAATCAAAAATATCAGGTGCATAAATGGCACAAAGTCCGCAAGCAATACAGCGTTCTGGTACAAGACGGCAAATTGTCGTCATCGTTCCACCAACTTTCAGGAGGCGTATTTTATGAATCAATTTATTTTAGCGTTATTTTCCATGACTGACAAGTTAAAGACCAGCACGCTCTTTCATTTATTAAAAGGAAAACGAACTGCAGCGATTATGAGCTATGCGTATTTTAATGATTTGTTACCTTATCTCGGCAGTCAACCGGAACTTTCTCAATCACAATTTGATCAAATAATTGCTCAGCTTGAAAAAGAGCAGCTAATCGCTTTTGTCACTAAGGGAGAATATGCCATTACATCCCAAGGTCAAGCAAAAATTGATGTTGAACAGATCCGTCGCTTGCAGCAAGTAGACTATTTTAACTTTGGCCGTAGTGATTCCAATTGTTTTCGTCTTTTATCTTATTTCATTCAGCAAGTTGCGCAAAGTCAAATAAAACCATTGCGGCCTCTGGAAACAAGTCCGTTATATACCCGCCCAGTAGAACAGCTTTTCAAACAAAGAATAGTCGACAAAACAATAGTTTACCAGGAATTAACTGTGCTGTTTCAAAAATTAGATCAAAAAGATGGAGATTTTTTGGCCCAACAGTTAAGTGGACCGAATATTTCCCCTCAAATTGCTTATCAATTGCTACCGGAAAAATTTCAAAAACAACCTTGGAACTTCTTCTATCAGGCTAGTTGTCTCCATCCATTATTAAATGAAATAAAAAAAGCGGGAGTAAATACATTGTGTTATCAAATTTTAAAAGGTCTTTTAAGGCAAAATTACAATAACAGTATGCTGTTTACCCGCAAACTTTTATTAGAAGGGCAAAGTGTTTCAATGGTAGTTGCAAGTCGTCGTTTGAAGTTAGGAACTATTTCAGATCATATTATTGAGTGGGCGCTTTTTGATCAAACTTTCCCATTTGAAAAATTTATTTCAAGCAATACGATGGCATATTTGGCAAGTCTTGACACAACAAATATTTATACTTTACGTTATCGCGATATTTATGAACAGTTTCCATTAGAGTTTGTAGAATTTCGGTTATATCAAATAAAAAAGAAAAGAGAGGCTGTCAATGGCATTAGAAGATAGTTTAAAACAATATTTTGGTTTTGACAGTTTTCGGAGCGGACAAAAAGAAGTCATTGAAAGTTTACTTTCTGGCCAAGATGTCTTAGGGATTTTGCCTACTGCGACTGGTAAAAGCTTGTGCTATCAATTACCGAGTTATTTAACGTCAGGAATAACAATTGTTGTTTCGCCACTAATTTCATTAATGGAAGACCAAGTCAGCCAGCTCAACAGTAAAAAGATTCAAGCAGTAGCTTTAAATAGCCAGTTGACTGCTGCGGAAAAAGAATTCGTTTTATGGCACTTATCTGATTATAAATTTTTATTTATCAGTCCAGAGATGCTCTGGCAAAAGAAAATTTTACACCTGTTAAAACGGCAAAAAATTGCTTTTTTTGTAATTGATGAAGCCCACTGTGTTTCTTTGTGGGGGATTGATTTTAGGCCGGAATATCGCCAATTAGGGAAGATAAAAGCATTTTTAGAAAATCCGGTAACATTAGCCTTAACTGCTACAGCTACTCCTTTTGTACAGAGTGATATTGCTAAACTATTATTAAAAGAAGACTATGAACTGGTCCAACGATCAGTTGATCGCAAAAATATTGCCCTTTTTGTTCAACAAACAGATAACAAGTTCGCCCAATTAACTGATTTATTAAAAAAATTGAGCGGTCCTGGTATTATTTATTGTGCAACAAAAAAAACTGTGGAAACTTTATATCGCAAGTTAAAAGTACATTATAATATTGGCTATTATCATGGGGGACTAAACAGTAGTGAAAGAAGTCGTCTCCAATTGCAATTTCAAAGCAATCACTTGGATATTTTGGTAGCTACAAATGCGTTTGGCATGGGAATTGATAAAAGTGATATTCGTTTTATCATTCACTATGATTTACCTGACAGTATCGAAAACTATGTACAAGAGATTGGTCGTGCCGGACGTGATGGCGCAGCGAGCCAAGCAGTTTTACTTTATCAAAAAAATGATGAGAAAATTCATCATTACTTCAAACAAATGCGGCAAGATGAACGTAGTGGTTTTCAGCAATTATTAGGACGAAAAATGGCGTATGAATCCAGTGAGCTACAAAGTAAATGGATAGATTTAAGTCAAAGTATTGGCGAAAAAGAAGTGTTAGCCGCTTTGGCGGTTAATGAGCAGATTAAAGGTGAAAAATTAACGCAAATGTTGGCTTATATCAACCTTGCGACGTGTCGTCGAGAATTTATTTTAGAAAATTTTGCCGAAAAAATGCAAACAAAGCCCAGCGATTGCTGTGACAATGATGGCCTGGTGTTAAAAACTAGTCAAGTACCAGACAAACAAAATCATCAATTGGTGAGTTGGCAGGAGATTTTCCTAAAATTATTTAAAGAAAACGATTGAAGTTATATTTTTGCGACAACAATAAAAAGGCTATGGTATAATACACTGCGAAAGCTTTTCAGGAGGTAAGAAAATTGAGTAAAAAGAAAAATGATTTTGACAACGAAACACAAGAACCGTGGGAACAACCAATTTATGATACAGACGAAGAAACTTCATCACGGACCCAACAAAGACGCCAAAAACGCGGTACTTCAAAATTTTTAGTTATTTTGGTTATCTTATTGTCGCTATGTATTTTAGTGCCAGCTGGTTTTGTAATGTGGCTAACGCATGATAAGAAAAATGCCGATTCAACACCAGCAACTGCTTCTTCATCTTTAGTGTCATCTACTAAAGAATCATCAACTGAAGAATCATCCACTGCCGAAAGTTCAACAACTGAATCGTCTGAAAGTGAATCAAGTTCTAGTGAAGAATCAGAGCCAAGTTCTAGTGAAAACAATCAAGAACAAAATCAAGCGCAACAAAATGAGCAACAAGATCAAAATCAACAAAACCAAAATCAACAAGACCAAAATGCTCAAACAGGAGAACAATATATTACAGTTCAAAATGGTGAAGGACCAAATCAAGTAGCTGCTCGCGCAGGAATTTCTGTTGATCAATTGTATCAATTAAATGGTATTGATCCGAATAATTTCTTATTATATCCTGGTCAACAATTACGAATTAAGTAAAAAATAGCCGGTCCAAAAATCACGGCATTTTTGGTTCGGCTTTTTTAATGTCTAAAGATAGGTGGCAAACAAATGGAAAAAATTAATATTGCAATCGATGGACCTGCTTCTTCTGGCAAAAGTACAGTCGCAAAAATTTTGGCAAAAGATTATGGCTTTATTTATACTGATACTGGTGCAATGTATCGCAGTGTAACGTATTTAGCGATTAAACATCACGTTGCTTTTTCTGATGCGGCGAGTTTAGTTAATCTAATCCATCGTTATCCCATTACTTTTAAGCAAAGTGAAACAGGACAATTGGTTTTTATTGACGGAGAAGATGTAACTTTAGCAATCCGAGAAACAAATGTTACCAATAATGTTTCCGAGGTTTCTGCCCACGAACTTGTTCGCAAAGAATTAGTGAACCAACAGCAAATCATCGCCAAAGATGGCGGTGTAGTAATGGATGGACGCGATATCGGTACAGCAGTCTTACCAAAGGCTGAAGTAAAGATTTTCTTAGTTGCCAGTGTTTTAGAAAGAGCAGAACGTCGTTATAAAGAAAATCAAGCCAAGGGGATTAAAACAGATTTTGAAACATTAAAAGCTGAAATTGAAAAGCGTGATTACATTGATTCACATCGAGAAGTTTCCCCTTTGAAGCAAGCTGATGATGCGGTTTTAATTGATACGACTGGCAAAACAATTGCTGAAGTTGTGGACTTAATTAAAGAAGTTGTCACTGAAAAAGGTTATCTATAATAGTTTTGACTTGCATAGCAGATATGCAAGTCTTTTTGTTTGGTAAAAAATTTTTAGTGTCGGTATAATAGAGCTAGCTGCTAAATGATTTTAGCGTAAATGATTTTAGCGTAAATTATTTTTTAAATATTCCTAAATACTGGTGTATTTTTAGAAAAAAACGCTAATTTGGGGCAATTTTCAAGAAATAATGGAAATCGCTTTATTTTTGAGGTAGAATAATTTAAACTTAAAATTGTAGTGTGTAGTGCACAGCGATCGATTAATTGTTGGTTAGGAGGACATATGTCATGACAGAATTTGAAAACAATCAAGTAGAAAACGGCGAATCTATGGCGGATGCTTTGGAAAGCTTCCAAGAAGTCAACGTGGGGGATATTGTCAAAGGTGAAGTTTTAGCCGTTGAAGACAAACAAGCCGTTGTTGGAATCGAAGGCGCCGGTGTGGAAGGGGTAGTACCAGTAAAAGAATTATCTACTCTTCCAATTGAAGACATCAATGAAGCAGTAAAAGTAGGGGATGTCTTGGAACTAGTCGTTATCTCTTCGATTGGTAAAGATAAAGAAAACGGTAGTTATTTACTATCGAAACGCCGTTTAGATGCTAAAAAAGTCTGGGAAGAAATTGAACAAGACTTTAAAGACGGTAAAATTATTGAAGCACCTGTTACCAATGTGGTGAAAGGTGGATTAGTTGTAGATGTTGGCGTACGAGGATTTGTACCAGCATCTATGGTGGAAGATCATTTTGTTGCAGACTTTGAAGAATACAAAGGGAAAACATTAGCATTCAAAATTATTGAAATTGAACCTTCTGAGAATCGTTTGATTTTATCCCATAAAGCAGTGGTAGAATCTGAAAAAGCGGTTCGTAAAGAAGAATTATTAAATTCTATCCACGATGGTGATGTGATTGAAGGGACAGTCGCACGTCTAACTGACTTTGGTGCTTTTGTTGACCTTGGTGGAATTGACGGCTTAGTTCATGTATCTGAAATTTCACATAGTCATGTGGCTAAACCAAGTGATGCTTTAAAAGTTGGCGATAAAGTACAAGTAAAAGTATTATCTGTTGATCCTGAAAAAGAACGTATTTCACTATCAATCAAAGATACTTTACCTGGACCTTGGTCAGACATTGAAGACAAAGCAGCAGTCGGTACGGTTCTAGATGGAACAGTAAAACGCCTAACTAGCTTTGGTGCTTTTGTCGAAGTATTCCCGGGTGTGGAAGGTTTAGTGCATATTTCACAAATTTCTCACAAACATATTGCGACACCACATGAAGTGTTGCATGAAGGTGATGAAGTAAAAGTAAAAGTGCTAGAAGTAAATCCTGAAGAACATCGTATCGCTCTTTCAATCAAAGCATTGGAAGAAAAACCGGCAGAAGAAAAAGTTGTTGAAGAAGATAGCTATGATTTACCAGAAGAAAGTACTGGCTTTACAATGGGAGATATTTTAGGTCAAGCTTTAGCAGATAGTGATGAAACGAACGAAGAAGCAACGGCTTCTGAAGATGCAAACGACATCGTTAAAGAAGACGAAGAATAATTTCTTATAAGTTACCAAAAATAAAGAGATACTGCCTAATTTCTCTAAAGAGATGCAGTGTCTCTTTTCTTTCGTTTGAAAATTTCTTATTTATTAAAAGCAAAGGACCCCATTTTTTAAGTATCATGGAGTTTTCCATGCCCTTAGCAATTTTACTTGCATGTTGTCAATCCTTTAGGTAAACTAAGAAAGATTGTGCAAGTGGACTGTATTATCAGATAAAAATTGTTATGATAAAGATAAAGTTTCTAATTAGAAGAAACTGGTTTAAAGAAATGAGGAGGTAGAGTGATGGCAAATCCAACTCTTGCGATTGTCGGCCGTCCCAATGTGGGAAAATCGACAATTTTTAACCGTATAGCCGGTGAACGTATTTCAATTGTAGAAGATACTCCTGGCGTTACGCGGGACCGTATTTATGCAAATGGTGAATGGTTAGGCCGCGATTTCAGTATTATCGATACCGGCGGAATTGACTTAGGTGACGAACCGTTTATGGATCAAATTAAACATCAAGCGGAAATCGCGATTGATGAAGCAGATGTTATTATTTTTGTAACTAGTGCTAAAGAAGGTGTAACCGATGCGGATGAAATGGTGGCACGAATTTTATATCGTAGTAATAAGCCTGTGATTTTAGCTGTGAATAAAGTCGATAACCCGGAAATGCGGGCTGAAATTTATGAATTTTATTCTTTAGGTTTAGGCGAACCGTATCCTATTTCTGGTAGTCATGGTTTAGGACTTGGAGATGTATTGGATGAGGCAGTCAAACATTTTAGTGATGAAATGGAAGAAGACGATGAAGGTGTCATCAAATTTAGCCTGATAGGACGCCCAAATGTTGGAAAATCTTCTTTAATTAATGCCATTTTAGGCGAAGATCGCGTGATTGTTTCAGATATTGAAGGAACGACGCGTGATGCTATTGATACGCATTTTGCTTCAGAAGATGGCCAAGAATTTTTAATGATTGATACAGCAGGTATGCGTAAGCGTGGCAAGGTTTACGAAAGTACAGAAAAATATTCTGTTATGCGGGCAATGCGAGCCATTGAACGTTCCGATGTGGTTTTAATGGTGCTAAATGGTCAAGAAGGTATTCGTGAACAAGACAAACGGGTAGCGGGTTATGCCCATGAAGCTGGAAAAGGTATCATTATTGTAGTCAATAAGTGGGATCTGGTTGAAAAAGAAACAAATACAATGCGGGATTTTGAAGCAGAAATTCGAGACGAATTTCAGTATTTGGACTATGCGCCAATTATTTTTGTCTCTGCTGTAACCAAACAGCGCTTAAATAAATTGCCAGAATTAATTGAAGAAGTCAGCATGAATCAAAATTTACGAGTACCATCTGCTGTCTTAAATGATATTATTATGGATGCTGTTGCCATTAATCCGACTCCAACAGATAAAGGTAAGCGGCTGAAAATTTTCTATGCTACCCAAGTAGCAGTTAAACCGCCTACCTTCATTATATTTGTGAATGAAGAAGAGTTGATGCATTTTTCTTATGCTCGCTTTTTAGAAAATCAAATTCGCAAAGCCTTCACTTTTGAAGGTACGCCGATTCGTGTGATCCCAAGACGGCGAAAATAGCGATTTTATCATATTTTTATCGCTTTATCAAAAGATAACGCTCCCTTTTGATAAAAAGAATTAATGAAGTGAAAAATACTGCTTAAAACGCCCAAAATCCTTGATATTACAAGGTTCTTATGATAACGTAGTATCAGAATATTGATACTGATCAATATTTTTTACAGAAATTTGGACCACTCAAATTTTTGTGAATTGATGTTTACATCAAGACTCTTTTTAGGAGGTGAAATCATCCATGGCAAATAAAGCTGAATTGATCGAAAAAGTTGCACAAGCTACTGACTTAACTAAGAAAGACGCTACTGCAGCTGTAGACGCTGTTTTCTCAACAATCCAAGATGCTTTAGCTAAAGGTGAAAAAGTTCAATTAATCGGTTTTGGTAACTTCGAAGTTCGCTCTCGTGCGGCTCGTAAAGGACGTAACCCACAAACTGGTGATGAAATTGAAATCCCTGCAAGCAAAGTACCTGCATTCAAACCAGGTAAAGCATTGAAAGATGCTGTGAAATAATACAGCAATAGGAAGCCTGTTGTATCGGGCTTCCTTCTTTATTTATCATCAATACACCATCTAAAAGGGGCAAAAAAGGGGCAATTTATCAAAGACCTATCTCTGTCAGTTTGGATGTAATGTCTGCCTTCATTTTTTTAGTAACGTGGGTATAGATTTTAGTTGTGATGTCGGAATCCTCATGGCCTACACGCTCCATGATAGCCGTCAGTTGTATGCTGTTTTCTGCTAATAGCGATACATGCGTGTGACGGAAGATATGTGACGTTAGTGTTTTATGTTCTAGACCAATACGCTTGCCAGCTCCACGTAAAGCCACGTTAAAGGAGTTGTATGGCATTGGTGTGCCGTTTTTAGACACAAAGAGATAACCACCCTCTAGATATCCGCTGATTGTTAAAGCATCTAGCTTGGTCTCGTCAATTGTGTGCTCTATCAGCTTAGTACACCGCTCCGTTAAATCTATTGTCCGATTACTCGTTGGCGTCTTAGGAGGGCCTTTCTTAGCTGTCCGAAATCCGTTGCCATAATCGATTGTACCAGTGATTGCTACCGTGGTATAATCCTCATCAAAATCCTGTGGTTTCAATATGACCGCCTCGCCAATTCGACACCCGGTCAAATACATAAATTCTGCCAGTCTGCCCGCACGGTAGGTGGAGGGCCTGCGGTAGAGTTCCTTTATTAGTTTCTCAGCTTCATCTTTTTCGAGATATTTATTTTCAATTTTTTCCCGTGCAGCGTCATCTTTTTTAGCATAGGATATCTGTACCGTGTCCATTGGATTTTCCGAGATGTAGCCCATGCGGTAGGCGTACTTAAAGATATTGTTTAGTTGGGATTTAATACTTGCTGTATAGTCGTTTGAGTAGTCTAAGCCATCAAAAAATGTTTGGAAGAGCTTCGTGTCTGCATTTTTAGCCAGTGTATTCTTATCGATTTTATCAAAAATAACTTTCTGTTGCGCCTCATATGAGCGGATTGTGGAAGGCCGTATCCGGTGTACTTTTTGATGGTGGGTAAACCATTCTTCTGCAAGATCGTGGAGGTTGATATCGGACAAGGTGGCCGTCTCTTCGGCTTTGCCAATTTTCTCATCCAATAATTTCTGCGCTTTTTTCTGCGCCTGCTTACTGTCGCTGGTCAGTATCACCGACTTGCGTTTGTACTTTTCAGTGTAGGGGTCTTTGTAGCGTTCAATATATTTAAATCTGCCGTCTGGCAATGTCTCCATCCACATTGTAATCAACTCCTATCATTGATATAATGGGCATAGCTAAATAAGCCTAGCCGTTTATTTGGTAGACACGCCTGTCTGTGGAGGAGGGGCGTGTTTTTGTTTATACATAAATTTTATATGAATTGTCTGTTCTAGCAATTAAAGCTCTAAATCCTTGATAGATACTCATAAAAATCGGGATAATTGTCCAACAAAATAAAAAGTATAAAAGTGCTCTACGGTACTGTTTAGCGTAAACCCATTGAGCTCCAAATACTCCTAAAAAGATAGCCAAGAATGCAAAAACGAATTTGTTTACCAATATCGGCACGTAATGGGTAGCGATAGCAGAATCTGAATAACTTGCTGATGAATTGCTAAATGAATTACTTTTTGAGGAACCAGGTAGCGGATTAACACCGACAGTCGTCTTGCTATATAACTTGTTATACGCTGCTTTCTTGGGGTCTTTAACCCAACCTGTGCCCTTCTTACCATAGCCAGGAACAACAGCCTTTTTAACAGCTCGCTTGGCTTTGCCAGTAGTGCGAGCCTTCAAAGACTTTTTGACACTCGGCTTTCTAATTCCCATTTTCATTAATCATCACACTCATTTCATGATATAATATATTTGTCATTCTCAGAAATGAGGAGCCCTAGCCGGAGCGCCAACTCCGACTGGGGTATTTTTTTATAGGTCATAGATAACTTTAACGGCCTTGCCGATGATTCTAGCCGGCATATCTTTTGTTACTACGATTGGTTCGTATTCTGGATTATCCGGAATAAGAATAAGTAATCCATTTTGACGTTTCACACGTTTTAAAGTGGCTTCTGTGTCGCCATTGACTTGCACTGCCGCAATCTCTCCATCTTCCACATCTGATTGTAGCCGTATAACAACTTGTGAACCATTTGGGATGCCGGGGGCCATGCTATTTCCGTTAATATTTAACGCTATATTATTTCCAGAAGGCAAGCAAGATTTGACCATCGGTATATATTCTTCAATGTTTTGTTCTGCTAAAATCGGCGCGCCGGCCGCAATTTGTCCTAAAACAGGAATTTCAATTATCTCTTCCATAAACACTAGATTTGATGGCTTATCGAAATCTATTCCCAAGATATATTCTGGAGGAACATTAAACGCTTTTGCAAAATCATCAACTTTATTAAGAGGGAATTCTCTCGATCTATTGAAATACCTAGATACACCAGATTTCGCCATACCAACGCGACGCGCTATTTCACTAATAGATAAATCTTTTTCATCTTTTAATTCATCTAATAGATTCATTATTTCTTCGTTTGTTCTCAAATTTATCACCTCCAATTAACTATAGATACATTTTACCACCGTTCCCGAAAGTATACAACAGATACACAAAAAAACTTTTTTTGCTTATTTTTTTAACTTTATTGTTGACAAAAGAGAACAACGGTGATAAATTAGTATCGTACCCGAAAGAGAACGGAGGTGAAAACATGACAGTGGATTTGCAAAGGTTAAAAGCTGAACGGATTGCAAAGGGCTTAACGCAAGATGACATGGCGGAGTTGATGGGATGGAATACAAGAACGCCATACGCCAAGCGAGAAAACGGTATTGTATCAATCGGAGCGGACGAACTGATTAAAATGGCTACTATTTTGGGCTATAGCACAGACAAAATCGGAATTTTTTTTAAAGTTAACGTTCCCGAAAGTGAACAAAATTAAGGAGGCTAAACAATGAACAAACCACAAATTTTTAATTTCGAACAAAACGAAGTTCGAACAATCTTAGTAAATGACGAACCATATTTTGTAGGGAAAGACGTTGCAGAAATTTTAGGTTACGAAAGAGCTGATAATGCGATTCGCAATCATGTAGATGATGAAGATAAGCTGACGCACCAAATTAGTGCATCAGGTCAAAACCGTAATATGACAATCATCAACGAATCCGGCTTATACAGCTTAATCCTAAAATCCAAACTTCCATCAGCAAAGAAGTTCAAGCGCTGGGTAACGTCAGACGTATTGCCAACAATCCGAAAACACGGAATGTACGCAAAAGAAGAACTACTTGATAACCCGGACTTACTAATCGAAGTGGCTTCCAGACTAAAAGAAGAACGGACAAAACGTTTAATCGCAGAACAACAAGTAAAAGAGTTGAAACCAAAAGCTGATTATTACGACACAATCTTAGCCAATCCTAGTTTATTGCCTATCAGCGTAATCGCCAAGAATTACGGGATGAGCGCGAACAAAATGAACCAATTGCTTCATGATTTGAAAGTCCAATACAAACAAGGCGATGTTTGGTTACTTTATGCCGATTACCAAAACGAAGGCTATACGCACACGGAAATGAAATTGTGGAAAGGCAGTAGTCAGATGAAGCCAAACACTAAGTGGACGCAAAAAGGGCACATTTTCATTTATCAATTTTTGAAAAAGCATGACATTTATCCGACGATTGAAACTCTTTTTGAAAAGGAGGTCTAACCATGCAACCAACACTAAAAGAACTCATCCATAGCGTTGAGTCGAAACAAGTCGCTGCGGAGTGGGATCGTCCAGAAGAATTAATGAAAAGGTTTAATGGACTGAAAAAGTCCACACTCTACGACTATTTAAAAGAGATGGATAGCATTCCAGAATTTAAGCAAGGCATCATGCGACCAGGCGTGACATTCATCCACATCGGCACGTTTATCTGGTATCTGCGGTGGAAGGAAGCAAGCCGGTACCGGTCCAAGAAACCCTCACCAAGCGAGGTGCTGAGATGTACTGGCTAATCGGCGGCCTAGTAGTCGCGTTGATAGCAGTGGCAGCAATGATTGTGGAGAGGAGGGAGAACGAATGAAACGAAAGATTTTAGCGCAATTTGAAGAGCTTAATGAATTGGTTGATTCCGAAATTAAGAGTATCGCAAGCCAATTATTAGCAGAATGTCAAACTTACGACGAAGCCGTCGAGACATTGAATGATTATTATCACAGTAATTTTAAGCTAGATGACTATGTGTATTCCGAAATTCACAAAAAAATGATTGCACAAGCCATAAAAAAATAGCTTGCACAATCAACTTACTGTCTAACGGATGCCTTGTCTACGCAAGTCTTGGCGGTCTTGGCGCTGGATTTCTTGTCGAAAATTATCGACATGTTGGCGATCTTTAGAATAGGCTTTCAAAATTTCTTCCAGTGCAAGTGAAAGTTCTTTTGATTGTTCTATCCCATTTTTAGACAGAATTTCTTCAATGCGTTCGGAATTCATATTTTCACCTCGCTTTCTAAAGCGAGTATATCAAAGAAAGGTTAGATAAAAAAACCAGAAATAAGGTGAAAACATGACAAAACATAAATGTTCAACGCTAATGCTATTCACTGTTGTTGTTTCAACAGTTATGGCGATGTTTGCATGGTTTGCAAGTATTAGTTTAACAGTGACGCTCATAGTAATTGCAGTTATCGCAGCTTTAATCGTTTCGGCTCTGCTTGGCTATCGTATGCATATTGATGATGTTGAGAAAGGGATTTATTAATCATGAGAATACAAAAAAAGCCAGCAAGGAGGCTGACTAGGTGAAAGAAAAAAATGTTTTTGAGAGAATTTTCTTTTCTATAATAATTCCTTTGTTAATCTCAGTAGTTGCAACGCTATTAATTAGAAAATAGCAGATTCGTTATGACAGTACCAATTACTGCGGTTCCTAGTGGAACGATAATTGACCATACGAGTTTATCTTTAAAACTTTCCTTTTCATTAATTAAAATAATTTTTCCTTGGTTAGTTATTCGATAATATGTTGAATCATTTTCAAAAGGATCTATATCAATTAGCCCGCTGTCAAGGAGAACTGATAATTCTTCTTTGACCAAATAGATAGAGAGTTTAGTATCTCTAGCAATCAAATCTGCTGAATAGTTAATTTTATCAGTAGGAAATTGCCTAAAAGATTTTAAAATTTTGAGTTGAACTTTAGATAGAGAATTGTTCAAATTTCATCACCGCCATTTTTTAATCACATTATACCAAACAAGGAGGACGAAAAATGAAAGTACTAGAAAAAACAATTACAAGTTTAGAAGTAGCAGAAATGGTTGAGCGACGGCACGACCAAGTTTTGCGAGATATCCAAAAAATAATTGAACATTTAGACGACCACAAAAATGTGGTGGTTAATTACTTTATTGAATCAACGTATCAGGATGCTAAAAATGAAGAACGATTATGTTATTCGCTAACTAAAAAAGGTTGCGAGTTATATTCAACGCGAATGACCGGCGCAAAAGGTACGCAATTTGCTTTAGCATATATCGAGCGATTTAACGAAATGGAAACGGCTATCAAAGAGCAATCGTTGAAAATTCCACAATCGCCGCAAGAAGCATTGCGCTTAATGTTTCAATATCAAGAAAACACCAGTGAAAAAGTAGAAAAAGTCGAAGAACGAGTAACAGATTTAGAAGAAAATATCGTTTTGAGTGCTGGAGACTACGGATATGTTACCCGTCGGATTAATCAACGTGTCGCAGAAGTTGGACGTAGTTTCGGAAAATTAACTAACAAACAACGTGGGGAGCTTCATAGAGACATTAATAGTGGCGTCAAAAAGATTACTGGGGTTAGCACTCGAACACAACTAAGACAAAAACATTTTCAAACAGTATTAGACTATATCACCGACTGGGAACCATCAACAGCCACTAAAACCGTTGTACGTCAAATGAGTTTAGAACTAGGTGAAGATAATGAATAGAGCCGAAGCTTTAAAAATCGGAAAAATTATCGCAGATCGATGGTGGCGAGCAAACTACTTAACGATTAAAACGCGTCAAAATATCGAGCGCATGAAAAAAGCGACTCCGCCGGGAAGCAATGAGTCGCAAATTAAAGGTTCTTTCAAGGAGATTATAACATGAAATACAACGAATTTGGAATACCTACAGAACCGGAAGAAGAAAAAGTAGTCCTCACTGATATATACGGTGAAGACATATTTGCAGAAGAGGAGTATCTATCTGATAACGGACTTCCTTTAAAAACGACAAATGAAATGAGATACGCTACGGATTATGTCAAAGAGCTAACTTTAGCAGAAAAATGGATTTTCCTAAATGAACTTTTGAAAAACGGACAGACAGAAGAAATACTAACAGAGGTCTTACTTGATGAGATTGAAGCACAAGGTGTTTTAACAGTATTTGATTTGGAGGTAAAGGAAGCATGAGCGAGATGCGTACTCTAATTAGTAAATTAATAGAGCTAAGAAAAAAAGTTCCATATATCAAAAAAGAGCAGAAACAATATATGAAATTTTCCGTTATCAGCTCAGAAACAGTTTTAACGGAATTCAATACACACATGAATAGTTTAAATATCTACCTAAAAACTGAAGTGTTGAACAAAGAAATTGAACGTCAAAAGATTGGAGTAAATGAAAAAACAAAAAAAGATGTTTTTAGTTACTTGGTCACATTAGATATGAAATACACATGGATTAATGGTGATAATCCAAAAGAAAGAGAAGAAGTAACGTTTTCGGCAATTGCTGATGATGAAAATTCTTCTTATGCCTACGGTCAGGCATTAACCTACGCTGAAAAAACGTTCTTCATGAAGGAATTTAATATTCCAGCAGATGACGTTGATCCAGATGTTTTTCAAAAAGAAATATTAAAACGTATCCCAGTAGCACCAGAACAAGTCGAAGCTATATATATTCAACTTCAAAAACTAACAGAAATGACTGAACAGCCGAAAGATGCTTTCTTAGAACAGGCAAAAATGACAAATAACATTAATCCCAAAAAAAATCCCGAAGAATTTAGCGGGTATGACTTTGGTCTAGTGATGAATACATTGACCGGTTGGGTTAACGGATATGAAAAGAAGAAAAAAAGTAAGAAGTGATGTAGATGTTTAACGATAACTATTCAGCTATCGTCAAAAAATTAGATCATCAGCGTTTGATTGTTGATATAAACGAAGAGCTAAATCTAGAGCGTTTGAAGACGATGTACTTTGATTATGACGGTGATCGTGAGATTGAATTTCGATTCACAGACCCGCGTAGATTTACCGCAGAACAACGACGATTTATTTACGCATTATTAGGCGATATTTACGCTTTCACAGGAGAACCAATAGAAAGCCTTAAAGATTACTTTTATCACGTCTACGAAGCACTAACGGGATCGAAAATAAGCTTGTCTGATGCGTCGCTTAATACAGTTACAAATGCAACGCTTTTGGCTGATATCATTTTAGATTTTATTTTCGAGTGGGATATTCCGTTTAAAAAAGGATATGAGATTTTGCCTGCAAATGCCGAATATTACTTTTACAAATGTTTAGTTAGTCGAAAATGCTGCATTTGCGGTAAACGCGCTGATATATGTCATATAGATACGGTTGGAATGGGACGTAGCAGAAAAAAGATAGACCATACCAAACACTATTTTTATGCAGGTTGTCGGGAGCATCACCAAGAAGAACATCGAATAGGAACGCAAAATTTTTTGAACAAATATCAAATCATTCCTACAAAATTGAATAAAGAAACAATTAAGCGATTAGGAATTTAGGAGGGAATAGTTTGGAGCCCAGAAAAAAAGCAGTTGATGTGTCTATCAAGTGGTTAGAAATGCGAAGAAAACTACCCAAAAATCAACAACTATTTTTAGAGATTATAACGTTTGCTTTCATGGCATTAAACTCCGAAAACAGCCATATTGAGATCGAGAAATCAACGAAACAAACTTTAAAAAACGATGAATCTGTTAAGACGGATATCACCTATACCATGACCGTCGAAGGAGAGGAGGGATAGTGTGGCGGAGCGTAGAATGTTCGCGAAAACAATAATAGACAGTGATGCTTTTCTGGATATGCCGCTATCTTCGCAGGCTTTATACTTTCATCTTTCCATGAGAGCGGATGATGAAGGGTTTATTAACAATCCCAGAAAAATACAGCGCATGATTGGTTCGTCAGATGACGATTTAAGAATTTTGATGGCAAAAAATTTTATTTTAGCTTTTGAGAGTGGCGTGATTGTAATAAAGCACTGGAAAATTCATAACTATATTCGCAATGACAGATTTAAACCTACGATGTATCAAGACGAAAAGGCGCTGTTAAGCGAAAAAGATAACAAATCATACTCTCTAGATGGTGTTGGTATACCAAACGACAACCAACTGACATACCAAATGGATACACAGGTTAGGTTAGGTAAGGATAGGTTAGGTAAGGATAGAGATAGAAAAGATATTACGCCTTCGGAGGAACCTCCGAAAGCTAAACCTGTTCGTCACAAATATGGCGAATATAAAAATGTCCTTTTAACAGATCAAGACATGGAGAAACTGCAAACTGAGTTCCCAAGCGACTGGCAAGACCGTATTGAACGACTGTCGAGTTATATCGCATCAACTGGCAAGACCTATAAAAATCATCTTGCAACAATTAGAAATTGGGCGAGAAAAGATAAGGCGCAGCCTAAGCCGCAGCAAGCCTATGGACAACCAGTCAAACGTGAGGAAATGCCGAATTGGGACGCGCAAACGACCGCAAGTAGTCCATCTCGAAAAGCGGAAATAGAAAAAATGATGAATGAATTCTTCACAGATAACGAGGAGGAAGAAAAATGATAAACAATGTCACGCTAGTTGGAAGACTCACGAAAGAGCCGGATTTGAGATATACAAGCAATGGAACGGCAGCAGCAAGCTTTACTTTAGCGGTGAATCGCAGTTTTAAAAATGCTAATGGTGAGCGTGAAGCAGATTTTATCAATTGCGTAATCTGGCGTAAACCAGCTGAAACCTTAGCAAATTATGCCCGTAAAGGCACTCTGCTAGGTGTTACTGGCCGTATCCAAACACGAAATTATGAAAATCAACAAGGACAGCGAGTGTACGTGACAGAAGTAGTAGTTGAAAATTTCCAACTGCTAGAAAGCAAAAATAATAATTCTAGCCAAAATACGAGTGCTACAAACGTTTCGAACACTCAAACGAACAATTACACTCCAAACAAGCAAAACGCCACACAGACGAATTTAGGCGTGAACCCGATAAATGACTTTGAAGCTACGACAATCGATATTAATGATGACGATTTGCCGTTTTGAGGTGAATAAATATGACGATTAAAGAACAGAAGCGCCAAATAATAATTCAACAGTGCATGACGCTTGATAGTGACTTGCCAGAAAATGACAAGAAAAACAAGCTATCTGCGTTATTTAAAGAATTTAGCCGTTTGAAACAGTTAGAAATGAAACAGAATAAGCCTAAAACTAAAAAGACAAAAGATATGTCTGTACGTCTAACAGATATCGATACAGGAGAAGAACAATTCTTTGAATCAATGATTGCGGCAGCTATGTTTTTGAATAAAAGTGCCAGTGTTTTTAATAAAGAAGTACGAAAAAATAATGGAATAATACAAGGCTATAAATATGAGCGTAGAAACAAGAAATATCGCTATCAAAAAGGCAACCGCAGAATTGAAGGCTCTATACCTGAGATTGCCAGACGTTTAGAAGTCGGAGAAGTGTACATTCGAGCTTTAAATTCGCAACCTACTAAAAATATATCTGTGGTTGAAATTGATCGATGGAAGGATTAGGGAGATTGAGTGATGATACCGAAATATAGAGCGTGGGAACCAGATACGAAATTTATGCAGACAGTGATCGTTTTTGTGAAGCCTGTGATTCTGGTGGCAGAAGATATCCAATGTACCTTGTTAAAAAAGGTGCTATGCCAGCAAAAGAACGGCAAATTGAATCGTTAGACCGGCGGATTGATGATTTGAAAGCAACTCTTAAAAATTTAGAAGAAGAAAAAGGTCGGATAATCAGCGAGGAGGAACAACAATGAAAGTAAGCGAAGCAATCGACCAATTAGAAGTCGGAGATACAGTGTGGGTAAAGTCAAAAGTTACTGCGATTAATTCGGAGAACACCAAGACGTCCATATATTTAGATGGGGATGAAGAAATCTCCCTCACCGAACCGCAAGCCGAGAAGGTGGAAGTGCCTGATTGGTTTGACCAATGGTACAAGAAACTGATCGTAGATTGTTCATATCACGAATCAAAAGCGCTGGTGCTGATTAATCAGTGCGGTGATGGTCATGTTCTTGAAAATTTTGATGGCGGAATTTTTGGTGGAACAGCGAAGAACTCCGTCATCTACACAGGTTGGATTAACAGCAATCGAGAACTAGCCAGCCGTGCTATTTTAGACGGCTACACCGCCAAGCCGAAGCGGTGGGTGGTTAAAATGGCTACTGGCTACTTTATGGATTTTGAAGAAGGATGTAATGAGGAAGGATTTGAATGGGTTTCATCATCTAAAAGTTGTTGTCTGGTATTCACCGAAAAATCCAAAGCAGAAGCAGTAGCCATCTTGGTTGAGGGGAGTGTGGAGGAAGTATGAAAGTTTGGGCGATTTTCTCAATCGAAAATGAATATAACCAACCCGAAAATAATCTGGTTAGGTTATACAAGGAGAAACCTACAATTCGTCAATTAAACGCTTGGTGGTGCGAATACGTAGATGAGGGGTATGACAAACAGGAACTGCTGAAACAACTCGTATCTGGAGACTCTGTTCGGTTCAACCCGTATGGAGCAGAATACCGAATAGAGGAAGTGGAGGTAGCGGAATGAATAAATGTCCGTTATGTGAAACAGATGGAACCTTTTATTTAGAAGATACTGCCGGAAATCGCCTTTTGGTAAAAGAAAATATTTTGGTAATAAAGCAACGGTATCAAGAGTACGGTGGAGGAATGTATCACGAATACACTAGCGAGTACATCATCCGCAATTGTCCGTGGTGCGGACGAAAATTGGAGGTAGCGGAATGAAACCCAAAACATTCTTAGGTCAGAAAGTCTATTGGGAATCAGATATTAGGCTAAGAGGTTGGCAGTTAGTTAAATATATGGAGTGCTACACGAATGGCGTTTCTAATTCACTGTGGCGGAATAATTCTGGCAAAACGGTAAGATTACTTATTTATTGAGGAGGTAGCGGAATGATTAAAAAAAATACCGTATTCCTAAATGGCAGGAAAATCGGAACTTATGAATTTGTCCAAAAAGCTGGATCAGGACATATTAATTTCAATGGATTTGATCCGTACGAAGCAAAGCTCACCGACGATCAGCAGGTCGTGTTGGAGTGGTTGAAGGAAGAATATAAACGGACAAAATGGTCAAGTCCGTTTGGAACGGTATACTCCACAATAAATATTCACGAAATGTTTGTGCGAATGAGACTAACTATGGCGCAACAATTCCAAGTCCTCGCTGCGTTTGCGGAATGGGGGAACAAAACTATTGAATGATGAATGGAAAACGATAGAGCTATTTTGGGGAATTGGGTCGATCGCAATGATGTTTATTTAGGAGGAAGAAAATGAACAACCGACACAGACGCATAGCCAGGCTACAAGCGCAATATATCCATCGGAAACAGCGGAAGTTAATTATAGCCTATAAATCGATGAATGAATTAATGGGTCGTATTCGCAGGAAGTGGGAGGACGAGTATGGAAGAAATACAGTATATGAAACTAACAGATGAAGACCTAGATCGTTTGGCAGATCGCGTGTGTTCAAGACTCGCAAGCATACAGCGGAACGAGTTTAAGAAAATGCGAGAGTATACGTTCCACAATACGCGTTTATTACTAAGCAATTATAGAAAGCTCAGCGCTCATGTAAAGAATGTGGAAGAACAACTCGAAGAAGACAAAGAAACATTCTGGGATCATCGCTATCTCACTCTCAGCTCTCTCATGCAAAATAAAGCGAAAACAGTCAAGATCATGCGAAACGTTGATAAGGCTTTAGCTGAGTATAAACAGGAGTGTGCTGACAACGGAAGTATCAATTATAGTATTATTGATCTCAAGTATTTGGCAAAGCGTAGTATGAGTGACGAGCTGATCGCTAGCAGATTCGGAATCGATCGTACTACCGTCAATCGAAAGACGAAGGAAGCAATCAACGAATTGTCTCCGATCTTATATGGTGTCGGAGCTTTGGATATTAAGTAGCTTGCACAAAACCTGCACAAAACGCGCACCATCGTGCAACAGTTGCCATGTTAGAATGATAAAGTAGATTAAACCAGCAAGCAGACAACCAACCATGACATGACAGATTTCTCCTTTCTGAAAATTAAACAAGCGTGTCTGGCTTGCTGGTTTGAATTAGATATTAACTGAGATCGCTCATCGTGAGTGGTCTTTTTAATTTGTCTGGAAAGGTCGTGTATACTATGAGCTTTATATCCTTGATAGCGGATAACAACATGGCAACTATGATGTCAGACAGTCAAGGCACAGATCCGAATATGGTAGCTGTCAATCACGGATTAAAGAAAGTACATCGGATCAATGGTCGGCTGGTTGGGATAGTCGGTGACTATACTGAAGCTAGTGCTATCGTTGGCAGATTAAAACGCGGGCTGACGTATGACGACATCATAGTTGATTGTGTGGTGTTGATTGCCGAATATGTCAATCATACCTTGCGTGTAACAAGGCAAAGCGCAAACGTAACGCTGATTAAGTTTGGTGTGGTCTATGAAGCATTGGTGCCGTTTGACTGTCGGTTGAATGTAACGGATATGTTAAAGACAACTACTCAATCGATCAATGAGCGGCAGCTGATACAGAAGCAGGTCAATGATCTGGTGGCTGATAATAGCTATAGTGTAGACAAGTACACGCAGTTCGAGGTGATCAGGAATGAGTAGGTTCTATAATCCAAAACATCCGGAATGGTTTAGGCAGTGGCAGATAAAGTTTTACAACTCAAAGCAGTGGAAGAAGCTAAGAGAAGAAGTGAGAACAGAGAAGGGTATGAGGTGTGATCACTGTCATCGACTAATCAAAGGTAAGAGTATCTGTGACCACATCAAGGAGATCACACCAGATAACTATACGGATGAATCAATTACATTGAACAAAAGAAACTTGCAACTGCTGTGTATCGAATGCCATAACACCAAAACGTTTTATCAAGAACAAACCTTTGAACCAAACAAAGAAAGAAATGTTAATCTGTTTTGATGTTAAATTAACACAAAACGATTGTTAACTCCCCCCTATTTAACGATTTTCAGGGGTGCGGAAATAACGGAGGCATCACCTTCGCGCGACTCTCTCCTATTTTTAAAAACTACTTTACAGAAAGGACGGTGAAATCAGGTGAAATTGAAAGACGTGCCGGAAGCCGTTGGATTGTCTCGAATCACGATCTATAACTATCGAAAAAGCCTTGGTATACTCGAAGAAACTAGCGAAGAAGTAAGTGATAAGCTAGTAGAAAAGTTTAAAAAAATGGCAGCCGCGAAAGTAAAGTCGAATAATGGTGGCAAAAAGAAAACTGATGTCATTAAGAAAGCGCGTGAAATCAATGATTCTACTGGTTTCATCGATATTCTGGATGGCGATTCTGCTCAACTAAAGAATCTGAAAAGCCAATATAACTCCAACCAAGTGTTAATCAACCATTTAACAAAAGCGATTAACAAAGATATCTTAAGCGGCGAAACGCCTACTAAGCTCGAAACCGACATGATGGAGAAGTACCAAAAACTCAATATGTCGCTTGCAAAAACTATCGAATTGAATAACCCAGCCGGTGATAGTTTAGCAGCTGCAATCAAAGAGAAGTTGTCTCAATATGGAGGTGTCCAATGATCTGGAAAAGTATTGAAGGATTTGACAATTGGAGACTCCAAAAGGCAGGTGAAAAACACCTATGCAAAAAATGAAGTATTTTGATCGTTACGTGAAATTGATTGAAGCTGGGAAAGTTCCCATTTGCTATGAAGTAGGGCTAGCAATCAACCGAGTGCAACGATTCAAGGAAGAATATACCTTTAAGCAAAATGAAGCTGATAAACGTATCAATTTTATTGAAAGTGAATGCTCCCAGACAAAAGGGCAGTCTGGTAATCTGAAATTAGCCTTACCGCAAAAGGTGTGGCTTTGAAGTCGCCTGGGGCTTTTACTATGATGCCGAAGTAACAAAAACCAATCCAGAAACATTAGAAGAATACCAAACGACTGAAGAAAGGCGTCTCATTAATGAGGTGCCTATTATTGTGCCTCGCGGGACTGGAAAAACAACGTTAGGTTCTGCCATCGGTGAGGTTGGGCAAATTATTGATGGCGAATACGGTGCGGATATCCAACTATTAGCCTATAGTCGGGAACAAGCAGGCTATCTGTTCAACGCTAGTCGTGCGATGTTGGCCAACGAGAATAGCTTGCTACATTTGATGCGAGAGGCGGATATTCTGCGGTCCACTAAACAAGGCATTCTTTATGAGTCCACAAATTCCCTGATGAGTATCAAAACTTCCGACTATGAGTCGCTGGACGGTACGAACTCGCATTACAACATTTTCGATGAGGTCCACACCTATGACGAAGATTTCATCAAAGTAGTTAATGATGGATCCAGAAAAAAACGAAAAAATTGGATCACTTGGTATATCTCGACTAACGGAACCAAGCGCGAGCGTGTCTTTGATAAATATTATTCTCAGTGGGTGGAGATCCTCGAAGGTAAACGTGAGAATGACCATATCATGCCGTGGCTTTATAAATTGGATAGTGTCGATGAAGTCCAGCAACCCAATATGTGGATGAAAGCCATGCCGCTTTTAGGGATCACAACTGAAAAAGAAACGATCATGGCAGAAATTGAGGATGCGAAAGGCGATCCATCTAAACAAGCGGAATTGATGGCTAAGACGTTTAATTTGCCCGTCAATAACTATCTGTCGTTCTTCACGAACGAGGAATGTAAAGGGAATATCGAAGAATTTGAAGCAGACCGATTTGTCGGCAATGAAGAACGAAATGCACGTTGCGTCCTTGGTCTTGATTTATCGGACGTGAACGATATTTGTTCCGCATCATTCATGACTGTGGACGGCGACAAACGGATGTTCATGAACCGAAAATACATGCCACGGAATCGAATCGAAAACTTGCCGCGCGAACAGCGTGAAAAATACCTAGCTTGGGAACAGCAAGGACATTTGATAATCCATGAATTGGACTACAACGATCAAGAGTATATTTTTAATGATTTGCATCAATTTATGACAGAACGGAATATCCTGCCTTTGGCGGTCGGTTATGATAAATGGAACGCGCGTGAGATCGTTCGTCTGTTTAATGACTACTACGGCGACATTTGCGTGATTGTAGAACAGACAGTTAAAAATCTGAGCAATCACTTGAAAGTTTATAAATCGAAAGCAAAAGTTGGAAAAATCATTTTCGATGATCCCGTATCGACATGGAACCACATGAACGTAGTGGTTAAGGTCGATGGAAACGGGAATATTTTCCCGAATAAAGAAAAAGCGAAGAATAAAATTGACGTATTTGCAAGTCAATTAGATGCGTATATCGTTTTTGAAATGAAAAAAGATGATCTGCAATATTATTTTGATTAAGGAGGACGTTATGGAAAAATCAGCAAAATTTATCATCGATGTTTCCGCTGAAACAAAGCGGATATTCAATAGTTCAGTCAGATTTTTCAGCAAGGATCATCGAACGGCGAAATTTCTAATTCAAGCCGAAAAAGACAAAGTATCTATTCCGAAAGATTCCATTTCACGGGTTGAGATTCTCTTTGAAAGTGTTGATATATCCTATACGCCAACTGGAAAGGTTATTTTCAACGATGATATGACCATTGAAGAAAATGGTCTTTTTTCATACGTTCTTCCAGATGAGCTGTTAAATTACAGCGGATTGATGGCGTTTGAAGTCTATATCTATTATGTCAACGAAGACGCGGCTGACAGCTCAAATCGCATTATATACGAACAACGGGTATCGGCAATCGACAGAGTTGCCGGTCAAGTCGAGTTAGTCTACATCAAGGACATGGAAACGGCGAAACGGGAAATTACCGAACAAGCGACGGAGATTACTGAAAATTTCTTGCGAGAATGGAATGCGTTTGAAGCTGGTTCGACTGCGAAAATGCAGGCATTAGATCAAGATGTCACAGATCTCGAAAACAGGGTAGGAACATTGGATAGCGATGTTTCGGGTTTAGAGGGGCGCACTGGCGGTTTAAAGACGAGTCTGGACGGGCTAGATAAACGCGCTAGTGATCTCGAAACGGAAACAGGAAACTTAGAAACCAAAACAGAATCTTTGGCAAAGAGTGTTACTAGCTTAGAAACTCGATCGGGGAACGTTGAAGGTCGCGTATCGAAACTAGAAACAGACACAGCCGCGGCGATCACTAAAACGAGTGAGTTATCGCAAAAGAATCAGCGGTTGGACACGGAGATGCAGACGCTAGATCAGAATCTCACCGAACTGAGAAACGGCATGAAGCTGTCCGAGGCGTGGAGCAATAGCCCTGATGGGACTGTGGATTTTAGTAGAACTAAACCACGTAGCACAGCGACCCCTTGGGCTTCTGCACCTTCTGACAGCACACTAGAAAATGAATTTTCAAAATACCACGGCCTAGCTCTGACAGACAGCAATGACCCAGCAGACTATGTATGGGTGGAGTCACCAGAGTATACACGCTATAAAGCACAGATTAATAGTGAAGATTTGATGCTTTCTTGGCATACGGGTCAACAGATTACTAAAAGACATTTGATTGATTTTAAAGGCAAGGTGTTAAGGAGTACAGTAGAAAACTGTAATATAGTTAAATATTCAACTACCTTGACACCAAGTAATACTAGCGGATGGGAAGTAATCCAGTCTAATTATAGCAATATAGCAACTCTTGACGGTAACGCATGGAGGATAGCAATAGCTGATGATCAAAAAAGAATTAACGCCATATTCTCTTTTAATCTTGTTGAACAAATTAACCGTGATCGCCCTGGGTTGTTTGAATCTGTTGGAGCTGATACGTTGGTTAAGCAGATTGCTTTTTTGAAAGCTAATATTACGTGTTTAAAATCTAATATATGGGGATATGGAGTAAGTCCGAGCGGCAATAAGTTAACTTTAGCATTATGGTCCGATAATGGTTGGTATTCAGCTAAGTCTCACACAGCTAGTGATATTCAGCAATTAACAAATGAGTTAACTACCAATATCGGAATACGTATCCAAAATGATGGCTTTGTCTACGCCTTAGCCTACGCTGAACCATCAGATGGAACCACAGCGAGCACAGTTAACATTGACTACGCTTCACTGGAATACACTTTGTCATTCAAAAAATCAGATTTTGATATTAGTAAAGATCAATACGCTAAAGATCTCGGAGAAATAAAAGAATGGATTCAAGCACACTCATAATAACGGAGGGAACTCAAATGGAAGAAAAAAACGTTTATAGTATTGACCCCGCTACACTGGGTCAAAAGAAAACCGTAGCAGCAAACTACAAAATTAACACGCTTTACGAAACGGAAGTCGAACCACCAGCTAATTACCTTATTTTAGCTTGGGATAACAAGACCCGTAGTTGGTATGATGCAGGCGCTAACGTTGACGGTCAGCTTAAACCGATTCTAGGCATGGTGTCTCAACTTATCAAACAGAACGTAGAATACGAAAAACGGTTTGCTAGATTAGAGGAATTCCACAAAATCGACACACCGTTAGAAGGGAGTTCTGAGAATGTTTCCGAGTAAATCAGATATTCAGTTTTTTTATGATTTAAATATCTACACGGTTGAAGACATCGATTTTTTCTTTGAAGCCGGCTATTTGACGGAGGCGGAGCGAAGAGAAATTGTTGGTGAAGAAGAAAATAGCGAAGTAGAAGTCTAGCGATTGCTAGGCTTTTTATTATGCCTTGAGAAAGGGGTGAGGGAATGGGATTAATCGACAGGATCAAGAGTTGGTTTCCGTCAAAAAAGAATAGTCGATCCGATTCTAATCAACGGCGTAGTAGCCGGCTTTATTGGCAGAAAAACTCGATCTATTTAGACAACATTTACAACAAAATCGCAACAGACGTAGCGATGGCAAAGTTTAAGCACGTCAAAATCACGAGGATCAAAGATAAGCCTGATCAGATGGAATGGCTCCAATTTTCCAACCTTTCGAACGTTTTGACGTATAGCCCGAATGAGCTAGACACACCAATCGTATTTTGGTCGAACGTTGTCAGAAAAATGCTACAGGATCAGTACGTGGTAGTCGTACCTTTTTACGAAAACGGCGAACTGGCAGAGTTAGAGATCGCCGATTCGGCAGTGATCAACAATGCAACCGTCACGCTATATATCAACTCGGAAAGATATGTGTTGCCAATCGGCAATGTGTGGATTTTTGAAAATCCGAAACAGAACCTTAGCGTCCAATTAAACCAAGTTACTACATTGATCGACGACGCACTACGAGCGCTCTCATACAAAGTCAATGAAAAACCGTCAACGCTGAGAGGTTTCTTGAAGTTACCTACTAAAGCCGAAGACGGCGAGTTGAAGAAAAAAGCACAGGATCGCGTTAAAAATATCATGGAAACAGCGGCAGACGGTGAAATCGGCTATTTGCAAAAAGATGAAGAATTTCAGGAGCTAAACAATACGTATGGTACAGCTTCGAAAGAAGAAATGGAGTTTTTGAAGCAACAGCTTTACAACTCGTTTGGTATCAATGAGGACTTGTTTACTTGTGACTACAATGAAGACCAGTATCGAGCCTACTACCAATCGGTTTTGAAGCTGTACATCCGCGTGATCGCAGAAGAAATCAATCGGAAATATTTTACGAAAACAGCCCGCACGCAAGGACAGAAACTGCTGTTTTATGTGGATCTGTTTGATATTGCGAGCTTGAAAGATTTGAACGAGTTTGCCTTCAAGCAAAAATACTCCGGCAATATGAACAGCAATGAAATTCGCGAAATCTTTGGCTACGGTGCTTACGAAGGCGGCGAAATTTTTGAAACGAACAAAAACGCTGTGCAGATCGGAATTGGAGGGGGTGAGGAAGTTGAATAATGAACGGATAAAAGAATTTGTCGTCAAAGCTTCAGCTGATGAAGCATTTACATTCGAAGGCTATCTATCTACATTTGGCAATGCTGACCGCGTTGGGGATGTGATCGAACATGGTGCGTTTGACGACAGTTTGAAAAAGAAAGCTGTCGTGCCGATGCTGTTTAATCACGATCGCAATTCGATCATCGGGAAAATGGAGCTATCTGTTAACTCCGTTGGTCTGTATGTCACGGCATACCTTGCCGAAAATATCCAAAAAGCGCAAGAAGTGTACGAGCTGTTAAAATTCGGCGCGTTGGATTCTATGTCGATCGGTATGCGCGCGAATGAGTATGAGCCGATAGACAAAGCTGATCCGTGGGGCGCTTGGCTGATTAAGTCGGCAGAGGTTCTGGAGGGGTCTGTTGTCACGATTCCAGCAAACGATCAAGCAGTCGTCACAAGTGTAAAAGATGATACCGAAGACGTAATCAAGGCATTAAAGCGGGAAAATCTCGCTCTACGCAAAGAAAACTTAAAACTGAAATATGGAGGGAACTAATATGAATTTTGTTCAAAAATTGGAAAACTTAGCAAAACTAAAAGAATTGCTGGCGGGTAAGAAGAAACAGCTTGGATCAATCAGCAAATCAATTGATGCTGCGAGCGAGGAAGAAGTAAAAGAGCTTGAGAAAAAACTCTCTGTTACTAAATCTGAAATCGAAGAAACTGAAAAAAATATCAGCGATCTGCAAAAAGAAATCGACGCAGACGAAGCGGCATTGAAAACGGTCGCTGAGGGGATCAAACAAAACAAAAAGAAAGAGGGTACTCAAATGAACGATTACTTAAAAACGAAACAAGCGGCTATCGACTACGCAACGTTGATGGCAGACGCAGGCAGCGCTAAAGAATTTAAGAAAGCTTGGGAAGCGAAATTAGTCGAAAAACAAGCGGCAGGTTTGGCGACGATCATGCCTAAACCAATTCTATTAGCAATCAGCGAAGCGTTTGAAGATTATGATGGGATCTTGAATCACGTATCAAAAGATCCGCGTTACGCTGCACGTTTCGTGTTACAAAAAATCAAAAACTTTGGTAAAGGGCACACTGCTGGAAAAGCCAAGAAAAATGCTGAATTCGCGTTCGAAGAATTGGTTATCAACTCTGCGACTGTATACACCAAATACGCGTTTGACTATGCAGATCTGAAAAAAGATACGAACGGTACTTACTTTAACTATGCAATGAAAGAATTGGCAAAAGCGTTTATCCGCGCAGTTGAACGCGCAGTAGTCATTGGCGACGGTCTTGCAGCGGACGATGATGACAAGATCACAGAAATTAAATCAATCGCCGAAGAAACCAAAGCCGATTTGTTTGATACACAAGAGATCGATACAACTGCTACTAGCTTCACAGATGCGCAATTAGAAGCTTTGGTGTCCGGTACCGATAAACTGTTAGCTTCCGGAACGCCAGTCTTAGTTACTACTAAAGCAATCGCTCGGAAGTTGAAACTAGCTAAAGATGCTGACGGCAAGTACACAGATCCACAACCATTTGCGCCAATTTCAAACACTGGCAACAGTATTCAAGGATTCACTGTTTACTGCTACGACTGGATGGAAACTGCTACGAACCCAATCATTGGTTTAGCAAGCGGCGCGTATACGCTGATTGGTGACCAAGTTTCTGCGGATCGTTTCGACGAATACGACGTGACGATCAACCGCCGAGACATCGAGCTTGCTAGCGTTATGGGCGGACGTTTATCAGCCTACAAAGCGGCTGTTAAATTTACAACTCCAACAGGTGCAGGAGCTTAATCAGCCCAGATTGAGGGGTGACACATGAAAATTTTAGACGAACTGAAAACGCTATTAGAAGTTGACGTTGAAGAGACGATCTTTGATAGTCAGCTTCTTTTGTATGTAAATTCCGGAATCGGGTATCTCGCTAATAACGGGATACCTGTTTCTCGAATCGATGAAAATGCTACGAAAGAAAGTTTTGTGTTCATGGCCGAATCTGACTATGCCGTATTGCTCTCATGGCTGCATTTGTATTGTTTGCAACGATTTGACCGCACACTGATGACACAAGGCAGTCAGACAACACTCAATTGGATCGATTCTGAAATGACGAATCTGCTGTATCAACTAAAAGTCAAATACGACAGGAGTGATCTGAATGAAGTCTAGTCGGACTGCTATCACGATCGCTTACAATCGGCGCGTTGAGGTCGAAGCTGGTGTGTGGGAGAACGAGTTAGTCGAAAACAAAGTGAAGGCTGAGCAACAAGCAATCTATCAATCAAGACGAGATCGTGCGTTGGCAGATAAACAGACACTGACCGCACGTTTTTCTGTGAGAAGTCACTTGATCACGACTGAATTAGACTATGTCGTCTGGAAAGGTCGGAAATACAAAGTCAATCAAGCAATCGAAAACACAGACGATCACTTTACCATTATCGAGATTGGGGAGTTGATCTAATGGCGAAGAAATTTTACACAAGAGCCGAATTGCAAACGATTTTAGCAACTAATCCGCTCAAAGCGGAAGTTAGCTACAAAGACCGACAGGACACCGCAAGCCCAGAGAATTTTATCATTTACTACCCTGATCGCCCAAGTAGTCAAACAACGGCTGATGATAAGATCCACATGCGAAAAATTCTAGTCACAGTCGTTCATTTTCACAAGAAGAAACTCGATTCAATCAGTGAGTTGATGGCAGAGACATTTAATTCCGTTCCGCTTGCAGGCAACAGCTCAAAACAGCCGGAAACGGACTATTGGGCGGACTATTACGAGTTTGAATGCTGGACGAAGGGAGCTTGGTGATGGGAAAAGTAGATGTAGAAATATTTAAACTTGAGGTCGATCTCCAAGCAGAAGTCCGAAAAGTCTTACCACAAATCGGCGAGTTTACCGCCAAAGAGATCAGTTGGAACGCACCTGTGGGCTATACCGAGCAGTATGCGGACGGTTGGACGGAAACGCTGACTGATGGTGGAAAGTCCGTCACAGTCTATAACAGCGGTAGACATAAGTCGCTCACTCACTTGCTAGAAAAAGGGCATTTGGATAAAAGCGGTAAGTGGGTACCGGCGCAACCGCATATCCGGCCGGCTTACAATGTTGCGAAAAAGCGATATTTAGAAATGCTGAAAGAAATCAAATTAACACCAAAATAGGAGGAATTAACTATGGCAAGACCAGCTTACGAAACACGCGAAGTCACGCACGGAAATGCGTTTGGCGCATTTGCAAGCATTACGAAAAACGCAGAAGGACAGGTGGAATTTGGGACACCTGCGATTTTCACCGGATTGCGCGGCAATAACTTCGAAACGACGCAAGAATCCAATCCTTATTACGCGGACAACGTGGAACATGTCCGTTTAAGCGGTGCTGAAACCACAGAAGGATCTATCACAGTTTATCAGTTTCCGGAAAGTTTCGTCATAAATCATTTAGGCAAGAAAAAAGCCGCAAACGGTATGCTGACGAATACGGGCACGAAGAAAAACTTTGTTTGGCAGTATATCGAAACGATCACAGATGAATTTGGCGAAGAATACGAAGAATTACACATTTTCTACAACGTCAAAGCGTCTAATCCAACATCGGAATCACAAACCGATGAGGACAGTGCAGAACCAAAAGAATTCGAAATTCCTGTGACGGCTAGTCCGAATCCGGCGGTGTTAGATGCTGATGATAAACCAGTTACTGAAGCTGTGATCAGAAAAACGGAAGCTAATGCGGCTTTGTTCGAATTAGCGTACACTGAGGTGATTCTACCGACAACGCAAATTCCGACTGGAGGTATTTAATAGATGTTAAAAAAAGACGTAACTTATGATGATATTGAATTTGTCAAAAATGAAAAGAGCGGACTTGAAGAACCGCAAGAAGTTTCGAAAACACACACACTTCGCTTTTTATATACGCTAAAAACGATCAAGCTGTATGAGCAAGTTTCCGGTCGTGATTTTTTTGACGAGTACAACAAAGCCTTTAATCGGCTGACTTCGTATTTGTTCGAATCGGGAATAAATTTTGAAAAAATCAATGCGATTTCGGAAGAGGAAGCAATCAAACTGTTGCCAATGCTGACAGATCCATTGATTAATCGCTTTTTGATGGATTTTATTCCGTGTTTTTATGCCGAAGTCAACAACGGAGTGTTGGTACAGAGTGAAGGAACGATCGAAACGGCGAGAGATTCGCTTTGGCTAATGTCACTGGTCAACGTAGAATTCTTCTTGAATATTTTCAACGAGATCTCTTCCAAAGATTTCTCAAAACGCAAAACAACAAGTAAAAAATCAAAAAAAAGCTGACCTCGGTTGAAATATACCGAGGTACTTTCTTGTCCAAAATCGATGTGTTTTGGGCGGAGCAACAGGATTTAAACTACTTACTACGGCTAATCGAGGAAATTAACCGCGACGAAGACACGAAACAGGAGAAAGCGTCTAACTCGCAAATCATTTCAGCGATGGTGCCTGGATAGGAGGGGGAAAAGTGGCACAAGAATTTGTCGGTTTGACAGTAAAATTTGGAGCAAACACAGTAGAGTTTGACAACTCGGTAAAAGGCATCAATTCGGCTCTTTCCCTGCTTAAAAAAGACCTCCAATCGATCAATCAGCAACTCAAGCTAGATCCGAATAATGTGGACTTGATCAATCGGAAAATGCAGAATTTCCAACAGCAAATGGATCTTGGGCGTAAGAAAGTCGAAGAACTCCGTAAAGAACAGGCAGCGCTTGGCGATGAGAAAATCGGCACAGCGGAATGGCAGAAACTTGAATCGGAGATACAGAAAACAGAAGCGCAGATGCAAGTGGTCCAACGTGCAATTGATAACACGCAGAGCAAACTAAAGGCACTAACACCGGGCAATATTGAATACGTCAATCGGCAGTTAGATGTCATGTCTGACAAGTTGGATAAAGCCGCGGCTAAAGTCGGCAAAGTGAAAGATGGTTTCGAAAAAGCCGGAAATGCCGCTGCTCCCTTTTCTGCAGCGGCAGCTGGAGGTTTGATCGCTGGGGCAAAAGCGGCTGGTGATCTGCAAGAGCAAGTCTCAAAAACGAAAGCCGTATTTAAAGACAATGCTGGCGAGATGGATAAATTCGCAGAGGCATCAATTGATAATATCAATATGTCCGAAAATACAGCAAGAACACTAATGAACACATATGGTGGCATGGGAGCAGGCTTGGGGGTAGCAAAAAAAGACAATGCAGAATTTGCTAAGCAAATAACCTCAATGACTGCTGACATGTCTGCATTTAATGATGTTAGTACAGAAAGAGCTCAAACTGCTCTTAAAGGTATTTATACCGGAGAATCAGAAAGCCTTAAAGAAATGTCAATAGTGATGACTCAAAACGTTCTTGACCAGTACGCTCTTTCAAAAGGATACGGTAAGAGTACCAAAGAAATGAGCGAAGCAGAAAAGGTAGCTTTAAGATACAACTATGTGATGGAAAAGATGGGAGAGCAAGGCGCACTAGGAGCAGCCAAACGTGAACAGGATTCCTTTAACGGACAACTTCGACTGTTTAAAGAACAGATCCTCGAAATAGCAAAGAATATCGGAAACGTCTTAATGCCTGCGTTGGAACCATTCTTGAAGAAATTAAATACGTTTACTGAAAAACTCCGTAAACTCAGTCCGGAAGAGCTTGAAAAAGTTGTGAAAGGCATGGTTGTACTAGCGGCAGTCGCGCCAACGCTCTTGGGTGTCGCCAAGATACTCGGCGTGGTGCAAGGTGCATTGGGAGCTATGTCCAAAGCAATGCTATTCTTGAAAGATACCAAGTTTGCCGGTTTGATCGCTAAAGCGTTTGGCGGAATTTCAGGTGGTGTGATCCTTGGTATCGTTGCTGCAATCGTGGCAGTCGTTGTTGCGCTCAAACAGCTATGGGATCGGTCGGAAGGCTTTCGGAAAGCAATGACGGATATTTGGAACAACATCAAAGAAAATGTCATGAATGCGATCAATAATATCACAGGCGGAAAAGGGTTCGCGGGAATCCAAGCGGCTTGGCAAAAAGTTTGGGCGTATATTGAGCCAGCGTGGCTGTTATTCCAAGAAATCGTCGGTGTTGCCGCAGTTGTTATCGGATCGGCAGTAGAAAGTATCACGAAAATTTTTGAGGGTCTGTCAAATATCATCGCTGGTGCATTTTCTGGAAACAGCGAACAGGTCAAAAAAGGGTTTGATCAGATCGTTCAAGCTATCGTCGGTTTTAAAGACAGAGTGTTTTCATATATATCGGGCATCGACTGGGGGAGTTTAGCTAAAACCGCGATTACTAAGGTTGTTGCCGGTTTGAAAACTTTAGGTTCCTTCCTGTGGGACGCTTTTAAAGTGTTGTTTAATACAGCGATTAACTTCATTAAAACAATCGACTGGGGCGCTGTGGGCTCATGGGTGTTGAGGACGATCACAACCGGCTTAAAAGCTCTTGGATCG
The DNA here is from genome assembly GCF_000406945.1 of Enterococcus dispar ATCC 51266. Taxonomy (GTDB): domain Bacteria; phylum Bacillota; class Bacilli; order Lactobacillales; family Enterococcaceae; genus Enterococcus_C; species Enterococcus_C dispar. The sequence continues at coordinate 1,120,858 of NZ_KE136354.1, read as the reverse complement.
TTTCTGTGGAATACAGTCCAAACACTGTTTAAAACAGCAATGAATCTTATTAAATCAATCGACTGGTATAATGTCGGATCAACACTGATAAAACTGATTATCAATGCGATTAGTGCAATCGGTGGGATGGTTTGGAACGTACTAAAATCTATTTTCACTACTGCCAAAAACAACTCTACCGGATCGATTGATTGGGCAAGTATTGGTTCGAAGATCATTCGGATGATTGGCCAAGCAATAAGTACCATTGGCGGAGCGATTTGGAATGCGCTGCGCGGTGCATTTGATACGGCAGTATCAAAAGCAAAAAATGTCGATTGGGGAAGCGTTGGTCGTTCAATCGTGAATGGAATCGTTTCGGGGATTACGGGTCTCGGCGATGCGATTTATGACAAAATATCTTCTGCGTTTAATTCGGCGAAGTCTTGGGTTGCGGACAAATGGAACGCGCTGAAAAATCAAGGCAGCTTCAGCTTTAGCGGGAAAGTTGTCAATTCAAAAGGTCAATCAATTATGATGGCAGCGCCGCAAATGGCTTTGGTAGCTGCAAGCCCAGCCAGTGCCGGAACGAATTTGAGTATCACTGTTAATACAAAAGGTAGTGGCGCGAAAGAAATCGCAAATGAAGTAGAAAAAATAATCGTTAGGAGGATTCAATCGTGATACGTCAAATTCGGCTTTATAACTCAAAAAACGACATGATCGACTTCCTAAACAACCTAGACTTTTTCGGAATCAGTCCGGAGGGTCTAGGTGTTTCTTTTGACAATGACTTGTATGGATCAAATGCCAACTTTTTATCAGGCGGAAAAGCCTTGAACGGCAATCAATTCGGCTTGCAAGTCCTGTTTGGCGCAGACGGCGGGGATCCTTATCTGCGGTACAACGAATTTATTAAGTTTTTAAATAAACCGCCATACCGTTTGTATTACGAAACGACTGCGGGTGCTTTCTATCGTGACTGTATTCTGAGTGAAATCACTAAATCAGAGCTAAACGAGTATTTTGTCTTGCAGGAAAGCTTTGTTTTGGATTTTACAACGCCGTTTTACAGGTGGGTTCCGAATGAGTACGAGCCAACACCTGACACAGCTGGCGATGGAAAAATCTATCTTGATAATGGCGAAAGCGAGCATTACTATGTCTATCCTTACGTTTATGAATCTGATTACAACGGAAAAAATGGTGTGTTTACGCTCAAAAACGAATCAGTCTACATTGGTGCCAGTGTGGGTTCGCCGATTGAGATTACGATATACGGACCGTGCACGAATCCCTATTGGGAAGTCTTGCTGGGATCAACCGTGGATCAGTCAGATGGCTTTAATCTGACGATTGCGGAAGGCTATCGGTTGGTAGTTTCAAGTGTGGCTAACGAACAGCGAGCGCGTCTGATATCACCAGATGGCACAGTGTCAAATGTCTATCAGCAACAGGATCTCGCGCGTAGCAACTTCGTCACGATTCCGGAAGGGCAGTCACGTTTGATTTTTCATAATGTAGATAAAGTCGAGTTTAGGTATAGAGAGGAGTGGGTGACAGTTTGATGAAACAGCTAAATGTTTGGTTTATCAACCGAAAAGGCGAAATCACACAAGAGCCGACGATCGTTGAAAAATACGATATCAATCGGGATTATATCACTCAAGAAAAAAGTGAATTTACATTGGCTAGTACAGTCCAATTTGAAAAAGGCGATTTTATCTTTGCAAAGTTTTCAGGCGGAGATAAGAACGTCTTTTTTGGTGTGATTGATAGCTATGAGGACAGCAAAATCGTGGCAACAGATATTTACAACCTCGTCAATTTTGAATTTCCAGCAACACGAATCAGTGGGAATAGCTTCGAATCGCATTTCTACAATCTGATCAATCGCTATCTGCTGCAAGATACTACGAAAACAATCGGTATTTTAGATGTAGAGATCCGCACGAATACAAGCCATATCTATCAACCATCTGAACCGCCGACGCCGACAAGCCTCGTCAAATATGCCATCAATGCTTTTAAAAAGTACAACATCATTTGGGAATTTGATAGATTTGAGAATGGACGTATTAAAACATATCTTGAAAATGTCACTGATACTATCCAACTTAAAAATAACGTATATGACTTTGTAAATTGGGAAGTGTCCACAACAGAAGTCGGTAAAAATACCGAAAATATGCTTTTGATCGTCAATAAAAATACGAACAACTCGGAAGGTCCGAACATTCTCGCAACTTACTATTTGACGACGCAAAATGAAGTCACTCAAAATGCCAATGATGCATCTATTTTTAAACCAACAAAAACGAAGGTGTATATCTATGACACTACCGCAACAGACGCACCGAGCTACAGTGATGTGGCAAATAGTGAGCTAAAAGGGAATTACTATAGCCATGAAATTAGTTTTGATATCAAAGACAATTCGGAAATTATTAGTTTCGAGAATTTGCGAATCGGGACTTTGGCCAATATTTACTACAATGAAAAACTGTTTCAATCGGTTCTAACTGGCTATCAGATCACTAGCAACAGTGAATTTGTGGGCTTAAAGTTTGGGCATATTAGAAGTCGATTATCAGAAGTTTTGGAATAGGAGAGTGGAAAATGACGATACAAGGATATCAATTCGACAAAATGAAGGTAACGCCTGAAGCAGATTCGGGTCTTTACAATGCACTAAACTTAAAACGAAACTACGTTGTCAAAAAATATCGTAATCAAATGAATGTTACTTCTTCAGGTTTAAATATCTATATCGATACTGGAAGTGCTATTGTTTGTGGGAGACATATCGAAGTTACCGAACGTGAAGCTTTGACAGCGATGGCAAATACAGAAGGTTTTGTTTGTCTGACTATTGATTTAACAGAAGTAAATAAAGCAACGGGTACTCCAGGCAATCCTGATTATGAAGTTATTAACAATCAAGTTCGACTTGAATTAGTTTCAGAGCTTACTCAACAAGACTTGTTTGGTGATGGGCAAGTATATACATTCCCATTAGCTAAATATGTTGCAAACGGTACAACAGTATCAGTCACAAAAGATATATATTCTTATTCAGATGTAAATGGTGGTGTATTAGTTTTCGATGGTGCTACGTATTTTTTGGACACACATTCATATTCGTTTGATATTAATAAAATGAATCGTGGACTTTTACTTGTTTGGAGTAGATATACACCGGGAACAGGGCCTATGGACTATGGGTATTCTCCTACGTTTATACCTAAAGAAATGATTTCAATGTACAACGGTAAAACATATTACGCTGCTATGCCTGACTCTTCAAAAACTACAAATAAGATTTTTAAAGTGTTTGAAAATCGAGTGAGTGGCGATGCGAATAACATGAATGCTAATTATGATAAAAATCAGTGGGCGTTACGTAAAGTTATTATTTTGTAATAAATTACTGGAAAAGACTACGCAGCTTAATTGCTGCTAGTCTTTTTATTTTGAAGCAAAGAGGGAATGTAAATGGTAAATGTAGGTGAATTAGCAACGTGGGCGGGATGGATTTCTTCCATTTTAGCTCTAATTCTTTTAGTAATCAGACCGGTAATGAGTAGCTTTACAAAAATTACAGAGAATTTAACAAAGATTAGTCATAACTTGGATTTGATTAATAAGGATTTAGAATCGTCTAAAAGTGATCGGCAATCTATCCACGATGAACTAAAAGCTCATGATAGAAGGTTAGATAATCACAGTGAAAAATTAGTAGAACACAGCGCACAAATTAAAACGCTTTTTAATAAAGGAGAGAAATAAGAATGCCAAAATTTAAACTAACTGATGAACAATATGCAGTAATTAAATGGGCTGTTGGACTAGTTATGCCCGGCTTAGGAACGTTATTTGCAGTGATTGGAAAAACGTTAAATTGGCCCTTCACAGAAGATGTGCTGACTATTTGGACTGCTTTTACGGCCTTTTTAGGAATGATTCTTGGAGTGTCTAGTTACCAATATAATAAGGAGGGAAAATAAGATGGCGTTAAAAATTGAAAAACAAATTCGCCAAGGACTTCCACAGGTTGGAATTAAACCGTATGGACAAGTTCATGCTCATTCAACTGGTAATCCTAGCTCGACAGCTCAAAATGAAGCAGACTATCACATGAGACGCCCAATTGAAAGTGGATTTTTTAGTCACGTAGTCGGGAATGGTCGTATTATTCAAACTGCGTCAGTTAATCGTGGTGCTTATGATGTCGGTGGTGGTTGGAATGCTTGGGGATATGCGCAAGTGGAGTTGATTGAGAGTCACAAAACAAAAGCAGAATTCACAAAAGACTACAATCTATATGTAGAACTACTTCGACAATTAGCAAAAGAAGCAAATATTCCGTTAAAAGTTGATGCGGGGAACGTGGGCATTTTGAGTCATGATTATTGCACAAAACATCAACCTAATAATGGTAGCGATCACGTTGACCCATATCCGTATTTAGCTAAGTGGGGAATTAGTCGTGCGCAATTTAAGAAAGATGTTGAGAACGGATTAGGCAGTTCAAGTGGAAGTTCCTCAACAGGTTCTGGCTTGGCTAAGAATCCTAAACCACTTAATGATGGTAAGGTTGGAGATACTGTCAAAGTTTATGATGCACTATATCGCGATTCTACTGGCGCTGGCCGCTCAACCACTAAGCGTGGTAAGCAAGGGCGTATCAAGCGGATTGCTGGCAACAGCAAAAAATACTTAGTCGAAGATTGGGGCTGGGCTCATCCGAATGATTTGCAATTGGTGAAACGAGTGACCGGCGGGGCGGCTACTGTTAAATTGCCTGCAGGTTTTACGAAGGAGGTTGCAACATTTGTCAATGGTGACACCCAAATCACGACACGAACGAATAAACCATCTCTGAAAGGAACAACAGGCAAAGCACTAAAAGCGCATGAAAAAGTGGCGTACCTTGGCTGGAAGGTCTCAGAAGGTTACACATGGATTTACACAAAGGACAAACGTTATATTCCAGTTCGACCTGTCGGAAAGGCTGCGTGGGGAACATTTAAGTAATCAAAGACCCTCTTACTCGCTGAGTAGGAGGGCTTTTTTACGTTCTGCGATTAAATTTTCAAGTGTATTTGTTTTATATTTGGTTTTACTATAATTACATTGAAAAATTATAAAGAGGGATGTAAAATAATTTCAAAAGCAGTTTTAGGAGATAAAGATGAGGATTTTTGCAGATGAGTCTGGATGTATAACCAAGAGTAAATCGCTAGGTACGCGTTTTTTTGTGATAGCATTTCTGGAAACAGACGAACCATATAATGTTATTCGCCAATTTAGAAAAGCTAAAGCAAAGTACATTAGGAATAACAACATTGATTTTGATATAAAAGATGAAATAAAAGGATCAGAAATGCCTTATGGGATGAAAAAATCTATTTTCGAAAGTTTAGCTGAAAAAACTGATGTTAAGTTTCATTTTAAAATAATTGATAATTTTAATATTATTGACAACTTGAGATCAAACACAGCATTAGCTTTTAACTATTTTACCTATCTGACACTAGCCAATATTCATAGAATTTCTACCAGTTCGTCAAAAAATATTTTAAATGTCATGTTAGATGATAGAAATACATCTATTGAATCATTAAATAGTTTAGAAGATTATTTACGAATAAAATTTATGATTGAAACCTCAACAGTCAGTGAACTAAAAACAACTTACAAAGATTCTAAATCAAAGGATTTAATTCAAGTTGTAGATTTATTTGCTAATACAGTATTTAGGATAGCAAGGAATCACGCTCAAGGAAGCAACACTGATGTAAGAAACAGAAGATTGCTTGAAATTTGTAATATAGGCTGCCCGCATTATTTCCCTCGAAAATATTGTAACATCGATATTTGCAAATAATTTTTGCGTTTTTATTGCTTGTAGTTTATTTCTATGCTATGATTTATTTGAAGTTAGATTGTAATTCTTTGAATAGCGCGAAATTATATTATGCGAATAATATATAATCAGTAAGCTGCCTGTGTGGTAGTCGCCTCAAAGTTGTCTACTTCATTGATATAGAATTTAAAGACCCTAGCGAAAGCTAAGGTCTTTTTTGGTCACGTGCTCACACTTGCATAGTATTTTTTATGGTATCGGTTACTGATTTTTTAAACACAACTTTTTTATAATATGTAAGTATACATTAAAATTTAATTATAAATAAACAACGATATTGAAAAATAATAGATAAAACTCTATTATATAAGAGTTGCTATGTCGCTTTTATATATGTAAGGAGAAAATGGAATAATGAAAAAGAAAAAATATGTAATCGGAACACTCATCGTTGTACTAACATTTTTTGGTTTAGCTGGTAAAAATTATGCAGATAGCATTTTAAAATGGGGTGGGGAAGATAATATTTCTACCATCAATAGTAACTTAGACAAGTTGAGTAACTCACTATCAGTCAAGGAACAGAAAATCGCACAATTATCCAATGAATCAACTAGTACACAGAACCAATTAAATCAGTTTCAAAAAGATATTGACGGTTATCGGCAACAGTTAGAGAATTTAAAAAATGAAAATAATCAACTAGCTGGAGAAAAAACTAGTTTAGAATCTCAATTAAATAGTAAAAATGGAGAGTTACAATCTAAACAGCAAGAAATTGCGGACAAATTGAAAGAAATTGATCAAAAAAATCAAGAGATCAATCAGAAAAATCAAGAATGGAATTCTAAACTGCAAGAAGCATTAAATCAAGCGAATGATCTGCGAAATACCATTAATTCACTAAATAACCAAATCAACACATTAAACAGTGAAAAGAATTCTTTACAAGCAGAGCTCGATTCTACTAAACAGCAGTTAGCAAATGCAACTAAAGAAAATTCTGATTTAAAAGCGTATATTGATAAATTAAACAAAGCTAACCAAGATGTAAAAGACATAGCGAACAAGTCCCAACAATTAGTCGACCAACATAAATAAATTAAAAAAGATCTTAGCCTACCTACGCTAAGATCTTTTCTATTGCACATGTAAGCGTTACATTGTATAATAAAACCAATCCAAGAAAATCTTTATTTTCTGCAAGGAGCATTCGAGTAATCGGGAGCTCTTTTTGTGTTAAAATAGTATAATTCTTGTTGCTGAAACCGTTTTATGCTAAACTGACATTCAGAAACTATCCATTTCTACTCCCTTTTAGGGAGGGCAGGCACCCTGGCGATAGGTGCCTGTTTTTTTATTGCGTTGAAACCTAAAAATGATAAACTACTAATTAGAGAGTAGTCCACTCTCGCTTTCTTTTGCCCACTCTTTATCCTACTAGAGAGTGGGTATTTATATTCTCATCATTTCAAACTCCATCATAATCTTCGTCATGCCTACCACTGCATATTTCTTCACAATGAATTGTTTTCTACTATTATATTCACCAGCGACGGCTATCTTAGTTCCTTCTGCTGCGTCAGCTAAAAAGTTTAGCGAATGAGAAGCAATGAGACAATTTGTATCATCTAATTTGAAAAATACTAGGGGACGCTCATTAGACTTCAAAATCTTAACATGTTTAACAGTTCCGTTTAAATGAATCATCATCATTCCTCCAATGCAGACCACTTAGCGACACTCACGAATTCTACGTTGCGGATTTCATCGTAATCAATTTTCTGATCATCAATGTATATTCCCAATTCGTCATATCCTTGCACTTTTCCAACAATATCTCTCTGATATTGTCCTTCTTCGTTCATTTCTTCTTTTTGAATTGCAATACTGCGATCTTTTAATCGAGCTTCATATAGTGTGCGATCTATTTCATCGGACGTCATTAGCTCTTTTTCCGGAACAATAAAATTTGCTTCTGTTTTTTCTTCGGATAGCTGTTTAGTATGTTCAGATAAAAAGAAACCATTCCACTTTAATAATTTGCGATCTTGATAAGGTGGTGGGATACGCATAAAATCACTTCCAAGTTTTTGATGCTTTTATTATACGAACATACGTTTGTTTTGTAAAGCGAACAGAATATAAAGTTAGGGGGCAATAAAGGGGCAATATGTCCGAAATAGTCCAGATTTATGTGGACTACCTACTATTATATATCGCTCAATTAGTCCTGTTTTTATCCGCTTCCATACCAAAGCGGAACGCTTCGAGTTGGTTAATTTAAAAGATGCTGTGAAATAATTGCAGTGAAAAGACCGTTGGGGCTCTAGAGCTCTGACGGTTTTTTGTTTTGAAGCTCAAGGGACTATATCTTTTTTACACAAAATAAAGTTGGTATATAAGGATATTGAGATTTGGTTGTCTAAAAAACCTACAATAATAAGAGTTAAACGAGTTGGTTCAACCTTTCTTATAAAAAAATAGTATTAAAATTGACTCAGTCCGCTTTATTTTAAGAATTAAAAAAGTTTTTTGAGTTCGTCTAGTAAGATCCAACCTTTTGTTTTAGTTTCACTTAAGCTATATCCGTTATTCTGAAGTGGAGTATAAGAGAGAAGAGGAATATTATGGTGACGATAAAAAAGACTTTATTAATTCTAATTGTAGTTTCGGGAACTCTTTTACTTCATACTACTCTTTTAAAAACTGATGAAAAACCAGTCGTTACTTCGATAGATAGTCAAACAAAAAAACGATGTAGATCAAATAGAAGTGAAAGATACAATCCTTGATGTCCCTTTAGAAAATCAATTTGAAGGAGATATCCCATTAGAAAATGGTTGTGAAATAACAGCTCTTTCGATGTTGTTACAATATTATGGGTTTCAAACAAATAAAAATGATTTAGCAGATAAATTGGCCTATGTACCAGTATATGAAGACGAAGAAAATAATATTCATGGCGACCCACAGGAAGGTTTTGTGGGTAATATTTATGAAGGCTATATGGCAATGGGGGCATTTGTGGAGCCAATTGCAGACGTTGCTTCTGAAATTGTTCAAAATGAATATCAAGTTGTTCAGTCTCGTAAGGCTGATTTTGAAGCATTATTACAACAAGTAAAGACGGGGACGCCTGTCTGGATAGTCAGCACGGTAGATTTTGCAGTTCCAAGTGAAGACGATTTTATGCTGTGGCAGACTAAATCTGGTAGTGTATCGGTCACTGCGTTGTGCCATGCAGTAGTTATTACCGGCGTTAGTGAGACAAATGTCTATGTTAATAATCCTTATGGAGAAAAAAACGAAGAGATTAACCGGGATGTTTTAAAAAGTATTTACGAAAAAATGGGCTCTCAATCTCTTTATTTAGTTCAAAAAAATTGAAAGATGTTATTTTAATTGAACGGATGTTGATAAAGTAAAGAATATTTCGAAGATTCTTGATCCGTTGTAATACCTGGGATGGAATTAATGTAAATATTAATTCCATGAAAATGAACCGGAATTTTTTAGGCTTTTCAGGAATCTGACAGTAGCTGGAAGTTGATAACTCAGAATTTTTGAATGGCCAACTCAAAGTAGTATTGTGGGTAATTCGCTCTTCAATCTGTTTGTTCAGATTGGAGAGTCTTTTTTGTTATTCAAAGATATTGTAATAAAAAATTATGACATTGGAAGAGAAAAAATGAACGAGCTATTTGAAAAAATATTCTGGCAAAAAAGTAATCTGAGTCTGAAACGCCCTAAGTGTCTCAATAAAATTGAATTTAAAATACTTTGTAAAATGTCAAATAACGGTATAAATATTAATGGTATTTATTATATATGACAAAGAAGTGTGGTTAGTATAGCATAATTATAGGGAAGGTTTCTTTTTTATGTTTCTTTTACTTCGTTCAGAGGAGTACAATTTTTCGAACATTAAAGAAAGAAAATAAAAAAAATTCTGAAAATTCATTGACATTAACAAGTGAACACGATATATTTAAAAAAATTAATTGAAAATAAGCTACTTTAAGAATAGGAGAATCCTTTATGTGCAAATATGACTTGAACCATGAAAGCGTCATTTTAATTATCAAGTCCAGGACTTAAAACACGGAAGATGAGTAAAAATCCGATTGTTTGAGTCCTATTTGCGTTAGCGAGAGGGATTCTTACAAAAGCATCCCAAAAACTTGGGATGCTTTTTTTCTTAAATGTTAAAAATGGGAGCTGATAAAATGAGAAGTGATCAAATCAAAAAAGGAATTGATGCGGCACCGGCTCGCAGTCTGTTATATGCCACGGGTCAAGTAAAAAATATTCAAGATATGAACAAACCTTTTATTGCGATCTGTAATTCTTATATTGACATTGTTCCAGGTCACGTTCATCTAAAAGAGCTCGCTGAAGTCGCCAAAGAAGCTATTCGAGAAGCGGGTGGTATTCCTTTTGAATTTAATACAATCGGCGTAGACGATGGTATTGCTATGGGCCACATTGGCATGCGTTATTCCTTACCTAGTCGTGAATTAATTGCAGATGCGGCGGAAACAGTAATTAATGCACATTGGTTTGATGGTGTCTTTTATATGCCTAACTGCGACAAAATTACTCCAGGAATGATTATGGCTTCTGTGCGGACGAATGTTCCCTCAATTTTTTGTTCAGGAGGTCCGATGAAAGCTGGTATTGATCCAAAAGGGCACCAAGTAACGCTTTCTACGATGTTTGAGGCAGTCGGAGCATATAAAGACGGCCAAATGTCAGAAGATGATTTCAATTTTTTAGAAAAAAATGCTTGTCCGACTTGTGGTTCTTGCGCGGGAATGTTTACGGCCAATTCAATGAATTGTTTGTTGGAAATTTTAGGATTAGCTTTACCAGGTAATGGGACAGTTTTAGCAGTTTCAAATGAACGCAAAGAACTAGTAAAAAAATCTGCTTATCATTTAATGAAACTTGTGAAAAAACAAATAAAGCCCCGCGATATTGTTACAAAAGATGCGATTGATGACGCGTTTGCATTGGATATGGCAATGGGAGGTTCCACTAATACGGTGTTACATACCTTAGCGATCGCTAATGAAGCCGAGATTGATTACAACCTAGAAGAAGTAAATGCTATTGCTAAACGAGTTCCTTATTTAGCAAAAATTGCCCCATCTTCAGCTTATTCGATGCATGATGTGCACGAAGCTGGTGGCGTTTCGGCCATTATTAATGAATTAGTTCACATTGAAGGTGCCATTCATGCTGAGCGCATAACAGTAACAGGGCGAACAATTAGACAAAATGTTGCCTTGGCAACCATTCAAAACAAAGAAGTTATCCATCCTAAAGAAAATCCATACAGTCCAGTAGGGGGGCTATCTATTTTGTATGGTAATCTTGCACCAGCAGGCGGTGTCATAAAAGTTGGTGGAGTGGATCCAAGTGTGAAGGTCTTTACGGGTAAGGCGATCTGTTTTAATTCTCACGATGAAGCTGTAGCAGCAATTGATGATCATACCGTTCAAAAAGGACATGTAGTCGTGATTCGTTACGAAGGTCCAAAAGGTGGCCCTGGAATGCCTGAAATGTTAGCCCCAACTTCCAGTATTGTGGGTCGGGGTTTAGGAAAAAAAGTTGCATTGATTACCGATGGCCGATTTTCTGGTGCTACTAGAGGAATTGCAGTGGGCCACATTTCACCTGAAGCAGCTAGCGGTGGGCCGTTAGCTTTAATTAAAGATGGTGATGAAATTACGATTGATTTAATAAGAAGAAGAATTGACGTCGCCTTATCAGAAGAAGAAATGGCTTCTCGCCGGGATATGTTATCACCTTTTAAACGGAAAGTTCAAAAAGGGTGGTTAGCCCGTTATTCGGCATTAGTGACCTCAGCACATACTGGCGGTATTATGAAATTACCAGAAGAAATGGAGTGAAATCTATGGCAAGTCCGCAAAAAAATGCAATCGTCGCAGAAAAATTTTCAGGTGCAAAGTTATTATTAGACTGTTTGGCAAAACAAGACGTTGAAATTATTTTTGGTTATCCTGGCGGCGCTGTCTTGCCATTATACGATGCACTTTATCACGCTAATATTCCCAATATTTTGACCCGTCATGAACAAGGTGCAGTTCATGCAGCCCAAGGATATGCCAAATCGACCGGAAAGCCAGGTGTAGTCATTGTTACCAGTGGACCTGGTGCCACCAATGTTGTGACCGGAATTGCGGATGCCATGAGTGATTCCGTACCATTAGTAGTCATTACAGGTCAAGTAGTAACAGAAGGCATCGGCAAAGATGCTTTTCAAGAAGCCGATATTCTTGGGATTACACTACCAATTACAAAAAATAATTATCAAGTTCGTAATGTTCATGATTTGCCCAAAATTTTGAATGAAGCTTTTCATATTGCGACTACTGGAAGAAAAGGACCTGTTGTTATTGATTTACCAAAAGATATGACGGTTTATCAGGCAAGTGTACCACCAGCTCGTGAAATTTGTTTGGAAAGTTACCATCCCAATACGCAACCTTCACCAATCCAAATTAAGCACTTGCTAGAAAAATTAGCTGAAGCAAAACGTCCCGTAATATTAGCCGGCGGCGGTGTAATGGCTGCACAAGCCGCAGCAGAACTTACCGACTTTGCAGAAAAATATCAAATTCCTACTGTTGCAAGTTTATTGGGATTAGGGGTTGTTTCGTCTGATCATGATTTGTTCTTAGGGATGGCTGGTATGCATGGTTCTTATGCCGCCAATATGGCTTTAGTTGATTGTGATTTGCTCATTAACATTGGTTGTCGTTTTTCAGATCGTTTGGCTACCTCACCAACATCTTTTGCTCAAGATACCACGGTCGTGCATGTGGATATTGACCCGGCAGAAATTGGAAAAATTATTCCGACTGCAATTCCAATTGTCGCCGATGCGAAACAAACACTTTTGGCAATGTTAAACAAAGAAATTGTCACAAAAGATACTACAGAATGGCAGGCACTCTGCCAAAAACGTAAACAGGAAAAGCCATTCACATATAATCGCCAGGATAACTCAGAGATTAAACCGCAAAAAGTGATTGAGCTCGTTGGAGATTTAACAAAAGGCAATGCTATTGTGGCAACAGATGTAGGGCAACATCAAATGTGGGTTGCCCAATATTATCCCTTTAAATTTGCTAATCAGTTGATTACAAGTGGTGGGCTAGGAACGATGGGATATGGTATTCCCGCCGGTATTGGTGCCAAATTTGGTAACCCCTCTAAACAAATTGTGGTTTTTGTCGGGGATGGGGGTTTTCAAATGACCAATCAAGAGCTTGCCATTTTAAATGAACATCAATTGGATATCAAATTCATTTTACTTAATAACAGTTCTTTGGGCATGGTAAGACAATGGCAAGAAGTATTCTTTGACAATCGCCGTTCGCAGTCTGTTTTTAAACACTCCCCTGATTTTGTTATGCTGGCAAAGGCTTATGGTATTGAAGCAGATCGGATTTCTAATCCAAAAACAATGGAAGCGGATTTTACCGCGGCTTTCAATAAACCTGGTCCCGGACTAATTGAAGTAATTGTTTCTCCGACAGAACATGTTTTGCCAATGATTCCGCCAGGTAATGCCAATGATCAAATGATAGGAGTGGACTAAAATGAAACGTATGATTACCGCGATGGTCTACAATCAAGTTGGCGTATTAAGCCGTATCAGCAGTGTTTTATATCGTCGGCAAGTAAACATTGAAAGTATTTCAGTCGGCCAAACAGAAGATAAAGAAATTTCACGGATGACTTTTGTTATTAGCGTCACAAACTTAGCTGAGGTTGAGCAAGTAACCAAACAATTGAATAAACAAATTGCAGTAGTAAAAGTTTCTGATATTACCGATGATCCTCATTTAGAACGTGAGTTGGCGTTAGTTAAAGTCAATGCGCCGGCATCTACTCGCACAGAGATTAAAACGATGATTGAACCGTTTCGGGCTGATATTGTGGATGTGGGTTTAAAAACTATTGCCGTTCAAATTGCGGGTTCATCAGAAAAAGTAGATGCTTGTATTGATATCTTACGCCCTTATGGCATTAAAGAAATGGCACGTACTGGTATAACTGGTTTTACTAGAGGTTGATTGCAAGAGATTGCTGTTAATAAAATTTTAATACTTGGAGGGATATGAATATGGTAAAAGTTTATTACGAAAATAGTGTAGAACAAGATGCATTACATGACAAAACGATCACAATTGTAGGTTACGGTTCACAAGGACATGCCCATGCACAAAATCTACGGGATACTGGACATAATGTCATTATTGGTATTCGTGAAGGCAAATCTGCTCAAGCAGCTCGTGAGGATGGTTTCACAGTAAAAACTGTTAAAGATGCGACAAAAGACAGTGATGTTGTCATGATTTTAGCACCAGATGAAATTCAAGGGGAGCTTTATGATAATGAAATTGCCCCCAACCTTAGTGCCGGTAATGCGTTGGCTTTTGCCCATGGTTTTAATATCCATTTTGATGTAATCACGCCTCCTAAAGATATTGATGTCTTTTTAGTAGCGCCAAAAGGACCAGGACACTTAGTACGTCGCACTTTTACAGAAGGTTTTGCGGTTCCTGCGTTGTTTGCAGTTTATCAAGATGCGACTGGTCACGCCCAAGAAATTGCCTTATCTTATGCTAAAGGAATTGGTGCAACGCGAGTTGGTGTTTTAGAGACAACGTTTAAAGAAGAAACAGAAACAGATTTATTTGGGGAACAAGCAGTTTTATGCGGCGGCTTAACTTCGATGATTGAAGCGGGCTTTGAGACGCTAGTGGAAGCTGGTTATCAACCTGAACTCGCTTATTTTGAAGTTTGTCACGAAATGAAATTGATTATTGACTTGATTTATGAAGGCGGGTTTAGTAAGATGCGTCATTCTATTTCCAATACTGCCGAATATGGGGACTATGTTTCTGGCCCGCGGGTTATTACTGCAGAAACCAAAAAACATATGAAAGCAGTTTTAACTGATATTCAAAATGGTAAATTTGCTAAAGGTTTTATTGATGATAATAAAGCTGGTTTTCCTGAATTTAAAAAAATGCGAAAAGAAAATGCAGGACATCAAATTGAAGAAGTTGGCACGCAATTGCGGAAAATGATGCCTTTTGTAACAAAAAAAGATTAGTTTTAGGAGGTGACGGCCTTGGAATTGATTACAGATGCTGAAGTCAAAAGTGCTTACCAAGTATTAAAAAAATCAGTTACTCATACACCTTTACAATATGATCGCTACTTATCAGAAAAGTATAAAGCAACTATTTTGTTAAAACGAGAAGACTTACAAAAAGTTCGTTCTTTTAAGCTACGTGGGGCTTATTATGCCATTAAGCAACTGCCGCCTGAACAATTAGTAAACGGTGTAGTTTGTGCCAGTGCTGGTAATCATGCCCAAGGTGTTGCATATACGAGTCATGAAATGGACATTCCGGCTGTCATTTTTATGCCTACCACTACGCCGCACCAAAAAATTTCGCAAGTCGAATTTTTCGGTGGTAAAAAAGTTACCATTAAATTGGTAGGCGACACCTTTGATGCTTCAGCTAAAGCGGCAAAAGAATTTGCGGTTAAACAGGAAATGGCCTTTATTGATCCTTTTAATGATCCCAACATTATTGCTGGCCAAGGCACATTGGCATTGGAAATGATGGAAGATGCTAAAAAAGAAGGATTGCAACCGAATTTTATCTTGACAGCTATTGGAGGAGGGGGACTAATTAGCGGTGTTGCCGCTTATGTAAAAAATATAAGTCCTGCTACTACGATAATTGGCGTTGAACCAAAAGGTGCACCTTCAATGCAGGCCGCCTTTGAAAATGGTGGTCCAATAGCTTTAAAGCAGATTGATAAGTTTGTGGATGGTGCGGCAGTTAAAGAGGTCGGTACAATTACGTATTTTCATGCTAAAAATTATTTGGATCGTTTAATAATGGTTGATGAAGGCGTTATTTGTTCGACTATTTTAGAATTATATACAAAACAAGCGATTGTGGCAGAACCAGCTGGCGCCCTCAGTGTAGCGGCTTTAGAAGTTTTAAAAGATGAGATTGAAGGCAAGACAGTCATCTGTGTGGTAAGCGGAGGAAATAATGATATCAGTCGCATGGCAGAAATCGAGGAGCGCTCCTTGGTGTATGAAGGACTGCAACATTATTTTGTGGTGAATTTTCCTCAGCGCCCAGGGGCGTTGAAAGAATTTGTTAGTGAAGTTTTAGGTCCAACTGATGATATTACCCGTTTTGAATATACAAAAAAAGTAAATCGTGGTACAGGACCAGTAGTATTAGGCGTTTTACTTAAACAACCTGGTGATTTAGCGGCTTTGTTAACTCGATTGGCTGAATTTGATGCTGCATTTATTAACTTGCAAAAAGAACCATCGCTTTATTCTTTATTAGTATAAAATGGCAAATACCGTTTGGAAGGCAATGTTAAAGAGGAGACTATTAGTCTGATTTTTAGCAGTTACTCCATTGGGTATTTGCTTTTTTATCGCGCTTTATTTTGAAGAAAGTTTTATTTAGTAGCTAAAAGTTGAATCTATGAGTAAAATGGCAAATAAGGTTGGATATTTGCAGTAAAAATAAAAATATGCTATGTTTATAAAGCGTAAGTATTACGTTTTAAATGCTCAAGAAATTGTTCGCTGGCTTAAATAAGAAAGGACAGCACAAATGGCAAAAAAATCAAAAATTGCAAAAGCAAAAAGACAAGAAGCGATGATTGCTCGTTATGCTAACATCCGCTATCAATTAAAACAAGAACGTGATTATGAAGCTTTAGCTAAATTGCCCAAAGATTCTAATCCCAACCGATTGAAAAATAGGGATCGGATTGATGGACGGCCAAGAGGTTATATGCGTAAATTTGGAATGTCACGGATAAAATTTAGAGAATTGGCCCATCAAGGTAAGATTCCGGGTGTTAAAAAAGCTAGTTGGTAAATCAAATTCGTTTCTTAAAACTTCTCATTAAAAATGGGAAGTTTTTTTCCTTTTTTTGAAAGGAAAAAAACGGCGAAATCTTTTGGTTCTCTGCCTTTTAATGATAAACTTGTAATAGGAGGAGCTTATGGAAAAAAGCTATCAGAAGGACCAATTTATTACAGATATTTTTTATGGGGAAACGTTAAAAAAAAGTATTAATTTTTCTGCCAGTCCCAAGCAGCATGTAATCATACTAACAAATCAAAAGTATTATGATCGCTCTTTTGAAAAAATAAACCAACTTTTTAAGTCTGCCGAAGAAATCGATTGGTATGTTTGCCGAAATCAAACTTATTGTAACAATTTGGAAGAGTTGATGAACTTACTGCATTTTTTAGAACGTTTCCCACAAAATCGTCAGTACTTGTTTTGTGCTTATGGGAATGAAGGCGTGATGCAACTCACTGGGTTTTTGGCACAGACAACGATTTTACCCAGTCATTATTGGTGCTTACCGGTTTCGGTACGTTCTTTGGCTAAGGCGCTCTTAGTAGAGCAAGCAATCATGAAACAAAATAACCAAGTTTTGTTGCAAGTCAAAAATTTGCCGCAAGCTATTTATTTTGATCAGACATTGACAGAAGCCCAGCAAGACGGGAAATTAGTGGATTTACTGATTTTTATTCGTGTAGGGATTGTTTGTGATTATCATTTTTTACAAAATTTATATTTAAATTTTCCTGATCAACACCGTGTTTATCGTCGCTCCTTTGCGGCTTTAATACCGGAATTAATTCATTATTATGCCCATTCTTCAGAAATTGAAACATTTGGTAAATTGTTTGAAACAGCTTTTTACCAGACGGAAAACGGTCATTTACTCTCTGCTAACATGAAACGCCTATTTGGTATTCTATTTCATCTATTTTGGAGTGACGCCAATAATGCTCTTCATTTTAATTTAAAAAATTTTTTAATATGGTTCAATCACCTAGGCTATCCGATTACTTTGCCAGCGCAAATTTCTTTAACAGATTATCAACTTCAAGTATTGGCACAAGGGCAAAAGCAAGAGCCTTTGACCGTATTAGCCGAAATAGGAAAAATAAGCACTCATAAAGAAGTAACGCTTCAAACGCTGCAACAAGCAATTACAAATTACCAAGTTATTTTAAAGGAGATCAGTGAAAGTTAATGGAAAAATCCTATAGTGAACAAATGTTACAAGCATTAGAAAATGAAGATTTAGTCAGTGCAAATTTGGCTTTTAACCAAGCACTAATTCAAGATGAAGATAGTGAATTGCATGAATTAGCCCAGTACTTATTACAAATTGGCTTTTTAGAAGAAGCAGAACAAACATTTTTACATTTGTTAGAAAAGTATCCAAATAATGAAGAACTTTATTTGGGACTCGCTGAAGTAGCAATTGAAAATGATAATAGCGATCAAGCTTTGAATTTTATTGAAAAAGTTCCTAAAGATAGTGACTATTATGTCCAAGCGTTATTGTTATCAGCTGATCTTTATCAAATGATTGGTATTCCAGAAGTAAGTGAAGCAAAATTAACAGAAGCCGCAAAAATTTTACCAGACGAGCCACTCATTCAATTTGCTTTAGCAGAATTGTTCTTCAATACCGAACGCTTTGGTGAAGCCGCGACGATTTATCAAATATTATTAAATTCAGGAATTACTGAAATGGCTGATATTTTGTTAGAAGAACGTTTCGGAACAGCATTAAGTATGGAAGGACAATTTGAAGAGGCTGTTATTCATTTGCGTAATGCGTTAGAGACAGAAGTAACTGATGAACGTCTTTTCCAAATCGCTTTTGTTTACCGGCAATTAAAAGAAAATGAACAAGTTATTCAATTTTTGGAGCAATTACGCAATTTAAATCCGCAATATCAGTCGCTTTACTTGTATTTAGCAGAAGCTTTACAAGATGAAGAACAATTAGAAGAAGCGCAAGAAGTCATTGAGGCTGGCATTAAAGAAAATCCTTTCAATGTGGATTTTTATCAGTTTGCTTCTGAAAATGTTTATCGCCTACATGATGATAAAAAAGCTGAAGAGTATTTACAAAAAGCTTTGGAAACTGGCGATAAATTGGATCAGACCCTTTTTATGTTAAGTAATTTATATTTGAAACAAGAAGATTATGAGGAAGTTATTGCAACAATCAATGAAATGGATAATTCTGATGATGCCTATGCCCAATGGAATTTAGCTCATGCTTATAATCAATTGGAAGATTTTACAGAAGCGGCCATTCATTTTGAAAAAGCTAATATTGCGTTACACCATGAACCAGAATTTATGAAAGAATACGGTATTTTCTTACGTGAAGAAGGGAAAATTCAAGCAGCAAAAGAATTACTAGAGCACTATCTCGCTCATGAACCAGGAGACTTAGAAGTGCAATCGATTGTGGAGGCTTTATCCTAAAGAAAAGAAGGTGAGGACGATGTTTATCGACGTCAAAGAAAAGAAAAATTTTCTCAACTGGTTTGTTACCCATGCTTCTTTTAGTCGCCGAGAGGTTTGCTGGATTTTAAATTATTTGGCTAATCACGAAGCTATTTTAAACAATGTTCACTTTGTAGAAAATGCAGATGTCACTATGCGCGGTTTGCAAATTCGCGATCTAACCGTACAAGGAGAGCCAATTAAGTTATTTTTGCAAGGCAAGGTTTTTGATGATAGTGATCAAATTTTTCATGAAATTCGTTTGAATTGGAAAGAAGCGCTTTACATCGAGTGTCTATTTGAGAACGCCTGGGATAATCCTGGTTATTTGTCGATATTAGAAGATAATCCTTTTTTAAAATGGAATGAAAATATTGATGCAGATGTACTAGCAAGTATTAATCACTTTTTAGCAGAAGAGGAACAAATGGCACAAATTAAGCAATTATACCAAGAAATTGACAGGGCTTTGGAAAAAGGCGATGAAGAAACATTCCTCTGTCTCTCTGAAGCTGTTAATAAAAAGCTACAACAGCACAAAGAACAAAAAACTGCCGAATAAGCGAGTAAAATGACGATGAAAATTGGAGTCCTGAAATTATATTTTAGGCTGTGATTTTCATCGTCGTTTTATTTTGCGTTCTACTAGCGCTGATTAGCGGTATTCTTCAACTTTTTAAAGAAATTTTTCTTGGGTCGTTTGTACGTAAATCCTTCACCTGAAACTTCATGAACATTAATGACAGAAATAAAAGCTTGTTGATCAAACTCTGCAATAATCCGCTTTACTTCCATGACTTCACGAGAAGTGACTACCATATATAGAATGTTTTTATCGGTACCAGAATAAGCGCCTTCGCCTTTTAGAAAGCTTGTACCCCGCCCCGTTGTTGCCATTAAAACCGGCGCCATTTGTTTTGTCTCATTAGAAATTACTAAAATTCCTTTAGCCGAATACCCACCATCTAAAATGGTATCGACAATATTGGCAAACACATAAGAAAAAATCAGGGTATACATCATTTTCTTTAAGTCAATATAAGTTAAAGAGGCCAACAGGATTAAAATATCAAAGAAAAATAATGAACGTCCAACGGAGATACCTTGTTTTTTCTCCAAAATGCGGGCAATGACATCACTGCCGCCTGTCGTTCCGCCGACGCGATAAACAATACCGCTACCAAAACCAGCCACAATACCCGCTAACAAAGCCGAAATCAGTAAATCATGTTCCAGATTAATTGCGAGTGGAACTTTTTGCCAAATAAATAACCATACCGATAAGCTGGTAGTACCAAAAATAGTATAGTAAAAAGATCGCTTCCCTAAAATTTGCCCACCTAAAATGATAATCGGAATGTTTAAAATGAAAGTACTATAGGCAGGATTAATACCAAATAGCGCTCGTAAAATTAAAGTAATTCCCGTCACGCCGCCTTCTGCGAGGCTATTTGGAATATTGATATAGATTAAACCAAATGCATAAAGACAAGTACCAATCAAAATCAAAATCAAATCTCGCAGTAAAAAGGTATACTTAGTCGTATTCATAATTTCACCATCTTTCGTTTCACTTGAAAAATATTGCAAGATAACGTTTGTTTTCTGCCTTCTCAAATGTAGCACGAAAAATTGGCAGAGACAATTGGTGCAGACTTTGATTTGCTGCATTATTTTGATAAGATAAAGACAGGAGTGATCACATGACAGAAAAGACATTACAGCAGATGCAACAAGAAGTTGATGCCTATATTGCACAATTTAAAGTAGGATATTTTTCTCCCTTAGCTCAAATGGCGCGTATGACAGAGGAAATCGGAGAATTGGCTAGAGAAGTAAACCATTATTATGGTGAAAAACAAAAAAAGGCAGACGAAGCACCAAATACAGTCTCAGAAGAATTAGGAGATGTATTTTTTGTTTTGTTATTAATGGCTAATTCTTTAGAAATTGACTTGACCGAAGTCTTTGATAAAAATATGGCGAAATTTAATCAGCGCGATCGCTACCGCTTTGAACGAAAAGATGGTCAACGTGCGCCGGAGGATGAAGATGCAATTAGTTAATTTACCTGAAGAATTTAAACTGGCTTTACCTGTGATGGGGCAAATTGAGCAGGCGGGTTTTGAAGCTTATTTTGTGGGAGGTAGTGTACGAGATATTCTACTTGGACACAAAATACACGATGTAGATATAGCCACAAGTGCTTTTCCCGCTGAAATAAAAGCGATTTTTCCCAGAACAATTGATATTGGCATTGAGCATGGCACGGTTTTAGTTTTACATCAAGATGAGCAATATGAAGTGACAACATTTCGCACGGAGTCGACTTATCAGGATTTTAGACGTCCTGATCATGTCGAATTTGTCCGCTCATTAACCGAAGATTTGAAACGTCGCGATTTTACCATCAACGCTTTTGCTTTAAAAGACGACGGTGAAGTAATCGATCTATTTGATGGTTTAATCGATTTAAAAGAACATGTTTTACGGGCAGTGGGAAATCCTCATGAACGTTTTCATGAAGATGCTTTGCGCATGATGCGAGGCCTCCGCTTTGTTAGCCAACTTGGTTTTTCTTTTGAAATAGAGACCTTTGATGCCATCAGCGAAAATCATACATTACTAGAAAAAATTTCGGTGGAGCGTATTTATGTGGAATTTAGCAAACTGTTGCTGGGAAAATTTCGTAATCAGGCAATTCGCTTTTTAGTCGAAACGGAATGCTATTTGTATTGTCCGGGACTGCGTTATTATGGCGAAGCTTTATTGCGTTTTGCAGATTTAAAGCCAATAATGTTTACCACTGTCGCACAAGCTTGGACAGTGTTGTTTGAACAAATGGGTATTGGTCAAAAGTTAATTCGGCCCTTTTTAAAAGAGTGGAAAGCTTCCAATGATTTGATTCAAGAAGTTCAAGCTCTTTCCTGGGGACTAAGAGTACGCCAAGAGCATCTTTTACGACCATGGGAAATTTATCAATTAGGGTTAGAAAATAGTTTAGCCGTAGAAGCGTTAATGCCTTTTTACAATTTGGCGCCGGCTCGGGATGAAGTGGCAAAAATTTATGCTGCTTTGCCAATTAAACATTTGCGAGAACTAGAAATTAACGGGAATGACCTTTTACAAAAATTTACTTTAAAACCAGGGAAATGGCTAAAAGATATTTTAAGTCAATTGGAGTATCAAGTTGTGACTGGCTCTTTAAAAAATGATGCTAAAGCATTATTAGATGCAGCTCAGGAGATTTTACGGGCAGGTGAACAGAATTGATACAAAAAGATTTTATCGTCACCAAAGAGCTTACAGCAGCCACTATAGGGTCTGGCGGACTTGCTGTTTTGGCAACACCGGCTGTTGTCCAGATGGTAGAGAATACTTGTTATGAATATTTACAACAAAAACTCAATGAACAGCAGACAACAGTTGGCACAAAAATTGAATTGAGACATGTCAAACCCTCAAAAATGGGGGCTGTTATTACAGTTGAAGTATCACTTTTAAAACAAGACTTTAAAAAAGCTACTTTTGCTTTTTCTTGTCGTGATAATGAAAATCTTATCGCGACAGGAACACATACGCGCGTACAGGTAAATTGCGAAAAATTTTTAAGTCAATTGGATTAATCTGTAAGCATTTTCTTAACTCCCATTTCAAAGTTGTGCTAAACTTATGGATGGAGCGAATTAAATTGTTAATGTCGCAATCATGGTATCAAAAGATAAAATGAATTGTTGACATATAAGGAGGAAATCAGATGGCTAGAGAGATGACAGCATTGAAATTTTATTTCCGTAATGGGGAAACATGGACGATCAACCGTCGCTTTATTGGTGACTTGTGGATTAAACAAATTACCACAAGTTACGGACGAATTAATGGTAGTGAATTTGTCGAAATTCATCCCTGTGCGGGCTTTAAAATTGAAATTTATCCAGAAGGAGATCATGTTGCCACACATGATATTAACTTAGGCGGTTTGGAATTAGGCATGTTTGCTCGTGCGTTGAAATATCAAGATATTGAACGGATGGAAATCTTGTTTAAAACAGGTAAACCAGATATGGTATATTTCCCATACAAAGATAAAGATAGTGAAGGTTTGGATAATGTTTACCAAACAACTAAAGTCAGTGAAGAAACAAAAAGTCTTTACATCGTAATCAATCCTGAACAAACGGTAGACGATGTTTACGGCGAACATTTCGAATAAAACGTAATACGAACCACCGCACAATATTGATTTTTGTGCGGTGGTTTTTTTACAGGTAAAGATGTTATATCTTTGTTACAAAGAATAAAGATGGCGTACCATTGATGTGGAAAGTTGAATCCACCAACTGGCTTGGTACAACAATAAAGAAATCTTGAATAATGAAAGAACAATTTATCAAGGTTTTGATTTATTGCGTGAGAGCTAAACAGGATGGTTCAGCTGTTTTTATGAATAGAGGATTCTTTTTCCATTAATTATAATAAATTTTAAATTAAAAGGGTAATGCTAGGAGGTTTTTTCCATTTTTATCGTCAAGTAAAACTACTTAACAAAATTCACTTAAAAGACTAGCTTTCAAAGAAAAAACATGCTATCATATTCAAGTCTGAGAGAAATCTTAGAGTATCAATGAGGATATGGGAGGGAAAAACATGCGCGTAAACATCACATTAGAGTGCACTTCTTGTAAAGAACGCAACTATTTAACAAGCAAAAACAAACGTAACAACCCTGACCGCTTGGAAAAAAATAAATATTGCCCACGCGAAAGAAAAGTTACTTTACACCGCGAAACTAAATAATCGTTTGAAAAACCCTTTAAGACCAGTGTTTTAGAGGGTTTTTCTTTTTGTTTTGAAAAAAATTTCTAATTTTTTGTGTCCGTGCAATAAGCAATTATTGCAAGCTTTACTACTTTCAATAGACTTAAATGAGCAAATTTGAATTATAGATCTATTAAAGAAAACTCTCTTTATTCGTTAGAATGAGGGATTTTTTTTACCTTCATAACATCTAAGAAGAAAGTGAAAATAGGAATACCAACAATTAATCCCCAAATACCAAAAAGTCGCTCTGCAACTAAAAGAATCACGAATGTGTAAAAAATAGGTAACTCGGTACGACTGGACATGAATTTGGGATTTAAGACGTAAGCTTCCAAGATATGGATTCCAAGAATTATTAATAAAATAAAAAGTAAGTCCCACATCCCACCTTGAGAATAGGCAATAAATGATAGCGGAATACTAGAAATTATTGCACCGGCCACTGGAATGAGACTAAATAAAAAGACCATCAAACCGAGGCTTGGAAGTTGATGGAAGCCCATAATTGCTAAGCAAATAACCGTAATTACCGTGTTGACAATGGCAATAAAAAACTGGGCTTCTAAAACGACTCCAAAAGTATTGATAAATTTTTGAGCGAAATAAAATATATCTTGAAAATACCAGCCAAAATCACTCGTTAAAAATAATTTTGAAAAGTCTTTTACCTTTTTTAATTCAACCGTAAAAAAGAAGCTGAGTAAAAAAGATAATGCTAAAGAAACCGCTAAATTACCAAAGTCGTGGAGATAGCCAATGATAAAACTAGCCCCTCCTTTTAATTGATCAAGAAATTCACTGCGTTGCACATATTTTAATATCCAATCAAGCATCTGATTGGAGCTGGTGGGTTGGTTATCATAAAAATCAATAACTGTATCGACCATATTCCAAGTCTGATGAAATAAAATAGGAATGTATTTGGTGAGTGCAATGTATAAAAGTAAAATCATGCCGCCATATAATGCAATGACAATGATAAGGGGTTTTAATTTGATAAAGCGTTGGACCAATTGTACAAAATGAATAGCTAAATAAGTAAAGATGAAAGTTAATAAAATTGGAGTCATAAGACTCCGAGCTAAGTATAATAAGAAAACAATACTCAATAAAACGCAATAGCATCTTAACTTAATGTTGGCAACAAAATTTTCATAAAGTTTCACTAAGATATCCCTCGTTTTTATAAAAGTTTTCTTTAGTATAGTCGTTTTTGCTGGGCAAACCTACTATCTTTGCCTCAACGAACAAAAATGTTAGTCATTGGTGAGACATTTTTAGTAGTACATGGAGCGTAGCAAATGAAGTAAGAAACTAAAAATAGAAACAAGTTGATTTTATGTGAAAATAGGATTTTAAGATAAAAGTAGATCAATCCTATTTATAGAAAAATGAAATAAGGCGGGAAAAGTGAACATGGACAATCAGCAACTTTATTTTGAAACATTTGGCAAACCGGAAAAAGTTATTAAATTGAAAAATAAAAAATAGACAGATCGCACCATTGATGAAAGGAGAAATTTTAGTCGAAATGCTTTATGCTCCGATTAATCCTTCTGATTTAATTCCAGTAACGGGAGCTTATTCCCCTCGAACTCCTCTACCAAGTTTACTTGGTTACGAAGGAGTAGGCATTGTGAGAAGTGTCAAAAATGTGGCTGATCAGTATTTATTAAATAAGATGGTTCTTCCGTTAAGAGGAGAAGGAACGTGGCAGCGATTTGTGGTCACACAAGCAGACTATGCGATTGTAGTTCCTGATGAGATTGATCTGCTGACAGCAAGTCAAGCATATATTAATCCCGTAACTGCTTGGGTATTGTGTGTTGAAGAATTTCAATTGAAAAGAGGAGACATTTTAGTCATAAATGCTGCCAACTCATCAATTGGCAAATCTTTTGTTCAGTTGGCAAAATTATTGGGTTTTCATTTGATTGCCATTGTCCGTCATGAATGTGCACGTAAAGAGTTGGAAAAGCTTGGCGCCTTTTTTGTTATTAATTCTACTTCTGAAAATGTCAAAGAAAAAATCATGCAGATAACAGACGGAAAAGGCGTCACGGCGGCGGTTGATTCTGTGGGTGGGGTACAAGGAACAATTCTTGCTACTTGTGTAAAAAAAGGCGGAAATTTTCGAACCATTGGTTTGCTTTCAGGCAAGCAGGTAGACTGGCAGTTTTTGACAACAGAGCTAGATATTTCAGTCGCCATTTTCCATTTGCGGCATTGGTTTGATCAAATCTCAGTGGAGCATTGGCAACGGGTCTTTGAAACTATTTTTTACTATATGAAAAAAGGACTGTAGCAATTACCACAGCCGGCAGCGCATTATGCCATTACCCATTACGCCAAAGCAATTGCAAGCCAGAAGCAAACCCAAGGGAAGATAATCTTTGATTTTTATCCTAAATCCAATTAATAAACGGGGCACTTACTTCTTTAGAAGTAAGTGCCCCGTTTGGTTTATTTTAATTTTATTTTGATGTCTTCAATCATCTCGCGATAAGCAATTGGACCATTATACAACCAACTTTTTTCAGGTCCGAATTCCCATAAGTTACCATTTTTTACTGCCGGAATATTTTGCCACAAGGGATCCTTAAACATTGCAGCACTTTTATCACTGTTTACAAGAATTAAATAGTCACAATCAATTTGAGCCAATTTTTCTAATGAAACAGCAGACCAATCAGAGGTTGCTTTTTCGCTAATCTCTTTGGTCAGATTAGGTACTTCAAAGCCTAATTGTTGGTACAATAAGTCGCCACTCGAACGTGTATCAGACACCATAAATGCAGAGTTATTAGTTACCCATAAAACAGCTACCGATTTATTTTTTATTTTATCTGTATATGTTTCCTTTGTTTCTTTTACTAATTTTTCGTAATCACGAATAACTTTTTTGCCATCTTTTTCTTTGTTTAAGACGTTTGCAATATCTGTTAATTTATCTTGCCAAGTAATATTTTCTCCATTTTTTACAACATATGTGGGGGCAATTTTGGCGTATTTATCATATTTTCCGCCTTCCACTAACCCATTTGATTCAATTAATAATAAATCAGGCGCATAAGACAACACATCTTCATATGGCAAGTCATAACTGATGAGGGGAACATCTTTTAGTTCCTTATTCAGATAATCTTGGTGTGTCCCGCCACCAACAGTCCATTGTGCTACTGGTTTTTCGTCTAAAGCCACTAGGTAGTCTTCTAAATAACTTCCAATAATTCGCTTTGGTTGCTGTGAAATTTCAACTTTATGATCTAATTGATCTGTAAGGGTTCGATTTTCTTCTTTAACAGTCTCATTTTTTTTAGTTCCACATGCCGCAAATAAAAAAAGACTCGTTAACACCAATAACCCCGTGGTAATTTTGTGATACTTTTTCATAATTACATCCTTTCTTTTTCCCCAAAATAAAATTCTCCTCGATTTAATTGAGAATGATTATCATTTAAAAATATTAGCATAGTTCTTCTTTTTGTCAATTGGGTTTTTTAAGAAATACGATGAAATCAATTTTTACTTCTATTGACGAATTGAAAAATTAAAGCGATAATTGATAATCATTATCAATGAAAGTAGAGAATTATTATGACTACCTTGGAAGCAAAAGAAATAACGGTGGGTTATCAAAAACAAATTATTATTGATTCTTTGTCGCTTCAATTACCAGTAGGAAAAATAATTGGTTTAATTGGACCCAATGGCAGCGGAAAGTCGACATTATTAAAGACATTGGCGCGCATTATGCAACCACAAAAAGGGGTAGTAAACTTAAACGGTGTCAGTATTGAAACAATCCCCACAAAAGAAGTCGCCCAGCAAATTGCTTTATTAGCCCAAAATAGCGAACAAAATCTAGAATTAACCGTCAAAGAATTAGTTTCTTATGGACGTTTTCCCTATCAAAAAGGATTGCGTCAATTAGATCAAAAAGACGTGGAAGCCATTGAGTGGGCCTTGTCTGCAACCGGATTGACCAAGCTGACTGAACGCTCGTTGCAAGCTCTTTCCGGAGGACAAAGACAACGGGTTTGGTTGGCAATGGCGTTAGCGCAAGATACAGATATTCTCATTTTAGATGAGCCTACAACTTTTTTGGATCCAGCGCATCAGCTGGAAATCTTGCAGTTACTGCAAAAAATTAATCAAAAATATCAAAAAACAATCGTTATGTCTATTCATGATTTAAATTTGGCTTCGCGTTTTTCGGATATTTTAATTGGGTTAAAACAAGGTGAAATTATCGCAAAGGGCACACCACAAAATGTTATGACGACAGAAAATTTGGCGCGCTTATTTGCAATCAAAGCAGAATTAACGGTGGATATTAAGACTGAAAAACCGCTCTTAATGAACTATGAATTACAGGTGAGCGAAGATGAAGTCTAGACATTTGGGCATAGTGTGGTTGTTTTTGATTTTAGCGTCTGTTTTACTTTTATTTTTTTCCTTAACAAATGGAGCTGCCGCTATTTCGATTGTGGAAATTAAGAATGCTTTTTTACATTTTGACAGTCAGAACCAAGGACAACAAATTATTGTGAATTTACGTTTACCTCGCATCATCGGTGCTTTTTTGGTTGGCAGTGCATTTGCCTTAAGTGGGGCAGTCATGCAAGGAGTTACACGTAATCCGTTGGCTGATGCGGGGCTATTAGGCATTAATAGTGGTGCTTCATTAGGATTAGCATTGGTGTTTGTTTTTTTGCCAAAAGCTTCGATTAGTCAAACTATATGGTTTTCTTTTGCTGGTGCATTTTTAGCGGCTTTTTTAATATTTTTGGTTAGTCGCCAGTCTGTGACGTCATTCACACCAACTCGCCTCGTTTTAGCTGGAGTTGCCATTAGTAGTTTGTTTACTGCTGTTAGTCAGGCATTAGGACTGATATTTGATTTGCAACAAGATATTGCTTTTTGGTTTGTGGGAGGAGTTGCCAACATTACTTGGGAACAACTACACCAGGTTTGGCTACTTTATTTTATGGCTGTTGGTGGATTATTATTTTTAGCTAATGGTATTAATTTATTGGTTTTAGGTGATGATACTGCTTTGGCATTGGGGAAAAAACCTGAACGCATCCGATTATTCACATTAATCTTAGTTGTTTTTTTAGCCGGTATCGCGGTCGCATTGGTTGGTCCAATTAGTTTCATTGGCCTGATGGTCCCTCATGTGTTGCGTCATTTTACAGGCGATAATTACCATAGACTACTGCCATTAGTTTGGTTTGGCGGAGGGTTATTTGTGGTTTTAGCAGATTTATTAGCCCGCTTATTAAATCCACCGTTTGAAACGCCCTTAGGACTTTTAATCACAATTATCGGGGTTCCTTTCCTACTCTTTCGGATTTGGAGGAGCCAATCATGAAAAAGAAATATATTTATAGTTTTGCTGCAATTTTATTAGTTATTTTATTCTTCACTAGTATTTTAGTTGGACGCAACAATTTGAACTTATCTGACATATTGGTAGTGGTGACTGGCGAAGCTGGGAATGCCTTGCAATTAACTATTTTTGAGTTAAGATTACCGCGAACAATTTTAGCAATTTTAGGAGGGGCAGGACTAGGTGCCGCAGGCTATTTGCTGCAAGGGGTAACGCGCAATGATTTGGCAGATGCTTCTTTACTGGGAATTAATAGTGGGGCTGGTTTTTTTGTTCTCATTTATCTCGGCTTTTTCGCCCAAGGAAATGGGTTCTTATTGCCATTGTTAGCTTTAATTGGCGGATTAGTTGCGGTTTTAGCAGTTTATGGCATCGCTTATCAAAGTGGCCCCTTTTTAGCTTTAGACAAACTACTTTTAGCCGGTGTGGCTGTAAATGCTGGTTTTGGTGCCTTAACTTTATTGGGCACAATTAAGGTTGCGCCTGATCGCTATCGTTTTGTAACCAATTGGCTAGCAGGCTCTTTGTGGGGGGCAAACTGGAGTTATGTTCTGATTTTATGCGGCTGGTTAATGCTTTTAATTGGAATTACGCTTGTGCAATTACCTTATTTGGACTTGTTGCAATTAAATGATGAACAGGCCTTAAGTATAGGGATTGAAGTTCGTAAAGTTCGCCTTCGCTTTTTATTTTTAGGGGCGGCTATTGCAGCTAGTTGCGTTGCTTTTTGTGGTAATTTGGCTTTTGTAGGTCTTTTAGCGCCTCATATTACAAAAAGACTATTGAAAGGGCAAGCATCGCAACGTTTCCCATTAAGTTTACTTATCGGCTCTCTGATTGTCTTAACTGCTGACACAATCGGGCGTATACTCTTAACTAGTGGTGAGTTACCTGCTGGTGTTATGATAGCAATTTGTGGCGCACCGTATTTCTTGGTTCTGCTGGTGCAAAAGCCCCGCACATAAACTGAATAGTCAGGTAATACAAGACCAAATAGTAAGTCTTATTTTGTACTTACTGCTGGTCTTGTTTTGTTTAACAGCAATAGATAAATGTCAATTTTGATCCGGCGTTTGCTATTTTTTTGCTTTTTCGATACCATGCAAGTAGAGTCTTTTGGAAGAAATGAGTGTTTGGGTACTTCAAATCTTATTTTTGCAGAAGTTTTCTAAATTAAGGAGCGATTCACTTGGATAAAAAAATATTGCGTAAAGAAGGAATTGCCAAACTGCAAGAACTTGCCTCGCATAAACAACGAAAACAAAAAAAAGAAACTATTATTTTACAATTATTATTTTCTAGCCGGATATGGCAAAAGGCAACTTGCATTGGTGTTATTCGGGCGACTGGCATTGAATTAGATACACAGCCGATTTTTAAACGGGCGTTTGCAGAAGGAAAAAAAATAGTAGTACCTAAAGCTCCGCAAGATCGTATATTAACTTTTCATCCTGTCACAGAAAAAACAGAATACTTGCTTTCTAGTTTTGGGGTAGAAGAGCCCTTAGTATTTGAAAAAGTTGTCAAAGATGAAATTGATTTATTAATTGTACCAGGTCTCATTTTCTCCAGTGAAGGTTATCGCATTGGTTTTGGAGGCGGCTATTATGATCGCTTTTTAAAAGATTTTCAAGGACCAACGGTGAGTTTAGCTTTTGGTGAACAAATACGCGATGATTGGCAGCCGGAAAATTTTGATATACCGGTAGCAAAAATAATTACGGATTTTAGAAATGAGGTTTTTTATGAATAAGGAATGGAAGTTGACGTTGAAACGTTGGTTGAATCGTCCTATTGTAACCTATAGCTTTTTAGCTATTCAAACTATTGTTTACTTATTGATGTTTATTCCCAGCTTACAAATTGAAGCTCGTGGGGTAATGTTTGGGCCTTTTGTCGCTTATTTCCATCAATACTGGCGCTTTATTACGCCGATTTTCATCCATTTTTCTCTTACACATTTTGCAGTCAATTCTATTGTTTTGTATTTTATTGGCCAGCAGGTTGAAGCTATTTATGGACACTTACGATTCTTCATTTTATATATACTAAGTGGTATGATGGGCAACTTTGTGAGTTTCGCTTTTAATGATGCTGGAATTCGTTCTGCTGGCAGTAGTACTTCTATTTTTGGTGTCTTTGGAGCTTTCTTATTACTGGGTTATTATTTCCGGAATAATCCTGCCATTCAAGGCATGGTCAGACAATTTGCACTTTTTGTAGGCTTAAGCTTATTATTTGGAATTTTTGATCGTTCTATTGATATTTGGGGACACATTGGCGGGATTATCGGCGGACTTTTATTAGGGAATGTTGTAGCTTTACCCCAAAATCACGGTCGTTTTTCAATTCATACTAGAATTATTTCAGGTGTTGTTTTTGGATTTCTTTTAGTGATTTGTCTTTTATATGGTTTAAAAAAATATGGATTGCCTGTATAATATGCGAGGAAGTGTGTTAAATGGAAACTCTTTACGATGTTCAACAGTTGTTTAAACGTTTTGGTATTTATATTTATGTTGGCAAGCGTATCTATGATATCGAATTGATGTTAATTGAATTAAAAA
The DNA here is from genome assembly GCF_000406945.1 of Enterococcus dispar ATCC 51266. GTDB lineage: Bacteria > Bacillota > Bacilli > Lactobacillales > Enterococcaceae > Enterococcus_C > Enterococcus_C dispar. The sequence goes on along the minus strand of NZ_KE136354.1, from coordinate 1,088,800 downwards.
AATTGTACGATGGCCGCTTAATCGACCACGATACATATTTAACTTGTTGGCGCATATTAAAACGAGAACATCGCATTGAAGAAAGTCGACAGAAAGGATAATTGTACATGGACAAAAAAATTATTGGAATTGATCTTGGGGGGACAACTGTAAAGTTTGCGATCTTAACCACTGAAGGAGAAATTCAACAAAAGTGGAGTATCGAAACCAACATTTTAGATGAAGGTAGCCATATCGTACCAGAAATTGTGGAATCTATTAATCATCATTTAGCTTTATACAATATGAAACCAGAAGATTTTGTCGGAATTGGAATGGGAACTCCTGGCAGTGTAGATCGTAAAGCTGGTACAGTAATTGGGGCCTATAATTTAAACTGGACAACTTTACAACCTATTAAAGAACAAATCGAAGCCGGAACAACTATTCCTTTTGCTATTGATAATGATGCCAATGTTGCTGCGCTTGGAGAACGATGGTTAGGAGCAGGGGAGAATAACCCAGATGTAGTCTTTATTACCCTTGGTACTGGCGTAGGTGGTGGTATTATCGCCGAAGGACATCTATTGCATGGTGTAGCCGGCTGTGCCGGTGAAATCGGACATGTAACGGTTGATCCTGATGGTTTCATGTGTACCTGTGGTAAAAAAGGTTGTTTAGAAACAGTTTCTTCTGCTACAGGTGTTGTACGCGTTGCGCGTCATTTAGCAGAAGAATATGCGGGAGATTCTAAATTAAAAGCGCAGCTGGATGAAGGTTATGATATCTCTTCTAAAGACGTTTTTGAATACGCTGAAGCCGGAGATCAGTTTGCTTTAATGGTAGTGGACAAAGTTTGCTTTTACTTAGGTTTGGCCTGTGGTAATTTAGGCAACACTTTAAATCCATCAGCAATTGTTTTAGGTGGTGGTGTTTCTGCTGCAGGTGAATTTTTGCGCAGTCGTGTAGAAAAATACTTTGCTGAGTTCACTTTCCCACAAGTAACTGAAAGTACAAGTATTAAATTAGCACAATTAGGTAATGAAGCGGGCGTTATTGGAGCTGCTTCATTAGCATTAGATTTTGTAAAGTAGGAAGGAAAGCAAAAAATGTCTCCCATTATTATTATTGATATTGTTTTAATTGCCATTTTATTAGGAATCGGGATTAATGAACTATATATCCGGATAATGGCAAAAAAATCTGCCACGACCATTGATCAAGAAACATTTCGTGACGGGATGCGAAAAGCTCAAATAATTGATGTGCGTGAAAAAGATGAGTTTGATGCTGGTCATATTTTAGGGGCTCGAAATATTCCTTATTCTGTTTTAAAAAACTCAATTGGTAGTATTCGTAAAGACCAACCTGTTTATATTTACGATCAAAAACGTGCTATTGCAGTGCGGGCCGCAAACAAATTACGAAAAGCGGGATATACGAACCTTTATCTGCTTAAAGGTGGCTACCAAGGTTGGGAAGGTAAAGTAAAAAAGAAAAATTAATTTTAAGCTGCAGCGGGGCATTCTCCGGTGCAGTTTTTTTTGTTAAACTGTAAATAGTACATATAAAAAATAATAAAATATAGCTTTACTGCTAAGCGTTAACTTAAAGGAGATAAAATGGCTACTCTATCTGATGTTGCAAAACTTGCAAATGTATCGAAAATGACTGTTTCTCGCGTAATAAATCATCCCGAGCAAGTAACAAATGAGCTTAAAAAATTAGTTTATCAGGCAATGGGAGAGTTGAACTATCATCCTAATATTGCTGCAAAAGCGTTAGTCTCAAATCGCTCTCAAATTATAAAATTATATATTTTAGAAGAACTAGATACAACAGAACCTTATTATATGAATTTGTTGATGGGAATTGCCCGTGCTGTGGGCAAAGCACATTATTCTTTACAATTAGTTACTAGTAACGGTATCGATCATGGCTCTTGTGATGGTTATATTTTGACTGGTGTACGAAGTCAAGACTTTGACTGGATCCATACCTTAACAAAACCAGTCATATTATTTGGAGAAAATAATCAAGATATTGACTTTGTTGATAGTGATAACCGTTACGGAACGGCGACGGCAACGAAATATGCGTTAAAAGCCGGTTATGAAAATTTGATTTTTGTAGGTATTGATGTTGCGGAACCTTTTGCCCATGAGCGAGAAGAAGGTTATTTAGATGTTATGGCAGAAAATAATTTGTCCCCCAAAATTTTTCGACTGCAAAATCGTTCCACCCAAAGTGAAATTTTTATCGAAGAACACTGGGGGTCTTTTAAAGAAAATACTTGTTTCATTTGTTCTTCTGATCGTCTGGCAATCGGGATTGAGCGCGCTTTAATAAATTGTGGAGGAGCAGTGCCAGAAGATTTTGGTATTATTGGCTTTGACGGTGTCTTTCTTGATCAGGTCAGTTCCCCTAAACTGACGACAATGAAACAAGACATTATAAAAATGGGGGAAGCTTGTGGTGAGATGCTTGTTAAAAAAATTGAGGAAAATGGACAAACGCAAGGATATCGTCGTTTTTTACCTGAATTAGTTGTTCGAGAGTCTACTCGTTAAGAAAATTTTGAAATCAAAAGTCAAAATAAAGGTTTAAGTAAAGCAACTCCACTTCCTTAGTTAAAAAGCTAATCATGGGGTTGCTTTTTGTTCAATTAAGATGGTTTCTGTACAAAAAGAATGTTTGAAAATTTATAGCTTCAACCTAAATATTTAGTTGTTGCATTCTGATTTTTATTGTGGATGAAAAATAATGGAAAAACTAGGACACAGCGCAAATAAATACATACTTAAAGCAATCGGTTGCATTGTTGATATCGTTGTTTTTATCGCATTTTAAAAAATCAAATAATGTTATTTATATTTTGTTACCGGTAACAAACAGATAAACTATTGATTTAAAAAGAAAACGATTGCATAATATAAATGTAATAAGAAATAAGGGACAATATGAAGGAGGATTCAGAAATGAAGGGATTTTGGAAAAAAGTGGGCGCAGGATTGTTACTATCTGGTGTAGCATTAACTATTGCTGCGTGTGGAAATTCAGGCGACAGTGTAAGTGGCAACAGTGGTGGCTCATCAGACCAAACTGAAATCGATATTTTTCAGTTTAAAGTAGAATTCAAAGATCAGTTTGAAAAGCTAGCCAAAGAGTATGAAGAAAAAAATCCAGACATTAAGATTAATGTTGAAACAGTTGGTGGCGGTTCAGATTATGGCGCAGCCCTAAAATCAAAATTCTCATCTGGTAACGAACCAAATATTTATAATATTGGTGGACCAGAAGATGTGAACATGTGGGTAGATAGCTTAACTGATTTAAGTGATACAGAATCTGCTAAACAAGCATTAGATGGTACTTTAACAGGTGCTACAAAAGATGGAAAAGTTCTAGGTTTACCATACAACATTGAAGGTTATGGTGTCCTTTACAACAAAGAAATTTTTGAAAAAGCTGGTATTGATGCGTCAACAATTAAATCATTAGACGATTTAGAAACTGCGGCTAAAACTTTAGATAGCAAAAAAAGTGAGTTAGGGATTGATGCACCATTTGCATTAGCTGCAAAAGAACAATGGATTACAGGTTTACATGGATCAAATGCTTTCTTAAATGCAGAGTTTGATAACGATGTAATGAAAGCGTATGAATCTAAAACTGTAGAATTTAAATATGGTGATCAATTTAAAAAATATCTTGATATTAGCAATAAATACTCTGTTCAACCTACTAACAGTTTAGATTATTCACAACAAATTGAGCAATTATTCTCAAATGGAAAAGTTGCAATGACACAACAAGGTAACTGGGTATATCCAACAATTGAAGGTATTAATAAAGATCTTGCGAATAAAAATATCGGTTTATTACCAATTCCAATTGATGGTGTAACAGAAGGAACAATTCCAGTTGGCGTACCAATGTATTGGGGTGTTAATCCAAATGCAAGTGATGAAGAAATCAAAGCTTCTAAAGATTTCTTAGACTATCTATATACTTCTGATGAAGGTAAGAAGATTGTTTTAGAAGACTTCAAATTTGTACCTGCGTATAAAGGCTACGATACTGATAAAATTTCTGATCCACTTTCAAAAGATGTTTATACTTATTATACAGACGGTAACACAACTGGTTGGGTATTCATGGGCTATCCAGCTGGATGGGGCGAACAAACTTTAGGCGCCGAAATTCAAAAATATGTTGCTGGTGATGCATCTTGGGATGAAGTTGTTAAATCTGCGCAAGATAAATGGGCAGACGAACGGAAATAATTAAGCTTACATTGAAAACACGGGAGAATCTGAAGCTCTCTCGTGTTTTCTCTTATAAGGGGGAGTTAGCGTATGAAACATCAAAGGAAGATGTGGTTTTATTTATTTGCAGCACCAGTTGTAATCGCACTTATTTTAGTTGTCGTGGTACCATTTTTATATGGTATTTATTATTCATTTACCGATTGGGATGCCGTTGCCAGAGGAAATTTTGTTGGCATTGAAAATTATCAAAAATTGATCCATGATGAAGGTTTTCGCAATGCAATTTGGTTTACCGTAAAATTTGCTGTTGTTTCGATTGTGTTAATTAACATCATTGGGTTAGGCTTGGCACTACTGGTGACAAGCAAATTTAAAGGTGCTAATCTATTACGGACAATTTTCTTTATGCCTAATTTGATTGGTGGCTTGATTTTAGGTTTTATTTGGCAATTTATTTTCATTAATGCATTTTCTGCCATGGGGGACTTCTTTGGTAATCCGGGCTTAAAGACATGGCTGTCAACTACTCAAACTGGTTTTTGGGCAATGGTTATTGTCATGTGCTGGCAAATGTCAGGTTATATTATGGTCATTTACATCTCCTATTTACAAGGGGTAGACGAATCGTTGTTAGAAGCAGCAGATTTGGATGGCGCCACACCTTGGCAAAAATTTTGGAATGTACGCTTTCCTTTAATTATGCCTGGTTTCACAGTTAGTTTATTTATGACACTTTCTAACTGTTTCAAATTGTATGACCAAAACTTATCTTTAACAAATGGTGGGCCCTACAATTCAACGCAAATGGTAGCTATGAATATCTACAATACTGCATTTGTGGAAAATAAAATGGGGTATGCGCAATCTAAAGCAGTTGTATTCTTCTTATTTGTTGCGATTATTTCATTAACACAAGTTTATGTTACAAAAAGAAAAGAGGTCGAAGCATAATGAAAAATATGACAAAAAGTCAACTTTTACGTGCCGTTTTAGGACTGCTTTTAGGACTAGTTTGGCTTGTACCTTTTTATCTAATGATTTCGAACTCTTTCAAATCGAAACAAGAAATTTTTACGAATCCTTTAAAAATTCCAGAAAACTTTACTTGGGATAATTATCCAGAAGCGTTTCAACAATTAGACTTTTTAAAAACACTATTTAATTCATTATTGATTACGGTTGTCAGCGTGATTGTCATCATTATTTTTTCTGCAATGTGTGCCTATGCGCTAGAGCGGACGAAAAGTAAATTGAGTGGAATTATCTTCATGGCTTTTGTTGCAGCCATGTTAGTACCATTTCAATCTGTTATGATTCCATTAGTCTCGCTTTTTGGTAAAGCACAAATGTTAAATCAAGTCGGAATTATCTTTATGTATCTTGGATTTGGTGGTAGCATGTCTATTTTCTTATATCATGGTGCTTTAAAATCAATTCCTAAGGCATTGGATGAAGCAGCGATTATCGATGGCGCTTCTCGATTCCAAGTGTTTTGGCATGTGATTTTCCCAATGCTAAAACCGACAACGGTGACTGTGGCTGTATTGAATACGATGTGGATTTGGAATGACTATCTATTACCATCATTAGTAATTAATTCGCCTGAAACTCAAACGATTCCATTGAAGATGTTCTTCTTTTTCGGACAATATACAAAACAATGGCATTTAGCATTGGCAGGCTTAGTAATTGCAGTCTTGCCAGTTGTAATTTTCTACTTTATTATGCAAAAACAAATCATCAAAGGTGTTGCAGAAGGGGCTGTGAAATAAGCAGCGCTACGTAATCTTCCTCTTAATTATAGCCAGTAGCAAAAAGCTACTGGCTATTTTTAGCGTTCCTTTTCCTAAGAAGGTTTTTTATTGATGTTAAAATTAAAAAACAGTCTAATTTGATGTAGAAAAGCACATCTTTTACAGTTAAGGAAAGGACAGGAAACATTTTTTATTAAAAGAAAACGGGTATAATATTAGTATAAGTATATGTGTCACATGTAGAGAATTAGAAAGAAGGGAAACTGTTGATCAAAGTTAAACGAATTTATGCCGATTATGAAAAAAGTGATGGTTTTCGAATTTTAGTAGATCGCATTTGGCCGCGGGGAATAAAGAAAGTTGATGCGCATATAGACCTTTGGTTAAAAGAGATTGCTCCTAGCACCGATTTAAGAAAGTGGTTTCATCATGATCCGTTAAAATTTGAGGAATTTAAGAAGCGGTATTTAGCGGAATTACAAGCAGAGCCAAATAAAAACGTGGTGAAGAAGCTGTTAAATCTGATAGAAGAAAAAGAGTCTGTTACTTTATTATATGGAGCAAAAGATTCATCCCATAATCAAGCAATCATTTTAGCATCTTATCTAGACGACTTATTGCCGTAGAGAGCTAATTTGTGAGGCTAAATCGCAACAACCGTGGTATAACGGCATTATTCCTTGCTAAAAATTGTATCGTCCCTTTACCTGTTAAAAAAGCACACCCATTGGGTGTGCTTTTTTAACGTGCAACGCGTTTACGCATCGCTTTTTTTCGATTTTCTTCAATCATTGCTTCTTTTTCATCAATTGGATCGATAACTTGTTTTTTAACCGCGGTAACAAAAGCACCGGCAGCTGCAACAGTAGCTAACGTACCCACTAAAACACCAGATACAAATTTTTTCATCTCAATCACTCCGTTCATGCTTTTATTATATTATGTAACAAGTTATCTAAAAATAAAAGTTATAAGCCTTTTTGCTTCTTTTTTTCCAACGTATTACTCTTGACTTTATATAAAAAAAGTTTGAAAAAGTTTAGTAAATAAATTATAATAAATTTACTAAATAAATAGACGAGGTGTTTTTGATGGAGAAAGAGTTGCAAACAATTTTTAATGAAAAATTTGGCGGACAAGCAAGTGGGGAGTACTTTGCTCCTGGGCGAATTAATCTAATTGGCGAACATACAGATTATAATGGTGGTTATGTTTTCCCTGCTTCAATTACAATTGGAACATATGGTTTAGCGCGTAAACGAGATGATAAAAAAGTGCGGCTATATTCAGAAAATTTTTCTGAAAAAGGAATTATTGAATTTTCTATTGATGATTTAGAATTTAAAAAGGAACACGACTGGACTAACTATCCAAAAGGGATGGTGCGCTTTTTAAAAAGTGATGGCTTTGCCATTGAAAGTGGCATGGAAATTCTTTTTTATGGTACTATTCCAAATGGGGCGGGACTTTCATCTTCGGCATCGATTGAACTGCTAACTGGTGTTATTTTGAAAGATTTATTCCAACTTGATGTTAAAATGATTGAATTGGTTCAAACGGGTAAACGCGTAGAAAATAAATTTATTGGTGTGAATTCCGGGATTATGGATCAATTTGCAATAGGGATGGGACAAAAAGATCATGCTATTTTATTGGACACCAATACATTGGAATATGAAATGGTGCCAGCAGAATTTGGAGATTATGTGGTCGCTATTATGAATACCAATAAGCGCCGTGAACTAGCCGACTCAAAATATAACGAACGACGTAGTGAATGTGAAGATGCTTTAAGCCGTTTGCAAACTAAATTATCGATCCAATCATTAGGTGAATTATCAGAAGAAGAATTTTTGAGTAATACAAATCTAATTGGGGATGAAACTTTAATTAAACGAGCAAAACACGCTGTAACTGAAAATGAACGGACAAAGAAGGCAAAAGCTGCCTTAGTCAAAGGTGATTTAGCCACATTTGGCAAATTATTGAATGCATCTCACAAATCATTGCAGTATGATTATGAAGTAACAGGCAGCGAATTGGATACTTTGGTTGCGGCCGCTCAAGCGCAAACAGGTGTATTAGGTGCGCGGATGACAGGAGCAGGTTTTGGTGGCTGTGCGATTGCATTAGTTAAAGCAAGTGCATTTGCGAATTTTACTGAAAATGTAAAAACAACATACAAAGCAAAGATTGGATACGATACGGATATTTACAAAGCGAGTATTGATGACGGTGCCCGTAAATTAAAATAAAAAGCTGGAGGTTTTATTATGTCAATTTTAGTATTAGGGGGAGCAGGTTACATTGGTTCCCACGCTGTGGACCAGTTAATTACAAAAGGATATGATGTTGTCGTGGTTGACAACTTATTAACAGGTCATAGACAAGCAATTCACCAAGCGGCTCGTTTTTATGAAGGGGACGTGCGGGATAAGTCTTTTTTAGAAAATGTTTTTCAAAAAGAAGAAATTGAAGGGGTCATTCACTTTGCTGCTAGTTCTTTAGTCGGTGAATCGGTCGAAAAACCTTTGAAATACTTTAATAATAATGTTTATGGCATGCAAATTTTACTTGAAGTGATGCAGGAAAATAATGTAAATAATATTGTCTTTTCGTCTACTGCAGCAACATATGGTGAACCAAAAGTTGTGCCGATTAAAGAAACTGCTGAAACAGCTCCTAAAAATCCTTACGGTGAAAGTAAATTAATGATGGAAAAAATGATGAAATGGTGCGATAACGCGTATGGTATGAAATATGTGGCATTACGTTATTTCAATGTTGCCGGAGCAAAATCAGATGCTTCTATTGGAGAAGATCACAATCCAGAAACACATTTAGTCCCGATTATTTTACAAGTTGCTTTAGGCCAAAGAGAAGCCCTGCAAATTTTTGGTGATGACTATAAAACCCCAGACGGTACCTGTATTCGTGATTATGTTCAAGTAGAAGACTTAATTGCTGCTCATATTTTAGCTTTGGAATATTTAAAAGCAGGAAACGATAGTAATGTCTTTAACTTAGGTAGTAATAATGGTTACTCTGTGAAGGAAATGTTGGAAGCAGCAAGACTCGTAACAGGAAAAGAAATCCCCGCTAAAGTTGCGCCACGTCGTGCGGGAGACCCGGCGACGTTGGTAGCTTCTAGTGATAAAGCAAAAGAAATTTTAGGATGGCAACCCGCCTATACAGATATTAAAGATATTATTAAAACTGCTTGGGATTGGCACGTTAGTCATCCTCATGGCTATGAAGACTAGGGGGTAAAATGATGGATATCAGCCAAGCAGTGGTAGATTTTACAACTTTAGCAATTCAAGCCGGTGGTTATATGGAATTAGATCGCCTCTATCTCCAAAACCGTATTATCGCATTAATTGGTGAAGATAGTCTGGATAAAGTTGTTTTTGAAAATCAGCCGGAAAGTTCACTGGTATTATTAGATAAATTAATTGCTAAAGCAAAAGAAAATGGCGTGATTGATGATAGTCTAGCGCAAAAAGAAATATTAGAAGCGCAATTAATGGACTTTTTAACGCCACCTCCATCGGTAGTCAATGCTTTTTTTGCCCAGCATTATGCGAAGCAGCCAGAAGATGCAACCAATTATTTCTTTCAATTGTGTCAAGAAAATGACTATATCAAAACACGAGCCATTGCTAAGAATGTCGTTTTCCCTGCAGAAACAGAATATGGTAATTTGGAAATTACTATCAATCTTTCAAAACCAGAAAAAGATCCCAAAGAAATTGCTGCTATGCGCAGTGTGGCAACAGTTAACTATCCTAAATGTATGCTGTGTATGGAAAATGAAGGCTACAAAGGCCGCGTGGATTATCCAGCCCGTACCAATCATCGCATTATTCGAATGAATTTAAATGGGGAGAGTTGGGGATTTCAGTATTCACCTTATGCTTACTATAATGAACATTGCATTATCTTGTCAGAAGAGCATCGTCCTATGAAAATTAGTCGAGCAACTTTTGAACGGCTGTTAAGTATCATTGAGGTTTTCCCACATTATTTTGTGGGTTCCAATGCAGATTTGCCAATTGTCGGCGGATCCATCTTATCCCATGACCATTATCAAGGTGGAAAGCATACTTTTGCTATGGCCAAAGCCCCAATTGAAAAAGAAATTAGCTTGAGTGTTTTCAAAAATATTAAAGCGGGAATTGTTAAATGGCCATTATCAGTCATACGTCTGCAAGGAATGGATAAAAATGAAATGATTAATGCCTGTGAGTATATCTTGCAAGCTTGGAAGCAGTATTCAGATGAAAGTGTATCGATAAAAGCATATAGTGAAGACGGAACCGCCCATCACACAGTTACACCGATTGCGAGAAAAAATGGTGAATTGTATGAAGTGGATTTAGTTTTACGGGATAATAATGTTTCAGCGGAATTTCCAGACGGAATTTTTCATCCCCATCCGGATGTGCAACATATTAAAAAAGAAAATATTGGACTGATTGAAGTGATGGGGCTAGCAGTATTACCCCCCCGCTTATTACCTGAGTTGTTAGAAGTCGAAAAATATGTATTAAATATGCCAAATGAAATAGCGGCATATCATAAAGTATGGGCAGATGAAATGATGTTGCGCCACGAATTTAAAAAAGAAAATGCCATGGCAGTCATTCGTGAAGAAGTAGGTCAAATTTTTGCCCGTGTCTTAGAAGACGCCGGTGTCTTTAAACGGGATGTTGTTGGACAAAATGCCTTTTTACGTTTTGCTGCTACTCTTTAAAAATTGACAATATTTGAATATTCCCGATAAAGATAAATAAGATGAAAGCTTAGCAGGTTTAGTTGATTTTACGAAACACTTTGAAAAATCTAAGGAGGTGTAAAATGGCGACAATTAAAGATATTGCAAAAAAAGCTAATGTTTCTTCCGCCACTGTTTCTCGGGTTTTAAATTATGATACGGGTCTAGCAGTTGGACAAGATACCAAACGAAAAATATTTGAAGCTGCTGAAGCTTTAAACTATACGAAATATAAAAATAAACAAAAAAAGGCGGAACAAGTTATCCGGTTAGTGCAATGGTATAACGATGAAGAAGAGTTAGCAGATCTATATTATTTGGCCATTCGTTTGGGAATTGAAAGAAAAGCCGAAGAATTAAACATTCACTTGGTAAAAGAGTCATTATCAGAACTTTCAGGCTTAAAAACAGACGGTATTATTGCATTAGGTAAATTTGATGCAAAACACATTAAAATGTTAAAGAAAATGGCACAGCCGCTTTTATTTGTCGATTATGATGCAATGTCTGCTGGTTTTGATTCTTTAGTCGTTGATTTTCGCCAGGCCGTAGATTTAGTTATTGATCACTTCATCAAAGAAGGACATGAGAAAATTGCGATTTTAGCAGGAGTCGAGTTCACAAAAGATTTTCATAATGAAATTAAAGATCCTCGCTTGGCCTTATTTAAGGAACGATTACAGCAATTAAGACTTTTAAAGCCGCAATTTGAAATTACCGGTGATTTTACCGTTGAGGGGGGATATCAGGCAGTAAAAGAGTTCTTGCAAACGACCAAAGAACGCCCCAGTGCCTTGTTTGCCGCAAGTGACGCAATGGCAGTTGGCGCTTTAAAAGCAATTCATGAAGCGGGTTTAACTGTACCGGCAGATATTTCGGTTATTGGTTTTAACGATGTTAGTGTGGCAAAATATGTCACACCAGCATTATCTACTATTCAAGTTCCAACTGAATGGATGGGAGAATTGGCTTTAGAAACAATGACGCAAATTGAAAAAGATGAAGCCCCTGTACCGCGAAAAATTACCATTGGGACTAAATTGATTTTAAGAGAATCGACATTAATATCAAAATAGTAAAATGTTAGCGCAGAATCTTATTTTCTACGCTAACATTTTTTTGCTTACTTTTTATAAGCTTGTGTTTAACTTTTTTAAAATTGTGGTAAAATACATTAGAGTTAAAGGAGAGGATAGCCCTGTGAAAATATTGGCATTTGATACATCAAATAAAACATTAACTGTCAGCGTGATGGACAAAAATAATTTGTTAGGAGAAATCACGACCAATGTTAATAAAAACCATAGCGTAACTTTAATGCCCGCGATTGCTGACTTAATGGAAAAAGTAGCATTAACACCACAGGACATTGATCGCATTGTCGTAGCCCAAGGACCTGGTTCCTACACCGGACTGCGTATCGGGGTGACTACCGCAAAAACATTGGCAGACACGCTACATTGCGAGTTAGTTGGTGTTTCTAGTCTTGCTTTATTAGCGGCAAACTGCCGCAACTATTCTGGCGTTATTGTTCCTTTGTTTGATGCAAGAAGAAATAATGTATACACTGGGCTTTATAAGTGGCATAAAAATGAACTGCAAAATATCAAAGCAGACACTCATATTGCTCTCACTGATTTAGTGCAACAATTAGCTGATGAAAGTGATATTTTATTTGTGGGGGAAGATACTGCAAAATTTTTGGATCAGATCAATGAAATGTTACCCCAAGCCAAGATAAATCATATTCCTCATTGGCAACTTCCTAGCGGGGCCGTATTAGCAGAATTGGGATCAAAAAAAGAACCTGTTGCCAACATTCATGCTTTTTTGCCGTTGTATTTGAAACGTGTAGAAGCAGAAGAAAAGTGGATAGCAGCCCATCAAGATTGGACTGGGGACGAGAATTATGTTGAAAAAATTTAAAGCACTTTTTCCTAAACCGCCTTTTAAATCAGCCGGTTATTCCTCACAGTCTTATCCCGACCATGCGGAGTGGCTTGTTCGCGAAGTGACAAATGAAGATATTAAAGCACTTTTAGCTGTGGAAAGAAAAGTTTATCATGGAAAATTACCTTGGACTAAATCGGCTTTTTTGACGGAGTTAATTTCACCTTTACCTCATTTATATTTGTGTGTGGAAAATGAAACTTTAATTGCTTTTGGGGGCTGTCGCATTATTGGTAATGATGCGCATATCACCAATATTGCTGTTGACCCAGATTTTCAAGGCGTGGGTATTGGCACTTTTTTATTACAAGAATTAGAATCCTTTGCCCATAAGCATGGATGTGTAACGATGTCTTTAGAAGTGCGTTTGAGCAATCGAGATGCTCAGCGTCTTTATCGGAAATTAGGTTATGTTTCCCGGGCTATCAAGACAGCTTACTACGATCAAACAAACGAAGATGCTTTAGATATGGTGAAATACATTGAGTGATTTTAAGATTAAAGAAAAAAATGACTACAACTTGACGGAATTGGCCGATTCATTGTATAACTTGGCAGAGGCTGCCTATCAAACGGGAAGTCCTTGGAAAAAAGAGCAGTACTTAACGGATTTAAAAAATGATTTGACCCATTACTTTGTAATAGAAGAAAAGGAAAAGATTGTCGCTTTTTTAGCTTATCAAAAAGTTGTTGATGAAATTGAAATTGCTAACCTGGCAGTCCATCCTACAGCACAAAATAAAGGATATGGTGGTATTTTAATGAAATTAGTGGATAAAGTTCCCAAGATTAACCAGATTTTTTTGGAAGTGCGGGTTAGAAACTTTTCTGCTAAAAATTTATATTTAGCTCATGGCTATGAAGTTATTAGTCGACGGGCTGATTATTATCAAAATCCGGTAGAAGATGCCTTGATTATGTTAAAGAAAGTGGGGCCAATGCAATAATATGAATGCTGAATTAATTTTGGCTGTGGAAAGCAGCTGTGATGAGACAAGTGTGGCTGTGATTAAAGATGGCCATGAAATATTAAGTAATATTGTCGCTTCTCAAATTAAAAGTCACCAACGTTTTGGCGGTGTGGTGCCAGAAGTTGCTAGCCGTCATCATGTGGAACAAATTACGCTTTGCCTAGAGGATGCTTTAGCACAGGCCCAAGTAAAACCAGCAGACTTAACTGCAGTTGCAGTAACTTATGGGCCGGGTTTAGTAGGTTCACTACTAATTGGAATAGCAGCTGCTAAAGCTTTTGCTTGGGCACATCAATTACCCTTAATCCCAGTGAATCATATGGCAGGACATATTTATGCTGCCCGTTTAGTAAAACCATTGCAATTTCCTTTGATGGCTTTACTAGTGAGTGGTGGGCATACAGAGCTTGTCTATATGGCAGATGATGGAGCTTATGAAATTATCGGAGAAACACGGGATGATGCAGCAGGAGAAGCTTATGATAAAGTTGGTCGCGTATTGGGCTTAACTTATCCCAGTGGCAAAGAAATTGATGCTCTTGCACATCTGGGCAATGATACATTTAATTTTCCTAGAGCGATGATTCATGACGATAATTATGATTTTAGTTTTAGTGGTTTAAAAAGTTCCTTTATTAATTTAGTTCACAATGCCAATCAAAAAGGGACAGAATTAAGTAAAGAAGATTTAGCGGCTAGTTTTCAAGCTAGTGTCATTGATGTTTTGACTACAAAAACTATTAAAGCATGCCAAAATTGGCCGGTTAAACAATTAGTAGTTGCTGGCGGGGTAGCGGCTAATCAAGGCTTGCGGGAACAATTAAGTGAAGAGTTACCAAAAAAAGTTCCTGGGGTCGAACTGATTGTACCGCCTTTGCGTTTATGTGGGGACAATGCAGCGATGATTGGAGCAGCGGCTCATGTGGAGCTAAGAAAACAAAATATTAGTGATTATCGATTAAATGCTAAGCCTGGTTTGGCATTAGCCTAATATTTTTTCAAAATATGTTTTTAAGCGTGCTTGACTTTGAAAAAATAATAATGAAAAAAGAGATACAATACCAGTGTAGTCAAGAAAGAGTGATTTTCTTGAAGGTGATGGATTTTTGGGGGAAATGAAATCAAATAATTGTAAGATGACTCTTTCTGACTTTATTTCTTTAAAAACGGACACTTAGCCCATGCTAGGTGTCCGTTTTTTTGTTTAAAATTTACTTGATTGCATCTTCATAAAAAGTAAAAATCTTTTTATCGTAGTCAATGAATCCTTTTTCTTTTAATTTTTTAATCACTTGACCGGCTGTTTCGCGCGTTGTACCACTATTGACGGCAAGCTCTTTTAAGGTAATTGGAAAAGGAATCGTGACTTTTGTTTTAGATTCTTGTTGTCCTAATTCTCGCTTTAATATGTAGAGATTTTGCGTCACGCGGTCATGGGCATTTGAAGTTAGACCGGTTTGTAGCCTTAATTGATGGCTTTCGATAATTTTATTTTGCTTTTTAATAAGATAAAGTAATTGCTCATTATTTTTTTGACAAATTTGTTCATAGATTTGGGTCGGAAAATAGAAAGTTTCAATATCGGTCATGGCTTGTGCACTGTGTGTATAGACTTCTGCTTCAAATACGCCGCCTAAGGGAAAAACGCTGTTGTTTGAAACATAATCATAATAGTAATAAGTAGCACTTTCATCATATCGTTCAATTCTAACTAGACCTTCTATTACATAATAAAGGCGATCTCTGGCATCTCCTTCATCAAAAAGAACTTGTCCCTTTTTATAAGAACGCAATAATACATTTGCTTTTAAAAGTTGGAATTCTTCCTCAGTGAGATGTTCAAAATCTGCTTGGTATCTTAGACGAGAAAATTGGTAATCTACTTTATCCGCATACATAACTGACTAACTCCTTTTTGCTCTTTTTTTCTCTATTTTATATTGTTGCCTTTTTCTAAGGCTTTGTAAAGAGCGAACTCGTTGTAAAAGGGGGTTTGACTACAAAAAAATAATGAAGAATTCTAATTCGAATTTTTATTGAAAGAAATTGATAAAAATGAATAAAAGGTCTTGGTGTATATCGAAAATATACAAAACGATAAAAAAGTATGCGTTTTCAACTTTAATAATCATTGATAATAAAGAAAATAATTTTATATGCAAAAAAAAAATACAAATGAATAAATATTTTTTTTTTGTTAAAAATGAATAAATATAGTCCTTGTTATGATTGTTTTATCCGTTATACGGGTAAATATAAATAACAACCAATATAATGTGAAATATTTCTCGTTTGTAATGCCGAATAAATTTGAAAACCCTTTCTTTTAAGGGTTAATCTATTAATGTAATCAATAACAAGGAGGCAATAAAAAATGGACAAACCAATTCACGTGTTTTCCGAAATTGGAAAACTGAACACTGTTCTATTGAAAAGACCTGGCGTAGAAGTTGAAAACTTAACTCCAGACATTATGGATCGTTTACTATTTGATGATATTCCATATTTGCCAAATGCCCAAGCTGAGCATGACGAGTTCGCCAAAGTATTACAAGACAATGGGGCAGAAACACTTTATTTAGAAAAATTATCAACAGAAGCAATTGATGCTGGGAATGTGAAAGAAGAATTTTTAAATCGCATTTTAGATGAATCTCATATTGATTCTGCAACAGTACGTCAAGGCTTGTTTGAATATTTACTAAGCATGGATACACAAGACATGGTTGATAAAATCATGGCAGGTGTTCGCACAAAAGAAATCGACGTTAAATCTCGTTCATTACTAGATTTATCTGCTGATGATGAATATCCATTTTATATGGATCCAATGCCTAACTTATACTTCACACGCGACCCTTCTGCTTCAATTGGTAACGGGATGACTGTTAACAAAATGACTTTTGAAGCGCGTCGTCGTGAATCACTATTCACAGAATATATCTTAAAACATCATCCACGTTTTGCTGGTAAAGTTGATGTTTGGTTAGATCGCGAAGCTGAAGGACATATCGAAGGCGGGGACGAATTAGTTCTTAGTCATGAAGTATTGGCTGTTGGTATTTCACAACGAACAAGTGCTAAAACTTTGGAAAAATTGGCTCGTAATATGTTTGCTAAAAACGCTGGCTTTGAAAAAGTTCTAGCTATTAAAATTCCAAATAATCGCGCTATGATGCACTTGGATACTGTATTTACAATGGTTGATTATGACAAATTTACTATTCATCCAGCTATTCAAGATGCTGACGGTAAAATCGATTGCTTTATCTTAGAACCAAATGGTGATGATATTACAATCACACAAACAAATGACTTACACGGCACATTAAAAGATTTATTACACTTAGATGATTTAGTATTAATTCCAACGGGTGATGGCGATGCAATCGTTGCACCTCGTGAACAATGGAATGATGGTTCAAATACTTTAGCAATTGCACCAGGTGTAGTGGTAACGTATAATCGTAACTATGTATCAAACGAAATTTTGCGTAGCTATGGTATCAAAGTGTTAGAAATCCATTCAGGAGAATTATCACGCGGTCGTGGTGGTCCTCGTTGCATGAGTCAACCATTAGTACGTGAAGATTTAAAAAAATAAAGGTATGAATTGGTTCTGCGGGCAGCTTTAAGCTGCCTTAGCGGACCAAGTGAAATTTAACTAAAGGAGAGCTCAACTTATGAAAGAATCAGTATTCCAAGGCAGAAGCTTATTAGCAGAAAAAGATTTTACAAAAGAAGAAATTCAATATTTAATCGATTTTTCTGAACATTTGAAAGATCTTAAAAAACGCGGTATTCCACATCACTATTTAGAAGGCAAAAATATTGCTCTATTATTTGAAAAAACTTCTACTCGTACCCGCGCTGCATTTACTACAGCTGCAATTGATTTAGGTGCACATCCTGAATATCTTGGAGCAAATGATATCCAATTAGGTAAAAAAGAATCTACTGAAGATACTGCCAAAGTATTGGGCCGTATGTTTGACGGGATTGAATTCCGCGGATTCAGCCAAAAAATGGTTGAAGAGTTGGCTGAGTTTTCAGGCGTTCCAGTATGGAATGGTTTGACAGATGAATGGCATCCAACACAAATGATTGCCGATTTCTTAACAATTCAAGAAAACTTCGGAACTGTTGAAGATATTACATTAGCTTACTGTGGTGATGGCCGTAACAACATGGCAAACTCATTATTGGTAACAGGTGCAATTTTAGGTACAAACGTACGTATCGTAGCACCAAAAGATTTACAACCTGAAGAAGAAATTCAAAAAATGGCACAAGAATTTGCTGAAAAATCTGGTGCTAAATTAATGGTTACAGACGATGTTGATAAAGGCGTTGATGGCGCTGATGTATTGTACTCAGATGTTTGGGTATCAATGGGTGAAGAAGACAAATTTGAAGAACGTATCAAATTATTGCGTCCTTACCAAATCAACATGGAAATGATTGAAAAAACACATAATACAGATCGCTTAATCTTCTTGCACTGCTTACCAGCATTCCATGACACTAACACTGTCTATGGCGAACAAATGAAAGAAAGATTTGGCATCACTGAAATGGAAGTTACTGATGAAGTATTCCGTTCTAAATATGCTCGTCAATTTGATCAAGCAGAAAACCGTATGCATTCAATCAAAGCTATCATGGCTGCAACATTAGGTAATCTGTTCATTCCACGCGCTTAATCGCTACTAAATTAAAAACCTACTTTAACTAAGACGAGTCAGTTCTTTGAGCCTTTTGCCTGTCAAAAGAGCTGGCTTGTTTTGGTGTTTCTAAAAACTGTCGAAAATTCTTACGAGGAGCGATAATTATGGCAAAACGGAAAGTCGTTGTAGCTTTGGGCGGCAATGCAATCTTATCTGACGATGCAAGCGCACAAGCACAACAACATGCATTAAAAGAAACAGCAAAATATTTGGTACAATTTATTGAACAAGGGGATGAATTAATCATCTCTCATGGTAATGGTCCGCAAGTTGGTAACTTATTGATTCAACAAGCAGCTGCTGACTCTGAAAAAACACCAGCTATGCCTTTAGACACTTGTGTAGCAATGACTGAAGGTTCAATCGGCTACTGGTTACAAAATGAAATGGGTTCAATCTTAAAAGAAAAAGGCATTGATAAAGATGTTGTTTCTTTAGTGACACAAGTGATTGTTGCAGAAGATGATCCATCTTTTAATAATCCAAGTAAACCCGTGGGTCCATTCTTTACTGAAGAAGAAGCCAACCAACAAATGGCGGCTGGCAACGTTACATTCAAAGAAGATGCAGGCCGTGGCTGGCGTAAAGTTGTTGCTTCACCAAAACCACTTTCTATTAAAGAAGCACGCGTAATTGAAAGTTTGGTAGAACAAGGTGTCGTAACTATCTCTGTTGGTGGTGGCGGAATTCCTGTTGTTGAAACTAAAACAGGTTTAGAAGGCCGTGAAGCGGTAATTGATAAAGATTTTGCTTCTGAAAAATTAGCTGAAATCATCAACGCAGATCTTTTAATTGTCTTGACTGGCGTAGATAATGTTTATGTAAATTATCAAAAACCAGATCAAAAGAAATTAGAACAAGTAACTGTTTCTGAAATGAAACAATATATTAAAGAAGATCAGTTTGCACCAGGCAGCATGCTACCAAAAGTGCAAGCATGTATTGAATTTGTTGAAGCTCGCCCTGAAGGCAAAGCAATCATTACTTCATTGGAAAATATTGAAAATCTATTAGCTAATGAAGCTGGTACAATTGTGGTTGCTGATTAATCCATAATTTTGTTAAAAAATATCTCTGCTGTACATTTTTCTCCTTTAGGGTACAGTGGAGGTATTTTTTGAAATACCGGTTATAAATGTACACTTTTTGTTAAAAAATCAAATAAAATACTTGTTGTTTTAAAATAATGACAAAAAGACTAGCCAGAAAAAAAAGTATTTGTTATAATCAGTGTCAGTTTAATAATTGATTTTGTGAACAAGAGAGTAGTATTTGTTAGAAAGCTTAGCGAATTTGGGACGGTGTAAGCCAAATGGAAAGACAGATATGAAGCGCACTTGGGAAAATTTGCTTATTAAAAGCAGACGGCGATCTACCGTTATAGAAGAAGCTGGTCTGAACTTCAGACAACAAGAGTGGTACCGCGGGAAGTCTCGTCTCTAACGATTATCGTTAGGGGCTTTTTTTATTGGCAAAATTCTACTGTGATAAAGGGTCTAACTGGTTTTTGGTGGCAATTAAACTGTAAAATAATGGTAACTGATGAGTTTTACGCTCATTTTAATCTAAGGAGGATATCAGATGAACAATAAAGATGTCGTAGCAAAAGCGCTTTATGCTGTATTAAAAGATGATTTATCAATGGAACAAATTGAAAAACTATTGGAAAATCCTAAAGCGGCCGATCATGGTGACGTAGCATTTCCAGCTTTTGCATTAGCTAAAGCATACAAAAAAGCACCCCAACAAATCGCGCCAGAATTAGCGGAAAAAATCGATGGCGCCAATTTCGAAAAAATTGAAGTAGTAGGACCATACTTAAACTTCTTTATGAACAAAGGAGCGATCTCAGAAAAAGTTTTAGCAACTGTTGTAAAAGAAAAAGAACACTATGGTGATGCTAATATCGGCGAAAATCGTAATGTACCAATTGACTTGTCTTCTCCAAATATTGCCAAACCTATTTCAATGGGTCATTTGCGTTCTACTGTTATCGGTAATTCCATTGGTTTTATCATGGAAAAGATTGGCTATAATCCGATTCGGATCAACCACTTGGGTGACTGGGGTACGCAGTTTGGTAAATTAATTGTTGCCTATAAAAAATGGGGTTCAGAAGAGGCTGTTAAGGAACAGCCAATCAACGAATTATTACGTTTATACGTACAATTCCATGAAGAAGTTGAAACGCAGCCTGAACTAGATGATGAAGCACGTGCTTGGTTCAAAAAATTAGAAGACGGCGATAAAGAAGCTGTTTCATTATGGCAATGGTTCCGTGATGAATCAATGAAGGAATTCAATAAGATTTATGACATGTTAGAAGTGAAATTTGATTCATTAAACGGTGAAGCTTTCTACAACGATAAAATGGATGAAGTTATTGAATTATTAGAAGAAAAACATTTATTAAAAGAAGATCGTGGTGCAGAAATCGTCGATTTATCTGCTTATGATTTAAATCCAGCTTTGATTCGTAAGTCTGACGGTGCTACGCTTTATATCACCCGTGACCTAGCGGCGGCTTTATATCGCAAACGCACCTATGACTTTGCCCAATCAATTTATGTGGTGGGCAACGAACAAAGTTATCACTTTAAACAATTAAAAGCAGTCTTAAAAGAAATGGGCTTTGACTGGTCTGATGATATGCATCACATTGCATTTGGCTTAATTACGCAAGGTGGCAAAAAATTATCAACGCGTAAAGGTAAAATCGTCTTACTTGAAGAAGTATTAAATCAAGCAATTGATTCTGCTAAAGAACAAATTTCTGAAAAGAACCCTGACTTGGAAAATAAAAATGAAGTAGCCAAACAAGTGGGTGTGGGGGCTGTTATTTTCCACGACCTTAAAAACGATCGCCTAAATACATTTGACTTCACTTTAGAAGAAGTCGTGCGTTTTGAAGGCGAGACTGGTCCTTACGTACAATACACGCATGCTCGGGCAATGAGTATTTTAGAAAAAGCTGGTTTTACACCAGATGAAAAGGCTGACTACACCTTAAATGATGAAGCGTCTTGGGAAGTTGTAAAATTAATTCAACAATACCCAGATACAATCTTGAAAGCAGCAACTAACTATGAACCATCTGTGATTGCGAAGCATGCAATCAAATTGGCACAAGCTTTTAATAAGTATTATGCGAATGTGAAAATTTTGGCTGATGATAATCAAAAAGATGCACGGCTTGCATTGGTATACGCTGTGACAGTTTTACTAAAAGAAGACTTACGTCTATTGGGATTACACGCGCCAGATAAAATGTAAATAAAAAGGTAGTCTCTGTTTTATCAGAGGCTACCTTTTTATTTTAACTTTTAACGACCACAGATTTTAATAGCTGTCTTTTAAAGAATAATTTATTTAATGCTTGAATGTTTAATCATAGAGGACAATTAAATCATTTTTGGCTCGTCACCGTTGAAGACTAATTATTTAAAATGAAACCAAATAATTAGTAGTAAAAAAACCAGAAAAAATGGTGGAACTGTCATTAAAATGAATCGACTTATTTTTAGACCAACTTCTCTTTCTTTTTGGTAGGACCAATTGTATTGGTCTTTTTTGAACTGTTTAAAAGTGCGTGCCCAAAGTAAACCTTTTGTGATTTTTAATATAAATCCTAAAAAAAGTAAGAAGGCAGTAAATGAAAAACCAACAAATAAAAAAGCGGTGCAGTTATCGAGACCCGAAAGTGAATAAACCATCATTATCCCTCAAAGGACAGTAATTGGTCCAGTTTATTTATCCCAATTGCTTTGATTAGAAGTGGAATTCGGGGACCATGATCTTGGTTTAAAGTCAGTTGATAAAGTGCTGCAAAAAGTGCTTTTTGTGCCTCGCGCTTTTCTTTTTTATCGGTGGTACTACTTAAATCATAAATTTGCTGCATGAATTCTTCGTCGGTTAACTTCGCTGCATTTGGTAAAAGTTGGCGGAATTTTTTTATTTGTTGTTTTAGGTTGGGGCTTAGTGTTTGATAGAATGGCACGTTTTTGGTATCGCAAATTGTGATGAGTCGATTTTTGCGTCATTTTCAATCCAATATTGGGCTCGCGGTAAAATATAAGCGATGGCTTCTTTCGTATAACTTGCTTCTTTTTCTAAAATCTCTTGTGCCAAGGTAATATTATTGGCAGTAAGCGCTAAGATGCTTACAACATGACCGAATTCAGGATACTTTTCTGTAAGATTCGCTCCGCTCAGTTGCAGTAATTGGAGATTGGTTTCATCCAAATTTCCTGCTTTGGCTTTTGATACTAAGCGTTCGAATTCTGCGTAGTTGCGCAAAACATCGTCATCTAATCCCAAATCAAATTGAGCTTTTGGCTGATATTTACCGTATAAATAGAATACTAATTCTGGCGTGTAAATAGATAATAAATCGGGTAAAGTCAAAATATTACCAGTCGAGCTGGACATTTTTTTTGTTTGTCCTTTGATGTTAACAAAATCATAGGGTTGATACATTGGAGCATGCCAGTTGAAAATTTCCTTTGCAATTGTCTTAGCAACATCAAAACTGCCATTTTTCGAAGAGTGATCTTTGCCCCCAGGCTCAAAAGCTACTTTTTCATACTGCCAACGCATAGGCCAGTCAATTTTCCAATGAAGTTTGATTCTTTGTTTTTGTCCAATTGTTTGTTGGCCGACGTGCTGACAATGCTGGCATGTATAAAAAATAGTTCGCGTTGTTTCGTCATAGCAGGTAATCGTAGTTGTGTCGTGATAGCAGTTATCACAATATAAAGATATTGGATAATAATTTTCTCGTTCCTCTTCATCTGCTTTTTCTGAGCGGAAACGACTTAAAATATCATAGATTTCTTGGCGCTTTGTGAGAACTAAGGCGATTTCTTGATCATAATTCCCATTTTCGTAAGCTTTTGTTTCATAGATAAATTCAGGTTTAACCGCCATTTTCTCTAAGTCATTAATAAAGAGTTGCTCAAAGTAATTTCCATAAGAGCTTGCTGAAGTGTCTTTTGTTGGAGGGGCTACTTTTGTGTAGGGCATGCCAATATTTTCTTTTGAAACACCTGTAACATTTTGGGGGATTTTTCGTAGGCGGTCATAATCATCCCACGACAAAATATAACGAGGATTAGCGCCTAAAAGTGTTAATGCCTTAGTGACAAAATAGGTGGTAGCAATTTCGCGAAAATTTCCCACATGAATATAACCCGATGGACTTACACCAGACGCACAAGTAATTTTACTTTTCGGGTCTGTCTGTTGTTTGATTAGTGTCTCAGCAATTTCAAAAGCCCAATGCATAAAGAATTCCTCCTTTTTGATATCTTGTTTATCTTTTCTTAATTGTAGCATTGAATTAAGAAAAATTCCTTTTGGGGTCTCCTAAATGATGTGGAAAAGAAAAAACACTTTAAACAGTTAACTGTTTAAAGTGTTTTAAAAGGAAATGTATTAAGCAATAATATGAGAATTGAAATATTCTTCAATTTTAACTGCATCTTCTTCAGTGCGAGAGATGACAATAACCGTATCAAAGCCAGCAATTGTGGTCACTTTTTCTGGCACTTCAATGTCATCAATTAAGGCACATAAAACTTGAGCGTTATCTGGAATCGTCACGATAATGGTTAAAAACTGCACACGCTCCACTTTGATTACAACGTCTTCTATCATGTGGATCAAACGACGTTCTTCTTCACGTCCATCGCCATCAAAGCGATCACCTTGAAAAATTTCAAAACGGGCAACGCCGTTTTCGTCAGGGACTTTAATGATTTTTAAATCGCGAATATCACGAGAAATTGTTGCTTGAGTGGCGCTAACACCATGACTTTCCAAAATATTCAGTAATTCCTCTTGGGTTCGAACAGTTTGGTTGCTGATAATTTGTTTAATTAATAAATGACGGTCTGCTTTACGCATCGGTATGCTCCTTTATCAAAAAAATTTGCAATCTCATCATAACAAAATACTTCGTTTTAAGATAGTGCTATTAATGATTTTTTATACAGTAGAATATTTATCAGCTTAAATTTATGCGTATTATCACATTTTTTACGACAATGTTTGAATTATCTGTCTTTTTCGGCAGCAGATTTAGTCTAATTAATAACAAGTAAAATGAGAAAAATCTCCTATTTTAAGTGTAGAAAAAGCCGTTTTTTGATAAAAAAAAGAAATCTTAAAAAAAGATGCTTTCAGACTTGAAACTCAACTTCATTATCGGTATAATAGCAAAGGATGTGGGGAAAACCTACAGACAAAAAAATCCACATCAAAAACGGATCTGAGACAGGGTGCTTTACAATAGTAAAGTCTGCCAAAGAGCTTGACGTTTTTGAAAGGGAAAAACCAAATTGGAGGAAACAAAATCATGGCAGTAATCTCAATGAAACAATTGCTAGAAGCCGGCGTACACTTTGGTCACCAAACTCGTCGCTGGAACCCAAAAATGAAGAAATATATCTTCACAGAACGTAATGGTATCTACATTATCGACTTGCAAAAAACAGTTAAATTAGTAGATGCAGCATACGACTACATGAAAAACGTTGCAGAAGAAGGCGGCGTTGCATTGTTTGTCGGTACTAAGAAACAAGCACAAGAAGCAATCAAAGAAGAAGCAACTCGCGCTGGTCAATTCTACGTTAACCATCGTTGGTTAGGTGGTACTTTGACTAACTGGGAAACAATTCAAAAACGTGTTACTCGTTTGAAACAAATCAACAAAATGGAAGAAGATGGTACTTTTGAAGTACTACCTAAAAAAGAAGTTGTGGGCTTAAACAAAGAACGCGAACGTCTTGAAAAATTCTTAGGTGGTATCGCTGATATGCCTCGTATTCCAGATGTAATGTACATCGTTGACCCTCGTAAAGAACGTATTGCTGTTCAAGAAGCTCGTAAATTGAATATCCCAATCGTAGCGATGGTTGATACAAACTGTGATCCAGATGAAATCGATGTTGTAATCCCATCAAATGATGATGCGATTCGCGCCGTTAAACTAATCACAGCTAAAATGGCTGACGCTTTAATCGAAGGCAACCAAGGTGAAGACCAAGTTGTTGAAGAAACTTTCGTATCAGAAGATGCTGAAGGCACAACTTCAATCGAAGAAATCGTTGACGTTGTTGAAGGCGACAACCAAGCTGAATAATTCAGTTAAATAATTTTTGACACGGAGCTGTTTCAAAGGCTAGGCGGCAAGCCTCACTCTCCTTTGAAACAGCTTTTTTTAAAGAAATGCAGTTTACCTGCAACAAACTTCGAGGAGGAACCAAAAAATGGCAGACGTTACAGCTAAAATGGTTAAAGAATTACGCGACATGACAGGTGTCGGTATGATGGATGCAAAACGAGCATTAGTAGAAGTTGAAGGCGATATTGAAAAAGCCGTAGACTTATTAAGAGAAAAAGGTATGGCAAAAGCAGCTAAGAAAAATGACCGTATCGCCGCAGAAGGTTTAGCTTCTGTTGCAGTAAATGGTAACGTTGCAGCTGTTGTTGAAGTTAACTCAGAAACTGACTTTGTTTCTAAAAATGAAATGTTCCAAGATTTAGTTAAAGAAATCGCTGAATTAGTTGCTGCTAACAAACCAGTTGATATGGAAGCTGCAATGAAATTAGAAACTGCTAAAGGTACTGTTGAAGCAGCATTAATTGAAGCAACACAAGTTATCGGTGAAAAAATTAGTTTCCGTCGTTTTGAAGTTGTAGAAAAAGATGACAATGCAGCTTTTGGTGGCTACTTACACATGGGTGGACGGATTGCAGTATTAACTGTTTTAGATGGCACAACAGATGAAACAGTCGCAAAAGACGTTGCAATGCACGTAGCTGCTATCAACCCACGCTATGTTGACGAATCACAAATTCCAGCTGAAGAATTAGAACATGAAAAAACTGTTTTAACCGAACAAGCTTTAAACGAAGGCAAACCAGCTAATATCGTTGAAAAAATGGTAGAAGGCCGCTTGAAGAAGTTCAAAGCTGAAATTTCTTTAGTTGACCAACCATTTGTTAAAGACCCGGATATGACTGTTTCTCAATACGTTGCTTCAAAAGGCGCTACAGTGAAATCATTTGTACGTTTTGAAGTTGGCGAAGGTATCGAAAAACGTGAAGATAACTTTGTTGAAGAAGTTATGAGCCAAGTTAAAAAATAATTCTATTCAATTGAATAGTAGGGAACGCATTTTATGCGCTCCCTTTTTTTAAAGCCAGTTATAAAAAATAACGGGTATGACTGACAATGGCATAAAGCTTTTCGTGATTTATGCTACAATAGTCAGTAGAAGATACGGAGGAAGCAAAATGGTTAAACCAAAATATCAACGAGTAGTCCTAAAATTAAGTGGGGAAGCATTAGCAGGTGATGAGGGCTTCGGCATTAAACCGCCTACTATTAAAGAAATTGTCAAAGAAATTAAAGACGTTCATGCACTTGGCGTTGAAATGGCAATTGTTGTCGGTGGTGGCAATATCTGGCGTGGTCAAATTGGGGCTCAAATGGGAATGGAACGTGCGCAAGCTGATTACATGGGGATGTTGGCAACGGTCATGAACGCATTGGCATTGCAAGATACCTTGGAAAATGAAGGCGTACCGACAAGAGTCCAAACATCCATTGAAATGCGTCAAATTGCAGAACCTTATATTCGTCGTCGGGCAGAACGTCATTTAGAAAAAGGTCGGATTGTCATTTTTGCTGGCGGTACAGGGAACCCATATTTTTCAACAGATACTACTGCAGCATTACGTGCGGCAGAAGTTAATGCTGATGTCATTTTAATGGCAAAAAACAACGTTGATGGTGTTTACTCTGCTGATCCGAAATTAGATGATACAGCCGTGAAATTTGAAGAATTGACTCATTTAGACGTTATTGCAAAAGGTCTTCAAGTAATGGATTCGACTGCAAGCTCGCTAAGTATGGACAATGATATTCCTTTAGTTGTCTTCAATTTAAATGAACCAGGAAATATTCGTCGTGTCATTTTAGGCGAACATATTGGAACTACAGTGAGGGGGAAATAAAATGGCAGATGCAACAATGACAGAAGCAAAAGAAAAAATGCAAAAAGTCGCTGAAAATTTACAACGCACATTAGGACAAATTCGGGCGGGGCGTGCCAACGCTGGCTTATTGGATCGGGTTTTAGTACCTTATTACGGTGTGCCTACTCCACTTAATCAAATGGCTTCTATTCAAACACCAGAAGCGCGTGTACTTTTAATTACACCTTTTGATAAATCAATGATTAAAGAAGTAGAAAAAGCTTTACTAACAAGTGATATTGGCATTACGCCACAAAGCGATGGCACAGTAATTCGTTTGGTATTTCCACAGTTAACCGAAGAACGCCGAAAAGAATTAGCTAAAGAAGTGAAAAAAGAAGCTGAAAATGCTAAAATTGCAGTCCGCAACGTGCGTCGTGACGCAATGGATGCCTACAAAAAACAAGAAAAAAATAGTGATATCACAGAAGATGACTTGCGCAATTTAGAAAAAGATGTGCAACAATTAACAGATGATAGCATTAAGCAATTGGATCAAATTGCGGCTGATAAAGAAAAAGAACTTTTAGAAGTCTAATAAAAATTTTTTAGAGTTGTGCACTCAAGCGCAACTCTTTTTTTGTGGAACAATTATGCTTCAAAAACTCCTTGTGACTATAAAATAGGACAATAAAGGGGAAAAAAATTATTTCTGTGAAACATTCCTTCTCCTAAAAAAGCGCTTTTAAGACATAGTATGTGGATAACAGCCTTTAATAATTTTGCAAAGCCTACTTGCTTTTCATAGGCAAGCATTCTGATTATTGCTATAATAGGTAAGATGATTTATGTGAAGTAAAAAAAGTTAGGAGGCTTTTTTATGTGGCGTTTTTTTCCACAGAAAAATAAATATGTCCAAGAAGAGGCGGAGTTTACTTTCGATCGTAACAAAGCGGTTCCTAAGCATATTGCGATTATTATGGATGGTAACGGGCGTTGGGCTCAAAACCGTCGTTTACCACGAGTAGCTGGACACAAAGAGGGAATGGAAACGGTAAAAACGATTACCAAACACGCTTCGCGATTAGGGGTAAAGGTTTTAACTTTATATGCTTTTTCAACTGAAAACTGGAAACGGCCGGAAGAAGAAGTGAGTTTTTTGATGCAGTTACCAGTGGACTTTTTTGATAAATTTGTTCCAGAATTAATCAAAGAAAATGTCAAAGTGCATGTGATGGGCTATACCGAATTTTTGCCTGCTCATACCCAAGATGCTGTAAAACGAGCAATTGAGCAAACAAAAGATAATACGGGGATGGTTTTGAATTTTGCTTTGAATTATGGCAGTCGAGCAGAAATTGTCACAGCATTTAAAGATATTTATGCAGAATTCAAAGAAAATGACGCAAGTAAAGAAGATATTACAGAAGAAGTTATTAGTAATCATTTAATGACGGGTTTTTTACCAGCTGAATTACAAAATCCTGAATTGTTGATTCGTACTAGTGGAGAAGAACGAATCAGTAACTTTTTATTATGGCAAATTGCCTATAGTGAATTTTTCTTTACCGACGCATTATGGCCAGATTTTAACGGCGAATTATTGGAAATGGCAATTGCTACTTTTCAAAATCGTGATCGTCGTTTTGGTGGTTTAAAAAAATAGCTGAAATTGTAAAACAAAGGAGGAATAGTTGTGAGACAAAGAGTTATCACAGCAGTTGTCGCACTGGCATTATTTATTCCCATTATTTATGTCGGTGGTGTAGCAATTGAAGTGACTGCAGCGGTTTTAGCTGTAGTGGCTGTTTATGAATTATTTAGAATGAAAGAACTAAACATTATTAGTTTTGAAGGTATCATTAGTGCAATCGGAGCTGTTTTACTTGTATTGCCTAAAGAGCGCTGGTTTTTCTTTTTACCAGCCAATGTCGATAATTTTTCGTTATTCTATTTAACGGTATTGTTATTATTAGGTGCTGCCGTTGTTTCCAAAAATATGTATACCATCGATGAAGCCGGTTTTCCGGTTTTGGTCAGTTTATATGTAGGGATGGGTTTTCGTGAATTCGTGAGCGCTCGCAGCGAGAGTTTAATCATTTTATTCTTTGGTCTACTAATTGTTTGGGCTACAGATATTGGGGCGTATATGATTGGTCGTCAATATGGCAAAAATAAATTATGGCCTGAAATTTCACCGAATAAAACAGTTGAAGGCGCACTTGGAGGAATTATATCTGCTGTAGTTGTCGCAGCGATTTATGTTGTAATTTTCCAAAGTAAACAAGATTTTGGTCATTCATTACCACTCGTTCTCGTTTTCACGATTATTTTTTCTATTGTTGGCCAGTTTGGTGATTTGGTGGAATCGGCGATTAAACGTCATTTTGACGTAAAAGATTCAGGAAATATTTTACCAGGCCACGGGGGTATTTTGGATCGTTTTGATAGTATGCTGTTTGTTTTTCCTATTATGCATTTATTTGGAATTTTTTAAACAAATAGAGGCAGTCTTTAAAAGTTTGACCTTTGTCTTACTTTTGGAGGCTGTTTTTTTGTTAAAAAATTTGGATGAATGGTTGATTCTAAAAAACTGCAAGGATAAAATGACAAAAAGACATGGGAAAGTTTTGTCCAAGCTATTTCTATGCTAAAATGTAAAAGCACAGCTTTTGTGTGGGGAAAATAGTTTTTGTATGACAAAAGCTATTAATGAAAGGAAGACAAAATATGAAGACACTTATTACATTTATTCTCGTATTTAGTGTAATTGTAATTATACACGAATTTGGTCACTACTTTTTTGCCAAAAGAGCTGGTATTTTAGTACGGGAATTTGCGATTGGAATGGGACCAAAAATTTGGGGACATCAAGGGAAAGATGGCACCACATTTACTTTACGCGCACTACCAATTGGTGGTTATGTCCGAATGGCCGGTAATGGTGAAGACGAAGTAGAGTTAACCCCTGGGATGCCAATTGGCCTTGTTTTAAATGATGAAGGTAAAGTAAAACAGATTAATACTAGTAGTAAAATTCAATTGGCAACCGCCTTTCCTTTTGAATTGGCTGAATTTGATTTAGAAGATAAACTCTTTGTCTCTGGTTATCAAAATGGCGATGAAAGTCAGCTTGTGTCATATGCTGTTTTACATGATACAACGATTATTGAATCTGATGGCGTTGAGGTACGAATTGCACCACGGGATGTACAATTTCAATCAGCCAAGCTATGGCAACGAATGTTGACTAATTTTGCAGGTCCCATGAATAATTTTTTATTAGCAATTGTTTTGTTTATCATTATTACCTTCTTGCAAGGTGGTGTGCCAATAACCGATACTAATAAAATCGGTACTATTAGTGACAATTCGCCAGCACAAATAGCAAACTTAAAAGCAGGCGATGCTATTGAAAGTGTTGACGGACAAAAGATTTCTTCTTGGGAGGATCTAACAGCGGCGATTACGAGCAGCAAAAATGAAGTTTTACATTTTACCATTAAAAGAAATAATAAAACAATTACTGCAGAAGTTACTCCTAAAAAAGAAAAAATTGATGGTCAAGAAGTTGTTCGGATTGGTGTTCAAGCCCCGATGGATACTAGCGTAATAGGGAAGTTAACTGGAGGAATTAAACAAGCAGCAAATAGCTCAGTACAATTGTTGCGAGCTCTAGGAAATCTAATTGCTAAACCCGATATCAATAAATTAGGCGGCCCTGTTGCGATGTTTCAAATGTCATCCGAAGCGGCTAAACAAGGTCCTTTGACGGTAATGGTATTAATGGCGGTGATTTCCATGAACTTAGGAGTAATGAATTTATTGCCAATTCCAGCGTTAGATGGTGGGAAAATTGTGCTCAATATCATCGAAGGTGTTCGTGGCAAACCCCTTAGTCAGGAAAAAGAAGGAATTTTAACTTTAATTGGCTTTGGCTTTTTACTCCTACTGATGGTTTTAGTAACGTGGAATGATATTCAACGTTGGTTCTTTTAAAACTTGTCGGAAAAGAAAAACACTTGAATTTTCGTGAACAATAGACAAATGGATAAAATATTTCACAATAAAAATGTCAAACAAATTTCAATGTTTGGCATTTTTTTATGAGTGCAATAATTGCAAATATGGCTTATACTATTTCAGGTACCTTTTAAATGAAGAGACTTAATTTTATTTGCAAAAGATTATAGTTTTAATAATAAGTAATAGTGGTTTTATAAGAAAGGGGAAGATTTTTTGGCAAATGAAAAAGAACGGTTTGCGATTTTATTAGAGCAAATCGATTTGGCGCCAGAAGAAAGACAGCATCCCTTGTTAAAAGACGGCGAAATTACCGAGGTAGTTGTCCATCGGAAATCGCGCGTTTGGGAATTCACCTTGTCTTTAGCCGAAATTTTACCTGCTGCTTTATATCAAAAAATTTGGCAAAAGCTACAATTAGCTTTCAGCGAAATAGCCAATGTGAAGTTGCACATAAATGTAGTTCAAGCTGATTTTGACGAAGCAATTTTACAAGACTATTGGTTTTTGGCAATGCAACAGAATTGTAGTACTAAAGCAGTGGAGCAAGCTGTAAAAGGACAAGTCCCATTTAAAGAAAATAATAAAATTATTCTTCCAGTCGTAAATGAAGCTGTTATTTCGTATTTAACAAGTGAGTATTTACCGAAGATGGAAATGAGCTATCAAGATTTTGGTTTTACCAAATTTCGGATTGAACCCCGTTTTGACGAAGCAAAAGGTGCCCAAGCCATGCAAGAAATGGCACAAAGACAAGAAGAACAACACGCACAATTAATGCGACAGGCCCAAGAAAATATGGCGCTTCATGAACAAAAGAAAAAACAAGAAAAAAATCCAGTGCTCGGTCCGCTTGTCTTAGGGCGTAATATCCCTAGTGATGAACCAATTATGCCAATGGTAAATATTGTCGAAGAAGAACGACGTGTTACTTTTGAAGGATTTGTTTTTGACGCTGAGGTACGAGAACTTCGAACTAAACGTAAATTATTGACGTTAAAAGTAACCGACTATACTTCATCTTTTATCGTTAAAAAGTTTTCCAATGGGGAAAAAGATGAACAAATTTTTGATGCCTTAACAAAGGGAAAATGGTTGAAGATTCGCGGAAGTATTCAAGAAGATACTTTCCAACGCGATTTAGTCATGATTGCCCAAGATATTGCAGAGGTAAAACATGAGCCTCGCAAAGATTATGCACCTGAAAATGAAAAAAGAGTGGAACTTCATCTGCATTCCAACATGAGTACTATGGATGCAACAAATAGTATTTCAGACCTAGTTGCCCAGGCTGGAAAGTGGGGGCATCGTGGGATTGCGGTCACAGATCACGGGGGCGCGCAAGGGTTTCCTGATGCTTATCATGCTGGAGAAAAAGCTGGGGTCAAAGTTTTATACGGTGTCGAAGCTTTCGTTGTTGATGATGGTGTTCCGGTTGCTTATAATCCAGCACATGTATCGTTAACAGATGCAACTTATGTCGTTTTTGACGTGGAAACTACAGGCTTGTCTGCTGTCTATGATACGATTATTGAATTAGCAGCTGTTAAAATGCATAAGGGAAATGTTATTGCCACATTTGATGAATTTATTGATCCAGGTCATCCTTTATCAAAAACGACAGTAGATTTGACCGGGATTACCGATGAAATGGTTCGAGGTTCAAAGCCAGAAAAAGAAGTGATGGCGTTATTCACTGAATTTGCTAAAGACAGCGTATTAGTTGCTCATAATGCTTCTTTTGATATGGGATTTATTAATACTACGTATAAACGTTTGGAAATGCCGGAAGCCAAAAATCCTGTAATCGATACGTTGGAATTGGCGCGCTATTTGTATCCAGAATTTAAACGTTTCGGCCTGGGTGTTTTAACGAAAAAATTTGGTGTTGGTTTGGAACAACACCACCGGGCCATTTATGACTCTGAAGCTACCGGCCATCTAGCTTGGATTTTTGTCAAAGAAGCAATAGAAAATCACGATATGCACTATCATGAAGATTTAAATCGACATGTCGGAGGAGAGAACTCTTTTAAAGCGGCAAGACCGTTTCATGCTACTATTTTAGCCCAGACCCAGGTTGGCCTAAAAAATTTATTTAAATTAATTTCAATGGGCAATGTTAAATATTTTCACGGTGGTGTTCCCAGAATTCCCCGCTCAGAAATTTTAAAATTAAGAGATGGACTTTTGTTAGGTACAGCTTGTGATAAGGGTGAAGTTTTTGTTGCCATGATGCAAAAAGGTGTTGACGAAGCTAAAGAAAGAGCAAAGTTTTATGATTATATTGAAGTCATGCCTAAAGCAGTATATGCACCATTGATTGAACAAGAATTGGTCAAAAATGAAGCTGATTTGGAGGATATTATCCGCAATTTGGTAGAAATTGGACATGAGCTTAATAAACCTGTAGTGGCTACTGGGAACGTGCATTACTTAAATGAAGAAGATGCTATTTATCGTAAAATTTTAATTAATTCACAAGGTGGCGCAAATCCACTAAATCGTCATAGTTTACCGGCTGTTCATTTTCGTACCACAGATGAAATGTTAACTGCCTTTCAATTTTTAGGTGCAGAAACGGCCAAAGAAATCGTCGTGGAAAATCCCAATAAACTTTTAGATTCTTGTGAAAAAGTTATCCCGGTTAAAGATAAATTATATACACCTAAAATTCCGGGTTCAGAAGAAGAAATCACCAATTTAAGTTATAACCGGGCCAAAGAATTATACGGCGATCCGCTACCAGATATTGTTGAAAAACGATTGGAAAAAGAATTAAAATCAATTATAGGAAATGGCTTTTCCGTTATTTATTTGATTTCTCAAAAATTAGTGCATAAAAGTAATGAAGATGGCTATTTAGTTGGTTCCAGAGGATCAGTGGGCTCTAGTTTTGTGGCTACAATGACAGGGATTACAGAGGTAAATCCTTTAGCGCCCCATTATTACTGTCCAAATTGCCAGTACTCAGAATTTTATGAAGATGGTTCTTATGGTTCAGGTTTTGATATGCCGGAAAAAGCTTGTCCGAAATGTGGTACCCGTCTGAATAAAGATGGTCACGATATTCCTTTTGAAACTTTCTTAGGCTTTAAAGGCGATAAGGTTCCCGATATTGATTTGAATTTCTCGGGAGAATATCAACCCGAAGCTCACAACTATACCAAAGTATTGTTTGGAGAAGATTATGTTTATCGTGCTGGAACAATTGGTACAGTTGCCGATAAAACCGCTTATGGTTTTGTGAAAGGCTATGAAAGAGATCATAATATGCAATTACGTGCAGCGGAAATCGATCGGTTAGCACAAGGGGCTACCGGGGTAAAACGAACGACAGGTCAGCACCCAGGGGGGATTATTGTTATTCCAGATTATATGGATGTTTATGACTTTACCCCGATTCAATATCCAGCTGATGATTTAAGTGCAGAATGGAAAACCACACACTTTGACTTTCATTCTATTCACGATAATATTTTAAAACTGGATATCTTAGGTCATGATGATCCCACTGTAATTCGGATGTTACAAGACTTATCGGGCATTGATCCAAAAACAATTCCGACAGATGATCCTAACGTCATGCGAATATTTGATGGCCCAGAAGTTTTAGATGTGACAGAAGATCAAATTTATTCACGTACCGGTACATTAGGTATTCCCGAATTTGGAACACGATTTGTACGCGGCATGTTAGAAGAAACGCATCCTGCGACTTTTGCAGAATTATTACAAATTTCTGGTCTTTCTCATGGAACCGACGTTTGGTTAGGTAATGCAGAAGAATTAATTCGGCAAGGCAAAGCAACTTTGGCAGAAGTAATTGGTTGTCGTGATGATATCATGGTATATCTAATGCACGCAGGTCTGGAAAGTGGTATGGCTTTTAAAATTATGGAAACCGTTCGGAAAGGACAATGGAATAAAATTCCAGATGAGTTAAGAGAAACCTATTTAGCTGCGATGCGGGAAAATGATGTGCCGGATTGGTACATTGACTCTTGTTCAAAGATTAAGTATATGTTTCCTAAGGCCCATGCGGCCGCCTATGTCTTAATGGCGTTACGGGTGGCTTATTTTAAAGTTTATTATCCAATTTTATATTATTGTGCTTATTTTTCAGTTCGTGCGGATGACTTTGATTTAGTTTCTATGACAAGAGGAAAAGATGCGGTCAAAGATCGGATGAAAGAAATCACGGACAAAGGGATGGAAGCTTCCACCAAAGAAAAGAATCTGTTAACTGTTTTAGAGTTAACCAATGAAATGTTAGAACGTGGAATGGAATTTGGCATGATTGATTTGTATAAATCAGATGCGGTGAATTTTGTAATTGAAGACAATAAACTAATTGCACCATTTCGTGCGGTTCCAAGTTTGGGTATAAACGTTGCGAAACAAATCGTTGAAGCTAGAAAAGACGGGCCGTTTCTTTCAAAAGAAGACTTGGCTAATCGTGGGAAAGTTTCGAAAACATTGATTGAATATATGTCAGAAAATGGTGTCTTAAAAGATTTACCAGATGAAAATCAACTATCTTTATTTGATTCTATGTTTGATTAGAAAAAAGGAGTCATACACGTGTATGGCTCCTTTTGAATAGTAAAAGTAAAACGCTAGTATTTTAAATAGCGTAATAGTTAAAAATATATACTGCAAGGAGGATTTTGAATGTTAAAAGAGGAGCGTTTTAACGCAATTGTCTCTTTGGTGGATGAAAAAGGAACGATTCGTGTCGCAGATATTGTGGAACGCTTAAATGTTTCTGATATGACGGTGCGGCGTGATTTGACTGAATTAGAAGATCAAGGCCGCTTAAAGCGTGTACATGGCGGTGCCAAAACGATTCATACTTATCGACAAGAAGAATTATCTCATTCAGATAAACAAATTATGAATATGCCAGAAAAGCGATTTATCGCACAAAAAGCTTTGGAACTTATTAATGAAGAGGAAACAATTTTTTTAGGACCGGGAACGACAATTGAAGTTTTAGCGCAACTAATACAACACGATTCATTGCGTGTTGTTACAAATTGTTTACCAGTTTTTGAAATATTAAGTCATAAACGAGGAAATTTGAAAGTGTATCTAATTGGCGGGGAAATGCGTATGCGAACGCGTTCTTTTTTTGGTGATATCGCTAATATGTCATTAACCAATATGCATTTTCATAAAAGTTTTTTTAGTTGCAATGCATTGAAAGAAGATAAAATTATGACCGCGACGATTGAAGAAGGGCAAACGCAGTCCATTGCTTTACAAAATTCTGTTGCGCGCTATTTACTCATGGATACTTCAAAAATTGATAAAGAAGATTTCTATACTTTTTATCACTTAAAAGATGTGACTGCTGTTGTGACCAATCCAGATGAATATAATAGTTCTCAGATCTTTGAAGATAAAGTTGAAATTATTAAATGAAATATTGCGCAAGGAAAGCAAACACTTTTGTTCATGAAAGTGTTTGTTTTTTTGTTTTATTATTCTGTTAATTACTTTTAAAACAAAAAAACGCAAAAAAATAAACATATATCTTAGAAAAATGTTGAATTTTGTTTATAAGTGTTTTATTATAACAAAGGAAGGTGATGAGATGCTGAAAACAAAACGTCAACAGGCCATTATGACTTTATGTGAATTGCATGGAGTGGTCACGGTAAAATTTATTCAAGAACAGCTCCATGTTTCGGACATGACAATTCGACGTGACCTCGACGAATTGGCTTCTCAAAATCGCTTGATTCGTGTACATGGTGGAGCTAAAAGTCTAAGCTTTGAAAGTGAAAAACCGATTGAATTATCTCATGGTGAAAAAAAACAATTGCATAGTCGTGAAAAAGAATTTATTGCTAAAAATGCCGCCGCGGCCATCCAAGAAGGGGATACCATTTTTCTTGGTACAGGGACAACAATTGAATTGATGACGAAATATTTACCCCCAAAAAGGTTACGAATTATTACCAATAGCTTACCTGTTTTCAATTTACTTACGACCAACGAGCAACACGATTTATATCTTATTGGTGGTGCATATCGAAAAATTACTGGTGCTTTTGTGGGGTCAATTGCCATTGAAACAATTCAAAAATTAAGTATTCAAAAAGCTTTTGTCGGTGTAAACGGTATTATGGAAGAATTTGTTTCCACTTTTAGTATTGAAGAAGGAAAGTTTCAACAGCTAGTATTAGATAAAGCGCAACAAAAGTTTTTGGTCGCAGATGCAAATAAGTTTAATCAGAATGCTTTTTATAATTTTTATAACTTAAATAAAATTGATGGACTGTACACTGATGATACCATCAATGAAGCGGTAAAAAATTACTATAAACAATATACAAATATCATGCAATAGGAGGAACTGTGATGCGGGTTGTAATTGGTTCAGATGAACAAGGTAAAAAATTGAAAGATGTTGTCAAAGACTATTTAACTAGCGAAGGTTATGAAGTTATTGATAAATCCATTGACGGATCAGATTTTGTTGATTCAACTTTAGCCATCGCCAATGATGTGAAAGAAAATGAAGGATCAATGGGAATTGCTTTTGACGGTTATGGAGCAGGGAGTTTTATGGTGGCGACAAAGGTAAAAGGAATGGTAGCCGCCGAGGTTTCAGATGAACGTTCTGCTTATATGACAAGAGAACACAATAATGCGCGGATGATTACCATTGGTGCTGAAATTGTGGGAGAAGAATTGGCTAAAAATATTGTCAAAGAATTCTTAGCTGCCCATTATGATGGTGGACGTCATCAGATTCGTGTAGATATGTTAAATAAAATGGCGTAATAAAATGGAGGAATACTCATGAAAATTGCTATTGGTTGTGACCACATTGTTACAGACACAAAAATTGCTGTTGCGGATTTTTTGAAAAGTAAAGGGTATGAAGTAATCGATTGTGGAACTTACGATTTTACTCGCACGCATTATCCAATATATGGAAAACGTGTTGGAGAAGCTGTGACTAGTGGGACTGCTGATCTCGGTGTGACGATTTGTGGTACTGGTGTTGGGATTACAAATGCGGTTAATAAAGTTCCAGGAGTGCGAGCAGCTTTGGTACGAGATATGACAACGGCTATTTATGCCAAACAACAGCTAAATGCCAACGTGATTGGTTTTGGTGGAAAAATTACAGGTGAATTTTTGATTAATGATATTATTGAAGCTTTCATTAAAGCTGAGTATAAAAAAACACCGGAAAATGAAGCATTAATAAAAAAAATTAATGGAGTGGAAGGTGCTAAACCAGCCCAAACAGATCCTCATTATTTTGATGAATTCTTAGAAAAATGGGATCGGGGCGAATACCACGATTAATAAAATTATAAAAATAATTGATTAAATGGAGGCATGATTATGATTGTAACCATTACGATGAATCCTTCGATTGATATTTCTTATCCCCTTGAAACGTTTAAGCTTGATACAGTCAATCGTGTAATTGATGTAAAAAAAACTGCTGGTGGTAAAGGGTTAAATGTCACGCGGGTCTTAAAACAGTTAGAAGATGAAGTAACAGCTAGTGGTCTTTTAGGTGGCTTTTTAGGAGAAAGTATCAAAAAGGATTTGGATGAAGCGGGAATTACACATTCTTTTAGTCCAATTAATGGCGAAACTAGAAACTGTATTGCAATCTTACATGAAGGCAAACAAACCGAAATTTTGGAAAGTGGGCCGGTAATTTCAGATGCAGAAGCTGAGGTTTTCTTAAATCATTTTACCGATTTAGTTAAAGATGCCAGTATCCTCTCCTTTTCTGGAAGTCTACCAACAGGTTTACCGAAAGATTTCTATGCCCAAATGATTACAATTTGTCACATGTATCATAAACCGGTCATTTTAGATTGTTCAGGTGAATCTTTGAAATTGGCTTTACAAGGGGAGGCTAAACCACTTCTTATTAAACCCAATACCGAAGAACTAGCAGACTTATTAGGCCGCGATGTCAGTGACAATATTGAAGTACTAAAAGAAGCATTACAAGATAGCCTGTTTGACGGCGTGGAATGGATCGTTGTTTCAATGGGCGCAAAGGGTGCTTTTGCTAAACATAATGATAAATTTTACCGTGTAGAAATTCCCAAAATTGAAGTTGTCAATCCGGTTGGTTCTGGTGATTCAACTGTAGCAGGTCTAACTTCTGCAATTAATAATGGTGATTCAGATAACGATGTCTTGAAAAAAGCCAATGTTTTGGGTATGCTTAATGCGCAAGAAGCTGTAACCGGACACATTAATTTAGATAATTATCAAAAGTTATTTAATCAATTAAACGTGTCTTTAGTTTAGAAAAATATTAGGAGGAATATACAAATGACAACAGAAGCAAAAAAAGCCTTTATCAAACAATTAAGTGACAAAAATGGTGTGATTTCCGCACTCGCCATCGATCAACGGGGCGCTTTAAAGAAAATGATTAATAAGTACCAAGATACAGAAGCGCAAGGTGTTCAAATTGAAGATTTCAAAAAAATTGTCTCCTCTGAATTAACCCAATATGCTTCTTCTATCTTACTTGACCCAGAATATGGTTTACCGGCAGCTAAAGTAAGAGCTGAAAATGCTGGGTTATTATTAGCTTATGAAAAAACAGGATATGACGCTTCAACACCTGGTCGCTTACCTGACATCTTGTCTATCTGGTCGGTTAAACGTCTTAAAGAAGCAGGGGCTGACGCTTGTAAATTCTTGCTTTACTACGATGTGGATGAAAGTGATGAAATTAACGACCAAAAGAAAGCTTTCATGGAACGGATCGGTTCAGAATGTGCGGCGGAAGATTTACCATTCTTTTTAGAGCTCGTTTCTTATGATGCCAATGATTCTGACGCCAGCACTAAAGAATATGCTGTGAAAAAACCGCACAAAGTTATTGAAATGATGAAAGAATTTTCTAAACCACGTTATGGCGTCGATGTATTGAAAATGGAAGTACCAGTTAATATGAACTATGTGGAAGGTTACGCTAAAGGCGAAGTGGCGTATACCAAAGAAGAAGCGATGGCTTACTTCAAAGAACAATCAGAAGCAACGAATCTACCATTTATCTTCTTATCAGCCGGTGTTTCGGCAGAATTATTCCAAGAAACATTGAAATTTGCCAAAGAGGCAGGTTCAACTTTCAATGGTGTCTTATGTGGTCGGGCAACTTGGGCCAATGGGGTGGAATCGTTCATTACAGGAGGAGAAGAAGCTGCTAAAGAATGGATGCGTACACAAGGACGCAAAAATATCGAAGAACTAAACGAAGTACTACAAGCTACAGCTACACCCGTTAAATTCTAATGTGAAAAACTCAGGCTACTGGAAAACATTCCAGTAGCCTTTTTGTTTTGCTGTTTAAGAGAGTTTTTAACAAAAAAATCATAGCAATATTCTATAGCTTAAAAAGCATACAATTTTTGTGGTATCAAAATTTTGCGACTAAAATAACTTGAAGTTATTAATCTGGATTGCAAATGAAGCGGATTTGCCTATTGGATAAAAAGTTTTTATTTTTTAGTCATTTTTACAACTACTTCACAGCGGGCAGTTTGAGGAAACATATCCACAGATTGTAAATAATGAATATTATAAACGTCAGCTAAAGTAACTAAATCTCTTGCAAGTGTGGAGACATTACAAGAAATATAAACGAACTTTTTGACTGGCTGCTGCGTCAAAGCTCGTAATAATTTTTGATCTAAACCGGTTCGCGGCGGGTCTACTACAATCGCATCTGGTCGAAAACCGTCTTTTAACCACTGTGGTAATAATTCTTCAGCAGTTCCAGTTTGGTAATGGGTATTTGTAACGCCCAGGCGTTTAGCATTGTGCTGAGCATCTGCAATTGCCTGACTAATTGTATCCATACCCCGTACTTCTTTAGCAGTTTTGGCCATGGAAAGACCAATTGTTCCGACCCCGCAATAGGCATCTACGAGTGTTTCTTGTGTGGAGAGTGCTAAAGCTTTACGGGCTTCATCATACAAAATTTTGGTTTGATAAGGATTTAATTGAAAAAATGCACGGGCAGATAGATCAAATTTCAACTCATCTAAAGATTCGGCAATACTTTCTTTGCCCCATAAAAGTTCCGTACTATCACCCATAACTAGCGAAGTTTTTTTACTTTGCACATTTTGCATAATGGAAACAAGAAAAGGGAGCCGTTGGGTTAATTCACGAATCAAACTATTTTTTTGTGGTAATTTATTCGTATGGGTAATAAATACCAACTGGACTTCACCTGTTTGAACACCTTTTCGCACCATTAACGTTTTTAAAATTCCACTATTTTTCTTTTCGTCGTAAATTGGAATTTGATATTTATTAACTAATTGTAAAGCAGTATTAATAACAGTTTGGGTATCAGGCTCTTGGACAATACAATTATCAATTGCGACTAAATTATGGGAGCCTGTTTCATAAAGCCCAGCTTCAGCTTTTCGTTTTTGTGAATTATAACGCAGTTGAAATTGGGCTTTATTCCGATAACGCCAAGGATTATCCATCCCGATTGTTTCTTTTAGTTTATAATTTTTATACCCGGCCGGTTTGAACTTTGTTAAAGCTTGTTGCAATAAATCGCGCTTAAAATCCAGTTGTTTGGGATAAGCCAGGTGTTGTAACTGACAACCTCCGCAACGATCATAAAAAACACAAGGGGCAGTAATTCGATCTGGACTTTTTTTCATAATTTGCTGAATCTCGGCTTCGGCGAATTTTGCAGTCACGTTGGTAATTTTTGCAGTAACTTTTTCTCCTGGTAAAGCTTTGGGAATAAAAATGATTAAGCGTTTGAAATAAGCAATTCCTTCTCCATTAATACCCAAACGTTTGATGGTAACGTTAATTTTTTGTCCCAGTTTTACAACTTGTTCCATAAATGGCTC
Organism: Enterococcus dispar ATCC 51266; assembly: GCF_000406945.1. Taxonomy (GTDB): domain Bacteria; phylum Bacillota; class Bacilli; order Lactobacillales; family Enterococcaceae; genus Enterococcus_C; species Enterococcus_C dispar. The sequence continues at coordinate 1,046,480 of NZ_KE136354.1, read as the reverse complement.
CTTGTTTTCGGTGATTAAAAATTAAATCTCCGCTTTTTTCTATTTTACTGTAGCTATCTTAACATACTATTTCAGGAAACAAAACAATCCCGAAAGCTTTGGAGAAAGGGGATTTTATGGTACACTACAAACGTATATTCGCGTAGTATTACATTTATTTATTTTAAAATAAATTGCTAAAGGAGGGTTCTAAATGATTACCGTTGCACGAGTGGCAAAAGGAAAACATGGTTTTTATGAGGTTGATTTATCTAATGGTGAAACGTTACGAGTTTCTGAAGATCTATTGATTAAGTTCCGCTTGCTAAAAGGAATGGAATTAGACGAAAAAACAATTAATGAAATCAATAAAAACGCACATTATGATGTGGGCGTTCAATTGGCACTAAATTATATTAGTTATCAGCTTCGGTCAGAAAAAGAAGTACGAAGTTATTTAAGAGAACGTGAAATTCCCAGTTTGGATCGTGAAAAAATTATCGCACACTTAAAAGACTTAACAGTTTTAGATGATAAAATCTATGGTGAAAGTTATGTCAGAACGCAAATGCGCTTAAGTGATAAAGGACCGGGAGTAATTAAACAGCAACTGCGTCAAAAAGGACTCAGCCCAGATGTGATTGAAAATGCTCTTTGGTTATATGATGAGAAGACCCAGTTTGAAGTCGCAACGCATACTGCCCAAAAAGTGCTCAAAAAAATTCATAATAAAAGTTTTAAAGAAACAAAGCAAAAATTGCAATTAGCTTTGCGTCAAAAAGGATTTAATGGCGATATTGTAAGTGCAGTACTAGAGAGTCTGTCACTGGAAGTAGATGAAGAAACAGAAAAAGAAGCTTTAAAAAAAGCTGGCGAAAGACTGTGGCGACGTCATCAAAATAAAGCACCGCAGATTCGTAATCAAAAAATTAAACAAAGTCTTTATCAAAAGGGCTTTTCATTAGAGGAGATTCAGCAATTTATCGATGAACAGACAGAATGAGTATTTAAATGAAGCACAAATAAAAAAGTTGCAAGCCATTTTTATCGATTGGTACCAAAAAAATCGGCGCAACCTGCCTTGGCGACAAACCCAAGATCCCTATTTTATCTGGATTTCTGAAATTATGTTGCAACAAACTCGAGTGGACACAGTTATTGATTATTTTTATCGCTTTACCGCAAAATATCCTACCATTGCGTCGCTTGCACAAAGTGATGAGCAAGAACTTTTAAAAGTCTGGGAAGGGTTAGGGTATTATTCCCGTGCTCGCAACTTAAAAAAAGCAGCCCAGCAAATCATGACAGAATTTGACGGTGTCTTTCCTACAGATATTGCAGCGATTGGTTCACTGAAAGGAATTGGCCCTTACACTGCCGGAGCAATTGCCAGTATTGCTTTTCAAAAAGCGGAGCCTGCTATTGATGGGAATGCCATGCGCGTAGTGAGTCGTTTATATGGGATTGACGCTGACATTGCAAAACCAGCTAGTCGTAAGATTTTTGATCAAGTACTGCGCCGACTAATACCGTTATCGGCACCAGGAGATTTTAATCAAGCGTTGATGGATTTAGGTTCAGGAATTTGTACACCTAAAAACCCAGACTGTGAAAGCTGTCCTTTAAAAAACTTTTGTTTTGCCTATCAAACTGGCCAACAAGAAAAATATCCTGTTAAAACAAAAGCGGCTAAACCCAAAGATGTCTATTACTTTGCAACAGCCATTACAAATGCCAATGGCGAATACCTCTTAACTCAAAGAGCAGATGAAGGATTGTTGGCAAAAATGTGGACATTTCCATTAATTGAGGTTAGTCGTGAATCTTTTGAATTTGCTCAAAAAAATTTTGGTAAACAAGCTGATGTTTTAGATCTTTTTTCTGTAGCTGAAGATGTTCCGCTACCAGAGTTATTGTCGAAAGATGTTGTCTGGCAAAAGCGCCACTTGGGTGAAATAAAACACATTTTTAGTCATCTAAAATGGCACGTTTTACTTTTTTATGGCGTCAAGCAAGCCGATTTTTTACTTCCCTCAAAAAGTCAATTTGTCGCGATTAAAGAATTTGACCACTATGTTTTTCCCAAGCCGCAACAAAAGTTAGTCGAACTATTGGAAAAAAGGAAACAGTGAATAAACATTTCTAGTCAAGGCTTACTTTTATTGCTATAATAATTACGATGTCGGTGTAAAACATACCCAACATACCATCATGGTTAAAAGGGAAGGGTTATAGCATGCAAATTCCAAAAGAAGGCGAGTTTGTAACGATTCAAAGTTATAAACACGATGGCAATTTGCACCGTACGTGGCGAGATACAATGGTTTTAAAAACCAGTGAATATTCGATGATTGGCGTAAACGACCACACACTCGTAACGGAGTCAGATGGTAGACGATGGGTAACCAGAGAACCCGCAATCGTCTATTTTCATAAAAAGTGTTGGTTTAACGTCATTGCCATGATTCGTGAAAAAGGTGTCTCCTATTATTGTAATCTAGCTTCACCTTATTTATTAGATGAGGAGGCCTTGAAGTACATTGATTATGATCTTGATATCAAGGTTTTTCCTGACGGTGAAAAGCGGCTACTAGACGTGGATGAATATGAGCAGCACAGTAAACTCATGCATTATCCCCAAGACGTTGATTATATCTTAAAAGAAAACGTCAAAATATTAGTGGATTGGATTAATAATGGTAAAGGTCCTTTTTCTGAAGGCTATATCGATATTTGGTATGACCGCTACAAGCAGTTGTCACGAAAATAAAAAGACTATCCCGCATTTTTGTGGGATAGTCTTTTTAGGTTCATTTAAGGATTTTAAGGTACAATAGAGATATCAAATTAAAATACAGGTTGGACATTCGATGAAGACAAAAACCAAGTTAGGTTTCATGATTTTAGTAATCAGTATAGCGGGTATAGGCATGTTGGTTTGGCATAGTGAGCCGAAAAGTGATGCAATCAAACAACCAGTAGAAAAAACGGCGCAATCTTCGTTTTTGAAAATTGAGCAGCCAGACCCTTTAACCGTCGCTTCAAAAAAAGTTCAAGTTTATGTTGATCCGGCACTATACAGTACTGAAGCACAAACAGCTAATGACTATGTTTCCCTAAAAAAATCCCCGGCTGAAAAGAGTGAAACTGTTGTAAAACTATATCGTGGCGAGTGGGGACTCTATTTAGCAAGTCAGGATGATTGGATACAGATTAATACAAACGAAGGCCAAATTGGTTGGCTGAAAAAAGAAAATACCAAGATCGTCACAAGCTCACGTAAAGTAAACCCTACATTAGCACAATTCAAAGTAGTATTGGATGCGGGACACGGCGGGATGGATACTGGTGCCGAAAGTGATGATGGTACATTAATTGAAAAAGAATTGACGCTTCAAACGGTAAAAAAAGTTGGATCAGCATTAGAAAAACTAGGGGTTAGTGTTGCTTATACGCGCACGCAAGATAAATATCTTGACTTAAGTACCATTGCAGATAAAGCAATGGCAGAAAATGCAGATTTATTTATTAGTATTCATTACGATAAATATGATTACGATAATGGGATGGACGGTCAAACAACTTACTACTACTATCAAGATGACAGAACTGTAGCGACAATTCTTAACAGTACATTAGCTAAAAATCTCACTTTAAATAATAATGGGATTCGTGTTGGCAACTACTTTGTCTTGCGTCAGTCCAATCGGCCTAGTATTTTGTTAGAGTTAGGCTATTTAAATAGTGATAAAGACTTAGTTATCATGAAACAAACTGATTTTCAAGATAAAGTAGCATCAGGAATCGCTGAGGGTGTGCGTGCATATGTAGCGAGTCTAACTAAATAATTTACCCAAAGAAATAATGCGCTATCCTCGTAGCAGGACACTATTTCTTTGGGTATTTATTTTGGGGAGTTTATTTTGTGAGCAATTTTGTCATGGTGATATGTTTCATTCCAGCTTCATAAAAAGGGTCTCCTTGCTCTTTAAAACCCATTTCTTGATAAAAATTACGAACTTGCCACTGTGCTCCTAAAGTAATTTCTTTAAAATCATGCTCTTTGGCGAAATCTTCTGCACCTTTTAGCAATATTTTTCCTAAGCCTTTACCCCGATAGTCTTTTAATACAGCCATTCGTTGTACTTTTACGATTTCATCATTAATAGGCAATAACCGAACTGTTGCAAGGGGTGTTTTATTGTCATCATATAACACAAAATGAATGGCATAAGCTTCATTGCCATCGATTTCAATCGATAGGGGAACGTTTTGCTCTTTTACAAAAACTTGATTACGAATTTTTACTGCTGCTAAATAAATCTCACTCATTGTGTCTCGCGTTTGGAGGATGCGCAAAAAAATCGCCTTCTTTCATTATTTTTTTGATTTGTGCAAAATAATCAGAAAATGATACTCTTTTAAGTTTGCAATAGAGTTATTTTTTGATAAGATTAGTAACAACTAAAATTAAAACAGAATCACAAAATTGTAAACTGTTTTGTTTAGTCAAAGGAGTGATAGCTTGTTAGAAAAATTAAAGAATTCAAAAATCATGTTTTGGTCGCTAGAACTACTAATTTTAGCTACTTTGATTTTTGTTTCCACAAAAATTGATTTCATTTTTAAACCCATAGGTACTTTTTTTTCTACCCTTTTTGCCCCCGTTTTAATTGCTGGATTTTTATATTATTTATTAAACCCAATTGTGAACTTATTGGAAAAAAGAGTCAAATTAAAACGGATTTATGGTATTGTACTTGTTTTCATTCTTTTGATTGGCGCCTTGGTCTTGATTATCGGCAGTGTCATTCCTAGTCTTGTAAGTCAAATTACTTCGTTAGCAGAAAGTATTCCTTCTTTTATCGCAAGTGTAGAAGAATGGATTAGAGAAATGGCAAGAAGCCCATTTTTTAAACAAATTGACTTGCAAGCGCAATTTGATAAGCTGGACATTTCTTACGGGACAATTATCCAACGCTTCTTAAGCAGTCTGTCAAATAGCATCGGCTCAATCGTAGGACAAGTAGCAAATGCTACCATGATAATTGTGACTGCACCTTTTATTTTGTTTTATATGCTAAAAGACGGCAATCGTCTCGTCCCCAATGTGGAGCGCTTCTTTCCTGTTAAGCGACGGGCACAAATCGTTGATTTATTAGGTAAATTAAATTATACATTGTCTAAATATATTAGTGGACAAGCCATTGAATGTGTTTTCGTTGCTACATTTACTTTTATCGGCTATTTGATTATTGGAGTAGATTACGCCTTTTTATTTGGTGTGATTGCTGGGGTGACAAATTTGATTCCTTATTTAGGGCCATATTTAGGGTTAATGCCCGCAGTGTTAGTAACAGTATTTGATTCGCCCTTAAAAGCTTTACTATGTTGTGTAGTTGTTTTAATTGTTCAACAGTTGGATGGTAATATTATTTATCCAAATGTAATTGGTAAAACTTTAGCTATCCATCCTTTGACAATTATTTTAGTCTTATTAGTTGCAGGAAATATTGCTGGCTTGTTAGGAATTTTCTTAGGCGTACCTTTTTATGCCGTGTGTCGTGTTTTAGTTACTTTTATTGTGAAGTTGATAAAAGAAGATAAAGAGCGAGATGAGGATACATTAGTAGAAAATGAGACATCAAAAATAGAGTAGTAGGGTTTTTATTGCAAAGAATTTGCCTTTGTGATACGATTTTAGCGTGGCAGGTGCCACGCTTTTTTTCTATTTAAACATGAAAATATAAGGAGAGAAAGAAATTATGAATTCTGACCCCGAGAGTCAGTCGCTGATCGCCCAGTTTTTATTATTAATTGTTTTAACATTGATCAATGCCTTTTTGGCAGCATCGGAAATTGCTGTTGTTTCAATTAACAAAAACCGGGTGGAACAAAAAGCTGAAGAAGGCAACGTGAAGTCGCAAAAATTACTCAAAATATTGGAAAACCCAACTAACTTTTTATCCACGATTCAAGTTGGAATTACGTTAGTTAATATTTTATCTGGGGCATCTTTAGCAGATGCATTATCCACTCGCTTGGCCCCGGTTTTAGGTGGAGGATCTGCCGCTAAAAGTCTTGCCAATATCATTGTTTTAGCGATTTTGACTTATGTCTCTATTGTTTTTGGTGAACTTTACCCAAAACGAATTGCCTTAAATAAATCAGAAGAAGTGGCGACCTTTACTTCTGGTGTTATACGTGTCATTGGAACCATCGCAAAACCATTTGTTTGGCTATTATCCGCTTCTACCAGCTTGTTGGCTAAGATTACACCAATGGATTTTGACGATGAAGATTCTAAAATGACTCGCGATGAAATGCGCTATATGCTAGAAACAGAAGGTGTCTTAGAAGAAGACGAGTTGGAAATGTTACAGGGCGTTTTTTCTTTAGATACAAAAGTGGCCCGTGAGGTGATGGTGCCGCGTACAGATGCATTTATGGTGGATATTAATGATCCAATTGGTGATATCGTTAATGAAGTTTTGTCCGAAAATTATTCTCGTATTCCAGTTTATAATGAAGATAAAGATAAAGTAATTGGTGTCTTGCATACGAAAAACCTGTTAAAGGCTGCTTATCAATTTGGGTTTGAAAACATTGATATGCATCAAATTTTACAAGAACCGTTATTTGTACCAGAAACAGTTTTCATTGATGATTTACTATATGAATTGAAAAAGACCCGCAATCAAATGGCTATTCTGTTAGATGAATATGGCGGAATGGTAGGGGTTGTAACCTTAGAAGATCTCTTAGAAGAAATCGTAGGCGAAATTGACGATGAAACTGATGAAGTTGAAAAACTCTATGAAAAAATAAATGATCACGAATATATTATTCAAGGTCGAATGTTGATTGAAGAATTTAATGAAGCTTTTGACACAGACTTGCATATGAGTGATGTCGATACAATGGCGGGCTACTTAATTACAGCATTAGGTACCATTCCTGATCAAGGTGAAAAACTTTCCTTTGAAGTTGATAATCTAACGCTGATATCAGAGGAGATGGAAGGTTCTCGTGTCTTAAAAATTCGTGTTATTTTCCGTGATCCCGAAATTGAAGTGGAACCAGAAGAAGAACGACGTCATTTTCGTAAAGAATTTGAAGATGACGAGCCCCGACGCTAATTCGAGAAAGTGATGTGCTGAAATTTTAGCACATCCTTTTTTTATCGTTTATGAAACTTTCAATCCATGCTATACTAGCAGAGTTGTTTATGAATACTTCAATTACCAAATACATGTTAATGGTTATGACCATTTTTAATTTTACGAAATAAAGGAGAACGCAATGGATAATCCAAACTTAAGAAAAGAAGTCGATAGTCGTCGTACTTTTGCGATTATTTCCCACCCGGATGCTGGGAAAACGACAATTACTGAACAATTATTACTTTTTGGTGGTGCTATTCGCCAAGCTGGAACCGTTAAAGGGAAAAAAACCGGTAATTTTGCCAAATCAGACTGGATGGAAATTGAAAAACAACGGGGAATTTCTGTTACGAGTTCGGTGATGCAGTTTGATTACGATGATAAGCGGGTAAACATTTTGGATACTCCCGGACACGAAGATTTTTCTGAAGATACTTATCGCACGTTAATGGCAGTCGATAGTGCTGTGATGGTCATCGATAGTGCCAAGGGGATTGAAGCCCAAACGAAAAAGTTATTCCAAGTTGTTAAAAGACGGGGAATTCCAATTTTTACTTTCATCAATAAATTGGACCGTGACGGTCGTGAACCTTTAGAATTATTAGAGGAATTAGAAGATTTGTTGCAAATCGAATCGTATCCGATGAACTGGCCAATTGGGATGGGTAAAGGTTTAGAAGGACTATATGATATATATAATGAACGCGTTGAATTATATCGCCCAGAAAATTACGGTGGTGAACGTTTAATTCCATTAAATGAAGAAGGAGAAATTCCTGCAGATCATCCTTTCCGGGGCAGTGGCTTATATGATCAGGTCTTAGAAGAAGTAGAATTAGTCAAAGAAGCTGGCGATAGTTTTGATCCTAAAAAAATTGCTCGTGGAGAACAGACTCCTGTCTTCTTTGGTTCAGCATTGACGAATTTTGGTGTCCAAACCTTCTTGGAAACATTTTTAGAGTTTGCACCATCACCTTATGGGCATAAAACAGAAGCAGGAGATGAAGTCAGTCCATATGAACCTGAATTTTCTGGTTTTGTCTTTAAAATTCAAGCTAATATGAATCCGGCTCATCGTGACCGTATTGCCTTTGTTCGAATTTGTTCAGGCACTTTTGAACGAGGAATGGATATTACTTTGGAACGAACCGGGAAAAAAATGAAATTGAGTAATGTGACTCAATTTATGGCGGATGCCAGAGAAAATATCCAAGAAGCAGTAGCAGGCGATATTATCGGGGTCTATGATACCGGCAATTATCAAATTGGCGATACCCTTTATGAAGGTAAATTAAAAGTGGCTTATGAAGAATTACCGTCATTTACACCGGAATTATTCATGAAGGTTCAAGCAAAAAATGTCATGAAGCAAAAATCTTTCCATAAGGGAATTCAACAACTGGTTCAAGAAGGTGCAATTCAGATGTATCGGACTTATTTAACCGATGAATATGTAATCGGTGCTGTCGGTCAATTGCAGTTTGAAGTATTCCAATACCGAATGAAAAACGAATACAACGCTGAAGTGGTGATGACACCGATGGGGCACAAAATCGCCCGTTGGATTGACCCTGAACAATTGGATGAAAAAATGGGTTCATCACGAAATATTTTGGCGCGGGATCGTTTTGACCAACCATTATTCTTATTTGAAAACCAATTTGCCGAACGCTGGTTTGCCGACAAGTATCCCGATGTGAAGTTGAAGAGTTTGATGTAAGAAATGTTGATTTAACAATGTTTCTGGAATGTCAAATTGAGAATTACTTCAAATAAACGCTGACTATTGGCTGGTTTATAACCTCTTTTCTATCAGAAGTTGATGGAAAAGGGGTTATTTTAATGGACTGGAATGAAGGAATAGAAGAGTTTTGTTTGGACATCGCCATGCGTGGCTTCTCCAAAATAACGATTAAAAATTATCGGAGTAAATTGATAATATGGCAGGCTACTTTACTAGCGCATCAAAATGTTGTCATCAGAAAAAAACTAAAAGAGGCTGTGACAAATTTTTGTCACAGCCTCTTTTAAATTAACGTCCACCATTGCCAGGCGTCATACTCATTCCCATTTGATTTCCACTGACAGCATTCCCAGATTGGTCTACTGAAGTAATTGTATCGGCTAAGTCGTAAGTACCAAGTTTTGTATCGCCAGCCGAAGCATCTGTTGCGATATTTTTTGTATCAGAAATTTCACCACCTAATGTGATTGTCACACTATTTGTATCATTCATTTCAGGCGTTGAAATAAATAAAAAGGCAAATGATTTTTCTGGGGACACACCATAAATGGTATCGCCAATTTGAAACGCAACAGTTTCCTGTTGCGTATTGTCAAGGTAAAGGGCTAAACCCTTTTGTTTAGAATCTGTACTGGTCGTTTGCGCCATGTCGGCTGTACCTGTAGCAATTAAGACACCGCCGTTTTGAAGAAAATCTCCGTTGTAGTCTAAGGAGCCATTTCCGCCGCCGCTTGGCCCATCTACATAAACTGTGCCCCCTGTCATAGTAATATTTCCATTACTATCCAAACCATCTCCTTCCCCATGGACGGTAATGGCTCCGTCGTTTATAATGATTTTCTTACTATCGTCTGCCTGGTCGCCTCCGCCAGGTCCGCTCTCAGAGCCACCAAAACTATCTGAACCGAACATACCTGTTTCTTCAGCTGTATCACTACCACCACCCGCGTTGACACCATCATCATCTGAATGGATGACATGCGTACCACCGTTGAATGTAATTACAGCACTTTCATAGCCTTCATACGAGTGACTAACCGTGATATTTCCGTCATTTAGAGTCAATTCATTATCGGCGTGAATGCCGTCATCTCCTGTTGCCAATGTCCACGTACCACCGTCAATCGTGATTGTATCGTTACTATGCATGGCATCATCTGCACTATTGATAGTGAAATTCCCATCATCTACGTGCATCGCCTTACCAGCTTTAAGTCCTTTGTAGCTTTCTTCGGTATCCAAATCCGTACTAGTAGCACCATCTGCTGTTTTGATTGTCATCGTGGCAGTCCGAATGCTCAAATTTGTTTCAGCTTGGATGCCGTCACGTCCTGCGTCAATTTTAAAAATTCCGCCGTCAATAGCAATCCAGCCTTTATCCGTATCGGTCGAATTATTGGTTTGCAGACCATCACCTTCAGAAGTAGTCAAATCGAAATTTCCTGCAGCAATTGATAGACCATCTTTAGCTTTAATCGCTGTATTCTTAGCAGTGATATTATAGGTTCCGCCAGTAATTATCACATCATCTTTACCACGGATACCGTTTTTATAATTCCCCGTGACACCTAACGTTCCTGTTCCGTTTAACGTTAGATCGTCTTTACTGAAAAGTGTGGCATCTGGTTCATTTTCACCTGTAGCAAACGTATAATTGGTACTATCTGTTAAGGTATTGGTTGTGCCATCTGCTAAAGTGACAATGGTTTTATCCGCTTGTTCGATATAGAGTGCTGAGCCTTCGTTCTTAATCTTGACACCATTTAGTATAAGATGAATTTTATCTTGGTTTGTCGCACTCACTAGGATTTGTCCGCTAAAATTTCCACTTAAAACGTACGTTCCGGCCGAAGAGATTGTGACCGTTTCTTTATTCACATTCGCTCCATCTCCCTCAATGGTTGCACTTGTGCCATCCAATTGGATTTTGGTGCTCGTAGCTTCATCATAGCCAGTATCAAAATCTTCCTCATCGTAGGTACCATATTTGGTTGTTTCATCCGTACTTAATTGTGTCATTCCTGTTGAAGAGGTAGCGGTATTGGAAGTGGTACTAGCGTTCACTGAAGAGGTAGCCTTCGTAGCCGTATTCTCAGTAGCACAACCAGTCACTACTAATATAGCGCTTGAAATTAAAAGCGTAGATAATATTTTTTTCATAGTTATTCCTCCTATAATTCATCTTTAGCTGTTGCGACTTTACCAGAAACAATTGGTAAATTACCATTACGTACACGTAATTCATCCAATAGATTTTTTTCCAATGCTACATCTCGCAATTTCAGCCGATAACGTAGTTCGTACAAAGAGCCCATATTAGTTGTACGAACAGATTCCATTGAGTATTGATAAGTAAATTTTTCAAAAATATCATCAAATAGTTCTGGATAATCCAAATCTTCAGGAATCGTGATTTTAATTTCACGTTCTGCTACTTTGTTATTTTCACCGAAGCGGGTTCCTTGTAGAATGATAACCAAGATACTTGTGATAATAGAGAAAATGACAATATAGCCTATATAACCCATACCAGTAGCTAAACCGATGCCCATTGACCAAAAGATACTTGTAATTTCACGAGCTCCTCCTGCAACAGAGCGAAAACGAATTAAACTAAAGGCTCCTAATACCGCCATACCGGTTCCGAGATTACCGTTGACCAATATAATAACCAATTGTACGAGAACAGGTAACACCGCTAAAGTAATCACAAAATTTTTGGTGTAAACGTTGCGATACATATGAATCAACGCCACCAAGAGCCCCAATAATACCGAAGCACTCGTACAAAGTAATAAATCAATTAACGTGACTGTTTCACTTGTTTGTTCCACTAATAAACTAGACAACATATTTTTTTCCTCCTAATTTTACATTCATTGCTTGTTTAGGCCACAGCACGCGCTGGTAAATCTGTGCGTATTTCGAAAATGATCCTTTATAAATCTTCAAATTTGCTAAGAGATGACTGAACCATAACGGATATGCTCCTAAAGCTTTTACCTCCATCAATACGTCAATCTCAGGCGCTATACGTTCTCCTAAATCGCCTAAAGCTAAATCCAAGTCCTTATCGCGATAGCGAATATTAAAATCAAAAGTGATACGAAAATCTTCAAGTTCAGGTTTTTGACTAAAAAAAGCACGACGATCATAGGCAATCAGCACTTTTGGTTCCAAATTTTTTCCGGCATAAAGATACTGAATTTCGTTCATTAATTGTTGCTCTTGAATCGTCTTGCATGGAATTTTTTGTGGATATTCAAGATAATGTTTGGCCATCTGATAGGGAATTGCTAGCCGTCTCTTATAGACCACTTTCTTTACTTTCTTTTTGATTTCTAAAAATGCCAGACTATCCGCAGTAGGCGTACCATAACTCCTCAAGCGAAATTTTTCCTTATAGATAGGTTTTTCAATCGATTGCCGAATTAACGAAAAATCACGAGTATCGCAATATAATGATTGAATCGTATGTAATCCATACTGGTCTTCTGCCATAAAAGGTGTCATTTTATCTCGTAATTCTTCATACTGTTGATACGTTAATAAATATTTTATTTCTCGTCTTTGAAATGTATTTTTCAATTTCATACTATAACCTCCTTCATCTCAACAACAGATTAGCAAAGTTAGCATAAATGAAAGTTAAAAATTAAAAGCTGAAATTTAGCAACTTGTTTTTATACCACTGGTCGAATCTTTTTTTTGGAGAAGATGAAGAGTAGACAAAATCCTTCATTCTGAGGCATGTTGCTAATTTTATTATTAAGAAAATTGGATGGAGAAAGTATAATTGACCAATGTCTAAAAAGTAGTGATAAGACAAGTTGTCGATAGAATAACGAAATGGTAAGACGACGGGCGAAATTGGATCTGAAGAAGGAATAATTCTCAAAGAAGAGGAGAGCTCCGCGGGTTATAAAGTAAGTTATGATTTTTAAAGTAGCAAGATGTTGATTGATTTTCTACTTTTCAAAGAATAGTGATGGAGATGCTCGGTAAGAGATTACCGCGGATATCTAATAGTTAATAGATGTTTGGATGAGTGAATTAGGGTGTAAATTTCGTATTAAAAAATTATATAAAAATAGAATTTTACTTCAGACTGGTTCTCCCTTTTTTGCATAATCAAGTAAGGTAAAAACAGAGAAATTGATGCAAAAGAGGACACTCCATCTTCAATACGACGACTACCCAAAAGAGTGAATTTGCAGAGTTTGATGTAAGAGATAAAGATGTCGTGTTGTTTATCTACCCAGTGTCTTTTCAATTTGCCTCAAACCATTTTTGTAATTTAAAAGGTAGATAAAATGCAAAAAAGCTTTTATAACCAATAGAAATTGAGAATTTTTTTTAGTGAAACATAATCATCTAGCAAAATAAATCACATTTGTGCTATCATAGGATATAAACTTAAAAGGGGACATAAAATGTTAGAAGATATTTTATTAGATGATCCAGCACAGAATAAGATTATGTTATTTAAACATATGTTGGACTTAGATCGAGGATTGTATCCAATTCATTATTTTGAAAAATATACCGGTTTTTCTCATATCAAAACGGCTAATTTATTGACGCAAATGAATCAGGATTTAATAGATTTAGAGACAGGTTATGTTCTATTCACTGAAAAAGAAAAAATTCAAATTGATGGGAATCTGCCAAAACTTCATAGTTATCGTCAATTTCTTCTACAAAATAGTGTTCCTTATCGTGTTTTGTTGGCGACATTGTTACAACCGCAAATGGATCTAAAAGAGTTTGGACGATTAACTGAACTCAGTCAGTCCTCTTTGATGCGCCGCTTGAAGCCTTTAGTCGCTTATTTGAAAGATAAAGGAATTCGTTTAAATTGTTTACAAATGGATGTTACTGGACGTGAAGCATTAGTTAGAATTATGTATTTTAACTTTTTTTGGATGGTTGATTTTGGTACGGAGTTGTTTCAATATTTTGAGAAACAAAATATGGATTTAAATACGCTCCTTGATGAAAATGATTTAATGTATTTGAAATATTTTGAGCAAAGAGAATTTATTTTTTACCAGGCAATTAGTTTATTGCGTACTAGTATGGGTTATTATGTAGATGAACCTGAAATTAACCATTTCTTATATCCGACAGCACTAAACGCACGTTTTAAACAAAAATTGAGTCAAAGTGGTGTAGCGGAAACATATCGCGAAAGAGAGGCTAATTTTGTAGCTTATATGATTTTTTATTGGCCCCAATATTTTTCAGACAATGATCCGCGTTTACCTTATGTTAGAAAAAATTATAAAAATTTGACTGTAACAAAAGAAAAAGCCAAGATCTTTTTGACAAAAATGGCGCCTTATTTTCAAGATTTTTCTCGCAGTAAACAAGAATTACTCTTAATAAATTATCAAACTATCTTCTTGCGACAACAGTTATTTCAAGGAAAAGCGCCGAAAAATTTGGATTTTATTTTGGACAGTTTAAAAATTCAACATCCAAACTATGAAATTTTACAAGGTTATATCGCTAATGTCTTGGATACTGAAGAAAGTGATGACTTAATTAATCTTTTGACTTTGGTAAGCTTACCACAGGTGGAACGAAGTGAAAAAACGGAAAAAATTAAAGTGGGTATTATTGGTTTTCCCAACCATTTCCTTTTGTATTCTTTGATAAAACGAATTGAAGATTTACCTTTTGTGGAGTATTCTTTGATGAATACAGCTTCCAATGAAAAATACGATGCAATTATTACGTGCTCAGCTTCTTTAGTGCCTGCAAATAATTATCAATATTGGATTGTGGAAGGGGAAGGATCATTTGATGCTACCGATGACTTCTTATTTCACATTTTTAAAGAAAAACAAAAAGAGCAAAAGATTCGTTTACAGATTTCTTAAGATAAAAAAGAAGGTACGGGCTAGCCCGTACCTTCTTTTTTATGAGGCATTATTACTGAGTTGATTTGTTTTAATGGAAATTTCAACGAGACCTGGTAACTCAATCTGGGTAATAGTATCTGGCTCATAGCTACCTGAGGGCAATTTTTTTAAAAAATATTCTTTTACTTCATTAATTTCACGTTCATTCAGGTTGCGCTTTTTATTAATCAATAAAATTTCATTATGGTTGGGTGCTACCGTATATACTACAGTAGAATTACCAGCCGTATAAACTTTCACCAATTCGGCATCTGTATTCTCCAATTGATTGCGCACCAAACGCGAGTGACTATTGGTTACGTTGATTAATTTCATCTGGTTCACTCCTTCAAGGCAAGTTTGAACTAACTCATCTATTATTATACGGTTCAAAAGGCGATAAGAAAAGTGATTACACTTGAAAAGATAACAAAGTTTGTCAGATTACGTGTTTATTTATGGTAGCAATTTCTTTCAAAGGTAAACAAAAAAACTCATAATCTAGTATAATTCGACTAGATTATGAGTTTAGTACTATTATTCTTCGGGGGTTTCTGTTTGTTCTTTTGCTTCATCATTTGCTTTGTTTTGTGTCTGCGTAACTTCGATTTTACCATCTTCGGTTAAACGTGCTTCAAGTTCTTTTGCTTTAGGATGATCCAAATAGTACTCTGCAATACCATCTTCAATTTGATCTTGAATAGTACGGCGTAATGGACGTGCACCCATAGCGGGATTGTAGCCTAAATCGACTAATTTTTCTTCCACATCTTTTGGTACAGTAATGTGAAGGTGTTGAGATGCTAACATATCGTTTACTTCTTTTAACATTAATTCTACGATGTGCAGCAAGTTTTCTTTACTTAAAGCTTTGAATTCAATAATGCCGTCAAAACGGTTTAGAAATTCAGGTGAGAAGTAATTATTCAATTGGTTTAAAACAGAGCGAGTAATACCTTCTCTGGCTGCTCCAAAACCAACACTTGCTTCAACATTGCCAGTGCCAGCATTACTTGTCATGATAATCAAAGTATCTTTGAAGCTAACAGTTCGACCTTGGGCATCTGTCAAGCGACCATCATCTAAAATTTGCAAGAACATATGCAAAACATCTGGATGCGCTTTTTCAATTTCGTCTAATAAAATCAAACTGTATGGATTACGACGAACTTTTTCAGTCAATTGACCGGCTTCTTCATAACCAACATAGCCTGGAGGAGAACCAATTAGTTTTGCCACACTATGTTTTTCCATGTATTCAGACATATCAAAGCGAATCATTGAATCTTCTGAACCGAACATTTCATAAGCAAGTTGTTTTGCTAATTCTGTTTTACCAACACCAGTAGGTCCGACAAATAAAAATGAACCAATGGGACGATTCTTTTTGCTTAATCCCACGCGATTACGACGAATCGCTTTGGCTACTTTATCAATGGCTTCATCTTGACCAATAACATGTTCTTTTAAGTCATGGCTAAGATTTTTCAATTGGGTTTGTTCTTTTTCTTTTAATTCTCCAACTGGAATACCGGTCCGTTCTTCAACAATTTGTTCCATATCTTTTTCAGTGATTGTTGGGGTTTCTTCGTCACTGATTTGTTTGTTTTTCATTTCTTCTAATTTGTTAATTTGATCGCGATAGTAAGCAGCTTTTTCAAAATCTTCTTCTTGGGATGCTTGTTGTTTTTGTGCTTGCGCATCTTGCAGTTTCTTTTCAATTGCTTTTGGATCCACTAATTGAATGGTTAAGTTTTTCTTAGAACCTGTTTCATCCAATAAATCAATCGCTTTATCTGGTAAGAATCGGTCTTGAATATAACGATTGGAGAGAATAGCTGCTGCTTTTATCGCTTCATCTGTATATTTTACATGATGATAATCTTCATAACGAGGTTGCAAACCTTTTAAAATCGCAATGGTTTCTTCAACAGAAGGTTCATCCACGCGTACAGGTTGCATTCGACGTTCTAGCGCGGCATCTTTTTCAATAATGCGGTATTCATTTAAGGTTGTAGCACCAACCATTTGCAGTTCGCCACGAGCTAAAGCTGGTTTCAAAATATTGCCAGCATCCATATTGCCATCGCCGGCAGAACCAGCGCCAACAATTTCATGGACTTCATCAATGAATAGGATAACATTTTCAGCTTGTTTAATTTCATCGATTAATTTTTGCATTCGTTCTTCAAATTGTCCCCGAATGCCTGTTCCTTGAACTAATGAAGCAACGTCTAAACGAATTACTTCTTTGTCCATTAATTTTTGAGGTACGTCACCGTCCACAATTTTTTGTGCTAAACCTTCGACAACGGCTGTTTTACCAACACCAGGTTCACCAATTAAAACAGGATTATTTTTTGTCCGACGATTCAAAATTTCAATAACACGTTTAATTTCGTCGTCACGTCCGACAACAGGATCGATGTCACCATTGCGAGCTTGCTCGGTAATATTAATACCATAGTCTCCTAAAAGACCATTGGCACCTGGGTTTTGACGAGGAGGTTGACCGCCATTAAAGTTGTTGCCGCCGCCAAATTGTGTAGGCGGAGTTTGTTCGCCAGCATTTCTTGGTTGCATTTGTTGAGACATTTGGCGGAATAAATCATCAAGACTTCCAAAGCCAAATGGATCTTGTGCCATCATATTTGTTTGATTACCAGTTTGATTCTTCAATTTTTGGTAACAACTTTGGCAGTAGTCCAATTGTTTTCTTTGGCCATTTACATTTGCGTATAAATGAATGGTTGCTTCATTTTTGCCACAGTTTTGACAAAGCATAAATAATTCACGACCTTTCATGGATTTACTTTCAATTATTATTGTAACGCGCTTTTTTTATTGAGTAAAAAGATACACCTAAAAAGCGAGGTCAAGTCAAAGTTATCTTTGACCTTTATTGACCATAGCTATATTATACTAAAATTCTTGAATGGCGCAAGTAATTTGTCTGCTGAAAAAAAGAGAGTTACAGGTAGAGAGAACATGATTTTATCATTTCATTTTGCGTACTATGTGTCATTTATAGAATTGTCAGTATTAACTCAGTATTAACTCAGTATCCTTGTGGCTCTAAATAATGGCAGAATAATTTTAAATGCAATTGGACTAGATATCTTTTAGTGATTATGAGAGAAAACGGTTGTACGATTGTAAAAAAAATGGTAATCTTAACAGTTGAAAGGGCCTTTTTTGATGATTTGTTTTGACTATTAAAAAAGAAAACCCTCACAAAAAACTTGTTTCACAAAGGAGACCGATTAATATGGAAAAAAAAGATTTTCACGTAGTTGCAGAAACAGGGATTCACGCACGTCCCGCTACATTATTAGTACAAACTGCTAGCAAATTTAACTCTGACATTAACTTAGAGTACAAAGGTAAATCTGTAAATCTTAAATCTATCATGGGCGTTATGTCTCTTGGTGTTGGCCAAGGTTCTGACGTAACAATCACAGCTGAAGGTGCTGACGAAGCAGACGCAATGGCTGCAATCGTTGAAACAATGAAGAAAGAAGGATTATCTGAATAATGGTTGAAATGCTAAAAGGGATCGCCGCAAGTGACGGAGTTGCCGTTGCGAAAGCTTACCTGCTAGTTCAACCGGATTTATCCTTTAACAAAATTTCTGTAGATGATACGGAAGCAGAGGCAAAAAGATTAGACGATGCTTTAGCAAAATCTACTGAAGAATTACAACAAATTCGGGAAAAAGCAGCGCAAAGTTTGGGCGAAGCAGAAGCTCAAGTATTTGACGCTCATTTGATGGTCTTATCTGACCCTGAAATGATTGGTCAAATTAAACAAAACGTGAAAGATAACAAAGTCAATGCAGAATCTGCATTGAAAGAAGTTACTGACATGTACATTGGCATGTTTGAAGCAATGGATGATAATGCTTACATGCAAGAACGCGCAGCTGATATCCGTGACGTTGCCAAACGTGTCTTAGCACACTTATTAGGGGTTACTTTACCAAACCCTTCAATGATTAATGAAGAAGTTGTCGTGGTTGCCCATGACTTAACACCAAGTGATACTGCACAATTAGATCGGAAATTCGTTAAAGCTTTTGTTACTGACATTGGCGGACGAACTTCTCACTCTGCAATTATGGCGCGTTCTCTTGAAATTCCTGCGATTGTTGGAACAAAAGAAATTACGGCTAAAGTTAAAGCAGGCGATATTCTAGCTGTTAACGGTATTATTGGCGATGTTATCATTGATCCAACTGAAGAACAAAAAGCCGAATTCCAAAAAGCTGGTGCAGATTTCGCTGCCCAAAAAGCCGAATGGGAAAAGCTAAAAGAAGCGGATACTGTCACTGCTGATGGTAAACACTTTGAATTAGCTGCTAATATTGGTACACCAAAAGATTTAGAAGGTGTACACAACAATGGCGCTGAAGCAATCGGTCTATATAGAACAGAATTTCTTTATATGGATTCACCTGATTTTCCAACTGAAGAAGATCAATTTGAAGCCTACAAAGCAGTTCTAGAAGGTATGGGTGATAAACCAGTCGTTGTTCGGACAATGGATATCGGCGGGGATAAGGAATTACCATACTTAACTTTACCGCATGAAATGAATCCTTTCTTAGGTTATCGTGCATTGCGTATCAGTTTATCTGAATTAGGCGACGACATGTTCCGAACACAGTTACGTGCTTTGTTACGTGCCTCTGCTTTTGGTAACTTACGCATTATGTTCCCGATGGTCGCAACGTTGAAAGAATTCAGAGCAGCTAAAAAAATGTATGATGAAGAACGTCAAAAATTAATCAACGAAGGTGTAACAGTTTCTGATACAATCCAAGTTGGTATTATGATTGAAATTCCTGCGGCAGCTGTCTTAGCAGACAAATTTGCCAAAGAAGTAGACTTCTTCAGTATTGGTACAAATGATTTAATCCAATATACTATGGCTGCAGACCGTATGAACGAACGTGTGTCTTATCTTTACCAACCATATAACCCATCTATCTTACGTTTAATTAAAAACGTAATTGATTCGGCTCATGCTGAAGGTAAATGGGCTGGTATGTGTGGTGAAATGGCCGGCGATCAAACTGCTGTGCCAATTTTGATGGGCATGGGCTTAGATGAATTCTCAATGAGCGCAACATCAGTTCTTAAAACACGCAGCTTAATGAAACGTTTATCTACTGAAGATATGAAAGTTCTTGCTGATAAAGCATTAAATGACTGCGATACAATGGAAGAAGTCATTGAATTAGTAGAAGAAGCTGTAAAATAAAAATTATTTTTTACCTCGGAGATTTTTCTCTGGGGTTTTTTTGTTTTTAAATTTTTAATAAAAGGACAAATCTTCAAACTTCCCTTTTTAATAGCTTAATAAAAGAAAAGTATTTTCTTATATGTTATGCTAAAGTAAAGAATCAAAGTTTGATAAAAAGAGGAAATCAAAACAAGCTTAGATAATTAGAAATAAAAGGCAGGTACTTGTGCTAAGAAATGAATAAATAAGAAGAAGCATTAAAATGGCGGTCTCTGCTGATAGAGTTGTGATGGGAATTTCGAGGTGTTTTTGAAGAAATTGATGATTTAAACAGCTAGTACTAAGAGAGCCATCTAACGAGTTTGTCACTTGTCCTTTTTTCATTGTTATTTTAGGCGATTTAACGCTAAAATGTAATTTGAAATAGGACTATAGTTTGATTAAAGTATGATAAAGCTGTGATACACTATAGAAAAGTTGTTGGTTAACTGTATAAGTTACAGCGAGATAGTTTGGAGGAAAGACTGTGAAAATCGGGTTTTTTACAGATACCTATTTTCCGCAAGTTAGCGGTGTAGCAACATCAATTAAAACATTAAAGACCGAGTTGGAAAAAAAGGGGCATGAAGTCTATATTTTCACCACGACAGATCCCAATGCAACTGGTATTGAAGAAGATATAATTCGTATGCCGAGTGTTCCTTTTGTTTCTTTTAAAGATCGTCGAATTGTGGTGAGAGGAATGTGGTATGCTTATCTGATTGCAAAAGAATTGGAGTTGGATTTAATTCATACCCATACAGAATTTGGCGCTGGTCTTTTAGGTAAAATGGTAGGGAAAAAATTGAAGGTACCAGTCATTCACACGTATCATACAATGTATGAAGATTATTTACATTATATTGCGAAAGGTAAAGTAGTACGGCAATCCCATGTTAAATATTTCTCGCGTTTGTTTGCAAACCATACCACTGGTGTAGTGTGCCCAAGTGAGCGAGTGATTGATACTTTAAGAGGTTATGGCGTCACTTCCCCCATGCGCGTCATTCCCACTGGAATTGAGTTAGAAAAATTCGAGCGGCCAGACATTACAAGTGAAATGAAAGAAGCGTTAAGGCGAGAATTGGGAATTACAGATAACCAAATCATGTTATTATCATTGAGCCGTATTTCTTATGAAAAAAATATTCAAGCTATTATTCACGGTTTGCCAAAAGTTATTGCACAATTGCCTCAGACGCGTTTAGTTATTGTGGGTAAAGGACCTTATACTGAAGAATTAAAAGAACTTGTTCAAAGTTTGAATTTAGGAGATTATGTTTGTTTTGTCGGAGAAGTTCCTAATGACGAAGTTGCCCTTTATTACCATGCTGCGGATTACTTTGTCAGTGCCTCAACGTCAGAGACACAAGGTTTGACCTATACTGAAGCGATGGCTGCAGGTACACCCTTGGTGGTGGAGGGAAATGATTATTTGAATAATCTAATAGATGATTCTTCTTTTGGGGTGACTTTTGCTTCTGATGATGATTTTGCAGACGCTGTTTTGAATTACATTGCAAGTGGTCTCGGATCTGATCCGCAAAAGCTATCAAATAAATTATATGAAATTTCTGCCACCCACTTTGGTGAATCCATGCTAGATTTTTACCATGATATGATTGCGTATTATGCGAATTTATCATTAGAAAAAGAAACAGAACCCACAATGCAAAAAATTAAAGTTAAATTATATTCTTTTAAACGAACTTCCAATTAATTACAGCCATATTACAAGAAAAAATCACTGCTTTAGCTTATACTAAAGTTGTGATTTTTTGTTTGTTACGTTGAGAGGATGATAGAAAATGAAGATTGGTTTTATTGGTATCGGTGTTATGGGACATTCTATGGCATCTCATTTATTAGCGGCCGGTAATGAAGTGTATGTTTATAATCGTACGAAAAGCAAGGCTGATCAAATCGTGGAAAAAGGTGCGATTTGGCGTGATACACCAAAAGCAGTCGCTGAAAGTGCAGATGTGATATTTTCGATTGTCGGCTATCCGCAAGATGTGGAAGAAATTTATTATGGAGAAAACGGAATTTTTACTGCGGAAGTAAAAGGAAAAATTTTAGTGGATATGACAACAAGTACGCCTTCATTAGCAGAAAAAATTGCTCACACCGCGATGCAAAAAGGAGCATCAGCACTGGATGCACCGGTTTCCGGAGGTGACTTGGGCGCAAAAAATGCTACTTTAACGATTATGGTAGGGGGCACACAATCTGCTTATGAAAAAGTTTTACCGCTTTTTAAAATAATTGGTAAAAGTTATGCACTACATGGTGGCCCTGGTAAAGGACAGCATACTAAAATGGCGAATCAAATTATGATTGCGGGAACTATGACCGGTATGACAGAAATGCTTGTTTATGCGAAATCTGCAAATTTGGATTTGACAAAAGTTATTGAAACCGTCGGTGGTGGCAGTGCCGCAAATTGGTCATTAGCAAATTATGCACCGCGTATTTTGAAAGAAGACTATACTCCTGGTTTTTTTGTTAAGCATTTTATAAAAGATCTAAAAATTGCTTTAGCTGAAGCCGAAAAAATGGAAATTGATTTACCGGCGACAAAAGAAGCGACACGTTTATACGAGTTGTTGGCTAAAATGGGTTATGAAAATGATGGAACACAGGCTTTGATTAAATTATGGTGGGGAAACTAAGGTTTTTACAAAAAAGTATGATTTTTTTGTAAAAATCAATGCAAGCTGCTAACGCTTTTGATACAATATAACAGAAGTTGAGAAAAAGGAGGCTTTCCCCATGACAAGTTCACAATTAGTTGCCATTATCAAACGTCTTGAAGCGATGACTGAAGCAACCGATAATGAAATCCAAGTCCGCCGTTTTGAAAAAGAGGGCGTTGAAAAATGTACTGTGACTTACGATAAATCAACTGAAACATTTGAATTGACAGAAACAGATACCCAACAGCACTATCAATTCGATAATATTGATATCGTGGCAATGGAAATCTATGATTTAATTCAATAATCGTAATAAAAAGCACGAGAGGATTATCCTCTCGTGCTTTTTATTTACTCAATTCTTTCATCAAAAGGGGCACAGTAGTTATTTCGTTTACTTTAAAAACATTGCTGCCAGCAAAAACTAAGCCTTGATTAGGATTTTTCGTTACGCTGTTTAACAACATTTCCGTAATGCAATAAGGGATAGTTTTACGATCGCAATGATCACGGGAAAGACAGCTGCGGCATTTTGTAATTGGGATTTGTTTTGTTTTAATTGTCCGGGTAAATTCGTTTTCAATTGCGCGGCCTGGCATCCCAACTGGACTTTTAATGATTTTGATATCGGCTTGGGTTGCGTTTAAATAGCTTTCTTTATATGCAATAGGAGCGTCGCATTCCTCTGTTACTACAAACCGAGTTGCCATTTGCACACCTGCACAACCAAGACTTAAATAATGGTCGATATCATTACGATCATACACACCTCCGGCAAAAAATACTGGAATTTTACAATTGAATTTTTCACCGTATTCTTTTGCAACTGCGACGATTTTTTTTACTTCTTCATCCATTTCATCAATGGCTTTTTGAATGCCGTCGTACTTAAATCCCAAATGCCCTCCGGCTTCAGGTCCTTCAATTACTAAAAAATCTGCTGTCCGATTGTAGCGTTTAGCCCAAGTTCGCAACAAGACTTTAGCTGCCTTTTCAGAAGAGACGATAGGTGCAATCTTCGTTTTGGAATTTGCCACTAATTCAGGTAAATGAATAGGTAAACCAGCTCCGGAAATAATTACATCGGCGCCGACTTCAACACAACGCTGCACGTATTTCTCATATTTGAATGTAGCGCACATAATATTGAAACCAACAATACCTGTACCTGCGATTGTTTTAGCAGCATGGTATTGTTCTTCAATAGCTTTCATGTTGGCTTTAAAGGGCGCGCGTTCAAAAAGTGAATCACTAAAGCCAATCTGGGCGCAAGAGATAATGCCCATTCCGCCTTCTTTTGCCACGCTACCGGCCAAACGGGAGAGGCTTACGCCAATACCCATTCCGCCTTGGATAATTGGAATTTTTAAATTTAAGTCACCAATTGCAACTGGTGTTAATTTCATAATAATCTCCTTAGTAAAATACTTTGATTTTCAAACTAAATTAAATACTAGCTTTCGTCTGAACACTTGTCAATAAATTTTTAAAATATCCGCGCTAAAATCATAAATAGGTGAAGATAGCTTTAGAAAAATAAAAAAATTACAAAAAAGTATTGCATTTTAAAAAAAGTTATAATATATTTTGATAGTCAAATGATTTGATAATCAAACTAATTTGGATGGTGAATGTGTGGATAAAGATCTGGAAACAGTCAATGACTATCTCGTGAGTGTCTTCAATGATATTTTAACTATTGAAGAATCTGAGCTGCAAAAATCGCAGTTTAATGATTTGAGTATTACGGAAATGCACACGATTGAAGCTATTGGCATGTATAAAAAAAAGACCACTTCCGAAGTGGCAAAAGAACTTTCCATCACGGTGGGGACATTAACTACCGCCATCAATCGGTTAGTTAAAAAAGGTTATGTCGAACGTATTCGTAGTGAAGATGATCGACGAGTTGTCAAGCTCGGTTTGACTAAAAAGGGTAAGCTACTATTTCGCGTACATCAGTATTTCCATCGTCAAATGATCAAGCGGGTCTTAACAGGGATGGATAGTGATGAGGAAGCAACTTTATTAAAGGCTTTAAAAAATCTCCATGATTTTTTACAAGAGTATAAGTGAGTGTGAAGATGAGAAAATACGGAAAAATTACAGCTACGGCAAGTTTTGTTCCAACCCAAATTATTAAAAATGATGATTTAGCACAAATTATGGCGACATCAGATGAGTGGATTAAAAGCCGGACCGGCATTTTGGAACGCCGCATTGCCACAACTGAGAATACTTCTGACCTATGTATTGGCGTTGCAGAAAAATTACTTTTAAAAAGTCAAATTACTGCTAATGATTTAGATTTTATTATCGTAGCGACAATGACACCGGATTACGCCACACCTTCTGTAGCTTGTCTTGTACAAGGAGCGATTGGAGCTAACAACGCTTTTGCCTTTGATTTATCTGCAGCATGTTCAGGATTTGTATACGCCTTATCCGTAGCGGAGAAGTTAATTCAAACAATAGCGCAAAAGGGGTTAGTAATTGGTGGCGAGGTTCTTTCTAAATGTCTGGATTGGCAAGATCGCACGACGGCAGTTTTGTTTGGTGATGGAGCTGCTGGAGTATTACTAGAAGCAAGTGATGTTCCAATGATCAAAAAGGAAAATTTACAAGCTGACGGTACTAGAAGTACGTCGTTAACAGCAGGCTATGTGAAAAACGATAGTCCTTTTAAAGGCGAAAGTCCCACTGCATCACCTTATCTTAAGATGGAAGGTCGTGAAATTTTTGATTTTGCGACACGGGATGTTGTAGCTGCAATTGACCAATTAGTGGCAGAAGATAAGGATAAAATTGATTTTTATCTCTTACATCAAGCCAACTCACGCATTTTGGATAAAGTGGCAAGAAAATTGAAAGTTCCACGTGAACGGTTTTTACAGAATATGGATAAATATGGCAATACGTCTGCTGCAAGTATTCCACTTTTATTAGATGAAGCTGTATCAGCAGGTATAATTCGTTTGGACGGGACACAAAACTTAGTGTTTTCAGGATTTGGCGGTGGTTTGACTTGGGGAGTTATCCAAGTAACGCTTTAAGGCCTGTTTACAATATAAAACATAAAATAATTCATTTAATTGGAGGAAATAAACATGGTATTTGAAAAAATTCAAGAAATCGTAGCAGAAGAATTAGGGAAAGAAAAAGATGAAATTCAATTAACAACTAATATTCAAGAAGATTTAGAAGCAGATAGTTTGGATTTATTCCAAATCATCAATGAAATAGAAGATGAGTTTGATGTGAAAATTGAAACTGAAGAAGGCATCACAACAGTTGCTGATCTTGTAAAATATGTTGAAGCACAAAAAGCTGAATAATTTCTTTTAAGCTGGGCGGTAGTCTGGCTTTTCTTATAATGAAAGAAATCTCTTTCATTATAAGAAAAGCTAATCAATTAATTTGAAAGCTTAAAAAATCAAAATAAACTGTTTTAAGATGACGGCTTGAGATGAAAAGACGGAGGACAATGAATGAAAACAGCTTTTTTATTTAGTGGTCAAGGGGCACAATACACTGGTATGGGAAAAGAGTTATACGATAATGAAAAAATCGTAAAGCAAACTTTTGCTGAAGCGAGTGAAGTGTTGGGTTATGACATGGCCGCTTTATGTTTTGAGGAAAATCAAAATGATAAATTAAATCAAACGGAATATACGCAACCTGCTATTTTGACAGTCAGTATTGCTTTTTGGCGGTTACTATCAGAAAAGGGCTATTCGGCAGATGCAGTCTGTGGATTAAGTTTAGGTGAGTACTCTGCATTGGTGGCAAGTGGGGCACTTGATTTTAAAACAGCGGTAGCTTTAGTTTCTAAACGTGGTAATTTTATGGCCAATGCAGCCCCCGCTGGCAGTGGCAAGATGGTTGCAGTTATGAATACACCTAGTGAAACTATTGAAAAATGTTGCCAAGAAGCAAGTGCTATCGGCATTGTTTCACCAGCAAACTACAATACTCCACAGCAAATTGTTATTGGCGGTGAGGTAGCTGCTGTTGACAAAGCTTGCGAAATATTAACCAAAGCAGGTGTAAAACGGCTGATTCCATTAAATGTTAGTGGTCCTTTCCATACTGCTTTATTGCAACCAGCAGCTGAGCAATTGCAAGCAGAGCTGGGAAAAATTGATTTTAAACCTATGACGATACCGGTTATTAGTAATACAATAGCTAAAGTAATGCCTCAAGATGAAATAAAATCATTGCTAGAGCGACAAGTAATGTCTTCTGTTCATTTTTATGAAAGTATCGCCACTTTAAAAGAAATGGGAATTAGTCAAGTGGTCGAAATTGGACCAGGTAAAGTCTTAACTGGATTCGTAAAAAAAATAGACAAAACAATTACGACTACAAGAATAGAAGACAGCAAAACATTTAATGAAACAATTACATTTTTAGCTAACAATTAGTCGTGTTTTGGGAGGAAAAGATGGAACTTAAAGGAAAAAATGCCTTAATTACTGGTAGTACAAGAGGGATTGGTAAAGGCATTGCAGAAGCTTTTGCCAAAGAAGGTGCCAATATCATTTTAAATGGAAGGCGCCCAGTGTCCCCAGAGCAAATTGAGGCAATTGAAAGTTATGGCGTGTCCTGTATCGGCGTAACTGGTGATATCAGTGATTACGAAACAGCAAAAAAAATATTAGCAGAAGTTGAAGAAAAAATAGGGAATATCGATATTTTAGTTAATAATGCTGGTATTACCAACGATAAGCTATTGTTACGTATGACTGCCGAAGATTTCGAGAGCGTCATGAAAATTAACTTAAGCGGCACTTTTAATATGACACAATTAGTTATGAAAAAAATGTTGAAAAACCGCTGCGGTACAATTATTAACATGTCTTCTGTCTCAGGTTTAGTCGGGAATGCTGGACAAGCAAATTATGCTGCTAGTAAAGCTGGTATGGTAGGGTTCACAAAATCTGTTGCCCGAGAAGTAGCCCCACGTGGCATTACGTGTAATGCTATTGCACCCGGCTTCATTGCAACTGATATGACAGAAGTTCTCTCTGATAAAGTGAAAGAACAAGTAAGTAAAAATATTCCGTTACAAAAGTTTGGTACAGTTGCTGATATTGCGCAAACGGCAGTATTTCTTGCTAAAAGTCCATATATTACAGGGCAAGTGATTAATGTTGATGGCGGTTTAGTAATGCATGGTTAACTATTAAAAATCTGCTTTTAACAAGGAGGATAATATGAATCGCGTAGTAATTACAGGTTATGGTGTAGCATCACCCATTGGAAATGATGCTGAAACATTTTTAAATAGTTTAAAAGAAGGAACAAATGGCATTGGTGAAATTACTCAGTTTGATGCAAGCGAAACAGGCATTACGGTTGCAGCAGAAGTGAAGGAATTTCCCTTTGATAAATATTTCATAAAAAAAGATGCAAAAAGAATGGATAAATTTTCATTGTTTGGTATTTATGCTGCTTTAGAAGCGATGGCAATGTCAGGTTTAGATACCACAAAAATGGATGTTGATCGGTTTGGTGTGATGGTAAGTTCAGGAATTGGTGGTTTACAAACCATTCAAGATCAAGTTATTCGCATGCATGATAAAGGACCAAAACGGGTTTCACCTATGTTTGTACCAATGTCTATTGTAAACATGGTAGCTGGGAACATTGCATTGAAAGTGGGAGCTAAAGGGATTTGTACGAGTACAGTTACAGCGTGTGCTTCTGGAACGCATTCTATCGGAGAAGCCTTTCGTAATATTAAACATGGTTATGCTGATGTTATTTTAGCTGGGGGAGCCGAAGCTTCAATTAATGAAATTGGAATTTCTGGTTTTGCTGCTTTAACTGCTTTAACAAATGAAACGGATCCAAATAAAGCTTCTGTTCCTTTTGATGAAAATCGTAGTGGGTTTGTCATGGGCGAAGGCGGCGGTGTCGTTGTGGTGGAATCTTTAGAACATGCAAACGCTCGCGGGTCGAATATTTTGGCTGAAATCGTCGGTTACGGTGCAAACTGTGATGCATATCATATGACAGCGCCCAATCCTGATGGTTCGGGTGCAGGTAAAGCGATGAAGTTAGCGATGCAAGAAGCCGGTATTACACCTAGTGAAGTGGGTTATATTAATGCTCACGGAACAAGTACACCTGCAAATGATGTGGCTGAAGCAAAGGCGATTCAATATGGTTTAGGACAAACCTATAAAGAAACTTATGTCAGCAGTACAAAATCTATGACTGGACACTTATTAGGCGCGGCCGGAGGAGTGGAAGCAATTGCCTCCTTATTGGCTTTACAATATCAATTTGTCCCACCGACTATTAATGTCACAAAACAAGATCCAGAAATTGATTTAAATGTTGTAACAAACAAAGCAAAAGAGGCAGATTTAGAATACGTCATGAGCAACTCTTTAGGTTTTGGCGGTCATAATGCTGTGATCTGTCTAAAACGTTGGGAGGCCTAAGCTAGTGAACATTAATGAAATTAAAGATTTATTAGCACAATTTGATCAGTCGACTTTGACTGAATTTGATTTAAAAGACAATCAATTTGAATTGTATTTTAACAAAAATCAGCAAGTCCGTGGTCAAAACGGTACTATGACTGAAACAGTATCCCAACAGCCAGAAACGCCAAGTTTTTGTTTAGACAAATCTTTAGATGTTTCCTCTGTTACTCCTCCTGCACTGGCAGAAGAGGAAGACCTTAAAATGGAAGGTACGGAAATTGTTTCTCCTTTAGTTGGTGTGTGTTACTTGAAGAGTGGTCCAGATCAGCCTGTATTTAAAAAAGTTGGCGATCGCATTGAAAAAGGCGAAGCTCTTTGTATTATTGAAGCGATGAAAGTTATGAATGAAATCGTTAGTGATGTAGCAGGTGAACTTATTCAAATTTTAGTGGAAAATGAACAAGTGGTGGAATTTAATCAGCCGCTTTTTGTTGTGAAAGAAGGATAAATTATGGCAGTTATGACAATTGAAGAAATTAAAAAGATTATTCCTCATCGGTATCCCTTTTTGTTAATTGATCGTATAGAAGAATTAGAAGAAGGTAAAAAGGTCGTTGCCAAAAAGAACGTGACTGTAAATGAGCCTTTTTTTCAAGGGCATTTCCCACAAGAACCTGTGATGCCAGGTGTATTAATTATCGAAGCGTTGGCTCAAGCTGGTGCAGTTGCGTTACTTTCATTACCCGATTTTAAGGGGAAAACAGCCTATTTTGGCGGAATTGACAAAGCCAAATTTCGTCGTAAAGTTGTTCCTGGGGACACATTAATATTGGAAGTCGAAATCTTAAAAGTTAAAGCTTCAGCTGGAATTGGCAAAGGAATTGCCTATGTTGATGGTAAAAAAGCTGCTGAAGCAGAATTAACCTTTATGATTGGATAGGTGAATGTATGTTTTCAAAAGTTTTAATTGCAAATCGTGGTGAAATCGCAGTACGTGTTATTCGTGCTTGTCGCGAATTAGGTATTCAAACAGTTGCGGTTTATTCTGAAGCAGATAAAAATGCTCTTCATGCTGAAATGGCGGATGAGGCAATCTGCATTGGCCCTGCTAAAGCGAGCGATTCCTATTTGAATGTGCAACAGATACTAAGTGCAGCAATTGTTACCAAAGCAGAAGCGATTCACCCGGGATTTGGTTTCTTATCTGAAAATAGCCGTTTTGCTGCTATGTGTGAAGAATGTAATATTACGTTCATCGGGCCAAAAAGCGAAACGATTGATGCAATGGGAAATAAAATTAACGCACGTCAGTTGATGATAAAAGCGAATGTTCCTGTTATTCCCGGTAGTGAAGATGCTTTAGAAGACGTAGAAGAAGCATTGCGCTTAGCTAATGAAATTGGTTATCCGGTGATGCTAAAAGCTGCAGCTGGCGGAGGTGGTAAAGGTATTCGCAAGGTCATGACCAAAGAAGAATTACCACAACATTTTAAATCAGCGCAACAAGAAGCCAAAGCAGCCTTTGGGAATGATGCTATGTATCTCGAAAAAATAGTTTATCCTGCACGACATATTGAAGTTCAAATCTTAGGGGATGAGTATGGTAATGTCATTCATTTAGGTGAACGGGATTGCTCATTGCAACGTAATAATCAAAAAGTGTTAGAAGAAGCACCCTCTGTGATAATTTCAGAACAAAAACGAGAAGAGTTAGGGTCTGCGGCCGTTCGTGCAGCAAAAGCAGTGAATTATTGCAATGCCGGTACAATTGAATTTCTAATGGATGAAACGGGATCTTTTTATTTTATGGAAATGAATACTCGGATTCAAGTCGAGCATCCTATTACCGAAATGATTACTGGCGTAGATTTAGTTAAAAAACAGCTTGAAATTGCTGCAGGTGAAGCATTGACCCTCAAACAAAGCGATATTAAAATCAGCGGTCATGCGATTGAATGCCGAATTAATGCAGAAAATCCAGCCTTCAATTTTGCTCCGGCTCCTGGCAAAATTAATAATTTGTTTTTACCAAGTGGAGGACTAGGTTTGCGGGTGGAAAGCGGCATGTATTCTGGGTACACTATTCCGCCTTATTATGATTCCATGATCGCGAAAGTTATTGTTCATGGTGAGACGCGTTTTGAAGCATTAATGAAGATGCAACGAGCGTTAGGCGAGTTGGTTACAGATGGGGTCACGACCAATGCAGAATTTCAAAT
Organism: Enterococcus dispar ATCC 51266; assembly: GCF_000406945.1. Classification (GTDB taxonomy): domain Bacteria; phylum Bacillota; class Bacilli; order Lactobacillales; family Enterococcaceae; genus Enterococcus_C; species Enterococcus_C dispar. The sequence continues at coordinate 1,015,053 of NZ_KE136354.1, read as the reverse complement.
GGATTTGATTTCGCATCCTAATGTAATTGCTGGTGATTATGATACCGCCTTTTTACAAAGTATCTTTTTACCAAATTGGACACCTGAAGCTTAGGAGGGATTTATTTGGCTTTATTTAAAAAGAAAAAATATATCCGGATTAATCCCAACCGCACTCAGACAGCAATTCAAAAGCCGCAGGTTCCGGATAATTTATGGGCAAAATGCCCTAATTGTAAACATATGCTTTATACTAAAGATATCGGCATAGAAAAAATTTGTCCTTATTGTGGGTATAATTTTCGAATTAGTGCATGGGAACGGATCGCAATTACAATTGATGAAAAAAGCTTTGACGAATGGGACGTTGACGTTTTTAGCAAAGATCCTTTGAATTTTCCGGACTATATAGAAAAAGTAAAACAAACACAAGCTAAAACAGGGCTGCATGAAGCCGTGTTGACTGGTGAGGCCACCATTAATGGGTTGTCATTTGCACTGGGAATTATGGATTCGCATTTTATCATGGGAAGCATGGGGACAGTAGTTGGGGAAAAAATTACCCGATTATTTGAAAAAGCAACTCAAAAAGGTTTGCCAGTTGTCATTTTCACTGCTTCTGGTGGTGCCAGAATGCAAGAAGGAATTTTTTCTTTGATGCAAATGGCAAAAATTTCGGCTGCAGTAAAGCAGCACAGCAATGCTGGATTATTTTACTTGACGGTATTAACAGATCCGACAACCGGTGGTGTTACTGCAAGTTTTGCCATGGAAGGCGATATTATTTTAGCTGAACCACAAAGTTTAATTGGCTTTGCGGGCCGACGAGTAATCGAACAAACAATTAAACAAGAATTACCAGAAGATTTTCAAAAAGCAGAGTTTTTATTAGAACACGGTTTTGTCGATCAAATTGTGCCCCGAACTGAATTAAAAAAACGAATTGAACATTTATTGCGTTTACACACAGTAGAAGGGTGGTTGACTACATGACCGCGGCTCATGAGATAGTTCAGTTAGCTCGTAGTAAAGAACGGTTAAGTGCTTTAGATTTTTTTGCGTTAATTTTTGAAGACTATGAAAATCTACACGGGGATCGTTTATTTGCCGATGATGAGGCAATAGTCGGTGGGGTTGCAACTTTAGATAATAAACCTGTCACTGTAATTGGGATTCAAAAAGGGCGCGATCTAAAAGAAAATTTAAAAACAAATTTTGGTTCTCCTCATCCCGAAGGCTATAGAAAAGCTCTGCGTTTAATGAAACAAGCTGAAAAGTTTAAGCGGCCTGTGATTACTTTTATCAATACAGCAGGTGCTTATTGTGGTATTGGCGCAGAAGAACGCGGCGAAGGAGAAGCGATTGCTAAAAACTTGTTGGAAATGTCTGATTTAAAAGTACCGATTATTGCGATAATTATTGGTGAAGGTGGTAGCGGTGGTGCATTAGCGTTAGCAGTAGGGGATGAAGTGTGGATGATGGAACATTCCATTTATGCCATTTTATCGCCAGAGGGTTTTGCTTCTATTTTATGGAAAGACGGTAGCCGTGCCCATGAAGCAGCAGAATTAATGAAAATTACAGCCCAAGAATTGTATGATTTGAATATCATTGAAAAAGTAATTGCCGAAACAAAAGATGGAAAAGGGCTACCCCAAGATGCTATCATTGAAACGATGAAACGCGACCTTGTCACAAAATTAGCCGAGTTAGCACAAAAAGATACACAGACACTACTAGCAGATCGCTATCAGCGCTTCCGTAAGTTTTAATTGGAGATTTATCATTCATTGCGCAATTGAATGATAAATCTTTTTTTATAATAAAACAGCCCCATAGTTAGTTTGCGTAAAAAGTCTGGAGAAGTTGTCAGATAGTTACAATACATATTAGCAACAAAAAAATTTACACAGCGTAAAATGGATTCCTTGGAATAAATTAGATTCGCTAGTATCTAAAAGATTTACATCCTTTAGCATAAATTGTTGTGTAAGGTGTTTAAATTTAATAAGAAGTAAAGGAAGAGGATACAAAGTTGTTATCCTTTTTTTGTATAAAAAATGAATAAACGTATTGCAGACTTTCGAAAAAAATTTTTTTCAACAGGTGAAATTGGTTTTTGAAAGGGATTTGACTTTTTGCAGATAAAAAACACTAAATTTGAAATGAAAAAATATACTATTTTTTGTTGAAAAAATTCAGAAAAAGCGTGCATTTGAAAAAGCACTATGATAATATGTATATATTCTCAATAAAAGATTTAAAAATGAATATATATTTATTAGGAGTGATAGGATGAAAAAGTTTTTGACCAGCTTGGCCGTTATTGGAACGTGTTTTTTATTAAGCGCTTGTGGCGGTAAAACAGCAGAAGACAAATTGGCAGCCATTAAAGAAAGTGGTGAATTGAAGGTTGGGACTTCAGCGGAATTCGCCCCTTTTGAATTTCATACTTTAGTGAATGGTAAAGATAAAATTGTCGGTGCTGATATGGACTTGGCCCAAGCAATTGCAGATAAGCTAGGGGTTAAACTAAAAATTGAGGATATGGAATTTAATGCTGTTTTAGCCACTTTGAAAGAAGGCAAAGTCGATCTTGGAATTGCTGGGATTTCTGCCACGCCAGAGCGTCAGAAATCTTTTGATTTTTCTGTTAATTATTACAATCCGCCACAAAAAGTAGTCATTAATAAAAAAGATGCGGCAAAATATAATTCAATTAAAAGTTTAAAGGGTAAAAAAATTGGGGCTCAAAAAGGCTCTATTCAAGAAGATATTGTAAAAAATCAATTAGCCGACCCTCAAATCGTCTCTGTGGCAAAAGTGCCTAGTCTAATTTTGGAGGTAAAACAGGGATCTATTGATGCCTTAGTCGTGGAAGAAACAGTCGGCGCCTCTTATATTGCTCAAAACCCTGAACTTCAATTTGCCGATATTGATTTAAAATCCAGTGAAGATGAAGCTTATGCCATTGCGATGCAAAAAGACAGCGATTCTTTAAAAAAAGAAATGGATAAAATCATCAAAGAATTAATTGATTCAGGTGAAATTGAGAAGTATGTCAAAGAGAATACTGCCTTAGCCAATAAATCGACTAAAGAATAAAATGGGGAATAAAAATGGACTTTTCTTTTTTAGCTGAATATTATCCATATTTTTTATATGGCACCATTATAACTTTAATTATTTCAGTAGTGACTATTATTATTGGCACCATCATTGGAATTTTGATGGCACTGGCAAAACTTAGTCCCATCGCTCCTTTAAGGTGGGTAGCCAATATTTATATTGAAATTTTTCGTTGTACGCCAATGTTAATCCAAATTATGATTGGTTTTGTATTGTTACAAGGGACATTCTCAGCTCCAACGATTGATATTGGGATTTTAAAGTTGGATTTCACCCGTCTTATTCCCGGACTTATCGTCATCTCTTTAAATTCAGGTGCCTATGTAGCTGAAATTGTTCGTGGTGGAATTCAATCTGTTGATGCTGGTCAAAAAGAAGCAGCAGGGTCGCTGGGATTAAAGCCAATGCAGGCAATGCGTTATGTTATCTTTCCCCAAGCCTTACGAAATATTCTACCACCGATGGGAAATGAATTTATTATTTTGATTAAAGATTCATCTTTACTATCTACTATTGGCATTTACGAATTAATGAATACAGCCCAAATTGTTATTACCAATTCTTATATTCCTTTGGAGCCTTACTTTGTCGCTGCAGCTATTTATTTTGTGATTACCTTTTCCACTGGGCGTCTTTTGGCTTGGTGGGAACAAAAGATGGGTGTTGGTTACAGTCGATAAGTAAAATTTGAAGGAGCGATAAAAATGTCTATTTTAATTGATGTCAAAGATTTGCATAAATCTTTCAAAAATAATGATGTATTAAAAGGAATTGATACCCAAATCAAAAAAGGTGAGTTGGTCGTAGTTATTGGCCCATCTGGTTCAGGTAAAAGTACATTTTTACGTTGTTTAAATTTACTTGAAACACCAACTGAGGGACAAATCTTTTTTGAAGAACAAAATATTACAGATGCAAAAAACGATCTTTATCATATGCGAGAGAAAATGGGCATGGTTTTTCAAAACTTTAATTTGTTTCCCAATATGAATGTGTTAGCCAATATCACATTAGCCCCTAGAAAAGTGAAAAATATTTCCAATTCAGAGGCAGAAAAAATTGCAGAGAAATTGTTAGTACAAGTTGGTTTAGCGGACAAGGCTACTGCTTATCCGCAATCTTTATCTGGCGGACAAAAACAACGGATTGCGATTGCCCGTGCACTGGCTATGCAACCTGATGTGATGCTATTTGATGAACCGACTTCTGCTCTTGATCCCGAAATGGTAGGCGAGGTTTTGCAGGTCATGCAAGATTTAGCCAAAGAAGGTATGACCATGGTAATTGTCACCCACGAAATGGGCTTTGCCAAAGAGGTAGCAGATCGTGTTTTATTTATGGATGAAGGAATTATTATGGAAGAAGGAACACCGACTGCTATTTTTGATCAGCCCAAACATCCACGTACCATTAGCTTCTTATCAAAGGTTCTCGCTTAAAAAACGTGTAAAACTGAAAAGACTGTGACAAAAATATCATGGTCTTACAGTTTTACACGTTTTTATTTTAAGGCTGTTCGTCTGCTTTAGTATCCAGCTCAAAAGGTGAACCGATATAAATATAGCGCGTAGTAATCACGCCATCTGGGTCAGTAGCGGTGACTTCTTGTTTAAAAGGAAAACAAATTCGTTGTCCTAATTTCGTTTCATTGTTATCTGCGATGATTTGAAAATTGGGAGCAGTAGGCAATTCTCCTACAACCTTATCAATAATCATTTCATCAGACATATCGCCAGTTTTGACAATTTTTTTGTAGTCTGCTAAAAAAGCAGCTTGATTTCCTAAAATTTCCATCTGTATAAACTCCTTAATAGTTTTAAATAAAAGTAACAAATATGACTCTAAGTTCAAAAATATCGCTTTCAATAATTTTAGCATATTTTCATTTTTTTGACTGAAATAAGGCTTGTGCTTTGCGGAGAGGATAACCTCGTAAAAATTACTATAAATTACTATATAAATGTAATTTTATATCTTGTAAAAAAACTGCTTATTTCTAAATAAAATTACTTGCGACGGCGCTTGGAATTTTTTTAAATTATGAGAAAATTAAGGCCTCTTTGGATTATTTTTAACATCAATTTTTCTTTTAACCATTTTTCTTGGCAAACTCTTTACCCATGCAGTAGAACCAATTACAACAAAAATACCTACAATGACAATAATATCGTGCACAAGTTATCCATTTCCTTTTTAGTTTTTCTATCACCTTGCTCTACCTAAAATAATTTTGTACTAGTATTTTGTGATTATTCTGGCTGAAAAAGATTGAATAGTTGAATAGTCCTGAATAATTCATAGTTTTCAAAAACGCTTCAAAAACCTTGTTATAACAGTCTATTTTGTTTCGTTTATTCGCACCCTTTGGGTGTACAAAAAGAACCCCAATCTGCTATGGTTAAAGTGACTAAACCTAACCAAAGAAAGGGGTTCTCTCAATGGCAACTTTACACGAAAATCGTCTACTTTTCAATTCAAATGTTACAGTATCTCACTCTGGTGGAAATTTGTCCTCAGATTCCGGCTTAATATTAGCAAAAGAGTTCATGAACAAATTTGAGTTTAGCCAAATCTTATGTAAAAACATCCAGATTCAAGATGACCGACTGTATCATGTTCATGAAAATGAATCTATTCTGGAACAAATCATCTTGCAGTTGATTGCAGGCTATCCTACAGATTCTTCAGCCAATATATTAGCAACGGATCCTATCTTTCAAGCTGTTTTAAGCAAAAAGCGGTTGGCTTCACAGTCATCCATTTCTCGCTTTTGGGATCGGATGTCAACAGAAAATATCGTCCAACTACAAAAGGTTAACCAGATTTTGATTGATAAAGCACGTACGATTCGAAATACGAACGAAATGATTTTCGATTTAGATTCTACTCACAGTGATACCTTTGGAAACCAAGAAATGACCGATTATAATGCGCATTACCAGACAACCGGTTATCATCCACTCGTTGCCTTTGATGGTCTTACCGGAGACTTTCTTAAAGCAGAACTTCGTTCTGGAAATGTCTACACCTCAAAAGGCGTCGCAGCATTTACTCGTCCATTATTTGAGCATTATCACTCTGTGACACCAGTAAGCACTATTATGGTACGTGCAGATAGTGGATTCGCAATGCCTGATTTGTATGAACTTTGTGAAGAGTACGATAGTTTGTATACTATCCGTTTGAAATCCAATCGTAATCTGTACAGAATCGCTGAGCAATTCGTTACCATTAAGGATCATCACGATTGGAGTAAGAAAGAAGTTCATTACTATAACGCCACTTATCAAGCAAAGTCGTGGGGAAAATCCAGAAGGATCTGCATAAAATCAACCAGAGAAGCTAGTGAATTGCTTTTTAGACATGAATTCATCATTACCAATTTTTCAAAAGACGTCTCTCCAGAAATGGTTTTCCAAACGTATTCAAAAAGAGGAACGATGGAAAATTACATTAAGGAAGCAAAAAACGGCTTTTACTTGGATAAAACAGATAGCCCACGTTTTATAGAAAATCATGCTCGTATGATCGTAAGCCTATTGGCTTACAATATCGTGAACTTCATGCGAACATTGTGTTTTACCAATGAAACGAAAGGGTATCAGGTTTCTACTATTCGCTTATTTCTCTTTAAAATTGCTGGAAAGATAGTTCATTCCGGAAGAAGACAATACTTGAAATTAAGTAGTTACCATGTTTACCAGAAGTTATTTTATCGGATTCTACAAAACATTCAGGTACTGCAGTGTTAGTTGCGTTTATTGCGCCATTCAAAAAAATTCGTTAACCATTCGATAGGATGAGTGCGCCCAAAATGAGGTCTTTCTTGAACTTAATCAGTTAGCAAAAATAAATTAAACCCTTTAGAAAAATATTTTTGAGAAAAAGAACCATTGAGCATAAAACTAAACAGATAATTATAAAATTTGGTAGTTTATAAAAAGTATGAATTATTCAGGATAGTAAAATATAGTAAATTTTTTTACAATTAACTTTTTAATAGTCCACTTACATAAGAGACATACTTTGTAATGGAAACAGAGCAATCATCTAAGAGAAAACCCTAAATCGAAAAACTTTGTGTAATTTTTGTGTAATCGAAATAAAAAAAGACCACAAACCCTATTATAATAAGGTTTGTGGCTCTATAATTGAAGCGGGTGACGAGAATCGAGCCTACATTTCAACACGTTTGATTACACATCAAAATGGCTATATACCAAACACAATGTGTAATCTTGTTTTGTAATGAAAATAAATTTTGGGTAATTTGTGGGTAATTGGCTTAATTACTAAAAAATAACACCCCAAAAATATTTTTTATTTTGCCTCTATACCTTTCATGAAATCAAGAACCTTTTCTTTATTCTTTTGTCGATTTTCTTGAGTAGCGGTTGCATAATCATAGGATTGCGCAATATTCTTGTGTCCGACTTGTGATTTAATATAAATTGGGTCAGCTTCGGCTAAAATCATCGCATCAATTTTAGCATGACGGAAAGCGTGAGAAGTGATACGTGGAACATCTGCTAGTTGGCAGGTTTCTTCAATATATTTATTCACATAATCGTTTGTGATAGGCCAAGTATTGCGGTCGTTGACAAAGACTAGTCCTCTTGGATTTTTTAGTTTTCCGAGTAGCATTCTCTCATTTTGAATAGCCTTGTATTTCCTCAATTCACGAAATAAGGAAGAGGGAACGTCAACGTCTCTAATACTGTATGGTGTTTTCGTCTTTCCAAGTCCTCGTTCTTCTTCTTGATATTGATATGCTCTACGTATAGCAATCGTTCCATTTTCTTCATTTAGATCGTCCCAAAGCAGGGCTGCTATCTCTTGATAGCGACACCCCGTATATAGCTGAGTTAAAACAAAATATTTCCCTGTGGAATCCGGTCTTGAGAGCAGGACAGACCGGAACTTTTTAGTGTTCTCTCTACTCATAGTCTTTTCTTTATCGTGAAATGCTTCATCACCAGAAATTTTTGCTCTTCTGCATGGATTAGTTGAGATTAACCCCATATCTAAAGCTTCTAGAAAAACAGATTTTACGATGTCATGCCGATTTTGAACTGTGACCTTTGATAAAGGTCCACCACGATGGCCGCCTTCATTTGCCAACCAATTCAAAAATTTTTGATAGGACAATTTGGTTATACCAGCAACAGTCTGCTTTTCACCAAAAAATCGTTTTAGAGATTTACGAGTTGTTTCATACTTGTTCAAGGTGATTTTTGAAACTTTTCCTTTTTTGAACGTCTCAACGTATTCATCAAAAAAATCAAGCAAACTAACTTTTGTTTGAAGGCTCCCTTTATTCAGTCTAACCAAAAAATCAGCATATTGAGCGTTGACTGCTTTTTTAGTCGTATCCGTAATCATTTTGTTCTTCCAAACATTTGTGATTGGGTCTTTATAGCGGAAACGTATTTGCCATTTCCCGCTAGGTAATTTTTTAGGTTCTGCCATTTAAATTCCTCCGTTCTGAAAAAATTAGATTCAATCAGAAATAACTGTTAAAAGGGTAGATAATTGTATTCTGATTCCAAATATTTCTGATTTCTCACCTTGAAATACGAATGTATGTTCGTTTTGTGGGTAAAAAGAAAAGGCCGAAGCCTAATCTTTATTTTTTAATTTAAATTAATACGCTCTGTTTCAGTTCCCCAAACACCAGTTTGGACTTGTATTTGTGTAGATGGATCGTTGATTGTTTCTTCATTCACGTCAAAAACAACTTTACCAGTCAAACTGCTTTCTGGATTCAATTCTTGATAGAAAAAATCTAGACCGGTACTGCCGGATTCTTGATTAGCTGCAATTGATGCAGATGAATCAGTTTTGAACTCGGTTTTACCTTTGTACAATTTGAAAAAATCATCTGCAATTGTAATGGCCTTATCGCCGTTATTTGTGATAGTTACGTCGAGTACGAGATATTTAGCCTTAGCATTTTGAGCGGTATATTCACCGCCTACTTGATCTTTTACTTCTTTGCTATTAATTACATACTCAACAGTGCCAACAGGAACTTTATCACCGATTTTATATACTTTTTCTTCCTTAGGAGCTTCATTAGCTTTAGTACTTTCTTTTGTTTCTTGTTTATTTGAGTCTGCTACATTGGAAGAACTATTTGCTTCTTTGACAGCATTGTTTTCATCATTGCCGCTACCAAGAGCGCCACCGATACCAGCAACAACTATGACTACTAGAATCCAAAACCAAACTTTCTTATAGAATGGTTTTTTCTCCTTCATTACATAAGTTTTTCCATCTTCCCCAGTTACTTTTTTCTTTGCCATACCAAAAAACCTCCCAGACTTTTCTTTTTTTACTCCCACTTAATGGCAGGTAGCACTGTCGCCAAAAAAAACTGTACATCAACTATTTCCAGATATCTTGTTAAGCAGAATCATATCATTTGAGGCTTTATCGATAATTGCTGAGTAGACTGCACTATCTGTTTTTATTTTTGAACCGACGTGATACCAGATATCTACATTTTCAATTTTATTCTTAGAATTTTTAACCTTAATTTGCAATCGCACTTGAGAAACAGTAGTCACAGTTTTCTTTTGGCCAGTTAGTCCGCCAAGCACGAGCCCTGCTGGCCCAATTAAAAGATTGCCGACCGCCGCGCGACCAACTGATACTCCGCCTTTTGTTATGGTTTTATCGTTTGTCATCAATTCAAAAGCCAGTAAGTCTGACTGATGAAAATCGCTGTTTTTTCGTTTCTTAATTGACCATTCACCAGTTAGATCATTAAAAATTAGATTGTCTGATTCAATGAAATGGTTCTTAGCTTCTTTAGCAAATTCTTTATCAGCGACTTTTTGAGCTTTTTTTTCTTCCTTTTGCTCCAAACGGTCAGGATCATTTTTCCATTCCTTAAATGATTCCACTCCTTTTTCGCTAGCTTGTTTTGTTACATCTAGTGCTTTTTCCTTTAGTTTTCCCCAGTCAACCATTAAAAAACCTCCCTAACATTACGTTCATTTTTACATTTTATCAGTCGGTATTACGCCATATAAAAACGTCCCCAAGATGCAAACGTCTACTTCATCTTCATCCTTGATATATTCCCAAGGTGCGTGGAATTTAGAGAAGGATAGGGGAGTAAACTTAATTCCCTTGTCCGTCTTCGTGACCTGCTTTAAAGTAGCATCATCGCCGTTGATCGTTACGGCACAAATATCTCCGCTTTCCCATTCGCAAGTCCGATGTACGACAGCAATTGCGCCGTCAGGGATGATTCGGTTCATGCTATCACCCAAAATCTTGAGAGCAAATAAATCATTTTTACCATACCTTTTAATGGTAGAAGGTTGGATAAATATCTCACCTTCATAGTCACTAACTAAACCAGCAGGAGCAGAAGCCGCAATCCGTCCAAGAACAGGGATTGAATTGTCTTCTGGAATCATGCCACCTATAACAACTGTGTTGTTAGGAATATTTTCTGGTTTTCTCAACTCAGAACGGCCCAATAAGTAATCTCCAGATACATTAAAAAAATCAGCTATAGAATTTATTACGTCTGTATTAGGTTCAGCTCGTCCTACTTCCCAGCTGCCAATTGTTTGTTGAGAAACTCGTAGAATTTTAGCTAATTCTTTCTGTGTGAGGTTTTTCCCTTTTCTTAGTTCTCTTAATCTCGTCGGAAACATTGAATCCCTCCTCATAAATATTAGTATACTACAATGTGTAGTAGATAAAACTGTGTACAAAAAAATGTAGTAAAAAATATTGACATACTACAAAAAGTAGTATATTATTACTACATAAGCTAGTAAACGAGGTGATCAAATGAATAAGTTGAAAGAAATCCGAGAAAGAAAAGGTATATCCCAAGAAGTTCTTGCAGGAAAACTAAATGTATCCCAAAAGACGGTTAGCTCTTGGGAAATCGGTAGAACAACACCGAAGCCTAGCCAAATGCAACATATTGGCGATATATTCGGGATTCCCAAAGAGGAGATTTTTTTTGGGGCGTTTAACTACAAAAATGAGTTAAATAGTAAGGAGGTAGTAAAATGACCAAGCAAGAAAAAATCAACTTAATACTCGATGCACGGCCTCGTCTGGTGCATATCATCAAATGCGCTAGCGACGATCAATTGGATAGATTAGTCGAGGAGGTTGGTAAAGACTTACAACGAGAACTAGATGAAGCAGCTTTCATCTGAAAGAGGAAACTTTTTCTAAACATAGTATGTCAGAAATATAATCTGAAAAAAATTGGAAGTAATCAGAAGAACAGGAGGATTAGATATGAAAACAGTTTCCCAAGTTTTAAGAGAACCGATTATCAATTGGTTAGTCAAAAGTGAAGTAAGCAAAAAAGAATTATCCCAAGCGTTAAGCGTTTCAAGACAAACGCCAACAGATTGGACGAAAGATAGACCAGCACCTGTAACGCCTGAAAATAGCGTTAGATTAGCTGAATATGCAAATGATACAGAACTAACGATGAGCATTATTTATCAATTTTTTGGCGTATTTAGACCGATGGATGGAGACCTTTATCGTAGAGATTTATCAGCCTCGGACGATTTAAGAGAGCTTGAAGAAAATGAACGTGATGAAGCTAAAGCGCTAGCTCAAAGGGTTTTATTGAAAAGAGTTCAAAAATTGGAATCAAAAGATTTCGATTTACTATTACGGTTTTCCAAAGAACAAGCAGAAGCAGTATTCGCTAATATTCAATATTTAAATGCGTTGTGTGATATTCAAAATATGTCTATACGCGACTTGCTCGAAATATTTATGAAGGACTGGCAACAGGCGGGATATTTTGGAAAGGGGGATTAATCATGAAAAAACAAACTACTAGTTTAACTTTTCGTTTATCGGGAAATCTTCGAGTTTTAATGAATAAAAACAGACCTATTAAAAATATTGAACTTGCAGAAAAAAGCGGCGTTTCCGCAAATACGATAAGCAGAATTAAGTCTGGATGGGATGGAAATTTTCAGGTGGAATTAAACACAGTAGAGAAATTAGCTAAGGGACTGGGTGTTGATCCCATCGAATTATTGAAGGAGGCATAGCATGAAACAACTAAACGCAATCGTATTCTTCTTGATGCCGATAATTATGCTGGTAATCGCATATATTGATATGAGATTTCTATTCATACCAGCGGTAACGTATTATCTATGGTTTTTTAGTGAATACGATGATCTAGTTTATAGTCGCAGACATAAAAAAATAGGCTACCGACCAACCAACCAAAGTCAACGATAGCCTACATGCAATTGATATTCGTGAAAAATATCTTTGCCCTATTTTAACACGAAGGGAGAATGAGAACAATGTTTGATTATGACAAAGCGCTGTCTGATCCTGACAATTGCATTTTTACTAATATAAATCATTCTTAGTTACCAGATGAAGAACACGAAAGCGAGGATGAAGAGAATGACGAATGAAATAGTGGTTCCGGAAATTAAATTTGAAGTAGATTACAAGCCAAGCACAATCGAGATTAAGAATGAAGATTACTTGAAAAAGCTTGTTGACGAAGTTGTTAAAAAATATGGTTCTTTGGTCTTTACAGAAAAAAACATAGCAGAAGCTAAAAAAACTCGAACTGAATTAAACAATTACCAAAAAATGTTAGAAGATCAGCGTAAGGCTGTAAAAAAGGAATACAATGAGCCATTAAAAGTTTTTGAGACAAAAATTAAAGGGTACGTAAAGCAAATAGACAGCGTCAACGATGGAATTAAAGATGGGATTGCTGATTATGAATCAACACAAACACACATACGTAAACAAAAAATTAATGAATTGATTGCTGAAATGTTAGAAGCGCATGATCTCACGGAAAATGATATTCAGGACTTGGAGATTGAAACGTCATTGTTCACACAAGCTGCATTTACAAAAAACGGAAAAGGCGAACCAACTAAAAAAACAATTGAAACAATACACAACAAACTTGGCTACATTTCATTAGAAAAAAAGAGAATAAATGATGATAAAAAAACTGTTAGAGAGTTTGCTGAATTATCAGGCCTAGAGCCTTACGCATGGGAAAGCTTAATTGATCAATCCTTTTCGTCAGCAGATGTAATCAAAAAAATTAAGAAAGCAGTAGAACAAAAAGAAGCTGATAAAGCAGAACAAGAACGGTTACGGATTGCTAAAGAAGAGTATGAAGCGGCCATTAAAATAGTTGAAAAAGAGAAACAAAAAATGATAAGAAAAACGGTTGTTGACTTGGAAACTGGAGAGGTAGTTGCTGATCTTCAAGATGAAGTTATTCCAAACACAATGACCTTTATTTTAGAAATATCAGGAACTCCTCAAGCGCTGATGGCTATGAATAATTTTATGAAAAAAAATAATATCTCATATAGAAAGGTTGCGAAATAAAAATGGCTAATGAATTAGCACCACAAAGTTCATCGATGGATTTAATTATGAACGCTGATATGGAGCAAGTATCACGTCAATTGCAAGCTATCGATAATTTTCAAATTGTAGTTCAAAAAACATTAAGAGCAGAACAAGATTTTGGCACGATACCTGGTACACAAAAACCCACTTTACTTAAACCTGGAGCTGAAAAAATATTAATGCTGATGGGTTTAACAAGCGAATATGAAATTGTTGACAAGGTGGAAGATTATACAAATGGATTTTTCGCATATACTGTAAAATCATCCCTTTTAAAAAATGGTCAATTAGTTACAGAAGGATTTGGGAGTGCAAATACAAAAGAGAACCGCTACCGTTTGAATGAATGGAGCGAAGAAGAACATAAAAAAGTATGGACGGGAGATTATCAAGATCCATACACATTAGTAAATACAGTTCTAAAAATGGCTAAGAAGCGAGCGCAAGTTGATGCGGCATTAACTGTCGGCTCATTATCAAACGTTTTTACGCAAGATGTCGAAGATATGAAAGAACTCCTCCAAAAAGAAACTATGGAAACAATGGATAATAACGGAGCTTCATCAATGAAGGTCACTTTTGGAAAAAATAAAGGAAGAACATTAGGAGAAATATTCAAAACAGATCGTTCGTACGTGAAATGGTTGTCTGAAAATGCTAAGGAAGAGCCTTTAAAACATGCGGCTATGTTGCTTTTAAAGTCAGACGCCAAAAAAGAAATTAAAAAAACAAACGATAAGAAAAATGAGCCAATGACAAACGACCAATTAGCTGAAATTGATTTAATGCTTGATGTTGTAACTAACGCAAATGGAATTGGCATAGAAGAGTATCTATCTAAGAATAAACTCGAAAACTATAAAAATTATTCAAAAGATCAAGCTAATCGCTTCATGAAATTTTTACAAGATCAAGTACCAAAAGAAGACGTAGGTCAAGAAGCTTTATTTGATGATATGGAGCCGCCATTTGAAAGTGAACCTTATACAGGTACATTACCATTTGACGATTAATAAATTTGAGGGAGATTTTCTCCCTCTTAAAATACGAAAGAGAGGAGGTATCTAGTTGCGAATTAATTATATCCGCCAAGTTCAAGCGTTTAATGATCGATTGCTTTCAAATCCGTTATCCAGTGGGCAAATTGCTTTATGGCACGCACTGATGCACATAAACAATAAATGCGCATGGGTAGAGTGGTTTACTGCGGCCAATCTCTCGCTTGAAGCCCTATGTGGTTTATCTCGTCAAGGCATCAATAAGGCCAGAAACGTATTAAAACAGGAAGGGTTAATCGAATTTAAAAGCAACGGAACGAAAGCTACCTCTTACAAAATAATTGTGCTCAATAACTCCACTACGTCAGATAGTTTACAAGCTAGTATACAAGATGGTGTACAAAACAGTAAACAAGATAGTTTACAAGCTAGTATACAAGATGGTGTACAAAACAGTAGCACATTAAATAAACAAAACAAAACTAAACTAAAAGAAATAATAGATGATGATATAGGCATTTTTGAATTTGTTCAGCAAAATTGGCGTGAACAACCAAGAGGGTTACTTCAAGGTTCCATCGTTAACTGGATTAAAACTATCGGAGCACCTATGACGTTATTTGCCTTTCGAGTAGCTTTAGAAAATAAAGTTGAATTAAGAGGACTAAATGCCTATGTATCAAAGATTGTGGAGACATGGAGTTCTAAAGGGATAGATACGCTAGAAAAAGCTGTTGAATCCAACAACGCTTTTAAAGAACGGACATCAAAAGCTAAATCTCCTCGGTATCAGCACGTACCTCAAAAAATCGAAGAAATGCCAGATTGGAATGCACAAAAGCAAAGCAAATTATCGCCAGAGCAACGTGCTGAAATGGCGGAATTGGAGAAGATGTTTAATGACTAAATACACGATTCCGATTCCACCTATTCCGCAGTCGCGCCCTCGATTTAATAGCCGTCAAAAGCGAGCTTATGAAAAGCCTGAAATGACAGCATACAAGAAAGCTGTTCGCTATCATGTTTTAGCAAAAAGACCTTTGACAATTGAAAAAGGAGCAGTAGCGCTTGATGTGTGCTTTTATATTCAACCGCCGCAGTATATTGCGAAAGTTAAAAAGAACGCTGAATCATTGCGACAAGAAATGATGTTTTGCGAGAAAAAGCCTGACATTGATAATTATTTCAAGGCTGTGACAGATGCGTTAAACGGGGTGCTATACAAAGATGACGGACAAATAGCAGTCATGGTTTGTCGCAAAGTGTATAGCTTGAACCCGAGAACAGAAATCAGTATTGATCCGCTTTAGGAGGGAAGACATGGCAAAAACCCATGACGAAAACACCAGTACTAAAATTTTGAAGTTCATTGACGAGTACATTCGTAAAGAGAAATGGGCACCATCAGTTCGTGAAATTGGAAAGGCAGTTTATCTGTCCTCAACATCAACTGTATTCGCACATTTGGAGCGCCTTGCTGGTGCTGGACTGATTGAGAAGCAAACAAGGTCGCCTCGTGCTTTACGAATCACCGAAAAAGGTGCTGATTTTCTTGAAACGTTAAAAGGGGGCATTTAGGTGCGAAACTTTATCACTGTCGATAATCACCTTGTTAGAGGTGAGATTTTCAAAGAAAAAGAATATGAGAATATCATGATAATCGTTGATAAACACAATCGGAGACACGTAGTTAGAAAACAAGAAAAGAGAAAAATTGATCGAGCTAAAAAACTTCGTGATGCCACTCTAATGGCGAAAATCAAAGTCCATTATCCCGACGGCACGTTTACCATTTTTAAGAACGCTCATGAAGCTGGTAAGGCTTTTGATATGACAGCTCAAAATATTTATTACAACACACGGCTAAATCGAGTGATGCAAAAAGGCAAGAGCAAAGGCTTGCGGTTCGAAAAAATGAGATAGGAGGTTGAGTGATGATACCTAAATTTAGAGCGTGGGAACCACAGGAACTTTTACTCTAACCGACGCTTATGAAAAATATCAATCGTTTAACGGTTTGATTTACGTAGTCGCTGATGGAGGATTAAGAGGAGAAATATACCGGTGCAATAATTATGGTAAAGGCAAGTGGCAAAAATATGCAATTACACAAGGTTACGCATAAAAAATTAGAGGCAGCCGACCACTGGCTACCTCAACAGTGAACAGTATGCCTGTTTTCCGCCAGGCATACTCAAATTTTATCAGAATTTTGTGGGATATTCTATAAATAATCATTTTGGAGGAGCAAAAATGAACAAGAAAGAAGTTATTGAATTTTTGGAGAAGAAACGTGAAACGGCGTTGGACAATTTCGAGTATTATCGCGACAAGGAAAACGAAAAATACGAAAAGATGAACCGAGCGCGAGTTGATAGTTATACGCTTGCAATTCAAGCCGTTGAGAAGATGGGAGAAGCCGAGAAGGTGGAAGTACCTGATTTTGTGGCGGAGTGGTTAGAAAATCACCCCGACGCCAAAGAACTTTCTAGCAAATTTAATTGGTGGAATTTATCTGCGGTATGTGGCGGATATATATCAGACCCAGAATACATTTTCGCAAGCTGGTTTAATGACAAGGCGAACAGCTATGGAAATAGACGCACACTTCTTAAAGCTATTTTAGACGGATACACCCTCAAGCCGAAGCGGTGGGTGGTTAAAAGCAAAGACCATATCGGCTTAGAATCGTTCGTTACCAATACGATCATCCCTGTTTGGACGACAGAAGAACCGCTATGGATGACGTTCACCGACAAATCCAAAGCCGAGGCGGTCGCCGTCTTGGTTGAGGGGAGTGTGGAGGAAGTATGAAAAAAGATTACCGATTAATATACAGTCAGAAGTTTATGGGGAAAATTCTACGAGATGTCATTATGAAATATGATAAGACTGTAGCAGAAATGGAAGAAGCGGTGAACGCTTTATACTCTGACCCTCACGTTTTTGAAGCTTGGTACGAGGAGGTGGCAGAATGAAATTTGAGTATATGTCTTTTGATGACAAACATGATTTATTTAGATATGTGACCGCGCGCTCGATTAGGCCTGATAACATACAGCAGATTGTTTATACAGCCAAGGATAGATGGGTTTTGTTTTATTGGGAGGTAGCGGAATGAAATATCAAGGCAAGTCCATGATGAGCTTAAATCAAATGGCAGAAATTGGAATTAAATACCAAGGTGATGGGTATGTTACTGGGTTTCCAATCATTTCTGACAATGATGCTTATATTTTAAATGGCGTGATTGAAGCCAACGAGGAGTATATCGCTATTGAACAGTGGATACCGGTATTTCCAGAATCATTACAGCCTGTCTCTCCCTCTCTCACCGACGATCAGCAGGTCGTGTTGGAGTGGTTGAAGGAAGAAACGCAGCGGCGCAGAAATATCCATGCAGCATTATATTGGTTTTATGAAACTAATGTTGAATTAGACCTGATTCCATCTAGCTTATCAGATGTGGAATGGTGCCAAGTCCTCGCTGCGTTTGCGGAATGGGGCTTGAACTCTTGCCAAAATGGAAACAGTTGAACTGTTAAGCAATCCTTAACGGTTCCACCGGTTGCAAACTGACAAACGGCATTGCATCAACGTTTAGAGTAACTTAAAATCGTCCGTTCTACCGTTCGATAGGCGGGCGATTCGAGTGAGGGAGGAAGGAAATGGACGAATTGAAAGATTTAGAAAGAGAAAACGAACAACTAAAAAAAGAAACGGTTGACCTAGCGAAAGAAGCCGCCGTTAAATCGTGGGGCTGTCTATGGAGTTTAGCACTTATGGTGTTTTCTATCGCATTAGGCGGATTTGTGGCGATGAAACTGTGGAATGGATTGATTGTACCAACGTTTGGCCTTGCGACGTTGAGTTACTGGCAAGCGTTTGGCTTAGATGTATTCGTTAGCTTTCTGACCGCCAAAATTGGAAATAAGAATGATGGGTACGAGAATAATCAAAAAGCGTATGTATCTATCATAGCCACATTGCTATTTTGGGGAATTGGGTCGATCGCAATGATGTTTATTTAAAAATTTTAGGAGGCAGGCAGTTTGGCAGAATTAAGCAAGACAAAGTTAGCAAGTTTGGAAGAAGACTTTCGTTCATATCGGAAGATACCTTCAAAAATAGCAGAGGCGCTTGTAGCAAAAGAGTGGAAGCCGGAAGATGTAAACTCTTGGATAAAAGGCACACAGTCGCATACAGAGAGAGCGTTGTCAGATTTAATTAAACGAGAAGATAATAAAAGTTACATTTACTATTCAAAACTGTATGCAGATATTAGCAAGGCGTACGATTCGTTAAGTGATGAATTAAAGGAAATAGTTGATAAATACATGTGGGGAGATAGCGATTATCTGGGATGGACAGAGATTGCAGATAGGGTTCACTGTTCAACAGGTAGTGTTTATCGTAAAAGATATAAAATATTAGAAACCCTAGCAAGAAAAAGAGGTATATTGCCAGAATGAGAAAAAAATCGGTATTATTCCGCTTGTCAATAGCCTAAAATAGTATTATCAAATTAGATCACTCGTTGAGTGGTCTTTTTATTTTGGAGGTGTCTTAGTTGGATAAACAGTATTATCAATGGCTGGTTGAGTTGATTCATGAAGATAGGCTCAAGGTGTTCTATGACAGCGCTAAGTGGCGTCATCTAAGACAGCGAGCAATGAAGCGGGATCATTATGAATGCCAAATGTGTAAAGCACTTGGCCGGCACCACAAAGTTGAGAATGTCCATCATATAAAAGAAGTGAAGGATAGGCCGGACTTAGCACTGACTTTAGACAATCTTATCTGCTTATGTATTGATCATCATAATGAAGTGCATGAACGATACATGACAATAGCTGAGAAAAAACAAAAGAAGCTGAATAGTTTCAAGAACTTCGACCCAACAGAAAGGTGGTGAAGCCAATGATACTCAATGACAATGGACGTGAGTATGACCTTGAAAAGATTAGTACATATTCAGTCTACACACAACGAACAATTGTGCGATTAATCTATCTAAGGTATGTATCAATTAGAGACCTGCTATCACCTAACTGTTGTAGCAAGATGAAACTGTTAGATGTAAAGTCAGCAATTCAAGAAGAAAAAAACATCAATCGTATCAAAAATGTATTTGGATATTCTGAAGAAGAAATTATTTTTTATATTAATTACGCAGATCAAAATATTCCGATGGTAAGGTAAGCCCCCCCTTAAAATATTTTGCCGTTTGTAGGAAGGGCTCCGAACGGAAGAAGGTAGCAGGAAAAAATATTTTTCAAAACTTTATCACGCGAGGAGGTGTATGGTTTGTTCAAGAACGAGTTAGCAAAAAATAGGTACCGAGAAAAGTTAAGACGATCACTGTTGGATCAATTGCAAAATCAAAACACTAGCATTGAGCCGTTTACAGATAACATTGATCGTTACATAAAATTGTGGGAAACAGCAATTTTATTAGAGACGGATATATCTGAAAAAGGAATTCGTTTACCTGATGGAAAAAAGAATGATTCGGTGGCGCTATTGGTATCGGTTAATAAACAAATGGGACTCATGCTTGATAAACTTGGCATCACTCCTGAGGTGGTGAGCGGAGGAAATGAATCAGTTCCGGAATTATAAGTTTATTAGCAAATGGCTGAATGCTATTGAAAATGGGGAAGTTCAAGCATGCAAAGAGCAATTAGAGTTGAAGAGATATTTGGAAGAACGAGTTTTTTCTAGAAATGATATCTACTTTGATTCTGAGATGGTAGAAAATTCTATTACCATACCAGCCAAATATTTTCCTTTTAAATTGATCCCATGGGAAGAATTTATCCAATGTTTTATCTATGGTTTTCGCTGGAAAAAAGATGATACCTTGGTCTTTAACCGCTTTTTGACGCTGATGGGGCGAGGCAATGGTAAGACCGGTTATGCAGCTTGGAATAACTTTTTTATGCTGACGGCAAAACATGGTATAAAGAATTATGACATTGATATTTATGCTAATAATGAGAGCCAAGCAATGACAAGCTTTATCGATGTCCAACAGGTAGTCAAAAGCAGTCCGGAGTTAGATAAGAAAGTTTTTGATACTACGAATATGGTTATCAAGAACAAAGCAACAAATAGCCGTCTTAAATACAATACGTCTAACGCTAGAACCAAAGATGGGAAACGTCCGGGTGCAAATAGGTTTGATGAAATCCATGAAAATGAGAATTATGAAACGATGAACGTTGCAACTTCTGGTGGAGGTAAAATAAAAGATTATAGAGAATTCTATGACACTACAAACGGAAATGTCCGAGGAGGTCCGCTAGACGACCTAATCGAAGAAGCCAAAATGATTTTTTCTGGTGAACTTGGCATAGACAAAGAGGGTGTCAGCTTTTCAGGACTTTTTCCATTTATTTGCAAATTGGACTCCGATGAAGAGGTAGATACACCAGAATTGTGGGAAAAATCTTGTCCATCAATCAATTACAATGATTACCTAAAGAAAAAAATGTTTCAAGAATATGCTCAGATGCAACGTAGCTCACAAGTACGTCTAACGTTTATGACTAAACGAATGAACCGACCAATGGAAGATACTCGTTTTGCAGTAGCTTCATATGAGGATGTTCTTCATACCAGGGAAAAAGAGTTTCCGGAAAAAATGGATGAAGTCATTGGAACTCTCGACTTTGCAGACCGACGAGATTTTGCCAGTGTTGGATTGCTCGGAAAATACGGTGGTGATACATTTTTCAAGCAGCATACATTTATCCATGCATCAGCACTTCAAACCCAGAATATTAAAAAGGAAATCATTGATTTAGCTCTGGAACAGAAGAAAGCTCAAATTGTTCATGGTAAGCGAATTGAAGCCGAATATATCGTCAATTGGTTTTTGGAACAGGCCAAACATTACTACATCAAGAAAATCTGCATGGATATGTTTCGAGCGAAGATTTTGAAACCCGCATTAGAAGAGGTAGGTTTTATAGTGGAAATTGTGCGTAGTGGATCAGCAACTCATGGGATTTTGAAAGAAGTTGTTGATGATTTATTTATCAGTCAGAAATTGTATTTTGGCGATGATGCCATCATGCGTTGGTATTGCATGAATGTTTATGAAGAACATGTTGGAAATGGCAATATTCGGTATGAAAAGATTGATGCTGAAACGAGAAAGACAGATGGATTTTTCTCATTCTTGCATGGATTAAATTGTTTGGATGAAATTTATGATTCACAGCCAATTGAAATTATTAACCCATCGGGGGATGTTGGAGAGTTTCAACCGCTAGTCTTTTAATGAGAGGAGGTGAAAAATATTGGGATTAATTTCAACAGCTTATAATTTTTTCACACGTCGAAGTCTAGAGACTATAGAGGATCACTTTTGCAAATTACAGACTGACATGGCCGTAAAACAGTTTGCAATTGAAACCTGTATTGACTTAATTGCAAATGCTATGTCAAAAGTAGAGTTTAAGACGTACTCCAAAAAAAAGAGTGTTCGAAATTCACTATACTATCGACTTAATGTAGCCCCAAACAAAAAAGAAAGTGCGACAGAGTTTCGGAAAAAGTTGATTCGGCGATTGATCTATTATAACGAAGTTTTAATTGTGTCTCCTGAACCATTTAGTGATGAGATTTTTATTGCTGATGGTTGGAATGTAGTAGAATCCGCCATCAAATATGATTATTACACAAATGTTATTATTGGCGATTTGATGTTTGATAAATCTTTTTCCGAAGAAGATGTCTTTTTGATTAGGTTATCAGACACTAATATTCGCCAATTGGTAGATAGCTTCTATCTCAGCTATGGAAAACTTATCGCCAGTGCAATGAACATTTACAAGCGGTCAAATGCTAGACGATATATTATGAAAGGCGATTTATTTCGACCACAAGACGGCGGGAATCAAAAGAAGATTAATGACATGATGACTTCGCAGTTTAAGACTTTTATGGAAGCTGATAATGCTGGTGCAGTGTTTCAATTGCAAGAAGGATACGATCTGAAAGATATTTCGGATTCAAGTCGTCCTGATTCGCGAGACATTAAAAATTTAATAGATGATGTGTTTGAACTTGCTGCTATAGCGTTCCATGTTCCGATAAACCTTTTTAAGGGCAATATGTCCGGTTTATCTGATCAAGTGGACGCTTTTTTGATGTTCTGCATTATTCCTATGGTAGAGCTTATTCAAGACACTTTTAACGCGAACCTTTATAGTTCGGCAGAATTTTTAAGAGGTGATTATATTCGTGCTGATACATCCATGATTAAAATTGCAAGTTTCAAAGACCTGGTAACTGCTAACGATATCGCCATTCGGTCTATGCAATCCACGCCAAACGAGGCACGAGAAAGAAATGGATTTGATCGCGCCGATGATCCAGCTGCTGACAAGCTCTACATGACCAAAAACTATATGGAAGAAACAGACTTGAAGGGAGGTGATGTGAATGACAACAACGATGAAAACATTTCTAGCAGTTAAAAATGAGGATACAGCTAAACCTCAAATTTACATTCAAGGTTTTATTGGCTCAAGTTGGTTCTTTGAAGGGAATACAGATAAAGGGATTAAACGAATGTTGGACGGTTTAGGTGACAAAGAAGAAATTGATGTTGTGATTAATTCCAACGGTGGAGATGTTTTTCAAGGTATTGCGATTGGTAATTTGTTAAAAGCCAATAACGCCAAAATTAACGTGATTATTAACGGAATTGCCGCTTCTGCTGCTTCCATTATTGCAATGGCTGGTGATACTATCCAAATCTATTCCAATGCGCAACTCATGATTCACCGTGCTAGTACCTGGGAAGAAGGAAATGTGGATGATTTTCGCCGCATTGCCGACCAATTGGAATCAATTGATAAATCTGTAAAAGCCTCCTATAAACAACGTTTCAATGGCACTGATGATGAACTACAAAAATTATTAGTTGATGAAACATTTATGGATGCCGAAACAGCTTTACGATACGGATTAGTTGATGAAATTGTAGATGAGGTAAAAGAAACAGACCCACAAGAACTTGAAGAAGAAACCGCTGAAATTACTGCTGAAGTCTTTGCAAAACGTGAACAACGCTTTGCAGCTTTTGCAAATGCTCTACAAAAAACAATTAGAAAAGAGGACGAAAAATGACTGTAAAAAATTTAAAAAATGCTACAGATTCTAGTGAACAATTATTGCAAGCATTTAAAAATGGAAATGAAGAGGATTTTGGCCAAGCAATGGTTGCTTTTTCAAATGAAATCCAAAATAAAATTCTAAAAGATGCTCAGACTCAGAATCAAGATAATCTTATTTTAATGAATCGTGGGCAACGAGTTTTAACGAGTCAAGAAACAAAATACTACAATGCGGTCGTAAAAAATGATGGTTTTGCTGGTGTTGAAGAATTAGTACCAGC
The DNA here is from genome assembly GCF_000406945.1 of Enterococcus dispar ATCC 51266. Taxonomy (GTDB): domain Bacteria; phylum Bacillota; class Bacilli; order Lactobacillales; family Enterococcaceae; genus Enterococcus_C; species Enterococcus_C dispar. The sequence continues at coordinate 991,125 of NZ_KE136354.1, read as the reverse complement.
TACTGTTTTTGAACGTGTATTTGAAGATTTGGAACAATCTCATCCATTGTTGCAGAAGATTAATTTTGTCAATGTAACGAGTGTGTCTGAATGGATTGTGTCTCGTGGCGTTAATCCTGCTTGGTGGGGCAAGCTATGTGAAGCTGTTAAAAAAGTTTTAGACAATGGCTTTGACGTAGTTAACATGAAACAGTTCAAACTTTCTGGTTATATTCCAATTTGTAAAGCAATGTTAGACTTGGGTCCAGAATGGATTGACCGATATGTTCGTACGGTTTTAGTTGAATCTTTACGTATCGCTTTAGAGCAAGCAATTGTTGATGGTACTGGTAAAGATCAACCAATTGGCATGATGCGTGATATGTCAAAACAAACAGATGGTGAGTATGCTGAAAAAGAAGCAGAAGCTATCACCGTTTTAGATGCTGTGACAATGGGCGGATTAATGGCACGTTTATCAAAATTTACAATTGAGGATGTGACAGATCCAATTTACCGTACAGTAAATCCATCTGACGTTGTCTTAATTGTTAACCCAACTGATTATTGGTCTAAAGTCTTTCCTGCTAAGACCGTGTTAGCTGATAACGGACAATATGTTCAAACATTGCCAGTTCCAGTATCTGACATGCAATCTATCGCAGTTCCAGAAGGAAAAGCTGTTGTTGGTGTTGCTGACGATTATTTTATGGGTATTGGTTCTACTTTAAAAATTGAGGCTTCTGACGAATACCATTTTGTGGAAGATGAACGTGTTTATTTAGCAAAACAATATGCCAATGGCCAACCAAAACGCAATGATAGTTTTGTTGTCTTAGATATTACCAATTTGGCTCCTGCGTCAAAATAACAGCCCCAACTGTCGGAAGTGTAACACCGACAGCGGATGGGGCAACTGTCGCACTATCGTGAGAAAGGATGATATGAATGGCTAAAGCAGCTACTAAAACAATGAAAGCCGCATCTCGTACGTTCAAAATCAATAAGAAAGATGGCACGTTGGTTGTCGAGGGAGCATCTCCCTTGGCAATCACCGGCCTTGCAGCAGATACAGTGGTAGCCACAGGTGATTATGTCGCTATTGCTGTTGAAAATGGTAAAGAATCTGCCGCCGTAGACGTTCCTGGTTTCACCGTTTTACCAGGAGCGTGATTGCATGAAGATTGAAGATATCTCAGACAATCTTTTGGAAGAGGTAAAAGATAATCTGTTTGTGACTTGGAAAGATAACGATGATCAGATTAAAATCATCATTCTAAAATCCATGAATTATCTTCAGTCGAAAGTCTCTCAAAAACTGACGATTGAAGTATTTTCTGGTTACGATATCGAGCATACGCTATTAATTGAGCGATGTAGGTATGACTGGAACAATGCGTTGAATGAATTCGAAAAGAATTTTGCGAGTGAGATTCTCGCATACATTCAAAAATATGCGTTGATGGATTGGGAAGAAAATGGTGATGTTAATGTCTAATCAACGAGTAACTGAAGTTTTTAACGATGGTATCCTAACTATCAAAACGCAAACGACATTGCGAAGTGATACTGGTAAAAAGCTTGGTGTCACTGATGAGAAACTAGCATCTGTCAGATTCCGGAACATGAGCATTCGGGAAAGTGATATCACAACGATGCAGGCATTAGATTCTCGAATTGCTAAAAAGGTTAAAAGCCCCATGCATCCAATTTGTCGGGACTTTAACAATGATAAATACTTTGCAGTAATTGGTGGAAACCAATTCAATGTGATCTACGTGGACTCCGATAATTATTTTGCATTTTGGTATTTGGAAAAGGTGGGTGAATACAGTGAACGAACAGGAAAAGAAACGTCTAACGACTCAGACAATCACGATCAAAAAGAAGCTTGAAGATCATTTTAAACTTAAAGTGGTCCAGGATTTCTTGTCAAAAGATGAAAAAGATGAACTTGGAGACAGTTATAACTATTTCATCATCGAAGAAGACGGATTCGACACACCATCGGGCGAGAATGGCAAGTACAGCGTTTCTCAGAGCGTGTATGTAACTTTCTATTCAGAAGGTCGAGAAAGCCTTACAGGAGACCAATTAGACGTTTTAACATTACTGCATTCTCCCACTTTCAAATTTAATGGAACGGAAGTGAATCACCTGAAGCTTGATAACCAAGATCGGTTTATCGACCAGGTGATTTTTTCGTTCAAACGAATCATTAGGAGTGGTTGCTGATGGCATACAATCGCTGGGCAGTAACGCTTGTAGGACAAGATGCATTGCTAATAAAAATGCAAAATTATTCTTCTCAAAGTGAGGCTGTAATTAACAAGGTATTAAAAGAAACCGGTGGGCAAGTAGCAGTTGATAAAATTACGAATTTAATCCCGATTAGCAATGAGGATTTAAGGCGTGGTCATCGGCATGCTAGAAGTAGCAAACCGCTTAACGTACAATATTTTAACCTTGGTTTTCGTGTGAGACCCAAGAAAAGCTTTGAATACATCAAATATCCAGATTTAGGTATTGGAACTTCGCAACGAAATATGCCACAAGATTTTATGCAACGTGGTTTAGAAATTGCGGTAGATCCAATTACTGCAGAACTTATCAAAGGATTTGATGAACTAAACAGTAAATAGGAGGTAACAAAATGGCAGCAACAATTGTGAAAATGTTTGATAACGTGTCAATTAAAAAAATTGCCTTTAATTTCAAAGGCTCAGATGCTGGAGTTTCAACGGACTGTAACGGTCAACTCTCCGGCGAAACTGAAATGCAAACTATCGTAAAAAAATGTGGTTCAACAGAAGTAAAATCAAAATCAAAACCCATCGCTATGACAGTAACTATTACGGCTCATGTTCCAGTGGCGGTTTATCGAAAATTTTACGGATTAGCTCAAGACGAAAGAATCGTTCCTGGTGTCTATTCATATGGTCCTGATTCCGTTGGTGAAGACTTCGCTCTTTCTGCTGAAATCGTGGATGATTTCGAAGAAAATGAAAAACTTCTTGGATTTTTGAATTGCACATCAAACACTGGTTTGACTTTTACTATCGAAAATGGCGCGGATGAAGTCGCAGCGCTTGAGATGGAAACAAAGGTAATGACTGATGAATTCAACAAGTTTTACCACGAAGCAATCGTTGCAGAATTAGAATCGGACATTACAGATCAATGGATGTCTAATTTGTCAGCAGATGTAATCAAAGCGTCAAAACAATAGCCCCAGTCGTAGTCGGAACAGTTACGCCTACTGCTGATGGGGCAACAATAGATTTATCATAAAATACTGAAGCCCACATTTTTTTTGTGGGCTTTTTTGGAGGAAAAAAGATGAATGACGAAATGAATCAATTAGAACTGACCGATGGAACAGTTGTCAGTATCGAACCAAAATTAAATTTAAAAAAATTAATGATGATCAATCGTGATTTTGACACGAACGAATTTGCTAAATTGAGCATTGGCGATAAGTCAATGGATATCACCGTAGTGCAGGGTGCAAAAGCGGCATATATTGCTTACCGTCAGGCAAATATGAACGACTATATGGATTATTACGAATTCATCGATCGCTGGGACTTTGATATGGCCGCTGCGACCCAACTCTATAACATGATGATGTTTAAAAAAGCTCGCGAAGATTATCAAAAGACGTTTGATCGACAAGCTAAAATGATTGCGGTTAAAAATGAAAAAAAATAAAAATGCCCAAGCTTCAGATAGAGACTTGGGTGGATGTGTATAACCTTTTTACGGATATTTTTGATTTGCCGCATGAATTGGTCTTGAGTGATCTCCCTCTAGATGATATTTCTCAAATTGCATCAAACAAATCATCATACGCTAATTGGCAAAGTCGAGCACGTCAAAAACTTTACGAGGAAGGAGGTAAAAAGTAATGGCTAAAGGAAAGTCAGAAGCAGAAGTAGTTTTTAAAGCTAGTGATAATGGGCTACGTTCAACTTTAAAAGATATAACATTAGAAATGCAAAAAAATAATGCTGAGTCTAAATTGGTTCAAGCTCAATTGAAACTGACGGGGTCGGACACCGAGAAATTATCAAGTCAGCTGTCTTCTTTAGAAAAAAGTTATGATCTGCAGTCTCAAAAGATTCAAGTAACATCTGAACGATTAGAAAATGCAAAAAAATATTATGGAGAAAATTCCACCGAAGTCCAAAGATTAGAAAAAGAATTATTAAATCAACAAACAGCACAACAAAAAACCGCCAATGAAATTTCCAATACAGAAAAAGCTCTTTCTGAATCAAAAGGAGAAATTAAGTCATATGCTTCTGTAATGAAAGACCTAGACAATGAACAAAAGGAAATACAAGCGAGTGCATCTTTAGCTGAGAGTGAATACCGAAAGTGGCAGGCAACTGCTGGGAAAACAGCTACTGAATCTGAAAAATTTGCAAAAGCGCAGGAATTTGTTGCGCAGCAAAGTGAATTTGCCGAGCAAAAACTTAGCGTGATGGAAAGACAATTAGAAGCTGCTAAACAAGAGTTTGGAGAAAATTCACTTGAGGCAAAACAAATGCAGGCTGCGTTAAACGACGCAGAAACAGAGTTTCATGAACTAGGTGAAGCCGCTGAAGAAGCTTCTGGAAAAGGAACATTGGAAGAAATTGGGTCAAAAATTGATTTAGGAAATTTGCAAAATGCAGCCGATCATTTATCTGAAATTGGTGAAAAAATAGTCGACGTAGGTAAATATTCACTTGAAGCTTTCAATCAAGTTGATGAAGGTTTAGATACAATTGTAACTAAAACTGGTGCTTCGTCAAAACAGATGGAAGGGTATGAAGCGATTTATCGTAAGATAGGATCTGATATGCCGGTCGAATTGGGAAAAGTGGGAGAGGCCATTGGTGAAGTGAATACCCAACTTGGATTCCAAGGCGATGAATTAGAATCAGCTTCCCGGCAAGCAATAAAATTCGCTGAAATTAATGGTCAAGATATCACATCTTCAGTGATTGATGCGAAGCAAGCTATTTCTGCATATAAATTAGAGAATAAAGATTTCAGCATGGTGTTGGATACTGTAACAAAAGTAGCTCAAGATACTGGTCAAGCAACTGGCGATTTATTTAAAAAAGCAATTGAAGGAGCCCCTCAAATAAAAGCTTTAGGGTTATCTTTTCAAGATGGAGTAACTCTTATGGGGAATTTTGAAAAAGCAGGGGTAGATTCAGGCGCTGCATTATCTAGTTTAAGTAAAGCTTCTGTAGTTTATGCGAAAGATGGGAAAACTCTTGAGCAAGGGTTACAGGGAACGGTCAAATCTATTCAAAATGCAAAAAGTGAAACAGATGCTTTAACAATAGCTTCAGAAGTTTTTGGAACAAAAGGTGCTGTTCGTATGGTCGATGCCATAAAGCGAGGGACATTTAGCCTTGGTGAATTTGGAAAAGCATCTGAAGATTCAGTTGGCAAAGTTTCTAAAACTTATGAAGATACTTTAGATCCGATTGATGAATTAGAAGTAGCACAAAACAATTTAACAATGACAATGGCTGATTTTGGTGCAACTTTAGCAGAAGTATTAGCACCTATACTTCAATCGGTTTCTGATCTTTTAAAAGGAGTTTCTGGAATTTTTTCCGGTTTATCTACAGAAACACAACAAATGATTGTGATAATTGGTGGTTTAGCTACGGGATTTATGTTGTTATCTCCGTTTATAGTATCAATTATTACTTTGTTTAGTTCGTTAGGTGGGCTTTTTGCTGCTGGAGGATTGCTTGCTGGTGTGGGTACTTTTTTTACAGCTACGTTACTTCCAGCATTACCCATCATAGCAGCAGTTGCAGCCGCCATTGGAGCGGCTATTTTAATATTCAAAAACTGGGGAACAATCACCGATTGGATTTCTGAAAAATGGTCGCAATTTACTGGTTTTTTGTCTGATTTATGGACTGGAATAAAAAATACAGCCGAAAACGTTTGGAACGGTCTAAAAGCCTTCTTTCAAACTACTGTTGGCCAAATTGCCCTTTTCATTATTAATCCGATTGCGGGTTTAGTAAACATCATCGCTCAAAATTGGGAAGCAATAAAAAAAGGCGCTTCCTCAGCTTGGACATGGATAAAAAATACAGTTTCAAATTTGATTACTGGAACCGTAAATATAGCGAAAAATTTGTGGTCTGGTTTGATTAATTTTTTATCAAATTTATGGACCGGCGCCAAAAACACAGCTTCAAATTTGTGGAACGGAATTAAATCAGTAATTAGCAATGCGATTACTGGTGCCAAAAATTCTGTAAGCAATATAGCGAACACGATCAAATCTACTATCGGAAATATTTGGTCCGGTATAAAAAATACAACTTCAAATGTTTGGAATAGTATCAAGTCTGCGATTATATCGCCGATTGAGTCTGCAAAAAATACTGTGGGTGGAATTATAGACCGCATCAAGGGGCTTTTTAATTTTAGATTGAGTTTTCCGTCAGTCTCTATTCCGCATATTCCCTTACCACATTTCAGTATGAGTGGGTCAATTAATCCTTTATCTGACAATTTCCCACCGCGCGTAAGTGTGAGTTGGTATGCCAAAGGTGGTATTTTTACGAAGCCGTCTATTTTTGGAATGGCAAATGGTAACTTGTTAGGCGCTGGAGATGCTGGCCCGGAAGCTGCATTGCCATTAAATCGGCAAACGTTGGGGGATATTGGTAGAGGTATTGTAAATGCGACGCCGATTTTACAAGGAGTACAAGGCAACTCTATAACAAACGATTCAAGCTCAGTTGTTTTTAATATTACGAATCACGTTGATTCAGGTCCAACGGCCGATTCATTTTTCGAAAAAATAGATCAATGGATTGCAAATAAATCTACACAAGTTAATTTTGGTACGACAGGGAGGGGAATGTAATGGACTTATTAATTAATCAAATGAAATCTATTAATGAAATGGGCTTTTGCATTCCTGGTTATCCCAAAATTCCGTCTGCTGAAATGCGATACGAAAGAATCGAAGTAGATGGGCGTGATGGTGAGTTATTGATTGAAAAAGGCTATTCAAACATCACCTACACTATTCCAATTAATGCTTTGGAAGATGAATCAATAAAGCCGTTATTTCGAGATTTAAAATATCATCTTAGAAAAGCTCAAACGATTCTTTTAACTGATGACAGAAGTGTTTTCTATAAAGTTAAACGTGTGAAATTTGGTGATATCGAAAATGAATTAGAAATTTATGGCTATTTTGAAGTTGAGTTTGAATTTGCGCCCCACGAATATTTTGCGAATGTTCCTTTAATTACTGTCACCACGCCAAAAGTAATTAAAAATGCAGGCTTCTATTTTTCGCAACCAAAATTTATTATTTATGGAAATAGCGAATGTAAGTTTAAAGTTAATGGAACCAACATTACAGTTAAAAGCGTATCAGATAGTGTTGTGATTGATTCGGAAATTGAAGAATGTTACAAAAATAATGCTAATTGGAATAACATGATGATTGGTGACTTTCCTATTTTTGAGGAAGGAGAAAATACTGTTGAAATTATAAGTGGGGCATCAAAAATTGAAATTGAGCCGAGGTGGAGAGCTGTATGATTAAATTATTTGAAAAAGATACTACAGATTTTTCCAGTAATGGCATCGGTTCGATTAAGCAGCATATTTTTGGGGCAACGGTTGAAGAAGTCCGGAATGGGCTTTTTTTATTTACATTTAAAATTCCAATGATGTCAAAATATGCTCAAGAACTTTTGAGAGAAAGAATTGTGTATGTGAATACGCCTGATTCTGATGGACAACCTTTCCGAATTCGAAAAGTATCACCATCAATGGGTATTTTAACAGTTGAGGCACCTCATATTTTTTATGATCTTTCTGATAATTTAATTGAAGACATTTTTATCGTCAATAGTGATGGTCAAAATGCCGGCAATAAGATTTTATCTGGAACACAATATCCACATAATTTTACTTTCTACTCTAACATCGACACATTCACAAATTGTAGAATTGTTCGTTACAATCCGGTTGAAGCTTTGTTAGATTCCTCAAAAGACAATGTATTTGTCAATCGCTGGGGTGGTGAAATTAATCGAGATGGTTTCAGAATTATTGTGAACAAAGATCGTGGTTCTGACAATGGTGTTGAAATCACTAATAAAAAAAATCTGGTTGGTTATGAAGCTGTCTTAGATGATGAGAATGTTATAACTCGCATAATGCCAACAGGATATGACGGTATTATGCTTCCTGAAAAATATGTTGATAGTCCAAGAATTAATGAGTATATTCATCCGAAAATAGCGGTAATAAATTATTCTGACATAAAAATCGGGGACGGGGAAGACGAAGTTACTGAAGAAGAAGCTTATCGTCTTTTACGAGAAGCGGCAACTAACGAATTCAGTGTTAATAAAGTCGATGAGCCAACAGCAAATTATAAAGTGAATTTTGTTGATCTGTCCAAAACTACTGATTACAAAGACTTCAAGGCCTTAGAGAAAATCGAGCCTTGGGATTGGGTGACAGTTCACCATCACGAAGATAATTTGCACCTTAAAGCCCAAATGATTAGTTACAAATGGGACCCAATTAATAAGAGCTATTCTGAAATTGAATTGGGGACAGTAATTCCAACAGCTTCAGGGAATTTTGTCAAAACAAATAAGGTAAACGACCAGTTGGAAGAGATTAGAGATATTGCTAATTCTGCAGTGCAATCCGCTAATGGAAAAAATGTCAATTATTATGGCAGTCAAACGCCATCTGACCCTAAAAAGGGCGATCTTTGGTATAAGCCTAATGGTGATGAAACCGAACTTTGGCAATATCAAGAAATTGACGGCGAACTTGACTGGAAAATGATAGCAAGTACTGCTAATTTAACGCAGGTTAAAGCTGATGTTGAAAATGCAATAAAAGCTGCAGAAGATGCAAAACAAGATGCCGCTGATGCATACACGAATGCAGTGACTGAAGCAGAACGTCAAGTTCAAGAACAATCTGATGCTTTTGACGAAAAAATGGTCCAACAGAAAACAGAATTGACATCTGACATTGATGAAAGTAAGCAAAAAGCTGATGAAGCAGTTGCAAAAGCAGCAGAGGCTGCACAAAAAGCTGATAATTCTGTTGAAGTGGCCAATCAAGCTAAAGGTGATGCTGCATCTGCTGTGACTAGTGCCAATCAGGCCAAGACGGATGCCAACCAGGCTGTTATCGATGCAGCTAATGCATTAGCTGGAATTGATGGACTTAAAAAAGATGTGGCAGTTGAGATCACACGCATAGATGGTGAGCTAACCTCTAAGGTCAGTCAAACTGTTTATGATCAATTAAAGGGTACCGTTGAAAGTCAAGGAACTCTCATTAGTCAAAATACTAGTGCTATCAATTTAAAAGCTAACCAGTCTACAGTAGATACTCTAAATGGAAGAGTTACAAGGACAGAGGGAAGTTTGTCGATTTTAAGTGGTCAAGTATCTTTAAAAGCTAATCAAACAGAAGTTGATACCATTAGCGGCAAAGTAAACGCGAATAGCGCAGAGCTTAGTGTTCAAGCTGATAAGATTGCTGGATTAGTCACCAAAACTGATGGTCAATCAACACAGATTGCTAATTTGGAGCTTCAAGCTGGGCAGTTTAACTTGACGTTGAGTAGTGTTCAGCAAGAGGTAGCTGGGATTGAGGTTGGGGGACGAAACTATGCAATAAATTCAAAGCAATTTAGAAATGGTTTGAATGCATCTGGCATATTAAGTTCAGTAGAAAGTGATGGTACGTTGACAATAATAACCAATGCCGGCAATGGTAATTGGCTTACAAATATATTACAGAGCTTTTCTGAAACTAGATTAAATATAAATGACTCATTTAACGAAAATGATCCAATCACTGTATCTTTGTGGTTGAAAGCACTGGGTGAAAAACAAAGCTCTCCAACAGTTTATATGTCCGATTCAATGACGTATAGAAATGCTGTTAATCATTCAAATAACATGCCAACCGATAATTATTACAGATATGATTATATAGTCCCCAAATTTTCAAAAACAGACGCTAAAGGCTTTAGGTTATTTTTAGGCTTTAGTTCAGCTATTGGTAAGTATTCTCTACTGTCAATAGCAATTCGTAAAGCAACTAAGGGATCGGACTGGTCGCCAGCACCAGAAGACATGGCTACAGTCACAGCATTAACAAGTGTGCAAGCAACTGTTGATGGGTTAGTCACTACTGTTGCTACTAAAGCTAACCAGTCTCAAGTAACACAATTAGCTGATCAGATTACGAGTGTTGTTAGTGATGTCGAGGGAATAAATTCAGCCAATAATTTACTAGGAGGCTACACTTTCTCAAATAATAAAGATGTTGATTTAACAACTGGCGAGGTTAAATCTGGTACGAGAACAATTGTTAATGAATATGTACCAGTAACGCCAAATACTCAGTACACATTTTCGAGACCAGAGAAAATTAAAAATTTAGGATTTAGGGGTTACCAATCAGACAAAAAATATATTGGGGTTGTTACCAATACGAGCCCTGGAGAAAAACAAACCACTTTTGTTACGCCTGTGAATTGCTATTTTATAAAATTTATAGACGAAAGTAATAAATTAACAAAAGGTTATTTCTTACAAGTCCGTTCAGCAACCCAATCTCAGATTACCCAACTTTCTGACCAAATTAATTTGAGAGTGACTCAAAGTCAAGTTGATGCGAGCATCTTATCAAATAGCCAAATTAAAGATACCCGTAATGATAATCAACCCCCAAGTTGGTATTATTCAAATTATCCTAAACAGACTGCTAAGGAATTTAAAACGTCTATTGCTATAGGCTTGAATGCAGGAAGCTATGCATATTTGGAAACAGCGGTGCGTTGGAATAACACCTCTGGTGGTGTGTTAACACAAACTGCCCAGGCAAACAACGGTACTTACCAACGTAAATCCATAGGTGAAACTGGATGGACGGACTGGGCTAAAATTGCTGATAGTTCAAATGTAGTTAGTCAGATTAACATTTCAACTGAAGGTATCCTAATTCAAGGGAAAAAAATTCAGTTAGATGGTGATGTCACTATTACTGCAGCTTGGATTAATAAACTTTATGCTGACACTGCGTTTATCAGCAATCTCGAAACAAAAACTATTAATGCCGTGAAAGCTAATATCACAAGTATCATCACATCTAGCTTGGCAGCAAATACTATCACATCAACGCACATCAAAGCTGACAATGCGATGATTGACAAATTGTTTGCTACCACAGCGTTAATTGAACAATTAACATCTAAACAAGCTTTTATCAACAATATTAAAGCAATAGAAATATCAGCAGATAAAATTACTGGTGGGACTATTAATGGTGCTACGGTTAACGTCATAAATTTAAATGCAAGTAGTATTACAACAGGAATAATTCGTGGCGCTAATCTTTCAATTAATCTGGGGACCGGAGAAGTGTTGTTCACTAAAGGCTCAATTCGGAATGCTGATGGTACGTTTGTTATGAATATCATCACAGGAGTAGTTTCATCAAGAGGTGAAGTGTTGAGTCCGAATGACACGGGCGAGAAGTTACCGACAGGGTTCGATTTAATGAATGGTCGTTTAGATTTTTTAAACGGGACTTTTGGTGAAACTAGTGTTAATTACGGAGGAATTCTAACCGATACGCATTTTGGCCAAGCGTCTACGGGATCTAATACTTGGACCCTTAGTGGGACATTTGGAAATGCGCCTTCGCTAATTTTACACAATGGTGATTCAAACGCGAGTGTGTGGCAGTCTTGGAAAAAGAATGTAGCTGTTGGGACAAAAGTATTCAAAGAATTACAAAATCCAACGACTTCAAACTTAATTCGAGATGGTTTGGGAACTGCAGGTGTTAACAATCAAAATATAATTGGTGGAGCTATCGGCTTAGCGATGAATTCAAATTCTTCGATATCACCAGCTGGATATGGTCAAACTACTGCCGTGATACAAGCTCGGAACGGAATTACACTATCAAGTGGATTTGGATATACTCACCGTTATGGCACTACCACGAGCACGAGAACTAGTGTCGCAGCTATTCAGCTTGGAACAAAAGAAAACGGTACTACCACTTCTGATTATACGAAACAGGCTGCAGCGTCAATTGTCATGACTGGGTATTTAATACAATTGAAAGCTTATGAATTTAGAGTTGATTCCGTGAATGCGAATATCAATGGTAAATTATCTGCGTGGCAGGCTGCCATTACTGGGATGACGAGTAAATCTGGGTCTGCGAACATAATTGCCGATACGAGTGGTAACTTGTTTCGAGTATCATCCGCTAGAAAGTACAAGAGTGATATTCAAGTAGCTACTGATGTGATAAACCATGCTAAAAAGGTATTGCAGATTAACCCTGCTAGTTGGTGGGATAAGGAGGAACTTCTCAATGGGACGGCTAAAAATCGTTACTACGGCTTTATTGCCGACGAATTCCACGATTTAGGATTGAATGAAGTTGTTGTATATAGCGAAACAGGAGAAGTTGATTCACTCGCCTATGACAGATTGACAATGTACCACAATGTGATTTTGACAGAACACGAGAAAGAAATTGTGGAATTGAAAAGACGTATTTTGGAATTAGAAGAAAAAATAAACGTAGCATAAAGGAGATTATTATGAAAATTGAATTGAAAAATAAAGAATTATCACCAGCAATCGAATTTTTACAAACATTAAACTTAAAACCGGCTGATAGCCGTCATCGTTCTAAGTTCGTCAACTTAATTGTAAGTGCATTTAACGAGCTATCTAAAGAAGAACAAGCTCTATTAAAAGAATTTGATTTAGTTAATGAAGATGGTGGATTAAAAGACCAGACTGAAAAAAATAAAGAAAATCGTTTGAAATTTAATATTGAGCAACAAAAATTGTTAAACGAAGTGGTCGTTATTGAAGGTGGCACATATGCTAAAAACATTGACCAAATTCCACGAATTTTAAACGAAATTGAAATGGAACTATCCGGTAAAAATGCTGAAATTTATGATCGCTTATTAGATGAATTTGAAAAAACAGAAGATTTAATGAAAGACGCTGAATAATCGGCGTCTTTTTTAATACAAAAATTGAAAGTGAGGAAATATAAATGAGTTTAAAAACAACAAAATCAGTATCGTTAAATGGTCAAAGTATGGTGAATGGAGTCCAAGCAGTTTTTTATAGTGCAAATGTTAGCACTGACGGCAACAACACTACCAGTATTAATCAATCTATCACTGATTATGAAATCTACAAAGCAAATAGAGAAGAATGTCGTGCTGACTACGAAGAATTTCAACAAATGGTGTGGAAAATCGAAGATGAATTGATAGATGAAGAAACAGCAAAAAATAAGCTGGTTAAAAAATAATCATCGGTTTTGAAGAGGGTATGTTATGGGCAAATTATTGGAACTTAATAGTCTTTTACTTGCATTGGGATTAGGAGGGATTACCGGTTTTTGTCGACTGATTTACAAGCAAGTAAAAAAATCACGAGAACAAGCGCAATCCTCGCGTGAAAGAACGGAAGAACGATTTCGAGTTTTGGAATATGCGAATGTCGCAATACTCCATGACAAAATTTACAAACAATGCACTGTATTTCTTGAAGATGGTTGGATATCAGTAGACGATATGGAAAATTTGGAATATTTGTGGCGTGGATACAAGAAATTAGGCGGAAATGGTACAGGAGAAACCTTATACAAAAAGGTCCTTCTGTTGCCGAATGTTAAGGAGGAAAAATAAAATGGATTTTAGTCAGTATTTAGTACCAGCGGTTATGGCAGGTTGCTTAGTAGTAGGTTATTGCATTAAAAGTATTAAAAGCTTACAAATTAACGATTATATCCCAACGGTTTTAGCTGTTTTGGGAGCATTAATTGCTGTTAGCTTAAACGGATTTAGTGTTGAGGTAGCGATTGCTGGTGCAGTTAGTGGACTAGCTTCGACTGGTTTACATCAAGCTTTTACACGGTTTTTAGATGGATTAAGTGGGAGTCAAAAAAAGGACGGTGAATAACATGCAGATTTTTGACGGAGTAGCAAACATTATCATTTTAGCGCTTTTTGGGATTTTACTGTTTGCTTTGTTAGTTGCCATTTATCAATGTCTGAAATCCTTTCGTATTGAGCGACTAAAGAATGAGTTATCTATCAAACGTAGCTACGCAGAGATTTTTATTAGTTCGTCGAATAGATTTGATCGTGAACTTGTTAAATCACAGTTAATTGACGCTTTGACTAAAGATAAAATCTCCTTTAGTTATGAAGAAATTTACAAATTAATTGAAACGGCTAAACAAGATTTGTTAGGAGGCAAGTGACTATGTCTACGAATATGGAAACTGCAATTAAACATATGGAATCACTCAAGGCAAAAGGTATCAGGTACTCCATGAATGGCAGCCGTACAGGTACTGATGGCACAGGAGATTGTTCTGGAACTGTCTATGCTTCACTTAGAAAAGGTGGCGCTACAGATGCAGGCTGGGTATTGAATACTGACAGTATGCACAGTTGGCTGGAAAAGAATGGCTTTAAATGTATTGCAACTAATAAAGAATGGACTGCAAAGCGTGGAGATATTGTAATCTTTGGACTAAAAGGCGCATCTGGCGGAGCAGCAGGCCACGTAGTTATTTTCATTAGCAACACACAGATCATTCATTGTACATGGAAGTCCGCTAGTGCAAATGGGGTTTATGTTGACAATGAAGCCACTACTTGTCCTTACAGCATGGGGTGGTATGTATACCGACAAAATGGTAGCACTTCACCATCAACACCTTCAGCTGGAAAAGTGAAAGTGCTAAATCATGCAACTAACTGGTCTCCTTCAAGTAAGAGTGCAAAAATTGCAAGCTTTGTAAAAGGCGGTACTTTTGAAGTTAAGCAGCAACGCCCTATTTCTTACTCTTACTCTAACCAAGAGTATTTAATTACTAATAAAAGCACAGTTTTAGGCTGGATTTTATCCCAAGATATTGAAGGCGGTTATGGCGCTAACAATGTAGGGTCTAAACCAAGTCTACCTACTGGCTTCACAAAAGAAGAATTAACCTTTGTGAATGGTAATGAGCCTATCACTACTCGCAAAAATAAACCAAGTCTTTCTTCTCCTACAGCAGCAGCTCTGTTCCCAGGTCAATCAGTTAAATATCTTGGGTGGAAAGTAGCGGAAGGATACACATGGATTTACACAAAGGACAAACGTTATATTCCTGTGCGACCCGTTGGCAAGGCTGCATGGGGAACATTTAAATAGAATAAAACCCCGATCTCTTAATTGAGGTCGGGCTATTTTTTTGCTCTTTTTTTAAAAAACACTTCAATAATTAACACAAATGTGTTGACGATATATCACAAATGTGATAATATATAAATATAGAAAGAGATAATAAAAAAAGGAGACGATCATTATGATTATTCAAAAACCTGTTGCAACATTCGAAATTACTGTAGCTTCAAGCGACTACTTTAATGTAAATGTTAATGACATCGCAGTAAAAGCTTATTCTTCTATTGAAAAAACTAAAAAAGGACAAAAATTCTTACGATTTAACCGTGACATCAAGATTAATGGTAAAGAAGCAAATAAATTAGCGATAACAGATGAACAAGCAGAACAATTAGCTGCTGAACTGAATGAAGTAAAAACAAATAAAGAACAAGAAATTATTGAATTTATGAAATCTTTAGATTTAAACGGAATTGAAATGAAAAAAACTTATCCACAAGCTCTCGTTTTTATAAACTTAGACGAAAAATTAGTTGAAGCGATTGATGAATTTGAAAAGTTCGATTCTGGATTTGTACGAGACGCATTTTTTAAATATGCAGCACGTCGCTATGAACGTGAAGATAGTTATTATCAACACGAAGTAACAAAACAAATGGAACCAATGTTTACTTTCAGACCTAAACAAGAACAAAATGAACCTAAATCTGCTGAAAAGAAAGAAGTCACATTTGAAGAACTTTCATACGAGATAGAAATGGCTGATAATGCTCGAATTATGTCAGATGAAGATTTTGAAGATATTTACGATTTACCACGTTCAGACTTTTTAGGTGGGAGCGATACAAGCTTCGAGCCTGTTTTAGATATGCCGAAGGAGGAATGATAAATGCAATATTCTGTCTATCGTTTCATTTCAGAAGACTTAAACATGACTGTCAATGCTTTTGCTAAAGCCACGTTTACAAAGCAATCGCGACTATCAATGTGGAAAACACGTGAAAAAACGGTTGGAGAACTACCTATTCAGCTATTAGTCGATCTAGTAGCTGAATCCGGACTTTCTTATGATGATTTACTTCACAAGCTGATGCAGTACGAAATTGATTACGAGACAGAAAAAGCTGGGATCGATTTGAATGGCTAAAATTGACTATATTTTTATCAAAGAAAAAGGAGCCTAAATAAAAGGCTCTTTTTTTAATATTTATAGCAAACTACTACATATTTTAGAAGAACAGAATCGGATTATTTAAAAAACGTAAACATGTTCGCTTTAAAAAATATAGTACAATAAATTTAAAAAGCTACCCAAAAGCTACCCAAAATAACAATATGTAGATATATACGTTTATTAAAATATAAATTAAAAAATTTATATCTCGTTTTTTGGGTAGTTTTTGGGTAGTTGGTCAAAAAGAAAAGCTCTAAGCCCTTATATATCAAAGGTTTAGAGCTGTTAATGGAAGCGGGTGACGAGAATCGAACTCGCGACGGAAGCTTGGGAAGCTTCTGTTTTACCACTAAACTACACCCGCGAGACAAGAATTAGTATATAGCTTTTTTTATTTTCGAGCAAGTAATTTGTTGTTCTTTTTGAAAAAGGCTTTAAAGAAAGAAATAGTATCCCCTTTTTAGAGAAATCGTCTCTTATTTTAATAAAGTTTGAAATAATTATTATGAAAATTTCGAAAGCTAGAATTATCACAGCTTTTATAGTATAATTTCGGTTTGAGGAGTACAGGGTACTTCTTCATTTTTTGAGTAAAGGAGCACCTATGTTTCAGGAATATAAACCAACTTGGATGGTATCAGCCATCTATCAAATTACACCGGAACAATTAAAAAAACATGGTATTAAAGCTGTTTTAACAGATTTGGATAATACTTTAATTGCATGGAATAACCCTAACGGCACAGAAGAGTTGCGTCATTGGTTAAAACAAATGGACGCAGCGAAGATTCCAGTCGTGGTGGTTTCCAATAATAACCATGAACGTATCGCTCATGCTTTAGCGCCATTTGGCTTGGATTTTGTTGCGCGTGCGTTAAAGCCTTTTTCCAGAGGTATTAAAGCCGGCTATCAAAAGCTGGGAATGAAAAAAGAAGATGTCGTGATGGTAGGCGATCAAATTATGACGGATATTCGTGGGGCCAACCGAGCTGGCGTGAAAAGTATTTTAGTCAAGCCTGTGGTGGCAACAGACGGCTGGAATACCCGTATCAATCGCTTTTTTGAACGGAAAATTATGAAGCATTTACAAAAAAATAATCCGGATATGAAATGGCAAGGTGAACTAAATGACTGAAACTGAAACAATTTATTGTATTGGCTGTGGTGCAGAGATTCAAACACAACGTCCAGGCGAACTAGGTTATACGCCCCAATCAGCTTTGGATAAAGGACTTGAAAGTGGCGAAGTCTATTGCCAAAGATGTTTTCGTTTGCGGCATTATAATGAAATTCAACCCGTTGCTTTAACGGATGATGATTTTTTGCGATTATTAAACGAATTAGGGCAAAAAGATGCACTAATTGTAAACGTAGTGGATATTTTTGACTTTAATGGTTCTATTATTCCAGGCTTGCATCGCTTTGTAGGAAATAATCCTGTCTTGTTAGTAGGCAACAAAGTGGATATCTTACCGAAATCTTTAAAACGGGGTAAAATGACCCAATGGATGCGGGAAAGAGCGCACGAAGTTGGTTTACGTCCCGTTGATGTTTTATTGACTAGTGCAAAAAAACCACAAGAAATGACAGAACTACTGGAAGCAATTGAAAAATACCGCGACGGACGTGATGTCTATGTGGTAGGCGTAACAAATGTTGGCAAATCGACTTTGATTAACCAAATTATTAAGCAAACGGCTGGGGTGCAGGATTTAATAACCACCTCACGTTTTCCGGGTACAACCTTAGATAAAATAGAAATTCCTTTAGAAGATGGACATTTCTTAATTGATACACCAGGAATTATTCATCGCGAGCAAATGGCCCACTACTTAGGAGCGCAAGATTTAAAAATTATCGCGCCGCAAAAAGAAGTTAAACCTAAAGTGTATCAATTAAATCCAGAACAAACACTCTTTTTGGGTGGTTTGGCTCGCTTTGATTTTATTAAAGGCGAACGGAGCTCATTTGTAACCTATGTTTCAAATGATGTAGAGATTCATCGAACTAAACTTGCAAATGCGGATGCTTTTTATGAAAAACATGTTGGGGGATTATTACAGCCTCCTCGTCCAGATGAAGTAAAAGACTTTCCACCTTTACAGCGTTTTGAATTTTCAATTAAAGAAAAAACTGATATTGTCTTTGCTGGGCTAGGCTGGATTACGATTACCGTACCCTGTGTTATAGCTGGTTGGGCTCCTAAAGGCGTATCTGTATTAACTAGAAAAGCATTGATTTAGAAAGAAGGCAATTATGGAATTACGCGGAAAACAAAAACGATTTTTAAGAAGTAAAGCGCATCACTTACAACCAATTTTTCAAATTGGTAAAGGCGGTGTCAGCGGTCCAATGATTATACAAATTGGAGAAGCGTTGGAAAAGCGCGAATTAATTAAAGTTTCTTTGCTACAAAATACGGATGAAATTGCAACAGATGTCGCCCATATTTTAGCCGATGAAGTACATTGTCAAGTTGTCCAAATTATTGGTCGTGTTTTGGTTTTATACCGTCCAAGTAGCAAAGAGAAATATCAACGAATTTCAAAAGAAGTAAAAGCGATTTAGGAGGTTTGGCAGATGCAAAAAGTGACAATTGATGTCGCACCTACTGTTAAGGTTGCACCACTCAAAACCGACCGGCGGAAACAAGTTGGGATTTTAGGTGGAAACTTTAATCCTGTCCATTTGATGCATTTAATCATTGCAGATCAAGTAGGGCAACTTTTGGGTTTAGATGAAGTACGCTTAATGCCAGAATATCTGCCGCCTCATGTCGATGCAAAAAAAACAATTGCGCCAGAACATCGCTTGGCGATGTTGGAGCTTGCTGTAGCAGATAATCCGCGCTTAAAAGTAGAAGATATTGAAGTGAAGCGACAAGGTGTAAGTTATACTATCGAAACGATGAAACTGCTAAAAGAGCAAAATCCAGATGTTGATTTTTATTTCATTATTGGCGGTGATATGGTGGCTTATTTACCAAAATGGCGCCAAATCGATGAATTAATCGATTTGGTTCAATTTGTCGGGGTGAAACGTCCTAATTACAGCCAAGAAAGTCCGTATCCCATTATTTGGGTGGATATTCCGCAAATGGATTTAAGCTCCTCTGAGATTCGCAGGAAAATTGCTCAAGGATGCTCAGCTCGCTACTTTCTCCCAGATCCTGTGTTAAACTATATTTTAGAAAAGGGGCTGTATCTGGATGAAATATAGTGAAAATTATACGGCAATGGATCGTGAATTATTAATGCAAAAAGTTCAAATGCAAATGAGCGAAAGACGTTTTAAACACGTTTTAGGTGTTGAAGAAACTGCGATTGCACTCGCTGAAAAGTACGGCGCCTCCCTTGAAAAGGCCAGCATTGCCGCATTGACTCATGATTATGCTAAAGAAAGAAGCGATGAAGAGTTTCAACTTGTCATTCGTCGAGATGGCTTTGATTTAGCATTATTAAAATGGAATAATGCGATTTGGCATGGTATCGTTGGGGCTGATTTTGTGCAAAGGGAGCTTGCCATTGATGATGATGAAATCTTGAACGCCATTGCATTGCATACTACTGGAGCAGCTGAAATGTCGCTTTTAGCTAAAATTATTTACGTCGCAGATTTTATTGAACCGGGACGAGATTTTCCTGGTGTAAATGAAGCAAGAGAAATTGCTTTGGTTAATCTAGATGATGCAGTAGCTTATGAAACCAAACATACATTAGCTTATTTAATTAAACAAGGAAAACCAATTTATCCCAAAACCATTGAGACATATAACAAGTGGGTTGCAAAACGCGCTTAATTAAAGAGAAGTACAATTTTAGGAGGGAATCACCATAGAAAGCGAAAAGATATTACAGACAGCTGTGAAAGCTGCTGATTCAAAACATGCACAAGATATTATTGCTTTAGATGTGCGGGAAATTTCACTATTAGCGGATTACTTTTTGATTTGTTCGGCCAATAGTGAACGTCAGATCAATGCCATTATTGATGAAATTGTTGAAAAAGAAGAAGAACAAGGAGTTGCCATTAAGCGAATCGAAGGTAAAGATGGTGCCAAGTGGGTTTTAATTGACTTGGGCGATGTTATCGTTCATGTCTTCAGTACCAGTGAGCGCGAATTTTACAATTTGGAAAAATTGTGGTCAGATGCCCCTTTAGTCGACTTAAATGCATGGCTTGTGTCTTAAAATGGCCTATGAAACGTTTGCTTTTGTTTATGATGAAGTCATGGACAAAAGCCTTTATGAAAAGTGGTATGAATTTTCCAAACGTCATTTAAAGGGAAAAACGCAATTGTTAGAGTTGGCTTGTGGTACTGGTGCTTTAGCCTGTCGGTTTGCCAAAGCAGGTTATGATGTAACAGCCTTAGATTTGTCAGAAGAGATGTTAATGATTGCTAGCCAAAGAGCTCTTGAAGCTGATGTTTCCGTTCAATTTATTGAAGGGGATATGCTGGATTTAAATGACATAGGTGAATATGATGCGGTTACTTGTTTTTCCGATTCATTGTGTTATATGCCAGACGAACAAGCTGTGCAACAAGTATTTGATGGCGTCTATCAAATCTTAAATGATGAAGGTATTTTTATTTTTGATGTTCATTCTCTTTATCAAATTAATGAAGTTTTTCCGGATTATAATTATCATTATCAAACCGATGATTTTGCTTTCTTATGGGAAAGTTATCAAGGCCAACTCCCTAACAGTATCGAACACTTTTTAACTTTCTTTGTCGCCCAAGATGCAGAAAGTGATTTGTTTGAACGGCGCGATGAATTGCATAAAGAACGCACTTATTCGTTAGAACTCTATCAAAGAATGTTAGAAAATGCAGGCTTTAGCCAAGTCGCCTGTTTGGGAGATTTTACAGATAGTGAACCCAATGAAAAAACGCGTCGTTGGTTTTTTGTCTGTCAAAAATAATTAAAATTTTATCCGAATTTTGTATGTTAGCATAAAACATATAAAGTTCGGATATCTTTGTTTTTTGACGAAGGTGTTTTTATTTCTAGATAATGAAGGAGGAAATTATGAGAGCCTGTGGCGTAATCGTTGAATATAATCCCTTTCATAATGGTCATCTTTATCATGTAAAGAAGGCGCGTGAAAAAAGTCAGGCCGATGTAATAATAGCTGTAATGAGTGGAAATTTTTTGCAGCGGGGAGAACCGGCTATTGTCGATAAATGGCAACGAGCACAAGTTGCTCTTTCAAATGGAGTCGATGTAGTAGTGGAACTACCTTTTCAATATGCCTGCCAAGCAGCGGATATTTTTGCCAAAGGAAGTGTCCAAACATTAGCACAATTACGGTGTGAAAGTTTATGTTTTGGTACCGATTATGATACTTCTTTTGACTATAATTATTTTGGAGAGCAGCTAATTTTGCGAACAGAAGAAATAAAATCTCTTTTTGAAGAAAAAGCCGATCAGAAAAAAACTTACCCTCAGATTATGCAAGAGGTTTATCAAACACTTTTTAATTTGTCACCAGTAGATCAAATATTACCAAATCATATTTTAGGCTTAAGCTATGCGAAAAAAAATGCACAATTAGAAAATCCAATGCACTTAATTGCGATTAAGCGACAAAAAGCCGGTTATCATGACATTGAGATTACAGATGAGAAAATTGCGAGTGCAACTGCAATCCGGCAATTGCTAGCAGCTAAAAAAAATATTGCTGATTTTGTCCCAAATGAAATGGCGCTAGCTTTGAAAATGCCCAATATTTCGTGGCAGCAATTTTGGCCTTATCTGCGCTACCGCATACTGAGCAGCACAGTAGACGAGCTATTGACAATTTATCAAATGGAATTAGGCTTAGCTTTAAAATTACAAGAAGTAGCCGCAAAACAGAGTGATTTTACAATATTTCTGGCTAAAGTTAAATCAAAACATTTTACTGTCACCCATATCCAACGAGTGCTTTGTTACATTTTGTTGAATATACGCACAGAAGAAATCACAAATGCGTGGGACAACAATTATTTGCGCATTTTAGGTTTTACTGCTGAGGGTCAAAAGTATTTGAATAGTATCAAAAAAACTGTAAGTTGGCCTATTTTAGCCCGGGTAGGAAAAAGTGGAAATAAACAAGTACCATTAACGTTGCGCTCAGATGAAATTTATCGTTTAGCAAGTAAAGAAATCCAAGAACAAAACTTTGGTCGGATGCCACTTAAACTGAATTGATATAAAAAAATACTTCACATAAAGCTGAGACACAAGTATAATGGAAAAGGACGTTTTTTCGTCAGTTGAATAATATAGAAACGGAAGTGAAAGTATGGGACGTAAATGGGCAAATATCGTCGCGAAAAAAACCGCAAAAGACGGTGCAAACAGCCGTATTTATGCAAAATTTGGGATTGAAATCTACGCAGCAGCAAAATCAGGTGATCCTGATCCCCACGCTAACCAAAAATTACGTTTTGTTATCGAACGGGCGAAAACGTATAATGTGCCAAAGCACATCATTGATCGTGCGATTGAAAAAGCAAAAGGTTCTGGCGATGAAAACTATCAAGAATTGCGCTATGAAGGTTTTGGACCAAACGGCTCAATGGTCATCGTGGATGCTTTAACAAACAACGTGAACCGTACTGCAGCAGATGTACGGGCAGCTTTTGGCAAAAATGGTGGGAATATGGGTGTTTCTGGAGCAGTTAGTTATATGTTTGACAATACTGCTATCTTTGGTTTTGCCGGTGAAGATGCTGACGAAGTTTTAGAATATCTAATGGAAAAAGATATTGATGTTCGTGATGTAATTCAAGAAGATGACCAAATCATCGTCTATGGTGAACCAGAAGATTTCAACAGCATTCAAGAAGCTTTGAAAGAAAAAGGAATCAGTGAATTTTCAGTAGCTGAAATTCAAATGTTACCGCAAAACGAAATCAAATTAACCGGTGAAGACTTGGAAAAATTCGAAAAAATGATTGATGCATTAGATGATTTGGAAGATGTCCAACAGATTTTTCACAACGTTGAACTAGACGATTAACTATAACTTTAATTGCGATTATTAAACACCTCTTCGTTGTAAGAGGTGCTTTTTATATTACAGTAGTGAGATTTCACCGTGTTATAAGCTAGAGTAACGTTAATGCAAATCAATTTTGAGGTGAAATTATGAAAGTAAAAGAATATAAAATTGGCCGTGGGAAATTTATTATGACTTTGAAAACAGAGTGGATCCCTAAAGATAAGCGTGACTACAAAGTTTTGATTGCATGGTTAGTATTTCTTGAATTCATCGTCTGGATGTTAATTGGAAAGTGAGTAAAAATGAATAAAAACAATAGTTTTAAAATTATGTGGTTATTAGCAATTTTAACAATATTTTATGCAGTATCCATACAAAATTGGTGGTTATCTATTGTAGCTATGGTTGTTTCAGGTATTTTTTCTTGGTATGCGAGAAAGAAAAGATAAGAGTAGAACTTGCAAGTATCATAAGCATAAATTGTAGTCATAAAAAAACTGACTTGTTAAAATTTATAACGCTGCTTAAAGATATTTTTTGCATTTAAGCTTAATTTTTGACAAGCTTTCCTGCCTTTGGGATAGTGGAATGGGAGGTGTTAGAATGATTAACGCTTATAAAGAATATTGGCATAACATGACTGTCATGAACGCATCAGCTAAAAGAGGACAATACTGGTGGCCGCAAGTTATTAATTATTTAGTTTTGGCAATCTATTCTGTTGTTACAGGAATTAACCGCTACATTGAAATTACCCCAGACGATGGTACTGTTATTAAAGAATGGAATGCTGTTACACTGGCTTTCATTTTGTTGAGTGCATTAATTTGGTTAGCTAATTTTACTGTCCGCGCGCGTCGTTTACATGATCGCAATCATAGCAATTGGTGGATTTTATTTTACTTAATTCCTTTAATTGGCACTATCATTATTTTTATTACCTTAATCTTGCCAAGTAAAGCTAATACACGTTGGCCTATCAATCAATCAGAACTTTAGATTGTTGTGAATCACAAACATACCGAAAAAAAGACCAAGTTCTTACCAGTAAGAACTTGGTCTTTTTTAAGCTTTTTTATTTAAAAGGCTTTGAATTGCGGTAAGAAAGTAAGGTAAATATAAAAACCATAGATTTAATCGTTGCCACAAACCGCGATGAGAAATTTGGAACTGGCTGATAATGGGAATTTTAGGCATTGCGAATAAAAACATAAATACCATTGCAGCCAAAAAGATAAGCGGTAAAAAAATGGTGAAGAGTTCATTTTTTTCTTGGCGATAAAGCAAAAACAGCAGCAGTGTGCCGATTAGAAGCGCCACAAAACCAGCGCCAGAAGCATAATTGTGTAACAAAGACGTGAAGTCAACTTCACTTTGGTTGGCAGCACGATCAAAAAGACCTGTAATGATGCAATCCCCCAGACCAAAAACAACGACTAGCAATGAAAGGATAAGAGCAAATCTGTGATTTGTCTCTTTAAATCGTTCATAAATTGCTGGTGCGCTTAAGACAAAAAGGCTGCCATTAATGATTTCCCAAATTTTAAAAGCCCATTTTGTGGGACTATCTGTTTCGCCAAAAGTTGAGATTAAATTATTGATTTGACTATAATTAGGATAATACCTTGCCAAAATAAAAGGGAGTGCAATTTCACTGATAATGGCCAACAGTAGTAAGTAAAAGCCATATTCCTTTAGTATTTTCATCTACATCACTCCATCAATTCATTTGCTTACTTTTTTATTTTAGCCTTATTTTTAGAACTTGAAAACTATTATGTCTTTTAGAAAGGGCTGCCAAAAATAATAGGAAATTTATTGAATTATGCTATACTATTACTGCTTTATAGTTAAAAAGAAAGAGGTCGCATTTGTGGAAAGAAAATATATTTTAGCCTTAGATCAAGGGACAACAAGTTCACGTGCTATTGTCTTCAATAAAAAAGGAGAAGCTGTGGTAAGTGCACAGCGGGAATTTCCTCAAATTTTTCCCAAAGCAGGTTGGGTAGAACATAATCCAGTCGAAATTTGGAATTCCATTCAATCAGTGATTGCCGATGCCTTGATTGATGGGAATATTAAACCCCATCAAATTGCCGCGATCGGCATCACAAATCAACGAGAAACGACGGTCATTTGGGATAAAAAAACAGGAGAACCGGTCTATAATGCGATTGTCTGGCAATCCAAGCAAACCAATGCTATTGCCAAAAATTTAAAAGATAATAGTTACAGTAAAATGATTCAAGAAAAGACAGGCCTATTAATCGATTCTTATTTTTCTGCTACCAAAGTAAAATGGATTTTGGATCAAGTAGAAGGTGTGAGAAAACGGGCGGAAAACGGCGAATTACTTTTTGGAACTATCGATACTTGGCTTTTATGGAAACTAACCGGTGGTAAAGTTCATGTTACAGATTACACCAATGCAAGTCGTACAATGATGTATAACATTCATAATTTAAGTTGGGATGATGAGATTTTAGCCCTTTTGGATATTCCCAAAAGTTTATTACCAGAAGTGCGATCCAATTCAGAAATTTATGGCTATACGGATGATTACTTGTTTTATGGCCAAAAAATCCCAATTGCAGGTATGGCAGGGGATCAACAAGCTGCTTTATTTGGGCAGCAGGCTTTTGAGGTAGGAAACGTCAAAAATACGTATGGTACTGGTGCCTTTATTGTGATGAATACTGGACAAGAGGCGATTACTTCAAAAAATGGATTGCTCACAACAATTGGTTATGGCCTCAATGGCAATATTACTTATGCTTTAGAGGGAAGTATTTTTGTAGCAGGATCGGCTATCCAATGGTTACGAGATGGCTTACGTTTATTTGATCAAGCGCCAGCTTCTGAAAATTATGCCAGTCGCGTAGCAGATAGTGATAACGTTTATGTTGTCCCAGCTTTTACTGGATTAGGGGCGCCTTACTGGGATCAAGAAGCTCGCGGTGCTATTTTTGGTTTAACACGAGGAACAACTAAAGAACATTTAATTCGCGCAACACTGGAGTCTTTGGCTTATCAAACTTGTGACGTAGTGAAAACGATGGCAGCAGATGCACAAACACCCATCACTATTTTAAAAGTTGACGGTGGTGCCTCTAAAAATGATTTACTACTCCAATTTCAAGCTGATATTTTACAGTCACCGGTTGAAAGAGCCAGTTATTTAGAAACAACTGCGCTGGGTGTTGCTTATTTAGCAGGGCTTGCCGTTGGTTTTTGGCAAGATTTAGCCGAGTTGAAAGCTTTTCAAGCCCAAGGAAAAACATTTCAACCACAAATGGCCGCAGATGTTTGTGAAAATCTATATGCAGGCTGGCAAGAAGCTGTTCAGGCGACAATGGGCTTTAAACATCGCCCTTTGGAAAAATAAATATTTTTCTTTTTTGGAAATTTCATTTCATTTTGTTTAAAGAAAATATGCTATACTGATTAAGAGAAAACGTTATCTTTAAGGTGGTGGGATTGCTTGGAAAAAATTTGTTTGGAACCATTTGATCGCATTTTAAGTGATTATCAACAAAAAGCGGAATTAGCTGTCTCTGTGGGGGCTTGTTCAACATTAGCTGCACGGTGTCAACGTTTTGGCGTAGAAGGATATCGCTTGGGTGATTTTCGTGGTGCTGGGTATTTAAATCGTTATGTTTACTACAGTGTGACGCAAGCGCCAATGCTTATTTATCGCCAAAATTATCTGATTCCTTTAGTTTTTCGCCAAAATCCTGAAAGTTATGAATTATTTGCTGAAGAATTTCGTTTAGAGGGCTTTTTTAAACTATTAGCATGGTATTTAAAAAACGAACCCCAAAAAGTAATTTTGCGAGATCGCAAAGATCAAGAAAGATCCCATAAATACCAAGAATATATTGTTATTGATAGTGCTTTTTTAGTGTTTCGGCTATCTGAAATAATTGACGCGGCGGGCTTACCGCTGAGTCAATGCCAAAGCCTAAATGAATTTAAAGTGTGGAATAAAAGGCATCGCTTAATTGATAATGGTTTGGTCGGCCGCCATGCTAAACTGTTTGATGAAACCGATAAAAAACAATTATCCGAATTAAAAATGATTTTAGCAATTATTCAGTTAAAATATCCATACATGCCATTATTTATCTAAAAATACCCAAACTATTGCAAGGACCTACTTTTAAAGTCGATAAGACAAGTAAGCAGTCTGTGATAGTTTGGGTATTTTTTAGCAATTAATTAGACGTACAATATTTTATAAAATAATTTTATTAAAAGTTAATGGATCTGCGGTTTCAAAAAATGGTGAGAGGGGTTCATGACTAATAACTGTCAGTTCATGCATTGCCCGGGTAGCAATTGTATAAAAAATTAAGCGATCTTGTGTTGTTTTAAAGCTATCGTCAATTTGCCATGCATAGACGCGATCAAATTCCAATCCTTTTGCTAAATAGGCAGGAATAATCATAATTCGTCGTTTCATAAAGTCTTCTTCTGAAACGATTAATTGTATTTCTTGTTGCATTTTTTCATCTAATGCTTCATAGAGTGCGATACACTCTTGACTCGTGCGACAAATAATGGCAGTACGCCAGTATTTTGCTTTTGCTTCATTTGTTTGTAAATCGTTTTTCAAATAATCAAGGCATTGTGTTTTATTAAAACCAGTAACCAAGGTTGGCAAATCACCTTTTCGGGCGGTCATTTCCACTGCATCTTCTTTAGATAAAAACTGATTAGCAAAGTCTGTGATTTCTTTTGTTGAACGGTAACTAGTCGTTAACTGATAACGGGTCACTTCTTGATTTGGAAAAAGAGCAGATAGATTGCCTACAATCGTTTCGTTACCAAAAACCTTTTGATTTAAATCCCCACACAAGGTAAGGTTAGCTTGAGGATAAAGTTCTCGTAATAAGGCAACTTGAGCTGGGGGAAAATCTTGCATTTCATCAATAAAAATAAAGCGGGCTTGAACAGGAAGGTCGATTGGCCGCAACCCTTTTAAGAGTAAAAAGAATAAAACGGCATCTTCTTGTTTTAAAAGACGATTTTTTAACAATTCGCGAGTATCTTCCCAACTTTTTTGCCATTGATTTTCTGTCACATGGTTTTCTGCCAAAGTTTTTTTAGAAACGTTTTGTAAAAAGTGCAAATATTGTTTAGAAAAGTTAATAAATTGAAAACGATGGATACTTTTAACCATACTGCGAAAATGCCGTTTTACAATTTGTTTTTTGATTTGATTCCGTAATTTTCGTTCGTTTTCTTCGGAGTCAGTAAGGTTAGGATGATCTGCAAAATATTGTTGCAACTCTTCTTCGGCTGCGTCTTTTACCCAAGTCTTTTTGGCTTCATCTTTTTGAAGGCCGCCAACTTTTTTCAATAATTTTGTCTGCAATAGTTGTGTGCGTTGATAAAGAGGCAAATTTGGGTTTGTTTCTTGATACCAAGTTCGCATCTGCTTAGTAGAAATTAAAGTTTGCCCATTGACTTTCAAATTGCGAAACAGCGGCCCCAATTCCGTAATTGCTTGAATATATTTTTTACTTGCATTTACTAAAACCAAACTGCTTTTTAACCGTTCGCTGTGCTTTTCATTACCTGATAAAAAGACATCTTCTTGCTCGGCCTCTTTTTCAATAGTAAATTGTGGTAACAATTGGTCCATAAAAGAGCGGAACGTCCGAGTTGGGACTGTGCTTTCCCCAAGCGAAGGTAAAACCATTGAAATATAATCAGAAAATAAGTGGTTAGGTGAAAATAAAAGAACTTGTTCATCTGCCAGCCATTTACGATTCCGATATAACAGAAAAGCAATTCGCTGTAAAAGGGCCGAAGTTTTACCGCTACCGGCGATGCCTTCAATTAACATTACTTTACTGGTGGTATTCCGAATGATTCTATTTTGCGCTTTTTGAATAGTGGAGACAATATTTTTCATTTGAGAAGAAGAGGCTTCATCTAAAATTTCTAATAAAAATTCATCATTAATCACTTCAGAAGTGTCTACCATAGAAAGCATCTGGCCATCTTGAACTTTGAATTGTCGTTTTAATAAAAGTTCTACCTCATAGCGGTCGTGATCGGTTTCATAAAAAGCCGGCCCCAGCTCACCTTCGTAATAAAGATTGGCAATGGGGGCCCGCCAATCGATTACAATTGTTTCTTGATTTTTATCCCGCAAAGAGGCAATACCCAGATAAAGAGTCTCCTTATTTTCTTGGCCTTCTTTAAAATCAATACGCGCAAAATAAGGATTTCCCGCCATTGCATAAAGCGTTTTTAATCGTTTTGCCTGACTTTCAGCGGTGTGATATTTGAGTAATAATTCTTGTTCATGTTGCCGATACTCGACAGCAGATTCATAAAAAGATTCATTTGAACCACCACGAATTTGATGATCGGCGACTTCTTTTAATTCAGCTTGCATTTTGCCAGTTAATTGTTGTTGTTGTTCTTTAATTACTTTTTGCTCATTGTAAATGAGCGCAATAGTTCGAGTGACATGCTGTTGCTCTTTGGCACGTTCATCCATAAAACAAGCCTCCATTCCGTAAGTGTGTGATAAAATCACGCCATAAAATTATAGCACAAGTTCGGCTATGAAAAAAAGGTTACATCTTTCAAAGATTTTCTAAATTTTTATGTAAATGAGAAAGGAAGAGAAAATGCGTACGGAAAAAGAAATGTTAGCCCGAATAAAACAAGTAGCTAAAAATTTACCTCAGGTTAAAGCAGTGGCAATTTCTGGATCGCGGGTTAATCCGCAAGCACCAAAAGATATATTTCAAGACTATGACATTGTATACGTGGTTGATGAAAAAGAGAGTTTATTAAAAGAGCGCAGTTGGCTAAAAGATTTTGGTGAAATCTTAATTATGCAATGTCCAGAAGAGATGACATTATTTCCGGCTACATTAGGAGACTGTTTTACATTTTTAATGTTGTTTACTGATAATAATCGCATTGATTTGCTGCTTTGTCCTATAAAAAGCCTGTCCGACTGGTTAAAAACAGAAAAAATCGTCATGCCCTTATGGGATCCCCAAAACCTACTTTCTGATTTAAAAAAAACGAATGCTGCTGGGTATCTTTTAATGCCCCCTAGTCAGGAGGAGTTTGCAGATTGTTGCAATGAGTTTTGGTGGGTATCGACTTATATTGTCAAAGGATTATGGCGCCAAGAAACCTTATATGCTACAGATCACCTTTATGGCATTTGTCAGAAGGAATTACGGCGCTTACTAAGTTGGCAAGTTGCTTTTGAACACCGATTCACCATTAGTATTGGTAAAAATGACAAATATTTACTAAAGTATCTCAACGAGCAAACGCAACAGCTATTATTAGAGTTGATGGATTTTACCACGAATGAAAAAATTTGGCAGAGTCTTGATAAAACACAAAAAATTTTTCATGAAACCGCGTTAAAACTTGCTTCGATTACCGGATTTTCGTATGATGCAAAAACGGCAATTTCTGTTCAAAACTATTGCCAACAATGGCATCTCGTGAGTAATATCGGCTAATTGTAAATGATTCTTTTTTTCATTTAGCCCTTTTTCATTTTCATTTCAAAATAAGAAAGTTATCCTATAAATGAAGCTTGAGTAATTCAAGTGGGGAAAGTAGGGATGAAAATGAGTCATTTTAAAAAATTCTTTTTAACATTGGTTGTAGGTGCATTAGCCTGCCTGTTTGAATTTGGGTTTAAACAAGGGCAGTGGGCCTATCTGCTGGTGACAATTGTGGGCGGTATTATGGCTTTTACAATGTTAATCGAAATGGTAAAAACATTGCGATCTGGACGTTATGGAGTAGATATTTTGGCGATTACGGCCATTGTTGCCACTTTAGCTGTGGGAGAATATTGGGCAAGTTTGATGATTTTAATTATGTTGACAGGTGGGGATAGTTTAGAAGATTATGCCAGCCGCCAAGCTGGCCGTGAGTTACAGTCTTTATTAGATAATTCACCCCAAATTGCGCACCGAAAAAATGGTGATCGTCTAGAAGATTTAACTTTGGATAAGGTTAAAGTAGGGGACATTTTAGTGGTAAAACCCCATGAAATTGTACCCGTTGATGGAGCTGCCTTGCAAGAAGGCAGTGTTGATGAATCTTCCTTAACTGGTGAGTCGCGCCCCGTTGATAAAAGTATCGGAGATGAAATTATGTCTGGTGCTATTAATGGTGAAGGAACTTTACTCTATCAAGTTACTTCCTTGGCGGAAGATTCCCAATATCAACAAATCGTTAAACTTGTAAAAGAATCACAAGAAAAACCCGCTCATTTTGTGCGGATGGCAGATCGTTATGCCGTTCCATTTACTGCAATTGCGTATTTAATTGGCGGAGTGGCGTGGTTTCTTACCAAAGACCCCGTTCGTTTTGCTGAAGTCTTAGTCGTTGCTTCTCCTTGTCCATTGATTTTAGCTGCACCAGTGGCGTTAGTAGCAGGGATGAGTCGCTCTAGTCGTAACGGAATTGTAGTTAAAACTGGGACCACGATTGAAAAACTTGCAGGAGCAAAAACCATTGCCTTTGATAAAACAGGGACTATTACAAAAGGCCAATTAACCGTGGAAGCGGTAAATCCTATAGTTGGTTTTCCTGAAGATAAATTTTTAAGTTATCTTGCCAGTGCAGAACAAGAATCACTGCATATTTTAGCTAGATCACTTGTTTCATATGCGACTAAACGTGTTGAGTTGGTACCTGTTAAGAATCTAGAAGAAGTTGTAGGCTCTGGGGTAAAAGGGGAAATTGACGGAAAAGTCATCAAAATTGGGCGAGCTGAATTTGCTCATGCTACAGTTACTGCCGGTGATGCGACAATGATTTTTGCCTCATTGGATGATCAATACATCGGTAGTGTAACTTTTGCCGATGAAATACGAACAGAAGCCAAAACGACTATTACGCAATTACGTAATTTAGGTGTCGATAAAGAAATTATGTTAACTGGAGATCGTAAAGGTATTGCAGAATTAACAGCTGCCGCAGTTGGAATTAAAGAAGTTCATGCCGAATGCCTCCCACAAGATAAAATTAACGTTTTAAAAAATGTTTCCAAAGAGCAGCGTCCATTAGTTATGATAGGTGACGGAATTAATGATGCCCCGGCTTTAGCGATTGCTGATGTCGGTATTGCTATGGGGGCTCACGGTTCTTCAGCCGCTTCTGAAAGTGCCGATGCTGTGATTTTGAAAGATGATTTAAGTAGAGTGGCCGCGGCTGTCAGTATCTCGCAAGATACAATGAAAATCGCCCGACAATCAGTTTTAATCGGAATTTTTATCTGTGTTGGGTTGATGCTAGTTGCTAGTACGGGTGTGATTCCTGCGCTAATCGGTGCGATGTTACAAGAGGTGGTTGATACGGTCTCCATTTTGAGTGCCTTACGGGCTAAAAACGATCGTAATACTTAAAATTGCTAAAGAGCATGTAAGAAGAGGTGAATACGATTAAACAGATTCTGTAAAGAAAGATTCGACATTAAATTTGTTTCTTAGCGAATGAAATATTGTTACTGAAGATATCGAAAATCATTCATTCCCCATTTGGGTAAAATGCATAAAAGTTCTTTACCAGCCAATATCGACAATACAGTCTTAAATTTTATGAAAAAATATCAGTTTTAGGTGAGACATTTCAATTCTTTTATGGTTAAAATAGAGTTAGACTAAAAAGGAAGTGAAAGATATGCCATTTATTCATGTTGAGCTAGTGGAAGGACGCAGTACTGAACAATTAACAGCGATGATGAAAGATATTACCGACGCTGTCCATAAGAATACCGGTGCGCCAAAAGAACATATTCATGTTATTATTAATGAAATGAAAAAAGGAACCTATGCTGTTAATGGGGAATTTAAGTAAGTTCATTCTTGCATTTTTTCAAAAGAAGTGTTTAAATATAGTCAACTTGTAAAGCCAACTGATTTTGAGAGTCTGTCACAGAGAGGAAGACAACTGCTGAAAGTTTTCCAACAGAAAACCAGATGATGACCACTTTACGCATTCCTGATTAATCTCAGGCGGACGCAACCGTTACTTGCAAAAGAGAAGGCAATTATATATGTCTTAAAATTAGGTGGAACCACGTTAATTACGTCCTAGTGCTATTACAGCACTAGGACTTTTTTTATTATTTAAGGAGGAATTATTTATGGCAATTACAATTACATTTCCTGATGGCGCAAAAAAAGAGTTTGAATCAGGTAGTACAATTAAAGATATTGCAGCTAGCATTTCTAACAGTTTGGCAAAAAAGGCTTTGGCAGGAAAAGTTAATGGTGAATTAGTAGATTTAAATCGTCCTATTAATGAAGATGCAACCTTAGCAATTATCACACCTGCTGATGAAGAAGCGTTGCCTTTACTTCGTCATTCTGCTGCACATTTGATGGCACAAGCAGCACGTCGTTTATTTCCCAATATTCACTTTGGCGTAGGTCCTGCTATTGATAGTGGTTTTTACTATGATACTGATAACGGTCAACAGCCAATTACAGCCGAAGATTTGCCTGCTATTGAAACAGAAATGATGAAAATTGTGAAAGAAAATCTACCAATTGAACGTTTGGTTTTATCAAAAGCTGAAGCGTTGGATTTATTTCAAGCAGATCCTTATAAAGTCGAATTAATTAATGAAATGCCAGAAGATGAAACAATTACAGCCTATCGTCAAGGAGAATTTGTCGATTTGTGTCGTGGCCCACACGTTCCTTCAACTGGTCGTATTCAAGTTTTCAAACTATTATCTGTTGCAGGTGCTTATTGGCGGGGGAATTCTGACAACCATATGATGCAACGTATTTATGGAACAGCTTTCTTTGATAAAAAAGACTTAAAAGAATTTATTAAACAAAGAGAAGAAGCAAAAGAACGTGATCACCGTAAACTAGGAAAAGAATTGGACTTGTTTATGGTTTCGCCTGAAGTTGGTGCCGGACTTCCTTTCTGGTTACCAAAAGGTGCTACAATTCGTCGTATTATTGAACGCTATATTATTGATAAAGAAGTAAGTTTAGGCTATCAACACGTTTATACACCAATTATGGCTAATGTCGATTTGTATAAGACTTCTGGGCACTGGGATCATTACCATGAAGATATGTTTCCACCAATGGATATGGGGGATGGTGAAATGCTCGTTTTACGTCCAATGAATTGTCCTCATCACATGATGGTCTATAAAAATGATATTCATTCTTACCGCGAATTACCAATCCGGATTGCAGAACTTGGCATGATGCACCGGTATGAAAAATCGGGTGCCTTGTCTGGATTGCAACGGGTACGGGAAATGACGTTAAATGATGGTCATACTTTCGTGCGTCCCGATCAAATTAAAGATGAATTTAAACGGACACTTGATTTAATGGTAAACGTTTATGCTGACTTTAATGTAACAGATTATCGTTTCCGCTTAAGCTATCGGGATCCTAACAATACTGAAAAATACTTTGACGATGATGCGATGTGGGATAATGCCCAAACAATGTTAAAAGCGGCCATGGACGAACTTGGTTTGGATTATTTTGAAGCAGAAGGCGAAGCTGCATTTTATGGTCCAAAACTTGATGTTCAAGTTAAAACTGCCATGGGAATGGAAGAGACGTTATCGACTATTCAATTGGACTTCTTATTACCAGAACGTTTTGAGTTAACTTATGTGGGAGAAGACGGCGAAAACACTCACCGCCCTGTTGTTATTCACCGAGGGATTGTTTCAACAATGGAACGCTTTGTCGCTTATTTAACAGAAGTATACAAAGGCGCATTTCCAACTTGGTTAGCACCAATTCAAGCAACAATCATTCCCGTTTCTGTCGACGCACATTCTGATTATGCTTATGAAATCAAGGAGCGTTTACAAGCAAAAGGGATTCGAGTGGAAGTAGATGACCGGAACGAAAAAATGGGCTATAAAATTCGTGCATCTCAAACACAAAAAATTCCATATCAACTTGTTGTGGGAGATAACGAAGTAAAAGATGCAACTGTGAACGTACGTCGTTACGGAAGTAAAGATACTGCAGTTGAAGAATTAAATATTTTTGTCGACTCTATTGTAGCTGAAGTAGCCAACTACAGTCGCGTGTAATTTTTTGAAGCTGTTTAGCCTTATTTAACTTTTTTATGGTAAAGTAATTTGAGAAAGTTCTGAAGAATTTTCAAACAGGAATAAATTATTTTTATCCAAAACAGTTAAAGAGGCGGCAGCTTCTTTTACATAATGAAAGACGTGAAAGGAAGTAGGAATTATGGCGCAAAAAAAATGGCAAAAACGCTCTGTAATAGCGGTAATTTTATTTACACTTTTAACAGGTGGTATTTACGGTATCTATTTTATTTACACTACCACTAAGGACTTAAATGAATTAACCGATGATTATCGCTTAAGACCGGGATGGACATTACTTTTTGGACTTATTACCTGTGGACTTTATATGTTTTATTGGTGGTATCGCATCAATGATCTTGTGATGGCTGCCCAAGCACAAGCTTTGCGACCTTACCGCAGTGACAATAGACTACTATTTATCGTGTTACGTATTTTTGGTTTATCGGTTATCAATATGGCAATTTTGCAAGCAGATTTAAATGATGTTTATGAACATTTAAATATAGAAGTGTCTGGTCTGAATACAACAGGAGACGATGAATGGTCGGATTATTAGAATGTCCTTTAAAAGCTGTGACAGGTCTGCCTTGCCCTGTTTGTGGGATGACGCGCGCTTTTGTTCATTTAGCGCAAGGAGAGATCACGACAGCATTTTATTATCATCCGCTGTTTTGGGTAATTATTTTATTGGTTGTGCTATACGGAATTAGTTTGAAAAAGCCAACCATAGCCAAAATTTTGACTAATAAATATTGGTGGATTGGAATTGCTGTCCTGTTTTTAGGTGTCTATTTTTATCGAATGGTTCATCTTTTTCCAAATCAAGTTCCCTTGGATTTCAATTCGAATGCCTTTTTGTCGAAAATATGGAAAATTTTTGCTCCTTAAATAACGCTATTTCTGCTTTCAGTTGTGATTTTCAAAAAAATGTGTTAGAATATGTAACGGTAATGATACTTAGTGGAGTGAGGGATTTTTTCCCTCACTCTTTTTAATGAAAAGAATTGGTCTAAGGAGGCGATGGTTGTTGAGTACAGTTGTAGAGACAGTAACTGGTTTGGTTACTCCAATTTTAGATGAACAAAATTTTGAATTAGTCGAAGTAGAGTTTGTTAAAGAAGGTAAAAACTGGTTTTTGCGAGTATTCATCGATAAAGAAGGCGGCATTGATATTGAAGAATGTGCCTATGTAAGTGAAAAATTAAGTGAGAAATTGGATAGTATGGATCCTGATCCGATTCCCCAAGCTTACTTTCTAGAGGTGTCATCTCCTGGTGCCGAAAGACCGTTGAAAAAAGAAGCTGATTATAAAAAGGCTTTAGGCGAATACATCAATATTTCATTATATCAAGCAGTCGATGGTCAAAAACAATACGAAGGATTTTTAGTTTCTCTAAATGAAACGGAACTTGTTTTAAAAATTCGAATTAAAACACGGGAAAAAGAGTTATCTTTTGACCGCAAAAATATTGCCAAAGCTCGCTTAGCTATTCAATTTTAAAAAAGGAGTCACAAGCAGATGAGTAAAGAAATGTTAAATGCATTAGATGCATTGGAAGCTGAAAAAGGCATCTCAAAAGAAATCGTGATTGAAGCGTTAGAAGCCGCCTTGGTTTCTGCTTACAAACGTCATTATGGACAAGCCCAAAATGTGGAAGTTGAATTTAACCAAAAAAAAGGCGACATTCATGTTTATGCTGTTAAAGAAGTAACA
Organism: Enterococcus dispar ATCC 51266; assembly: GCF_000406945.1. Classification (GTDB taxonomy): domain Bacteria; phylum Bacillota; class Bacilli; order Lactobacillales; family Enterococcaceae; genus Enterococcus_C; species Enterococcus_C dispar. The sequence continues at coordinate 953,890 of NZ_KE136354.1, read as the reverse complement.
GAAGAAGTCATGGATTCCCAATTAGAAGTATCTTTAAAAGAAGCAATCAAAATCAATCCAGCTTATGAAATTGGCGACAAGATCCGTTTTGAAGTAACACCCAAAGATTTTGGTCGAATTGCTGCTCAAACAGCGAAACAAGTTATTTTACAACGTGTCAGAGAAGCAGAAAGAACCATTATTTATAATGAATTTTCAGCTTATGAAAAAGATATTATGCAAGGCATCGTAGAACGTCAAGACAATCGCTACATTTATGTAAACTTGGGTAAGATAGAGGCCGTTTTGTCTAAACAAGATCAAATGCCAAACGAATTTTATCAACCCCATGATCGTATTAAAGTGTATGTTTCTCGCGTGGAAAATACTTCCAAAGGTCCGCAAGTCTTTGTTAGTCGTTCTCATCCAGATTTATTGCGTCGTTTATTTGAACAAGAAGTGCCAGAAGTTTATGATGGTACTGTGGAGATTGTTAGCATTGCCAGAGAAGCTGGGGATCGTTCAAAAGTTGCAGTACGATCAGATGATCCTAATATTGACCCTGTAGGAACGTGTGTCGGTCCTAAAGGTCAGCGGGTTCAAGCAATTGTCAACGAATTAAAAGGTGAAAACATGGATATCGTTGAATGGGATGAAGATCCAGCAATTTATATTGCCAATGCGCTAAATCCTGCTGAAGCACAAGACGTTATCTTTGATTTAGATAATCCTCGCGCTTGTACAGTTGTTGTGCCCGATTATCAACTTTCACTTGCAATTGGTAAAAGAGGACAAAATGCCCGTTTAGCGGCAAAATTGACCGGTTATAAAATTGATATTAAGGCTGAATCTGATATGGAAGAATTTTATGCCAAATTAGAAGAAGGCGATTATATTGATGAAGGTGAATTCACGAATGAAGAAACTGCAGGTGTAAATGAAACAGATTCTGTTGACGAAGTGATTGAAAATAGCGCTATGACGAGTGATGATTACGAAAATATCGCGTTTGATGAAGAAAAAGAGGATTAACCAGGAGGCGATTTCATGAAGAAACGAAAGATTCCTTTACGTAAATCCGTTGTTTCCGGTGAAATGAAACCAAAAAAAGAATTAATTCGCATTACGCGGTCTAAAGAAGGAGAAGTTTCAATTGATCCGACTGGCAAAATGCCCGGCCGTGGCGCTTATGTTGCCATTGAACCAGCAGAAGTGCAAAAAGCCTGGGATAAAAAGATTTTGGACCGTGTGTTGGAAACGACTTTAACCGATGCGTTTTATCAAGAACTTCTTGATTATGTTACCCACCAAAAAGCCCGTCGTGAGTTATTTGGTAATGGATAAAAACAAGGTATTGAACATGTTAGGTTTAGCAATGCGCGCTGGCAAGTTGGTCACTGGCGAAGAACTGACATTAAAAGAGATTCGCCGCAACAAAGCACGTTTGGTATTAATTGCCGCTGATGCTGGTAAAAATACCCATAAAAATATAAGTGATAAGTGCACTTATTATAAAATTCCCTATAATGATCGTTTAACCGCCTTGGAAATTGGAGGTGCGATCGGCAAGCCACGGATGGTCATTGGTATTTTGGATGGAGGCTTTGCCAAAAAGATAGGAGAATTAATACAAGGTTAGGAAGGTGATTGCATGGGAAAAAAACGAATTTATGAACTTGCAAAAGAAATCAACAAATCAAGTAAAGAATTAGTGGATAAGGCACAATCTTTAGGATTTGATGTGAAAAATCATATGGGAGCAATCTCAGATACTGAGGAGAAAAAGTTACGCCAAGCAGTTGGTGTAAATGAAAGTACTGGCAATGCTCCAAAACCTGCATCCCAACCAGCTAACCCAGATGAAGCAAAGAAACCTGAACATAAGAAATTTGTTACCCAACGGAATAATCCAAAATTTCAAAATCGGAATAATCCATCTACGAAACAAGGCCACAAACAAGGCCAAAGTCAAAATAAAGGGAACAATCAAGGGCAACAACGAAATCAACAGAATCAAAACCGCCAACAAGGGGTAGTGAATAAACAAGTATCACAAAACAACCGTTCCAATAATACGGCAGCACCAGCAGCAAAATCTGCTCCATCAAGAACAGAAAACACACCACAAAAAGCTGCACCGGTTAACAAGCCAGTAGTGAACAAAAAGACGGAGGATCAAAAGCCTATTAATAATAATAATCAAAAACGGAGTAATCAAACTGGACAATCAAAACCAGCTCAACAAGCTCCGCAACAAAAAACACAAAATCAAAAAACAACAACACAAAAACCTGCTGCACAACAACGTCCAGCAACAAAACCAGCTCCTAATACCAACAAACCGGCAGCGAAACCTACTAATAATCAACCAGCTGCTAAAGCAGATGGCAATAAAGCGGGTAATCGTGGTAACGATAATCGTAACAAGAATTACGGACAACAAAATCGCCAAGGCGGTTACCAACAAAATCGAAATAGATTCAAGAAAAAAGGTAAAAAAGGAAAACAACAAGTTTCCAACAAACCGGCAGTACCACCTCGTAAATTCCGGGAATTACCAGAAGTATTAGAATATACAGAAGGTATGAATGTAGCGGATATTGCTAAAAAAATTCACCGCGAACCAGCAGAAATCATCAAGAAGTTATTTATGATGGGCGTTATGGTGAACCAAAACCAAGCATTGGACAAAGATACAATTGAACTTTTAGCAACTGACTATGGAATTGAAGCACAAGAAAAAGTACAGGTAGATATTGCAGATATCGATAAGTTCTTTGAGCCAGAAGAAGTGGTAGAAGAAAACTTAGTACCGCGTCCACCCGTTGTTACAATTATGGGACACGTTGACCATGGTAAGACAACGTTACTTGATACATTGCGTCATTCCCGTGTAACAAGTGGAGAAGCCGGTGGTATTACACAGCATATTGGTGCCTATCAAATTGATATTGACGGCAAACCAATTACTTTCTTAGATACACCAGGGCACGCAGCCTTTACAAGTATGCGGGCACGTGGGGCAAGTATTACAGATATTACTATTTTAGTAGTGGCAGCAGATGACGGTGTTATGCCACAGACGGTTGAGGCAATTAACCATGCGAAAGCGGCGAAAGTGCCAATTATCGTGGCAGTTAATAAAATTGATAAACCTGGTGCTAATCCACAACACGTGATGCAAGAGTTAAGTGAATATGAGTTAATTCCTGAAAGCTGGGGCGGCGATACAATTTTTGTAGAAATTTCAGCAAAATTCGGCCAAAATATTGACGAATTATTAGAAATGATCGTTTTAGTTGCTGAAGTGGAAGACTTAAAAGCTGATCCAACTCAACGGGCAATTGGTACAGTTATTGAAGCACGGCTAGATAAAGGTAAAGGACCAGTTGCGACATTATTGGTGCAACAAGGTACTTTACATGTTGGCGATCCAATTGTAGTCGGAAACACTTACGGTCGTGTACGGGTAATGACGAATGATTTAGGTCGTCGTGATAAAGCGGCTGGACCAGCTACGCCAGTAGAAATTACCGGTTTAAATGATGTACCACAAGCCGGCGATCGTTTTGTTGTCTTTGAAGATGAAAAAACTGCGCGTGCGGCCGGTGAAGAACGAGCAAAACGAGCATTGATGGAACAACGTGCTTCTAACAGTCGAGTGACATTAGATAACTTATTTGAAAGCCTAAAAGAAGGCGAATTAAAAGAAGTTAACGTTATTATTAAAGCAGACGTACAAGGTTCTGCTGAGGCATTGGCCGCTTCCTTGAAAAAAATTGAAGTGGAAGGCGTGCGAGTTAATATCGTCCATTCTGCAGTTGGTGCCATTAATGAAAGTGATGTTACATTAGCAGCAGCAAGTAATGCTATTATCATCGGGTTCAACGTACGACCAACACCGCAAGCAAAACAACAAGCTGATGCCGAAACAGTTGATATTCGTTTACACCGCATTATTTACAAAGCAATCGAAGAAATTGAAACTGCAATGAAGGGCTTACTTGATCCTGAATTTGAAGAAAAAATCACAGGACAAATGGTGGTTCGTGAAACATATAAAGTTTCAAAAGTTGGAACGATTGCCGGTTGTTACGTCACAGATGGCTTTATTCGTCGGGATAGTGGTGTACGGGTTATCCGTGATGGCATCGTTATTTATGAAGGTGTTCTTGCTAGTTTGAAACGTTTTAAAGACGACGTGAAAGAAGTAAGACAAGGTTTTGAATGTGGTGCTATGATTGAAAAATTCAATGACTTGAAAGTGGACGATGTTGTTGAAGCTTATGTAATGGAAGAAATTAAAAACGACTAAGATAAATGGAGGGGATTAATTATGGCCAATTATCGTGATCGTCGGGTTGCCCACGAAATTTTAAGAGAAGTGAATGATATTTTACGTAAAACTGTTCGCGATCCCCGTGTTCAAGATGTGACAATTACGGATGTGCGAGTAACTGGGGATTTGCAACAAGCAACAATTTTTTATAGTATTTTATCTGATCTTGCCTCTGACAAAGAAAAAGCACAGGCTGGTCTAGAAAAAGCGAGCGGATTAGTTCGCCGCGAATTAGGACAACGGTTAACTTTATATAAGACACCGGAAATCTCTTTTGAATTAGACAGCTCTGTTCAATATGGTAACAAAATCGACGAAATGATTCGTAATTTACACAAAGATTAATGATGAGAGTCTCTTTAAAAGGGAAACCTTTTGAAGAGACTCTTTTTCTGCTATAATGGGGCAGTTGAAATGAATTTAGAGATAGCGAGGAGTTAGAATGGACGGCATTTTAGCTTTATGGAAAGAACGCGGGATGACCAGTCATGACTGCGTGTTCAAATTACGCAAAATTTTAAAAACAAAAAAAATCGGTCATGGTGGTACCCTTGATCCAGATGTTGATGGCATTTTACCTATTTGTATTGGTAAAGGGACCAAAGTGATTGAATTCATGCAAGATAGTGGGAAAATTTATACAGGTGAAATTACGTTGGGCTTTGCTACTACCACAGAAGATGCCTCTGGTGATGTAATAGCGACAACGCCGATTGAAACGCCTTTTAGTATGAATGAAATTGATGGCGTTATGAAACAAATGGAAGGAGAAATTATTCAAATTCCACCGCTGTATTCAGCAGTTAAAGTCAATGGAAAACGTCTATATGAATATGCGCGAGCAGGTTTAGAGGTAGAACGACCACAACGTAAAGCACAGATTGATAGTTTTTGCCGTACAAGTGAACCAGAATATGACAAACAAAATAAAACCCAAAGTTGGCGGTTTGAAGTTGTTTGTGGCAAAGGGACCTATGTGCGTACTTTAGCAGTAGATACAGGTAAGAAACTGGGAGCAGCAGCCCACATGTCTGATTTAACTCGTTTGGAAAGTGGGGGGCTAAAGCCTGCCCAAGCACTGACTTTAGCCCAAGTAGCGGATGCGGTTGCAAATAATACTATTACTGAATATTTACTACCGATTGAATATGGTATATCGTCTTTTGACAAAGTTACCATTACCGATAAAATTTGGCAGCAAGTAAAAAATGGTATGCGATTATCACCTGATGTGTTTGGTCTTAAACAAATGCCAAGTAAACCAATTGCTTTATATTATGAAGACAAAGTTGTAGCCTTATATGAGAACAACCCAAAAGAAAAAAATAAATTAAAGCCTTTAAAAATGTTACGAACCGAGGTCTAATATTGTGAAAATTATCCAAATTCATCATCCTTATACAAAAAAACAAATTCCTGATGAACCCGTTGTACTTGTCTTAGGTTTTTTTGATGGTGTTCACCGCGGACATCAAAAGGTTATTTTAGCTGGGAAAGAGTTAGCGCAACAAAAAGGGGTAAAATTAGCTGTAATGACTTTCAATCAGCATCCTTCTGTCGTTTTTAAAAAACAAGAGGGAGAAAATTTAAAGTATCTTACCACTTTAGAACAAAAAGAATATCACATGGAGCACCTCGGAGTGGATTATTTATACGAAATTGAATTTACTTCTAATTTTGCTCATTTAAAACCACAAGATTTTGTAGACCAGTATATTGTGGGTCTACATGCCATAGCTGCTGTAAGTGGGTTTGACTATACTTATGGTCCCAAAGATATCGCAGACGTAGCTCATTTACCCCAATATGCCAAAGACCGTTTTGAAATTGTTACCATCCCTAAAGAAACCTTGACTGGCGAGAAAATTAGCTCAACCAGAATTCGTGATTTATTAGATGAAGGGAATATGGAAGAAGTAGCAAAATTACTCGGCTATATTTATGAAATCGAAGGAACTGTGGTTCATGGCGACGCAAGGGGTCGGACTTTGGGCTATCCCACCGCAAATATTCGGTTTAAAAATAGTGTACGTTTACCGATGGAAGGCGTTTATGTTTCAGAAATCAAAGTAGCAGATAAGTGGTATCAAGCCATGGGCTCAATAGGCCATAACGATACTTTTGGCGAAGGTAGAAAACTAACGGTTGAAGTTTTTATTCTGGATTTTAATAAAGACATCTATGGTGAAACTGTTCGTGTTCGCTTTAATCATCTTATTCGCAAGCAAGTAAAATTTGCTGGAGCTGAAGGTCTAATAAAACAACTAAATCAAGACGAAGAAGATACCCGAGACTATTTTAATAAATAAACTAAAAAGAAGTTTACTAAAAGGTAGACTTCTTTTTAGTTACCCGAAAAATGCTTTGATAGCTAAAAAGGTTAAAAAGAGCTCTATGGGCAGTATGAATGTCAGGTTGAAGATAAAAAAGACTTTCGGGGGATTACAAAATGATTATCCGCATATTTAGGTAATCGGTTATAATAGAACTTATTTAATCACATTAAGAATAAAAAAGGCTGTTATAAGCGAAGGAAAGCTGAAAAAAATGCCAAATTTTGTTTAGTTCTTATCTGGAATGAAGTAAAATGTGATTAAGTATTAATTACTATAATGAATTGAATTTAAAAATATTTCGAATATCCGAGGAGGAATAATAATGACAGTAGCAAAAATCGTATATGCAAGTGCAACAGGAAACACAGAAGGAATTTCAGAAATTCTAGAAGACGCTTTTAAAGCCTTAGATATTGACGTAGAAAGAGTTGAAGCAGATGATGCAGATGATTCAACCTTTGAAGATGCAGATATTTGTGTAGTGGCAACTTATACGGATGGTGATGGAGAAGTTCCCTTTGATTTAGAAGATTTCTATGATGATTTACCTGACTTTGAATTAGATGGAAAAGTATTTGGGGTTGTAGGATCTGGTGATAGTGAATTATATCCGGATTACTTCTGTCAAGCAGCAGTTGATTTTGATCAAGCATTTGAAAAAACGGGTGCAAAACGTGGGGCGCAATTAGTTAAAATTGAAAATGATGCCGATGATGAAGATGAAGAGGTGTTGAAAGTTTTTGTGACAGCTTTAACAAAAGCATAGATTAGAGAAGGAGTCTGATTTTCGTTGTTTAAAATAATTGAGAAAAACGAATTAAATCCAATCGAATTTGAAATCTTTGTTGAAGCACCACGGATTGCCCAAAAAGCTCAGGCTGGCCAATTCGTTATTTTGCGCATCGACGATAATGGTGAGCGAATTCCTTTAACAGTAGTAGATACATGCTCTAAAAAAGGGCTTGTTCGCCTCATTTTCCAAGTTATCGGTAAATCTACTGCTGATTTAGCGCAACTGCAAGTCGGTGATAGTTTACTTGACTTAGTAGGACCATTAGGAAAAGCCACGGAAATTGAAAAATATGGAACCGTATTACTTGTTGGAGGCGGTGTCGGAATTGCGGCACTGTTTCCAATTATTAAAGCTTTAAAAGAAGCTGACAATAAAGTAATCACCATTTTAGGGGCTAAAAACAAAGATTTAATGATTTTAGCAACGGAATGTGAAAAATATTCAGATGAACTTTATCTAATGACCGATGATGGTTCTTTAGGAGAAAAGGGACTAGTTACAGATGCTATGAAAGCGATCTTTGCTAAAGAAAAAATTGACACTGCATGGGCAATTGGACCCAGTATGATGATGAAGTTTTCAACTTTAACAGCCAATGAAGCGGGAATCCCTATTTTTGTATCTTTAAATCCGATTATGGTAGATGGAACCGGCATGTGTGGCGGTTGTCGTGTTACGATAGATAACCAAATCAGGTTTGCCTGTGTCGATGGACCGGAATTTTTAGGTGCTAGTGTAGATTGGGATGAATTTATTAATCGGATGCAACAGTATTCCAATGAAGAAAAGGTTGCTGCTAACCTACTTAAAGGAGGAATGCAAAATGGCAAAGCGTAGTTATACGAAAACGCCTATGCGTGAGCAAGCTCCTGAAATACGCAAGCACAATTTTTCTGAAGTTGCTTTAGGCTATAGCTTAGAGGAGGGACAATTGGAGGCTGCAAGATGTTTACAGTGTAAAAATGCTCCTTGTATTCAAAATTGCCCGGTTATGATTGATATACCGGGTTTTATTAAATATATTGAAGCTGGAGATATGCAAGCAGCTCACGAAGTACTTCGCAAATATACAAACTTACCCGCAATTTGTGGTCGCGTTTGTCCGCAAGAAAAACAATGTGAAATGACGTGTCGCTTAGGGCGCTCAAAGAAATTTGAACCGGTCGCAATCGGAAAATTAGAACGTTTAGTGGCAGACTGGGCGTTGCAACAACCGCTGGAAGCAGTGAACAATCCAAAAGATAAAGGAAAAGTCGCCGTGATTGGCTCTGGACCTTCTGGCTTAACTGCCGCTGGCGACTTAGCTAAATTAGGATATGACGTCACTATTTTTGAAGCCTTGCACGCAGCAGGTGGTGTTTTAACTTATGGAATTCCTGAATTTCGTTTACCTAAAGAAATTGTTCAAAAAGAAATTGAATCCATTATTGCCCAAGGTGTAACTATTGAAACCAATGTTGTCGTGGGAAAAACAATTACAATGGCGGAAATTCAAGCAGATTTTGATGCCTGCTATCTTGCAGTTGGAGCGGGAGCTCCCAATTTTATGGGCATTCCTGGCACGTCGCTAAATGGTGTTTATAGTTCCAGTGAATATTTAACGCGAATCAATTTGATGAAAGCCTATGATTTTCCAAATTACGATACGCCTGTTCAATCTTCAAAAAATGTAGTCGTCATTGGTGGTGGTAATGTGGCAATGGATGCAGCTCGCTCTGCAAAACGCTTGGGAGCAGAAAACGTTGCGGTTATCTATCGTCGTTCCAAAGAAGAGTTGCCAGCCAGAGAAGAAGAATATCATCATTCGATTGAAGAAGGTATTCACTATCATTGGTTAACAAATCCAATTGAATATATTAGTGATAGTAGGGGAAAATTAAAAGCAGTGAAGTGTGTAAAAATGACATTAGGCGAACCCGATGAATCGGGTAGACGTCGTCCCGAAGCGATTTGTGACAGTGACTTTATTGTAGAAGCAGATACTGCCATTGAAGCAATTGGGCAAGGCTCTAATCGCATCTTATTGGACACATTTGAGCAACTACAACTTAACCAGTGGGGCTATATTGATGCCAATACAAGCACGGGTGAAACTAATATCCCCGGTGTATTTGCTGGTGGAGATATCGTTACTGGAGCTGCAACAGTTATTTTGGCGATGGGCGCTGGAAAAATTGCCGCGACACAAATCGACAGCTATATCCAAAATCAAAAACTCCATGTATAATAGCAAAGTATTTATGACTTTTTTGTCATAACTTTAAGTGAGGTGAACGGAATGAAAAAAATGAAAACGATGGATGGGAATACCGCCGCAGCTTACGTATCGTATGCCTTTACGGAAGTCGCAGCAATCTATCCGATCACGCCAAGCTCAACAATGGCGGAAATGGTCGATGAATGGTCTTCTGTTAACCAACAACGTAATATTTTTGGTGAACCTGTTAATTTAGTAGAATTGCAGTCAGAAGCAGGCGCAGCTGGTACTGTTCACGGTTCCTTAAAAACAGGTGTTTTAACCACGACCTATACAGCATCACAAGGCTTACTTTTGATGATTCCAAATATGTTTAAAATCGCGGGTGAACTTTTGCCAACTGTGTTTCACGTTGCGGCACGAGCAGTGTCAACAAATGCTTTATCCATTTTTGGTGATCACAGCGATGTAATGGCAGCAAGACAAACGGGTTTTTGTATGTTGGCTGAATCCAGCGTGCAAGAAGTAATGGACTTGTCTGCTGTGGCGCATCTGGCCTCAATTGAAGGTAGTTTACCTTTTATGAACTTCTTTGATGGGTTTCGGACTAGTCACGAATTACAAAAAATTGAAGTATTGGCTTATGAAGATTTAAAGGCAATGGTAAATTGGGAAGAATTGCAAAAATTCCGTCAGCGCGGAATGAATCCTAATCATCCGACTGTTTCAGGTACTGCTCAAAATCCTGATATTCATTTTCAACAAAGAGAAACTGTTAATCAATATTACGATAATATTTTGCCGATAGTACAAAAATATATGGGGAAAATTAATGACTTACGCGGTACCGACTATGATCTAACCAATTACTACGGAGATCCTGCAGCTACTGAAGTTATTATCTCGATGGGTTCTGTTTCTCCAACAATTCAGCAAACGGTGGATTATTTAAATAAGCAAGGACGTAAAGTAGGGCATTTGAATATTCATTTATATCGTCCTTTCCCAGCTGAAAATATGTTGAAAAACTTACCTTCTACAGTGGAACGCATTGCTGTTTTAGATCGAACAAAAGAGCCCGGGTCTGATGGTGAACCATTATTATTAGATGTCCAAAGCGTCTTATACCGTCACGTTAATCGTCCGATTGTTATTGGTGGTCGTTATGGAATTGCATCAAAAGATGTAACGCCAGATCAAATTGTGACTGTTTTTGATCATTTGTTGCTGCCTCCTGAGCAATTAAAATACCGTTTTACGATTGGAATTAAAGATGATGTTACCCACCTGTCTTTACCACAATCTGAAATTTTGGATTTAACTGCGCCAAGCACTTTTCAGGCAAAATTCTGGGGGTTTGGTTCCGATGGTACAGTGGGAGCAAACAAACAAGCGATTAAAATTATTGGCAATAATACCAATCAATATGCCCAAGCTTACTTTGCCTATGATTCAAAAAAATCAGGTGGCTTAACCATCTCTCATTTGCGTTTTGGTGACCATGAAATTCGTTCGACATATAACGTGGAATCTGCTGACTATATTGCCTGTCATAATAGCGCCTATATCCATCAGTATGATTTGTTAAAAGGACTAAAAGATGGTGGAACTTTTTTACTTAATACTGTCTGGGACGAAGAAAAAGTGAAGAAAAACTTGCCAAGTCATTTAAAAAAATATTTGGCTATGCATAACATTAATTTTTACATTGTCAACGCGATGGATATTTCTATCAAAAATGGTTTAGGACGTCGCATCAATACGGTTTGTTCTGCTGCATTCTTTGAAGTAACAGACATCATGGATCGAAACACATTCTTACCATTATTAAAACAAGAAGTCCAAAATGCTTACGGTAAAAAATCAATGAAATTAGTAGAAAATAACTGGCATGCCATTGATGAAACATTTGAATCTTTGATAAAAGTGGAAGTACCAAGCGAGTGGAGAGACGTTCAAGTAAGAGTTAGAAAGCCCGAAGAGGATTCCAATAAACCGGCTTATATTCGTAATATTTTAGAACCGATTAATCGCCAAGAAGGCAACAGCCTTTCTGTTAAAGATTTAATGGACAACGACATGTTAGGTGGCACGATGGCAATGGGATCTGCCGCTTATGAAAAACGTGGGATTGCTTTAGAAGTGCCGCAGTGGTTGCCAGATGCTTGTACCCAATGTAATGAATGTGCTTTTATTTGTCCCCATGCGGCGATTCGACCTTTTCTTGCTGATGAAGATGAGGCACAAGAAGCTCCAGAAGGCTTTATTACGCGTAAGATGCGGGGAGCTGATGGATTGGAATATCGTATTCAAGTATCAGTTGAAGATTGTACCGGCTGTGGTCTTTGTGTTGAAGCTTGTCCTGCCAAAGGTAAAGCTTTGGTGATGCGGCCATACGAAGAGATGAAAGATGAAGCAATGAACTGGGCTTTTGCTATGACATTGCGTCAAAAAGCAAATCCAGTGAAAAAAGAATCTGTTAAGGGTTCTCAATTTGAGCAGCCGCTGCTAGAATTTTCCGGCGCTTGTGCCGGTTGTGGTGAAACACCATATATTAAATTATTAACGCAATTGTATGGCGATCGCATGATGATTGCCAATACGACAGGTTGTTCTTCAATATGGGGGGGATCTTCTCCTGCGACCCCTTATACTACTAACGCCAATGGATGTGGACCTGCGTGGTCAAATTCTTTATTTGAAGATAATGCAGAATTTGGCTTGGGTATGTACATTGCCAATGAAACCAAACGGAAACGTTTGGCAAATGCAGTCGAAGACATATTGACTAAAAATGTGGTTTCCCCTGAAACTGCTGCATTATTAGTTGATTGGTTAGAGCATGCCCAAGAGGGAAAAGGCACGCAACAACGGGCAGCAAAAGTCATAGCTGCTTTGAAATCAGAGGCAAATACTCCTGCTATCGCTCCATTATTAGAATATCAAGATATGTTTGTTAAACCAAGTCAATGGATTGTCGGTGGCGATGGTTGGGCCTACGACATTGGCTATTCTGGTATTGATCATGTTTTAGCAACTGGAGCAGATGTGAATATCTTTGTGATGGATAATGAACTGTATGCAAATACCGGGGGCCAGATGTCAAAAGCTACGCCAACTTCTGCAATTGCAAAATTTGCTGCCGGTGGTAAGAAAACGAAGAAAAAAGACTTAGGGATGATGGCGATTGCTTATCAAGATGTTTATGTTGCACAAATCTCAATTGAAGCTAACCCTAAACAAGCACTGAAGGCAATTTTGGAAGCAGAAAGCTATCCTGGGCCTTCAATTATAATTGGTTATACTCCTTGTATTAATCACGGACTAAAAGGTGGTATGAGTCAGTCGATTAAAGAAAGCAAAGATGCAGTCGAAAGTGGTTATTGGCAATTGTATCGCTACGATCCACGTTTGCGTGAAAAAGGAAAAGATCCAATGCGAATTGACTTTAAAAAAGTTGATTTTACGAAGATGAATGAATTTTTAGAAAATCAAGTACGTTTTTCTGCTTTACGGAATATCAAAACTTCTTCCGAAGAAGTGGATGAGATGCTTGAACAAACAGTTCAAGATATGGAAGAAAGAACTGGTGTGTATAGCCAGTTGGCTGATTTGAAGAAATAAAAAATATTGAACATTATACAAAATGCCCGCAAAAGGAAGATAAAATCTAACTTTTGCGGGCATTTTTGTATAATTTTAAGTTCTTAATCGGATTTATGATACCTCTCTTAAACAAGGGAGCACTAAATATTTTCAGCAGTAATCTCATAGATAGAAAAACGGGCTGACTGAAAGAGATGATGATTCATAATAAAAATTTTATCGGGCTGATGATATATTTTACCAATAGTATAGTGAATAGTCTTCTCCTCGCCAGCCTTTAAAAGATGATGAGATTGGGTATCAGTATCATTTTTAGGCACATCAAGCCAATTCCCGCTGTCCATACTATAGCGGTTGTGTGAAACGTGTATTGTTCCTTCGTGAACTTTAATGTGGAAGCATTTTGCCCCAGTTTTGTTGAAATGAATGGTATGCACGCGTTTATTACCAAATAATTTGGTCAAAGTGATTGTCTCAGCATTTGGTGTCATTTGATACTTCCTTTTTGAGGTAATTCAGATAAGCGATATCCTTTGTCATGTTGTAAAAAAAGAGATTTTGGTCGTACGATCAATTGTGCAGTATAAATGCCTTGATGTCCGGATACAAGATAACTGATAAATGCCCCTGCCACATAAAATGGGATCATTTTGGAACCAAATAAATCAATACCAAGCATAATAGTTGTTAAAGGTGCATTGGCTGCACAACCAAAAACACAAATCATACCAACAGCGGCAAATAAGCTAGGCGATAATTGGAAAGTTGATGCAATTCCCGAACCTAAAGCAGCCCCAATATCAAACAACGGTGTTACTTCTCCGCCTTGAAAACCCGCACCTAGACTTAAGCTGGTAAACAGCAATTTAAAGAGTGCTTGCGGAATTGTTGCTAAGCCGGCAAAAGCATCATCCATCATCCACAGACTTAATCCTTCATACTTTTGTCCCTGAAAAACTATCATTAGAACAACGACAATGAGTGCTGTAATAACTGCTCTTAATAAATAGTTGCCGAAAATTTGCCGATAGAGCCTTTTTAGAGTGTGGGTTAAATAAGCAAAAAGTCGCCCTGCCAGGCCAAAAAGAATGCTAGCCAAAAGAAAGATAAGAATAAATTGTGGCGACACATTGATTGTCGGGGAAATGAAATGGTGACTATGAGTCGTTCCCCAGGCAAGGGCGGTAAAATTTCCGATATAGGCTGCGGTAAAACAGGATAAAAGTGCATTTCGTTCGATCTTTCCAATATACGCCATTTCCATGCCAAAAAAGGCTCCAGCCAGAGGTGTTCCAAAAATTGAACTAAAACCTGCACTAATTCCAGCGTGAATTAATAATTTTCGATTTTTCTTAGTTAGTTTTAGATACTCGCCTAACTTATTGGAAATTACTCCCCCAATTTGAACAGCACTGCCTTCACGACCAACTGAAGCTCCGAATAAGTGAGATAAAAGGGTAAAAATAAAAGTAAAAACTCCCATTCGAACAGGAACTTCTGCTTCTTTTTGAATACTTTCAATAATGAGGTTGTTTCCTTTGTCAGAATTTTTTCCGTAGTTTTGATAAGTATAAGCCGTAAGTACACCAAGAAGTGGTAATAAATATAATAAATAGGAATGACTATCCCGAAAATTACCCACCCACGTAAGCCCGGCTAATAAAAAATGAGATACACTACCGGTTACTACGGCGACTATCAGAACGGCACCATAAAAAATTCCACTTTCTTTTACTATGGTGACGCTTGTTTTCTTTTGCATTGAAATCCTCCTGAAAATGATTTGCTAAATACCAAGGAAAAGACTCCTTTTATTAATAATGAAATAAAAACAAAAAAAGCTAATGGTTCTACAAATAAACTTGTAGAAGTCATTAGCTTAATAGCGGTTTTGGATAAGTCCATGGGAGATCATCATTCCCTGAATATTCAACTGTTGTTAGTTTAGCGGAAAGATTTCATCACGTCAAGAAAATTTCAGAAAAGATTTTTGGAATAAAAAAACACCAATGCTTTGTCAGGTAGCCAATGTTTTGATAACATGATGATGTGTTTAAAATAATTTTGAGGTGAAAGATATGCGAATAAATAAATCAAAAGTTGCTATTATTGGTAGTGGGCTGGTGGGTTCTTCTACTGCCTTTAGTATAATTACACAAGGGGTTTGCGATGAAGTATTGATGGTAGATATTAATGCAGAAAAGGCCTCTGGAGAAGTACGAGACTTACGTAATTCCATTCGCTTTTTAGACCGGAATGTCAGGGTAAAAGCTGGCAGTTATGCTGACTGTAGTGATGCTGACATTGTCGTAATTACTGCTGGGGCTCCCCCAAAAGCTGGCCAAACACGCTTAGATACTTTAGACATTAGTGCAAAGATTGCAAAATCAATTGTTGAACCAGTTATGGAAAGCGGCTTTGACGGTATTTTTGTGGTGGTTTCAAATCCTGTCGATATGTTGGCTCATCTTGTTTACAAACTTTCTGGCTTACCAAAAAATCAAGTAATTGGTTCTGGTACTTCAGTGGACTCTGCCCGATTGCAAAACTTTTTAGCTGATATGGTGGATGTAGATCCTAGAAGTGTCTATGCGTATGCATTAGGCGAACACGGCGATTCGTTAATGGTACCTTGGTCAACTGTAACCATTGCCGGTAAATCCTTCACAGATATTATTGCAGATAATGCCGAGCTTGTGGGAGATGTTGATTTGGATGAGATCGTCTATAAAACGACTCAAGAAGGTTGGGAAATCTATAATCGCAAAGGAACAACTTATTATGGGATTGCTTCTGCCTGTGTGGGAATCATTAAAGCAGTCTTGTATGATGAAAATTCTATCGTTCCGGTTTCAACTTTATTAGAAGGTGAATATGGCGAGACTGGAATATTCGCAGGCGTCCCAGCGGTCTTGAATCGTTCTGGTGTTTTTGATATTTTAGAAATTCATATGACAGACAGTGAAGAAGAAAAATTCCATCATTCTGCGGACATTATTCGAGAATATACAGCAAAAATCCAAAAATACGCAGATGAAAAATAGATAACACCAAGTTACCCATATGATTATGCCCTTAGAAATGATTTTTGGATTTATTAAGCTAAGAAGAGCAGTAGGCGCTTGTTGTTTGATTTAGGAGGAGAAGAAGTGAAAGTTCAGGTGCAAAATAAAAATTTCCATTATCAATTAGATGTGTCGGATAAGATGATTCAAACCGTAACACTTATTTTTTGCGGTACGTTGGTGATAAACAAACTTATAAAAGTTCATGCGAGGAAAAAATAGATTGGATGCCACTTTATTTTGATATGTTGCTAATGTAGTGGTAACAAATTAATAGTTCTGTAATGTTTGCTAACAAAAAGGGTCACATGGTGCGCGTTTAAAAGTTTCTTAATTTTTAGTGGAAAATGAAAAGGTGTTTTATGACAATCGTCAGAAAATTCTCAAGTGGTATTTTTCCACGTATAAAAGCAATAAAGCCTCCCTTTTTAAATAAACGGGGTTTTTTGTAATAATTTTGGTGGATTTGAAATATTCTGTTAAGTGGTTGTTACCTACCAGCTCTCGCTCCTTGTTATGATATGGAAGTCGTTTGAGACGAATATCGAAAAGACAAAGGAGCAATTCATATATGAAATTAGTAAAATCACTTTTTGCCACAACTGCCATTTTAGCTGGCTTTGCAGCTTTTGGCGTTAATGCCAATGCAGCAGAAGTTGCACACACTGTTACAAGTTCTGATACTTTAACAAGTATTTCCTTAAAATATTACGGAGATACAAATCATGTGAATACAATTGCCAAAGCAAACAATATTAAAAATGTGGATCTAATTATCGATGGCCAAGTATTAAAATTTGATACAGATGCTAATGTAGCCAATACTACTGTAGATAATAGTACGACAGCTTCACAGACAGAAACCCAAAATGAAAAGGAAGCTGTTACGACTTCACAAAGTACAAACAATTCCTATTCTGGACGGACAATCACGATGGAATCAACGGCTTATAGTTCTGATCCAGCCGATGCACTAGGTGGCGGAACAGTAACTGCGACCGGTCAAAACCTATTGGAAAACCCAATGGCAGTTGCAGTTGACCCAAGTGTCATCCCATTAGGGACACACTTATATGTTGAAGGATATGGCGAAGCTTACGCTGTTGATACTGGTTCAGCAATTCAAGGTAACATTATCGATGTCCATTTTCCAACAGCTGCACAGTGTGAGTCTTGGGGACGTCGTCAAGTTCAAGTAACAATTTTAGATAATTAAACAATTCATTACTACCCAACATTTTTGTTTTCATTCGTTGAAGACAAGAATGTTGGTTTTTTTTAGGTTCTAATTCATTTTTTTAATTATAAGCACTTTTTTAGTGATGAAGTGGTATTTTCGCACGAATAGAATGCTTTTGATCAATAGAAATTTGAATCATGATATCCTCTAACAATTGCACCGACTAAGGGTGTACTTATAAGTGATTTACTCGCTTTAAAAGAATAGTATCCTTAATAAATAAATGAGTTTAAATCACATTTTATTAAAAAACATACATAGTTTTGTTTTTTATTTGTCATTTTCATGTATACTAAAGTTATTGGATTTTTAAAAGCAACTTCATTTATTAAGGAGGGACTGTATGCGGAAAAATTTTCAAGAAGTAATTGTGGCAATTTTACCGATGACAATCTTAATTGTCATTTTGACTTTTATTTTTGCACCTCTGCCTATTGATGAATTAGCGACATTTATCATCGGTGCAGCTATCATGATGGTGGGGATGACGCTGTTTTTATTTGGAGCGGAGTACTCTATGTTGCGTGTTGGTGAATTAGTGGGAGAGTATATGATTAAGCGTCGTAGCTTAGCAATTATGATTAGTCTGGGCTTTTCAATTGGAATTGGAATTACAATAGCGGAGCCCTCTGTGCAAGTTTTAGCCCAACAAGTCACTGAAATTTCTGAAGGCGCTATCACTAAAGCGGTCTTGATTGGCGTAGTAAGTGTTGGAACAGGAATTTTCTTAGCGTTTGCATTATTACGAACGGTCTTTCGTATGTCTTATTATCATATGATGTTACTGGGCTATGTGGCAGTTTTCATCGCGTCCTTTTTTACCAGTCCAGAATTTATGCCGATTGCTTTTGATGCGGGTGGGGTGACGACTGGACCAGTTACTGTCCCTTTTATTTTGGCGTTAGCAAGTGGATTAACGAGTATGATTCATCAAGGTAAGGGTGAAAATGACAGCTTTGGAATGGTAGGGGTTTCTTCTTTGGGTCCAATCTTAGCTGTTATGGTCTTGGGGGTGATCTTCCAATGATTTTTTTACAACAAGTGTTTAGCGGGTTTACCACGATGATGAAAGAAGTTTTATTGGCGATATTTCCGATCGTTTTTCTCTTTGTCTTGTTGAATTTTACCAGTTTCAAATTAAATAAGAAAAAGTTTGTCCAAATTTTGAAAGGTTTTCTCATTACAACCGTGGGCTTAATTTTATTTCTCCATGGTGTAAATATTGCTTATGTACCTGTCGGGCAATATCTAGGTAGTGAAATTGCCAAGTTGGATTACAACTGGATTTTAATTCCATTAGGCTTTTTGATGGGATTTTTAGTTGGATTTGCTGAGCCGGCAATTCATGTGATGGTCAAACAAGTAGAAGAAGAAAGTGGCGGCACTGTCCGTAGCAAAGTTTTACTAGCTGTTGTTTCTCTGGGAATTGGGGCTGCTGTCAGCTTGTCAATGTGGCGTTTATTAGCTGGCTTTAGTTTGTATTATTTTCTTATTCCAGGCTATATTCTTGTATTTATTTTAGGTAGAAAAGTAGATAAGATGTTTTTGGCGATGGCATTTGATAATGGCGGCGTTGCGACAGGGCCCATGTGTTCGACTTTTATCTTATCCATGGCTGTTGCGATTGCTGCTGAAATTGAAGGACGTAGCCCATTAATCGATGGCTTTGGTGTGGTTGCATTAATTGCTTTAACACCGATTTTATCTACACTTGCGTTAGGGTATATTTATAAAAGAAGAGCAGAACAAAAAGATGTAAAAGTGGAGGCTGAAAAATGAACAAACCAGTGGCATTGAATCTTGAAATGATTATTACAATTGTGGAACGGGGCATAGGAGATGCCGTCATTGAATATTCCAAACAAGCTGGAGCAAATGGGGGGACTTTGCTTCATGGTAAAGGATCCGGGTCACATGATAAAGGACGTTTCTTTGGAATTGAAATTGAACCTGAAAAAGATATTGTCTTAACTTTAGTACCAGATAGTCTTACCAATGAAGTGATGGATGCCATTGGCAAAGGCATTAAAATTAACCAACCTGGCAATGGTATTTGCTTTAGTATTGATATTGATAAGGTAATGGGCATTACAGAAATTAATTCTTATCGTAAAGTTGTCGATATGGATCAATTATTAGATTAGTTGCTTCTTATCAAAGAAGAAAATACCCAGTAATCTGCTTTCAACCTATTTTCACAATAGTTTGGAAGTCGATTATTGGGTATTTTTGATTCAATTTAGTTGCATTTTTTGTTCGTGGTCTAAGCGTCGTAACTCTTTGATCGCTTTAATATAAGAATACAATAAAACAATCACAGAACCTGCCCAAGCAAGTGGTGAGGCTGCTGCCGCACCTGGATATTGAAAATAATGGGTTAAAACAATTGCTGCAAAAGAACGCATGATTAACTCCATGATGCCGGCGATTGTTGGGATTTTGGTTTGTCCTAATCCTTGTAAGGTATAACGCAAAATAAACAGAATGGCTAATATCCAGTACAAACTGGCCACGATAAGAAAGTAAATTCGTGAAAGCTCAAAAACCTTTGTTTCACTACGACTGACAAATAAAGCCACAAAAGAATCACCAAATGTAATCACAACAATGCCAGCAACAATACTGAAAATAATACTCATAATCAAACACTGCTTAACACCTTCAAGGATGCGGCCGTATTCTTTAGCACCATAATTTTGTGCGGTAAAGGTGGCCATCGTAACCCCGAAGCTCATCATTGGTTGCGTAGCAAATTGATCAATTCGGCCGGCAGCTGCTTGAGCTGCTACCGCATCTGTTCCTAAACTGTTAAGTGCTGATTGTAAAATAACCGCACCAATTGCGATAATCGAGGCTTGAAAGGCCATTGGTAAACCAGCATTTAAATGAACGCGATATTCTTCTTTTAAATCCTTAAAGTCACTTTTACTAATTTGTAGCAATGGGATACGTCGTTTAATATAAATAAAACACATTAAACTAGCTGACATCTGCGCAATAACTGTAGCATAACCTGCACCGGCCACCCCCATATTAAACTGTGTGATGAAAACCAAATCGAGAACAACGTTAATAATAACGGCAAAAATCAAAAAGAACAAAGGGGTGCGGCTGTCACCCAAAGCTCGGACCATGTTACTTAAAAGGTTAAATGCCATCGCAGCAAACATCCCACCTAAAATGACAGAGATAAATTCTTGAGCTTGATCAAAAATTTCGGGTGGTGTCTGCATAATAAGCAGTAAAGGACGGAGAAAAATTAAACTTAACAAGGTTAAAATAAGTGTGACAATTAAACTAATCACAAGGCTTGCGGCAAAACTTTTTTTAACACTTTTGTAGTCCTTAGCACCAAAACGTTGTGCGGTAATAATTGAAAGTCCTGCTGTTAAGCCTTGAGCAAAGCCTATGATTAAAAACGTAATACTTCCGGTGGAGCCAACAGCAGCGAGAGCATCTTTGCCGATAGTTTGGCCGACGATAATCATGTCGACCATATTGTAAAATTGTTGAAAAACATTTCCCACAAACAACGGAATGGTAAACATAAAAATCAGTTTGGCAGGTGTTCCTTTTGTCAAATCTTTCATTTCGTTACTCCTATTTTTTGGTAAATTTATTATTTTTTTCTACAGTGTTACCTAAGCAAAGTAAATGGTAGCATAACCGCTACCAAATACAAGCTTTTTCAAAGAGGTTTTGCAAGAATTTTCAATTTTTTCATGACATTTCTTTTTATTACTGGGATAATAGAGATAAGGAGGCGGCAAGATGAAAGTTGTATTGATACGCCACGGTGAAAGTATTGCAAATTTTGAAAATTATTGGACCGGTTGGCTTGATGTTCCTTTAACGGAAAAAGGAAAGGTACAAGCAAAAAATGCAGGTAAGAAAATTAGTGCTGAAAATATTCAATTTGATGCGGTGTTTACTTCCGTTTTAAAACGGGCAATTCTAACTAGTCAAGTGGTGTTAGAAGAATGTAATCAATTATGGGTACCGGTTACAAAAACGTGGCGATTAAACGAACGCCATTATGGCGCGTTAATCGGTAAAAATAAAGATGAAATGTCAGCTCTTTATGGCGTCGAACAAGTGAAAAAATGGCGCCGCGGATATTGGGAAATACCACCGTTAGAAAACAGTCAGACATTTGACCGAAGATACCAAGCATTAGCATCCCAAGATCTGCCTAAAGGTGAAAGTTTAGCGCAAACACTAAAACGGGTTGTGCCCTTGTGGCAAGATCAGATAGCGCCACTTTTATTGGATGGTAAAAATATTTTGGTGGCAGGTCACGGTAATAGTTTACGAGCATTAGTAAAATACTTGGAAGAAGTACCGGATAATCAATTGGCTAGCATTGCTATTCCCAATGCTCAACCAATCGTTTATGAATTTGATGATAAGTTGCAAATCGTTGAAAAAAAATTAATATAAACACGAACAATTTCAAAGCACAATTTGGTTTTGTTCCTTTTTTTATCGAAAGGTTAACTTATTTTTGCTATACTCGAAAAAAACAGGAGGTATTTTAAATATGAAAGCTATTTTAACAGTAATTGGTCAAGATAAGGTGGGCATTATTGCCGGTGTTAGCCAAAAACTGGCAGATTTGGACATCAATATTTTAGATGTTTCTCAAACGATTATGGAAGATTATTTTACCATGACCATGATGTTGCAATTAAAACAAAATTCGGATTTTGAAAGTATGAAAAAGGAATTGAATCTTGTTGGTGATAAATTGGGTGTCAAAATCAACGTTCAAAATGAAGAAATTTTCAACGCAATGCATAAATTATAGTAAGGAGCTTAGTCCATGGAAACTAATCAGATTTTAGAAACCATTCGCATGGTAGAAGAAGAAAACCTAGATATTCGTACGATTACAATGGGAATCTCTTTACTAGATTGTATCAGCAGTGATGTTCATAAAACCTGTGATAATATTTACCAAAAGATTACCACCAAAGCACGTGATTTGGTAAAAGTAGGAGAAGATATTGAAACCGAATTTGGTATTCCCATTATCAATAAACGAATTTCGGTCACGCCAATCTCTCTTGTTGCTGCTGCAAGCGGTACTAATGATTGTATTCCTTTTGCCAAAACTTTGGATAAAGCCGCAATTGCTTTAGGCATAAACTTCATCGGAGGATTTTCTGCTTTAGTGGAAAAAGGTTATCAAGGTGCTGATCGAGCGCTAATTGCTTCCATTCCCGAAGCTCTAAAAGAAACGCAATTTGTTTGTTCTTCTGTTAATATTGGCTCAACGCGAGCTGGAATTAATATGGATGCCGTCAAATTAATGGGCGAAACAATCAAAAAAACAGCCGCAGCTTCAGAAATGGGCTGTGCCAAATTAGTCGTTTTTGCCAATGCAGTCGAAGATAATCCCTTTATGGCCGGGGCTTTTCATGGGGTCGGCGAAGCAGACTGTGAAATTAATGTAGGCGTTAGTGGTCCAGGTGTAGTGAAGCGTGCTTTGGAAAAAGTTAAAGGTGAATCCTTTGATGTTGTAGCAGAAACCGTGAAAAAGACAGCCTTCAAAATTACACGAATGGGCCAAATGGTTGGTCAAGTGGCCTCGAAACGTTTAGGTGTTCCTTTTGGTATTGTCGACTTGTCTTTGGCTCCCACACCTGCTGTTGGGGATAGTGTTGCCCTAATATTAGAAGAAATGGGATTAGAATCTGTTGGAACTCATGGAACAACGGCTGCTTTAGCTCTTTTAAATGATGCCGTTAAAAAGGGGGGGGTAATGGCATGTAATCATGTTGGGGGCTTATCAGGTGCTTTTATCCCTGTTTCTGAAGATGCGGGAATGATTAAAGCCGTAGAAAATGGTTTGTTGAATTTAGAAAAATTAGAAGCCATGACGGCAATTTGTTCTGTTGGCTTAGATATGATTGCAATTCCAGGTGATACTCCCGCTGCAACAATTGCGGCTATGATTGCTGATGAGGCAGCAATTGGTGTAATTAATCATAAGACAACTGCTGTGCGCATTATTCCGGCTAAAGGGCAAAAAGTAGGCGATATGGTAGAATTTGGCGGCTTATTAGGCCGTGCACCTGTAATGAAAGTTAATCCTGCGAAAAGTAGCGACTTTATTGCCCGGGGTGGGCGTATTCCGGCCCCCATTCATTCATTTAAAAACTAAAGGTTGATGAAAATGAAAGATTTTATTTGGGATTTTGATGGAACGTTATTTGATACTTATCCCAATATGTTAAAAGCAATTCTGAAAGTTTTGCAAGAAGAAGGGATTAGCGCTGAGGGCGAAAATATTTATCGATTATTAAAGGAAAAATCTTCAAAAGCCGTTACACAGCACTATCAACTCGACTTTACTGATTTTTCGCATCGTTTTCATAAATATGAAAATGAAATGGAAAAGTGGCCCCATCCTTTTGCCTATGTGACAGAGATGTTAATTGCTGTTCAAAAAAACGGCGGCCGTAACTTTATTATGACGCATCGCACTGTGTCTTCTACTAAAAAATTGTTGGGACACTATCAATTGACGGATTTTTTTGTTGAAATTGTTGGTGAAGAAAATAATTTTGCGAGAAAACCTGATCCTGAGGCACTTCTTTATTTAGTAACAAAATATCATTTGCCAAAAAAACAGACGGTAATGATAGGCGATCGGCTCTTAGATATTGTAGCAGGAAAAGAAGCGGGATTAAAAACTTGTTTCTTTGATAATGAAGGATTGTTAGAAAATATTTCTGCTGATTACTACGCTACAGATTTTTTACAGTTACAAAATTTAATTAGTGAAAGCTAGCCCTCGGCAAATTTTTTGAAGTATAGTGCAATAATGTAGCATCTATTGCTAACTTTAGTTATTGGCTTAGAATAAAAGGATAAATTATAAATAGCAAAATCAGTTTTAAACTGGTTTTGCTTTTTTTTTTGTGAAATTTTAGTTAATAGTAATAAATAATTTTTTTTGCGTAGTTAACTATGAAAGGAGGAAAAAAATGAATGTTTTAGGAGATAAAAAACAGCAGTTGTTAATTGGTAGTGGTATTTTCATTTGTATTACAATTATAGGAGTATTTTTTATCTGGTATAAACAAAAAGAAAATAGTACATGGGAGACCTTGCCTAGTAGTTCTAGTAGTGAAATGGTATCAAAACAAAGTGAAAGCCAAAGTGCAACGATTACCGTAGACATTAAAGGAGAAGTAGTAAGACCTGGAGTTTACGAATTACCCCATGATGCAAGAATGCAAAAACTAGTCCAGATGGCTGGCGGCTTTACTAAAAAGGCGCAACAAAAAGAAATTAATCTGGCTCAAAAATTACAAGACCAGCAGATGATCTATGTACCAAATCACAAAGAAATATCCCCTAAAAATATAGGGGATAGTAGTACGCTGAACGAGATTAAGGATGGGACTAATGATAACACAGAAAAAGTAAATATTAACGCGGCAGACCTGACACAATTGCAAACTTTATCTGGCATTGGCATAAAAAAAGCAGAGGCGATCATTGCCTATCGGGAGGAAAATGGAAATTTTAAATCCATTGACGAACTAAAAGAAGTTTCGGGAATCGGGGAAAAGACGGTTGAAAAATTACGTGCATCGATTACAATATAAATAAAATAATAAAGGAGCGAAGTTATGACGGATCAAAGAATTCCTTGGGACCAATATTTTATGGCACAGGCGGTACTCTTAGCATTACGTAGTACTTGTACTCGTCTTGAGGTCGGTGCAACATTGGTAAAAGATAAACGAATTATTGCAGGAGGTTATAACGGATCAGTTAGTGGGGATGTCCATTGTATAGATGATGGCTGTTATGTTGTAGATAACCACTGTATCCGCACGATTCATGCTGAAATGAATGCATTGTTACAATGTGCGAAATTGGGAATTTCGACTGATCAAGCAGAAGTCTATGTCACTCATTTTCCTTGTCTACAATGCACAAAAGCTCTTTTACAAGCAGGGATTCGTAAAATATATTACTTACATGATTACCACAATGATCCTTATGCAGTTGAATTAATTGCGCAGGTCGGTGCGACAGCGCAAAAAGTAATCTTAGATCCCGAATATTTTCAAAAACTTTCTTTTGGTTCACTAAACGAAGTAACTGAATAACGGCTTAACCAATCGCTGGATTTTCCCGAGTCTAGCCTTGGTCTTAATCATTTGTAGTATTTATTTAAAACAGCCACTGCTCTTATTATTACTTTCTTTGTATTGTATCTATTTTTGCTGTAGTCGCCAATTCAAACTTCTGTTAGTTGTTGGTATCTGCAGCTTTTTTATCGTACCGCGCTGCCTCATTATTTTAGAAAAAACTGATAAAAGTTATTCTCAAAAACAACAATTTGTTCTTAAGATTGAAGAAGATAGTCTAAAAATAAACGGTGATAGTTTAAGCTTTTCTGGTACAAACTCACGTCAGGAACGCTTTAGTTGTTATTATCGAATAAAAAATAAAGAAGAAAAAGATTATCTAATTCAAAAACCTATTGCCCAAAATTTTGTCACAGTTTATGGCCAATTTAGTAAAGGGAGAAAACAACGTAATCTTGGAGGCTTTGATCAAGTAAAATATTTAAGAAGTCACCATTACTGTGGTAATTTGAACGTAGAAAAATTGCAATGGCAGACTAAAAAGTCTTTTAATTTCAGACAAATTCGAGCGAGCTGTATTCGTCAGCTTAAGCAGAAATTACCTAATAAAACGAGGGCTTATTTAAGTGCATTGTTTTTAGGTTATAAAGATCAAGACTTTAAAGAAACGCAAGCGGTATTATCACCAACTGGTATTTTACATTTTTTTAGCATTTCAGGGCTGCATGTGCATATTTTTTTAGGAACATTTTTATATTTTCTGCAATTTTTGCGCTTAACTTTAAAACAAAGTTTACCACTGCTAATTTTATTTGGTGGCATAATAGTATTGTTCAGCGGGGGAGGGATTGGCATTTGGCGTGCAACCTTATCTTTCTTTTTAGGCATTGCTACAAAACTCGCTCCTCTCTCTTTATCTCAATTAGACAAATTTAGTATCGTTCTTTTACTCTGCCTATTTAAAGATCCACTCTTAATCTTCCAAATGGGTGGTCAGTTGTCCTTTATCATGGCGCTATTGTTGTTAACAACCGACAATACCAAAAGTACTTTTAAGAGTCTTAAAAAAAGTTGTTGGTTAACGTTATTGGCCTTGCCGCTTATTAGTTTTTATTTCTATGAATGGCCAATCCTAGGTGGTGTCTTTACAATTATATTATTACCAATCTTCAAGTTCTTTTTATTACCTGTTGGTTTTATAATCATGGTAGGTAGCTTTTTTATAACAGACAGTTTCTTCGCATCTTTATTTGAAAATTTTATTCAATTTTTTGAAAATATTTTAAACATAACCACATTTTTTACCTTGCCGATTGGTTGGTTGCCTCCTTTTTTTGTCCTTTTTCTTATGTTGTTAGGTGTTTTTCTTTATCAAAGGAAATATCCCCGCTGGTTAGTCGTAGTGTTACTTGTTTTCTTACCTTTCATGGTAAATCGTCTTCTATTTCCTTTAATGACCGTTTTCGTGGACGTGGGTCAAGGCGACGCCATTTTGTTTAAATCCCGCTTTAATCGTGAAGTTATTTTGGTAGATACGGGTGGGAAACTGCTGTTTGAAACAAGAGACTGGCAACGGAAAATTCAAAATAGTAACGCACAAAACACTTTGATTCCAGTGTTGAAATCCTTAGGTATTACAAGAATTGATAAGGTTTTTATCACACATGGGGACACGGATCATATGGGTGATTTAGAAGAAGTGTTGCACCATTTTAATGTAAAACAATTGATTCTAGGTGATGGTAGTCAAAATCATAAAAACATGGTGAAGACTTTAAAAAAACTACCGCGTAAAACAGCCTTGCGAGTAGTTAAAGGAAAATCATTTGTAAATGGGATTTTTCCAATGTATGTGTTTGCCCCAATCCACGGTCAAGGTGAGAATGAAGATTCCCTTGTCTTACAAATTCAAATTCGCAAACAACGCTTTTTATTGACTGGTGATTTACATCAGGCTGGAGAAGAACAGTTAGTAAAGGATTATCCCAATCTGAAAAGTGATGTTTTAAAATTAGGACATCACGGCAGTCGCACTTCATCTTCTTTAAAATTTATTCGCACGGTTGCGCCAAAAACCGCAATCATTTCTTGTGGTTTAAACAATCAATTCGGTCATCCTCATAAAGAAGTTTTGAGAGGATTAAATGAAAACCAAATTCAGACACTACGGACTGACCAACATGGAATGATTTATTTTAAGTGGCGCATTTTTCAATCAGAAGCTACACCTGTAGTAATCCAAGAATCTCCTAGCTCTAAATAGTAGAAAATGGTAGGATAGAAAAAGAGTATTTGAAGGAGAAAGATAATGAAAGCTCAAGAAGCATTACAAGCAATCAAAGAAAAACCGCTGGCTCCCTTGTATCTTATTTTGGGAACGGAAAGTTATTTACAAGACCGAATAAAGCAAGCTTTTATGGAACGTCTACAACTGCAAAAAGATGATTTAGACTTGGTTTATTTTGATTTAGAACAAGATCCTTTGAATTTAGTAGTAGCAGAAGCTCAGGCACCATCTTTATTTTCCTTGGAAGATAAGCGTTTGATTATCGCTGAAAATCCTCTGTTTTTAACAGCGGAAAAAAAGAGCAATGTAATAGAACAAGATTTGACTGATTTTTTAACCTATTTAAATGCGCCAGCTGAAAGTGGCGTAGTGGTAATCATCGCCCCTTATGAAAAATTGGATGAGCGCAAAAAAGTGAGTAAACTACTAAAAAAGCAGGCAGTTGTAATCGATGTTCAACCATTAAAAGAGCAAGAGGTAGAACGCTATATTCGTCAAACGTTAAGCGCAGAAAATATCCAACTGGAGCGCGCAGCTTTTGATACTTTTATGCAATTAACGGAAATGGATTTGACCAAAGCAATGCAAGAATTGGAAAAATTGCTATTATATGCTGCCAATGGCGCTCCATTGACAAAAGATGTGATTTTACAATTAGTGCCGAAATCTTTGGAGAATAATATTTTTGAATTGACAGAAAACGTTTTGACTGGAAATGCGGATAAGGCATTGCGTATTTACGAAGATTTGCATTTGCAAGGAGAAGAAACAATCAAAATCAACGCTATTTTAATTGGTCAAGTCCGACTATTATTACAAACAAAAATATTGACCAAAGCAGGTTATCAACAAGGAAATATTGCGCAAACTTTAAAAGTGCATCCCTACCGGGTAAAGCTTGCGATGCAACAAGTTCGCAAATATGATGAAAAACAGTTAATGACCCTGTATGATGAATTAATTGAAAATGACTATTTAGTAAAAACAGGGCAAATGGATAAAGAATTTTTATTTCAGCTCTTTGTTTTGAAGACAGCGCAATAAGAAAATGGCCAAGTGATTTAGGAGTCGTTTATATAGTAAGTAAAAAGAGATACTAAAAATTTTTAGTATCTCTAGAGCATTGCTAACAAGAAATTATATCAAAGAAAAAGCGTTGAAGCTTAAGCTTCAACGCTTTTTGACACTATTTAGCGATTTTTTTGCTTAAACGAGCTTTATCGCGGTTAGCTTTATTTTTGTGAATCAAGCCTTTTGTTTCGGCCATGTCGATTGCTTTGCTAGCTTCTTTATACAAAGCTTCTACGTTGTCAGCACCAGCTTCAACAGCTTGTTCGAATTTTTTGATGCTTGAACGCATAGCACTCATTTGAGATGAATTTTTAGCGTTAGCAGCAGTGCTAGTTTTCACGCGTTTGATTGCAGATTCAATGTTTGGCATAAGTTTCACCTCCGAATAAAAAGTTTTGCATGACAAGTCATACAAATCAACACTAGTCATTATACCCAATCATTGTAAGCAATGCAATAAAAGTTGTAAAGAAATTTTACTTAACAGAAAAAGTTAAAAAAATGACGCAAACAAAATTGAAATATGCTATGATACTAACGTAAAAATACAAATCTGCTTTTTGGTGGTGTAACTTTTTGATAGCATTAGTTGTAACGATTACTTTGGTAATGGGCGTTATTTTTGTGAACGGTTGGACCGACGCACCCAATGCCATTGCAACCGCTGTTTCCACGCGGGTATTAAAGCCTAATGTGGCAATTTGGATTGCAGTAATCATGAACTTTCTCGGTGCATTAGTCATGACTTATTTTAATGCGCAAGTAGCAGAAACAATTAGTAATATTGTTAGTTTTGATGCACAAGGAAATATTGGCGCATCTCAAGTGGCGTTAGCCGCTTCGCTTTTTTCAATTGTTGTTTGGTCGGTAGCTGCGTGGTATTTTGGCATCCCAACGAGTGAATCTCATGCTTTAATCGCCGGCTTAACCGGATCAGCTATGGCGTTAGGTGGCCTTGGTGCTGTGAATGGACAAGAATGGGTTAAAGTGTTAATTGGTCTTGTTGTTTCTACCATTCTAGGTTTTGGTGGGGGCTATTTAATTACTAAACTTATTGCAATTATTTTTCGGGATATTCCGAGAAGAAAAGCCAATAAATTTTTTACAGTCGGTCAAGCAATCGCTGCCGCTGCAAATGCCTTTTTGCACGGGGCACAAGATGGGCAGAAGTTTATGGGGGTCTTTATGTTAGGCCTTTATTATAATAATTTGGCGGAAAAAACCGGGGGCGGTTTCACCATTCCTTTATGGGTCATGGCATTGTGTTCCATTACGATGGGATTTGGAACCTCTGTAGGTGGTATGAAGATTATTAAATCTGTCGGGATGGATATGGTTAAACTAGAAAAATACCAAGGGTTTTCCGCAGATGTTAGTGCGGCCATTGTTTTATTTTTGGCCTCGATATTTGGTATCCCAGTATCCACTACGCATACTAAAACAACAGCAATTATGGGTGTCGGTGCTTCTCGAAGACTTTCCAGTGTAGACTGGCGAATTGTCAAAGAGATGATTTTTGCTTGGGTTATGACTTTCCCGGGTTGCGGTTTAATTGCTTATTTGATGGCGAAATTATTTGTCGCAATCTTTTAATTTAGATAAGGAGCTTAAAAAATGGCACGAAGAAAACAATATGACTTTTTAGGAGCAATGGCACACTTGACGCAAAATGCAGCAGCAGCAGCGGAGGTATTGGTTCAATTGGTTAAAGATTATTCCGCTGAAGCGTTAGTAACAAAAGCTGAAAAGATTCATGATTTAGAAAAAGAAGGTGACCGGATTGTAACAGAGCTGACCAATGAATTATATGATGCTTTTATTACGCCGATTGATCGCGAAGATATTTTAATTATTGCTGAACGTATTGATGATATTTTAGATGGCATTAACGCACTAACATATTTATTTGAAAATTTGGCAATTAAAAAAATGCGTCCGCAAACCGATGAATTTGCAACGATGGTACTGGGTGCAGCAAACGGTGTCCACACCGCAATGTTAGAGTTTCCCAAATTTAAACACTCGAAAACACTAAAGAAAATGATTGATGAAGTGAATCGGGTAGAATCTGAATCTGACCGTCTTTATTCAGAGTTGAAAAAAGGATTGTTTACAGAAGAAACAGATATTTTAGAAATTATTAAATGGAAAGATGTTTATGATCGATTCGAACAAATTGTCAATGCCAGTGAAGCAGCCGTAGACATTATTGACGGAATGGTAATTAAAAACACATAAATAAAAACGCAAACCTTTTCTCATTTAAGAAATAGTTTGCGTTTTTATTTATGTTACATTGCGATTAACCAATAACCGATTAAAATAGCACCTAAGATAATACGGTACCAACCGAAGACGGTAAAATCATTTTTCTTAAGGTAATTCATTAAGAATTTAATTGCTAAGACAGAGACAATAAACGATACAACAGTTCCGACTAACAATACAATTGTACTTTGAAAACTAAAGCTATTACCATGCATGATGAATTTGACAATTTTCAAGCCGCTGGCACCAATCATTGTGGGGATTCCCATGAAGAATGAAAATTCAGTAGCGACAAATCGAGAAGCGCCAATTAAAATACCGCCTAAAATAGTCGCGCCAGAACGAGAAGTTCCAGGAACTAAAGACAACACTTGAAACATACCCACGATTAGCGCTGCTTTGTAAGTGAATTTATTTAAATCGGTGCATTTTGGTGTAACGTTTTTATTACGTTTTTCGACAATGATAAAAGCAATCCCATAAATAATCAGCATTAACGCAACTGAAAAGAAGTTGTGGAAATGGGCGTCTAACCAATCATCCAATGGCAATCCGATAATGACAGAAGGAATAACGGCTACAACAACTTTGAACCAAAGATTCCAAGTATCTTTTTTCTCAATGTCACTTTTACTTGGTGAAAAAGGGTTCAATTTATTAAAGTAAAGATAAATCACAGCTAAGATAGCACCGAGTTGGATGACAACGTTAAACATAGTCATAAAGGCTTCTGATTCTTGTAACTTGATAAACTCATTAGCCAATATTAAATGCCCGGTACTACTAATTGGCAACCACTCGGTGATTCCTTCGATAATCCCCAAAATAATTGCTTTTAAAATGTTAAGCAAAAACATGCTTTCATTCCTTTCTTAAGTTATAAGTAATCGGCATTTCGGCCGATAAAAAGATTACAGGCTATAGTATACCTTGAAATTTTTGGAAAACCAATTGCTTTATTGAGTCTTTTACAAAAAAAAGACAATCCGCAAAATCTTTTGGCGGACTGCCTGTAATGGAAATGTTTTTTTATAATCTCTTTAAATATGGGAGTTATGCTAAAAGATTTTTTGAAATCTTTTGGCCTTCTTTAATAAATGTGGTAGAGCCAACTTCTTCGATAGCAAAATTTCCATTTTCGTCATAAGTTAAGCGCGTAACACTACCATTTTGTAAATCAACGCGTACGGGTTGGTTGGCATCAATTAAATTAAGTAAAAAAGCGATAGTAAAACCATGGGATACAATCACTGCTTTACCGCCACCGTTTTTTTGAACCCGATGGGCGATATCTTCAAAGCCGGAAAGAACGCGATTTTTAATTGTCTCAAAATCTTCTGCCCAGTTTGCAGTATCGGCATCTTTAACGGCCTCAGCAATTTTTCCAAAAGAAATATTTGTTTCCCACATTTCCTCACTGTCTTTAAAATTTAAAACGCGTGGTAAAACACCCCACATTTCCGAATCATAACCGCCTTCCAAAGAGCCCCAACACCATTCGCGAATCCGATTATCAAGAGAATAAGAAATTTTACTGCCCTTAGGATGTTCTCCCAAAATGATCCGCATGGTTTCAATGGCACGCCCGGAATCACTGGAAACAGCTTCGACGAAAT
The DNA here is from genome assembly GCF_000406945.1 of Enterococcus dispar ATCC 51266. Taxonomy (GTDB): domain Bacteria; phylum Bacillota; class Bacilli; order Lactobacillales; family Enterococcaceae; genus Enterococcus_C; species Enterococcus_C dispar. The sequence continues at coordinate 920,982 of NZ_KE136354.1, read as the reverse complement.
CTGTTTCTTTCAGACCTAATCCTAAATAATGAATCATTTCCGCTCCTTTTTCAGTTAAAGGGGTGTCGCACCAACCTTGAGCACGTTGTAACGCATTAAACATGGTCTTGCCATGACGAATAACGTAAAGTTCAACTTTTTCCATCTAAAAATCTCCTTTTATAAAATAATTTAGTTTCATGACCAGTCAATCTTTTAAAGTTTGCCTTTAAAAAAAGGGTTGGATTGTTTTTCTCGTTCTATCGTAGTAGCTTCACCATGGCCTGGATAGACGGGAAATTCATCTGGTAAAGTAAAAAGTTCAGTTTTGATGCTGTTTAATAATTGTTCCAAATTGCCAGTAGGTAAATCGGTGCGCCCAATGCTCCCACGGAATAGTGCATCCCCGCTGATTACGAAATCATCAAAGACAAAACTAACACTGCCAATGGAGTGACCTGGCGTTGCCACAACGGTAAATGTCATTTCACCTAAAGTGTATTCCTTCAATTCAAATAAGAAATCCGCTGGTGCCACGATAATATTTTCCAAATCATCATGGCGACCTAAACCAGAAAGATTCATAAGCGGATCTTGTAACCAATCTGCTTCTAAAGGGCTGACGTAAACTGGAATATTATAATATTCACGCAATTCATCCACAGCACCGATATGGTCATAGTGAGTATGGGTTAATAAAATCGCGACTGGATTTGCCTTTAATTTATCAATTTCTTGCACAATCAAAGGGCCGTCAGCACCAAGATCAATGATTAATAGATTTTCTTTTTTTACTACTAGATAGCAATTCTCTTGGATTGCACCAGTGGGAATTTTGATAATTTCCATTTTTTCGCCTCCAACAACGTTTGTCCCTTTCAGTATAGCTTAAAGAACTAAAACAAACAAAGAGAGACGTCTGAAGAAATACTGCAGATAGATATGCTATGATAAAGGAAAAAGTCGTAATGGAGGTTTGTGAATGTGAAATTTTATTTACGCGATAGCATAGTCCAATTAGGGATGGAAGCAATTGTAGTGGCGAAAGTAAGTAATGTGAATCCCGATGCTACGTTAACTGGCGAATTAGAAAAATATATTGCGGACAGCGAAGAATTAGCGGCAAGTTATGATCGTGAAGCCATCCGTCTTCATTCTGTTATTGCTGGTTATCGGGAAAAAATGCAAAAAATTGGGCAAAGTGTGAAAAAAAATCCGCCAACAGCTGAGGCTCTCATCAAAAATATTCAGCGTCGTGGCAGGATGCCGCGAGTAAATAGTATTGTAGATTTGTATAACGCTGAAGCACTTCATTCATTTTTGGCAATTGGGGCTCATGATTATGATACGATTACAGAATTTGTCGAATTTACCAGAGCAGAAGAACCAGCTGTCTTTTTTCCCATTGGTTCAAGTGAAAAACAAGTAGCGATTGGAGATATTCTTTATCGCGATTTAAACGGTGTGATGGCTTATCTTGATGCCAGAGATGGCGAAGCTTATAAAATCACGGCAACAACTAAAAATCTTTTATTAATCATGCAAGGAAATGCCAATACCGATGTGGCATCTCGTGTGGCTGCTTTGACTCGTATTTGTGAGAATATCCAAAAGGTTTGTCCGCAAGCAAATTATGAAATCGCAATTGTGACCCCAGAAACAGATACTTTTTTTGAATAGTATTTGACATTTCTTTCCTCTTCTTCGTTGTTACTAGGAAGGAGGAGATGAAAATGTATCATCAATTTTGGCAATTTCTATTGTTTTTGGAGCAGACGGGTATTTTTAACGTTGTTGCAGTTTTGGCTATTGCTATGATTTTCGATTTTTTTAGTGGGATGGTCGCAGCAACGCTAACCAAGACGGTATCTTCTCGGATTGGCATTAATGGGATTATCCGTAAGCTCGCAAGTATGTTTTTATTGCTTTTTTTTGTACCAGTAGCCTTTATTTTACCAGCAAGTACCGGCGTTGCAATGTTATGGGTATTTTATTTAGGTTATTTGTGGTTAGAAGTAGAATCCATTTTGGAAAATTATCGTAAACTTGGAATAGATACTTCAATCATTAAAAAGTTTTTAGCAGAAATCAGAAAACGGAAATAAAAGCTAGATTCTGTTTCTTAAGTTGAGGCCACCTTGTGTAAAGGCTGTAGCAGTGATGCTGCAGCTTTTTAGTCGTTTCAATTCAACAGTTGTTTCTCCATATAATTTCTGTTAAATTGAGTTGTATTTCAAAAAATTGCACACTGATTTTTGCGCTTTTAAACGCGGTGTGATAAATTTTTCTTTCAAGTTCAGTGATAGGAGGTGGTCTTTTGCAAAGTGCTCGCGTGTCTGTTCGAAAATTAGTAGAGTTTATTTTACGCAGCGGCAGTATCGACAGTCGTCATACTAGTAGCCATACTGCACAAGAAGGCGCCAAAATTCATCGCCGTTTGCAAAAAGCTGCGGGGGAGGATTATCAAAAAGAAGTCTTTTTGAAATATACTCTAAAAGTAGCAAAAGATGAATTAACAGTAGAGGGCCGCGCTGATGGTATATTTCAAGACGAGGCAGGTTATGTCATTGATGAGATTAAAACCTCTGAGACTCCTTTTGAAGAATTGGCTTCAGAGCAAAAAGAATTGTTCTTCTATCAAGGGATGGTCTATGCTTATATTTACGCATTACAACAAGAATTGGCAACAATAAGTGTTCAATTAACCTATTTCCAAACTATAGAAGAAAAAATCACAAAAGAAGTGCGAATATTCCAATTTTCGGAATTGGCAGATTTTTTTTCTGATTTAATTAATGAATACCAAAAATGGCTGGAATTTCAAAATAATTGGCGTAGAGTCCGAAATACTTCATTACAGTTGCTCCAATTTCCATTTGATGAATTTCGTACAGGACAAAGGGAATTGGCTATTGCAGCATACAAAACCTTGAAAACACAACAACGCTTGTTTGTTGAAGCGCCAACTGGGACAGGTAAGACTATTTCAACACTTTTTCCTGCGCTAAAAGCCTTAGGGGAAGAAAACAATGACCGCATTTTTTATTTAACGGCCAAAACCATTACACGCCAAGTAGCAGAGGATGCGCTAAAAGCGCTTAGCGCTCAAAGTAGTGCTGAAGTAAAAAGTGTAACTTTAACGGCAAAAGACAAAATTTGTTTTTTAACAGAACGAAACTGTACTCCAGAGCATTGTCCTTTTGCCAACGGATACTACGACCGTATTAATGAGGGTTTATGGGATTTATTGCATCATGAAAATCAGATTACCCGTTCTGTTATTGAAGTATATGCAAAAAAGCATACCCTTTGTCCGTTTGAACTTTCATTAGATGTTAGCCTGTGGTGTGATGTCATTATAGGGGATTACAATTATCTTTTTGATCCAACTGTATACTTACGGCGTTTTTTTGAAGAGGAAAATGAGAACTATTATTTTTTAATTGATGAAGCACATAATCTTGTTTCGCGTTCAAAAGAAATGTATTCAGCAGCGATTAATCGTCAAAGCGGCGAACATTTGTTGAATATGTTGCCAAAACAAGATCATAAATTACGTCGTAGCCTCACAAAATTAGATGATGAATTTACCTTAATTGAAACAGCTGTAGCAGAAAAAAAGGATAATTTTTTTGCCCAAACTTTGCCTGCAGATAGCTTGAACAAACAGTTGTATAAAGTCAGTGAAAAACTTCAAGAATGGTTAGGGGAAAATCCGGAAAATAAGGCGCAGGAAACAGCACTCAATTATTATTTTACTGTTTTAAATTATCTTAAAATCAGTGAACTGTATGATGATCATTATATAACTACTGTTACGCGGCAATATCAAGACGTGACTATTAAACAGTTTTGTTTAGATCCTGCTCCTTTTTTGGAACAAATGTTAGCCAAAGGGAAAGGGGCGGTCTTATTTTCCGCTAGTTTTACTCCGCTAGGTTATTATCAAGATGTTTTAGGTGGAGGAGCAGATGCTTTGCGTTATCGTTTGCCCAGCCCATTTCCCCCAGAACATCAAGCATTGCTCTTATTAGACTATATTCCGACAACTTATAAGCAGCGAGAAAATAGTTTGTCAGATTTGGTGGCGGCAATTTATGAAATGGTGACAGCAAAAAATGGTAATTATTTTGTTTTTCTACCCTCTTATGCCTATTTGGATTTAGTGGCAGAAACTTTTAAAACAACCTATCCTGAGATACGGGCTATAATTCAAAATACGGAATTAACCGAAACGCAGCGAGAGGACTTTTTAGCAGAATTTGTCGCCGAACCCGCAACATCTTTAGTCGGTTTTTGTGTATTGGGGGGCGTCTTTTCTGAAGGAATTGATTTAAAAGGTACCCGCTTAATTGGTAGTATGGTAGTCACTGTCGGTTTGCCCCAGATTAATCATGAACAAGAGCTGATTAAGGAATATTATGGTGCACAAAAAGGTTTTGATTATGCTTATCGTTTGCCTGGAATGAATAAAGTGCTGCAAGCTGCTGGACGGGTGATCCGTGATCAAAATGATTTTGGTGTAGTTTTGTTAGTTGATCAACGGTTTGAAAGGACAGATTATCAGGTGCTTTTCCCCGCTCATTGGCGTCATTTTTTGCCAATTCACAATCGCCAGGAATTAAAGAAAAATTTATTGTCTTTTTGGGAATAAAAAGTGGGTAAAATGATTGCATTAAAAGCGACAACTGCTATATTAGAAATGGAATAACTTTGTCGTTGTCGACAGTAAAATAATTTATTGCAAAGGGAGATTGAAGGTTGTGACAAAAGTTTGGCAGCAGCATCTACAAATGGAAATGATGAAAAAAATTGGAGTTGTTTTGCTCTCGGGCGTAATTGCTGCTGTAGCACTGAACTTCTTTTTAATCCCCGCTCAAGTACTGGCCGCAGGAATGAACGGTGTGGCACAAATTGTTGTTTCTTTAGGTCGACAATACTTTGGTATCACTTTTGATACTGGTATTTTCATTTTTCTATTAAATGTTCCAATTTTTATCGTTGGCTTTTTAAAATTGGGAAAAGCTGCGACTTTTTGGAGTTTTATGAATGTAATTAGTGTTTCATTATTTACGATCATTATCCCGCAAGGAGAAGTCACAAATAACATTTTGATGAATGCCATTGTTGGGGGTGTATTATTAGGTGTTGGTGGTGGTTTGTCTTTGAAGCTTGGATTTACAACAGGTGGATTAGATATCGTTTCTTTGATTTTATCAAATACCACTGGTAAAACTGTCGGTAATTTTATGTTATTGTTAAATGGCATTATCGTTTTAATCGCTGGCTTCATCTTTAATTGGGAAAGTGCTTTATATACCATCATTTCTATTTATGCAATGAGTCATGTTGTAGATGCGATTCATACGAGTCATCAAAAAGTCACTGCCTTTATTATCACAACGAAGCCTGATAAAGTTGGCCAAAATATTTCCGAGCATATTTTTCGTGGAATGACATTGCTGCCTTCTATGGGAGGCTATTCAGGTGTAGAAGGTAAGATGATTATGATGGTCGTTACACGATATGAATTATATGATTTGGAACAAGCGATTTTAGAAGTCGACGAAAATGCGTTTGTTGATTTTGTTCCTACTCAATCAATTATCGGCCGCTTTGCCAGCGAAGATGATCAACGTACCTTTAAGGCAACAGGAGTTTTTCCTGAAATAAAAATGACAAAGAAAAAGGCGCATAAATAATTAATAAAAATTCCGAAACATAAAGATCCCAGATAAACGGACTATTCGAATGATTAAAAAGTTCTTTAGCTTTATTATTGCTAGCACTTCTTAATCTTTGGAAGAGTTCGTTTTTTTGTTAGTGTGAAGAATTGAAGGGAAACAGTATAATCAATATTTTGTATCTGCTACCCATAATTTGAAGATGGCTTAAATGAGAATAATTCGCTTGTTTTTATCATGATCCAATAAAATTATACGGAAATTTAAGAAAAATATAAAATTAAAGAGATAATCTCAATTTTTGCAGGGAAATTTTTCCTTTTGGGATAACATGTGCTATTTTGAATGGAAAGGATAAATTTTAATTTACTCATTATTTATCTTTAGTTTATAGGAAAGGGGATGGTTTTTTTGGACGAAGACTCGCCTGAAGGAGAGCAGAGATATTTAGTTGGTATGGCTTACTTTTTAATTGAGTAAACAAAGCACGTCTGCGGTTGTATTTAACCAATGAGGGGCTTATTTGTCGTTTATTTAAAATTTGAAGGAGCTTAACCAACAATGGAAAAATATCAAGATTTTCAATTAGAAGAACAAGAAGTATTAAATAGATACGGTCTAAAAAATATAGAAACAGGACTTGATAGCCAAGAAGCAAAATGTCGTTTAGAAAAAGAGGGATTGAATCAATTAAGCAGTCAAAAGACGCCCAAGTGGAAATTATTATTGCGCCAGTTTCATAATATGATTATTTACATTTTGCTATTTGCTGCTGCGTTGACTTTGGTAATGGGACATACTTCTGACGCGATTATTATAGCGATTGTAGTCATTGTCAACGTCTTGATTGGCTATTATCAAGAAGCAAGTGCGGCGGATGCATTGGAAAAAATTAAAAATTTGTTATCACAAGAAGCTACCGTCTATCGCGATGGTGTCCGGCAAGATATCGCAGCAGAAAAATTAGTAGTAGGAGATGTGGTCTTTTTAGAAGCTGGTGATAACGTTCCTGCTGACTTGCGTATGGTGGAAACGGATAATTTACGCATTCAAGAATCGTCATTAACTGGTGAAGCGGATTCAGTGGAAAAAATTTCCGCAAAAATTTGCGATGCTGGTACGCCTTTGGCAGAAAGAAAAAATTTGGCTTTTGCATCAACTTCTGTGACAGCTGGCAGCGGGATTGGGATTGTTATTGGGACTGGGGCAAAAAGTGAAATTGGTAAAATTTCAACCGAAGTCTCACAGACGAAAAGACAAAAGTCACCCCTTATGAAGGAAATTGATAATTTAGGTAAGGGAATTACATGGATAATTATTGGTACTTCCATTCTTTTGTTCATTATTAGTCTGTTGTTAGAAACTTATGCAATTTCAGTTCTTTCTTTAGCTGTTGTGACGATGATTGTCGGTTCAATTCCAGAAGGGTTACCGGCGACAACTTCTGTCGTTTTAGCGATGGGAGTAAGTGATATGGCCAAAAAAATCACACCATCGTCAAAACGTTACCCGCTGTTGAAACATTAGGTTCGGTGGCCGTTATTGCTACAGATAAAACCGGAACCTTAACCAAGAATGAAATGACAGTTAAAGAAATCATCCTCTCAAAACGTAAGTTAAGTGTTACTGGTGATGGGTATGCACCAATTGGCAACATCACTACCAGTGAAAATAAAACTGTTTTGTTAGATGAAGAATTAAAGTTGTTTTTAGAAGCTGGTTTTGAAGCAAATGATACTGTTCTAGTTCAAGAAGACGGCTGGAAGATTAATGGAGAACCAACTGATGGAGCCTTTCTGACACTTTATTATAAGCAATTTCAATTTCCCAATCAACCGAGGTATAAAGAAATTGATATGTTGCCTTTTGACTCAGATTATCGTTATATTGCCAAACTTGTCGAAACTAAAGAAAAGCAACGTTTGCTATTTATTAAAGGCTCCCCTGATAAACTGTTTTTAATGGCAAAAGCTCATGCAGAATCAAAGTTTGATGAGCCATACTGGTTGCAACAAGTCACTACTTTGTCCGAACAAGGTAAACGTGTTGTAGCGGTTGGCTACAAATTTGTCCCGGCAAATATCACTGAAATTACACCAGAGCTTTTAGCAACGGGTATTAACTTTTTAGGGGTGGCTGGAATCATTGATCCTCCTGAAGAGGCCGTTATTCCTGCTTTAAAAGAGATGAACCGGGCAGGGGTTCAAGTTAAAATGATTACTGGCGATCATCCGCTAACAGCAAAAGCTGTGGCTGAAAAATTGAATTTGGCACCGGAAATTTCAGTTGTGACTGGTGGGCAACTAGATCAAATGTCTTCATCCGAACTGGAGCAGGCGGTAATTGAGAATCAAGTATTTGCTCGTACGACGCCTAAAAACAAGTTGGAAATTATCGCCGCCTTGCAACGAAATGGTTTAGTAACTGCCATGACAGGAGACGGAGTCAATGATGCACCTGCCTTAAAAAAAGCTGATATCGGTGTTGCAATGGGCAAAAAGGGGACAGATGTCGCCAAAGATTCAGCAGATATGATCTTAACTGATGATAATTTTGGAACAATGGCTATTGCTATCCGTGAAGGTAGGCGCATCTATGACAATATCAAAAAAAGTATTCTCTTTTTGCTTCCCACTTCTTTTGCAGAAGGCTTGATTATTGCTTTTACAATCTTATTGCAAAAAGACATGCCATTACAGCCAACTCAACTTCTTTGGATTAACATGGTTTCGGCGATTACAATTCAATTTGCCTTCATTTTTGAACCGGCAGAAAAAAATATTATGTCAAAAAAACCACGCCAAGCAAAGGGAAAGATTTTTAATCGTCATGATATTTTTCAAATGGGATATGTTTCAATTTTAGTAGGAGCTATAAGCCTTGTCGCTTATGAGTGGTTACTTTCACAAGGTGTCACAACCAGAGTTGCTAGTACGATGATGATTAATATTGTTGTCTTAAGTAAGATTTTTTACTTGTTCAATATCCGCACGAAAGCGCCGCTTTTTTCCAAGAACTTCTTTACAAATCCGAAAGCTTTTGTGATCATTGGGGTCATGCTTTTATTGCAACTCATGTTAACGTACCTGCCAATTATGCAAACTTGGTTTTATACAGGTGCTTTATCGCCATTGGAATGGGGGATTGCACTTATTGCAGGAGTTATCATCTTAGCAATTACAGAATGTGATAAATTAATCCGATTAAAAAGAGCTAACACGCAAAAATAGGCTACTAAGTATTTGCTTGTTCCAGCAAAGTATCGCAACAGAAAAAAAGCGTATGCGTTTCACCAAGTTGTGTGACGCATACGCTTTTTAGATAGTATAAAGTCTAACGAATCCCTAAGGCAATTCGGGCATAACGACTCATCTTGTCAGTTGTCCAAGCTGGATACCAAACTAACTTTACTTCTGTTTTGGTAACTTCTGGCACCTCAACTAAAGCTTGATGAATTTGATCGGTTAAAATATCTGCTAAAGGACAGCCCATTGTAGTTAACGTCATTTTGATGATTGTTTCACCAGTTTCGCTTTCAAATTCAATATCATATATTAGACCAAGATTGACTATATCTATCCCTAATTCAGGGTCAATCACAGTTTCTAAAGCAGTTAAAATACGCTCTTTAATCTCTTCAACTTCTTGTTTACTACGCGTTTCATTCATAACAGCAACCCCTTTTAGAATTCTTTTCAAATAATAACTTGTTTTTGTCTATTTGTAAATCATCTGTTTTCTAAAAATAGGTAAAGGCGAACGAATCTGTTGTTTTTTGCAGAGTTACTAAAGATACTATTGAATTTATATTAAAAAATCGCTATGCTAAGGCCAACCAAATGAAATGAGGCGATTTTGTGTTAACCACCAACTTCTTAGATTTTGATTTTGATAACCCTTTTATGAACGCATCTGGCGTCCATTGTATGACGACTAGTGAACTTGATGAGCTGGCTGTTTCAAACGCAGGAGCATATATTATGAAAAGTGCCACGCCGGAAAAACGAGATGGCAATCCTGCACCAAGATACTTTGACGTTCCCTTAGGCAGTATTAACTCAATGGGCCTTCCTAATCTAGGTTTTAAATATTATTTGGAGTATGCTTTACAACAACAAGAAAGAACAGAACGACCACTATTTTTCTCAGTAGCGGGTATGAGTGTAGCAGAGAATATTGCTATGTTAAAAGAAATTGAAGCAAGTGATTTTAAAGGTGTAACGGAATTGAATTTGTCTTGTCCCAATGTTCCAGGGAAACCACAAGTTGCCTATGATTTTGAGTTGACAGATAAAACATTATCGCGGATCTTTGAATTTTTCACTAAACCGTTAGGGGTAAAATTACCTCCGTATTTTGATATGGCTCATTTTGATCAAATGGCAGCAATTTTAAATAAATATCCGCTAACTTATGTGAATTCCATTAACAGTATTGGTAATGGATTGTATATTGATCCAACTAGTGATCAAGTTGTCATTAAGCCCAAAGATGGCTTTGGTGGAATTGGTGGGGAATATGTAAAACCGACAGCGTTAGCCAATGTGCGGGCATTTTATACCCGGCTAAAGCCTGAAATTAAAATTATTGGAACCGGCGGCATTATAACGGGTCAAGATGCCTACGAACATTTATTATGTGGTGCAACGATGCTCCAAGTAGGTACACAGCTACAAAAAGAAGGCCCAATGATTTTTGATCGGTTGCAAGAAGAGTTAACTGCTATTATGAAAGCAAAAGGATACAAAACAATTGCTGACTTTCGTGGGCAATTAAAAACTATTGCATAAAATAAAAAAGACTGCACTTTTTAGTGCAATCTTTTTTTATGAGTAAAAAGATTATAGGATTTTTACAAGGGATAAGATGATATACTAAGGTTATTGGGATTTAGCTTCACGAACGAACTTTCTACGGCACTAAGACGACAACTTGATAAATCGCTTAAGAGCTGAACGACGCCGCTCAGCTTTTTTATCTTCTACAATAAAAGGATATTCATTGAAATGGCGATAGGGTTGTTATATATTAATTATGAGAAGTTACACATTATAGTGCGGCTTTCGTATTGATTAATATTTTTTTAATGTTGTTTTAACCATTTCAACTCAATTAAATCTGTCAAAGGAGGGTGTATATGAAAAAAATGAAGATATCGCTTCGAGATATCGGGATTTTCGGTGGTTTTATTGCCATTTTAGTAATCATTCGAATATTCATTTTCTCACCTGTAATTGTGGACGGGTCTTCTATGGCACCAACTCTTTATGACAGTGATCGTGGCTTCGCATTGAAAATTGGCAAATTGCAACGCTTTAGTATCGTAGTATTGAAAAATCCTGATCAATTTAGTGAAGAAGAAAAATTTATTAAGCGCGTAGTTGGTCTGCCAGGTGAAAAAATTGAGTACAAGAATAACGATTTATACATTGATGATAAAGCTACAAATGAAAATTTTAAAACCGGAGACATGGTATGGGAAATGGATAATTTTATTTATCAAATTCCCAAAGGAGAGTATTTTGTCTTAGGTGATAATCGCGATCATTCCACGGATAGTCGTAATTTTGGATCGATTCATCGAGATGAAATTATCGGAGCATTTCGTTTACGTTTTTATCCCATTAGTTCTTTTCGTCTATTTTAGTAAAGGAGTTTAAAATGCAAATACAGTTAGCTACGTTAAATATTCTACCAGATATTATGAAGATAATTGAAGATGGCCGTATTTCACTGCAGCAACAAGGATTACCGCAATGGCAAAACGGCTATGGTCCCGATAGTAAACAAATGGCGACAGACATTGTCAATCGTTTTTGTTGGATCGCCATCGTCCAGGGAAAAATTGTCGCCGTTGCCAGTCTTGTAAAAGGCGTTGATCCTGTATATAGTGCGATTACGGGTAAATGGATCAAAGAAGATTCTAACGGCTATATTGCCATTCATCGTGTGGCTGTAAATAAAAACTTTACTGGACAAGGTATTGCGCGTCGCTTTTTAGGAGAATTAATAGAAGTGGCTCATGAAGAAGGTTACAAGGATATCAGAATTGATACATACCCTGAAAATAAGCCGATGATTAAAACGATTGAAACGTTAGGTTTTATTTATTGTGGTCAAGTTCATTTTCCTATTCCATCTGGTATGCGAAATGCTTACCAATTGTATTTTGAAAAATAAAGTTATTTATACTTTTGTTTTTAGAAAAACTAGCGTCAAAATAATGAAATTTATTTATTAAAAATGGTTGAATTGCTCCCGTCTTAATCTGAATCCTACTGTATCCCATGGGACTGTAGGATTCTTTTTTTGCAATCTTGTTATCGTTACGTTAGTTATTTTAATTTAATGGTCGTTCTTGCTTAGAATTTAATGAGAATTTGTGATAATATAATAGCGAGGTAATAAAAGGGGGTTGCTCTATGAAAAAAAGAAATAGTTTGCGTTTGAGACGTGCACTTTCAGCATTTAGTGTGTTGTTGGTATTGTTTTCTCAAAGCGCGCCAGCTTATGCAAATGTAGCTGCTACTAGTGGTTCTAGTCAAGCAGAGCAAGAAAATACAACGGAAACAGTAAACCAAGAGAGTAGTGAAGAACAAGTTCCTGAACCTTCACCTGTGGTGGTTGATAAAACAAAATTGGAACAAGAGTTTAAACTTTTGGAAGAAGCAATAGCAAATGCGCAACAATATCGTCCATCAACTTATCCTAGTGAACGTTTTGCCGAATTATATGATCAAGCAAAAACATTGTTGGCTGATAATGAAGCGGACCAAGTTAGTGTGACAACATGTGCGGAAAATATCAATATTCTTTTAAACGGCCTAGAGTTTAAAGCAGATAAATCTAATCTACAAAGGTTACTAACAAAAGCGGCTACTTTTAATGCCAGCGACTATACACCAGCTTCTTTTAAAGCATTACAAACACAAATCCAGATTGCAAACGGAATATTGAAAAATGAGGATGCAACAATTGATCAAGTTGGGAAAGCCCAAAACGATTTGCAAAAGGCAATCAATGCTTTAGTAAAGGCAGAAGCTGCTAAACCGGATCCCAAACCAAAGCCAGATCCTAAGCCGCAGCCAACACCCAATAAACCAGCGCAAAATAAACCGGCTGTCAACAAACCAGTTACCAACAAACCAAATGTCACAAGTCATAATAAAAAACCAAAACCTAGTACTAGCCAGGCAACAACGTCAAAACAAGATACGCAAGGACCTAACCAAACTGAAAGCTCTAAGCAACTAGATAGTAATTTGGTTGTCGACAGCTTGACGGATTCCAATTTGAATGGTTTCGAATTGCCATTATTGAGTAGTTTTAAAGATAAAAAACAAGCAGCATTGATTGCCGCTGCCTTAAAAACTTTGAATAAGCCTTTTGAAAAGGATGGAAAAGCACCGGACGCCTTCAACAATCTAAGCTTGCCTAATTATTTGTATCGCGAAATATTCGGTGCAGCCCTGGGTGATACTTATGAAGAAATGAAAAAAGTTGGTTCAGAAATTTCACTTGAAAAAGCGCAACCGGGAGATTTGCTTTTTTGGCAAGATAAGCAAGTGAACAAAGTGGCTGTATATTTGGGTCAAGGAAAATATATGATGGCTACAGATGAAAATCACGAAGCACTAAAAGAGCAACGCGAATTAAAAGAAGAAGCTAAGAAAAATCAAGCAAATGCTAATAAAGAAAAAAGCGAGACTAATGAAACAAATTCTAAAGCATTACCTGGCGTTCAAATTTTTACCCTTCAAGGTTATGAAGTAAATGCCGCTGGTGTGGTGAAAATCGAAGCTGATGGAGAGAAACAAGCTGATCAAAAAGAAAGTTCATTGTTAACGGAAAAGTATGGCGTGATTGAAAATCCAACATTTGCTATAAGCATGCCTACCGATTTGAAACTAACTAAAAAAGGCGAAAAAACTTTGGCAAGCTACGCTGCTACAATTGATTTTAAGAAAAATCCGATTACGCAGCGTTTTATCGATACAATTGCAGATAATGCAAGAGAATTAGGCTTGAAATATGATGTTTTTGCTTCTGTCATGATTGCGCAAGCTATTTTAGAAAGTGGCTCTGGTGGAAGTGGCTTATCCCAAGCCCCGTATTACAATTTATTTGGTATTAAAGGTTCCCATTCGGGTTCTTCTGTTGCGATGAAGACCATGGAGGATAAGGGCAATGGTGAATTGTATCAAATTACGGCTAATTTCAGAAGTTATCCTAGCTACAAAGAATCACTAGAAGATTACGTTGAATTAATCCGTGGAGGTATCGCTGGTAACGATAGCTTTTATCAAGATGCATGGCGATCAGAAGCAGGGAATTACTTACAAGCGACTAATCACTTAATGGGAAAATACGCGACCGATACTCAATATAGTAACAAATTAAACTCTATTATTGCGGCGTATCATCTTACGCAATACGATGAACCCAAAACACCTGAAGGAACGCAAACAGGAATGATTATTCAATCCCGCCAAAATATTCCGGCTTACTATCGAAACAAGATGATTTTCCCGGATTATAATGGTAAAAACTACAATACTTCGGGCTCATATCCAGTGGGGCAATGTACTTGGTATGTATACAACCGAATTACCCAGCTTGGTGGTCATGTCGATAACTTCATGGGCAATGGTGGTGAATGGGGCCAAAAAGGTTCACGGTTAGGCTATAAAACAACTGCTGTGCCAAAGGTAGGCTATGCTGTAAGTTTCCATCCTGGTATCGCCGGTTCTAGCTCAGCTTATGGACATGTAGCTTTTGTCGAAGCGGTTGGTCCTGATGGAATCTTAGTCTCAGAAGGAAATGTTGTAAGTCCCTCAACGGTTTCATATCGCATTATTCCAAATAGTATCGCACGTTCCAATAATGTAACGTACGTTGCACCAAAATAAACAAAATAAATCTCGGCAGTCATCAATTATTGATGACTGCTTTTTTTGTATGTAAAGGAATTATATGATTTCAACAATGAATAATATCAATATATCAAGTCTCTTGTTTAAGAGCTGAAGGAGTCCGTTCAACTTTTGTTATCAGGTAAAACATACAATATGGATGGCCCATGGATATTTGCAGTCCTTAGCATATTTGATGTATTTGTCACAATTGAAGTGTTTTTTTCTAGGAAAGTTGAAAATTTTCTTCTGTAATTCTGAAGGTAATAAGTCGCAATAAAGAAGATGGACTCTTTCAACACATTTTAATATACATCTCAACACTATCTACATAAGCAGGCGATGTGTTGAAAGTGTTGGGGGAAAAGCGTGGTGACGGTTTTTTTATGCCAAACAAAACTTGGCACATATCTTGCTTGTAATAAAGTGTCAGTAAGGAGGGAAGAAAATATGAATACTATCATTCTAGCAAGTCATGGAGAACTATCTCAAGGCTTAAAACAAACTGCTGAAATGATTTTAGGACCAGCAAATAATATCTATGCATTATCGGCCTATCGCGATGAAGATGAGTCGATTGAAAAACAAATGCAACGCTTTATCAAAAAAAGGGGGACAAAAAATTTATTTATTCTAACCGATATTTTAGGTGGTAGCGTGAATAATGAAATGTTAACGCTTTTAAAGGGAAATCCTGAAATACATCTTATCACGGGGATGAACCTTCCACTTGTGATTTCCATTGCCACACAAGTAGATGAAATTAATTCTAGTGATTTGCAAACAATTATTACAGAAAGTCAAAATTCTTTAATCGATTGTAGTCGCCTACTACAAACATCAGGAAAAGGAGGTGATGATCTATGATCAAACTCGTACGCATTGATCATCGATTATTACATGGACAAGTTGTATTTTCTTGGAGTAAGTCTTTACAAATAAACCGGATCATTGTTGTCAACAACGAAGCGGCGAATGATGAATTTAAGAAAATGTCTCTTGAACTATCTAAGCCACAGGGGATTAAATTGAATATTTTTACCGTTGAAAATACTCTTAGCAAGATGTCAAAGGTTGAAACATTAAACGAGAATATCATGATGATTTTTGGAAATACCAAAGATGTCCGCACATTCTGCCAAAGCTATCCTAAAATCAATGCCATTAATTACGGAGGCATTATAAAAAAAGAAGGTGCCAAGCAATTCAGTAACGCAATTTTTTTAACAGATAGTGAAATTGAAGATGCTAAAGCATTGAAAGAAATGGGAGTTGCACAGTTTATGCAGCAAGTTCCAACTTCTAAAAAAGAAGATTTAAATACAATGATTTAAAAGAAAGGGGTTTGCGCTATGTTGTTTCAATCGATTGCCCTGGGGTTAATCGGAATATTTTGTATTCTGGACTCTAGACTGTTAGGTAGACTGAACTTTGAACGGCCTTTGATTGTCAGTACGCTGGTTGGTTTAGTATTAGGAGATTTGGAAAAAGGGTTAATGGTTGGGGCGTCGTTGGAGTTAATGTCTTTAGGTCTGGTAAACATTGGCGCTGCGGCACCACCAGATATGAATATGGCTTCTATCATTGCGACAGCTTTTGCTATCTTGTCTGGTTCCAATGCTGAAACGGCATTAACTATTGCTATTCCAATCTCTGTTTTAGGTCAAATGCTAGGCATTTTAATGCGAACGGTTTTATCTAATTTAACGCACCGAGCTGATACTTTAATTTCTGATGGGAAATTTAGTAGTGCCAGACGGATTCATATCATCTATGGATCGGTTTTGTATTCTTTAATGTATTTTATCCCGATTTTCTTAGCAATTTACTTTGGAACAGATTTGGTTAAAAGCATTGTGGATATTATTCCAGCCTGGTTGACCAGTGGACTGACGGTAGCAAGTAAAATTTTACCAGCATATGGGTTTGCTTTATTATTACAGACTATGTTGACTAAAAAAATGGTTCCGTTTTTATTACTAGGATTTCTGATTACAGCCTATTCGGGATTGAGTATAACCGGAGTTGCTGCTTTTGCCTGTATTGTCGCTTTTGTGATGGCTCAAGTAAATTTTGGCGGTAAAAAAGATAGTATGAGTCAAAATGAACCTGATCCTTTAGATGATTTGTAGAAAGGAGTTTAACAAATGACAAAAAAAGATCCAAACAGTTGGAAATATTGGCAATTTTTCTGGCGCTCATGGGCAATTCAAGCTTCATGGAATTATGAACGTCAAATGAACATGGGCTTTATGTATGGCATTGCGCCTATTATTGACAAAATTTATGATAAACCAGAAGATACTCCAAAAAAAATAGAAGCATACGAACGACATATGGCTTACTACAATTGTACGCCGCAAACAAGTGCATTTGTTTTGGGCTTAGCTGCTTCAATGGAAGAGCAATATGCTGAAGATCAAGAAAACTTTAATCCTGAAGCAATTGGGGCCTTGAAAACTTCTTTAATGGGGCCGTTATCAGGCATTGGGGATTCCTTTTTCCAAGGAACAGTACGTGTATTGGCTTTTGGTTTTGGAATTAATTTAGCACAACAAGGTAGTATTTTAGGACCAATTTTAGCGATGATTATCTCATTTTTACCTTCATTTTTTGTAACGTACTATGGTGGAAAGATCGGATATAACACTGGCAATAAATATCTTGCTAAACTCTATCAAGAAGGTTTGATGGATAAGGTTATGTATGTTTGTACTATTGTAGGCTTAATGGTAATTGGCGCTATGATTGCCAGCATGATTGGTATTACTACACCTTTAAAATTTGGTAAGGCTTTTGTCTTACAAGATGTTTTAGATAATATTATGCCGCAATTGATTCCATTAGGATTAACATTTTTCATGTATTGGTTATTACAAAAGAAAGTACGCACAGGCTTAATGTTAGTGATTTGTATTGTGGGCGGTATTTTACTAAGTGTATGCGGAATTTTTAGTTAAGGGACAAACCTGAATAAGGTGAAAATAAAAAAGTTATGAGGAGGAATTCAAGCATGAATTCAAAATTAGGTCCAAAAGAGATTGTAAAAGAGGTTATTAGCAATAAAGAAGTAAAATCGATTGTATTTGTAGGTTGTGGTGCATCAAAAGCCGATTTATATCCAGCAAAATATTTTTTAGATCAAAACGCTAATCAATTACGCGTGAGTCACTTTACTGCGAATGAATTTAATTACGCGACACCTCGTTCTGTCGACGAGAACACTGTTGTTATTTCAGCTTCATTAGGAGGTACCACTCCTGAAACTGTCCAAGCTAACGCAGTAGCCAAAGAAAAAGGTGCCACAGTTATTAGTTTAACACGTAGCGTCGACTCTCCGCTAACAAAAGATGCAGATTATGTCATTTACCACCGTTTTTCTGAAAATTATGCTGCAAAACTCGAAAAAACAGGTTATTGTTTGCAATTAGCAGTAGAATTGTTAAATCAGATTGAAGGTTACGCGGATTACGATAAAATGATGGCTGGCTTCAGTAAAATTTATGATTTATCCCAAGAAAGTGCTGAAGGCGCTCGCTCCCAAGCTAAAAAATTCGCGTCGCGTTTCAAAGATGAAAAAGTAATCTATGTCATGAGTTCAGGCGCTACTCATGAAGTAGCGTATTCAAGTTCAATCTGTTTATTAATGGAGATGCAGTGGATTAATTCAGGGACATTTCATGCTGGAGAATTCTTCCACGGTCCTTTTGAAATTACAGACAAGAACGTTCCATTCATCTTATTAATGAATGATGGACGTACGCGATCAATCGATGCACGAGCACTAACTTTCTTAGATCGCTTTGATGCCAAAACAGAAGTTGTGGATGCGCTAGATTGGGGCTTATCTGCTTATATTGAAAAGGAAGTCTTAGATTACTTTAACCCATTTGTCATTACCGCAGTTTTCCGTGTCTATGCTGAAGAATTAGCAAAAGCCCGGCAACATCCTTTAACTAAACGTCGTTATATGTGGAAATTAGAGTATTAAACTTTCATAAGCTGGGGCATTAGCCTCGGCTTTTCTTTCATCGTATTGAAAGCGGTTGTAAAATCTCTTACAATAGTTTTAATAAAAGAACTTAGGTGGTGATTATCATGAATCAAAAAGTAGAAGTATATATTAAAAAGTTAACTCAAAACTATGCAAATCATGATAAAGCTGATTTTTCAGCTTCAGTTATTAGTGAAAAAGTAGGCTTAAACCGCAGTACAATAAGTTCTTATTTAAATCAGGGATTAAAAGAAGGAATACTCGTAAAAGTTAAAGGGTATCCTGTTTCTTTTTTGCACATTGCGGCATTAGCTGAAGCGGGGATTATAGTGAAGAGTTCAGAGTATGAAAGTTGGGAAGAATTATTTATATTGGAAAAACAAAATGCTTTAGAGACTGTGATTGGTGCTAAAGGTAGTCTAAAAGAAGCAGTTGACCAAGTAAAAACAGCAATTTTATATCCTGATAATGGTTTGCCTATTCTTTTATCTGGCAGCAGCGGTTCAGGGAAAACTTTTCTAGCTGAAAAGATTCATGAATATGCTATTTCAGAAAAAGTCATTCCAAAAGAGGCTCCTTTTATTGCGTATAACTGTGCGCAATACTTTAATAATCCGGAACTGCTATCATCAGCTTTGTTTGGCCACGTTAAAGGAGCTTTTACCGGGGCAGAAAAAGATCATGTTGGTCTTATCGAAAAAGCGAATACTGGTATTTTATTTTTAGATGAAGTACATCGTTTATCAGATGAAGGCCAAGAAAAATTATTTACCTTTATGGATAGCGGTGAATTTTCGCCGATGGGAGACAATTCTATTAAGCATAAAGCTGATGTCCGTTTGATTTTTGCTACTACAGAAAACGTCTATCAAACTTTTTTACCAACTTTCATACGTCGTTTGCCAGTTATCGTCACACTTCCCAACTATGAACAACGACCGCAGTCTGAAAGAATGCAATTAATTGATACTTTTTTTATTAATGAAGCCAATATTTTATCCAAACGGGTGGATGTGAGCTATCAACTTGTCGATTTTTTGTTAAATAGTGACTTAGAAGGTAACGTAGGTAAAATTAAAAATATTGTGAAATACGTTTGTGGTAGTGCATTTGCCAAAAAACAAAATAGCACTGCTATTCGTGTCCGCCTAAAAGATTTACCAGCTGAAAATGCACTGCGTTTAAAAGGACAACTAAAAAAGACGATTAAGGCTTTACCAGATCGCCAGTATTTACCTCACACGACCAATCAAGTTTTTTTAGAATCTTTTGAAGCCAAGCAAATCCGACAATTATTTGAACAGATGATACAACTTTATCAAAAAGTAGAGAACCAAGATTTAACCATTAAAGATCTTATTGAAACAATGGTAAATCGTGTGAATAACTTAATGGACGAATTCATTTTTAAAGATAATTATGCAAGTGAAGAGTCTTTTTATTCTGTTTTGACCTATCAAATTCGAGAAACGTTTGATTGGATGCACGAGAATTATGGCTTTGATCAAGACGGGAATCGGGTTATTGCACTAGCCCAGTATCTGTATCGGAAAAATAATACCGACGCTATTGCTGAAAATCACCAGTGGCAAACCATTAAAAATAAACTCTTACATCTTATTTCAAGTTCGATGGCTACTTCTTATTGGTATGCCAAAAAGGTTTTAGGGCATATTTCTCGTCAATTAGATCAAGATTTCAAAGATGAGGATTTGATTTTTGTTTCTTTTTACTTTCATGGGCTGCAAATAACACCACGAGAAAAAGAGATTAAAAGTATTATTTTAGCTCATGGCTATTCCACTGCTAGTAGTATGGCAAATGTTGGTAACAGAATGCTAAAACAAAACATTTTTCATGCCTATGATATGCCAATAAATATCACATTAGATAAAGTAGAAGAACAAGTTATTCGTTTTATCAATGATTATCGAACAGATGCGGGTTTAATATTGTTGGTAGATATGGGCTCTTTAAATCAATTGGGGGAACGATTGCAAAATAAAATTAGAGGACCACTACTGATTATTGATTATGTTTCTACTCCGTTAGTGTTGGAAATTGGACATTTAGTGCAAAATCAGGTGTCGATTTCTGAAATTAGCCAGAAGATTGAGATCGAAAATAAAGTTCAAAAGCAATTAATTTTACCAAAACAAGAAAAAAAACAGGCTATTTTGACCTGTTGTTATACAGGCATGGGCTCAGCTATTCAAATTCAAGAAATTTTAGAACATTGTTTGGAGGATTATTGTGAGGAGTTGGCGATTATTCCTTATGATTATCATAAATTAGAAAAGAATAAACTTTATGAAGATCCTTTTCAAATGTATGAAGTGCTTATGATTGTCGGGACAGAAAATCCTAAAATTCAACAAATTCCTTATATTGGTTTGGATCATCTAATTAATGGTACGGATATCGAAAAATTTGTCATGATTTTAAATGATCATTTTGATATTACGGATAAAGTGTTGAAAGAACAGCTGATGTTTAGCTTTTCCATTAATAAAATTATTGAGAATTTAACAATTTTAGATGCTGCTAAACTTTTGCGACTGGTGCAAAGCGCTGTATCTTTAGCAGAAGAAAATTTGGGCATTGAATTATCAAATAGTAAACTATTTTTATTATATTTACACTGTTGTTGCATGATTGAGCGCATTTTACGAAAAGAAAGTGTCGATGAACAATCAGATTTAATAGACTATGTGACACAGGCGGGTTCAGAGATGGAACTGATACATCGTGCTTTTCGTCATGTTGAGAATGAATATACCATCAAGATTTCGGATTTGGAATTACGTTTAATCCATGAAATTATTAATGGTTAAGGAGAGATTATAATGACATTAGGGGTAATTTTTGATATGGACGGTGTTTTAATCGATTCAGAAAGTTTTTATTTTGAAAGACGAATGAATTTTTTTAAAGAGAAAAATCTAATTCCAGGGTCAAGAGATAAACTAGAGTTTGTTGGATTAACAGAGGCAGAGATTTGGCAAGTGTTAGTTCCAATAACAGAAAACCGCTCTTTCTTAAAAAAAGAATATCAAAAGTATCGCAAACGACATCCTATTGATTTTACGAAAGCATTAAGAAGTGACGTAAAAGCAGTATTAAAGTATCTAAAACGTGAGAAGATAAAAATCGCTTTAGCCTCTTCTTCTCCTAAAAGTGAAATCGAAGCGATGATTCATCAAAATAATTTGCAATCGTTTTTTGATTTCGTTATTTCAGGTGAAAGTTTAACAAAAAGCAAACCTCATCCTGAAATATACCAAATTTCAAAAGAAGCTTTGCATTGTAATCAATGTATTGCGATAGAAGATTCTCCAGTTGGAATATATTCAGCAAAAGCTGCTCAGTTGTACACGTTAGCACTAAAACAAGACTTTCCAATCGATCAAAGCCAAGCTGATTTACTTATCGATAATCTATACGATATTATTAAAGTGGTAGAAAACTGTATTGTATATTAAATTACTGAGAAGCATATCCTTCATATAAATCACTAAAATTACTTGTCCTATCACCTACACATTTGGTAAGATGGCAGTGATTTGAAAAAGGAAGGTGCCTCATGAAGAAAAGATTGAAGAAAAAGCATGCCTATAAAAAATATATTCACGATATCTTTACTGGATATGAAAAAATGATAAGTGAACCGGAATTGGATCGATTGACTTTTTCTTATTTGAATGAAGAAACGATTATCTATCGGGATGAAGGAAAACGCATCCGATTTTTGACGCGTGATAAATAAGTGAGCTAAGGGGATGAAAATCTCCTTTTTTTGTAGGAAAAGAAATTATGTGATTTTCATAAGGAATGAGGACGATATACCAAAGTTATTGCTTTAGATCTAAACGGGTCTATTCAGATTTTTTATTGCAAAGAATAAAAAAATCACGAATTTTAACTAATCAAAAGAAGAAATTGCTTGCGTATTTAATTTAATAGAATCCTTCTAGCTCTGATTTAAAAAATGAAAGCGCAAAATTTACGAATGAAAAATATAAGTCGTTTTATTGCAATAAAAATAGTAGCGTTTGTAAAAAATAAAACTATTGACCAAAAAGCATAGAAGTGGTAAATTAATCAACGTTGACAAAGCAGTCACACAGTTGAAAACAACTTGAAATGTTTTTGAAAAAAGTTGTTGACAATTGTAACAATGATTGCTAAACTAACGAAGTTGCTTAGTAATTAGTACATTTCTGAAATATCATTTCAAAAAGTTTTCAAAACTTTTTGAAAAAAACAGTTGACAAACAAAACGTCAGCTGATAAGATATAAGAGTTGCTGAAAC
>NZ_KE136354.1:365706-896625 GCF_000406945.1 Enterococcus dispar ATCC 51266 | reverse complement strand
AAGGTCTTATAAGGTTAAGTGAATAAGGGCGCACGGTGGATGCCTTGGCACTAGGAGCCGATGAAGGACGGGACTAACACCGATATGCTTTGGGGAGCTGTAAGTAAGCTATGATCCAGAGATTTCCGAATGGGGGAACCCAACATCTTTTATAGGATGTTACGTATACGTGAATACATAGCGTATACGAGGTAGACGCAGAGAACTGAAACATCTAAGTACCTGCAGGAAGAGAAAGAAAAATCGATTCCCCAAGTAGCGGCGAGCGAAAAGGGAACAGCCCAAACCAAGATGCTTGCATCTTGGGGTTGTAGGACTCCGATATGGTAGTTCTTTCAGATAGTCGAATGACTTGGAAAAGTCAGTCAAAGAGGGTAAAAACCCCGTAGACGAAATTTGGAAGGCACCTAGGAGGATCCTGAGTACGGCGGAACACGAGGAATTCCGTCGGAATCCGGGAGGACCATCTCCCAAGGCTAAATACTCCCTAGTGACCGATAGTGAACCAGTACCGTGAGGGAAAGGTGAAAAGCACCCCGGAAGGGGAGTGAAATAGATCCTGAAACCGTGTGCCTACAACAAGTTAGAGCCCGTTAATGGGTGATAGCGTGCCTTTTGTAGAATGAACCGGCGAGTTACGATTGCATGCGAGGTTAAGTCGAAGAGACGGAGCCGCAGCGAAAGCGAGTCTGAATAGGGCGAATGAGTATGTAGTCGTAGACCCGAAACCATGTGATCTACCCATGTCCAGGTTGAAGGTGCGGTAAAACGCACTGGAGGACCGAACCCACGTACGTTGAAAAGTGCGGGGATGAGGTGTGGGTAGCGGAGAAATTCCAAACGAACTTGGAGATAGCTGGTTCTCTCCGAAATAGCTTTAGGGCTAGCGTCGAAGTGAAGAATGATGGAGGTAGAGCACTGTTTGGACTAGGGGCCCATCTCGGGTTACCGAATTCAGATAAACTCCGAATGCCATTCATTTATATTCGGCAGTCAGACTGTGAGTGATAAGATCCATAGTCGAAAGGGAAACAGCCCAGACCACCAGCTAAGGTCCCAAAATGTATGTTAAGTGGAAAAGGATGTGGGGTTGCACAGACAACTAGGATGTTGGCTCAGAAGCAGCCACCATTTAAAGAGTGCGTAATAGCTCACTAGTCGAGTGACCCTGCGCCGAAAATGTACCGGGGCTAAACATACTACCGAAGCTGTGGAGTACACCGTAAGGTGTATTGGTAGGAGAGCGTTCTAAGGGCGTTGAAGGTAGATCGTGAGGACTGCTGGAGCGCTTAGAAGTGAGAATGCCGGTATGAGTAGCGAAAGACAGGTGAGAATCCTGTCCACCGAATGACTAAGGTTTCCTGGGGAAGGCTCGTCCGCCCAGGGTTAGTCGGGACCTAAGCCGAGGCCGATAGGCGTAGGCGATGGACAACAGGTTGATATTCCTGTACCCGTTGTATTTGTTTGAGCAATGGAGGGACGCAGGAGGCTAAGAAGTGCAGACTGATGGATATGTCTGTTCAAGCAGTAAGTCTTGAGATGAGTCAAATGCTTATTTCTATAAGGACAAGCTGTGATGAGGAGGGAAATAATAGTACCGAAGCTTCTGATGTCACACTGCCGAGAAAAGCTTCTAGTGAGAAGACAACGGCCCGTACCGCAAACCGACACAGGTAGTCGAGGAGAGAATCCTAAGGTGAGCGAGAGAACTCTCGTTAAGGAACTCGGCAAAATGACCCCGTAACTTCGGGAGAAGGGGTGCTGACCGCAAGGTCAGCCGCAGTGAATAGGCCCAAGCGACTGTTTATCAAAAACACAGGTCTCTGCAAAATCGAAAGATGAAGTATAGGGGCTGACGCCTGCCCGGTGCTGGAAGGTTAAGAGGAGTGCTTAGCGTAAGCGAAGGTACGAATTGAAGCCCCAGTAAACGGCGGCCGTAACTATAACGGTCCTAAGGTAGCGAAATTCCTTGTCGGGTAAGTTCCGACCCGCACGAAAGGCGTAACGATTTGGGCACTGTCTCAACGAGAGACTCGGTGAAATTTTAGTACCTGTGAAGATGCAGGTTACCCGCGACAGGACGGAAAGACCCCATGGAGCTTTACTGTAGTTTGATATTGAGTGTCTGTACCACATGTACAGGATAGGTAGGAGCCGTAGAAATCGGGACGCTAGTTTCGATTGAGGCAATGGTGGGATACTACCCTTGTGTTATGGCCACTCTAACCCGCACCACTAATCGTGGTGGGAGACAGTGTCAGATGGGCAGTTTGACTGGGGCGGTCGCCTCCTAAAAGGTAACGGAGGCGCCCAAAGGTTCCCTCAGAATGGTTGGAAATCATTCGCAGAGTGTAAAGGCAGAAGGGAGCTTGACTGCGAGACTTACAAGTCGAGCAGGGACGAAAGTCGGGCTTAGTGATCCGGTGGTTCCGCATGGAAGGGCCATCGCTCAACGGATAAAAGCTACCCTGGGGATAACAGGCTTATCTCCCCCAAGAGTCCACATCGACGGGGAGGTTTGGCACCTCGATGTCGGCTCGTCGCATCCTGGGGCTGTAGTCGGTCCCAAGGGTTGGGCTGTTCGCCCATTAAAGCGGCACGCGAGCTGGGTTCAGAACGTCGTGAGACAGTTCGGTCCCTATCCGTCGCGGGCGTTGGAAATTTGAGAGGAGCTGTCCTTAGTACGAGAGGACCGGGATGGACTTACCGCTGGTGTACCAGTTGTCTCGCCAGAGGCATCGCTGGGTAGCTATGTAGGGAAGGGATAAACGCTGAAAGCATCTAAGTGTGAAGCCCACCTCAAGATGAGATTTCCCATTTCTTAAAGAAAGTAAGATCCCTGAGAGATGATCAGGTAGATAGGTCAGGAGTGGAAGTACAGCGATGTATGGAGCGGACTGATACTAATCGATCGAGGACTTAACCAAAGTTAAAAGAAAACTCGGAAGAGTTTTGATCCCCTTCAAGATCCAGTTTTGAGTGAATAACATTCACTTTAATTAAATAGTGTGGTGGCGATAGCGAGAAGGATACACCTGTAACCATGCCGAACACAGAAGTTAAGCTTCTTAGCGCCGATTGTAGTGAAGGGTTTCCCTTTGTGAGAGTAGGACGTCGCCACGCAATGATAAAGCCAAGTCGAAAAGGACTTGGCTTTTTTGATTTAAAATTATGTTAAAAGTATAAAATAATTATTAAAATATGTCTTTTTATTGTATTCCTTCCTTCAGATTGTCTACAATATTAATATAACGGAAGGAGTATTTTTATGAATGTAAAAACAAATAATAAACTAGGTAACCTATTGGTTATTATTGCAGCTTTATTTATAACTATGGTCAGTTTTGTAAAAAATGTTACAGCTGCTGAAGATACAGTAATTAATGAGCGTTGGGGGAAACCAACTGTCGTATTAGGATCCGCACTTAATAGTACACAAAGAGCAGAAACTTTGGAAAAATTTGGTGTGAATACTGATAACGTAAATATTGACGTTGCCAACGGTGCCGATTTAGTTAAATATTTAGGTTATGGTAGTGGTGATGATAATGTTATGTTTAGTTCGGTTATGGTTACAAGGGAAAATGAAGGAAAAGGAATTAAAGTTAATATTTTAACACCAGAAAACATAACATTAATTACCGCAGACCAATATAAAAATCCTTTAATTACAGCTGGTATTGCAGATGCCACAATTCAAGTAGCAAGTGTCGTAAAAGTTACCGGTGAAAGTGCTTTAACTGGTGTTTATAAAGCCTTTGAGGCAAACGGTGAAAAAGTTGACGAAGACCGGGCACAATTAGCGCAAGAAGAGCTAGATACAACGCAAAGTGTATCTGATTCAATTGTTAAAAATGCAACTCAAAAAAATGCAGATGAAAATTTAAATAAAGCGGATCAAGAAAAAGCCGATGAAGCTTATCGCACGCAATTAAATCAAACATTGGTAGAAATTAAGCAAGAGTTAGCTGCTCTAAAAGATAAGCAAGGTGAACTAGCTACAAAGGCAGATGTTGAAAAGATCGTCAATGATGCTTTAGCAAAATACAATTTATCCGATTATATGACAAATGATGATGTAAACAAATTAGTCTCCTTAGCAGAAAAATATCAAAAAACTGATGGTGTTTTAGATAAAGAATCACTAGCGCAGTTAGATAAACTAAGTGACAGTTTTAATAAAACTGTTGATAAGTTAAGTGATGAATTGGGATCTTTCGGGGAAAAAATCCAAGGAACATTAAACGATAACCAAGGCTTCTTTAGTAATCTGTGGCAAAGTATCAAAAGCTTTTTTGAAGGACTTTTCAATTAAAATAGAACTGCAGTATGGTTGACACTGATACTGCAGTTTTTTATTTTCCATCACATAGCTTAAATAACGCAATTTCATCTTTTAATGCTAGAATAGTATATATAATGTGCTGAAAGAAGGGGTTAAGATGACGAACGATTATGAGGAAATAAATTCGCAAATAACTGATTTGGAAGAATCGGAAAGTTTTAGTGAGATTAAAGAAGTAGCTTCCAAAAATATTGGCCAAATGCTGCATGATTTGCAAGATTTCGAAGTAGCCATCAAAGAAGAACGAATTCCCGATATTTATCGGATATACAATGGACGTTTACATGATGAATTAAAAAAGACATCTAATGCAAATCATGAAATTGATAAACTATTAACAAAAAAAATACATGATAGCTTTATGAGTACCTTTCCGTTTATGGAACACCATGAAAAAGTGTCTGCAACTTTAAATTATTATCGTATAGGCGATTATTATCGCCAAAGAGCAACTGTCGGAATTGATGCCAGTGTTCCGGAAATTTTTATTATTCCGAAAATTGATAATGAATGGGAAGCCTTTGTTACGGATCATGAAGGATCATTGAAGCAAATCGAACAAGAAATGGATCAACTGACTGCCAATACAATTATGGCTAAGACACAAATTGAACAACTTGATGAACAAATTAAAGAACTAAAACAAAAAGAGAAAACTATTGAAAATGCAAAAGGTTTCTTTAATCGCGGCAAAACCGATGAAGAATTAGAAATTTTAGTAAAACAAAGGGAAGACTTAGAAAACCAACGCGTTAAGTGGCTACCTTATATAGAAAAAAAAGAGCAAACTGCACAACAAAAAGCAACATTGGAAAGTAAATATCAACAAGTTAGATTAAGTCGTGCTTTAATTACCAAGGAGTTTCGTCAAATTAAACGCTATTTTGGCAGTCTAGAAGATTTACAAGAACAGCTGCAAACTTTCTTAGCGAACTATTTGGATGAAGGAGGTAAAGTGTAATGAGTGAAGAAAATAGAAAAAATGAAGAAATGCAAAATATCACCGAAGCTGTTGATTCCGTTCAAAATCCATCAGAATTATCCGAATCGGATTCTAAAATTGTTGAAACTGGAACTGATGATAATTTGACTACAGAGATACCAAAAACAACAGATGCGCAACTTTATCTTCAAAATAAAGAAACGGATCATGATGAGATTGTCTTACTTATTGCCGCCTCTGAAAAAGAACTTGCTGATTTGAAATTGCGAAAATCATTGATGGAAGCTAATTTTGATGAATTGTTGACAGAATATCGGCGTTTAATTATTCCTCAAGTGGAAATATCTACGATTGCCAAAAAAATTCTATTGGAGTATTTTTCTTATGAGCTTTTAAAACCATTACACTCAGTCGGATTAAAACCTGCTGAAAGTAATTATGACGTTTGGGAAACAAAACATTTTTTGGTTCAATACTATTTGGACGAGTCGCAAAAATTGATTTTTAACTTCAAAATTAATCCGGTCGATCAACGTTTTACTTCTGAATTTATGCCGCTAATGGTGATTGACATAGAACAAATGAAGATAACCGTAAACGATGATGAAGTTTTAGCGTTAATTCATCTTTGGTATGCGGATAAAGTATTTTCAAAAAACCAATTGTCTTTAGTAAACTACGACATTAACTTGTTGTTACAACATTTTCGTGAATTAGGTTTTGATGTGGCAGCAACATTGCTGGATAATACACAAGAATTACACGTCAAATTGACAACGGATTACCAAATGGCAACACCAGTCTTAGACGAAATCTTTATTATTACAATGGAAAACGAAGAATATGATTTTGAAAAGAATAAGGATAATCATTACGAAGTTTTACTAGATCAAGAACAAAAAGTAGCCATCTATCCTGATGATGACGACCAGACCGCTTTATTTATTGATTCCAATAATCGTCGTCGCTCTTTATTAGATTTCTTCACGAGTTATGCCTTTTTAGTTCCTTTATTAGTTCGTAAATAGAAAAAAACGCCCTTTAAAGTTAGACCCAACTGCTAACTTTAAAGGGCGCTTAATTTTGCTTATAAAATCTTTAGCCCTAAGATATTAATTCAGAGCCGGATTGTGAATAGCGTTACGTTTTTGTAAAAAATAGGAGACGACAATCAAACCATACATCACAATTGTGACTTCTGTAACTACTAAATTACTAGTAGTTAAAATTGCAATAAAAATTGCCGTTAAACTTAGCAAAGTGAGAATATTGACTGTCCGTTTGAAGAATGAACTTTTATTTTGCTGTAAATAACGAAAATAAGCTAGACACAACATTATCCAGATCAAAAGAACCGTATAGGATAGGGAGCCTACCAAGTAATTGAAAAGCGAGTCACCAAATAAATAGGACAGTAATACGCCAACATACAGCATCCCAGTTGAAAACATAACAGCTCTATTGGGTACGCCATGTTTGTTTAAACGCATAAATTTACTAAATTTCTTCGTCTTTGAAAGCTGTAAGTGTAAAATGCGCGAAGATGCGTAGATACCTGAATTAATTGATGAAAATAACGCAAATACAATGACTAAATTGACGATATCAGCTGCAAAAGGAATCTGCATTTTTTCAAAAATTAAAACAAATGGACTTGCCTCTGAATGAGCCAAAGTTTGCCATGGATAAATGATAAGCAATAAAAACATTGGTACTATATAAAAGGCGATAATGCGAAATAGGACACTACGAATGGCTTTTGGAATAGATTTGGCTGGATCTTCTGTTTCTCCCATCGCAATAATGACTAATTCAGTACCACCGTATGAATAAACAACAAGCAGCAAAGAATTTAATAATCCTTGAATTTTATGAGGGAAAAAGCCACCATGACTGGTTAAACTTCCCATAGTTGGCGCAAAGCCATCGTGGAAAATTTTACCTAAGACCAAGTAACTTGCAAAGATAATTAGTAAGACTACAACACTAATTTTCCCCATAGTTAACCAAAATTCAGTTTCCGCAAAAATTTTAACGGATAAAAAATTAATCATCGTGGTAAGTAGTGAAATAACCAAAATGAAAACCCACGCAGGAACGTTTGGAAACCATAGTTGCATAAAACTAGCTGCAGCCACCGCCTCAGCCACAATATTAATCATCCACATCGTCCAGTATAGCCAATCAGTGAAATAGGCCGAAAAAGAGCCAATGTAGGGAGCAACAACGCCTGACAAGCTTTGAGCATGACTATTCTTGACGGCTAAAGTCCCGACTGCATTCATAATACTAAATAATAGTAATCCCCCTAAAAAGAAAGCGAGAATAACAGATGGGCCAGCCAAATTAATTGCTTCACCACTGCCTTTGAACAAGCCGGCGCCAATTGCGCCGCCGAGAGCCAACATAGTCACATGGCGGGAATGCATTTTCTTTTGTAATTTATTTTCCATTTTTCCACCTATCTTAAAAGGCTGTGTTAAATAACGTTAGCCATGATTTTTAAAGAACAAACAGTATCATACTTGAATATTCTGAAAATTTCAACACTAAATTACATAAATTTTCCGAAATTTTATTTCAGTTGTTCAAAAAGCAAAATTAGGGCATAATAAAAAAGCATTTGGTCAAGGAGAAAAAAAGCTTCTGAGATGTTGCTATCAACCAATCGAAGAGTTTAAGCTATTCTCCGCTACAAAATTTTTTTAAAAGGTGAAAAAATGAAAAAGAAAATCAGTGTTGGTGGTATTTTAACCGTTCTATTACTTATTGTTTTACAATTTACAGGTATTCTACCTCGCCAAGGAGACCAGCTACAAAAAGAGGCCCAACAAACTACCGCCACAACAGCAGCACAGCCAATTGAAAATGTTGATTTAAATGATCCTCCTCGTTTCAAAAAGATTGCTGTAACAGATATTCGCAATGTCGATGGGGATACTTTTGCTTTTTATAGCAACCAAAAAGAATACAAACTGCGTCTTTTGATAGTGGATACACCAGAAAGTGTTAAACCAGGCATGAATGTGCAACCTTTTGGAAAAGAAGCAAGTGCGTTTACTAAAAAGATGTTAAAAAAAGAGGCTATTAGTATAGTTTTTGATAAAGGAGCAGTGCGAGATAACTATGGGCGTTATCTTGCCTATGTTTATGTGGGTGACGAAATGTTACAAACTGCGTTGCTAAAAGAAGGATTAGGAATTGTACGTTATGTAAATACTGGTGGTGATAGCTATATTGATGAATTAATTACCGCACAAGCCGTTGCGCAAAAGGCTAAACGTGGGGTCTGGCAGGAAGAAAATTATGTCGTCAAAAAGAAGAATGGCTTTTACCAATACAATGAAAAGTAAATAAGCCAACAATTAGACTGGAACATCATGTTTTGCTAAATAGAAATTAAAAGGAATTCATTTCTTTTACCTCCAGGTATATGAATGAAACCTTCATACAAGTTTTTAATAAGAGGATTGGAAGATAGATATTCTTTTGCTAATCTTTAGACAAAAAAGCCTCCTGCTTTAAGCAGAAGGCTTTTTATTATTCTTCAGATAAAATAATACGCACCATTTTATCTAAAAATTCTTCTTCTGTCATCGGATTTTCTGAATCTTCATGAGAGAATGCTTTTTCGTTTTTTTGACCATCGGTAAAGCGATAAGTGTTCGCTTTACTGATAAAAAAGTAATAATCCTTTTCTCCTTCGATATAGAGTACTTCTTTTTCATCTGGGTACTCTACTGTAACATCCATTACAGTGATACCGGATACATGATTTGTTAAATAATCTTCTGCTTGTTTAATTGTTAATGCCATGATTATCAATCCCTTCATAAATATAATACCACTATCCAGAAAAGAGAGTATAAATAAACACTTAATGCCAAAAGCTAAAAAAATATTATTTTTTTTTGCTATAAACGGTTCACATTCCGAAAGTTTTAGATTATAGTAATTATAAATTGATAATTAATCTTTCTTTGTTTTATCGTTTCTATAAAAAGATTTTTTTCAATTAGATGAATATATTCTCAATAAATTACTGGAGGTAGCGCAATGTCAATGATTGGAAAAGAAGTGGCTGAGTTTAACGCTCAAGCTTATCACAATAGTGAGTTTGTCAATGTCACAGCAGAAAACTTTAAGGGGAAATGGAGTGTATTATGTTTTTATCCAGCTGACTTTACCTTTGTTTGCCCAACCGAATTAGAAGATCTACAAGAGCAGTATGCTACACTGCGATCACTAGGGGTTGAAGTTTATTCTTGTTCTACTGACACTCATTTTACCCATAAAGCATGGCATGAAACTTCAGAGGCTATCGGCAAAATTAAATATTATATGATTGGTGATCCAAGTCATAAAATCGCTGAAATGTTCGATGTCTTAGATGATGCAGAAGGATTAGCTCAACGCGGTACTTTCATTATCGATCCGGATGGGATTGTGCAAGCCGTCGAAATTAACGCCGATGGTATTGGACGAGACGCCAGCACATTAGTTGATAAAATTCGTGCAGCCCAATACGTTCGTAATCATCCAGGTGAAGTTTGTCCAGCAAAATGGAAAGAAAGTGGCGAAACATTAACGCCAAGTTTTGATTTAGTTGGTAAAATTTAATAACTGTATTCCGATGATTTAAAAATGCAGCTGCCGCCAGCTTTTACAACGATCAGCATACTACGCTGTAACTTTGTAAATTATGGCGGTTTTTATTTAAAGGAGAGAAGAAATTGTTCGATAATAATACCATTCAACAACTAAAACAATATTTTACTATGTTGGAAGGCCCAGTGGTTTTCCGTGCTACCTTGGGAAATGATGATCATTCAGCAAAAATGCGAAGTTTTCTAGAGGAAGTTACGAGTTTATCAGATTTATTGCATTTTGAAGAAACTACAGGTGGCCGTACACCTCAATTTACAGTGGATCAATCAGAGCAGAAAAGTGGAATCGTTTTTGCTGGATTACCAATGGGACATGAATTTGCTTCTTTTATACTAGCAGTTTTACAAGTTAGCGGTCGCGAACCCAAAATTGAAGAAGATCAACGTAAGCAAATCGAAGCCATTACAGAGTCCTTACATTTTGAGACATACATTAGCTTGACATGTCAAAATTGTCCTGATGTTGTCCAAGCTTTAAATATTATGGCAGTTTTAAATCCCAATATTAGCCATACCATGATTGAAGGGGGAACATTTCAAAAAGAAGCCGAAAATCGTAATATTTTAGCGGTTCCCACTGTCTTTTTAAATGAGGAAGAATTTTCTAATGGCCGCGCAACGCTTGCCCAATTGCTAAAAAAAATTCCTACAGCCAAAAAAGAAGTTTTCAAAGCCAGAGAACCATTTGATATGCTGATTGTCGGTGGTGGCCCCGCTGGAGCTAGTGCTGCTATTTATGCTGCGCGTAAGGGCATTCGGACTGGTCTTCTCGCTAACGAATTTGGCGGCCAAGTAATGGAAACTCTAACAATTGAAAATATCATTGGAACACCAAAAACTGAAGGTCCTAAGTTTATGGCTGAAGTAAAACAACATGTGGAAGAATATGAAGTCGATTTAATTAGCGGTGAGATTGCAACCGGGATTCATAATGATGGAATCGTAACAATAGATTTAGAAAATGGTGGCCAATTGCAAAGTAAGGCAGTTGTGCTAGCAACCGGTGCTCACTGGCGCAATTTGAATATCCCTGGCGAAGCAGAATTTAAAAATAAAGGTGTGGCATATTGTCCCCATTGTGATGGGCCTTTATTTGCTGGAAAAGATGTTGCTGTTGTTGGTGGCGGTAATTCAGGTATTGAAGCAGCGCTTGATTTAGCGGGTATCTGTAACCATGTCTATGTGTTAGAATTTTTGCCAACATTAAAAGCCGATAAAATTTTACAAGAGCGTCTTTTAGAACTTACGAATGTCACGATAATTTTAAATGCGCAAACAACTAGTATCAACGGCACAGATAGAGTAGAAAGCTTATCTTATCGTCAGCGTGAAACGGGCGTAGAAGAAATAATTTCAGTAGCAGGAGCATTTATCCTGATTGGTCTTCAACCAAATACAAAATGGTTAGAAGATACGGCTGTAACCTTAAATGAACGCGGTGAAATTGTGACCGCATCAGATGGCGCGACAAATGTTTCCGGCATTTTTGCTGCTGGCGATTGTACAGATAGTCGTTATAAACAAATTATCATTGCAATGGGTTCTGGTGCTACCGCTGCATTAGGTGCATTTGATTATCTTATTCGTCAAGGCTCAAAATAATATTATCTCTATTTTGTTGACTTCTTAAACCGTTATTTAAATAAGAAGAAAACGAGTTGGTTTGTCATTTGTACATTGGAAAGTTATGACTTTTTTGCTAAAGTCATAGCTTTTTTTTAGAGGTTTTGTTATCATGATAGAGTATTATTTTTCTATATTTTGTAACGGTTGAGTCAAAGACTTCAAGGATCGCGTTCTTCAAGGGGTGAGAAGAGCATTTTTGAGGTGCTTTTTAAAACGTACTTCAAATTTTTTGAAGTGCGTTTTTTTTATAGCATAGTAAAGGAGGAATTAACTTGAAGGAAGCTTTAGATAAAATTAAAGCAGCAGAAATGCGCAACGAAGAATTACAAATGGAGTTACAAAAAGACTTGCAAGAATATTCGGCGCAAAAAGAAGCTGAATTACAATTGTTGCAAGATGGATTAAAAGCAAAACGGCAACAGGCTAGTGATACTAGCGAAAAAATTGCAGCTACAGCCTTACAAAGTGAAAAAGAAGAACTTTTAGCAGTTGCCAAAAAAGAAAAAGCGACATTTACTGAGCTTTATAAAGAGTGCCATGAAAAAGTCGCCACTTTCATTATAGAAAGGGTGCAACAAACTTATGGCAGTTGAAGCGGTTAAAAAGATTTCGCTTATATTGGAAAAATCCCACCAAGATGAGCTATTGCAACTTTTGCAAGCTCTACAAACAGTTGAAATTACGGATTTATTAGCAGATGAAGAAAATAAAAAATGGATTGACTATTATTTTCCGGAAGGCTTATTATCTTCCCCAGACGACCTACAAAAATACGAAAAATTATTACAACAAATTGAGACAAACCTACGCTTTGTCAGAAATCATGGCAATGCTAAAGAAAAAACGATTGAATTAAAACGAAAGAACTTGGATTTTCTCTCTTTTGAAAATCAGTTTGATGAAAAAACATTAATCACTCAATTAAAAGACTTGGAAGATCTACAAAAGCGCTGGCTGGCGATGGAAGAGGCCAAGAAAATTAATCAAGAAAAAGAACAGTGGGCAACACTGTGGCAAAGTTTAGATGCTTATACAGCAGATAGTACTGCTAGTGCCCAAATGGTTCTTGGAACAATGGAAGATCAGTCGTGGTTGGATTTTCTAAGCGAAGCCAATGAAAATAATAACCTATATGTTGAAAATGTATTTACCGAGCAACAGGTAACTGGCTTTGCACTAGTATATTTAAATGGAGAAGCAAAATCCGTTCAATCATTAATGCAAAAATTTGGTGTAAAAGAAGAAACTAACCCTTATAACAAGTTGCCAAAACAAGCATTGAAAGAAGCAAAAACACAATTAGCACAACTAGCTAAACAAGAACAGTCTCTTGTAGCCGAAATTGGTCAGCACAAAAAAGAGATAGCACAATTACAGTTGGCTGAGGAAGCTATTTTAGCTAAAAGGGAACGGGAACTTGTTAAGGCTGGCTTAGTAAAATCAGATAATTTGGTTGTTTTATCTGGCTGGTTGGCCGAAACTGATTGCCAGTATTTTGAAACGCAATTAGCCCAGCACTTCCCTAATAACGAAATTTATTATTCTTATAGTGAACCAACCGAAGCAGAAATAGTCACTTTAAAAACCCCCACAAAATTGAAAAATGCGGCGATTGTTCAACCTTTTGAAATGCTGACGGAAATGTACAGTCTGCCCCAATACCGTGAAATTGATCCAACACCATGGCTCGCACCTTTTTACTTTGTCTTTTTTGGTATGATGGTGGCTGACTTAGGATATGGTATTTTAATGCTTTTCGTTACAACCTTTGCATTAAAGAAACTAACCTTAAGCAAAGGTGTTGCTCGATTTATGAAGCTGTTTCAGTATTTATCAGTTTCAACCATTATTTGGGGGCTCATCTACGGAAGCTGTTTTGGCGCACAATTGCCGTTTTACCTCTTGTCGCCATCAAAAGACTTTATGGCAATTTTTGGTATTTCTATGGTTTTTGGGGGGATTCAACTTTTTACAGGTTTATTCTTAGCTGCCAAAGAAAACATCAAGAAAAAAGATTACTTACAAGCAGTTAATCAAGGTTTTTCTTGGCAAGCTATTTTAGCGGGAATTATCATCGCTGCAGCAGGTAAAATGGTAGTTGCTTCAAATGCACTTTTCATATTAGGTGTGATTGTGGCAATTATCGGCGCTTTATGTGTGTTATTAATTCCTGCTGTGACAGGGAAATCTAAAGTTGGTGGTTTTTTCATGGGCTTGTACGAACTTTATGGAGTCACCAGCTATATTGGTGATTTTGTGAGTTACAGCCGTTTGATGGCTTTAGGAATTTCTGGTGGCAGCATTGCGGCAGCTTTTAATATGTTGGTGGGGTATATGCCGCCAGCCGCCCGTTTTACTGCCGGTGCGGTATTGATTGTGGCCTTGCAGGGATTAAATATATTCTTATCTTTGCTAAGTGCTTATGTTCATGCTGCGCGTTTACAATATGTCGAGTTTTTCGGTAAATTCTATAACGGTGGTGGCCGTGCTTTTAAAACATTTAAACCAAAAGAAAAATATGTAAACTTTAATGAAGAAAATGGAGGAAAAAATAAATGATTGATTTTTTAATTAACAACCAAGGTGGCATGATTTTTGCAATTATCGGAATGGGGATTGCAACAATATTTTCTGGAATTGGTTCTTCTAAAGGTGTGGGGTTGACGGGTGAAGCTGCGGCAGCTTTAACGACAAGTCAGCCTGAAAAATTTGGTCAAGCGTTAATTCTACAATTGTTACCTGGTACGCAAGGTCTTTATGGATTCGTTATTGCTTTTATGATTTATGGTAGTTTATCAAGTGATATGTCGATTGTAACGGGGATGGCTTACTTAATGGCTTCTTTACCGGTTGCTTTTACTGGTTTATTTTCTGGTATGGCCCAAGGTAAAGTTGCTGCGGCCGGAATTCAAATTTTGGCTAAAAAACCAGAACATTTCTTTAAAGGAGTAATGTTTGCGGTAATGGTTGAAATGTATGCCATTTTAGGTTTCGTAATCTCATTTCTACTTTTAGGTAGCATCTAGTTTCTAATTGTAGAAGGAGGCAAACATATGGATGCAATTACAAAAATTATCGAACAAATTGATGAAGCTGCATTAGCAAAACGCACCACTTTTGATGCAGAGCAACGTGCCCAAATTGAAGAAGATTTTTTGAAACAAAAACAAAAATTAGAAGCAGAAGATCAAAAACTACAAGCACAATTAGCCAAAAATCAAAAAGTAAAATACAAACAACTTCATGCACGTCAGCAAATGGAAGTCAAACAAGACACACTGCTGGCAAAACAGAGCTATTTAAGTAAAGTATTTTCAGAGGCTTACGCTAAAATGCAAGCTTGGGACACAAATGAAGCCCAAAGCTTTGCAGCGCGTTGTTTGGAACTGTTGCCCTTTGAAGAAGGCAAAAAAGTTTTCTTTCAACCCGCTAAACAAATGCCAACAGAAATATATACCTCAGAGTGGCTAGCAAAATTAAATGGTAAACTACGTTACGAATTACTTTATGGCAACCCCATTGCAACTGAATCTTATGGATTTGTAGTAGATGATAAGGGTGTCCAATATAATTTTTTATACCGTGATTTATTAAATGAGATTAAAACAACTGATAGTAACAGTATTTCAAAAATGCTGTTTGAGGTATAAGAGTACTACCTTTTAACTGTATGTTACAAAAGGTGATTTTATGACAAGGAGCGCGTTTATGAAACAAGATTTATATCATCAACTGAATCCTTATGTTCGTTTGAAAGAAACCGAAATTTTAGCTCCTGCTTTTTATGAGCAGTTAATTGCTGCTGATTTACCAAAAATAAGAGAACTTCTAAATGCAACCGCCTATGGCAAATATTTAACCGCAGAATTTCCGAATGATTTTGATGCGGTTTTAAATAAAGAGCTTTTAGCCAGTTATAGTGAATTGGTGGAACGAGCACCTGTTCCTGAAGTTGTATTCATTTTTACAATGCGGTTTACACTCCATAATTTGAAGGTGTTGACAAAAGCTCACTATATTGGTGAAAATTACGATTATCTCTATTTACCAGATGGTTTTTATTCCTTAGCAGAATTAAAACATGCCATTGAAACGGGGAAATCAGCAGTTTTACCGGTATCAATTTTAGACAGCATTAATGAAGTGCGAGAATACCTAGCGGAATCTGCTATTTTACAAGGAATCGATGTTATTTATGATCGTGGCTTTTTAAAAGAACAGCGTCGCCTAGGAGAGCAGTTAGGCTACCCAGAATTGCTAAAAGAAATTATTACTTTTATCGATTTGACCAATATCATTACTGCTTTACGCTGTGTTTTACAAAAGCGTAGTCAAGCATTTTTAACTGCTGTTTTATCCAGTTCGGGAAGTATTCCAAAAGAAACTTATTTAAATTTTGCTGATAAAGATATTACCACTTTGCGAGATTATTTGTTAACCAGCGAATATGCGGATCTTTTAGCCAATGCTATTACCGGTGAAACCATTGATTTTGCTCAATTGGATCGAATTAAAGACAATCGCCTGACAGAAATGTTTGCATCCGCCCAAACACAAGCTTTTGGTCCACTACCATTACTGGCTTATTTAAATGCAAAGGAAATTGAAACAAAAAATTTACGGTTAATTGTTACTGGAAAAAGAAGTGGCTTTACGAATGAACAAATTAAAGAGAGGATGCGTATGACCTATGACATATAAAATTGGCGTAATCGGAGATAAAGAGTCTGTATTACCCTTTAAATTGTTTGGGTTTTCGGTCTACTCTGATACCAGTAAAGAGGCTGTTTTAAAAGCTTTTCGCCACATGGCATCAGAAGGATACGGCGTTATTTATCTAACTGAAGAATGCGGCAAAGCAATTGCAGATGAAATCGATCGTCACAAGTCCAATCCTAAGTTATCCGTCGTTTTAATTCCAAATCATGATGGTACTTTAGGAATTGGACGCCAAATGATTCAAGACAATGTCGAAAAAGCAGTCGGTCAAAACATTTTGTAAAGGAGCTAAAAATAGTGCAAGTTGGCAAAATAATCAAAGTATCCGGTCCTTTAGTAATGGCCGAAAATATGAGTGAAGCCAGCATCCAAGATATTTGTTTTGTAGGTAGTCTTGGTGTTGTTGGCGAAATTATCGAAATGCGAGGCGATATTGCCTCTATTCAGGTTTATGAAGAAACTGCAGGAATTGGACCAGGAGAGCCGGTACGTTCAACTGGAGAAGCTTTATCGGTTGAACTAGGACCGGGTATTATCTCTCAAATGTTTGATGGGATTCAACGGCCGCTGGATGTTTTCATGGCCCAAACAAAAAGTAATTTTCTAACTCGGGGTGTGCAATTGCCTCCTTTAGATCATGAAAAAAAATGGGACTTTGAAGCAAGTGTAGCGGTAGGAACTTTTGTTTCAACCGGAGATATCCTCGGTACCGTTGTAGAAACGAAAATTATTACGCATAAAATCATGGTACCAAATGGTATTTCAGGTACGATTAAAGAAATCAAATCTGGTTCATTTACTTTGGATGATGTAATTTATGTTCTCGAAACACCAACGGGTGATAAAGAATTTACCATGTTACAAAAATGGCCTGTCCGACGCGCTCGTCCCGTGAAAGAAAAAATGAATCCACAGGCACCTATGATTACCGGACAACGTGTAATTGACACCTTCTTTCCAGTTACAAAAGGCGGAGCGGCAGCAGTTCCGGGCCCCTTTGGTGCTGGTAAAACGGTAGTCCAACATCAGATTGCCAAATGGGCGGATGTCGATTTGGTGGTATATGTTGGTTGTGGTGAACGTGGTAATGAGATGACAGATGTTATGAATGAATTTCCGGAATTAATTGATCCAAATACCGGGGAATCATTAATGGAGCGAACAATCTTGATTGCCAATACTTCAAATATGCCCGTAGCTGCCCGAGAAGCTTCCATCTATACTGGTATTACCATTGCGGAATACTTCCGTGACATGGGCTATTCTGTAGCGATTATGGCGGATTCGACTTCTCGTTGGGCTGAAGCGTTACGGGAAATGTCTGGCCGTTTAGAAGAAATGCCAGGGGATGAAGGCTATCCCGCATATTTAGGCTCACGTTTAGCTGAATATTATGAGCGGGCTGGTAAAGTTATCGCCTTGGGCCAAGAAGGACGAGAAGGTAGCATTACTGCAATTAGTGCCGTTTCACCTTCTGGCGGAGATATTTCAGAGCCAGTAACCCAAAATACATTACGAGTAGTAAAAGTGTTTTGGGGCTTAGATTCCACATTAGCTCAAAAACGTCATTTCCCTTCCATTGATTGGCTAAAGAGCTATTCTTTATACGATACCGAGGTAGGAAATTATTTAGATCAAGAATTACAAGTACCCTGGTCTGAACTCGTAGCTGATGCGATGCGACAACTTCAAAAAGAATCTGAGTTACAAGAGATTGTGCGCCTGGTAGGGATTGATTCTTTATCAGAAAAAGATCAGCTGCTACTAGAAGTCACAAAATCTATTCGCGAAGACTATTTGCAACAAAATGCATTTGATGATGTGGATACTTTTACTTCACGGGAAAAACAATTCCAAATGCTTTCAAATATCTTGTCATTTGGTAAAGAAGCCGAAAAAGCTTTAGAATTAGGTTCTTATTTATCTGAGATTATGGCTGGAACTGTTTTGCTGCGTGATAAAATTGCCCGCATGAAATATGTGCCAGAAGATGAAATTAGTAAGATCACAGATTTAGCACAAGAAATTAAAGAAACAATCAAAACTATTATCCAAGAAGGGGGCATGAACCGTGATTAAAGAATATAAAACGATTGGTGAAGTGGTTGGCCCCTTAATGGCTGTCGATAAAGTAGCAGGTGTGAAATATGAAGAACTAATCGAAGTCCGTTTACAAACGGGTGAACTACGGAAAGGTCAAGTTTTAGAAATATCTGAAGATAAAGCCTTAGTTCAAATTTTTGAAGGAACAGGCGGCATTAATTTAAAAGATTCGGCTGTACGCTTTTTAGGGCATCCCCTACAATTAGGTGTTTCGATGGATATGATTGGCCGCACCTTCGATGGTCTAGGACGACCAAAAGATAATGGACCTGAAATTTTACCGGAGAAAATGTTGGACATTAACGGTGAAGTTATCAATCCGATGGCCAGAGATTATCCAGATGAATTTATCCAAACTGGGATTTCTTCTATTGATCATTTGAATACGTTGGTGCGGGGACAAAAATTACCGGTATTTTCTGGTTCAGGTTTACCTCATAAAGAACTAGCGGCTCAAATTGCCAGACAAGCTTCTGTATTAAATACTGATGATGATTTTGCCGTTGTTTTTGCTGGTATTGGGATTACCTTTGAAGAAGCAGAATATTTTATGGAAGATTTCCGTAAAACAGGTGCTATTGATCGCTCTGTAGTTTTCATGAACTTGGCGAATGATCCTGCGATTGAACGAATTGCTACACCAAGGATGGCTCTTACTGCTGCAGAATATCTAGCTTATGAAAAAGGTATGCACGTTTTAGTTATCATGACAGATATGACCAACTACTGTGAGGCGTTACGTGAAATTTCAGCTGCACGCCGGGAAGTTCCAGGTCGTCGTGGCTATCCGGGGTATTTGTATACCAATTTGGCGACATTATACGAACGTGCCGGTAGAATTAAGGGATTAAAGGGATCTGTAACTCAGATTCCAATTTTAACAATGCCAGAAGATGACAAAACACATCCCATCCCCGATTTGACGGGATATATCACTGAAGGCCAGATCATTTTGTCGCGTGATTTATACAAAAGTGGTATCAAACCACCAATTGATGTCTTACCATCACTGTCACGTTTAAAAGACAAAGGGACCGGACCTGGCAAAACCAGAGAAGATCATGCGGCCACGATGAACCAGTTATTTTCTGCTTATGCACAAGGAAAACAAGCAAAAGAATTAGCCGTGGTTTTAGGTGATTCTGCTTTATCTGATGTCGATAAAATTTATGCGCAATTTGCGGAACGTTTTGAAACTGAATACGTGAATCAAGGCTATGAAACCAATCGTTCTATCATTGAAACACTTGATTTGGGTTGGGAGCTGCTAAGTATCTTGCCGAAGACAGAATTGAAACGGATTAAAGATGACATGATTGAAAAGTATTTGCCAGAAAAGGGGTAATTTAGATGGCGCGTTTAAATGTTAATCCGACGCGAATGGAGTTAGCCCGGCTACAAAAACAGCTAACGACAGCCAAGCGAGGACATAAATTACTAAAAGATAAACAAGATGAATTAATGCGCCGCTTCATTTTAATGGTCAAAGAAAACAATCATTTACGTCAAGCAGTTGAGGAGATGATGGAAAGTGCGATGCGTTCTTTCCGTTTAGCCAATGCGACTTTAAACGAAGCCTTTATTGAAGAACTCTTCATTTTACCTGCAACCCGAGTAGAACTCGAAATGGATCAAAAAAATATTATGAGTGTAGAAGTTCCGGTTTTGAACTTTCATTATGACGAGGATATTTTTGAAGCACCTTTAGAGTATGGGTATATTAATTCCAATGTACCACTAGACAACGCGATAGAACGTTTTACTACGGTCTTACCTAAATTACTGGCATTAACTGAAATCGAAAAAACATGTCAGCTGATGGCAAGTGAAATCGAAAAAACACGTCGCCGTGTGAATGCATTGGAATATATGACGATTCCTGAACTTGAAGAAACCATTTACTACATTAAAATGAAGCTAGAAGAAAACGAGCGCTCTGAAGTCACGCGTATGATTAAGATAAAAAATATGAATCGCAATTAACACAAAAGTTTCCGTTTAAAAACGGAAACTTTTTCCCTTTATCTGGTACAATCAATAGTAATAAAAATGTTTTATCCAATTAACCCTCATCTCATGAAAATTAATTGGGTAATGTGGAGGTCAGTTTGTTGAAACAATTGAAAAAAGGCCACTTAGCAACACCACAGTTGATATCATTAGGATTCGCAACTGTAATTTTATGTGGTGCTTTATTATTGATGTTACCGATTTCGAGCCGTTCTGGGGGAGTTACGCCCTTTATTGATGCTCTTTTTACTGCAACGTCGGCAACATGTGTCACGGGGTTAACGACCGTCAATACAGCACAACATTGGACACCTTTTGGCCAATTTGTCATTTTAGTGATGATCGAAACAGGCGGTTTAGGTTTCATGTCTTTACCCGTATTCTTTTTTATGATTGCTAGAAAGAAAATCAAT
The DNA here is from genome assembly GCF_000406945.1 of Enterococcus dispar ATCC 51266. Taxonomy (GTDB): domain Bacteria; phylum Bacillota; class Bacilli; order Lactobacillales; family Enterococcaceae; genus Enterococcus_C; species Enterococcus_C dispar. The sequence continues at coordinate 875,799 of NZ_KE136354.1, read as the reverse complement.
TTGCGAACACGGATGATTTTAAAGGATTCTCTTAATTTGGAACAAATGAATGGTAGTGTGAATTTGATGCGTTACATTCTCTTAACCTCTGTAATTATTCAAGGATTAGGCAGTATTGCATTGAGTTTTTCTTTTGTTCCACAGTATGGGTGGCTAAAAGGGATCTGGTTTAGTATTTTTCACTCTGTTTCCAGTTTTTGTAATGCTGGTTTTGATCTTTTGGGCGATAGTCTGGCAAATAATCAGCAGGATATTTGGATGCTTTCTGTCATCATGATTTTAATTATTGCTGGTGGTCTGGGCTTTTTGGTCTGGTTTGACTTAATCCAATATCGTAAACAAAAACGTTTGTCCATTCATTCGAAAATTGCGTTATTAATGACGGGTAGTCTTTTAATTTTAGGTGCTATTGGTTTTTATTTAACAGAGCACAACGGACAATTACTGGTCACAGGCAATTGGTTGCAACGCTTTTTTAATACGATGTTTATGGCGGTTACACCAAGAACAGCAGGTTATTATTCAGTGAACTATTTTGAAATGAGTCACGCTGGTTTAATTTTAACGATTGTATTGATGTATATCGGGGGCACATCAGGTTCAACAGCAGGTGGTTTAAAAACGACAACTTTTGGCGTATTGCTTATACAGATGAAAAGTATTTTAAAAGGAAGAAATCGCGCTGAATTTAGCGGCCGTACCATTCCAGCTGGGGCTATTTTCAGAGCCCTTACGCTATTTTTTATTACCTTGTCGTTATGTATTTTGGCTACCATGATATTATCTGTGACAGAAAAAATCCCCGATGTCGACGGACTCGGGTTAGAATACATTGTGTTTGAAGTCGTGTCCGCTTTTGGGACTGTCGGATTGACAATGGGATTAACACCGGAACTTAGTATTGTAGGTAAAGTGATTATTATTTCTTTAATGTTTATTGGCAGAGTAGGGATTATGACGGTATTACTTTCGTTGATTGCCAAAGCTCGCCAACAAGAGCAACATTTTAAGTATCCGGAAGAATCAGTTTTAATTGGTTAGTAATAAGTTACTCATAATCTGAATATGTAAACTAAAAAAGTATGCCATTAATTTTCTGGCATACTTTTTTCTAAAATTAATTGGGAATCGCATTGTTGGCGACAATAATTAGATGCAAAGTTGAAGTCTGTTAACCAAGCACGAATTTCGTCTTTTTTAATAATCAAAGGCATTCGATCATGAACTGGAGCTACTGTTTTATTTGGTATAGTCGTTAGAATAACGGATTCTAGTTCATTTTGATGTTCACGATAAAACCCTCCTACATAGATTGCTTCTTCAGCAGTGGGTCTAAATAGTATTTTATTTTTACCTGAATCCCATTCAAAAAAACCTGTCATTGGGAATACACAACGACGTTGACGAAAACTTTCAGAAAATAGTGGCTTTTCGGTTACCGTTTCACAGCGTGCATTAATAATCCGCCTCTTATTTTTCGAAGTGGTAAAGCCCCAATTGGTGATGCCTAAATGAACTTTTCCAGCGGGATTAGTGGCTAATGTTATTACCTTTTCGCTAGGAAAAACCTCGCCAATTTTGCCCAAATGTTGCAATTGCTCATAATATCTGTTTAATTCAGTCGTTTTCAAATCAAAAAGATAGCGCCCACACATAAAAAAAACTCCTCTCGTAGCAATTCCATGCTTTATTTTATAATTGCGATATAATAAAAACGAGGTGATAACTTGGATCAACGTGTATATGCATTATATCAGAAAATGTTCCAGCAGATGGGCCCACAAGGTTGGTGGCCGGCTGACTCAAAAGAAGAAATTATTTTAGGCGCCATTTTAGTTCAAAATACTAACTGGCAAAACGCGGCTCTTTCCTTACATAATTTGAAAGAGGTCACAAATTTTTCCAGTCAACAAATTGTGGGCTTGTCAGAAGTGGAACTACAAATTCTTATTCGCCCTAGTGGCTTTTTTAAAAATAAAAGTCGTGCCATTCATGAAGTTTTTACTTGGTTACTTTCGTTTGATAGCGACTTTATAAAAACTAGAAATTACTATGGTAATGATTTACGAAAACAATTACTCCAGCTTCACGGAATTGGGGAAGAAACGGCTGATGTTTTAATGCTTTATGTGTTTGACGTGCCAGTTTTTGTAGCAGATACATATGGGCGGCGTTTATTTGCACAGCTGGGCACACCTGAACTTACAAATTACCAGTCTTTAAAAAGTTTGGTTGATATCGCCGGTTTTACCTTAGCAGAAGCGCAAGAATTTCATGGACTCATCGATGAATTTGGTAAAGCTTTTTTTAAAGGTGCATCGTTTGAAGAAAGTTTTTTAGCTCATACGAGATTGAACTTACGTGAGGAGGAAGAAGTTTGAATCAATTTTTTAATGTTTTTAAAAAGACTCAGCAATTTCTATTGTTACAAGCCTATGCTGATGAAATTATGACGGATGATGAATTAATGACTTTTTTATTAAATGAAACCAATGATGAACGTTTTTGTTTTATTAGTCAAAATGGCCTCTATGTAGTTATACCCAACGTGTCTTTAGATGATTTTACGCATAGTTACTTTTCACCCCCAGAGGTGCAAATAAGCATGGAAAAATCTACAATATATTTAAAAGTCCCCAAAGAGGTAATTCAGTTACCTTTTAGTAAAAAAGAAGATGCACAAAATATCTTATCTGATATTGACTATTTGTGGTCAAATTGACTTCACATTTGCGAACGAACGTTCTATACTGAAGGTGTTACCAATCAGCTATTGGTTTGCCAATAGAGCAGGTAAATAATTTTATTAAATGAGGGATTTTATGAAAACAGCATTGACTTTAGCAATGGAAGAAGCTTTGTATTTCCATTGTCGGCAAAAAGGCGATGTGGTAATTGAAGAAGTAGTTATGCCAGATGATCAAGGAATAGTTGATACCCTGTCTTGCAAAATTCTACCTAATCAGACGTTTGAATGGCGCTGTTATGAGTTAAAGGTAACAAAAGCAGATTTTAGAAGTACAGCCAAATTATCTTTTGTTGGTCATCTGAATTATTTTGTTTTACCTCACTCATTATATGAACAAGTTAAAACAGAAATTCCTTCTCATATTGGTGTGCTGATCTTTCATCCTTATTTGACAGATTCAGAGTATGACGTTCCGGGTTATTTTGAAACGATCAAAAAAGCGCAACGCCAAATATTGCAAGTGAATGAACAGGAGCTTTTGTATCGCTTAATCACGGCACAAGCAAGAGAGGTAAGCAAAGCCAAACAAACGGAAAGAGGATTACGCGTTTTTGGGACCGAACAATTGTATAAAGAATTAAAAAGACGTCAAAAAGACTATGACCTTTTTGGTGGTGGCGTTAATTACTATGATCGCTTTATCGCCGAAACTCAAGCTCAAGCTGTTGAAACCCTAAAAGAAGAACTTGAGGCTACCCGTGATGCCTATTTTCAACTGGAAAAACGCTTTTTGGGGGAAGATTAATGTATTATCCTTATTTTCGTGGAAAACAATTTGATTTGTTGGCTTTGCGCCAATTAAGTGAAGCTGATAAACTTAGCCAAGCTATTCATCCCATTATTGAACCCGTTAAAGACAATCCGGCATTATATAAGTTATTACAACAATTTGATAAAGTGAAACAACCTTATTCGTTAATTGAAAATCCTCAGTCGGGTGATTTCTTAACTGTTGCGGGTCAAGAAAAATTACAACAAATAACTACAAGTAGCGCGCATATTTTAACTACCCCTTTGAATTCTTCTAGCCATTATCAAGTATTAATTGCTCAAAATGCAGAAGTATTAAAAGACTATGGCTCTCTAATTTTTTCTATTCCGACTATCGTACCAATGGAATTTCGCTTGTTACAACGTATAAAAGGACCTTTAATTTTGTCAGAAGACAATTTTTTACGGGTTAGACCAAGTTATTACCTAGAGCAACCAGACGAAATTTTCTCAACTGCTCATTTAAACTTTACCAAAAGAGGATTTAAAGGATTCAGTGATTTTTCAATTGATAGCCGCCTTTATTACGAACAAAGTTATCCAGCCAGAGAAATTGTATTGCATCTGGTTTACTTTGCAGAAAATAATCAGTTGCGTATTCATCATTTTGTTTCACCAAGTGAAGAATTACCAGACTTTTCTAGCCGTTTTCTAGCGGTTATGGCAGAAGTTATAGCTTTTCCTTTTTTCCCAAAAGAAGAAACAGTAGGTTTAAAAATTTTAAAAGAAAGTTACTTTAAAAATAAATTTCCTGGAATGGGTATTTTACGTAAAGCAAGTGTAATGCACCATTTGGAATTGATGAGTCGCTTTTTTGATAAACAAATTTAAGAATCCATTATCCAAAGACACCGTTGTGAAACGGGTCTTTTTTTATCTCGCAAAAAAGTTAGGGTTGCCTAAAAATAAAAAATTCACTATACTAGTTCAAAAGGTGATATTTAGGTGAGCCTAAAAATATGACGAGGTGAAGAGAATGATTCGGTTTCAAAATATTACTGCAGCTTATAATCAACGTATCGCTATTGATGATGTGAGCTTTGAAGTGAATAACCCCACAATTGTTGGTATTTTAGGGCCCAATGGTGCGGGAAAATCCACTTTTTTAAAAGCTGCTTTAAAATTAATCCCTGCCAGTGGTAATGTTACGTACCATGATGAACCCTTATTCAAAAAACAAAGGGAAGTTGCTTATGTAGAGCAAAAAAGCGCAATTGACTATACTTTTCCAATTACTGTGGCAGAAGTAGTATCGTTGGGTCTATATCCCCGTTTAAAACCATGGAGCAGGATGAAAAATCATTGGGAAAAAGTCAATGTTGCACTCCAGGCAGTGGATATGCAAGAGTTTGCAAAACGACAAATCGGGGAACTTTCAGGCGGTCAGTTTCAGCGGGTTTTATTAGCACGTACCCTTGTACAAGATGCAAGCTTAATCTTTTTAGATGAACCTTTTGTTGGTATTGATACTACTAGTGAACAAATTATTATGAGTCTCCTTCGCGATTTGAAACAAAAGGGAAAGACTATCTTTATCGTTCATCACGATTTAAGTAAAGTTACGGATTATTTTGATGAAATTTTATTATTAAACAAAAAAAAGATTGCCTATGGCCCCGTCCCAAACGTTTTTACTTCCGAATTTTTAAAGGAAGCTTATGGTGATTATCTTTTCATTGGAGGTGAGACAAATTGATTGCACATTTTATAGCGGGATTACATGACTATCATTTTTTACAAAATGCTCTCATCACTTCAATTGTCATTGGCATCGTTTCAGGAGCAATCGGCTGTTTTATCATTTTGCGTGGTATGTCACTGATGGGAGATGCTATCTCACATGCGGTTTTACCAGGCGTGGCATTGTCTTATATTTTAGGAATTAATTTTTTTGTCGGTGCAGTTGTTTTTGGTATTTTGGCGAGCGTGCTTATTACTTATATTGCAAACAATAGCACTGTCAAAAGTGATACTGCAATTGGCATTACCTTTAGTTCTTTTTTAGCATTGGGCATCATTTTGATTGGTGTAGCCAATAGTTCTACAGATTTATTCCATATTTTGTTTGGCAATGTGTTGGCAGTTCAAGATATAGATAAATGGATTACCATTAGTATTGCTGCTGTGGTTTTGTTGTTACTGATAATTTTTTATCGCCCATTACTTTTGACATCTTTTGATCCGATGATGGCAAAAGCTTTTGGTATGCAGGTTAATAGATATCATTATTTACTGATGTTAATGTTGACATTGGTTTCGGTGACTGCAATGCAAAGTGTAGGTACCATTTTAGTCGTAGCCCTATTAATCACCCCTGCTGCAACGGCGTATTTATTTACAAAGCGATTGAAATCCATGATTTTATTAGCAGCAACTTTAGGTGGGTTATCCTCTCTTATTGGTCTATTTATCGGTTATAGTTTTAATATTGCAGCAGGATCTGCCATTGTTTTGACTGCAGCGAGCCTGTTTTTAATCGGGTTTTTCCTATCACCCAAAAAAGTAGAACAAACCAAAACGAAACAAAGAATTTTCACCGTTATTGCAGTAATGGCGTTAATTGGAATGGGGATGTTTAGTTATCAACGTTTTCTTAGACCGGATGATAATGCTGCTGAAAATAAATTGACTGTGGTAGCGACAAACTCTATCATTGCGGATATGGTTAAAGAAGTTGCGGGGGATAAAGTAAATTTACACAGCATTGTACCCGTAGGAAAAAATCCTCATGAGTATGAGCCTTTACCCGTAGACGTAAGAAATACGCAAGAAGCTGATGTAATTTTTTATAATGGTCTCAACCTTGAAACTGGCGGAAATGGTTGGTTTACTAAACTGATGGTAAACGGCAACAAAAAAACTAATGAAGATTACTTTGCTGTCAGTGACGGCGTGGAAGTTATTTATTTAGAAGGAGAAGAACAGGGTAAAGCAGATCCTCACGCTTGGTTGAATATTGAAAATGGTATTTTATATGCGAAAAATATTGCCAGCACATTGATCGCAAAAGACCCTGTCAATAAAGAAACCTATAGGGATAATTTGGCTAAGTACGTTGAAAAATTGACTAATTTGGATAAATTAGCCAAAGAACAATTTGCAAGTATTCCACTAAAGGAGAAATTAATTGTAACAAGTGAAGGATGCTTCAAATATTTTTCGAAGGCGTATGATATCCCTTCTGCTTACATTTGGGAAATTAATACAGAAGAAGAAGGTACCCCCAATCAAATTACTACTTTAGTTACTCAGCTAAAAGAATCGAATGTAAAAGCATTATTTGTTGAAAGTTCTGTTAATAAAAAACCGATGCAAAGTGTGGCAAAAGATAGCGGTATTCCAATTTATGAGGAGGTTTTTACCGATTCAATTGCAGAGCCTGGGAATCGTGGCGATAGTTATTATGATATGATGAAAGAAAATTTGACAACTATTTTTGCAGGTTTAGCGAGTGAGACCAAATAAACCGATAAGAAAGCCAGGTTATCCAAATATTTTGTCTTTTTATGCTATTCTTTTCTTAGGAGATGAGGACTATGAGGTTTACTTGGGTTAAAGAGACAGCTGAATGGGAACGGACAATCCCGTTAATAGCACAAGTTCCTTGGCCTGCAGGAGCATATTTAGCCAGACAAATGGAAAATAATAAGCTACGTGATTGGGAAGATGTTTTAATCTGTTGGGAAAATGAAGAACTCGTTGGTTTTTGTGCATTATTAAGAAAAGATATCCTAAAAGAAACAGCGTTAACACCTTTTATCAGTATGGTATTTGTTTCTGAAAAATACCGTGGTAAAAGAATGAGTGAGAAGTTTGTGAAAAAAGCAGAACAAAAAGCTTATTCTTTAGATTTTAAAAGTACATTTATCGCGACGCAACATGTGGGTTTATATGAAAAATTTGGCTATCATAAAATTGCCGAACAAATAGATATTTTCAACCGCTGTCTTTCTATATATCAGAAAAATTTGATCGTTTCATCTAAGGACGATAGGAGAAAATAAGTGCGTTTAAAGCTAACCTTGTGTAAAACCACTCGGTTAGCTTTTTTATCAAATATACAAAAATTTTATAATAATATTTAGACAAAAAATCGATTTCAGTATTTGTTATGCTAAAATAGAGATATTAAATTGTTTAGGAGTTTTAGTATGCAGTCGTTTAAGAATTCAAAATTGTTTTATTGGACCGCCGAATTGGTCTTAGTTATTATTGGTGTCTATTTTTTATGGCAGATGCCTGGTATTTTTAAACCGGTACTGGAAATGTTAGGAGCCGTGTTGTTACCAGTTTTTATTGCGGGATTTTTGTATTATATGTTTGATCCAATCGTCAATTTTTTACAAAAAAGAGGGCTATCGCGGGTTTTAGGCTTTTTATTGTCCTTTTTAGTTGTTGTGATTATTATTGTTTTAACAGCAATGAATGTCATTCCACAATTGATTGAGCAGACTGTTCAATTAACCCAACAGCTGCCGACGTATGCAGATGAATTTGTGCAGTGGCTGGATGGCTTAGCCAAACAAGATGAATTTAAAAACTTTAATTTAGAGCAACAATTGGAGTCGGCAAATATCACAATTAATCGCATTATTAACTTTATTATTGTTAGCGTGACTTCCAGTTTGTCTTCTATCGTTTCTGTCTTAACAAAATTTTTCATTCTCTTGTTTACGGTACCGTTTATTTTATTATTTATGTTTAAAGATGGCCATCGTTTTTTAGATGCGGTCTCGAATTTCTTTCCCCGCACGATTCGTCACGAGCTTAGACAAACAGTGCGCGACTTAAATGATACTTTGTCTGCTTATATTAGTAGTACGGTTTTAGATGCATTTATCATCGGTATTATGAGTTTTATTGCCATGACGATTTTTCAGCAACCTTATTCTTTGTTACTGGCATTAATATGTGGAATAACCAATATTATTCCTTATGTTGGACCTTTTATAGGCGCAGTCCCCGCTGTGATTGTGGGACTGTTTATTTCTCCTTGGCAAGCATTATATATGGCACTTTCAGTTTTAGTTATCCAACAAGTAGATGGAAATATCATTAAGCCGCTTTTATTTGGGAAATCGTTGAATGTACATCCAATTACCATTATCTTAGTGTTATTAGGTGCTGGACGCGTTTCAGGCATTATGGGTATGTTGATTTGTATTCCGGTTTATGCCGTGATTAAGACACTTATCATTAATATCCGCAAAATTTATCTATTAAAAAAATCTGAAGCACTGACGACTAATTTAGAAGAAGAGGAGTAATCTTTTCTTTAGTTAAACACTCATTTTACCGTATCACGTAGGTAAAATGAGTGTTTTTTTAGGAAAAAGGGATTCGATGGTTTTTACAAATAAGGTCTGTATACCAAAGTTATTTTTGGCTAGCTTCACGAAAAAGCTCTTTTATTGCAAATAACGGAAAATGTTTTATTAATGTTTTATTGTGGATGTGATTACATTGTATTTACTTTTTGTTTTTGGTATAATTACATTGTAATTACTTTTGAGGAGGGGATATCATGAAAACGCGGCGGCAAGGTAACGCAATTGTGCTCACTGTCCCTACGAAATTTGGTATAGAAGAAAATGTGGAGTATTTGGCAGTAAAAGGTGCAGATGAATCAATTACCTTCATTAAAAAGAAAAAGAATATCTTTGATGAAGCTATGGCAAAAGGAAAACAACTGGAAGCGACTTCAGGATTTTTAGAAGATCAGCCGCAAGGAAAGGAAATTTTATAATGCATGGCCATCCCGAGCAAGGTGATATTATTACCTTGAACTTTGATCCTAGCGCTGGGCGTGAAATTCAAAAAAGGCGGCCGGCACTTGTAGTCAGCACAAAAAATTATAGTGCAGTGACTGGATTAGTAGCAGTTTGTCCCATCACTAGTACAAATAAACCCCATTTTGTACCTTTAGATAAAACACATGAAATAAAAGGGTACATCAATCCGCTACAAGTTAAAACGTTGGATTATAAGGCCCGCAGTTGGAAAAAAATTGAGACGGCAACACTGTCGGAGTTAGGCAATGTCGCTCAAATTGTCGCGATGATTTTTAGCTTTGATGAACTTTTAGGAGAATAGATTACAATTTGTACTCATCAGAAAGAACCTGATGAGTACTTTTTTATTTGAAGAGAGGCTTGTGAACTTTGCAAAAAAACTAAATTGCGCCATAATTTTAATAGTTTTTGTCTCAATTAATCCTCGCTCTGTATCTCTATTTTTTTCAAGATATCAGCAAGTAACGATAGACCTTCATTTATCTTGTTAGCGTCGGTTAAGGACACTTCATTTAATATTTTACTAAATAGACTAAATCGTACTTCACTTATCAGGTCAAATAGTGCAATTCCTTGACTGGTTAATGAAATTTCGCGTATTCGTCTATCTTTATTGTTATAGGTTGTGGTAAGTAATCCCTGTTTTTCAAATTTATCAACTTGCCTACTTGTAGAGGAGTGAGTTTTCCCCATCTGTTTTGCTAAATCGCCAATATTAATGGTTTCAGCCATTCCTACACGAACAATTATGGGTAATAAGTTTTGATCTTCTTTTACGCCTACCTTTCTTAATAAATCGATGTCATGCTTGGAATCATTGAAGAAATTGACTATTTGAAAAAGGGATTTAAAGATTTCTTTTTCCATACTTGTAATTATAGCATAATACCTCTATAATAATTTATGTGCAAAATGCACATAAATTGCTCTGAGAGAGGATAAGAGATATGAAAAATAAAGTAGGAATCATTTTGGGCAGTAATCGACCAAATAGAATTGGTGGGGATGTGGCGCAGTGGGTCAAAATGACTATGGAACATGAAAAACTTGAAATTGATATTATTGATTTGGCTAAAATAAATCTTCCGTTCCTAGATGAACCCAACATTCCGGCTCAAGGTAACTATCAACAAGAACACACAAAAAATTGGAGTAAAACAATTAAGCAATACGATGGTTGTGTATTAGTCTTTCCGCAATATAATTAGGGATATCCAGCAGTTTTAAAAAATGCGTTAGATTATTTATATGATGAATGGCGTCACAAACCTGTAAGCATTATGGTTTACGGTGGACATGGTGGGTTTCAAGGTTTGATTTCTATGAAATTAGTGACTCAAGGTTTAAATATGTATAATATGTCAGTAAATCCTCCTTTGAATATATCAAAAGAGATGTTTAATGAAAATAATCAGTTTATTGATATCGATCATTCGTTTAAAAAGATAAGTCCCCAAGTTAAAATGGTTTCTGAAGAATTTATATCCTTATTTTCATCTGAAAAAGGAGAAAATTAATTGGGTAAGACTATAAAGACATTCATTTCTCGCCTATGTTTAGTTGTCGCAGCTATTTGCTTGGGATTGTATATGTTCAATTTTATTTTTGAAGTACAGGAAGTAAAAGGTGAAAATAGAAAAGCGAAATTTATCCATGAAGTAATAGATAATAATCGTGTTTCAAATTTTTTTAACTGGACTCAAGAAGACAATGAGAGAGATCGGATGATACGTAAAATTGTCCTAGTAACTATTGGCACTTGTAGTACAACAGTCGGCTTAGTTACTTTTCCTAGAAAAAGATGATTCTTTTCGTTTTCAAAGTGATCATTACAGATAATATATTTTACCACTCGCAAAGGTTGTATTTTTAATTTAACTTTTTGCGGGTGGTTTTTTGTAAAACACGGTTTCAATAAACCGTAAATACTGTGATAAAATGTAATTTTCAGCTTAAATTGGTTGGTTTTAAAACATTCCAATTGGTCGTGGGCAACTACTATAAATTTTGGTACACTTTAAATCATTAAGGAGGCAGACCGATGACAAAAATAGTATTAACAATTGGTGGCTCGGATCCTTTTGCTGGCGGTGGTATCCAAACAGATTTAAAAACATTTAGTGATCATCAGACTTTCGGTATGTCAGTCTTAACTTCCATCGTAACATTCAGCGGCAATTGTCTATCCGTTCATCTAGTCGACAAAGAAGTATTTGCCGCACAATTAAAAAGTATTCAAGATGTGTCTTTTGCTGCAATTAAGATTGGTTTAATTGCCAATCCGGTTTTTATTCCCCTCATTAAAGAGTTTCTACGAGGGCGTCCTGATATTCCCGTTGTGTTGGATCCTGTTTTAGCGTTTAAAGAAGGCGATTTGAAGCTCAAAAAAGCGGTGGTAGCGGGGATGCAAACAGATTTAGCACCTTTTGTTACTATCATTACACCAAACTTAGTAGAGGCAGAAACCCTCCTTAACAAAAAGATTACAACTTTAGCTGAAATGCAAGCGGCTGTTACAACTTTACAAAAGGCCTTTAATACAGCCGTTTTATTAAAGGGTGGTAGTCGTTTAGCAGGGGAGGATGCTGTTGATATATTGTCCTTATCCCATGGAGAACTTAGACACTTTACAACTAAAAAGATTAATACCCAATCGATAAACGGTGCTGGTTGTAGTTTATCTTCTGCAATTGCAGCTAGGTTATCTGAAAACGCTGAATTGGATGAAGCTGTCAAAAAAGCAAAAAATTATGTTTATCAAAGCATACAAAAGGGAATAATGGTAACAAAAGAGTTTGGAAGTGTCTATTACGAACGAAATATTAAATAGAACATAATCAATTTATTTAGGAAAGCGGGGGGAGAAAAATGGAAATAAAAAAAATATCTCACTATGCCATTTTATCAGCTTTGATTACAGCCATTTCGTTAGTTGTGGTTATTCCAATACCAGGAACTAATGGAATAGTGACTTTGTGTGATGTGGGTATTGCGGTGACCGCTTTATTATTTGGACCGATTGCAGGTCTTTTTGTTGGGGCCATTAGCGGAGGTTTTATTGATTTATTAGCAGGGTATCCTCAATGGATTTTTTTCTCCTTAGTGATTCACGGCTTAGAAGGTTTTATGTTTGGATATTTTTTTCAACAAAAGAATGTTGCAAAAGTATTGGGCCTTATCCTGGGGGCGATTATTATGGTAGTAGGTTATGCGCTAGCTACTAATTTACTTTATGGATTTGGCGCTGGAATTGCTTCAATTCCAAGTAATTTTTGTCAAGCTGGCTTTGGGGTTATTGTCGCAATACCGTTAGTTAAAATATTAAAAAAGGCTACTGGGAACCGTTTAAAATATAATTCTTAATAAATGCCTCAAATGAGTTAATAATATCCATAATAGGATACATTATTAATCTTCATTATAAGATTGGAATGACTACTTGAAATTGACTATTTTTTGGTTGAGTTTTGAAACTTAGGAATGGAATATTAATTGAAAAATTAACTCTAAAAAATTTCCAAGTAGATTTTACTTGGATTTGAAATGATTATTTTGTTTAAATAGCTTCAGTGACGAAAAAATGTTGCTGTCTCTTTGAACACTAAAAATGATTATCAGCTTAGTGTTCAAAGAGCTACTGCATTTAACAGTTTCTAAATGCAGCAGCATATTTTGAAAGGGAAGAGTAAAATAAAGGAAAATCCGCGTATTTAACAATATTTTTTTATTTTTAGTTTACATAATATATATTATACGAAGTTAATAATTTAAATTAAGAGCTGATAAGCCTATTTTTTGCCCCTATTTCTGTGTATCCTTTATATCTTTTCGCTATTTAGACTATGCTATACTTTTGTTAAAATAAATTAGTTTGCGCATGATTATTATGAAAAAAGATAATTTGATTCTACTTTTTAGCTGAACTAATTTCTATAGTTTCCAAAAGGCGCCGTTTTGCCAATACGCAATTAAGTTTAATTGATACAATGGCTGGAAACGAGTTTGAAGAATATCTAGCGTTTTTACTGGAAAAGCTTAATTATGAAAATGTAAAAGTTACTTCAGTGTATTCAGATCGGTTAAAATCGGCATTTAATGTAAGCGCCAAAAAATAAAGTTGACAATAAAGCGAACCAAAAAATATGTCCAGGCATCGGTTTTTATTCTTTAGATAACGCGTTCGTTGTAACGAATAGCTACTTTACAGAATCTGCAAAAGAAATTGCAACTAAGCTATAAACGTTGAACTTTGGGCTAGAAAATAAGCTAATTCAACTTATTAAAGATTCAAAAATAAACTCTAACAAAGATGATTGAAACCGTCAGTAAAATATAATGTTACTCCCCCGCCTATTGTAAGTTTTTTTCATTTTTAAAAAGCTGCTGATCGTATGTGATCAGCAGCTTTTATTGGTTAAATTTCTTTTAATTCAGGCATTGCTGTTTTATCTTTATCCCGTCGTGCAATCGCAGGTAAAATCATGCCTAACAAGATTAGGACGATTGGTGTTAAGATATTAGTCATTAATTGGAACCACCAAGCTTTTGGATTTGTTGCGTAATCCAATTTTGGCACCATTCCTAAGACACAGGCAAAAGCTGTAAATGCAAAACACCAAGTACCAGCAATAAAGCCAAGTTTTGGATTTTTTAAGAATTTGTATTCAGATTGATAGTTTTTCCACGCTTTATTTAACATCATATAAGCAAAGAATACCCACAAGTAACGCATTGGCATTACCACAGAGTTAAGATTTGTCATCCATTTTACCAGTTCATCTGTATTACCAATCCCTAGAATTGGTAATAAAATGATAACACTAACTAAAATACCTGTTAATAAATACCCATTTACCAATGTTCCTTTGGCAGAACGTTTCCGCAACCAATTTGGTACAAACATCGGATCAGCGTCAGCAAGTAAAATTTGTAATGGTGCATCAATAGAAAATGCCAAGGCAGAAATTTGACCAATTGTATTGGTTAAAGCGTAAATAATCATTAACAGGTTACCTACACCGTAATAATTGCCTAATTGTTGAAAGGCACTATAAGCGCCATTTCGCATTAAGTCTGCTGGAATATTATTACTTGCAAAAAGCATACCCATTGCTACTGAACCTAAAACAGCAGATACCCCTACCATACCCGCTAATAAGAACATACCGCGTGGAAATTCTTTCGCCGGATTTTTTGTCTGGTTAACGTAAGGCGAGATTTTTTCTGCTCCCCCTACGGCAAAAACTAACATTGAAATCGTAGTAAAATAAGAGAAGTCAAATTTTGGAATGTAGGTTTTAATATTCCCCATATCTGGAGTAGCAAATTCCATTCCTTTACTTACTGCAGGGGCGCCTACAGCTAATAGAATAAATAAAATCGACATTACAAACATTGCAGTACCGGCTAAACCACCGATGACTTTTAATGTCGTCAATCCTTTTGTTGATAAGAATAAAAATAGCAAGAAAATAACTAAACTTAGTAAAGCAATCGTCGTCATCGACATATTAGAGACCATATCGCCATTCCCTTGAACAGCCCATCCTAGTGCAATTAAAATTGCTTGTGGCTTTTGCGCAAGGTATGGAATATGTACGACCCAATAAGTCCATGCCGCATAATAGGCCAAGCGTTTGGTTGATGTATTTTCCACCCAAGAGCTCACGCCACCTTTACTGCTTTTAAAAGTTGAACCCAATTGGCCAACAATTAAAGCGTAGGGGATAAAATATAGTGCTAAAATAAGAATCCATGAAGTTACTACTGAAATTCCTTGTTGGGCATAGTTATTCACTACATTTCCCAGGCCCCAAACCATATTAAAAGCAATTAAGCCAACGGTGAACCACCGCATTTGTTTTTGATTTTGACTCATAAGAAAACTCCTTTAAATAATAAATTGCAACTTCTATATCATAGTTATTTTTAAAAGAATCTTCAACTACTAAAATGTGGATTTTAGCGCAGTTTCACCAACAATTAATAAAATTTTCATTTAGATAACGAAATTTTCGTGAAATAGTTTTCAAAAAGAATATTTAAGCAATAAAACCGTCATGGAACTTTAAGCGGCAAATAAAGTTTTAGGAGGGTTCATCTGAGTAACCCCTGGAGCCTATTTTTATTGTGCAAGTGTCATGATATTTTCGGCAATAATCCAATCATCCATATTTTTTCTTGCTTATATTGAAAAGGAAGAATTTTTTCTAAATGACTAATTTCATAGACTACTAAATATTTCCTTCCCAACCATCTTTGCTCTTGTTTTGCAGATAGTTGCAGTTGTTTAGCGTATTTTTTTATAAATTGTGTAGATTCTTCAAGTGACTTTTTTTATTATTCCGTGATATTCAACGTTAAAATTTCCACCAGTTTCGACAAAGTAGATACTCTCCCCTACTTTTGCCTGCCCTCCTAATGGTGATTTTCGTCCAGCTGCTCCCCGCGTAATCGTGGTTTTCTCCCCAGTTAAAAGTTGAGCTAGTTCTTTTGCTTCACTATCTAAATAAACTAGATGTTCTGCATGTGTTAAGTGCTTAGGCCATTAAGATTTTGCTGACTTTTTGGATATAGGAATTTTTTCTTGTCTGTCTGCCGTAATTAAGCGATAACTGCTAGCATTTATTGTGAGCTGAATATGTTTTTCAGAATGCCAGAGATAATAATTTTTTCCTACGCGACTTAGCTTTGTTTGGTTATCGTTTAAAATTGCCTCTACTAATTCTTCAATTTGTTTTTTTGTGTAATTAGTCCTTAGTTTCTTACTAACGCGATCATAAACTAATTTTGTATATCCAATCTTTTCTGAAATTTTTTTTAACATTACAAAACTCCTTTGCATAAAATGTTAAGGCTTGCTTTCAAGCATATCATGGAATTTTCTCTATCAAAAAGCACGAAAATGTTCACTTAAAAACTAATTTTGATAATTTGCTATCTATTGAAGTCTATTGATTTATCACGTCTAATTTAAGAATTATCTTTTTTTACAACATTTGTGAGGCTGCCCTTTCTTATTTTTCCGATAATCTTGCCATTATCATATCCACGATTGTTTTTTTGTCATTTCTGCTGTAAAGAGTGTTTCATCAGCAAAACCTAAATAATCGTCTGCTAACCACCATCTAGCCATATCACAAGTAGTAAATGTGGTGAGATGTTTTCTTGTTTGATGGCGGGCTACAGTATCACTAAAAGTAAGGTCAAAATAGTAACAATCCGTCTGTTCAAAAAAAAGAGCTAGTTCTTCAAGCATGTTGCCATATATCCCCCGATTTAAAATTCCTTCGATAATGACAACTGGATAATGTTCACGACCAAATAAAGCGAGATTTTTAATTACAGAAACGGTTAAATTATCAGGAGTATCTTTTACATTTAATATTTCACGACGGATTTCATCTTGTCCAATTGTCATGATATAGCCATTGGGAAAATTATTGCGTAGTGTTTTTGCAATAGTAGTTTTACCACTGCCGGAATTTCCGCGTAAAATAATTAGCTTAGACATTTGAAAATACCTTTTGGCCAAATTTTACTTCTTCTCTTAAAATGCCATACTTCATGGAATCCCAAAATTGTCCTTGCCAATAACGAACTTTCCGAATTTGCGCTTCTCTTTTCATACCAATTTTTTCACCCAATGCCATCATCCGGTCATTCCCAGACCAAGTGGTGTAGCCGACCCGCTCAATCTCGGGATAACATTGAAATAAATGTTTTATCCATAAATCGGCAGCTTTACTTCCGATTCCCTTATTCCAATTGTGTGGGTGATAAATCGCAATACCAAATTCCAACCACCGTTTTAACTTGCCATCTTCAAAATATGCCGTTACAACACCGACCATCTCATTTTCAAAAAAGATTACACCCCCATTTGTGTCATTTAAAAAACGGCAGCCAAATCCTTCTTTATACTCTTCCCATGAGAGAATCGGATCGTTAAAATAAGGACCATCAAAATTTTTCCACGTTAAATCCGCTTTGGGACCATAGCTTATTTCCCACAAACGTTGTAATTCAGTCTCTGTTACGTTGCGAATAGTTATCGGTGCTGTTTTGGCCTCTAAGTCTAAGTTCATGATTTTCCTCCTTGTACGGCTTTTTGCAATTTTATTACTTTACTGTAGCATAATCTACCTTAATCTTGAAGAAAAGCTAGGATTTACGCCAATTTTTATTCGTACCAACCACTGTCTTTGATAACCTTCGCGTTCTCTTTTTAGATGCAACATACAAATGGAAATAGATAGCAGCATAATGGCAAAATAGTGTGCTAAATCTCAAATACCTACTGAAATTAGTAGAAAGAAACACGATTATCTTTAAAAACTAGCAATATTTTGGAAAAGACTATTCAGGGCGCCTTAGTTTAAAGTCTAATAAAAAAGCCGCACCAGACTATTCTTTATAGCGCTGGTGCGGCTTTTTTTATTAACTCTCTAATTCGATTACACGATCGACAAAATCTTCATAAAATTCTGCTTCGTGAGAAACGACAACGATTGTTCCAGGAAAAGCGATTAATGCTTCTTGTAAGTTTTCCTTAGAAGCTTGATCGATATGGTTAGTAGGTTCATCAAGAAATAAGAAGTTGCTTTTAGGCATCATCATTTCTGCTAACTTCACTTTTGTTTGTTCGCCCCCGCTTAAATACTTTAATGATTCTTGGACATGCTGACTTGTCAAACCTGCACGGGACAAATAGCGCCGTAATTCTTTATTGTTAATGGTTGGATATTTATCACTTAAATACTGTAAAGGCGTTGCCAATGGATTTTCCCAGGCTAATTCTTGTTCAAAATAATTAATTTTTGTATGTTGAGGGAAATGAAATTCGCCATCGATAGCTGGAATAATGCCCAACAACGTTTTGATTAAGGTTGATTTTCCAATACCGTTAAATCCTCGTAAAGCGATTTTTTCACCCGCGCGAATCGTCAAATCAACTGGTGCAAGTAAAGGTTTTTCATAACCGATTACAAGCTGCGTTGTTTCCAGTGCCAAAGTAGTTACAATTGGGGCATAAGTAAAGGTGACATGCGGTTTTGGAGCATCTGTTGGAGGGGTTAAACGCTCAATTTTTGCTAGTTGTTTTTCACGACTTTTTGCCATTGTCGAACGAGAGCCCGCTTTATACTTTCGGATATAAGATTCTGTTTTTTTGATATGTTCTTGTTGGGCTTCGTATTGGCGCATATAAGTTTCTTGTTGCAATTCTTTTAATTTCAATGCGCGGTTTAGATTACCAGTGTACTTGGTTAATTTGCCAAACTCGATATCAATGATATGAGTGGTAATAGCATCCAAAAAGGCTTGATCATGGGAAACAACAACAAAAGTTCCATCAAAATCTTGTAAAAACTGCGTCAACCATTGAATATGATTGTCATCCAAATGATTGGTTGGTTCATCTAAAATTAGTAAATCAGGCTTTTCTAACAACATTTTGGCTAAAATAATTTTAGAACGTTGCCCGCCACTTAAATTTTTCAAAAGACTGTCCATTCCCAAGACGTTGATCCCAAGTCCTGTGGCCAAATCATCAATTAGTGTATCCATTTGATAAAAATCGCCTTGATCTAATTCATTTTGCAAACGTCCGGCTTGTTCTAATAAACGATCATCAAAACTTTCGCCGTATTCTTCATAGAGCTTAGTTATTTTTGCTTCTTTATCAAAATCTTCTTTAAAAGCAGTTTGCATAAATTTACGAATCGTTAAATGTTCGTCTACTCCGACATACTGGTCTAAGTAGCCTAAACGTAAATTTTTAGGAAAGACAACTTGACCGTCATCTGGCAATATTTCGCCAGTTATAATCTTAATTAATGTACTTTTCCCTGCCCCGTTGCGACCAATTAAACCGACGTGTTCTCCGCGATTCACTTGAACCGAAACAGCTTCATATAAAACTTTATCGCCAAACTGCTGGGTAATATTTTCTAAGCGTAACATGGTTAAATCCTCATTTCTCATAGTAAAAAGCGCCAGACAAAAATCATCCGCCGCTTTTGGTTCATATCCAGATGGTATAAATTAAAGCCTAACATGAAGCTCCAAGCTTGTCAAAGACAGCCTACAGACAAATTATAATGTATGGCGAAGTTTAAACTCCGTTGTATCACTTGATGCATCTGCTACATCATCGGCATAAAAGAGGAAGTGTTCCCCAGAATCAAGATCAGTTGCAATCACCAGTCCCCGTCGTTTTAAATCCTTTGATTGTTCAATTTGTGCAGTGCGAGCTAATTCTTTGGTATCAAAGTTAGATGCAATAGCATTCCCAAGATTGAAAAAAACTGTTTCTTCCATTATAATCCCCTCCTATTCTTCATTTTACCACGGTGTCTGTTTTTTCTGATACTAGAGTTACTTGCAATGTTTTAAATTTTAGCGATAATAAAACCAGAGGTGAAAAAAATGAGCCAAATTACTGAAAATGAATTAAAAGAACAGTTAACAGCGATGGTTGAAAGTATCCTTGCGGCAGCTAATTTAGAAGAAGATGATATTTTTGTCCTGGGCTGTTCTACAAGTGAAATTATAGGTGGTGTCATTGGGAAAAATTCTAGTGCAAAAGTCGGTCAATGGGTTATTGAAACATTAAAAGGTATATTAGATCCGTTAAAAATCAATTTGGCAGTTCAAGGTTGTGAGCATTTAAATCGCGCCTTAGTTGTAGACCGTGACGTTGCTAAGGCAAATAATTTTGAAATTGTCTCGGTTAGACCAGCACTGCACGCAGGAGGATCCTGCTCCGTTGCGGCTTTTGAACAATTTGAAAATCCTGTCGAAGTGGAACATATCATCGCCCAAGCAGGAATTGATATTGGTGATACGTCTATCGGTATGCATGTGAAACATGTCCAAGTACCTGTACGACCCGTTGCCAATACTTTAGGTAGTGCTCACGTGACAGCTTTGCGTTCACGACCAAAATATATCGGTGGTCCGCGGGCAGCTTATGAATAAAAGTCTTTTTTAGAAAAGTTTTTCCAACTTAAAAAATGCAGAACCTATCGCTTTAAAAGGCGAATACGTTCTGCATTTTTATATTTATTAATCCAATTCTACTTTTCCAGTATACAGTTGATAATACATGCCTTTTTCCGCTAATAAGGCTTCGTGACTTCCTCGTTCAATAATACGTCCATGGTCTAAAACCATAATAACGTCGGCATTTTGAATAGTCGATAAACGGTGAGCAATCACAAAGACTGTGCGTCCATGCATTAGTCTGTCCATCCCTGACTGAACAATTCCTTCTGTTCGGGTATCGATACTTGAAGTTGCCTCATCCAAAATCATGACTGGCGGATCGGCAATTGCAGCTCTGGCAATCGCCAGCAATTGGCGCTGGCCTTGTGAAAGACCTTCGCCATCACCAGTAATGACAGTATCGTATTTATCCGGCAGATGATTAATAAAGCCATCGGCATTGGCTAATTTTGCAGCAGCCAATACATCTTCATCACTTGCATCTAATTTACCAAACCGGATATTTTCGCGAATTGTGCCGGTAAATAAATGGGTGTCTTGTAAAACAATCCCCAGCGAACGGCGTAAAGAGTCTTTTTTGATTTTTTTAATATTGATTCCGTCATAACGAATCTTACCATCTTGAATATCATAAAATCGATTAATCAGGTTTGTAATGGTCGTTTTACCTGCGCCTGTAGCGCCAACAAAGGCCACTTTTTCACCCGGTTTGGCGTAAAGATTAATATCATGTAAAACAATATTATTGTCAACATAGCCAAAGTCAACATCTTCAAAAACAACGTCACCTGTCAGTTCGGTGTAGGTAATGCTGCCATCTTCGTGGGGGTGCTTCCATGCCCACAAGCCGGTACGCTCTTTTGTTTCCACTAATTGATCGTCAACTTTTTTAGCATTAACTAAAGTAACATAACCGTCATCTTGTTCGGATTTTTCATCCAGTAAATTAAAAATACGGCCGGCACCGGCTAATGCCATAATAACAAAGTTAATTTGTTGTGATATTTGGCTAATCGGTCCATTTAAAGAACGACTCAATTGTAAAAAAGAGGCAATCATGCCGACTGTTAAGCCAGAAATACCGTTAATTGCAAAAAGCCCCCCAATAATTGCGACTAAAACATACTGCACATTTAAAAGATTCATCATAATTGGCATTAGAGTATTTGCATTGATATTGGCTTTCGTGGCGCTTTCTTGTAGTTGATCATTTAAAGTATCGAATTCTTCCATTACTTTTTTTTCATGGTTAAAAATTTTAACCACTTTTTGTCCGTGCATCATCTCTTCGATATAGCCATTTACTTGGCCTAAATCTTTTTGTTGAGCACCAAAGAAGCGGCCACTTTTTTTGGAGATAAAACGAATCACATTCATCATCAAAAAGACAGAAATTAAGACAAAGCCGGTTAAGGGCAAACTAATCGTGAACATGGCAATGAAAACAGAAACAAAAGTTACCAATGCCATCATCAAATTGGGAATACTTTGCGAGATCATTTGCCGCAATGTGTCGGTGTCATTGGTAAAATGACTCATCATATCCCCATCAGAATTCGCATCAAAATAACGAATTGGCAAACTTTCTAAATGCGTAAACATTTGATCCCGTATTTTCTTTTGCGTTCCTTCACTAATTTTAACCATCATAAAATTATAGGTAAGTGAGGCAATGACCCCAACTAAATAAATCAAAGCCATTTGTAAAATTGCTTGTAATAGCCCGCTGAAATTAGGATGTGTTTGGCCAATCAAAGGTGTAATATATTGATCAATAACCACTTGTAAGAATAAAGAACCTTTGACGTTAGCATATGCACTTAATAAAATCATGACTAAAACAAAGACCAGCTGAATCTTATATTCTTTAAACATTAAAGTTAATAACCGCTTTAGATTAGATCCAGTTGAACGTTTCACTACCGGTTTACTCATTTCCACTTTCACCAAATCCTTTCTGTTGCGATTGATAAACTTCTTGATAAATCTGATTATCAGCCAATAATTCTGCATGAGTGCCAATACCATTTACTTTACCATCATCTAAAACAACGATACGGTCTGCATCTTGAATGGAACTGATGCGCTGTGAAATGATTAAGGTGGTCATACCAGGAATTGCTTTAGCTAAACCCTCACGAATAGCACGATCTGTTTTTGTGTCTACTGCACTAGTTGAATCGTCTAAAATTAAAATTTTAGGTTTTTTAAGCAAGGCACGAGCAATGGTTAACCGTTGCTTTTGTCCACCAGAGACATTATTGCCGCCTTGAGAAATCATTGTGTCATATTTATCTGGAAATTCATTAATAAAATCATCCGCTTGCGCAATTTTACAAGCAGCAATTAATTCTTCGTCGGTTGCAGATTCATTCCCCCAGCGTAAATTGTCTTTGATAGTGCCTGTAAATAGAACATTGTTTTGCAAAACCATACTTACTTGATCACGTAATGTGGCTAGGTCGTATTTTCGCACATCCACACCACCAACTTTAACTGTGCCATATGTTACATCATAAAGACGAGGGATTAATTGAACCAATGTAGATTTTGAGCTCCCTGTTCCACCAATAAGTCCAATAACCTCCCCAGATTTAATAGATAGGCTAATATGCTCGAGTGCTAATTTTTCCATATCATCTGCATAACTAAAGCAGACATCATCAAAACTAATCGAACCGTCCGCTACTTCAAGCAGTGGTTGCGCATCATTTTTTAAATCACTTTCTTCTGATAGAACTTCTGTAATCCGTTCAGCTGAGGAACGGGCAATTAAAATTTGGACAAAAGCCATTGACATCATCATTAAACTCATTAAAATTTGCATAGTATAGTTGAACATACTGACCAATTCGCCCGTTGTTAAACTGCTTTTATCAACGATTAATTGCGCCCCAAACCATGAAAGCAAAAGCATACAAGTATAAACAGAAATTTGTAACAAGGGATTATTGAAGGCTACGATTCGTTGTGCTTTGGTGAAGTTTTTGTAAACATCGGTGGACACTTCATCAAATACCTTTTCCTGTTGTTCTTCACGCACATATGATTTAACAACGCGAATACCCTGTAAGTTTTCCTGGACCACGTTATTAAGCTTGTCATAAATGCGAAAGACTTTCATAAATAAAGGATGGGCAAAATGAATCACAATTGCCAAGCCAATCGCTAAAAAGGGTAATACAGCTAAATAGATTAACATTAGTTGGGGATTGATAAAACTAACCATAATCAGGGAAAAAATTAAAATCAATGGACTTCTAACCAGTATTCGAATAATCATTTGGTAGGCATTTTGCACATTGGTGACGTCTGTTGTCAGCCGTGTAATTAAACTTGAAGTTGAAAACCGGTCAATATTGGAAAATGAAAAGTCTTGTATTCGACTAAAAATATTATGGCGTAAATTACGTGCAAAACCGGCTGAAGCAATTGCCGCAGTTCGCCCTCCTAGTGCGCCAAAAATTAAGGCAATCAGGGCACAGAAAAAAAGAAGCCCACCTAGTTTCAAAATGACACTCGTATTACTTTTTTCCACACCTTGGTCAATCATCATGGCCATAATAAGTGGCATAATAACATCAAGGGCAACTTCGCCGGCAACAAAAATCGGTGTTAGTAAACTATCTTTTTTGTACTGGCCCACATTAGCTAATAGTTTTTTGATCATATCCTCCGTCCTTTCTTTTTCATATGAAAATAGACACTAGCCACAAGCTGCGGCTAGTGCGTCTTTATTTACTTTAACTGATAAAAATACGTCCTTCAAACAATAAGTTTCTCATTTTTCTCATCAATTAGAATATTTTTGCGTTTTGTTTCTCTAAAAAGAAACTTTAGTAGTCAGAATTGCGCAAGCTTCACAAATAACGTGAAATCAATTGAATTAAATCTTCTGGGAATGTTTTAAGATCACCAATATCTAAAAAGCGTTCACTGCCATAGATATTTTTAATTGCTTCTTTATCATCACCGATGGCAGCGGCTAAATAAATAACACCTTGGCGTTCAAATTCTGCTATAACATTTTGAATATCTTTTTTTGCTTTATCACCAGTATAATCTGGCAGTGCTTTAGGTTGTCCATCAGAGATATTAATCAATAACTTGGTGGTCGCCTTTTCATTCGCTAATTTTTGGCTTAAGAGACGGAGAGGTACGCCATCACGATTATTTTGACGTGGTTTCATCGTAACAAGTTTTGCCCCTAAATAGGTAAAATCATCTTCAAATTCTTTATACGAATAAATAGAAGTTTTTTCACGAGTTGATAAGTCCGCGGTATCCCCATAAATCATGAACGGAATTGCCATTTTTTCTGCAAAGCTTGCGACTGCTATAGCCGCTAAACGGGCACTTGCAATGCGATCGTCTTTTAACATTGAGCCAGATTCATCAATGCGAATGGCTAAAGCTAAAGAAGGCTCTTTGTGAGGAGGTGTCTTCTTATCAAAAGTGCGATAATCACCATAGGCAACCCGACTGGCATCAAAGCGAGTACCACTATATTTTCCCTTTCCATAAACTTCACTTTGCTCATTTTCTAAAATATCAGTAATTTTTTTTGTTAAACGTTCCACGACGGAGGCTACACTTTGACGCAAAACTGCTGCTTGTACAACATTTTCTTTAGTAAATGTGGGCCGCTGAACAATTAGTCCTTCTTTTTCATGAAGGGTGCCTTTCATTGCAGTACGGGCAGCTTTATTCAATTCTTTCCTTAATTCTTTTTCGGATTTTTCATAAGTCGCAATGTCGACATTTTGCTCGCTTGAAATCCCTTCATCATTTTCTTTTCCCTTTTGGCTGGCCCCATCGTGAGCATCTTTTTCGCTATTCAGTGCAGCCTGTTCTTTTGGCGTCGTTTTTACGGACTGCTCTTGGATTGGCTCGGCTTCACTTATAGAATCTTCTTTTTGGCTATCTTCATCTTCTGTAAGGGTACTTCCTAAAATTGCTTCACTTTCAGCTTCTTGAGCAATATTACGCAAATCGGCTTCAGTGGTAGAAATTTTTCGCCCTTTAATTTCTTTAAAGACTTCTTTAGCGTTAGGAACAAGTTCCTGACGTAATAATACAAGTAGCTGACTGTCATCTAACGCTTCTTGTAACAATGCTATTTCGCTTGGTTCAGTAGTTAACTTATAAATCACCTTTGGATAAAGTGTTTCAAAAATATTTTGTCCTTGCTTAAAGGTATTGACCCAATAAAAATAAGAACGCATCCCTGCTACACCTTTAATAGCATTGGCTTTAGCAGTTTCATCTAATAAACGAATAATTTCAGCCATTTTGGTAATAACCGGCAGATTATTGGCCCCCGTCTTTGCTACGGCTCGTTCTACCATCACTTCAAGTTCAGGTAAATCCATCCGTTCGGCATGTTGCATACGATCCCGTAGCGATTCGTTTAACGGCCGATTTCCCTGATAGTTACGATTGGTAGTAATGATAATGACGCAATCGGGATGTCTTTTAATCATTCCGGTTGGTAAATTCAACATCCCATTTGCTTCTAAAGCCGAATTTAATGCGACCAATACAGATGCATCACGTATCACCGTGGGCTCTTGAATTTCCAACAGGTAACCTTTTTCTATCGCTCGGACAATTTCGGAAGGATAAAACTTGTAATGAACTACTTCTTGTTCATTCTGATTAATCCGTTCCACCAGTTCTGCTAAACGCACTTTGGCACGTGCGATCGTAATACTGTAATGTTGCGCAATTAAGTTTAGAACAGCGTCTAAGCTGTCGGTTTGATAAATAGCTTCTAGTAATTCACCATCGCTTTCATCATCGCTTGCAACGACTGGTAATAAAGCACCAAAAACATCAGATTTATCCATATCTGCAAAACAAGTTACTTTGGTATACGGTAGTTGCAAATCATACGATAGAGCTTTGGCTAATTGCGTTTTACCAGAGCCGGCATCGCCTTCTAAGAGTACATTCATTATTTTCATGTCCGAATCGTTCCAATTACTTTTGATCTCTGAAGCAATCCGTAATTCTATCTCACTTGTTTGATGACTTTTTGGTTTTTGCCAAATCATTTGTTTTTCCAAGCGACTAAATATTCGTTCGTTTGTAACGGCATAGGGCATCGTCATAGTTATTTCACCTACTTTGTATTAGTAACCCGCTTCTTCTAATAGTCGTTTCAAAATGCGGAAACGTTCCCCTAGAATTTCACCATCTTTTTGCCAAGTGTCATGGAAAAGTTTAATATCTTCATCAATCATTGGGTTATTTGTATCGACTTCAACTGTCATCCGATTTCCTTGTACGCCAATAATATCAACTACAGGATTTTCTGGATCGTAAAATTTAGGATAACGATATGCATCTTGAAAATAGATGCTGGCTTGCGCGACTAAAATTGCCAAATCCAAAATGCGATTAATCGGTAATTCTTCTGATTGACGCGACCATTTTTCACCAGTATGACGCCACACCTTACCAGAAATATCCACTTTACCACGATCATTCCATTGTGCCAGTCCCAATGAAATCCCTTTTGCATCTGATTCAAAAGCTTGTTTGCCATCAGCATTATCATAATTTTCTACGACAAGAACCGGTTTATGTTTTAGATTTGTTGGAATTTCCAATATCTTCACTCCTCTAGTTTTTTCCGTGGCTATTATTGCCACGCAGTAATTTAGTAAAATACTACTCTACTAAAGTATAAAAAAGGTCGGATAAATTGCCAATTATTTTGACTTATACCCAATTATTTGAATTCCAACTTACTAAAAAATCTCGCAATTTCTTGGAAAAACTGTCAGACGTGTTAGCTTTTACTCTTGGGCTAGATATGACTTGATTGAAAAATAAAAAAAGAGTAGAAAAATTTCTACTCTTTGGAAGCTGCTTGCTTTTTTACAGGGCGGAAATAGCAATTCCAATTGCTTTTTCTCCTAAATGGGTACCAATAACAGGACCAAAATACCCAATTTCAATATCCGCATTCGGATACTTTGCTGCTAATTTTTCTTTTTCTTCTTGTGCTACCACTAAATTATTGGCATGAATCACATACAATTTAACAGGTCGCTTAATCTCCTCATCTCGCTGGCCAATCACTTCTTCCGCGCGATTAAAGGCTTTTTTACTAGAACGAATTTTTTCAAATAATTCAATTTTACCATTATTAAAGGTTAAAATAGGTTTGATTTTCAGTAAACCACCAATTAAGGCCGCTCCATTGGTTAAACGTCCACCGCGAACAAGATTGTTTAAATCATCTACGATTAAGTAGGCATAAGTATTGTCACGAATCATATCTAAGTGTTGAATGATTTCTTCTAATGTTTTACCGGCATCCTTCATCTGGATAGCACTTTCTACCATATGTCCCATTGGCATACTGGTAATTTTTGAATCATAGGGGATAACTTTTACACCGTCTATTTCATCTTTAATTGTATTTAGAGTTGCTACAAATCCAGAAATCCCTCCAGATAAATGAATACTCAAAATCGTATCATATCCTTTGGCGGCTAAATTCTCGTAAAGCTCGATTACTTCCCCTAATGCAGGTTGAGAAGTCGTGGGAAACTCTTTACTACTATTCAACATATCGTAATATTCATCAGCTTCAATATCAACACCTTCGTTATAGCTTTTTCCGTCAATAATGACAGGGACAGGAATAATATATAAATCTGAATGATTTTTGATGGTTTCAGGTAGAAATGCAGAACTATCTGTTACAACTGCTAATTTCATTTATAATCCTCGTTTCAAGAAAATTTCACTACTTCTACAAATATAGCATAAACTAAGAGACAGGAAAATAGTTTATGCTGGATTCACTTGAAAAGAAGCAGTCGTTAAAAATAAAATGGAAAAAAGGATGGGGGATTGTCTCCCAATCCTTTTTTAATGACAAAATTTAATATACATATTCTTCTTAGATCAAAAAAATTATTTTGCTAAAAAATTATTTAGCGCTGTTTTATTTGCTTCTTTATCCACCACTAAAACACTGCCTGCTTCTGCGGTGTTACCATATTCCCATGTATCTTTAGCAGGAACTGTCATGCGGTCAATGCCACTAGCCCCTTTTAAAATATGCAAACTATTTTTCACTAAGAAGCTGGTTTTAAGGTTTGTTCCAGTATAACCTAAAACTTTTCCGGCTGCATATGGTAACTTAGCAATCGCAAGTGGATTTTTCATTTGGCTAAAAATAGCATCCATCACTTGTTGTTGGCGTCTAACACGCCCAAAGTCCCCTTCTTCGTCCATCCGAAAACGAGCATACTGTAATAAATGCAAACCATCCATATTTTGTTGCCCTTTTTTAATCGGAACTTCCAAGTTGGTACTCATATCTTTTTCAGCGTTAATCGCAACTCCGCCGGGAAATAAGGTATCGATTACTTTTTCAAATGATTTGAAATCCACCACAGCATAATATTTACATTCTAAACCAAAATTTTGTGCGATTGTCTGTCGTACCAATTCTGCGCCCCCATATGCATAAGCTGCATTAATCTTATTTTGTCCTACGCCAGGAATATCAACTAATGTATCCCGCATAAAGGAGACCAATTTTGGTTTTTTACTCGGACCATCTAATTGCAATACCATAATGGTGTCTGCACGCGCGGTTTCTCCTTTACGACTGTCACTACCTAGCAACAAAATATTATTGGAACCATCCGCTGAGGTAAAACCGTTAAAGCTCTCGGTCTCTTGTTTGGGAATCTCTTTATCAGAAGAGGCCGCCATTTTGCCTAGCGCAAAAGCACCTCCGCTATAGATAAGTAGAAAAACAAGCAAGCCAATGATAAACCGAATAATAGGTCGTTTTTTCTTAGGCGCTTTAGGTTGTGTTTTTTTTGCAGAAGAGGCTGCTTTTTTCTGATTATTTCTATTACTTCCTTCATTTCCGCCACCACTGTTATAGCTACGATTAGTTTTGAACTTATTTTTTTTAATGCCAAAACTAGGAAGTGCTTTTTTGCTAGTAGCCTCCTCCTGATAAGATTCTGGCACAGGCCTGTTATTTGGGTAATTGTCTTTATCATTGTCCGTTTCATTTTCTGCAGTTTCTTTTTCATTTATTTGTTTACGGGCAAAGACACTTTCTTTTTTGCTTGTTTCTTCATGAATTTTTTTATAGCGATCCATGCGACTCATACTGGCTACCTCCAAAAGTAAATCGTTTCTCTTCAAGTGTACCCCAACTTGATGGCAAAAAAAGAGGCTATGAAAAAATTTAATCATTTCATAGCATTTCTTTCAAATTTGTTAGTCGCTAGTAATTGTCACAGGATAGGCACCTAACCGGACAACCATTCCTCCTAACAATTCGATTTCTTCAATTGCATTTTCAATTAATTCAGACGGACGATTTAATAAGAGGTCGACCACGAAAAAGTATTCTCCCAGACTCGTTTTAAGAGGCCGAGATTCAATTTTACTTAAATTGATTTGGCGCCAACCAAAGGCTGCCAACATTTGATGGAGTGCTCCTGCTTGATTGGAAGGTAAGGTCAAAATTAATGACATTTTTTCAGCACAGCCAAAATCCATTACTTTTTTTGGACTCACAATCCAAAAACGTGTTTGATTGAAATCATTGTCTTGAATGTCACTACTGACAATCTCTAGCCCATAGGCCGATGCTGCTTCAAAAGATGCAATTGCGGCAATTTGGTCGGCATGTTGCTTAGCGACGTATTCACAAGCGGCAGCAGTTGAAGCGGTAGGAATCAACTCAGCCAGGGGATAATTCGTTGCTAAGAATTTCTGTGACTGGGCCAAAGCTTGTGGATGAGAATAAATTTTTTGAAAATCAGCTGGATTCACTGCTAATAGTTGTTGTTTTATCGGCAAGATGACCTCGGCTAATACTTGCAGTTCTGGATTTTGTGATAAAGTATCGATTGTAGCATGAACAGAGCCTTCCAGAGAATTTTCAATGGGGACAATTGCCAGATCCACTTCTGCTTGCAATGCAGCCTGTAAACAGGCCGGTATAGAAGCGTATGCTACTAGATCAGCTGTATCAAATTGTCTTTTGGCAGCATGGTAAGAAAAAGAACTTTCAGGACCTAAATAACCAATCTTCATGCTTTTTCCAGCCTTTCTATAATTTCTGCTACAATTTCATCAGGGGGACGCTGTGAAGTTTCAATTATAATTGCTGCACTTTCTTCATAATGTTTCAAACGTGAGTTTAATAATGAAATAATTGTGTCTTCCTTTTTTTCAGAAGCCAAAGGACGAACATTTTGAGTATCATTTTTGATGCGTCTAATTAACGTTTCAGAATCTGCTTGTAAATAAATGACTTGCGGATGACTTTTTAAAAGATTACGGTTTAATTCATTTACAACAATACCACCCCCAGTGGCAACAATTGCATCTGTCGTCAAATTATCTTTCAAAACAGCTGTTTCTACTTGGCGAAAAGCAGCTTCGCCGTGTTGGTCAAAATAGGTATTAATGGGCATCCCGATTTTTTCAGTAATTAGATCATCCAAATCAATTAATGGATATCCTAATTTTTTAGCTAAAGTGTTACCGATAGTTGATTTTCCAGCGCCCATAAAACCAATGAGTAAAATACTACGCATTATTTTCACCTGCTATGATTTTTTTAACATCGTTGAAAAAATTGGGGTAGGAAATATTAATAGCTTCTGGAAACTGCAGCGTGGTGACGCCCTCGGCAATTAAAGCCGCGATTTGCAACATCATGCCAATGCGATGATCGCCACGACTTGAGACTTCAGCCCCTTTTAACGGCGTCGGTCCATTAATAATTAAGCCATCGGCAGTGGGAATAATATCGGCACCCATTTTTTGTAATTCTTCAGCGGTTGCATCGATTCGATTGGTTTCTTTTACTTTTAACTCTTCAGCATTTTTGATAATTGTTTGACCATTCGCTTGGGTGGCAAGTAGAGCAATAATTGGTAGTTCATCAATTAAACGGGGGATAATCTCCCCTTCAATCGTAATTGCCTCAAGGTTAGTGGTCTCAATTTTTAAATCAGCTGCTTGGTTTTCTGCATCAATATTTTCTACTGCTAATTTAGCCCCCATTTGGGTTAAAACATCAATAATTCCGGTTCGGGTGGGGTTCATGCCCACATTTTTAAGGTATAACTGACTATCAGGCGTAATTGCAGCAGCCACTAAAAAGAATGCAGCAGAAGAGATATCGCCTGGTACTATAACATTTTGAGCGCTCAAAGTCTGTGGTCCTGTTAGTCTAATTTCTCGGCCGTCTGTCATAATTTTGCCACCAAATTGCCGAATCATTTCTTCGGTATGATTACGGGAAATCTCTTTTTCAATAATCGTTGACGTACCTTTTGCTTGTAAAGCCGCAAAAATAATTGCCGATTTGACTTGAGCACTCGCTACTGGCATTTGATAGTCAATTGATACTAGCTCTTTTGTACCTTGAATTGTAATCGGTGGAAATTCACTATCCTCTTTACCCGTAAGGTGTGCTCCCATTTGGCGTAACGGTGCCATTACTCTCTCCATTGGCCGCCGATTAAGTGATTCGTCGCCAAACAAGGTTGTAGTAAAGTTTTGTCCTGCTAAAATGCCCATCATTAAGCGAATTGTTGTACCAGAATTACCAATATCAATTGCTGCCGGGCTTTTGGTTAAACCATTGAAACCGACACCAGTTACTGTAATTGTAGTACCATCATCTGTAATGGGAACACCAAGTTTTTTAAATGCATTTAATGTACTTAAACAGTCTTGTGCGCGTAAAAAATTTTTAATTGTTGTTTGACCAATTGATAAGGCGCCAAACATAATACTGCGATGCGAAATTGATTTGTCTGCAGGAACAGTAATACTGCCATATAAGCCGTTTGGTGCTTGTAATAATTTCATAGCGGCCTCCTTTTATTTTATGCGGATAGGATAATTTGTATTTTCTAAAAGGCATCCTTGTGCCCGTTGTAAATCATTTTCATTACGAAAACTAATTTGTAAAATGCCATTAATGTCTTCTCTTGTTTCCTGAATTTTCAGATTAATCAGGTTGATTTGATGACGTCCTAAAAGTCCGGTTACTTCAGCAATTACACCTGGTTCATCGGGGATATCGAGGTAAAGATCATAAAAGGCAGGGATTGCACCGTTTTTATGAACAGGTAAACGATCACGATTATCTTTGGCTTGGTCAAAGAAATTGAAAATAGCTTTTTTGTCCGCTGCTGCTACCCATTCTTTGATATGACTAACCTCTAGTTGCCAATTATCTAACTGGTGTAAAATAGCTTTTTGATTACTTAGTAAAATTTCTGTCCACATCACCGGATCAGAAGAAGCAATTCGTGTAATATCCCGGAATCCCCCTGCGGCTAATTGCTTTGCTCGCGGATAGTCTTGATTAAAAAGATCTCCTTGCGTTACCAATGCAGCAGCAATTATATGAGGTAAATGACTTAGCATGGCTGTAATTTGGTCATGCTCGGTCGGATGAAGTGCAACAAATTTTGCTTTTGTGCCTGCCAGTAGCGTCTCTAAAAGTACTACTTTGTTCTGGGATTCTTTTTGGTTGGTAATAATGTAGTAGGCGTTTTCAAATAAGTTGCTGTCTGCTGCTTTTATTCCCGATTTATGCGAGCCTGCCATGGGATGACCCCCAATAAATGCAAAGGGTAAAGTCTTAGCCGTATGCATAATCATCTCTTTGGTGCTTGCAACGTCTGTCACAATCACATTTTCTTTTAGTGAAAGTTGTGCGAGTTCTTCTAAATAAGCAATCGTTTTAAAAACCGGTACCGCTAAAATGATGATATCTGCAAGTGCTGCGCTCTGGGCAAAATTGCACGCAACCTCAGAAATAACTCCTTTTTGTAAAGCAATCTCACAGGTTTTTTCATGTAAATCAAAACCTGTAATCATAACTTTTGGGTGCTCTTTTTTAATTGCTAAGGCAAGCGATGAACCAATTAATCCTAAACCAACGATTAAAACTTTTTGCTCCATCTTAATAGACCTCCTAAAAGTTTTTAACATATTGGCGATAGTTCATAACAGCTTCTTTTAACTCTTCAAACGAATCACTAGAAAACTTGGCTAAAATTTCCTCTGCTAAAACAGTAGCCACCACATTTTCAGCAACCACACTCGCCGCAGGAACTGCCGTGCTATCGGAGCGTTCTACACTCGCCTTATAAGGTTCTTTGGTCTGAATGTCGACACTCATTAAAGGCTTGTATAAAGTTGGAATTGGTTTCATAACCCCTTTGACGATAATAGTCTCACCATTTGTCATACCACCTTCAAAACCACCAAGATGATTGGTTTTACGCCGATAGCCGACTTCTTTTGTCCAAATAATTTCATCCATTACTTTCGAGCCGGGTAAATTAGCAGCTTCAAAACCAACGCCAAATTCTACCCCTTTAAAAGCATTAATTCCAACGATTGCTTGGGCTAATTTGGCATCTAGCTTTGTATCCCATTGGACATAACTACCCAGTCCTGCTGGAACATTTCCCACTAAAACCTCTACAATGCCCCCGATAGTATCGCCATTTTTTTTCGTCTGATCTATCAGTTGCTTCATTTGGGTTTCAACACTTGCATCCACCACGCGCACTTCAGACTTTTCAGAACGTTTTTTTACTTCCGCTAAACTAATTTCTGCTGGAATTTCTGCTTTAATACCACCTAAAACGGTAACATGTCCTGCGACTTCGATTTCTAATTCTTTTAATAATTTTTTGGCAATGGCTCCAATAGCTACGCGCATTGTAGTTTCTCTGGCAGATGAACGCTCCAAAACATTTCGTAAATCATCGTGGTGATATTTCATTCCTCCCACTAGATCTGCATGACCAGGTCTTGGGTGGGTTACTTGTCGTAATTTTTGCTCTTTTTCCGGTACTTCTTTGGCTGACATAACAGTTTGCCAATTTTTCCAATCGCGATTTTCGACAATCAAAGTAACAGGTGAACCCAATGTTTTCCCATGTCGTACACCAGAGGTAATCCGTACTTGATCTTTTTCAATTTTCATCCGACCACCTCGTCCATAGCCGCCCTGCCGTCTTGCCAATTCCAAATTAATATCTTCTGCTAAAAGTGGCATACCAGCTGGTAGCCCTTCAATAATAGCCGTTAGTTCCGGGCCATGAGATTCTCCTGCTGTTAAATAACGCATTATAACGCCTCCTTTAGATAATCTTTCATTTCTATTAAAGGGATTTCTACAATTTTAGCTTGACCAATTTCAGCTAATAAAATTAATTTCAAATTTGTCCCTCGTGCTTTTTTATCATGGGTAATCGCTTGATACAAGGCATTTTCATCCCAATTTGGTAATTCTGTTGGCAAATGAAATTTCATAATCATCTCTTTAAGTTGTGCTGTGGTCCCCATAGGCGTCAAACCTTTTATTTCTGAGACCTGATTAATTTTCAGCATTCCTAAAGCCACACCCTCTCCGTGACTAACAACCCCATATCCTGCCGTATTTTCAATGGCATGGCCAATGGTATGCCCAAAGTTTAAGATCAGACGCATGCCATTATCAAATTCATCTTCTTCTACGACATGACGCTTTACTTCAAGAGCTGCAGTGATAATTGTTTCAGCGTGATATAATAAATCTGTTTCGTCTTTTAACTGGGTTAATTGCTGCCATAAATGCAAATCTGCAATTGCCGCAGATTTAATGATCTCGGCAATTCCTTCTCGTACCCGTCGCATTTCTAATGTCTCTAAAACATTTGGATCGATTAAGACGCCAGCAGGCTGACTGAAAGTTCCCACCAGATTTTTTGCTTTACTCGTATTTACTCCAGTTTTGCCGCCGATGCTAGAATCTACTTGCGCTAGTAATGTCGTTGGAATTTGGACAAAATGGATACCCCGCATATACGTTGAAGCCACAAATCCTGCTAGATCACCAATTACCCCCCCACCTAGTGCAAGAATACCATCACTGCGAGTAAATCCTGCTTCTGCTAGAAAATCATATAATTCTGCTGCAGTTTTCAACGATTTACTCGCTTCTCCTGCGGGCACTACCGCTAAATGCGGTGCGTGTCCAGCAGCTGTTAATTGTTTCATCACAGTTTGACTATAAAGGGGTGCCACATTGGTATCGGTAATGACGGCAATTTTTTGAGGCGTCCATAAGGAATTAATCCAGCGCCCCAACTCTTTTAAAGCGCCACGTTTAATCAGAATTTCGTAGGAATGTTCTTTTAAGTTAACTTGCATGAGTTAGCCCTCGATTTCTTTAATTTGCTTCATGGCAGCTGTCAAGATATCCACTTCTTGCATCATTTTTAAGTAATTTGCTTCATTTAATGACTGTTGTCCATCAGACCAGGCATTTTGGGGATCAGGATGAATCTCAACAATCATACCGTCAGCTCCAGCAGCAACCCCTGCTCGCGCCATTGGCGTAACAAGATCCCAAACGCCAGTTCCGTGGCTTGGATCAACAATAATTGGAAAATGACTTAACTTCTTAATTAAGGGGACAGCAGATAAGTCAAAAGTATTGCGGGTTGCTGTCTCGTATGTTCTAATCCCTCGTTCAATGAAAATAACTTGCGACTTATCTTGGACAGCAATGTATTCAGCTGCATTTAACCATTCATCAATTGTGCCGGCAATCCCTCGTTTTAAGCCAATCGGTTTGCCTGTTTTACCAACGGCTTGTAATAATTTGTAATTTTGCATATTTCGCGCACCAATTTGCAAAATGTCGCTGTATTTTGCTACCATTTCAATATGGCCTTCATCCATTACTTCTGTGATGACTTTCATATCAAATTCATCAGCTGCTTGCCGAATGTATTTTAAACCTTCTTCTTCTAGCCCTTGAAAAGCATAAGGGGAGGTACGTGGTTTAAATGCGCCTCCACGTAAAATTTGTGCCCCACCAGCTTTGGCAATTTTGGCACATTCGCGAATTTGTTCTAAACCTTCAATAGAACATGGACCAGCCATTGTTACAAAATTACCATTACCAACTTTGACACCATCCACATCAACGACCGTATCCCCAGGGTGAAATTCCCGTGAAGTTAATTTGTAAGTATTCGAAATTTTTAGTGTTTTTTCTACCCCGTCGTAAGTATTAAACGGGACATCTTGAATCCCTCTTACGTCACCTTTTAAGCCGATGACAATATGTTCAGTACCTTGATCAATATTGACATCTAGACCTTCTTTTTGAATGCGTTTGACCACTAATTCAACTTGCTCTTTGGTAGCACCTGGTTTCATAATTACAATCATTTTCATATTCTCCTTTTTAACTGTTAGCCACGAGTGGCTTAACGATTTCTAATGGCATTTTTTTACCTGTCCATAATTCAAAAGCATACGTGCCCTGATACAGCAACATACCTAAACCATTGACAGTCTTTAATCCTTTTTCTTTAGCAATTTGAATCAGTTTTGTTTCCCGCGGATTATAAATCACATCATATACGGCTAAATCATCATGAAATGCACTAAAATCCTGAATTGGTGTCTGAGCTTCATTTGGTTTCATACCAACATCAGTTGCATTTACTAACAGTTTGCTATTTCCCAGCGCTTTATTTAAGGCTTTACCATCGGCTAAATCTGTTAAGGATAATGTACACTGTGATTTTTGGGCAATCTCATTAATTTTTTGCTGTTTCTGAGTAAAGAACTCACCTTGACGGTTAAAGACATTGATTTTTTGAACCCCGTCTAAAGCAGCTTGGACACAAATCGCCGTGGCCGCACCACCTGTACCGATTACTGTAATCTCTTCTCCAATAATCTCCACATTACTATCAACCAAACTGCGCATAAAACCACTGCCATCGGTATTGTGTCCGACTAAGCGCCCATCTTTTTGCGGAACGATGGTATTCACAGCACCAATTAAAGTTGCCGCTTCACTCAATTCATCCAGATAAGGAATGACTGCCAGCTTATAGGGCATTGAAACATTTACGCCAATCATACCAAACGCTGAAATACCTTTTATAAACTGAGGTAATTGCTCTTTTTCTACTTCAAAAGATAAATACACAGCATCGATGTTATTTGCCTTAAAAGCTGTATTATGCATTAACGGCGAAATGCTATGGCGAGCGGGTTTTGCGATTAAACCTGCCAAACGCGTATAACCAGTAACTTCCATTTTTATCACTCCCTAATTATTGAAAGCTGATGGGTACAAAAAAAGTGTTCACCTAAGATACAACAATCTACAGTGAACACCTAATGCGAAAAAATATATTTTCCGATGGGAATAAAAAGAGCCACTATAGATTCTTGATCTACGTGGCTTTAAAGTCATTACAAAATCCCTTAGCCATCATAGATACAAACAGTTTGGTTTGTATCCATGTTTTTCATGAATACAAACTATCTAAAATAGCCAAAGTAATAATTATTCAGTTGTGGTTTGCTTTTTTCTAACATAAAAAAGTCCTCCGAACTGATTAAGATGTTGTTAAGTATAGATTGATTTTATTAAGCTGTCAATACGTTTTTGGAAGAATTGCAAATATTTTCATCAGTTTTCACAATTCTTCTTCGAAAAAGAGCAGTAAATCAGAGAGAGTCAGTTTAGCTTTTTCAATCTGATCTAAGTCTTTAACAATTTCGCCTTTTTTCAAAAGTAGCAAACGATTGCCGTATTTTAAAGCGTCTTCCATTTGATGCGTAATCATCATACACGTTAAATTGTTTTCTTTTACTAAATCATTGGTCAAAGCCATAATGTTTTTTGATGTCTTAGGATCTAAAGCAGCTGTATGTTCATCTAATAACAGAAGTTCAGGTCTTTGAATGGTTGCCATTAAAAGGCTCAATGCTTGGCGTTGCCCCCCAGATAAGTGTCCTGTGGGAGTATCCAGCTGATCTTCTAGTCCATTGCCAACTTTCCCACATAAAGCTTTAAAAAATTCTTTGCGCTCGTTAAGCTTGCGGGGACGTAAAGTCCTCTTTTGCCCTCTACGTTCAGCTAAAAGAAGATTTTCTGCGACTGTCATGCGCGGTGCAGTCCCCATTTTGGGATCTTGAAAAACACGTCCTAAATATTTTGCTCTTTTTTCTTCACCGTATCCTGTTACATTTTCATCTTTTAAAAAGACTTGGCCACTGTTTAAAAAGTGTGTTCCAGTAACCGTATTAAATAAAGTGCTCTTGCCTGCCCCATTGCCGCCAACAATTGTGACAAAGTCACCTGAATTTAAAGTTAAACTGACGTTGTTTAAAATTATGCGTTCGTCATTAACGCCATTCTTGATTTTTTTTACGGCCTTTTTAATTGTTAAAACACTCACTGACTACGCCTCCTTTTCCAACCCAGTTTTTAAATTCAGCTTTTCTTTTAACGTTGGAATCATTAGACAAATTGCTAAAATTGCAGAAGAGAAAATTTTCAAGTACGTTGTATCAAAGCCTAAATAAATAATTAAGGTGATAATCGCTTGATAAATAATACTCCCTACCACTACTGCCACTAAGCGCTCTAAAAAGGCTAACTCTCCAAATAGAACTTCACCGATGATGATAGAAGCAAGTCCAATAACAATCACACCTGTTCCTTTTGAGACGTCGGCGTATCCGTCATTTTGTGAAATCAATGCACCAGAAAGTGCAATAACACCATTCGAAACAGTCAATCCCAAGATTTTCATGCGATCGGTTTTAATCCCTAAAGAGCGGGCCATTACCTCGTTATCACCCGTTGCAATATAGGCTTGTCCTAATTCTGTATTAATGAAAAAAAGTACAAAAAGTATGGTCACAATCACAGCGATTAATCCAAGAATGACAATATCAAAATAATTAGGTAGATTTAAATTGGTAAAAAATGTTTGGATGCGGGGAAAATTACTCAATCCCTTATTTGGACTCTTCATGACAAATAAAATGACGGAATTGAGCCCAGACATCACTAAGATACCCGCTAAAATGACTGGGATTTTTCCTTTAGTAAATAAAATTCCCGTTACAAAACCCGCTGCCACTCCAGCTAACACTCCCAATAAAGTCGCTACTAGTGGCGGGATACCACTCGTAATTGCTGTTACACAAACAGCGCCACCTAAGGGAAACGTTCCTTCAGTTGTCATATCAGGAAAATTTAAAATACGGTAAGTTAAATAAATACCTATTCCTAGTAAGGACCATAAAAGCCCTTGTCCAATGGTTGAAATAATCATTTTATTTGCTGTCTCCTTTAACTGTTTCCACTAACTTGGCACTATCTTTTAAATCTGCCGGTAAAGTTAAATGGAATTTTGCCAACTGATCTTCATTAATAATCGTATCCCCGTCTGTAAATGTATAAACCGGTGTATCAGCAGGTTTGGATTTACCTGCTAAAATTTCAGCGACCATCTCCCCAGTTTTTACCCCTAATTCTTTTTGGTTAATGCCAATTGTTGCTAAACCACCTTGTTCCACCATGGTATCTACCGAGGGAAAAACGGGAACATTATTTTTATCGGCTTCTTGACTAACGGTTTCCATCGCGTTGGCAACCGTATTGTCATTGGGAATAAAGATAAAATCCACTGATTGGGATAAAACTTGAACTGCTTGTGCTACTTCATTGGTTGATGTTACTGCTTTTCGTTCCACTTCTAACCCCAGTTTTTTTGCGGCAGCTTCTGCTTGACCGGTTTGAAATTTGGAATTCATCTCAGAAGAAGAATATAAAAGACCGACTTTTTTGGCATCGGGTAATAATTTATGTGCTAATTCAATAATAGAGGCAACTGGTGGTTGATCGGAAACTCCCGTAATGTTACCACCGGGATTTTCATTACTTGCTACCAGTCCGGCCCCTTCTGGATCAGTGACAGCGCCTAATACAATCGGAATATCTGTCGTGGCATTTGCCAATGCTTGAGCAGCTGGTGTTGCAATTCCCACTAAAACGTCTGCTTTATCATTAATTAATTGTTTACTCATAGTATCAAGTTTACTTTGATCTGCTTGACCATTTTGAAAATTAATTTTTAAGTTTTTGCCTTCTTCATAGCCAGCTTCTTTCAATCCTTCTTTGACGCCTTCATAGATTTGATCTAAAGCTGGATGACTGACAAATTGTAAAACACCAACAGTATGAATTTTTTCTTTAACTGTTGGTGTATCTTTTGCCGAATCATCTTTTGCCCCTGTTAAAATTTGGAAGCCTAAAAAACCAATCAGAAGAATTCCCAATGCCATAACTGTGTACATTAATCCCTTATTTTTCATTTTTATTTCCTCCTAAGATATAATTTTGAGATGAAAAAAAGCAATTTCCCCCTACGGAAATTGCTTTAAGTAAACAAAATCCGCATAGAGATTGTCTCTATGCGGAATCATCTCAATATTGCCAGCATAGATACAAGTTTTAGAGTTCTCTAAAAAGTTGTATCTATGGAAAAATCCATCAATACAACTATCTACGCCAAAATTGCCATGTTAATAAAGTTCCTTGGGTTGTAGTAAATAGTTTCATGATGGCTCACCTCGTTTGTTTTTGTTGTAATTAAGAATACCGCAGAAAAATTCAGGCGTCAAGGCTAATTTTCAATTTCCAGAAAATTCAATCAGATTATTCGTCTAAGTCTTTAATATTCCACATTGGCAGTCGGTTCAATTCTGGAATAAATTCATCTGTATAATCGGTCAGATCTTCTACTTCAAAGCGATTCTTTTCAACACCCTTTTCAAAGAAGATGAATGTTACTTTATTGGGATCAATCCGATATTTTTGGGTTACATTTTGGGTGTCATACACTAAAGGATAGTAATAAAACGTACGATTTAGTTCGGCCCCTTGTTTTCCACCTAATGTTTGCATCACTTTATCGTATTGTGCACCATAAGGCGGTGAAAACATAACCGAAATAGCATTCGTATTTTTTATTTCTTGATCCTCACTACCATAAGCAAAAAGTTTAATTTTTTTACTACTGATGGTTGGTGCTAAAAGTTCGGTATATTCGGATTGGCGAATGTGTGCTACCGCCACTATCATCGAAGCAGAAAAAAGCGTAACCCCAAGCAATAGACCTAAAACCGTCAAAAGCGCTTTTCGTTGATTTGCTTCTGCCCAACTAGCAAAATCATGCCATATTTGCAGGAAACCAGCTTTTACGCTGACCAAAAATTTTTGAATTATCTTCATTGTTTTGCTCCTAAGAAAATTATTAAAAAACAAAATAGTATTGTGGATGTTCTGGATGATCGCATTTTTATTTTACTTCCTTTATAGTAGCAAGCAATGTTTATTATCGTCAAGATAGTTGGCAATTCTTTAAATATTCGCTATCATAAAATAATAGTACTCATGGAAATTTTTAAGGAGGATCGCAAGATGGCAAATTTAGGACACATTATTATGAATGTCGCGACACCCGTTTTTGATGTTATTATTGTTTTTCTTAACTTTTTATCCATTATCGTCTTAGTTTGGGGTGTCATTATCGCAGGCTACGACTTCATCAAGTCAGAATGTTCTTATGCCAACCACGTTGAAGCTGCTCGCCATAATAATTTTATTCGCAATTTTTTAGGCAGCTATGTTTTGCTCAGTTTAGAAATTTTGATTGCAGCTGACATTATTGAGTCCATTATTAATCCGACATCAGCGGATATTTTGCGTTTAGCTGCGGTGGTAGTAATTCGAACGGTTATTTCATACTTTTTACATCGTGAAATTCAAGATGCTCTGGATAACGAAGAAACTATGGAAAAAATCAATGCTAAGAAATGATGACACGGTACTTCTATAAATAAAACAGCTACTCTCTAGCCGGATTCGATTATGTAAGAATCTGGTTTTTTTCTGCTATAATAGACTTAATCTGTCAAGAAAGAAGGTTACAGCATGTCTTTTGATGGTGTTTTTACCCATTTGGTTACAAAAGAGTTATCCGAAACATTGGTTGGGGGGCGTATTTCTAAAATCCACCAGCCTTATCAAAATGAAATCATTTTAGTTATCCGTTCAAAAGGAAAAAATCATAAATTATTATTATCAGCCCATCCCAGCTATGCACGGATTCAATTAACGGAAATTGCTTATCAAAATCCTGATACACCCCCAAATTTCGTGATGATGTTACGAAAGTATTTGGACGGCGCAATTTTAACGGGAATAAAACAGCTAGAAAATGATCGTGTAGTTCATTTTACTTTTAATAAACGCGATGAATTAGGTGATTTGCAAAATATTGTTTTAGTGGTCGAATTAATGGGACGGCACAGTACAATTTTACTACTAAATGAGGCAAATGGAAAAATTTTAGATGCAATTAAACATATTGGCAGTAGCCAAAATAGCTATCGTTCTATTTTACCAGGTGCCCTTTACATTGCGCCTCCAAAACAAGATCTCCTCAACCCTTTTACCGTGAAGGATGTCGCTCTTTTTGATGCATTGTCGCAACTTTTTGCAATAAACGGCAAAGCTTTACAGCAAAAATTCCAAGGGTTGGGCTTTGATACAGCTCAAGAGCTCGCTTTTCGGCTTAGCAAAAATGAAAATGAAAAAGTTGCTACTTGGCGCCAATTTTTCAAAGATTTGGAACGCTTGCAACCCACATTGACTGTAACGGAAACAAAAGAATTCTTTACACCTATAGCTTATGATTATTTATCTGAAAGAGCAATCAGTCATCTTACTTATAATAATTTAAATGAGCTACTAGATGCTTTTTATGGTGATAAAGCTGAACGTGATCGTGTGAAGCAACAAGGCGGACAATTGCTTAAAAAGGTCGAGAATGAATTGACCCGTAATCAGACAAAATTAAAAAAACGCCAGCAAACATTAAAAGAATCAGAAAATGCAGAAGAATACCGGCAAAAAGGGGAACTTCTAACTACGTTTTTACATGAGGTACCTAAAGGCGCAAACAGTGTTGTTTTAGCCAATTACTACGAAGAAGATCAGCCTTTAGAAATTAAACTAAACCCAGCACTATCTCCTAGCCAAAATGCCCAAAAATATTTTCATCGGTATCAAAAATTGAAAAATGCGGTCAAATTAATTTATCAGCAGATTGAAGAAGCACAAGCAGAAATTGCTTACTTAGAATCGGTCTTAGCTCAAATTGAGATTGCGGGACCTATGGATTTGGATTTGATACGTGAAGAATTAATCGCCCAAGGATATTTGAAAAAGACAACCAAACGTAAAAAATCTCAGTCAAAATCACAGCCAGATCAATATTTAGCTCCAGATGGTACGCTTATTT
Source organism: Enterococcus dispar ATCC 51266 (assembly GCF_000406945.1). Classification (GTDB taxonomy): domain Bacteria; phylum Bacillota; class Bacilli; order Lactobacillales; family Enterococcaceae; genus Enterococcus_C; species Enterococcus_C dispar. Next base: position 832,270 of record NZ_KE136354.1, on the reverse strand, counting down.
TAGTTGGCAAAAATAATTTGCAAAATGATCAACTCACTTTAAAAACAGCACGAAAAACAGATTACTGGTTACATACCAAAAATATTCCCGGCTCTCACGTTATTATCAAAAGTAGTGAGCCAAGTGAAGAAACCATTTTGGCAGCTGCTGAGCTTGCCGCTTATTTTTCCAAGTATCGTCATTCTGCTCAAGTTCCAGTGGACTTAGTTCAAGTAAAATATATAAAAAAACCAAACGGCGCTAAGCCTGGTTATGTTATTTATGAAAATCAAAAAACGTATTATGTGACACCAGAAGCCGATATTATAACACGCTTGCAAAAACGCTAAAAAAAATCGAGCATCACCTGATCTAAGGCAAATCTCAGGTGATGTTCGATTTTTTTAGCTAATTTTATCGTGTAACTCAGAGAAGATAGATTACTCTAAGTAAGTTATTAACTTTTACTCACTTTTTTAGTTTAATCACAAAAATAGATTTTACGACCTTTTCTGGCTTGTAGGGGGCGATTATTCCCCTTTAAAATTTCCTCTTGAAACTGAGATAAAAAGGCTCGGGAAATTTGATGGCGCTCTTGAAAGACAAACCAGTTAATCGGACCCTTTGTTGGGGGTGTCGTAAGGGAACCAACATAGTGAAAATAACTCTGCTCGGTTGGTAAAAATAAATTAGGATTAAAAACTTCGATATGTTCATCTAAATCCCAGCGTTGCGCCTTTTTTAAGGGACCATTGGGTAAGATACCTGGAAGAATATCACACAACACTCCCACGACTAAATTGGTACCATCTTTTTTCATATGCACCAAATGGATTTCTAAGGGGGCCTGTTCATTATCCAAAATATGCTCACTAGGTAAATGATAGTGGATGTCTGTTAAGCCATATTCTTCCCCAGCAAATAAAACATAGCTCTGACAATCAAAAGGTACAAAGTGTATGGTATTTTTAAATTCTTTTTCGGTAAATTTTTCAACTTGATAAGAAAAAGTCAAACGATGTTTTTCTGTACCAACCAATGTTTCATCACTATTAATGGCAATTGGTGATTGATAGGCATAGTCTGCCCCTTCAGCATACCAATCACATAAAGTGTGCCAATATTGCGGACCATTACTGCCTGTATAACTCCAAGGAACATCTAAATTTCGTTGCATTTTCTCACCTCGCTAAATTTGTCAAAATATTTTTAATAGCATATCAAATGCACTAGCAAGTGGCAAATTTCCAAACTGGCTAGTTGGAAACACAATACCAGTAAATAACGTTTTCCCTGGCCCTAGCATAAATAAAATAACCAAAATAAGCACAATTGCCAAAATAATGAATAAGACATTTATGCCTTGTAATAAACTGAACCCAAGCCTTAAATTACTGAAAACCATATCCATTTTTTGATTCCGTAAGATTTTCCCCGTCTCAGGAATTGTCTGCATTTTTTCAATTTTTTTCCAGTTATCTTTAAATAACTGCATTTCTTTTTCCGTTAAAACTTCATTGAAAATTTTTGTATCTGCCGCAAAATCTAAAAAATACCAATTAACAGTTTGGCGTTGGCGCTTTTCATCCCAGTAATGAATACTCCATTTTTTCGTTGTAATCCCTTTAATTTTATCATAATCAAAACTGGAGAAATGATTCATTTCAAAAAAGTCCAAAACAGTTAAAAAAATCATACGCGTAGTGGTAAAAATTAATAAGCGATTCCCACGATTATCATGAAATGTCGTGACATATTTTCTCGCTTGTGTGCTTCTTGCATACCCCATACCCATTGGTCCAGCTGTCATAATGCCCGAATTTCCTTCGTTTGTCATCGGCAAGTAACCCATAATTTCTTCTGATTGTTCTAATTGTGGCTGTAATTTTTCTTTAATTTCTTGGAAGAGAATATAGTACTTACTACGCTCAAAAAGGGCTTTTTTATCCAGATTACTTAAATATTCAGGCTGTAATTTAGCATTTTCTTCATAAATAACTTCTTTGAAGCTCATGATAATTCCTCCTTTAAGGCACTTTGCAACCGTACTTTTCCCCGAGATAAGTGATTGTAAACAGCACTGACTTTGAGACCCAATAATTGTGCAATTTCACTGGGACTTGTTTGATAAAAATAGTAATGTAAGAAAATTAATTGATCTTGTTCAGACAGTGTATCTAGCAATTCCAAAAACCCTTCTTTAGCCAAAGGACTTTCTTCTTGGGGGTAACTTTTATCAATTTTTTCTTCAAGTAATTCTGTTTGGTGACTGTTTTGTCGTTGTTGTTTACGCTTAAAATCAATCGCCTTATTACGGGTAATCACCATAATAAAAGTCGCAAAGCTGCTTTTATCTTTGTCGTAGGTTGGTATCTTTTGCCAGAGAGTATAAAAAACTTCATTTTCACAATCTGCCCAAAATGTCCGCTCACTACTTTCTGATAATACACCGCGAATGGTTTTAATAATCGTTTGACCGTAAACGGTAATCATTTTTTCCAGTCCGATAAAATCTTGTGCTGTAATTAATCTTACAATTTCTTCGTCTGTCATCTGACCTCCTCCTCTTTGTTCACTTAATATACGAATGATCTGTCCTCATTCTATCGCTAAAACAAAAATTTATGCAAAATTATCCACAAATAAAATTTCCATATAAAAAAGGAGATTACCTATAAAAAAAGTTGTGATGCTAGCATAGTAGTAGCGTCACAACTTTCAATTTCTATTTTAGCCAGTTTTCTGGATCTTCTTTCCATGCTTTTAATAAAACTAGTTCATTAGTGTTGATATAATTACTATTTAAAGCCACTTCAATTAAAGTCGAATAATTTGTCAATGTCACTAAAGGCATGTCAGCTGCTTCAAAGTTGGCAATCCCTTTTGGCAGTTCATAAGTGAAAATTGCGGCTACGCCTAAAACATCTGCGCCTTCTTTTTTAGCAGCTTCACAAGTACCTAATACACTGCCGCCAGTTGAAATTAAATCTTCAATAATTACCATCTTTTGGCCTTTTTCAATCCGTCCTTCAATTTGTTTACCTTTACCATGATCTTTGGCCTTCGCGCGAATATAAACCATAGGCAAGTCTAAAATATCAGCCACCCACGCTGCATGAGGTACGCCTCCTGTAGCCGCTCCAGCAATTACTTCGACATCAGGAAATTGGGCTTTAATTTTATCTGCTAAGCCTTGGGCAATTTGTTTACGAACTTTAGGATAGCTAATGGTAATCCGATTATCACAATAAATTGGGCTTTTAATCCCACTGGCCCACATGAAAGGATCATTTGGGCTCAAAAATACCGCTTCTACTGCTAATAAATCTTTGGCAATTGTCGTTTCTAAACTAGTCATTTTCAATACCATTCCATTCATTTTTAATTTGGGTATACGCTTTGTAAGGATCTTCGGCTAAAGTAATCGGGCGTCCCACCACAATAAAATTAGAACCGATTTTGCGGGCATTTCCCGGTGTCACCACGCGTTTTTGATCCCCCACTTCACTACCTGTCGGACGAATTCCAGGTGTTAAACAAATAAATTCTTCGCTTGTTGCCCCCTTAATATCCGCAACTTCTAAAGCAGAAGAAACGACACCGTCTAATCCAGCTTTTTTTGCACATTGCGCATAATGAATCACACTTTGGGCTAAAGGTACTTCGATTAATTGGTCATCGTGCATTTCTTGTTCAGTGGTTGAGGTCAATTGGGTAATGGCTAAAAGTTTAGGCCGCTCTTTGCCCATCGGTGTACCTTCTTCTAAGCCTCGCATCGCCGCTGCCATCATTTTGACACCGCCGGCTGCATGGACGCAAGTAATATCCACACCAAGTCCTGCTAAGCCCCGCATCGCTTTTTCTACTGTGTTAGGAATATCGTGCAATTTTAAGTCTAAGAACACGTCATGGCCATTTCTTTTTAGCCAACGAACAGTTTCTGGACCTTCCTGATAAAAAAGTTCCATTCCAATTTTAACAAATAATGATTCTTTTTTTGGAAATTTTTTGAAAAATAGCTCAACTTCTCCTCTGCTTGAAAAATCTAGTGCAATAATTGGACGTTCATTCATTTTTTATTTTTCCTCTCTTACTTGTTGGATTAGTTCATTCAAACTATTAATACCAAGTTCAGCCATTCGAGTTGGTAGGGCATCGATTAATTTAGGACAGATGAAGGGATCGGTGAAATTGGCCGTTCCGATTGCGACAGCGCTGGCTCCGGCCATCATCATTTCCAATACATCATCAACCGTTTGAACGCCCCCCATTCCAATGATTGGAATATTCGTCGCGTGAAAAACTTGATGAATTAAACGAATAGCGACTGGTTTAATTGCCCCACCAGATAAGCCACCTGTTTGATTGGCTAAAAGCGGTTTTCTAGTTTTTAAATCGATTCGCATACCTAATAAAGTGTTAATCATAGTAAATCCGTCTGCTCCAGCGTCTTCAATTGCTTTAGCAATGGGCACGATATCTGTTACGTTAGGAGATAATTTAACATAAACCGGTACTTTTGCTACTTTTTTAACAGCTGCAGTTAAACTCGCGGCAACTTTAGGATCTGTTCCAAAAGCAATTCCCCCATGTTTTACATTGGGACAAGAAATATTAAGTTCAATTGCTTTGACATTCGGCGCATCGCCGATTTGTTCACAAACTGCCACATAATCTTCTTCACAAGAACCTGCTACATTGGCAATAATGTTCAAAGTGGGATAAAGCTTATTTAAGTTAGGTAATATTTCAGACTGAACGACCTTTAATCCTGGGTTTTGCAACCCAATAGCATTTAACATACCACTTGGTGTTTCTGCGATTCGCGGTGTTTCATTACCAAAGCGCGCTTCAGGTGTGGTTGCTTTAATCATAATAGCACCGAGTTTATTGAGATCATAAAACTTACCATACTCATCACCAAAACCAAAACAGCCGCTGGCAGGCATAATCGGATTAGGTAAATCAAGCCCTGGTAATTGAATGTGTAGTGGATTACTCATAATACGATTACCCCCGTTTTAAAAATTGGTCCTTCATCACAAACTTTTACACTCTTCGTTGGTTCATTTTTGACGTGGCAAACACAACCATAGCAGGCTCCTACACCACAGGCCATCCGCGCTTCCATCGAAATTTGAGCATTGGGGTGATTTTGATATTTGGCATCCACCATTTTTAGCATTCCGTTATTACCACAAGCAAAAACAGCGGCAGGACTTTCTTTTGTGCGTTCTTCTAAAAGATGCGATACATTTCCTTTCATTCCAAAGCTGCCATCATCAGTGGCAAAAAGCGATTCACCAAGCGCTTGAAATTTTTCAGCATAATAAACAACTTCTTTTTTCGCAAACCCTAAAAAGTGGATAGGCGTAATCCCTTTTTTTACTAATTGACGGGATAATTCATATAGCGGTGGTACCCCAATACCCCCACCGATAATATAAGCAATATCACCGGCTTTTAATGCGCTGATATCAAATCCGTTTCCCAATGGCCCCAGACAATCCACTTTATCTCCTGGTAGTAGTTGGGTAAAGGCTTTAGTCCCTTGACCTTCAACACGATAAATTAAATGACAGGTCAAATTTTCACGATTAAATTGATTGATACTAATCGGACGACGCAGCAATAAATCTTTTTGTGGCACCAAAATATGTAAAAATTGACCTGGTTTTTCCATTGCTTTTACCAGTTCTCCTTGTAGGATTAATTCAAAAATATTAGGTGCAATCTCTTGTTGTGCTATTACTGTCAACATTCCTTGTTTCATGCTGCTCCTCCTGCTATTAAAATACATTATTCTCACAAATGGAGTGTGCGAATATCGCACACTCCGTTTATTTTATATCGCATTTGTTGAAAAAGCTCTATCTTCCATAACTTTTAAAATCGCATCTGCTGTATCTAATGAAGTTAAAAGTGGTACCCCATGTTCCACTGCTTCACGTCGAATAACAAAGCCATCAATAGAAGCACTTTGACGATCCGTATCCATTGTATTAATCACCAATTGTGCTTGATTATTGCGAATTAATTCCACGACATTCCGATCTTTACTTTCTGAAATTTTTGCAATCTCTTTAACACGTAAGCCAGCTGCCGCCAAGTAATTTGCCGTTCCTTTAGTGGCAATTAAGCTAAAGCCAATTTCGGCAAAACGTTTGGCTAAAGATAAAGCTTCTTCTTTTGTTTCGTCAGCAATAGTAAACAAAACCGAACCAAATTCCGGAACTTTTAAACCAGCTGCTTCAAAAGCTTTATATAACGCTTTTTCTAAGTTACGATCGCTACCCATGACCTCACCGGTAGATTTCATTTCCGGCCCTAAATAAGTATCGACCTTTTGTAACTTGGTAAAAGAAAAGACAGGGGCTTTAACATGGACACCAGTATCTTCTTGATATAATCCATTTCCATAGCCTTGTGCAATAATTTTTTCCCCTAAAATAGCTTTTGTTGCAATTTGTGCCATAGGAATGCCGGTTACTTTACTTAAAAATGGTACTGTTCGGCTGGCTCTCGGATTTACTTCAATAACATAAACTTTATTCTCGCTGATGACAAATTGAATATTCATCATGCCAATACAATTTAAACCTAAGGCTAATTTTTCAGTGTATTCTGCAATAGTGGCTTGTATTTCGGGACTTAAAAATTGAGGTGGATAAACTGCCATTGAATCTCCGGAATGTACCCCTGCTCGTTCTATATGTTCCATAATACCTGGAATTAAAACGGTGTGACCATCACAAATGGCATCAACTTCACATTCACTGCCGGTTAAGTAGCGATCGACTAAAACGGGATGTTCCGGGGATGCTTTAACTGCATTTTTCATATAATCTTCTAGATCCGCTTTATTTTCCACGATTTCCATTGCCCGTCCACCTAAAACATAACTTGGTCTAACTAAGACAGGATAGCCGATTTTTTCAGCAATCGCAACAGCTTCTTGATGATTTATCGCTGTTTCCCCAGGGGGTTGCGGTATATCAAGCTCTTTTAGTGCTTGTTCAAATAAATCCCGATTTTCTGCGCGATCTAAGTCTTCAATGCTCGTTCCTAAAATTCTGACACCCGCATTTTGTAGTGGTTCTGCTAAATTAATTGCGGTTTGTCCGCCAAACTGCACGATAACTCCGATTGGCTGTTCTAATTCAATCACATTTAAAACATCTTCTAACGTTAAAGGTTCAAAATACAATTTGTCCGAAATCGAAAAGTCAGTAGAAACAGTTTCCGGGTTACTATTCATAATGATTGCTTCATAACCTGCCGCTTGAATTGCTTTAACAGAGTGAACAGTAGCGTAGTCGAACTCTACTCCTTGACCAATCCGGATAGGTCCGGAGCCTAGCACTAAAACAGAAGGCTTTTCTGTCACTTGACTCTCATTTTCAAATTCATAACTACTGTAAAAATAAGGTGTTTCTGATTCAAATTCAGCGGCACAAGTATCTACCATTTTGTAGACAGGCTGCAAGTTATGTTCTGTACGAAAACTGCGTACTTCCTCTTCTGTCATTTGCCAAAGAGTGGCAATCTTTTTATCTGTAAAGCCATTTTGTTTGGCTTTTTTTAAAATACCGAGATCATTTGGCGTCTTTTCTAAGGCATTTTCTAATTCAACAATATGCAACAACTTATCTAAGAAAAAAAGATCGATTTTGGTCATTTCTGCAATTTCTGTAATAGAGTAGTTGCGTCGAATCGCTTCAGTCACATAAAAAAGACGGTCATCTTGTGCTTTAATCATCTTTTCTGTTAGTTCATTATCACTTAATTCAGCTAATTCCTTTATTTCAACATGGCAGACTCCAATTTCTAAAGAACGGACCGCTTTTAACAGTGATTCTTCAATATTGCGGCCAATCGCCATCACTTCACCAGTAGCTTTCATTTGTGTACCTAAAATACGTTCCCCTTTTTCGAATTTATCAAAGGGCCAACGCGGAATTTTGGCTACAACATAATCTAAGGCTGGTTCAAATTCAGCATAGGTTGTTTCTGTAACCGGGTTTTTCATCTCATCTAAGGTTAAACCTACAGCAATTTTGGCAGCTAACTTGGCGATTGGATATCCCGTAGCTTTACTAGCAAGAGCTGAAGAGCGGGAAACGCGCGGGTTCACTTCAATGACATAATAATTAAAACTATGTGGGTCTAGCGCGAGTTGAACATTACAGCCACCTTCAATTTTCAACGCGCGAATAATGGATAAAGAAGCATCCCGCAACATTTGATATTCGATATCTGATAATGTTTGGCTTGGTGCAAAGACGATAGAATCTCCTGTATGAATTCCAACCGGATCAAAATTTTCCATATTGCAAACGACAATGGCATTATCTGCTGAGTCTCGCATCACTTCGTATTCGATTTCTTTAAAACCTGCGATACTTTTTTCAATTAAGCATTGCGTAGCCGGTGATAATTTCAAGCCATTTTCAGCGATAAGGCGTAATTCTTCTTCGTTATCACACATCCCACCACCTGTTCCGCCTAAAGTAAAGGCAGGACGAACGATCACGGGATAACCAATTTCAGTAGCAAAAGCCACTGCTTCAGCTACTGTATTGATAATCGCAGATTCAGGAATCGGCTGTCCGAGTTCTTCCATTAACTGTTTAAATAAATCACGATCTTCGGCTTGATCAATCGCAGTAAGTTTAGTACCCAAAAGTTCAATTTCTAACTCTGCCAAAATACCAGAAGCAGCCAGCTCAATTGCCATATTCAACCCCGTTTGTCCGCCTAATGTCGGTAAGAGGGCATCAGGATTTTCTTTACGTAAAATCCGGGAAACAAATTCAAAAGTAATGGGTTCAATATAAACCTTGTCGGCAATTTCTTTGTCTGTCATAATGGTTGCTGGATTGGAATTGACTAAAACAACTTCATATCCTTCTTCTTTCAAAGCCAAACACGCTTGAGTGCCGGCATAATCAAATTCAGCCGCTTGGCCAATGATAATTGGACCAGAACCGATTACCATAATTTTTTTAATATCCGTCCGCTTTGGCATCTTTTTGCTCCTTCCATGCATCCATCATTTCAATAAATTCATCAAATAAGTGCAGGGCATCATGAGGCCCTGGTGCTGCATCAGGATGAAACTGAACCGTAAATGCAGGATGGTTTTTATGGCGCACGCCTTCGATGGTGCCATCATTCACTTCTATGTGGGTTATCATTAAGCGCTCATTATCAATGGAGTTTGCCTCCACTGCGTAGCCATGGTTTTGAGAAGTAAAATCAATCCGTCCTGTTGCGATTTCTCGCACCGGATGATTTAATCCCCGATGGCCAAACTTCATTTTGAATGTGTCTGCACCATTTGCTAATGAGAATAATTGATGCCCCAAACAGATGCCGAAAATTGGAACTTGGCCTTGAATTTCTCGAATCATTTCAATAGCCTCTGGCACATCTTTAGGATCTCCCGGTCCATTGGTTAGCATGACACCGTCTGGACACAACTCCAAAATCGTGGCTGCCTTAGTGTTATAAGGCAAGACAGTTAAATTACAATTTCGTTTTGACAGTTCCCGTAAAATACTATGTTTTAAGCCAAAATCAATCACTACGACGTTATGACCTACACCAGGACTCGGGTAAGGTTTTGCAGTGGAAACTTGAGCTACCTGATTGCTGGGTAAAACGGCTGCTTTTAATTGATCATAAGCATGGGTAAAATCTTCTTCTGCCACAATACTGGCTTTCATAGTGCCATATTTTCGAATTTTTCGTGTTAATGCCCGAGTATCAATTCCGGCAATACCTGGAATTTCTTTTCGTTTTAAAAAATCATCCAATGTCATTTGATTACGCCAATTACTCGCAAGCCGCGCATGTTCTTTGACCACAACCGCTTTACATGTAGGTGCAATGGATTCATAGTCATCCCGGTTAATCCCATAATTTCCTACCATTGGATAGGTGAACGTAATAATTTGTCCATTAAAACTTTGATCAGTAATAGTTTCCTGGTAACCGGTCATACTGGTAGTAAAAACAATTTCACCAAATACATTGTTGCCAGCGCCAAAACCTTCCCCTTCAAAGTAGGTGCCGTCTTCTAAGATTAACCATCGTTTCATACTTACTCCCCTTTTTGCCAAACTACTTGACCGTCAACAAATGTTAACAAGGTCTCGCCATAAACTTTCTCGTGATTAAAAGGTGTATTAACTGCTTTGGATAAGAATTTTTCAGCGTCAATTTCAGATTCTTCATTTATAGCAAAGACAGCTAAATCAGCGGGTTGCCCAATTTGCAAGCGTCCAGCTTGTAAGCCAAAAATTGCTGCTGGTTTTGTGGCCATCCATGCAATTACTTGTTCTAATGTGAAAATGCCGGTTTTGACAAAATGAGTGTAAATCAATTGGAAAGCATATTCTGAACCGACAATTCCAAAAGGCGCTTTTAGGAAACTTTGATTTTTTTCTTCAAAACCATGGGGTGCATGATCAGTCGCAATGCAGTCAATTGTGCCATCTAATAAGCCTTCAATTAAAGCATCTCTGTCTGCGGTCCCTCGTAATGGTGGATTCATTTTCCAGTAACCAAAGTCATTGGGAATTTCTTCTTCTGATAAAATTAAGTGGTGGGGAGAAACTTCAGCAGTAACATGAACTCCTGCTTTTTTTGCTTCACGAATAATCCGTACGCTTTCTTTAGTAGAAACATGGCAAACATGATAGTGACAACCAGTTTCTTCAGCCAAAATTAAATCTCTAGCAATTTGAGAACTTTCAGTCGCACTTAAAATTCCAGGTAAGCCGAGCTCTTCTGCTTTCTTGCCGGCATGCATAACTCCACCAAACAACAGCGATTCATCTTCTGTGTGGGCTACAAGTGCCATATTATTGGCTGCAGCTTCTTTCATTGCCAAATACATGGTTCCCGCTGTTTGAACACCAACGCCATCATTTGTAAAAGCAAAGGCGCCCGCAGCTTTTAGAGCCTTTTGATCGGTTAAAACATCACTGCGCAATTCTTCTGTGATGGGAGCGTATTGTAAAACTTTTACTACGGCGTCAGATTTAATAATCGCTTGGATTTTTTCAAATTTTTCAACCGTATCTGGAACAGGATTCAAATTGGGCATCGCACAAACGGTTGTAAATCCACCTCTTGCAGCGGCTTGACTTCCCGTTTTAATAGTCTCCTTGTATTCAAATCCTGGTTCTCTTAAGTGTACGTGGACATCTACTAAACCTGGAGTGATTAACTGCCCTTTAGCATCAAACACTTCATCAAAAAGGTTTGGATCAAAAGCGGTGCCGATTGCCTGAATCACCCCATCTTCAATCCAAATTTCTGCTGTTGTTAAGTGATTTTCATAAGTATTGATTTTACCGTTTTGAATGAGTGTTTTCATAATCATCCTCCTAAAATTTGTAGGGAAATTGCGCTATTTACTGTAAAAGAGATGACTAATAAATAGCACATCTTCTTATTCATTGAATTTAAGCTCTACCAGCTAAAACTGCTTCTAAAATTGCCATACGAACAAAAACACCATTGGTCATTTGTTGAATAATCCGGGCTTGATAACCTTCCACTAATGAATCTGCCAATTCAACGTCGCGATTAACCGGTGCCGGATGCATAATAATCGCACCTTCTTTCATCTTCTTGGCGCGACCAACTGTTAAGCCGTATTGTTGATGATATTCTTCTTTTGAAAAACTTTCATTGCCATCATGACGTTCATGTTGGACCCGTAGCATCATCATCACATCTACTTCACCAACAAGTTCGTCTAATGGTAGGTAGTGACCATATACTTCAAATTCTTCATCATACCATTGGGCAGGACCAGAGAAGAAAACTTGTGCACCTAAACGTTTTAACATCTGCATATTGGATTTTGCTACTCGCGAATGTGTAATATCGCCGACAATTGCAACTTTTAATCCTTCGAACCGACCAAATTCTTCATAAATTGTCATTAAGTCTAATAAACATTGAGTAGGGTGTTGTCCACTGCCGTCGCCACCGTTAATAATGCCGCATTGGATTGTTTTACTTTGAATCAAATCGTCATAATAATTTTCATCTCCGTGGCGAATGACTGCCACATCTACCCCTAATGCGGACATTGTTAAAACAGTATCGTATAATGTTTCTCCTTTTTGAACAGAACTAGTCGAAGCATCAAATTCAATCACTTCAATTCCTAATTTCTTTTCTGCCACATCAAAACTTTTGTGGGTACGGGTACTATTTTCAAAAAATAGATTCGTAGCGAAATATTGTTCTTTTTCTGGTGTCCATTTCGCACCGTTTTTAAACTCTTGTCCACGACGGATTAACCCCATCACTTCTTGGTCCGTTAAAGCTTCGACTGTTAATAAGTGTTTTAGACTAATTCTTTCTTGTTGGATAATCATCTTTTTTCCCCCTACCTATTTGGCGTTCAGTTTTTATTCCGTTTCTTTATTTATGACAATACGGTCTTTGCCGTCTACTTCTTCCATTTCCACAATAATTTGTTCTGCTAAGGAAGTTGGAATATTTTTTCCAACATAATCAGCCCGAATTGGGAGTTCTCGATGACCACGATCTACTAATACGGCTAACGAAATCTTCCGAGGGCGGCCAAAATCCATAATTGCATCCAATGCAGCCCGAATAGTACGTCCTGTAAATAAAACATCATCGACTACGATTACTTCTTTACCTTCCAAATTGACTGGAATATCGGATGCATGAACAGTCGGATCATCATCTTTTTTGGCATCATCGCGATAAAGGGTAATATCTAATTCTCCCACCGGTACCTCGATACCTTCTAATTGTTGCAAACGTTCGGCGATACGCTGGGCAATATAAATCCCTCTGGTTTTAATTCCGACTAAAACCAAATCCTCAATACCGTGATTGCGTTCGATAATCTCATAAGTGATCCGAGTCAAAGCGCGCTTCATTGTTACTGCATCTACTACTTCTTTTACTGCCATTTTTTTCCTCCTCGTTCATTTGAAAGACAAAAAAACTCCTACCCGAAATTAGGCAGGAGTGATAATTGATTTAGTATCTGGATCCACTGACCCTTTTTACTACAATTCACTAGGCAAGTTCTACTAAGGCGCACCTTACTAAAGTTCTTGCTCAACTCCTTCTTAGCCTCACGGGACTACTCTTAAAGGATTACTATTTAGTTTTCCTAGAAATAGACTACACTTCTTTAAAGCAAAAATCAATCTTTTTTTCGTAAGTTTGCTAATGTTTTTTCAAACACTGCTGGTAGTGGTGCTTCAAAAACCATTTTTTCATGTGTGCGTGGATGAGTAAATCCTAACAATTTGGCATGTAAAAACTGGCCATTCCCCTTTAAAGTTTTTTTGGGACCGTAAGTTGGATCCCCTGCCAAAGGAAAACCAATGTATTGCATATGAACGCGGATCTGATGTGTGCGCCCCGTTTCCAATTGCAGCTCAACAAGAGTAAAGTCGCCAAAGCGTTCTAAAACAGTAAAATGTGTAATAGCAGGCTTACCGTCTTCTCGAACAGCCTGCATTTTACGATTAACTTTAGATCGCCCAATCGGTGCTTCAATCGTGCCTTTTTCATGTGCAATATCCCCATGCACTAAAGCAATATATTTACGTAAACTAGTTTTGTCCTTTAATTGCGCTGCCAAAGATTCATGCGCCGCATTATTTTTAGCAACCATCAATAATCCTGAAGTATCCTTGTCAATGCGATGAACAATTCCAGGACGGACAACATCGTTAATGGTTGATAAATTATTTAGTTGAAATAACAGTCCATTAACTAACGTTCCATGACTATGTCCAGCAGAAGGATGAACCACCATTCCTTGTGGCTTATTGACTACAGCCACATCTTCATCTTCATAAACAATCTCCAAAGCAAGATTTTCCGGCACTAAGTCTAAAGTTTCGGGCTCAGGAATTTTAATTACGATTTCATCCCCAGCCTTTACTTTATAATTTGCTTTTAAAGGCTGTCCGTTTAAAAAGACAACGCCTTCTTTGAGCCACAGCTGTATCTGTGAACGCGTATAATCTGGTAAGTACTCCGTTAACGCCTTGTCAATTCTCGGGCCATTTTCTTTTATAATGATTAAAAGTTCATTCATGATTTTGCTCCTTTAAAGTGCTCTTCAAATAAAATGTAAATAAAAATCAAAATGACGCCGATCACAAGGCAAGAATCAGCCACATTAAAAATCGGAAATGAGACAAAATCCGTTTGAAACATATCTACTACATAACCCAAACGCACACGATCAATGAAGTTGCCAAGAGCACCGGCAAGTACCAAACTTAACCCTAAAGAATATAACTTAGCACCATGACGATTCTTATATAATAAATAACCGCAAACGCCAACTGCAATAATTGTGACAATGGTAAAAAAGCCCATTTGCCCTTCTAACATACTCCAAGCGGCACCAGTGTTTTGATAATACGTTAAAGAAAAAAAGTTTTTTACCAGAGACACGGATTCACCTAAAGCAATATTTGCCACAATCCAAGCTTTAACCAATTGATCTGCTACTATCAAAACTGCAGCAATAATAATAAAAAATAACATAAATTCAACTCATTTCTTAAACATTAAATAAATCCCGTGGGCGAATAATACCTAATAAATTTCCATCAGGATCCCCGTCTCGCGTAATTAAAATTGCTTCTAATAAAGCATTTTGATGAAACATATTTTTCGCTTGAGCGACAGTAGTGGTACTGTCTACAAATTGATAATTGGTTACTTTTCCATCTGCAATAATCAACTCGTCAGCCAACCGGTTGCCTAGAATAATTTCTCCTTTAACACTTTCTTTCGCAAACCAATATCCTAGTGCACGCAAAGTTATTAAACCTTTGAATTTTCCTTTTTGATATAAGGGAAATTGTGAGTAACGCTTTTTAGCGATTGTTTTCAAAATCTCATGAATGGGCAGAGTAATTTCAAAACCCGTCACCTTTTTTTGAAAACGGGGCAAAACAAGCTCCGGTTGTAATAAAGCATCTTCAATTTCTGTAATTCGTTTTACTACCCACTCATTGGGTTCTGCAATGACAAAATCCGTCCCAATTTGATCGTGGACAATCGCATTTCTTAATTGTGCCATTTGCAATAGATCATCCATATACTCATTGGCTAAAAGTTCTGGCTTTTTATTTAAGCGGCGTACCATCTCGCTAAAACCCATATTTTTTGGATTGTCCAATTGATCTTTCAACCACTTGTTAATTCGATTAAAACTTGCCAAAAATAAATCTGCACTTGTGGCCATCTCCATACTCCTTTGTTATTTTTATTGAAATAGGTCACTATCTTTTGTCACAAATTTTTCTGTCGAAATGTGAGCTTGAAGCGCTGCTACAAAAGCATTTTTTGTTTTCTTTCGCATTAGAAAATGATATTCTTTTCCTAAATATAAAAACTCAATTCCATTAGGAACAAGGGCAACACGGGTAATATTATGATAATAAAACTCCTGCTTTTTCCAAAAACGGGCAAAAAAAACAATAATATGGTCTTCCGTCAGAACAAAACGACGCAGACAGCCAATTATAACACAGACGAAAAAGAAGACCATGACCAAATTACTTTTCCAATAAGGGCGCGTATTTTCTAAGGACAACGTCAAACTATAAAAGAGAACAATGAATGTTAATGACCAATAAATGATACTGACAGCAAGTTCAGGCTGCCAACGATATTTTCTATTTTTCATGCTTACAAATTGCCCCTCTTCTGTTAAAGTTAAATCACAAAATTTAAAAAGGATGAATGTATTGATTAAAGCCTACATTGATGCTGCAACAAAAGGAAATCCAGGTCCTAGTGGTGCTGGAATACTTTTAGTTGCCGAAAATCTTCATGAACAAATTCCGCTGCCTCTAACTGGAACAATGAGTAACCATCAGGCAGAATTTTGGGCATTTTATGAGTTACTGATGTATTTAAAACGCCACAATTATACGAGTGAAACAATCTTTGTTTATTCCGATAGTAAGATTCTAGTCCAAACGGTGGATAAAAACTACACTAATAACGAAAATTTCCAAGAAATTTTTCAAAAAATTCAAGCTTTGCTGCCAAACTTTACATTATTAATCCTACAATGGCTTCCTGAAAATAAAAATAAAGGTGCCGATCAATTGGCAAGACAAGGATTACAAAAAGCATTACAGAAAAAAAGTTAAAGGGTTTCAACTTTATGCAATAAAAGCCCCCAACGCCCGCTTAAAAACAAAGTGACCTTTTCCTTTGTAATTTAATCGTTGGGGGCTTTTACTGAAGAGAATAGACACGTTCTACTCGGCGCACGTGTAACTCTTAAAAAAGTGGAGCACAGCTGTGATGGTTTAGCAAAAAGCTATCCTACATGATTGGCCTTATTCTATAAGATTGGCGACAACAACCGAGAAAAGTTTTGTTTAAATCGTAGCCAATATGACTGCTTGGCGATAATTTCATCGGTTAATTCATAACATTTCTCTAGATCAGATAAAAAGATTTGTTGCATTTGTTTTGTCAATGTTTCATCATAAACAAAAGCATTTACTTCAAAATTCAACTCATAGCTACGAATATCTTGATTAGTCGAGCCAAATGAACAAAGATTATCATCCATTACAATTGTCTTCGCATGTAAAAAACCATTTTCATATTGATAAATCTTAACGCCGCGTTTATGCAATAAATTAGCATAATACTGTGTCGCCCGATAAATAAAAGGATGATCAGGCATATTCGGAATCATTACCCGTACATCTACACCCGAACGTGCTGCTGTAACTAAGGCGTTAAACATTACATCGTCGGGAATTAAGTATGGTGTTTGAATCCAGACCTTTTCGTTAGCAGATAAGATCATCTTCACAAATGCACTTTTCAAAATATCAATTTGATTTTCTGGACCATCTGCTACTACTTGAATTTCGGCTTCTCCACCTGTATTTTCCGTCACAACAAAATAGCGGGCTTCATAATCAAGCTGATCTGTTTTGTCTTTAACAGAGGCATTCCAGTCCCGAATAAAAATTTCTTGTAAACTAAAACTTGCAGTCCCAACAATTCGACCATGGGTATCGCGCCAATAGCCAAATTTTTCACTCCGACCTAAATATTGGTCTCCGACATTAAAACCACCTGTCCAACCAATTTTGCCATCAATAACCACAATTTTTCGATGCAAGTGATAGTTTAAACGGGTTTTACGAATTAAATCCCGAGAAGTAATAAACGCTGCTACTTTGCCCCCTGCGGCTACTAAAGGTTGAAAAAATTTGTCACTTGATCCTTTTGCGCCCCATGGATCATAAATGAGCCGCACTTCTACACCGGCTCTTGCTTTTTCAATTAACAATTGTAAAAATTGGTGACCAATTCGATCTGGAAAAAAGGCATAATATTCAACGTGAATATTATCTTCTGCGGCTTTTATATCTTCAAATAAAGCTTGAAATTTCTCATTACCATCTGTATAAAGCGTTACGCTGTTTCCGCGAGTTAAAGGAGACTCGTCGACTGATTTTAAGTAACGTTCTAATAACTTTAGTTCAATTTCCACTTCTTCTACGTCATAACGTTTATTATTTTTTTGTATCAAAGCGTTAATTTCTTTAACTTTTCGATTTGTTTCGAGGTCATATTTATAAACTGTTTCCCCATCAATTCCACGGCCACAGAATAAATAGACTATAAAGCCGATAATCGGAATAAAAACCAATGTTAAAGACCATGCTAAAATACTGGTAATCGATCGTGGCTTACGAAAGACAGTAATCAACGCGCCAATGGTATTGATAAAAATTACCAATAGAAAAACAGATTGCAAAATACTTAAATCCTGTTGAATCGTCATAGGCTAAACTCCTTTATCTTGATTTTCGTTCAATTATAATAAGTAATTATGATCAAATGTTATTTCTAAAGTGACGTCTCCTAATCGAGTCGTTAAGTAATTCGTCAATTTCTTACGTATCTCAGCATCTGTCTGGGGACATTTAGGGGGAACTACTACGTCAAAAGACAGCTGATTTTTTTCAATGCGAAAATCATGGACCCTCAAATTCAATTGCAAAGCTGTGATAGATTCTTTGACGATTTCCCATTTTTGTTGATACTCAGCACTTTTCACAGCCACTGGATCAAGATGACAAACAAGTTCCACTTTCAAAGTTTCGCGAAAGTCTTTTTCGATACTATTAATGATATCATGGGCATGATTTAAACTCCAAGTATCATCAACTTCAATATGCACTGTAGCAAACTGCTTTTTAGGCCCGTAGCTGTGAACTAATAAATCGTGATAACCCAAAATAGCGGGGTATTCTTTTAAATGTTCTTCCATCACTAAGATTTCTTCTGCGCTAGGTCGGCTTCCTAATAGTTCATCAATAAATTCTTTTACCATCTTCAGACCGCTATATAAAATATAAAGTGCAATCAAAAGTCCCATCCAGCCATCAATGTGAAGGCCAGTGAAAAGCTCAACCAATGCCGAGAGAAGAACCGCAGCGGTGGTAATAACATCATTTAGACTATCTTGTGAGGAGGCTTTCAAAGTTTCAGAATCAATTTTGGCCGCGATTTTTTGATACATAAAACTCTGCCAAATCTTAATCACAATGGATAATAATAAAATTATAAAAACTAATGGTGAAAGTTTGATATTGCTAGGATCCATAATTTTTTCTATCGATGAAATTAGAAATTGGAACCCTACAAATGTAATAATAATCGAAATCATAAAGCCGCTGATGTATTCAAAGCGCTCATGACCATATGGATGCTCTTTATCTGCAGGCTTGGCTGCAATCCGAAAACCCACTAAAGTCAAAACAGAAGAAGCGGTGTCACTTAAACTGTTAATGGCATCTGCCATGATGGAAACACTTTGCGCAAAAAGGCCAATTAGAAACTTCATCACAAACAAAAGTCCATTTGATACCAGACCTAAACTTCCCGCTAAAAAACCAAAAGAAGTTCGTGTTTTATTCGAATCTTTGGTGTTAATCTTTTTTATAAAATAATTCAGCATTGCCGATAAACTCCTTACCCTAAACTTCTCTTCATTTTACCTTGTTTGCCAATTTCAAACAAATTTAAGGTCATATTTGACAAAAAATAATTGGCGTCTAAATGAATTGAAAAATGTCCCCTGAATGGACATAAATAATAACCCGAATTTGGTTGGTTTTCCCATTTGCAAATGCTTTTTGAAAAAGCTAGCAAAAAGAGAAAACTGCACCATAATTCGGGTCATAAGTTTTACATACTATTTAGAAAATAGCTATTTTAGATTATTTTATTAAGCTTGTTGTAAAAACTCAGCTACTTTTGCTAAAGCGTCTTTAATCCCTGCTGGATTTTTACCACCGGCTTGCGCCATATCTGGTCGGCCGCCACCACCGCCGCCAACAAGGGGAGCAATCATCTTAATTAAATCCCCTGCTTTTAAGCCGCGGGCTACAGCATCCGGAGACATTGCTGCCAATAAGTTAACTTTTTGATCACTCGCATTTGCTAACACTAAAACATCAGAAGTAGCTTTTTGTTTCCATTGGTCAGCCAATTGACGCAATTGGTTCATATCTTTAACTTTTACTTCAGCCGCGATAAATGAGATACCATTTACAGTTTCAACATTTTTGAAAACATCGCCTGCTTGTTGATTTGCCAACTTACTTGCCAGCTGTTCATTTTCTTTTTGTAAATCTTTTAACTGTTGTTGTAATTGTTCTGTTTTTGTCACGACTTCTTTTAATTGTGGTGATTTTACAATTGTCGCGATTTCTTTTAATTGTGTTTCTTCACTGTAAAGTAATTCATACGCTTCTTTACTTGTTACTGCTTCAATGCGGCGTACGCCTGCTCCAATACCAGATTCTGCAACGATTTTAAAAATACCGATATCTTCTGTATTGGCAACATGGGTCCCACCACAAAGTTCAATGGACCAATCCGCAATATTTACTACACGCACGTCATGACCATATTTTTCGCCAAAGAGAGCCATCGCACCCATCCCTTTTGCGGTATCGATATCTGTTTCAATCGTTACAACTGGAAGAGCTTCCCAAATTTTTTGGTTAACAATTGCTTCCATTTGACGCAACTCTTCTGTAGTTACTTGCCCAAAATGAGTAAAGTCAAAACGTAAATGACCTGGTGCTACTAATGAACCAGCTTGATTAGCGTGATTTCCTAATACTTCTTTTAATGCTTTATGCAACAAATGGGTCGCAGTGTGGTTTTTGATGATCCGATTACGGCGCCCCACATTAATTTGTAAGAAGTAAGTCGTCCCTTCTGTTACTGGTGCTTGAATCGTAACAGTGTGTAAAAATTGGCCGTTTGGTGCTTTTTTCACATCGTGAACTTCTGCCACAATATTACCTTCTAAATCACAAATAATACCAGTATCAGCAACTTGTCCACCCATTTCAGCATAAAATGGTGTTTGGGCAAAAATTAATTGCGCCTCTCCAGCCTTCACTTCACTAACAACTGCTTCATCTTGAATGACAACCAGTAATTCACTTTCAGTCTCATAGTTAGTATACCCAACAAATTTACTATCTACTTTAATTTCGGTTAATAAAGCAGATTGTACCCCCATTGACATATCCGTATTGCGCGCAGCACGAGCGCGTTCTCTTTGTGCTTGCATTTGGGCTTCAAAACCAGCATGGTCTACTTTTAGGCCTTCATCTTCGGCAACTTCTTCAGTCAATTCAACTGGAAAACCATAAGTGTCATACAATTTGAAAATATCTTCGCCACTTAATGTATCTTTTTTCTCAACCTTCACTTTTTCAATGACTTGAGTCAAAATTTCCAACCCTTCATTGATTGTTTCGTGGAAACGTTCTTCTTCTGTCCGAATTACTTTTTCAATAAACTCTTGTTGCTCCAATATTTCCGGGTAATAGCTGTTCATGATTTTACCTACAACCGGAACTAATTTGTATAAGAAAGCTTGGTCAATGCCTAATTTTTTACCATGCATAACAGCGCGACGTAACAAACGACGTAAAACATAACCCCGTCCTTCGTTTGAAGGTAGTGCACCATCACCAATGGCAAAAGCTAAAGCGCGAATATGATCGGCAATAACTTTAAAAGAAATATCTGTTTGTGGTGCGTCTCCGTATTGGAATTTACCACTTAAAGTTTCAACTTCTTTAATTATTGGCATAAATAGATCAGTTTCAAAGTTTGTTGGCGCATTTTGAACGATGGAAACCATCCGTTCTAATCCCATTCCCGTATCAATATTTTTATGAGGCAATGGTTCAAAAGTATCATCTGGCTTGTGATTAAATTCAGAAAAGACTAAGTTCCAAATTTCTAAATAGCGCTCGTTTTCTCCACCAGGGTAATTTTCTGGATCGTCAGCAGCCAAATCATTAAATTCTTCGCCACGGTCATAAAAAATTTCAGTATCTGGACCACTAGGACCTGCGCCGATATCCCAGAAATTATCCTCAATTTCGACAATATGATCTAAAGGAAGACCGACTTCTTCATGCCAAATTCGCTTTGCTTCTGTATCTTTTGGATAAACGGTAACATATAATTTTTCCGGATCAAAAGCCATCCATTTTTCATCAGTCAAAAATTCCCAAGCCCAATGAATCGCTTCTCTTTTAAAGTAATCACCAATCGAAAAATTACCTAACATTTCAAACATGGTATGGTGACGGGCCGTTTTCCCAACATTTTCAATATCATTGGTCCGAATTGATTTTTGCGCATTGGTAATCCGGGGATTTTCCGGCACAACGGACCCATCAAAATATTTTTTTAGCGTAGCTACACCAGAGTTAATCCACAAAAGAGTGGGATCATTAACTGGAACTAAAGACGCACTGGGTTCAACACTATGTCCTTTTGACTTAAAGAAGTCTAAAAACATTTGGCGGACTTGGCCGCTAGATAATTCTTTCATTATTTCTCCTACTTTCACAAAAAAATAAGACACCACTGCAAGACAAGGACGAAAACCGCGGTACCACCTTGTTTGCAATGATGTCATTCATTACCTCTTAAGCTCTATAACGCAGAGTTGCGTCAGTATTGCTACTGAAATTCAAAAGGGAGCAACCACAAACAGATTTGTGCTTTTTTCTCAGCAATCAAAAGCTTTCTGTAACAAAGAAGCTGTCTGGTCATATCCTTTTTCCTTACAAAGTATAGGTGACAAACCCACACTTGTCAACGATTTAATCTAATTCTATTAAAATTGCTTTGCGATATAAAAAATCTTGGGGCGTTAACTTTTCATCCGCTTTTAAACGACGATTGGCGCGATAATAAGTGGCTTCTGGTAATAATGTTAACAACGGAAGCGCACTTTTTGTGGTATGGTCCATTTTCAAAACTGCTTCGGTCGTTATTTCATAGCGATTAGCACCACCATTTATTACTACCCCAAACATATTAGGACCTTCTTTTAAAGTTTTGACTTGTCTGCCCCAGTAACTTTCATCTACATCGGCTGCATTTCCCCAGCGAAATAACTTACGTGTTGCCGCCCCCACCGTAAATTCCCACTGATCTTCACTTAATAAATCAAAACCGTCATTTTGAATAGTGTGAATTAAGCTTGTCTGTGTGCAATCAAAATGCTGAAAGACGTAGTAGCTATCCGTGCCATCGGCAATTTCTAAATAGAATTCATTGGGTGCTAAAACATGATAGGGCAATGAAAAATTTAAGCTTTCGGCAAATGTTTGCGGGCCGACAAATTGTTCTTTAATTTTGTCTGCAAACGGACTAAATTTTTCAACATCGCCTGTGAATTCACCTGTAATGGTATCTAACATCCCCAAATAACGCGTACCCGCCGGTAAAGCGTGTTTTTGGACAAGCATTGGCGGGATATCTTTTTTACGTAAAGGTGAAGTATGTAAGTCAACATAGAGATCCCAGTTGTCCAAATTTGTTAATTGATATTCATTGATAATTTTTTTATCTGATTCAGTCAGAGTATTCTTTTCCATCGTTGACCAGGCATTCGTAGGTAAACTTTGAACACCTAAATCCCAACCTAAGATTGCTTCGTTTTGGCCGGGCACAAACACGAAAGCCTCGCCATCAATTTCTAATTCAAAAGTACGACATTTTACCCCATCCAGTTGATAAGTTAATAATTCAAGATTGGTAATTTCTTTTAACGGACTGACAAAATACATCAAAACTTGTTGAAAAGCTTGGATTTTTGTCTCATCTGTTAAATTTTTCCAATTATTCCAACGTAGCATTTCAAATAAATTCATCGAAATTCCCCTTCAAACAATTACTATGCTATTCTTATGAAAACTTGCTAAAATTAAGTATAGCACGATTGGAGTCTATTATGGATAAAATTTCTTTTGGATCGGATTGTTATTTGCAAGCTGCTGCTTTTTACATTCGTTATCACGTTTTTGTTTTGGAACAAAAAATCAAACCCGAATTAGAGTTTGATGCTTTTGATAGCAGTCAGGCCAAATATTTTGTATTTTTTCATAACGAACAAGCAATCGCCACCATCCGTTATCAAGCCTTGGATAATCAAACGATACAGCCGGATCGTTTTTGTGTCGCAAAAGCGTGGCGCCACAAAGGCATTGGAAAAAAATTACTCACATTTTACGAAAGACACGCGTTTAGCGATGGCTATACCCGCGCGAGTTTATCAGCAGAACTAGCAGCGATCCCCTTTTACCTCAAAATGAACTATCAAATTTGTAGTGCTCCTTTTTTAGAAGACGGAGTTTGGTGTCGCAAAATGGAAAAAGCATTATAATATGTCCAAAAATATCTCTTCTTTCTTAAAAGGAAAGTGAGCAAAAAAAAACGCGCCCATAGACCATAATCTACACAGTCTAATGGGAGCGTTTTTTTATTATTGGCTTGATTTTTTCTTGTGTTTACGGGCAGACCGCAGCTGTTGTCGTTTTTCAACTTTGCGTTTTTGTTTTTTGTCTTTATCTACAGCCCATTGAATTTTTTTCTTATAGCCTGGCTTGATTTTTTTCTTTTTCTTTTTAACCAGCCCAATTAGCGTAGGATCTAATTCCTCTTTTTTGGTTTGCTCCCGCTTTTTACGACGGTTTCGGTCATAGCTGTCCACAATTTCACCATTTTTAATTTCTTTGGGTTTAAAAATCACGCCAAGTTTTTCAATGGCAGCCACTTTTTCTTCATCTTGAGGACTATAAAGGGTAATAGCAGTACCTTCAAGGTTGTTGCGTCCAGTCCGCCCTACCCGATGGATAAAGAATTCTAAATCATTGGGAATTTCAGCATTTATAACGTGAGAAACTCCTTCGATATCAATCCCTCTGGCAGCTAAATCAGTTGCAACTACATATTGATAGTCCATATTTTGAATATTACGCATAATCCGTTTACGTTCGCGTGGCGTAATATCCCCATGAACCTTAGCAACTTTTAGCCCTTGTTCCTTTAAGTAATCACTGATTTCGTCAACGTGCTGTTTAGTGTTGGCAAATACTAATGCCATATAAGGATGACCGGTGGTTAATAATTGATAAATAAGCCGGTTTCTGTCTTTTCCTTTTGTCGCAATTAGCCAATTGTCAATTGAATCTGCAATGATAGCTTGTGGTTGAATTTCTTCTATCACTGGATTTTCCAAGTATTTTTTTAAAAATGGTCGTAATTTTTCGGGAATAGTTGCCGAAAAGACCAAGATTTGAACTTTCTCAGGTAAACGGCTAGCAATTTGATCGACTTCTTGTAAAAAGCCCATATCTAATGTCATATCTGCTTCGTCTACCACAAAAGCAAATGCTTTATGAATAAACAAAGCCTGTTCATTAATCATATCCAATAAACGACCTGGTGTGCCAACAACCACATGAGGTTGTTGGTGCTTCAATTTATCGATTTGTCTTTGCTTATCTGTTCCCCCTACAAAATTGCTAACTCGAATAGCAGGTTGTGAAAAATCGGCAATTTGTTTTGCTGCCGTATAAATTTGATTTGCGAGTTCACGACTTGGTGCAGTAATAACCACTTGAGCACTTTCGTTAGCTGGATCAACTTTATCTAATAAGGGTAGTAAAAATGTATGCGTCTTGCCGGTTCCCGTTTGTGACTGTCCCACAACACTTCTATTTTGCTGAATGACCGGAATGAGCCGCTCTTGAACTTCCGTTGGTTTTTCAAATTTCTTTTCTTTAAGGGCTTCATATATAAAGGGCTTAAATTGAAAATCCGTAAATTGCATGTTTCCACCTTCTTTTCATAATGTTCTTAGGGATTATAGCACAAAAGGACCGCCACGTCAGATTTCTTTTGGCAAAATTGTGCTGATAACGTATGTTCCACTTCTCTTTTCATAAAATAACTGTCTTTTTTTGCGGATAACAGACCACAGGACATTGACCACAAATAAAAATTGGATAATGGTTGCGCCAATGGTAAAAAAAGAGGCAATCCCGACTAAGAAATGGTTTTTATCCCCGACCAGTGGAGCAAAAATCGTTCCAAGTTGTCCGATGCCGCCATAAACGAAATATAATAAACCATAACGAATAAATAAAGCTTTTAAAGTGATATGCTGATGATTATTTTCCACAACACGAATCCGTACGATTTTTTTGCCGAGTGTTTGTCCATTTAATAGATAGTTTAAGAAAATAAAATAAACCAAAATGGTAGCAAAATACCAAAGGGGCGAATCAAAAAACTTATCAGAATAACCGTTTGTAGCTAAACGTAAGCCGACTGAAAGAATAAAGGTAAAGAAGTAAATAATAAACCAGTCTAAGAAAAAGGCTGCAAAGCGCCGAAAAAGGGTAACATCCTTCCCTTTTTCATAAGCCGTTTCATCTAATTGTTCACGGGAAGGAAGTAATAAGGTAAACAACGGCTCTAATAGATAGCCTAGCGTACCACCTATCGTATTGTGAAGAAGATCATTCACATCTGCTAAGCGATAATTTCGAGGGTAGATAAAATAAAGTCCCGTCAGTTGGGTTAATTCAAAAAATAAGGACAATAAAAAACTAGCTAGAATCGTCTTTTTTAAAGAAAAGCCAAAGAAATAGCGTAAATAAACACCAAATGGCAATAAAAGCAACACATTAAAAACTGGTTCTAAAAAAACACCTTGACGCATTGCAGGCAGATAGGTACTTGGATCGTTAATTTTTAAAACAGTTTGATTGAGAAAATTGTGTAACGAAGCCCCCAAATGTAATTCGTAATGTGGTCCTCCGTAGTGAGCAACTTCACTAATGGGTGGTAAAGGCAAAATCACCAAAAAGTAGGCACACAATAAATAAAAAACAAAAGAATACAAAATGATGGCACGGCTAATAATAAAGCGACCGAACTTGCGGTATTCATAAATAAAGAAAAAAGAGGAAATAAACAAAGCTAAAAAAGGGAAAATCAATAAAGCTGTTTTAATTGGTTCAATATAGGCAGACATAAAAAATCCTTTCTTCGTTTTATTGGTATCGAATAAAAATTTTTAAATATTTCCCAAAAAATATAGTTTGGCGTATGATAATTATTAGGAGGTGCAATTATGTTAAACAGATATTTTGCATTAGGTGTTCCTGTTGCACTAATCATTTTATATGGAATAATTTTAGTACTCCGTAAAAAAAGTAAAATCCCCTATCTCGGATTTGTTTTGTTTATTATAGCAGGATTTATGGTCGCTTTTAGTTATCAAGTATTGCAATATGCGTTAAAAGAACAAAGCCAATTAGATCAAACTGGGGTAACGTTGGTTTTAAATTATCCTTTTTGGTTACTTTATTTACCATTAGGTGTAGGTATTCTTTTGGTTATAGTTAATATTTTTCGTGCATATAAGCGGATCTCACCCCAACTTAAATCATAAGCCATTCTGTATAAAACACAAATAAAAAACGCCCAAACTTTCCTTTTTCCATTCAAGCTGAAAACAAGAATGCACCGGTTAGTTTGGGTAATTTAATTTGATTTTTTTGACTTAGTCCTCTAAAAATTCCGATTCATCGTTATCTTCAACATATTGACTACGGGATTCTTCGTCTAGTTGACTGATCAAATAGTTAAAATCTGCTTGCGATAAAACCACTACATCCACATCGTTTTGTTCATCAATGAATTCAACAGCAGAATAATCCTCACCTAAATTTTGAAATAATTTGATAAAATTCTTATCCTTAAAAGTTAAATACTCTGTTTTTTTCATTTTTAACAGCTCCTAATAAAATTCATAAAAACGAATACTGACAGTATTTTTTTGCGCTAAATTTGTTAATGTATAAAGATCTAAATTTACATAATCTTCCGCTACTAGCTGATAAAGATTTTCTTCCAAAGCCTCTTCGATATAAGGTAAAACTTCTTCTTCATCCCCATGGACTTCAGTTCTGGTTTTAATAATCTGTTGAAATAAACGAGGGTCTAAGAGTAAAAAGTATTCTTTCTCATACTTATAAATAGCTACATGATAGTGCTTTTGGGGTAATTGCGCTTCAATTACAAAAAACATTCATTATTAGCTGCTAAAGTATTCAAAAGCTCAGCAGGTTCCATAGCTTGTTGGTAAAACATCATTATCCCCCCTTAAGACAATTATAGGAGATATCTACAGTAAAAAAAAATAATAAGTGTTGTAACCAAAAAGCAACGGCTAAACTAATGAGCTTCTTAAAGTCTTATTCCAACTAACATCTAAACAATTACTATCAGCTAAAAGAAGATGTTTTAAATAATTTTTACAGACGATCAAACTCTTCTGGTTCCCACTCTTGGTAAAATTCCTTTAAAAATTCTTCCATAAATTTTTGCCGCCGCATCGCTTCATGATATGCCGTCTGGGTATTCATTTTGTCCGGTAAGAGAAACAATTTTTCATAAAAATGATTGATCACCGTACTTGCTTTCCGATACTCTTGTTTGTTCGTCAAATTAACGGGTTTTATCGTGGGATCGTGTAAAGGATGTTGATGGCTGCCACCAAAATATGCGGTGCGCAAAATCCCTATTGCGCCTAATGCTTCTAAGCGATCCGCATCTTGAACGATTTGTCCTGCAGCAGTCAAAGCAACTTTTTTGCCCAATTCATTTGAAAAAGACATATTAGTAATAATAAAAATAATTTCTTCTTGCTGCTGAACTGTTAAACCGATTTCTTGAAGAAACTGTTGTAATTCACTAATAGCAACAGTTACATCTGCAACGACTTTATCATCAATGGTATCGTGGAGATATGCCGCTGCTAACAAAACGATTTTATCTACTTGAGCTTTTTCTCCTTCTGCAATTTGACTTGCCAATGTAGCTACTCTTTTGGCGTGATCAAAACCATGCCCTGTCAAATCATCTTGTAGTTTATTTTTGGCAAAAGCTATTATTTCAGTTATCTTTTCCATTATTTCTCCTTTATGCAAATTCGAATTTCCCCAATTTATATAAAGCGTTTACAATGTTATTAGAACAGTCATTTATTGTAATACAATCTATTTTCTTCTTTGTCATGAACTGGTCATGGTTGCAGCCAAAATTCTAGCCACTTCCCCAAAAGATGCCAGGCAAAATTGCCTGGCATTATTTTGATAGCTATTTTTATTAAATCTGCTAGCTATCCTTTAATTTGATAAACATCCTCATAAAGATCAGTTAGATAAGTGAGTAAATATTGCGGATTTAATGTCTCTCCTGTGGCAGCTTCAATTAGCTCACTTGGTGTTTTACTTCTGCCAAATTGATGAATATGTTCAGTTAACCACGCTTTGATTGGAGCGTAGTCTCCTTGCTCTAGTAATGTATCCACAGCAAGATTCTTTTCTATGCTATGCAGCAATTGCGCAGCATACATATAACCTAACGCATACGATGGGAAGTAACCAAACATCCCTCCAGACCAGTGGACATCTTGTAAGACTCCTACCAAATCATTTTCAGGACGAATACCTAGGTACTCTTCGTATTTATCATTCCAAGCTTTGGGTAAATCTGCTACCGCGAGGTCGTCATTAAAGAGTGCTTTTTCCAACTCGTAACGAATAATAATGTGTAAAGGATAAGTTAGACTATCTGCTTCAATACGAATTAGACTTGCTGCAGTAGCTTTTAAAGAGCGATAAAATGTTTCGAAGTCAATATCATCAAAAGTACCATTAGCAGCCGCTTGAAAAACTGGATATTGTTTTTTCCAAAAACTGCGTTTACTGCCTATAATAATTTCATAAAACAAAGATTGCGATTCATGAATCCCCATCGAAGGGGCGTCATAAACTGGTGTCATATTATATTTTTCGGCAATACTTTGTTCATATATACCGTGACCTGATTCATGAATGACACCGAAAATCCCCATAGTAAAATCCTGTTCATTCCAACGAGTTGTAATACGTACATCATTACGAGTAATTCGTGTTGCAAAAGGATGAACAGTATCATCAAGACGACCACGATTAAAATCAAAGCCTAGTTCGGCGACTAAATTTTTAACAAAATATTTTTGTTGGTTCTTTGTCATTTTTCGATCTTTAAAACTGATATCTGGTTGACTGCCTTTTTCGGCAATGACTTGGCGAATTTTTACGAGACCTTCTTTAAGTTCTGCAAAAACAGCGTCCAAAACAGCAGTTGTCATCCCTGGTTCAAACATATTTAGCAAGACATCATAATCGGTTGCCTCATCTTTTTTATAATAGGGAATTAGCTCTTTTGTAATACGAATATTTTCTGCTAAAGCCTGTTCAAAATCTGCAAAATTTTTGGTTTCTCTTGCCTTTAACCAAGCAGAATGGGCTTCGCTGTATAAACGGCTTCGTTCTACCATCAATTCTTTAGGAATCGCATGTAATTCATCATAATCTTTTTTAACTACGTGGTAGGCTGCTTTTCCAACCTCAGAAAGTTCATCCGCGTGGTGATCAAAGTAATCAAGGGCTTCTTTTATTTTAGAGCTCGTTTGTTTTTCAAAGGCTAACCCACTCAAATAACCGCTAGCAGCGCCTCTTTCTTCGGCCGCAGTTTCTGGCATTCCCGTTTGACTATCCCAATCCAGTAAGGCCAACGTTTGATTGAGTAAGGCCAATTCTTCTAATTCTGTTAAAAACTCTTTTTCTTTCATTAAGCTTCCTCCTTTTGTCGTGGTGGTCGCGTACCCCAATATTGGAACAAGTCTGTTCGTAACGCACCATTATATAACTTGCGTTTTTTAGTAGCTTTTGCACCGTAGAATGATTCAAATTGTAAATCACTCGTTAAAATATATTTGCTCCAAGTTTTTAGCGGACGCAAAATATCGCCCATCTCTTTATATAATCTTTGAACCGTTTCTGCCTCACCCAAGCGCTCGCCATAAGGGGGATTAGCCACAATCACACCATAATCTTTTGTCGTAGTAAAATCTTTGACAGCCTGTTGTTTAAAAGTAATTGAATCGCCTAAACCGATTTCTTCTGCGTTTGCTTTTGCAATTTCGATCATTCTGCCATTAATATCATAACCGCTAATATCCAGCTTCACATCATAATCTGCGGCAAGATCTGCATCAGCTCTTACCTTTTCAAATACAGTTTCATCTGCCCAATCCCATGCCTCACATAAAAACTCCCGATTAAATCCTGGGGCAATGTTATGGCCAATCAATGCGGCTTCAATACAAATTGTTCCTGAGCCACAAACAGGATCGACAAAAGGACGATCTTTATGCCAATTTGTTAACAACACTAACGCTGCTGCCAAATTTTCTTTTAAAGGCGCACCACCTTTTTCCAATCGATACCCGCGTTTAAATAGACTTGGGCCTGTTGTGTCAAGCGTTATCATCACATGGTCTTTTAAAAGAGCGACTTCTACCGGAAAAAGTGCTCCCGTTTCAGCCAAAGGCACATGACTGGGACGATGATAATAAGAACGCAAGCGATCCACAATCGCTTTTTTAGTAATTGCTTGACAATCCGGCACGCTGTAAAGTTTTGATTTAATCGACTTTCCACTGACAGGAAATTCAGCATCCAATGGTAATAAATCCTCCCATTGTTGTGCTTTTACATTTTCAAATAATTCATCAAAAGTATAAGCATCAAACTCTCCTACCACAATTTTGATTCTATCAGCAGTTCTAAGCCACAAATTAGCCGTAGCAATTGTCTGCAAATCGCCTTTAAACCGCGCGCGACCATTTTCTACTTGACATTCAATCCCTAAATCGCGTAATTCTTTTCCAACTAAAGCTTCCAGTCCACTGGCACATGTTGCTACTAAATTAAATGTTTGTTCTTTCATATATTCTCCTTTACCCGCAGGTACAAAATGTTCTTAAATGTATTGAAACACGACAATCACTTGAATGCAAATGATTGCAAAGAAAAAAAGCCGAACCCACTTGTCCAGCTTTTAATTTACTTCTAAAATAAGCCCTGAATCCTGTGATTTTCTATAAGCCATGTTCTGTCCGTAGTTTTTTCAGGGTCAAAAACCACGGGGTAATCATCTATCTGCATCATAAAGATACCTTCTTGTATTCGTTTGATTCCGTCAAAGAAGTGCCCCTACCATTGTTTGGGTTGCTCGCTCGAGGGGTTTACCGCGTTCCACCGTTAAAGTTTCCTTTAACGCTTCGTCACTGTGGCACTTTCAAGGATACTGATCCATAGCTTACGCCTTAGGAATTTTTCCTGCCGTTACTAAAATAGTACCCTGGCTTATGGTTTCGCCAGGCACGAACACTACAAGCATCGCAGCTTGTGCGAGCATGGACTTTCCTCAGCCTATTGCTAGACCGCGATTACCCGAAAATCACAGAGCTTCAATTAAAATTAGAAACGACGTGTCCGTTCATTGTCATCGCTATTTTCATCGTTGGTATAATTACTGTTCAACGCTTGAGATACCCGAGTGGTTACTTCGCTATGATCAGCAGCATCTTGATCTAATTTTTTACCAAATACTTCTTTTTCCAAATTAGATAGACGTTTTAAAATATCAAAATTTGTTACTGTTTGACTTTTAGGTACTTCTGTTTGGACGCGACTCGGTGTAGGAGCCGGATTCGTCGCTTGTTGGCTCAATTTAGCCTGCAAGCGATCATTTTCTTCTTGTAAAGCTAAAATTTCTTTGTTATATGCTTCATAGTCTTTAATTACGTTATCTAAAAACTCATCAACTTCAACGGGATCATAACCACGCATTTTTGTTTTGAATTCTTGTTGCAAAATGTCTTTTGGACTAAAGTTTAAATTCGCCATTAATTCATACACCTCATTTATTTTTAGAAACTCTCTTAAAACATTCTATCAAAAATAAGCTAGAAAGCAACAAAAATCATTCGTAGAAGGTATTTTGTAAATCATCCATTGTAATTAGGTCAATGAGATATTCGTTATTTTGTGCAACTTTGTAGGCAGCATCAAGCAAATATTTCGGTTTTCCCGGGAATTCCGGATCAAAAACTGCTAAAAGACCGTCTGAATGTTGCAATAAAAAATTTGTATGATTTTGTAATTGTTGCGGATTCTGGTAAGCTTTATGGCTGACTGAGTCAACGTAATCTGCTTCTTGTTTTAAGCGAAGCAGTTTTTCTTGGTTGCCTTCATTCCACTGCTCACCAAATTCGGCAAAAGGAAACACAACACCTAAATGGAGTTGAGGATAATCCAATTTCAGCTGACTAATTACCTCAGCCCCCCACATTTCGACCCCTAAATTTCCTCCGACGATTACCCACTCTAGTCCTGCTTCGGTATATTGACGCAGATTATTTTTTATTGCTTTCTTAATAATTGTGATTTTGGGGTCTTTCTCTTGAAAAACACCTAATTCATAACTACGATAACCTGTTAATAATAATGTTTTTATAGTTTCCATAACGATACCTTTTCTTTCCTTTTGGCTTTTTGGTATAATACACCGGTAGGAGTGTGACACATATGGTTTTAAAGTATCCCAACGGTCAAGTTTATCAAGCTGCGCTACCTGCTAAGCATAAACAATCAATGAAAAAAACTCAAGAAACAGTCAGTTTTAGTAATCGCGGTATGCGGTTTGAAGAAGCGATTAATGAAAGTAATCTTTATTACTTAACCCATAATCAGGCAGTTGTCCATAAAAAACCAACTCCGATTCAAATCGTCAACGTAGATTATCCCAAACGCAGTGCCGCAGTTATTAAAGAAGCTTATTTTAAAGAAGCTTCTACCACCGATTATAATGGTGTATACCGTGGTTTGTATCTTGATTTTGAGGCGAAAGAAACAAAAAATAAAGCATCTTTTCCTTTTAAAAATTTCCATGATCATCAAATTCGGCACATGGAAGCTTGTTTAGCCCAAAATGGGATTTGTTTTGTTTTATTATGGTTTTCTAGCTTACATCGTTGCTTTTTTTTAGATAGTAAAAATTTAATCTCATTGTGGAAGCAGCAGAAGAATGGAAAAAAATCAATTCCCCTTTCACTTATTGAAGAACTTGGAATTGAAATTTCACCAAAAATTGCCCCCAGAATTCCATACTTAGAGGCAGTAGAAAAATATGTTTTAAAGGAGTCAAACAAAAATGGGAAATGACACACCATCACGAGCATCCCGTCATAACGGGAATAATGCTCCGCAAAAAAATCCTAAGAAAATGAAAAAGAAAACAAAAAATTCCGCTGGATCCATTATCTTAAAATGTTTAATCGGTTTTTTTATTGTTGGTTGTATCGCGCTACTTTCAGGGATGGGATTGTTTTGGTTTTATGCTAAAGACGCCCCCAAAATTGAAGACAGCAAATTAGATGCGTCGGTTTCATCAGTAATATACGCAAGCAATAACGATATTATTGCGGATTTAGGTTCAGAAAATCGAAAAAAAATCTCTGCTCAAGACGTTCCCCAGTTGCTAGAAGATGCTGTTGTTTCAGTCGAAGACCGGCGTTTTTACAAACATATTGGTGTAGACCCTATTCGCATTGTCGGTTCTGCTTTGTCAAACATTACCAAAGGCGGCTTACAAGGCGGAAGTACATTAACACAACAATTAATTAAGCTTTCGTACTTTTCAACAAACAAATCAGATCAGACGTTAAAACGTAAAGCCCAAGAAGCTTGGTTGGCATTACAGTTGGAACAAGAAAAATCCAAACAAGAAATTTTAACCTATTACATTAACAAAGTATATATGGCAAATGGTTTATACGGGATGGAAACAGCTGCGGATACTTACTATGGTAAAGATTTGAAAGATCTTGATTTGGCACAAACTGCCCTTTTAGCTGGAATGCCGCAAGCTCCAAATGCTTATGACCCTTATCAACATCCAGAGGCAGCTAAAGAACGTCGCGATACTGTTCTTTATACAATGAAAGAAAATAATAAAATCACTGAAAACGAGTATCAAGCAGCTGTGAAAAAGCCAATTAAAGATGGCTTGAAAAACTTAGAAAAATCCAGTGAAAATCTACAGCTAGTGGACAATTATGTTAAAGAAGTAATAGAAGAAGTGAAAAATGCTACCGGAAAAGATGTTTATACGGATGGTCTTGAAATTCACACAAATTTAGATTTAAACGCACAAAAACGGTTATACGAAATCGTCAACACAAATAAATATGTCAACTACCCAGATGAAAAATTGCAAGTTGCAACGACAATGGTTGACGTTAACACCGGAAAAGTTTTAGCTCAAATTGGCGCGCGTAACGTACCGGATAATGTGGTGTTTGGGAATAACCAAGCTGTTAGCACCGCACGGGACTTTGGATCAACTGTAAAACCAATCACCGACTACGGCCCTGCTTTTGAAAATTTAAATTACTCTACAGCTAAACGCATTGATGATGCGCCTTATAAATACGAAGGAACCAATATCAGTGTTAATAACTGGGACAAACAATATATGGGGAATATCTCCTTACGCACTGCACTTTATGAATCTAGAAATGTTCCAGCTGTTAAACTATTTAATGATGCCGGGAAAGAAAATATTACAAAATTCTTGAATGGTTTGGGAATTCAATATAAAGATTTAGTACAATCCAATGCAATTTCTAGTAATACAGCTCAGGATGGCACTAAATACGGTGTTTCTTCTCTTAAAATGGCTGCTGCCTATGCTGCTTTTGCCAATGGGGGCACCTATTATAAGCCACAATATGTTAACAAAATTGTCTATCAAGATGGCTCTTCTGATGAATTTAAACCAGAAGGCAAAAAAGCAATGTCAGCTGGAACTGCCTATATGATTACAGATATCTTAAAAGATGTTATCACACAAGGAACAGGAACCAATGCCATGATCGATGGTTTGATTCAAGCAGGTAAAACTGGTACTTCTAATTATTCAGATGAAGATTTAGAAAAAATCGGTATTACAGATGGTATTTCTCCTGATGTAACTTTTGTTGGCTACAATCGTCAATATGCAATTTCTGTTTGGACAGGTTACGAGAAACACTTAACACCTATTACTCCCGATTCAAACATGATTGCTTCTGATGTTTATCGAGAATTGATGCAATACGTCGCCCAAAATGGCGAAAACAATGATTGGAAAATTCCGGATGATTTAATCCAGGTTGGTAACGAATTATACTGGCGTGATAAGTATGAACAAGCTCTGCAATCCCAAAGTTCCTCTTATCAAGCGCCAACCACTCCAAGTTCCAGTTCTAGTTTGGAACAACAACCAGAAACAAGTACTTCTTCTAGCGTAGAAGAATCTACAGCATCTTCTGCTCCAGTAGAAAGCAGTAGTAGCGCTCCAACACCAGAACCAAGTACACCACCAGTGGAAAGTTCATCAACGGCAGAAAGCAATAGTAGGCCAGCTGAAAGCAACTCAGCTAGCGCAGGCGAAAATAATAATTAATTTTCCAAACAAAGAACCAGCCAGGCGCACTTAGTGCGATACTGGCTGGTTCTTTTTGCCTATTTTCATTCTCTCTTTTCCTTCTTGACAAATATCTAAAAGCGGACAAATTTCACATTTAGGATTACGCGCTAAGCAATGATAGCGTCCAAAAAAAATCATGCGGTGATGATCTTTAATCCACTCTTCTTTGGGTAATTTACGCATTAAGGTCTTTTCCACTTCACCAACGGTTGCATCTAACTTACAAATGCGCAATCGCTTGGAAACACGTTCGACGTGCGTATCTACAGCAATCGCTGGAACGCCGTACGCTTCTGCTAATACAACATTAGCCGTTTTTCTGCCCACGCCTGGTAAAGACTCCAAAATAGTACGACTATTTGGCACTTTTCCATCATATTCTTTTGCAATGATTGCGGCACAGTTCTTGATATTTTTTGCCTTTGTACGGTATAAACCAATCGTTTTTATTTTAGCCATAATTTCATCAAGGGGCGCTGCCGCTAATTTATCAGCTGTTGGAAATTCTGCAAACAAAGCGGGCGTTGCTTTGTTAACAGAAACATCTGTAGCTTGCGCGCTCAAGATAACCGCAATTAACAACTGAAATGGCGTTCCGTAAACCAGCTCTCCATGTGCGTTAGGGAACATTTCCCCCATAATATTCAACGCATACCGCGTTTTTTCAGTATTTAACAATTTCAATCCCCCTCTAACCAATTATGTAAAGAAATAGGTGGAATCTCTTTTATTTCAGCAGGCTTTTGTTTTTGTTTTTGATAACGATTTTTCTCATTTGCAACGTCGTGAGGCGAGCGAATATTTTTGTTATGCCAACTAGATAAGATACTTTCAATATATTGTAAACTTCGAGCGTTATTTAAAACAGCTTCTTTTAAAGCCAATGTAATAAGTTCCGGCGTATAGTGATCTTCTTCAAGCCATTGGGCAATACGTTCATATTCAAAAGAAGATAATGGACGTCCAAATTCTTGTTGAAAACGTTGAAACAATTGTGCAACAGCTTCTTTTTCACTTTTTTCTGAGTCGTTATTTTTAGTTTGGGCAAGTAACTGGGCAATTTTTTCGAACATAGGGGTAAATAAATATTGATCTTGTTGCTTGTTACTCACTACTACTGTTTCGATCTTAATAACTTGTTTTAAAACTAATTGATTCAAAAGCTCAAAAACTTTTTTTTGGTCTACTCCCATCTCAGAGGCGATTTGATTTAAATCAGGAAAATGATCTCCTTGCTCGTGATGCCGGTATAATTGCAGCCAAAAAACTAGTTCATCACTATCCATCCCCAATGCATGGTAATGATCTAAAATAAGATTTGAGACAACTGTCTGTCCCGCTGCAACATAATCTTCTAAAGTTAACATGGTATCCCTCATTTCTCCTAACTAGTATAACGTATTTTCAAATGAACCGCATAAAAAAGCCAACCCAACTAAAAATTGCTGGACTGGCTTCACTTGTAAAATTCTTCAAAAAACTACTTTACTACAGCAATAATTTCAATTTCCACCATTGCATCTTTTGGCAACGCACCCACTTGCAATGCCGAGCGCGCAGGCAAGGAATTTTGAAAATAGGAAGCATAAATATTGTTAAAAGCAGTAAAATCATTGATATCTTTTAGAAAACAAGTTGTCTTCACCACATCATCTAGTGTTAAGTCGCAACTTTTCAATAGACCTTTAATGTTTTCAAAGACTTGCGTTGTTTGTTCTTGAATTGTTGTCCCTACCATTTCCCCAGTTTGTGGATTTAAAGGAATTTGACCAGAAGCAAATAAGAACCCATTTACAATTTTCCCTTGTACATACGGACCGATAGCTTTTGGTGCTAAATTTGTTTCAACATTTTTCATTTTATTTCTCCTTTTTCTGACAATCTGGACATAGACCATAAACTTCTAAACGATGCGCGTTAATCTCAAACCCAGTTAATTGACTGGCAGCAATTTCCACGTCCTCTAACGATGGATAAAAGAAATCAACTACCTTGCCGCAATTTGTACAAATAGCATGGTAATGAGGTTTAACCGCAAAATCAAAGCGACTAGAAGCATCCCCATAATTCATTTCTTGCACCAGACCAATCTCGGTAAACAAGCGTAAATTATTATAAACAGTAGCAACGCTCATACTAGGAAACGATGGAGATAAAGCATGATAAATTTCATCGGCAGTGGGATGGGAATGATGCCCAATCAAATAGTCTAAAATTGCTTGGCGTTGGGGTGTAACACGAATATTATCTTTTTTTAACTTGGCAATTACTTCATCAATACTAAGTCGCTCTTCCATCTAATTCCCTCCTCTTTATCTTTTTAATATATCGTAATAATACTATGAGATACCCAAAAAGAAAAGCATCTGTTTAACTTTAACTCGTTGTTAAAAATGTAAAACAAAATAAAACAAGCCTTCTAAATCACTAGAAAGCTTGTTAGAATTGATTAATTATTTTGCTTATTCTTCGTCAAACTGATAAAGAACCGTCGATAAGTAGCGTTCGCCATTATCAGGAACAATGGCTAAAACCTTTTTGCCTTTACCAAGTTGTTTAGCTACATCAATTGCAGCTTTAATTGCAGCTCCTGATGAAATCCCAACTAAAATTCCTTCTTCAGTTCCCATTTTACGCGCTGTAGCAATAGCATCATCGCTTGAAACAGCAACAGCTTCATCGTACACCTTGGTATCCAAAGTATCTGGAACAAAACCAGTGCCTATTCCTTGAATTTTATGAGGTCCTGGTTTTCCGCCTTCTAAGACAGCCGATTCAGCAGGCTCAACACCATAAATTTTAATTTCTGGATAAACACGGCGTAATTCATGGCCAGCTCCTGTAATTGTACCACCAGTTCCGATACCAGCTACAAAAGCATCTAATCCGCCAACACCAAAAGCATCAACAATTTCTTTACCAGTTGTCTTTTCATGAATTTCAGGATTAGCTGGATTTTCAAATTGTAATGGCAAGAAATAGCCATTTTCTTTTGCTTCTTTTTCAGCACGCTTAATCGAACCGGTGATTCCTTCTGAACCAGGGGTCAAAATTAATTTAGCGCCATAAGCTTGCATTAATTTACGGCGTTCAACACTCATTGTGTCTGGCATCACTAAGATAACATTGTATCCTTTTGACGCACCAACCATTGCTAAACCAATCCCGGTATTTCCTGAAGTTGGTTCAATGATTGTGCCTCCTTGTTTTAAAGACCCTGCTTTCTCGGCTTTTTCAATCATACTTAATGCAATTCGATCTTTCACACTACTTCCTGGATTGAAAAATTCAAGTTTTACATATAACTCTGCATCATTGTCAGAAACCAAATGATTTAACTTCACAATAGGCGTATGGCCAACCAAATCTAAAACAGATTGATAAATTTCACTCATGCGAATTCCTCCTTATAAATACTAGAAAAAAACAACTGTACTTATGTAGTATAATAACGAAATTGTGCTACTTGTGCGAACATTTTGTCTCAAAAAAACTGCCGCTTGATTCAAACGGCAGTCTTACCCTTAAACATTTAATTGTTGCCCTACCATGATGGTATCACTAGCAAGTCCATTATTTGCCATCAACTGGTCTACAGTTGTACCATATTTTGCTGCAATATCCCAAAGTGTATCGCCAGATACAACAGTATAGACATTTCCGGTTGCTTGTCCTTGTGAAGTAGTAGTTGTCGCTTCAGAAACAGTTTCATTATTAACATCCGCAGTTTGACTGACAGTATCATAATTTGTTTGAACGTAATTAGAAGCTGGCGTATCATATTGTGTTAGATTATACGCCGAAATGAGATAATTCAATTTTTGATTATAGGTTGGATCAGTCGCGTAGCGTCCAGTTAGATAAGCTGTGGCATCTAGGTAACTATTGGTATTGCTCTTCCAAGCACCTGCATAATGTGGCATTCCCGTTGCGAAGCTTGTACTACGTAAAACATACGCATGATCTGCTAAAGATTCCCAATAAGAATTGTACTGGCGAAAAGGTTCGTTCATAGTTACCCATTGTCCGTTTAAATATTCTTGCGTTGGAAAAGTAACAGATTGTCCATTATAAGCCCCTTTTACACCAAATAAATTATAATATGGCGCTTGAGCAAGTATAGAAGAACCATTGCCACTTTCTAAAATTGCCTGCGCAATCATGACAGAAGCATATAAATCATTTTGTTGTGCAATTTGCGCAGCGGATGAACCAATTTGATTAATTAAAGAAGTAGTGCTGTCTACGCTTTGACTTTGTAATTCTGCGGCTTGTGTGGCTTGTGTCGGCAATAACGCCATCACGCCAGGAGCGCAAACCAACCCAACTCCCACCGCGGACAGAGCTTTTTTACTATCGAAACGATAGCTAAAAGCAACTTGCTTTTTTTGATGTCTTTCACTACGGGTACAATACTCTACCATTTTCTTCCTCCTGAAAAACTTATATAAAATTAAGATAATTATAAAGATAACTAAGTATATGTATTATAGCTTGAATTTTTTTGCTAATCAAACAATTCTATCCTTGTAACAAATATTTAATATACGAAACATTCCAAAAGATTTTTAAATGTCTTTGTTGTTAACTCAATGTTTTTTCGAGGCAAAACAAAAGACTCTTTGCAGTCTACTTTGTAAAAAAGCAACTGCAAAGAGTCTTTTAATAGTTAATCATAAAGAGTTGTACGTATCGACCACATTTTCCACAGTAAAGCCAAATTCGTTTAGAACTTTTTCCCCAGGTGCAGATGCGCCAAAGTGATCAATTGCAATTACTTTACCGGCAAAACCAGTATATCGTTCCCAACCAAACGGTGATGCAGCCTCTACAGCTACTCGCTTGGTTACAGCACTTGGCAGTACGCTTTCTTTATATTCAGGACTTTGTGCTTCAAACAAGTCAAAACTTGGTAAAGATACAACTGAAACATCTTTGCCATTTTTTTGTAATTCCGCTTGTGCTTTGACCGCCAAGTCTACTTCTGAACCAGTAGCAAGTAAAATCCCATCAGGTTTTTGTCCTTGTTGTGGCGAAACGACATACCCCCCTTTTGCTACATTTGCATCAGCATTTTCTTTCGTACCAGGTAAAACTGGTAAATTCTGACGACTTAAGACTAAAACAGTTGGTTTGTCACTAGTAGACATAGCAATTTTCCATGCGGCTCTTGTTTCATTCCCATCTGCTGGACGAATAACTTGAACATTTGGAATACAACGAACACTCGCTAATTGTTCAATTGGTTCATGGGTTGGTCCATCTTCACCAACAGCTACAGAATCATGGGTTAAAACATAAACTACAGGTGCATTTTGGATGGCAGATAATCTTAAAGCTGGACGCAAGTAGTCAGTAAAGACAAAGAATGTTCCGCCGTACACGCGGGTACCACCATGTAATTGAATACCATTCATTGCCGCTGCCATGGCAAATTCTCTTACACCAAACCAAATGTTACGGCCTTCATATTGGCCTGGTTCAAAATCTTTTTCTGCAGCTACCATTGTATTATTTGAAGATGATAAATCAGCTGAACCACCCCACAAAGATGGTACGGCTTTTGATAACGCTTGAATCATTTCTTTACTTGATACACGACTTGCTTGTGCCGAGCCTTCTTCATAGACTGGTAATTCGCTGTCCCAATTATCAGGAAGTTCGCCTGCAAAAGCGGCTTTAAATTGAGCGGCTAATTCGGGATAGCTTTGGCTATATTCTGCAAACATTTCATTCCAAGCGTCTTCGGCTTTTTCACCACGGTTATTAATAGCTTCTTTGAAGCGGGCAGCTGCTTGTTCTGGAACAGTAAAATCAGGATATTCCCAGCCATAGGCTTCTTTGGCAGCAGCAATGCCATCTATGCCAAGAGGAGCTCCATGAACTTTATTTGTTCCTTCATTTGGTGCACCGAAACCAATAATTGTTTTTACTTCAATCAAGGTAGGTTGATTTAGATTTTCTTTGGCTTTTTCAATGGCGTCTGAAATTGCCTGTATATCATTGCCATCTTTGACTAAAATATGTTGCCAGCCATAGGCTTCAAACCGTTGACCAACATTTTCAGTGAAGGCTTTGGAAGTCGGACCATCCAAAGAAATATCATTTGAATCGTATAAAACAACTAGTTTACCTAACTTCATGTGACCTGCCATTGAAGCAGCTTCTTGTGAAACACCTTCCATTAAATCGCCATCGCCACAAAGTGCGTAAGTATAATGATCCATCACATTAAAACCATCACGATTATAAGTTGCGGCTAAATGGGCTTCACTCATGGCCATTCCTACAGCCATTGCAATACCTTGACCTAAAGGACCTGTCGTCGCTTCAACACCATCCGTGTGGTTGACTTCAGGATGTCCCGGGGTTTTACTGCCCCATTGACGAAAATTTTTCAAGTCATCGACTGTTACGTTATACCCTGCACAATGTAATAAACTATAGAGTAAAGCTGAGCCGTGACCGGCAGATAAAACAAACCGATCGCGATCTGCCCAGTTACGAGAAGTCGCAGGATTAATTTTCAAATGCTTGGTCCAAAGGGCATATGCCATTGGTGCAGCCCCCATTGGTAAGCCAGGGTGACCAGAATTTGCAGATTGGATTGCTTCAATACTTAAAGTACGTAAGGTGTTAACGCTCAATTCATCGATTTTATCAAACAATTGTGCTTCCTCCAGTTTTTAGGTTTTTTTTACCTTTATTATTTACATCCTTATTGTAAAGGATTATCGCTTGAAAAGCAATTAAATATCAATCGCGATTGTGCAAGCCTTTTTCTTTTTGAATTTGTTTCAGCTTCTCTGGTGTCACATCATTTCCCTTTGGATCCACAACCTTCATCCCTTCAATATGATGCCGCATGCCAGAACGAAAAGCTTTTAAATACTCCTCACGCAAATTTTTTTGTTCCCTTACTTCCGCATCTGTTAAGCCGGTTTCTTTTTTCTTTTTTGCGAGTTCATTAATTCGTGCTAATTTTTCCTCTGATAGCATTTTGTAATCTCCTTTATACCTATGACTTAAACTTCTTCTAGCTAATATTCTTCTTTATCTTAGCTAAAAAAATACTTTGTGACAACCACTAACTACATACGAACATCTGTTTGAATTGTTTTAGGCTTTATGCTACACTAAAACTATCGAAAGAAAGAAGGTGCAGTATGGCTAAACGCACAGAAAATCGCCAAATTGAAATTTTGAAATTTATTCATGATCGTGTCTCTCAAAAAGGTTATCCCCCTACAGTTCGGGAAATCGGCGAGGCAGTTTCATTATCTTCTAC
The DNA here is from genome assembly GCF_000406945.1 of Enterococcus dispar ATCC 51266. Taxonomy (GTDB): domain Bacteria; phylum Bacillota; class Bacilli; order Lactobacillales; family Enterococcaceae; genus Enterococcus_C; species Enterococcus_C dispar. The sequence goes on along the minus strand of NZ_KE136354.1, from coordinate 789,153 downwards.
ATCAACCGTTCACGGTCATCTTTCCCGTTTAGAAAAGAAAGGTTTGATTTTACGCGATCCTACTAAACCACGTGCAATTGAGTTAACTGAAACGGGATTAGAAAAAATCGGTGCTCAACCTGAAACAATCCCAATGCTCGGGGTCGTGACAGCCGGCGAACCCATCTTAGCTGTCGAAGAGGCATCCGATTTCTTCCCTATTCCACCTCATCTATTAAATGATAGCGGCTCTTTATTCATGCTAACAATTCGTGGTGAAAGTATGATTAACGCAGGGATCTTAGATGGCGATCAAGTTATTGTTCGAAAACAAGCTGCTGCAAGCAATGGCGATATTGTTATCGCCATGACTGAAGAGGACGAAGCTACTTGTAAAAGATTCTTTAAAGAAAATAATTACATTCGATTACAACCTGAAAATGATTATATGGAGCCAATTATTTTACCCAATGTTAAAATTCTAGGGTTAGTTGTGGGACTATATCGTGATTTACTTTAAACTGATAAATCTTCGAAAAATTCGAAGATTTATTTTTTTCTTTACAAACCGAACATACTTTCGTATAATCAATATACAAACATTTGTTCGTATATTTTAATTGAGGTGAAAAGGATGAATACAATTCGCAATATTTCTTTAATCATTTTAGGTATAATCGTTAGCTTTGTCATGAGTCACTATGGTGTTGCTTTAGCCGCTTTAATTTTTGTTCCCCCTTTTTTAATCTGGTTTGCCTTATGGGATGAAAAAAAATATCGTCAAAGTATTCGCAAATTCTCTCCTTACCATCAAGATTCACGGAACACTTACCACCAATACAAATAGATCAAATTTTGTAACTTGTATCTTTTTTAGTCACAACATGGTTTTTCCCTTCTAAAATTCCGTTTAAACACCTCCCAAGCGAGGTGTTTTTTTCTTTAAATATTTGTATAGCTGAATTTGATGAGATTAAAATAGAGTTTTCTTAAACAACAGTTGCTTTATCTCACGTTTATCTAAACGATTTATTCCAAAAATGTAAGCGATCTCTTTTGAGGAGTCAGATTACTTTCCTTATTTAAAAAACGGCAGTATATTGATTTTAAGAGCAAAATATTGCGCTAAATAAAGGAGGCATTTTACTATGACAAGTTATGAACCACGAAATCCCCAAAAAGATGAACTACTTTCCCCCGACAATGGTGTTTTTGTTTTAATTGACTACCAACCAACTCAAGTCAACTCGATTAATTCGATGAACCGCCATGAACTGGTTGAAAGTATTACAAATTTAACTGCGTTAATGCGTGCTTACAATGTTCCCACGATTGTGTCAACGGTTAATGTGGCAACTGGACGCAACAAAGATACTATTCCTCAGTTAAAGGAACTGGTAAAAGATTTGCCAAGTTATGATCGTACCTCTATCAATGCGTGGGAAGATCGGGAATTTAATGATGCGGTGAAGTCCACTGGTAAAAAGAAAATTATTATTGCTGCGTTGTGGACAGAAGCCTGCCTAACCTTCCCTACTTTGGATGCATTAAAAGAAGGCTATGAGGTTTATCCTGTTGTTGATGCTGTTGGCGGGACGAGTAAAATCGCACACGAAATGGCACTTCACCGTGTTGAACAAGCGGGTGCTAAAATGACCACCTTCGCCCAATTAGCTTGTGAATTCCAGCGGGATTGGAATCGAACGGATACGGTAGCAAAATTTGTAAAGGCAATGCAAGACAAAGGAATTTTCTTGAAATTAGAGTAAGAAATAGGAGATGTTTGCATGTTAGACATTCAAGGCTCTTTAAAAAATTTAGCTTGGACAATAGAGTACCACTTTTTGCATATTAAAAATCAACATGAATTTATGCGGGCTTGGGCAGTCCAATTTGAACTCGCCTATACGGATTTTCGGGTAACTCAAATGGCATTGCAACTTGCCGGCAATCAGATGGATTTGCTAAAAGATTTTACAGCTCAGTATGATGCTGTTTATCAATATGAAATGGCATTTGCTAGTAATGGTTTAGCTGAATTCAATGAAAAATTTGGGGATCAATTGCCCCAATACGAACAAGCACAACAGACATTACGAAAAACAATTGATCAAATTATGTCACTACAGCCTGATGATCCCAACAATCTGATTTAGGAGTGATGACGATGAAAATTACTCAAGATATCATTTATGATAGCGGCAATGATTTAAAACTAGATACCTATGCACCAGATACAAAACCAAAAGCAACCCTATTACTAATTCATGGTGGTGGTTGGTTTCGTGGGGATAAAGAAAAAGAAAGTTTCCTAGCTGAAAAATTTGTCAATGAAGGTTTCTTTGTCGTCACCCCCAATTATCGCCTTGCTCCTGCTGATCTTTACCCTAGTGCTCTGACGGATGTTTTCAATGCATACGCTTGGACGAAAAAAAATACATTGGCAGCTAATATGCCAATTTTTGCGTTAGGCGCTTCTGCCGGTGGCAATTTAGCTGTTGAATTGGCTTTGCAAAAAGGCATTCCTACTGCATCATGGTCAGGAATTATCGATATGTATGATTGGGTGACACAACATCCTGAAGTAAAAGCAGTAATGAATAAAGAACAACATTTTGATGCCCATGAAAGTCGAGAAATTGATCAAGATGGCAATAATGACCAATTTTATAAATGGTTTATTTTAAATTATGTACGTAATGATTTAAACCTATTAAAATCGGCTACCCCACTAACCCGAGTCAGTTCAAAAAGTGGCCCTATATTTTTAGCGAATTCATTACATGAATTAGTTCCAATTAGCGGTGTCTTAAAGTTACAGCAGGCACTTGCTGATGTTGACGTTCCCAGTGATGTAAAACTAATCTCTGGAACAGTCCACGGTGAAGGTTATTGGGAATTGGCATTACCTCAAACATTAGCGTTCTTTTCTTCCTATTTAGCAAATTAAAATTTGAAAAACAACATTTCATTTTGACCGCCTAGAATGATTTCTTCATTCAAAGGCGGTTTTTTAACCTTTTAATTAATAAATTGCGATATCCTTTTAGTTTACATATTATTATGATAGTGAACTTTTTTTATAAATGCACTACATTGAAATTTCTGTTAATTTAATCTTTCGTAAAGTAACAAATTCAGAGTCTGACAAGTAATAAAAGCAGCTAAACAAAACATAGATCCAGAGGCCATCTAATTAGTGGCAATAAAAAAGTGTACTTTCTCAATGAGAAAGTACACTTTTTAAGCTATTTATTATAAATTTTGGGTCCCTTGCGCATATTCTTGCGATCGTTTTTTGGGGCTTGCATTTCTTTTACGCGTCCGCCACCTTGTTTTTTCTTAATTAATTCTAGCATCTTTTCTTTTGTATTCATTTTTTCTCCTTGATTAGCTCAACCTGCTACTAATTACCTATTCTTTTACAACTTGCTGTGTATTCCACACAGTGCCTACTGATTATACAAGAAGCTTCTATTGAAAGCAAATCGGACATTATTTTCAAAAGTAATCACTAAAATAAATCTAATCTTTATTCCTCCCTTATAAAAGCCCAATATTAGCGTAAAGTTTTTAAAAAGATTTCATATCGTTTTAAATCAAGCGGTAATTTGCAAGAAAAATTTCAACTTGTATTTCTTCTTTGTGCTATCATAAACTGCGGGAGTGAGAATAATGAAAAAAATACTACTATTTTTGCTGTTAGGTACTAGCTTCTTTTTAGTTGGCTGCCAAGAAAATGAAAAATTCGCAAAAAGTTTATCGACTAATGATACCTTTTGGATAGCTACAGATATTCACTTTATTGCCCCGTCACTTCACGACGACGGAAAAGAATTTCAGTTTATCAAAAAAACAGCGGCCGGAAAAGATCTGGATTATCAAGTAGCATCATTAAGCGCATTTGTCGCAAAGGCAAAAAAAGAGCGACCTGCAGCCATTATATTAACGGGTGACTTAACCTTAAACGGTGAAAGGCAAAGTGCCAAAGAAATGGCACAAATTTTTTCTCCATTAAGAACTAATGATATTCCCGTTTTGGCCATCCCGGGTAATCATGATATTTATGACGGTTGGGCTAGAAAGTATCAAGAAGATAAAAAAGAGCGTATCGATCAAGTTTCACCGGCAGACTTTAAACAGTTTTTTCCTGATGGGTATAAAATGGCTTTTGATACGGATTCTGCTTCATTAAGTTATGCGGTAAATATTAACAAAACTTATGATTTCATTTTTTTAGACACAAATGAATATCCGATTCAGAATAGTCGTGCCCAACCACATACTGGTGGACAAGTAAAAGAAGCTACGCTCGCTTGGCTTGAAGAGACGTTAAAAACCACCGAAAACAATCATAAAATCCCCATTGTTTTTATGCATCACAATTTGTTTAAACATAATCCCCTTATTTATAAAGGATATGTTCTATCAAATGACAAAATCGTAAAAAAACTTTTTGCTAAATACCACGTTCCCATCGTGTTTTCTGGCCATATTCATGCTCAAGACATCATGAAAGATCCGACTGGACAAACGGCAATCATAGAAGTTGTTACGAGTTCATTTGCAATTGCAGATCATAGTTATGGCGAATTACAACTACAAGATAATCAAATTATTTATAAGCGTAAACAAGTTAATGTCCAGACATGGGCAAAAGAAAATAAAAAAACTGGTCAAAACCTGCGTCATCACAATACCTATTTAAAGAATCTTTTTATAAAAGATGGTGAAAGGCTAGCTTATCAACAACTATTGGAGCAAAATGTTAGAGATGAAGAAATTTTAGCCCCTGCAGCAAAGTTAGTTGCAAAAGTTAATTATAACTATTTTACTGGTAATGATAACTATTCTTCAAACCAAATAGCAGCTATAAAAGAATCCGAAGCCTATGATAACTTAAAAAAATATTCTCCTTTTTTACAACAATATCTTGACTATAGTCTACAAGACGATAATTTATCGGATCAAAAGATAGTAGTCCATCCATTAAAATAGTGATACTAAAAAAACTTTAGAAAAACAAATTATTAATCGTTTTTCTAAAGTCTTTTCATTACTCATCCCTTTTTCAAAATTAATATGAAATCCAATATCTTAACTATTACTTTTTATTCAGCTTCTTTAATGTCGTTAGCTATTTTTGAAATTTCGATTTCTTTTTCTAAATAGTCCGGATTTTCGGTAGGAAAATGTTGTCTGAACTCCGCTAATTCCATTAGTTCTACTTTTCCTTTGGCTATTGTAAAATCTAGTACATGTCCACCAAATTTATGGTCATCACTAATAAAATGTAGATGAAAACCCGCGGCAGCAGCCCCGTGAAATAATTCGGGCGTGAAAAATCCAACAATCGTTCCTGTTATGTTAGTTGCTTCAAACTCAGGTTGATTGCGCGCTATTTCTACAAAGCGCGGATATGGCTTCACTTGTTTGGGAGCTACGCGTACATGCATGTGCGTAAATGTCCCGTGAATTTTAATCGCAGCAAATAAATTATGACTAATCTTTTGCAAAATTTCTGTTTTCAAAGCATCATCATCACTAGCAGCAACAAAAAAATTACGATCCGATTCAAATTGCGTAACTGCTGCATAAGGCGTTAATTCTTCTCCTGTCAATCGATTAATTTTTCCTGTTTCATCAGCATGATAAATTGTACCGTCTAAAAAAATGACTTCGCCATTGGAACCTTCTAATGTTCCCAATCCAAAATCGCCATACTTGGACAGCGTGCCAATTTTTTCTGTTCCATCCATTAAATCTTGCATTAGACCACCTAAGGTCCCATGTTGATAAAGATAACTTGTCGTTTTCACAGTCATATTAAATCCTCTCCTATTTTGACTTTAGAAAAACATAGAATTCGTTTATGAAATACATAAACCACGTAAATATCTAAAATCTAATAAAATTGATCGGGTAAAATTGTCTTGCCTAATTCTTTGTTATCTGCGTAATCAACGGGTATATCAATTATTACCGGACCATCTGTAGCCAAACCTTCTTGGATTGCTTTTTCTAACTCTGATTTTGAAGTAGCTCGTAAGCCTTTGGCACCGAAAGCCTCAGCATATTTCACAAAATCAACAGAACCAAAATGCACACCAGATGAACGATCATATTTCATTTCTTCTTGGAATTCCACCATATTGTAACTTCCATCGTTCCAAATAAGATGGATAATTTTTTGTTTTAAACGCACTGCTGTTTCTAATTCTTGAGCAGAAAATAAAAAGCCACCATCTCCTGAAATAGAGAAAATTTGCGTATTTGGTCGTACCAATGCAGCTGAAATCGCCCATGGAAGAGCAACGCCTAATGTTTGCATCCCATTACTAAACAATAAATGTCTTGGTTCATAACTACGGAAATGACGCGCCATCCAAATATAATGGCTACCTACATCCACAGTAACAGTCATTTCATCTGAAACATTTTTTTGTAAAGTGTCAATAATTTCCAAAGGATGAACCTTTCCTTGTTTGATTGGATGTTCTTGCGTATTATGGCTCAATTTTGCTTGTAAAGTCGCTAAGTAATGGTTAGCGTCTGTTGATAAATGATAATTTTCAATGGCTTCACTTAACTTTTCAATTGTTTTTTCAATATTACCAATTAGTTCTACTTCTGGTTGCATATATTGATCAATTTCCATTGGTACTTCATCGATGACAACAATGCGCGCATCTTTTTCTGCGTTCCAGTTTCTAGCTTCGTACTCAATTGGATCATATCCCACCGCTACTACTAAATCACTACGTTTTAACAACATGTCCCCTGGTTGGTTGCGGAATAATCCCACACGGCCAAAAAAGTGTTCTTCTAATTTTCTAGAAATAATACCAGCACCTTGAAAAGTTTCCACAACAGGGATGCCAGTTTTTTCAACCAGTAGTCGAATCGCAGCTGTTTCTTTTTTACCAGAAGCTCGCATGCCTACTAATAGAGTGGGTAATTTTGCTTCTTTGATACGTTTTACTAATTCATTAATATCTGCATCAGAAGCAGCCCCTAGTTTTGGCGTTGCCAAAGGTTTAATCGCTGCTCCGTTAACCTTTCCATCAGTAACATCTTGCGGGATAGATAAAAAACTTGCGCCTTTTTTAGCTGTTTTTGCGATGCGATAAGCATTGGCAATATTTTCTGAAAGAGTATTAGGATCTTGTATTTCAGAACTATATTTAGTAATGGGTGCAAATAATGCTGCATTATTCATACTTTGGTGGGTTAATTTTGATAAATCTGCACGTTTTACTTGACCGGCCAAAGCTAAAACGGGATCACCTTCAGCTGTCGCTGTGACTAATCCTGTAGCTAAATTACTTGCCCCTGGACCACTAGTAGCAATTACCACACCCGGCTCCCCTGTTAAACGACCAATTGCTTGAGCCATAAAAGCCGCATTTTGTTCATGACGAGCAAGAATTAATTTGGGGCCATGATCGGCTAATGTATCAAAAACACCATCAATTTTGGCACCTGGAATTCCAAAAATAAATGGTACGTTATGATTTTCTAAACTATTAACAATGATTTCTGCACCTTTTTTACTCACTGTGTTACATCTCCTTGAAAAACTGTATCACTAACAAGAGTTAATATACCACTCATTTCTTTATTTATCAAAGATGATACACTAAAATTATCTGTTTTGCAGAAAAATATTTTCTACATTCTTTCAATTGAAAACTATGGACTTTAAACTGTGCTTAGTTAGTAACGATTCGATTTAAACTAAAAACAAGAGTATAAGCTTGTAATCAGGCTTTTACTCTTATTTTTAATCCACAACGCTTATGCTAATTCAAAATTATTACCTGCCCAATGATTAATGGGGCCAAATTTGTGGCCAATAATCAATTCTTCTGCAATAGCATGATTAACAAATTTTTTGGCAATTTTCACAGCGGTTAAGACATCGGTACCTTTTGCCAACTCAGCGGCAATACAAGCTGATAAGGAATCGCCAGTACCATTAATCCGATCTGTTTTGTGATAGGGCGCTTTTAACCAATGACTCTCACCTGTTTCTAACAACACGTAATCAGCAACATTTTTTTGCTTTTCACTTTGATGAGCACCTTTTATTACTATATTTTTAGCACCCATTTTTTGTAAAACAGCTGCGGCTGTGACAAAATCCTGTTCCTCTTTTAACGTTATCCCAGTTAATTTTTCTGCTTCGTAAAAATTGGGGGTTAAAACCGTAGCTAAAGGAAGTAATTCTTCTTTCAAAGTTGCTAGCGCATCTTCTTCAATGAGCATATTACCGTGTTTGGTTACAATTACAGGATCTACGACTAACGGTCCAAAATCATATAAGCGATAGTTTTTAGCGACAGTTTTGATTAATTCAGAGTTTGCCAGCATTCCCGTTTTACTCGCTCTAATCTTGTAATCTGCGGCCAATAATTCAAATTCTTTATCAATAAATGTTGTAGGTAATGTAATACTTGCTTGAATACCATAGGAATTACCTGCTACACAAGCCGTAATGACAGAAGCACCATACACCTTTCTGGCAAAAAATGTATGTAAATCCGCCTGCATACCAGCAGATCCATCACTATCAGAGCCTGCGATTGTTAAAGCTTGTGGGTATTGTTCCATTTTCCATATCTCCTTTTTATATCAGTGACAATTCTAATCAAAAGAACGAATAGAATCGACTAATACAGCATAATTAAACTCGTTTGAAGTACAAATTTAAACAATCAAACATATAACTAGCCTATTATTTTAATCATAAGAGTATTTTCTTATGTACTTGCTTATTTGAATCAACTCTCACGCTTCTCTAAATGATTAAAACCTATTCTTCTTTCTGGTAATCTTGTCACCAATTTTCTTTTGGGTATTCTAATTGATAGAACATTCCATCTGCCATTACTTGAAAAACACGCTTTTCTTTTGCCACAATACCATCTGGGGGTACCAAATAGAACGTAATTTCACGATTATTGGCCCCCGCATTTGTACCATAGATGACCACACTATTATTATATCACCCTTACTAATTTTCTTGTTTTTTTAGCTTTGAATATAGGATGTATATTCTTTAAAAGATTAATGCATAAAATGTATTTTAAGTCTCTAATAACTTATCAATGCTAAAATTTTCGCGAGATTATCATTTATATTCTCGTATACAACAAAGACGCCTCTAAAAAGAGACGTCTTTGTTGTAATTTCCCGTGCAACGCAAAACTTTTTATTCAATTTAACAACTCTCTCAGCCAGTAAAAGACACAAAGGATTAATCCTTTGTTAATAGTCCTACCGTTTCAACATGTGTAGTTTGTGGGAATAAGTCAACTGGCTGGATTTTTTTACACGTATACCCTTTAGCCTTAAAATCAACCAGATCACGGGCCATTGTCCCTGGGTTACATGAAATATAAATAATTTTTTCTGGCTTCATATCACAAGCCGCGTTAATAAAATCAGTCGTTAAGCCTTTTCGTGGTGGATCGACAAAGATAACAGCTGGCTGCATTTCTTCTTTTGACCATTGTCCCATTACCTTGGTCGCATCACCTACTAAGTAAGTCGCATTATCAATTTCATTTAATTTCGCATTTTTCTTGGCATCCGCTACTGCTTCAGGGATTGATTCCATCCCATAAACGTGTTTGACACGATCTGCAACGGATAAACCAATAGTCCCTATCCCAGCGTAGGCATCAATCACTACATCGTCAGGTTGTAAGGCAGCCATTTCAAAAGCAGTTTCATATAGAACTTCGGTTTGCTCTGTATTGACTTGATAAAAAGACTTGGCAGAGATACGGAAAGTTTTTCCCAATAATGTATCTTCAATATAATCTGTCCCATAAAGAACTTTTTCGTGTTCCCCTAAAATAACGTTGGTTTTTTCTGTATTAACATTTTGCATGACACTAACAACTGCGGGGAGTTCTTTGTGGATTTGGGCCGCAATTTCTTCACCTTTAAAGAACTTATTGCGCAATGTTACCAACACTACCATCATTTGACGAGAATAATGGCCTTGTCGAATTACAATATGACGCAATAAACCTTCGTGTTGTTGTTCGTTATAGGCCTTTACATTAAATCGTTCTAAAATATCGCGAATTTTAATAATTGCGGCATCAATGGCTGGATCTTGGATATAGAAGTCTTCAATTGCCACCAAATCATGGCTATTCTTACGATAAAAACCGGTTTGGAGCTTTCCATCTTTGCGGCGCACAGGAATTTGAGCTTTATTACGATAGCCTTCAGGTTTTGCCATTCCAATTGTAGGTAGTACTGGAATAGTGGGCATTTTAGCAATTTTTTGCAAAACAGTTTCAACTTGTTTTTGTTTAAAGAGTAACTGTTCTTCATATGCTAAGTGACTTAAAGGCGCAATACCAGTCCGTAATAAATCTTCATTGGGAATATCTACCCGTTTTGGACTTTTTTCCAAATAAGAAATAACTTTACCAATCCCAAATTTTTTGCCTACTTTAATCACTTTTAGATTAACTTTTTCACCAGGAAGAGCGTTATCAACAAATAACGGATAATGGTCAATTTTAGCCACACCCATTCCTTCATAGGTTAAATCAGAAATGCTGACTTCATACACATTATTTTTTTCTACTGGATATACTTGATCTGTTTTTTTCATAGTTCCTCCTAAATTTAGAACAAAAAACAACCACTTGGGTTGCTGACTGATTTTTCATAAAACAATCCTTGTTTATTCTAAGGCATAAGCTAGACATATACAACCAAAAACTCCACATCCGTCTTTATGAATGTGGAGTTTATAATTATTTCTTATCATTTTGATCGGCAATTTTGCCATCGCCATCAATATCTTCATCTGTCAATTTTTCGACTTCTTTAATAAAATCACGACTTACTTCTTCGTATTCCGCTTCCTCTTCTTCATAACCCACTACGGCATCATCGGGAATCGCATCGAGATTGGCGTACATTTCGATATGATGATGATGATTGACAAACGTCATGGGCGCATCGCCACCATATTCGCCATCGAGATTAATCATCAGTTGATTTTTTTCACCAATTGTATCCACTTCTAAGTGACTTGTTTTGGTATAAATAATCCGTTTGTCATTGATATGCTTACCACCGTTCAACATTAAAGCCACCAAATGGACAATTTCAAAAATATTGGCAGTCTTCACAATGATTAGTGAAAACTTACCATCATCCAATTTTGCATCGGGAGCAATTTGTTCAAAGCCACCAACTGAGTTCGTTAAAGCCAAGAAAAACATCGAAGCATTTCCTTTGTATTCGCCTTCGTCATATTTTAAATGCATTTTAATAGGTTTTACCCGGGGCAATAATTCTGCGCCTTTAGCTAAGTAGGCTAAATACCCAAAAATACTTTTTAATTCAGAAGGAACATCATAGGTCAGTTCAGTCAAATGACCACCAGCAGCAATATTAATAAAATAATTTTCTCTGGCTTGACCAATATCCATTTTAATCGTTTGTTTTTTCAAAATGACTTCAGCGGCAGCTTTTAGATTGTCACGAGGAATTTTTAAAGCTCTGGCGTAGTCGTTTGTAGTTCCTGCCGGGATAATCGCCATTTTAGGACGTTTCTTTAAAGGGGCAATACCGTTAACGACTTCGTTAATGGTACCGTCACCACCGGCGGCAACAATTAAGTCAAAGCCAGCTTTGGCAGCCCGGGTAGCTTCATTTTTTGCTGAATTTGGTTCAGGGGTTGTAGCAAAAGCACTTGCTTCAAAACCCGCTTGCTCCAAAACTTGTAAAATATCGGCTAAACTGCGTTTGGTGGCCTCTTTACCTGAAGTTGGATTGTAAATTACACGTGCTTTTTTCATACTCTTATTAACGTTTGGCCAATTCAGTCTGTAACAATTGGTTCACAACGGCTGGATTCGCTTTTCCTTTCGTTTGTTTCATAATTTGTCCTACTAAGAAGCCCACAGCGCGATCCTTACCATTTTTAAAATCTTCAATCGATTGTGCATTGTTATCTAAAACTTCATTGATGATTGGCAGCAATTGCGCTGGATCAGATAATTGAACTAATCCTTTTGCTTCCACGACCGCTTTGGCATCGCCACCGTTTTGAATCAATTCACGGAAAACTTTTTTGGCAATTTTTGAACTGATCGTGCCATCTTGGATTAAGACAATCATTCCGGCCAAGTTAGCTGGTGATAGTTGGGTTTCGCCTAATTCAAGCTTTTCGCTATTTAAGTAAGCTGAAACTTCACCCATTAGCCAATTGGAAGCCAATTTTGCATCTGCACCGGCAGCAAGTGTCGCTTCAAAGAAATCAGACATTTCTTTGGTTAAGGTCAAGACTTTTGCATCGTATTCTGGTAAGCCAAATTCATTGATGTAACGTAAACGCCGAGAAGCTGGCAGCTCAGGTAAAGTCGCTTTTACTTTACTAATCCATTCATCATCAATAACAAACCGGGGAATATCAGGTTCTGGGAAGTAACGGTAATCACTTGAACCTTCTTTAACCCGCATTAAAATTGTTTTATTTGTGGTTTCATCAAAGCGACGTGTTTCTTGTTGAATTTCACCACCGGCAAGTAATACTTTTGCTTGGCGTTTTTCTTCAAAAGCTAAACCTTTTTTAACAAAGCTCATGGAATTTAAGTTTTTCAATTCCGTTTTCGTCCCGAATTCTTCTTGTCCATACGGGCGAATGGAAATATTGGCATCACAACGCATAGAGCCTTCTTCCATTTTCACATCTGATACATCAGTAAATAGAATAATAGAACGCAACGCTTCTAAATAAGCATACGCTTCTTCAGGTGAGCGCATATCCGCTTCTGAAACAATTTCAATCAAAGGCGTGCCTTGACGATTTAAATCGACATAAGAATAGCCACCGATACCATGCATATTTTTACCGGCATCTTCTTCTAAATGCACTCGTTCAATCCGAATCTTTTTCTTTTTACCTTCTACTTCAATTTCGATCCAACCATCATGTCCGATTGGTTGATCAAACTGTGAAATTTGATAAGCTTTAGGATTATCAGGATAAAAATAGTTTTTGCGATCAAAATGGGTTTCTTTTGAAATTTCGCAATTTAATGCTAGCGCTGCTTTCATACCAAATTCAACCGCCGCTTTATTCATTACTGGTAAAACACCGGGATAGCCCCAATCAATAACATTGGTATTACTGTTTGGTTCTGCTCCAAAATGAGCCGGTGCAGGTGAGAAGATTTTAGAGTTGGTTTTTAGTTCCACGTGAACTTCTAACCCAATAACTGTTTCAAAATTCATTATTTATTCCCCCCTAAAATCACTGGTTTTTGTAAATGGAAATCAGTAGCACCTTCAAAAGCTGCTGCCGCTTGATACATTGTGACTTCATCAAATTGTTTGCCAATAATTTGTAAGCCTACCGGTAACCCTTCTGAAAATCCAGCTGGAATCGACATTCCTGGCAGGCCTGCCAAGTTAACTGGAATCGTCAAAATATCACTCATATACATTGTAATCGGATCGTTGATTTTTTCACCTAAGCCAAAAGCGACAGTGGGTGAAGCTGGCCCAATAATTAAATCATAATCATTAAACACTTTATCAAAATCTTGTTTGATTAACGTCCGTACTTGACCCGCCTTTTTGAAATATGCGTCATAATAACCCGCGCTTAATGAGAAGGTACCTAGCATAATCCGTCGTTTAACTTCGGTACCAAAGCCTTCGCTACGTGATTTCACATAAACATCTTCTAAGTTTGCGACATCTTCAGCACGGAAGCCATAGCGAATACCATCAAAACGTTGCAAGTTTGAACTTGCTTCAGAAGAAGCGATAATGTAATATACCGCAACGCCATATTTTGAATGGGGTAAACTTACCTCTTCAACTGTCGCACCTAATTTTTCAAAGGTAGCAGCGGCCTTTTCAATGGCTGCTTTAACGCCAGGATCTACACCTTCGCCAAGATACTCTTTAGGCAACCCAATTTTAAGACCTTTCACGCCTTTTTCAAGATTAGCGGTAAAATCTGGCACAGAAATACCAGAGCTAGTACCATCTTTTTCATCGTATCCACTAATAGCATTTAATGTTAAGGCATTATCTTTCACATTGCGGGTTAAAGGTCCAATTTGGTCTAAAGAAGACGCAAAAGCAATTAAGCCAAAGCGAGAGACACGACCATATGTTGGTTTCATTCCCACAATTCCATTAAATGCAGCTGGTTGGCGAATAGAGCCTCCAGTATCGCTACCTAAAGATACTGGAACTTGCCCTGCAGCGACTGCTGCCGCCGAACCACCAGAAGAACCCCCTGGTACTTTGGTTTCATCCCAAGCATTTTTGGTTTTTTTGAAGTAAGAAGTCTCACTACTGCCGCCCATAGCAAATTCATCCATGTTTAATTTTCCAACAGGAATCATATCTGTTTGATAAACTTTATCCATAACGGTTGCATCATAAACCGGTTCAAAATTTGATAAAATTTTGGAAGCCGCAGTGGTTAAAATATCTTTAGTGACAATATTGTCTTTAATCCCAATTGGAATACCCGCTAAAATATTGTCTTCTGTTATACCTTTTAAATCTAAAGCTTTAGCTTGGGCTAGTGCTTTTTCTTCATTAACCGTAATAAAAGCCTCTACTTTTGGTTCTGTCTCTTTAATTCGTGCGATTGTAGCTGCTGTTAAATCAGTAGCTGTAATTTCTTTTGAAACGAGTAAATCATGTAAATCACTCAAATTTTTATCGTACAATTTTTCCATTAAGCGCCAGCCTCCCCATTATCAATAATCGCCGGTACTTTAATAAAGCCGTCTTCTTTTTCTGGTACATTCTTCATTAAATCATCCCGATTCATGCCCGCTTCTGCGCGGTCAGGGCGCATAACATTGACTGTTTCCACCACATTGGAAGTAAATGGAACACCAGTTGTATCTACTTCTTCTAAAAGTTCGACCATTTCGATAATTTTTCCTAATTGGTCGGTGAATTCTGCTGCTTCTGTTTTGGTAAATGAAAGTTTTGCAAGTTTTGCTACATGCAGGACTTGTTCTTCATTAATTGCCATACTACCCCTTCTTTCTTGCCACTAAGTATTTCAAAAGAAACATAAAATACTTTTTCTTTTCTATAATGAAATAATTCTGCCTATTTTTCAAGTCACTAATTGAAAATATAGGAAATAATCTCTTTTTGTTCGCTTTTTTTGGCGACAAAAGCTTGTGGTCCTTCGACAGAATTAATTTGAACCTCAACATTGCCGCTGACAGAATCAAAAATAGACTCTACTTGTTTGCCAAC
Source organism: Enterococcus dispar ATCC 51266 (assembly GCF_000406945.1). Lineage (GTDB taxonomy): Bacteria > Bacillota > Bacilli > Lactobacillales > Enterococcaceae > Enterococcus_C > Enterococcus_C dispar. The sequence continues at coordinate 773,892 of NZ_KE136354.1, read as the reverse complement.
ATACTGTGTAAAGCTAGTTATTTCCGTTTTACTATAATACTTTGTTTCAATATTTATCGTCAAACTTTCGACTTGTTCATCTGTGTAGTAAATTTCCCCAGTTACACCGACTAGATTGGGGAAGAAGTTTTGAACAGCCGATTGAAAAGAATTGAACTTTGTACTCATTCCATCTTGTGTCGCTGTATTTTTCGTATCAGACGCCACAGGTAACGATAAATGGCTCTCATTTACCCCTTTAAAGTCAGCAATGGTCGTACCTCCATCTTTACTAACGGCTGTGTAAATATAATTGCCACCATTAATATCTTCTTTTGAAGCTTGCTCAAAAATTCCTACCACAATTGGAATATTCTTTAGACCATCCATTTTACGTACTCTTGTTAAAACTGCGTTGATTGTTTTTCGGGCATTGGCCATTAATTCATCCCGAGAAATCGCGGTCTCACTATCATTACTATAGTAGACCGAATTAAAAGCAAAACCTAAAGACATGCCGGCTAAGGTTTTTCCATCCTCTTTTAAGAAATCTTGTTCCATTAATTGTTGAAAAATAATGGGTTGCTTTTCATCAGCAGGATTTAACCCTTGATTGTTTTCATCTGAATTACGCGCTAACCATTTTTCAATTGTATCGTAGTCTAATTTTTGACCTTCTTGAAAGAAATATTTATCTGGAGAAAAAGTTTGGTGAGACAAGCGTAATAGACCTGTTTCAAAATTATCCTGATTGTAGCCACTGTTTAATTTAGTGGCATTTAATTCTCTTGCTGCACTTGTTTTATAGCGTCCGTCATTAATGACAGCTTGATATTCTGAGCGATCTATTCGGCCTGTTGTCATATTACCGCCATCTGTTTTACCATTATCGACATTACTGACACCCTTATCTAAATTGCCACAACCAGCCAGTAGCAGCAATAAGGCACTCGTTAAAAATAATGATTTAATCTTCATGAACTAAACTCCGATCTAAAGCCTCTACCATCTGCTGCTCGTTCCAGACAGTAATCCCCAATTCTTCTGCTTTTAAAAGTTTGCTGCCTGCCTCTTCGCCAGCCACCACGATATCAGTTTTCTTTGAAACACTACCTGTTACTTTACCACCTAGATTTTCAATTTTTTCTTTGGCTTCATTGCGATTATAATGAGTTAATTTGCCTGTTAAAACAATTGTTTTGCCATTAAAAGGAGAATCTATCTCACTCTGGTTTAAAATACGTCCTTTAAAATCAAAATTTACGCCTGCAGTTTTTAATTCCTGTAAAAGGTCGTGGACTTCTTCATTTTCAAAATACGTGACAATACTGTCGGCGATGGTTTCTCCTAAAGTATCCAAAACAACAATACTTTCTTTATCTGCTTTGGCAATCGCCTCAAGATTACCAAAATTTTCGGCTAATATTTTTGCCGCTTTAGATCCTACATGTCGAATACCCAAACCAAATAATAAACGTTCAACCGAATTATCTTTACTAGCACGAATAGCTTGTAAGATATTATTAGCTGATTTTTCTTTTATTTTTGGCAAAGTCAATAATTGTTCTTCGGTTATACTATATAATCCAGCTACATCTGTCAGTAGCTGATGGTCATACATTTGCGCTAAAACTTTAGGACCCAAACCATCAATATTCATAGCATCCCGTGAGACAAAATGGCGCAATCCTTCTTTAATTAAAGCCGGACATTTTGGATTGATACAACGTAGTGCCACTTCCTCATCTAAATGGACTAACTCACTACCACAAACAGGACATTTTGTAGGAATAGGGTAGGGTTCACTATCTTTTTTTCGTAAATCTAAAACAACTTGTGAGACTTCAGGAATAATATCTCCTGCTTTATAGATAGTTACTGTATCTCCAATGCGTAAGTCTTTTTGCTTTATAAAATCAACATTATGCAAACTGGCACGACTCACTGTGGTACCCGCCACCCGTACCGGAGTCATTACTGCAGTTGGGGTGACAACACCGGTTCGTCCAATCGTCCATTCGATGTCTAAAAGTTCTGTCTGGGCTTCTTCAGGAGGAAATTTATATGCCGTAGCCCATCGTGGTGCCTTAACAGTAAAGCCTAATTCATCTTGCTGGTGAAAATCATTGACTTTGATAACAACACCATCAATTTCATAAGGCAATGTGGTTCGACGGGCTTGAAATTCTTCAATATAATCCCAAATTTCAGCAATATCTTTGCATAAGCGTCGCTCGCGATTAACATGGAAACCAATATTTTCCAACTGCTTTAAAGCGGCAGATTGGCTATCAACATGTAGTGGACCAAAATCTACTACTGTATATAAAAAGGTATCTAAATTTCGTTTAGCGGTTACTTTTGGATCTAATTGACGCAAGCTTCCAGCCGCAGCATTGCGAGGATTGGCAAAAATTGCTTGTCCTAATTCATCGCGTTTTTCATTTAAAGCCACAAAAGACTTTTTGGGCATAAAACACTCCCCGCGCACTTCAATAGTTAGTGGTTCTTCTAGCCGTAGTGGAATCGAACGAACAGTTTTTAAATTCTCCGTAATGTTTTCTCCTACAGTTCCATCGCCACGAGTAGCACCTCGAACAAAAAGACCTTCTTCGTAGCGTAATGTCACAGACAACCCATCAATTTTCAACTCACAGATATAAGATACATTCTCCCCTAACTCTTTGGTTACACGATTAATAAAAGCCTTAATTTCTTCTTTATTAAAAACATCATTTAAGCTGTACAAAGGAACATCATGAACAACTTTTTCAAATCCTTGTAAGACTTGTCCGCCCACTCGTTGGGTTGGAGAGTCAGCAGTTGTAAGCTCTGGATATTGCGTTTCGATTGCTACTAAATCGTGATAGAGTTTGTCGTAAACATAATCTTCTACGGTTGGATTATCTTTGACATAATATTCATAAGCATATTTATTTAATTCTTGCCTTAATGCGGCCGCTTTTTTGGTTAACTCCGCCATTGATTCTGACATATCCATTTTTCCTTTCTAAAAACTAAATTTTTTCGATGGGAGCAAAGGCTGCTAAAAGGCGCTTAATCCCTTGTTCTGGAAAAGCTACGTCTAATTCCATATCTTTAGCAGTACCATTAGTTTTTACGACAGTGCCAATCCCCCATTTTTTATGACGCAGTTTATCTCCCACTTGCCATGCGGCTTGTTCACCACCGGTACTTTGCTTAGCACTTACACCAGCAACAGAAGGCTGCTGATATGCCGGTTTCGTCGCATATGCTTTTCGTGTTGCAAAAGGACGATTATTAGTTGGCTGCACTACTTGACCAGGCTTTGTTAGTAGATCTTCTTCTATTTCCTCTACAAAGCGTGAGGGACGATTATATTGTGTCTTACCATATAGCGTTCGTGTGAAAGCATTCGTCAGATATAACTCTTCTTCTGCTCTAGTGATACCAACGTAAGCCAAACGCCGTTCTTCTTCCAATTCACTTTCTTCCATCAGAGCGCGTGATAATGGGAATACCCCTTCTTCTAGTCCAATCAAAAAGACAACTGGAAATTCCAAACCTTTAGCGGCATGAAGTGTCATCAGGGTAATTTGACTATTAGATTCTTCAAAGCTATCAACATCAGATAGTAAGGCTAAATCATTTAAAAAGACCGATAATTTATCATCCACATTTTCCAAGTCTTCTGAGTTTTCTCGTTCATAATTTTTATCAAATTCTTGAGTTACAGTTAAAAACTCCTCTAAGTTTTCGAGGCGATTTTGAGCTTCCAAAGTGTTTTGGCGTTTTAACTCGTCTTCGTAACCACTTTTGGCTAAAACTTCTTTGGTTAATTCGGTCACGGTTAAAAAAGAACGCATTTTTTGAAAATTAGCCATTAATTCAGCGAAATTTTCAAGCTCTTTACCGGCTTTACCGCTAATATTGGCTAAGGCTGAATTGCTGGCAGCTTCCAAAAGCGAAAAACCATGAAGATTGCCAAATTGCCGCAATTTTTCTAAAGACGTAGCTCCAATACCTCTTTTGGGCACGTTGACAATTCGCTCAAAGCTTAATGAATCCGCCGGGTTGGCGATGACTTGCAAATAAGCCAAAATATCTTTAATTTCTTTACGATCGTAGAACTTATGACCACCTACCATTTTGTATGGCATGTTGGATTTTAATAGCGTTTCTTCTACCACCCGAGATTGCGCATTGGTACGATACAAAATAGCAAAGTCACCATAATCGCGCTGCGCTTCACGGCGTTTTGTCTGAATTTCACTAACAATAAAACGTGCTTCGTCACGCTCATTATCTCCGCGATAATAAGTAATTTTTTCGCCTGCATCATTTTCAGTCCATAATTTTTTATCTTTACGGTTTTGATTATTTTGAATCACTTGATTGGCCGCGGTTAAAATATTTTGCGTCGAACGATAATTTTGCTCCAACAAAATGACTTTAGCATCGGGATAATCTTTTTCAAAATCCAAAATATTCTGCATATCCGCGCCACGCCAACCATAAATACTTTGATCGGCATCTCCTACAACACATAAATTTTTAAAACGTGCAGCTAACATATTTACTAAAGTATATTGTGCATGGTTAGTATCTTGATATTCATCAACATGAATATAATGAAATTTATTTTGATAATAGTACAAAGAATCTGGATGCTCATGAAACAAACGGATAGTATTCATGATTAAATCATCAAAATCCATACATTCATTAACTTTTAGTTCTTGTTGATACATATCATAACAACGCGCAACAATTTCTTCAAAAAAAGCTCCTTGTTGTGCTTCATAGTCCCTGGGTGTTAAGAGTGCATTTTTTGCATTGGAAATAGCCGCTAAAATAGAACGGGGATCATATTTTTTAGGATCAATATTCAGCTCTTTTAAAACGCGTTTCATCAATGTCAACTGCTCAGAACTGTCAATAATTGTAAAATTGCGAGAATAGCCAATAAAATCAACTTCGCGGCGTAAAATGCGGACACACATCGAATGGAAAGTAGATACCCAAACATCTTGTCCGCCAGCAGGAATAATCTTATTCACCCGCTCTTTCATTTCCTTGGCAGCTTTATTGGTAAAAGTAATCGCTAAAATATTCCAAGGATTCACTTCTTTTTCTTCAATTAAATAGGCAATTCTGTGGGTTAATACGCGCGTCTTGCCACTGCCTGCGCCCGCCATAATTAATAACGGACCTTCAGTTTGTTTCACGGCTTCTTTTTGACGAGGATTCATTCCCTCTAATAATGAATTGGGTGACACCAGACAACATCCTCTCTAATTCAATCTTTTTAATTATAGCATTTAAGCTTCCTTGGATAAATTGAAAAAGAAAAAAATGTTAGGTTTTTTATAAGTCAAATGAACCAGCAAAATAAGACCTGATATATAAAAGGCAATATTTATTTGTCCTGTACAAAAAAATCCGCTATGATAATAACGCAGTCTTTTGACAAGTGGATAAAAGAAATGGCGGGGTTTAGGTGAAAAATTTTTTAGATACGTTAGATAAGACAAAAATAAAATATATTGCTAAAGGAGTATTGGTTGGTACTTTAGCAGGGGTTGTCGTCAGTTTGTTTCGACTTGCAATTGAAAAAATCGGTGAAATGTTGCCTTATATTTATCATCAATTAAAGATTCACCCTTTGTGGTTAATCCCATGGAGCCTTTTGATGATTTTATTGGCTGTCGTCGTCGGATATTTGATTAAAAGTGAACCCAACATTAAAGGTAGTGGGATTCCACAAGTAGAAGGACAACTAAAAGATGATATTACAATTTCTTGGTGGTCCGTTTTATGGAAAAAATTTGTCGGCGGCATTTTAAGCGTCGGTATGGGACTTTTTCTGGGACGTGAAGGCCCCTCCATCCAGCTAGGCGCTAGCTGTGCTCAAGGAATTGCTACTAAAATGAAAGCAAGCAAAAGCGAAGAAAAAATTCTATTATCTAGTGGTGCTGCAGCGGGTTTAGCAGCAGCATTTAACGCCCCGGTGGCAGGTCTGTTATTTGTAGTGGAAGAAGTACATCATAACTTTTCGCCCCTTGTTTGGTTAACTTCTTTTGCAGCAGCATTAATGTCTAATTTTGTTTCTTTAACTTTTTTTGGGCTACAACCTGTATTACACCTTGGTGATATTCCTTCGCTTCCTTTAAAATATTATTGGCTACTCATTTTACTTGGTATCCTCCTAGGCGTTTTAGGCCGTTTTTATCAAATTATTTTACTGGCTCTAGATAAATGGTATACTTTTTTACCGTTACCCAGTTACTTTCGGGGTATTTTACCTTTTTTATTAGTAATTCCTGTGGGCTTATTCTTTCCTCATAGTTTGGGTGGTGGCAATCAAATTATTTTAGCTTTAGGACAACATTCACCCACTTTAATTGCGCTTTTGGGATTGCTTGGGTTGCGCTTTGCTTTTTCCATGATTTCCTATGGTTCGGGTTTACCAGGAGGAATTTTTTTACCCATCCTAACCTTGGGAGCAGTTATTGGCAGTCTATTTGCTAATTTAGCAGTGACAGTTTTTGGCCTGGAACCTTTTTTCGTGAAAGATTTTATTGTCATTGCGATGGCTGGCTACTTTGCGGCAATCGGGAAGGCACCTTTGACGGCAATTATTTTAGTTACTGAAATGGTTGGCTCACTGGTTCATTTAATGCCATTGGGTTTAACTGCCCTTGTTGCATATATTGTGGTAGATATTTTAGGTGGGGATCCAATTTATGAGTCACTATTAGAGCGCCTTGTGAAAAGTAAAAAAACGCATTTGACTGGACAGCGAACAACCGTAGAAATTCCAGTTTTATCTGGCAGTAAATTAGATGGAACTTTAGTACGAGATTTTGAATGGCCAGATCATATGCTGTTAGCATTACTACATCGTGGGGACCGCGAAATTCTACCTCATGGCGATACCGTTATGAAAATTGGTGACACCTTAGAAATATTGACAGATACTACTCATGCTAGTGCTATTATTCGTCGTATCAAAGAACAAATGTAAAAAGCGAGACCCAAGTTGGGTCTCGCTTTTTATTATTCTTGCGGGAATAAATAAATCATTGAATAAGGGGTACCTGAAAAAATATTTGAAATCATATTACCTGCTAACACTTGATGCCAAAATCGATTTTGGTGCCCATTGTTTCCCCAAAAAATACCAATGTGGCAATCGGCACCATATTCTCCCCAACGTCCTTCAAGATATAAAATATCTCCTTTTTTCGCCCGGCCGCTTTTTAGTAATGCATTAATCGAGCCGTAAGTATAATATTTACAATTTTTCTTTAAAGCATCGCGCCATAATGTGGCATTAGCCGCACCACCATAACCTAAGCGAGTAATCGGTGCTAAGTTAGCGCCGCTATTACGCATAGCCGCAGCCACAAAACCGGTACAATTCATTCCTTGCCCATATTTATTGGGCTTCCCCTTTGGCTGCATAAATACTTCTTGATTACTAATCCCACCATAACCGAGTCCGCGATAACGCGTTCCAACATAAAAACCATTTTTCTCATTAGCACTCAGATGCTTTACTACTCTTGCGCGACTTGTCCCTAAATAAGACGCTGCACCTTTTTTAATTCGTACCGCTCCGCTATTGACATAGCCTAACCATTTACCTTTCGTGCTGTAAATAGAGTAATATTTTGCGCCGTTAAAATGTTGATAATATCCTCTTACTTGAACAGTTTGGTTAAAGATAGAAGCCGTTTTCCCTCTTTTTTTGAAATTGAAATTATGATAGGTGGCATAATTTCGTGAAATAACCACACCTTCATTGCCTAATGTTTGATAGATTCCACCTTTGCCATTTCCTGTTTTAGCACTGGCAGCGTTTACGTAACCTAACCATTTGCCCTTATTGTCATAAACGGTATAATATCTAGCACCATTAAAATGCTCATAATAACCCCGAGCTTGATAAGTCTTTTTATACAAATTTTTTGTAGTTCGTAATTTTTTAAAATTGAAATTGCTATACATAGCATAATTGGCGCTGGTAAAGGTAATATAACGATTGCTACTTTGATATATACCGCCTTTGCCATTCCCTGTTTTAGCACTGGCAGCATTAACATAACCTAGCCATTTGCCTTTATTATCATAGACTGTATAGTATCGCGCACCGTTGAAGTGCTCATAGTAGCCCCGGGCTTGATAAGTTTTTTTATATAATCCTTTTGTGGTCCGCAACTTTTTAAAATCAAAATTACTATACAGAGCATAATTGGCACTCGTAAAAGTAATATAGCGATTACTACTTTGATAAATACCACCTTTGCCGTTACCTAGTTTAACCAGACTTTCTGGCACATAACCAATCCATTTCCCTTTATTATCATAGATTGTGAAATACTTTATGTCATTAAAATGAAGATAAAAACCACGAGATTCGTAAGTTTTTAAATAATATGCATTGGTTTTACTACGCTCATTTAAAGTAAAATCTTTGTAAATTTTACTGTTGTTTTTTACAAAAGTCACATATTGCTTATGAGATTTATAAAGACCACCTGCGTTGGTTGCTTTTAAGGCCGTCGCCTTTACAATTCCTATTTGCACGCCATTCTTATCTGTTAAAACTTCATAACGTGTACCATCAAAATCAAGATAATACCCCTTAGCTTTGAATGTTTTCCGTAAGATACTTTTTGTTGATTGGGGAGCTTGAGAAAAGTCATGAAACAATGCATCCATTTCTGTCGTCACAGCAAAATAATTATCTGATTCATAGAGAATTTCACTACCTTGGGGAAAAGCTGTCAGAGTAACCGACGTTGCTGACACGTAGCCAAGATCACCAGTTTTATCCCTAAGAAGATAATAATTTTGTTCTTCCAATGTAAATGTAGCTTTTACTTGGTAGGTTTTATTCAATTGCTCTTGCGTAGGCAAATTCCACGAGTCTAAATCAGCTAAATCTGGATATATTTTCAAATTAGCATTAGATTGGGTTAATGTTACATAATGTAAAGCATTTATTTGCTTTTTCGCTTTGGAAGCTATTTTATTATCCTCTTGGGACAAATTTTGTTTACCATCAGTTTCCGTTGTCGTTTCAGTAGTAGCAGTATTCTTCTCAGCGCTCATAGCAGTTTCTGAATTTTTTTCAAAGGTTTCAGCGACGCCCTCACTATCAGCAGGTGTCTCGTCTATTGTACTTTCCATCTGTTTTGTAGAATCTTCTGATATAGGAGGATTTGTCGTGGCGACATCCTCCATCTTCGTTGTATTTTCTGGTAAAACTTCTGCAATGGCTTGCACCGGTACCACACCTTGCAAGATACAAAGCAATCCAAACCAAACCCCTAGCTTTTTCATTTTCTCCCCTCTTTTCTTATTGTTCCCAAATCATCTCAGCAACTTCTTCATTGACATAAACAGAAACTTGACCCCCATTTACCGGGAATATGCCTCGACCGTTTTCATCCAAGACAACTTTTGTATTATTATTTTTTAACACATCTACAAAAGTTTTGCCCGCATGAATCGCACTAATCGTCATCTCTTTTTGATTGGCATCCGTATTGGTTAAAACTACCGCAAACCCAGATAGCTCTTTTTCAAAATCACCGGTGTGTACCCAGCCAATGCAGTTAGGGTCGTCAAAATAATCCACTTCATTGCCATATGCCAAATGTTCTCTAATTTTTAGCAAATATTCCAGACTTTCGCCCACCGCCCCAACTTCTTGCGTTGGAATACCATATAAATCACCCCAAAAAACTGTCGGCGTGCCAATTTTACGTAATAAAATTAATGCGTAGGCATGCACTTTGAACCAGCCATCAACCCAAGATTCCAAACTTTGACCTTTTTGTGTATCGTGATTATCGACAAAAGTAACAGCATAATCTGGTCTTGACTCAACTAAAGTTCCCGTAAAGATCTCGCGTAAATCAAATTCACCATTGCTTCTACTTGCGCGATACAAATTGAAATGAAGTGGCACATCAAATAAATAAATTAAATTTCCAGACGAATCGATATAATTTTCCAACTTATCAAGTTCATCAGTCCAATACTCGCCAACAACAAAAAGTGGGGATTCCTTTTCTTTTCTTCGGCGTAATAACCAATCCACAAAAAAATCAAATTGAATGTGTTTTACAGCATCCAACCGAAAACCATCTACATTAGTCTCAGCCAAAAACCATTTTCCCCATTGATCTAACTGTTCAATTGTCTCTTCATACGTCATGTCTAAGTTACAACCCATCAAATAATCAAAGTTGCCATTTTCTGAATCAACATCTGAAACCCAGCCTTTATCTGCAATATTAAAAATTGCGTGATCTTTATTATGCGCATCATAATCAACGCCGGAAAAATTGCGCCAAGTCCAAACATAATCACTATATTTTCCTTTTCGTCCCGGAAATGTAAAACGCGTCCAGGCTTCAATTTCTTCTTCATCACTAATTTGCTGATTACGGTTATCCCAACTATATTTAACAGCCGAAACTTTCTCTGTTTCATCTGCTCCCATAAAGTGATTAAAAACAATGTCCGCATAAACTTCAATTTCATTATTTTGTAGTTTCTTTATTGTTGCTAGATATTCCTCTTTGGTACCGTATTTGGTGGGAACTGTCCCTTTTTGCTCAAATTCACCTAAATCATATAAATCATACGTGCCATATCCCACATCATTAACTCCCGCTGATCCTTTTGCTGCCGGCGGTAACCATAATGCATTAATGCCTAATTTTTTTAAATAATCTATTTGTTCTCCTAATAAGTTCCAATGGTTACTATTTGCTTCTAATTCCCATTGAAATGCCTGTAATAAAGTTCTCTTCATATTTACCAACACCCTTCTACTTATAATTAAGCCAAAAAACACATTCTTTTTCAATTGTTAACCCTTCCAGCATTGAAGTTTCCTAAATTAGCAAGCTTGAAACGAGTCGATGAATTATTTTGAACGTTTTTGACTGATTGTAGTTGAATTTGAATGAACAACATGCTATTATATGGTCGAAGGAGGAATTGTAAATGCTTACAGAAGAAAGACAACAAAAAATTTTGCAACTCCTTACGCAAAATAATATCATCAAATTACATGAGCTAACAAACTTATTAGATGCATCTGAATCCACAATCCGGCGTGATTTACAAGAGTTGGAAAATCAGAAATTATTAATTCGCGTTCACGGTGGAGCTAAAAGAATAGGCCAACACATCGGGTTTGAAGCAGACATGCAGACAAAATCAAAGGAAAATGTTCTTGCTAAGCAAGTGATTGCCAAATTAGCTGCAGCTCAAATAAAAAATGATGATGTCATTTACTTAGATGCTGGTAGTAGTACATTGGAATTAATCCCCTTGCTTCCAACAGGTACGCCGCTAAAAGTCGTCACCAATTCCGTCAAACACGCAGCTCAGTTAATTGATTTAAATATTGACACAATTATATTAGGGGGAACAATTAAACTATCCACCAATGCCACATTGGGTAATACTAGTCTAAAACAGCTTCAAGAGTTCAATTTCAACAAAGCTTTTTTAGGAATCAACGGCATTGATTTAGCAGCTGGTCTAACAACACCCGATCCAGAAGAAGCCATTTTGAAAAAAGTTGCGCTTTTACAAGCTGAAGAAGGTTTTATCTTGGCCGATCACAGCAAATTCAACCAAATTAGTTTTGCAAAAGTAGCACCTCTTGAAGCTGTGACAATCTTAACTGACTATTGTCCACAAGAACACGCTGAAATGTATCACGATGTCAAAATATTGGAGGCAAAAATATGATTCACACAGTTACACTCAATCCTTCCATCGACTATATTGTCCACGTCGAAGATTTAAAAATCGGCGAAGTAAATCGAATGAAAAAAGACCTAAAATTACCCGGTGGCAAAGGAATTAACGTTTCACGCATTTTAAAAAGAATTGGCGTTGATAATAATGCACTAGGTTTTTTAGGTGGCTTTACCGGAAACTTTATTGCCGATTGGTTAAAACAAGAAAACATTGCACAAAACTTTACTAGAATTGAAGATGATACCCGTATCAATATCAAATTAAAAGCGGAATCTGAAACTGAAATTAACGGCTTAGGCCCTGCTATTCACACTGTTGACATCGCTGATTTAAAATCACAACTCACAAAAATTTCTCAAGATGATATTGTGGTTTTATCAGGAAGTGCACCAGCTAGTTTACCTAGTGGTTTTTACCAAAAGTTAATTCAATTAGTGAAAGAAAAGCAAGCAGAATTTGTAATTGATACCACAGGTCAAGATTTAATGAATGCATTAACGAGTGAACCCTTATTAGTCAAACCCAACAACCACGAATTAGCAGAAGCTTACCAAACTACTTTCAATAGCATTGCTGATATCGTGCCATATGGCAAAAAATTACTTGTTGCTGGCGCTAAAAACGCCATTATCTCTATGGCTGGAGACGGAGCTTTACTCTTTACCAACGAGGGTGTGTATCAATCCAATGTCTTAAAACGTCCTCTAAAAAATTCAGTTGGTGCAGGGGATTCCATGATTGCCGGTTTTATTGGTGAATATAGTCAAAGTCAAGATGCTATCGCCGCCTTTAAATGGGGAGTGGCTTGTGGCAGTGCTACCGCATTTTCTGATGATTTAGCACAAGCTCCTTTCATTAAAGAATTATTGGCTGAAGTTGTGGTTGAAAAAATTGCCGATTAAATTCAGTTAAAAATAAGACACTGTTGCAAAATTAAGGAGGAAAACAATGAATATCAATGAATTATTGATTAAAGATGCCATGATTATGGATCTTCAGGCAACTGACAAAAAAGGCGCAATCGATGAAATGGTCCAAAAAATGTATGATGTTGGTCGTATCTCTGATATCCAAACTTACAAAGAAGGAATTTTGGCCCGTGAAGCGCAAACATCAACTGGATTAGGTGACGGGATTGCAATGCCCCACGCTAAAAATAAAGCGGTCAAAGAAGCAACGGTTCTCTTTGCTAAAAGTACCAAAGGCGTTGACTATGCATCATTAGATGGACAACCAACTTATCTCTTTTTTATGATTGCTGCTCCAGAAGGCGCAAATGACACTCACTTGCAAGCCTTAGCTGCTCTTTCACGTCTCTTAATCGATGCCGATTTTGTGGCACGATTAAAATCGGCAACAACACCCGATGAAGTACAACAACTTTTTGCTAATACAGAAGCTCAAAAAGAAGCTGAAGCGTTAGCTGAGAAAAAAGCCGCTGAAGAAGAAGAACTGAAAAGTTTTAACCGCAAATATATTGTTGCCGTTACTGCTTGTCCAACAGGTATTGCTCACACCTACATGGCAGAAGATGCTTTGAAAAAACAAGCCAAAGAAATGGGTGTCGACATTAAAGTCGAGACAAATGGTTCAGAAGGAATTAAAAACCGTCTAACAGCAGAAGATATCGCACGAGCAGATGGTGTTATTGTTGCAGCGGATAAAAATGTTGAAATGGATCGCTTTGATGGTAAACATTTAGTTAATCGCCCAGTCAGTGATGGAATTCGTAAACCAGAAAACTTGATTAATGAAGCCTTAAGCGGTACTGCTCCAGTCTTTAAAGGCGATGGTTCAAGTTCGAGTGATTCCAAAGAAAGTGCTGATGGTACGGTTGGCCAACGCATTTACAAAGACTTAATGAATGGTGTTTCCCACATGCTGCCATTTGTAATTGGTGGCGGGATTGCAATTGCCCTATCCTTTATGATTGACCAATTCATGGGTGTGCCCCAGGATAGTTTAGCCCAACTGGGTAATTACAATATGCAAGCTTCATGGTTCAACCAAATTGGTAATGCTGCTTTTGGCTTTATGCTCCCTGTTCTTGCAGGTTTTATCGCTTCAAGTATTGCTGATCGTCCTGGTTTGATTGTGGGTTTTGCCGCAGGTGCTTTAGCTAATGCTGGAGGTGCTGGTTTCTTAGGAGCATTAATCGGTGGTTTCCTTGGCGGTTACGTTATTTTATTTTTACGTAAACTCTTCAAGAACTTACCAAAATCATTGGATGGCATCAAAACAATTTTGTTCTACCCTGTTTTTGGTCTGTTAATTACCGGCTTTTTGATGTTGATTATCAACGTCCCAATGAAAGTTATCAATGATGCATTAAACAGTTTCTTAACAGGCTTAAGCGGATCAAACGCTGCATTATTAGGTGCGTTACTTGCCGGTATGATGGCAGCTGACTTAGGCGGTCCAATTAACAAAGCAGCTTATGTATTTGGTACAGCAACGTTAGCTACTACGGTTGCTTCTGGTGGGAGTGTTGTAATGGCTTCTGTTATGGCCGGCGGTATGGTGCCTCCATTAGCAATTTTTGTCGCTACCCGCTTATTCAAAAATAAATTTACCAAAGATCAACAAGATGCAGGTTTAACAAACATTGTGATGGGACTATCCTTTGTAACAGAAGGATCAATTCCATTTGCAGCAGCTGACCCATTGCGGGCCATCCCAAGTTTTATCGTTGGTTCAGCGATTACCGGAGCGCTTGTAGGTGCCAAAGATATTCTATTACTTGCACCCCACGGTGGTATTTTCGTAGTCTTCTTAGTCAGCAATCCGATTCTTTATTTAGTCTTTATCGCAATTGGTGCTGTTATTTCCGGTGTGATTTTCGGACTATTGAAAAAAGATATTCATTAAAATAAGAATATGAAAAACGTCAAAAATCAGCTATCTAAGTTGATTTTTGACGTTTTCTTTATAGAATTCACAAGAAATAATCCGATATATCAATATTGTTACTGTGTAGCTGCATAAACATACGCTCAGTGAAATTAAGTCAAAATTATAAGAATTTTGAAGAACAATTCACAAGATCTTGTCTTATTGCTTAAGAGCTGAATGAGTCCGTTCCATTTTTTATTCTTCGCGGTGTGCTTTGATTTTTTGAACTTCCAATTTCACTTCTAATTTCCAATAGTTATAAATACATAAACAACTGCCAAGCAAAATAATCCCCAAGGCTAATGGAATCTTCATGAAAAAATCGGGTAATAGTAGTAACAATACCGTTAGCGCTCCTGTTGGCAACATATATTTTTTAAACAATAAATCTTCCATTATTTAACCCCCCACACGACTGATTTCACTAGTATTTTTCATTATTGAAAATGGAACAAAATTGACTCTTAGATGATTCTTGTCTTTCTTTATATCAAAAAAAACACGCTGTTTTCGTTTTTTTAAGCGGGTAAAATGAATATCAACCATTTTTTCTTTCAACACTTTATATGGTATTTTGGTTAAAAATTCATCTGGCAGATAAATATTTAGTACTGCTAAGTATTCATGGTACCTTTCATCTGTCACATTAATCTCCAAATAATTTCGCAAATAAAATTCATAAGCACAAAGGCCTTCGTCCAAAGAGTATTGCGGATTTAGAACTAAATAATTCATCATTTTCATCCCTTGTTCATCTACCCAAGGAAAATAAGCTTGCGCATTTAAAACGCCTTTCACTCGTCGTTCTTGATAATTGTCATGAACTAGATCATAGACGCGCGTAACAAAATGAGTTGCTTCTTTTTTGGGTGTCGGCTGCAGACGATCATTTTGATATTGAACAGTTTGAATGATGTTATCCGTGTATGCATACTCAATTAACGGTTCTCGCAAAATTCCTACTCCGTTATCCCAGGCGAGTTGATCAATCCCCATTTGATCGCGAAATAGTCGCTGATAATCCAAATTTATTTTTTCTTGCCAACGATAAGGGTCTTTGTATAATTCAACAAACCAGACATCTTCTGCAACTTTAGTAACTTGCTCCACTTGTTGAACCTCTTCTACTACCCCCAGAGGAATAATTTTATGATACCGAGCGCTGAAATATATTCGCCAACAAGAGGTTAAACAAAAGCCGCGATAAAAAATATCATATCCCGCAAATTGATTACAATCTACTACTGTTTCATTTTCTTTATTACGAATTTTGGGTAATTTTTCAATTTGTTCTGATGTTTGAAATTCCAGCCGCATTTCAATTTTATCAGTATTATGATATAAATATTCGTCATAGCTACGCAAATAACCAAATAGTCCCCGTTTGCTCATTTTGATATCCAGATAATTAAGAATCATTTGTTTCTGCCTCAAAAAAATCTCTTGTGAAACTAAATGTTTTTCTAATAAATTACCATCAACTAAATGAAAATAAGATTCGTTGGGACCGTTTTTTACAATAAATTCTAAATCTTCATGTTCCGTTAACTTGTTTAGGAGCTGATGCACTTTCTGCAGTGAAAAGGGCTGGATTTCTTCATGGTTGACTACCATTTGTTTGGGTTGATAAAGGAGACGAATAAAAACAAGCCAATCTTGCAGGTGGCGCTTAATCATTTGATCATTCAAATTAATATATTGCACTGTAACGAACATTTTATTTGTCAGTTTCATAATCTCACCGCCTTTTAATGTTTCTATAATTTTATTATAACGAATAATGGGATTAAAAAAAAGTAAAAAGGAATCACTTTTTCTTAATAAAAAAAGAGAAACATGTTAAACTCTATGTGGAGGTGGCACAAATGGGGCTAAAATTCGAACGAGATGATTCTTTAGATAAAATGTTTGATGACTTTGTCATTATGCCGGATAAAAAAGAAGAAGTAGACGTGACCCGCTTCTTAAAACCAGAAAACAAAGACAAAAAAAAGAATAAAAAAACAGAGTCGAATCAGAAATGATTCGACTCTTTATTTTATAGCGGCCTCAATGGCAGCCCATGCTTCATCTTTACCTTCTTTTGTTACCGAAGAAAAAATAATGAAAGTATCAGATTTATCAAAATCTAATGCTTTTTTTATTACGGATTCGTGTTTATTCCATTTACCTCGTGGAATTTTATCCGCTTTCGTTGCCACCACTATCACAGGTAAATCGTAATACTTTAAAAACTGATACATTTGAATATCCTCTTGGCTGGGTTCATGACGCATATCAACTAATGAAACTACAGCTCGTAATTGTTCACGTTGTGTAAGATAAGTTTCTATCATCTGGCCCCATTTTGCTCGTTCCGTTTTTGAAACCTTGGCGTATCCATATCCGGGTACATCTACGAAATGCAAAATATTTTCAATCAGATAAAAATTGAGTGTCTGAGTTTTACCTGGCTTAGAAGAAGTTCTAGCAAGATTTTTACGGGCAATTAGGGTATTGATAAAGGAAGATTTCCCTACATTTGAACGTCCTGCTAAAGCGATTTCTGGTAAGTCAGTTTCGGGATATTGCTTGGGAGAAACGGCGCTGATCACGATTTCTGCATTATGAACTTTCATCGACTTCACTCCTTTTTCTAAAATTATTCCGCTCAAACCAAAAGCTGGGTATAAAACCCAGCTTTTAGCATATTATCCGGCTTTTTTTTCAGCATAAATTACTTTTGGTGTTCCATTACCTGTAACTGAATCTTCCGTTACGATAACTTCTTTAATATCTTCATCGCTGGGTACATCAAACATCACGTCCATCATAATATCTTCAATAATGGACCGTAACCCCCGTGCTCCTGTATTTCGTTCAATCGCTTTGGCCGCGATAGCTTTTAGCGCTGCTGGTTCAAAAGTTAACTCAGTTTCATCTAATGACATTAGTTTTTTATATTGTTTCACTAATGCATTTTTAGGCTCCGTTAAGATTCGAACCAAATCATCATTGGTCAATTTATCCAAAGCAGCCATAACTGGCAAACGCCCAATAAATTCTGGAATTAAACCAAATTTCAATAAGTCTTCAGGAATAATATGTTGCATAACACTTTCATCATCCCCAATTTTCTTATTGTTGGTACCAAAACCAATAATTTTTTCACCCATACGATTTTTTACGATAGTTTCAATTCCATCAAAGGCACCACCGACAATAAATAAAATGTTGGTGGTATCAATTTGAATCATTTCTTGATGAGGATGTTTGCGCCCACCTTGAGGAGGAACACTTGCTTCTGTTCCTTCTAAAATTTTTAATAACGCTTGTTGCACACCTTCACCCGAAACATCTCGGGTAATCGAAACATTTTCACTTTTACGCGCAATTTTATCGATTTCATCAATATAAATAATCCCTTTTTGTGCTCGTTCAACATTGAAATCAGCTGCTTGTAATAATTTCAATAAAATATTTTCGACATCTTCACCTACGTAACCTGCTTCAGTTAAACTGGTAGCATCTGCGATTGCAAAGGGAACATTTAGAGAGCGTGCCAATGTTTGGGCTAGGAAAGTTTTCCCAGAACCAGTTGGTCCAATCAAGCAGATATTACTTTTTTGCAACTCCACTTCATCTTCTACACTCTCAGCATTTACCCGTTTGTAATGATTGTAAACCGCAACTGACAATGCTTTTTTAGCACGGTCCTGCCCTATTACATACTCATTCAAAATAGCTAATATTTCTTTTGGTTTAGGTACATCGATGAATTCCCGCACATCTTCATCCAGGAATTCTTCGTCAATGATCTCTTTGCATAAGTCGATACACTCGTTACAAATGTAGACCCCGGGACCGGCGACGATCTTACGTACTTCTTCTTGTGATTTCCCACAAAATGAACAACGTACAGTTTCATTTCCGCTAGTGTTGTCGTACATGGTCTCACCCCTTGAAAAATTTCCGTACTCTTAACGAGTGATGGATAACTGATTTAAACAGTCTTAGACTATGATAGCATACAATTTGCCAAAGCAAAAGTAGTTGCGTTTATTGTTTCAAAAGATCACCGTTTATGGGAATTTATCCCTACCCTTTTTACTTTAGCAAATAATATTCACAGTTTCGGTTAATCCTACTTAGATAGGAATCCTATTCTATTATTGCTTTTTTGCCTCACTGATAAAATTTAAAACAAAAAAAGCCGTCAGCCAAAGCCAACGACTCAAAATGCAAAAAAATTATTTTTCAACTGCAGTTCCAGTTACAAGTTCGACTGCTTTTTTCATTGTAATATCATGTTTCAACATATCTTCTGTTAAGACGCGTTTGATTTGGTCAACTGGCATGTTGTAAGCTTCAGACAACTCAGCGATTTCTTTTTCAACGTCTTCTTCTGTTGCTTCCAAGTTTTCAGCAGCAGCAATTGCTTCAATTACTAAGTTTGTTTTCACGCGGTTTTCAGCTTCACCTTCAAATTGTTTGTGTAAGTCGGCTTCAGTTGAACCAGTTAATTGATAGTACATTTCAGGTGCAATACCTTGGCGTTGCATGTTGTTTAAGAATTCGTCCATTGAACGGTGTACTTCGTCATGAACCATTACATGTGGCAAGTCAAGAATTTCAGCATTTTCCACAGCAGTGCGAATAGCTAATTCATCTTTTGCATCTTCAGCTGCTTTTTCTTTTGCTTCCGTTAATTCTTTCATGTATTTTTCTTTTAATTCAGCTAAAGTTTCAACGTTTTCGTCAACGTCTTTGGCAAATTCATCATCCAATTCAGGTAATTCTTTTGCTTTTACTTCATGAACAACTACTTTAAAGTTTGCTTCTTTACCAGCTAAATCTTCTGCTTGGTAGTCTTCAGGGAACGTCACGGTAACATCTACGTTATCGCCAGCTTTATGATCGACTAATTGTTCTTCAAAACCAGGAATGAATGAACCAGAACCTAATTCTAATGAATAGTTTTCGCCTTTGCCGCCTTCAAATGCAACGCCATCAACAAAACCTTCAAAGTCGATGATAACAGTATCGCCATTGACAGCTGCTTCGTCTTCTTTAATCACTAGTTCTGCTTGTTGTTCTTGTTCTTGTTTTAATTTTGCGTCAACATCTTCAGCTGTAACTGTGCGATCTTGTTTTTCAACAGTTAAGTCTTTATAATCCCCTAATTTTACTTCAGGTTTTACAGTAACTTCTGCCTTAATTACCCAATCTTGACCTTTTTCCATGCTATCAATGTCAATTTTTGGTTGTGAAACAGGATCGATTCCTGCTTCTTTAACTGCTGCTTCGTAATTTTCTGGTAAAACAGCGTTTAATGCATCTTCATACAATGCTTCTTCGCCATACATACGGTTAAATACTTGACGTGAAACTTTCCCTTTACGGAAGCCAGGTACGTTTAAGCTGCCTTTTACTTTATTGAATGCTTGTGTCAAGCCTTTTTGAATTTCAGCTTGATCAATTGAAAATGTCAATACACCATCATTGGTGCCAGTTTTTTCCCATTTTGCAGTCATGTGTTTCCCTCCGAATAAACTAATTTTACTATGAAATACTTTCATGCATACTTTTAAATAGTACACTAACCCTTATGAATTGTAAACATTTTAAGGTTATGGAAAGTAAAAAAAACTTCAGAAAATTTCTTGATAGATTTGGCGAATTTTTTCTTTTTGAAGATTAATTTTTGAAAGTTCGCCTAGGCTTTTTTCAGCAGTAACATCTCCCATTAACCTTTGGTATTCTAAGACATAGCTCTGAGCCCATAACATTGTATTTTCTGCAAAAGGGACAAATGGATATGTTAGTGCCAAATGCGTCTTCAATTCAGCGATACAATACTCCGCCATTTGAACATTCTTTGCAGCAATTTCAGACTCAAAATAATGTTGTAGTTTTTTAAAAGCCGGTAAATCTTCTGGTAATAGCAGAGTCTTTAGATCCAATTGATAACCAATTTCTAACCAACTATTGGTTAGGATAGTTTTATCACAACCTAATAATACCAGTTCTTCAATTAAGCGCGGTCGTAAAAAATTATTGTTACTTGCAGGTAAAAAATCTTGCATCAAAGCCACAAATTGAGGATAAGTTAACTGATGCTGAAACTCATCCCACGCAGCAGACGGCATAGGTGTTTGCTTTTTATCCCAACGTTTTAATAATTGTCGCTTAACTTGTAAACTTTCTGGATCAAGCAAATCGATGGCTAATTCCAGCTGTTCTACTTGTTGAGTTAAAGTACGTTTTTTTTCCTTTGTCAACAATACGCTTTGAGAGATAACTTTACGTGCAATTAAAAACTGTTGATTTAATAATAAAATGCGAACATATTGTGTTAAAGCTGCTTCTGTGCTTTGATATTCCTCTGAAAAATCTTGCGCCACTTGAAGGGCAGCCTCAAAATCTTCTAATTTCAGTAAAGCTGCCACATATAATTGATTGACTGAAAAAGACATTTCCATTTCATAGGCTTTTTTAAAGTAACCACACGCGGTTAAATACTCTTTTTGTTCTATCGCTTTTTGGCCTAAGCGTATGCTACGTTCTAATTCATCCGGAAAGACAATTTTTTCTCCCATCTTTTACACCTGCTCCTATTGCAAATTAAGCCCGTATTTCTTTGTTAAAAGCTTTTAATACATTAATCGTAACGACAGAAGTATCTGAAAAGTGGTCGCCCACATGTTGTTTGTGATCAGTAAAAGCTGCTACCACATAGCCTAGTATAAAAGGAAATCCTTTCAGGATAAAACGGCAAACGGTTTCTCTTATAATAACCGTAGTCCATGACAACTCGGATTGTGTTAGCGAAACCACACGAATGCCAAAAATCATTTTACCAATTGTTTGCCCATGGTTAAGTTTTGTCAGTAAAGTAAAATAGCTCAAATAGACTGCTAAAGCTAGTAAAGAAGATAAACTCAAAAAGCTAGTCGCTATTTCTACTCCGACAATACGATATACCAAACCAATCGTACCATTTGTTACAGCATTCACACATAATAAATCCACGAGATACGAAAAAAAGCGAATCCAAAAACCCGCGTAAAAATAATTGGGAAAATAATTTTGTTTATCAGGCTGTTCATTTATCAAAGGGCGCCATTGTTGCTGTTTTTTCTCAATTTCTGTTGCACTTAGTTTTTCTTTTTCTTGAGCTGTTTTAAAAATTTTAGGTCCTTGTACTTTATCACTCAATTTATTCACCTCCATAATAATAAAGAGGTTTAGGCGCTTGGGCATTTCCAAGGGATTCAAAAAGATGTAATACTTTACTGCTTTCACTTGGAGCAAGTCCTTGCCATTGGGCCACTTTACTGCCTAACCAAGAAGAATAAAAACCAGTATCGCCAACTGTGTACTCAATTACTTGGGCATCTTCCAATTTTTTATCTTTTTTCAATGCAGCTAACGTATCTTCAGGAAACCCAATTTCATCCACTAAACCGATAGTTTTAGCTTGCGCACCATCATAAATGCGACCATCCGCAATTTTACGAACCGCATCTTCTGACATATGCCGACCTGTAGCTACCACTTTGACAAAACGGTCATAGGCATTGTTAACATAGGTTTGCAATACTTCTTTATCTTTTTCAGTTGGTTTACGCGTCGCCGAGCCCATATCTTTTAGCGCCCCACTTTTATATGTTTGATCGGTAATGCCTAATTTTTCCATTAAACCACTGTAGTTGACGCCAGACATAATCACTCCGATTGATCCTGTCACAGTTTCGTCAGTAGCAAAAATTTTATCTGCAGCAGCTGAAATGTAATAGCCTCCACTTGCAGCCATATTTTTCATGCTGACGTACACGGGAATATTTAATTTTTTGATCTTCGTAAACTCTTTGGCAATTTCAGCACTCTCATACACCCCGCCACCAGGAGAATTAACTTCTAATAAGATACCTTTAATGCTTTTATCTGTTTGAATTTCTTTTAACTGTGCTAAAAAATCTTGATGACTGTAAGTTTCAGTCGAAAAAATCCCACCTGAGCCTGTATCGGCTATAGTGCCATCAAGTGTTAATTTTGCAATTTGCTGGGTGCCGTTACCTTCTTCAATCACTTCTTTTTCCATCTGGTTTGAACCATACAGCAATGCATTTAATCCAGCCAACGCTTTTTGCGTATCTTCACTATTATGGGTTGCAACACGGGAAGATACAGCTGAAAACACAAATAACCCCACTGCAATCACTACAGCAATCCATCTTCTTTTATTCATTTCGTTTACTCCCTACTCTTTTTTAATATTGATTTTCAATGACAATAACCGTTTCTTCTTCTCCTGTAGCGTTCACCTTTTCAGCTTTTTCCTCTAAAGCAAAACCACCAAAATATTCTTTACTCACCGGGTCTTGTACCTGAAAATAGCGTGCCTTTTTTATCGCAATACTTTCTGGAGCCACTTCTTGTAAACTATCCCAGCCTGTATCAATAAAAACTTTTGTGTTATCGTCTACAGCTTCTGCCGCTTCTAATTTTGCTACAGCTGCTTTTAACTGTTTAAAACTCATACAACGTACCATATTTTCCATAATATCCTCCTCAATCTCCAAAAACTGATTTTTTATCAGTTTGGTTGTCGCTTTATAATACAATCGATCACCCTGATATCATTGTAGCGAAAAGCTTTCAAAAAAAACAGTTATTAATAAATAATTTTGTTAATTAAGATTGAAAATGGCAGACTGAATTTTTACAACGTATATTGGTTTCAAAAAATCAAACATATACCAATTAAAAATATTCAAAATTATTTGTTGACAAAAACGTTAATAAATAATATCATTTTTGTTGTCTTATTAATTAGACCAATAATTATATATCTATACCAATAAAATTGGTCTAATCTAATTATTTGAAATTTGGACGGAGCATGTTATAGAAAAGAAAACATCCCCGTTATCAGAAAGAGGTTTTTTATATGTGTGGAATCGTCGGAGTTGTTGGAAAAAACGATGCAACAACAATCATTTTAAATGGCTTAAAACGTCTTGAATATCGCGGGTATGACTCCGCAGGTATTTATGTAGCTGGAGATGACAGCCATTTAGTAAAATCTACTGGACCGATCAAAAATTTGGAAGCAAAATTAAATCCTACGATTACGGGTACAATTGGAATTGGCCATACACGTTGGGCTACTCATGGTAAACCAACAGAAGAAAATGCTCATCCTCATACGAGTCAAAACGGGGAACTTGTGTTAGTTCATAATGGTGTCATCGAAAATTATGATGACTTACGTCAAACTTATTTAGCTGCGGATACATTTTATGGTCAAACCGATACAGAAATTGCCGTTCATTTGGTTGCCCACTTTAAAAATGAAGGTCTGCAAACAAAAGCGGCCTTCAAAAAGGCATTGACACTAATTGAAGGTTCTTATGCCTTTGCTTTAATCGATACAACGGACAATGAAACAATTTATGTCGCAAAAAATAAAAGCCCTCTTCTAATTGGCTTAGGGAAAGGTTTTAATGTATTATGTAGCGATGCTTTAGCAATGTTAGACCAAACAAGTCGTTTTATGGAATTAATGGATGGCGAAATGGTTACATTAACAGCTGAAAAAGCTACAATTGAAAATGCCGAGGGAAAAATTATCGAACGTGATTTTTATGTGGCTGAACTTGATGCCAGTGATATTGAAAAAGGAACATATCCTTATTACATGTTAAAAGAAATTGATGAACAACCAGTCGTAATGCGCAAAATTGTTCAAAAATATCAAAATGATGATGGATCCATTGCGGTGGACCAAAACTTGTTAACGACTTTAAAAAATAGTGATCGCATCTATATCGTGGCCTGTGGCACAAGCAGTCATGCGGGTTGGGCAGCCAAGAAATTTTTCGAGAACCTAACTCAATTACCGGTAGAAATCCACTTATCAAGTGAATTTGGCTACAACATGCCGCTATTATCACAAAAACCATTTTTTATTTATTTAAGCCAAAGCGGTGAAACAGCTGATAGTCGTCAAGTGCTAGTCAAAACCAATGAGTTGGGACATCCTTCGTTAACCATTACGAATGCGGCAGGTTCAACTTTATCTCGTGAGGCAAACTACACGTTATTACTTCATGCCGGCCCTGAAATAGCTGTGGCTTCAACAAAAGCTTATACTGCTCAAATTGCCGTTATGGCAGTTCTAGCCAAAGCACTAGGCGTAGAAAAAGGAATTCCAGCTGCCCTTCATTTTGATTTATTCCATGAATTAGGATTAATCGCAACTGCTATGGAAACGATGATTAACGAAAAAGAACTCTTAGCTGATTTAACGCAGGAATACTTAACTAATACCCGCAACGCTTTTTATATTGGTCGCGGGAATGATTATTACGTCTCCATGGAAGCAGCCTTAAAGTTAAAAGAAATTTCTTATATTCAAGCAGAAGGATTTGCAGCTGGGGAGTTAAAGCATGGCACAATTGCTCTAATCGAAGAAGGGACACCTGTAATTGGCATCATTACCGATGCTGTTACTGGACCTCATACCAGAGGGAATTTGCAAGAAGTAAAAAGTCGGGGGGCCAACACATTGGTCATTGCCACTGAAGAGATGGCAAAACCAGAAGATCAAATTCTATTGCCTAATATCCACCCCTTACTAAGTAGTTTATTGGCCGTAGTTCCAACCCAATTAATCGCTTATTTCGCTACCTTACAAAGAGGTTATGATGTTGATAAGCCCCGAAATTTAGCTAAATCTGTTACTGTCGAATAATTTTTTAACCGTATACTTGAGTGTGTGCGGTTTTTTTCTACCCTTATTTCAGCATTTTTGATTGCAGTTAATTCAGCCTTAGTTGTGAAAATTAAAAATTCGCTTTTTGAACGCTTTAACGTTATCTTTATACTAAATTGGAGGTGTTTTTTATGAAAACGTTACTTAAAAATGTACGCATAGAAACCGACTATTTAACAGAAGGTAGTTTCACTTATGGAACAGCTACAAAAAAGCTCGCTATAATGTTTGATTCTGGAATTATCACTGCTGTTTTAGACAATGAAGTCGAAATAAGCAAAGAAAATTTGACGGAGGATTTGGTCGTAATCGATGGACAAAATACATTGCTTTTACCACAATTACGTGAGATGCATGTTCACTTTGATAAAAGTAAATTAGGTATTCCCTGGACCCCCATAGTACCAGTAAAAAATCGGATTGAACGTTTTACCAAAGAATTTGATTATTTAAACAAAGTCCCCCTCTCTTTTTCAAAGAGAATGGAAAATTTGATTAACTTAGAACTTTCCTGTGGCGTAACGCATTTTCGCTCTCATATTGACATTCATCCCACCGTGGGACAACGCTACCTTGAATCTGCCCAAAAGGTATTGGAAAACTATCAAAATAAATTGGACTATGAATTGGTCGCTTTTCCTCAACATGGTTTACTTTTATCAAATGCATTTAATGAGATGAAAACAGCTTTAGAAAATGGTGCTAATTTAGTAGGTGGTGTTGATCCAATCAGCATTGACAATGACTTAGAAACATCATTAAATCAAACATTTGAGCTTGCAACACAGTTTAATGTCCCGATTGACTATCATTTACATGAACGACATCACGATGCAAGAAAAGTATTTACTAAATTTTTAACATTAATTGAGGAAACAAAGTGGCAAGGTAAAGTGACAATTAGCCACGCTTACGGCTTACGCGATTTGCCAATTGAAGAAAGAAAAGAATTGTTTGCTCGCTTAGCAGCCAATAAAGTAACGATTATTTCTAGTATTCCTTTAGATTTTGTCATCCCGCCTCTAACAGAGTTAAAACAAGCCGGTGTCAAAATATTAATTGGTTGTGATAATATTTATGATTGTTGGTCGCCTTTTGGTAATGGCGATGTAATGGATAAGCTGAATCGTTATGCGGAAATTTTTGATTTAACTACGCAAAAAGAGCTGACAGAAAGTCTCGAACTAGTCACGGATCAAAAATTAATCACTGCTTCTGGTTGGATAAAGACAGGTATGCCTGCTAATTTTACCTTAGTAAATGCCGGTTCGACCGCCGAATTTGTTGCTCGCAAAGTTCCCGTTACTGCAAGCTATTTTAAAGGTCAGCGCGTAAAATAAAAGCGATCTGAAAAAATACTTTTATAAATATAGCAACCCGAATTTCCTGATTGATCCGGTTATTGCACAATAAAAAA
Source organism: Enterococcus dispar ATCC 51266 (assembly GCF_000406945.1). Taxonomy (GTDB): domain Bacteria; phylum Bacillota; class Bacilli; order Lactobacillales; family Enterococcaceae; genus Enterococcus_C; species Enterococcus_C dispar. The sequence goes on along the minus strand of NZ_KE136354.1, from coordinate 747,067 downwards.
GCAGGTAAAATTGTAAAACACAATTTTACCTGCTCTTATTTATTTAAGCACCAATTTCAGCTTGCACAACCGCAGCAATTTTATCAACATAATAATTTACTAACTCATCAGTTGGCGCTTCGGCCATTACACGTAATAATGGCTCCGTTCCTGAAGGGCGTACCAAAATGCGGCCTTCGCCATTCATTTCCTTTTCAGCCTCTTCAATCACAGCTTTGATTGCAGGAACTTCCATCGCACCATTTTTATCAGTAACGCGGATATTCACTAATTTTTGTGGATAAATAGTCACTTCAGCTGCCAATTCAGACAATTTTTTACCTGTTTCTTTCATAATGCTTAGTAACTGAATCCCCGAAAGCATCCCATCACCTGTAGTATTGAAATCTAAGAAGACCATATGACCTGATTGTTCGCCACCAAAATTGTAATCATTTTTACGCATTTCTTCAACGACATAGCGGTCACCAACTTGGGTAATAACATCTTTTAAGCCAATTGCTTCAACCGCTTTATGAAAACCCAAATTACTCATGACAGTCGTAACAATAGTATCTTGTTTTAGTCGTTTTTTAGAAGCTAAATATTTCGCACAAATATACATGATCTTATCGCCATCTACGATATTTCCTAATTCATCAACCGCAATAACCCGATCGCCATCACCATCGAATGCAAGGCCTGCATCGGCACCTTTTTCAACAACAAAAGCTGCTAATTTTTCGGGATGAGTTGAACCAACACCATCATTGATATTTAAGCCATTAGGCGATGTACCCATAGTATAAAAATCAGTTTCCAAATCTGCAAATAACCGATTTACGCTAGTGGCTGTCGCACCGTTTGCCGCATCGATACAAACAGTTACACCCGATAGATCTCCCGTAATTGTTTGCTCTAAAAATTGTGAATATTTTAAAAGACCTTCAGGAAATTCTTCTACAGTTCCTAAGCCTTCAGCAGAAGGCCGTGGCAACGTATCCTTCGGTGCGTCAAGCAAGGCTTCAATTTCAGCTTCTTGTTCATCAACTAATTTAAAACCATCGCTACCAAAGAATTTAATGCCGTTATCTTGAGCAGGATTATGAGAGGCTGAAATCATTACCCCAGCACTCGCTTTTTGCACCCGCGTCAGATAGGCAACTCCTGGTGTTGAAATGACACCTAGTGTGAAGACTTCAATTCCGACAGATAATAAACCTGCCACCAATGCATTTTCCAATAATTGTCCAGACATACGCGTATCTCGTCCTACTAAAACTTTTGGACGATGATCACTATCTTCATGCTGACTTAAAACATAGCCACCACAACGGCCCAGTTTAAATGCTAATTCTGGTGTTAATTCAACATTGGCTATGCCACGAACACCATCTGTACCAAAATATTTACCCATTTTTCTTACCTCACAAAATTGTTTTAGTTAATTTCATTCATTTGACGTCTGGTCCACTCCAGATTCTGTTGTCTCGCTGGTTTGTTCACTTGATGCAGTTGTTGTTTCTTTAACTTCTTCAGAAGAACTGGTTGCAGGTGCAGTAGAAGTCGTCGTTGTTTGTGTATTTGTTGTATTTCGCACCGGTGTGATTTCAACCTTGATTGTTTTTGGAGAAGCGACAACACCAGTCTCAGTTGGTATCGCTACTTCACGCGTCGTTTTTTCAGAAATATTGGTGATATCTACTGGCACAGCAATACTTTCAATCCCATCCAATTTAGACTGCGGCCCACGGATTATTGTCGATAAATTATCCAACTTAAAATCATAGTGAGAAATACCAGTTGGTACTGTCCCAACTTGAGAAGCGTAAAGGCTAACCGTTTTTTCAGGTGCTTTTACTTTAACAGTAATTTGTGCATCTGTCGGATCAGAAATTACACTTAAGCGATTTCCCTCTTTATCCAGAGCTTCAATCGTTGCTTTTTCTTCAAAGTCGGCACTGGCAGTTTTAGATGGATCGACAGTTGCCACAACACGATCAATTTCAGCCAACGTTTTTTCACCCGTAGTAATTTGTGCTTCTTCAGGTTCAACAGTAATACTATCAACAGAAAAACCTTCGCCTAAGTTAGAAGAAGATACAACTGGATTGATTTTAAATGACTTAGTGACTTTCTTTTCAATCGTGACAGTTACTTTGGCCGGGCTGATAGTATAACCGACAGCACTGCTGCCATTTTGAATCCGCAACTTTACTTCATGAGTGCCTTCACCCAAACCCGTCAAATCACAAACGACGCGAAAACCGCGCGTATCCGGATTGGCTTCAGCGTTTAATTGGATCCGGTTGGCACTATTTAATTTCACAGAAACATAAGGATCAAAGCCTAAAATATAATATTTATCCGAATCGTAAACCGGATGAATTTGTACTTTGTTGACCGTTTCTTCAAAATTTTCTGGATTAGTATTCAAAGTTGTTTGAACATTCCGGCCGTTGGCATTGAAAAATAAAATCAAGCTGAAAACAAACGCTAAGAAGCCATACAAAATATTGCTTTTACGACTTGAATTCATTTTTTGCCTCCTTTAGCGATACTTTCGATAAAGGTTTGAAATTGATTTTTCTTTGTCTCAGTTTTTTCTTCAGGAATTAATTCTCTGTGTAAAATTTTCAAATATTCTTCTTGAGAAAGCTCAGATAATAATTGATTATTCAATGTAATGCTGACTCCACCAGTTTCTTCTGAAACTACCACGGTAATCGCATCACTGACTTCACTAATTCCAACAGCCGCTCTGTGACGGGTACCAAATTCTTTTGGAATCAACATACTTTCAGACAAAGGCAAATACGCACAAGAAACAGCTATTTTATCATTGCGAATAATGACCGCCCCATCATGTAAGGGCGTGTTAGGAATAAAAATGTTAATCAAAAGTTCCCCGGTAATATCTGCTTCTAGTGGAATCCCAGTTTCAATATATTCTTCAAGCCCTGTGTTACGTTCAATGGTGATTAAAGCACCTATTTTACGTTTGGACATATATTGAACGGCTTTGTCCAATGATGTTATCAATTGCTCATCTTCTTTTTGTTCTTGTTTTGTCGTTTTAAAGAAAGTGCTACGCCCCAAATGTTCCAGTCCGCGTCTGATTTCAGGTTGGAAAATGACAATAGCCGCAATCACCCCATAGGTAATGACTTGATCCATCAACCAAGATAAAGTATGCAAGCCAATTAGTTCAGCACCAAAACGAATGGCAATAAAAATGGCTACCCCTTTAAACAACTGAATGGCTTTGGTACCTCTAACAAGTTGTATCAACTTATAAACGATATACCAAACAACAAGAATATCTAAAATATTGACAAAAAAATTCCAAGAAAAAATATCGACATTAAACATTTGTTTCCAATAATCGATATTAAATAATTCTTGAATGCTAAATGACATAGGCAGACTCCCTTTACTATTGGACTTACTTCAATAGTATAGCACAGCTTTTATATCCCCTCACCTGCAAAACAATGGAAGTTACAATTTTTTCATAACTCTTTTCAATTCTCTTCAAAAAGCAGCAAGATTAAACACAATATTTCCCATTTTGCTTTCTTTTCGCTACACTAACATTGAAAGAAAACAGAGAGGATGAAATGTTTTGGATATTAGTATTATTAATGCAGACGAGACAAATGGCGATGTGGGATTAATGATTGGCGATAAAAATGCTAAAAAAACGCTGGTTGAATTTATTAACCTGCGTTGTCCTTATTGTCGGCAATGGTTTTTAGAGCATGAAAAATTATTGGAAGCAGAAGTTGCTAACGGCAATTTAAAGCGCGTCATTAAATTGTACAATAAAGACAAAGAAAGCTTACAACGTGGAAATGTTATGCATCAGTATGTAACAAAAGGTGATGCAAAAAAAGCATTAGCAGACATCAAAAAAATCTTCTTATCTCAAGACCTATGGGGAGATTTACCATTAGAGTCAGTGGAAAAATTTGCCACAGAAAATTTGAAATTAGAAAACTACGAAGATGAACTAACTCAAAAAGCCATCATCACTGAAGCACAACGGGCGAATATTCAATTTGTTCCCACTATGATTATTAATAATCATATCTTTGACGAAAGTATTAGCGATGAGACCCTTTTAGAGTACCTTCACGAATAAAGTAAAGCCTGTCCGCCCTTCTCTTCACCTTGAAAATGAAGATAGTAACGGACAGGCTTTATCTATTTTAACAATCTCAATATTTAAACAGCTGGGTCTCTTAAACGATCCGCAAATTCGTTAATTTTACGAATGCGGTGATTAATCCCGGATTTTGAAATTGCACCAGAAGGAATCATCTCTCCTAATTCTTTGAGACTAACTTCTGGATGTTCCAAACGCAATTCTGCAATTTCTTGTAGTTTTTCTGGCAATGCCTGTAAGCCAACTCTTTGCTCAATGAATTCGATATTTTCTATCTGTTTGGAAGCGGCATCGATTGTTTTGTTTAGATTCGCCGTTTCACAATTCACTAGGCGGTTCACCGAATTACGCATATCTCTTACAATTCGGACATCTTCAAATTTCAACATTGAGTTCGTCGCACCAATTAAGGTTAAAAAGTCAGCAATTTTTTCAGCTCCTTTTAAGTAAGAAATATAGCCATTTCGCCGTTCTAATGTCCGAGCATTTAAGCCATAATAATTGAGCATTTGGCAGACATCTTGATTGTGTTCTTCATAAAGAGAATATATTTCCAAATGATATCGGCTCGTTTCCGGATTGTTCACCGAACCAGATGCCATAAAAGCACCACGCAAATAAGAGCGCATTTTTTGGGCATTGCCCATAATTTCATCTGAAATATGTGTTTGAAACATTAAACCATCCATAATCGCTAATTCGTTTAATACTTCTTGAGTGCGCTCTTTTAGCCGCACAATATACACATTATTTTTTTTTAGCTTCATTTTACGACGAACTAATAATTCACTTCGAACACCAAAATGGTCTTTTAATAAAGTATAAATTCGGCGAGCGATCGCTGCATTTTCCGTTTGAATGTTTAAGACAAACTGATGGTTACATAAACTAACCGATCCATTCATCCGAATCAAAGCTGCAAGTTCAGCTTTTGCATGTTCTCGATGAACTTCTAAGGTCGTCAACTCTTTTTTTACATCCGCAGCAAATGACATCACAATCACTCCTTTCTAATCTGTTCAATTTTCTCTAATAACAAATTTTATTGTTTTTTAATATAATATCCGCAATAATTCTTCGACAACTTTTTCACCATCATGGAAAACGCCGCCATCACGCAGTTCTAAGAAATCAGCAGAAACAACCCGACATCCTTCTTGACGCAAGCCTTTGAAATCGTGTTTTACTTGAACCAAATATTCATCATATATTTCTGGATTCATATAACCTTCTGGTACTTTTTCTGTGTTCACTAAAACTGTATCTACAAAAGGACGCTTTAAATGTTGATGTAAGACTTGAACGTGATTGGCATCAGTGAAATGCTCGGTCTCCCCTTTTTGTGTCATAATATTACAAATATAGACGGTTTCAGCCTTGGTGGCTAAAAGCGCCGCACCAATTTCAGAAATCATTAAATTCGGTAAAATACTCGTAAATAAGCTGCCAGGACCTAAAACAATCATATCTGCTTCCATAATAGATGAGACTACTTTTCTCGCAGCAGTTGGCTCGTTATCTCCTTCTTGATTGCGCACAAATACATGATCAATCGTTTTGCGATCAATTGCTATTTTTGACTCACCAATTGCTTCAGTGCCATCTTTGAAAATAGCATGTAAAACTAACGGTGTTTCACTGGAAGGGTAAATATGACCATCCACATGCATCATTTTTGTTAATAATTGAATGGCTTCATAAGTACTGCCGCGCATTTCTGAAATTGCAGCAATAATTAGATTTCCCAGCGCATGATTGGCTAAAAATTTATCGTCTTTGTGAAAACGGTATTGAAAAATATCAGAATACAGTTGAGACATATCTGATAAAGCTACCAATACATTGCGCAGATCTCCAGGAGGCGCCATCGCAATCGAATTGCGAATTTCACCACTACTGCCGCCATCATCTGCAACTGTGACGACAGCGGTAATGTCAATCCCCTGGTTTCTTAGACCACGCAAAATAACAGGCAAACCCGTGCCGCCGCCTACCACAACTACTTTTGGCTTCCGAATACGATAGGTTTTTAATTTCATGAACGATTCACCGTCTCTTTGCGCTTGTCTTTATCACGATGAGTAATATTGACTTTATAGTTTTTACTTAATGCCAACCCCAACCGTTCTGTCAGGGCAACGGAACGATGTTGACCACCCGTACAGCCAATCGCAATAGTTAAACTACTTTTGCCCTCTTTTACATATCCTGGCATGATGGTTTCTAATAACTGATAAAACTGTTGATAAAATTGTTCTGTTTCCGGAAACGACATCACGTAATCATAAACTTCTTTGTCTTTACCCGTTAATGGACGCAACTCCGGGATGTAATGTGGGTTGGGTAAAAAACGAACATCCATTACAATATCGGCGTCAATAGGCAAGCCGTATTTAAAACCAAATGAAATCATTTCAATACGAAAACCGCCTTCATTGGTTGTTTTGAATTCTTGATTAATCTTTTCACGCAATTGCCGTGGTGTTAAATTCGTTGTATCCACTACAAACGTAGCTTTTGTTTTCAAATCTTCTAAAATGGCTCTTTCTTTACGAATTCCCTCTGTAATCAATCCTTCCATTGCTAAAGGATGGACTCTTCGGGTTTCTTTGTAGCGCGAAACCAATTCTTCATCCGACGCATCTAAAAATAATACTTGCGTATCAATAAAATTCGTATTTTCAATGTCTACTAACATCTCTTGAATTTCTTCAAAAAAAGAGCGCGAACGCAAGTCTACTACTAAGGCGATTTTGGTCACTTTACCAGATTCTTTGATGAGTTCCCAGAATTTTGGAATTAATGAAGGGGGCATATTATCAATACAAAAATACCCCATATCTTCAAAACTTTGAATCGCTACTGTTTTGCCGGCACCACTCATCCCGGTAATAATTACTAGTTTTAAATTGTCTTGCATAAAAGCAGCTCCTCTCAATAGTTGCAAATTTTCACTTGAAATTTTCCTTACAATAATAAGCCGAACAAAGAAAGTATTTTGGACCTTACCTCTTTGCTCGGTTTTATTTCCTACTTAACATTTCACTTGCAACCTTGTATACATATTATAACACCCCGGGCGTATCATTAGCAATATAATTACATTCTTATTTGCTAGTGATATTTGCTGGTGACAAAATTTTAAGCAAAAAAAGAGATCATTCATTAAGAATGATCCGCTTTTTTACGATCTGCTAAAGCCCGTTCAATCGTACGATCAACTAAAATCGACTGAGCATCGACGACATCATAGGGATTATCCGTTGCAAACTCTTGCATTAAAGATAATTCGGTACAACCTAAAACGGCACTGGCGCAGCCGCACGCTTCGATAGCTTCAACTAAAATTTCATAATAAAGTGCTTTATTTAAAAAGTCATTTTCTTTAATATCACGATAAATCAAATTATTTACTTTTTGTTGTAATTTTTTATTAGGTAACATCACTTCAAAACCGACTTTTTCAAGTTCCCGTTGATAAACACCGGCTTTTACACTGCCTTCTGTTCCTAAAAAAGCAACTTTACCACCTTTTTGACGACGGCTCATTTCAATTGCTGCTTCTCGCGGCATATGCAAAATCGGAATTTCGGTTGCTGCCTGCAACATATCAAAAAAGTAATGGGCAGTATTACAGGTCAAAACAATAAAGTTTGGTTGCAATAAATTTTGTTTTGCAATGTCGTCTAATAAAAAAGGCAAAGGATTTTCAGCGTTTTGATCCAAAATATACGCAGTCCGATCGGGCACTGTGGCATGATTAAATAAAACGTAATTTAAATAGTCTTGATCTTTGTGGGTAACCGTCCGTAGATTTAGCAGACGAACAAAACTTTCCGTTGCTTGAGTCCCCATTCCACCTAAAATACTAAAAAAGTTTTCCACCAAATCTAGCCTTCTTTCTCACTGAAGTATTTCTTAAAGCCTGTTACATAATTGTGGAAAGCATACTTCATCAATATATAGCGACGAATAGATGAATCCTTTTCATAAAACAAGGTTGTTCCAAAACGTCCTGCTTTAATCAAATTTTCTGCATATTGTTTATCTGCATTATCTTTTGCATATCGGCGAAAAACTTTTTTGGGTACGCCCAACCAAACTTTCGCATCCGGATTATCTTTACGACCGTATGCCGTTTCTCTAAATACACTATTAAATACCAGGTCTTCTGTGACATATTTAGCCAAATTGAAACCACTTAACGTGACAAAGAAACTACTTCGTCCTTGGCGCAAGTTAATTTCAAATAATTTATATTGGCCGTCTCGACGATCATATTTCATATCAAAGTTGGCAAAGCCAACATAATTAATTTTCTCTAAAAAGCTTTTAATTGTTTGATAAATTGCGTCATTTTCATCGGGGACAATCACCACGTAATTTCCGACTGCAGCCGGTGCCGGATCTTCCAATAAAGGATGTCCTAAAAATATAAAGCGTGTATGCCCATTTTGATCCACATAAGCATTTAATACCCGCATATTGCTATCATCCCCAGGAATGAAATCTTGAGCAATCATTTCGCTTGTATAGCCAGCTTTGTATAGACGATCTAAAATCATATTAAACTCGGATAAATTATCAATAATAAAGGCCTTTTTACGTCCTTCAAAATCGACAGATAACCATTCCACACTATTGGCTGGTTTTAAAGCAACTGGGAATTCAAAAGGTAAATCTTGATTTAATTTACCGTCAACGACCATATCCTTCGTAATAATTAATGTTTTCGGATAAGGCAGTTGATATTTTTCACAAATATCATAAAAACTAACCTTATTAATTAATTTTTCAAATAGAGTATAATCGTTTGCTGCAAAAACATAATATTCTTTCAATTCCTCTTTATGTTGCGACAACAATTCTGCATAACCATCACCACAAGCCACCAATAAATATTTTATTCCGCGATCTTGATATTTTGTCTGCGCTAGTTTTAATAATTCCTCAATAAAGACAGGATCCTGATCAAAACCTGGAATTACATTTACATCTACAATTTTACTATATTTCGTTGGTGCTAATTGAAAAGAAGCATATGCGGTTGATTTCATACCGTATTCTTCATAAAATGCTCGGGCCATGCCATAAACATTCATATCACTACCTAATAATATGGGGACAAAAGGTTGTTGTTCCACTTTTTACCACACTCACTTCATGTTTTACTTTAACTATAGAATCTTCTATTAATACAACATTCGTATCATACCATAAAGAAAAAGAGCAATCAAAAGCTATCTTCTGACTGCTCTATTTCTAAAAGAAATATTAGTGATTTAATTTAAAACTTTTTTCAAATATTGTCCGGTATAGCTTTCTTTAACTTTGGCAATTTGTTCGGGCGTACCTTTAGCAATAATCATTCCGCCGCCGTCGCCGCCTTCAGGACCAAGGTCAATGACATAGTCTGCAGATTTAATAACATCTAAGTTGTGTTCAATCACTAAAACAGTATTCCCAGCATCTGATAAACGTTCCAAAACTTTCAACAACCGAGCAATGTCGTCTGTATGAAGACCCGTAGTCGGCTCATCTAGGATATAGAAACTTTTTCCGTTGGAATTTTTGTGGAGTTCACTGGCTAATTTCATACGTTGTGCTTCCCCACCAGATAAAGTAGTTGCAGGCTGGCCTAATGTGACGTAACCTAAGCCGACATCAACGATTGTTTGCAATTTGCGATGAATTTTAGGAATATGTTTGAAAAATTCCACGGCATCTTCAACTGTCATATCTAGAATTTCGGCAATATTTTTACCTTTATAGTGAACTTCTAAGGTTTCAGAGTTGTAGCGTTTTCCATGGCACACTTCGCACGGTACGTATACATCTGGTAAAAAGTGCATTTCAATTTTGATAATACCATCACCGCGACAAGCCTCACAGCGACCACCTTTCACGTTAAAGCTAAACCGACCTTTTTTGTAGCCGCGAATTTTGGCTTCATTTGTTTTGGCAAATAAATCGCGAATATCATCAAAGACACTTGTATAAGTCGCCGGATTACTCCGGGGTGTTCTGCCAATTGGACTTTGATCAATATCAATTATTTTTTCAATTGATTCATAGCCGGTCATTTTTTTGAATTTGCCGGGTTTATTCGAATTGCGATTAATTTTTTGGGCCAACGCTTTTTTCAAAATTTCATTCACTAATGTGGACTTACCCGATCCTGAGACACCAGTAACCGCGATAAACTTTCCTAATGGAAAATCAACATTCACGTTTTTTAAATTATTTTCTGACGCTCCTGTGATTTTTAACTTCTTACCGTTGCCCTTGCGGCGCGTTTTTGGTACTGGAATCACTTTTTTACCCGATAAATATTGTCCGGTAATGGAATTAGGATTGGCAGCGACTTCATCTGGTGTCCCAGCCGCCACAATTTCGCCACCTTGTGCACCGGCGCCAGGTCCAACATCAATTAGATAATCAGCGGCTCGCATCGTATCTTCATCATGTTCAACGACAATTAAAGTATTGCCTAAATCCCTCATCTTTCGCAAAGAAGCTAGCAGTCGATCATTATCTCGTTGGTGCAAACCAATCGATGGTTCATCCAAAATATACAAGACCCCGGATAAGTTTGAACCAATCTGAGTAGCCAACCGAATTCGTTGTGCTTCCCCTCCAGATAATGTTCCAGCAGCACGGCTTAAAGTTAAATAGTCCAAACCAACATTTTGCAAGAAATTTAAGCGATCACCAATTTCTTTTAGAATTGGTTTTGCAATCATTTGTTCTTGCTCGGTTAATTTTACCGTTTCAAAAAAGTTCAAGGCAGCATGAATCGCCTTTTCACTAACTGCACCAATATGAGTTCCATTAATTTGGACTGATAAGGCTTGCGGATTTAAGCGATATCCATGACAAGCCTCACAGGTAAGCTCTGTCATGTAAAGACGCATTTGATCTCTGGTAAAATCACTATTGGTTTCGTGGTAACGACGCTTGATATTGGTTAATACGCCTTCAAAAGGAACTTCAACATCGCGAACACCACCAAAATCATTTTCATAATGAAAATGGAAGGTTTCTCCATTTGACCCTCTTAAAACAATTTGTTGTTGCTCTTCAGGCAATTTTTCAAATGGAGTATCTAAATCAATCCCAAAACTATCGCAGGCTTGAGCTAACATTTCAGGATAATATTGTGAACTAATTGGATTCCAAGGTACAATCGCACCTTCACGTAATGTTTTGCTTTGATCTGGAATAACCAAGTCCAAATCGACTTCTAATTTCACACCTAAACCATCACATTCCGGACATGCTCCAAAAGGCGCGTTAAAAGAAAACAGACGTGGTTCTAATTCTCCTACCGTAAAACCACAATAAGGACAAGAGTAATGTTCACTAAATAATTTTTCCTCTTGACCAATAACATCGACGACTGCATAACCTTTCGCTAAGTGTAAAGCTGCTTCAAAAGAATCAAACAAACGAGAACGAATACCATCTTTAACCACAATTCGATCAATAACAATTGCAATTTCATGTTTTAAATTCTTTTCCAGCTCTGGTACTTCACTAATATCATAAATTTCGCCATCTACACGGACCCGCACATAACCTTCTTTTTGAATTAATTCAAAAACCTTTTTGTGTTGCCCTTTTTTTTGATACACAATAGGAGCTAAAATTTGAATTTTGGTGCGCTCTGGTAAGGTTAAGACTTCATCGACCATTTGTTCTACAGATTGACTTGTAATTTCAATATGATCATTTGGACAAATGGGATGCCCAACACGAGCGTATAATAAGCGCAAGTAATCATTAATCTCTGTTACTGTTCCAACCGTTGAACGCGGATTTTTACTCGTTGTTTTTTGATCAATCGAAATAGCAGGACTCAAACCATCGATACTATCGACATCCGGTTTATCCATTTGACCTAGGAATTGACGAGCATATGCTGAAAGACTTTCAACATAACGCCGTTGTCCTTCTGCATATAAAGTATCAAAAGCAAGCGAACTTTTCCCAGAACCAGAAAGCCCTGTTACCACAACCAGTTCATCTCGCGGAATCGTTACATCAATATTTTTTAAATTATGGGCTCTGGCGCCATGAATCACGATTTTATCATTTGCCATATCTTTACTCCTTAATCGTTTAAAAGCGTCAAAAGACGCTTTTAAACTTATTTTATTCCGTCGCTTTTAGTTCTAAAATCGTATCCCGCAACGTGGCGGCTGTTTCAAAGTCTAACGTTTTTGCCGCTTCTTTCATTTCTTTTTCCAATTTGATTAATAAGGTATCTTTTTCTTCTTTGGTTAATTCATCATAATTAGCCAAAGTTACTTCTTTACCCGCATCATCACTAGTCTTAGTAATCGCAATTAAATCACGAATCTCTTTAATAATTGTTTTGGGGACGATACCATGGTCTTCATTGTATTTTTCCTGAATACCGCGACGGCGAGAAGTTTCATCCATCGCTTTTTGCATGGAATCAGTAATTTTATCAGCGTACATAATTACTTTCCCCTCTGAATTACGAGCGGCACGGCCAATTGTTTGTACTAAAGAACGTTCACTGCGTAAGAAACCTTCTTTATCTGCATCTAAAATCGCCACTAAAGACACTTCCGGTACATCCAAACCTTCTCTTAATAAGTTAATTCCCACTAAGACGTCAAATTTCCCTAAGCGCAAATCACGGATAATTTCCGTTCGTTCTAAAGTTTTAATGTCGCTGTGAAGATATTTTACTTTAATGCCCAATTCTTTAAAATAGTCGGTCAAATCTTCCGACATTTTTTTTGTTAATGTGGTCACAAAAACACGTTCATCTTTTGCAGCCCGTTCATTAATCTCACCGACTAAATCATCAATTTGGCCCATAATTGGTCGAACTTCAATCACGGGATCTAATAATCCGGTTGGACGAATAATTTGTTGAATTACAGTGTCGGTTTGTTCTGCCTCATATGGTCCTGGTGTAGCCGAGACGTAAATAATTTGATGAACATGTTCTTCAAATTCTTCTAAGCGCAGTGGTCGATTGTCAAGAGCAGAAGGCAAACGAAATCCATAATCAACTAGCATTTGTTTACGTGCCCTATCCCCATTGTACATCCCACGAATTTGTGGCATTGTGACGTGAGATTCGTCAATCACGATTAAAAAATCATCTGGAAAGAAATCAATCAATGTGTAAGGCGGTTCGCCTTCTTTACGACCATCTAAGTGACGGGAATAATTTTCAATTCCAGAAGTATATCCCATTTCACGCAGCATCTCGATATCATAATTGGTGCGCTGTTCCAAACGTTGCGCTTCTAATAACTGATTATTATCTCTTAAAACTTTCAAGCGAAAATCCAATTCCTTTTGAATCGATGCAATCGCGGTTTCTAAGTGGTCTTCATTTGTCACAAAGTGAGTCGCTGGAAATATGGAGACATGCTCTGTTTCTGCCATTATTTCGCCAGTTAGCGCGTCTACTTCACGAATGCGATCAATTTCATCACCAAAAAATTCAATTCGTAATGCCCGTTCATCTCGTGAAGCAGGAAAAATTTCAATAACATCTCCTCGGACACGAAAACGTCCCCGTTGAAAATCGATATCATTTCGTTCAAATTGAATTTCCACGAGATCTCGCAATAATTGGTCCCGACTGATTTCCATACCAACGCGTAAAGATACGACCTGCTTTTGATATTCCATTGGTGAACCTAAACCAAAAATACACGAAACCGATGCAACAACGACAACATCATTACGCTCTAGTAAAGCACTTGTTGCCGAATGTCGTAATTTATCAATTTCATCGTTAATACTTGAGTCTTTTTCAATATAGGTGTCAGAAGATGGAACATAAGCTTCTGGTTGATAGTAATCATAGTAGCTAACGAAATACTCCACGGCATTGTTGGGGAAAAATTCTTTGAATTCTCCATATAATTGTCCTGCCAACGTTTTGTTATGTGCAATAATCAAAGTCGGTTTGTTAACATCTTTAATAACATTTGAAATCGTATAAGTTTTACCAGTCCCAGTGGCACCTAATAATACCTGTGCTTTCTTGCCGGCATTCACACCAGCCACTAATTGACTAATCGCTGCGGGTTGATCCCCAGCTGGCTCATATTTTGAAACTAACTGAAATTGATTGGAGGTTACTCGATCAATCATTCACATCTTCCTCCCTAACATTATTTTCTCTCTACAAAAATTGTATTCTTTTCCTATATAAAAGGAAATAAATACGCATTTTGTCCACGAAATATTTTAACATAGCGAACATATTTTCGCTACTTTTCAATCGCGTCTGAAGCTTTTCTTAATGTTAGGTTTTATCACATAACTTGTTACTTTTTCAAGAATTTTTTTCTCATAATTCCGTAAAAGCATTGTGAAGATTCTGATTACTGCATATAATATTTTATATGTGATTTTTATATGTACTTTTTTATACGCAGTTAAGAAGGCTTAATCTTTCTGCCATTTTATTGGGTAGAGAGGAGCCTTTTAACATTTATTTATAGGAGGAATTACGATGAAAAGAAAACTAATCTTATGTTTATCTTTCTTGGCGGGATTTTTAACTTTAGCCGTCACCAAACCTGCCGCTGCAGCGGAACAAACTTACAAAATTGGGACAGATATCACCTTTGCTCCTTTTGAGTTTCAAAATGAGCAAAACGAGTACGTTGGCATTGACATCGACTTATTAAAAGCTATCGCTAAAGACCAAAATTTTAAAATAGAACTTAAACCCTTAGGATTTGATAGTTCTATTCAAGGCGTGCAATCCAACCAATTAGACGCCATGATTGCGGGCATGAGTATTACAGATGAACGAAAAAAATCTTTTGACTTTTCCGATCCCTACTACGATAGTGGAATTCAAATGGCTGTTGCTAAAGGAAATAGCAAAATTAAAAATTACGATGACTTAAAAGGAAAAACTGTTGGTGCCAAGGTAGGAACAGAATCCGCTACTTTCCTTGAAGAAAACAAAGACAAATATGATTTTGATGTTAAACTATACGATGCCGCTGATGCATTGTACGGTTCTTTGAACAATAATACTGTCCAAGCCATTTTTGATGATGAACCCGTCTTAGGTTACGCGGTGACACAAGGACAGCCTTTACAACTAGTAGGGGAAAAAGAAAAAGGAAATTCCTATGGTTTTGCTGTTAAAAAAGGCAAAAATGCCGAATTACTTGCAAAATTTAATGCTGGTTTAAAAGATTTAAAGGCAAATGGCGAGTATGATAAAATTGTCGCAAATTATGTTGCCAAAAGCGATGATGAGACCGCTACTGGCACCATGAAAAAAATTGAACCCAAAAAATCGGAATACGTAATTGCCAGTGATACAGCCTTTGCACCTTTTGAATTTCAAAATACAGATAACAAGTATGAAGGAATCGACGTTGATTTATTGAATAAAGCGGCAGAAATGCAAGGTTTTAAATTGAAATGGAATCATATTGGTTTTGCTGGCGCCGTGCAAGCGGTCCAAGGCAATCAAGCCGATGCTATGATTGCCGGCATGACAATTACGGATGAACGAAAACAAAGTTTTGATTTTTCTGATCCTTATTTTGAATCTGGTATCCAATTAGCAATAAAAAAAGACAATGACGAAATTAAAACGTATGCTGATTTAAAAGGCAAAAAAGTGGGCGCCAAAATCGGAACGGAAAGTGCTGATTTTCTCCAAAAAAATAAAGCTAAATACGGCTATACGATTAAACAATATGATACAGCAGATGGTTTATATGATTCCGTTCGTGGCGGACAAATTGATGCCATTATGGACGATTATCCTGTTATTGGTTATGCCATTAGTCAGGGACAAGAATTAGCTACGCCAATTAAACGCGAAAGCGGCGGTTCATACGGTTTTGCTGTTAAAAAGGGCCAGGCCCCTGAATTATTGGAGATGTTCAATGAAGCTTTAACAGAGATGAAACGCACTGGCGAATATGATAAGATTTTAGATAAATATATTGCAGATGGAAACGAACAAAAGAAATCAAGCGTTGACGAGTCAACTATTGGTGGTTTATTGAAAAACAATTGGAAAGTTTTGTTAGAAGGCCTATGGAAAACCATTTCTCTGGCATTAATTTCATTTGTATTGGCACTTGTTATTGGGGTTATCTTTGGATTATTCAGCGTTGCACCCATCAGAGGTTTACGAATCTTTGCTTCAATTTACGTTGATATTATTCGCGGAATTCCAATGATGGTATTAGCATTCTTTATTTTCTTTGGTTTATCTGATGCAATAGGTTTTACTATTCCCGACTATACAGCCGGTGTTATTACCTTAACTTTAAACGCCAGCGCTTATATCGCTGAAATTGTTCGTGGTGGTATTAATGCTGTTCCTGTGGGCCAAATGGAAGCTTCTCGTAGTCTGGGGTTGGGATATACCCACACAATGCGGAAAATCATTTTACCTCAAGCAATTAAAATTATGATTCCATCATTTGTTAACCAATTTGTTATTTCATTAAAAGATACAACTATTATTTCCGTTATCGGAGTAGTCGAATTATTGCAAACTGGTAAAATAATTGTCGCGCGTAATATGCAAAGTACCTATGTCTATCTGATTATTGGCGTGATGTATTTAATCGTTATTACTGCCCTAACTCGTCTAGCTAAAGTTTTAGAAAAGAAGGTGAAATAAATGGCTGAGAAAATTAAAGTAACGAACTTAGTAAAAAAATACGGAGATAATACCGTTTTAAATGATATGAGTATCACCATTAATGAAGGAGAAGTTGTCTGCGTAATCGGTCCTTCCGGCTCTGGGAAAAGTACATTTTTACGCTGTTTAAATCGCTTAGAAGAACCGACCAGTGGCGATATTGAAATTGATGGCACTCACTTAATGGCCAAAGGAACGGATATTAACAAAGTGCGCCAACATATTGGCATGGTTTTTCAACACTTTAACCTTTTTCCTCATCTTTCAGTTTTACAAAATATTACTTTAGCACCAACTGATCTAGGTCGTATGTCAAAAGCGGATGCTGAGAAAAAAGCTGACAGCCTATTAGAAACTGTTGGTCTATCTGATAAAAAAGATGCCTTACCCGGTAGTTTATCTGGGGGTCAAAAACAACGGGTTGCTATTGCTCGGGCATTGGCGATGAATCCAGATATCATGTTGTTTGATGAACCAACCTCAGCTCTTGATCCAGAAATGGTTGGTGATGTACTAAACGTTATGAAAAAATTGGCCAAACAAGGAATGACAATGGTCATCGTTACCCACGAAATGGGCTTTGCTAAAGAAGTTGCTAACCGTGTTCTATTTTGTGATGGCGGCAAATTCTTAGAAGACGGCACACCAGATGAAGTCTTTAATAATCCAATGAATCCGCGCACCCAAGACTTTTTAAATAAAGTTTTGAATATTTAATAAAAAAAGCTGAACGGACTCGCTCAGCTCTCAAGTAATAGGAGGAAAGCCTAATATATTGCTCTTATTACTTGCAAAAATCATATAATCCCTGCACCTATAAAAAAAGCATCATTTTACAAGATTCACTTGTAAAATGATGCTTTTTAATGCTCTGTTCCACCAAATGTTTTAATATCTGCTTGATCGTTATAGGTAACCAAAGCTTTAATAGCCAGTGTTACACCATGGACAATATCTTGTAAATTCATTGCCGGTTGATTTGGTTTGTCTATTACTTGCGCGGGGATAAAAGGAACATGAATAAATCCACCTTTTAAAGACGGATACCTCTTATCAATTAAATACTGCACATAATACATAATATAATTACAAACAAAAGTACCAGCTGTGTAAGAAACAGCTGCCGGAATTTTTTCAGCTTTCACTGCAGCTGCCATCGCTTTTACTGGCAGCTGCGTAAAATAGGCAGTTTGGCCGTCAGCAAAAATAGTTTCGTCGATTGGTTGTTCGCCCATATTATCAGCAATCCGTGCGTCAGCAAGATTAATCGTTACTTTTTCAAATGTTATGGCAAAGCGCCCTCCTGCCTGACCAATATTAAGTACAATATCGGGTTGATAGTTTTTAATCGCTTGTTCAACAATAAAACCAGCCTGATGAAATACAGTAGGAATTTCTAATTTAATAATCTGTGCGTTTTCTATCTCGTCTGGTAATTGTTTTACAACTTCTAAAGCAGGGTTAATTTGCTCTTTTGCAAAGGGATCAAAGCCTGTCACTAAAATTTTCATCATTATCTTCCTTTTTAATGTAATTTGATAAGGGCCGCCATTATTTTTTCTACATTGACTTGTCTACTAATATAATTCCCCGCATTTCGAGTGAGTAAAATTCTTTTTGCCAAATATTGGTGCATTTCCTCTGATAAATTCAAATTAAGCTCATGCAGCGTAGTCGGTAAAGCAAGATGGCAAAATAGCTTTTGGTGCGTTTCATATTCTGATTGGCGTTCTTCTGCCAATAACTGGAGCAGCACACCCACTGCGACAATTTGACCATGACTACCAGTGACATTCATTGCTTTTTCTCCCATGACAACATTATGAAATCCATGGGCTAGACTCAAACCCCCATTTTCAAAGCCCAAACCACTCAGTAAGATATTGGCTTCTACGACATTTTCAAAGGCTTCATTTATTACACCTACAGCTTGCGCTTTTTGAGCATTTTTAATATCGCGGATTAAAACTTCGTGACAACTTTTTGCCAAACTTAACGCCGCTATAGTCGGGGATGCACCCATGGTATTTCGTCCATTTTCTTGCCAAATACTCCTCGCTTCAATATAAGTGGCAATTCCGTCAGCAAATCCCGCCAAGAGCATTTCAGCAGGAGCGTTTAGAATGACAGTAGTATCAACTAAAATAATTTCAGGATTTTGGGCATAAAAATCATAACGGACGAAATTTCCCATTTCATCATACCTGACAGAAATCCGTGAGGTAGCTGCATCTGTAGCAGCAGAAGTTGGCAATATTGCGATTGGCAACTCACAAGCGTTGGCAATCATTTTGCCTAAATCCATTGCTTTTCCCCCACCTAAAGCGATGATAAATTGACATCCAAATTTTTTTACCGATTCTTGAGCATTAACCAAGAGTTCTGGCGGATTATTTTCGTCTACTAAAATGGCCTCACTTTTAATTTTAGCAACCGTTAGATTATGGACTATTTTATTTCCCAGCATCTTCATGACAAAAGAATCTGTTACAATTAACACATGGTTACCTAAACGATTTAAGCGAAATAATTCTGATTGAAAGGCATTTGGCCCTTGTATGTATTCTTGAGGACTAGTAAAAACTCGCATTGTCTGCCTCCTTTTTTAGATTATTCTTACTATACCTCAAAAAGAAAAAGAGTTCATGGAAATTTTCCCATGAACTCTTTTATCTATTTTTTCTTACCACCAAAAGCATCTTTCATTTTATCGAAGAAACCTTCTGATTGCTGTTCGGTTAATTTGGTACCACTAACCTCAGCAAATTGACGCAAGGCTTGTTTTTGCTCTTCGCTCAAATTTTTCGGCGTAATTAAATTGACTTTTACATGTTGATCGCCATTGCCAGTTCCACGTAATTTTGGCGCACCTTTTCCACGCAAACGGAAATTCGTACCCGTTTGTGTCCCTGCTGGAACTTTTAACTTCACTTCACCATGAACTGTTGGCACATTAATTTCATCCCCTAATGCAGCTTGGACAAAATTAAGCGGCAACTCGTAGTAAATTTCTGCGCCGTCGCGATCAAAGATATCACTTTCTTCTACTCGGAAAACAACATATAAGTCACCATAAGGCCCACCATTTTCACCGGCTTCACCTTGATTTTGTAAGCGCATTTGTTGGCCGTCTTCCACCCCGGCTGGAACAGTAACTTTTACTTCATGCGCTTTTTTTTCATGACCTGAACCATGACAAGTTGGGCAAGGTTCTTTAATTTCTTTACCGGTACCGTGACACACATCACATGTTTGACGACTCATCATACGACCTAATGGTGTTTGACGTTCCACATTAATTGAACCAGAACCATGACATTTTGAACATGTCACTGGTTGAGTTCCTGGTTTTGCACCATTACCGCCACAGGTATGACAAACTTCTTCACGGTTATATTTCACTGTTTTTTCCACGCCAAAAATTGCTTCTTCAAACTTCAAATTAACCGCATACTGTAAATCTGCACCTTGCCGCGGAGCATTGGGATCAACAGAACGTCCCCCACCGCCGCCAAAGAAAGATTCAAAAATATCTTCAAAACCACCAAAGCTGCCGCCACCACTGAACCCGCCATAGTTGCCGCCACCAAAACCACCGTAGCCGCCACCATAATTAGGATCAGTTCCAGCATGACCATATTGATCATAGGCTGCCCGTTTTTGCGGATCGCTTAATATTTCATAAGCTTCCGAAATCTCTTTAAATTTTTCTTCTGCATCAGGCTCTTTATTAATATCTGGGTGATACTTTTTGGAAAGCTTGCGATATGCTTTTTTGATTTCGTCATCGGAAGCTCCCTTTTGCAGCCCGAGGACTTCGTAATAATCACGTTTGTCTGCCATAGGCTTTCCCTCCACATACTTTTATTCTCACTTGGGTATTTTAACACATTTTAAAAGGAAGCTAAACTATCTCATAGAAAAAGCCAAAGCGGTAGCCTTGGCTTTTTCCTCATCAAGTACAAAATAGCTCTTTTTGACTAAAATTATTTATCTTCGCCATCGACTTCTTCAAAATCAGCATCGACAACATCATCAGCGCCGCCTTGTGCTTCCTCTGGGTTAGCTTCAGCTTGTTGTTGCGCCGCTTGTTCATATAATTTGACAGTCAAGTTTTGGACGATTTCGCTTAAAGCATCCCGTTTTGCTTTCATATCTTCTAAATTATTTGCTTCAACGGCAGCTTTTAATTCATCTCGTGCATCTTCGGCTTTCTTAACTTCGTCGGCGTCAACTTTACCTTCTAATTCTTTCAATGTTTTGTCAACAGAGAATAATAAAGCATCTACATCATTCCGCAAGTCTACTTCTTCTTTACGGGCTTTATCTGCTTCAGCGTTTGCTTCAGCATCTTTGACCATCCGTTCGATTTCATCATCTGATAAACCTGATGATGATTTGATTGTAATCTTTTGTTCTTTTTGCGTTCCTAAATCTTTAGCAGAAACATTCACAATCCCGTTTTTATCAATATCAAAGCTTACTTCAATTTGTGGAATACCACGAGGAGCAGCAGGAATATCAGTTAATTGGAAACGACCTAATGTTTTGTTGTCTGCTGCCATTGGGCGTTCACCTTGTAAAACGTGGATATCAACAGCTGGTTGATTATCTGCCGCAGTTGAGAACACTTGTGATTTACTTGTTGGGATAGTAGTGTTACGGTCAATCAATTTTGTAAACACACCGCCCATTGTTTCAATCCCTAACGATAGTGGTGTTACATCAAGTAAGACAACATCTTTTACATCACCTGTAATAACCCCACCTTGAATAGCAGCACCCATCGCAACAACTTCATCTGGGTTAACAGATTTATTTGGTTCTTTACCAGTTTCTTTACGAACTGCTTCAACTACTGCTGGAATACGAGTTGAACCACCAACTAAAATAACTTCATCTACTTCAGATTGTGATAAACCAGCATCTTTTAGTGCTTGGCGTACAGGAACTTTAGTACGTTCAACTAAGTCAGCTGTTAATTCATCAAATTTAGCACGAGTTAATGTCATTTCTAAGTGTAATGGACCAGCATCTCCTGCTGTAATAAATGGTAAGCTGATTTGTGTGCTCGTCACGCCTGATAAATCTTTTTTCGCTTTTTCAGCAGCATCTTTCAAACGTTGCATTGCCATTTTATCTTTTGAAAGATCGATACCATTTTCTTTTTTGAATTCTGCTACCATATGATCGATAATTTTGTTATCAAAATCATCCCCACCTAAATGATTATCACCGGCAGTTGACAATACATCAAAAACGCCATCACCTAATTCTAAAATGGAAACGTCAAATGTACCGCCACCAAGGTCAAATACTAAGATTTTTTCATCGCGATCAGTCTTATCTAAGCCATACGCTAACGCTGCGGCAGTTGGTTCATTTACAATTCGTTCTACTTCAAGACCTGCAATTTTACCAGCATCTTTTGTTGCTTGACGTTGGGCATCATTAAAATAAGCAGGAACTGTAATAACTGCTTTTTCAACTTTTTCTCCTAGATAGTCTTCAGCAAAACCTTTAATGTATTGTAATACCATGGCTGAGATTTCTTGTGGTGTATAAGATTTACCTTCAACATCAACTTTGTAGCCCGCTTCGCCCATATGACGTTTAATAGATGAAACTGTATTTGGATTTGTTACTGCTTGACGTTTCGCAACTTCCCCTACTTGAATTTCGCCATTTTTAAACGAAACAACAGAAGGAGTTGTCCGGTTACCTTCTGGATTAGCAATAATTTTTGCTTCGCCGCCTTCTAAGACTGCAACAGCAGAGTTTGTAGTACCTAAGTCAATACCAATAATTTTACTCATAATAAAACGCTCCTTTAAAAGTTATCTCTTTTTATAAAACAATAATTTATTGGGCTACAACAACCATACTTGGACGCAAAACGCGATCATGTAATTTGTAACCTTTTTGAAGTACCTGCACAATAGTATTGGCAGGTGCATTTTCACTTGCTTCAACTGTTTGCACACCTTGATGGAAGTTTGGATCAAAGACTTCGCCTTCTGCAGGAATTTCTTCAATTCCTTCTTCTTTCAAAGCATTTTGTAGACTCGCCAATGTCATTTCGACACCTTTTTTCAAACTTGCACCATGTTCATCATTAACTTCTGTTGCCATTGCCCGTTCCAAATTATCAATTGCTGGTAAGAGTTTTTTGGCTAAATCTTGGGAACGATAACGCTGCAACAACTCGCGCTCATTGCGATTCCGATTGGTAATATTCGCAATTTCTGCACGGGCCCGTAACAATTGATCATCCATCTCATCAATTTTTTTTGTCAACTCAGTCAACTCATCTGACACAGACTCTGAATCCTCTAAATCTTTTAGCTCAGTAATTTCTTCGGCTAATTCTTCTTTTTGTTCCTCTTTTTCAGACACTGAACTTGCCACCTTTCTATGCAAAATTTCTTTTAACTTGTTGCATCTAGCGAACGATAATATTCTGCTAATTTCTCAGCGAGTTCACGAGAAAACACATCAAGTAAACCAAACATTTTAGAATACTGCATACTCGCAGGCCCTAATAATGCAATAACTCCTTTACCATGACCTGAAATATCATAACTCGCTTGAATTAAGCTCATATTATGAAACAAGTCATTACCCAACTCATCACCGATACGAATATCAATGCTCTCAGTGGGGGGAATCAAAAGTTGCATCAACTCTTCAGGGTCTTTCATAAAGCGGTAAATTGATTTGAACTGATCAACATCTTGTGATGGTTCAAAATCAATCATATTCATGCGACCGCCAACAAAAACTTTTTCCTCAAAAACTTGACCTAACATTAAGTCAAATAAATCTAAAATACCTTCTGTTGTTTGAAAGTATTTGTGCAAGATCATCGGTATCTCAGTACGCAGACGTTGATAAACCGTGAGTAATGGCTCACCTACTAATTTGTCGTTGATGATCCGTACCATCTTTTCCAAGTCGGCGCCGCTGACACTTTGCGGTAAAGCAAAGACTTGGCTTTCGACGTTACCTTTATCCGTCACAATAATTGCAATCACTTGACGGCTATTCAAAGGAACAATACGAAATCCAGTCAGACGTCTATCCTTCATATCCGGACCTAAAGAAAATGCAGTGTAACTCGTTAAAGTCGATAAAATCTCAGCAGATTGTTGAATAATATCATTAATCTCATGAAATTCTTGACCAAAAGACTGTTTAATAACTTGCATCTCTGTTTTAGCTACGCGCGTAGGTTTTAATAAATGATCGACATAGTAACGATAACCCTTCATCGAAGGAACACGACCGGAAGAAGAATGGGTTTTTTGTAATAAGCCCGCTTCTTCTAAAGCCTTCATATCATTACGAATTGTAGCAGAACTCGCTTTGATTCCTGCAGCCATCAAGGATTTCGAACCTACCGGCAACCCGGTCTTGGTATAGTGTTGGATAATGAGACGCAGAATATCTTGTTGTCTATTCGTCAACATATTCATCACCTCGTATTTAGCACTCAATCCTTTTAAGTGCTAACACATATTAATATACCACAAGAAACTTTATTGTCAAGAAATGTGCAACAAAAAATTAGCACTCTTGCAACAAGAGTGCTAATGAATTTTCTTAGTTATACCAAGGGTTTGAAAGGCTAAAAAAACTAATCTAACAAAAACTTCTCAAAAATTTCATTTCCAATTAACAACCCTTTTGATGTTAAAGCAACATGATCATCAGTCTCTGCAAGCCAATCTTTTTTGATTAGTTCTCTTAAAACATCACCATAAATTTCTGTCATATCCGTGCCAAATTTTTCATTAAAATGAAATTTTGAGATACCCGCTTTCTTGCGTAAGCCCAAAAACATTTCTTCTTCAATTTGGTTATTGCGTGTCAATTCTTCAGTTTCATAAATTGGCAACTGATTTTGACGCAATGGTTTTAAATAATGTTGAATTGGTCCGAAGTTTTTATAACGTCTTTGGCCAAGATAACCACTTGCACCAGCCCCAAAGCCAAAATAGTGTTCGTTATTCCAATAGACCAAGTTATGTTGCGACTCAAAGCCTGGTTTGGCAAAATTACTAATTTCATATTGAAACTTCCCAGTATTGTGCATGGCTGCCATAGTTTCTTCAAACATTTGTCCTTCAATTTCTTGATCAGGCATCTCTAGACGTCCTTGTCTCACCCAATTCATAAACATGGTCTTGTTTTCAAGAATTAAAGAGTATAACGAGTAGTGGGGTAAATCCAATTCAATTGCGCGTTTTAACGTGTTACGGAAACTTGCTAGTGTTTGACCAGGTAATGCGTATATCAAATCGATGGAAACATTTTGAAAGTCGGCCTTTTCTAAAAAATGCATCGTAGCATAAACATCTTTTACGGTATGTTTACGTCCTATTTTTTTCAATAATACATCATCAAAAGTTTGGACTCCCATTGAAAGGCGATTAACATTGTGTGCTTTCATCACCTGTAACTTATCAAAAGTTAAATCACCGGGGTTCGCTTCCACAGTGAACTCGTTCACAGTATCCATCGGAAAAAGTTGATTGATACCACTTAATAACGTATCCAGTTGCTTAACTGACAGTGAAGTGGGGGTGCCTCCACCGATGTATAAGGTAGGGCTTTGAGTAATTGGATTTTGTTCTAAAGTTAACTTTATTTCTTTTAAAAGACTTGAAATATATTCATCTACTGGCTGTCCTTCTAAAAAGACTTTATTAAAATCACAGTAATAACAGATATGTTCACAAAAAGGGATATGAATATACGCTGAAATAGCCTCTTTCACTTGTTTTTCACTCTGTTGCATCATTTAATTCCTCTCAATTAACATTACTTTTCATAATCGTTCTTATTTCTCGTCTATCTTACCATAAGTAAATTCGTTAGGGGAAAAATGTCTTTTATCATCTATTTTTAAAGATGTAAAATGAAAAAGGTCGGAAATTAACTTTCCAACCTTTAAGGCACAAGCTATTTTTGAAACAAATGCGTTTTGACATAGCGATTGCGAGGATGGTTGCGACAGGCTTCACTACAAGCACCTAAATACTTTTCTTCATTTTCCACAGAAGACAAGATACGACGATTACATTCAGGATTACTGCAGTTAATATAGCGTTCACAAGGACTCCCATCAAACCAATCCCGACCGACTACATGCTTATCCACCTGATTGATCTCAACGCTAATACGCTCGTCAAAAACATACATTTTACCATCCCATAATTCACCACGTACTTCTGGATCCTTTCCATAAGTGGCAATGCCGCCGTGTAACTGGCCGACATCTTTAAAGCCTTCTTTGACAAGCCAACCAGAAAATTTTTCACAACGAATTCCACCCGTACAATACGTTACTACCCGTTTTTCCATAAATTCTTCTTTGTGTTCTAAAATCCATTGTGGCAACTCGCGAAAATTACGAATTTCCGGACGAATGGCCCCACGAAAATGCCCTAAATCATATTCATAGTCATTACGAGCGTCGATAACAACGGTATCTTCATCTAGCAAAGCTGCTTTAAAAGCCCGTGGTGAAAGATATTCTCCCGTTGTTTCGTTTGGATTCAAATCATCAGCTAATTTCAATGAAACAATTTCTTGTCGTGATCGGACAAACATTTTTTTAAAGGCATGTTCATTTGCTTCATCAACTTTAAACAGGATTCCTGCAAAACGCGAATCTGCTTGCAACGCTTTTTGGTAAGCTGCTGTGTCCTTCTTTAACCCAGACACCGTCCCATTAATTCCTTCTTTGGCAACTAAAATTCGACCTTTTAAACCCAATTCTTGACAAAAAGCCAGATGCTCTTGTGCAAAAGTTTCCGGATCTTCAATAGTTGTATATTTATAGTAAAGTAATACTTCGTAATCCATACTTATTCCCCTTTCCTTAGTAGTATAGCGAATCTTGAGTTTAGAAGAAATTTCTCTGCTTGTACAAATAGTCGCAAAGTTTAAGCCCTGAAATTTTTATCCACTGAAATTGACATCCTTTATGTATCTTTTTCTTTATTCCCCTCACTTTTTTAACGTTGGGTTATTTTTCATGCATAAGCACCTTTTTCACATAAAAAATTTTATTCATTCCACGAGCTAGACTAAAAAAGACGTTTTGCAACAAGCGTTGCAAAACGTCTTTTTTTAATATTCCATTAAAGTAATCATATCGTAATCTTTAATTTTATCCCGTCCGTGTAAATCCATTAATTCGATTAGGAAAGCACAACCAACAACTACGCCCCCTAATTCTTCAACGAGTTCCGTAGTAGCTTTAATTGTACCCCCAGTAGCTAATAAATCATCACAAATTAAGACGCGTTGTCCAGGTTTAATAGCATCCTCATGTAAGGTTAATGTGTCAGTACCATATTCCAAATCATAAGTTACTTCAATTGTCTTACGTGGCAGCTTTCCTTTTTTACGCACGGGTGCAAATCCTACTCCCAATTCATAAGCGACTGGACAGCCAACGATGAACCCACGCGCTTCCGGTCCAACCACCATATCGATTCTTTTTTCTTTTGCATAATCTACAATCTGTTTTGTTGCTTCACGATACGCCATACCATCTGCCATTAAAGGTGAGATATCGCGAAAAACAATCCCTTTTGAAGGGTAATCGGGAATACTTGCAATATAATCTTTCAAATCCATGTTGTTTCCTCCTAATTTTCAAACCACGTTTTTAAAGTTGCTACGTCACTTAGCAAAAGAAATTCTTCTGTTTTAATTTTTTGTTGTCTATTTTTATAAACCTGACTGGATGTAAGATCTTTTTTGCCATCTATATCAGCTTGACGCAAAACACCATCGCTTATTGTAACAAATTCCAAATCAAAAAACACCTGAATCATGAAAATTAATAATTTTTCGGGTATTTTTAAAAATTGCGCAATACTTGGTAATTTGTAGCGGACATCTAATGCCTTTTGTTGCGCGATTAGTTTGAACAAACGTCCATACTGTTCCCTTGTTCCTAATCCATCTAAATAGGCATCATCATTGGTACTTAAAATCAAATATATTTGTTGAAAATCAGCTAATGTCACAATTTCTTTTAATATTGCCGCATTGGTGGGACAATCTAAAAAAACCACACTAGAGAAATTTTTTTCTTGCAATAATAAACTCAAATGGTCGAAGTCTTGATAGTGAACCGCTTTTTTTGCATATCCCGTTTGGAATTCTTCAGAAATCTTAGGGCCAAAATACAAAAAGAGTGAATCTGAGTTAAATTGTAAATGCTGTCGATTTTTTTTAGCTCGAAGATCAACGATTTGCAAGCCAACCGAGGCAAAATCAACAAGTTGGAGTTGTGGGGATTGTCGCCCATTCCATTCGTTAATCTGCAACTGTCCTACTACTGCAAGTTCGTTATTTTCTACTGAAGTAGCGTAACTACCAAAACCAAAACCAATTGTGGTTAATTGACTATTATCTTTATCTGTTAAAGTAAATTTCAGATGATTACTATCTGCACCAATTGTTTTCACATCTAGTGTATAAACGTGTTGAAATAAAAAATAGGGTTGCGGATTATCCATGCCAAAAGGAGCTAACTTTTTCAGCTCCTTAATTAAGCCGAGGCTCGCTTCAGAAATTTGAATTGCCGCATCGATAGCTAACGAATTTCCAACTAACATTTCTTTATGCCCATGGGCAAAATCAGCGACTCTTTCTTTAAGCTCTGTTAGTGCGCTTAATGGTAGGCTGACACCGACTGCCGCATGATGTCCCCCAAAACTTGTGAACAATTCCCGCAGCTCATCCAACATGGCAAACATATTAAGCGACTCAGTACTTCTACCTGACCCTTTAGCAATGCCATCTTCTTTAATGGTTAAAACAAGTGTGGGTTTCCCCGTTTCTTTTAAAATCCGCCCAGCCACAATTCCTAAAACACCTTCATGCCAACCTTCTTTTGCCACGATATGAATTGCGTCTTGCGGATTGATTAGCGCTAAAGCTTCTTTGGTAATCATTTCTACTAAGCCTTTGCGCTCTTTGTTAATTTCATCCAATTCTTTGGCTAAATTTTCAGCTTCTGCTTCATCAAAGGTTTTTAATAAGGTAACCGCTTTATTTGGATCCGCTAAGCGACCAATCGCATTTAACCGGGGGGCTAATGCAAAACCGATACTTTGTTCATCTAATTTTGTTTCATCTACTCCACTAACTTTTAAAAGTGTTTGCAGCCCCAGACGTTCGGTTTGTCGCAAAGCCTTAAGACCATAAGTGACCAACACACGATTTTCATCGGTTAAAGAGACCATATCCGCTACAGTCCCTATCGCTACCAGATCCAAAAACTCAGCGGGCACCTCTTCTAAAAGCGCGCAAGCCACCTTAAAAGCTACGCCAACTCCGGCCAGTTCCCCAAAAGGATAATGTCCATTAGGGTGGCGTGGATGAATAATTGCAAAGGCATTCGGTAATACCTTTGGTAATTCGTGATGATCGGTAACAATAACATCTATACCTTGTGCATTGGCATAGTCAATAGCTTCATGACCGGACACACCATTATCAACGGTAATAATCAATTGAATACCTGTAGCAATCATTTCCTGATAGACCGCAAGATTTGGTCCATAGCCGTCTTTAAAGCGATTGGGTAAATAAAAACTGACATCCGCCCCTAAAAGTTCCAGTGCTTCAGTCATAATAGTCGTACTGGTAATTCCATCAGCATCGTAATCACCATAAACCATAATGCGTTCACCATTCATGATGGCTTCTTGAATTCGATCAACTACTTTTTCCATCTCAAATAGTTGAAATGGATCATGTAATTGTTCTATCTGCGGTTGTAAAAAGGCCGCTAGTTGCGCTTCATCTTGAATCCCACGTTGCCAAAGAAGTTGTGTTAATGTTTTATTTAAATCAAATTTCTCACATATTTTTAAAAATTCTTGTGGCGCTTCCATTAATTGGGGAAGTTGCCAATTATACATAGAGCTACTCAAAAAATCACTCCCAACCAGATTATTATAGCAAAATCAGCAAAGGTTGGAAAGTTTTCCAACATTCTTTTCAAGTGGACTTTTAAGTCGTATTCTCCAAAAACTTCTTATTTCATCGCTAAAAATGACACTATTTTTCTGATTCCTATTTATCAAAGTATAACTTTATACGTAGTTAAAAAATGCTATCCTAGAGTAAGACTTAAGAAAAAAGCTAACCAGGACACGATGAAAATAGCATGCCAGCTGCGTCTTTTAATACGATTAAAATATTCCTAATCCTTGGCTTTACATTCTTCTACCTATAGCAAATTTATATATTATTTCGTAAAAAAAGACTACCTTTTGTACGTTCAGATAGTCTAAAAAATATTTATTTTTGATTAAAAATTCCGCCAGCGAGTAAATCCCCAATTTTTGGAAATAGAGTATAAAATTGACTTGCCGCTTGCATTAAACGCGGACGATTAATCTCTCGTTTACCTTTTCGGATTCCCTTTATAATAACTTTTGCCAAGTCCTCAGGTTCTAACACTAAATTTCCTAAGTCTGACAAATAGTTCCCACTAGGGTCAGCTTTTTCAAAAAAGTTTGTTGCAATCGGGCCTGGATTAACAGTCATAACTTGGATACCAGCAGGTTTTAGTTCCAAACGTAATGCATTTGAAAAGCCCAATACAGCAAATTTCGTCGCCGAATATACCGCAGTTTTAGGTGTGGCCATTTTTCCTGCCATAGAGGCAATATTGACAATATTTCCAGACTTTCCTGCTTCTAACATCATCAATGCAATTTTTTGCGTCAATACCATCATCCCTAAGACATTTACTTCAAACATTTGATACGCTGTTGCCATATCAAAGGTAACAAAGTCTTCAAAAACACCAAAACCAGCATTATTGATTAATATATCGACACTGCCAACTTCACTTTGTACCTTTTCAAGCATGGCAGCCACGCTGTCAGGTTGGGCTACATCTAATTGAAAAGCGTAAGCCGTTTTGCCACTTAACATTTCACATTGTTCTTTTACTTTACCAATCAAATTGATTCTTCTTGCACAAACAATGACGATAGCACCTTGTTTTGCAGCTTCATAGCAGAGCTGTTCGCCTAGACCGCCGGAACCACCGGTAACTAAGACAACTTTATTTTGTAAATCCATCCTTCTCACTCCTTCAATTCATCTTCAAAGGGAATCGCAACAATATCAAAATCTTTAGCAATTTTTGTATTGGGAAAAATTTCTTGGGCCTCTTTTTCCAAATTGAGAGCATCTTGCGCTAAGTAGCGGGCACTAATATGAGTTAATATTAATCGTTTAGCATGAGCATTTTTAGCCACTTCAGCCGCTTGATGAGTCGTGGAATGAAAATAGTTGCGCGCCATTTTAGCTTCTGTTTTGTTAAAGGTACTTTCGTGTACTAAAACATCTGCATTTTGTGCTAATTTCACCGAAGCATCACTCATTCTAGTATCGCCTAAAATGGTAACAATTCGCCCTTTTTTGGCTTGGCCAACATAATCTTTCCCGTTGATTAGCTCTCCATTTGGCAAAGTTACTGTCTCACCTTTTTTTAAGCGACCAAAAATCGGTCCTGCTGGAATACCCAGTTCTATTAATTTAGCAACTTGAAGTTCACCAGCGTGCTCGTGTTCTACCACCCGATAGCCGTAGCTTTCAATCCCATGATCTAGTAGTTCACAGGTAACAGTAAATTGTTTGTCTTGGAAAACAACACCCGTTTTTATTTCAATAAATTTCAGGCTATAGGCCAAACGCGTTTGTGAAAGTTTTAAAGCATTTAATACAAATTGTTTAATACCGACTGGGCCATAAATTTCGAGAGGCTCATTCCCGCCTTGAAAAGAGCGGCTACTAATTAATCCTGGTAAGCCAAAAATATGATCACCATGTAAATGGGTAATAAAAATTTTTTCAATTTTACGAGGACGAATATTCGTACGCAAAATTTGCATTTGCGTCCCCTCGCCACAATCAAATAGCCAAACCGCATTACGCTCATCTAATAATTTCAATGCAATGCTTGTCACATTGCGGTGTTTTGCCGGTACACCCGCACCGGTTCCTAAAAACTCTAATTCCATTTTTTAACCTGGCTTTCTAAAAATTTAACGAACGAAAGGTTCTTTAATAGTATAACACGCGCAAAAGCCCAAACTTAACTTTGTTTTATTCTTTTGTATTAGAATCATCCTTTAGATGACTTTTTTCCCAACTGTCTTTTGCTTTTTCCTTTGTTTCTTTTGTAACTTGTTGCGCTTTTTGAATTTCTGCTTGTACTTCATCATAATCAAAACGGGCAATTTCACCATGAAGTTGTTCAAAAACGATTTTATTTAAGGGCCGGTTATCATCTTCTTCGGCTATTATAATTAATCCTGTTTGACCGGGTGCAATTTTATTGAGTAAGAATTTAAAAATGTCTTGAGCTTCGCTGATTTCCTTAGCATCCCGAGTGGCACCAATCATACTACCACCAACCCAACCTAATAATATCGCTAAGGGACTAATTAATACCCCTACCAACATGCCGATAAAACCGCCCTTTGAAGCGTTATCGTTGCCAGTAAAATCCATGAAATCTTCAATTTTAAATTGATGGCTACCATCATCTTGATGGGTTACAACTGCCATTTGCTCTCCTTTTAGTTCTCGTTTTAAAACCAATTGTTTTACTTCTGAAAAAGCTTGATAACTTTCAGATGCAACTTCAAAATTCATCACAATGACCCGTTTACTCATGATAATCAACCTCCATATACATTTTGTATTTGCTTTTATAAATTGAGTGTACCAGTTAACGGAAAGAAAGAAAAAAGAAAAGCAAATTACTCTGACACATTTCCACAAAAGGGTCGTCAATCTCCCTTTTAAAGTTGCGTCCTAGTAATTTGCTTTTCTATTTATTCAACAAACTCAAATTCAAAATTGCCAATTCGCACAATATCACCATCTTTAGCGCCGCGAGCTCGTAAAGCTTCATCGACACCTAAGCCTCTTAATTGGCGTGCAAACCGCATTACAGTTTCATCATGATCGAAGTTAGTCATTTGGAATAGTTTTTCAATTTTATCTCCGCTTAAGACCCAAGTTGCATCAGGTTCACGGGTAATTTCAAACTCTGGCCCATCTGACTGATAACCATAATGAACCACATCTTCTTCGATTTCTTCATCATATAAAGGAAACTCAGGTGTGGTTTCTAACAAGTCAGCAGTCGCATTCAAAAGCGCCTGGAGTCCCTTTTTAGAAACTGCCGAGATAGGAAAAATTGGCATATCATCTGCAAATTCGTCAGCTTTTTGCTCTTGTAATTTTTCTTTAAAAGCTTTTAGATTCGCTTCTGATTCAGGCATATCCATTTTATTGGCCACGATAATTTGAGGACGTTCTAATAAACGCAAATTATGACTTTCCAACTCTTTGTTAATCGCCAAATAATCTTCATAGGGATCTCGGCCTTCCATACCGCTCATATCAATTACATGCAAAATCACCCGGGTCCGTTCAATATGACGTAAGAATTGTGTACCAAGTCCCACACCTTGGGATGCTCCTTCAATTAACCCTGGCAAGTCTGCCACAGCAAAGCTACGGCCATCACTGGTAGTGACCATACCAAGATTTGGTACTAAAGTAGTAAAGTGATAAGCTCCAATTTTAGGACGTGCTGATGAAATTACAGATAACAGTGTAGATTTACCAACTGAGGGAAATCCAACTAAACCTACATCAGCTAAGACTTTTAATTCCAACTCAATTTTGCGCTCTTGTCCCGGTTCACCATTTTCAGCTAACTCTGGTGCTGGATTGCGTGGTGAAGCAAAGCGCGTATTTCCACGGCCACCGCGGCCGCCTTGAGCAACGACTAACGTCTGCCCTTCTGCTACTAAGTCCCCTAATAAGGCACCGGTTTCCGCGTCTCGCACAGTTGTGCCAGGCGGAACTTTCACATAAGTATCTTCTGCACCGCGACCGTGCATACCTTTACTCATCCCGTTTTCACCAGGAGTTGCTTTAAAATGACGATTGAAACGAAAATCCATTAAAGTCCGGAGACCTTCATCAACTACTAAAATAACTGCACCGCCGTGGCCGCCATCGCCTCCGGCTGGTCCACCATCAGGAACATATTTTTCCCGACGAAAAGCAACCATGCCGTCGCCGCCTTTTCCGGCTTTAACGTCAATTGTTACTTGATCTAAAAACATGGACATATTTTGTCCTCCATTCTATTCCCATAAATTAAGTCTTCATTATTGTAACGACCAAATAGCTATTTGTCTATGATTTTAAAATTTATTACCTGAATTCATGCTGACTTAAAAAGCTCTTAACCTTTTCTTGATAGAGTGACGGATTTTGATTAAAGCTTTGTGCATGGGCAGCACCTTCTACTACCCATTTTTCTTTAGGAGCATCAGTTGCATTATAAACTTTATCCAACATTTCAAAAGGGACAAATTTATCCGCAGAACCATGGATAAATAATATCGGCGTTTTATTTTTGGCTAATTGCTTGGTCACATCGCCATCGGTAAAGAAAAAACCAGCCCGTAGACGTGTAACTAAGTTTGTAACTTGAATAATTGGAAATGTCGGCAAATCAAACAACTGGTGATATTGATAGATTAGTTCATCTTGAATAGATGAGTAACCACAGTCTTCTATGATGGAAACTACATTATCAGGTAATTTTTCGCCTGATGTCATCATCACAGTTGCCGCCCCCATACTAACACCATGCAACACAATTTCTTCTTGAGGGTTTTTCTTCAAAACTTTATCAATCCAGCGCAAATAGTCCTTGCGTTCAGGCCAGCCAAAACCAATATAATTCCCCTCACTTTGACCGTGCCCTCGAGCGTCTGGAACCAAAACGTTGTAACCTAGTTGGTGATACATATCGGCAAATTGATACATCGATTCTGCGTCGCCCATATAGCCATGAGCAATAATTGCCGTTTTATGACTTTCTTTTTGAGCCGGCAAATAAATCCCTCGAAGTTTTAAATTATCTTGACTTTTAATATGCCAATTTTCTCTTTCTTTTCCTTTAAACCATGCTAAAGCTTGGGTTGTGGGTTTTTCATCAGTGGCATCTGCTGGAGTATCGTTGGCTAAAAAATCTTTTTCTGAAGGCACAAAAGCATAATTATAAAAATAGTTTCCAGCAAAAGCTAAGCCACCAAGTACTACAAGTAAAATAAGACCAAAAGTTATCCAAAATTTCTTCATTTCTTTTCCTCACTTAAAGTTTAATCACAATGTGTGTTGGCAGGATGTGTGTGATAAGAAAACGCTTCTTTTAAATCCGTTAAAGTGGTTCGAGCTAATGATAAAGGTAGCTTTTCACATTCTGACAAACTAAAAAAGCCAACTTCAGCTGTCTCTATGCCCGTTTTGATGGCAGTATCTAGCGCTTCACAATAAATAAAGAATTTATAAACATAAGTTAGACTGGCTGGATAATCATGTTTTGCTTTATCTTTTACTGCCATTAATTGAACTGGCTTAACCATAATGCCAGCTTCTTCGTAAATTTCTTTGGCTGCAATTTCAAAAGGAGAAAAACCGACATCACCCCATCCACCCGGGAGTGCCCATTTATTATCACTTTTTTCTCGTACAAGTAAGAGTTTATCCGCAACAAAGACAACGCCTCGAATATCTACTTTGGGTGTGGCATACCCATCATCCGTATAAAGATAATGTGCAATTTGTGCTTGATCCCAATCCGTCAAAAGCGCCATTAATTCTCCTGTCACCACTAATAATTGATCATATCGCTCCTGATCAAAAATGTCATGACCATATTTTTTTCCCGACTGACCTATCCCTTGTAATTCATTTAACAAAAGAGCGAGATTTTTTTCATCTTTACACCTCCAACTTTATCATTATACAAAAAAATAAAGGGACAACAAAATCAAAAAGAATAAAAAAAGACTCAAATAAAACAAGATTATGGTTTTTTGTCAAAATAAATATCCTGAAAAAACCAATAAACCACACCTTGTTTTATTTGAGTACTTCTAATTAACATTTTAAAAGAGAAATTACAAATTATTTATTTTCAATTAGTTTAAAACTTGACCACGGTTTCAAAAAATCTAGTAAGAATAGCTCGTCATCACTAATCCGTCCGACGACATTCACTCGACCATCATTTTTCATTTCCTTTAAAGCGATTTGGGTTTCCCCTTTATATTGGCCGTAACCAACATTATCAATCAAGACATCGCCATGCTTCATATCTTTTGTGTTATGTGCAGGGAATGGCTTGTCTTTATAATAGACCCGTGTCATTGTTGAGCGTAAAATATATTCGGAGCGATCCCCCCGATAACTGTGTAAATTATCAAACAAACAGATACGTTCATCTTCTGTGATGTCAGCCGCAGGATCTACCTTCAAACTTGGATATTCAGCAAAGAACGCTGCTGCCGTTGCTTTTAACTCAGCTTCTGAAGCGTAAGCATTGCCAACTGAGATATCATCAATCAACCCAGTTAGCATGAAATGTTTGACTTGTGTAGCAATTTCCAAATCACGATGATCTTCTAATGTACACAAACCGTCTTGGGTAGGCCAAGGTCCAAATGTTGCTGCATGGGAATTCACAAAAGCCATGGTGTTTAAATTATACTTGCGGAATTTTTTTGAACAAAAAACAAAGTGATCATAACTTAGACCAGAATAACGATGGGGGTAGAAATTATGAGAACCCAGTAAGTTATTTGTATTTGGGGAATAGCTCATAATATTATCGACATAGTTAGTTCCTTGACTCATGTTAATCTCAATTTTAATACCATATGGATTACGCGTCATCTTCGCTTCTTCTGCCCCAGTAAATCCTAGGTCTAAACGGACCCCATAAGCCCCCATTTCATCAAAAAAAGAAAGATCCTCATAAGAAATACCCAGTTGTTCAAAAAGACCTGGATTAATATCTACCATAACTTCCATATCGAGACTATTAGCGTAATCGACGACTTTTTTAAAACCTGATAAAACTTGGTCTTTATCACCATCAATTTCTAAGAGACTCGTAAAAACACGTTTAAAACCATATTTATGTGCTAAATCCAAATATGCTTTATCCTTTTCAAAAGTCGAACGTTCTGGATAGACTGAAATACCTAATTTTCCCATTACTAATTTCCTCCTCGTAGATTCTAACTTTGAATGCTCTTTCATTATAGCAAAAGCGCTTTAATTGGTCTACACCTTTACCTTATTAAAAGGAAATCTTATCTTTTTCATGACTAGTCAAATTTTTTTATATTTGTTATTCTTGAACTATCTTAAATAAAGGAGATACAGGAATGATCAAAAAACGTATTTTAGGAGTTGCACTTTTATTTTCAGTTGCGCTTTTTATTGCCGGCTGTAATACAAATACAACTTCCACTACTTCTTCCAGCACAAAAAAAACAACCGAAACTTCTGCAAAAGTTGACGTTAACAAACTGGATTTACCCCAATTAGATCCAGAGATTAAACCAAACGAAGATTTAGTAGAACTTCAAACTGATAAAGGCAATATCAAAATGAAACTCTTTCCTGATATCGCTCCAAAAGCGGTCGAAAATTTTATAACCCACGCTAAAAAAGGGTATTATGATGGTTTGACATTCCACCGCGTTATTAACGATTTTATGATTCAAGGTGGTGATCCGAAAGGAGATGGAACAGGTGGTGAAAGTATTTGGGGCGAAGGGTTTGCAGCTGAACCTTCAAACCAGCTTTATCATATTCGTGGTGCATTAGCCATGGCACAATCCCAACAACCTAATAGTATTGGCAGTCAATTTTATATCGTACAAAATAAAGACGATATGAGTGACGGCCTTTTAAAAGGCTGGGTCCCAGATAAAATCATTGACGCTTATAAAAAGGGCGGCTATCCTTCTTTGGATGGCAGTTACACTGTCTTTGGTCAAGTGATTGAAGGTATGGATGTCGTAGATAAAATTGCAGCTGTTAAAACCGACACCAATGACAAACCCGAAACCCCAGTAAAAATCAAAACAATCAAAATTTTACAAGAAGCTAAATCATAACAACAAAACAGACTTGCTGCTAAATGACAGCAAGTCTGTTTTGCTTTTATTTGGCCCCTACAATAAAAGTAAAGACGCAATCTGCAACTTTTTTTTCACCTACAGTAGCTACTGCATCTGCAGTTCCTACGTTGCCTTTCATCCTTGTGATTGAAAAACGCAATTCTAAAGTATCCCCCGGGCGGACAAATTCATAAAAATGCGCGTCGTTAATCCCGCCGATATAAGCAGTTTTCCCTAAAAATTCTGGCGTTTTCAAAATTAAAATCGAACCAGCCTGGGCCAATGTTTCTAACACAAGTGTACCTAGCATATGTGGATTTTCAGGCTGACTCTGGCAGAAATCTTCGTTATAGGTAATTTGCTTTTGCGCAATAATCTCTTGACCGAATTCTAGAGAAGTTACTTTATCAATATATAAAATTGGAAAGCGATTGGGAATCAACTCCTTCACTTGTGCAACTGTTAGTGTTTGGCTCATATGAACCCCTCCTTGTTTTTACTTATCAAAATAGCAATTGAAATAATCTATTTTGATTATCAAAGTATCACAACCACAAATTTCATGCAAATATCTCATCTTAGCGAAAAAAAATAGTTTGACAATCAAACAATTTTATCTAATAATAAGAAATCATACAGATAAAACATTGCATTTATTTATTTTAATTATTCAAGGAGTGTACACATGAGTTTATTAACTGGAAAAAAAATTGTCGTTATGGGCGTTGCAAATAAACGTTCAATTGCCTGGGGCTGTGCCAAAGCATTAAGTGATCAAGGTGCAGAAGTTATTTATACCTACCAAAATGACCGTATGGCAAAACAATTGGAAAAATTAATCGGTAGTGATGCCTTCAAAGTAGAATGCGATGTTGCTAGTGATGAAAGTATTAAAGAATGTTTTGCAAAAATCGGCACTTATGCGGGAGAAATTCATGGTGTCGTTCATGCAGTTGCATATGCAAATAAAGAAGATTTAGCTGGTAGTGTTGTAGATATTACTCGTGATGGTTTTGCATTGGCTCAAGAGATTAGTGCTTATTCATTAATCGCAGTCACCCGGTATGCTAAAAAATATTTAGCCAAAAATAGTGGCATAGTGACTATGAGTTACTTAGGTTCACAAAGAGCCGTGCCAAATTATAACATGATGGGGATTGCTAAAGCTGCCTTAGAAGCTGAAGTTCGTTACTTAGCAGCAGAATTATCACCAACAGGAATTCGGGTAAATGGTATCTCCGCGGGTGCCATCAAAACATTAGCGGTAACCGGCGTGAAAGATTATCAAAAATTAATTCAACTTTCAGAAGAAAGAACACCAGACCATGTCGGGGTAACTATTGAAGAAGTTGGCAATACCTGTGCCTTTCTGATTAGTCCTGCCTCTAGTGGAATTATTGGCGAAGTCATCTTTGTTGACAAAGGTGTTCATTTATCTTAACCAAAATTATTAATAAAAAATCTGAATAAACTCGTGCAACTTTCAAGCAATAAGACCAAATTTTGATGAATTGCTTTCACTTTCTTAAGATTTTGATTTTTTTGCCATCGAAAGTTCGTTCGTGTTGCCAGACAGCAATAATCTTTATATGAGCCCTATTCTTTATGAAAATCATATAATCTCTTTACCTATAAAAAAGACTGCGCATAGATGCAGTCTTTTTTATCTATGCCAAATTTTAAAAATAAACAGAGAGATTATTTTAGAGTTTCAGCGTAATAATTTAGAATATATGCACTTCTATGGCTATAAGAAAGAAGCTTTTTTCAAAAAACGTTTACAACTGCCTCTCTTTTCGCTATATTAGCAGTAATTGGTTAAATTTATGGCTGGAGGAAGTTTTATGTCGTATCAAGATATGTTTTTTAGCTTTTTAGGTGGTCTAGGAATTTTCTTATTTGGTATTAAATATATGGGAGATGGTTTGCAAAAAGCTGCGGGTGATCGCCTACGAGAAGTATTAAATAAATTCACCTCTACCCCATTACGCGCTGTATTAGCAGGGATTATTGTGACCGGACTCATTCAAAGCAGTTCGGGTACAACTGTGCTGACAGTTGGATTGGTCAGTGCTGGTTTCATGTCTTTACGTCAAGCGATTGGCGTCATTATGGGAGCAAATGTCGGAACAACAGTTACAGCATTTATTATTGGTTTTAATTTAAGTGCTTATGCCTTACCGATTATTGGCGTAGGGGCTATTCTTTTATTTTTCACCAAGCGAAAACTATTTCAAAATAGCGGACAAATCTTATTTGGCTTTGGTTGTTTATTTTTTGGCTTAAAGTTGATGGGTACTAGTATGGAACCACTAAAAGATTTACCGCAATTTAACGATTTAATGATTAGTGTTTCCCATCATCCCGTTTTAGGAGTTGGAATTGGAACCATGCTCACCATGGTTTTACAAAGCTCCAGCGCTACAATCGGAATCTTACAACAATTATATACACAAAATAGCCTTGCTCTAGGTGCTGCATTGCCGATTTTATTTGGTGATAATATAGGAACGACGATTACAGCGGTAATTGCTGCTTTAGGAGCAAGCGTGGCGGCAAAGAGAACTGCTGGAGCACACGTTATTTTTAACTTAGTCGGTGCCATTATTTTTACATTGTTATTAACGCCATTTACTCATATTGTGATAGCAATGACCGACGTTTTTCATTTGAACCCAAGTATGCAAATTGCCTTTGCTCATGGTCTTTTTAATATCTCAAACTTGGCCATTCAATTTTGGTTCATTCCACAAATTGAAACATTGGTCAAAAAAATCATTCCCGGCACAGAAAAATCTTTGGACATCCGCACGGTTGAATTAAATGAAGATTTTCTTTATACTTCACCAAGTATTGCATTGCGTCAGGCTTCAAATGAAGTTATCCAAATGGGAAATTATGCGTTGCGCGCTCTTTCTGCCACAAAAGATTTCTACGCCAAACCCGCCGAAGATACAAAAGATGATGTTTTCCAATATGAAGAAGCCATCAATCGCTTTGATGTGGAATTGACGGAATATCTGGCAAAAATTGCTACAGTTGAATTATCACAAACCGAAAGTCAAGAACAAGCGATGTTGTTGGAGTTTACCAAAGATTTTGAAAGAATTGGGGATCATTGTAAAAATATCGTCGGTTTCGTGGAAGAAGCCTGTGAATTAGAACAAAAACAACGCAACAAAGAAAAACGTAATGGGAATAATTCAAATCAGGGACGTACCACCTTACTTTTATATGATGATGATTTAGTTTTGCTATTTGATAAGGTAATAAAAAACATTCGTGATGCTTTATCTATTTTAGAGACAGATGATCATGATTTGGCCACAAAAATTCTTTCACGGGAAAAAGAAGTCAATGAACTGGTGGACTTACTGAGACGAAAATATTTCCGTCTCATGGGTAAAGGTGCCGGCCGTGCTGCTGACAGCGTCTTATTTATTGATATCAGCTCAAATTTGGAGCGTAGTAGTGATCGTACTCTTCACATTGCCAAATATATCTTAGGAAATGTCTATGGCTTTAAAACACCAGCGGCATATCCTCAGCAATTGAATGACTAATTTAAAAAAAGTAAAAACTGCCAACAATTTGGCAGTTTTTTTTTACTCTTTTTGTTAAGATAAATATTGGAAATCTATTAACACTATCTTAAACTAAATTATTGAGTATAAGGGAGGACTTTCATGTTACACATTGCAGCACAAACAACAGATTCGACCGGTTCTGCCTTTACAGAACCGGCTGTACGCCAATTAAACGCTTTCCAACGCTGGTGGGACACAATTGATTGGGAAAAAGTCACAGGCCTATTAATTTCCAAAGGTTTAATGATTCTTTTTCTGATTTTTCTATTTAGCGTTTTATTACGTGTTTGTGATTTTTTAGTAGAACGCAGTTATCAGTCTTACCAAAAAAGACAAAAATTCAGCGAAAGTCGGATGAATACATTAAATACTTTGATTCGCAATGTCATCCACTACACGTTAGGTTTCTTTTTCATCTATTCTCTTCTTTCAACTTTGGGTGTTCCAGTTGGTTCACTGTTAGCTGGAGCAGGAATTGCCGGCTTGGCCATTGGTCTTGGGGCGCAGGGTTTTATGAATGATATTATCACAGGCTTCTTTATTATTATGGAACAACAAATCGATGTCGGAGATTATGTGATTTTAAACAATCTTACCATCGAAGGCACCGTCACTTCTGTCGGCATCAGAACCCTTGAATTACGCTCGGCAAATGGTACTGTCCATTTTATTCCCAATCGCAATATTACGACGATTAGCAATAATTCACGTTCTAATATGCAAGTAATCGTAGACGTGAGAATTGATCCAAATGAAGGTTTAGATAAAATAAAAGCCGCTATCAAAACCGCAAATGACCAGATTGCTTCAAGCTACAAAGATGAAGTCCAAACTGATCCAACTATTTTTGGGCTTGTTGACTTGGGCAATAGCAATTATGCAATTCGTACTACCTTTTATGTTTTAAATGGCCAACAATTCAAAATTAAAGAAGATTTATTAGCAGCCTCCATTACCGAATTAAATAAAGCAAATTTATCGATTCCTTCAACACCGATATTACCAACCACCTAAAAAGTAGCAAAAGATTAAATGGATACGAAAAAACGAGCAGTATTGCCTTTCAATAGGAATACTGCTCGTTTTTTATTTTTAAACCTTCATATGCTACTTATCTTTAACTACTTAAATAACAAATAGCTTATCTTTCTTTTTTTCTGCTTTTTCAACCAGTTCATAGCGCTTTTCCATTTCATGTACCAAATGATTGGTAGCTTTTAGTACTTCTTTTCTGGTAATAATCCCTAAAAAAATACGCTCGCTATTAACAATAGGTAAAAAAGCATTATTAACTAATAGGTGTAAAATATCCTCTAATTGCGCATCTTCTTTGGCATAGTCAACACCAATTTCCATCACATCGGCAACAGTTAGCCCTGCTAAATTATCGGTATCAATTTTTCTTAAATCAATCATCTTTCCTACGATGTCATTTAAACCGATTAATCCTACAAAACGATCATCTTTATCTAATACCGGAATTTTAGAATATCCGACTTTTGATAAAACTAACAACGCATGATCTAATGGATTGGAATACATTAAAGATGCAACGTTTTCTGCGGGTACTAAAAAATTATCTTGATCTTCTAATAAAAGTTCTTGGACAGTGGTTCCTATCAAATTGATTGCCTCCATTTCCACCCAACATACAACCTTATTGTACAAAAAATTGTAAGGGGAAACATCTTGACTTGCAAGCCTTATAAAAAACTTACAGTTTATTTTTTATAAGTGAAATGCAAGTCCGTTACTGCCGTATGCATCCGATCATAGTATTGCACATCCCAATTATTTTTCGTGCTTTCAATAATAGCATAGCTTTGAATTTGAATTGGGCCTCTTGGTTGGGAAATACTCCCAGGATTTAAATATAAACATCCTTTTACGGCTTCACACCCAATTTGATGCGTATGCCCAAATAGGCAAATAGTCGCATTCTCTTCTTTTGCCTCTAAAGAAATTTGGGTTAAACCAAAACGAACATTTGACAAATGGCCATGAGTCATATAAATAGTATCTTCTTTTGTCTTTATGACCAAACGATTTTTAAATCCCGGATCAAAATCGCAATTACCCCCTACAACATTGTAGCTTTGAAATAACGTATCATTACT
Organism: Enterococcus dispar ATCC 51266; assembly: GCF_000406945.1. Lineage (GTDB taxonomy): Bacteria > Bacillota > Bacilli > Lactobacillales > Enterococcaceae > Enterococcus_C > Enterococcus_C dispar. Next base: position 703,472 of record NZ_KE136354.1, on the reverse strand, counting down.
AGCTAATTCTGAATCCCCACAGTGGAAAAAGTAATCAACTTCATTTTGACGACGATTTAGTATATCGACAAGGATTTCACGATCACCATGGTTATCACTAACTACTAAATACTTCATAATTTGCTCCTTTACCTATCTCATTTTCATAAAAATTGTCTTATCCCTCTAACCAAGTTTGCCAACTTTTCTGTAATTTTTTCAATGCTTGACCACGATGACTGATGGCATTTTTTTCAGAACCGGATAATTCTGCTGCAGACTTTTCCATGCCCGTCGGAATAAATAAAGGATCATAGCCAAAACCGTGATCACCGCGTGGAATACGACCAATTCTTCCCGGCCAATCTGCTGAAACAACTAAACTTTCTTTTGAAGGTGCCGCAAATACCAATGTACAATGAAAATGGGCAGTACGATCTTCATCCGGAATATTCGTTAACTCGTGAAGTAATTTGGCGTTGTTGGCGGCATCACTTTTTGCTTCTCCAGCAAAGCGGGCAGAGTAAACACCAGGCATCCCATTTAAAACATCTACGGCAAGGCCAGAATCATCTGCTAAAACCGGGCGCTGTAATATTTGGGCGATCGTTTCTGCCTTTAGCCGCGCATTTTCTTCAAATGTATGCCCGGTTTCTTCCACTTCGGGAATTGTTGGGTAATCTAATAATGTTTTAATTCGATAACCCGCTTGGCCGAACATCTCGGCAAACTCTTTGGCTTTACCAGGATTTTTAGTTGCGATGACGATTGTTTGCGCATCCGCTTCTATTTCATTACCCAGCTCCTCTTTACCTAAAAGCGCTTCTTTTTGAAAAGCCACTAAGTCATTAACGGCATGTTTAGCGTAGATCAACATCTCGTTTAACTCTTCTCCACTAAATGTACTTTCTTCTCCTGTCCCTTGTAATTCCACAAACTGACCACTTTCTGTCATAACTACATTCATATCTACTAAAGCGGAAAAGTCTTCGGTATAATCCAAATCCGTTACACAAGTTCCATCGGGTAAAATGCCCACACTAATTGCTGCTAAATGCTCTTTAATAGGGTCTTTGGCTAATTCGTTTTGTTGTAATAACTTATTAACAGCCAAACGCAATGCGACAAAAGCTCCTGTAATACTTGCCGTTCTGGTTCCACCATCAGCTTGTAAAACATCACAGTCTACGATGATGCTTTTTTCTCCCAATTTTTCCAAATCGACCACAGCTCGTAAAGACCGTGCAATCAAACGTTGAATCTCCATTGTTCGTCCCGATAATTTTCCTTTGGTGCTTTCTCTTTGGTTACGAGAACTAGTCGCCCGGGGGAGCATGCTATATTCCGCGCTCACCCATCCTTTACCACTGTCTTTTAAAAAACGGGGGACGCGATTTTCAATTGTAGCCGAACATACTACTTGTGTATCCCCAAAAGAAATCATTACTGATCCTTCTGGATGCTTAAAAACATTTGTCTTAATTGTCACCGGACGAATCTGCTGTACGGCGCGGCCATCATGTCTCATTTTTCTAATTCCCTTCTAAGTTTACGTGTTTAGACCAAACTGAGATATTATTCAGCCATTCATTAGCAATTTCATTAAACATTTTTGTTGATCCTGTTGTATAAAATTCATAACGCGGTTTTTTATTTTCACTGCTATTTGCAATTTCAAAATAATCCAACAATACACTTACTTCTCCGACCGTTTCCGCGCCAGAATCAATGAGTTGCACTTGGCTACCCACTACGTTTTGAATAATCGGTCGCAATAACGGATAATGCGTACATCCCAAAATCAAAGTATCCATGCCACTATATTGCAGAGGTACCAATGTTTCTGCTACAGTTTTCTTGGCTACGGGCGATAAAAATTGATTACTTTCCACCAATGGAACAAATTTAGGACAAGCCAAACTGAACACTTGCATATTTGGTGTCTTTTCTTGTAGTGCTTTTTGATAAGATGCACTTTTGATCGTTCCTTGTGTTCCAATCACACCAACTTTATGATTATTGGTTGCCTTAACCGCAGCACGTGTACCTGGTAAAATAACGCCTACAACAGGAATGTCAATTTCTTGTCGAATCACATCCAGCGCGACTGCTGTTGCGGTATTGCAAGCAATCACCAAGAGCTTAATTTCTTTTTGAATTAAGAAATGCGTCATTTGACGGGTAAATTCAATTACTTGTTCAGCGGGTCTTGGACCATAGGGACACCGGGCTGTATCACCTAAATAAATTAGATTTTCATTTGGTAGTTGTTTTAGCGCTTCTTTTAAAACGGTCAATCCGCCCACACCCGAATCGATTAAACCGATTGCGTGCTTATTTCCCATATACTTCATCCTTTGAAGCTTTAATGTAACATTAAAGCGAATTTATTCCACTAATGTCTCTATTTTCGCCTTTTTTTCCTTTTTTTTCAAGTCTTGCTGACTATCTTTAGACCAATCCTGCTTTGATAGCTAAATTGGCTAAAGGTTTCATTTACAATAAAAAAGACAGCAATCTTTTTAGGTGTCAAACTGTCACACTGCAAAAGATTGCTGTTATTGCTTAATAGTTGTATTGTTTTGTTTCTAAATATTTTGAGACTAAAGATAAGGCATAGCAAACGATAAAGTAAGCAACTGTCATTGCTAAAAACATCGGCAATACATAATTTTCATTTTGACCATAAATAATTTTTGCATTATGGGTTAGTTCCGGCAACGAGATAATTACAGCCAATGAAGTGTCCTTAATTAAAGAAATTAATTGGCTAACAATTGCTGGAATCATCGATTTAAAAGCCTGTGGAATGACAATCGAACGCATTGTTTCCGCATATGTCAAACCAGTTGAAAGACCTGCTTCCATCTGACCTTTTGGCACAGCATTTAACCCCGCCCGAAAGACTTCTGATAACATTGCCGATTCAAAAATTGTTAATGCCACCACAGCAGACCAGAAAATATCAAAGCGGATCCCGATTTGTGGTAAAGCAAAATAAGTGAAGAAAATGATTAATAGTAATGGTAAGTTACGGATAACATCGATCACAATTCCTAAAATCTTTGATAAAAAAGGAATATTACTAAAGCGAATCACGCCCACGAAACCACCAATAATAAAACTAAAAATAATAGACAGAACGGATACTTCCACTGTTACCCGCAGGCCATCAACTAAAAATCGCAAGTTGACAAAAGAAAATGCATCAAAGAAATTCATTTAATCCGCTCCTTTCTAGCCAGTTACGGCCCATTTTTTCTCTAAATGATTCATTAAATAAGAAAGTGGCAATGTTAAAACTAAGTAAAACAAAGCGACGATAATATACGTATCAAAAGTATTAAAGGTTGTACTTGCAATTAAATCTCCTTGATACATTAAATCAAGGCCTGCCACCATGGCTAGTACAGATGAATTTTTAACTAAATTGATAAATTGATTGCCTAATGGTGGCACAACAATTTTGAACGCCTGAGGTAAAATAATGTAGCGCATGGTTTGACTATAAGTTAACCCTTGAGAAAGTCCGGCTTCGGTCTGTCCTTTTGGTACTGTCTGAATCCCCGAGCGCACTGTTTCGGCAATAAAGGCCGAAGTATAAATGACTAAGCCAATCGTTCCAGCTTGAAATCCGTCGATTTGAACCCAGTATAAGGGCACAACGACAAAAAAGAACATCGCGATAATCAATAAGGGGATATTACGGAAAAATTCCACATAAGCTTGGGCTAAAAACTTGATAACCCGATTACTAGAAAGTTGTAAAATTGCCATTAATGTTCCGATAATCAAACTAAAGAAAAGGGCAATTATACTGGAATATATTGTAAATTTAAACCCTTCAAAAAACATACCACTGTATTCTTGAAATAGTGTCAGCATAACTGGCCTCCTTTATTTTACTTTCCCAGTATTGTCATCTGGGAACCACTTGTTATAAATCTCATCATAAGTACCATCTGCATGCATTTCATCTAAAGCTTTGTTGACTTCTTTTAAGAAATTATCTTGGCCTTTATTGATAGCAATACCATATGGCTCTTCTGTAAATGCTTTACCCGTTAGTTTATAGTTCATATTTTCCGAAGCCATTCCCAACAAGATAGCATTATCAGTCGTCATAGCATCCCCTTGTCCTGACTGTAAAGCGGTAAAAGCTTCTGCATAATTTTCCAGTTCTAAGATTTTAGCATCCGGTGCATGTTTACGAATATTCACCGCAGAAGTGGAACCTTTAACTGCTAGAACAGTATCATCCGCAGTTAAACTATCTACGCCAGTAATTTTACTGTCTTTTGGCACAAGTAATGACTGGCCAGCATCAAAGTAAACTTGCGAGAAATTAACTTGCTTTTTACGTTCTTCTGTAATAGTCATCGTAGCGATAATAGCATCGATATTCCCATTTTTTAGCAATGGAATTCGTGTTTTGGAAGTAACTTCCACAAAAATGGCATTGCCATCTCTACCTAAGATTTTTTCAGTAATACCGCGGGCAATATCAATATCAAAACCTTTCACTTCGTTGGTTGTAACATCCATCATCCCAAATAAACGGGTATCGTATTTTACTCCCCAAATAATTTGATTATTTTCTTTACTCACTTTGGCGATATCTTGATCTGCAACACTTTTACCGCAACCACTCATTAAGAGCAGTCCGGCTGCAAATGCAAAAACCGCTGAAAAGACTTTTTTCATCAACTTTCCTCCAATCACTTTTATTGCGCCAAACAACTGACTGTCATCTTAGTGATTAATTACTTTACTAATAAATTGTTTCGCGCGATCAGTTTTAGGATTATTGAAGAAATTTTCGACATCGCGACTTTCTTCCACTACTTCACCATCAGCCATAAAGACAACGCGATCGGCTACTTCTTTAGCAAAACCCATTTCATGTGTCACCACAATCATCGACATTCCATCTTTGGCAATTTTTTTCATAACATTTAAAACGTCTCCAATCATTTCTGGGTCTAAAGCAGAAGTGGGTTCGTCAAATAATAGCATTTGTGGTTGCATTGCTAATCCGCGGGCAATAGCTACCCGTTGTTGTTGTCCGCCTGAAAGCATCGAAGGATAAGAATCTTTTTTATCCAGCATTCCAACCCGATCTAACAAACGTTCCGCTAAAGCAATAGCTTCTTGTTCATTTTGTTTTAAAACTTTAATTGGCGCTAATGTAATGTTTTCTAACACTGTTTTGTTGGGATATAAATTAAAGTGTTGAAAGACCATCCCGATGTTCTTACGCATCTCGGTTAATTTAACGTTTTTACTATAAAGATCTTGGTCATTAATTAATAAATGTCCTGAAGAAATCCGCTCTAAACCGTTGATACAACGCAACATGGTACTTTTTCCTGAGCCGGAAGGTCCAATAACTACGACTACTTCCCCTTTTTCAAAATTTAAATTAATATTTTTTAGCGCGTGAAATTTACCATAGTATTTTTCCACGTTTTGAAATTCGATCATAGACATTGGCGTCACTCCTGTTTTAAATTTAAATTCTATTGATGTTTGGTTTAAGTAGTATTATAAGCAAATTAAAAAACGTTTGTAAAGTTTTTTCGTAAAAAAAGATCAAAATTGACGAACTTTTCTGACAATAATAACGCGTTTTTTTGATAGCTTTCTTAACATCATAATGTCACTTGTATTCGTTTACACAAATAATTCTTTGCTTTTTTGACAGTAACTTATTTTCCCAGTTTCTTATCTTATTTTCCAGTTATTTGCCTTTTTGGCAGTTGCCGGAAAGTTTAAAAAAAGGTACACTGACATATGTGAGAATAGAAATTAGAAAAGGTGAAAACTCTTGAAAAATACCATTTTAACAGGGGATCGCCCCACTGGCCGACTGCACTTAGGACACTATGTCGGCTCTTTAAAAAAACGGGTGGAAATGCAAGCTGATCCCAACAACAAACTTTATATTATGATTGCAGATATGCAAGCATTAACTGACAATGCTAAAAATCCTGAAAAAGTTTCTTCAAATGTGTTAGAAGTCGCTTTAGATTATCTAGCTGTCGGCCTTGATCCAAGCAAATCGACATTATTCATCCAATCTCAAATTCCCCAACTGGCTGAATTAACCATGTACTTTTTAAATTTAGTTTCCGTTGGACGCGTACGTCGCAATCCGACCGTAAAAAGTGAAATCGAACAAAAAAACTTTGGTGAAGGCGTACCAACTGGCTTTTTTATCTATCCAGTTTCTCAAGCTGCGGATATCACTGCCTTCAAGGCAAACCTTGTGCCTGTCGGCGAAGATCAAAAACCAATGCTAGAACAGACTCAAGAAATCGTGCATAGTTTTAATAATACTTACAGTCCTGTGTTGGTTGAACCAAAAGCTGTGCTGCCGCCTAAAGGTATGGGCCGCTTACCTGGAATTGATGGTAACGGCAAAATGAGCAAATCTTTAGGAAATGGTATTTATATTGCAGATTCTGCTGATATTGTTAAAAAGAAAGTTATGAGTATGTATACCGATCCCAATCATATTCACGTCGAGGATCCTGGACAAGTAGAAGGCAATATGGTTTTCACTTATTTGGATGTTTTTGGAACCGATAAAGAATACATCGCGGAGTTAAAAGATCATTATCGTCGTGGTGGTTTAGGAGATGTTAAAATCAAGCGCTATTTAATCGACGTGTTAGAAGCTGAATTTGCGCCTATTCGTGCTCGTCGTGAAGAGTTAGCAAAAGATCCAGCTGCCGTTATGGCAATCTTGCAAAAAGGCTCCAAAGAAGCAGAAGAAGTTGCTGCTAAAACCCTAGTGGAAGTAAAATCTGCTATGGGAATTGCCTATTTTAACTAATTCGCCCACTTTTTTAGTGTAATTCCTATACCCAAGCGTGATTTAAGGATAATGTTTCCTTAAATCACGTTTTTTTACAAAGACAAAATAGTTGTCAAAATCTTTTCTTACGGCTAGATTAAAAGTAAGAAAAGTTGGTGAGGTGAAAATATTGAAAGATAAAGAATATCCTCTACATGAAAGGCTAATTATTGGTGTATTTTTAGCCGCTGCAGCTGGCGGTTTAGATGCGTATACTTATCTTTTTCACGGCGAAGTATTTGCTGGTTTGCAAACGGGGAACTTCATTTTATTAGGATTAAATTTAGGACAAGGTGATTTTGCGGCTATTTTACGCTATCTTGTGCCAATCACAGCCTTTTTCATTGGGAGTGCGGCAACACGTTTTCTGCAACATCAATTAGCAGATGATACCAGTCAAAGAAACCGTCAGAAAATTGTTTTAATACTAGAAATTAGCTTGATGGTCGTCGTGGCGCTTCTCTCGCCTTATATTTCTGATAAATTAGCGAGTGCTCTTCTGTCGTTAGCGGCGGCTGCCCAATTGCAAGAGTTTCGCAAGCTTCACGCGGGTCCTTTTACTTCCTTAATGATGACTGGAAATTTACGGACACTAGGTGAAACAACTTGGGATGCTTTTATTCATCACGATCAAAAAGCTAGCGCGAAGTTCAAAGATACGGCCATTATCATTTTTAGTTTTGTCTGTGGCGCTACCCTAAGTAGTTTATTCGCAAACGTTTTAGGGTTTGCCACAATTATTCTTTCTGCTATCATCTTACTAATTCCTTTGTTCATTCTTCATTTCACTAAAGAAAAACATTAAAAAGCTTTTATCAGCGTTACAATCACGCTGATAAAAGCTTTTTTAACTACCGAATTTCTGCGGTTAATTTTTCAGTTAGATTTTTTGTTACTTTTTCCATTGCTTTATTGATTTCTTCATCGGTTAATGTAGCTTCTGGATTTACAAAGGTCAAGCTGTAGGCAAGTGACTTATAGCCATTTTCAATATTAGCTCCTTGATACACATCAAACAAACTAACTTTATTTAAGAATTTTCCAGCTGCTTCTTTGATTACGGCCACAATCTCTTGATTGGCAACATCTTCTTTAACTAGCATCGCAATATCACGACTTACAGCTGGGAATTTAGAAACAGCTTGATAAACTAAAGGTGTTTTTTGAGCTGTCAATAATGCGGCTAAGTTTAATTCAGCCACAAAAGTTGCACCGATATCATAAGCTTTAGTTACTGTCGGATGTACTTGACCCACAAAACCAATTTTTTCACTGCCTAAGTAAATTTCAGCAGTTTGTCCCGGATGCATTTCTTTCATTTCTGTCGTTTTGATATAAGAAATGTCTTTTGCACCTAGAGTTGTTAAAAGTGTTTCAACAATTCCTTTAGCTAAGAAAAAGTCAACTTTTTTACCGGATTGCTGCCAATCTTTTGTTTGCCATAAACCCGATAAAGCAAAAGCGACATGGGTTTCTTCTAATGGCAAATTTTTCAATGGATCGGTATCTTGGTAAAAGACACGACCAATTTCATAAAGTGCGATCGCCTCATTTTTGCGTGCAACATTATACGCCACATCATCTAATAAACCACTAACCAGATTCATACGTAAAACAGCACGCTCTTCTGTCATCGGCCAATCCAAGCGGGTTACATTACTTTTGCGCATCATAAATTGACGAGATTTTTCTTCTGTGGTTAAAGCATAACTAATCGCTTCTGTTACGCCTGCACCTTCTAAAGCGCTACGAACTTCACGAGTTTTTAATTGTTCATTTGTCAAAGAACCCGCACCAGTTTCTCCGCTAGGTAAAGTACTTGGAATTTTATCATAGCCGTAAATACGAGCCACTTCTTCAATGATATCTGCTTCAATGTGAATATCCCAACGACGAGGTGGAATCGTCACAGTAAAGTATCCATCACTTTCTGTATACGAAAATTGCAAGGCTTCAAAAACTTCACCTACTTCTGCTACAGAAAGATTTGTTCCAAGAGAACGATTGATTTTAGCTAAAGTAATACTAACCTCTTCATTTTTAACTTCAACAGCAGAGCCCACTACCGCACCTTTTAAAACTGTACCGCCAGCAAGTTTTGCAATCATAGCCGCAGCTACTTCGCAGGCTTGATTAATTGCACCTTTGTTAATGCCTTTTTCAAAACGCGCTGATGATTCACTTCGCAAATTGAATTGTTTTGAGGTTAAACGAATAGACAATGGGTCAAACAAAGCAGCTTCTAACGCAACTATTGTCGTCGTATCTGTAATTTCAGAATCCAAGCCACCCATTACACCGGCTAAAGCTACCGGTTTATCTCCGTTAGTAATCACAATATTTTCTGGAGTTAAATTTCTTTTTTCATCATCTAAGGTAATAAGAGTTTCCCCTGCATTCGCACGACGAACTAAAATTTCTTGACTACCTAATTTAGCGTAATCAAAAGCATGTAATGGTTGCCCAAATAATAATAAAATATAATTGGTGATATCGACTACATTATTGATTGGACGAATTCCTTCGTTCATTAAGCGATTTTGCAACCATTGTGGTGAAGGGGCAATTTTCACGTTTTCAATAATGCGAATTTGATAAGATGGCGCATCTTTTTCATCTGCTACGCTGACTTTAATTTTATCACGAGCTACTTCATCACTTTCAACTACTTTTTCATCTTTAAAATGAGGCTTTTGATTGTAAATCGCACCGACTTCATAGGCCACGCCTCGCATGGATAAGGCATCCGCGCGATTGGGTGTGATAGATAATTCAATAATACTATCATCTAAATCTAAATAAGGAAAAACAGATTCTCCTGCAACGGCATCTTGTGGCAAATAATAAATACCATCGGCAAATTCTTTTGGTACAACATTTTCGGAAATACCTAGTTCTTGTAAAGAGCAAATCATACCGTTTGAAACTTCGCCACGCATTTTGCCTTTTTTAATTTTTACGTTATCGGCAATGCGTGCACCTGGCAAGGCTACAATCACTTTAATTCCTTCTTTAACATTAGGGGCACCACAGACGATTTGGGATAATTCTTCTGCTCCGATATCGACTTGGCAAATCGATAAGTGATCAGAATTTGGATGAGGTACACATTTTTCAACTTTTCCTACGACAATTTTCTTTAGCCCTTCTGCTGGGACTTCAATACCTTCTACCTCAATGCCTGTGACAGACATTTTATCTCCTAATTCTTGCGGAGAAATTTGAGTAAGGTCTAAATATTCATTTAACCATTTATAAGAAACTAACATAAATTTTTACTCTCCTTTGAATTGACTTAAAAAGCGCAGGTCATTTTGATAGAAGTTACGAATATCGTTAACACCATAGCGCAACATCGCAACCCGATCTGGTCCAATCCCAAAAGCAAAACCAGCGTATTCTTCTGGATTTATCCCAGACATTGCTAAAACGTTTGGATGAACCATTCCTGCGCCTAGTATTTCAATCCAACCGGTATATTTACAAACATTACAACCAGCACCACCACATTTGAAGCAGCTCACATCCACTTCAACAGATGGTTCGGTAAAAGGAAAATAACTTGGACGTAAGCGAATTTTGCGATCTTCCCCAAACATTTTTTGCATCATCACTTCTAAAGTTCCCTTTAAGTCCCCCATCGTGACGTGTTTATCGACAACTAGACCTTCAATTTGATGGAATTGATGACTATGGGTTGCATCATCTGTATCGCGGCGAAAAACTTTTCCTGGTGAGATCATCCGTAATGGCCCCTTAGAAAAATCGTGTTTTTCCATTGTCCGAGCTTGAACAGGTGAAGTGTGAGTTCTGATTAAGATATCTTCTGAAATGTAAAAAGTATCTTGCATATCTCTAGCCGGGTGATCTTTTGGTAAATTCATCCGTTCAAAGTTGTAATGGTCACTTTCAACTTCATAGCCTTCGACAACTTGATAGCCCATACCGACAAAGATATCTTCAATTTCTTCCATAATTTGGGTTAAAACATGGCGATTTCCTTTATTTATTTGTTGTCCGGGTAATGTTACATCAATACTTTCTTCTGCTAGAGCAGCCGTTAAAGCAGCCTCTTCTAATATTTGTTTACGCGCTTCAATAGCTTTTGTCAATTCATCGCGAATTTCATTGGCAAAACTCCCAACTTTAGGACGCTCTTCTGCTGATAAATCTTTCATACCGCGCAAAACTTCTGTAATAGGACCTTTTTTTCCTAATATTTCCACTCGAATTTGATTTAACGCCTGTAAATCACTGACGTTGTCAATTTTTTCCATGGTTTCATTTTTCAACGATTCCAATTTGGCTTGTAACGACATCTTTGTTCCTCCTTAATTAAAGATATTCTCTCACATGAATTTAGCCTCTTCATCCAAAAAAGTGAGGTTGTATCTTGACTTTAGCAAATAAAAAAGAGACCTCGTCCTTAAAGGAACGAGGTCTCGCGATACCATCCTAATTCGTTAAAATTCAACGCACTTAATTTTAATAACGATTGCTAGACAACCGGCTTAGTTTTCACTAAGCAAGCTAGGAAGTGAATTTCATTTTTCGATGACGATCCCTGCTTTCAGTCTGTGACAGGACTCCCTTTTTTCGCATCAACCAAATTACTCGTTTCCATCATTGCTTCTTATTCAATTGTATCTAGTGTACAAAACTTTTGTCAGAAAATCAACTGCATTCTGAAGCATCAATCCATTTATTACCCCAATCTTTGACAGCAATCAGGCTTGCTTCCAAATCATGTCCTTTTTTGGTCAACTGATATAGGTTATCTTCTTTTTCCACGATACCCTCAGCACCTAGTTCTCGTAAGCGTTCCACTAATACCCGATCGCTTACTTCCGGAATTTTATTAGCTAAATCGACAAAGCGTTGGGCCCCGTCTTCTAATAATACATCGAGAATCAAACCGTTCCATTTTTTTCCCAAAATTGAAAAAGCTTTTTCAAATTTCGGACACAAACAAAATTCAGTTTCTACAACTTGTTCCACTTTCGGTCACCTCTTTTGACACATTATAGCACGCTTCTTACATTTTGTAAGCACAAAAGATTACAAAAGCGAAATTATTTTACGCCCCTTTAAAAAAACCAGATAACTCTGTGTAACAGGACGGTTATAAGTTTCTGTCAGCGCCTGACGATAAAGATTGATTTGTCCTTGATAACGTTTTACCAATTCGGCTTCATTACCTTCCCACAGATGGTCCGTTTTAAAATCATAAAGTAAAATTTCATCATCTAATACGTAGCCATCGATAATTCCGTGAATAAGCAATTCATCTGATTCATTATCATAATCATTAAAAATACTTGTTGTTTTTTGCAACATGGCAAACGGTTCTTCCCGATGTACTTTCTCCTGTTGTACAATCAATTGTTGCCCTAATGCTGTCGCAAAAAACCAAAGAATATCGGGAATAGAGACTTCTCCTGCCAATTCTGTTGTTAAACTTCCTTCTGCGACAAGTTGCGCAATAAACTGCGCCAATTCTGCTTCAGTGGGTGCTTTTTTTAGCGGTAATAATTGTAACACCATATGAGTAGCCGTTCCAACACTTGCCGCATCTAATTTTGTTTCAGCAATAAATTTAGGTATTGCTAGATTTTCATTTGTATAACGATTAACTGTCTGCTGTTTTTCCAAGCTACTTTGCCAATCTAACCGGTTTTCTTGCGTATTATCTGGATCTTCAAATACCCGTTTGATTTCTGTGACAGATTGATAACTGGTGGTCATTGTCGCTTTTTCGTACGGATAAACAAAATCTAAACGCTCCTTTACGCGCATTAAATCCGGCTGAATATTTACTTGTGTCTCTACTACTGCCTCATCCGTTGCCAGACTGGTATAACTCTCCCGCCAATTTTTTACTTTTTCTTGGTTGAACCACTGAATTGTAAAATGAGCCGGACTTGCCACGGTATAACTACGATCTTTTGCTTCACTAAAAACAGCTTCCATATCGGGATGACGCATTAGTGTCATTCCTACCCAATTGAGTAGCACATGGCTACCTTTTAAGCGCAGGGCTGAGTTCAAGATTTTCTTTTCTTGTGTTAGTGCGACTTGCCATGCTTGCAGTGCTTTCTCTTTACTTTCATAAGATCCCACTAAATATAACTTTTGTTCTGCTCGCGTTAAGGCCACATATAGTTTGCGCATTTCTTCTGAAAAAGCTTTATTGAGGCGCACTTGTTTTATTCCTTGGTAAGGCATCGTTTCATAACTTACTTGTCGGGTTTGATCAATATATTTAATACCCGCACCTAAATGTTCTTCAAAAATATAATTGCGATTAAAATCAAGACGATTAATATCGCGTGCCATATCTAACAAAAAGACAATAGGAAATTCCAACCCTTTACTCCCATGGATTGTCATGACCCGTACCGCATTTTCTACCGATTTTGTAGCTGGTTCGGCTAAGTCTAAATCTTTTTCCTGCATTTTTTCAATTAGACGAATGAATTGATACAATCCGCGAAAATTACTCTTTTCATAATTTTTTGCCCGTTCAACCAATGCGATTAAATTAGCATGGCGCTGAATGCCATTGGGTAATCCTAAACAATAATCCAAATACGCCGTTTCCTCATAAAGTCGCCAAATTAAATCGGGCAAAGCATTTCGCTTTGAAAAAGCGCGCCAGCTTTCCAGCTGTCTTAAAAAAATTTGTATTTTTTCTTTTAATTGTTCGTCTGAACCATAAACGCCATAATCTCGTAAAGCTTCAAAATAAAAACTATTTTTATCTTGCAAACGAATTTGTGCTAGCTCATCTTCTAATAACCCAACAATAGGAGAACGCAAAACAGAAGCTAAGGGAATATCGTTATAAGGATTATCGATAATTTTCAATAAGCTAATTATCGTTTGAATTTCGGTAGTTTGAAAATAGCTTTCTGCATCTGTGATTTCCAGTGGAATCCCGAGGTCATAAAAAGTATCTACAATAATTTGGTTATTGCCTTTAGTTGGCGTTAATAAAACAATGTCGCCATATTGAAGTGGGCGCATCATTTGTTTTTCTTTATCATAAATTTCAAAAGATTGGGTGATTAATTCTTTTATTTTCAAAGCTGTTAACTGAATCTCACCAGCTTGACGCGTTTCAAAATGTTTGACATCTTCTTTGCCACCTTTTTCAAATAAAAGTAATTCTGTTTGAAAAGAATCACTGGCAGGAAAATTAGGAAAACCTGCTATTAAAGTAGCCGCCTCATCATAATTAATTTGGCCTACCCGTTCATCCATCAATTGCTCAAAAACCAAATTGGTGAAATCGAGGACTTCTTTACGGGAACGGAAATTTTCTGCTAAAACAATTCTTCGGCCATTTTTTTTAAGTTGGTAGTCATTGTATTTTTCAATAAATAAAGTTGGATCTGCTAAACGAAAAGCATAAATAGACTGCTTCACATCGCCAACCATAAACATATTACCTGCATCTTCTGTATTGTCTCTGACATAACGCAAAATTGCTTCTTGTAAGCGATTGATATCTTGATATTCATCGACCATTACTTCTGTAAACTTCTCTTGGTAATAGTTTGCCGCCGGGCTTTCTGGAGCTGATAAAATTGCCAAAGTATAATGTTCCAAATCATTAAAGTCTAATACCCCTTTGGCTAATTTTTTTTGCGTATAAGCCAGACTAAAAGCTTTAGTCACTTCGCTCATTTTTTCTACTAATTCATACGATTCCGTTAGCAAATCATTCATCGTAGCTTCTGAATAAGGAAAATAGGTGGCGACTTGTGCGACACTTTCTTTTGCAGTGCTTTGAAATTCTTTAATACTGGCAGAAAGGTCGGCTAATTCCCCTCTTTTTTTGCGAACGTTCGTTTTTAAGTCCAATCCTTCGATCTGAGCAAAAAGCATTGCCATGTCATCTTTTAAAATTGCTTCTTGGAGCCGCTTCACTTGATTTAACTGTCCTGTCAACAGTTCCACATCTTTTACAAACTTGGCTTCATTTTGACTAAGAGCGACTGCTTTAGCGTAGTTTTCCAGTGCCAATTCCAGCTCTGCCAATACAGCAGGTTTAATTCCTTCTTGATACAACGTGGTATTTTGAAAACCTTCGTTTGCTTGATAATTTTCCGACAATTTTTCGAGCCATTCAGTAGGATTAGGGGCGGCACACGCAAATTGATACAAACGCATGACTAAATCGGTCAGTCCTTCATCAGAACGATCATTCCCAAAATTTTCCGTTAATTTAAAAAATACTTCATCATCACTGGCATAGTATTCTTCTCTTAACTGAGTCCACACCTCTTCTTGTAATAACAGTTTTTCTGTTTCATCACTTAAAAGCCGAAAGACGGGGTCTAAGTCAATCAAATAATAAAAACGTTTAATAACGGTCATGCAAAAAGCATGCAGCGTAGAAATATTGGCTTGCGGCAAAAGGACAAGTTGTTTAAGATAGTGCGCACGCAAATTACTATTGCCTTCTTCATTGATACTTTGGCGTAGCGCTTTTTCAATCCGCTCTTTCATTTCACTAGCCGCCGCTTCGGTAAACGTTACGATAAGTAAACGATCAATATCACTGCCACTTTTTAGTTTTTCAATCACACGTCTCACTAAAACAGTGGTTTTACCTGAACCGGCTGAAGCTGACACTAATAAGTTCTCGCCGCCATCAAAAACAGCTTGCCACTGACGATCTGTGAAGCGTTCATTTTCTGGTCTAATCGGAATAACTGGGTGAGTTTTAGACATCGCTGTTTTCCTCCTTGATTTCATTTAAAATTTCTTCTTTGGATAGCGTCGGAATCTCGTGATACTCATTTTGCGCTAGCATGACATCAAAAGTGCATAAGCTACGAAATAGGCAAAAGGTACAAGCTTTTTCACCACTGCTTTTTTTATAAGGATTCAACGTAATATTGCCGGTAACAATATTTTCAGCTGCATTTTTCATTAAATTGCGATTATGACGGCGCAATAGTTCCAACTCATCTTCTTTGTAAAAAGACTTTGAATTACTTTCTTTGTTTAACAAGCCGTCTTTATTGCTTAATACCGGATAAATAACCGAGCGTTCTTTTACCTCTAATGTATCATCCAACAATGGATATAATTCACTGTCTTCAGTAAAGATACCCTTATATTTATAAGCTTTTAAAACTTCAGCTAAGCTGGCTTCTTCTGCTTTTAACACTGGATCTTGAATTCGCATGTAGTATGCCCCGGCTGCTTTAACATCAGTATTTCCTACTAACTCGGCCGCATTGACTAACGCCACATCTAAATAAGTTAATAACTGCATCGCAAGCCCAAAGTACGCATCAGGCAAATTAAAGTCTTTTGCGCCAGATTTATAATCTACTACGCCTAGCCAAGTATGCGCATTGGTACGCGCTATATCCAAACGATCGATTTTACCCCGCACTGCTAGTTTACCCCCTGTTGACAAGGGAGCTTCAATTCCTTTGATACCCTTTGTACCAGCTAGTTGTCCAAAGACAATTTCAGTTGCCAGTGGTGTCATTTTCGTGCGTTGACTTTGTTTGTGTAACACCCAAATTACTTTTTTAATCGTCTTCCCTAAACGATAACGTAAATAATGCATCCGCGCTGAACTTTGTAAAATCATAAAACGAGGTTCTGCAAATATTTGTTGTAAAACCGTATCAATAAGCTGTTGTGCCTCATGTTCATCCAATTCTACTAATAATTTTTGTTTGGCAAAAACAGCCTGTAAAAATTGATCCAGAGCATCATGAAAAAGTGTCCCAGTTGTTAGTGAATCTAAACCAAACAGTTCTCTTTCCTTTAGGCGCAACCCATAATTGGCAAAATAGCGATAGCCGCACTGATAAAAGCTCTCCATCTGGGAAATAGAAGAATATAAGTCTTTTCCATATAGTTTTTCTGCCACTTCTTTTGGTAGTGTTACTGGCGTATTTACATAATCACGGCTTTCAAAAGCGCGTTGCGCCAAATTGCGATAAGAAGATTCCAACAGCAGATTTTCTAAGGTACGCCATTTTGTGTTTAAGTGTAATTTCTCGTCTTTTGCTTGACGGTACAATAAATTTAATTGGCCGACTAGATTACGATAAGTTGTTACAAAATTATCGGGTTCACTAGTGAGAGATAATTCCTCTAATAACACCATTTTTATCGAACCGCGACTAACAAAGCGTTGTAAGTACGGTGAAATCCTTAAGTTTTGCTCGGTATCATGATTGGCAGCGTAGCTCAAAAACAGTTCATCACAAGCGGATAAAAAGACTTTATAGGCTATAAACGGCGCTTTTGCCACACTTTCTGTTCTTAAGTCCCGTAACTGTTTTTCATCATTTAACGCTGTATTTAAAACTTCCCTATCTTCAATTGTTAACAAGCTATCATCAGAAACCGGCGCGGGAAAATTTTTATCATTTAAACCGATAGCAAAAGTAATTTTGGCTTGACCAATTCGTGCTAATCCCAATTGATTTAACTGAACTTGATCAATGGCAGAAGGCACTTTACCATAAAATGTGCTGTCTAATCCCGTTGTAAAAAGCAGGCTAAAATTGGTCAAATTGAAAGTATCTTCGCCATAAATTTCAACATAATCATCCATTAGCGCCATTAATGCTGACCACGTTTGTTCGTGATTACGGGCTAATTCCAAGTCACCTGCTGCAATATCTTTTTCCCGCCATTCTTTAATACGCTCATCGGCTTTAATAGCCATTAGAAACTGATATAAGCGTGCCACGGCTTCTTTAGCTGTTCTACTTTTTTGCAGCCGCTGCAAAAATTCTGCAATCTGTTTGGCAAAAGCTTGCCGCAAGCGATTGCTATTTTTAGTTAATTCATCCGCGTCTTCTTGGGACTCATTTTCAAAATCATATTGAACAATTTGCCAGTCTTCTGAGCGTGTCCAAAAATGGCCTTGAAAATTAAATTTTAAAGCTACATTCTCTGTCTGATCGACTACATCACGGTAATCTTGTAACCCTGTTTGCGTATTTTCAAAAAAGTAATCCGGAATAAATAGCTCCGTTTTCAATAATCGCATAATATCATTTAACCGATAGTGATATTCTCCGAGTGCAAATAGAGCTTGCAAAAATTCAACCAGCGGATGCTGAGCCATTGAAACTTGCTGATCCAAATAAAAAGGAATCTCTAATTCATGAAACACTGGTGGAATTAAGTGCCCATATGTTTCCAGATCATTCGTCAGAATTTGAATATCTTGGTAACGATAGTGACCTGAGGCTACCAATTTACGGATTTCAAAGGCCAGTCGATTGACTTCATCAGTAGGCTTTAAAGCTTGCCAAAGATGAATACTTTCTTTTGGCAAAGCAGGAAGTGTTTTACTGTTATCATTTTGTGTGTGGCGCCAAAAGCTTTCAACCGCTTCTTGCAAAGGAGCTTTTGTCAAAGGAGCAGCTTTTACATCTACTAAAATTTTCGTACCATTTTCCCGCGCACTTTGTAACAGTTGGTAATAAATTTTACCAGTATCATGGAAGAGGTCTAGTGCTTCAGGAGGATTTTCTACATAAGCTTTATCCAAAACCAAATCCAGCAATACATGACCTTTTTGGGCTAAAGTGGTTAATAAACAGCGTTCTTGGGCGTATAGTTCTTGAAAATCAGTTGCGATAAATAAGGTCTTACTTAAATTAGGCGGCGCAAACAGACTGCCAGTGTTTTCTCCTTTTAAATAGCTCGTCAATAAAGCTAAAGGGTCGACTACTTGTAATTGGCGTTTCATTAATTCCTGCTCATAACGGCTTAAAACTAAGCTTAATTCCGCAAATTTTAAACTTTGATCTGCATTTGCTCCTGGTTCAGATAACGTAGCGACTAAATCTTCTGGGGCGAGATTACCAACTTTTAGCTCTTGGTACAGCCCCAATAATTTGGCAGAAAATCCTTTTTTTTCAACTTCGCCGCGATACAGTAATAGTTCTGACTGGCTTTCTTCCAATACTTTTTGTAAAAGCATGAGTCTCCCTGCCTCAGACAATGTTTGATTGGCCAGTTGCCCAGTTTTTTGCAGATAAAACCACGCCAAGCGGTAAAAACTAAAAACTTGCGCGCGAATAGTCGAAAAAGAAACTGTCTCCGCAGGTTTTAATGCTTTTAAAATTTCTTGCTCTTGTTCAAATTTATTATAGTTAGGCACAAGAAAAAAAACGTTATTTTCTTCATCTTGATTAAGCCATTCCTGCGCTTTTTTTATATAAGTTTGGCGATGATCTAAAGCACCATTGCCAATTAAAAATTGTAAAGTCATATCAAACTCCCTTTCTTGCCTAAAGCATTTGAAGTTATCGTGTTACTAGCATAGTATAACAAAAAAAAGTCGACAATTTGAACGAGTACGTTCAATAGTCAACTTTTATTTTGCTTTCATCACTTTACTTATTTGTTAATAAATCCAATTTCTTTTAAAGGCCAAAAAATAAACTTCACATCGCCCGAAACGGTATTTTCATCAATAAAACCAATCGAACGGGTATCTTTTGAAATACGACGGTTATCCCCTAGAACTAAAATTTTACCTGCTGGTACTTTTTCAAAATTAAAGTTTGGTTCTTGATTGGGGCTCAAAGTCAATGGCATACCATCGTTTAATTGCTTTTTATATTCCGCCAAATAGGGTTCCGCTACTTTTTTACCATTAATGAAAAGTTGGTCGTTTTGGTAGCTTACCTCGTCTCCTGGCAAACCAATGACCCGTTTAATATAGTACTTATCTGGTTCATCAGGAGCCGGAAAAGTAACGATATCAAAACGTTTTACCTTGGTATTTAATAATGCAATGACCCGTTCGCCATCTTGTAAAGTGGGATCCATTGAATCACCTTTTACCACTACTGGGGTAAAAATAAATAATCGTACCGCTACTAAAATGACCACTAAGCCGATTAAAAACAATGCCGACTTCAGCCATTCATAATTCTTATTTTTCAAGCGTCTTATCCTTCTTCCTCAATTTTCGTACTTTAATTTTACCATAGAGTCTTTTTTTCACCAAAATTTGCGACTATTACGACTATTAATAAGAAAAACTTAAGTGAGCATATTAGTTTACTAACTAAATGTAAGTATGTATACTAACGTTGTTACTTAATTA
Organism: Enterococcus dispar ATCC 51266; assembly: GCF_000406945.1. GTDB lineage: Bacteria > Bacillota > Bacilli > Lactobacillales > Enterococcaceae > Enterococcus_C > Enterococcus_C dispar. The sequence goes on along the minus strand of NZ_KE136354.1, from coordinate 683,523 downwards.
AACAAAGGTGGTTATTATATGTCAAACTTTTTAGAAACAATCAAAAATCGTCGTTCAATCTATGCTTTAGGACGTAACGTTAACCTTAAGGAAACAGAAATTGAAGAAATTATTAAAGAAGCAGTTAAATATAGCCCAACAGCTTTTAACGCACAATCACCTCGGGTTGTCATCTTATTTGGACAAGCTCATGAAAAATTATGGGAAATGACTGAAGAAGCATTAAAACCTTTAACTCCTGCAGAAGCATTTCCAAATACACAAGCCAAATTAGCTGGGTTTAAAGCCGGCCTTGGTACTGTTTTGTTCTTTAAAAACACAGATACAGTTAAAAACTTACAAGAAGAATTTGCATTGTATGCTGACAACTTCCCTGATTGGGCAGAACAATCAAACGGTATTGCCACTGCGAATGCCTGGACTGCTTTAGAAGAAGCTGGACTTGGCGCTAACTTACAACACTACAATCCAGTTATTGATGAAGCTGTTGCCAAAGAATGGAATATTCCTGCCAACTGGCAATTACGCTCACAATTAGTATTTGGTTCTAAAGAAGCTGAAGCTGGTGAAAAAGACTTCTTAAGCGATGACGAACGTTTCCTAACTTTTAAATAATTTGTAAACAAAAATAGACTAGCATCTAAACATTCTGTTTAGTACTAGTCTATTTTTTTTCATCTAACAAAATATCCATTGGAGTACCTTCTTTTAAATGATTCGCCAAAAATTCCACGATTTCTTCTAGAGGTTCATTTAAAACAAACAATGGCCCTCGCATTCCCCGCCGAAAAAAATTGACCTTTACTTGGTTTTTCGTTTTTAACAAAACAATGCGATCAACTTCACCATAAGGAATTCCTTTTTTATCCATTGCATTAACACTAATATGACTTTCCGTAAACCCTTTGGCATCCATTAGAAAACTTAAGATAATCATACCCGCTAATACCCCCCGAACATTTTCATCTAAAGTAGTTGGATTTATTAAAACCATGCCAATTGTGCCCAATCCCAAAAACAAAATAAGATAAAAGCTGGTCGACTTACGGCGAGATTTAAAAATAAGCTCTCTTTCGATTAGCAATAAATATGCAAATAATACAATGACAAAAATCAACATTAAGACAGTAAATGGTGTCAAATGTTCTCCCCCTCTCTTTTTTATCTTACCATAAAAACGCTATCAGCCAAATTGCCAGTATCTTTACCTTATCTACAAAAATGAACCTACTATTTTCTTTATTCGTCAATTTTCGTTACAATAAAAAAGAAGATAGAAAAAAATAGAGGAGTTTTTATTATGGATAACTTTTTTAAAACATTTCGTGAAAATTTATTATTAAGTGGTATCGCTTATGGCATTTTAGGGATTTTAATTTTAATTAAACCTGAACCCTTTTTCAATGTGATTGTCTACATTTTTGCAGCTTTCTTTGGGATCATGGGTGTGATTAATTTGATTAACAATTATCGCGCACAAAAACGTGGGTATTCTGGTTCACAGTTAACAACTGGTATTTTACTTTTAGTAGCTGCTTTTCTAATTTTGATTTTTGCAAAAGCTCTTGTCTCTATTATCCCAATTTTCTTAGGTGTCTTTATTTTAATTAGTGGCATTACCCAATTGGTGCAAGAATTGCAATTGAAAAAAGAAAACGCAGCGCGGACTGGCTGGTTTGTTTTTAGCATCTTATTAATTATTGCTGGGGCTTTATTATTATTTAACCCATTCCGCAGCGTATTACTTGTTTTTCAAATTTTTGGCGGACTGTTGGTAATTTTGGGTATCTCTCGTCTAATGGATTTCTTCCGTTTAAGAAATGTTTAAAGTTTCAATTATGACAATCTTTTTAAAAAATTTGGGCGCTTTTTCTAATTTTTTTCCTTTATAATACCTTTGTTATCCAGGAATTAGGAGGTGAAAATATGCCAATAGAAAAAAGCCAACAAAAACAACAACCCGTGATTATTGTTAAAGATGATAGTGGCCACGTTTTACGAAAAGTTTCTGTCAAAGAGTGGCTAGAAAACCATCCTTTTAACGATACAAAAGAAGATTTTGAATTAAAACTTTATCGAGAAGCATTAAATTACTTTTATTTAAAAAGATATGATCAAGCTGAAGATTTATTCATTTATCTTTGTGAAGTAACCAGTTACCAGCGCTATGAGTATATTGAACGTGTCGCTACATTATATCGCACACAAAGTCGCTTAGATAAAGAACGGTGTATTTTACTCCTAGCCAAAAGAGCACAGGAAAAAAATCATGCACCAAAAGAATTACTGCAACGCATCACTCGCCGTTTGGATAAGGTCGATAAGCAATTAAATCACTATCAAAAAGCAAATAATTTACTCGCTTTAAACTAAAAATACCCAAGCTATCTTTTACTGACTGAATAATAGGCAGTCAGAAGTCTGATAGTTTGGGTATTTTTTAATCGTTGTTTATTTTGAAGTTGAATTTTTAGTATTTAGGATTTGACTCGTACCATCTGCATAGTTTAACTTCACACCATCTTGTACATTAAAGATATATACATTCATTTTTATCGCATTACTACCAATCGATTGGGCCATCAGGTGGACCCCCCGAGCCAAAAGTTCATCACTACGAAATATGGGCGTCACTTCATAGCGAACAAAATGTTTTTTATCCTGCTCCAAATAATATTTAATATCCATTTCAAAACGTAACATCTCTGGATTATTCAATTGGCGGGTACCTGTGATTAAATTTTGCCAGTTAGCATTTTCCCCAGCTAATGCAAAACCAATCAAATGGGAACGATTGTATAAATAGCTGCCTCCGATTTTTTTATTACGCCAGCCAGTAGGAGTCACTTTTGAAATACTACCCCGTTTTTCTGTAGGCATCAAACTCTGGTTTAGCAAAGCTTCAGCGCCAGTAGCCCGATTTAATGTATCCAATGGGTAATATTTTTCCCATGCGCCACTTTTAGTACTCAGCTCAGATTTTGAAAAAGTAGGTTGGCCATGATTAATTTCAATTGTTTGTTTTCCAGCATAATTTAGTTGGGCCAACTCATTTTTCAAAGCTTGCAATTTTTTAGGACTCTGCTGAAGGCTGCCACTACCTGTTTTGTTCTCCTCCATATTCTTTTCAGAAGCTTCAGATTGACTACTAAAACTTGTGGTAGTTTGCCGCTTCTTTGATATTGTCTGCTGATTTTGAGTATTGATTACGCCGCTTCCAGATAATAAGGCCATTATCGAGGCGACAATTAACACGAAACTAGGCTTTTTTTTACGTTGCTTAGTAGTGGCTTGTATCAAGGTAATAATCCCAATAATTACGCCCAATAAACCACCTAATATTAAAACAGTATCCATCTATTTCCTTCTTTTCTGTAAATTTATTTCACCTTATACCCTAGCAAATGGTCGTCTTGAAAACAAACAGAAACATTTATGTAGCCTTTCATCTGACACCAATTCTCTTTTCATCAGTCCTTTTTCTTGAAATAAAAATAACCTTGGCTTAGAATAAATCGTGGTTTCTTTTTAAGCGGAGTTGGTGGAACGGCAGACACGTATGCTTCAGGCGCATATGTCCATTACGGACGTGAGGGTTCAAATCCCTTACTCCGCATTTTACAATGAAAAGGATAACTTGTTTTTATACACTTGGAAGAAGCGTTCTCGCTAGTAGTAAACCCACCCGTAAGGAGACTTTTATGCCATTTATCGCGATTTTAATTGATGCTTTGACTTTTGGAGCCTATTTTTTACAGTTACATACTGATAATCATACTTGGCGTTTTATTGGATTAATCTTGCAAGGTATCCTGACGATTTGTCTATTATTATTAGTCATTGTTTATCACGGCAAGCGTTATTCCAACTATCGACCTAAAGGTTATTCTTATCTTACTATCCATTTTGCGATTATCCTTTTTTCTTTTTTTATGAATGCAATTGTCTTTTTTCTTTATCTTTTAAACTTTATAGGTGCCAATAATTTGATTTTTTCCTCTTTTTGATAAAAATTAAGTTTTTGATAAGTTGATATTTTATCCGTCTTTATGGTCATCTATCTGTTATACTTAATGCTACGCGAAAAATATTGTTATGCGATAGATTGATTTATTTCGTTGAATTTAATCCATTTGGCGTAACTACAGAGTTACAGAGATGTATTAGAGGTTAGGGAATACATTGTTTAAACGAGAAATAACATGAATTTTAGTAATAGTCTTGATCCAACCTTAAATAATAATATTGATTAGTCAGATAGCCTTCTCTAGTAATAGAGAGGGCTATTGTCCATTTTACACCAAATTCTCACTTCTCTCTTTACAAAACAAACATACGTTCGTATAATAGAATTATCAAAAAGTTGGAAGTGATGATATGCGTACCCCACCACCTTATCAAGATCGTAAATTATTAAAGTGGAAAGGTTTTTATTTATCCGAACATACCCGCCAAATGAACGCGAAGAAAGCAGAAAAAGCTTATGTCTGGCCCGCCAAAATTGCTATGGATTACGATGAGATTGAGCGAATTTTATATGAAGCGCGTTTAAAAGACTACAATATCGCTATCCAAAAAGAAGAAGTAAACGAAGAGGGACAATACTCGCCTGATATTGTAGGCAAAATCCAAGGCTACGATTCTCGCGGTATATATGTTGATAATCAAAAAATTGATTACGATGAAATTCGCCATGTTGCATGCATTAATATTGCAAAATGGTCTGCATTGGAGGAGTAACAATGATGAATTTAAAAGGAACCATTCAAAAAATCAAAGTTGTCCATCTATCCGAACATCCTCTTGTCTACTTCCGTTTGGATAATGTTCATTGTTTAATTGCTAACCATGCTTTAAAATTTTTAGCGGATGTTACAATCGGCAGTACTGTTAGTCTCGCTGGGGGCTACAATACACGCAAACAATTTGTTGTAAAAAAATATAGCGTGCTGGGAAAACCACAAATTGTAATAGAATTTGAAAGCAGTCTTTATCCGCCTAAACACGTTTAGGCGTTTTTTTGTATCCAACCTATATAGATAGCTGTTTAGTATTTCAAAAAAGCAGCAACTTATGGATTTTTTTTGTAAATAGTTTCACTGATTTGATTGGCCAAATAAAAGACGCGGTCATCACTTTTAGGCCGTGGGGAGGCTGCATTAAGCCAGTCTAAGCCTTCTAGGGGAATCCCATAACAAAAGAGATGAGACTGAAGGTTTTCCCTACTGTCTATCACCTGATGGGTTTTGCGATTCACCAGTAGCGCACCGGTTTCATGTTTTTCTCCTTCAAATGTCACTGTATGTGGTGTCAAATAGCCCTTGTTTTTCATTTGACGCAGGAGGGGATTTTTCGTTTTAGACAAATTTGTTCCTGGTAGCCGTGCTTCAATTAAATTCTTTCCTTTAAAAATTCGCTGTTTATCTTGCTTACTATAGGCTATAAACTCATTATTTTTTTGCTCTACCACCATATCTGGTGCTAAAAACGTTACAAATCCAGCTTTAAAGAGGGCTAATAGTTGTTTTTGTCGAATTACAGGAGCCCCAATTGTTAAAAAACTATAGCTCCGGTTAAAATCACCCCAAAAATCTTGGTAGTATTCTTTAGGTGAAAATTTTTCCTGATCCAACATATAATCAAAAGGTGCCTGCAGCTCTTTAAATGTATCAATTGCCGCTGCGATTGCACCCTTTTTATTTCCTAATTTTGCTTGCGCAATATCTTCTTTCAGATAATCAGAAATGAAAGTAGGAAAATCTGTTGCCAAAACATTTTGAGCTGGCTTTAAAAGTTTGTTCCAATCAAGTTGAACAGCTTTAGGAATATGATATTTTTCCAATACACTATTGGCATCTTTTTCACGATACTCTGCCAAAAAAGCCGACAAATTCAAATTAACATTCGCTAAAGCAATTTGATAATAAACTAATTCTGCTTCTTTTTTTAATAACGCAACGAGTTCTTTAACAGATCCTTGAAATTGGGTCATAAATTTTTTGGTCAAAATTTGTGGCTGGGCGTCTTCACCTGGCATTTTTTGATTGGTTGGGCGCGCATGATAGGGTAATCCTCTTCCCGAACCCACAATGATTTTTTCTTCTTTTCCTGACGGTATGTAAATCATTTCTTCCTCTTTTTGCAGAAATTTTCCGCCCCATTGATTAATTAACAATGGTAGATAGTCATAAAAACTCAAACCCAATCCGCGAATAATAATTGGTCCTTCCACTAATTTTTCCAGGGGAGCATCTGCGGGGTTACTGGGACGTTGATAAAATAAATGATTCTTTTTTGCAAAAGCCCCATTCTCTTTTTCTACCTCGCTCGCTTCATTTTGTGAGTGGCCGGTAGCTAAAATAACGTCGGTGACGAAATATTCTTTTGAAGCTCTCACCATAATTTTTTCATTTTCGTAAGTTAAATCAGTCACTTTTTCTCGAATAAGTTGTAAATGGATTTTTTTAGGTAAGTTTTTTGCAATTTCATTAAAAAACCATCGTTGATAAACACCATAATATCGACGGGAACAATAGTCGTTTCTTACTAACTTCGTTTCTGCGATAAACTTTTTTTGCTCCTCTATCGGTAGTGAATTTAAAAAAGCTAAAGCATGATTTTGACTCCACTCTGCTAGATTTGGTCCTTCATCTTCTGAAAACAAAGTCACATGTTGCAAAACCGTATTCATTATCACATCGCCGCTTTGATTACTCCGCCATACACTTCCTCCCGGCCCATAAGGATCAAAGATTAGAATCTCTGTTTCTTCATTAACATTCCTAGCTTTTTTAACTAAACTGGCTAGTGCAATTAATCCAAATGGTCCTGCGCCAATAATCGCAATTTTTTTCATCGTCTTTCTCCTTATATCTTTTCTAGTAAAAAAGATTTCCAGTCCTCTTTAAAATCGCCATCGAAATTTGTAAAAAGAACATTCTTAATCTTAGAGTAAAGAATAATCAGCGTCAGTGCAAATTTGAACCCTCTCCTTATACCAAAATACATCTTTAACAGGGGAAGATTTTTAATCTATTAGACTTGTAAAAATGGGGATTTTCTATTTTGAGCAGCTTTTTAAATAGGGATTTAATCTTCTTTTTTAAGTAATAAAAATATTCTTCTCCGTTGGAAAGTTATAAAATTGTTCGTAATTTACCTTTTTCGTTATACTAATTATATAAGAAAATTTTTACGTTATTTGACATCTGATAAAAGAAAGGGGTAGTAAGAATGAAAAAGTATGTAAAATTTTTAGTGATGATCGGGGTTTCTACAATTTTGATGTTTGGTATGATGTATTTGAATGTATATAAAATCGACCATATTTTCTTTAGCCAAACCCGAGTTTTCATGGCTATTATGATGGGGGCTGCGATGGCTATTGTAATGTTGCTGTTTATGTGGAAAATGTATACCAATAAAAAAATAAATATAGCAATCTTAATTACGAGTATTTGTCTGTTTTTGGGCTCTCTCTTTATGGTCCGTAGCCAAACCGCAGTTGATGATGTTGCATGGATGAAGGCGATGATTCCCCATCATTCTATTGCAATTTTAACGAGTAAAAGAGCAGATTTGACCGATCCAGAAGTTAAAAAGCTAGCAGAAAGTATTATTGAAGCCCAGGAAAAAGAAATTGACGAAATGAAAACTTTAATTAAAGAATTGGAAAAATAAACGAAGCGATTAGGAAAAGTTCCTGCTTCAACTTTGGCTTACTGCCAATAAATCATCCATTTGATCGTAACTAATACTTTGCAGGAATTACAAGTTAAGGCAAAAACTTTATTTTTAAATTCAATAAAACAAACTAAAGGAGAGTTGTGTCCACAACTCTCTTTTAGTAACTTTTTTCGTATCTAATTTAAATGATTTAGAATATAACGTCATTATTTTTCTAACCACTCAAACCATTAACCGCAAAAAAAGTGATTTTTGCCGCTTATAACATTTCCACCTGACGTACAAATAAAAAAGTTAAAATTTTGACTATCTAAGCAATTTTTTCAATACGAATAAAATAGCCCTCAATTGATTCACTAATTTGGCTTAAAACATGAAATCCTTGATCATTTTCATAGCGTGGCACTTCTAAAAGCTTCACTTCCACTCGGTTTAATGGAACCCCCACAATTAATTCGTCTGAAATCATATGCAAAGCCATAATATCAGAAATTTGATTTCCTAAAATCATTAATTCCCTTTTTTCTTTGTTAGAGCGCCAAGCTGGATTTTGCATTAAACGCAACCCGCTGATTAAGATACCACTTTTAATTACTTTTTCGGAAATAACAGGACGCCACACTTATGCCACCTGCTTTAAAGGATGATGTTCAATAGAAATTGGCGAGTCACTGGCTACTGTTAGTGTGACGAGACTACGATATTTTGCAGCAATTTTTTTCATTTCATTTGCTTCTTCTGAGGTACAATCAACATAAAAGATGATACCATCGTATTCGTCTTCAAATTTTGCTAAAAACTGATTTGCTTGCGCGAGCCATTTATCTTTAATTGTCAAACTTTCATAAAAAATGATTTGTTTATTACGTAAATAATTTTCTGGTAGCTTTTTAGGAAATCCCACCACTGCAATTTTTTCTCCGGTATGTTGCCGCTTAATATGCGTCCAAACTTGAGTAATTTTCCGTTGTTTTCCGTAAATCATGTACATTTTGTTTTGCTCCTTAATATTTGATTATTTTGTTAAGACGGCAATAGCCCACCGTCGTACTTTCATCTTGCAAGACTATCACCTCCTCTAATCCCAAATAAAGGAACAACTACTTCTCCACCATAGCAAAGATAATCTTTAAAGCAAGTAACGTAAGAATATGGTAAGTTGTTTTCTTACTGGATTCTTACTAAAGAAACTAACATCATCGTTAGCGCTCACTCATTCATCGGTACCAGCTTTTTAAGGCCTTTTTGGCTTTTAGGCAAATAAAAAAGGCTTACAGGTGACTATATAATTCGTCTACCTGTAAACCAGATTCTCTTTTTAATTATTCATTGCAATCTTCAAAAATGCACGCCTAACACTGCTAATCATTTTTAAAATTCTGCTAACAATATACGCGTCTGAATTGCATTACAAAAATTCCCTTTAAAAATTAGTTTACTCTAAAAAATCATTTTTAGTGGCTATTCAATAAATTCTTTTTCGCCCAATGCATGTTGTGCCGCTAAGTTTAACAAGCTCCATTGACGGTCAAAGCCTGGTTGGAAGAAGAAATCAGCTTCTGCCAAGTCTTCAATGGTCATTTTATTTTGAATCGCCAATGCTAAAACATTTCCTTGGGCAGTAATATCATAGGTAGATAAAACTGCTCCCCCTAAGATTTGATGCGTGATTGGATCAAAGAAGAGTTGGACTGAAACTTTTTTATTGCCAAATTTTTCTGGCACATATTTAGGTCGTAACGTATCTTCGTAATAAGAAGTGTAAAGGTTTTTACCTGCTTTTTGCGCTGTAAAACTATTTAAGCCACTAGCCGCAAAATGATAATCAAAGACACTCAATGCAGAAGAACCTACAACGCCACCAAATGGTTTACTTGGTACTTTTTCAAATAGATGTTTCACAACATATCTCGCTTCTCTTCTAGCCACTGTCGCTAGCGCAATCGGCATTTTGGCATTAGCAGGAACAGAATAAGCCAAAGTTGCATCCCCGACTGCATAAACATCTGGTAAATTGGTTTGTAAATATTCATTGGTCATAATCCAGCCGCGGTCATCCAAATCGACAGTGCCTTTTAGCCATTCTGTATTAGGTTTCACCCCTGCTGCTTGGATAATTAAATCCACCGAAATTTCTTCGTTGTTTACTTGAATAGCTGAAACTTTTTGATCCCCTAAAAACGCTTCAATCTTTGCCCCAGTCATTACTTTAATCCCATTTTCGGTCAGGTGGGTGGCTAATATATCGGTCATTTCTTTATCAAGGTAAGTTCCTAAAGGCCGATCAATCATATCTAACAAAATGACTTCTTTACCTGCTTTTTGAAAAGCTTCGGCAGCTTCAATCCCAATATAACCCGCACCGATCACGGCTACTTTCTTTATTTCAGGGTTGGTTAACTTGTCTTTAATTTTTGTCGCCCAATCATATCCCCGCATTAAATAGACATTTTCTAATTCTGTACCAGGGACAGGAAGTGAATTTGGTGTAACCCCTGAACTTAAAATCAATTTATCATATTCATAGTCTGCTGTGGTATCGTCTAATTTATTTTTAACTGTTACTGTTTTATTATCGGCATTAATGGATTGAACAAGTTGATTATTTAAAATATGCACATTAGATTCTGGGAAATTTTCAGGTCTAAAGTTACGCACATCATTGACGTCAGTAACCTGGTTTTCTAAATACAATTCCATCCCACATGACATAAATGAGATATAATCACCTGCTTCAAATAATGTAATTTCGACATCGTCTTCATATCTTGACAATAATTCAAGGATGGATTGGTGTCCACCGTGTGAAGCACCTACGATAATAACCTTGCTTTTACTCATATTGTTCTCCCCTTCCTTTTAATGGTAAAACTAGCTTCCTTTACCATACATTAATAGCATAATACTTATGTTTTTTTATTTCATGTGTTCTGCTCAAAAATATTTAATAAAAATCTCCTATTTGAATCTTTTGCTTTCAAATAATATGTCTCAAAATGAAAAAGACCCCTAAAACTAACTACCATTGGCAAGTTTTAGGGGGCTTACTTATTTGATAATGGAATTTTTTACTTTTTTTGCCCAACTATTACGAAAATTTATTTGCCAAATCATGAATTTTTACGTCGGCAAATCGTAGGCAAATCAGAAAAATACAGGTCATTTAGAAATGATGTTTTCATAAAAAATCTCCGCCCTAATTTTTTTCTGGGCGGTGATTGGGCGGAAGTCTTGATGAAAACGGCCTATTCCTTTCACTTGTTTTCAAGAATCCCTTGCTATTTCTTAGGTTCATCATCGTCGTCCATTTTCGATTCCGACAACTAGCCTCTAAAGACCGGTATATCAACATCGGAAATTCAAAAATCGGCTAAAAACGGCTCGTGACAGTAATTTGACAGCAGTAAATCGCAAAAAAAATTACACTTCAAATTTGGTAAATTCATCTGCTAAAGTTTGATTGGTATCGGGATAAAGATGCCCATACTTATCTAAAGTTGTCTTAACAGAAGAATGCCCCAAGCGCTTTGAAACGGCATAGATATTGTTATTATGCTCAATCAAAAATGCCACATGAGAATGACGTAATCCATGTAAGTGAATCGGTTTGACACCAGCAACTTCAGCTAATTTTTTTACTCGACCTAAAAATGTCTTTGGAGATGGCGGCAAACCATCAAAGGTAAAAATGAAGCCCAAGTCATCCCCAATCGTTTTTTGAGATTCTTTCCATTCCCTTAAGTCTTCTATCGTTTGCTTGTCTAGGGTAATCGTTCGGATACTTGAAGTATTTTTAGTATCTGAGAAATCATAATCCGTTCTTGTTCGGATATAGAGTGACTTACTCACACTACAAGTTCCTTTACGAAAATCAATATCTGGCCACTGTAACGCAAAAAGTTCTTCACTTCTAAGTCCAGTCACGAATAAAAAGCGCATCATTCGTTTATAAAAGGCTTCTTGGAAATCACATCGATATGAACAATTGTATACTTTCTTAAATTCATCAACAGTCCAAAATGCCACAACCGATCGCTGGGTTCTGATTTTCCCAATAGTATCTACCGGATTCTCATCAATGACTTCCAAAACTACCGCACGTTTAAAAATAATCCGTAACTTATTAAAAATCTGTTTAATATAATTGTTCGAAAGCGGACGTATTTTTCCTTCTTTATTCGTGACAGAACATTCTTGAACAAGAAATTGTTGAAACTCTTGAATATGAATTGGCCGAATTTTTTCCATTTGCATGTTTCCAAAATAAGCTAAAGCACGTTTTAAAGTCTTATCGGTTTTTACGTAAGTTTTCTCAATCGTCCCAAGTTTATACCATGGAAAAAAGTACTTCTTATAAAACTCACGAAAAGTAATCCCTTGTAAATAAATTTCTTGAGAATCAGAATAATTCTTTTTCAATTCCTCCATCGCATCTTTTGCTTCTTTTTGTGATTTAAATCCTCTTCTAGTGGGTTGAATTCTCTTTCCGAAACGATCATAACCCAAAGTTAATGAAAAATACCACGTTCCTCTCTTCTCGTCTTTGTACACATTTGCAACTCTTCTCATCAGTATTCATCCTCCCAAGAAATGTGTAAGACCTCTTCAATGACACTCACAGGTATCCTTTTAATCTTACTATTGCGATAAAAAGAATACCCATTAGTGACCAAAAGAGCTTTGCATTCCCTGAAGATCTTGTCAGCGTAATACCGTGAAAATCCCAACTTGATAATATCTTGCCGAGTGGCTGTCTTCATTCTACCGCCTTCTCTTTCCTACGTCAGCGCCTCACGAAAAAACATAAGTTACAAATTATAAAAACATTTATTTATCTACCAGCTGCTCATGTCAAAAAGCACATAGGATTTTCACCTCTCCCCAGTGATGGCGAGCCAATTTGATTACGGAAGTATCATTATTACATTTGCAAATCATGGCTCGAATTCGACAATTCTTCTCTCAATTATTTATCGCTCCGGTTACTCATCATGGCGTAATTGAGAAATGCTTCTTGCAAATGGAAAGTACTGATAGATTTTGTATTCAATTTTCAAAGGTCATTTTTCTTTACACTAATAAAGACATTTGAGGATACAAAAAAAGCAACTCTCTTTGAAAGAAAGTTGCTTTTGTGAGAAATTATTATAGCCATAAACATTTTGATAAGCATTTTGATAAGCATTTTGATAAGCATTTTGATAAACATTGTGAATGCTTTATATTTATTTATACTTGCTCCAACTGATAATTTTTTACTCAAACTCAAATTACTTTTAATCCAATTTTTACAATACTCAGGTAACAAAAACTTTATTATCGTTCAATTATTTGAAGCAATAGTATCAGTTAAACACAAATCGTATAGATACTATCAAACAAGATATAACTTTTAAATTTAAGGATCATATTCATTGTCTTGTTAATCTAATATGTTGAAATAGGATATAGTAGGTTTCTGTTTAATAAAGAATTCTGTTTAAAACAAATGCAATCTACAAATTATAGACGAAAAATGCCAATATATAAAAGATAATAAGCGAATAGTAACTTTTATACAACTCTCAAAAAAAATCATGATTCCGAGGTAAATAATGCTTCGGTTCACCACCAAGCTCCCCTGCTTTGATATAACCATCACATAGCCTATAGCCATAAGACTGGGGAGCGTCAATAATTTTGTGTAAATGGTTCTTCCCTACTGTAGATTGTTTCTAATTCTCCATCGGTTGACTCAGCATTTGTTCGAGCTCGCCTTCGGCCTGTTGGAAACCTTTATGACTGCGACCTAGGAATTTTTGGTTGTGAGTATCAAAAGACGAGACTAAGAAACGTTCCATCGACTCTTCATTTTGGAACTGTTCCTTGCGGTGGCTGTATTTCTTGATTTGCTTATTAAAGGATTCAATCAAGTTCGTAGAGTAAATACTCTTGCGTATGGCTAATGGGAAATCATAGAAAGTGAGCAGGTAATCGTTCGAAAGAATTGATTCCACCATTTTTGGATAGCTGATTTTCCATTTTTCCGCAAAAGCACCACGTGCTTCCAATGCCGCCTTTTTAGATGACGCTTGATACACCATTTTAAAATCATCACAGACTTCCTTACGATCATCGACACGCACTTTGTGACTGATATTACGGGAAACGTGCACACAGCAATGTTGAAAACGGGCTTTGGGGTAGAACCGCTGCACGGCCCCTGCCATCCCCTTTAAGCCATCCGTGATGAAAAGGAGGACGTTTTTCACGCCACGTTCATGGAGGTCTATTAAAATCTCTTCCCAAATCGTGATAGATTCAGTTGGTGCAATTGCATAGCTCAACACTTCCTTTGAACCGTCCGGGCGAATGCCAACTGCGATATGAATGGCTTCCTTGGCGACGGTTTTCCGCTTTAAAGGGATATAGGTTGCGTCCATATAAATAGCGGCATAACGGTCATGAAGCTCACGTTCCTTAAATGAAGTGACTTCTTCCGTAAATGATTTAGTCATATTGGACATGGTTTGGGGCGTGTAGTGATGCCCATACATTTTCTCAATCAAGTCTGCGATTTCCGACATGGTAATACCTTTTCGGAAGAGGTGAATGACGGTCTCCTCTAAGGTATCATTCGTCCGTCTATAAGCAGGAACAGTCTGTTGCTTGAACTCGCCGTTGCGGTCGCGCGGAATCTGGAGATGAAGTTCCCCGTACTCGGTCTTGACCGTACGGTCATAGGAGCCGTTACGAGAATTACCCGTGTTAAAACCAATGCGATCGTACTTTTCGTAATCGAGGAAAGCCGTTAACTCCGTTTTGAGAAGCGTATTGACAGCTTTTTCCAAATGGACACGGAATAATTCATTCAAATCGCCTTTGTTCGCTAGAGTCTTTAGAATTTCTGTAGTAAAATCGTTCATATGGAAGTCCTCTTTTCTGTGAATGTGTTGTGGTAACTCTATTCTACAGAAGGGACTTCCTTTTTTCTATTTACACAAAATATTTTACACTCTCCAAGTGTTAGAAATTACGAACCAATAATTATTTATATATAATTATATCGATAAATAAGAATTAGAAGTAAAAGTATAAAGAGAATAAACGAAGGTGATGTAATGACTTTGCAAAAGTTAAAATAACGAAAAAACACTTTTCATAGCAGTTTAATAACTACCATGAAAAGTGTTCAAATTTTTTAATTAAATAAGGGACTAAAATTGTCCACCCAAGTTAACATAGAACCGATATTTCTATCTGATTTTCTCTAAGTTTACTTTTATAACTGTTAAGTATCTATGCAATTTTTCATTGTCATCAATATTAGATTCTAGTATTGCCTCGAAATATCCTCTTATAATGGAAAGAGGGGTTTTTCTAAATCATGAGCTAATGATTCAACCATTTCCACTTGTTCTTGTTCCATCTTCCACTGGGCGAATATTTTTTTCAGCTTTCAATTCTCTACGCTGCTCATAGACTAGAGTAATGATGAAAGCAATGATGAATGTTAGAATATAAGATATGAGTCGATGCCATACATTCATGGTAATTTCTCCGCTATCAGGTATATAACTTGCTAGACTGAAAATACCAAGCCCACCCATACGATATGGAACAACATCAAAATAACCTGAATAGCCCCCGCCAATCCCACTTGCAATTAATGCAATGATAAATAAATGCTTCTGAGGCAGTAAAGTACCATATACTCCAGGCTCAGTAATACCAAAGAAAGATGAAAGTGTAGCAGGTAAGGTAATTTCTTTAGTTTGTGTATCTTTTGCTTTAAAAAATACAGCCAACAATACACCCATAACTCCCGCCCAAGCAACATCACTAGCACCAAATATAGGAGAGTATCCTTGTTCAACAACTTGTAATATAGCAATTGGAATCAGTCCCCAATGTAAACCAAACATAACAAGTAGCTGCCAAAGTCCTCCAATTAATACACCAAAAAGAATTGTATTCAATTCGTATAAATATTTAAATAGGGCTCCAACCAAGTCTGATGACCATGAAGCGGCTGGACCAATAATTAGTATAGAAATTGGAATAGCAATTAACAGTACAGCAAATGGTACGAAAAATGTTTGAACAGACTTAGGGATAGTTTTTTTTGCTATTTTTTCTATCTTAGCTCCGAACCAAATTGCGATGATGATCGGTATAATTGTTGCATAATATCCACCAGGTGGTAAAATAATCGGGAGCCCTAGGAAAGTCTGATAGACGTCAGACTGGAATATTGTATTTTCAAATAAAATAAAAGCTGAATTTCCACTGGCTAAGCTATCAATAGTTGGGTATAGAAGCGCACTAGCAATCGCTAATGCACTGAAAACATTAAGTTTTAATGACCTCGCTGCAGTGACTGCTAGCATAATAGGGAGAAACTGAAAAAATCCGTCTCCAGCAATATTCAATATGGCGACTAAACCACTATTATCAACATTTAGTCCAAAAGATCCAAAAATAGCAACAAGTCCTTTGATCATCCCAGCTGCAGCTAGTGCACCTAAAAATGGTTGAAATAGACTTGAAATAAAGTTAATAAATTTGTCTAGAATATTTACTTTATTACCTTTCGTACTATCTTCATAATCTTCATGCTCGACGACTTTGTTGCTTTTTAGTTGATTATTAATTTCTTCGTACACATCAGCAACTTCGTTACCTATGACCACTTGGTATTGGCCGCTCGCCTTAACGACAGTGATTACTCCATCTAGCGAATTAATAGCGTCAGTATCTGCATTTAATTCATCATATAATTCAAATCGCAAGCGCGTAATACAATGACGTAAGCTTTTAATATTTTTTTGACCACCCACTAGTTTAATTATGTTCTCAGCGAGTTGTGTATGTTTACTCATTCCGATTCCTCCTAAAATTGTGCTTTAGAGACAACTTTTTTTTAATATAAACTTATTAATTAGATTATACGTAGTGTTTAGAATGTAACCAATCAGAAATACGGAGATTAAAGGACCAATAATAAGATGCTGATTAAGCAACAAAGCAATAATAAAGAGACACAGATCCCCTAAACTTCTAATCAACCCAATTGATCGCTTCGTGACCTTACTAATCCAAAAAACACATGCATCATAAGGCATTTTCCCTAAATTTGCACTTGTATAGATACCGGCTCCAATCCCAAGTAATAAAATACCCATAATTAAGAAAAGAAAGTTGCCCGGATTACTGAGTCCTTGATTTAATATATATTCGGCAGTTGCTCCAACAATATAAGGTTGGAGAATACTCCCAATACCTAATTGAGCGCGGTCATAAATTAAAGGTGGAATCAGCATTAGTAAAGTGATAATCATATTGGATTGATTTAAAGTTAAATTAGTATGAAGTGAAATACCCTGCCAGACCCAAGAAAGAGAATCACTCCCATAACCTGTTGATATGGATAATGAAACTCCTAAGCCCATAACTAAAGATCCGAATAAAAGAAGAAATAAACGGAATAATGAGGTTAGATTAAATTTATTTATCATTTAAATTTTCACCGTTATTCTTAATTACTTCTTGATACCAATAAAAAGATTTTTTCGGAATACGCCGGAATGTTCCCTTCCCGGAATCATCTCGGTCAACATAAATAAAACCATAGCGCTTAGCCATTTCACCGGTTCCGTTAGAAATAGAATCAATACACGCCCATGATGTATAACCGATTAATTCGACACCATCTAGAGTGATTGCGTCCGACATGGCTTTGATATGTTCTTTATGGTACTTAATTCTATAATCATCATGAATCTCACCATTTTCTGTTAAATTATCGACAGCCCCTAAACCATTCTCGACAACAAACATGGGTTTGTTGTAACGATCATAAATTTCATTGATTGTAATGCGAAACCCCAATGGATCAATCTGCCAACCCCATTCGCTAGTTTCCAAATAAGGATTAATTTCTGAAGCGAAGATATTACTTTCGGTTTGATTCGCAGCATCAGGTTGGGCACTGCTTACTCTTGAAGAGTAGTAAGAAAAGCTAATAAAATCTACAGTGTGATCTCTTAAAGCTTCAATATCGCCTTTTTTAACAGGAAGAGTGAGACCGCGTTGTTCGATTTGTTTTAAGTAATAATTAGGGTAGTATCCTCTTACTTGGACATCTGAAAACATATAGCTTTCACGGGAATCTTGGATAGATTTCCAGACATCTTCTGGATGTGGTGTCTGTGCATAGTAGCTTCCAGCAGCCAACATACATCCAATGTGAAAATTTGGGTTTATTTCTTTAGCAATTTGGGTCGCTTTCGAGCTGGCGACTAATTGGTGATGAATCACATCAGTTACGATCTGCTCTCTATCATCCTCTGGCTTGAAAGTTAGGCCTGCTGCTACAAAAGGAAAATGTAAGACCATATTGATTTCATTAAAAGTGAGCCAATATTTGACATAGTCTTTATAATGATTAAATAATGTTTCGGTAAATTTTAAATAAAAATCAATAGTTTGACGATTCTTCCAACCCCCATATTCATTAACCAAATACATAGGGATATCGAAGTGATTGATGGTTACTAAGGGTTCAATATTATGCTTTCGACACTCTTTAAAGACATTCAAATAGTGGTCCAAACCTAACTGGTTAGGTTGTGATTCATCTCCTTTAGGATAAATCCTTGACCAAGAGATTGACAATCGATAGACTTTAAATCCCATTTGGGCCATCAGTGCAATATCCTCTTTGTAATGGTGATAATGATCAATGGCGACTCTTGATGGAAAAAAAGTATCCTCTGGTAAAGATTTAGGGTCCAAATTTCCTGTACCTACTTGAAAACGTAAATCCCCGTAAGGCATATAATCTAGATTTGAAGGACCTCGTCCATCAATATTGTAAGCCCCTTCTGTTTGATTCGCAGCAGTTGCTCCGCCCCATAAAAAATTCTTTGGAAATGACATGTATATTCCTCCTTGTTCTTATCACAAAGTATAAGGTATATGTTGCTAATCAAAAAGGAAGTTTCTTTAAAAGAAACTTCCTTGACGAATAAGCTTAATAGGTTTGCTTTAAATTGAGGATTAATAAATCAATAACATATTTGAAGAAGTAGGCATTGAACTTTCCATATTGTATGGGAACATGTAACTGTTACCCTTTGAATTTTATATTACTTTGACAACTTATAAGCCATTTTGTTCCATTCATTTTTTCGAGTCTCTTCACTACTCGTTTGTCGTACTTGAAAGTATTGCCGTCAATACTGAGTACTAATAATAAATCATTGTCGTTAATATCGTAGGAATGTTGAAAACCAACATCGCAAATAATAACATTCATGTTAATCACTTGTAGTTCTGTTTGGATCTGATGGCAGAGATAGCGCGCATCGCCTTGAGCAAAGACAAATATAGTATTTGCGGAAGTAAGCTGTTCAGTTAATAACTCCAGTTGATTATAATCTAACGAACTTGTTAAAGAGTTAAGAAAATGAATCATAGTACCTGCAAAGATTAAACTATTATCTTTCATATTGTTAGATGCTTTCGAATCGTGACGGCGTCTCTCTAAGGATTCGAGGTATTCTACGCAAGCGTCTTTAAACTCAATGTAAGTTTTATAGTCTAAATATCTGACATATTTAGAAATTTGGCTTTTTGATACAAAGGTTCTACTAGCAACCTCATCCATTGTAATATAAGGAATCTCGTGAATATGTTCTTGAAAGAATAAACTCAATATATAGAATGTCGAATTTTTTTTATAGGAATTTATTACATCATTTAATCTATCCATTATCAATCATATCAGTCCTTTATAAAGTAAAGTTAAAACAGAGAGAATAAACAGCTCAATGAAGTGGCTAAAGACTTATTCAAAAGTACATCGAGAGAATCATAAATGGATGCGTTCTTTCTCATAAATCAGACGTTCTTCTTTGACTGAATCGATATTTTTTTGTGCACTGATTAAAGACCGCTATCGCATAACGAGATGTAGGAGTGAGATTTTTCAATTTGACAAACGAAATTTATATAAAAATCGCTAGTGTTGTGACATGTATTTTCTCTTATAGCGTGTCAAAGTACTTTTACTAATACCAGTCATTTTTTCTACTTCTGTATAAGAATTTTCTTCAAGTAGCTGCATTGCCAAAGATAACTGTTGTTTTGAATATTTTTTTGGTCGCCCTTCCTTAAATCCGGGACGTTGCTTCGCAATCGCCTTTCCTTCCTGTGTCCTTTCCACAATTAAGTCCCGTTCAAAATCAGCAAATGCACTAAAGATTGTAAAAATTAATCTTCCCGTCGAAGTGTTCTCAATTATACCTAGATTAAGGACATTAATCTGAACGCCCTTTTCAAAAAGATACTTAATCGTATTTAAGGCATCTTGTGTACTTCGCGCAAACCGATCTAATTTTGTGACTACTAACGCATCGCCAGGTTGAATCCTCTGAAGCATTTTTTGGAATTCTGGTCTATCACTTTTTGTCCCTGTTATTTTTTCGAAGAAAATTTTATCACACCGTTCCTCTTCCAGCTGTCGCATCTGCCCTTCCAAATCTTGGTGACGTGTACTCACCCGTGCATAGCCATATTTCATGTTTTTCAACCTCTTTTCCTATTTTACTTTTGACCATTAGTTCTGACACCTCTGAACCCCTTGATTTTACTGGAACTGAAAACTATAGTCAATACTCTGTCATTTTTTTAGATAAATGGCATAAATTTTCAGCGCTAAGTGACAAAAGCAACTAATTTTTCATGATAGATTTTTAAATATCTCAATCTATCTCCAAAATTAGTTGCTTTTGTAGCTATAGTTGACTATGAATATGACAAATAATTAGAAAAAACTGTGCCAATTAAATATAAAAATGACATCCAATAAAATCAATGTTTTACATGTGTCTGCTTTGGGTACACCCAAATTAGACATAATTAAAGAAAAAACGTAGGCTTCTATTTTCGATACATGATTTTATCCGATTATGGTATATAATCGTTTATTTCTGGCGGTCATAAAAAAGAACCCTATGGGTGTAGGGTTCTTTATACATGATTTTATCCAATTTCATGTATTTATTTAGACTTTAATAATCGAAGACCATTTAATATCACGACTAAGGTACTTCCTTCATGAACAATCACACTAATGGCTATATCCGTTAATCCTACTAAGCTTACGGTAATTAGAAAAGCGACAACTACCATTGAGAAAATAATATTTTGCCAAATAACTCGATTCATTTTTAAAGAAATTTCATGAGCTTTTACCAATTTAGACAAATCATTTTTCATTAATACTAGATCAGATACATCTACTGCAACATCCGTACCCTCTCCCATAGCAATTCCAACATCTGCCTTCACAAGAGCAGGTGCGTCGTTTATACCATCTCCCACCATAGCGGTTATACCATAGGTTTCTTTTTGTTCATTGATAATGTTAGATTTATCTTCTGGCATGACGTTTGCAATTACTTGATCTACTCCTAATTGTTTACCAACAGCTTGCCCTGTCATTTCAGAATCCCCAGTAATTAAAGTGGTATGGATACCACACTTCTTAAAGTAATCTATAGTTGCTTTCGCATGTTCACTTGGAATATCCATTAATGCTATCAGGCCGATTACTTTTTCATTTTCTGATACATATACAACCGTATTACCTTCTGAAGCCCATTCTTTATTCAAACGTGTATAGTCATCCGATACAGCCTCAAAAGAAGTTGGTTTACCTATACGATAAGTGTTTTCGTTATAATCGCCTATTAAACCTTTTCCAATCTGATTTTCCACTTCAATAGCTAGTTTATTTTTTGGTTCAAACTTGTCTAAAATAGCACTTGCTAACGGGTGATTTGATTCTTTTTCAAGAGCCACTACGATATCAATCATATTTTCCTCGTTCACAGAATCAGAAAAGTAATAATTGGTTACTTCCGGTTTCCCTTTAGTTAATGTTCCTGTTTTATCAAAGGCAATGGCTTGAATATCCGCTAATTGGGACAAATAGGCACTTCCTTTTGAAAGTACGCCTCTTTTTGCTAGATTAGAAGTGGCTGACAATGTTACGGATACGGTAGCTGCTGCTAAAGCACACGGAGAAGCTGCGACTAAAAGGACTAATCCTCTATAAATACTTTGTGACCATGTCAAATCAAACAGCATAGGAGCAAGTAAAATGAAGAGTGGGATTGCAATTAAAACAAATTTAACATACTTAGGCTCAAACTTTTGGATAATACTAGACGCTTTTGTTTGATTCTCTTGATTTTGATTCACTAGTTGTAAAATCTTTGAAAAGACAGTATCGTTAGTTTCTTTTGTGACTTCCATAGTAAAGGTACCCGTTCCATTAATTGTACTCCCAAAAACTCCGTCTCCCTTTGATTTCTCTTTAGGTATACTCTCACCATTAATAGAAGATTCGTCAATCGAAGTAGAGCCTGATACTATTACTCCGTCAATCGGTACTTGGTCACCGTTTAACACTTGAAGTTGATCTCCTACTTTCAACTCACTAACATTAACGATTGTTGTATTGCCATCTTGCATGATTAGCCTAGCTGTTGTTGGATTCATTTCTAATAACTTGGTAATTTCTCTTTTACTTCTTCCTTCAGCATAATCTTCAAGAAAATGTGCTCCAGAGAAAATAAGAACCAATAACGTTCCTTCCCAAAAATTTCCTATCAGAGAAGCACCTATTGCAGCTATTCCCATTAAAATATGAGAATTAGGGGTAAATTTGTGTTGTCTTTTTGAGTTTTCAATCGTTTCTCCAATTCCTTCAAGAATAATGACATGATAACCAGCACTAATTGAAGCAATTGAAAACAAAGTGTTTTGGATTAAATTATTTTCTCCGTTTACAAATAACGCAATGAGCGACAATGCTAAACCAATAAAGTACAAAATAATTGGCATTTTCCCATGATCGTGACTATTATTTTCGTGTGAGTGTTGCTCTTGAATCTCTTTCATTTCTATCACCTTTCTTAATAAAACTTTTTTTTAGAAATCGTAATGCTTACGAATTACGTTTGAACGAACATTCATATGTCTATACATTCATTTTATATCGCTCTATCTAATTTGTCAAAAAAATAGTTATCTTATTTAGGTGATAAAAAAAATAGGACTCTAAAATAGCTACCCTTATACAAAAAATCTTGCTTTATAAAAATATTATGATAATCTAAATGTGAATAAACAAACATATGAAGGAGAGAAATTCTTATGAATTCATTATCAACTTCTCCATTAAAAAATGAATCTATCCAAGAGGTAAGTAAAATATTTAAAATGATCAGTGACCCTACCCGACTTTCAATTTTATTTCTTCTGCAGAAAGAAGAACTTAGCGTTGGAGCTATTGCGCATTCTTTGAGTATGGAACAATCAGCAATTTCTCACCAGTTAAAAACTTTAAAGACTTCAAGATTAGTAAAATCAAAAAGAGCTGGTAAAAATATGATTTATAGCCTTGACGATCTTCATATTTTTAGTATTCTTGAGCAAGTTTCAACTCATATCGAAGAACAAGAAAAAGAAAAATAAAGACAAACTACAAGGTTAAAATGATTTTACAATTCATTAGTTCAAATAAAAAAAGACAGCGAGTTAAAATCTCGCTGTCTTTTTTTATTTGAACTTCACTATCGTAGTTGTTTATATAAAATTTAATAGTGTTTGAATCGTCCCATTTTCTATCAAAATATAAATTCCTAAGCCAATAAACACTATAGGAACAAGGATTCGTTCATATTTTTCTAAGGTTTCGGAAACAAAAGAAATCTTGGCTAATTTGTAACTGATATAGCAAAGAACCGCAACAGAAATAGCAAATACGATTAGAGCGGTGACAATCTCTGAAAAAGATAACGAGGCAAAGTAAGGAATATAAATCCCTAAGTTATCGCCACCAGAAGCAATTGTTATTAAGGCAACGGTCCAAAAGAAGCGGTTTGTTCCTCTTGATTCAAGCTTTTCAACGACTTCCTCTTCTTCTTCCTCCTCTTCGCCAACCAATGCCACTCTGATTCCTAAGAAAATCGGAATTAGACCGAGAAGCCCAATGATCCAATCTTGCGGAATGAAATTCAGCACATATGCTGCAAATAAACTTACGGCTACTAAGATACCTGTTCCTAGATATTGACCCCAAAAAATCTGACGGAGCCCTTTTTTTGTATGACTTTGAGAAAAAATAATCAGCAAGATAAATAAATAATCAATGCTGGTAGAAACGTAAACAGCGAGAGCTGATAAAATACTTTGTAACAAAATAACTTCCTCCAAACTAAATTTTCATAGATATATTTTCTGACAACTTTAGAAAATCCTGCACAGCGGAAAGTATCTCTTCATTCGCTAAAGAATAATAAACTACTTTTCCATCTTGACGTGATTTTGCTATTTCGTTCTTTTTCAAAAAACGTAAATGGTGTGACGTTGTAGCAATACTAGCATTAAGTATCGCCGCTAAATCACAAACGCACATCTCCTTATAAGTTTCTAAAGTATAAAAAATTTTAATCCTAGAAGAATCGCTAAAACATTTTCCTAATATAAGTAAAGTTGAAAGGTCTTTATCTTTTAAATTGTTTTTAACACTAGCTACTTTTTCTTTATGTACGATAGCCACTTGGCAAACGTTTCCCATTCATCTCACCTCACATTCAAACGATTATTTGAATGAATTATACCTATTTGATCACTCTTTTGTCAATCTATCTTAATTCCAATACACTATTATAAGCAATTTCATGTGTTACAACTTAATAGGAATTTAAATTTTATTATTAAATTTTTTAATCATTTTCACGAAAATTAATTTTATAAAGAACATACTCTATACTTTTATTTTTTTTTTAAGAACTCAAAAAAGCGGAAAATCCCAGATTTAAAAATCTGAGTTTCCGCTTTTGTCATTTCAAGGATGGACTATTGTCTCAGCCTCTTCTAATTTATTCTTAAGATATTTTTACTTTCTCTGCAGGTGCTGATACTTCTTTTTGTTCTTTTCGACCTTTCAACTTATACTTCATTAATCTCATGCCATTGAAAATTACCACCAAGATACTACCTTCATGAACCAACATTCCGATAGACATATTCATCCATTCGCTGAAGAAGACGCTGGTCAACAAGACCAACACTACTCCAATTGAAATCACGATATTTTGTTTCATATTATTTGCGGTGGCTTTTACTAATCCTAATGCGTGAGGCAAGTTGCTGAAGTTCGAGTTCATTAAAACGACATCGGATGTTTCAATCGCTACGTCCGTTCCGCTTCCCATTGCGATTCCAATGTCTGCTAAAGCTAAGGACGGACTATCGTTAACGCCATCTCCAACAAAGGCTACAATTTGACCACGTTGTTGAAGTTTTCCGATATAAGCCGATTTGTCTTCCGGCAACATGTGGCCGTGAGCTTCGGTCAAACCAAGTTCGCCGGCGACCACATCAACGGTTCCTTGGTTATCTCCTGAAAGAACGACTAGATTTTTCACGCCCAAGTCTTTTAATTCCTGTAAATTAGCTTTCACACCCGGACGGACTTGATCGCGAATGCCCATCAGTACTTTTAATTCACCGTCGACCGCTGTCAAAACGAGAGAATTCCCTTGTTGTTCAAACCGTTTGACATCTTTTTGCACATTTTTGCTGAGAGTAACATTTTCTTTTTCCATCAAGGCCACATTCCCAACAGCCACTCTATGTCCAGCTACACTTGAAACGATTCCGCCGCCTTTCACGACTTCAGTTTCTTCAACAGGATAAAAGTTTGTTTCTCCAATTTGATTTAAGACCGCTTTTGCTAATGGATGATCTGATTCCCGTTCCACACTGGCCAGATAGCCAAGCGTTTCAGCAGAATCTTTTTCATACAGTTCAGTCGCTGCAACGGTTGGGTTTCCGACAGTTAAAGTACCTGTCTTATCAAATACAATTGTATCCACATTGCTGAAGTCTTGAATGACTTCACTCCCTTTTAAAAGAACACCGTTACGAGCACCATTCCCAATACCGGCAACGTTTGAGACAGGCACTCCGATAACTAATGCGCCTGGGCAACCTAGAACCAAGATGGTGATTGCTAACTCAATATTTTGACTGAACGCCCATACAACAATTGCCAGAACCAAGACAGCTGGTGTGTAGTATTTAGAAAAGCGATCAATGAACCGTTCCGCTTCGGATTTAGAATCTTGTGCTTCTTCCACGAGTTCAATAATTTTTCCAAATGTGGTGTCCTCACCAACTCGGTCAGCTCTGATTTGAATCGTTCCGTTTTCTAAAATGGTTCCTGCAAAAACTTCTGCATCAGCTAGCTTGTTGACCGGAACAGCTTCACCTGTAATGCTAGCTTCATTGATATGCCCTTCACCCGTAAGGACTGTACCATCTACTGGAACTTTCGCACCCGTTTTAACGAGCAAGATATCCCCTTCATCTACATCATCCACTTCTACTTCTTCAAATTCGCCATTATCCATTTGTTTCAAGGCGCTTTCGGGTGCCATTTCAGTCAATTCTTTGATAGCAGATCGCGTTTGGTTCAATGTTCGTTGTTCCAAGTAGTGTCCGAATAAGAATAAGAACGTGACAATAGCCGATTCTTCATAATTTTGAATAAAAAGCGCACCAATCGCTGCAATACTGACTAAGACATCAATACTGATGACTTTGACTTTCATTGCTTGAAACGCTTGAATGGCAATTGGCGTAATCCCAAAGACAGAGGCGATGATCAAAGACCACTCTGAAAGTCCTACATTTTCTAAAACAAAATGACTGAAGAAACCGAGTGCGATTAACAATCCACTGATGACGGTGATAACATTTTTCTTGCTTAATATATATTGTTGCATGCTTTTTCCCTCCAAATTTAATTTCTCTTTTATTGATAAACACAGTATAAGATAATTGCCTAAGTAATTAATTGACGGCTATCAAGTTTAGAAAGTTCTCTTTTATCGTTTCTAAGCACCTCGAATCGGATTGCAACAAAAAAAGCAATCCTGGAAAAATAGCTTTTCTTCCAGAATTGCCTAGTTCATTTAATCTGTTAAGCGGCCTTGACTTTTGCTTTAAGGACCGGATAGCCTACGTTTTCGATAGCTTTTTGAATCTCTTCAATCGAAGTGACAGCTGAATCAAAATTGGTTTTGACTTTGCTGGAGTTGAATAATACTTTAATGCTGTCTTTATCAATACCGTTAACTGATTTCACGGCACCTTCAATTTTTTGCATACAACTTGGACAAGACAACGTTTCTAATTGCAATATAGCTTTTTCCATAATTCCTATCTCCTTTATGTGTTTTTATTTTATCGGCAGCAGATTAATGAACACTGCCTTTTCCTCTTTACAACTGTAGTATAGCTCACTTTTAGCAAACGAAAATTGACGCATATCAAGTTCGGTACTTCTTTTTATCTTTTTGCTCAATTCACCATCTTAATAGTCTTTTTCTGCCCCTTATTGCCATCAGAATAATAAGAAATTGGTGGATAATCTTGTCTGCGTATAAACCATACTACAATCGCGCCAATAAACAGGGCCAGAGACAAGGCTTGCGAAACGCGGATCCACTCGCCAATCCATAAACTGTTCGTTCGCATACCTTCAATGAAGAACCGACCCACTGAGTACCACAAAACGTAACTCAAAGCGACTTCTTCTTGACGCAAAAGCTATTTTTCGGTTCCGTATAGTGACGATGAGGACAAAGCCCAACAAACTCCACAATGACTCGTATAAAAAAGTCGGATGGTAGTAGGTACCATTTGCTCCATTTCTTCAATTTTTCGCGTCATTCTAGTCATGGTGATGCTGAACAAGATTCCGGCTAAGCTCCATGGAAACCAAACAATGAATACACTTTTAGCTCCCTGGTCACTCGCTTCGTAATACGCCACTTTTCCGTGTCCGATTATTCGCTGTAAAGCAATAAATCATCTAAATCCTGAATCTTGATCCTTTTCCCAGACAGCTGTTGAATCAATCCCTCGTTCTCCAATTCTCCAAATTTGCGACTGATGGTCTCAGGTGTCGTTCCTAAATAGGAAGCAATGTCCTTTTTTGCCATCGGCAGGGTGATGGTGGGAGAGTTGCCCATTTCAGGTTCCACATTTTCTGCTAAAAACAAAACTAAACGGGTAATGACACTCTCCACGGCTACTTGTGCGGTTTGACGTGCGGATCTTTCTAACCGCTGCGACATCTCTCCTAGCAGCTTTAACGAAATTGCAGGATACTCTTTTAGAAACTCTTGTACATCATGTTGTTGAATCATGCAGACAGACGTATCTCGAGTAGCTTCTGCGTATTCCTCGTGCACAACATCAGGATTGAACAACGTCCATTCTCCCGTAAAGTTACCCGGATTCAAAATACGCACTAGTTGCTCTTTGCCAGAATCAGACAAGCGATAGATGCGGACTTTTCCGCGATTCACAATATACAAGGCATCATCTTTTTCTTGCGAGCGAAACAGAAACTCCCCTTTTTGATAGTGCTTCGTGTGAGCTTTTCCAGCAATGCGATCCATCGAGCTTTCCTCCAAATGATTGAATATCGGGACTAAGCGGATACAAGCTGAGTGGTCTCCTGCTGCATGTGGTTGGGTGTATTGAGTCAATTCGTTCTTCCCCTTTATCAGTTTATTGTCCTTTTTTTAACTTTCCTATATTTAGTATAAAGGCCCCCTACCTCAAAAAAATTGACTCTCATCAAGAAAAGTCTTTTTAACGGCAAAAAAATAGGAGCTGGAAAGAGTCCCAACCCCAAAATCTTTAATTTTTAAATGTATGTTTACGAAAAACCTAATCTTCATCCTCATCAAACGCATCGTCGTCTTCCAATGCCTCTTTGCCAATGAACGCTTGCAGCATCCAAATGTTTTTATCTAAGTCATTTTTAAAAGCAATCAATGTATCTTCTAAAGCATCGTCACCCTCGTCTTGAGCTAAACGAATCGCGCGAATAGTTAGGTCACGAGTGCTTCTGAAGTCCTCGATAATATTTTCAACCATGTCTTCTGCTTTAGCGTATTTATTAACTGCATCTTCCGAAAGCATCGAATATTTTTCAAATTCAACCGTTGTCGAAGCAGGTTTATGCCCAGAAGTAATTAGACGCTCCGCAAGTTTGTCGAACCATTTTTCATTTTCGTTATACAACTCTTCAAATTTTTCATGCAACGTAAAGAAATTGGCTCCTTTTACATACCAGTGATATTGGTGCAGTTTCACATGTAATGTATGCATATTGCCTAAAAGATGATCCGCAATGGCCGCTGCATTAATTTTCGTATGATGAACATGTTCCTTGTGTTCTTGTTCTTCTTGCAATCTTTCTTGGGGTGTTCTTTCTTGAGTAGCTTTATTTTCAGTCATAATTTATTCCTCCTATAATTTTGGTTTGTTTAAAATAGCTTTCTTTGATTCCTCCTTTTTCTTTACTGAATTTAGTATAGGATAGATTTCCGTTAAAAAAATTGACGCTCATCAAGAAAAGTATTTCTTAATAGACGCCAGGCTTCTCTATTAAATTCAACTGAAATAATCAAAGGAATGAAGTCGTTCCCTCCAAACAAAAATTTCATTAAAGTAGGGCCTAAAAAAAGAATAGCAACTATACTTTGTCAAGAGACCTGACTGCTATTTTTTTGCTTGTTATTCTTCAATTACCAAATGTCTTGCCTTGCATTAATAAGATTAACCTAGAAGAATAACTTTACTTTATTTATGTCATACCATAAATAAAAATTGAAAAGAATTTTTTTATTTATTTTTAGTAGATCGATTAATAGGAGTTTTAGCTTGGGAGCGTCAATAATTTTGTGTAAATGGTTCTTCCCTACTGTAGATTGTTTCTAATTCTCCATCGGTTGACTCAGCATTTGTTCGAGCTCGCCTTCGGCCTGTTGGAAACCTTTATGACTGCGACCTAGGAATTTTTGGTTGTAAGTATCAAAAGGCAAGACTAAGAAACGTTCCATCGACTCTTCATTTTGGAACTGTTCCTTGCGGTGGCTGTATTTCTTGATTTGTTTATTGAAAGATTCGATTAAATTAGTTGAGTAAATGCTTCGGCGGATACCAGGCGGAAACTCATAAAAAGTCAATAAATCTTGATTTTTTATCAGTGACTGCGTCACTTTAGGATAAGTTTTCTGCCACTTCTCAATCATACTCCCTAAAAAGGTATTTGCCTCTTCCTTTGAGCTAGCTTGATAAACAGCTTAAAATCATCACAGATTTCTTTTCGATCTTTGACACGTACTTTATGAGCAATATTACGGGAAACGCGAACACAGCAATGTTGGTATTTAGCTTTAGGATAAATCTGGTAAATCTTATCTTTCATGCCTTTTAAGCCATCGGTAATAAATAGTAAGACATCATGAACCCCTCTGGAGTAAATGTCCTGTAACAACTCATTCCAAACGTAGGTCGATTCAGTCGGAGCAATCGCATAACTTAGTACTTCTTTAGTGCCGTCTTCTCGTATACCAATGGCAATATAGATTGCTTCTTTGGAGACGGTTTGCCGTTTTAAAGGAATATAAGTAGCATCCATGAAAATAGCGACATACTTATCATTTAGAGTTCTAACTTTAAATGCATTTACTTCTTCAGTCAGCACTTTAGTCATGTTGGACATGGTTTGTGGAGTATAGTGATGCCCATACATTTTCTCAATCAAGTCTGCGATTTCCGACATGGTAATACCTTTTCGGAAGAGGTGAATGACGGTCTCCTCTAAGGTATCATTCGTCCGTCTATAAGCAGGAACAGTCTGTTGCTTGAACTCGCCATTTCGATCTCTAGGTATCTCCAATGTTAATTCACCATATTCGGTTTTGATGGATCGAGAATAAGAACCGTTCCTCGAATTACCTGAATTAAAACCAGTGCGGTCATATTTTTCATACTCTAAGAAAGCCGTTAATTCAGTCCGTAGGAGGGTGTTTACCGCTCTTTCTAAGTGTGAACGGAATAATTCATTTAAATCTCCTTTAGTGACTAGAGTTTGCACAATTTCTGTAGTAAAATCATTCATAGGGAAGTCCTCTTTTCTGTGAATTGGTTGTCGTAAACTTAATTCTACAGAAGGGACTTCCTTTTTTGTATGGATTTTATTCATTTACACAAAATATTTTACACTCTCTTCGAGTAATGAATACCTATTAGTTAAATCATTTCCAAAAGATATCTTTTCCAGAAATGTATCTGGATACCCCTTTTCTATTATTTCAATAATTCTATCACTCGTTAATTGTTCTTCCTCATTTATCTCTAGAAAAAACATTAGTAAACTAGCTTTTTCCTTTATTACATTAATTTTTGTGATTGTTGTTCTTAGATTATCTGGCGAAATATTTTCTATAAGAAAATCAAACTCTCTCAAAATGTTCTCTGAATACTCTTGAAGTCGAACGTCTTGAAACCTTTTCTTCTTAAATAGATGTCTAAGGCTGGCCTGCCACATTATACTATCCTCCTATTTTTCATCGTTGATTCTAACAATCTCACATTCAGTATTTACTATTACTAAAATCTATATTTCTTTTACTTTTTCAATGGTTTAAATAAAAGCAATCAGGAAATTCGGCTATCAGCTCGAAAATTGTTTTAACAATGGCAAAAAATACTTATCTTCGGCTTTTTTTCTCGCCAGCGCCGCTTCACTTAGATTGTCATACGTACCCAGATAGTGTCGCTTTCCACGGAAAGTAATATAAGCTACCCACATTCCCTTACATCGATAAACTCCTTTTACGCCACTAGTATTGTTTTTGGCCAATTTAGCTTTCAAACATTCGACAATTGTTCCTTTTACACAAGTTCTACTTTCAACTCTTTTCAAACAACCACAACTTTTTGTGTGACCCGATGATAAGTTACCATAGCTTACTTCACATAATTGACCGCAGCTACACTTGCATCTCCATTTTGTTTTCCAATCTAACTTCTTATTTAATGGTTCAATGACGGTCAGGTTACCGAATATTTGTGTTTCAATGTGAAACTTTTTTTCCTTAAGACATCCACAACTCCGGATTTCTCCTCGTTGCAATCGTTTTGCCGATGCTATTATTTCATTGCCACACGAACATAGGCATTTCCATACAACGGTTCCTTCGCTACGTTCTTCTGTTGGGGTAAGGGCAACTAGTTCACCAAATTTTTTATTAGATAAATCCTTATATCTATGCCGATTTTTAACATTTCCACACCCGCAGCTTTTTGTTCGACCTGATACTAAATTGGAATGATAAACAACTGTTTCTTGTCCACAATCACAAAGGCAGTGATACTTTTTATAACCATTTTGAATTAATTTATCTAAAATAATCAGATGACCATATCTTCTTTGCATAACCAATCGCCTCATTACTCATGAAATCTATGTATTGAGATAACCAGGGGACCACCCTAGTTATCTCTACTAAATCGCTTCAAATTTGAAGGTCATTTGGATGTTACATTTTGTATTTTGATATTTTCCGTAATACGCTCCTTTAATTTGAAAGCCACCAACTGCTTGAGAATTTAAAATTCCCAATTCTTGATTTACAACTGATGGATGTAACTCAATCATCGGAAACTGAAATTCTTCCAATGAACTCAAACTTAATTTCACTTTTTCATCTTTCCCACTAGGTTCGATATCATTAGCTCGAATGACATCAATCGTTGAACTAGAATCCACTTGCATTTTGGCTAAAGATACTTTGAGCTTTGCAGTTGAATTATTTTTCACTTCGTAACTAGGTGATGATACCTTACCGTTTTGAACATCTGTTGATCCAAAAATTACTTTTTGCGGGATAGTAACATCAATTAAATCTTTGGCATCTAAAATATTAATCGTAATATCTTTCGTAAGATTGCCAAGTTGGATCGTAGCAGTATAGGAGCCAAACTGAGGCTTTACATCATGCTTAATCACTTTAATTTGCTTAGATATTTCATTTCCACTTGAAAGTTCCCACGCTTTAGATTGGCTTTCTTGCAAAATCCATTCTTCAATTTTTGAAGCAGGAACTTGGTTAGAATAGGCAGTGAAATTTTGCGAACTCAATACATATTGATTATCAAAGATACTATGATGATCATGTACAAAAACAGGCACAGTCACTTCTGACTTATTCCCATTTTGATCAGATAATTCAACTTTCGCATCCGTCAAACCAATTTTAGATGTATCAGGTATTTTTACATATTTTGCCGTTATTTTTGAAGTATCATCGTTATCTTGCAAATTTTTTACTACATCAAGTGGGTTAGTTGATATACTGCCGTTAACAGGCACCATTTGTAAAATACCATCCCCGATAGGTGCAATAGCATCAGGATTCACGGTTAGCTTTGCTTGTGCTTTAGTACTGTTTCCAGACGGATCGCTCACGACAAGAAAAACATCCTGGCTTCCAATCTTTTTTACATCAGGAGCTGGTTTTGAAGGATCAAACGAAGTTCTCATTTTTCCGGTTTTATCATTATCAGTAATTGAACGAATAAAATCATTTGCATCTACTTTTGATCCATACTCAATGATTTTTTCCTTTGTGTTAACTAGTGGTGGAGTAGAATCCTGTACACCAATTGTTGACTTCAATAAAGATGCATTACCTGAACTATCTGTTAACTTCATTTCAAAGGGATGATTTCCCAAGCCTAAACTGTTAGGATCAGTATCTGAATAAATAGAAACAGGTTTTGTGTCATTATCCCAAGGCTCATATTCAAGAAAGTCTCTGATTTCAGCATTCGTGCCCAATTCCAAGAAAATTGGATTAATCAACTGTCCCGTTGGAGGAGTGGTATCAATAACAGTAAAGGGAATATCAACAGGTACTGTATGGCTATCGTCAAAAAAAATAAATTTCCCACTAGTTTCCCCTATTTTTGTATCATCAGGTTTCTCTTTCATGTAATAAGATACTTCACCTGTGTTTCCACTATAATCCACGAAGCTTAAAGGATCGTCTACCTTGATATCGAATAGATTTAATTGGATTTTATTTGTCTGTTTTGGAATTACTGTAAGATGTTTTTGTGCTACATTCACTGTAAAAGAATCCTTTATTGTCCCGCTTGGACCAAAGCGATCATTTACTGTCCACCAAACTCCAGCCACATTCTCTTTAACGTGAAAAGACCAATCTAGTTGATATTCAATATTTATTGTTACCTTAGGTGAGGAGCCACTTCCTCTTTTTAATTGAATATTATTTGAATTATAGCTAATACTCACAGTATTTGGATCACTACTAGTCATGCTTTTGATAATTCTTTTAGCTGGTCCAGTATATGCATACTCATTTTTATACCAATCATTACAATAAAATTCAAAATCAGTAGATGTTTGGTATCCTCGAGTATAACCCTCATCAGCTGGAAGCACAGTTTGCTCAAAATAGACTTTCATGTCATTCCATTCTTTCTGTGTTGCATCTTGCGCTACGTCTCTAGCAGTATCACCAGAATCACTTGCAAAGCTATATGTGGGAAATGACAAACTTCCAATAATGCAAACGAAAGCCATAATCAAAGAAAAGCTACTTTTTTTCATAAGCACCTCCCAATAGAAACCTCAGCTCTAAAGCGATAAGCATAAGGACCA
Source organism: Enterococcus dispar ATCC 51266 (assembly GCF_000406945.1). GTDB lineage: Bacteria > Bacillota > Bacilli > Lactobacillales > Enterococcaceae > Enterococcus_C > Enterococcus_C dispar. The sequence goes on along the minus strand of NZ_KE136354.1, from coordinate 649,220 downwards.
CTCCAATGAAGGAGAGAAATTTACTATTATCTCCTTCATTGCCTAATTGTGGTAATTTATCCATCTTATCATTTTGGTTTTCATCAATTACATTAGAATGTTGGTCGCTTCCTTTGCCAATGATTCCCTCAATCGGAATATGATTAAACTGAATACTTGATGACTCAGCGAAGGTCTCGATTGGACAAATAAAAGTTAGAATGATTACTAACGATAGCACTATAAAACCATAGTATTTTTTCATATCAATTCCTATTGAACTTCAAACTTAAGAACTAAATCATATTGTGGATTTAAAGCATTCTTTTCAAAATTAAACCCTGTTGCTACTCCACCGCTTAATTTAAATTCAAGCTTGTCTCCAGTTGGATTCAAAGTACCAATTTCCGCCGGGAATTGAGCAGGATTTTGCGGATCTGTCGTGTGCAAAGCAATGTCTCTGTTTGCAGTTTTATTGGTTAAGTTCAAAGTCAACTTATCACTAATTTTTTCAGCATCCGTTTGACTTCCAGATCCTCCCGGTGTACCACTATCCTTAAAATCGTTAACAGAAATCTTAACTCCTTTTGAGGAAAGATTTTCAATTTCATATAGTGGAGAAATAATACCTGTACTTACATCCGTTTGACCAAATAAGATTTTTGTTGGAATTTTAACATCAACCCATGCAGGATCTGTTGGATCTGGATCTGGTTGAGTCGGGTCTGTTGGATCTGTTGGGTCAAATTCTTTAAATGTTCCTTCTGCCGGAATAGTAGCAGAATCTTGTTTTTTGACTTCCTGTGGTTGGGTATTCGGATCTGGTTGACCATCTTCATAGGCAAACGCAGCTGATGGCCCTAATAATGCTGCTCCTCCAAATGCGACTACACCGAAAAGTGCTACAAATTGCGTTTTTTTCATTTTTGTTCCTCCATTGTTTCTATTATTTATAACTAGATATTCTAGTTATTCACAGATAATTGCCCTACTACCAGGGTTTCTCCAACCTTTTTTTGTGCCTTATCGTTCTCATAATAGGTGACTAAATTTTGAGTTTTATAAACACCTTTTTTGATGGTAGTGCTTAATTTTCCTTGGGATACATATTGTTTTGGCTTAATGAGACCTGAATCATAAACAACTTTATTCTCTCCATCAATTGTAGTCTGAACGCGTATAGCATATTGATTACCTGCCGGATTTAATATACTTACCTCGCCAACCTCTGATGATGATTCAAAAACCATATCAGAATTCATTTTCAAACGTACTTCGCTTTTATCCGCCTTTGATTGAAGAAGCTCTTCAAACTCTTTTTCGCTCATATCCTTTACAAACTCACCTGATTTTCCACCAGTTTCGCCAGCAACTACATTGGGAGCAGTTTGATGAGTTAAAAAATAGTAGTACACACTTCCCACTAACAGAGCTATCAACAAAATTAAAAGGATAACAACTCTTGACCGTTTTTTTCTTTCCATTCTCCTTACCTTCCATTGTTTTTCTTACTCTAATGTTGTTATAATAATTGTAGCTTGTCAGCTTACCTATGTTTCCAACAACGGTAATAACTATAGAACAATCCTTCTCATCGAGAAAGTTCATTTTTAATCTAACGTTCGTTAACTATTGGAGGCTCCATATGGAAACATTATTAGAAAAAAGCTTACAACGACACTATCAAATCATTAAATTTCTCATTTATAGAGACTGGGAAAAAATAAGTACTATTTCGAAATTTACCCAAATCTCTGAAAGCACAGTTCGTAAAAGCATTGGAGATATCAACCGATACATCAACCCAGCTAAACTGGAAAGTAGTAAACAACTTGGGGTACGGCTAATTCTCATGCCTGATCAAAATCCTTTTTTTATTTTTTCTGCACTTTACAATCAGTCTGCAAGATTCTCCATACTTGAAGAAATCTTTTTAAGTAGACATACCAACTTGCCCTCTTTAGCTGATCATCTTTTCCTCAGCATTTCTACATTGAAAAGAAAGATAGGAACAATCAATGAACTTTTAGCACCTTTCGACTTTCACATTGACTGTACTTATATGGACATAATCGGTGATGAAAGAAAAATATGCTGGTTCTATTTTTGCTACTTAATCGAAAAATATGGACTCATTGAAAAAGTAATTACTGAGAGAGATGTTGAATTGATGGATGAGGTCATGCAAGAGTTTATGCATTGCTACCCATTTTTACAAACTCCTGCACGCCAAACCTATTCTTATGTAAATAAATTTAGAACTATGTTATTTATTAATTTTATACGCATTCGTAGAGGTCATTTACTTCCAAGCCAATCACAAAATGACCAAAAACATGGGTTTACTTTTTCAGAAGAGTTAACTCAAAAACTTTTTCAACACTATCACACTGAGATAACCTCAAAGAGCATATATCGATTATTTTATATATTTTTCAACGACAAATATGCATGGTCAATGACAGATTTAAAACAAAAATGCTCCTTAAATCCAAAAATTAATCATCTTCGTGTCGCGATAGAAAATACACTAAATTCAATTATTGAAAAGGAAAATCTAATCCTTTCTAATAAAGAAGAACTTATGCTTTATCTATACAACGCAACCACTTATATTTGGGGACCTGCAAAAATCCTTTATAATCCTAATGAAGAATTTTTTATCAATCTCAATAATTATTACGAAGGATTTACACAAAGAGTCAAAGAAATCATAAATCGTTATTTTTTAAATAATGATTTACCAATTTACGTAGATGATTCCGTTATTAATCGACTACTATTTATGGTGGTCACTTCATGGGACTCATTATCTGATCAATTGGAACAAAAATCACCAACTATTAAGACTGGACTCTTTTTCAATACGAGCTACGAACACTGTAATTTTTTGAAAGAAGATATTATATATCATTTAAAAACGCGAGTGAATGTGGATTTGATTGATGCTACTAGCCTTACCTCAGTTAGAGAAAGAATGTGCAAGTACGATCTTTTGATAACTAATCTTCCCTCACTGTTCGTACCAGAGTGTACCGTAGTATCTATCCATTCAAATCCTACTCCAAAAGATTTTGAGAACATACTCACTGTCTACAATGAAATCGTGAATAATAAACAAGACTTTGATCTGTCCATAGTACAAAAGCAGAACAGTATTTATAAGTATTAAAATAAGTCCAGCACTCAAAAGAGTGCTGGACTGTAGTTTTGTTTCATCAGTTCACATAAAAACCTCATACTATCTTTTCTCTCTCTCTTGAAGTTAGTCTTTGCTTAAAACTATAAACAACTTAACTATATTTTAAAAAAAAGTATCTAGTATGTTATATATACTGATTTCTTACAAAATCGTCAATATATGCTAGAAACAAATTTCATTAGATGTCCCAATTAGAAAAACCAAGAAAATTTTTATTAACGATTTTGATATAAAAAACAAACTCTATTAATTCTTAATCTTTTTAAATGCAGCTGTTTGTTCTCTGATACCTTTTTCAGCTGCAAAGCGCTCAATACTGGAAGCACCAAAGAAACCATCAATTCCCTTTGTTTTTTCAATAATATATTTAGCATCTTCGGGTTCAGCAATTGGGCCACCATGGCAAATTACCATGATTTCAGGGTTCACTTTTCTACCGGCATCAATAATTGCTTCAATTTTTTCTACACAATCGTCAAGGGTCAATGCTGTTTTGGCACCAATTGTACCTTTAGTGGTTAATCCCATATGTGCAACTAGAATATCCGCTCCAGCTTCTGCCATTTTTCGGGCTTGTTCAGGATCAAAGACATACGGTGTTGTTAACATGTCTAATTCATGTGCTTTTTTAATCATATCAACTTCTAAATCGTACCCCATCCCAGTTTCTTCCAAGTTTTGTCTAAATACACCATCGATTAAACCAACTGTAGGAAAATTTTGAACTCCATTAAATCCTTGTTCTTTCAACTGTTTCAAATAGATCTCCATTACTCGGAAAGGATCCGTTCCGCAAACACCGGCCAATACAGGCGTTTCATTCACAACGGGCAAAACTTCTTGTCCCATCTCAACAACAATTTGATTTGCATCTCCATAGGAAAGAAGGCCTGCTAATGAACCTCTCCCTGCCATTCTGTAACGACCAGAGTTGTAAACAATCAACATATCAGCTCCGCCAGCTTCACTACTTTTTGCAGTAATCCCTGTTCCAGCGCCTACGCCAACAAGAATCTCTCCCTTATTAACTTTCTCTTTAAAATTCGTAATGACTTCTTTTCGTGTTTGACTATTCATTGATTATGTCTCCTTCTTTATTCATTAAATTAATTAATTGTTGCGCAGAAAGTTCTGCAAATTCCTTATTATTTATTGCTTGTTCTTTTTCAATTATTCTTACATTGTCATTGTCAAGATTTTCCTTAATTGATTCAATTAGCGCTTTATCAGCTTCTGGATAATAGAATGGGCCATCTACAACATCAATAGAAGAAAAACCACCGTTTGGGATAAGCAGTACTGTCTCTATCTGTGCCATATTCAATTTTTTTGCTACGATTTTGCCCAATTCTCGACTTTCTTCAACAGAAGTTCTCATCAGAGTTACTGTTGGGTTATGCTTATAGAAGTTCCTATTTTTGAACTTCTCTGGAACTGTATCAAATGGTCCAAAATTTACCATATCCATTGCACCTAAAGATACAACTTGAGGAACTTTTGCTAAAGCTGCAGCTTCTAACCTATTTTCACCTGCCTTTAAAACTCCACCGACCAACTCGTCGGCCCATTCAGTCGTCGTCAAATCAAGTACTCCTGCAAAATACCCATCCGAAACTAGAGATTCCATGGTCTGACCGCCAATCCCAGTTGCATGAAATACCAATACTTCGTAACCATTTTGCTCAAGATATTCTCGAGCAAAATTTACAGCAGGCGTTGTCACACCAAACATAGTAGCGGCCACTAGAGGATGTTCATCCACTTCATTTTCAATACGATAATTTAGCAATCCAGCTATCGCTGAAACAGCATTCCCAAAAATTCGTTTTGATATCTTATTTAATCCTGATACATCTACAATTGAAGGCATCATGATGATGTCACTGGTCCCAACATAAACACTAGTATCTCCTGAAGCGACTGTTGAAACAATCATTTTGGGAATACCAATCGGTAATTTTCTCATGCCAGGTGCCACAAGCGAAGTCCCGCCAGTTCCCCCAAAGGATAGAACCCCATCAAAAAGCCCTTTTTTAAATAGTTTAGGAAGCAACTGTTCTAACCCTTTAGACAAAACATCCGTGGCATAAGCTCGATCATTGCGCTTACGGATTGTCTCAATATTTTCTTGAACCTCGGCAGCAATTTCAGAAACATCAACATCTGGAGTAAAAAATGGTTCAAATACCCCTGTATGAATGGTAAATACATTCAAATCAAGTTTTTCTAAAAGCTGTTTAATGTACTGGTACTCTGTCCCTTTTGAATCAAAAGTTCCTACTAAGGCAACAGTTTTCAATCGTTTTTACCTCCTTATTTAGTCACAGTTAACTGCTTACAAGTTGATTATAGGTATATCAGGACCGATTGAAAACGTTTCACATCGTGATGAAATAGTTTATATATTAGATTCTCTGTACTTTTTTGGTGATTGTTTCATATATTTTTTGAAAATCTTATTAAATTGTGCGTAATCAGAATAACCGACGCTACTTGCAATTTCTACCAATCTTAAGTTCGTTGAGTTCATTAATTCAATAGCCTTATTTAGCCGAAACTTGATTAGGTACTCAGTAAAACTTACACCTACTTTTCGTTTAAAAAGATCACTTAGATAGCTTGAAGATAAATTGGTAAAATCTGCTAAATCACTAATATAAATGGTTGTCGAATAATTTTCACTTATGTATTTTTTTACAAAGTCAACATAATCATAATATTTTTCAATACCTTCTAAAATCTGGATAGTTAAGTTATCGTGTTGTGTGTGCGTAGCATCTTTGAATGATTTAATCTGAGAAGAGAGGATTTGTTCTGAATTAATTCTTTCGAAGGTTGATCCACCAATATATCCCTTTATTTCAGGAAATTTATTATAAATGTAGCGCACTTCTGTTAAGTCATTTATTGGACCGCCGTAAACCATGATGATGCTCTTCGATTTCCGCTCAATCAACTTTGCACAAATTTCTTGAATAGTACTGAGCATATTTTCAAAGGAGTGCATTTTTTTTGCACCTAAATTTCCTCCTTCAGTAAGACCTAAGTGTATACACACAATATCTGGTCCAACCTTATCCATTTGTTCAGCTTCCTTCTTATTTGTTACAAACCCCATAGTAAATAACCCATTATTTTTGGCAAGCTCTATAAACTCTACCTCTTGAAAAAAGGTAATTTCCTCTTCTTCTAGAGCCTCTCTAAACTTGCCATCAATCAAACTAACCGTCGGATAATTTACAACCCCTGCAAAATTGTATTCTTTGATATAACGAATCAATTCATCTGATTTTATTAAGGGATCCGTTGCATTTACTCCAAATAATACAGGGAAATCATCCAACACAGGCAACAATTCTTTTGTAGAAAATTCCTTTACTAGGTCATTACTGTTAGCAAATGGTAAATAACCTCCCAGTGAACTCCTCCCCATTTGTCTGAATTTGCCCGAATTTAAGGCTAGTATTAAATCTGCTCCACCTTGTTTAGCGTTAACTGCACTCATCCCAGTTGCCGTAGCAATACCTAAAAGAAACTTGCCACCATAAATCTGCCTTTTTAATTTGCTTAAAATGACTTCTCTTTTCATTGTACCAACCACACTTTCATAAAAAGTTTCTTTCTACCACTCCAGTATACTTCAATAGTAAAATATCTCAACGATTGAAAAAAGACGTACAAGAAGACCTATATCCAAGCGTAATCAATACCTTCCACAGTTTTTTTACAAAACTATATTCGTTCAAAATTACTTGTATATGAGTATTAGCCCACTATCTGAATTATTACCTCATCATTTCATTTCTAAAAAACTATATCGATTCTGATATATGAAATATAAATTACAAGGAACCGCATCATTTACGATACGGTTTCCCATGACTAATTTACAATACTCAAAAAACTAGGTTAGTCATCTCTTAGTTATAAATCTTTTTTTTTGATTCAATAATCATCCAGGTTCCGTATTTTTGTATTTTCAATCTATATTGAAAATAATTAATTGCTTTTGAAAAAACATCGCAGTATTTCACATCAACATTGACTTGAATATCTTCGCCAATTCCTTGAAAAACAGTGTTAAATATTTCCACAAATTTTAAGTTAGAGTTGATTGGTTGCATTGCATCAGATTTTACGTAATAATCGAGTTCATTTTCTGATGCGGTCGGATAAAGCTTGAAAAATGTCTCTAGAAATTCAGTGATTTCTTCCGTTGTTTTGGCATCAATTTCTGAGTCACTTTCTACTTGTTTTACTTCATACTCCGCTTTTTCTGGTTTTGCAACCATGGTAGGCAAACTCGTTACAACATGATTCCCATTTTCATCTTCAAAGATCGTCACTCGATAAGCAGAAGAAACTGATTGTGTCTTTTTCCCCTCTGTAATCTTTTGATCTACTAAAAATGAAACGACAAATTCCTCCGAGCTCTTCTCAACGTCTAAGATTTTTACGGATTGAACTTCGGAACTAGTGGGAATATCCGCTCGAACCATCTCTTGGGTTAAAGCGAGACCTTCTTCTGTGAGGTACTGTCCGAGATTACTCATTCTCTTTTCAATTACATCTTTATTATTCTTCCATGAAAAGTAATCTTTCGAAAAATCCTTCGTAAAACTTTCAACGCCAGAAGTATTCACTACCTTCTCTTGTACAACTATTTTTTCATGAGTCGTGTGTTGATCAATAGCAGTGAAATTTTTGTAGATGCCAAAAACAAGGCTACAAGTCAACAAAAGCCAAAGAGCAAGTACCATTTTTCGATGCTTGCCCACTGAAAAGATTCGTTCTTTCTTCTTTTTTTGAATCTTTTCCTTTTGATTCCGTTCAATTTTTATCTTCATTATTTTTCCTCTTTTCTCTTATTTGTACCGTCCAGCTCCGATAAGATGCTGCTGCCAATAGTTTTCCGTTAGATTCGTCCAACCTACTGGATCTCCCGCGTGATACATGCGATTCTCCCCTGCATAAATACCGACATGGGTTACATAAGTACCGGCATCATAGGTTGAATGAAAGAAAACCAAATCACCTGGTTTGGCATCTTTTAGATCAATATGGGTCATGACATCATATTGATCCTGAGCCACCCGTGGGAGTTTCAAACCAACTTTGGCATAACACCATTGGGTCAATCCACTACAATCAAACCCCGTTTCGGGACTTGATCCACCAAATACATAAGCTGTTCCTTCATACTTAAACGCCTCGTCAAAAATTCTTTGGACGGTTTTATCATCAAACTGTGTTGTAGTTAGGTATTGCTTCACTAATAAGCAATAAAACATATTGCCATAGTTATACCGCCAACCACCATTTTCTTTAACCGCGATGGGATTTGGGTAATCGACTTTTTGACCACCTGATTTTCCCTTTGAAAAAGATTCTGCTAAAGCAAAACTGTGCTTCTTCCCGTTTTTCGCAACATAATCCAGATACCCGCCACCATAGTTATAGGCCTGAATGATACTATCTTGATCGCAACCTAATTCTTTAGAACGCTTAACCAAAGACGCAAAATAGAGACACCCTTGTTTGATGGATGCCTCGGTACTTAATGAATTCGGTGGTAAGCCGGCTGACTCAGAACTCTGCATAACGTCTTCCATTGTGCCACCAGATTCCACTTGAATAATCGCCAAAAGAATTGGGACATACTCTGAGATATCCGATTCTTTAGCATATTTTTCCACCATTGTACGGTGTTTCAATACTTCTTCTGAGACACTACTTCCCCCAGGAGTAGTGCCAGAACTATCACTTCCTTCACTGTCTTCCCCAAACAACAAGCCCACACACATCAAGATGCCCATAAAGGAGATGGTCAGAAAAGCTAGCGAAATGGCACTTACTTTCTTTACATTCATTTTTTCTCACCCGACCTTGATTTCGGATGGGGATTCATTCTTTTTTGTACTTTTTGATTGGTTCGCTTTGAAAGAGTAGACCGCTGTTTCACTTGTTGGAAATAATTTTTCTTACTTGATGATTGGCTTTTCCCTTTTGAAATGATTTCTTGACTAGCGAGTTTTCGTTTGATTTCGGAATTCGAATTTACTCTCTTAGTCCGCTTTGGTGCTTCTTTTTTCAGCGTCCTATCTTTTTGAGATTGAGCCGCTTTATCTATTGAAACATTTTCCCTTCTTTTCCCATGGCGATTCCCTGTTTCGTTTAATACTTTACGCTTTTCAGCCATTTTCTCGTCTCTACGTTGTCGTTGCTTTTCTCGTAACTCTCCTCGATCTGCTTTTTCTTGAACCAGTCCACGCTTGAACTCTTCTGGTGCTTTTTTCGTCTTTTCGATTCCTTTATAGAGGTTGCATTTCAAGTTAGTTGGTGTATTTCGTACCTGATCCTTTACTTGTTTGGTCTTATCTTTCACCAAAGCTTGGGTATCCAGAACTTTGCCTATTTTTCTCCCGGCCAAATTCATTCGAGATTGTTTTTTATTATTTGAAATTGGATTTTCCTTATTCAAGTCAGATGGTACCTCGTGATCGTTAGCTAATCGTGAATTCTTTCGTAGAGCAGAACCGGATGGCTTAAATTTGGATTTCGATTGTTCCTTTGACAACTTATTTCCAACTACTGCACCTCCACCAAAAGCTAAAGTTCGCCCTACATTTCGATTGAGTTGCCGCAATTTTCGATTCATTAACATTTGGGGTTTCCGCATAACACGTCTGCCCATTGATTGGCTATCATTACTTTGGAGATTGAACATACTCATAATGTCACCCAATTTGAAATAGATGCCGGCAAAGGTCACAATTTGTAGAAAGGCTACCATAAAGAATGGATAGGTTGCGGAAATGTTGAAAAACATCGTGGAAATACTAAATGCAGTCGTAATGACTAATGTTACTCCCGCTCGCATCATAATCGTATTAAATAAGCGAATAATCGCCTTCTTTCCCAAACTTTCATAAGTTGGCAACATGGACAATAAAAAACTGATAGGAAGAAACATCGCAAAGATAATGAAGAGAATTTGCGAGAATAACATAATCCCTGTCAGTAGAAAAACAAAGAAGGAGATACCAATGTTGAACAACACCAAAAAGACCACGGTCCCTAATCGGTTCATGGTCTTGGTGATACTTAAATTCGCATTGTCATTGTCTTCAATCTCCGCTTTGACTGCTTCTTCCCGATCTTTGCCTTTGTTTTCATCTGGACTTACAGATAGAATCTTGTTGACCCGGTCTTCGCCAATTTCTTCTATGTTGGAATCATCAAATTGCAATAGTAACCAGGGTTGTTGGACTTGAATGGAAAACAAGCTATCTCGAATCAAGTCCACACTATCTTTTCCTTGGCTTTCCGAATTCGGTACAACAATCTCGGTCCCAAGGGTAAGGGACGCTTCACTAACATCTGAGCTAAAGTCATTGATTTTTGTGATATAGGTGGGCGCATACGCAATGAACGAACCTGAAAGTAGAAAAATCATCACAAAATTTAATACGGCTCGAACTGCTTTGGTAGTTTCTCGTTTGAGTAGACCCGTATACGCCACATAAACTCCTAGAGCTAAAATCATTAATAATAGAAACCCAAAGTAAAAACCCGAGGTCTGAAGTCCATTTTCGGTAATGCCGGCTAAGGTTTGAATGTTTTTCCCAATACTTTCAGCTGTGTCTGAAATGAAATCCAACTTGTAAGCTTCTTGAACTACATAACCCGTGGCATTCGACAAATACAGACTCACAGTCCAAATAAAATTAGTAATGGCATAAAGACCATACATTACGCTCTTGCCTAAGCCATCACCCCAATTCCAAGGTAACCAATCCCATGAACTATCCACAAAGAAATCTAGTTGATAGTTGTTCAGTGAATATTGAGAATATAAATTTCCTGCTTCAACTGTATCATCAACCAGACCTGTCGCCTCTGCTACCGTACCGACTAAACTCAATAGAATTGTCAGGATGATGATGCTAATAAAAACGATTGCCACAATCCGAAAAAGTTTCTTTTTCATCCCCTCACTCCATTCTCTCTTGAACCGGTGGACGGGTATCAAAAGCATGGAAGAGTTCTTCAAAGACTGGATGAACTTGGACCACACCCACTCGACCATACAAATCTTGCATCAAGCATTGACCGTTTTCCAAATCTCGCAAGCGTTTTTGGTTGTTTTCATCTCCTTGATCTAAGCCAAAGAATTCCAAAGTCTTCTTGATTTCATAGTTCCTGCTCCCGTGAGAAGTGAGATGTTATCCAATCCTTTAAGTACTGGTAACGATATTTTCACTGATGGTATGTTAATTCCACCAATTACAGGAAGCTCTGTATTATCAAATTGGGTTTTTAATACTAGCTCATTTGATATTGATTCTACAGAGTCAAAATCAAAGTTTCCTGATTTCTTTAAATTTTTTTCGAGTTTCTCCTGAGTGAAATTTGTAAGATTGTATTGTTTCGTTCGTTGACTCAACATGTACGATCGAATTTGATTATTGAAAATCAATCCAAAACCAATAACCAACATTACTACCATTAACACATTAATAGTAATTCTTTTTAGTTTGCTTCTTTTATACATCTATATTCCAAGTAAAGGTGCAGGATCAACAAATCCAGTCCAATTTTGACTTGTTGCTACACTAAAATGGAGATGAACGCCTGTAGAATTTCCTGTTGTTCCCATCACACCGATAGTCTGTCCAGCACTAACTGTTTGTCCTGCAGATGCGACAAGGCTACTCATATGAAAATAGTATGAATAGTAGCCGTCACCATGATCGATAATAATGTAATTTCCTGCAGTTGCTTCAAAAGCTGCTTGCAAAACAGTTCCACTCCTAGTTGCTAGAATTGGAGTATTTGATGTACCACCCATGTCGATCCCCTTATGAAAAGTTCCAGAGATACCAGTAGGGTCTGGTCTAGAACCAAATGGACTTGTCACAATAATGTTAGATACTGGTGCTCCCCACCCTGATGTACTTGGGGTTGGTGCTGGTTTCACATCAGTTATATTAGGATTGCTTATTGAAGGTTTAGAATCAACAACTTGATTAGTTGAATTTACATTAGACGTTTCTTTTTTTATTAATTCAGCTTCTTGGGCTTCTAATATCGCTTGTGCTTCGGCTTCTTTTCTCTTCTCTTCCTCTAAAACTCTTAGCTCTTCCTGCTTCTTTTTTTCAGCTTCAATTTTTTGAATTTCAAACTTTTCTTTTTCAGCTTTTTCAGTTGCCAAAGTTGCAGAGATTCCTTTTATCTTAATATCTTGGTCTAATTTGTCATTTGCAAGGGCCATTTCTTTCTCTTCTAATTCATTCGTCTTTTTTTCAGCCTCAATTAATTTATTTTCAATATCATTTTCTAATATTTCTAATTTTTCTTTGTCATCTTTTTGGGCACTCATTATCTCGTTATTTGCATTTACAAGTTTTGCCATGCCTATTGTTTTATTAACAACATCAGTTAAAGATTCTGAATTGATCAATAATGAAAGAACGGACCCGTTTAATTGATTCACTTGCGCATTTCTGGCTTGTTTATCTATCACTTCGTCTCTACGTTCAATCTTTTGTTCAAGCTCAGTAATTTCATTTCCCAAACTGTTAAGCTCTTCTTCAAGAGAGTTTTTCTCATTTAACGCATTTTGGTATTCATTTTGTAGAGTAGAAATTCGGTTATTCAATTCTGCCAAATAAGTTTCTGCTGACTGCTGATCTTTAACAATAGTTTCGATTTCTCTATCTTTTTCTTGTATTTTTTCATCAATTGTTTGTGCAGCAGCAAAAGTACTGTTACCAAAAACTGAGAGTAAGACTACTAAAGATACTAAAATAAGCGACTTCTTCAAACTAATCTTTCACTTCTTTCCTGTTTTACTTAAAATTGTCAGAGTTCATTAATTTTATTAATCCTCCTTTCAAACTTTATATTTTTGGGAAATATTACCCTTTAAAACGAAAAACTATATCTATTAAACTCTGAAGTTAGAATTAAGGTAACTAATAGTTATGGAGATTTTATGTAAAAATTTGAAAGCTCCATAAAAATCACATAATTGTAATGTATGATATAGAAAGTTAATATAGGAGATAATAAATATGCATAGTTTTAGAAAAATGTTAAAACCTTGGGATATTATCCTCATTATCCTGATATCAATCTCTTCATTTTCTCCCGTAGGCATTGCTGCTTGGAAAGCGTCTGTCAAAAGTGATTCAAATAAAATGACAGAAGTTATTGCAGTAGTTAAAATCGATGGGAAAATAGTAGATGAGTTTAACTTAACTACTACCAAAAAATCGTTTGAGAAAACTTATTACCCGGCCAAAGAGAAATATAACATTATTGAAGTTGCTCCTGGAAAAATTCGAGTTAAAGAAGATAACAGCCCAGACCAAGTTGCAGTTCGTACTAGTTGGATTAGTAGACCAGGTGATACGAGTATCTGTCTTCCCCATAAACTTATTATTGAAGTATTAGGTGTTGATGAAAATCCATTAATTTACTGAAATTTTTTCATGCCTACACTGCTCAACATCAATTTATCAATACAGAACTTGAATTATGGAGGATTGCTACAGATGAACAAGGATTTTGACAAACAGTCAAGTGACAAATTACAAACAAAAAAAGAGATAAAATTAGGACCATAGTTTTATCTCTTTTGATAACGATTTTTTTTAAAGGATTGGCTGTAACAGCTAATAACCAACTTAGTAACGAGTCTTTAAAAAATATAAAAGTAGAAACCGTTAATAGTTGGAACCATATGAAGAATTACAACAACAAATCTTTCAAAGACTAGATCTCTCAATTAATTGATGAGCTAATGAGAGAAGTTTTAAGAAAAAATTGTATTTGTCAACCTTGCTCTTGCAGATGAAAGTAGTTCTCTTTTTATAAAAAATTTTACCGGGAAAGAATATTTAAAAAGAAATTTTACTATATTATCACTAGGAGAATTGTTATAACGCATGATTTCAACTCTCTATTAAGTAGTCACTAAATCTATTTTATAAACTTTAAATAGTGTGGAAATACCATTTTTTTACTTAAATCAACACACTTGCAGAAATTATTACTGTTATCCATAAAATAAATCAAGGTTAATTCAACTTAAAAGAGGCTGACCCAAAAGTAACTTTTCATATTAATATCACGAAATTAACAAAACATAAATTCCCTAAAGTCAATGTTTTAACAAACTGATCTTATGGTTTTTTTTATGATCTTAAGGCTTTTGGAAAAGCCTTAAGATCATAAAAAACGAAATCCATATTATAAAATAATTGTTTAGATTACTAGTTCACTCTTATGTTTTACTACAATGGCGTTTTCTAGAAAAAATGATCCTATCTTTAAACTTCATTGAAAAAAACGGAGTAGAAAAATACTACTCCGAAAAAGTTATGTTATTAATTACAATAGAAATAGAGTATTTAAAGCATTTTATACAATTCTCAGAGCACTAATTTGAAATGATATTTTAATCAATCTTTAGTAGCATAGCATTTATAGCAACTATAACCGTACTCAGTGACATGAAGATAGCTCCAATAGCCGGGCTAAGAATAATACCCCAGCTTGCCAATATCCCAGCAGCCAATGGTATTGCTAAAATATTATAGCCTGCTCCCCACCATAAGTTCTGTACCATCTTTCTTTGAGTATTCTTTGCTAATGATAGAAAATGTAATATATCAGAAGGGTTACTTTTCACCAAAATAACATCTGCTGAATCTATCGCCACATCGGTCCCGGCACCAATAGCCACTCCAATGCTCGCTCTTACTAAACTTGGAGCATCATTGACTCCATCACCAACCATCATAACTATTAAGTTCTTATCTTTATATTCTTTTACAATTTTTTCTTTATCCTCTGGCATAAGTTCTGCGTGAACATCGTCGATTCCTAATTGTTTTGCAACAACTGAAGCAACTTGCTTATTATCCCCTGTTAACATTACAGGTTTAATCCCTCTGGCCTTCATTTTTTCAACCATGAGTTTTGCTTCCGGTTTTATTTGATCTCCTTGTGCTACTAGGCCAATACTCTGATCATCCAAAAGTAGAAAGCTAATTGAATTTCCTTGATTAGATAGATCATTAAACATCTGTTTATCATACGAAATACTTTTCTTGTTTAAATAAGAAACACTAACAATTTTTATATCTTTTCCATTAACTCGACCTTCCAAACCAATACCAGGTAAATTTGTTACATCTTCTGCTTTTGGAATAGTCAACTGTAGTTCATCTATCTTTTTCAATACACCAACTGAAAGTGGATGACTGGAATTTTGCTCAAGTGCTGCCATGAATTCAAGTACTTGTTCTTCAGTGTACTGAGTGCTAAATGAAAGATACTCATTAACTGCAAAATTACCCTCAGTCAAAGTTCCTGTTTTATCCATCATAATAACATCAACTTTTTTGGCAACTTCCAGTGCTTGACGGTTCTTAATCAATAAACCATTCTTCGCTCCCAGTGAAGTGGATCTAGCTGTTACTAAAGGTATAGCAAGTCCTAATGCGTGTGGACAAGCGATTATTAACACAGTAACCATTCTTTCTAGAGCTATATTCAAATCACCTGTAAGGACCATCCAAATTATGAACGCGCCAATACCGACAATCAATGCAACATAAAATAAAAGTTTTGCAACTTTATCTGATAAGGATTCCACTCTAGATTTCTCTTTCTGAGCGTTACTTACTAATTCCATAACTTGTGAAAGATAACCAGATTCTCCTGTTCCCGTTACTTCTACGGTTATTGTACCTGAACCATTTACCGATCCACCAATAACCTTATCATTCAATCCTTTTTGTACATCTTTTGACTCACCAGTTACCATAGATTCATTGACATTGGTATTTCCGGCTACAATAACTCCATCAGTTGGAATCTTTTCACCTGCTTTTACAAGTACTCTTTCTCCCACTTGAACGTCTTTCAGATCAACTTCTTTAGTATTGCCAGATTCATCTACTATTATTGCCGAGTTAGGTAGTAATTCTGCCATTTTTTGGAGCGCATTGCCAGCGTTGCTAATAGCATTCATTTCTATCCAGTGTCCTAATAGCATAATTAATATCAATGTAGCAAGCTCCCAGAAGAAATCCATTACGTGAGTATTACTCTTTGTTATATTATTAGCAATAAAAGCATATACACTGTATATGTAAGCAACAGATATACCTAATGAAATTAATGTCATCATTGCTGGATTCTTCATTTCTAATTCCATTTTAGCCCCTTTTAAAAAAGGCATGCCACCGTAAAAGAATAATATTGAAGCTAAGATTAGAACTATCCACTCAGATCCTTGAAAAGTTAATTGGAATGGCAGTTTTCCACCCATCATTGGAGATAATAGAATAATTGGGATGGAAAGAAAAAGAGATACAATGAATTTTACTTTAAGATTACCCATGTGCATTGAATGGTCCATTCCCCCATGTTCATGATTTGTATGATGCATTTTTTCATGATCATGTCCATTGTGATGATCTTCGTGATTCATGGTAGCATGATGATGTCCATTATGTTGAGAATGAGTTTCTTTATTAGACATGTTACGTTCCTCCTTAAATTCAACTTCAAAAACGACTACATTTGTAAACGATATGTTCACACTAATAATAACTGATTATTTTAGAATGTCAACTATTATACTTGCAGAAAGGATTTTGAGAAAATACAGCCCAAAAACTTTTTGGGCTGTTTTCCTATTTCAATTTAGATTTTAAATCACTTAACTCGCTACTTAAAATTTCATTTTGAGCTTTTAGATTTTCCAATTCCTTTTTCATCATTGGATCATCATTGTCACTTTTAGCAACTGAGTGCATTCCTTTCATCATAAAAATCATCATGATAGGACAAAGTAAAAGTAATAGCCACTGCATTAGATTCGCTCCTTAACTAAATTTTTTAAAATTGACACTTCTTCTTTTAATTGTTCTGTTTGTTTTCTCAAAAGTATCAATTCATGATTGGCTTCTGTATGCTTAGTATGGTCCTCTTCCTTATCATGATTATGCCCTCCATGTCCATGCCCTTTATGCATGAACATCATTGAAATGGGACAGATTAACAACAATAAAAATGGTAAATAATTAAGTATAGTTTCCATTATAGTGTTCCTCCTTATTTTTTTTTAAATAAAAATATACTAAAAGAGCGCTAAAGATCAAAGAAATAGATAGTACCTGTGCCATCCGTAAGTTTTGAGTCAACATCAAACTATCCGTTCTCAGGCCCTCTATCCAGAATCTTCCAATTGAGTACATGATAATATATACCAAGAAGAGTTGACCATTAAATGCCTTTCTCTTAATTAGTAATATCAATATGATGAGGACTCCTATATTCCATAAAGACTCATAAAGAAATGTCGGCTGTCTATAAGCTCCATCGATATACATTTGGTTTACAATAAAATTTGGCAACAAAAATCCTTTTAGAGCTTCTCTACTTATTTCACCACCATAAGCTTCTTGATTCATAAAGTTACCCCAGCGACCAATAATTTGACCGATCACAATGCTTGGAGCAACAATGTCAGCTACTTTCCAAAACGAAAGGTTTTTTTTTCTACAATAGATTACTCCTGTAGCAACCGCACCAATCAAGCCTCCATGAATAGCAAGTCCACCTTCCCATACTTTCAGAATGTCTACTGGATTTCTTATATAAGAATCTAATTCAAAAAAAACATAGTACAATCTAGCTGAAATTATAGAGACTGGCAATCCGTACAGCAATAAGTCAGAGATTACATCTTCTGATATCCCTTCTTTCTTTGCCCTTTTACTAGCAATAAAGTATCCTAACAAAATTCCGCTAACTATAAAAACAGCATACCAGTATATAGTAAACGGTCCAAAAGATATGAACACTCTATTGTATGGTTCTCTCAAAGTCATTCCTCCTTCTTGATCTTGCAATGACTATATCAGCCGATTATGGAAATTTTATGTAGAATCAAATTATTTTATATCTTTACGTCTATACATATTTTCTACATAATTCTCTATTATGATTCTCTCAAGGAGGGATGTACTATTCATATTAATCGATTGAAAATAGGATTTAGTTTTCTTACTATATTTGTCTTTGCTTTGTCGCATGCCATTTCAGTTACAATTAATTTTCCTGGTTTGCTCAAAATAAATTTGCTATTTCAAGATGCTTCAAATTTTGACATTTGGAATAGAAGTCAGGTGAATATTGATTTTAGGAATTTGATGAGCTACTTAAACAATCCCTTTCAAAAATCACTAAAATTTGATTATTTATTTCTATCTAATAGAGGAATTAATCATTTTAAAGATGTTAAATTGCTTTTCCAACTAAATTATTCCATTCTTATCTTGTCTGGATTAGTAGTATTTTGGTTATTCTACAAAAAAATCTTACTACGCGAACAAGCAAAAATAGTATCTCACTATCTTAAGATTTTTTGGATATCATTTTGTCTGATAGCATTACTATTCTTTGAAAAATCTTTTGTTGTTTTTCATGAATTATTTTTCACTAACAACGATTGGATCTTTAACTATGAAACAGATCCAATTATACTTTTCTTACCAGAATCCTTTTTTCTAGCATGTTTTGTATTAATTTTCTTGATAAATTTCTTTACGTTATCCAAAATCCACTTGCTATTTAATAAGAAAGATTTGGTTTAATAATTTAATACACTTGATGTTCCCACTAGCGAAAGGAGGATAAAAATGTCAAGTAGACAAATTCAAGTGACTAATTCTGAATTAGAAGTCCTAAAATTTATTTGGAAATCGGAACCTGTTCCATCTGGTTCTATTACACATGAAATGAAGTTATGTAATAATTGGCACCCATCTACCTCAAAAACGCTCATTAAAAGATTATTAAACAAACAAACAATTTGTTACAGTACAGTAAACAGGCGGCGCTATTATTCAGCAATAATTTCTGAACAGGAATTTTTATTATTTGAAATCCAACGAATAATGTCAGGAATGAATAGTGAATGTATTGCTGAAATAAGCAGCTATTTAGCTGAGTTGGATAACTCAAATAAAATGGAGGTAATTCATGATAACAAAACTTAATATTTATGGAATGACCTGCGCATCTTGCGCAGCAACAATAGAGAAGAGTATTGGTGAATTGAACGGGGTAAAATCAGCCAATGTCAATTTGGCTACAGAAATATTAAAATTGGAGTACGATGAAACCAAAATAAATAATCATACTATTATCAAGACAATGAAGAGTATTGGATATGATGCCGAATTACGGAGTCAAACTGAATCCACTAATTTTGGAATTAGTGGAATGACTTGTGCATCCTGTGCAAGTAAAATTGAAAAAGCAGTGTCTTCTATTGAAAATGTAACATATGCCAGTGTGAATTTAGCAACAGAAAAACTTTCACTAACTACTTCAGATCCAAATGTACTTAGCAAAGTTGATGAAGTTGTTTCAAAACTTGGCTATACTCTATATTCACTTGAGGAAAACACCGATCAGGAAGAAAAAAAGAAAAATGAGCTAAAAAATATTTGGAGACGATTCATTGTATCCACTATTTTCACAATACCCGTTTTGTATATTGCTGGTGCGCACATGCTCAATTTACCTCTTCCTCAAATAATTGATCCTATGGTAAATCCAATTACTTTCGCTTTAATACAGCTATTTCTCACTATACCTGTTATCTTTGTGAGTCATTCTTACTACACGATAGGATTTTCTTCGCTTATCAAAGGACATCCAAACATGGATTCTTTGATTGCTCTGGGTACAAGTGCTGCTTTCTCATATGGCGTTTTTGCAACTTGGCAAATCATTCAAGGAAACGATTCATATACAAATGAATTGTACTTTGAAGCAGCAGCAGTAATTTTGTCTTTGATAACTTTAGGAAAGTACCTTGAATCTTTAACAAAAGGAAAAACTTCTGAAGCTATAAAAAAACTCATGGGACTTGCACCTAAAACTGCAACAATAATTAGAGATGGCACTGAATTATCGCTTCCAATTGAAGCAGTTGTAGTGGGAGATACGATTATCACAAAACCTGGTGAAAAATTACCAGTTGATGGCATAGTTATTGATGGGAGAACTTCAATAGATGAATCCATGCTTACTGGTGAAAGCATACCTGTTGAGAAAAAAATTGGGGATAAAGTTATTGGTTCTAGTATAAATAAAAATGGATTAATTAAGTATGAAGCAACTCGAGTTGGTGAAGATACGACATTATCACAAATTATAAAATTGGTGGAAGATGCACAAACTTCTAAAGCTCCTATTGCAAAATTAGCTGATATTATTTCAGGTTATTTTGTGCCAATTGTAATTCTTGTCTCATTAGTAGCTAGCGTACTCTGGTTTATATCAGGACAGAGTATTCTATTTTCTCTAACTATTCTAATTTCAGTGCTAGTAATCGCCTGTCCTTGTGCTTTAGGTCTTGCAACACCAACTGCAATTATGGTAGGAACTGGTAAAGGAGCAGAAAATGGAATTTTAATTAAAAGTGGAGAAGCATTAGAAACTACCCATCAGTTAAAAACAATAATTTTTGATAAAACTGGAACAATAACTGAGGGGAAACCAATTGTGACCGATATCGTAACAACAGAAAATATTGACAAAAATTTCCTTTTATTTTTAGCTGCTTCTGCTGAAAAAGGTTCTGAACATCCTTTAGGTGAGGCAATTGTATTAGAAGCAAAGAAAAACAGCATTGAATTAGTTGATCCGACTTCATTCGAAGCTTTGTCTGGTTTGGGAATCAAAGCAAACTTAGATGGGCTAGACATTAGTCTTGGAAATGAAAAATATTTTGAAACCCAAAATATTGATATTAGTAAATTGAAAGAAGATTCAAACAGGCTAGCCTCTGAAGGAAAAACCCCTATGTTTATTTCAAACAATCAAATACTTCTTGGAATTATCGCCGTTGCAGACACCGTCAAACCAACTAGCATGTTTGCAATTGAACAACTAAAAAAACTAGGAATTAAAGTAATTATGTTAACAGGTGACAATAAGCGCACGGCAAAAGCAATTGCAAAACAAGTAGGTATTGATTATGTTATTAGTGAAG
The DNA here is from genome assembly GCF_000406945.1 of Enterococcus dispar ATCC 51266. GTDB lineage: Bacteria > Bacillota > Bacilli > Lactobacillales > Enterococcaceae > Enterococcus_C > Enterococcus_C dispar. The sequence continues at coordinate 627,951 of NZ_KE136354.1, read as the reverse complement.
TATTACCTCAGGATAAAGCTCAACATGTAAAGACTTATCAGGCAGAAGGGCAAAAAGTTGCTATGGTTGGAGATGGTATTAACGATGCTCCAGCACTTGCTCAAGCAGACATAGGTATAGCAATTGGTTCTGGAACAGATATCGCAATCGAATCAGCAGATATAATATTGATGAAAGATGACCTTCAATCTGTTCCTACAGCAATTGAATTGAGCAAAAAAACAATCCGAAACATTAAGGAGAACCTCTTCTGGGCTTTTGCATATAATATATTGGGAATACCTGTAGCAATGGGAGTTTTATACATTTTTGGTGGCCCTCTTCTAAGTCCGATCATAGCTGGCGCAGCAATGAGCTTCAGTTCAGTCTCAGTACTTTTAAATGCACTTCGACTAAAAAAATTTAAACCAAGAACAAGAAAGAAGGAAACATTATGACATCATATATGCAAACTGTATCTATAGATGGAATGAAATGCACTGGTTGTGCAACAACTGTTAGAAATACATTAGAAACTAACAAGCCACTGTCTGTAGAAAAAATTGATTTGAAAAAAGGAATTGTTACTTTTAAAACGGACTCTAGATTATCTCTTACTTTAATCAATCAATTATTAAAAGATACTAAATATACAGCTACTAAAGAATTCAATTAATAAATAAAAGATGTGGAGATAATTACACAAAATCTCCACATCTTTTATTTATTCTATTTGTGAAATCAATATAGGAGGATTTTTATGAATAAACTAAGTAGAAATTGGATATTATTAATTGCTGCAATAGCATTAATACTTGGGGGATTAGGAATTTTTATTGTTCAGCAAAAAAATATTCGTACTTCCTTCTCAGATTCCCCATCAAAAGAAACAATGCAAGAAGAAAGACCTAATAGAAATACGATGGGAAATATGATGACAAACGAGCAAAATATTGAACTGAAAAATATTAGTCAGTCAGAGCAGCCCTTACTTATACCACCACTATTAGAACCTGGTTCAGAAGACGATGAAAATATATCTTATAATATAACTGCCAAAGAGGGCGAGTTTCAAATCAAAGAAGGAAAAAAAACAAAAACTTTAGGTTATAACCGTGATTTTCTAGGCCCTGTCATTAGAATGAAACAAGGCCAAAAAGTGACATTAACAACTACAAATCAATTGAAGTCTAAAACTTCATTTCATTGGCATGGCTTAAAAATCCCTTCAGAAGTTGATGGTGGACCTCATCAAGTCGTAGAACCCGGAGAGAAAAAAGTGATCTCTTTCACTGTCGACCAGGATGCCTCTACACTATGGTTCCACCCACATCCGGAAGGAGAAACTGCATCGCAAGTTTACAGAGGTTTAGCAGGATTAATGTATATAGATGATGAAAATTCGGATTCTTTAAATCTTCCGAACAATTATGGAAAGGATGATATTCCGCTAATAGTTCAAGATAAATCATTTGATTCCGATAACCAAATTGATTATGAAACCGATTTTTATTCGGATGGAACCCAAGGAGATACTTTGCTTGTAAACGGCACTATCAATCCTTATATTGAAGTAAATAGTAGATGGATGAGATATCGAATAATCAGTGGTTCCAACTCAAGAAATTTTACCTTTTCCTTAAAAGATAATCAACCATTTTACCAGATAGCATCAGATGGAGGTCTACTAAATTCTTCTACTAAATTGACTTCATTAACGCTATCACCCGGAGAACGTGCTGAAATTTTAGTAGATACTAATGATTACAAAAATGGTGATACTCTAAAATTATTGGCAAACAACACAGTTGCACTGACGATGAAAATAAATAAAAATAAATCGAATACCACCTTTGAGCCTTCAAAGAAGCTTAATTCTATAAAAGACATAGATACAGAAAATTTGGATAAACTAGATAGACAAAAAATAGATCTAAAAGGTATGTCGCATATGGTAAGTATTAATAATAAACAGTTTGATGCAGATAGAATTGATCTCTACAAAAGAGTGAACACTCAAGAAGTCTGGGAAGTAAACAACATTTCGGGCATGATGGGTGGCATGATCCATCCCTTTCATATTCACGGTGTTCAGTTTCAAATTATCTCAAGAAACGGGCAGCTCCCACAAGCTAATGAACGTGGATGGAAAGATACTGTTTTAGTAAATCCAGAGGAAACAGTTGAACTACTCGTAGAATTCGACCATGAAGGTGTTTTCATGTATCATTGTCATATATTAGAACATGAGGAATATGGAATGATGGGACAAATGGAAATAAAATAAATGTGGTAAAGGAAAGATTTTATATGAAAATTTTAATTGTGGATGATGAAGCTAAAATATTGGAAATCATTGACGCATATCTAGTCGCTAACAAATTCTCAGTTTATAAAGCAACAAATGGATCTATGGCATTAAGTAAGTTTGAATCTATTAATCCCGATTTGGTTGTATTAGATTTAATGTTACCCGATACGGATGGATTAACTGTTTGTAGAAAAATCAGAGAAAGTTCAAACATCCCGATCATTATGCTAACTGCCAAATCTGATGAAGAGGATATACTTACAGGACTTCAATTGGGCGCAGATGATTACATGGTAAAACCTTTTAGCCCTAAAGAATTAGTTGCAAGAATTCAAACAGTTTTACGCAGATCTGAGACATTAACGAATCCCAATAAACTCTCCATCAATAAGGGGGAGTTACTGATTTACCCAGAGAGTCGTCAAGTATATCTTCATCAAATTGAACTTAATCTTACAACAACGGAATTTGATATTCTATATACTTTAGCTTCTACTCCCAATAAAGTTTTTTCTAGAGGTGATTTGATAGAGAAAATTAAAGGAACAGAATTTGATGGATTAGATCGGAGCATTGACTCTCATATAAAAAATCTAAGACACAAAATTGAGGCTGATCCTAAAACGCCTAACTATATATTAACAGTGCATGGAACTGGTTATAGATTTGGTTATCAAAAATGAAAAAACGAACGATCAGAACGCAACTAACTGTTTCCTTTTTAGTAATAGCTACTCTAATTATAGGTTCCTTAAGCTTGATTACACTTGGCCTAACTAATAATCATTTCAGTAAATATGTAAACGAGCGACAAGAGGACTTGCTAAATCAATATGTAAACACAATTGATTTGCTTTGGATAAATAACAATGATACTTGGAATCTTGATGAACTCTCTACTCTCTCTGATAAAGCAATTGAAAGTAATTTCTATTTTTCTATAGAAGATAAACAACAAAATACCATTTGGGAACTTCAAGGAAAAAAATTGGAAGCAGCTCAAATAAAGTTAAAAGAGAACGCGTTAAGAGTATCTGAAACAAAAAGTGTAGAACTAGATAAGACCATTACAGTAACAAAAGATTTGATTAGTAATGATAAAGTATTTGGTGTAATAACATTTTATTATTTGGGGCCATTTGCATATACTGAACATGATGCAATGTTCATTTCAAGTATGAAGCAAAGTCTAATGTATGTAGCTTTTACTGCCTTTCTTGTTTCATTTATCTTTGCATCATGGATATCAAAAAGATTGGGCCTGCCTCTAAAACATGTAAGTGATTTGACACATCAACTAACACGAGGAGAATATTCATTAAAAATCCCACAAGAGACTTCAATCATTGAAATTAATTCGCTAATTGATTCATTAAACGATTTGAGTAGCCAACTTGAAAAACAAGCGGGTCTCCGCAAAAGATTAACTACGGATATTTCTCATGAATTACGTACTCCATTAGCTACTTTAAAAGGAAATATTGAAGCTATGATTGATGGAGTTTGGGAGCTAACTCCTGATCGTTTGCAGTCTTGTTATGATGAAGTAGATCGCTTAACTCGCCTAATAAAAAATATTGAACTAGTCAACAAAATCGAGACAAATTATGATAATTTGGAAAAAACTAATTTTGATTTATATCAACTTTGTGAATCTGTTATAGATAATTTTGCAAGTAAAATTGAAGAAAAAGCTCTAACTGTGAATGTACATGGCGAAAAAGTTAATCTTTTTGCAGATAAAGATAAAATAAATCAAGTACTAACAAACCTGTTAAGTAATGCCATCAAATTCACTCAAAAAGAAGGGAAAATAACATTCACAGTGAAGAAAGAAAACAAAAATGCTCTTTTGATTATTGAAGATAATGGCATTGGCATTGAAATTGATCAATTGACTCATATATTTGATCGATTTTATATGGCCGATCCTTCTAGGAGCAGAAATTTGGGTGGACAAGGTATTGGGCTTGCAATTGTAAAAAGTGTTGTAGAAGCACATAATGGTACTATTGAAGCAAAAAGTAATTTAGGATTAGGAACAATCTTTACTATTAGCATTCCTTTGTAATAAACCAGATGGAAAGGTGGTGAATTTATTGTTTCAACAACATCTAAAAATTTACAATTTGATTTGCGAATGCTGGGCTAAAAAGATATTTTATCAATTAATTTTTCTTGAACAAGTTGATAAAATACTTTTGGACATACAAACACGCTCTGTAATCGTATTCTCAAAAACACGTTTATCGATTGAATCTTTTGAGGAGACCCTTCAAACAAAACATTTTTTTGATTTTGAAATAGTCAGTGATTAACAAAAATTAATTATTATGGAGGTATTTCATGAAACGAAATATTAGTATTATATTCCTTAGCCTAGGTACAATTTTAACCCTGGCAGCTTGCTCCACTCCTAATACAACGAAATCATCTACAACTTCTTCTGAAAAAAATGAAACGACAATTAGTAGTACTATGGACAGTATGGCTGGAATGAATCATGATGGTGTTGTTCCTGATGGTATGAAAGACGACTCTAACCCAAAGTTTCCAATAGGAAGTTCTATTATATTATTGGACGATCATATGGATGGAATGAATGGTGCTGAGGGATATGTTGTAGGAGCTTACAAAACTACAATCTATGAAGTGAGTTATGATCCTACAAATGGTGGAGAAAAAGTAAGTAATCATAAATGGGTTGTACAAGAAGAACTCAAAGACCCAAGCAATATTGCAGCAAAGGGTGATACAGTCATATTGAACGCTGAACATATGGACGGAATGATGGGTGCAACTGCGACTGTTGATGATGCTATTAACGGTACAGTATACGTAGTTGACTACACACCAACCAATGGTGATGAGATGGTAAAAAATCACATGTGGGTAACTGAAGATGAAATGAAAATTAATGAGAAAGGAGAATAAAAAATGACAAAAAAAGCGAAAATATTGTTTATTAGTATGAGCATTCTATCATTAATTGGATTATTTAGCCTATTTAATCTTGGATATTCAGCACTAGCAAATTTATCCAGTTCTAAATATGAGAACCGAACAGTTCGAAACGGTAATATGATGTCACAACTCAATTCCAATAACTATTTGGATCGTTGTAACAATAGGAATAGTTTACAGTAACCCCTTACAATGGAGTAGAATAAAACTAACTAAATGAGCTTTATTCTACTCTTTTACAATCAATAAGTTTATTAAAATGAAGCCCGTTCTAAAAAAATCAATCCTCATTACCAAACACTTTAGACTAGCATGATGATTAAAATAAATTAATGATCCTTTCAGATAAGAATTCGTCAAGAAATCTTTTTTAGTCTTTGAAAATACCTTCTTCATTTCTAATTACTAAATTAAAACAATTGGACAACTCATTTTCTTTTGATGAGCAACTAGTTTATAGGAATCTTATCAAGAATTTATTGAATCTATCTAATAAGCAATACCAATTATTTTCCAATTCTCTACTTCTTGTAAAATGATATTGTATTCAAAATTATGCATTATTTTAGATGTATTATTGAGATATTTCACTACAACTATTGTCTGAATTACATCTCCTTTTCGTTGATAGATAGGACTAACTAATTCTACAAAATTTAAGTTACTATTGATTGGTTGCATTACATCATTCTCTACATAATACTCAAGTTCTTTTGCTGACGCTGTTGGATAAATCTTGAAAAATGTCTCTAAAAACTCGGTGATTTCTTCAGTCGTTTTAGCATCAATTTCTGAATCATTTTCTACTTGTTTTATTTCATATTTCGCTTTCTCTGGTTTTCCAATCATTGTGGGCAAGCTGGACACAATATGGTTGCCTTTCTTATCTTCATATATTGTCACTCGATATGCAGATGAAACTTGCTGTACTTTTTTCCCTTCTGTAATCTTTTGATCTACTAAAAATGAAACAACAAATTCTTCCAAGTGTTTTTCCACATTAATAATTTTGACTGACTGTACCTCAGAACTAGTGGGAATATCCGCTCGAACCATATCTTGACTTAAAGTCACCCCTTCCTCAGTCAGATATTGTTCAAGATTATCCATTCTCTTTTCAATGACTTCTTTATCATTCTTCCATGAAAAATACTCTTTCGCAAAATCCATCGTGAAATTTTCAACTCCAGAAGTATTCACTATTTTTTCTTTCACAACCACTTTCTCATGAGCCGTGTGCTGATCAATCGCCGTGAAATTTTTGTATATTCCAAAAGTGAGACTGCAAAACAATAAAAACCAAAGGGCAAGCACCATTTTTCGATGCTTGCCCACTGTAATTACTCGTTCTTTCTTCTTTTTTGGAATCTTCTCCTTCTGTCTTCGTTCAATTTTTATCTTCATGTTCATTCCTCTTTTCTCTTATTTATATCGCCCTGCTCCAATAAGATGCTGCTGCCAATAGGGTTCTGTAAGATTCATCCAGCCCACTGGATCTCCCGCATGAAACATCCGATTCTCTCCTGCATAAATTCCGACATGAGTCACGTAAGTACCTGCATCATAAGTTGAGTGAAAGAAAACCAAATCACCTGGTTTGGCATCTTTTAGGTCAATATGAGTCATGGCATCATACTGATCCTGTGCCACTCGTGGAAGTTTCAGGCCAACTTTGGCGTAACACCATTGAGTCAAGCCACTACAATCAAAACCAGTTTCCGGACTCGAACCGCCAAATACATAAGCGGTTCCTTCATATTTAAAAGCTTCATCAAAGATCTTTTGTACGGTTTCGTCATCAAATTTACTAGTGGTGAGATATTGTTTTACCAACAAACAATAAAACATATTCCCATAGTTATAACGCCACCCACCATTTTCCTTAATCGCGATTGGATTGGGGTAATCAACTTTTTGACCACCTGATTTTTCTTTTGAAAAGAATTCCGCCAAAGCAAAACTATGCTTCTTTCCATTTTTTGCGACGTGATCTATATAGCCGCCACCATAATTATAGGCTTGGATAATACTATCTTGATCACAACCTAACTCTTTGGCTCGTTTAACCAAGGAAGCAAAATAGAGACACCCCTGTTTAATGGATGCCTCAGTACTTAATGAATTAGGTGGTAAGCCAGCTGATTCAGAGCTTTGCATCACATCTTTTGCTGTACCACCCGACTCCACTTGAATAATTGCCAAAAGAATCGGTACATAATCTGAAATGTCCGATTCCTTGGCATACTTTTCTACCAGTGACCGATGCTTTAAAACTTCCTCAGAGACACTACTGCCACCGGGAGAGGTACCAGAACTGTTGCTTCCTTCACTATCCTCACCAAATAATAAGCCGACACACAACAAGATGCCCATAAAAGAAATCGTCAAAATTGATAACGAGATTGTACTCAATTTTCTTATGGTCATTTAGACTCACCCGACCTTGGTTTTGGACGAGTTTTTATTCTTCTTTGTACTTTTCGATTGCCTGCTTTTGCAAGAATGGATCGCTTCTTCGCCTGTTGGATAGGAGTCACTTTTCTTACTGGTTGATTGTTTTCTTTCGTACTCAATTTTTGATTTGAGAGTCTTCGTTTGATTTCAGGATTCGAATTTACTTTTACAATTCGATTAGCCGGTGCATTCTTTGGTATCTTACTTTTCTGAGATTTGGATTCCTCTTTTATCGGAACATTGGTCCTACCTTTTCTATGACGATTTGCTAGATCTCCCAATACTTTCCGCTTTTCAGCCATTTTTTCATCTCTACGTTGTCGTTGTTTTTCTCGCAACTCCGCTCGATTCGCTTTTTCTTGGACAAGTCCACGCTTGAATTCTTCTGGTGCTTTTTTCGTCTTTTCGATTTCTTTATGCAGATTGTATTTCAAATTAGTTGGCGTATTCCGCACTTGATCCTTTGCTCGTTGTGCTTTGTCTTTTACCATTGATTGGGTATCTAGTACCTTGCCGATTTTTCTTCCGGTCAAATTCATTCGAGATTGTTTCTTATTTATTGAAATTGGATTTTCCTTATTCGGGTCAGATATTACCTCTTTATTGTTAGATAATGATGGATTCTTTCGTGGAGAAAAACCAGGAGACTTCAATCTGGATATTGATTGATCTTTTGCTAGTTTTCCGCCAACTGCTGCACCACCACCAAAAGCCAATGTTCGTCCTACATTTCGATTAAGTTGCCGTAACTTTCGATTCATTAACATTTGAGGTTTTCGCATGACGCGCCTTCCCATTGACTGGCTATCATTGTTTTGAAGGTTGAACATGCTCATAATGTCCCCTAATTTGAAATAGATTCCAGCAAAAGTCACAATTTGCAGAAAGGCCACCATAAAGAAAGGATAGGTTGCCGAAATATTGAAAAACATGGTGGAAACACTAAATGCAGTCGTAATCACCAACGTAACTCCAGCTCGCATCATAATCGTATTGAACAAACGAATGATTGCTTTCTTCCCCAAACTTTCATAAGTCGGCAACATGGACAATAAGAAACTAATCGGTAGAAACATTGCAAAAATAATGAAAAGTATTTGCGAGAACAACATAATCCCTGTCAGAAGAAAAACAAAGAAGGAAATGCCAATATTGAACAACACCAAAAAGACCACGGTCCCTAAGCGGTTCATGGTCTTGGTAATACTTAGATTCGCATTGTCGTTTTCTTCAATTTCCGCTTTGACTGCCTCTTCTCGATCCTTACCTTTCTTTTCATCTGGACTGACAGATAAAATCTTGTTGACTCGCTCCTCCCCAATTTCTTCAATATTGGAATCACCAAATTGCAACAGTAGCCATGGTTGTTGCACTTGAATGGAAAACAAGCTATCCCGGATCAAATCCACACTATCTTTTCCTTGGCTTTCCGAATTGGGGACCACAATCTCGGTTCCAAGGCTAAGAGCAGCTTCACTAACATCCGAGCTAAAGTCATTGATTTTCGCAATATAGGTAGGCGCATAAGCAATAAACGATCCTGAGAGTAGAAAGATTATCACAAAATTAATCACAGCCCGGACTGCTTTCGTAGTTTCTCGTTTTAATAATCCGGTATACGTCACATAAGCTCCTAGAACCAAAATCATCAATAATAGAAACCCAAAGTAAAATCCCGAGGTCTGGAGCCCATTTTCGTTTATGCCAGCGAGTGTTTGAATATTCTTCCCAATACTTTCCGCCGTATCTGAAATGAAATCTAACTTATAGGCTTCTTGAACCACATAACCCGTGGCATTCGACAGATACAAACTAACCGTCCAAATAAAATTGGTAATGGCATAAAGGCCATACATCACGCTCTTGCCTAAGCCATCCCCCCAATTCCAAGGCAGCCAATCCCAAGAACTATCAACAAAGAAATCTAATTGGTAGTTGTTTAGAGAATATTGGGAATAAAGATTTCCGGCTTTCACTGTATCATCAACAAGTCCCGTTGCCTCCGCCACCGTCCCAACTAAGCTCAAAAGAATGATAAGAGAAATTAGACTAACCAAAACAATTCCCACACTCCGAAAAAGTTTCTTTTTCATCCCCTCACTCCATTCTCTCTTGAACCGGCGGACGGGTATCAAAGGCATGGAAGAGTTCTTCAAAGACAGGATGGACTTGAACCACACCTACTCGCCCATACAAGTCTTGCATCAAGCATTGACCGTTTTCCAAATCTCGCAGGCGTTTTTGATTGTTTTCATCTTCCTGATCCAATCCAAAAAATTCCAAGGTTTTCTTGATTTCATGAATATCGGTGCTGCGAAAAGCAAACTTCAACCCGATATTATTTTTTAAACGTTCATCCAATAAATCGTCACTATTTTGCGTGACAAAATAAACACCGGCATTCATGGCCCGACCAGCACGCACAAGTTTATTCGATAACGTCTTTCCTTGCGCTACCTGAAGAAAACTCCACGCCTCATCTAAATCTACAATTTTGAAGATTTCTCGGTTGCTATGGATAAAATCCAAGGCAAAAGTTGAAATAATAATCAGCATCGAAACACTGAGTAATTCCATGGTGGTGTATTCTTCAAAAGTGGACTCTGCATCTGGTAAAACTAAATCCGCCACTTGAATGATATTCAACTGTTTATCCAAACTAATCGATTGCGTAATCGAACCATCTGAGAAAAGCAAGTGAGCAAAATCATAATCGGTAAAAGACTCGATATGATCGGCGATATTTTCCGCGACTGGTGAGCCATCGTTTCGAAGTTCGTTAATGACTTGTAATAGTCCTCGTTGATTACTCTGTGTAACGGTTCGAATGGCCTTGCGTAAAACGGGAAACTTCTCCCCATCACGGCTAGAAATCCCTGTTAAAAAGGTTAGGATATCAATCGCTAGACTTTCCGAGTCCTTCTTTTTCTTCATAATCACATAAGGATCAAGTAAGCCTTGATTTTCTGGTTTACTAGTTAAGTTGAGGATATTGATTTCATCCGCAATTTCTGGCAACGTTTCTTTCCAGCCACCTCGTTCTCCTTTTGGATCGACAATTACAGCTTGCCCACCGAAAAGGACGGCATAATAAACTAAGAGATTGTTACTAAAGGACTTTCCACCGCCAAGAGAACCGAGGAAAGCAGCAGCCAAAGCATTGGTTACTGAACCCTTGACTCCTTGTGAAGCCAATGCCGGTTTCAGGTAAACATTACGACCTGTATCCACATTGTAGCCAAAGTAAATGCCTTCTAATTCTCCTAACATTTGGGTAGCGCCAAAACCAAGACCGGCGAGAAAATCAGAGGTAACATACTGAATATAGTCATTCATGTATCGTTTACTAGAAGGCAAAAACTCTTCATGTAAGCCCGTCATATCGCCAAAGGGCCGAACTAGTTTCACATTGGTGTCATCATAAAAATCTAATACTTCATCACAACGGCGTTTTAGTTCATCTACTGATTCCGCACTCACCCGAACCACATAGCTTAATTTGTACATGGATTCCTTGGACTGATCCAAAGTGGTTTCCAATTCATCCACTGAATCTAAAGCATCTAAGATATTGGAATTCGTCTCATTGTCGGATTGATAAGCATGGTTGTCTAAATCTTTTAATTCCTTTTTCTTATTACGAACAGTAGCGAGTGCCTTTTTGTTAGTGACAATTTCTATATTCATACTCGTATCAATGGGAAATGTGAATTGTTGTTGCTGGTAATAAAAAAGTTCCGAAGAAGGAAAATCCATCTCTCCCACAATCGTGTTGATTGTCAGGTACGCTACATACGACTCATGATTCTCATGTTCCATGCGTAAGTACCTTGGTTTTTCTTCAATCAAACAACGACTTGGACGTAATAGGTCATAACGTTTCACTAGGGTTTCTAATTTCAGCTTTTTCTTTGGTAACTGAAATTCATATTCTTCAAATGGTGTACCTTTTTCGCCATAAATATGTTCAATCAAATACGTCAGATCACTCGGTGTCACCCGTCTGACTTTAAATCTCCGAGCTAATTTACTTTCCATTAGTTTTTCAAGCTTAGTATACCGACGAATTTCTTCATTGGATAAGGAAACAAAATCGCCCATCAAATGATGATTCACCCCATAGATAAATTCTTGAAACCCAGAAAAGAAAGATTTCTTGAGACTTTTTAGATTGACTTCTTCATCTGTCGCAATTAGTTTAAAGCCAATAAAAAAGCGATAATCAATCTGACTATCGCCAATCATAGATACCAATGCATCTGTCTGTAGGTCAATCCGTTGTTTCGCGACTTCTTTGAGTCTACCGGTAATTTCCTTCTTCGATCGCTCTTGTGTGGCACGAATACTACTTTCTGTAGCAATTTGTAAGGCATGGATCTTGCCTTCACGATTTTGCGCAATCAATTGGCGAAAGTTATCATGTACTTGATATTTTTGTTCCGGTGACAAAAAGGAGTAGTTATAAGGCACTAACTCATAGTAAGCAAAACACTCACCTTCTTGGTTAAACACAAGATTGTTTTCGATATACTTAATTGGGTACATAGTTCACACTCCTCACTAAAGTGACAGGCTCGACCCATCGTTTCTTCTGTTCTTTGACTTTCTTTCCTGCAAACGTAACCTTAAACCGCAAGTGATAACTGATAAAAGACCGTAAAAATCCCAATGGTTTCTTGCCATCAAAAGTCTTTTGGGACATAAACCAAGTAACCGCAACCGGAATGCCTAAGTATTTTAAAAATGCCCCCTCTATCATAGATAGCGGAGGCACATGGGCAAATACGATGACAAACAGCAAGGACAAAACAAACCAAGCCATCTGGTTAAAGGTCACAGGAAAAGGCAACTGAAAGTCATTGATTGCGTAAATGACTTTTTCAACTGCCCAAATACTGGTGTAGCTTTTTATTTTTTTCATTGACTCATCTCCAAATATATTATTATCCATGTTGAAAATTCTGTTATAATTAAAGGCAGTTAGGAGGTAGATCGGTTTGAAACAAGAAGAACTTAATCTTAAATTGTATGAGCTATTATTGAAAATCCAAAATGAAGCAGATATACTCACAAATGCTGATATCTCAGAATCAGACGCAGAGCTTTATAAGTATATTATTTCTAAAGGATTAGTTCATAATTTAAAAATCGAATATTATTACAGCGGTCCAAATATAGATGCTAGTCAGGCAATAATCACAGATAAAGGATATGCCTTTATTGAGCAAATTAGTGAATCGAATAAACCTATTAAAATGAATCGTGAGAATCGATATAAGCAACTCCAGATATTTCTCAAACGATTAGATGATCAAGACGATGATTTAAGAACTCCAAACAAACGTGTTCGAGAAATTGACTACTACGACTTAATTAAATATGCTATTGATTCAAATTTAGTTAAAGGAATTGCTATTAAATATGCTAGTAACAAACCTCATCTCTTTTTATCACAATTTGCAAGGGTTACTACAGAAGGATACGACGTATTAGATACCCCCTATCCAAAAAAAGACGCATCCGATACAAGCATTAGTAACATCTACAATATCTATGGCGGGGATCAAAAGGGTGCAAGTTTCGGTAGTAATAACACAACTAATAATACTTAACAAGAGGAGTTTAGTATGGACTATCTAACCAAAGAAAAGAAGTTAAATCAACTTTTAAAATTCGTTTATGACGGAACTACTGTTACATCAAACTTATTGGAGCTGTCCCAACAAGAATTCGCATCATTATTAGAAAGTGCAACAAATTCTGGCTATATCCGAGGTGCGTCTATAACAAAAACCAAAATGACACCCATAATTTGGACTGACAACGTCGAACTAACAGAAGCTGGAGCTGAGAAAATTCATCCTTCAGAAAAAAATAATCAATCGATTCAGACAACAAATACCTTTAACTTTAACTCTTCCGGTGACTATAGAGGAGCAGCGTTTGGAAACAACAATACTGTCACAAACAGCTGGAATACTTCTCTTGAGGAATTAAAAGAATATATTGATGCTTTACCGCCTGAAGACCAACGAGTAGGAAAAGAACTTATCGAAATTGTTGAAACAAAAGATTTTAAGCCTAACGTTTTAGAACGATTTTCTGAGTTTCTCGAAAAACATCCAAAAGTTGTTACTTTAGCTGGTAACGCAATTGTTTGGGCACTTTCTAACACTGATAAACTCCCATTAATAAATTGAGATATACGCCATTCAAATTGAATGGCGTATATCTTTATATTGCATACTCAAAGACCCCTCGACTCGTAACCAAATAGTTTCCTCCAATCTCCAAATCTCTACCACACGCATCAAAATCAATATACGTCTTCAAATGTTCCGGTACTTCTCCAAAATCACCAGCTTCCACAATCAAGTAATACGCTACATCACTCATATCATTACAATCGGGATAACAAATAATATCATCCACATGCTCCACCATCTCCTCAAAAGAATTGAAAAAAGCGTGTTGAATCTCTAAAGCAACCTCACCAATCGGCGTTCCTTCTAATTCCTCTGCTAAACCACACAACCGATTAATTTCCTCAATTGGTGTATACTCATCAATCTCAAAAGGCAGTTCATAATCATGAATCGCATATTCTTCATATTCGTCATTTAATCCAATCCGTTCTTTTACTTCATCAAAATCGACAGGTGGGGTAAACCACGCCCCCACCAACTCCCCTTCATTGTATTTTCCAAGGTTCGCAATATATACTCGCATCTGTTCCATAGTGATTCCCCCTAAGCTCCGACAATTCGGTTAAACAAATTGAGTAAGACATCTTTCACACCAGAAGCATTAAAGACTAGACCGACCGCAATCAAGGCAATCACCAAAAAGCCAATCAATTTGGAAAACTCACGCTTAAATCCTAAAAATAAACCAATGACCACAATTGCCAGTAAGACTAACGATTGCGCGTTAGTTAAAAACCATTGATATAAATTTTGTCCGAAATTCATCTCGTCACTTTCCTTTCTTTTCCATTGCTCGGTCTGCCGCTGCACTTGCGTTCATCAAGCACATCACAGTAACACCAAGCATACTGCCACCAAATACCAATAAAATATCTTTTACAATTCCCATCAAAATTCCTCTTTTCATATAATCAAATTTTCAATTGCCATACTTTGTTGCTCCAAAATTTTTTTGTGCCGGTCTGATAAGCGGGCATTCTGTACCATATCCTGTATATAGGTTGTCTGATTCAAACGATCCAACTCCTTAGCCATTTTCCACGTAGGGGCAACTTGTCTACCTAGCCAATTCAAAGTTCGTTCAATGGTATACGGTTTCGGTTCAGAAGTTAATTGAATCTCTTTCCGATTCCGTCCAATAAAACGACCCCATTGTTCATTTAAGGGCCAATTGGTTCTCCGTTTTCCATCTACTTTATCCGCAAATCGCAAATACCGATTGATAATGGAAAATGTGGTACTTTCAATACTACGACCTTTTAACAAATCTTGAATCGCATGATAGGCTCGGTCATTTTTCAGTCGAATCTCAAAGCGATTTTTCGTTTCGGTCTTGTCTAATGGAATCCCTAACTTGATATATTGTTCATAATCTTTTTCGTACAAACAGAAATAAACCTCACTCTTGAGGCTACCGATATATAAAGTATTGCCCATGCCATCCTTTTCGTCGGCTTTCAACAGTTCCCCGGAACGGTAACTTTTAAAGGTACGAAACAAGGAGATACATTCTTCCTTCTGACATTTTTTCGTTAATTCAGGAATATCTAACAAGCCCACTCGATCATTGATTGCTAAATCCAAGCGTTTCAACACGCCACCAGCTTTTAGACAATCTTCGAAAAAGTCGTACCAGCTACGCTTTTGTGCGAGTAAAAAAGTTTCAAACTGCCGACAACCTCGCCCTTTTAATTCCAAAAGCACACCTTTATCTTCTTCATGAGACAACATCACCACAATATCGCCCATGACGTATTGTTCTTGATAGGAGTAAAAGGCGTAATCTTCATGAAGCATATACTCAAATTTCAAATGGAGAATTTCTTGAATAATTTTCCGTACATCCGTTGTGGGGAAACGAATCCTTACATAGTCAAACAGTAACGTCAAAGGCAAATCGGGATTGAAACTTTCCAGTTGGTCAAAAATTTTCTTCATGGTCTTTGCGGATGGTGTTACGCCACCGTTTTCAATCTGATTTAAATAGGGACGACTAAGCCCGCAAGCCGTAGCCAATTTATTTTGCGAAACACCATATTCGTTGCGTCGGTCTTTTAATAACCGGTAATCTAAATTCCGTTGTGCCAAGTTCTCACCTCCAAATTCAAGGTGTTAACTTTTTCAAATGAGTTAACACCTATACAAATTACTTACTATTCTTGCTACACCAGTAATTCTTAATGGTTACTTGCTTATTTTTTGTGTTTTTGTACCCCCCTGTTAGATACGGGGGGTGAGACATCATGGCCGGCTAACGCCGTCCATGAACAGGCACAGCACCACGGAGGATTTCTGCTTCGCAAATCCCCCGCGGTCAGCGCCTATCAGTGGTTTATTTGGTTGTTACTCCGCAGTAATACCCTCAATTTCTAGTTCTGCTTTTATCTCAAACAAGTATTGGCGGATATCAGGTTCTTTGGCAAGGTCCGCAATCCGTTCGAATTCACTGATAACCTGATTCAACTCAATTCGAGCATCGGTTTCCTCATCCATTACATATGAATCACCAGGGACCTTCACCCCATTTTTTCGAATATCAAAATTGAGCCGGTACAGTTCTTCTTCCAGTTCCGGATCTGACTGAATCTTGCCAATCACCCAGTAGATTTCTCCGATCAACTCATCATAAATCATCTAGTTTTACCTCCTTTAATCTTCTGGCAATATCAAAAATGACCGGAACTGTTACTGAGTTTCCGGCCTGCTTATATAACTGACTATCTGAATTGACTTGAGAAGCTCGGTCAAAAGCCCAATCGGGAAAGCCTTGAAGTCGCCAACACTCCCTGGGCGTTAGCTTCCGAATCTGATACTGATCTGTGACGACCGCTTGTTGGTCTCCTGTTAGTAAGGTATGCAAACTTTGTTTTCCCAGACGACCTCGACGACTTATGGAATTAGGAAAAGCCAAGTTCACACTGTCCCCTGGCTTCACCTCTTGATATTCTGTTTCATTTTTGCGAATCATGATTTTTGTTCCACCTTGTTTCGTTGACAAGGTGGGGGCAGTTCCAGTTACCTCATAAACACGATTGCCTTGTTCAAAATTTCCTGATAACATACCGGCTACAGAAATTCCATCCTTTACCGGCAATGCGATTTTGATTCCTTCATCACCGGTTAAGGTTGGGGCAACCCCATCTGAACCATAGACTTGGCCACCCATTCCTCGATTGGAAGGATTGATATTTAACAAGTTTCGGATGTTTTGATCAGATGTTGGAGACGATCCAATGATAGGAAATACTTGTTTGGTACGTGCGTCTCGAGAATGTCCGATAAGGAAGACCCGCTCGCGGCTTTGGGGAACGTAGGCCTTTGAGTTAAGCACCTGCCATTCCACATCATACCCCAATCCATCCAGCGTTCGGAGGATCGTCTCGAACGTAGCCCCTCCTTCGTGATTGAGCAATCCCCGGACGTTCTCAAGGAATAGAAACTTAGGTTGGAGAAGAGTGGCGAACCGAGCGATTTCAAAGAATAAAGTACCTCGAGTATCGGAAAATCCTTGCCGCTTTCCCGCAATTGAAAAAGCTTGGCACGGAAATCCGCCGCAAAGGATGTCCACTGGTCCGAGGGATTGAACAAACTCGTCTGGTACACTTGTGATGTCATGCATTTCCACCTCCTTTCTTGTATCATGGATTGCCTTATAACTCCGCCGAGCAAATTCATCAATTTCACAAAAGCCGATACACTGGTGACCCGCTTGTTCCATACCTAAGCGAAAGCCACCAATCCCAGCGAATAAATCTAAAAATGTCATAAATCACCTCATTCATTGCAAAGAAAAAAGCCAAGAACATTTTTGCTCTTGGCTCTTAAAACTATTTCAATTTCAAATTTATTTTTCTTTATCCAAACCAATCAATTCTCGTTGTTTCCGATTGGATTCATCTGCTACAAATTTAAAGACTGTCTTCAGCTCTTTCGCAGAGGCATTCTTTTGTAGTGTAGAAAAGTTACGGTTATACTTCTCCATAATTTCTTCAACTTTTTCTTTCTCAGTCATGTAGCGCTTCCTCCAATCTTTCTTTCGTATAACTGATTGGTAATGCTAGTTCAACATTATCAATGTCCATTAGAAAATCAGAAATCGTATTTTGAAAGTCCTTCACTAAGATATTGATGGTTACTTTCTCTTGAAATTGCTTTTTCACCTGCATCAAATTTTTTCTCGATTGAAAAAAAGCATTGATAAAACGTTCCTTAGGAACAAAACGGCCTTCAACTTCTTCTCGTTTTTTAGTAAAGTCCCAAGCAATAAATGGATCTTGATATACATAATAGACAAGCACATTATAATTCTTTTTGAGTGCCCGTTCAATATTTTGACTTACCTTAGAAGTCGCAAACGTGCCATCAAGAATAAAACTATAACCCTTTTTAAGAACTAAATCGAGACCAGCATCTACTAAAAGTGCTGACCCTCGTTGAAATTCATCTGAATTATTCCCAGCATAGCCTGGAAATAGTTCACGAAATTTATCAGCATCGATTACACAAAGATTACTATTCAATGCCGT
Source organism: Enterococcus dispar ATCC 51266 (assembly GCF_000406945.1). GTDB lineage: Bacteria > Bacillota > Bacilli > Lactobacillales > Enterococcaceae > Enterococcus_C > Enterococcus_C dispar. The sequence goes on along the minus strand of NZ_KE136354.1, from coordinate 609,511 downwards.
CAAAGTTTGTGCAGCCTCAGTCTTTCCAGCACCAGGACTTCCAGCCATAAAAATGGCAGTCTTTTCTTCCTCTTTTTCTTTCCCATCAGTAATCGAAGAAATTAATACTTTTTTGTTTTCTTTAGCATACTGTAAAGAATAATCCTCTGTCATTTTTATTGCACCTCCTGACGCTTTCATCTCTAGTTTATCATACTTTTAGCCTGATACCTTAGAAGACTAAATTTCTCTGTAGCTATCATTTTTCTTGTGATTGCGCTACTTGTTTGATGGATTCCAAGAAATCATGCCCTTTTGGTACAAGTGGCGTATAAAACTCACTAATTACACTTCCTCCTGTATCCACATAACCTCGACCTTTGATGTGTTTCATAAAGAAATTTTTATCGACCTCGCCATACATCATGGAATACCCGAGTTCACTCATACGTCCTAAAGCTACGCGAAAGTTGAATTGATCGCGAATCCCATCTCCTAAATATTTCGCATCTGGTCTTTGACAAGCCAAAATCAGATAGAAACCAGATTGACGACCTAACATCACGATTTGTTTGAGCTTATTCAAAATCACCGCACTCTCCTTAGTCGTTAACATTTCCATATAAGCCACGTATTCATCAAAGATTAAAAAGGTTGGCGGAAGTCCAAGATAGGCATAATTCTCTCCTGTTTTGTAGTCGGGCATTTCTTTCATTTCCTTACTACGAGCCATCATGCGTTCATAGAAATCTTCCACACAAGTAGAGATTTCCTCTTTTTGGGAGTATACGTGAGGCATTACTGTACCTAAATCGGCTAGGTCGGCATTTTTGGGATCGAGGATAAACAATTCTGCATCTGACTTCAATAGTGCTTCGATAATGGTGAGTAAGAAATAGGTCTTCCCTCCACCTGTACCGCCAGCAATTAACATATGGGGCAAGGAGTCATATGCCCATACTTGATTTTTCATCAATCGCAAAGTCCCGTTTTCTGCCACTACTTCTTCAATTCCAATTCGATTGGCAATCATATCGTATAACAAGGTGTATTCCACATAGGAGTCTTTGAGTTCCTTTTCTACTAGCTCACAATACAGCCCACTTTCTAACTTCTTTTCCAACTTCAAGAGCTGATCTTGATATTTTCCCAGTGAAATTTGAACGCGAATAGAAAGTAATCCATCCTTCATTCGATAATAGATTTTGGGAAAGTAACTAATACTCTCTTTGGTTCGACTACTATTCAAATCTTTGAAAAAACCTTCACTTTGAGTTTGTTTCACTTCATACCAATGGTTTTCTAGAATCATCCGAGCCAACTTTTGTCGATGCCATAAACTTCGCCAATGGTCCTGAAAAAAGTGAATATAAAGCAACATCATGCTTCCTGAAAGAGCGAGACTTCCTAGTAAGCAGATTAAATCTTTCATGGACAAAACAATTTCAATAGTGGAAAGTGATAGCTTAGAAATCTCAAATTGTCTAAACTCATGAAAATAAAAGACGCTCATCCAACCGATGAATAAAGCGATTAGCCATCCAAGAACAAAGTGATAAACCAAGTGCCGATCTCCTGCGCGTATGCGATGCCCTTTGTACATTTTGATGGTTTCCACCTCCAATGGAAAATTGCCCAATAGAATTTTATTGGGCAATTTCAAAAAGTTATGCTAGTCATTTACTGACACGGGAAGTTGTTTCGTTTCAACCAATTGTGTTAAAAAACCTTCAATGGCATCCGGCATCTCTACACCGATTTCTTCCAAGACAGATTCTGCCTGGCGACATAAATTTTCATTTACTTCGACAACCATAAAGAAGGACTCTTCCTCATCCAACCATTTGAGTAAGTCAAAATCTTCCTCATTGGTTTCAAAAAAATCCTGATTCATAATAAGAAATACTTTTTCGTCTATCGTCAAATCCTCGTTGACTTGCTCTTTGGTTAGTTCTCCTTTGCCATATTGATCGAGACAATCTAAAATATGTTCCACATTAATTTCCATATTCTTCACCTATTTCTTTCCTTCATTTTGGTTCGTAGGGTTTCCTTGATTCGGTTGTCGCTTTAAGACTAAATCATCTGCCTTAATGAACCAATTGACAGTAGTTCCTTCTCGGAAAACATAATTGGCAACGGTATCCACGATTGGATTGACCAACTCTACCTCTGCATCATAGGCAAACTCGCGTAAGGGCACATTTGCTGGGATACTAACTTGGATCATTCGACCTTGAGCGGAGGATTTCAAATTATAGGTCCGTTCTTTTACCTCGTTACTAACCGTTCCGTCCTCATTTTGCTTGCGTACTTCCCGACGTAATGCGGAAAAACGCAACTTGCCAAAGGTTAATCCTGAATCTACAACAATGCCTTCTGTTAATCTCATCTTCTTTTCCTCCTATGCTTTCACTAAATCATCGACATACAACACGTAATCGGTAAACCCACGATTCTCAATCTCATACCCTTTGGCAACCAAGTGGGGATTTACAGCTTTTAGTGGTTGATCTTGATCAAAATCCTTTTCTCCGGCTTCCGCACCTACCACCACTTCAATATCATCGGCTCGTTGCTTACTGGAATACAAATGATAACTACGACCAATTACTGTAGTATTCCGCCCATATCCTTCTGTTAAAATTTCACCTTCACCGGCGTAACTCAACTTGCCAAAGGTTTCAACCATATTTGGCACAACAAATTTCAATTCCATCTTTTTTTCCTCTTTTCATTATTAGTTTTGGATACAAAAATAGCGCGACCACTTTTTTTAGGAGGCGGTCGCGCACGTTGTTTCTTATAATTTACTGGTTTTATCACATCACCTTAGTTTCGGCGATTCCAGAAATAATAGCCAGCCGTCGCAAAGATTAAAGTAAAACCAATGAACAGTAACACATTGGAATTTTTCTCCCCAGTTTGAGGAAATGTCTTCACTGTAGGACTAGATTCTTGAGAGTCGCTTGGAACAGTTAGCATTTCCGGTTGTTCTGGCGTACTTGGTTTGGTTGGCACTTCTTTTGGTGTTAAGGTTTGAGATTTTTCTTTTAGATCCTCATTGTGTTTCCCATTGATATTCCCATCTTTATCATAGTTAATTTCTTTGAAGGTAAAACTTGTGCCTTCTGGATATTTACTTGTGTCCACTTTTTCTGCAAGCACGGTTTTGGTAAATTCTTTATCATTCACTTCGTAATCAATTTTGCCAGATTTCCAAATTTCTTTGTTCGTACCATCTGGTAGTAGTGCATACAGAATTGTTTCAAATGCTTCTTTTGAGCCATCCAGTACATCATGGGTAATGGATACATCATCAAACATAGCCACCACGTCACAATGAGTAAAGGTCTGAGAACCGTCTTCTAAGTGCGCTTTTGTTTGGATGAAAACATGACGTTCCACTGTGCAATTGACAGTTTGAGCTTGATTATTCAAACTAGCATCCTTCGCTACTGGCTCGTCACCTGCTTCAAAGGCTTCCTTGTTTTTATAGACATAGTTGAATAAGACAATAGTTTTATCTAAAACTTGTTCAGCGGTTAATTTATGTAGAATTTTCCAAGTTCCTGTTTTCTCTTTATTCGCCAAGGTAGCCGTTGTTTCGGCAATTACCACTGGTTTGGCTTTTTCATCTTTTTCTTGGGCAGCTTTTGTGGCTTCCACATCAATGGCTTGCGCTACCACATACCAGTCTTCTTTGATTTCATGTAGATTGTAACTCAATTTATCGACTAGTTCGGTAGAATCTAGAGAACTCAATTCTTTGTTTCCATCCTTCCAAGTCGCAAGGGAAGTCAAGCTATCTTCTTCCTCGGGTAAATCATAGAGCATTAAACGGTTCAAACTAACAGAAAATGCTTTGTTCGTCAGTTTCTCGTAAGGAACGGTCACCGTTTTAATTGGCTGTTTTTGACCTTGTTCGGTAATGGTAAAGACATACTCACTCTTGGCGTAATCCTCTTTATTTTCTTTAAAAGTAGAATGAATTTCTAATGGTGTAATCTCTTGAAATCCTTCTGGCGCTTCTACTTCTTCAAGTAAATAATCCCCATAAGGAAGATTTTCAAACTTGCCATAGCCATCAAAACCTAGTTGCTCGTTATAAGCTGTGGTCACTTCATCTTCAGCGCCTGTAATCTCATTGGTCCCTTCTAATGGTGACACTTTAAAGGTTAGATCATTGAAGCCAGTTTCGGCAGTGCCAGCAGCTGATCCGGCAAATTTAAAGAAATCAAAGCCAAAGCGAATCACTTGTTCTTTTGCCGTAACATCTCGGGTAATCACGGCATTTTTTTCGCTATCATCCACCTTTTTGATGGATACAGGATACTTCGTTTCATCCAAGGTATATCCTTCAGGTGCTTTGGTTTCTTGCCAGTAATACTCGTTGATGGCTAAGTGTTTAACGGCAGCTTGATTCTTTTCATCTAAAGTCAAAGTCACCGTTTCATCAGAAGCTTTCGTTCCCTTAACTAATTCTGGTTTAAAGTCCTCACTCCATTTAACCGCTTTTCCATCCTTAGCAGTAAACAAGGTGTATTCAGCACCCTCAAAGACTGCCTTTCCTTGTGTTTTATCTCCAGTGTCTTTGTCTTCTTTCGTCAAAGTGGTTTCTCCAGTAATTTCTTGGTTTTGCCCTTTTACATTACTGGTCACAAGGGCTATCGTTTGATTGGCATACTTCAATTCGACTTTTACGGGTTTAAAGGTATTTACAAATCCATTACTAGCTTTGGTTTCTGTCACGTAGTAAATTCCCAATTCCAATGCATTGGCAATCTCTTTTGGTGTTTCCGCATGACCTTTTTCATCCGTGGTCATTTCTTGAACAATTTCACCAGTGGGATTGTCCTTGCGAATAGCAAACGTGTTTCCAGCTAAAGAGTAATTGTCGTTCCAAAGATCACTTCCTGTTTCACTCCCGGTTTTATCCAGAATGATTTGACCTTTTTCTCGCGTATTTTTTGAAGTCACGGAAATGGTCTCGCCCGCATTAATCGTAGCAGTCATAGGTGTGGTATCAATCGTATAAGGCGCCGGCACTGATTTTTCAGTAATGGTTACCTTTGTACCATGAGGAATCCCATCCAATGTCGCAATCCCTTCTTTATCAGTAGTTACATCTTTTGCAGGTAAAGTTTTTCCAAAGTCTAAATGGAAAACCGTTCCTGGTACAATAGCACCTGATTCTTTATCAATTTTTTTAATCTTTAAAGAACCCTCAGTTTCCACATCAATTTTGACCGTGTAAGTGTTCGGTATATCAATCGCCCCGGCCATCAAGGTTTGTTGCCCAGCCATCTTATAGGCGACCGGTGTTCCAGTTCCAGCAGATTTCTTAAGCGTCAGCACACCATTTTCTTTAGAATTGGCATTTGGGGTGATGACCAACTGATTGCCATTGACACGATAATCAATGTTTGCAGTATTTTCCACAACTTCATCGAATTCTGACAAATTCAAATTATTCGTATCCCTTACAGTAGTTGATTGACCTAACACTGTTTTAGCCGTGCTATTATGGAAGCTTGGTTTCTTCTGATAGTTCGCGATTGCTTTGTTAATTTTTGCTTCAATAGCTGGGATATTTACGGCACTACCATCCGAACGTTTGATTGAGTGAAGGGTGTAGCCGTTAACTTCTTGCCAGATCATCTTCTGTGCCACAATATGAGTATCTACATCTGTGCCGGCTTTTTTCCATAAAACGGAAACTAATTTGGCTTTCTCCGGTATATCCAGCAATGGATTTTTCTCATAGCCTGGAGTGAATTCATTGTAAATAGGCACCCCTGGTTCAATACAGAAAATATCTTGTTTCACGCCATTGTACACCGCATAATGTGGAACAGTGACTTCTGACATTGGACGGCCGTCACTAAAGGTTCCTTCGACAGCATACTGATGCGCTAAATCTAATTCCACGGTTACCGTTTGTGGATGAGTAATTTCATCGGCGAAGGCAATCGTAGGACCAATCGCTCCGCCAATTGTTTGACCTAATAGAGCTAAAGTGGCAAATAATCGCCAATTTTGAAATCTCGACTTTTTCATATAATTAATCTCCTTTCCCATTTGGGTAATAAAAAAAGAGACTTCCATCTCTGAATGTCTCAAATGTTTAAAACTATTCTTTTCAAAAATTGTCAGATACCGTATATCAAAAACTCCAAAGAGACTTTTCCAATATAGGCATACTGAATGATGCAATCCGTATTCGGGATATCTTTTCCGTCCTCGTATTTATCCATCTTACATTTATTCATAAAGCCTTCCTTTCTTTCTGAACATAAAAAAAGACCCTCAATTTTTGAAGGTCTCATCGTAAAAATTTACGTTATTCATTCACCCAAGCTTCCACTAAATCCACAGTATCACTTTGTGGACGCAAAGTTTTATCATTTATAAAATCAACGTTCACAATCATTGGTAAGGACAAAGCTGTCCCAGTGATAATACAGATACCTTGTGATAAACCTGGAAGCATTGATTTAGAAACTCTATCTAGAGTTGATAATGAATTATCAATTATTTGAAGATCTCGCTCATTCACTAGCTTGTGTAGAAAGAAATTATGAACTTGTGAGAGAAGTGTGGGTGAAATATCTGCTGGTCTTTGACTTGATAAAGTAAGGAAAAAACCAAATTTCCGACCTTCTTTAATGATTTCCTCAAAAGTAGAAAGTCTATAATCCTTCCATGACGTATTGTCGTTTCTTGATTGATCAGACAAAATATTATGTGCTTCATCGATAATAAGATGGAAACTAATCTTATCTTTACTCGTCTTCTGCTCATCAAAAAACATTTTTGAAGTTAACATCGCTACAATTTGTTTAGCTTCTTGATTCAAATCACGTAAAGAAATTATCTCAAGAAATTTGACATTGTCGATCTGTTCCACTATCTCTATATACTTCTGAAAACCTTCAATACGGCTATCAATTCGTTTTAGAAGCGGGTCTATATGATCCGATATGACATTTCGATATAGTAAGTCTTTGACTAATTGTAATTTACATCTAAGTTCAAACTCTTTGAATATATTTAATTTTTCCGTTAGAATCATATTTTCAACCTGATTAAGATTAACGGCCTGCATATGTTTACATTCCCAATTTCCATCAAAAAAAGTACTGTTTACAATAAATTTTGCAGGGTCATCCCTGCTGTATATCTGTGCCTGTTTGATTGGCTCCAAAGCTTCACCAGAATCATAAAATTCATCCAGAATACTTACAAATCTATTCTTTAAATCCATATTGGGAAAAGTCGTAAATATCTCTCTGAGTATAGAACTTATCCATCTTTGTAGTGACTCTTCACCAAAACCAAACTTATTTATCCCTTTAAGAACACGTTCCAAAAAAGGTTTTTGAGTTTGTTGAGTCGCGGAAAAAAGAATAGACAAGATCTCAGAACTAAAAAAGATATCCCTTTTAATCTGTAACCTTTTATTTGAAACGGTTCTAGTAGATAATTCATATATATTTTTTTCGCTCTTAGGTACACCAAATGAGTTATCATGCACGTACTCACCGTTAAAGTCTATGACAACAAATCTACTTTTCTCTCTTAGCAATGGGAACGGTTGTTTAAATAGCTCAAAGTACAATTTATGAAGTGTATTTGACTTACCACTACCAGTATTTCCAAAAATACCAATATGTGACGCAAAAAAAGAACTTATTGGTAAGTTAACCTCAATTTGCTCATTTAAGCTTTTCCCGATTTTAATAGTTTGATCTCCATTAAAATGATCAAAGCTATTTACATAGATAGTTTGTGTCTCCTCAGTTGTCGGTATTGAACAAATATTTCCAATCATTGGAATATATGTTGTACCAGTAGTAAAACAGCCTTCTGAAATATATCCAATAATTTGGATATCAAGAATTCTTTTGATGGTATTCTTACTGAACCTGTTATCCAACTGATAGTTCTGCTTGTTATTTTGAGTATCCCAAATTGATTCAGAATTGACTCTGCCTATTATTTTAATAAAGTTCTGACGAATAACTACAAAACTATTTACACTTAAGTTTTTTATCACTTCACCATTATTAATATATGTCGCTTGGTTCATATCATCAAAAGTGATAGCTTTACACCTGATTCCGTTCACTTCAACAACTAAAGCAACCTCTATATTAGAATTATTCGTCATCATCTACTACCTCCGTATATTGACTATCAATATACTTTTCAGAAAGATTTCCTTCGATAATCCTGTTAAAAGCTTCAAAATCTATAACCGCATCTTTATTATCATAAACTGATACTTCCTCAGAATAAGTGACAATAGTACTATCATTTGATCTAATCTGATTTGTTTCTAACGGTAGGCGAGTCTCGTCTTCGATTTCAGTTTGTTTCATAATAAAATCTGAAGGTGTTATAAACACAATATTGGATGGGACCGCATTGGCTCCAAAGCTAAATTGATTTATTATTTCACTTTTAGTACCGTCTTTATAACAGAAAATGAATACTAATAAATTTGGATTATTTAAAGATCTTTGGACAATGTCTGTTATATGCTCATCTAAAAATGAAAAGCCGAATGCTATTAAAACTGATTGTTCCTTCTCAAGCTCATAAGACAGGAATCTAAGCATATTAAAATACTGTTCTTCAATTAAGGTAGACTGAAATTTCCTTTTTGTGGGTAAGACAATCTGTATTTCACTAATTTTTTCACTTATACCTTGTAATTGATCATAATACTTGTTACCAAAATAATTAATCACTTCAGTAGGGTTCTCAGTAAATCCATCAATACGTTTACCTAATACGGCATCTTTCAACTTATCCATGTTAAAGAACCATTGATAAGTTGTATCATAAGCTGTATCTTTTTGAAGTTCTGACCAAACTTCTTCTGCTTCTCTAGCAGTTTTAATAGTGTCCAAAAGACTGTTATCAACAAGCACTCTATCTCTCCCGATAAAGTTTTGCTCATTCATCCAATTCACAGATCCATGACATTTCACCAAATTAATTGTTGGTAATTCGTTGGCATAATTATCAAAGGCTCCAGCATACAACATTGTCTTATTAAAATTTTCAGTGCTAAGATATCTTTTCATATAACCATTCGTCCCGTCATTAAAGAAAATTTTGGGATTCGATTCTATATTTTTTTCGACAGCTATTTCAAGAAACAAATCATAATTCGTAGTAAAGATATTAGTTCTTCTTGGAGAAACACGACTATTTCTTAGTTTTAGGAACTCCACGCAATTAAAAATAAATCTTGAATATTGATTCATCACAGAAGACCCAGAACCCAAGTGGTTTTCCGATTTACCTTTTATTATATATTCAACCAATATTGAATTATCTTTGATTGCTATATAATAAAAAATAAACATAACTAGTCTTTTACCTTCTTCAGTTATATCTTTGCTAGTCATATATTCCTCAATTTTTCCTAAGCTTGAAAAAAATGGTACCGAAGCTCCTGCTCCAAATAAGAATGTCGTTCTTTTCTCTGAAAGAACAGATCTAAGAGCTTTTACCTTTGAAATTGTCATAATAGTTTCCTCCAAAATTGGAATTCACTATTATTTTACCACCAATTCATAACAAACGATGATTCTCCTCAAAATTGTATTAAGATATTTTTTTAATATCTCAAATTCAAGTAATCTATTCTTTTTAAAAACTAATTAACACCATATATCAAAAAATCCAAGGAGACTTTTCCGATATAGGCATATTGAATGATGCGATCTGTATTTGGGATATCTTTACCGTTCTCGTATTTATCCATCGACCATTTTGTAATAGGCGGTGAAAAAAACTTTCCAAAGTCTTCTCTTTCTAAACGATAATCCCTTCGAATCTTCCTAAATCTTAGTCCCATTCGGAAAGGATCCAATTTTTCAAATTGGTTAATCCTATTTCCCCTTTTCAACATCTTGCTAAAAGTCTCCCCATACAAAATATAAGGGACAGTCACTTTCCCAAGATAGGCAACATTCATTAATCTTTCAATATCAGGAATGTTCGCACCCTTTTCCCATCTATTCACAACATTCTTACCTGCTAGTCGAGTAAAGTTCTTACCAAATTTTTCCAGTGTCTCACCTCGATTTTTCCGAATCTCTTGGATTCGTTTTCCCATCGCTATTTTATCGACGATGGGTAATTTAAACGAACCGTCATCTTGTTTTATATCCATCAAAATTTCTTTACCATCGTTAGAGAGGAATACAGCAATTTTTTGTTGCATTTCCTTCGATGGTTTTCTCTTTCCGTTTAAAACATAACTAAGTGATACTTCACTAGTCCCTACTTTAGTAGCCAACTCTTTATTGAGTAACTTGTTCATGTCTCTGTATGCAATTAGTTGATCAATAAGAAGCCCAACTCTATTCTTCTCATCTTTTAATAGAGTTTCTACATTCAGAATTTTACTTAGTGTATCATCTACATCTTTTGGAATTTTCCTTGTTCCTTTTTCATACTTGACTAAAGCACTTTGCGAAATCCCCGCTAAGTCGGCTAGATTCTTTTGAGACATTTTTTTCTCTTTCCTTAAAGATTTAAGAAATTCTCCACTTATATTTTCAGACATGAAAAAAGCACCTCCTATGAGATGCTTTCATCATACGCTGACGGTTAAAAACCTTCAAGGAAAATATTCCATTTTTGTTAATTTCAATACTACCGTGACAACCGTATGACAGTTTAAACTTTTTTAAACGGGTAAATCACGAATTTTGCGCTACTCGAAAAGATTGATTTAATAGGATTTTCCGTTGGAAACAAGCTATTTCGCGTTATCCTGGTCATCCATTTTCAGAACGGCCATGAAGGCTTCCTGTGGGACTTCGACTGAACCAATTTGTTTCATGCGTTTTTTACCTTCTTTTTGTTTTTCCAACAGTTTACGTTTACGGGAAACGTCCCCGCCATAACACTTGGCCAAAACATTTTTACGCAGTGCTTTAATATCAGAACGGGCAACAATTTTTTGCCCAATCGCCGCTTGGACGGGAACTTCAAACTGTTGACGGGGAATTAATTTTTTCAACTTTTCAACAATTGCTTTTCCGCGTTCAAAAGCAAAATCGCGGTGCACGATAAAGCTTAGAGCATCGACTTTTTCACCATTTAATAAAATATCCATCTTCACAAGCTTACTGGTGCGGTACCCAGACATTTCATAGTCTAAAGAAGCGTAGCCTTTGGTGCTTGATTTCAATTTGTCAAAAAAGTCAAAGACAATCTCAGACAACGGAATTTCATAAACAACATTCACACGATAATCATCTAAGTAATCCATCGTGACAAAGTCTCCACGTTTACGCTGAGACAATTCCATCACAGCACCAACATAGTCGTTTGGCACCATAATTTGTGCTTTCACATAAGGTTCTTCTACATTTTGAATGGCGACAGGATCAGGAAAATCAGCGGGATTGTCCACAATAACTTGGCTGCCATCAGTTTTGTTAACATGATAAATAACCGAAGGCGCCGTGGTGATTAATTCTAAATTGAATTCTCTTTCCAAACGCTCTTGAATAACATCCATATGAAGTAAACCTAAGAAACCACAACGAAATCCAAAACCTAATGCTTGTGAAGTTTCTGGTTCAAATTGTAAAGCAGCGTCATTTAATTGTAATTTTTCCAACGCTTCACGTAAATCGTTATAACGAGAAGTATCAATTGGGTACAACCCACAAAACACCATTGGATTCATTTTTCGGTAACCATCCAATGCTTCTAATGCTGGATTATTGGCCAGTGTAACGGTATCCCCTACTTGTGTATCTTGAACTGTTTTAATTGCAGCGGTAATATACCCAACGTCACCTACCATTAAATAATCACGGGCGATTGCCTTGGGTGAAAAGACACCCACTTCAGTTACGTCAAAAGTTTTACCATTACTCATTAATTGGATCTTATCGCCAGGTTTCACTACCCCATCCATTACGCGCACATTTAAAACAACGCCGCGATAAGAGTCATAGACAGAGTCAAAGATTAACGCTTTTAAAGGCGCATCTAAATCGCCACTTGGAGCTGGAACGTATTCCACAACTTGTTCTAAGATTTCTTCAATCCCAATCCCTGCTTTAGCAGAAGCTAATACTGCCTCACTGGCATCAATTCCAATCACATCTTCAATTTCTTGACGTACCCGTTCAGGGTCAGCTGCTGGTAAATCGATTTTATTGATAACCGGTAAAATTTCTAAATCATTATCTAGTGCCAAATAGACATTGGCTAAGGTTTGTGCTTCAATTCCTTGTGCTGCATCAACTACTAATACAGCCCCTTCGCAAGCAGCCAAACTACGGGAAACTTCATACGTGAAATCGACGTGTCCTGGCGTATCAATTAAATGAAAAATGTATGTTTGACCATCTTTAGCGGTGTAGTTTAATTCAACAGCATTTAATTTAATGGTAATGCCGCGTTCCCGTTCCAAATCCATTGAGTCTAGCAATTGATCTTGCATTTCTCGACTCGTCACCGTGTGTGTTTGCTCTAAGATACGGTCTGCCAAGGTAGATTTTCCGTGGTCAATATGGGCAATGATGGAGAAGTTCCGAATCATTTCCTGTCTTTTTTTCATATCTGCTAGATTCATATATACCCTCATTTCTTTATTACCGCGACAAAATCCCTGCGGTCTGCTAACTTCAGCCTTTTCATTATACCAACGAAACTTAGATATTTAAAGAGTTTTCCCTAGCTTGTAAACAACAAATTTGGCAATCTTTGTTATACTAAAATTAAGAACAAAAATTGGAGTTGAAATTATGGAAGAACACTTTCGCGACGAATTACAAATTCTACCAGTGGAAGAAAAAGATGTCGATCAATTTAACGAACTATTAAGTTATGTTTTTCAAATCACCGAATCTGATATTGAAGAAAGTGGCTTTGATAGTAAAAAAGAGATGATTAAATCAAAAAAACCAATTTTGGAGTTATCAAAAGTATTTGGTTGGTTTCACAAAGATCAGTTAATTTCGCAAATTGCTATTTACCCTTGCGAGGTCAATATTCATGGTGCGGAATATAAAATGGGGGGCATTACAGGTGTTGGTACTTACCCTGAATATGCAGGTCATGGGTTAATGCAAGATTTGGTAAAAAAAGCGTTAGAAACCATGCGTGCTGATCAACAGTGGATTTCGTACCTGTATCCCTATAATATTCCTTACTATCGGCGTAAAGGTTGGGAAATCATGTCGGATAAATTAACCTTTAAAATCCGTGATACACAACTGCCAAAACAAGTTGATGTGCCGGGTATGGTGGAACGCCAAAATGTCGACCATCCAGATGTTTTTACAGTGTACGATACTTTTGCTACTCAAAATCATGGTGCCTTAAAACGAAGTTATTTTCATTGGGAAGAATACTGGCGTTATGAAAATGAAGAAGAGCGGACTGCCGCGATTTATTATGATAGTAAGGGCAATCCTACTGGCGTTTTATTCTATTGGGTAGCTGAAGAAGTTTTTCATGTTAAAGAAATGTTTTATTTGAATCAGGAAGCACGCAATGGTTTATGGAATTTCATTTCTGCTCATTTTTCAATGGTCTACTGGGTGAAAGGAAATATCTATAAAAACGAGCCGTTGGCATTTCTATTAGAAGATAGTCAAATTAGAGAAACAATTGAACCTTACTATATGGCAAGAATTGTCGATGTCGAACAATTTCTAAAAAAATTCCCTTTTGAGTCTTTTAAAGGTGCTTTTCATTTTGTTGTCCGTGATTCACTGGCCGATTGGAATAATACTACTTTTTCCATTATTGGCGACGATGAAAAAATTACGATTGAAAAAGGAACTACATTAGGTCCTGCTGTTAAAATTGATATTCAAACTTTAAGCTGTCTTTTAATGAATTATCGACGGGCATCTTACCTTTATCGCATTGAACGCTTGCATGTAACTGATAGAAAAACTATCCATATTTTGGAACAAATTATTCCAGATATGGAAGCCTACTTTAGTGACTATTTCTAAAAAAAGCGCTGAGTAACTCCTTATCTAGCGAGTTAACTCAGCGCTTTTTTTGACGCCAAATATTTTAATTTTTCACTAGCTACTCAAATCTCATTGGACGCCTATTGATATGGCAATTGAATAATAGTCTCTGCCTTTCCCTCAACTTCTTCATAATACTCATAACTTTCCTGCTGAAATGTTCCTTGTTCTTTTTGAATTTCTTCCAAAAGTAAGCGATAGATAAGTTCACTATCATTATCATCTTCGATAAATGTCGCTACTGCAGCTTTAAAAGTAGGACGAAGACGAATTTTTAATGATTCAGGCGCTAAAAAGTCTTTTGCAATTGGTAAGCAAAAACCAACTTTTAAAGGATTGGTATGAATTTCTCCTTCATCACTCACTTCTAAATAATGGACAAATGGTTCCCCTTTAATTCCTACATCAGCAGCAATCAGTGCAGTAGCCATTTCCTCATAAGCTTTTCCTAAAGCCGCACCAAAATCATCTGCCGCTATTTCCTCTTCTTTTTCTAATACCAGCATCTCGGGTATTGTTTGTGTTTTTATTTCCATTTTGACCCGCTCCTTTATTTTCTTTCTTTTAATTATAGTCGAGTTCGTTTTGTTAACCTAATATTTTGTCACCACAAAAGCTAGCCGGAATCCCGCAGTTCTCTAGTAATAAGGCGAAATAAAGAGATTTAATGCCCCCGCAATGAGCAAATTTTTAATACCTTACTCTTCAAATTTCTTGAAATTTTAGCTTATTATCATAGAGAGTTCGTTGCTGTTGCTAAACATCAAGAAAAGTGAAATAAATGCATTCAACTCTTTGGCATTAGAGAAAAATTATAAAGTATCTTTACCTATAAAAAGGAATCAGTTCAGGGAACTGATTCCTTTAAATTAATTTTCAGTTATGGCTTCATTTTGAAAAACCAATTGGTCGTTTAAAAGACTAATTGTAACTTTCGTCTTAGGTAAGACACGTCCTGAAACAATTTCTTTTGCCAGGGGTGTTTCTACTTCCCGTGTGATAAAACGACGCAATGGTCGCGCACCATAAGCGGGTTCATAGGCATTTTCTGCCACCCAAGCTTTAGCATCAGCGGTAATATCTAAGACAATTTCTTGATCAGCCAAACGTTTTGATAATTGTACAATGATTTTATCCACGATGCCAGTTACATCTTCCAAGCTTAATGGTGTGAATAAAATAGTATCATCGATACGATTTAAAAACTCTGGTTTGAAGTGTCCCCGCAATAAATTCATCACTTGATCTTTGACTTCTTCTGGAATCGTGCCATCACCTGTTACACCCTCTAAAAGAAGTTGAGAACCAATATTACTGGTCATGATCATAACAGTATTCTTAAAATCTACTACCCGTCCTTTTGAATCAGTTAAACGACCATCATCTAACACTTGCAGTAAAATATTAAAGACATCCGGATGGGCTTTTTCAATTTCATCTAACAGAACAATGGTATATGGATTACGACGTACTGCTTCAGTTAATTGACCCCCTTCTTCATAACCCACATAACCTGGAGGTGCTCCTACTAAACGAGAAACGGAATGTTTTTCCATATATTCACTCATATCGATTCGTACCATGTGGTCTTCTGAGTCAAATAGATTTTCCGCTAAGGCTTTAGCTAATTCTGTTTTCCCTACTCCGGTTGGCCCTAAGAATAAGAAAGAACCTAATGGGCGGTTGGGATCTTGCAAACCAGCTCGTGAGCGAATCACCGCATCACTGACCGCATTTACAGCTTCATCTTGTCCGATGACACGATTATGAAGTGTTTCATTTAACTTCATTAATTTTTCCCGTTCCCCTTCCACTAACTTGGTTACAGGAATCCCCGTCATCCGTCCAACAACGGTCGCAATTTCTTCTTCTGTGACGGATTCTTGGACTAAACGTACGTGATCATCCCCCACATTTGCTTCTAAGGTCGCCAATTCTTTTTCCAGTTGTGGAATTGTTCCATGACGTAAAACAGCTGCCCGTTCCAAATCATAATTATTCTCAGCATCTTCTAGTTCATGTTTAGCTTTGTCAATTTCAGAACGTTTCGTCGTAATTTTATTTACTTCTTCTTTTTCTGTTTCCCACTGCATCTTCATTGCATTGGCTTCTTCACGTAATTCTGCCAATTCTGCTTGCAATATTTCGAGTCGTTTCTTAGAAGCATCATCGCTTTCTTTTTTCAAAGCGGCTTCTTCAATTTCCAATTGCATCAAACGTCTCGTCACTTGATCCAATTCAGTTGGCATTGAATTCATTTCCACTCGAATCGTGGCACTCGCTTCATCTACCAAGTCAATTGCTTTATCTGGTAAAAAACGATCCGTAATATAGCGATCAGATAGAGTTGCTGCCGCCACTAGTGCATTATCATGGATATTGACACTATGATGAATCTCAAAACGTTCTTTTAGACCACGTAAAATGGAAATTGTATCTTCGACTGTAGGTTCTGCTACCAATACTTTTTGGAAACGACGTTCTAATGCTTTATCTTTTTCCATATATTGACGGTACTCATCTAAGGTAGTAGCGCCAATCATATGCAATTCTCCTCGTGCCAACATTGGTTTTAATAAGTTGCCGGCATCCATACTACCTTCTGTTTTACCAGCACCAACAATATTATGAATTTCATCGATAAATAAAATAATGCGACCATCAGCTTTTTTCACTTCTTTTAACACAGCTTTTAATCGCTCTTCAAATTCACCTCGGAATTTCGCTCCCGCAATTAATGAACCCATATCTAAAGAGAAAATCGTTTTGTCTTTTAGATTTTCAGGTACATCTTTGCGGACAATACGTTGGGCCAAACCTTCGACAATTGCTGTTTTCCCAACACCAGGTTCACCAATAAGAACAGGATTATTCTTTGTTTTTCGAGATAAAATCCGGATAACATCGCGAATCTCTTCATCACGGCCAATAATAGGATCCATTTTGCCAGCTTTTACTTGCTGGACTAAATCGACACCGTATTTTTCCAGTGCTTTATATTGCTCTTCTTGATTTTTTGAGGTCACTTTTTCCCCTCCTCGCATTGATTCAATATTTTGACGCAATTCCTTTTCAGTCACACCTTGATGCACCAAATACTTCGTCAAACGGTAATTTTTTAATTTCATTAAGGCCAAAATTACTATTTCAGTTGCTAAAAATTCATCACCGAAACTTTTCCGTAATTGATCGGCTTCATTTAACAAGTTAAATAAGTTTTGACTCATGCTTTGACCATAAGCCACGTTACTTCCTGCTATACTTGGATACTCATCAAGGGCTTTATCAACTTCTCTTTCAAAGTCTGCCACATCAACACCCGCGTCTGTGTAAAAATTACGCCCAAAATGATTGGGTTGTAAGAAAATTTTCCATAAATGAGCAATGTCAATTTCTTGATGATGGCGCGTAACTGCAATCTGTTGTGCTTCGGCGATTGCTTCTTGCAGCGTTGTCGTCATTTTTTCAATATTCATTTACCATTCCCCCTAAAGTTAACATTGAAGTGAGTTTTATTACTTCTATCATACTACTATCCTGCTATTTTGGCATAAACAGCGCAGCAAAATTTTTTTACTCACAAAAATATTATACACCTTTGGTCAATAATGGTCAAAAATAATATACGCAAATTTCACATCTTTTTTATGGATTTTTAGCAAAATAAAGACAACTTAATTAACTGGAATTTAGTTGCAGGGATAAAACTCTGTTTACAGCTGAATTATTTACGCTAAGTAATTTCTTCGAATTATGTACCAAACTCATTTTTAACGCCATAAGTAAAAATAGATGCTGAAAGTGGCGTAATTTGCGCAACATATACACCCATAATTCATCTTTGAAAAATGGTCGGAAAAATATTAAATATTCCCCTAAGAAAGGCTCCCAACTCTCTTTATGAAAAATTGTAATAACCTCATCTTGGTATAATTTTGGCTGTAAAGGTGCCACTTTCACAAATAATTTGCTACAAATTTCGATAAAATACAAATACGTTAAAAACCTTTTTTCATCCTGAGTCTTTTGTAAAAAATTTTTTAAACGCTGCGCCGTTGTCTCTGGTTTAAAATAGCTTAATTGATTGGGACTCACCACAAGATACATATTATTCTCCTCTCTTCTTATTATAACAACGAAAAAAAGGGAAGGAATGTCAAAATTTTTAATAACGGAAGGAAAGCTAAAATGACTCGTTTCGCTCTCAAATTTCTTGAAATTTTAGTTTATTACCATCTAGAATTCGTTTGTCAAACTAGACCCCAATGACCTTAGTATCTCAGCCTTATTTCTTGTGAAAAGATAGGATTCCTTTACCTATAAAAAAGCCGGAGAAAAATTTCTCCGACTTTTGATACAAAATACTATTTATCGTCTTCATCATTTTTTTTCTTCCATAAGAAGACTGCTCCACCAGCTACAATAATGCCTAATAAAGAAAATGCTGCTTTTCCTTCATTTGTTTTTGGCAACATACGTCGTGCTGTTGTCGCCACTGTATCGATCAATTGACCAAGTGTTTGAGGTAAACGACCACGGGTACTTGGTGTTTGAGGCGTCGGTGTAACAGTCCCTTCTTCTGTTGGTGGCGTGGTAGAAGAATTTGTTGTGGTTTCTCGTGTATTATATACACGAGGAGTCTTTTCTTCCATTGCTTTTTGCGGTACTTCTCCATCGGGATTTTCTAGCATTGGTTGTCCATCAATTAAAACTGGTAAATACTTTCCGTCTTCATCATACCAAGACTCTGGCACCTCAATTTTAATTCGTTTTTCATCGTTACCAATCACAAATCCCGGTGCACTTTCCAACTCTTCAAAATAAAATGTTCCCGATGGTAAGAAACGTGCGCCCGTATTAACCAAACCGTCTTTATCTGATTCAAAGATATTTACCCGATCGTCATATAGCGGATCTTCTGACTCTACCCATTTATTTTTAAGATCATTGACATCACTCATATCCAAATACAGTTTTTTACCATTTTCGATACGATAAATGGCAAATTTTGCACCTGCAACCGGTCCTAAATCACTACCATCGGCTTCTTTACCAAACTTGAAGAAATACGGATCACGGACATAGCCAACATTTTTAGGGTAAAGGTGAATCTGGGATAAATTTTCACCATTCACAATTACCGGCAAAGTGACTAAAATAGGTCGCCCTAATTTCTCCATATCCACATTTAAATTTTTTTTCTCAGTTATACCCGTTTCAAGAATCAAATAAGCTTTTTCTTGGTTGCCATCTTTGACTGCCAAACCAGGAAAAGTGGCGATGCCTTCCAAAGTCCGTCCGTCTGGCATTTCAGTTTTTTTCGAAACAGTCGCCTGATCATATACTTTGGTTAATTTTGATTCATTCGCCATTTTGATGGCTTCTTTTCGAGCTAATGTTGCGATATAATCCACAAAATCTTTTGTTGATGTAACTTTTGTACCGTTTGGTAGCTGGCCTTTTTCTTGTACATCTTTGTACCAAGGAGTGGCATCATAAACATCAAACATTGCACCATTTAGAGGTAAAGAATTTTCTAACAAAATATTATCTTGTTCCGTTAACTGTTCTCCGACAATCTGCAAACCATCATTTTGATACTCCCAATCTTCTAATTCTTTATTATCTTTCCAACGTAAATCACGGAAAATTCGTTTGTGTAGATAAATCGTCACTTCATCAGGATTATCGGCGGCCTCTACGACTTTTTCTTCTCCAATATTCAGTGCCATTAATAATGGTAACAGCATCAATAGTGCAAGTATGCTTGTGATAAATTTTTTCATCTTAAGCGCCCCCTTTCTTATTTCGATAAACATAAAAGGCGCCTAATCCTCCAACAAGAACCAACATAACGAATGAGATTGTTATAAAGCGTTTTATTCCTTCACCACCGGTTGCCGGCAATGCACCTTTTTGATAATTTTTCACAGTAACAGAAAGTTCAATCATTTCTTTATCGATTGGATAAGATATTTCCACCTCTTCGAATACTGTACCATCGGCCGAAACTGTAATAGTACCTAATTCATCCACAGTCAGTGTATAAGTTAATTTATGGGGAATATATTCTTCTAATCCTTGAATCTCTTTTAACTGATAACTTTTACCTGGTTGTAGGTAGACATCTGTTGGCAGAGTCAATATTCCTTCTGCAAGGGTTACATTTTCTTCTCCAAAAAGATTGGTAGTAGATGGTATACTACCATCTAGTTCATATAGTCCAAAGCTTACACCTTCTAAGTTATGTTTCGTATTGCCATCCACCTTATGAATATTTAAGGTAATATCTTTTAATAGATTGTTGACAATATATTTATTATCCACTACAGTTGTATCCTTAATTTTTAAAACAAATTTTGGTTTTTCTGAAGTGCCTCCTTTTGTAATGATCAGGCTTAAAGGTGCAGGTTGCTTCACTCGATTAGCCGTTTCTTCATTACTAAGTGTTTCAGTAATTGTATATTCGCCTAAACCCAACCCTGTAAATGTCCCAGTTGTTTTTTTCTCATCAACATTAAAATTTTCATTTTCAGTGCTAAAATACCCTGTTTTTTCTGGCGCTAAAGCAATTTTAAAATTAGCTTCAAACCATTCTGGCAAACCAGTTTTGCCATTTAACTGCTTTTCAATTTCAAGTGTTGTATCTAAAACAGTTAGTTTATGCTTGGCACTAATTTCTCCTTTGTGTTCTACTGTTGTGGGTACATTATTTCCTGCCACTGTCCCATATTTATTGACATATTCTAAAGCATCATCTTTTGCTTCAAATTTATTTGGAATTAATTCACCTGTAGTTTTATACTCAGCTTCTTTTGCCTTCGTTGGCAATTGGGCATACTTAGGATCAAGCGCTTTATCAAATTTTATAGTCGGCTGCGCACCATATTTAAAACTGCCGTCTTCGTTACGATAATAATCGTAAACGTCTTTCTGCCAATTTTCTTTAATTTCTTCCTCAGAAAGTCCTGTTTCTCCTAATAAAATTGTCTGACTCGTTTCAATCTCACCATTGGGAACTTTGACATTCACGTAAGGAGTTGTAAGATTGTCATATTTTACATCACCATAAATATCGAAGTTTTTTCCTTTATTGCTTCCATCAACAAAAACTTGTGCCGATCCTTCATTTGTAGCGACTACATTTCCGCCAATAAAATCATCTTTTGCTTTAACCTGAATTGTTTGACTCCATTCGTAACGTCCGGTATTTTCATTTTTTGTCATTGTCTGACTATCAAAGGTAACGGTGTTCTTCTCAACCGTGATACCTTCTTCTTTACCCGTTGGAGAAACGATTTCAAAGTAATCAGGTATTGTATCCACGACCTTTAAAGACTCAATTTTCATCATTTCACGAATTTTTTCAAAGGCTTCTTGAATGATTTTTCCTGCATCGCTACCCTTTTTTTTGTTGAAAAAATATTCTGGCTTTTCAACGATTGCCTTGTAGTTACTCATACTATTATCGTGAATGCTTTTATCATTATCCGTGAGTGCTATTATCATATCACTATGCATCGTCTTTTTCTTTGGTACAATTTTATTAGAAGCATCATTTTGATCATTTAAATTGTTCCCACCAATTACTAATCCTAACGGTAGTTTTCCATCAGGAGGGTTACTAATAAGATTGATTGTTTTTGTATTTGGATACTTATCTGCGCCACTAATTATCTCCATAACAGGGTATAGCGAATTATTACCGGTATTTTTGTTATAGCATTCACGTATTTCTTTTGCTAAAGTAGTTCCATCTTCTCTAGTTCCAAACAATTCGTCTAAAGTATAATATTGCATATAATTGTAAAGATCCGAATTACTGGCTGGCCAACCTTGCACTTGGATGCAAGGAACAACCGCCACTCTAAAATTTCCTTGCCCCTTTATTTCATTGTAAATTACTTCTAATTGTTTAAAAACTTGCTCACGACGATCATCCCCTCCATTTTGAGAACTACTCGCGTCAAGGTAAATAATTAAATCACCTGATAACTCTCCTGGAACACTTGTTGAAGAAACTTCTAGTAAAATATCATACAAACGATCATTCCAAGCATTTTCAGTTGTAGAAAGTTGCGCACTTTTTCTTGTTTCTACACCAAATTTTTCAAATGGATCTTCTTCATTTAAGATGGCTGCCTTTTTAATAGTCTTTGGCTGATCATTTTTAGTGTTATTATCAGCTTTATCAGCCTCTTTTATTTCAACTGTGTTTTGGTTCTCTTTTTGAATAGTGGTATCTTTATCATCATTCTCGTTTTCTTCATTTACATTTGTATCGTACTTACTATAATCAAATTCATATTGAACGGGTTCATTATTTGCACCTAAAATATTTTCATTAATTGTTTCGACTATTTGAGTGTCTGAAACACTAGCTTTTTCTTCAGACTCATCTACTTCATTTGTACTTGCTACTTCAACTGGCGTAAGCATTTGCTCATCAAATTGAAATTGCATCGTAAATTTCGTATCTTTTTTCGCTGTAACTTCTATTTCACCCTTCGTTTGTTTTTCAAAATCTTTTAAAATATACCAGTTGTTCTCTTTGACAAATTTATTTTCGGGTAAATTAGGCTTAAGTGTAGCTGGCAACATAAATTTTAACTTTCCAGCTTTTTCTATCGTAGTTCCTTTATCGTTACTTGTATCTTCCACATTGATTTCATATTGGATATTCCAAACCACGTCTTCTTCGGTTACTTTGTGAGATTGTGAAACTTGCAAGAAGTCTTCACTAATAATATTTTCGGCAACTGGTTCATTGGCTGACGTCCGCCAAATTGATGAAATGGAAAACACTCCTTCAAAAAGTGGTAGTAAAATAGCTAAAATAGCAAAGACAGCCAATATTTTATACTTCTTCTTCATCTTTATTCTCCCCCCTTTTTAGAAACTGACACGCTCTATTCCATACTCCAATTGTAACAACCTTATTTTTTTTGTTCAAAAAGTTACAAATTGCTCCTGCTACAAGAAGAACAACAAATGAGTGTTATTTATTGGCTCTTTTCCCTTGCTATTAGCATATTCTTATCGATCTCTTATTTATAAAATTAATTGAAGCAATCATTCTCGCTAAAAAGGCAAAATATTTCTGTTAAAGTTGACTGAGAAAAACGTCTAAAAACTGCTTTCTTACATTGTTATCGTACTTTTCACTTTAAACAAAAAAGATTTTCAGCAGAATCATTTATATTTTTACACCCTCATATTTTTCTCATCAAAGACAAATAAATGATTAAATAGAAATACTTTAACAGATAATTATGAGTAAAAAATATTATTCCTATGTAAATTATGGCCTCCAGATTTTATTTATTTCATCTTATAGATTGTGAAGATTAATTCTTATATCTCTTTTAAAATAAGCAAGTCAGCTATTTTGCTATTTATTTTATGTAAATTCTTATAATTCCTTTACCTATAAAAAAAGAGCGGCTCGCGCCACTCTACTGAAAATCGAACTTTCATTATTTTTATTTG
Organism: Enterococcus dispar ATCC 51266; assembly: GCF_000406945.1. Classification (GTDB taxonomy): domain Bacteria; phylum Bacillota; class Bacilli; order Lactobacillales; family Enterococcaceae; genus Enterococcus_C; species Enterococcus_C dispar. Next base: position 586,010 of record NZ_KE136354.1, on the reverse strand, counting down.
AATTTCAATCTTTCAATTCTTTAAGCTCACCTTTAATCGTTTTTCTTTTATCCCATAAAACATATATAAAGCCCAAAAGAAATGGCCACAGATAGGTAGCAAACCGATACAGCAACATCGAGGATACGGAATCGACAGTTCCAACTAAAGGTTTAAACAATAATAAATAGACAAATTCAAATGAACCGATTCCTGCAGGTGTGGGAATAACGCCTGCTAAAATAACTGTAAAACTTATTAACGAAAAGACCAAAAGAAAGTCTAAAGATGGATGGTTTTCTACCAGCACAAAATAAGGTAGCACATACCAAATGGCCATTTTTGCTAAATTCAACAAAAAGATTTTAAAGATTCGCGGACGTTCTTTTAAAATGCCGTTTACTGCAATTCGTAGTGAATAAACTTGTAAATTTACTTTATCTACTATGTTTCGCAATCGTTGTGACTTAAAAAGTTTGTTGGTTACCTTGACGAAAAAAACTTGCAAATTTAAGCTTAACGAAAGTAATAACAAGACCGCAATAATTAAAAAAGTTACGACCATACCCGCTAAAATAAGAGGAATCATATTTGGTGCTTTGTCATAAAACAAAGAAAACTGGATAATTAGACCCAATAAAGCGTAAAAAAGAAGTGCCAATTTATACATCACCATATGCAATGCTGTCACCCCGACGCCATCTGAAAGGCGCAAGCCTTTACGACGATAATAATTCACCTCAGAAATCAACGTTCCCGCACCAAAAGTAACAACCCGATAAAAAGTATAGTAACAAACTGCAAAAAAACCATCTTGTGCTTTAAAATCATGGGTAAAGGGTTCTGCCAACGTTTTGATATTTAGCCCTTCTACTATTAAATAAAGGGTCCCACAAACAAAAACAGTGATTAAGGCATAAATGGAAGTACTTTTTAGTTCGGCTAAAATTTCCCCAAATGAATTTTGGAGTAAATAAAACATAATACCTAAAATTACAACTAATAGTAAAATATTTAAGAGTAACTTTGTTTTTGAACTAATTTTCATAAAAACTCCTTTAGACTACTAGTGATAGTAAATAATTAGTAACAGATCAACCGCAACCCCAATTAAAAAACAGAGATAAAATTTTTTCTTACGGGTTTTATGATGAAACAATCTTTGCGCTAATAAACCACCAAATCCACCGCCGACAATTCCCATAAACAAGAGATTCTTTTCTGAAATCCGCTGCCCTTTTTTTACCGCTTGACGCTTATCATAATACATCAAGAAAAAGACATAGAGATTTACTAAGACCAAATAAAACCACAATGGATTTTCACTAAACAATGACAAAACTCCTTTATATAGGTAAACGATTCTCTTACGATAAACAAAAGCGAGATCACTTACGCCAAGCGTAGGTCTCTCGCTTCATTATAACAAGTATATTTGAAAATTTTGAATAAATTATGCGTTTGCCACATTTAATTCCGCAATTTTCACAATAACATCAGTTGCTTTTTCCATTGCTTGTAAGGAAACAAATTCAAAACGACCGTGCATATTTTCACCACCGGCAAAAATATTAGGTGTTGGCGTCCCTAATTGTGAAATCTTAGAGCCGTCAGTACCACCACGAACCGGTTCAATAATTGGCTTAATATCTAAGGCTAACATCGCATTTTTGGCAATTTCAACGATGTTTAAGTCTTTTTCAATAATTTCTTTCATATTATAATACTGATCATACATATTGACATCAATCCGTTTTTCATCAAATTGACTGTTCATTTTATCCGCAATCGCTGTGATTAAGGCTTTTCTAGCTTCAAATTTATCCCGATCATGGTCGCGAATAATATAGCTTATTTTGGCTTCTTCTTCGTTGCCATTTAATGCCATCAAATGAAAGAAACCTTCATATCCGGCTGTTTTTTCTGGAATTTCATTTTGTGGTAATTGATTGTTAAATTCAATGGCTAAGCGCAACGCATTAATCATTGTATCTTTGGCAGTACCCGGATGCACATTTTTTCCATGAATTGTAATTTCTGCTGCTGCGGCATTAAAGGTTTCGTATTGCAATTCGCCTACCGGGCCACCATCCATTGTATAAGCAAAGTCAGCACCAAATTGCGCAACGTCAAATTTATCTGCCCCAACCCCAATTTCTTCATCTGGACCAAAGCCAACTTTAATTGTGCCGTGTTTAATTTCAGGATTTTTAATTAAGATTTCTAAAGCTGTCATGATTTCCGCAATTCCGGCTTTATCGTCAGCTCCTAAAAGAGTCGTACCATCGGTTGTAATTAATGTTTGACCGGCATAATTTTTCAAATTTGGAAAATCATTGCTATTAAGTGTATATTTGCCATCTTTGTCCAAATTAATTGTCGATTCGCCATCATAATTTTCAATAACTTGTGGATTGACATTTTCTGCGTTGAAATCAGCCGTATCCATATGAGCGATAAAGCCAATTGTTTTAACTGGTTTATCGGTATTACTTGGTAATGTCGCAATCACATAACCATTTGTTTCATTGTAAATGACATCAGCTAAGCCTAAATCTTCTAATTCTTTTTTTAACACATGGGCAAAAGCCACTTGTGTTTTTGTCGAAGGTGTTGTCTTGCTGGTTGCATCTGAGCGCGTTTCCGTTTTAACATAGCGTAAAAAACGCGGTAATAAGTTTTCGTACATGATAATTCCTCCCAAATATTGGTATTCACAATTTTATTTTAACGATATTGAAAAGGATTTGTATTCGTCGTAGAAGGAATAAATTCTACTTCCCAATTTTCCTCTTTTTTCCACTCATTCATTTTTTCAATAAAGCGGGGAATACAGACACGTTCTATGTTATGCCCTGGATCAATTACCGTCAATCCATTTGCCTGCATATCGTGAGCCGTATGATAATAAACGTCCCCGGTTATATACACGTCAACATTTTTTTTAACGGCATCTGGATAAAAATTTCCGCCAGATCCACCACAAATGGCGACTTTCTGCACCATTTTTTTGGCATTTTCCATTGGTTCCACTAAGCGTAAGCCATCCAATTCGAAAACTTTTTTTACTTTAGCAGTAAAATCTTCAATTGTCATCGGCTGAGGTAAATACCCCACGCGCCCAATACCATAGGTGATAGGTTCATTGTCTAAAGTGAACAAATCAAAAGCAGGTTCGTCATAAGGATGTGCGGCATGCATTGCGGTTAAAACTTCTGCTTCAATCGTTTCGGGTAACAACACTTCTATTTTAGCTTCTTGAACGCTTTGGGCCTGACCAATGCGTCCAATAGTTGGATTCGCATTTGCCACCGGAGTAAAGCGGCCCATACCAACCGTTTGAAAACTGGTAAATTGATAATTGCCTTGCTGGCCGGCCCCAGCTTTTCCCAGTGCTTCTCGCATGCTGGCTGCAGCTTCAACTGGTACATAAACAATTAATTTTTTAAAACTTACTTGATGGGTTTGCGTCATAAAATCTTCAACTTTAATACCTAACATTTCGCAAAACCAATCATTTAACCCATCGGCAATAATGTCCATATTTGTATGAGCAGCATACACTGCAATATCGTGTTTAACCAAATCCAAATACATTTTAGTTTGAGGATCTGTTTCAGTTAAGCGTTTAATCGGTCGAAAAATAGGCGGATGTTTCGCCACAATTAAATTAATTTTCTTTTCAATAGCTTCTTTGACTACTTCCGGACGTACATCTAACGTCATCATAACCCGTTTGATTGGTTTGTCCAGTGTACCGATATGTAGACCAACCGGATCCCCTTCTTCTGCGAGCCATAAAGGGCAATAAGCTTCAAAGCGTCTGATAAAATCTGTTCCTAACAAGATACGACCTCCTCAATCCAGCTTAATTCTTTTTGTATTTCCGCTACTTTTTCTTCAGGTATTACTTTTGCTTTTTGTAATTGTGCTAAGACTTTTTTTAAAGCCTGTTGTTCTTGTCGCCATTTTTTCAAAAAGACATTATTTTTTTCCGCTAGCAAATAAGGACCAAAGAAAACTTCTTTTTCTGATAATTCCTGCTGTTGTTCTGTTTTTTCCGCCACTATCACTTCATAGATTTTATCATTTTCTGCTAAAATATTTTCTCCTACAATTTGATAGCCTTCTTTTTGTAACCAAAGGCGCACATTAGCCTCGCCGACATTGGGTTGCAAAATCAAACGTTCTTTTCCCGTTAACTGGCCTTGTGTTTTACCATTTTCTAAAATATTGGCTATTAAAGTACCGCCCATACCTGCAATTGTAATTGCATTAATTTCATCTGTCCGTTTAATCGCCTCTAAACCATCTGCTAAGCGCACGACAATTTTTTCTGTCAGTCCGCTTTTAGCGACTTGTTTTTGCGCTGAATGAAATGGGCCTGCCACCACTTCTCCACAAACAGCATAAGAAATTTTTTCTACCAACATTAAGGCAACAGGTAAATAGGCGTGGTCTGAGCCGATATCAGCTAAGCGTGCCCCTTTAGGTACCGCATCACCCACGACAGTCAGACGTTGCGACAGTTCTTGTTCATTCATCTTCTGCACTCCTTTAAAAAGTTAACACATGTTTATTTCGCATTCTTATTTCGCAAAAATTGACACAAAATTTCCGAAAAGAAAATTTGTGCCAATTGCAGTTATTCATTACGACGATTAGGGCCAGACATAATAATCTCTTTGGCTAAGTAACGAATACGCTCCATGATTCGCTTCGCTTTTAATGGTTCATCGGCAGTCTTGGTTAACCGTAAATGGTTTTCCAAACCGTCCATTGTGAAATTAGAAGTAAAAAAAGTTGGCAATTGTTCTTGCATCCGATACTGTAAAATAACGCCAAAAATCTCATCGCGCGTCCAAGCGGTTAAAGCATCCGCTCCGACATCATCTAAGATTAATATTTTCGGTTTTTTTACCTGCTCTAATTTTTCGGCGACAGTATTATCGGCTACCGAACTTTTGATCATGGAAGTAAAGGTTGGCATATGCACCATCATAGACGTATAGCCTCTTTTTGCTAATTCATTGGCCATAGCACCCAATAAATAAGTTTTCCCTACGCCAAAATCACCAGCTAAATATAATCCTTTGTGAAACGTTTTGGGGTTTTCAGCATAATTTTTAATAAACTTCATCGTTTCAAACAATGCCTCTTCCCGTTGATCCGTCTTATCAAAATTTTTCATCGTAGCATTGCGGATATCTTTGGGAATATCAATGGTACTCACGCGATTTTTAATTTCTTCTTGTTTACGCCGCGCCAGTAAATCTTCTGTCGGTACGTAGGCGACATCAACATAATGAAAATTCAAGACTAAACGGGGCTCATACCCTGGTGCCATCATAGTGGGATCGTTTAGTTCATATTTGCGTTTTTCTTGAACGAATTCATACAGTTTGGGATAACTTTTTTTTACTTCTGCTTCGGTTAGCTTTTCTTTGTTTTCTGCCAAAAATTTTTTGACATCTGTATCTGCCAAGACTTGCTGCATCATGGCGTCATATTTTTGTTGAAAATTGCGACGTTCAAATAATTCGTTGACCCCTTTACCGACATCTTCCATTATTTTTCACCTTCTTCATCATTAAAATACTCTTCCATCATCTTATCAATTTCAGCTTTACGACTAGGATCGCTACTGGCTTGATTTTTTGACCAATCAGGTAAATCCTCTTTTTTTACAATATTTTGAGGGCGTCCATTGGTTTTTTTACGCTGTTCTTTTGCTACTTGTTTTTCTTTAACGGTTGTACGAACGTATAAAATTGCTTCTTCTGGGGTCGTGAATTTATTTTGTGACCAATCATTGGCAATTTGATTGGTTAAAGCTTGAGGCAATTGTGCTTTATTTTGGACCACCAGTAAATAATTCAATAAAATATTGATAACAGCAATTGGTAATGGTGATTTACTGACTAAATCCGTTAACAACCACTCTTCATTTTTGGTTACATAGCCCCCTTTAGCCGCTTTTAAAGCCGTCAAATATTCCATGGGTGCCAATCTTTCACTCTCGCGGATTGTCTGCCAATCGGCTTCTGTGAAGCCTTGAGCCAATAATGTGTTTTTCCGTCTGATTTGTTCATCATCTTGATAATTTGGTGTTGTTTGTTTTTTTGTCGGCAAAAGATTTTGACTTTCCTTATAAACAACATTTTTCAATTTTCGTTCGTCAATCGTACCATCTGTTAAAGCTACGGCTTCAGCCATTAAATTCGTCAATTGCAATTCATCATAGCCAAACATCTCATGGTATAAAATCAAGCTCTTTTTTAATGTATCCGTCAATTGTGCGGGATTGATAAATTTTTTTGTCGCTAAATCGCGTAATAAAGGCCAATTTAGTTGTTTGTCATCTAGAGGAAGGGTCGTCTTATCACTTTGTAAATTACTAGTAGCGGCTTCGACCACACTTTGATTGGCTTGATATTCACTTTGAGAAAAAGTATATACCGACCCAAATTTTGTGCTTACTTCTTGATAGCCCTCTGTTTGAATAGCAACAGGTTTAAAGCGACGATTTAACTGGCGAAATTTGTTTTGACCGACTTTTACCACCAGCAAAAATGCCATTAATTCATCCTTTAAAAATTCTTGGGGTGTTAAAGGCTCAGTCAAAACATACAAAAAACGAACTTCCGGTTGTTCTTTGTAATAAGTTTTTAATAGTCCAATCCCCTCTAACCGTTTTTTGGCCTTCTTCATGGTGGTCATTCCCATATCCAATGCATTAAGCAGTTCCAAATGGGTATATTTTTCCTGTGTGTCTTCAAAATCTTGGATCAAACAAAAATACAATGCTAATGCATCCGCGCCAATAATGGGTTGATACAAATTGACTAGAGACTTTTGTCCTTCGCTAGTTAATGGGACACTTTTTTTTACTTCATAAAGGGTTTTGGGTTGTAAGTTGGCTTCATAAGCATATTCCAAAAAATGCAGCCTCCAATTTTATTGTGTTTCTTCTTTACCATTAGCTTTTGCAACAATATCTTGTAATTCTTTTAAGAAAACCGACATATCCTTAAACTGGCGATAAACACTCGCAAAACGAATATAGGCGATTTCATCAACATCCACTAAATCCTCCATAACATATTCTCCAATTAAAGTCGTGGATACTTCATTTTCACCTAAAGAACGGACCCGATTTTCAACGTGATCGACAATTTGTTCCATCTGTTCCATGGCAACTGGTCGCTTTTCGGCTGAACGAATCAGGCCGCGCAAAATCTTCTCTCGATTAAATTCTTCACGTTCACCATTTTTTTTAATGACTAATAAAGGTGCCGCTTCTATTTTTTCAAAAGTGGTAAATCGGAAGCCACAATTTTCGCATTCTCTTCTTCTTCTGATTGTACGGCCATCATCAGTCTGACGGCTATCTACAACTCGTGAACTATTATGGTGACATTTTGGACAACGCATCTTCTCACCTCATTTAATTTCTTGGAATTTTGCTTATATTATAACAGAAAAAAATTGTGTTGTATTGTCCCGTACCCAAGAAAAGACTGGATTTATCTGCTTTTTGAAGATTAATTTAAAAAACTTTTTTGAATAAACTAAAAAACTTTAGCATTCTACTTTTTGTTTTCAGTATAAAAAAATTTTACTTTCCTTTGCGTTGTTCTTCACTAAAAATAAGGAAACAGCTAGTATTAATCCGCTACTTCGCTGGGTCCTACTCCTCTATTTGATAAAAAAGCTTTGGCATCACAATACCAAAGCTTTTTTATTTATTTCTCTATTCTAAAGTGATTCTCTAACCAATTCAACACCTGTTGGCTCGTTTCTTCCTTACTGCCGTTATTGTTAAAAACGGTATCTGCTAACTCTCTTTTTTTAGCTAATGGCATTTGACTATTAATCTTTGCCTCAGCCATTTTTTCATCAATGTTATCCCGCGCCATCAGCCGTTTTTTTTGCTGCAAAAAATCGACATACACCACAGCAACCTCATCCATATAATGATCATAATGTCCTTCATACATTAACGGAATATCTGCAATCACTAAAGGACTTTGCTTTTTTGCCAAAGCCATCTCTTCTTTAATCTGCTGACGCAAGTATGGATTCATTATGCGATTAAGTTGTTGACGTTTAGCACTATCTTCAAACACAATGTCACCTAATTTTTTGCGATCTAGTTCACCAGTGGGTGTTATCACTTCCGGACCAAAAGCTTCTTTGATTGCCAAAAGTGCCGGCTTTCCAGGCTCTACGATTTTTCGTGCCACAATATCGCCATCCACAATTGGAAATCCTTTTGCTTTAAAAACATTAACAACCGTACTTTTCCCACTTGCAATGCCACCGGTAATCCCTAAAATAAAGCTCAAGATTCTCACCTCATGACTAATTTTTGACAATGGGGGCATAAATGTGTGCCGCGTTGTGCCACTTTAATTTTTTCAATCGGAGTTTGACAACGAGGGCAAGGTTGTCCCGTTTTTCCATATACATTTAACGACAGTTGAAATTTTCCGGCTTCTCCCAGTGCATTTAAGTATGTTCGCACAGTCGTTCCGCCAGCAGCTACAGCTCTTTGTAAAACATCAATGATTGCCAAGCGCAGCTGTTTAATTTTTAGATCGGTTAATGTGTCACAAGGTTGCATCGGATGAATTTTAGCCTGCCACAATGCTTCATCCACATAAATATTACCTAACCCTGTCACCATCTTTTGATCCAGTAACGCTGGCTTAATTTCCCGCTTGGTTTTGGCTAAGTCCGCTTTGAATTGCGGCAATGTAAAAGACTCTGGTGTCGGTTCTGGACCTAATTGCGCGATACTTGGAAAGTTATGTGCCTGTCCTTTTATAACCAGTTCCATGCGGCCAAATTTACGTACATCACGATATTGCAACTGACTGCCATCGCTAAAATGAAAAATGACATGCGTGTGTTTTGTGACAATTGCTTTATCTCCTGCGGCAAAAAATTCGTATTTACCTTCCATACGCAAATGAGAAATAAGTTCATAGTTAGAAAGTTCAAAAATTAAATATTTTCCCCGTCGCTTGATGGCTTCAATTTTTTGCCCTACCAATTCGCGTTTAAAGGTTTCCACTTCTGGTAGTGCAATAATCTTAGACCAAAACACATCAACACTTGCAATTTCTTTATTTAAAACAAGTTGTATTAGCCCTTTGCGGACGGTTTCCACTTCTGGTAATTCTGGCATTCTTCCACCTTCTTATTTGGCATCATACCACGTCTTGCCCCAACTGCTATCAGTGACAAGAGGTACGCTTAAATTCACGGCATTTTCCATGACATCTTTGACTAAATTGTCTAGTTTTTCAAGTTCTGTTTCCGGCACTTCAAAAACCAATTCATCGTGTACTTGTAATAACATAACTGCATCAAGCTGTTCTTCTTTTAAGCGTTTTGCAAGTTCAATCATCGCAATCTTCAAAATATCAGCGGCACTTCCTTGAATTGGTGTATTAATTGCCGTTCTTTCAGCGAAGGAACGTACGTTAAAATTACGCGCATTAATATCTGGTAAATAACGACGACGGTGATAAAGGGTTTCAACATAGCCTTTATCTTTAGCATCCCGCACAATTGTTTCCATATATTGCTTAACACCGGGATATTTTTCAAAGTAAGTATCAATATATTGTTGGGCGTCTTTTCGAGAAATCCCCAAATTCTGCGATAAGCCATAATCTGAAATGCCATAAACAATTCCAAAATTCACGGCTTTCGCTTGGCGCCGCATATTTGGTGTCACATCCTCAGGCTTTTGAATGCCAAAAACCCGCATTGCTGTGCTGGCATGGATATCTTGACCTTCTAAAAATGCTTCTTTTAAATGTTCATCATTTGAAATATGAGCCAACACCCGCAATTCAATTTGCGAATAGTCAGAAGAGTAGATGACCCAATCTTTTGCTCGTGGAATAAAAGCCTGCCGAATTTTTCGCCCTTCTTCTAAACGAATGGGAATATTTTGCAAATTTGGATCTACTGAACTTAAGCGCCCTGTTTGAGTTAATGTTTGAACATAACGGGTATGGATTTTGTGGTCGGGTTGAACTACTTTTAACAACCCTTCGACATAAGTCGATTGAATTTTTGCAATTTGACGATAGGTTAAAATGTCGGCAACAATCGGTGCTTGCTCTTGCAACTGCTCTAAAACATCGACTGCGGTGGAGTAACCTGTTTTGGTCTTTTTGATTACAGGTAATCCCATTTTTTCAAAGAGAATCACGCCTAATTGTTTGGGAGAGTTCAAATTAAATTCTTCGCCGGCTTCGGCATAAATTTTTTCTTCAATTTCATGAAGACGAGCCGCAAACTCCCCTTTCATATCAAGCAGTCGTTTACTGTCAACCGTGATCCCTGCGATTTCCATTTCGGCTAAAATTTGTGATAAAGGGAGTTCCATTTGATAAAACAGGTCACTTTGATCTTTTTCTTTCAAATCCTCGTCTAGTTTATTACTTAAAAACAAAATTGCTTTAACTTTACGAGCTAAGTGGGCATAAAAATCTTCCATATTTTCTGGTAGACCTTTTTTTACGCCCTTGCCGTAAACTGCTTCATCGGTTTGAATATCGGTAAAACCGTAATGCTCCGCCACACCAGCAATATCGTTATTACTGTCATTTGTATCTAGTAAATAGGCTGCTAATAAAACATCAAAAGTAATGCCTTCCGGTCTTGTCGCATAACGTTTTAAAGCAACATAAGTTCGTTTGGCATCATAGACTTTCTTATTATTTTGTTTGCTTAACCAATTGCAAAAGTCTTGATTTTCAAATACTGCTAAATTATCGGTTACATAAATTTTTTGGTCATTCCCCCAAGCAACGCCAACAATATCTGCAATATGATAATTATCAGATAACATTTCAGGGTATAAAGCCATATCTGCTTGGAACATTTCAGGGGTAAATTCATCGACTACTTCAAACATAATTTCGGCAAGGTCAGCTGGATCTTCTATAATATTCAATTTGCTTAAAAATTGTTTGAAATCCATTTCTTTATAAAATGGCACGAGTTTGTCTAAATCTTTGCCCTCATAGGCTAAATCTTCTATTTTAACTGTGACAGGGGCCTGTGTATTAATCGTAGCGAGTTGTTTTGATAAGAAAGCTTGTTGGCGATCATTAATCAAATTTTCTTTCATTTTGCTTTTTTTCAACTGATCGATATTTTCATATATGCCTTCAACTGAACCATATTCTTTTAATAACTTAATGGCTGTTTTTTCGCCAACTTTTGTAACGCCCGGAATATTGTCGGATGCATCGCCTGCCAGACCTTTCATATCTATAATTTGATTTGGCGTTAGGCCATCGTATTTTTCTGCGATATGCGCAGGCGTATAAGCCTCAATTTCACTGACACCTTTGACTGTAATATCCACCGTTACATCATCACTGGCTAACTGAGTTAAATCACGATCTCCTGATAACACGACAACTTCAAATTCATTTTTATCTACTTGCGTTGCTAACGTTCCGATAATATCGTCAGCTTCATAATTGTCTAATTCATAATACTTTACACCAAGAGCAGTAATTAATTCGCGAATATACGGAAGTTGTTCCCGAAATTCACCTGGCGTTTTCGCACGGCCCGCTTTATAGTCTTGATACATTTCCGTTCGAAAAGTGGTCTTTCCTGCATCGAAAGCCACCAAGACATGGGTGGGTTTTTCTTTTGTCATTACATTATCAAACATCGTATTAAAAGCATAAATTGCATTGGTATGCAAACCATTCTTATTTTTAAAACGCTCCAGCGAATTGTGTAAAGCAAAAAAAGCACGATATGCGACGCTATTGCCATCCACCAATAAAAGTTTTTTCTTCGTCATGGAAATTCTCCTTATCTCGTTGTTTTCTTGCAACATTTTGCTGCAACTCCACAAAAGTTCTTCTTTATTCTAACAAAGTTCTAGTAAACTAGCGATGATTATTGACTAGTCTGTCAAAATTTCGGCGGACAAAAAAGGGTTTTGATTTCCTTCATCAACCTTTTAACAAAAAAGGAGAACTTGTGGTTTACACCGCAAATTCTCCTTTTCTATTTCTATCTATTTATAAAATTAGTCGCGACCAAAAATTCGTAAGAAAGCTAACAATAAGTTAATAAAGTCTAAATAAAGTTGTAAAGCTACAAAGACGGCAATCCCGGTATTTTCTGTTCCACGGCTTTGTTCGTAATACTTTTTAATCATTTGATGATCATAAGCAGTCAACCCAGCAAAGACAAAGACAGTCACGATAGATAATAAATATTCCATCGGACCACTATGAAGTAATAATCCATTAATCAACATCGTAATGATAATCCCGATTAAACCAATAAAAGCAATTCGTCCCACAATAGACAAATCTTTTTTAGTGAAAACACCAAAGAGCGCAGTAGCCGCAAAGGTTGCCGTAGCAGCACCAAATGCCACATAAATTGTATTAATATCATAATACAAAAGAGTCGCAGTTAAGGTTAGACCATTTAATAGTGAGTAAACCAGAAAACCTGCGATTGTCATTGCAGGATTTTTCTTTGCTTTAGCAGCCAATACCAAAACTAAAATTAATTGCACAATCCAAAGGCCTAAATAGCCTAAAGGAAAACCATTAATAAAATTAATAGTTTGTGGCAAAAATGTCGTCGCACATAGATAAGAAACAATTCCGCTAATTCCTAGTCCTACCGCAAAAAAGGCATAAACTTTAGCGTAAAACCGATTTAATGTATCTTTTTCCACCACAGGTGTTTGATAGTTATTCATGAATATCCCCTACACTTTCTGTTTCAATTATCGGAGGTTGCACCATTACAACAGCATCTAACACACGGTCTTCTTCTGCGTTGGTTGCTTCCACAGAAATCGTCACCACATCTTTCATTTTATCCACTTTAATCACTTCAAAGGCAAATGTTAATGTTTCATAATGATAGATAGGTTCGATAAAATTCACCGAAAAATTCACCACATGCGATCCAGGCCCCGGCAGGTGTTTTGAAATTGCACTGGTAATAATTCCCATTAACATGACAGATGGGACAATTGGCCGTTGATATGCGGTTTGTTGTGCATAATCATGCTGAATATAAAGGGGATTTGCATCATTTGTTAATCCTAAATATAACAGCAGTTGATTATCTTCAATCGATTCGGTTAAAGATAACGAATCGCCTTCCTCAATTTCTTCGATGGTCTTACCCACTTTTTTGACACGATTAATCTGCAAATTTGATTCCTCCATGTTTTAATATCATTTGGTAGATTTTATCATTATTGTATCAGAACCCTTTAAAAGTGCAAGTTTTCAATCTAACGCTGATACTACACGTTTTTAAAGAAAAGATATAAAAAACTGGTGCATTCACCTGCACCAGTTTTTTATATTTAAGAACGATTACGCGTAGTATTGCTCAAAAGTTTTTCATAGGCCGCTTCAAATTTTTGTACATCGCCTGCGCCCATAAAAATCATCACCGCATTTTCAAAATCAAGTAACGGGGAAACATTTTCTTCTTTAATGACTTGGCCACCTTTTTTAATCTTAGCGCCCAAATCTTCAATCTTAACGTCGCCTTTGGCTTCTCTAGCTGATCCAAAAATATCACACAAAAATACTTTATCCGCTAAATCTAACGCTTGGGCAAAATCATCCATTAAAGCGATTGTCCGAGTAAATGTATGGGGTTGGAAAACGGCAATAATTTCTTTATCCGGGTATTTTTGACGTGCAGCGTCAATAGTCGCTTTAATTTCAGCTGGATGATGGGCGTAGTCATCGACAATCGTCATATCCGCTACTTTTTTCTCACTAAAGCGGCGTTTCACACCGGCAAAAGTTTGCATTTCTTCTGCCACTTCTGTCATGTCGATACCTTCTAAATAGGCAATTCCAATTACACCTAATGCATTTAAAATATTATGTTTACCAAAAGCAGGCAGGCTGAAATGACCAATTTCTTTACCTTTTACAAAAACATCAAATTCAGAACCTTTTGTTGTTCGTTTAATATTTTTTGCTTGAATATCATCATCATCATTTAATCCATAGTAATAAATAGGTGCTTCTGATTCTAATTTACGTAAATAAGCGTCATCACCATAAGCAAAAATACCTTTTTTCACTTGATGAGCCATTGATTGGAATGCATTAAAAACATCTTCAATACTCTTATAGTAATCAGGATGATCAAAATCAATATTTGTCATAATAGCATAATCAGGAGCATATGCTAAAAAGTGACGGCGGTATTCGCATGCCTCAAAAGCAAAAAAGTCTGCATCGGGTACTCCATGGCCTGTGCCATCGCCAATCAAATAACTAGTTGGGGAAACACCACTAAAAACGTGAGCCAATAAGCCAGTAGTGCTGGTTTTACCGTGAGAACCAGTAACTGCAATACTCGTATAATCATTAATAAAGCGGCCAATAAAGTCATGATAACGAATGACTTCACACCCTAATTCTTTGGCGCGTACAATTTCTTCATGGGTATCGTCAAAAGCATTCCCTGCAATGACAATCATATCAGGTTTAATATTGTCAGCACTAAAGGGTAAAATCGTAATCCCAGCTTTTTCCAAATCCCGTTGAGTAAAGAAATATTTTTCAACGTCAGAACCTTGTACGTTGTATCCTTTTTCATGTAATACTAATGCTAGTGAACTCATGCCAGAACCCTTGATTCCGACAAAATGATAAAGCTTATCTTTGTCATTCATCCTAATTTAGCCTCTTTTCTTCCATTCTATCAATCGCGTAAAAACTCTTTTGTTTTTTGTTTGCTTTTTCAAACCAATCTGTCATTTTTTTCAGATAAAATTCTATCTTTATCTTCTAAAAAACGAGCTAATAATTTGCACGAGCTTCATTATCTAACAAAAATGATAAAAATTCAATGAGTTTTATTTAAAAAGCCGCTAACAGCGATTTTAGCAACTCTTTTTTCAAAAATTAGCTAACAATTTTTAAAAATTGCAGTTTTTGTCCACATTTTCCGCAGACAAAGCGCTGGGTATTAATTTTTCTTTGGCGGATATAAATCTGTCCACAGCCACTACAGCAATAGGTTACTTGTTTTTTTGCTTTACTTTCTTTTCCTTGGGGCAAGCGCGGGGCAAATCGACTTCCACCAACTGTAGCTAATAAAACTTTAAAATCGCGATCTTGGTGGCGATAACCTTTGTTTAATAGATGCAAATGGTAATGGCATAATTCATGCTTAATAATCCCAATCTGTTCTTGTCGGGATATTCCGGCAAATAGTGTCGGATTAAAATCAAGATGATGATCAGACAAATGATACCTTCCACCTGTAGTTTTTAATCGTTTATTGAAAATAGCGCGGTGCCTAAAAGGACGCTTAAAAAATTTTAGCGATATTTCTTCTACTAATTTTTGTAACTGTGCTTCTGTCATTTTATTCGCCTGTAGGATTTAACATGGTCAAGCTAATGCGTCCTTTTTGTTCATCCACTTGCTCTACCCAAACCGTCACCACATCGCCAACCGCCACAACATCTTTTGGTTGTTTTACAAAACGGCGACTGAGTTTTGAAATATGGACAAGTCCATCTTGTTTAACACCAATATCTACAAAAGCGCCAAAATCAATCACATTGCGAACTGTACCTTTTAATTCCATGCCTGGTTTTAAATCACTCATAGTCAAGACATCTTTTCGTAAAAGAGGTGCTGGCATTTCATCGCGCATATCACGTCCAGGTCGCACTAATGCTTGTAAAATATCCGTTACAGTAGCCGTACCAGCATCTAACTCTGCGGCGATTTTTTCAGCATTCAAACTTTCCAGCCGCACTGTCGCATCTTTTGTGCCAAGCTCAGTTAATTTGATCGTCGCACGTTTTAAAATTTCTTTAGCTAAACTATAGCTTTCCGGGTGAATGCTGGTATTGTCTAAAATATCGCTGCCGCCAGGGATACGTAGAAAACCAATTGCCTGTTCATAAGCTTTTGGTCCAAGGCGGGGAACTTTTTTTAATTGATTTCGTTTAATAAAGGCTCCATTTTCTTCCCGGTAGTTAAAAATATTTTGCGCTGTCGTTTTATTTAATCCCGCAATATGTTGTAAAAGTTGTGGACTAGCAGTATTAACATCTACCCCGACTTGGTTGGTCACCGTTTCAACTACAAAATCCAATTGTTCTGCCAAACGTTTTTGGGAAACATCGTGCTGATATTGCCCTACACCAACTGCTTTAGGATCGATTTTTACTAATTCTGCTAATGGGTCTTGCAAGCGCCGTCCGATACTGATGGCACTTCTTTCTTCGACTTGCAAATTTGGAAACTCGCCTCTGGCAATCGCGCTGGCAGAATATACAGAAGCCCCTGCTTCATTTACAATCACATAGTAGACTTCTTGTTTTAAATCACGAATTTGCTCCGCCACGAATTGTTCTGACTCGCGACTTGCCGTCCCATTGCCAATGGCGATCATTTGAACGCCATATTTTGTGATTAATTCTTTGAAAAACGGACCAGCCGCTTGACGTTTATTTTGCGGTGCTGGTTTATGGGGATAAATAACTGCAATATCTAAAACTTTGCCGGTTTCATCTAAAACGGCTAATTTGCACCCCGTTCGATAAGCGGGATCAAAGCCTAATACTACTTTTCCTTTCAACGGTGGTTGCAATAATAAATTTCGTAAATTTTCACCAAAAACAGCAATCGCTTGTTCATCAGCTTTTTCTGTCAATTCATTGCGAATTTCCCGTTCAATTGCCGGTGCGATAAAGCGTTTATATGCATCTTCATACGCTTCCGTCACATAAATTACCGCTTCACCTTCTCCTTTAATGATTTGGCGATTTAAATAATTTAAGATTTCTGCTTCCGGAGCTACAACAGCAACTTTTAAAATATCCTCTTTTTCACCCCGGTTTGTGGCTAAAATGCGGTGGGAGACCATTTTTTTAACCGGTTCTTCAAAAGTGTAATACATTTCATATACACCTTTTTCATCTTGTTCTACTTTTTTTGCTGTACTTGTGTAAAGTCCCTGCTCAAACGTTTTTTGTCTAATCCATGTTCTAAACTTAGCAGAATCGGCAAATGTTTCTGCTAAAATTTCATGGGCACCGGCTATTGCTGCATTCGCATCCAGAACTTCCTCTGTCATAAAAGTTGTCGCTTTTTCTAACACGGATTCATTAGGAAAAGACAGCAGCCATTTGGCCAATGGTTCCAATCCTTGTTCTTTGGCAATGGTCGCTTTAGTACGTCGCTTTTGTTTATAAGGACGATACAAGTCTTCTACCTGTTGCATTTTGCTGGCAGATTGAATACTAGCAGCAAGATCAGGGGTTAATTTTTCTTGCTCTTCAATTAGACGCAATACTTCACTTTTACGTTTTTCAAGGTTTTCTAAATATTGGTAACGTTCTTCGATTTCACGAATTTGCACTTCATCTAAATTGCCGGTTGCTTCTTTTCGATAGCGGGCAATAAAAGGTACAGTGTTACCATCTAATAACAAGCTTAAAACTTGTTGTAATTGTTTTTTCGTATAACTTGCAAGTTCTCCCTGCAATAAAGCTAATAAATCTTGATTGACTACTGTCATATCATCTCACCTTTCTTTTGAACTCATTTATTTTACCATAGAATAGGTTCATCAATTAGGGCAAAAAAGAAGTGACTGATAAAAGTCACTTCAAGTCTGTCGATTTAAATCATTTCTCAAAACTCGGGTTGCCAAGGTCCGTGTAAATTTTGATATTCAATATCTTGTCGAATTCCATTTTTATCAAAAATTACGCCATGAATAGAACCGCCAAAGACCCCGCCCCCGTCGATACCAATTTTATTATCTGAAAGCCACAGATCCGTAGTCGTCATATCGCCATGGAGCATCGGGGTAATGGTGTGACCAAACACAATCTTTTTTCCTGTTCTATTTTTTCCTTTATGAAAAGGTTCCCGAATCCAAATAAAATCAGCAGAAGCCGTATCATGCCAGTCTTTTTTGGCTAAGTCAACACCGGCATGAACAAAAAGATAATCTTCCCATTCGTAATATAAAGGCCGCTTCGTTAAAAAATCAATTAAATCCCGATAGCGACTGCGAATCATTAATGCAATTTCAGTTGGAGAATACTCCTCACAAGCGCCGGTATGCAAAAGACTTTCAATCGTCTCTTTGCCCCCATTATGCAAATAAGAAGAAAACCAATCTTCGGGATACGTTAAAAACTGTAAAAGATACTCTTCATGGTTGCCCCGCAGATAAATAGCACCGAATTCTTCTGCCAAATTTTTCCCTAACAAAAGACACTCTTTGCTGCGTTTGCCTCGATCGTTTAAATCCCCGATTAATACTAACTGATGTTGGGTGGAATCAAAATACGCTAAAAGTTTTTTAAACAACTCATACTCGCCGTGAATATCGCCAATCGCATACACATATTTTTTCATCATCTTCACCTCACATTAATTATACCAAAAAACTTCACAAAACTTTCAAATACTATATTTGGACACCAGGTAGAAAAACCTTTAGAATGAGAACGACACCATGTCATAATCTATGGGGAAAAGAGTGAAAATAATGCAGAAAAAAACTATTGGTATTCTATTAGCAGGCGTCGTTATCGTCGGAGCAATCGGCTTTGCTTTATTTAATGGCGAAAGCAACAAAAGTAAGACAATCACCGTGCGCAGTGCAACTGCAAAAAAAATGGATGTTACTGAAACCTTAAGCACTACAGGGACTCTAATTCCCAATGAAACAGAGAATTTGGTTGGCACTGGCAATGTCACGGACTTAAACGTTAAAGTAGGCGATACCGTCGAAAAGGATCAAGTTTTAGCCACATATGACAGCGGCTTAACGCTTAAAGCAGGCATTGCCGGCACCGTCACCGAAGTAAATATTAAAACTGGACAACCCGACACTGCTGCCCAACAAGGCAAAGCTTCCATTGTAATTTCTGATTTAGCTAATTTAAAAGTACAATTAGCACTATCTAATTCTGAAGCACGCCAAGTAAAGGTTGATCAAAAAACCAACATTTCTTCTGGTGGTCAAGATTATACTGGCAAAGTCACCGAAAAAGATCCGACTGCTACAATATCTCAAGGGACCAATGGCGCAGCGACATTAGGTGCAGTGGTAACCTTTGACGATAAACCAAAAGAATTGTATGCCGGTTTTGCGGCCGATGTAACCATTACAATCGCCACTGAAAAAGATGCATTAGCGATTCCAATTGAAGCTCTCACTTACAACGATAAAAATGAACCCATTGTCTACGAAGTAAAAGATGAAAAAGCTAAAATTACTAAAGTAGAAACCGGTATTCAATCTGATCAGTTTATTGTTATTAAAAATGGCATTACTGACGGTGACCGCGTTATCTTGTCTCCTGCATCCAATCTTAAAGACGGCAGTTCCGTCACTAAAGAGTAGGTGATAAAATGATTGATTTGAAAAATGTCGTGAAAATTTACCGTACTGGCGGTGAAGAATTGATGGCGCTAAAACATGTAGACCTCCATATCGCAGAAGGTGAATTTACCTCAATCATGGGTCCTAGTGGCTCTGGTAAATCAACCATGATGAATATTTTGGGTTTGTTGGATCGCTTTGATGACGGCACCTATCTTTTAAATGGAAAAGATGTGACGCATCTAACAGATATTGAAAGTGCTAAGGTCCGCAATCAAGAAATTGGTTTTGTCTTTCAATCGTTTAATTTAATGCCGCGAATGACATTGTTAGAAAATATTGCACTTCCTTTAGTCTATGCCGGTGTCTCAAAATCTGAGCGAAAAAAAAGAGCCTTAAAAGCATTGGAACAAGTCGGCTTAGCCGATCGGGTACACCATCGTCCTAACGCAATATCTGGTGGACAAAAACAACGGGTTGCAATCGCCCGCGCAATTGTAAATGACCCAGTTGTTTTGATGGCAGATGAACCTACTGGAAATTTGGATTCCAAAACTACAATGGAAATCATGAAAATTTTTCAAGATTTAAATGATAATGGAACAACTGTTGTAATGGTTACCCATGAACCTGACGTTGCGCAGTACACCAAACGTATCGTTTCATTTAAAGACGGTGAAATTATTGCCGATAATTCGGTGCCTGAACGAAAAAAATTATAAGGAGGGTCAAAAATGGGAATAAGCGAAAGTTTTAAGATGGCACTAGATAGTATTTTAGCCAATAAAATGCGGTCATTTTTGACCATGTTGGGCATTATTATTGGAATTAGCGCCGTGATTGCGATTTTAGCAGTCGGAAACGGGGCAACTAAAGAGATTAACGGTACTTTTAGTGACTTAGGCGCTTCTACCATCTCTGTTTCAACTAGTCAAGACGCTAGTGACAGTCAAAAAATTACTTCACAAGATGTGTTAGCACTAAAACGTAGTATTCCAAATATCGATCATATTTCAGCTGTTACCAACATCCAAGGAAACTTAACAGCAAATGATAAAAGTAAATTTGGAATAGCGTTAGCTGGTATGCCCGATTTGCAATACACGAATCAAATGATGGATAAAGACCTTCTTTATGGCCGCTATTTTAACCAGACTGAATATGAAGAAAATGCGAAAGTAACCATTATCAGTGCAGATACTGCCCGTTACTTCTTTAATGGGCGTGAAAATGTAGTTGGCGAAAAAATTACAGTCAAAAATCAAAATGGGCAAGTTACGCTACGGATTCTCGGCGTGACCAAAGGTACTATGGAAAACATGATGGGATCTTTTGATACTGATAAAATGCCCGGCTATTTGGCAATACCACTTACGACAGCTGTTACTTTGCAACCAGATGCTACAAAAATGAGCGAACTAACGGTGATTGCCAAGTCAAAAGATGATATTGATACTGTCTCAAAACAAATTGTTAATATTTTATCCGTACGACATGATACTGTAGGCGATAAAGTTTATACGGCAACCAATTTCTTACAAGCCTTAGATGAAGTCAATAATGTTTTAGGCTTGTTCATTAACTTCATCGCTGCCGTAGCCGCCATTGCATTATTAGTAGGTGGTATTGGCGTAATGAATATTATGTTAGTTTCTGTGACTGAACGAACCCGTGAAATTGGAACGAGAAAAGCATTAGGAGCGACAAATAATAATATTTTATTCCAATTTCTAACGGAATCTGTTATTTTGTGCTTGATTGGCGGTTTGATTGGTTTACTCTTAGGTGCATCTCTGGCTTTAATCGTTGCCAACGCCTTAAATATAACCGCCCACTTTACGTTGGGGTCCATTGCTTTTGTGCTACTATTTTCTAGTGCCATCGGTATATTTTTTGGCGTATACCCTGCTCGCAAAGCTGCTCGTCTAGATCCAATCGAGGCCTTACGATATGAATAAATTAACAAAATTTATCCATCAATTCATAAAAGATTTGAAAGAGGCAATGGATACGGGTGCGATTGCCCGCGATAATGGCTGAATTTTAAATATAGACAAGTCCGCACATAACAAAAAAGCCGAAGATAAGCAACGTGTGTCAAACACGCTTATCTTCGACTTTTTTGTTTTATTTTATACTAGAAACCGCGAAATAATTGCCATCAGGATCAGCAAAATTGAACACTTCACGCTCACCAAGAGAAATCATTTCACCTAACGGTACAGCCAATTTCTCAATTTTTTTATACAAACTGAAAATATCTTGACTAAAAAACATTAATGATGGTGAGTTAGTAGCAACTTCCGGTGAATTACTTTCAATAAATTCACGATCATATAACACAAAATGAGCCTTTGCCTCTTTTGTCGCCGCAAGCTCCACTACACTGGTACCATCAACTTTTTGTTCTTCGATAACAATAAAATCTAAAGCTTGCCAAAAGGCCACAGCTTTTTTGACATCATCTACATATAACATAATTTGAATATCTTCTGTAAACATTTTCTTCTCCTAAGCTTCTGTTTGAAAATTAAGGGTCAACCCGGGTTCATCAGTTGCAATTTCGGTAACTTCATACGTCATTCGTTTCACAATATCAAATAAGGGCGCTACAATCTCATTAACCTCTTCTTCTGTCACGTCAACTTGACTTTCTATTTTCCGATTAATCACATGGTTAATTTGACTAACACGACCAGAAATAACATATTCTTCAAAAACTAAACGAAAATCCAAAATACACCGAATAATTGAATTTTCTTTTGGATAGGTTTGATCATCTGTATTTAAAGGCGTAAAACCTACTTGTAATTGTGTTTCAACATTTTGTTCAGCATTAGGTTGATCATAGTGATAAGCAGCTACCACTGGTTTTTGACGTTTGATTTCCACTACTGTTCCTCCTCTTGTAGGCATTTAGTATAACGCAGGCAATTTTTATTTACGTTTTTCACCGAATTTCTTTAGTTATCCGAGAATTGAAAAAATTATTTTGCCACATGTTCTTTCAAATATTTTACAGCTTCTTGTGCCGTCTTGACCGGTATGACTTTCATCTTGGTATTAATTTTTTTAGCTGCTTTTTTAGCGTCTTGATAATTGGTATCCCCTTTTTCTAAATCTGCCGGCGCAAAGAAAATTTCGGCTCCGCTTTCAGAAGCACTGACAATTTTTTTATCAATTCCGCCAATTTGGCCCACATTTCCTTGACTGTCAATAGTTCCTGTACCAGCAATTTCATGACCATTGCGTAAATCTTGTTTAATTAACTGTTGGTATATTTCTAAAGTAAACATCAATCCTGCCGATGGACCACCAATATTATCCACATCAAACTGGACTTTTTCCTGACTGTTTACTTGCGTATGGTCGGTTAGGGTAATTCCGATTCCCGCTTTACCATTACTTGGTAATTTAATTAAAGAACCGCTCGCTTCTTTTTCTTTACCATCTTGCAGATAAGTTATGGTAACTTTATCATCTACTTTTTTACTTTGAACATATTTCATAAAGTCATTACTACTTTTAAAAACCTGCGAATCTACTTTCACCACAGTATCACCAATTTTAATTTTGCCATAAAATGCAGAGTTTTTTTCAATCCCCAAGACATAAACACCGAGATAGTCCATTTTAAACGGTTGATCCGCTAAAGTCAGGGCAGCTGTAATGGCGTTATTTTGTGAAGTTTCCATATAAAAATTTTGAATACGATTATAATCATCGTCGCTGGCAGTTCCCATCAACGCTTCTTTTGTTACCAAATCAGAGAAAGCTTGCGTTTTGGCAAATAGTGCTGTTGCGACAGTTGCTTGTCGAATCCCAACAGAAGTCAAAGAAAAAGAGCCACTAAACTTATCTTTTTTGTCATTCACTTTAACCAAAGTATCCAGCTTAATGGTAGAACCCGGGGCTTCAATATAATAAGGAATCGGCAATGCCACACAGGCCATTAAAATTAGAGCAAATAATAAAAGTAAGAGACGTTTAATTGGGACTTTACGCTTCATAATGATCACTCTTCTTCACTAAAGCCTCAAAAACCGGTCGCGGTAAGTATTCTTTAACATCCCCACCAAATGCAATAACTTCTTTTAGAATGCTGGAACTAATATGAGTATATTCAGGGCGCGCCAACAAAAAGATCGTTTCAATTTTTGCATCTAAATGATGATTCATCGTCATGATTTCTTTTTCATATTCATAATCTTTGACACTACGAATTCCTCGTAATAAAAAATTGGCCCCCAATTTTTTAGCACTCGTTACAGTCAATTCACTATCTTGTTCGATTACCCGTACATTAGGAAGATGGGCTACAGAGGCTTCAACCAAGCCTTTTCTCTCTTGGGGACTAAACAAGCTTTTTTTATTGGTATTTACAAAAACACCCACAATAATTTCATCAAATAAATCAGATCCCCGCTCAATTGTATCCAGGTGTCCATTGGTAAATGGATCAAAGCTGCCAGGAAATAATGCTATTTTACGCATAAGCCGCCTCATTTCTATAAATTGTGATACTCGTGATACCATAATTTTGTTGCCTAATTTGATTTAATGTCGCAATCTCAGAAGGTAAAACAACTTCTTTTGACGTCTCGCAAACAACAACTGCTTGATTGGCAAATAAATTATTTCCAGCCATTGCCTCAAGTTCTGCAATTAGTTGTTGTTTTGCATAAGGGGGATCCAGCAGAACTAAATCAAACTTTTTTTCTTCTGCAATAAAAGCTGCTAAAGCAAGTTTGGCATCTTTTTTTAATAGTGTAAATTTTTCGGGTTCTTTGGTAATCGCGACATTTTCTTTAATAATTTGCATGGCTTTAAAATTACGTTCTACACAGTAAGCATGCGCCATCCCTCTTGAAACAGCTTCGATTGCTAGACCGCCACTACCACTATATAAATCTAAACACACTCCACCATCAAAAAAAGGACCAATCATATTAAAAATGGCACCTTTTACTTTATCAGTGGTAGGACGGGTATTATCTCCCGACAGACTTTTTAACTTACGACCACCATATTCTCCTGCTACGACTCTCAATTTATTTCACCTCATCCATCATATCCACAATATTTTACCATAACTTAGGCGCATTGACCTCTAGAAGTATGTCACGAAATGGAAAAGTTTCATGTTGGTTACTCTTATATAAAAATTGGGTCAGTCATGTAAAACTTTTTTATGACTCAATGTATGCTTGTATTTTTGTATGCTATATGAGAAGTATCATGGGCTCATTCATCTCTAAAAAAAGATTGATATCCTCTTCAAAAGGATATCAATCTTTTTAGACATTTTCCGCTAAACGAATTGTAGTATTTAATTCTTCTACATCAAACCCGTCATCATCAGTTACTTGATAGGCAGCTTTTGTCCCAATTTTATCAGCAAAATTCATTTCAACATCTGGGCGATATGAAGGTTCAACGTTACGTACAAAATGCAAATGTTCAATTTTTGACATTGCTTCTTCAAAACCCGCTTCATCTAAATACAATACGACATATTTAAGTTTGCGAGAAACGTAATGCACCAAACCATAACGTTTCAAATTTTTTAATTGACGCAAGCTATAAACCCAGACGATCAATCCCCGTCTTTGTTTTGGTTTAAATTCAATTGTTGTATCAACTTGCATGACAATTTCCTCCACAATCAGACTTAGTTGTTGCAAAAAACGGATTCCCGTAATTCACTTTCACATCTTCAGAAAAGCTTTGAGCAACTTGCTGACAGACACCGTCAAGCAGTTCTTGCAATTGGGTTTCTGCTTGTCGAAAATCTGCCACTGTTTTACACAAATCCAGCTGCCGTTTTTTTTGATACAGAGCTTTTCGCTGTTCTTTAATTCCCGGAACGTATTCTCCAAAACGGCTTAAGTCTTCATAAATTTCTTTTTCTTTTTGAAAATTAGCCTTCATCGCAATGGCTGTATCATCCTGACTCATCTTAGTCCGAGTGTTTTCATATTGTTGAAAGATAAGACTACCACAAATTTTACGGCTTAAATTCTCACATAGTTGAGCTAAATACAACGTCTCTTCATCGTAAATCACGTTATTCACTATCCTCAGTTTCTTCAGTATCCTCTATCAAGATTACCATATTGTCCTCATCAATGCCAACACCTACTTTTTGTTGTCCCTCACTTAAAAAACGAGTATGCAAATATGGATCACTATAAAATGACATAATTTGAAACATTGTGTCAACCATAGGACGATAATAAAACCCAGAAACAGCGGGTATTTTCATTGTTTTTAACATTTGATCAAATTCATCACTCACAATTAGAAACGGCTGAGGGTTGGCAACATCTTTCATCCGTTCAAATTGTTTGAATCGTTCTTCATTCAGATATTTTTGGGGCTCTTTTAAAAAGTCGACATTAATATCATCCGCTCTACCTTGTAAAGTAAAGTTAGTTGTATAGGCCTCCCGATTTTCTAATTTTCGTAAAACATTTAACAAATCAAAACTTGAAGTTTCCTTTAACCGATTGACTTCATCCCAATCGGTTAACTGTGTTTTACGCACTTGGGGCAGCTGACCTTCAATGGAAGTATAAGGTGCTAACTCTAACAACATCTGTTTATCAAGATAAGTAATCCCCACTAGCTGGGATTTTTTTTGATTAAAAAAGAGAATCGCAAAAGTATCGTTAGTAAATGCCACCAATGGGCGATAATTCATATCCTCTTCCATCAATTCAAACTGAATCTTCTCCCCATTGTAATCCAGTGAAAAATTCGGATACAACATCGTCACATTGGTTAAGTCATTCATAGTCATTTTAGACTTAAAAGGTGCCGTATGTTGATCATCATTACCGGCAACTTTTACTGCGGCAACTTTCCCATTACGGATATTAGCGGCAATATAATTGGTCTTATCCTCAGACTGGTACGTATTCACACGATAGCCAAAGCCACTGTCATAACTAACCAGTGGCTTGCCCAAAATATTCGTTAATTCACTTGAACTTTTCCCAATGAATTCGGCATAGCCGGAAACTTTAATCGGTTTATATTTCAAGCTTGTCTGACTAACATCTTTGTTTGTCTGAGTATCATAGGCAGGTGCCTGCCGCGGAAAGAAGACCGGTTGCAAATAGACCACAGCTATTGCTACGAATAACAATAACCAAAAAATGAGTCTACGTTTCACAGCAAGACCTACTTTCTAACTTTCAGTAATTTCAATTAATAGATCGTCTTGAGCGATTGGTTCGCCACTGGACACATAAATATGTTTGACTATACCATCAAAGCGAGCTTCAATGGCCGTCTCCATTTTCATAGCTTCGGTAATTAATAGCGTATCTCCTTGCTTGACCGAATCTCCTTTTTTCACTAAGACTTCTAACACAGAGCCCGGCATTGTTGCACCAATTTGTTCTTTGTTAGTCGGCTCAGCTTTTTGTTTTGTTTGAACTGAACTGATAATAGACGTATCTTTTACCACAACTTCACGACGTTGGCCGTTCAAGTTAAAGAATAAAACACGATTGCCTTCAATGTCTGGCTCACCAATTTCATCGAGACGAATAATTAAAATCTTACCTTTTTCAATTTCAACATTAATTGTTTCCCCTAATCGCATTCCTTGGAAGAAAGTTGGCGTATCTAAAACCGTAATATCGGCAAATTTCTCATAGGCTGTCTGGTAATCCAAGAAAACTTGGGGATACATCAAATAGCTTAAAACTTCTTCGTGTTTGGGTTCATAACCAATTTTTTCTGCTAATTCTATTTTGACTTTTTCAAAATTAACAGGTTCAGCTAATGATCCTGGACGTACTGTAAAAGCCGGACGACCTTTCAAAATAATTTTTTGCAAGTCTACTGGAAAACCGCCCACAGGTTGGCCAAGTTCCCCTTGAAAGAACGTGATTACAGATTCAGGGAAATTGTAATCATCACCTCGACTATATACATCATCTTCGGTCAAATTATTTTGAACCATGAACAACGCCATATCTCCGACAACTTTTGAAGATGGGGTTACTTTGACAATATCACCAAACATCAAATTGACCGTTTGATACATCTCTTTAATTTCATCCCAACGTTCTTCTAAACCAACTGCTTTGGCCTGTTGTTGTAAATTAGAATATTGTCCTCCTGGCATTTCATGTTTGTAGACTTCCGTTTGCGGCGCATTTAACCCATTTTCAAAGGGCTTATAAAACATGCGCACATCTTCCCAATAATGATTTAATTGCTGCGCATTAGCGATATTAATCTGCGGTTGTCTTTCATCTTGATCTAAAGCAAAGTATAAACTGTTCATACTTGGCTGACTAGTAGAAGAACTCATGGCACTTGTAGCAACGTCGACAATATCCACACCAGCTTGGGTCGCAGCAGAATATGTGATAATCCCATTTCCGCTGGTATCATGCGTGTGGAGATGAATTGGTAATGCAACAGTATCCTTTAATTCACTCACTAAGCGATAAGCAGCTCGTGGTTTCAGTAAGCCCGCCATATCTTTAATGGCAATAATATGCGCACCGGCTTGTTCCAATTCTTTCGCCATATTTTTGTAATAGTCTACATTGTATTTTGCACGGCTTGGGTCATTCAAATCGCCGGTATAACAAATAGCTGCTTCAGCAATTTTACCTGTATCTCGCACTGCTTGAATACTTTTTTCCATTTGAGGCAACCAGTTTAAACTGTCAAAAATACGAAAGACATCAATCCCTTGTGCTGCTGACTCTTTGATGAATTCAGCAATTACATTATCGGGATAATTTGAATAGCCGACTGCATTAGAACCGCGGAACAACATTTGGAATAATGTATTCGGCATTAATTTACGCAAAGTTCTTAAACGAACCCAAGGATCTTCATTCAAGAAACGATAGGCGACATCAAAAGTAGCGCCTCCCCACATTTCTGCTGAAAATAATTGAGGCAAAGCAATTTCGGTTTTCGCCGCAATTTTTTCAAAATCATGGGTTCTTACCCGTGTAGCCAATAAGCTTTGGTGGGCATCTCGGAAAGTAGTATCCGTCAAAAGTAATTTCTTCTGTTCTTTGACCCAAGCCACTACAGCATCTGCGCCTTGACTGTCTAAAATATTTTTGGCTGTTATAAGCTCTTGCTCTGGTTTAATCAACTTATGAGGAAGTCTCGCTTCACCATAATATTTCTTTTTATTTTTTTCGATACCTGGAAAACCATTGATGGTGATTTCACTGATATATTTCATTGTTTTATTGCCACGATCCCGCGTTGACGGGAAGACAAATAACGTAGAAGTATTATCAATAAAAGTAGTTTTCGCAGCGCCACTTTGAAATTCCGGATGGTTAATCACGTTTGTCATAAAAGGAATGTTGGTCTTAACACCACGAATCCGAAATTCGCGTAAGCACCGTTGCATTTTTTGAATTGCTTGCTCGAAAGTACTACCATGGGTACAAACTTTTACTAACAAAGAATCAAAGTAAGGCGTCACAACGGCACCAGCATAAGCATTTCCTACATCCAAACGCACACCAAAGCCGCCTGGAGAACGATAAGTATCAATTTTACCAGTATCCGGCATAAAATTGTTAACCGGATCTTCTGTAGTAATACGACACTGGATTGCCGCTCCTTTATATTTAATATCCGCTTGTTGTGGAATCCCAATATCAGTATGGAGGTTTTTGCCTTCTGCAATTAAAATCTGAGAAGTAACAATATCGATATCCGTAATCATTTCAGTAATTGTATGTTCTACTTGGACGCGAGGGTTGACTTCGATAAAGTAGAATTTATCTTCTTCAACTAAGAATTCCACTGTACCAGCATTGATATAGCCTACATGTTTCATAAGTTGTACGGCAGCTTGACAAATTTTTTCTCTTTGTTCAGGATTTATTGAAACGCAAGGAGCGACCTCAACTACTTTTTGATGACGCCGTTGTACTGAACAATCTCGTTCAAATAGATGAACAATATTACCATGACTGTCCCCTAAAATTTGAACTTCAATGTGTTTGGGATTGCCAATATATTTTTCAACATAAACTTCGTCACTGCCAAAAGCAGCTTTTGCTTCACTTTTTGCGCGTTCATAGCCATCTCTTGCTTCTTTTTCATCATGTGCTACCCGCATACCACGACCGCCACCACCAAGTGCCGCTTTAATCATAATCGGATAACTATGAGTATTAGCAAATGCTAACACTTCATCAATGGATGCCACTGGCCCATCTGTACCAGGAATCGATTGAATACCAGCTGCGATTGCGGCTTCTTTGGCTTTAATTTTGTCCCCAAAAATATCGAGATGGTGAATAGTAGGCCCAATGAATACCAATCCTGCTTCAGCACAACGTTTGGCAAATGCCAAATTTTCAGAAAGAAAACCATAACCAGGGTGAATTCCTTCTGCGCCAGACTCTTTTGCAATGCGGATAATATCTTCAATATCTAAATACGCATCGATTGGTTTTTTCCCTTTGCCAACTAAATAAGCTTCATCGGCTTTAAATCGATGAACTGAGTATTCATCTTCGGCAGCATAAATACCCACCGTCCCTATTTGTAATTCTGAGCAGGCACGGAAAACACGAATGGCAATTTCACCACGGTTAGCAACGAGAATTTTTTTCATCAAACCACTCCTTGAGATTTAATCTATTGTTAGCTAAAAATAGCTTAACTCATTTTTTGGCTGGTGCATTTGCCGATACAATCGCTCTTTTTTGAACGCGTCTATTAGTAGTGGAAATCCCATATTGTTTTTTCTTTTCATCAGCACTGATGTTTAAGGCAAATCCGACACAAATGGAAAGCATTAAAAGAGAAGATCCCCCTTGGCTTAAGAAAGGAAATGTAATCCCAGTCAAAGGAATAATACCGGTGATTCCTCCTAAGTTAACAAAAACCTGAATCAAAAATAATGATCCAATTCCAATACACATCATGGAATTAAACGGATCGGTAGAACGAATTCCCACCAGAAAAATTCGCGCAATCATGTAAAACAACAACGCTAAAACCAACAACGCTACAATCAAGCCTAATTCTTCAATTACAATTGCAAAAATATAATCGGTATGCGCAAATTTTAAAAAGCCTTTTTTTTGAATACTATTTCCTAAACCACGGCCAAAAAGTCCACCGTTGTAGATAGCGTAATACCCATTAACCATCTGGTGTCCCAGATTAAATTCATCTTTAAAAGGATTTTGATAAATCGCAAAACGACTATAAACATGGGCTGGGATTAATTTTCCTTTGGTCAAATTAATCAACTGAATTAGACCAAAAGATCCTATTACCCCAACAATGCCTAGAACAAGGGTATATAAATAATTGATGCCACTTGCCATAATTACAGAAAAAGCAATTAAAGTAATTACTGCGGCATTCCCAAAGTCTGGTAATAAAGCAATTAAACATAATCCTACAATCACATAGACTAATGGACGGAAAACTGTATTAAAAAATGTGTGCCCTTGAATCGTTTTTTGGCGGGTTGATAATTTTAAAGCTAAAAACCAAATCGTGGTAATTTTGAAAAATTCTGCTGGTTGAATATTAACGGGACCAAAAGATAACCAACCTTTGGCACCATTAACCTCTTTACCAATTACCAAAACAACTAATAATAAAGCAATGACAATAATCATCGCCATCGAAGCAAAAGCCTTATTACGAATGACGTCAGTTTTCATCTTGTAAATAAAACTGATAGCCACCAAACTAATCAGCCAGAAAACAGCTTGATTGATGACTGAACTCATAAAATTTTGTCCTTGTTCAACTAATAGATAAGAAGTTGAACTAAATACCATTACCAGACCTAGAACACATAAAATCAAGTAAGGAATTAAGATACTATAATCCAAAAGGTGTCTCTTTTTTATCTTTTGTGGCAAGGCTTACGCCTCCTTGTTCGTCTTTTGATCTTCATAAACCTCAGTGTATAAGCGATTCAATTCTCTTTCTAAATCACTCAACAACTGATGACCTTCGTCGTTTTTAAGGATGCCTAAACGCACCGCAAAGGTCACTTGACGAGACAAGCCATACATTTGGGTATCTACAACTTCTTCAAAGGCTTTACATTGAGAAATACATAAACTATTTTTTTGATTGCGAATTAATTTTTTAATGCGGTCGGCATCTTGCATCAATAATTCCAAAGCAAATTCATGAGAAATTGAATCCATCTCTAATCCAACCTTTCTTTCTTAGTTTCATTATTATAGCATAATCCCCAATTGAGTGGGACAAAATACTGGAAAGCTTCTTAAAACTTTCATGAATCACAGCAAAAATCCGAACATTTATCAAAAAAACAGAAAAGTTGTTTCTTATCTTTAGTCATGTGAAACATATATAAATGTGAAACAAATTCTCGCTGCATAAATCATAAGGTTAGATTAATATACGCAAAAACACCATTAAAACAACTTTTTAGCAGAAAAACTTTTCCACAAAAAAAAACCAATCTTCATACTGAAGATTGGTTTAAGTAATTATTTTTTCTTTTTAGCAGCTTTTTCCCGCTCACTCTTATTTAAAATTTGTTTACGTAAACGGATGCTTTCAGGTGTTACTTCACAGTATTCATCGTCATTTAAGAATTCTAGTGATTCTTCTAACGTTAAAATACGCGGACGTTTGATAACTGAAGTTTGGTCTTTGTTAGCAGAACGCACATTTGTCATTTGTTTTGCTTTTACGATGTTTACTGCTAGATCTTTATCACGAGAGCTTTCGCCGACGATCATTCCTTCATAAACTTCTGTACCAGGTTCAACAAAGACAGTACCACGTTCTTCAACAGACATAATGGAATAAGTTGTCGCTTTACCATTTTCCATTGAAACTAGTGCACCATGGTGACGACCACCAATCACGCCTTGAATCATTGGCAAGTATTGATCAAAAGTATGGTTCATAATCCCATAACCACGTGTCATCGATAAAAACTCAGTAGTAAAACCAATTAGACCACGAGCTGGTGCCAAAAAGACAAGACGGATCTGACCGTTACCCACATGAATCATGTCTTGCATTTCTGCTTTACGTTGCCCTAAAGCTTCAATAACCGAGCCCATATATTCCTCGGGTGTATCGATTTGAACCCGTTCAAAAGGTTCACATTTCACACCATCTACCATTCGTTCAATAACTTCTGGACGAGAAACTTGTAATTCATATCCTTCACGACGCATATTTTCAATTAAAATTGACAAATGTAATTCGCCACGACCGGAAACAGTCCAAGCATCAGGGGCAATAGATTCAACCCGTAACGAAACGTCAGTTTGTAATTGTGACATTAAACGTTCTTCAATTTTACGAGCAGTAACCCATTTTCCTTCACGACCCGCAAATGGCGAGTTGTTCACTAGGAAAGTCATTTGTAAAGTTGGTTCGTCAATGTGTAAGATTGGTAATGCATCTTGATGTTCTACGGGTGTGACTGTTTCACCAACAAAGATATCTTCCATCCCAGAAACTGCAATTAAATCTCCGGCTTTTGCTTCGGTGATTTCCAAACGTTTTAACCCAAAGAAACCAAACAATTTCGTAACACGGAAATTTTTAATCGTGCCATCTAATTTGATTAAAGAAACTTGATCCCCTACCGCAATTTTACCACGGAAAACCCGACCAATACCGATACGACCAACGTAGTCATTGTAATCAAGTAATGAAACTTGGAATTGCAATGGTTCATCGCTGTTATCAACTGGAGCTGGAATGTGTTCAATAATTGTATCAAAAACAGGGGCCATTGTATGTTCTTGTTTGCTTGGATCATCTGACAAGCTAGAAGTTCCATTGACTGCAGAAGCGTAAATAACTGGGAATTCTAATTGGTCTTCATCGGCACCTAATTCAATAAATAATTCTAAAACTTCATCGACAACCTCAGCCGGACGAGCTGAATCTTTGTCAATTTTATTTACTACTACGATTGGTGTTAAATGTTGTTCTAACGCTTTTTTTAATACAAAGCGGGTTTGTGGCATTGTTCCTTCATAGGCATCAACAACTAAAACTACACCGTCAACCATTTTCATGATTCGCTCTACTTCACCACCGAAGTCCGCGTGTCCTGGTGTGTCCATGATGTTGATTTTAGTACCTTGATATTCGACAGCTGTATTTTTTGCCAAAATCGTGATACCACGTTCTTTTTCCAATGCATTGGAGTCCATGGCCCGCTCTTCTAAGCGAGTGTGGCTGTCTAATGTATCTGATTGTTTCAATAATTCATCTACGAGTGTCGTTTTACCATGGTCAACGTGGGCGATAATTGCCACATTGCGAATATCATTTCTTAATTTCAATTTATCTGGCTCCTTTAATCTTGTGTATAATCTGACGGCTCATTATAACAGATTATCTTTCTGAAATATAGTGAAAACTTTCAAAAAGATACATTCCTTGTCATAACTTTTACCAATCTCCCTTAAATCCCACTACTAAGGGATTACTAATTTTTTATTTCCATAATATTTTCATAAGCTTTAGGAGTTGCGGCTACAAACAATTCACGTCCAGCCAATTTTAAAGGTTCCCCGTTAATGTTTGACATCCGTAAACCCAGCTCTTCAATTAGAACGCCGCCTGCAGCATAGTCCCATGGGGCAAGTCGTGAAATATAGGCAGCTCTTCTTCCCATCGCTAAACTAATTAATTCATAACCCGCACAGCCTGTCATCCGCACACCTAAGGCAACTTCTCCCATTTTTTGCACATGCCAGCTATCTTTTTGATACATCACATGATTTAATCCGACTAATCCTTCTGATAAGGCAATATCTTTTGGCGGATTAATTTTTTTATCATTACAATAAACACCAATATTACGACCGCCCCATAAAAATTCATCTTTCATCACGTCATAAACAAAACCCAGCTTACCCACGCCTTCTTCATAAACGGCAACCATAATACAAAAATTTTCATGTTCTAAAACAAAATTCATGGTTCCGTCAATGGGATCAATTATAAAGACGCGGCCACTAAAATCTTCGAGGTGGTCTTTCCCGTTTTCTTCACCTAAAATTTTGGCATTAGGATCAAAGTTCATAATCCGTTCCGTCAAAAAATCTTGTGTGGCCTTATCCAAATTTGTCACTAAATCGGTTCTACCACTTTTTGTATCAACCACTAAATCATCTGCTTGAAAACTTTTCTTAATCACTTCGCCTGCTTCATAAATCCAGCTTTTAATCTCATGAATCATTTCTTCCATATTAACCCTTCACCTTCAACTTTCCAGTTGGATTTTCTTTTGCTAATTTCAAAGTATGGTATAAAGAATAACCTGATAAATTTTCAAATTCTCTTCCTAGGCTGCGTTCTTCCCCAATACTTGGGACAACTTTTTTGAAATTTCCGTAGGCTTTCAAAAACATTTCAGCCTGCACCCCTGTTTCGTTAGCCGCTTCGAGCACTTCCCACATTTTCATTACAATAACCATTTCTTCAGTGGACCATGATAAATCCAAGGGATATTGATATTCTCGCATATATTTCACCTCAAATGCTAGTTTAGCATAGGTCTAAAGGATACAAAAGAAAGAGCTGCACCATTTGGCGCAGCTCAAATAACCATTTCAAGTTATTTAAATATGAATTGGCATACCTAAAGCAAGTTCAGAAGCATCCATCACGATTTCTCCTAATGATGGGTGTGGATGAATCGTTAGTGCGATATCTTCGGCGTTCATACCAGATTCAATAGCTAAGGCTAATTCTGAAACCATATCGCTTGCACCAACACCAGCTAATTGCGCACCGATTAAAACATTGTCTTCTACAGTTGTTACCAATCGAATAAAGCCTTCTGTTTTACCTAATGAAAGTGCACGACCATTACCTGAGAATGGGAATTTGAAAGCTTTCGCTTCCAAACCAGCTTCTTTTGCTTCTGCAATTGTCATCCCAACAGAGGCAAGTTCTGGATCAGTAAAGGCTACAGCAGGCATAGCTTTGTAATCAACAGCAACTTTTTTACCACTAATAGCTTCAGCAGCAATTTTTGCTTCATAACTTGCTTTGTGTGCTAAAGCAGCCCCTGGAACAATATCGCCAATTGCAAAAATATTAGAAACATTCGTACGACCTTGTTTATCGACAGTAATTAAACCACGTTCGCCGATTTCAACACCAGCTTGTTCTAAGCCCAACTCGTCTGTGTTAGGACGACGACCAACTGTCACCATTACATAATCCGCTGCAATGCTTTCTTCTTTGCCATCAACTGCATATTTGATAGTAACACTATCACCATTATCAACAGCTTCTTTAGCCATTGCATTGGTAATAACAGTCATCCCTTTTTTCTTAAATTCATCTTCAACAATTTTGACCATATCTTTTTCATAAGTTGGCAAAATTTGTGGTGAACCTTCCAAAATTGTCACATTGGCTCCTAGGTTAGCGTAAGCTCCACCAAGTTCTGCACCGATTACACCGCCACCAATAATGACGAAGTTTTTCGGTACTTCTTTTAAGGCTAAACCGCCAGTTGAGTCTAATACACGCCCGCCAAATTTGAAACCAGGAATTTCAATTGGACGGGAACCAGTCGCAACAATGGCATTGTTGAAAGAATAGGTTTGCGCAGAATCAGGATGAATTACACGCAATGTATGATCATCGACAAAATAAGCTTCTCCTTCTAAAACTTCTACCTTATGTTTTTTTAATAAGAAGCCCACGCCACTGGTTAATTTGTTAACAACACCATTTTGTTTCCATTCTTGTGTTGCAGCAAAGTCCAATTTAACATTTTCACTAGAAACGCCAAACAACTTAGAGTCTAGGGATTCTTGATAATGATGTCCAGCAGAAATCAAGGCTTTTGAAGGAATACATCCAACATTCAAGCAGACACCGCCAATGTATTCTTTTTCGACAATGGCAACTTTTTGTCCCATTTCGGCAGCGCGGATGGCAGCTACATAGCCACCAGGTCCAGCTCCGATTACAACTGTATCTAATTCGATAGCGAAATCTCCAACTACCATGAGTCTATCATCCTTCCATTAACATTAGCTCTGGGTTAGCTAACAAGCGTTTAATATTATTCATTGCTTTTTGAGCAGTCGCGCCATCCACGATACGGTGATCAAAACTTAAAGAAAGTTTCATAACACGGCCCACTACGATTTCACCTTCTGCACTTACTACAGGTTGTTGTGAAATTGTTCCGACACCTAAGATAGCAACTTCAGGATAATTGATAACTGGCGTAAAGAAGCCACCGCCAACAGAACCAATATTGCTAATTGTGATTGTCCCGTTGCGCATATCATCAGCGGCAAGTTTGCCATCATGAGCTAATTGTGCTTTATTATTAATTTCGTCAGCAATTGTAAACATACCTTTTTGATCGGCATTTTTTACATTTGGTACATATAAACCATGATCGGTATCCGTTGCAATCCCCACATTGTAATAATGTTTATAAACAATTTCTTGTTTTACATCGTCAATAGAGGCATTTAATACTGGGAATTTCTTCACCGTAGCAGTTAAGGCTTTTACAACATATGGTAAGAAAGTTAATTTTGTGCCATTTTCAGCAGCAACTTCTTTAAATTTCTTGCGGTGGTCCCAAAGAGCCGAAACTTCTACTTCATCATGTAATGTGACATGAGGGGCAGTTTGTTTGCTTGTCACCATTGCTTTAGCAATCGCTTTACGTGTTGGTGTCAAGGCCACGCGTTCTTCCATATCTCCCATGTTTGAAGTGAAGGCTTTTGGTGTAGCTTTAGCTGGAGCATTAGTTTCAACAGTAGAAGTTTGTTCCGTTGTTTTTGCTTCAGCAGTTGCAGGCGCACTGCCACCACTCAAGAAACCATCAATATCATTTTTAGTTACCCGACCACCTTTACCAGTAGCTGTTACTTGGGTAATATCAACATCTTTTTCACGAGCATATTGACGTACAGAAGGCATTGCCAATACACGTTTATTTGGATCTGATGCTTCAACTACACTACTTGTAGAAGCTGATACAGGAGCTGAAGTTGTTGGAGCAGATTGCGTTGAAGTATCTGCAGCTGCATTATTATGTCCAGGAGCGTCAATTTCAACTAATACATCTCCGACATTTGCTACTGTGCCTTCAGAAGCAATAATATTTTTGACTGTCCCTGTAACAGGTGATGGAATTTCTTCTACTGATTTATCGTTTTGTACTTCTAGTAAAGTATCATCTTCGTTAATTGTATCGCCAGCTTTAACGAACCATTTTACGATTTCGCCTTCAGCAATCCCTTCACCAATATCTGGTAATTTAAACTGATAAACGCCACCGCCATTTGCAGCAGGGGCTTCAGTAGTAGGGATGGCAGCGGGTTGTGCTGGTGTTTGTTCAGTTGCAGCTACACCACTGTCTCCTTCATTGTCTTCATGTCCAGGAGCATCGATTTCAACTAATACATCCCCAACATTTGCTACCGTACCTTCAGAAACAATAATATTTTTGACTGTCCCTGTAACAGGTGATGGAATTTCTTCTACTGATTTATCATTTTGTACTTCTAGTAAAGTATCATCTTCATTAATTGTATCGCCGGGTTTTACAAACCATTTTACGATTTCACCTTCAGCAATCCCTTCGCCGATATCCGGTAATTTAAATTGAAAAGCCATTTATAATCTTTCCTTCCTGAAAATAAAATTCATTTCCTTACGTCTCATTAAAAGTTGACGATTTCTTTTACTTTAGCTTCGATATCCGCGGCATTTGGAAGCCAAATATTTTCAGCTTGACCAAATGGGAAAACTGTATCTGGCGCAGAAACACGGCCAACAGGCGCTTCAAGTGATAAAACAGCACGTTCAGAAATTTCAGAAACAACTTGTGCTCCGACACCCGCTTGTTTTTGCGCTTCTTGGACGACAACGACACGACCAGTTTTTTCAACTGAAGCAATAATTGTTTCAACGTCTAGCGGTGCAATTGTGCGAAGATCAATAATTTCAGCTTCAATATTTTCTTTGGCTAAATTATCCGCAGCTTTAATTGCTTCACGAACCATTGCACCATAAGTAATAATTGAAACATCTTTACCTTCCCGCGTTACAGCAGCTTTATCTAATGGAACTTCATAGGCTTCATCTGGTACTTCATCACGAAATGAGCGATACAATTTCATATGCTCCAAAAAGACAACAGGATCATTGCTACGAATAGAAGAAATTAATAAACCTTTGGCATCATAAGGATTAGATGGAATAACGACCCGCAAACCTGGAGATTGTGCCATTAAACCTTCTAAATTATCAGAATGAAGTTCTGGAGTATGCACGCCACCACCAAATGGCGAACGGATTGTAATCGGTAAATTACGTGTCCCCCCCATGCGATAACGCGTACGTGCCATTTGTCCTACAACTTCGTCCATTACTTCAAAAACAAAGCCAAAAAATTGGATTTCAGGGACAGGACGAAAACCTTCAAGTGCTAAGCCAAAAGCTAAACCGCCAATACCTGATTCTGCTAATGGGGTATCAAAAACACGATCTTCCCCGTACTTGTCTTGTAAACCTTCTGTTGCCCGGAACACTCCGCCGTTTTTACCTACGTCTTCACCAAAAACTAAGACATTTTCGTCAGCACCTAATTCCAAACTCAATGCGTCGGTGATCGCTTGGATCATTGTTTTTTGCGCCATGACTATTTCGACTCCTTCGCTTCATAAAATGCAATTTGTTCTTTAATACTTTGTGGTTGTACTTCATACATATTTTTTAAGAAATCAGAAACTTTTTGCTTTGGTACACGATCAGCTTCTGCAATTGCTGTTTTGATTTCTTCTTTTGTTTTTTCAATAACTGCTTCTTCTTTTTCTTCTGACCAAAGCCCCTTTTCAGTTAGATAGTTCCGCATGCGAATCAATGGATCTTTTTGTTGCCATTCATTGTCTAAATCTTTTGAACGGTAGCGGGTTGGATCGTCTCCTGAAAGTGTATGTGGACCATAACGATAAGTTAATGTTTCAATTAAAACAGGACCATTGCCGGCTGCGGCCCATTCTCTGGCAGCTTTTGAAACAGTGTAAACAGCAAGAGCATCCATGCCGTCAACTTGAATCCCCGGAATCCCAGCGGCAGCTGCTTTTTGGGCTAACGTTTTAGCAGCAGTTTGTTTTTCTCGTGGTGTTGAAATAGCAAAACCATTATTTTGAATATAAAAAACAGCATTGGCGTGATAAGCACCCGCAAAGTTCATAGCTTCATAAAAGTCCCCTTGTGATGAACCGCCATCACCAGTATAGACAAAGGTAACATTTTTACTATTGCGTTTTTTTAGTCCTAAAGCAACACCAGCTGCTTGAACATATTGTGCGCCAATAATGATTTGTGGTGG
This sequence comes from Enterococcus dispar ATCC 51266, assembly GCF_000406945.1. Taxonomy (GTDB): domain Bacteria; phylum Bacillota; class Bacilli; order Lactobacillales; family Enterococcaceae; genus Enterococcus_C; species Enterococcus_C dispar. The sequence goes on along the minus strand of NZ_KE136354.1, from coordinate 546,247 downwards.
CATTGCGTGTAAATCTTCTGGGTACAAGTTCCCAGCAACATGGCCACGAGACCATAAAAACGCTTCTTTTAGTGGTAGACCGTGTTGAACCAGTTGTGGCACATCACGGTAGCCAGGAAATAGACGATCTTCTTTTTCAAATGCAAAATGACTTGCTAATTGACTTGCTTCTTGTCCTGCTGTAGGTGCATAAAAGCCAAGACGACCTTGACGGTTTAAAGCTGTTGAACGTTGATCTAATACCCGAGACCACACCATTTGTGTCATCAATTCGACTAATTCATCGTCACTTAAGTCAGGGATTAAATCTTTGTTAACCACCTTACCATCCTTGTCTAATGCCTGATACGTTGGAAAATCAGCATTGATCTCATCCAAAATCTTTTGGAAATCGATTACATTCTTCGCCATTTTATTACCCATTCCTCTCTTAAATAAATGACCCTAAGTATAACAGCATAATATTCTGTATTAGGTATTTCGTAAAACTTACATCATTAAGCTATCATTTATCGGAAATAAATACAACTAAGACGCTCACTAAATCACGAAATAAAAATCGATTGAAACAGCTTGATATCAATTTATTTTTGTGAATTCCATCACATTTGTAAAGCGCTTTAAAAATTTAGGGCTCTAATTAATAGAAAAAATGGAAATTTGCTAGTACAGCAAGTCAATAAAAATACGACAGCTATTCAATAGCTGTCGTATTTTATCATACCCATTCAGAAGTGAATTTAATGTAAACGCGTTTAGCGATTTCAATTGTAATCAAATAACCTACAATGATTAAAACAAACCACATCCAATATTGCGGAGGCAGAACAGTAAAGTCAAAAACCGTCCGTAATGGAGATAACACTAAAACAAAACCTGTTACAATCGCTAAAAGACTTGTGAGGATAACCGGCCAAGAAGCACGGCTTTCCACAAATGGTAACTTTCTCGTACGAACCATGTGAACCACCAATGTTTGGGTTGTTAATCCTACTAAAAACCATCCTGTTTGAAAAAGACTCTGTTGTGCTACTGTATTAGCCCCTAGCACAAACCACATTACTAAAAATGTTAAAATATCAAAGATACTTGACACAGGTCCGATGGAAATAGTGAATTTGAACAAATCACCAATCTCCCAACGAACAGGTTTTACCAATTCTTCTTCATCAACATTATCCCAAGGAATCGTCAATTGTGCCATATCATAAATCAAATTTTGTACCAATAGTTGGATTGAGAGCATTGGCAAAAATGGTAAGAAAGCACTCGCTACTAAAATGGAAAAAACATTGCCAAAGTTTGAACTGATAGTGAACTTGATATATTTCATCATATTAGAAAAAACACGTCGTCCTTCAATTACTCCTGTTTCTAATACATTGAGACTTTTCTCTAATAAAATGATGGAACTAGCGTCTTTGGTGATATCAGCTGCTGTATCAACTGATATCCCCACATCGGCTTTTCTCAAAGCCGGAGCATCGTTGATGCCGTCGCCCATAAAACCAACGGTATGGCCCTTTTTTTGAATTACTTCAATTAAGCGGGATTTTTGCATCGGATTAAGTTTGGCAAATAAATTGGTTTCATCCACTTGTCCCATCAGTTCCTCATCAGATAAGACCTCAATATCCGTTCCCAACAAAACATTTGTTACGCCAATTCCGACATCTTGACAAACTTTTTTAGCAACAATCGCATTATCTCCTGTCAAAACTTTTACTGTCACACCATGCTCATGTAAGGATTTAATCGCTGAAATAGCGGATTCTTTCGCTGGATCCAAAAAGCCCATAAAACCAATTAGCGTCATATCTTTTTCATCTGCGACAGAATACGTAGCATCACTGTGCGCATCTTTTTTTACTGCTACCGTTAAGACGCGCATCCCCTGTTCGTTCATTTTCATATTGACGTTGCGCATTTTTTCTTTTAACGCATCGTCTAAAAGAACAGTTTTACCATCAATTTCTGCATATTTACATACTTTTTCCATCTCTTCGACAGCGCCTTTTGTCACCATTATTTGATGATGATCTGCTTTGACAACAACCGTCAGGCGACGTCTGGAAAAATCAAAAGGAATTTCATCGATTTTGACAACATCGTTAAATGGTAGCCTGCCGTTGTTTTCTTCAAAATAATTCAACACGGCAATATCCATTAAATTTTTCCATCCAGTTTGGTAATGCGAGTTTAAATACGTCATCGCTAAAACTGCTTGATTTTCTTTACCCAGAGGATTTAAATGTTTTACCAACACGACGCGATCTTCTGTAATTGTCCCCGTTTTATCAGTACACAACACATCCATACTGCCGAGATTTTGAATAGAAGGAAGCTCTTTTACAATAACTTTTTGTTTAGATAACGCTAACGCCCCTTTAGCCAAATTACTCGTCACAATCATCGGTAACATCTCAGGGGTTAAACCAACCGCCACGGCAATCGCAAAAAAGAATGCCGATGTCCAATCACTTTTTGTTAAGCCATTAATCAAGAAAACTACTGGAAATAATACCATTACCATCCGCAATAATAATTTACTAACCCGGGTTAAGCCTACATCAAAAGCCGTTTTGCCTCGTTTACTGGTGGCATTGCGAGCAATATCACCAAAAAAAGTTTCTTGGCCAGTTTTTAAAATAATAGCTCTTCCTTGACCACTTAAAACATCGGTTCCCATAAAAACCAAATCGTCTAAATCCAAAGCCGAGATATCTTCATCTTTTTTAACTCCGGCCTCAACGAATTTTTCCACCGGCATAGATTCTCCTGTCAAAGAAGATTGATTGACAAACAAATCTTTTGTCCAAATTAAAACGGCATCGGCTGGAATCATATCGCCCGTTGCTAAAGTTACAATATCACCAGGCACCACTTCATCCATTGGAATTTCTTTGGTGCGCCCATCTCGTGTCACGGCACAAGTATTTTCAATTAATTCTTTTAGCGCTAAACTGGCTTTTTGTGAACGATATTCTTGCACAAAAGTAATGATAACACTCGCTAAAATCATCACCAACATGACAATGGCTGCCTCGTAATCACTAGTGACAAATGAAACTATCGCTAAAGCCGCTAAAACCAATACAAAAGGATCTTTAAAACCTTCAATGAATAATAACCAAGCCGGAGTTGGTTTTTGAGCATCTACTCTATTTTCGCCGTATTCTTCTAAACGTTCCTTAGCATCTTCAGAAGATAAACCATTAATAGAAGTACGCAGCTCCATAAATAGTTCTCGTTCTGATAAAAAAGCTAATTTTTTTAATTCTTGTTCTTTCGTATTTTTTGTAAATAACATGTTCTCTCTCCTTTTGCTAAGAGAGACCCTTCTCCCTCTTAGCTATTTTTATTTAGTTTCTGTCGCGAGGGACTGGGGTGTTCCATGTCAATCAACCTTTCTAAACTTTATTTCAAATTTTCATAGGAAAAATTGAAAACCTCAAGAAATTATTTCATATTCAAATATTCGTTGAATTTAATAAATTATTTCATAAAAATAAGCCATAAAAAAACGCGTACTCAACAATGAGCACGCGTCTAATAAGCGTATGTTCATGTTGAGCTTTAGCACTATAGGGCGTAGATAGCAGATGCTATCAGCTGCATTATGGATGACCTTCACGATCATCCCTGTTCTACCAACTAAGAGTCTCTCGATTCTTTCGCGGCAGCAGCTTATGTCCATATAGGAGCCTCACCTAACAAATATTTGATTATGAAAATTTCAATCTCTTTTCACTTATATCCTAATGAAGAACCAGAATTTTGTCAACTATAAAAAAACTTTTTTGTCGATAAAAATAACGAACAGACGTTATCGGTCAAAATTTTCTATTTTTCCTCAAAAAGCCCTTATTCTGATTGCACATCTTATTTTTTTCCTTTAATATTATAAACAATATCTAAAATTATTCTTTTTTGATAATAATTACAGGAGAAGATTATGAATTTACGTGATTTTTTATCTTGGCGTGAACAACGACAGCTTGAAGTCGTTGAAGCCCTCTACCAACACCCTAGCGGTATTACTTCAGAAGAGTTACGGAAATTAACCGGCGCTGGTGATAAAACCATTCGCAGTATCATTGGCGAACTTCAGATACAATTTCCTGCTTTCAAAATTATGGCTTACCGCAACCGCTATTACTGGCAAGCGCCTTTCAACTTAGGACTGGATCGCTTTTATGATTATCTCATGCAAGAAACTAGCGAAATGAAACTTTTAGAACATCTCTTATTTGAAGATTGTTTTACCTATTCGGATTGTGCCAATGCACTTTTTTTAAGTAACGCAGGTTTTCACCGCTTATGCAAAAAATTTCAAAATTTATTGTCACCTTATGACGTTAAAATACGCAATCGCCCTTTTCGAATTGAAGGAAATGAAATTTTCATTCGGACATTGTATACTCTTTATTTTTGCGAAAAGCGACACGGCGCGGCTTATCTCTTGCCTGATAGTCAAAGCGATAACGCCTTGAGCACTTTGGTTACTGCACTTTTAAAAGAAAACAAGCTACCGCAAAATTATCGCCAACACGAACAACTTTATTTTTCCGGTGCGGTATCTATTTGGCGACAAAACAACGGCCATTTATTGCCCCAAGAAATAGAAAAAAGCGGCTTTTTGAAAGCTGAAAGTTCTTCCACCACGAATGCTGTTGTTCAGTTAAAAGAAACGCTTATGAGTATCAATTGGCATTTTAACTTTTTGGAAACTTTTTGGACAGTATGCCACGACTATGTATTATTATCTTTTGCCCATTTTCAACAAGCCCAAAAGAGAAATCCAAGAATTAAAAGATTAGCTCAGCGAACAAACCATTACCTCGATGCCCTCTTATCGAGCACCAAGCAAAATATAGCTAGTCTTGAAAAAGAAGAGCTGATTTGGCACTTTTGTAATGAAAATTATATTCATCTAAGAAACTGTGACTTTATTGCCATTTTATCCAATTGTCGGCGAGAATTTGTTTTGAATTATGAAAAGAAATTTCCTAATGTCATAACGGGCTTAAAAAAATTTATTAACAACTACCATAACAAATATCAGATTCACATCACAAGTGATCAAGTTTATCAACAGTTATATCTTATTATTACACTATTACCGCAAATTTTAACCCATTGGCAGATAACCACACGGACATTGATTTTATCGGATATTTCTACGATTCACCCAAAATATCTTCATCAGGTTTTACTGCAGCATTTCCCTACCGAAACAAAATTTGAAATTATTGAAAGTATCAATAGTCAACCTAATGCTGTTCACGAACAACTGGAAGCATACGATTTAATTATCTCCACTTTTTCTCCTCAGGAAATGTTTGCTCATTTACCGGTCGTCACAATTAAAGCTACCCCCGACTTTTATGACTTTTTAAAAATCGAGACAGCGTTACAAAGAGTAATGGAAAGACGTCTGGCAAAAGATAATGAAATTTAAGTAACCCATCCACCCGATTTTACGAGTGGATGGGTTATTAATTTTTATCAAAGTAATCTGCAATAGCATCTAAAATCCGTTCGCTGGCTCGGCCATCTCCATAAGGATTTTTTGCTTGTGCCATTTTTTCATACGCTGCAGGATCAGTTAATAATTTCTTAGCAGCATCATAAACTTGTTTTTCATCTGTCCCTACTAAGCATAATGTCCCCGCTTCAATGCCTTCAGGTCGCTCCGTTGTATCCCGCAGGACTAAAACAGGCACACCTAATGAAGGTGCTTCTTCTTGAACGCCACCTGAGTCTGTCATAATTAAATAACTTCTAGCTGCCAAATTATGAAAGTCTATGACGTCTAATGGTTCAATTAACGCAACATTTGCTAGGTCGCCCAGATTTTTTTTGGCATTTTCCCGCACCAATGGATTTTTGTGCATCGGAAAGACAATTGAAATTTCCGGAAACTCTTGCGCTAAGCGGCGTAAAGCAAGGAAAACTGTCGCCATCTTTTCTCCTAAATTTTCCCGACGATGCATCGTTACTAGAATTTGTTTTTTATCCGCTAAAAGAGCCGAATGATGATAATCCTTTTGCACCGTATATTGCATGGCATCAATTGCCGTATTTCCTGTTATATAAATGTGGTCAGATAAATGATGTTCTTGTTTTAAATTAGCAGCACTGGTTTTGGTGGGAGCAAAATAAAGATCGCTTAAAACATCTGTTAATTGGCGATTCGCTTCTTCTGGATAAGGCGAATACTTATTATACGTCCTTAAGCCCGCTTCAACGTGACCAATGGGTATCTGCTGATAAAAAGCGGCTGTCGCTGCAGCAAAAGTCGTGGTAGTATCCCCGTGAACTAAAACAATATCAGGCTTCATTTGTTTTAAAACCGGTTGCAATTCTAATAATACTTTCGTTGTAATATCTGTTAACGTCTGACCTTGACTCATAATATCCAAATCAAAATCTGCTCTTAATTCAAAAATTTTCATAACTTGATCCAACATCTCACGGTGTTGTGCCGTTACTGTCACAAGCGATTCAAACCGGGCGTCTTTTTCCAAGGCTTTAACCAGAGGCGCCATTTTAATCGCTTCGGGTCTTGTGCCAAAAATCGACATTACTTTAATCGTCATGCTTATCTCCTCTTTTCAAAATGAAATGACTATTCTATTGAAAATATCATCTCCACATCAATCACATTTTAGCATAACCGGCCAGAAGATAAAAAAACCACGACCCAAAAACAGTCGTGGTAAAAAAACATTTAAATTGTATCACCGTTGAAGATAGAATTTTTTACAATTACGTAATCTACTTTGCGAATGGCTTCTAAGTCTTTGCCTCCAGCATAAGAGATAGAAGATTGTAAATCTTGTTGCATTTCCACAAGTGTATCCGCTAGTTTTCCTTTGTAAGGAATCCAAATTTTCTTTCCTTCGACGTTCTTCTTTTCTCCTTTTTGGAACTCAGAAGCACTACCGAAGTACTCTTTTAAAACAACACCGTCTTGTACTTTGGTTTCGCCAGGAGATTCTTCGTGCCCTGCAAATAATGAACCAATCATCACCATCGTTGCGCCAAAACGAACGGATTTAGCAATATCACCATGGGTCCGAATTCCACCATCGGCAATAATTGGTTTGCGAGCTGCCTTGGCACACCAACGGACTGCTGCTAATTGCCAACCACCTGTACCAAAACCGGTTTTAATTTTGGTGATACAAACTTTACCAGGTCCAATTCCGACCTTTGTTGCATCTGCCCCTGCATTTTCCAATTCCCGCACAGCTTCTGGTGTGCCAACATTCCCCGCAATAACAAAAGTTTCAGGTAAGAGACGTTTAATATGTTGAATCATTTCAATCACCGCATTGGCATGACCATGGGCAATATCAATGGTAATGTAATCTGGCACTAAGTTTTCAGCTGCTAATTCTTCAACAAAAGTGTATTCGTGTGGCTTTACGCCAACACTGATGGAGGTAATTAAATTTCTACTTTGCATTTTTTTTACAAAAGGAATGCGAGCATCTTCATTAAAGCGATGCATAATGTAAAAGTAGCCATTTTCAGCTAAAAATTCAGCAATATTCTCATCGATAATTGTCTGCATATTGGCTGGAACTACTGGCATTTTAAAGGAATGTTTCCCTAAAGTTACCGTCGTATCACATTCCGAACGGGAACTTACGATACATTTATTGGGAATTAATTGGACATCTTCATAATCAAAAACTTTCATATCAAACATAATGAATAGCCTCCATTTGTTTATTGGGTCACATTTTTTGCGCCCTATGTAATTTAGCTCATCTAAATCAGAAAAGCAATAAAAGAAACCTATAAATAGCAACAAAACACAAAAATCGTTCGGGATTTCCGAACGATTTTCACTTTCACTTAAATTATTATTAGAAAATCAATTATGGTAAATCATTGCCAGCCGCTAAATAAATACCATACCAATCTTCTTTTGATAAAACGATATCACTCGCTTTTGCAATTTCTTCAATTCGTTGCAAATTCATTGTACCAATAATAACTTGCATGTTCGCCGGATGACGTAAAATCCACGCAGAAGCAATGCCTGTTGGCGTTGTGTGATATTTTTCTGCCATTTCAGCTAATTTTTTATTTAATTCAGGAAATTTTTCATTTCCAATAAAGACACCTTCAAAAAAGCCGTATTGATAAGGTGACCAAGCTTGTATCGTCATATCATTTAAACGAGAAAATTCCAAAATTCCATCATCGTGGTCAACACTACGAGGATCTGTCATATTAACATGCAAACCAAAGTCAATCATGCCCGTATGCATGATACCAAACTGTAATTGATTGGCAACAAGGGGCTGGCGTACATATTTTTGTAGTAATTCAATTTGACGAGAATACTGATTGCTCACCCCAAAATATTTTACTTTTCCGTCTGATTCCAATTGGTCAAAAGCTGCCGCTACTTCTTCTGGTTCCATCAAAGTATCGGGACGATGCAACAATAAGGCGTCCAAATAATCGACATTTAGACGTTTCAAACTTTTTTCTACTGAAGAAATAATATGCTCTTTGGAAAAATCGTACATTTCTCCAGGAACAATGCCGCACTTACTTTGAATAAACATATCTTCTCTTTTATAACTCGTTTTAGCAAAAGCATCTGCAAAAATTTCTTCGCATTTGCCTTGACCATAAATATCCGCATGATCAAAAAAGTTGATGCCGTTTTCTACTGCAGTTTGTATGACAGCTACAGGATCTTTGGCCTCAGTAATCCGCATACAGCCTAAAACTACGCTGGAAACACCCAACTCATTTGGTCCAAAATTGACTTGTTTCATTTTGTCGCCTCCAAATTAATAATCCAATTCTAAACATTGTTTACTGTTAAATTTTAACACATCTAAGAGAAAACGCTAACAAATTTTAGTTGGGAAATTTTACGAACCTTTGCTTTCTCTTATAAATAATAAAACAGCAGCCTTAACAGGCTGCTGTTTTATTATTTTAGCGCTTTTGCACCAATATCATGCCGATAAAACATCTCTGGTAACGACATTTGCTTTAAAGCATCATACACTTCATTCCGTGCCTTTTCTAAATTGGCAGCTTGTGCTGCGACTAAGAAAATACGACCGCCATTGGCAAGTAGTTCTCCATTTTTTTCTGCTGTACCTGCAAAATAAAGTTCTGTACTGCCCATAGTCTTTTGTGGTAATACCATACCTTTTTGATACTTACCAGGATAACCTTCAGCAGCTACAACAACGCCAAAAGCAGCATTATCATGCCAGGTTACTTCGGGTTTTTCATCTGTCAGGAGTGCTGTAATAATAGCAACTAAACTTGATTTTAACCGCGGTAAGACAACTTGTGTTTCGGGATCACCGAAACGAGCGTTAAATTCAATGACTTTTGCCCCTTCATTTGTAGCAATTAAACCTGCGTATAAAATACCAGTAAAAGGCGTTCCGTTTCTAACCATACCACTGGCAGCGGGTTCCAAAATTTCTTTCACCGCTTTTTCAACCATTTCATCACTAATTTGAGGCACTGGCGAATAAGCACCCATCCCACCAGTATTTGGCCCTTTATCGCCATCATAAGCCCGCTTATGATCTTGCGCAATGACCATTGGATAAACAGCCTCATCTTTCACAAAAGCCAATAATGAAAATTCTTCTCCAGCTAAAAAGTCTTCCACCACAACTTTGGCACCACTTTCGCCAAAACGATTGTCTTCTAACATATCAGATAAAGCAGTTAACGCCTGCGGAACAGTTTCGGCCACAACAACCCCTTTACCCGCAGCCAAACCATCGGCCTTAATCACAATGGGAGCACCCTTTTCTTTTACGTAAGCAGCAGCATTGTGGTAATCAGAAAACGTCTTATAGTCGGCTGTGGGAATTTGATTATTTCGCATAATTTGTTTGGCAAAATCTTTTGAGCTTTCAATTTGAGCAGCTTTTTGATTCGGACCAAAAACAAGCAACCCCGCTTTTTGAAAATCGTCTACTATTCCCCTTTGTAAAGGTGCTTCCGGCCCCACAAAAGTCCATGCAACATTTTCTGTCTTAGCAAAATCAATTAGCTTGTCGTGATCTCCTTCTGCAATTGAAACAGTCTTAATGCCATCTTGTTTCATGCCAGGGTTACCGGGTGCGCAGAAAACAGTTGTTACTTCTTTATCTGCTAATAATTTTTTAGCAATGGCGTGTTCCCGACCGCCACCACCAATAACCAATAATTTCATATTTGCTTCCTTTCTTAATGACGGAAATGACGGATATCTGTAAATACCATCGCAATATCATATTTGTCTGCCATATCAATGGACTCTTGATCGCGAATACTGCCACCTGGTTGGACGATGGCTTTAATACCGTGTTGGGCAGCAATTTCAACGGAATCTCCCATTGGAAAATATGCATCACTCGCTAAAACTGCTCCATCCATTTTGCCAGCTGTTTCAGCTTGGTCAATAGCGATCTTGACTGAACCAACGCGATTCATTTGTCCAGCTCCGATGCCTACGGTTTGGTGTTGTTTAGCCAGAACAATTGCATTTGATTTGACGTGTTTCACGGCTTTCCAAGCAAAAGCTAAAGCCTCTAATTCCTCTTGACTTGGTTGCCGTTTAGTTGCAACTTTCCAAGCGGTTGGATCTTCTTGAATCACATCTTGTCCTTGCACTAAGAGTCCTCCTAACACAGAAACTTTTTCAGGTAATCCCGTGGCAAGCGCATCATGAAAATCCAATGTCATTAAACGAATATTTTTTTTGCCGCTTAATAATTCTAATGCAGCCGGAGCAAAGCTTGGCGCAATGATAATTTCTAAGAATAATTGGTGCATTTTTTGCGCTATGGCAAAGTCAACTTCACGATTAAGAACGATAATACCGCCAAAAATCGAGACAGGATCAGCTTCATAAGCAAAATCATACGCTTTTTCAATCGTTGCTGCTGTCCCAATACCGCAAGGATTCATATGTTTTAATGCAACAACAGTCGGTTCAGTAAACTCTCTGGCAATCCGAATAGCCGCATCAGCATCTTTAATATTGTTATAAGAAAGTGCTTTGCCGTGTAATTGTCTTGCTTGTGCAATGGAATAATTAATAGGTAAAGCATCACTATAAAAAGAAGCTTCTTGATGAGAATTTTCGCCATACCGTAAGTCTTGTTTTAAATCATATGTTAAGGTTAATTTTTCTGGCTCTTTTTCCTTTACCAAATCTGTCATAAAACCAGCAATTAATGCATCATAAGCCGCAGTGTGACGAAAAACTTTTGCCGCTAATTTTTGTCGGGTGGCAAATGTTGTTTCCCCTTTATTTTTGATTTCTGCTAAGACAGTGACATAATCTTTCGGATCCACAAGCACTGTTACAAATTCATGATTTTTAGCCGCTGAGCGCAACATGCTTGGTCCACCAATATCGATATTTTCAATAGCATCTTTTGTCGTCACATCGGCTTTTAAAATCGTCTCTTTGAAGGGATAAAGATTAACGACCACGAGATCAATCGGTTGAATGTGGTGCGCTGTCATCGCTTTAACGTGTTCGGCATTATCGCGCCGACTCAAGAGTCCTCCGTGAATAAGAGGATGTAACGTTTTAACTCGCCCGTCCATCATTTCAGGAAAATGTGTAACATCTTCGATTCCAATTGTCTTTATACCGGCGTTATCAAGTGCGGTTTGGGTACCTCCAGTCGAAATAATTTCCCAGCCAGCATCAAGTAAACCTGCTGCCAATTCAACAATACCTGTTTTATCTGAAACACTAATTAGAGCTCGCTTCATTTCTTTATCTCCTCTGATTTGATTTTTAATAAGGTGGGAAAACATTCAATGCCAGTGATTACCTAAGTCAATTTCTTGAGACAGGGCAATTTCTTTTAGAACTTTTGGATACAATCGATGTTCGGCTTGATGAATTTTCATCTCTAAACTCTCCAAGCTATCTTCTGGTGCAATGCAGACAGGTACTTGTGCAATAATCGGACCAGTATCTACTCCTGCATCAATATAATGAATAGTTACACCGGTCACTTTGACGCCATAATCATAGGCATCTTTAATCCCGTGAAGTCCAGGAAAAGCCGGCAATAAGGATGGATGAATATTGATGATTTTTTTAGGAAAAGCACTTAATAAGGTTCCACCAATAATGCGCATATAGCCAGCTAAAACAATTAAATCGATTTTTTCTTGTTGGAACAACGTCAGTAATGCTGCTTCATAAGCTGCTTTATTTGCAAAGTCTTTGGGGGAAAAGTGAAAAGTTGGAATAGCAAATTTTTCGGCCCGCTTTAAGACAAACGCATTTTTTTTGTCACTAAATACGAAGGCAATTTCAGCGGGAACGTGTTCTCTTTGAAAAAAATCAGCAATAGCTTCAAAATTGCTTCCATTTCCAGAAGCTAAAACGGCAATTCTCATTTTTCCGCCTCATTCACAGTGATTGGTGCCATATTGTTTTTGGCTGCAACAACTTGACCAATCTCATAACATGGTTCATTTAAATCAGCTAAAACCTTTTTGACGCGCTCGACTTTTTCTTTACTTACTGCTAAAACCATACCAATACCCATGTTAAAAATTTCAAACATTTCCTCATGATGAATGTTGCCGTATGCTTCCAAAACCTCAAAAATTGGTAGAGACGGCCAAGATTTATCGGTAATTTCAGCGGCAACATTCCCAGGTAACATCCGCGGAATATTTTCCACAAAACCGCCCCCTGTAATATGAGCAATTCCATTGACTAAGTTTTCTTTTACTAAAGGCATCAAGGCTTTCACATATATTTTAGTCGGCGTTAAAAGAGCTTCACCTAAAGTTTTATCTCCTAGCGCTTCAATTTTGGCGCTTCCCGTTAAATTATGTTCTGTAAAGAAAATTTTTCGCACCAAAGAAAAACCATTAGAATGAATTCCAGTGGAAGGCAGCCCTAATAATACATCGCCTGCTTGAATGTTTTCACCAGTTACTAATTGACTTTTTTCCGCCACCCCAACAGCAAATCCAGCAAGATCGTACTCGTTGGCATCATACATTCCAGGCATTTCAGCTGTTTCGCCACCAATTAAAGCAGCTCCTGCTTGCAAACACCCTTCAGCGACCCCTGCCACTACTTGTTCCAAGCGGGCTGGTTCATTTTTGCCGGTTGCCAAATAATCTAAGAAGTACAACGGTTCCGCCCCTTGAGCCACAATATCATTGACACACATTGCCACACAGTCAATGCCGATAGTATCGTGCTTGTTTTCTTTAAAAGCCACCATCAACTTGGTCCCTACACCATCAGTACCAGAAATCAGCACCGGTTCTTTAACATTTAAGCTGCTTAAATCAAAACAACCACCAAAACCTCCTAAAGCGCCCATGACGCCTAAACGTTCGGTTCTTTTCACATGCTTTTTGATTCGCTCTACTACCTCATAACCAGCATTCACATCAACGCCAGCTTTTGCATACGCATTCGCCACTATTTTCGCTCCTTTTATTTAAAAAAATGAAGTTTGTTCTTTCAATGAAGCTTGATACTTTTCTTCGTAATCGTATAAAGGGGTGGGATAATCGCCGTTAAAATAAGCCATACACAAGCCCCCGTATGGTGCATCAAAGTTTAACCCAATCGCATCAATCAAACCATCCTCACTCAAATAACTTAAAGAGTCAGCCCCAATAACTTGGCGAATTTCTTCAATCGAATGATTAGCCGCAATTAATTCCTTGCGTGTTTGAATATCAATTCCATAAAAACACGGATATTTTAACGGTGGAGAAGCAATTCTGACATGGACCTCTTTTGCCCCAGCTTCTTTTAGCAAATCCACAATCCTGCGGCTCGTTGTTCCCCGCACAATGGAATCATCTACCATAATAACTTTTTTGCCCGCAACTACACCCCGAACAGCGGATAATTTCATGCGAACGCCTTGTTCTCTTAACTCTTGTGTCGGTTGAATAAAGGTACGGGCGACATATTGATTTTTTACTAAGCCCAATTCATATGGAATACCAGAGGCTTCTGCGTAACCACTGGCAGCAGATAGAGAAGAATTGGGCACGCCAATAACCATATCTGCCTCCACAGGGGCTTCTTTGGCTAAATTACGCCCCATATTTTTTCTAGCAGTATGAACATTTACACCGGCAATATTGGAATCCGGTCGGGCAAAATAGACATATTCCATCGAGCAAATCGCATGTTGCGTGTCTTTGGTAAAATGTTCAATTTTAACGCCCTCATCGTTAATGATGATAATTTCGCCCGGTTGAACATCGCGAACAAACTCAGCACCACTTACTTCTAATGCACAGGTTTCAGAAGCCACCACGTAAGCACCGTTTTTCATTTTACCAATCGCTAAAGGACGAAAGCCATTAGGATCAAGCGCAGCTATCATACAGTCTTGCCGCATTAAAATGTAAGCAAATCCGCCTTTTACTTGGTTTAAAGCCTCTTTTAATTGATCCAACCAATTTGATTTTTTACTTCGTCGAATCAAATGCATTAAAATTTCGGTATCCGAGTTGGAGTGAAAAATAGCGCCATCTCTTTCCAATTCAGTCCGTAAGCTACATGCATTGGTTAAATTTCCGTTATGAGCCAATCCAACTGAACAATCATAAAACTTAAATAAGAAAGGTTGAATATTATCCACGCTGCCGTTGCCGGCTGTAGCATAACGAACGTGTCCGATTGCAGCACTTCCCTTTAATTGTGTCAATTGACGGTCGTCTTTAAAGACTTCTGATAATAAACCCAACTCACGGTAACCATACAGCTTGCCATTATCATTTGAAACAATTCCTGCGCCTTCTTGCCCCCGATGTTGCAAACTGTGGAGACCAAAATAAGTGACACGCGCAGCGTCTGGGTGACCCCAGACGCCAAAAATGCCACACTCTTCGTTTAAACTTTTCACTTCATAAGACATGCAATGGCATCCTCCCAAAGTTCCTTGGCAGTATGTGTGGCAACTGTGATATTGTCATCCAAGGCTTGAATCTTCAATTCTCCATCATCTGTCACTTTGCCAATCAATGTTGCTTTATCTTCTGCCAGTTTCTCAAAAGCAGTTTGGGCATCTTTTTTCACCGATAAAACAAAACGAGATTGTGTTTCAGCAAATAAATTTTCTTTTGGCATTTTCACATCGACTGCAACTCCAAAACCATTTTTAAAGGTACATTCTGCTAAAGCTACCGCTAGACCGCCTTCTGCGCAATCGTGGGCGCTTGTGACAAGTCCAGTTTGAATTGCTTTTAACACCAAATCTTGATTAACTTTTTCTGTTGCCAAATCAAAATCCATTAGTTTGCCTTCAATTAAACCTCTTTGCATTTTTTGAATCTCTGTACCGTTGAAATCAGCAGCTGTTTCACCGATAACATAAATAAGATCGCCTGCTTCTTTAAAATCCTGGGTCGTAATATCTTTCGTATCTGTAATTAAGCCCACCATTCCAATCATCGGTGTCGGATAAATTGCTTTGCCATTTGTTTCGTTATATAACGAAACATTCCCAGAAATTACCGGCGTGTCTAAAGTCCGACATGCTTCACTTATCCCATCGGCAGAGGTCCATAATTCCCAGAAGCCTTCTGGTTTATCAGGAGAACCATAATTTAAGCAGTCCGTTATGGCCAAGGGTTTGCCGCCACTAGCTACAATATTGCGCGCCGCTTCTGCTACAGCGATTTGCCCTCCAATTTCTGGATTCAAATACAAATAACGTGCATTACAATCTGTTGTCATTGCGAGAGCTTTTTTTGTTCCCCGCACGCGTAATACTGCTGCATCACTTCCAGGTGCCACGACGGTATTGGTCCGAACTTGGGAATCATAAGTTTCATAAATCATTTTTTTAGAGGCAATAGTTGGCTGTTGTAATAGTTGTAGTAGTGTCGCGGTTGCATCTTCTACTACTGGCGCAAAATCCTCCATCTCAGCAAATATTTTGATGCGGGCAGGTTCTGTATACTCTTTATGATATGTGGGCGCATCTTCTGCAAGCGCATCGACGGGTAAATTTGCCACTTCCACTCCATGATGATATAAACGATAGAGGCCATCATCTGTCACTTCGCCAATTGTGACCGCATCTAAATCATATTGGGCAAAGAGTTCTTCAACCTCTTTTTCAGATCCTTTTTTGACACAAATTAGCATTCGCTCTTGTGACTCAGATAACATCATTTCATAAGGTGTCATTCCAGTTTCTCTTTGAGGGACATCATCTAGATATAATTTCAAACCCGATCCGGCTTTTGACGCCATTTCTGCACTAGAAGACACTAAACCAGCCGCACCCATATCTTGAATTCCGACCAAAATATCTTGATGCTCTAAAATTAATTCTAAACAAGCTTCTAATAATAATTTTTCCATGAAAGGATCACCAACTTGAACGGCAGAACGTTGCTGTTCTTCACCTTCCACAAATTCTTCTGAAGCAAATGTCGCACCGTGAATCCCATCGCGCCCCGTTTTTGCCCCCACATACATAATGGCATTGCCGACACCTTTGGCTTGTCCTTTTTGAATATCTTTGTGTTCAATTAGACCCACACACATTGCATTAACTAATGGATTACCCTCATAACAAGGATCAAAAGCTACTTCTCCACCAACTGTTGGAATGCCAATACAATTGCCATAACCAGAAATACCCGCTACTACTTCTTCCAATAAGTATTTGGTCCGGGAATTGTCCAACTCACCAAAACGCAATGAATCTAAAATAGCGATCGGACGTGCACCCATACTGAAAATATCGCGAATAATGCCGCCAACACCCGTTGCTGCACCTTCATAAGGTTCAACTGCAGAAGGATGATTATGACTTTCTGCTTTAAAGACTACCGCCTGACCATCGCCAATGTCTACAATCCCTGCACCTTCACCAGGACCTTGTAAAACTTGTGGTCCACTTGTTGGAAACTTACGTAAAACGGGTTTCGAATTTTTATATGAGCAATGTTCACTCCACATAACAGAAAAAAGTCCTGTTTCAGTATAATTAGGCATCCGACCCAAAATATCTTCTGCAATCATACGGTATTCTTCATCCGTTAAGCCCCACTCGGCATAAATTTTGCGTTCTTTAATCTCTTGTGGTGTTGGTTCACTTATTTTTATCATTATTTAACGGACACCTTTCCGAAATTTTTCAAAATTGAGGCAAAAAAACGACGACCATCTGTTGAACCGAGCAATGATTCCATCGCACGCTCTGGATGAGGCATCATCCCTACTACATTGCCAGCTTCATTACAAATACCGGCAATATTTTCCAGACTGCCATTTACATCTTCTTCATAAGTAAATACAATTTGATTATTCGCTTTTAATTGTTCTAAAGTTTTTTCATCGCAAATATAATTGCCTTCCCCATGGGCAACTGGAACATGAATAACTTCATCTGCTTCATATTCAGAAGTAAATTTTGTTTGATTATTGACTTTTAAAGCAGTAGTCTTGCAAATAAAATGTAACGATTTATTGCGGATTAACGCTCCTGGTAATAAGCCAGCTTCTGTTAACACTTGAAAACCATTACACGTACCAAAGACGGGTTTTCCTTCTTCAGCAAAACGCTTTACTTCGGTCATGATGGGTGAAAAACGAGCAATGGCGCCACACCGCAGGTAATCTCCATATGAAAATCCCCCAGGTAGCAATACCCCATCAAAACCTGCTAATGAACTCACATCATGACGCACGTATTCAGCTTCTGCCCCCATTACATCTTTAATCGCCCAAAGCATATCCATGTCGCAATTAGAGCCGGGAAATACGATTACGGCGAATTTCATATTATACTTCCTCCATTGCAGTGATTTCGTAACGATAAGTTTCCATATTGACATTGGCTAATAATTTGTCACAAATTTTTTCAATCATCTCTTCAATGGGATGATCACTTTTGGCTACTTTGATTTCAAAATATTTTCCAATGCGAATTTCATCAATTTCTTCATACCCCATTCGATGAACAGCACCCTTAACCGCTTCACCTTGTGGGTCCAAAACAGATTCTTTATATGTTACATAAACTTTTACGAAATACATGCTATTGCTCCTCTACTAAAAATTGATTTTCTAAACGCGTTAAAACTTCTTCATAAACTGGAACTAAATCGCCTAAATCGCGACGATAAATATCTTTATCTAAATGCTCATTTGTTGCTAAATCCCACAAGCGGCACGTATCCGGAGAGATTTCATCAGCTAAAAGCAGTTGTCCTGTATTTGTACGACCAATTTCAATTTTAAAGTCAATTAATTTAATTCCAATTTGAACAAAAATCCGTTGTAATGCTTCATTTACTTCTCGTGCCAAATGCTTCATATCATTAATCTCTTTGCCTGTTGCAAGTCGCAATAATTTCACATGATCATCATTAATAAAAGGATCATCTAATGCATCTTCTTTGTAATAAAATTCTACTATCGGAAAATCTAAAGGGGTACCTTCTTCAATTTGTAGTCTTTTTGAAAAACTACCCGCCGCTACGTTACGAACTACAACTTCTAATGGAATAATTTCAACACACTCAACTAATTGTTCGGTTTTTGATAACATCTCAACAAAATGTGAAGAAATTCCTTCGTTTTTTAACAGATGAAAAATCAGGCTAGTAATCTGATTATTTAAAGCACCTTTTCCAGTTACTTCATCTTTTTTAATCCCGTTCAAAGCAGTAGCTTGATCGAGATATTCCACCCAAAAAACACTGGGGTTGTCAGTCGTATAAAGTTTTTTAGCTTTACCAGCGTAACGTAATTCCTTTTTTTCCATTTTGCACCTCATTTTATTGACATTAAATTAACTACAGTTAAAATCGTTCGTATTTAACTTGTGTCAAGTTTAACAAGAGAGCAACTTTAGGTCAACATAATCAAGGATATTTAGTATGTAAAAACCAAATATTGTTCGTGTTTAACTCCAAAAATGCATTTATCTTTTTCCATTTTTAAATGAAGATGATATAAATAAGATTTTATTAAAATTGTACATTTGCAGTAGATTTTAATGAAGCGTTTACAACGAAATAAAAAAATGATATAGTACGTTTAGATTCATTGATAGGAGTTTTTTTAGGAGGCCTATGCATGGAAAGTCAAAGTCAGGTAATTGCCAATTTTTTAGATTCTCTTGCTTTTGATGATAGACGTCGTTTGTTTAACGACTTATTAGCAGTTGAAGAAGTTTATCAAATGAATAAGAACACCTCGTTTTATACTTTTCGTAAAGTAAAACAAGCATCAAAACGACATGTTGACTGCCGTAAGCGAATCTTTCGCTACCAAAATAGTCACAACGAGGAATTGATTATCGAACAAATTCATGAACAACGTTTTTTTAAAAACCATTACACTTTTAAAGTCTTTCTCAATCTAGAAGAGTATAGTTTTTCTTTAGTCGAAACATTACTTGCTATTCTTCGTGATGAAAGAATGCGCCACTATATCCAACCAAGAGTAGCTCTTATTTAAAAGACGCCGATTAAATCGGCGTCTTTTTTTATAGGTAAACGGATTATATAATTTTTACAAGGAGTAAAGTCGATGTAACAAGGATGTTGTTGTCTCATTTGACAAATGAACTTCTACTACAACAAGTAAAAATTTCAAGAAATTTGAAGCGCAATTCATTAAAATTCCAGCTTATTACTAAAAAGCTGAGAAAGTCCTTCCGTTTTTTAGTCGATTACATCCTCACTAATCTACTTTGCAACAAAAAAGACGAACTCATATCGAGTTCGCCTTTTCATTTTTTATTCTAAACCAACCCGTTTAAAAATTAAATCAACATTTTTAAGATGATAGTGATAATCAAAGGCATCATCTAATTCGGCTTTACTTAAAATAGACGTAATTTTATCGTCTTCTTCCAGTAAAGGTCGGAAACTTGTTTGGTGATCCCATGCAAATGCTGTTTTTGGCTGGACCAAATCATAAGCTTCTTCACGTGTCATTCCTTTATCGATTAATTTTAACATCACACGTTGACTGTAGATTAAACCAAAAGTTGCATCCATATTTCGCTTCATATTTTCGGGAAAAACGGTCAAATTTTTAACAATATTTCCAAAGCGATTTAACATGTAATTTAATAAAATAGTAGTATCTGGTACAATAATGCGTTCAGCAGAAGAGTGGGAAATATCGCGCTCATGCCATAAAGGTACATCTTCATAAGCGGTCAACATATGGCCACGAATCACACGTGCTAACCCACACATATTTTCCGAACCAATCGGATTACGTTTATGAGGCATTGCCGACGAGCCTTTTTGTCCTTTGGCAAAATATTCTTCTACTTCTCTTGTTTCTGATTTTTGCAAACTCCGAATTTCAGTAGCAAACCGTTCAATACTTGTTGCAATCAATCCCATTGAAGCGAAGTATTCCGCATGTAAGTCCCGTGGCAAAACTTGTGTAGAAATCTCTTGGGGACGAATTCCCAAATTATCACACACAAATTCTTCAATAAAAGGTGGAATATTTGCAAAAGTTCCTACTGCCCCTGAAATTTTCCCAGCTTCTACTCCCTTGGCAGCGTGTTCAAATCGCTCAATATTGCGTTTCATTTCCGAGTACCAAGTAGCTAATTTCAATCCAAAAGTAGTCGGTTCTGCATGGACGCCATGAGTACGTCCCATGCAAACTGTATTTTTGTGTTCTTTGGCTTTATTTCCAATGATTTCCAAGAAATTTTGCAAATCCTTACGTAAAATATCATTGGCTTGTTTTAATAAATAACCATATGCCGTATCTACCACATCGGTACTGGTTAAACCATAATGTACCCACTTGCGTTCTTTTCCTAAACTCTCTGAAACAGCTCTCGTAAAGGCTACTACATCGTGACGTGTTTGTTCTTCAATTTCTAAAATACGTGTAATATCAAATGTTGCATTCGCACGAATTTTCTCAACATCTTTTTTAGGAATTTCACCTAATTCCGCCCATGCCTCATCAGCTAAAATTTCAACTTCCAACCATGCTTGGTAACGATTTTTATCTGTCCAAATTGCTCCCATTTCTGGGCGTGTATAACGTTCTAACATGCAATAGCTCCTCACTTGTCTCGTCTTCAAAACTGAATTTTTTATCTTAGTGTACTAAAAAGTTATAAACCTAATCCCAAATATTGGTTTGATAAATTTCTTCTAATGTTCCATAAATATCTTCTGTTGTAATCGTGATATGACCCATTTTACGGCCAGGCTTTGCTTGGGCTTTACCATAATAATGAAATTGCCAGTCTGGTTTTCTTGCGATTAAATCATATGTTTCTAGCAATTCATCTCCCAAAATATTCACCATTACCGCATCACTTAATAATTTGACCTCTCCTAAAGGCCAGCCGCAAATACCACGAATATGCGCATCAAATTGACTTTGATTACATGCTTCAATAGAATAATGTCCTGAATTATGCGGACGTGGCGCTAGTTCGTTGACATAGATACTGCCAGTCTTGGTCAAAAACATTTCAATCGCCAATACACCGCGTAAATCAAGTGCTTTGGCAATTACTTTAGCAATACGTTGCGCTTCTTCTACCACTTCTGGTGCGACGCGAGCTGGCGCAATGGTTTCATGTAGAATATTGTGACGATGAATATTTTCCACGACGGGAAAAACCATAAATTCTCCACTACCATTTCCTGCTACCATCACAGAAATTTCTTTTTCAAAAGGAATCCATGCTTCCAATTCACAAGTACCAGACCGCAGCAAATTCATAGAGGGCGCTAAGTCTGCAGTACTGTACAAAACGTATTGCCCTTTACCGTCATAGCCGCCACGGGTGGTTTTTAATACACAGGGATAACCGATACTATCAATAGCATCTTGAATATCAGTTGGACTAATAATTGTTTCATAAGGGGCAATAACAATATTATTTTCTTCCAAGAAAGCTTTTTCCATCAAGCGGTCTTGGGTAATTGCCAAAAGATCTGTTCCTTGCGGGACGTTGGCGTTATAAATAATCGCATTCAAGGCATCGACACTTACATTTTCAAATTCATACGTAATTACATCACAGCGTCGTGCCATTTCTTCTAAAGCAAATACATCATCATACGCCGCGACAATATGCCAATCTGCCACTTGTGCAGTCGGACAATCTGCAGCTGGATCTAATACTCCCACGCGAAAACCCATTTCTTTTGCACTAATGGTCATCATACGGCCTAATTGTCCGCCGCCGACAATGCCAATTACAGCTCCTGGTAATAAAGGCTTAACCAAGTCGATCACTACTTTCCATCACAATATCACGCATTTTTTCTCGCTTCTCAGCTAATTTTTGCGCTATGTCTAAATCATACATGGAAAGCATCTGAGCCGCAAGTAGTCCGGCATTTGTGGCACCAGCTTGCCCAATTGCCGTTGTCGCCACTGGAACCCCCCCTGGCATTTGCACGATTGAGAGTAAAGAGTCTAAACCGTTCAATGTTCGTGATTTAACGGGAACACCAATAACAGGTAATGTTGTTTTTGCTGCTATCATCCCCGGTAAATGAGCTGCACCACCAGCGCCGGCAATAATTACTTTTAACCCATTTGCACGGGCATTCTCGGCAAAATCAAACATTAAATCTGGTGTTCTGTGAGCAGAGACAACTTGCTTTACATAGCTGATTTCGAGCTCATCCAGCTGTTCGCAAGCACATTTCATTGTCTCCCAATCTGATACGCTTCCCATAATAACTGCAACTTGTGCTTTCATGTTTTGCTCCTTTACATTTAACTTGTATTTATTGTAACAAGTTAACTTTTGACTGTAAACAATTACTCGAATATTATTACATCATATTATAAATACGTTCGTGTTTTATTGAAAAAGAAGAGGTGGATAAATTCATTCAGCTCGCAAGTGATAAGACGAACTATTAATAAAATGCGTGGCGAATTTCTTAAAAGTTCAGCTTATTATCGGATAGATTTCCATTGTGAGAATCATCTAATCCTTTACTTACAAAAAAATGCAAATGACAAAAAGATGTCATTTGCAAATTAATTATTTGGTTTCACTAACCACTTTTGTTATTTTCGTTTTCTTTTCATCTTTTAAACCATTAAAAATAAGATTTAACAAAATCGCCGTTAAGCTACTCATCACAATACCGTTACCAGTAAACATCTGAATTGTTTCAGGTAATTGACTAAATAATTGTGGCATTAAGTTAAAGCCTAAACCAAAACTAATGGAAACTGCAATAATCAATAAATTCTTATCATTATTAAAATCAACTTTTGTTAACATCTTCATACCCTGAACTGCTACCATACCAAACATCACTAACATCCCGCCCCCTAAAACCGGTTCAGGAATAATTTGGGCAATGGCACCAATTTTGGGAAATAAACCTAAAATAATTAAAAAGATAGCTGAAAAATAAATTGGTTTTTTGGTTTTAATCCCTGATAATTGTACCAAACCAACATTTTGAGAAAAACCGGTATAAGGAAAAGTATTAAAAATTCCACCTAAAATAACAGCTAATCCTTCTGCCCGATAACCGCGTTTTAAGTCATCTTCATTAATTGCTTGTCCGGTAATATCCCCAAGAGCAAAATAAACCCCAGTCGATTCAACCATACTAACAATTGAAATGATAATCATCAGCAAAATAGACCATACATCAAAAGTAGGTTTACCAAAATAAAATGGTTGCGGAATATGAAAAACGGGTGCATGACCAATGGCAGCAAAATCAACCATTCCCATGAAGTAAGCTAAAAGAGTACCCCCAACAAGTCCTACTAAAACAGAAATTGAACGTAGAAATCCTTTGGCAAAAACTTGGATGCCAATAATCAATAAAATAGTCACAAAAGCTAGAATCAATTGATTAGGAGCGCCAAAACTTTGCGCTGTCGCATCGCCACCACCCATTTTGGTGATAGCAACTGGAATTAAAGTTAAACCAATAACCGTAATCACCGTTCCTGTAACGAGTGACGGAAATAGCTTTTTAATCTTGGAAAAAAAGCCGGCGATTAAAACAACAAAAATCCCAGAAGCAATAATTGAACCATAAATTGCACCAACACCAGATTTACTCCCGATTAAAATTAAGGGCGCAACGGCTTGAATCGCACAACCTAAAACGACTGGCAAACCAATACCAAAAAATTTTGTTACAGTTAACTGTAACAATGTGGCAATCCCACACATAAAAATATCAATAGAAATTAAATAAGTCATTTGTGTTTCATTAAAACCTAAACCAGTCCCAATTAAAAGTGGTACTGCTACTGCACCGGCGTACATCGCAAGTAAGTGTTGCAACCCTAAAACAGCTGCTTTTCCGTTTTGTGTCTGCTTATCCAATTAAGCATCCTCCTCGATAAATTCTACTTCACCTGCTTTTAATGATGCAATTCGTGCTAAAGAAACAACTTTAATCCCCATATCTTCTAAAAGTTCTCGGCCATCTTGAAATGATTTTTCAATCACAATCCCGATTCCTTCTACATGAGCACCAGCTTGTTGACAAAGTTCAATCAAGCCCTTAGCCGCTTGACCATTCGCTAAAAAGTCATCAATTAACAATACATTGTCGTTTTCAGTCAAAAATTTCTTAGAAATCGAAACAGTACTCGTCACCTGTTTAGTAAAAGAATAAACTTGCGCAGTCAAAAGTTCTTCATTCATCGTTAAACTTTTGGACTTTCTGGCAAAAACTAGAGGAACCCCTAATTCTTGCGCAGTATAAAGCGCAGGAGCAATGCCAGAAGCTTCAATCGTAACGACTTTTGTGATGTTGGCAGCTTGGAATACTTGTGCAAAACGTTTACCAATCGCCTCCATTAAGACGGGATCAACTTGGTGCGTTACAAAACTATCCACTTTTAAAACACCGTCACCTAACACACGTCCATCTTCTTTGATTCTTGCTACTAATTCTTTCATAATTACACTGCTCCTTCTTAAATTTTCATCTTTACTGCCAAACTAGCAAAAAAAGACGCATTTTTGCCAGTCTAAGCAAAAAAAGCGCCTTACGCACGTTTTTTGCTTATAGTCCAGTATTTACGGTACTGGGTAGAGACTGTCGACCAGATTACGACGATATATAAGCAGGTATGTATTTTACTGCGGCATGCGCAATAAATTATGTAATGGAGTATAACACCTCCATTGAAAACTGGCAACCAATTTTCTTGAAAGTATGATAATTTTGGTAATGTTTTTTCAGAATTCAATTTTTTGTTGAAGACACTTTTTCTTTACTATTATTTATGCAGCTGATCATTAGAGTTAGATACAATTTTTACCAAAATTGTGCTACTATACGCTAAAGAATGTGAAGGAGAACCTGATGCAAGCAAAAGAATTAGTCACTATCTTGGCTACTATCCCCCCGCAAGTACATTATACTGGTCTTTTTTTGGATAATCAGCCAGTCACAAATTTGAAAGTGGATGCTGTGGGCCACTTTATTTTTATCGCTGAAAAAGAGCAGCCGCCACTATCTTTAAAAGATACGCTGGTTTTACTAATGACAAATAAAAGTCGTGAACTTTATTATTGGAAAAATGGTAAAAAGCAGCCCGTGTATGGTATTAAAGAAAATGGCGAAAAAATTATTTTATAAGCAATACACCTCACTTAAATTTTATAACAACCAAATGAATCGGGTTCATTTCAAGGTTAAGCTTCGCCAGATTTAGGCTTTAGCTTCCTAAACCACAGAGTTTTTTCTAAATGAGGGATTGCATTTTTATCGTAAAACGATGGTCTTTTACAAGTAAAAAATGCAATAAGAAAAGCTGAATGGACTTATTTATCTCTCCACATCCTTGATATGATATACCGCCTTGATTTCTTGTAAAAATCATATAATTTCTTAACCAATAAAAAATACAGCAGCTCCGTTTTATTTTATGAAATTAAAACGGAGCTGCTGCTTTCTATTCTTTTTCTAATTCCATTTGTCGATAATGTTCCATTTTTCTACTAAATAATTCCCCATTAGACGGCGGGGTATAAGTAATGGCATTTGCACCCGCTTCAATTGTTTCTAAAATACTTTCTTCAGTTGGGCCCCCGGTAGCCATAATTGGTAAATCCGGATAGTTTTCACGGAAATGTCGAACCGTTGCGGCTGTATCTTTTCCAGCACTAATATTAATTATTTTTACCCCAACTGCGAGCTTTTCATCAATTGGTGTCCATTTAGAAGTAACCGTACTAACCACCGGGATATCTACTACCCGACAAACCATTTGGACCGTATCTACAGAAGTTGGGGCATTTAAAACAACTCCAATAGAACCTTGTGCTTCCGCAAACATCGACATATACGTTGAACGCTCACCTTGCGTTAACCCGCCTCCGACACCGGAAAAAACTGGAATATCGGCTGCTTCAATAATCGATTTGGTAATTGCTGGATGGGGCGTGAAGGGATAAACAGCAATAACAGCATCTGCATCCGTATTACGTATAATCGCAATATCAGTCGTAAAGATAATAGATCGCACCCGCCGACCAAAAATTTGAATACCGGTTGATTCTCGGATTATTTTGGGCACTCGGACAATATCTTTACGCAATTCAGTCGAAATTTTCGGCATTTTTTGCTCCATGAAAACACTCCTCTCTTTGTGAAAATGATTAATCATATTGCATTAAATTGTATTCTTCTATCATGTGTATAATTTTATCAGCATATTGTGGATCTGTCGCATATCCTGCCTCTTGTAACGCTTTGGCAGCTTCTTTATAATTCACGGCCAATAGAACTTTTTCATATTTTTTAGGGTCCCAATTCACGCCATTAACAAAAAGCATCGTGTGGTCATCCATTGAAGCTTGCCAGGAATCATAAACTCTAAAATCCCCTTGTATGGTAATATATTGTTCATTAACAAATTCTTGAGTATCTAAGCTTACTTTGGGAACATCACCATAGGCTTTGATTCCAAACAAATTTTTATATTCACTGGCCAATTGACTTTGACCAAAATTTGATTCTAAAGCAGCCTGACCTAAGATAATACTTGGCAAGACACCATAACCTTTTTGGAGTTCTTTCGCATGGGGAACCAGTTGTTTTATAAATTCTTTGCGAAGAGTATCTTCATCTGTAACTTGTGCTACCTGAGTTGAAGTAGCAGGTTGACTTAACTGCCGAATAGAAAAAACAAAGGCCGCTAAAATAAGCAATAGTCCAACTAAAATAGCAGGGAAACCAGCTTTTTTACGTTTACGATATTTTCTTTTAATGCTCTTGCCCCTCCCACTTCTCTAACTGGCTTATATATTCTTCTAACGTTAATTGATGCTTTGTAATATATTCTGCACTTTCCACTCCGACATAGCGCAAATGCCACGGTTCATAAGTAATTTTCGTTATATTTTCTTTTCCATCGGGATAACGCACAATAAAACCAAACCGACTCGCATTTTTTTGTAACCACTGAGCACCTGGTTGTTTACTATAGCTTTCGTCCAAAATCATATTCGGATTTGAAGCTAACCATTTTTCGTCTACCACATCCACCGCTAAACCTGTGTGGTGTTCACTATAGCCAGGTTCAGTCATCGTCAGTTTTGCTTTTTTGATTGCAGCTTCTTTGGTTATTTGATCCTGATTTTCTAATTGACTGACACGCTCATTAAAAACTTGTTTTTGATAGGCAACTGAGCGAAAAGAAGATATCAAATGCAACTGAAAATTATCTTTTTTAGCCGCCGCAGTCAGTGCTTCATAACTTTTCGCAATCCTTTTGTCCACCATATGACCGTCAGGTAAGGTAACAAGTTGACTTTCAGGCACTTCTTTAGCAATTTTATGATCTGGACTAACTAACACTAGCTGCCAATCTTCTGTTTTTATTTGGGGTAAATCTTTTGGACGGGTAGAAGCAGTGACGGTAACTTCTTTTTGAGTACTCACCGTTGTTGATTCTACTGTCCGACTTGCATAATTTTTTTGATAATGATTGAAAAAGACAAAAAAAGTGGCAGCAGCTACAATTAAAAATGCACCTGCTCCGATTATTTTATTCAAAAGTCTAAAACGCTCCTTTAATAACTATTGATTATAGGTTTCTTCTAAATTTTCACTGACCCAAGCCAGCAAACCTACTTTTTCTTGTTGTAATTGCTGCTGAATCCGAGCGGGTAGCCGAAAACTTAAGATATCATCAAAACCCCATTCATCATACGTAATAAACACGCGTAAATCAAGCAACTGATTATTACGATCCGCTTCAGCATGTTGAACTACTTCCACATCCGCTAATTTCTTTTGTAGCCATTTTTGAGCAATCTTGGTTTTTAACCGGCGATATTCACTAACAGCTTGTGTTCTTTTTTCGGGAAAAATGATGGTTTGCCGTAGTACTTTTTGCATTAACATCCATTCATAATCACTGAAAAGATTTTTAATTTTTTGATTCTGTTCTGGCAACAACGTCCCACTACCACTTTTCCATTGTTCCCAAGTTATTTCATCACTATTCAAAACATTTTCATAGAATGTTTTTTCTGAGGTGTATTGTTCTTTAATCGTTTGTAGTAAAATTGCAATATATACTTCGTGCATAATAATCCTCCTCTTATTTATTTTACTTAAATTATGCAGATATAATAGTTCTAAGCCACTAACTTTCCTATTTTTTAAAAGATTGCTAAACTAAACATAAAGGAGCTGATAATAGTGAAAAATTACAAATGGGGTATCGCTGGAACTGGCGGCATTGCCCATGAATTTGCAGCAAATTTTAACGGCAAACAAAGTACTTTAACAGCTGTTGCTTCCCGTAGCAGTGAAAAAGCAGCAGAATTTGCAAACAGCTATCATATTTCTGAAAGTTACGGTAACTTTGAAGACATGTTAGCGAGTGATATTGATATTGTTTATATCGCCGTCCCAAACGCTGCTCACCATACTTATATAAAAAAAGCGTTACAAGCGGGCAAACATGTCTTGTGTGAAAAAGCCATTACCATGAACTTAGCCGAACTCGAAGAAGTCATGAAAATTGCCACAGAAAAAAACTTGATTTTACAAGAGGCAATGACGATTTTTAATATGCCCTTGTACGACGAACTGACGCGCTTAATGGATCAAAATAAATTAGGGAAATTAAAAATGATTCAAGCACCATTTGGCAGCTATAAAGACCCCGATCCTAAAAATCGTTTCTTTAATCCAGAATTAGCCGGGGGCGCTTTGTTAGATATCGGCACCTATGCTGTATCTTTTGCCCGTTACTTTTTATCCAGCTCACCAAATGTTATCGCTTCTACGATGGTTCCTTTTGAAACTGGTGTTGATGAACAGTCAGTAACGATTTTACGAACAAAAGAAAATGAATTGGCAACTGTCAGTCTGTCTTTTCAAGCCAAAATGCCCAAAGTTGGAATTGTAGCCTTTGAAAATGGTTATCTCGAAATTGCAGATTATCCGCGAGCTGAACAGGCAAAACTAACCTACACAGATGGCAGTATCGAAACGATTATTAGCGGAGCAAGCGCTGCTGCTTTTCAGTATGAAATTGACAATTTCACTGAAACAATTGAAGGTCAGCCGAATAAATCTCTCTTTTTAACTCACGATGTTATACGTATCCTAGATCAAATGCAAAATACATGGGCTTAACGTTTTACTAATAACTATATTTGGTAAACGAACAGCATTATCACATGCGGTGAAAATCTTTTTTAGACGTATTCACCGCATTTTCAATGCTCTAGACTGCGGCTAAATTCAGCTTTTGTTTCAATAAAACTGGTAAACAACTGTAAAAACTGAAATAGGCGCGCACGATTTTCAAATTCCAAGCGATTTTTTGGTAACGGACTTGCTTCATAATTTCGGCTAATTGCGGCAATCAATTGCAAAAGTTCTCTGCCATCATTGTCATAGCCAAACGTTTTTGCAGTCGTTTGTAATAAGTACCGCATATCTGCTACATATTCTTCTTCCACTTCAATTTGATCCAACAATCTAATCATATCTCTTAAAATTAACACTTGACCCCGACGCATGGTAAAGTAAGTGGCAAAAGATGAATCTTCTTGAAACCAATAGTTTTGCTGATGTCGGTTAGCTTTAATTTGCGCTTGCGCTAAATAGTCTCCTAATTGACCACAAGTTTCCCAGGCTTTTTTAGCAGCACTAGGCAGATTAAGCCCATTTGCTAATTGTCCTAATAATTTTTTAAACATCACTTCAACAATTACTTGCTCCTCTTTTAAGGTTTTACCAATGTCTGGCATATACAAATTAGCCAGCAGCGCTAAGCCAACGCCAAGACTCATTAACAAAAATTCATTTGTTATAATTTGCCACGCAAAAGAATTTTCTGATAGATAATGGGTTACTAAAACAGAGTTTACAACAATTCCATCCTCTAAGTTAAAGTAGACGGATACCGGAATAAAAAGTAATAAAAAAACACCAAATGCAAAAGGGTTAAACCCCAATAAGTTAAAACAGACAAAGGATATTATCGTGGCAATAATTAATGATATCACGCGATAAAATGCGGTTAGTAGTGTAGCTTTTTTTGTGTTGCCGACACTTAAAACAGCAATAATTCCCGCAGCTGGCGCGTACAATAAGTTTAATAATTGCGCAAAAAACATTGCCAAACTAGCAGCTATCACGGTTTTAATAGTACGTAAGCCAATTTTCATAAGGACCTCCTTATTTTTAGTTTACTGATTTCGCGGCAAACTGGCAATCTTAAAGGATTTTAGTTATCATATTTATAGAAGCAAAGTACAATTATATATGAAACAATGTAACTTTAGCCAAAAAATTAGAATAGGAGTTAAAGGATGCAATTAGGACGTTTTCGAATTGGAATGCGAACCATGAAAACGGCACTAGCCGTCATGATCTGTATTCTCCTTTTTCATTTTATCAATCGAGGTCAGCCGTTGATCGCAGCATTAGCTGCTGTTTTTTCGCTACGTCAGGACTTAACAACTACCGTATCTTTTGGCAAGTCTCGTGTTTTGGGTAATTCAATTGGGGGCATCGCCGCTATTTTATACTTCTTTATTAAACAATATTTTCACCATGATTTTATGGTGGAGCTAATTGCTTTACCCATTTTTGTGGCGTTGGTGATTATTATTTCTGATGGAATTAATAATAATTCTGGAATTATTTCGGCGATTGCGACGATGCTTTTGATTACATTAAGTGTGACCGAAAGTCAATCAGTTTATTTTGCTATTGATCGTGTTTTAGATACCTTTATCGGTACCTTTATTGCCTTAGCGATTAACTTTGTCTTACGCCCGCCTACTATTGAAAAAGAAAAAGAAATCGCAGAAGATCTCGAGGAATTAAAGAAAAAAGAAGAGAAACTTCATTTTATGTTAGCAGAAGTCCAAAATGAAATTAAACGTAAAAATGAAGAAGGAGATGGCTTGTAACAGCCCTCTCCTTTTTTAATACCTTAACCAAAGTATGCCAGTAAAGTTCCCGCTGCTACTGCAGACCCAATGATTCCAGCTACATTCGGTCCCATTGCATGCATTAATAAATAATTGGTAGGGTCATTTTTTAACCCTTCTTTATGCACGACGCGAGCTGCCATCGGCACAGCTGAAACGCCAGCAGCACCAATCATTGGATTGACTTGCCCTTTTGTCAATTTACACATTAACTTACCAAATAAAACACCTGCTGTTGTTCCAATGGCAAAAGCAAATAAGCCTAAAATAATAATTTTTATGGTTTCCACTGATAAAAAGATATCGGCTTCTGCTTTTGCTCCTACTGTTAGACCCAATAATATGGTAATAATATATATCATCGCATTTTGGAGCGTCTCTGTTAATTTGGGAACCACTTGTGATTCCCGAATCAAATTGCCTAACATTAAACAACCAATTAAAGTAGTTGCCGCCGGTACTACTAATGCAACAAAAATCGTAGTAAAAATAGGAAAGATAATACGTTCTTTTTTTGTTACTGTCCGCTGCATCTGCATTTTAATTTTACGTTCTTTTTCAGTGGTCAATGCATTAATAATCGGTGGTTGAATAAGGGGCACTAGCGCCATATAAGAATATGCAGCAATCGCAATTACTGACAATAAGTGCGGTGCCAATCGCGTAGTTAGATAAATTGCAGTTGGACCATCTGCCCCACCAATTATTCCCGTCGCCGCAGCTTCAGGACCAGTCATACCTAAAAGGATCGCACCAAAAAAGGCTGCAAAAATGCCAAATTGAGCCGCTGCACCTAAAAGTAATGTTTTAGGGTTCGCAATTAAAGGTCCAAAGTCAGTCGATGCACCTAAACACAAAAAAATCAAAGGTGGATAGATTCCTAAATTGGTTCCCTGATATAAATAATATAAAAGTCCTCCTGGTTCTGTCTCAGTAGGAGTGGAAAAAATACCAGTTAGAGGTAAATTCACCAGTAAAATACCAAAAGAAATGGGCAGTAACAAATAAGGTTCATACTCTTTAAAAATAGCTAAATATAAAAAAATAATCGCAATTAAAATCATAATCAAATGTTTCCCTGTCATACCGGCAAAACCGGATGTTTCTAACATATTTTGAATAATCTCAGTCATCTTTCATCTCCTTAAAAATTTTTTTGAATAAAAGTAATGCTCCCCATAATGCTGCCAAGATAAAAAAAACAAACAGCATCGATACAACCGTAATCATTCCTGCTTCTGCTAATGACATCTTCATCCTCCTTCATTTAATTCTTACTTTAATTGTAACAAAACGTGCGATCAAGACAAAACGAAAACGGATACAAAATTTACTAAAAAATCAAACCGACTAGCATTTTCTTAACTTTAATCATACTAGTGGTTTGACTTTTTTATTTATTCATTTGATTTCAACGCTTCAATCATATCCACATTTTTCAATTTAATGTAGACAAATATCCCCACAATAATTGTAAAGAAAATTGTAATCAGACTCGCATACAGATAACTCAGCGGTTGAATTGTAGGAGAAAACATCACCATGTCCAATTCTACTGTTTTCAACACAAAGTCGTGTTCAATTTTACCTAAAATGAGTCCTGCCCCAATTCCTAAAATGGTCAAAATAATATTTTCCCGATAAATATACATCGTTAATTCATTATCGTAAAAACCCAATACTTTAATGGTAGATAATTCACGAATACGTTCTGAAATATTGATATTATTCAAATTATACAACACAATAAATGCTAATAAGCCTGCAGAAATAATCAGCACCCACACCACAATTGTTAAAGCTTGCGTTGTATCATCCAAAGCATGTAAAGAATCAGATAAAAAAGTGACATTGATAATCCCAGGATTTTCCATTAATTTTTCTGCGACATCTTTTTCCTGACTGGTGCTTAGATATTTTTTAAAGAGTAGAAAAGCTGCATTATAGCTTGGTGCTTGATGGAATACCTGCTGATAATACGACGGAGACAGATAAGCAAAATGACCGGTATAATTTTCTGCAATCCCGGTAACTTTGACGGGATAACTTTGTTTGTCGTTATCTTTTAAATTAATCGTATCACCAATCTTCACATCAAAAAGCTGTGCTAATTTTTCATTAATTACTGCACCGCTATTTTGTAGAGAATATTCCCGCTTACTTTGCCGGTTGTTTAAAAGAACAAACTTCTCCAAACTCTTGGGATTTTTAGGCACATAGATGCTGACATCTTGGGGCGTTTTATCATGACCGGAAAGCGTTAAAGTCTCCATTGCAATTGGCATGCTATCTTTGTAACGATTTAACTTTTGGACTTCTTCTTCATAACGTGTCTGTGCAGTTTTATCCTCATCACTAAAAGAAACAACTGCTTGGTAATGCCATAATTTTTCAAATTGCAATGGAATAATATCTGTAATGGAATCCCGTAGACCAAATCCTGTCACTATCATCGCAGTACAGCCAGCAATACCAATTACTGTCATGAGCATCCGTAATTTATATCGAAATAAATTTCTAAGGGTCACTTTTTGGTTAAAGTTAAGCCGACGCCAAAGCGGTTTGATATTTTCTAACCATACGCGTTTCCCCGCTTTCGGTGCTTTAGGGCGTAATAATGTCGCTGGTGGTGCAATCAAATCAAAGCGTACAGTCAACATCGCGACACCAACAGTACAAATTAAGCCAACCACAATCCCGATAATTGTATAGTTTAAATACCACGGTGTGACAAAAGAAGGTAAATTATACAGTTGTCCATAAGCTTCAATAATGATACTTGGAAATAACTTAAAGCCGACAAACAAACCTAATAAAGAGCCGATTACGCCTGCCAACAAAGCATATATGAAGAATTTTAAAGCAATTTCATGGTTGCGATACCCTAATGCTTTAAAGGTACCGATTTCACCTCTTTTTTCCTCTACCATTCGCGTCATGGTAGTTAAGCTCACTAAAGCTGCGATTAAGTAGAAAATAAGTGGAAAAACAGTTGCTAACGACGTAATGCGATCGGCATTTTGCTTATATTCAGTATAACCAGGATTATCATCGCGATCGCTAAAAATATATTCCGCCGGTTTTAAATCAGCTAAACGTTTTTGCTCATTTTTCAATTGTAATTCGGCATCTAAAAGCTTGGGCATATTGGCGCTGGTCTCTTCTTGAAAAGCAGCTAATTGTGTTTTGTATTCTTGTTCATTTGCGGCAATTTCTGTTTCCGCTTTTTTTAGTGCTGCGGCAGCCTTTTCACTTTCTTCTGCTAACTTTTCTTTTGCTGCTTGTAATTCGGCAGCTTTTTCTTCCAGCGTTTGTTTTGTTTGATCCAATTGGATTTGTGTGGTTGCCAAAGAACGTTCTTTGGCAACAATTTCACTAAAATCAAAGTTTGACGTTGTTTCACTTGTTTTTAACTGGTCCAATTGCGTCTTTAGATCACTTATTCTACGAGTTAAGTCTTTTAATGCGGCTGCCACTTCTTCACTGGTAGTATCTTCTTCATTCCAGTTTTTTACTGTTTCGACAAGGGCGTTATCGTCAAATTTTTCTGCTAATTGTAGCAATGTAGCTTTTTGTTCGCTAATGAGCGTTCCCAGCTCGTCTTCATCAATCATTAAGTCTTCAAAGTGTTGTTGCAATGTATTTCCATTGGTAATTTTTTCTTCTGTTTGCTGGATTTTTTCTTCTGTGTCGGTGTTGACGGGTGTTGTTGCTTCTTTTCTTTGGGCAGCTACTTCTGTTTGTGCTTTTGTCAGTGCATCTACTTCTTGATTGTATTTTATTTCAGCTTGCTTTAGTTCTTCTTCTTGTTGTGCTAAGGCATTTTTCTTGTTTTCCGCTTCTATTTCACCCGTTGTTTTTTGAGTCGCTAATGTATCTTTAGCTTCTTTAATTTTTTCTTGGGCTTCTTTTAGCTTCGCTTCGCCATTATCTAAACTTTTTTCCCCATTTGTAATTTCATTTTGAACTTTTTTTAACTGTGTTTGTGCCTCTTCTTTTACTTCCTGCAGCCGCAACTGAGGACGATTGGCTAATTTTGCCCGTAAGCTTTTGATTCCTTTTGCTGCCGTTGCTTCATAAGAATTAGAATAAGCTGCCTGGGCTTTAGTATCCTTAAATTGTACTAAAATACGGCTATAAGCAGATAAATTTAAATCCGTTTCATTGATAACCGCAAAATAATCAATTGTTCCGCTGCCAACATTGGTATTGCCTCTTTTGATATTTTCAATATATTCCGGACTGTTGACAAAACCAACCACTTTAAATTCCCGTTTTTTTAACTGTTGCTTTTTATCATCATCAACTGCGATTGTGAATTTGTCGCCAATCCGATAGTCTTTGTTATAATCGGCCAAATCATCCAAAGCAATTTCGCCACTATTTTCTGGTAAGCGTCCTTTTACTACATGGTATTGGTTTAATTTTTGATCCCTCTTATAACCTAAAAAACGCAATACTTGATTTTTATCACTTAGATTTAGATCTAATGAATATTCTGGTTCAGCTTTTGCGACTTGACTATCTTCTTTTATTAAGTCTAAGTCCGAGTTGGACAATCCTAACGTCGACATAACTGTAGCATCTGCCAAGTGTTGACTATCATAATAGTCATCGCCAGAAGTAACCATGTCAGGTCCGGTTGCACCAATTCCCACAAAAAAAGCCGTTCCTAAAAAGATAATGCCCAAAATTGATAAAAATCGAGCCGGTGAATTTCGAATTTCCCGGATACTGGTTTTTAATAACGCTTTTTTCACCTTTTCATCACCACGCAATCTCTTCAACAGCAAGGGGATTTTCATTTAAAGTGATACTTCTAACCTTAGCATCGTTTATTTTAATGACCCGATCCGCCATTGGGGCAATAGCAGAATTATGGGTAATAATAATTACCGTTGTACCAAACTCGTTGGCTGTATCTTTTAAAATTTCTAAAATTTGTTTGCCGGTTTCATAATCCAACGCCCCCGTTGGTTCATCGCATAGCAAAATTTTTGGTTTTTTTGCCAGTGCACGAGCAATCGTTACTCGTTGCTGCTCCCCGCCGGATAATTGGGAGGGAAAATTGTTCATTCGTTTCCCTAAGCCAACCTTTAATAAGACTTCTTCAGCATCCATCGCATCTGCAACGATTTGGGAAGCCAATTCAACGTTTTCTTTTGCCGTCAAATTGGGAACCAAATTATAAAACTGAAAGACAAATCCGACATCATTGCGTCTATAGCCCGTTAATTGCTTACTGTTAAAGCGAGCAATATCTATGCCATCCACAGTCACCTGCCCACTATCACAGGTATCCATCCCACCTAAAATATTTAGAACGGTTGATTTTCCCGCACCACTGGGACCTAAAATAACAGCAACCTCACCTTTTTCAACACTGAAAGTAATATTGTCATTGGCAATAATTTCCGTGTCGCCCATCTGATATTTTTTCACCTCATTAAAGACTTCAATATAGCTCATAAAATTAGCTCCCTTTAAAAATTCTCGTTAATTTAAGTTTACCATAAGATAATTTTTTAACAAAAATTCTAGTGTAAAATAACGATATTTTTGAAGAAAATTGCAGAATAAGAAATGTCTTTGTATTTTTAAAGTTTGCACAACAAGTTGCTGAGGATACAAAAAGACGACAAACTAAAAATAAGTCTGTCGTCAAAATTTAGTCATTAAATTTTATGCTTCGTAACGTTTTTCACCGTCTAAATAAGTAGCAGCTAAAGTCATGTCAGGATTCAAGACGATAAAGTCTGCATCGCGACCTTTTCGAATCAAGCCACACTTATCATCAATTTTACAGCTGACAGCCGGAACCCAAGTAGCCATCATAATTGCTTCTTCAGGCGTTGCAATTTCCCAGTCGACAACGTTTTTAATTGCTTCTTTTAGTTTTAAAATACTCCCAGCCAAGTTGCCTTCTTTCATTCGTGCAGTACCTTCTTTTACAACAACGGGAAATTCTCCTAAAATATAATTTCCATCTGGCATCCCACCAGCCATCATACAGTCAGTAATTAAAGCCACATGATCATGACCAGCTTTTTCCATTAAAATTTCTGCTGCTTGCGGATGAACATGATGACCATCACAAATCAATTCAGAAAATACGTGTTGCAAGCTAAGAAGTGCGCCTACCATCCCAGGTTCACGGTGATTTAAGCCGCGCATCCCATTATAAGCATGTACAAATACGCTCGCTCCAGCTTCGACTGCTTCTGTTGCTTCTTCTAACGTAGCATTACTGTGACCTAAAGCCACAACCACACCTTCTTGCGTTACTTGGTTAACGAATTCTTTTACACCTTTGCGTTCAGGTGCTAAAGCAATTTTTTTAATTAAACCACCAGAAGCTTCTTGCCATTCATGGAAGGTATCAATATCTGGATCGCCAAAGTAAGAAGGATTTTGGGCACCTTTGTGTTCTTCAGTAAAGAAAGGTCCTTCAAAATAAATTCCTTGTATTTT
This sequence comes from Enterococcus dispar ATCC 51266, assembly GCF_000406945.1. Lineage (GTDB taxonomy): Bacteria > Bacillota > Bacilli > Lactobacillales > Enterococcaceae > Enterococcus_C > Enterococcus_C dispar. The sequence goes on along the minus strand of NZ_KE136354.1, from coordinate 508,334 downwards.
CGCACCCTTAACATCTTGATACGTATCGCCAATTGTTTTGGCCACATCTTTTAACAATTCTTTAGTCGAAGTTAACGTAGTTGGTAAATAAGAAGTTACCCCACATTCCAACAAGCCTTCGGACATAATTTTCAAGCCTTCAGCATTATTATCCATTACATCTTGATTTTTATAGCCATGAATGTGGGTATCCACTAGACCTGGGGCAATCCATTGACCGCTATGGTCCACCACATTGGCATCTTTTTCAGGTAATGTAGCATAGTAATTACCAAATTTTCCGTCAACAACTTCTAAGTAGCCGGCGGGTTTGGTATCAGAGTTTAAGAAAAATTTGTCAGCATAAATAAATGTTCGCATTTAAATCGCTCCTTTGATTTACTAACTTAAAATTACTCCTTCTTTTCTCAGAAGTCAAGAAAGGTCTAAACCATTTTAAAGATTTGTAATGCGTTGCACTGAGCTGGATATTTTAAAATATTTTTCTCCCCGCTCTTTTTTTCCTTGGGCATCATAAATCAAACCCTTTAAGCGGAATAGCTCTTCTAGATAGTAATAACTTTTTTGGTTTCGTACCATTTCCGTTCCGCTTTTCACAACCGCTAGTGCTTCGTCATAGCGTTTTTCCCGATATAAAAATAGGCCAAAATTATAAAAAACTTTTGCTAAGCGGCAATCAATTCGTTCTTTGGGTAATGTATAAAAGAGTTCCATACTATAAACAAGATTGAACTCACCTTCTTTTTTTTGTCCCAAATCAGTCTGTACCCGACCAATGCAAGAAATCAGTTGAATCTCATTGGAAGAGATATAATGTTTATCAGTCTGAAAAGTATAGGAGAGGCCTTGTTTTAAATGCTGGAGTGACAATTCTTGATTACGTCCTAAAAAGAATTCACAACTGCCCAAATAATAATAATATAACTGCAAATCTGTATCTAAATACAATTGATCTAAAATAGCCGGTTGTTTTAATAAAGCATCTAGCTTTGTATATTCTTTATGAAAAAAATGATAGGCCATCTGATTGAGTAATTGATTCACTTTTTGAATTTCTTCGGAATGTAAAGTCATCACTTGATCAATGGTTACTCCAAGTCGTTCACATAAGTTTTGCATTACCAACACGTTAGGTAACTCTTCATCATTTTCAATGCGACTTAAAACACTTTGAGAACAAATATTTTGGGACAACATTTTTTGGGTTAATTTGCGATCTTTACGAATCTGTTTTAAAACGTGACCAAATGAAACATTTTCCGTTGCCATTTTCTTGCCTCCAATTATGCGAATTAGCATTACCCTTTTTGTTCATTTTATCACATAATATCCGCAAAGGTGTTACCTAAAAAGAACAACTTTTTCTCAATAATTGAAAAAAATAAGGAGGTATTTGAGATGGCAGAAGCTTCAAACGTTATTTTTAAATGGCAAAATGAAAGTTTTTACGGTTGGATTGAAAAAGAATATCAAAATTCATTTTTAATCAATGTCACAGACCCCAACGAAGAGTTGGAAACCAAATATGTCAAACGAATTATTATCAGTAAAAAAGCCTGTGAACGCCTCTAATAAAAAGAATAAAAATATTTTACATATTACTATTAGAAAATTGATTGCTGCCAAATTTCCTTAAGCTACCACTTTTTCTTCTATTTTAATTGGATTTACATAAACACTCCAAACTTACCTTCACGTTTTCTTAGTTTACATGTGTGACGGTTTATCACTTGAAAAAAGACACTGACGCAATGAAGTAACTGCCAAAAGTTAATCTAAAAATCTAACTTTTGGCAACCACTATAAAACGTCAGTGCCTTTTTAACTATTTTTGTTGGTAAGTCGCTAAAAATTCTCGTAATTTCTCAGCGGTAAATTTCAAATCATCCAATTTTGGTAAATAAACAATCCGAAAATGGTCAGGAGCTTGCCAATTAAAACCACCACCATGAACCAGTAGAATCTTGTGTTCATGTAAGAAATCTAAGACAAACTGCTCATCGTTGGTAATATTAAATCGTTTACTGTCAATTTTAGGAAAAATGTAAAAAGCAGCTTTTGGTTTGACTGCTGAAAGTCCTGGAATATCATTTAATGCATTATAAATGTATTCCCGTTGCTCGTAAATCCGCCCGCCGGGTAGTAAAAGTTCATCACTACTTTGATACCCCCCTAAAGCAGTTTGGATTATTTGTTGGGATAATACATTGGAACATAAGCGCATAGAAGATAACATATTTAATCCCTCAATATAATCTTTCACGCCTCTTTTATCCCCACTCAAAACCATCCAGCCAACGCGAAATCCCGCTACGCGATGTGACTTTGATAGTCCGTTTAATGTCACTACAAAACGGTCTGGTGCTAAAGTGGCAATCGGAATATGAACTAGTCCATCCATAACCAAGCGATCGTAAATTTCATCAGAAAAAATAATTAAGTCAAATTCCCGCGCTAAATCAACAATCCCTTCTAATATTTCTTGAGGGTAAAGTGCACCAGTGGGATTATTGGGATTAATGACTACAATGGCTTTGGTTTTGCTAGTGATTTTAGAACGCATATCATTAAGATCTGGATACCATTCGCTTTCTTCATCACAAATGTAATGAACTGGTTTGCCCCCTGCCAAAGAAACAGAAGCTGTCCACAAAGGATAGTCTGGTGAAGGAACCAAGACCTCATCCCCATCATTACATAAACCTTGCATACACATTGTAATTAATTCACTAACACCGTTACCGGTATAAATATCATTAATTGTTACATTGGGAAATCCCTTTAATTGACAATACTGTTCAATCGCTTTTCGTGCAGAGAAAATCCCCTTAGAATCAGAGTAACCTTCTGAAGAGCGGACATTCATAATCAAATCTCTGACAATTTCGTCTGGGGCTTCAAAGCCAAAAGGTGCAGGATTACCTGTATTTAACTTTAAAATGCTAACGCCTTCTTCTTGCATCCGATCGGCCTCTTCTAACACCGGACCGCGCACGTCATAGCTGACACCTTCTAATTTATTTGATTTCTCAAAGTGTTTCATCATCATCGCCCCTTTTTAATGGATTCTTGTAATTACTTTACTTTTTTCTCCTTTAAAAAGCAATCTTTCCTCGAATTTTTCGCAAAAGTTTTAGTTTTTTTCTTGCCAAAAATTAAGAGCGATATCTATTGCAACACTTGCAGTGATTCCCAAAAATAAGCCTAATAAAACATTATCCCCCATTAGGCCTACTAAAAGGCCAAACAAAGTAGCTGGTAAAATAAAAGTGCCATCAGATTTTTCCATAACTCACCTGTTTTTCTATTATTCAACTTGACAAAGGAATTTTTTCTAAGGTATCATAAGTTGTTGTTTAGCAGAAGTGTTGGAATTGGCAGACAAGCAAGATTGAGGGTCTTGTGGGCGCAAGCTCGTGCGGGTTCGAGTCCCGTCTTCTGCATTTTGTGTTTTCTGTTATTTTTAGATCAGATATAAATTTCATACAGCTAGCTGTATATCTGCGTATTAAAAATCGCCCTAATCTGTAATGATTAAGGCGATTTTTGCTTTTTTACAGAACAGTTGGATCATAGCGATAAGTAATATCGCCATTGTGATGGGCTTCGCCGACAAAATATTTTTTATCTGCTCGATTTACCCATGCATTTCGAAAAAGAAAAAAGTTTTCACGATTCACTTCAATTTTTTCAATTTCACCAGTTTTCAACTTTTCTAATTGAATATCATATGTTTCCATTCTATTTTCTAACCTCTTAATCTTCAAAATAACCAGAATGTCGCCCTTCAGACTTACCATCTTCAATTAAGCCCTTTAAATCACGTTCCAATACTTTACCTTTTTTTTCCGGTTTTACTTCTGACTTTGCCGCACTTTTTTCCGCTGCTAAGGGATTTGCTTCATGATGAAATTTTTCCACCGTTGGATCATCTGACTTTTTTTCTTGAAAAGCAGCCGGTTTTTGATCAAATAATAAATATTGTTCTTTGCTTTTATGCAAAGAATCTAACAGTGCAGTTTCATCCACCTCTGCCTTTTTTTCATCTGGAATGAGAGAGGCAGGAATATATTTGGGGACAAAATAAGAACGTCCGCCTGCATAACGTTTCATCGTATTTTCTTCTGATGGAGTTTGCGCTTTATTTTGTACTTTATAAGTAGATCGCTTGTATTCTTTACCAAAAAGCGACTTGCGACCAGCCAAATCCGTTTCCGGTTTAATCTTTTTACTGTAGTCAGGTAAATTTGCCCGATGTTTTTTTAGTTCTTCTTGTTGAGCCAAAGTATGTCCTTGTTTGGCAGCTGTCGCCTTACGTGAACGACGTAAAGCCCGTTCTTGCTGCATTTGATCACTTTTTATATCACTCTTTTTTGGTGGTGTATAAAAAGAAGTACTTTTGTCATCTGATTCTTCTGTCAAAAGCCAACTGCGATCTTTGGCAAACAAATTACGTTTTTCTTTTTGAACTTTAACAGCTTCATTATCGTCGTAAGCTGGAAAACGGTAATGTTTTCGTTTCACATCTGTGTATTTTCCCATTTATAATTCATCCTTTATCCACTTTGTTTTATCATACCATAAAGCAGATAAATCTACTGAAATTTACGCTAGCTAGTCAGAAATTTAAAAAATAAAATACCCAAACCAAATCGCTATCTCAAAAAAGGATGGCCTCCATTTTTAAGCGCTAATATTTGGTTCAGATATTTTATTGGTTAATAGGCTAATTTAATCAAATAGTTTACCACTAAAAGTTAAAGTCCCTGATTCTTGAATCGTATTGCTGCGCCCAATAATTGCTTTCAATTGTTCTTTGGTTATAGGTAGGGGCCGTAAAGTCTGAATCTCTTCTATCGTGATAACTTGAATACCATTACTAGGATTAAAAAAGACCAAAACAAAATCTTCTGCGTCATAACGCAAAACCCCCAGCACCCGTTGTGTATATAAAAGTAAAAATTCTCCTTTTGCAATCACGGGGTTATCTTTTCGTAAAGTAATCCATTTATGACAAGCTTCGTAGCAATTTTGATCTATTTCATCCCAAGGAAAGAATTTGCGATTTTCAGGATCTTTTCCTCCTGTTAACCCTGCTTCATCACCATAATAAATACAAGGTACCCCAGGAAAAAGATGCAACAAGCCAAAAGCCAATGCCAATTTTCGCGTATCGCCATTTAATTGAGTTAAAATCCGTTCTGTGTCATGGGTGCCAATATTATTAAAACTATTATAAAAAATATCGCGGGGATAATTTTCCTGCAAGGTAGTAAAGTGTCTCGCAATTACTTCTGGTAAACAGCCAGCAGTCAAAAATGCTAATGCCTGTTCCCGCAAAGGGTAATTCATGACTCCGTGTAAATGATTACCTAAAATATATTGCCGCCTTTTCCCATAGGAGATTTTATTAGAAGCATCTTCCCAGACTTCTCCCAGTAAAACTTTATCTTCAAACTGATCTAAATTCTGCCGAATGCCGGCAATGAATTCATCTGGCAACTCATCTGCCACATCTAAACGCCAGCCATCCACACCAAAAGTATTCCATTTTTGCAAGACCCCAGTGTTGCCATAAATAAACTGTTGGAATTCGGAATTATCTTTGTTAATTTCAGGCAAGTCTTTTACACCCCACCATGAACGGTATTCCTCTGGATAACGGGTAAAAGTAAACCAAGGATAATAGCGACTATGAATATTGCGATACGCCCCATTTGTTTTTCCATAAGCCCCATCATAGTTAAAATAAATACTATTGCGACCAACGTGACTAAATACACCATCTAAAATGACATGAATATCGTGTTGATGAAGTTCCTGCAAAAGCGCAGCAAATTCTTGTTCTGTTCCTAAAATCGGATCGATGGTTAAGTAGTCACTGGTATCATAGCGATGATTACTTCGTGCTTCAAAAATCGGATTGAAATAAATACCCGTAATTCCCAATTCTTTTAAATAAGGAATTTTTTCTTTAATTCCTTTAAAATTCCCACCAAAAAAATCCCAACGACTAATATCACCATTTTCATCTTTAATGTACATTGGGTTATCGTGTTGATTGCCATAGATAAAAGTATTGGGCTTGGGATTATTCACTACATTTGTTTCATTGCCATTATAAAAGCGATCAGGAAAAATTTGATAAAAAACACCTTCACGATACCAATTTGGTGTCACTTCTGCTTTTTCATAGCAGGTGATTTGATAAGTCTGGATTTCATCGATGTGATCAACCAACCGCCCTGCGCCACCCCCAGTTATGGCACCATAGTAGCGTTTGTATTGGGTATTATTAGCATCCAAATAATGGAGTTCAAAATAATAAAAGTAAACACCTTTACCTTCATTAAAAAAATAATCAAAAGCGTAGATATTCGTCCCATAATTTTCCATTGGAATGGTGTGCCGCAGGCCAGCATCATTTGCTACTACTAACGTTACCCCAGTGACATAGTCATCTTCTACTTTAATTTTAAAAGATACAAAATCATTAACTAAGATGGCACCAAAAGGCGTTTTATACTCTTCTAGCCACGAATTAAAATATACTGCTGTCATCGAACCTACCTCATTGCTTCTTTATGGGCAAAAACCGGTTCAATTTGCCAGATATCTTCTGCATAACGTTCCACCGTATGATCAGCAGAAAATTGACCCGCGTTCGCAATATTACTTAAACTAATTTGCTGCCATTGTCTTTTATCTTGATAAAGCTCTTCAATGCGTTTTTGCGCTCTACAATAAGAATCAAAATCTTTTAATACAAAAAATTCATCATTATATTTAATTAATGAATCAAAAATTTCCTGCCCTTCCAAATGAATATTTGGAATTGTACCATCAATAAAAGCATTTAAAACACGCTGTAAGATGGGAGAATCCTCATAAATGTGCCAAGCATTATAATTTTGTGCGTGATAGTATTCATACACTTCTTCTTCAGTTAAACCAAAAATAATAATATTGTCCTTACCCACAGCATCGCGAATTTCAATATTTGCCCCATCTAAAGTGGCAATGGTTACCGCGCCATTTAACATCAGCTTCATATTACTCGTACCTGAAGCTTCTTTTGAGGCCAAAGAAATTTGTTCACTTACATCTGCAGCTGGAATAATACGTTCAGCTAATGTCACATTATAATTTTCTAAAAAGACAATTTTAATTCTGTCCTTAACCACTGGATCATTATTAATTAAATGTGCTGTTTCGTTGATTGCTTTAATGATTGCTTTTGCATAGGTATAACTCGGTGCAGCTTTCGCGCCAAAAATAAATACTCGCGGTGCCATTTTCAAATCAGGTTGCTCTTTAATATCAAAATATAATTTCAAAATGTGTAAAAGATTTAATAATTGCCGTTTATATGCATGCAGCCTTTTTATTTGGACGTCAAAAATTGCATCAGCAGAAACCGTGATACCCGTTGTCTCTTCAATGTATTGGGCCAAAGCCATTTTATTAGTATGTTTTGCCTCTGCTAAAGCTGATAAAACCGCATCATCTTCGCGATAATTTTGGAGTAAATGCAAATCATTTGGCTTTTTACGCCAAGAAGTTTTAATTGTTTCATCAAGGAGCTTTGCTAAGGGCTCATTTGAAAGTTGCAACCAACGTCTTTGGGCAATACCATTGGTTTTGTTGTTAAAACGCTCTGGGAATATAACGTAAAAATCGTGCAACACAACATTTTTTAGTAAGTCAGTATGCAATTTCGCCACGCCGTTGGTGCTGTGACTACCAATAATCGACAGGTTGGCCATATGGACTTGTCCATTTTGAATAATCCGGGTACGTTTTACCAAATCTGTATCATAATATTGGCAATATTGCTTGACAAAGCGGTGATCAATTTCAGCAATAATTTGATATAAACGAGGTAACATTTCTTCCATCAATTCAATTGGCCATTTTTCCAAAGCTTCAGCCATAATCGTATGATTGGTATAACTCATCACTTTGACAGTTACTTCCCACGCCTGTTCCCACGTTAAATCACACTCATCCAATAAAATTCGCATCATTTCAGGCACGCATAATGCCGGATGTGTATCATTAATATGAATGGCGATATGTTCACTCATAGTTACCAACGGTTTATTAAGCTTTTTAAAATAGCGCACAATACTTTGAACGCCGGCTGAAACAAAGAAATATTCTTGTAAAAGTCGAATTCTGCGACCTCTTTCATTGGAATCATCGGGGTATAAAACAGCAGTTAAATCTTCTAATTCACGTCGTTCTTCTAGGCTGCGGTATTTACTTTCCTCTGAAGCTGGAATTTCAACTGACCATAATCGCAATGTATTGACAACGTCATTTTGATAACCTACCATCGCTGTATCATAAGGAACAGCTTTAATCAGATGACTATTTTCGTAGATCGGTTTTAAGCGGCCATCAGTCAAGGGCATCATATAAACGTTCCCACCAAAACGGACATCCACGGCTTTACTTTCCTTGCGCACTTCCCATACATTTCCGTTGTTTAACCATTCATCCGGCAGCTCTACTTGATAACCTTCAACAAAACGTTGCTTAAATAACCCATAATCATAACGAATACCGTTGCCATTGCCTGGTAAACCACAAGAAGCAATTGAATCCATAAAACAAGAAGCCAAACGCCCTAAGCCACCATTACCTAAAGCCATATCTTTTTCTTGTTCCACGATATCCTCTAAAGAAAATCCTAATTCGGTTAAACCTTCCCGAACCGTATCTAAAATACCTAAATTGAGTAAATTACTTTTTAACATTTTTCCCGGTAAAAATTCAATGGAAAAATAGTAGACTTGTTTTGTTTCTTCAATTAAGTAATCTTTCCATGTCTGGACCCAATCATCGGCATAATAAGTTTTGACAACACTGCCTACAACATGAAAAAGTTCTTGGGGTGTCGCATCACTGATATCCATCGCATATTTTTCTTTTAGACGCTGAATCATTTCTTCTTTAAAAACCTTTTTGGTAATTTTCATCTCTTTTCCTCCCAGATACTAAAAAGTTGAAGAAGGATCCTTCTTCAGCTTCACGTTTTATCCTATTTCTTTTTGAACCAATAGAGACAAGAAACCGAAAAACAGTCAGCTAATTAGCTATTTTTTCGGTTTCTTCTGCCTTACTTTTTAAAGCAGCGTTTCGTATAACGCTACATATTGTTTTGAAGAAGTTTTCCAGCTAAAATCTTTTGTCATTGCTTGTTGCATTAAGTTTTTCCAGTTCTTATTATCCTCAACGTACAAAGTAATTGCCTTTTCAATTGCTTTGAGGAGTTGATAAGAACTAAACTCAGCAAAACCAAATCCTGTGCCTTCACCTGTCACAATATTATAAGGTGTTACAGTATCTTTTAATCCACCAATCTCATGAACGATTGGTAATGTGCCATAACGCATGGAAATCATTTGGGACAAGCCACAAGGTTCAAAAGCAGACGGCATTAAAAATGCATCGGCTGCCGCATACATTTGTTGTGCCAACTTCACATCAAAGGAAATACTAACAGAGCATTTATCTGGATAAGTCGCTGCAAAATAGCTGAACCCATTTTCAAAGTCTTTATCCCCTGTACCCAATAGCACAAGCTGTACATCATTTTGCAAAAGATTGTGTAATTCATCAAGTAAAAGATTAAAACCTTTTTGGTAGGTTAAGCGGCTAACCACCGCAAAAAGCGGTACATCTGCGCGAACAGGTAGACCCATTTTTTCTTGTAAGTCCGCTTTATTTTGTAGTTTACCGGTAAGATCTGTATTGCTATAGTGATAGCGCAACGCAGGATCAGTTTTAGGATTGTTTAAATCATAGTCAATTCCGTTTAAGATGCCACTTAATTTGCCAGCTTCCATTCGCAAAATGACATCTAAACCAGAACCAAACTGTGCTGTTTTTATTTCTTCCGCATAAGAAGGACTCACCGTATTTACACGATCAGCGTATAAAATTCCGGCTTTCATGAAATTTAAACAATCGTTCATGCGAACAGTACCATCTTCATAACGTTCCATCCCAACACCGAATAAATCTGGCAATACACTTCCGTCATATTTGCCCTGAAACTCAATATTATGGATAGTTAAAACAGTCTTGATAGGATTATAGGCTTTAATCCAATGATATTTTTCCTTTAACAAGAAAGGAAGCATCGCAGTATGATAGTCATTGGCATGCAAAATATCTGGTATAAAGCCAATGCGCTCTAACATTTCAATCAAAGCCAATTGGAAAAAGGCAAAGCGCTCTCCGTCATCATAATAACCATATAAGGCATCGCGACCTCCAAAATAATAGAGATTATCTAAAAAATAGTAAGTAACATTATTTAAGACTAACTGCTTTACCCCACAATATTGACGGCGCCAGCCAACGTTTACATAAAATGAAAATAAGTCTTCACATTGATTTGCATATTCAGCAGGTATTTTTTTAGCAAAATAAGGCAATACTACGCGACAGTCCATTCCCTTTTTCACTAATTCCTTTGGTAAAGCACCAGCAACATCGCCTAATCCACCTGTTTTAAAAAAAGGGGCACACTCAGCGGCAGCAAATAACACTTTCATCTTATTCGCCTCCGTAGACATTTGAAATGATATGACTTTGTTTTTTAATAACGATTGGCTCTTCTTTTGTACCAATAATTTTAACACCAGGCGCTACTTGCACTTCTTTGTCTAAAATAGCGTATTTCACTTGGGCACCTGCACCAATCTTATTGTTGGCCATAATAATTGAGCCTTCTACAACTGCGTCTTCACTGATTAAAGTATGCCGAGAAACTAAAGAGTTTTTCACAGTACCTTCAATAATAGAGCCTGTAGCAAACTGAGAATTTTCTACTTCTGAAGTTGGTGCATAATAAGTAGGTACTTCATTTTTTAGTTTGGTGTAGATTTTTTTACTGGAATATAGTAAAGAACTGAACTTTTGTGGATCCAACATATCCATATTCGCTTGGTAATAAGAATGAATGTCAAAAATATTATTCAAATAACCAGTGTATTCATAAGCAGAGCTTTTTACATCGGTAATTTTTGAACGTAAGAAACTTTCTAAATTGACAGAAATCCCTTCATTTTGCCCTTGTGATAGTGCTTCAATTAATCGGTCCGTTTGGACAATATAAATATCAGCACAAAGATTAACCAAATCAGCTAGATGACTTTCTTTAGCTTGTGGTGCTCCTACGATTTTTCCATTTTCTTCCAAATTTAAAATGATATCTGTTGGATAAACTTGTGATTTGGGCATCCGTTTGTAAACCACAGTCATATCATTTTTTTGCATTTGATGAATTTTCAAAACAGCTCTTAAGTCAATATTGCATAGCATTTTACTTCCCATAAAAACAGTGTATTCTGATTTTGATTTGCGCAAATAATCAATTACAGTATCATAATAATGCTTATTTTCAGCTTTTTGTTTTAGAAAATCTTGGTAAACGTGAATGAAAAAGCGATTGCGGACACTGTCTAAATTCCATTCTTTTCCACCGCCGATATGATCAAAAACAGACTGTGTTTCGCCTTCATTAAATACCATGAAAACAGTACTGATATTCGCATTGACAATACTAGATAAATTAAAATCAATTAAACGATATTTGCAATCAAAAGGCAGTGTCGCCAAGGGACGGCTTTCCGTTAAGGGCAACAACTCGTTATAACGATGTAAGTTACCTAAAATTGCACACATTTTATTAGTTCTCATCAAGGGTCACTCCAATCACTTCAGAATAGCCGACTACAGCAATTTCATCACTGCCATCGATAACTGCATCATCGCCGACAATCGCATTTTCACCGATAATTGCACGGTTAATTTTAACATTTTTACCAATGGTGGCCCCAGGCATTACAACGCTATCGGTAATAACCGTGCCTTCTTTTACCTGAACATCATCTGATAAAATGGAATGATTAATTTCCCCAGAAATATAACAACCATCCACAATTAAAGAATTTTTGACAGAAGCTGTCCGCGTTAGAAAATGAGGTGGAGAAATGGTATTTTTAGAAAATACGCGCCAAGATTTTTTTCGAATGGCTAACTCCATCTCAGGTTCGATAAATTCCATATTGGCTTCCCACAATGAATCAATTGTTCCCACATCTTTCCAATAACCAGAAAAACGATAGGCAAAAACGTTTTCGCCTGATTCAAGATAGTTTGGAATTACATGCTTTCCAAAGTCAATCATTTGACCGTCTTTGGAGTAACTATTCATTAAGACGTTACGCAAGCGACCCCAGTTAAAGATATAGATACCCATTGAGGCTAAGTTATTTTTAGGTTCTGCTGGTTTTTCTTCAAATTCAATGATGCGATCATTCTCATCAGTATTCATAATTCCAAAACGTGAAGCTTCTTTTATTGGCACTGCGATAACTGCTACAGATAATGAAGCATTATTTGCTTTGTGGGTTTCCAACATTTCTTCGTAATCCATTTTATAAATGTGATCGCCCGATAAAACAAGCACATATTGCGGATCCATTTGATCAATGTAGGCAATGTTTTGATAAATCGCATGGGCTGTTCCTTCAAACCATTTACTTCCTTCAGAACTTGAAAACGGTTGTAAAATCGTCACGCCAGAATTGATACCATCTAATCCCCAACTAGCCCCATTTCCAATGTGATGATTTAATGCTAATGGTTGATATTGTGTGACTACGCCAACGTTTCGAATTCCTGAATTGGCACAATTGCTCAAAGTAAAATCAATAATTCGGTACCGTCCGCCAAACGGAACTGCCGGTTTGGCAATATTCTTGGTTAATTTTCCTAGTCGCGTTCCTTGACCGCCGGCTAAGATCATTGCTAACATTTCTGTTTTCATTTTTGCGGTGAAATTTCACCATTCCCCCCTTTTAATTTTCAGCTTTTGCTTTTTTACTTTTATTTCTATTTTTTGGTTTTGCCCGCGTATTAATGTCCTCTGGTTTAATCAACAAAGCCCCTAAAGCCGGAACAATTGTTTCAATCTGATAATGATAATCTTTAAACGGAATTGCAGACGATTCTTTTATTGGATTAGTCTTAGTCCATGTTCCACCGAATTCTTTCATTTCTGTGTTCAAAATCTCTTTATAAGTTCCGGGATAAGGCACGCCTATCGCAAAATTTTTCCGCTCCACAGGAGTTAAATTCAACACAACTATGACAAAATCTTTTTTTGTTTTTCCTCGGCGGATAAAACTCAACACTGTCTCATCTTTATTATCCGCATCGATGATTTCAATCGTGTCATAATTTCCTTCTAATTCCCACAATGCTTTTTCTTCTTTATAAAGTCCATTTAATGTCTTCGTAAAATGTTGCATGTTTCGATTCATCTCATCATTCAAATCGATCCATTCTAGCCCCTGGTCATATTTCCATTCTAAAAATTGACCCCACTCACTTCCCATAAAGAGCAATTTTTTACCTGGATGGGTCATCATATAAGTGTATAGATTGCGGAGTTGGGAAAATTGTTTATAGCGATCTCCCCACATTTTATGCATCAAACTCTTTTTACCGTGAACAACTTCATCATGAGAAAGGGGTAGAATATAGTTTTCACTCATCATGTACATAAACGAAAACGTTAAAAGATTAAAGTTATGGCCGCGATAAATAGGGTCCATCTCATAAAAACGCAAGACGTCATTCATCCATCCCATGTTCCATTTGTAATCAAAACCCAACGCTCCACTTTCGATCATACCAGTAATTTTTGTATCAGAAGAACTTTCTTCAGCTACCATAATTGCTTCTGGATGTGCTAACTTCACAACAGCATTTAACTTTTGTAAAAAGTAATAACCCTCAAAGTTGCGGTTGCCGCCTTCATGATTAGGAGTCCAAGGACCTTCATCGTAATCGCGGTAAATCATATTCGACACAGCATCCACCCGGATACCATCCAAATGATAAAATTCCAACCAAAAAAGTGCACTGGAAATTAAAAAGCTTTGGACTTGTGGTTTGCCCAAGTCAAAATTAATCGCTCCCCAACGAACATTCTTCGCACGATCGCAATCTTCATATTCAAAAGTGGGGGTCCCATCGTAATAGGGTAGAGTATCTTCATTAATACAAAAATGTCCGGGAACCCAATCGACTAAAACGCCAATATTTTCTTTATGACAAGATTCCACAAAGTCTTGAAATTCTTCTGGTGTGCCATAGTAAGAACTTACTGCAAAATAACCCACGAGTTGATAACCCCAAGATTTGCCTAGAGGATGTTCCATTAAAGGCATGAATTCAATATGGGTATAACCCATCTGCTTAACGTAAGGTATGAGTTCTTCTTTTAGGTCTGAAAAGGTATAAGGAGTGTTGTCCTCGTGATGTTTCCAAGAACTGGCATGGACTTCATAGATATTTAATGGTCGTTTAAAATGATTAGTCCGTTTTTTGCGGCCTTGCCATAATCCGTCTTTCCATTTCTTTTCAGACGTTGTATGCAAAACTGCTGCGCTTCCTGGACGTTTTTCAAAACGAATCGCAAATGGGTCAATTTTAAAAATTTCACGGCCATTTGCTTGTCGTACTTTAAATTTGTAAAGGTCTCCTTCATTTGGCCGTGTTGTTGTCACTTCCCAAATACCAGAGTCCCTTTTTACTAATGGAAGTGAATCATCCCATTCGTTAAAATCACCTACTAACCACACTTGTTGTGCGTTAGGGGCCCATACCCGGAAAACAAAATTCCCATCTGATACTTGATGGGCACCTAAGAGATGCTGGCTGTAAAAATTTTCACCTGTTAAAAATCGTTCTTCTGCCGCTAGAACATCAATTGCTTGTTTTTCTTCAACCATACCAGTTTCCTTTCTCTATTCAATAATCCTTCACAGAAAATTTCTACTAAACCAAAAGCTAGGCAAAAACTCATATAAATCACTAAGTTTTTCTAATATAATAATAACATATTTCTAATCTTTGAAAAGCATTTTGTTAAAAAAATAACTCGTTTTCCATAAAATAATTTCATTACAATCCAAATCATTTAAAACAGCCGCTATATAAAGCGTTTGTAGGTGTAATTATGAATACGATAACAGTATTGGTAGAGTGTATTCTCTATTAAAAAATTCTTTCAACATCTCTTCAAACAAAAATTATATAACGAAATTTAGACACTATAAAATATGACGCGCTACTATTATGAGACAATAATGAGCATTATTATTTAATGTGTTTTAGTTACAAAAAAAGTATCCGGTTATAAAAAACCAGATACTTAAAATAAGTTAGTGATTTTGGACTTACCAATCTTCAAAAAAACGTTTACAACAATGTGAATTTATGATAGACAATCACACTACTTTGAAATAATCCCATCATAAGCAAAAAGATTCTAATTCCTAAAGGCAAGTACCCAATAATTAAAGCGAGGCCTAACAATATCAGTCCTTGTCCAAAGGAATAATAACTACTAAAAGGAAGTACAAAACGTAACGCAGCATAAGCAAAAAAACTACTTATAGAAATTAAAAGAAACTTGAAAAAAATAAATAGAAAATGGTCAAATGTTGGGTGATAACTCAGAGCGTGCTCAACTGAAAACAAAGTTTCCGGATTAATTATTAATAAATAAATAGAATAATATAAACCAAAAAGTGCTACAATACCATGACTTACAAGCAAAAGACGCCGACTCATTATTCCACCCCCTATTTCTATAACGGTTGTTCTATATAACAATTGTAATCTATTCTTAATATTTTTGCAATAATATTCCGTTTTGATTAGTGTTTCAATTGTAATTTTTACCTATGTAGTGTATTTTGGAGCAATAAGGGGGTTTTTAATTGGACTTCAAACTTTTATTTATGATTTTTGCTATTAACTTTGCTTATATTACGCTTAATACATTGCGTTTTATGTTAACGATGAAAGGTTATCGGGTCATTGCACCATTAGTAAGTATGGTGGAGATTACAATATATATTCTAGGTCTTTCAATGGTCTTAGATCGCTTAGATGATCCGATAAACTTATTTGTTTACGCCTTAGGCTATGCGGTTGGGATAAGCGTAGGTATTAAGATAGAAGATAAGTTAGCACTTGGCTATATCATGGTTACCGCCATATTACCTTCCAATACCAGCGAAGATAATAATTTGCCAAAAGTTTTACGGGACAATGGCTATGGCGTGACCCAAAGCAACGCCCAGGGACTTGAAGGAGAACGTGTTGTGTTAGAAATTTTATCCCCACGGAAAAATGAACGGCAATTATATCAATTAATTAAAAGCATAGAAGAACGAGCTTTTATAATTTCATACGAGCCAAAATATATTTCTGGTGGCTTTTGGACTAAAAAAGTTCGTAAACGGCAACAACGTCAGTAAAGAACAAGTCTAGCTTCTACTTTTGTATCGTAGACAGCTAGACTTTTTTTCTTTTTCATATGAAATTAATAAAATTCTTTTTTTATGAGAACAGTTCGACATTTACTTATTATTTTGTTATTATTGATTAGAATAAATATTTGGAGCGAAGTTATGTCGAATTTAAAATTACTAAAGTACTCTACCGTATCTTGCGGATTTATTGCTACAATTCTTTTTATATCAACATTTTGTATTGAATATTTCGTAGCTGCACTTGCGACACAAGTATCATTAAATATGATTGGGGAAAGCAATAATCTATCAAGTTTTTTTAATCATCTCTTTATTTTTTTCACAGTCGTTTTTAGCGCCATGCTTTATTACTTTTGCAAAAAAACTGACCAAACTGAATTTAAGGAAGCTACCACGTTTTACTTTTTTTCCTTTCTAATTTTGTTCTTACGCACTTTTCTTCCTAGCGGTAATATTCATTCTTTTGTATATCTGTTAGCTGCAGGTATTCAAATATTGGCAACTTTGATGGCACTTTTTTTCTTTCTAATTGTTTTTTTAAATCGAAAATATCCCTTTATCTTTGCGATCTTAATGGTAATCGATATTTTGATTTATTTAGTAAGTGTTTTTTATAGTGTATTTCTTACCGACTTTTCCCTACCTAACGTAGGAAGTATTATTGCTGCCACAATTAATATCACGTTCTTCAGTCTTTTCTTTTTACATACACCAATAAAAAAGACAGGATAGATTAAAAAAAGACGTTAGAATCTAGCCACTGAGATTCTAACGTCTTTTAATTTTTTCCTAGGCTCGCTTATACCTTTACTCCATTACAAAAATACCACCTCATCAAGTTTATTTGCAAAACTTCAAATAGTTTCTCGCTTATTGCTACACCCTAGTAATAGTGTCTCGTAAAATTGGAAATAATAAAAAAGAAGTGATTTCTCACTTCTCCCACAATCTATTTTTCTACCCATAATTCTTTAATCACACCATTGGTATAGACTTTGAATAAAGATTCAACTTTACGCTTAGGACTTGTTGCTACAATTAAATAAAATTTTCCATTGGTATCAAAATCTAAATCGCCAACCACTTTATATAATCGCGGTTGCTGATCATATTTTGCATTCTCTAATAAATATTTAATTGCTTGGGCCCCAGTTACGATAAAATTATTTTCTATCAACCAATCTACAACAATCGGAATAATGGTTTGTGCTCCAATGTCTTGTTTTTGCTGGATTGCTAAAATAATTTCACCATCAGAAAAATGGCTTTCGTCAATCTGATTAGCTTTTAGTTCCGCCCGAGCTGCTTCGATTTCTGCCATTGAAATAAATTGAACCATCTCACCATTAGTAGCCGCTTTACTTTTCACATACTCTTTTTTTATTTTCTCCATTCAGAAGCCCTCCTGATTCATTCTATAATAATAATATCATCATATTATTAGAATTTCAACAATAATTGTTATTATTTTTTAATTTAATATTATTTAAACGAATCGATTTCAAAGAAAAATAAGGGAGCAGTAATTTTATGGCTAATAAAACCAGAATAATTTTGATTTTTTTAATTTTTAGTTAAAAGAATATATTGTATAAAATTATCTTTTCTATCCTCTAATAATTTTGCAAATAATAGCTGCCATCTAAAAACGTCTGACGGTATTGTAATAAGATTTTTACCGCCACTTGTCAAAGTAGGTATCTTCAATTGTAAAGTACCACTTTCATCTGTAGCCAAAATTTCTGACATTATTAACGCTTGAGTAAAGATAGAAGGACGTACTTTTTTCCTTTGTTCTACTCTTTGAATAATATAGGCAAATTGTGTTCCCGCATAAATTGGATCCACATCGCCGATAATTGCATATAAGTCACTTTTTTCTGCTTCCTGTTCTTTTGTTAAAGCGTCAAAATATTGGGGTAATGTTCTTATACTTTCCTCTACTTGGCCACTAATCAGCGTAAGTTCTTCACTTTTTAAAACAGCTACTCCGGCTAATGAAATAGAATCCATTACACCATAAAAATGGTCTTGTTGCGTCAAATTGTAAAAATAATTAAGCGCGGCTAAAAAATTAGCAGGCGATTCTTCTCTTAATTGTTTCAAAGCAACTTGAAAAGCGTCTTCTTGTGTAATTGTAATGCTCATCTCTTTAGACACAACAGGAAACATTAAACGATAACGCCGATTTTCTCGTAAAACTAACTTCAATTCAATTGCTGTATCAATAGTTTTTTCTAGATCAGGCATCGTAATATTTTGTTTTAAATCACGCAAAATCGACTGTTCATGCTGATATAAATACCTACATAAGTGCTGAAAAGTCTTATTACAGGCTATATTTTGATAAGCTTCTTTTTTACTACCACCATAATAAAATTTCATTTTTCACCATTACTCCTATTTTTTAATTGTCTGACGCCATATAAAAAACCCGATGAATCAGCGCTCTTTTTTATTATCTAAAAAGTAATAAAAAAGTTTTCGCTATCACTCGGGTATACATAAAAGAAACATTAATAATGTGGCTTAAGCAAAAGCTTCTGTTAGTTGGGGTACAACTTGTTTTTTGCGAGAAACTACACCTTTTAATAAAGCTCGGTTATTTTCTAACTTCGTATTAAACGCTGTTTCAATTTTTTCTTTTGCGTCGCCGACAACTAACAATTCAGAATCACTATCTAAGATGTTCGTCACAATCAAAACAAATAAATCGTAACCCTTTTTGTTATTTTCTTCTTTCATAGCAGCTTCTAATTCAGCTTGGCGATTGAAAACTTCATCTAAGTCAACAGTATTAACTTGACCAATACGAATATTTTTATCTCCCATTGGGAAACTTTTAGCATCAAGATCTAATAAGAAGTTAGCAGATTTATCACTTAAGTTAGTCCCAGCTTTCAACATTTCTAAGCCATAAGCTTCATAATCTGTTTCGGCAAGTATAGCAAGTTCTTTAGCTGCAGCGACATCTTCTGGTGTACAAGTAGGTGATTTAAATAGTAATGTATCTGAAATAATAGCGGATAACATTATACCAGCAATCGCTTTGGGAATTGTTACATCAGCTTCTTTATATAACTTTAAAACAATTGTACTTGTACAGCCCACAGGTTCAGCACGATAGTATAAAGGATTAGCTGTTTCAAAATTTGCAATCCGATGATGATCGACCACTGCTAAGATATTAACATCGGTAATATCACTTACACTTTGTTGAAATTCATTGTGATCAACTAACATCACATTTTCAGTATCATCTTTGGCATTTTTAATCACACGTGGTGCTTTTAAACCAAAATGGTCTAACGCATATTGCGTTTCTTCACTTGGATTTCCCAGTGCGACAGCTTCAACTGTTTCTTCACGTAATGCATCTTGCAAGTAAGCAAAGGCAATAGCTGCACCAATCGCATCAGTATCTGGATTTTGATGACCAAAAACTAAAATTTTTGACATGTAGGACACTCCTTTAATTATCATAGGTTTTCCATTCTTCTTTATGATAGCAAAAAACAGGAAAGATTCAATCAAAAATGCATCTTTCCTGTTAATTTTAACGGGTTAAATATTTTGTATAGTTATCAGTATGCAACAGTTCCTTCGCATTTTTTACGCGAGTTTCAGTTGGTGGTTCAATACCTTCCAAGGGATATTTCAAACCCATTTCCTGCCATTTGTACTTGCCCATCGTATGATAAGGTAAGATTTCTACCTTATCGACATTTTGCAGCGTTTGAATAAAGGCATCTAATCGGATTAAATATTCATCATAATCGCTTCTATGAGGAACTAAAACATGGCGAATCCAAACGGGTTTATTGATTTCAGATAAATAGCGCGCCATTTCCAAAATTGGGGTGTTGGCTTGTTTGGTCAACTTTTTATGGGCGTCATTGTCGATATGTTTGATATCAAATAACAATAAATCCGTATATTCCATTAAGGTATTGAATTGGGAAAAGAAGGGTTCTTCTCTTGTAAACGGTTGGCCACATGTATCAATGGTGGTATGCACACCCGCGGCTTTTGCTTTTTTGAATAAATCGATTAAAAAATCCATTTGGAGTAACGGTTCCCCACCACTGATGGTAATGCCACCTTTTTCACCCCAAAATTCTTTATATTTTAAAGCTTCTTCTAAAACATCATCGGCTGTCCGTTCTGTCCCCGTCCCAATTTTCCAAGTATCCGGGTTATGACAAAACTCACAACGCATTCGACACCCTTGGGTAAAAACGATAAACCGAATGCCCGGTCCGTCAACGGAACCAAAGCTTTCAGTAGAATGAATACGACCTGTCACAGTCATCCAAATAACTTCCTTTCGTATAAGAAAAGCAAACGGCTCATGTTTGCTGGCTAGATACTCCCGGTAAAACGCGGCCTGCTTTCTTGTAATGAAAAACAAAAGCGGCGGATAGTTTCCCATCCGCCACCTTATCGTACTTTTTTTATTACATCGATTCGTGCATTGTCCGCGCAATGACATCATCTTGTTGTTCTTTGGTTAACTTGATAAAGTTAACGGCATAACCGGATACCCGAATAGTTAATTGTGGGTATTTTTCTGGATGTGCTTGCGCATCTAACAAGGTGTCCCGATTGAAGACGTTAATATTCAAGTGGTGACCACCTTTTGCCGCATAACCGTCTAACATTGTAGCTAAGTTTTCTTCTTGTGTTGCTTCATCACGACCTAATGCCTTTGGCACGATAGAGAAGGTATTGGAAATACCATCTAGTGAGTAGTCGTAAGGAATTTTCGCTACAGAAGACAAGCTTGCTAACGCACCGTGAGTATCGCGACCGTGCATTGGGTTAGCTCCTGGCGCAAATGGTTGACCAGCGCGACGCCCGTCTGGTGTATTTCCCGTTTTCTTCCCGTAAACAACATTGGAAGTAATCGTCAAAATAGAAGTGGTATGTTTAGCATCCCGATATGTTTTGTTACGTTTTACTTTTGTCATGAAGGTCTTCAATAAGTTCACAGCGATTTCGTCGACGCGATCATCGTTGTTCCCATATTTTGGATAGTCTCCTTCAATGATGTAGTCTTCTACGATACCATTTTCATCACGAACTGTTTTAACTTTGGCATATTTAATCGCAGATAAAGAGTCAACGGCTACAGAGAAGCCTGCAATACCAGTGGCCATAGTGCGTAAGATATCGGTATCTTGTAATGCCATTTCAATACGTTCGTAGGAATATTTATCGTGCATGTAATGGATAATGTTTAATGTATTCAGATACAATTCTGTGATCCAGTCCATCATGGCATCGTATTTTTCAACAACTTCGTCGTAAGCGAGATATTCAGAAGTAATCGGCTGATATTTTGGTCCCACTTGTGCTTTTGATTTTTCATCAACCCCACCGTTAATCGCATATAACAATGTTTTCGCCAAGTTGGCACGCGCGCCAAAGAATTGCATTTGTTTCCCAATGCGCATCGCAGAAACACAACAAGCGATTCCGTAGTCGTCACCCCAATGTGGACGCATTACATCATCGTTTTCATATTGAATTGCGGAAGTTTGAATACTCATTTTGGCACAGAATGTTTTGAAGTTATGTGGAAGACGTGTCGACCATAAAACAGTCAAGTTTGGTTCTGGCGCAGGCCCTAAGTTTGATAAGGTGTGCAAGAAACGGAAACTATTTTTTGTGACCATATGACGGCCATCTTCTCCGATACCCCCGATAGATTCTGTTACCCAAGTTGGGTCGCCAGAAAATAGAGCGTTGTAATCGGGTGTCCGCGCAAATTTAACCAAGCGCAATTTCATTACAAAATGATCGACAATTTCTTGTGCTTCTTCTTCTGTTAAAACACCATTTTGTAAGTCACGTTCAACATAAATATCTAAGAAAGTTGATGTACGACCAAGAGACATTGCCGCACCATTTTGTTCTTTAATCGCAGCTAAGTAGCCAAGGTATAACCATTGGAAAGCTTCTTTGGCATTAGTAGCCGGTTGTGAAATATCAAAGCCATAAATCGTACCAAGCTCTTTTAATTCGTTTAATGCCCGTAATTGTTCGTTTAATTCTTCCCGTTGGCGAATTACGTCATCAGACATCGTACCATTGCCACAGTTGAATAAATCTTTTTGTTTTTCTTTAATTAAGAAGTCTACCCCATATAACGCTACCCGACGATAGTCGCCAATGATACGGCCTCGACCATAAGCATCTGGTAAACCAGTGATAACGCCAGAGCGACGTGCTGCGCGCATTTCAGGTGTATAGGCATCAAAAACGCCTTGATTATGTGTTTTACGATAGTCACGGAAAATATGTGAAATTTCAGGATCGATTTCATAGCCATACGCTTCAGCGGCTTGTTCAGACATGCGGATTCCACCGAATGGTTGTAAGCTGCGTTTGAAAGGTTTTTCAGTTTGGAAACCGACAACTGTTTCTAATTCTTTGTTTAAATAACCAGGACCATGAGAAGTGATTGTCGAAACCACTTTGGTATCCATATCTAAAACGCCACCATTGTCACGTTCTTGTTGGTTTAATTCCATTACTTGATCCCAAAGTTTTGTCGTTGCTTCTGTTGGGCCAGCTAGAAATTCATCTGTGCCGTCAAATTGTGTGTAGTTGGCTTGGATAAAATCACGTACGTTCACTTCATTTTGCCAAGCTTTGCCTTTAAATCCGTTCCATTGTTCCATTGAATGGACCTCCTTAAAAATTAGCTATACTTATGTAACAGCTTTACGAACACAGTATAACACATCACTTTCACTTTGCAAGCATTTTCTTGTGTGTAATTGAACTATTTGTTGCGTTATCTTATAAAGACACATGTAAACACTGCCATACAAATGATAACAAGGAATGTGAAGAGATTATCTTTTTATTAAATAAGCCTTTTCATTGGAGTTCATGCTCACAAAAAAGCATTTCTGTATTAATACAGAAATGCTTTTTAAACACAAACGATATAACAGATTAATCTTTTATAATTATTGGATGTTTTAATTCTTGCACATCCATTATTTGGCCACCATTTTTTTCATCCATAACAAAAGAACCATTTGAAGTGCGATCAGCGATATTGAACTGATTCACACTTATTTCCGTTTGCTGTCCTTTTTGATTGGTAAGTACTAATGTTTGATCGCTGCCATTTCCCATGTATACTATGCGGTGGGGATTATTTTTTAATTCTCGCAAGACCATAAGACCCCGTTTAGCTCGACCTAATTGATTCAATTCTTGTGCTAACATTCTTTTTACAGCACCTCTTTGCGTAACAATAATTACGGGGTTGTCTCCCATCGGATAAACCAGCTGTCCGTTAACTACAAAATCATCAGCTTTTAAATTCATCGATTTAACTCCCGCAGCTTTCGGTCCCACAACAGGAACTTCACTCAAAGCATAGCGTAAGCCAAAACCACGATAACTAACCAAGAAAACATCCAAAGCATCATTTTCATCTACTAAAAATACATTCGTAATAACATCTTCTGTATCTTTAAATTTTACAATGGCTAGAGGACGACTCTTATAAGTCCGCCATGGCTCAAATTCACTCATTTTTGTTTGCTTGATAAAACCATTTTTGGTTATAACGACAAAATTTTTAGCTGGATCTAACTGTTTATATGGATAAACCGCAATAATTGCTTCATCCACAGCCATATTGAGCATTGTTTGGGAAATATGTTCCCCAATTTCTTTCCAACGCAAATCAGGTAATTCATGGACCGGACGATAAATGACATTTCCCTTATTGGTAATTAACAGAAGGTGATCCAGGGTATTCACTTCACCCGTATATAAAACAAAATCTCCATCCTTCATTCCTAATTCTTCAGGTTTAGAAGCTGCATAAGAACGCAAACTGCTTCGTTTAATATAGCCATCATGGGTAACTGAAACAATGACATCTTCTTGAGCTACAAGAACTTCTGTTTCAATTTTCAATTCTTTAATTTCAGCTTCAATTTGTGTCAAACGAGGTTGCCCATAACTCTTTTTAACTTCTTTCAACTCTTTTTTAATGACACTTAAAAGTTCCGTTTCATTATCTAGAATCTTTTTCAATTCGGCAATATAAGCCGCTAATTCTTTTGCTTCTTGCTGCAATTGAGTTATATCAGTATTTGTTAGACGATACAATTGTAAATTTACAATTGCTTCTGCCTGTGCTTCAGTAAAGCCATGCGCAACAATCAAGTTGTTTTTGGCATCTTTTTTATCTTTACTACCGCGAATAGTAGCAATTACTTCATCTAGAATCGATAATGCTTTCATTAAACCATCGACAATATGCTGCCGTTTTTGGGCTTTATCTAATTCAAAACGACTACGTTTTAAGACAACATCACGTCGATGTTTAATATAGCTATTTAAAATAGTAAGTAGGCCTACTTGTTTAGGTCGCATTTCATCAATGGCAACCATGTTAAAATTGTAATTGATTTGCAGCTCAGTATTTTTGAACAAATAATTTAAAATACCTTCTGCATTGGCATCTTTTTTTAATTCTACGACTATACGCAAACCAGTACGATCAGTTTCATCGCGAACTTCTGCAATACCGTCAATCTTCTTAGCTAGACGAATTTCATCAATTTTCTTCACCAGCGTAGCTTTGTTTACTTCATAAGGAATTTCAGTCACAACAATTTGTTCTTTATTCCCTTTGATTTTTTCAATCTCGGTAAGAGAACGCAAGATAACTTTTCCTCTGCCATTTTCATACGCTTTTTTCAACTCCGCTTTTCCTTGTAAGATACCTCCCGTAGGAAAATCAGGTCCAGGAATAAACTCCATTAATTTATCCAAGGTAGCGGTGGGATGATCAATTAAATAAATGGTGCCATTAATCACTTCTGTTAAATTGTGAGTCGGGATTTCAGTTGCATAACCAGCAGAAATACCAGTGGAACCATTTACCAAAAGATTTGGAAACTTCGCCGGTAAAACAGTTGGTTCTTTTTCCGTATCGTCAAAGTTCCATACCATATCAATCGTTTCTTTTTCAATATCTTTTAGTAATTCACCACTTAATTGGGACAAGCGTGCTTCAGTATAACGCATTGCAGCTGGCGGATCTCCGTCCATACTCCCATTATTACCGTGCATTTCAATTAAAATTGCCCGCAGTTTCCAATCTTGGCTCATACGAACCATCGCTTCATAAATACTACTGTCACCATGAGGATGGTAATTCCCCATGATATTTCCGACAGATTTAGCTGATTTACGAAACGCTTTTTCGTAAGTATTGCCATCTTTATTCATACTAAATAAAATACGGCGTTGAACCGGTTTTAACCCATCACGAATATCAGGTAATGCCCGTTCTTGAATAATATATTTTGAATAGCGGCCAAAGCGGTCGCCCATGACTTCCTCAAGTGTTAATTCTTGAACATTATGATTGTGTTCCACTTTGCCACCTCCTACTCTTCAAATAAACTAATTTCTGTAGCATTTTCTTTTTGGGAATCTGAGTTTTGGGCATGTGCCTTTTCTTCATCAAAAATTTCACTGTTAGGAGCTTCTTCGTCTGCTTTTTTTTCTAAGATGCTCCCGTCTTCTTCTAATGAGAACTGGACATGACTTTCAATCCACTTTCGGCGGGGTTCAACTTTATCCCCCATTAAGGTCGTAACACGTCGTTCTGCTTTTGCGGCATCATCGATTCTTACTCGAATTAATGTCCGAGTCTCTGGGTCCATGGTGGTTTCCCACAATTGTTCAGCATTCATTTCCCCTAATCCTTTATACCGTTGTAGCATATAACCTTTGCCAACTTTTTGGATAACTTGTTGCAATTCTTCATCTGTCCAAGCATACTCTGTCACAGCTTTTTTACCTGCTCCCTTGGAAACTTTATAAAGTGGTGGTAAAGCAATATATACTTTTCCAGCCTCAATTAATGGTTTCATATAACGATAAAAGAAGGTTAAAAGTAATACTTGAATGTGCGCACCATCGGTATCCGCATCAGTCATGATAATGACTTTGTCATAATTACAATCCTCAATAGCAAATTCTGGCCCTACACCCGCACCAATTGTATAAATCATTGTATTAATTTCTTCATTTTTTAAAATGTCTTGCAACTTCGCTTTTTCAGTATTGATCACTTTTCCTCGTAAAGGCAAAATTGCTTGGAACTTACGATCGCGTCCTTGTTTTGCCGAACCGCCGGCAGAATCCCCTTCGACTAAATACAATTCATTTTTCTTAGGATTGCGGGATTGCGCGGGGGTCAATTTACCAGAAAGTAAAGACTCGCCTTTTTTACGCTTTTTACCTGTGCGACTTTCTTCCCGTGCTTTACGAGCAGCTTCTCTAGCCTCTCTGGCTTTAATAGCTTTTCGGACTAGCATTTGACTCATTTCACTATTTTCTTGTAAATAAAATCCTAACTGCTCACCTAAAACCCCATCGACTGCATTTCGAGCACTTGGTGTTCCTAACTTTTCTTTTGTTTGACCTTCAAATTGTAATAAATTCTCTGGAACTCGAATAGAAAGAACAGCAGCTAAGCCTTCCCGAAAATCGCTGCCTTCTAGGTTACGGTCTTTTTCTTTTAATAGATTCACTTTGCGAGCATATTCATTAAAAGCTTTTGTCAAAGAAGCCTTCATTCCCGCTTCATGTGTACCACCATCTTTGGTCCGGACATTATTGACAAAAGATAAAATATTTTCCGAATACCCATCGTTATATTGCATGGCAACTTCAACTTCAATACCGTCTTTTTCGCCACTAAAATAGATGACAGGAGTAAGAGAATCTTTTTCTTCATTGAGATAATCAACAAATTCTTTAATTCCTTCTTCAAAATGAAAAACTTCTATAACAGGTGTCTCGCCTCTTAAATCCGTTAAAGTAATTTTAACGTCCCGCAATAAAAAAGCAGATTCTCTTAATCGTTCTGCTAAAGTTTCATATGAGAATTTAATTGTCGAAAAAATTGTATCATCTGGTAAAAAAGTGACTGTAGTGCCATTTTTCTTTTTCGTTTTACCTATTTTTTTCAAAGTTCCCTGCGGCTTTCCACCATTGATGAATTTTTCTTCATAAATCACACCATCACGAACAATGGTGACCGTCAGCCATTTTGATAATGCATTGACAACACTCGCCCCTACACCATGAAGACCACCAGAAGTTTTGTATCCTCCTTGGCCAAATTTTCCACCAGCATGCAAAACAGTAAAAATAACTTCAACTGTTGGTATACCCGATGCGTGCATACCAACTGGCATCCCACGACCGTTATCGCTAACGGTAATACTATTATCTTGATTAATGGTGACAGAAATCTCATTACCAAATCCTGATAATGCCTCGTCGACAGAATTATCGACAATTTCATAAACTAAATGGTGCAAGCCGCGACTATCGGTTGAACCAATATACATTCCCGGACGTTTTCGAACTGCCTCAAGTCCTTCTAGGACCTGAATGGAGGCATCATTGTACTCTGTTGTTTTTTTTGCCAAAGCAAACGCTCCTTTGATAAAAGTAGTGGGTCAAACCCTTTTATGACTTTTTTAACGCAATCTAAAAGTGCGCTTCCTCTATCTTACTCTAAAAAACGTGTGAAAAAAAGTCTTAAATAAATGAGAAATTTTAAAGATACGCTTTAACTGGGTAAAAGTGCAAGGAAACATACGTTCTTATTTGGTTTTTGAAGAAAAATAAAATTTTACTATTTTGATAGGCAAAGAAAGACTAAACAAACTTTCTTCCCAACTTCTCATAAGTCGTTTATCCGTTTGCTTAGTCTTATTTTATCTATACCATTTTATTTAATTCAATTTTGATACAACGATTCATAATCACGTCGTTTCGCCCTGCATTTTGCAGCATTTCCCACGCTTGCTCACTTTGCAAACCCAATTGCGCCCAAAAAACTTTTGCATCGGTTTTTAAAAAGTCAGCCGCCACTTCTGGTAAAAATTCACTGCGCCGGAAGATATCAACAATATCAATTTTGTCTGGGATACTGGCTAAATCAGCATAAACTTTTTCACCTAAAATTTCACTATCGACATGTTGTGGGTTTACCGGAATGATACGATAGCCATGATTTTGCAACAAGCGGGCAATTTGAAAACTAACCCGATCTTCTTTTGGGCTTAAGCCGACCACTGCGATATTTTTGGCTTCTTTTAAAATTTGAAAGATTTTCTCTTGACTAGGATTTTCAAACATAACAAACACTCCTTTAAATTATAATATTAATTAGTTAGACTATACGCTAATGAAGAAATATTGGCAAAGAGTTGTTCCTATATTTCTTTCATGCTAAAATTACGCTAGTTTGAAGAATTGAGGTTTTGTATGAAAATAATTATTTTAATGATAATCGCCTACTTATTAGGATCAATTCCCTCTGGCGTTTGGATTGGAAAACTATTCTATCAAAAAGATATTCGCCAATTTGGCAGTGGTAATACCGGTACCACCAATACTTTTCGTGTATTAGGTAAGCCGGCTGGAACTGTTGTTTTGTTAATGGATATCTTAAAAGGAACGTTAGCTACTCTTTTGCCTACGTTATTTCACGTGAGCAATATCAACCCCTTGTGGTTTGGTGTTTGTGCTATTTTAGGTCATACTTTCCCCATTTTCGCTGGATTTAAAGGCGGTAAGGCCGTAGCAACTAGTGCAGGTATGTTATTGGGTTATAGTCCTATCTTCTTTTTATATTCGGCTACGATTTTTGTTGTTTGCCTTTTCGTTACCAGCATGGTGAGTTTAACCAGCATGATTGCAGCTGTTTTGATTACATTATCAACCGTCATTTTACCTGAAGTTTGGCCTCAGGTTTTACCCCAACACAATTGGTTATTAACTTTAATTGCCTGCGGGTTGACTATTTTTATTTTTTATCGCCATCGCGATAATATTAAACGAATCAAAAACGGCACTGAAAGCCGCATCCCCTTTGGTTTAAATCGGCATAAGGATTCATCTAAGAAAAACTGAAGGGAAAATTGAAACAAACTCTTAGTGACCCTCACCTTTTTTGCCTTAAGTCAGAATTAGAAAAAATTATTTATTAAATTTCTTTCAGTTCTGACATGATTTCGCTAAGAGTTTGTTTGCAAAAAATATAATTTTTTTCTATAAAAAGACCTTTAAAAGTTTAAAACTTTTAAAGGTCTTTTTATTTTATTTCACTGTGATGGCATATTTAGTTGCAAATTTTTCACGACCAGCCAACTGTTGTATACCCAATTTTTCAATTAATTCACCTGTAGCATCTGTAGTATCGGCAATCCCACACCACGGTTCAATACAGACAAAAGGTGATTCTGTTGGATAAGGCGACCAAATTCCCACATAAGGCATGTCTTTGTAACTTAACGTCACACTATGAGGGGATTTTTCACTACAAATAGAAATAGCATTTAGTCCCTTAGTTTCAAAAATTACCGCGTCATTTTTAAACATATCATGAGTTAAAGCTAAATTCGTATTGGTTTGTCCCAACGTCCGTTGCTCTAAATCAATATAATTACCAGCAAGCGGTAAACTCAATCGAGATTTACGGGGTGAAAAGGCCAAATAGTAATCCTCAAAATTCAGCCCTTTTTCCAATGGTACATTAAAAGCTGGGTGTCCACCAATTGAAAAGAACATTTCTTCTTCCGCTAAATTTTCCACTTCATATTTTACAGTTAAACCTTCACCGCCCAGTTCATAACGAATGATTAATTCAAAATCAAACGGAAAGACTGCTTTTGTTTCTTCTGTGGTTTTCAGAATAAAGCTAGCGCTATCGCCAGTTTCTTCTAATAATGAAAAGTCCATGTTGCGGGCAAAGCCGTGTTTAGGCAAATGATAGGTTTTGCCTTTATAACGGTAACTATCTTCTTTTAGTCCCCCTACGATAGGAAATAAAATCGGCGCATGCTTTCCCCAATATTTGGGATCGGCTTGCCATATATATTCCAATTCTGTCGTTTTGCTAACTAAACTTTGTAACTCTGCACCATGTAACGCAATTTTGGCACGTAATTGATCATTTTCAATTGTCACCGTCATTTACGGCACCTCCTCATTTCGCTGTCCTATACCTTCTTGTTAATATTAGTGACTGTGTTTATCCAATTCTTCTTTAAAGCGTTTGTTTAAAACGCGTAAATACGTCCCTTTCATCCCCAGTGAACGGGATTCAATAATGCCAGCTGATTCCAATTTTCGTAAAGCATTCACAATCACAGAACGCGTAATTCCAATTTCATCGGCAATACTGGAAGCTGTTAAGCGTCCTTCATCTCCTTGTAAAGCGGCAAAAATCGCTTGGACTGCTTTTAATTCACTATAAGAAAGCGTACTAATCGCCATCTGAACAGCAGTTGCACTTCTGACATCTGCTTCAATATCGCGGGATTTTTGATACAAGAACTGCATACCTACTACCGTTGCACCATACTCAGCTAAGACTAAATCATCTTCGTCAAAAGCGGTATCCATCCGTGCCAAAATAATAGTGCCCAAACGTTCACCGGCACCAAAAATCGGCACCACTGTAGTTAACCCATTCGGATATTTTTCTCGTTGTTCAATTGGAAAAGCAGTCATATCAGAAGAAATGGGAATATTTGCTTCTGTTTTAGTCAAATGGTCAACCACTTCAGTGTAAATTTGGGGAAATTGTTTTTCTTCAAACATATTTTTAACGCGATCGTTATTCACATCATGTTTTTCATTAAAACCTAACAAGACGCCTTCACTACTAATAATATAGGCATTACTATCCAAAATATCCCCTAAAATTAACGCCATATTGTTATAGGGCAGCTCCAATGTCATATCAAACGTATTTTTTTGTTGCAGTAACTGATTGATACGGCGTGTTTTGTCTAATAAAGTTGTCATCTTTTTCATTTTCCTTCCTGTGGTTACAAAATGTAGCGACTTAAATCTTGATTTTTTACAATAGCATCTAATTTTTCTTCGACATAAGCGGCAGTGATCGTAATTTCTCCCATTTGCATGTCGGGTGCTTCAAATAACAAATCTTCCAGTAATTTTTCCAAGATAGTATGCAAACGTCTAGCACCAATATTATCGGTATCACGATTGACATCAAAAGCGATTTGTGCAATCTTTTCAATCGCTTCTTTGGTAAAGATGACTTTGACATTTTCCGTTCCGAGTAACGCGATATATTGCTTGATTAAAGAATTGTTTGGTTCTGTCAATATCTTGATAAAATCGTCTGCTGTTAAATCGTCTAATTCAACGCGAATTGGGAAACGACCTTGTAATTCTGGAATCAAATCACTAGGCTTTGCCACATGAAAGGCCCCAGAAGCGATAAATAAAATGTGATCTGTCTGAATCATGCCATATTTGGTATTTACTTGAGAACCTTCTACAATTGGTAAAATATCTCGTTGTACCCCTTCTCTTGAGACTTCACCAGATTGTTGGGAGCGTGAAGTAATTTTATCAAATTCATCAATAAAGATTATGCCATTTGCTTCAGCTAATCGAATTGCTTCACTGTGAATATCCGCATCATTAACCAGTTTGGCCGATTCTTCTTGCACTAAAAGTTCTCGTGCTTCTTTAACCGTTACTGTACGTTCTACTTTCTTTTGCGGTTTTAAAGCTTCGAGTGTTTCGTTAATATCAATACCCATTTGTTCTAACCCGTTGTTCATCACAGGACCTTTTGTTTTGGGCTCGTCAATTTCAATGGTGACTTCTCTTTCATCTAATACACCACGTTCTAACTGTTCAAAAATCGCTTGGCGATTCGTTTTAATTTCTTCGGTTAATTCTTCTTTTGGTTCTTCTTGTTGCGTATTAAAAATATTCATCATTTGTTCATAAGGATTACTAGTTTTCTTTTGTTCTTTTTTAATTCCTGGCACCAGTACTTTTACCAATCGACGATTGGCTTTTTTGACTGCTCGGGTATAGACGCGGCTGTATTGCTCTTTACGCACAATTTGAATTGCATTTTCGACTAAATCTCGAACCATTGATTCCACATCGCGCCCCACATAACCCACTTCAGTAAATTTTGTCGCTTCGACTTTTACAAAAGGGGCTTGGACGATTTTAGCTAAGCGGCGGGCAATTTCTGTTTTCCCTACGCCTGTCGGTCCAATTAAAAGAATATTTTTCGGAGTTACATCTTGTTGCATTTCTTCATCTAATTGCAAGCGTCTGTAGCGATTGCGCAAAGCGACAGCAACCGATTTTTTTGCATCTTTTTGTCCTACAATATACTGGTCAAGTTCCGCCACAATTTGGCGGGGTGATTTTGTCATTTCATTCATAAAATTCCCTCACTACATTTCTTCCACAATAATATTGTGGTTAGTAAAGATACAAATGTCTGCCGCAATATTTAGTGCATTTTCTGCAATTTCTTTGGCAGTCATTTCATCATTATTGTATTTTTTCATCGCCCGAGCAGCAGCTAAAGCATAGTTACCACCAGAACCGATTGCCAAAATTCCATCGTCAGGCGTAATAACTTCACCAGTTCCTGAGACTAACAGCATTTCTTCTTTATTCATGACGATCAGCATTGCTTCTAATTTTTGCATAGATTGTTGTGTCCGCCACTCTTGCGCTAACTCTACGGCTGCCCGTTGTAAATTACCATTATATTCATTTAATTTGGCTTCAAATTTTTCTTCTAAGGTAAAAGCATCGGCTACACTACCAGCAAAGCCAACGACAACTTCGCCGTTATAAATACGGCGTACTTTTTTGGCAGTTCCTTTCATAACAACTTGTTCTCCCATTGTTACTTGGCCATCTCCGGCCATAGCAAACTTGCCGTCTTTTTCCACCGCACAAATTGTAGTGGAATGAAATTGTGATTCCATCATATTCCTCCTAAGTTTAAATCCCTTATTCCTGTGCCCGCGGATGAAATTTGCGATAATTATTTTGTAAACTTTCCTTTGTGACATGGGCATATATTTGGGTTGATGATAAATTAGCGTGTCCCAATAATTCTTGTACGGTTCGCATATCTGCCCCATTATTCAGTAAATGAGTAGCAAATGTGTGCCGCAGCATATGGGGATGAATTTTGCTATCCAAACTACTCTTTTTAATCAGTTGATTAAAAATGTACTCAATACCTCTAGTAGTAATAGGGCCACCTCTTTGATTAACAAAAACAAAAGGATGATCTTCTGCGACATTTTCCATCAAGTGAGGTCTAGCTAATGTCAAATATTCTTGTAAAGCAACTTGCGCATAAGAACCAAAAGGAACATAACGATCCTTACTCCCTTTACCGTGAATCAATAAGACTTCACCTTGCCAGTCAATTGCACCTAATGTTAATTTTGCACATTCACTTACCCGTAAACCAGAACCATAAAGAATTTCTAGTAAAGCACGGTTGCGAATTTCAAGAGGCTTATCCCCTTGCGCGGCTTGAAAGAGCGCTGCCATTTCATTTTCATAAAAAAAGCGGGGTAATTTACTATTTTGCTTTTTTAAATGAATATAAGAAAAAGGATTTTCCTCAATTGCTTCTTGTTTTAATAAGTATTGATAAAAAGAACGCAAACTGGCAATTTTGCGACTAATTGAATTACGACTGTACTGGCGTTCATTCAAAAAGCTAAGATACACCCGAACGTCGCGATGATCAATTTGTAAATAATCGCTGTTGCCACTTTCTTTTAAAAAGTCACGAAAATCTTGCAAATCTTCTTGATAAGCTGCTGTCGTTAAAACAGAATAGCCCCTCTCAAATTGCAAGTAACGTAAAAATTCTTGTGGCCAGTCAAAAGTCGTCATCTTACACCTCATTTCTGTCCGCAATTAATGTAGCATACAACGAATTAAAAAACAAACAAATTGTCAGAATTTAAACAATATTTCCTGCTTTTATCACAATTTACACAATATTGTCATACTTATTTCCAAAAAAATGCGCAAAAAGAGGATTAGAGCGAGGTTCACTCTTTTTTTATCCATTTTCAAACGTGCCATCTCATGTCAGCTTAACAATAAAAAGGTAACAAACTTTATTCTTTTTTTCAATCACAAGAAGATCACAATGACACAAAGAAAAAGCAGGATAAAAAAAACAGTCATACTTTAATGGTCCAATTTAATGACGACAAAAAAGCTATGACACTTGTCATAGCTTTTTTCTTTAAATTTCTGTCTGTGCTAAATGAGTTAAGGCTCGTTCAGCTAGTGTTTGATAGCGTACTTTTTTATCGCGAATACGCTCTGGTAATTCTGGTAATAGCCCAAAGTTAGCGTTCATCGGCTGAAAATGTTTGCCTTCTGCATGGGTAATATAATAAGCCATTGAACCAATTACGGTTTCTTTTGGCATCGTTTGGACTGCTTGTCCTAAAGCCAAACGAGCTGCATTTTTCCCTGCTAATAACCCACTTGCGGCACTTTCCACGTAGCCTTCCACACCTGTCATTTGACCGGCAAAAAACAAATCATCCCGTTTAACCGACTGGTATGTCGGACGTAATAATTCCGGTGAATTCATAAAACTATTACGATGCATCACACCATAACGTACAAATTCTGCATTTTCTAATCCCGGAATCATTTGGAAAACCCGTTTTTGTTCTCCCCATTTTAAATGGGTTTGGAAACCAACGATATTATATAAAGAAGCGGCAGCATTATCTTGACGTAATTGAATCACAGCATATGGACGCTTACCCGTTTTAGGATCTTCTAATCCTACTGGCTTCATTGGGCCAAAAAGCATTGTTTTTTCCCCACGCGCGGCCATCACTTCAATTGGCATACACCCTTCAAAATACTTTTCTTTTTCAAATGTTTTCAAAGGGGCAACTTCTGCCGTAATTAAGGCTTCGCGAAATGCATGAAATTCATCTTTAGTCATAGGACAATTTAAGTAAGCTGCTTCTCCTTTATCATAGCGGGATTTCAGATATACTTTATCCATATCGATAGTACTTTTATCAATAATCGGGGCCGCCGCATCATAAAAATAAAAGCCATCCGAACCGTTATATGCCTTAATTGCGTCTGCTAATTTAGAAGAGGTCAAAGGCCCAGTTGCAATTACTGTAATCCCACTTGGAATTTCAGTAATTTCTTCTGAAATAACGGTCACATTGGGATGTTCTTTCACTTTTTTAGTAACAGTAGCAGAAAATGAATCACGATCGACAGCTAAAGCACCACCAGCTGGAACTGCCGTTTCATCAGCGGATGTTATAATTACGGAGTTTAATCGGCGCATTTCTTCTTTTAAAACGCCCACCGCATTGGCTAAACTATTGCCACGTAAAGAGTTGGAGCATACTAATTCAGCAAAATCAGAAGTATGATGTGCTTCTGTCGATTTTTCCGGCCGCATTTCATAAAGGCGTACAGAAACTCCCGCTTCAGCAATTTGCCAAGCAGCTTCACTACCGGCTAAACCGGCACCAATTACATTTACAAATTCAGTCATTTTATTCTTCCGTTCTTAAAATTTTAACAAAACTTAGGGGCATAACTTAACTTTTCCATCAAATGAAGCGGATAAATCAGCCAAATTGCCCCTTGATTTTTGGACGTTTTATTTTTGGACGTTTTCTTCGTAGTCGCCATTAATACACACGACTTGCTTGCCGCCCTTAACTTTTTTCTCTACCAAATACTGGCCACATTTTGGACAATCCCGTCCAATTGGTTTGTCCCAAGAAGTAAAATCACAATCCGGATAGCGAGAACATCCGTAGAACAAACGGTTTTTCTTTGATTTTCTTTCAATGACTTGTCCTTTATGACAAACAGGACAGACAACCCCTATTTCTTTGACGATAGGTTTAGTATTGCGACAATCGGGAAAATTACTGCACGCATAAAACTTACCATAACGTCCTAACTTAATGACCATTGGATGCCCACAGACATCACAATCAAATCCCGCTGGTTCATCTTTAATTTGGACTTTTTCAATTTTTTCTTCTGCATTGGTTAACTCGGTTTCAAAAGGTTTATAGAAGCGGTCAACCACTTTAACCCAGTTTTCTTTTCCTTCTTCCACCTTATCCAAGTCGGTTTCCATTTCAGCAGTAAAGTTCACATCAACAATTTGAGGGAAAAATTCTTCAATTAATGCATTCACAATTTCACCTAATTCAGTCGGTTCAAAACGTTTTTGTTGTAATTTTACATAATAACGACGTTGAATGGTTTCAATCGTTGGCGCATAAGTTGAAGGACGCCCTACTCCTTTTTCTTCCAAGGTGCGAATTAAGGTAGCTTCACTAAAGCGAGCGGGAGGTTGTGTAAAGTGTTGTTTTGGTTCAATATCAATAGCTTTCACTACATCTCCCACAACTAGCTCTGGTAAAATATTTTCTTTTTCTTCTTTGCCGTCATCTGTTCCTTCTACATAGACCTGCATAAACCCTTTAAATTTGACCTTGGAACCGTTGGCAATAAAGATAACACCGTTTTGTTCCAACGTTACTTTCATTGTATCTAAAACAGCCGGTGTCATTTGACTCGCGACAAAACGCGACCAAATTAACGTATAAAGTTTTAATTGATCTTTATCCAAATACTTTTTCATTTCATCCGGAGTCCGCGTCACACTAGTGGGACGCACCGCTTCATGGGCATCTTGTGCCCCTTGTGCGTTTTTTACTTTTTTGTGGCTGTGAGAAGAGTATTCCTTGCCATACGTTGTTTCAATAAATTCGGCTGCTTCTGCTTTTGCGGAGTCAGCAATTCGTTTTGAATCAGTACGCATGTAAGTAATTAAACCAACTGTACCTTGTTTCCCCAAAGCAATTCCTTCATAAAGTTGTTGAGCCACCATCATTGTCTTACGCGTACGGAAATTTAACTTGCGGGCAGCTTCTTGTTGCATACTACTTGTGGTAAAGGGTGCTGCTGGGTTACGTTTGCGTTCTTTTTTCTCAACTTTGGTGACATCATAGTCCTTCCCATCTAAACGGCTGGTAACTTCTTTGATACTTTCAGCATTTGGTAATTTTTTCTTTTTACCATCTACACCCCAAAAATTTGCTTTAAACTTTTTGCGCTCTTTTTGAAAGTTACCATCAATCGACCAATATTCTTCTGGAATAAACTGTCGGATTTCTTTTTCCCGGTCAATAACCATCTTTAAAGCAATAGACTGCACCCGACCTGCACTTAGTCCTTTTTTGACTTTGCGCCATAAAATTGGACTAATAGAATAGCCAACTAAGCGGTCTAAAACCCGTCGCGCTTGTTGGGCATCAACTAAGTCCACATCAATTGTTCGTGGCTCTTTAAAAGCAGCTTTTACCGCGTCTTTTGTAATTTCGTTAAATACTACTCGATTTTTATCTTCTAAATCAAGATTTAATAAATGCGCCAAATGCCATGCAATCGCTTCTCCCTCACGGTCCGGGTCACTTGCGAGATAGACTTTTTGCGCTTTTTTAGCAGCACTTCTTAAACTTTTGATAACATCGCCCTTACCACGGATCGAAATATAGTGAGGCTCGTAATTATTTTCCACATCAATTCCCATTTTACTTTTTGGTAAATCACGAATATGGCCGACACTGGCCACAACTTTATAGTTACGCCCTAAGTACTTTTCGATTGTCTTGGCTTTTGCCGGTGACTCAACAATTACTAAATATTTATATGCCATATATGAATGATGGCTCCTTCCTAACAATTTACTACTATATTATACCTAAATTTTGGTAACCAAATCGTAGGTAATCATATCCATTAAAAAAATGTTTGTCAAGGAAGGCAATTAATCTTACTCAAAATTTGGCAACTCTTCCAAAATATCTTTTAAGGAAATGACACATTTGGCACCATCTTGAATCAGTTGTAAACAGCCAGTAGAACGTCCATTTAAAATATCTCCAGGAAAGGCAAAAACTTCTTTACCGGTATCTAGAGCAAGTTGAGCAGTGGTAAGGGAGCCACTTTTAGCACGCGCTTCAATCACACATACCGCTTGGGCTAAACCAGCAATAATGCGATTGCGCATCGGGAAATGATATTTTCTGACGGGAGTACCATAAGGATATTCACTAATCACGAGTTGTTTTTTTAACATTTCCCAATATATTGAAAAAACTTCTTTGGGGTAACAAATATCCAGCCCACATCCCACAACACCAATAGTATTCCCAAAAGATTGCATCGCAGCTAAATGACTGCAACTATCTACTCCTTTTGCTAAGCCGCTGACAATCGTGTAATTGCGAGTTGTCAAAGGTGGAACAAACTTTTTAACAATTTCTTGACCGTAAGAAGATACATTACGAGAACCCACAAATGCAATAATTTTTTCTTGCTGCAATAAACTAATATTGCCTTCATAAAATAAAACAAAGGGTGGCTGTGGGAGTTGTCTTAAGCGCTCTGGATAAAAAGGCGAGTCGAGGGTAATGTACTTTTGTCCGGATAATTTTTGCTGCAAAACCTCTTTTGTCAAAAAATTCCAGTCATTACAAAATACAAAAGCATCACATCTTTTTGATAATAATGGTCGTAGTTCGTTAGCAGTAAAATTGAAATACTGATGCTTTTGAGCATATTCAAATATATGCCATTTACTAATAATTCCTGCACCTTGGATTAAAGCTAATTTTAATAAAAAAAATTCTCTTTCCATAAAAAAACCTTCTTTCTGCTTATCTTCAAATAAAGATACGCAAAAAAGAAGGATTTGTTATAAATAATTTTTCACGGGTGCAAAGCTCTTACGATGAATTGGTGAAACACCATGATTTGCTAAACCAATTAAATGATCTTTTGTGCCATAACCAGCATTTCTATCAAAAGCATAATATGGATAAATTTGATGGTATTCTTTCATCAAATTGTCTCGCATTTCTTTGGCAATAATACTAGCTGCAGCAATGGAAACCGAACGTGCATCGCCCTTAATGAGATTATCTTGTGGGGTATCACAATCTAACTTTACTGCGTCTACCAATAAATGGGTGGGCGCAACAGTGAGATCCTCCAAAGCGAGTAGCATCGCTTTTTTACTCGCTTGTAAAATATTGATGCGATCAATTTCTTCATGATCTACTACACCAATTCCCACTGTAACAGCTTTTTCTTGAATTTCAGTATACAATTGCGCTCTTTTTTTAGCGGATAACTGTTTGGAATCATTCAAACCTAAAATTTGCACATCAGGAGGCAAGATTACTGCAGCTGCCACAACTGGCCCAGCCAAAGGTCCCCTGCCAACTTCATCAATTCCCGCTACAAAACGGTGCCCATGTTGATATAAGTCACGCTCAAAACAAGTCATTTCAATATACTTATCTTTCAGTGCTTGCTCTTTTTCCAAACGGCGATAAAATTGTTGCAATAATTTTTGAACGCCCATCCTTTCATCATCCGCTAAAATTTTCAGGTAAGGGGCATCAGAATCTGATAGTTTTGCTAATTTCATTTTGATATCTTTAATTGCTTCTGCTTTCATCTAAAACTCCTACTTCTTCGTAACGATCTAATGTAAAGGATCCCAATTTATTTTGCCGGATTTCAACCACGATCAACTCGCTACCCCGATCAAAATCATCACGAAATCCTCTTTTTGCTGTGATTCGCATGAGTAACTCTGGTAAGGGAAGCTGTTCATCCGCCAGCTCTAAATGATAACGTTTGGCTACCCGGCCAGGATAATACCGAGTGAAAAAGTCCAACCCGTATAAAGCAATGTCATCTAAATGAAGTAATTGATCTTTAATCGCCCCAGATAAAGCCAGTTTCTTCCCAATTTCCGGGTCTTCAAACTTAGGCCACAAAATTCCTGGAGTATCTAATAATTCCAATTCACTGCCAGAACGTAACCACTGTTGTCCTTTTGTCACGCCTGGTTTATTTCCCGTTTGCGCAATTTTTTTACCAACTAAACGGTTCATTAAAGTTGATTTGCCAACGTTTGGAATACCAATTACCATGGCGCGAATGGATCGCGGTTTAATGCCTCGCGCTTTATCTTTAGCTCGTTTAGCTGCTAAAACGGATTTGGCTTTGGCAACAATTTTTTTCGTACTTTGATTTTCTAACGAATTCATTGCTAAGGCAGCAAAACCTTTGGCTTCAAAATAGCTTTGCCATTTTTGGGTTTGCTCTGGATCGGCTAAATCCGCTTTATTTAATATCACTAATCGTGGTTTTTGCTGTAGAATTTGATCTAATAATGGATTTCGTGAAGATAATGGTAATCTTGCATCCACCAATTCAAAAACAATATCCACAAACTTTAATTTTTCAGTAACTTCCCGTTTGGCTTTTGCCATGTGTCCGGGGAACCATTGAATTGTCATCTTTAGGCAACTCCTCTCGTTTAACACATATCTTTGGCATTTTAACACGAAAATTCACAATTTAAAATGTGTTCTTTTTAGTTTTTAGCTTTATGTAATCTATTTTATCCCTCTATTATGGAATATAAATAACTATGATAAAAAATTGATAATTTAAAAATAACTCAAAGAAATATATGCACAAAAAATGAAACGTAGATTATGTAGGAATATCTTCTATCGAAAATCAAAATAATCGTCTTCTTATAGCTAAATTTGATTTTTCAAGACTCTTACTAGAATCAAATAAACTTTGAGCAAAAAAACACTGAAACTTTCCATTCGTTTCAGTGTTTCTCTTTACCAATTGGTATCTCGTTCATCAAATTAGTTTTAAAATTACTGTATTCATTCCGTAAATAGCTACTCTGTATATTTCATCAGACGATTAATATGAACGGCCAAATAGACCACCTCATCTTCTGGAATAGAGACTTTATAGACTTTTTCAATGTATTCTTTTACTTTAGTCGCAACTTCCATAGCTGAAGGGTAAATAATCCACATCTGCTCAGCTAATTCTGTATTGTCTTCTTGTAAAAGATGATGCTGGTAAAAACGTTCTACAAAAAAACGAACGTGCGTAATAAAGCGCGTATAATGAATCGAATCAGTATTGATTTCTTTTTGAATCGAATAGCGTACCATATTGACAATCCCACCAATCATCTTGGCGTATTTGAAGCCATCCCCTGCTTCCGTATTTCCAGATTGGGCATTGATTAAGTGAAAGGCAATATTACTTGCTTCTTCTTTAGGTAGCGTAATCCTAAACTCTTGATTGATTTGCGCAACTGCTTTCTTTCCTATTTCAAATTCACTAGGATAATAGTTTTTTATTTCCCAATATAGACGATTCGCATTCGTCATTCCCTCTTGCGCACGCTCCACCGCAAAATTTAGATGATCCGTCAATGTTAAATAAATAGAAGCATTTAGTTTCTTATTTAGGCTTTTTTCAGCTTCTTTGATAATCCGTTGGGTCAAGTCAAAAAATTCATAAGGAATATCGCCGACCATCTCCAAGATTTGTGTCGTTTTTTGATCTTCGATAGGTAAATAAACTTGATCGACACTGTCCATTGAGACAGGTTCCCCCACTTTGCGTCCAAAACCAATTCCCTTACCCAAGGCAATTTTTTCTTTTCCTTGGTCATCAATCAAAATGACACTAGAATTCAGTACTTTTTTGATAGTCGGCATTTTTGTTCTCCTTTGTTTATTACTCAGTTAATGAAGCACCGTTCGTGTTAATAACATTTTGATACCAATAGAAAGAATCTTTTTTATAACGATTATAGGAACCGTGTCCTTCATCATCGGCATCAACATAGATGAATCCATAACGTTTAGACATTTGTGATGTACCTGCACTAACTAAATCAATAGGACCCCAACTAGTATAACCTACTAAGTCAACACCTTCATCAATAGCTTCTTTCATTTGTTGAAAATGCGCTTTAAAATACGCAATGCGATATGGATCGTGGATTTTTCCATTTTCAACCACGTCCATAGCCCCCATACCATTTTCTACAATCATTAGTGGCAACTGGTAGCGGTCATATAATTCAATCAAGGAAATTTTTAAACCTTTAGGGTCAATCTGCCAACCCCACTCAGTAGATGGTAAGTAAGGGTTTTTCACTCCAAGGACTGTATTACCGGGTGTTCGCTCTGCATTTGGATCACCAGATTCCGCCATCGACATATAGTAGCTAAACGTGATAAAGTCCACTGTATGCTCTTTCAAGACTTCCGTGTCACCTTCTGCCATTTCAATCTGAATGTTGCGTCTCTTCAAATCAGCCAGAATCATTTTAGGATATTCGCCAAATACTTGCACATCCGCATAAAAATTATTTTCCAAATTTTTTTTCAATGTTAATTCCACATCGATTGGGGCACAAGTTAGTGGATAAGTCATGAGTTTTGTTAACATGCATCCTACTTGCGAACCGGAAATTTTTAGATGCGCATCTCTTGTAACCAAGGCACTGGCCACAAATTGATGATGCAGCGCTTGGTAAACAGTCTGTTCTTCTAATCCTTTAGGCGATTTTTCATCAATAATACCGGCGGTTGTAAAAGGATGACGATGAATGCTATCAATTTCATTGAACGTCAGCCAATATTTGACGTATTCACCAAAGTGATCAAAACAAACATTGGCGAAGCGTACAAAATCATCAATCACACGGCGATCTGCCCAGCCATTATAGTTCATTGCTAATGATAAAGGCATCTCATAGTGGGAAAGTGTCACGATTGGTTCAATATTCAAACGACGCATTTCTTTAAATATTTCTATATAGAACGCGATTCCCTTTTCATTTGGTGTCAGTTCCTCTCCTGTGGGAAATAAGCGCGACCACGCGATAGATAATCGTAACGTTTTAAAGCCCATTTCGGCAAACAAGGCTAAATCTTCTTTATAGTGATGATAAAAATCGATACCGCGACGTTTAGGATACCATGTATCGGTTTGGTCTGCGATTGCCTCTTCAATTTTTTCGAGCGTAATATGTGTATGAGCTGCATAGTCTTTATTATCTACATGGGGTTTATAAGAAGCAACATCAGCAACTGACATCCCCTTACCATCGATATTCCAAGCACCTTCTACTTGGTTTGCGGCAATGGCACCGCCCCATAAAAAACCTTCTGGAAATTGTGTTTTTGTCATCGTATACTTCCTCTCTTATAGGCTGGCAATCGCCAATAAATCTGTTTGATTACTTACTTGTGCCTGATTATTTAAGGCTTTCACTTCATATTTATCCTGATTTGTTACCACAAAAATGATTGTGTCATCATATCCCTTTTCTTTAATCAAGCGACGATTAAAGGCAATAAGTTGTTGCCCTTTTGTAACCCTATCACCTTGCTTAACAAATGTTTCAAAACCTTCCCCATTCAACTGAACGGTATCAATACCAATGTGGAACAAGATTTCTGCACCATTACTAGTTTTTAAACCTAACGCATGGTGTGTTTCAAACACCATCGTGATTTCACCATCTTCAGGCGCCACAAGGACGTCTTCTTCTGGAATAATGCCTACGCCACTACCTACCATACCAGAAGAAAAGACTTCATCTTTTACTTCTGATAACGGAATCACACGACCTGCAACGGGACTTGACACTACGGTATCGCCTAAATTAATAGCTGTTTCTGCTACCTTTTCTTCTACAACTTTGTCTTTATACATGACTAGCGCAAAAATAAATGATACGGCAAAGGAAATTCCCACTGTGACAAAGGCCCACACTAAATTCATACCATTGTTTTTATCCGCAAACATGGTGATACTTGCGATACCAGGTCCAACTAAGGCAAATCCTTTAATAGCTGTAATACCGGCAAAGGCACCACCAATTAAGCTAGAAACCATGACACTGTACAGTACTCTTTTATTCAAAATAGTTACTCCGTATAAAGCAGGTTCTGTAATCCCAAACAGTGCTGAGATACCAGCAGAAATAGCAGTTGAACGTAACTTAGCATTTTTCGTTTTTAATGCTACAGCAAAACACGCGCCGGATTCAGAAATATTATGAGCTAAAGAAGCTGGCAAATAGAGTAATTCTGCACCCAGTTCACTCATGGAAGATACCGCATAAGGAATCATGGCTTTGTGCATCCCAGTCACAACCATTAACGGTAACACTGCTGCTAGCAAGCCAGTTGCTACCCAACCAAAATGATTATACAAACTCACAATAACGGTTGAAAAAGCTGCTCCAACATTATATCCTAATGGGCCTAAAATCAATAAAGCAATAGGAACTGTGATGAGTAAACTCATCATTGGTACAAAGAAAATGCGAATTGGTTTGGGAGAAAATTTAGTAACTAATTTTTCTAGCTGTGCATAGAATAGAACAGTCAAAATGGCAGGAAATACTTGTGAAGCATACGCAATATTTTCCAGTCCAATTCCCATAAAGTTGGTACCTTCTGCTAACATGGCGGTCATTTCTGGTAAAATCAATGCACCCACAGCAGAAACGGCTACTAAT
Organism: Enterococcus dispar ATCC 51266; assembly: GCF_000406945.1. Classification (GTDB taxonomy): domain Bacteria; phylum Bacillota; class Bacilli; order Lactobacillales; family Enterococcaceae; genus Enterococcus_C; species Enterococcus_C dispar. The sequence continues at coordinate 463,610 of NZ_KE136354.1, read as the reverse complement.
TGATTGACTTTCAATTTATTAGCTGTCGTCATTGCAACTAAAATTGGTAAGAAGTATAGAGGAGCTCCACCCACTAGATTCAGAATCTGATAAGTCTCACTTTTATCACTCATTAATCCTAAAATAGAAGCCAGGAGGAGTAATGATTTTAAAATTCCTCCACCAGCGATTGCTGGGACTAGTGGTTGAAAAATTGAAATAATAAAATCGAGTAAAACACTACTTAATTTTTGTTTTTTCTTAGGTGCACTAGCTGTCCCAAGGCTCCCTCCTATTAATGAAACTACTTCGTCATAAACTTCTACTACGTCATTTCCGATGATGACTTGGCATTGAACATTTTGCCTTACACCGATTACGCCTTCAGTTTGCTCCAAACCAGCTATATTTGCTTTACTATCATCATTTAACGTGAAGCGTAGGCGTGTTGAACAATGTTCTAAGTGTGCAACATTCTCTTTACCACCAATTAATTCTACAATTTCTTTTGCAGTTTTTTTATAATCCATTTTCTTTCCTCTTTCCTGATTAAGATGGAATGATTTAGTGGCCACTAAAATCAAAAAAGGCAGGAACTAAATAAGCAGTAAAATAGACTAATCCCAAGGAATAGTTTTACAACTTATTTAGGTCCTGCCTGCATTACCAGTCACATGCCTTTTATACACAGTAATATAGCACACTGTTTTTGAAACCGCAACCACTATTTTGAATTTTTTTTTAATGTTCCTCTCCTGGATTCATAACGATCATAGCAAAACATTGTGATATAAGTACATTCACAATACAAATGATAAATAATTTATGTCACTTTCCTCACAATTTTGATTACAAATGTATTTTATATTAAATAAATAATTATTGTTAAAATGTAAAAATTACTAACAACTCACTATGAAACGACTTCCCATTTGAATATCATTTAGAAAATGGTGATTTGCAGAAAACCATGGTAGAAAATTTCAAACAAAAAAGATACGCTGCAAATTTGCAGCGTATCTTTCAAAGAAACTAAAATTAGTTTTCGATTTCAGTAACCATACCTGAACCAACTGTACGTCCACCTTCACGAATTGAGAAAGTAGTCCCTTTTTCAACGGCGATTGGATGAATCAATTCAACTTCAATTGTTACATTATCACCAGGCATTACCATTTCAGTTCCTTCAGGTAATGCGATGTTACCAGTCACATCAGTTGTACGGAAATAAAATTGAGGACGATAGTTATTAAAGAAAGGAGTATGACGTCCACCTTCTTCTTTTGTTAAGATATAAACTTCACCTTTAAATTTGGTATGCGGTGTAATGGAACCTGGTTTTGCTAATACTTGACCACGTTCTACTTCATCACGAGTAATCCCACGTAATAAGACCCCAACGTTATCACCAGCTTCACCATAATCCAAAGTTTTACGGAACATTTCCAAACCGGTTACAACAGCTTTTTGTGTTTCTGGTTTAATTCCGATAATTTCAATTTCATCACCAACGTTGACTTTACCACGGTCGATACGACCTGAAGCAACAGTACCACGACCAGTAATTGTGAAGACATCTTCCACTGGTAACAAGAATGGTTTATCATTGTCACGTTCTGGAGTTGGGATATATTCATCCACAGTATCCATCAAGTTCATAATTACTTCTTCTTGTTCTGGATCGCCTTCTAATGCTTTTAAAGCAGATCCGCGAATAACAGGAATATCATCGCCAGGGAAATTGTATTCATTTAATAATTCACGAACTTCCATTTCAACTAGTTCCAATAATTCTTCATCATCAACTAAATCTGTTTTGTTCAAGAAGACGATTAAATATTTAACCCCTACTTGACGAGCTAACAAAATGTGTTCACGTGTTTGTGGCATTGGGCCATCAGTTGCAGATACAACTAAAATTGCCCCGTCCATTTGTGCCGCACCGGTAATCATGTTTTTAACATAGTCCGCGTGCCCTGGTGCATCGATATGAGCGTAGTGACGTTTTTCTGTTTCATATTCAACGTGTGCAGTGTTAATAGTAATCCCACGTTCACGTTCTTCTGGTGCAGCATCAATACTTGCATAATCTTGTGGATTTGCTAATCCTTTTTTACCTAAAACAGTCGTGATTGCGGCAGTTAATGTCGTTTTACCATGGTCGACGTGTCCGATGGTCCCGATATTAACATGTGGTTTACTTCTGTCGTAATGTTCTTTTGCCATTAATAAAACCTCCAATAATTATTATCAGCGGGTCAAACAGTGCTGACTCTCTGATATCTATTATAGACTTTTCCTTACAATTGTAAAAAATTTACGCTTGTAAATTGCTTACTTTTTATAAGTTCTTATCTGACTCTTATTATAGGTCAATTTTAGTCAAAGTCAAAAGATATGTCTTGGCTTCTCTTAAGTTGCAGTTTATTCCTCAAATAATCGAAACCGATTCCCTCAGCTCTTCTGCAATAAGACGAAAACTTGCTAAATTGCTCTGCGAATTTCTTGAAATTTTCTCATTGCCGTAAAGTTTTCATTCATTAAGGCAGATATCAAGAACAGCTAAAGACAGCGGTTAACTCTTTGGAAAAATAAAGAAGCTGTCAATTCCAAAGGACAGCTTCTTTATTTTTACTACAAACGATTTATCACATCTTCTACATTTTTAATCATGACCGAAATTGTGCCATCTGGATTATTCGTAAATTCAATTAAATTAGGATCACGATAGACATCTAAAGGTACGATCAATTCAATACCATTGGAAAGCTTCAATTTTTGCTTACTGTATTTCTTTTCGGTAATCTCTTTTACTTCTCTTAAAAGTGGTGCTTGATTGACAAAGCCTTTTTCTACTACTTCTTCTTCAAAAGCCATTTGGGCCGTAATATTGTCTTTAAAAACTTTCTGTGCAACTTCTTTGACCTCTAGTTGTCCTTTTTCTTCAATTGCTTCGTAGACCGCATCTTTTACATCTGCCACAATATCGTGGCTAGCGGCTTCGTATTTTTTGCCGATTTTTTCAGCTACTTTTTTTATGACTTTAACATTTTCTTCCAATGATGGGATTGGCTGACTCTCAATTACTCGAGTCGAAAAATAGAACCCTTTTTCTCCTGAAAAAGTATACTTCTTTTCAATTAATTCATAGACCATATCTGTTAAATCCAGAGTGATTCCCTCATCTGCTTTTTGGGTTTTACCAGCTAAGATTGCCCGATTAATAATAAGTTGATTATTTAATCCCTTTTCTGACGCATCAACAAAATGTGTAAAACCCTCATTATAATTCACCTTTAAAAAGGCCAATTGCATTTTTGTATCCAGCTCATATAAAACCACAAAAACATCAGCGCTCGGCGCATCTTCACTTTGACTGTAAATATCATACCACCGAGCGACTAATTGTTCTGATACTTGAACAAAATCACCTTGTGCCTGGCTTGCCAATACTTCAAAGGCCGAGCCACTCACTAGACTACCTGTTTTGGTCTGCGCACTCGCTAATTTTTGAATTTTTTTGGTTAAATAGTCACGAATATATTCTGTCGTTAAGTCTAATTCCATCTGAGAATAAACCGGATCGCCACTTTGACGATCAATGATGTGTAAGATTGCTTTTTTTAAATAGATATCCATTTATTTCGCTCTTTTCTTAAATTAAAGTTCTGGTTTAGTGTACCGAAAAAAATAGAGAAAAGACAAGTTTTTTCTCTATTTTTTATTCGTTTGAAAAGGCCACTGTGAAATTATAGATGTCTGTAGCTAGTTGTTCATCACCGTCTATTGCAGGTTGATTTGCAAAGAGGATGACTAAATTTCGATTACTTTCATCTCCATAAACAAAAGTATCGTATCCTCCTAGTGATCCGTGAATACTTTTTAATCCTTCATCATGCCAAATTCCGCCAGCATATCCCGCATTTTCCACTTGTGCCAGCTGCTTATACTCTTTTTTCGTTAAAATTTTCCCATTTGTTAAGCCTTCTTGGACTTTCAACATATCATCAATACTCATAAATAAATTTCCCGCCCCAAGCAAGCTAGAAAACAATTCTTTATCTGCGTGAAAAGCATCATCTTGATAGTCTTTACCATCTTCATAACGATATGCAATGGGTAATGTCATTTTTGGCGGACGCTTTTCCCAAGAAAAAGTACGTTTCAAGTGCAAAGGGGTAATAATTTTATTTTGCAGAACAGTTTCATACTTTTCTCCTGTCACCTGACTAATGACACCAGATAATAAAGTATAATTGGCATTGGTGTATTGAAAACTTTGATCTTCGCCCACTTTAATTTCACTTAAAACATAGTTTAATTGGTCTTCTTCTAAGCCCAAGAGCTTGCCAGGATTACTTTCAGCCATTTGAATTCCTGAAGTATGGTCTAAGAGCTGCCGAATTTTAATATTCGCTAGTTCTGGATGATTGGGATAAAAATCTGCTAATTTGGTATCATAAGAAAGCTTTCCTGCAGCTACTAATTGTGCAATCAGACTACCGGTCATAAATTTTTGCAAAGAAGCAATGGGATATGCCAAACGAATATTATTTTTTTTTACGCGTCCAAAATCTGCATAACCGTATGCACTACGGTTGATAACCACACCATTTTTGACTACCAACACCACCCCTTTAAAATGCTCTTTATTCACCATTTGCTTAATATCTGCTTTTACCAAAGGATTACTTTGCACCAAAATGCTCGACACTGTAGTTGTATCTTTAGCTTTGTCTGGTAAAGGTCTTTTTACTAGTCGCCAGCCAATAATAATAATAAATATGACCAGTACTAAACTAGTTAGCAGCCAATATCTTTTTTTCATTGAAGTTGCCTCTTTTCTGGTGCTGATTATACTGCAAAGTGTTGAATTTGTTTACTAAAAACAAAATAAAAGAAAAAAATCAGCAATTACGCTACACTAATAGTAACAAAAAGAATTGGAGGCTTTAAAGATGGAAAATCTTACATCAACTTATACTCTGGCAAATGGCGTTACAATCCCTAAAGTCGGGTTTGGCACTTGGCAAACTCCTGACGGTGACGTTGCTGTTGCATCCGTTAAAGCTGCTTTAGAAGCAGGCTACCGTCATATTGACACCGCACAAGGTTATCATAACGAAAAGAGTGTTGGAAAAGGCATCAAAGACAGTGGCGTACCTCGTTCTGAAATTTTTTTAACAACAAAATTATGGAATGAAAACCACAGTTATGATTTAGTGATGGAAAGTTTCGCTCAATCATTAAAAGAGCTTGATACAGATTATGTTGACTTATTCCTAATTCATTGGCCAAATCCCGTGACATTTAGAGATAATTGGCAAGAAGCCAATGCTCAAACGTGGAAAGCGATGGAAGAATTATACGAAGCTGGTAAAATTAAAGCGATTGGCGTCAGCAATTTCTTACCCCATCACCTCGATGAATTAAAGAAAACAGCTAAAATCATGCCGCAAGTAAATCAAGTTTTCTTAGCACCAGGAGAATTACAACCGGAAGTGGTTAAATATGCCCAAGAACACGATATCTTGTTAGAAGCATATAGTCCTCTTGGAACAGGTAAAATCTTTAGTGTTCCTGAAATGCAAGAAATTGCAGCCAAACATAATAAGTCAGTTGCCCAAGTTGCACTACGCTGGTCATTGCAACACGGCTTTTTGCCATTACCAAAATCTGTCCATGCTGATCGGATTAAAGAAAATAGCGAGATTTTTGATTTTGAATTAACGACAGAAGAAATGTCCGCTATTGATAATTTGGATGGGGTTGTAGGAAAAGCGAAAAACCCAGACACCGCAAATTTCTAAGATGGTAGAAGAAACCGTGCAAAAACGCCTGCAGAAATTACCATCTGCTATTTTAAATGCTCTTAATCCCGATTTTGTTTTTTTAGTTTGGCCAGAAAAGATCCAACACTTTCCTGCTAGAAATTGGGACGATACACAATTTAAAAAAGCTATTACAGATTATTTTACAGCACCAATTTATACCACTTTTCATAGTTATCCGGTTGTATTTGAAAAAAATAGTAATTTAATCTTGATTTTACCGGGAATGAAATAAAAATAAAGGCATTGTTTGTCCTATTTTGCTTCAAAATTGGCAAACCTTGCCTTTATTTTCACTTTTTTTACATTATTGCTTTTCATTTCCGTTAACTTTTCTTATAATCATAAAGAACTCAACTCAGTAAAGGAGATATTTATGAAGAAGAAACAAAAACAAAAATTATTAAAACAGTTTCGTCCTAACTTTGAACAAGTCCGTTTACAATTATTTAACGAAATCGTTTTGAAAGCTAAAAGAGATTACAATTTAGCATTGGACATCTTCATCGATCCTAAGAAAAAAGATGATATGACTGTAGCTTTTAATAATGGACAGCAAGTTCAACAGTTCACTGTGCCAATGGATGAAAATTTCAATACGGTTGTGAAACGAATCCAAAAACAAGAAGCAGGATTGTTAGACCGTTTCAGTACAAACTTAGCTGATAGTATCGCTTCTTATCTACAGCCTAACTTGCCACAAGGACTATCGAGTACCACTGTCCAAGACAGCAAAGAAGACGTTGTCGAAGATAAGCCTGCCGAAAAAAACGTACCGAAAAAAGAAGCTGAAAAGGCGGCAGCTGAAAAAGATGACACCGACAAGGATAGTCAGGAAGAAATGCCCCTCTCTAAGTTTGTTGCCAATATTGAAAACTTTCCTAAATTTGCAGTTAAAACTACTGAAAACAACTATGAAGTAGTGGAAAAAACACCCAAAGAAGAACGTCTATTGGCTACTATTGCAAAAGATAGTGATGCATTTACAATTGAAAAAGCCTTGGATAGAAAATACAAATTAAAAACAGAAGTTATTCCAATTATTGAAGCTTTTGCGGCAACGGCAGTTTCTGCCCGTTAGTAAGAAAAGCTAAACAAACACGTTTGGCTCACAAATAATAAGACGAAATCGGGAGAATTGTTCTTCAATTCTCCCAATTTTTGACTTACTGCCCTAGAGAGCTAGTTGATGATAGACACTGTTACCTAAAAAAAGAGCAAGTCATTTAAATGACCTGCTCTTTTTTTAATCACATTACTTCAATTTTAGCGAAAATTAATCATTACGCAACTGCTCTAGAATCTTTTGTGCAATTGCTTGATTCATCGTCGCTTCTTTTTGCAAAGCTTGACTAACTGCAACAATTTCACTACCTTTAGCGCCAACAGTCATTGCTAAAGAACGCGATTGTAAGGCCATGTGACCTTTTTGAATCCCTTCTGACACTAAAGCCCGCAACGCAGCTAGATTTTGAGCCAAGCCAACAGCAGCAACAAGAGAGGCTAATTCTTTAGCATCTGCCACATCTAAAATATTTAAAGCAACCTGGGCTTTTGGTAAGACTTTTGTTGCCCCACCAACTGTTGCCAAGGCCAATGGTAAAACTAAACGACCTTCTAAAGAATCGCCGTTTAATTGCCATTCACTTAATCCTTCATATTGGCCATTTTTAGCCGCAAAAGCATGGATAGCTGCAGCTGCGGCTCTGGTATCATTGCCAGTCGCCAAAATAACCCCATCCACACCGTTCATAATTCCTTTATTATGCGTAGCAGCGCGGTAAGGATCTTTTTTAGCATAATCAGCAGCAACAACAATCTTTTCAGCGACAGCCTGGCCATCCCCTCCTTTAGCCAAATTACTAATAGGAACGCGACAACTCACCTCAACTAAAGATTCAGTTGCTAAGTTACTTAAGATACTAAATAAAATATTTTCTTCTGGGAAAATGTTGCGAAGTTTTGTGGCCACACCTTCCAATATGCCGTTTACAATATTTGCTCCCATAGCATCTTTTACATCTACTTTAAAATCAATTGAAAGATAATTTTCAATTTGACGCCAACTAATTTCTTTTAGTCCGCCTCCTCGCTTAACAATTGAGGGATAGCTATCATTTGCAACCTTAATAAGCAAGGATTGGTTGTCTTCAAGCCAATTATTCAATGTCTCTATATCTTTTACATCATAAAAAACAATTTGTCCTCGCATTAACCGTTCCTTAATTACCGTCGTAAAATTACCGGCCATTTTTGCACCATAACTACAAGCAGCAATTACAGAAGGCTCTTCGGTTGCGATAGGAACAGTATATTCTTTGTCATTTACCACTAAGTTTACCGCTAGTCCCATTGGCGTTTGCGTTTCACTAATTTGATTTTCAATCATATGGTTGGCAATAGTAGAATCTAATGCCGTATTTTGTAATTCTGCAGACTGACTAGCCGTAATTTTCCCTTCAATTTGCAATTTGTCTAGACGTTCAGTGTGTGTCATCTGATAGAATTTTTTTTTTCTATCATCTTTATTTGGACTTTTTAGTAACATCGCTAGCCCAAGACCACCACCAATGCATAAAGAAGCCACACCATATTTTTTATCTTCTTGTTGGAGCTGATGACTAAGAGTCGTCAATAGTCGGGCACCAGTGGCACCAATCGCATGCCCTAAAGAAATCCCCCCACCATATGGATTCACTTTATTGCGATCTAAGCCCAATTCTTTTTCTACAGCCACAGAAGAAGCGGCAAAAGCTTCATTAATTTCAAATAAATCGATATCTGCAACAGTCTTTTCTTGTGCAGTTAATAATTCTGTCACAGCCTTAATAGGTGCCACTCCCATAATAGCAGGATCAATACCAACTTCACTAAATCCACAAATTTCTGTTAGATAGGACAAGTCATGGCTATCGGCATATTCTTTTGTAGCCAGTAATAAAACAGATGCCCCATCATTAATAGTCGATGCATTTCCAGCCGTCACGGTACCGTTTTCTTTGAAAACGGTACGTAACTGACTTAATTTTTCAATAGAACTATCTGCTCGAATTCCTTCATCGTGTACCATCATACCTGTTTTGGTTGGAAGGGGTACGATTTCAGCAGTAAAATCGCCTTTTTCTTGTGCCTCTGCCGCTTTTTTTTGAGAAAAGACGGCAAATTCATCTTGTTGAAAACGTGAAACTTGAAAATCTGCCGCAACTTTTTCAGCAGTAAGTCCCATATGCTTGTGACTAAATGAATCGGTTAAACCATCAACAATCATCGCTGATAATGGCTCCCCATATTCATTTGTCTCGTAATTAAAATGACGAAGTTGTGGTGCATTGGTCATACTTTCAGTACCACCAGCGATTGCAACTTCTCCTTGACCTAACTGCAGACTTTGCCAAGCCATAATAACAGCTTTCATTCCTGATCCACAAACTTCATTGACGGTGGTCGCAGGAACTTCATAAGATAAGCCACTGTTAATGCTAATCTGTCTGGCCACATTCTGACCATTTCCCGCTTGTAAAACGTTACCAAATATCACTTGTTTAATATCTTTTTTTACTTTTGGATAACGTGTTAATAAAGATTCTGTCACTTTTGTACCTAATTCTACGGCACTATATTGGGATAAAGCCCCTTTGTATTTTCCAATCGGACTGCGCAAGGCAGCAACAATGACTACTCTTTTCAAATGTAGCACCTCCACTAGGAAATATATCATTTCTGCGATAAAAAAAAAACAACCTTAACTAATTCTGACCATTTATAAATCAAAGTTTAAATAAACTTTAAATTATAAAATAATTTTTTCGTCAAAATGCTTTTTTTGTGCTACCTTATAAGAGCAAATGTGACTACGCATGTAACACATCCAAAGAGAAATTATCAAGATAGGGGTTTGTTTATGAATGTTGGAATAGATAAAATCAGCTTTTTTGTACCACCTTTTTATATTGACATGGCGGAGTTAGCCAATGCACGTAATGTTGATCCTGGTAAATACTTAATAGGGATTGGCCAGTCGCAAATGGCAATTGGACCAAGTAGTCAAGACATTGTTACTTATGCGGCTAATGCCGCAAGCAAAATTTTAACCCAAGAAGATAAAGACGCAATTGATTTAATTATCGTAGGAACCGAATCTAGTTTTGACGAATCAAAGGCCAGCGCGGTCGTTTTACACCGTCTTTTGGGCATTCAAGAATTTGCGCGCTCATTTGAAATTAAAGAAGCCTGCTATGGAGCAACTGCTGGATTAGAGGCTGCAAAAAATCACATTCGACTTCACCCAAAAAGTAAAGCACTCGTTATCGCTGCTGATATCGCACGGTATGGTTTAAATAACGGCGGGGAACCAACGCAAGGTGCTGGTGCTGTCGCTATGATTATCAGTAGTAAACCAAAAATTTTAACTTTAAGTGATGATACAGTCAATTTAACTCAGGATATTTATGATTTTTGGCGACCAACAGGCCATACTTATCCTTTAGTTGACGGTCCTTTATCTAATGAAACTTACATTAATTCGTTTAAAAAAGTTTATACTCGCTATGAAGAATTGTATCAAAAAAGTTTTGCTGATTTTGCCGCACTGACTTTTCATATTCCTTACACTAAAATGGGGAGAAAAGCGTTACAATCTGTCTTACCACAAGCAACACAACCAGATCAAGAGCGGCTATTAGCACGTTATGAAGAAAGCATTACCTATAGTCGTCAGGTAGGAAACCTTTATACGGGATCTTTATACTTAGGCCTAATCTCACTTTTAGAAAACAGTACATTCTTGCGTCCAGGGGACAAACTAGGTCTTTTCAGTTATGGTTCAGGAGCAGTTTCACAATTTTTCACCGGTACACTCCAACCAGACTATAAAAAACACCTATTACCAGATTATCACCAAGATTTATTAGCAAATCGAATAAAATTAAGCATTCCTGCTTATGAAGAAATGTTTAAAGAAACTGTTGATTACGATGCAACAACTACTTTTGAAGACGAATTATCTTTTAGTCTCACCAAAATTGAAGATAATATTCGCTTTTATCGTAGCTAAATAAAAAAGGCGCCACGTCAACAGTTTCCAATATTGACGTGGCGCCTTTTTTATTAATTTATATAATTTTTAAAGTAGTTATCTAAATCCGAAACTGCAATTTTTTCTTCCGTTCCTTTTTCCATATCTTTAATAACCACTCTTTGCTCTTCTACTTCATTATCTCCAATTACCACGACTAATTTTGCTCCTAATCGATTAGCCGTACGGAATTGTGCCTTCAGCTTGCGAAAATCAACATCTCTTTCACAGATTAATCCGGCATGCCGTGCACTTTGCGCTACAGCTTGTGCCAAAACATTTCCTAATTGATCCATACAAGCTACGTAAACGTCGATACTTTCATCGACAGGTATTTCCTTTCCTTCTGCTTCAATAGCAATCAGCGCTCTTTCTATACCTAATGCAAAACCAAATCCTGTATCTTTTTCAATTGGACCACCAAACTCGCTAATTAAGCCATCATAACGACCGCCAGCACAAATTGTAGTTAAAACACCGCCAAATCCTTTTGCTTCACTCATAATTTCAAAAACGGTGTGATTATAATAATCTAGCCCACGTACCATACGATGATCCACTACATAAGGAATATTTAAAGCATCTAGCATTCCTTTTACTTCATTAAAGAAAGTAGCACTATACTCATCTAAATAATCTAAAATAGAGGGCGCCTTTTCCACAATTACTTTATCTTTTTTATCTTTACTATCCAATACACGTAATGGATTTTGATGTAGTCTTCGTTTAGAGTCCTCACTTAATTGCTCTTCCACAGTTTCCAAATACGTAATCAAAGCATCGCGATAACGCATGCGACTTTCCTTGTTGCCTAAAGTATTAATGACCAGCTTCACATGACTCACACCAAGTTGTTGATAGAAAGCTAATGCCATTGCCATCGTTTCTACATCTGTAGCGGGATTTTTGCTACCAATAACTTCAACGCCAATTTGGTGAAATTGACGCAACCGGCCAGCTTGTGGGCGTTCATATCGAAACATTGGTCCCATATAATATCCTTTAAAAGGATTCACGTATTCTGGTCCAAATAATTTATTTTCTACATAACTACGAACTAAAGGTGCTGTACCTTCTGGACGCAAAGTAATATGACGTTCTCCCTTATCATAAAAATCATACATTTCTTTTGTTACGATATCTGTTGTTTCCCCAACGCTTCTGGCTACGACTTCAAAGTGTTCAAAAATCGGCGTCCGTAATTCTCTAAAATTATATTCACCAAAGACCTTGCGCGCAGTATCTTCTATATATTGCCATTTAGCAGAACTACCTGGCAAAATGTCCATGGTTCCTTTTGGTTTTTGATATTTCATCAAATAACTCCCTTCAAAGATATTCAGAAATACTATATCACTTTCTGTGATGGGTTACTAGTTTGAATCTGTACCCATTGTCTTTTTACATTATTATTTAGTAGGTTTCGGATATTTAATAGCGTTTTTGTCTAGCTTTTCAGCAATAATATCATTAATATCAAAACCTAAATTATCAGCCAACATGTAACTGTAAATTAGCACATCTGCTATTTCTTCTTTTAAATGCTCCTGCTCAAGATTTCCTTCTTCAGAAGTTTTCCATTGATATATTTCTAGTAATTCGTTAGCCTCTAACGAAATTGATAATGCTAAATCTTTCTCATTATGAAAAGGACGCCAATTTCTTTCATCGCGAAACTTATTAATTTTTTTGAGAGTCTCTTGTGTATCACTCATTATTTTTCCTTCTTTCGTCTAATCTATCCTTGTCATTTTAATACAAAAAATACTTTAAAACAAAAATAAATTGGACAGTTTTAAGACAATATCTATAACTGATTCCTACTAATATTTCCTATAATAACGAGGTCAAAGTACACTATATTCAATAGTAAAATAGCAAAAAAAGACCCAACAAATTTTGCTGAGTCTTCATTAGGGCGAACGATGGGAATCGAACCCACGAGTGCCGGAGCCACAATCCGGTGCGTTAACCACTTCGCCACGATCGCCATCGTGCTATTTAATTTCAAATAAAAAACTAAGATGAAATAACATCTTAGCTTTTTATACCGGCGGCCGGGGTCGAACCGGCACGCCCGTGAGGGCACTGGATTTTGAGTCCAGCGCGTCTGCCAATTCCGCCACGCCGGCATGTATAACGTATTAGTAGTACTAAGGCGCTAACCGGATTTGAACCGGTGATGAAGGTTTTGCAGACCTCTGCCTTACCACTTGGCTATAGCGCCATTATACTATTATAACAGATATGATTTCAAGAGAAATCAACTGGGGTAGCTGGATTCGAACCAACGCATGAGGGAGTCAAAGTCCCTTGCCTTACCGCTTGGCTATACCCCAATATAAAGGGCGAACGATGGGAATCGAACCCACGAGTGCCGGAGCCACAATCCGGTGCGTTAACCACTTCGCCACGATCGCCGTAATAAATTAATGGCAGGGGCAGCAGGAATTGAACCCACACTAACGGTTTTGGAGACCGCTGTTCTACCTTTAAACTATGCCCCTATTAAAGAAAATGGAGGAGAGTGGATTCGAACCACTGAACCCTAAGGAACGGATTTACAGTCCGTCGCGTTTAGCCACTTCGCTACTCCTCCATGGTGGCGCGGGACAGAATCGAACTGCCGACACATGGAGCTTCAATCCATTGCTCTACCAACTGAGCTACCGAGCCAATTTAAAATTTATAATGGCGGTCCCGACGGGACTCGAACCCGCGATCTCCTGCGTGACAGGCAGGCGTGATAACCACTACACTACGGGACCACACTATATGGGGGTTAACGGGTTCGAACCGCTGACCCTCTGCTTGTAAGGCAGATGCTCTCCCAGCTGAGCTAAACCCCCAGTTAAATTTTAATGATCCGTACGGGATTCGAACCCGTGTTACCGCCGTGAAAGGGCGGTGTCTTAACCACTTGACCAACGGACCAGTCAGAATACGGAGAGTAAGGGATTCGAACCCTTGAGACAGCGTTAGCCATCTACATGATTTCCAATCATGCTCCTTCGGCCTCTCGGACAACTCTCCAGAGTGAAAGAAGCTCAATACTCTTTCCTCAAATAATTGAGAACTCCGGCAGTAGGACTCGAACCTACGACATCATGATTAACAGTCATGCGCTACTACCAACTGAGCTATGCCGGAATAACCGCGTGGCGACGTCCTACTCTCACAAAGGGAAACCCTTCACTACAATCGGCGCTAAGAAGCTTAACTTCTGTGTTCGGCATGGTTACAGGTGTATCCTTCTCGCTATCGCCACCACACTATTTAATTAAAGTGAATGTTATTCACTCAAAACTGGATCTTGAAGGGGATCAAAACTCTTCCGAGTTTTCTTTTAACTTTGGTTAAGTCCTCGATCGATTAGTATCAGTCCGCTCCATACATCGCTGTACTTCCACTCCTGACCTATCTACCTGATCATCTCTCAGGGATCTTACTTTCTTTAAGAAATGGGAAATCTCATCTTGAGGTGGGCTTCACACTTAGATGCTTTCAGCGTTTATCCCTTCCCTACATAGCTACCCAGCGATGCCTCTGGCGAGACAACTGGTACACCAGCGGTAAGTCCATCCCGGTCCTCTCGTACTAAGGACAGCTCCTCTCAAATTTCCAACGCCCGCGACGGATAGGGACCGAACTGTCTCACGACGTTCTGAACCCAGCTCGCGTGCCGCTTTAATGGGCGAACAGCCCAACCCTTGGGACCGACTACAGCCCCAGGATGCGACGAGCCGACATCGAGGTGCCAAACCTCCCCGTCGATGTGGACTCTTGGGGGAGATAAGCCTGTTATCCCCAGGGTAGCTTTTATCCGTTGAGCGATGGCCCTTCCATGCGGAACCACCGGATCACTAAGCCCGACTTTCGTCCCTGCTCGACTTGTAAGTCTCGCAGTCAAGCTCCCTTCTGCCTTTACACTCTGCGAATGATTTCCAACCATTCTGAGGGAACCTTTGGGCGCCTCCGTTACCTTTTAGGAGGCGACCGCCCCAGTCAAACTGCCCATCTGACACTGTCTCCCACCACGATTAGTGGTGCGGGTTAGAGTGGCCATAACACAAGGGTAGTATCCCACCATTGCCTCAATCGAAACTAGCGTCCCGATTTCTACGGCTCCTACCTATCCTGTACATGTGGTACAGACACTCAATATCAAACTACAGTAAAGCTCCATGGGGTCTTTCCGTCCTGTCGCGGGTAACCTGCATCTTCACAGGTACTAAAATTTCACCGAGTCTCTCGTTGAGACAGTGCCCAAATCGTTACGCCTTTCGTGCGGGTCGGAACTTACCCGACAAGGAATTTCGCTACCTTAGGACCGTTATAGTTACGGCCGCCGTTTACTGGGGCTTCAATTCGTACCTTCGCTTACGCTAAGCACTCCTCTTAACCTTCCAGCACCGGGCAGGCGTCAGCCCCTATACTTCATCTTTCGATTTTGCAGAGACCTGTGTTTTTGATAAACAGTCGCTTGGGCCTATTCACTGCGGCTGACCTTGCGGTCAGCACCCCTTCTCCCGAAGTTACGGGGTCATTTTGCCGAGTTCCTTAACGAGAGTTCTCTCGCTCACCTTAGGATTCTCTCCTCGACTACCTGTGTCGGTTTGCGGTACGGGCCGTTGTCTTCTCACTAGAAGCTTTTCTCGGCAGTGTGACATCAGAAGCTTCGGTACTATTATTTCCCTCCTCATCACAGCTTGTCCTTATAGAAATAAGCATTTGACTCATCTCAAGACTTACTGCTTGAACAGACATATCCATCAGTCTGCACTTCTTAGCCTCCTGCGTCCCTCCATTGCTCAAACAAATACAACGGGTACAGGAATATCAACCTGTTGTCCATCGCCTACGCCTATCGGCCTCGGCTTAGGTCCCGACTAACCCTGAGCGGACGAGCCTTCCCCAGGAAACCTTAGTCATTCGGTGGACAGGATTCTCACCTGTCTTTCGCTACTCATACCGGCATTCTCACTTCTAAGCGCTCCAGCAGTCCTCACGATCTACCTTCAACGCCCTTAGAACGCTCTCCTACCAATACACCTTACGGTGTACTCCACAGCTTCGGTAGTATGTTTAGCCCCGGTACATTTTCGGCGCAGGGTCACTCGACTAGTGAGCTATTACGCACTCTTTAAATGGTGGCTGCTTCTGAGCCAACATCCTAGTTGTCTGTGCAACCCCACATCCTTTTCCACTTAACATACATTTTGGGACCTTAGCTGGTGGTCTGGGCTGTTTCCCTTTCGACTATGGATCTTATCACTCACAGTCTGACTGCCGAATATAAATGAATGGCATTCGGAGTTTATCTGAATTCGGTAACCCGAGATGGGCCCCTAGTCCAAACAGTGCTCTACCTCCATCATTCTTCACTTCGACGCTAGCCCTAAAGCTATTTCGGAGAGAACCAGCTATCTCCAAGTTCGTTTGGAATTTCTCCGCTACCCACACCTCATCCCCGCACTTTTCAACGTACGTGGGTTCGGTCCTCCAGTGCGTTTTACCGCACCTTCAACCTGGACATGGGTAGATCACATGGTTTCGGGTCTACGACTACATACTCATTCGCCCTATTCAGACTCGCTTTCGCTGCGGCTCCGTCTCTTCGACTTAACCTCGCATGCAATCGTAACTCGCCGGTTCATTCTACAAAAGGCACGCTATCACCCATTAACGGGCTCTAACTTGTTGTAGGCACACGGTTTCAGGATCTATTTCACTCCCCTTCCGGGGTGCTTTTCACCTTTCCCTCACGGTACTGGTTCACTATCGGTCACTAGGGAGTATTTAGCCTTGGGAGATGGTCCTCCCGGATTCCGACGGAATTCCTCGTGTTCCGCCGTACTCAGGATCCTCCTAGGTGCCTTCCAAATTTCGTCTACGGGGTTTTTACCCTCTTTGACTGACTTTTCCAAGTCATTCGACTATCTGAAAGAACTACCATATCGGAGTCCTACAACCCCAAGATGCAAGCATCTTGGTTTGGGCTGTTCCCTTTTCGCTCGCCGCTACTTGGGGAATCGATTTTTCTTTCTCTTCCTGCAGGTACTTAGATGTTTCAGTTCTCTGCGTCTACCTCGTATACGCTATGTATTCACGTATACGTAACATCCTATAAAAGATGTTGGGTTCCCCCATTCGGAAATCTCTGGATCATAGCTTACTTACAGCTCCCCAAAGCATATCGGTGTTAGTCCCGTCCTTCATCGGCTCCTAGTGCCAAGGCATCCACCGTGCGCCCTTATTCACTTAACCTTATAAGACCTTACGGTCTGGTTTTGAGCAGTTCTTCTAGCGATAGAAGCTTACTCAAGAAAATAAGCAATTGAACTTATTAAAAAACTCATTCAACGCGGTGTTCTCGGTTTGTTTTGATTCTTTTCTTCAAGTATCCAGTTTTCAATGAACAAATTCTGACAACCAATGTTGTCAATGGAGCCTAGCGGGATCGAACCGCTGACCTCCTGCGTGCAAAGCAGGCGCTCTCCCAGCTGAGCTAAGGCCCCATGGTACTTTTAAGTTGAGAGTAAACCTCTCAAAACTGAACAAAGGCAAGTTGACAAACTGTGTAGTCTCCGTAATATTCCTTAGAAAGGAGGTGATCCAGCCGCACCTTCCGATACGGCTACCTTGTTACGACTTCACCCCAATCATCTATCCCACCTTAGGCGGCTGGCTCCAAAAAGGTTACCTCACCGACTTCGGGTGTTACAAACTCTCGTGGTGTGACGGGCGGTGTGTACAAGGCCCGGGAACGTATTCACCGCGGCGTGCTGATCCGCGATTACTAGCGATTCCGGCTTCATGTAGGCGAGTTGCAGCCTACAATCCGAACTGAGAGAAGCTTTAAGAGATTAGCTTAGCCTCGCGACTTCGCAACTCGTTGTACTTCCCATTGTAGCACGTGTGTAGCCCAGGTCATAAGGGGCATGATGATTTGACGTCATCCCCACCTTCCTCCGGTTTGTCACCGGCAGTCTCGCTAGAGTGCCCAACTAAATGATGGCAACTAACAATAAGGGTTGCGCTCGTTGCGGGACTTAACCCAACATCTCACGACACGAGCTGACGACAACCATGCACCACCTGTCACTTTGCCCCCGAAGGGGAAGCTCTATCTCTAGAGTGGTCAAAGGATGTCAAGACCTGGTAAGGTTCTTCGCGTTGCTTCGAATTAAACCACATGCTCCACCGCTTGTGCGGGCCCCCGTCAATTCCTTTGAGTTTCAACCTTGCGGTCGTACTCCCCAGGCGGAGTGCTTAATGCGTTTGCTGCAGCACTGAAGGGCGGAAACCCTCCAACACTTAGCACTCATCGTTTACGGCGTGGACTACCAGGGTATCTAATCCTGTTTGCTCCCCACGCTTTCGAGCCTCAGCGTCAGTTACAGACCAGAGAGCCGCCTTCGCCACTGGTGTTCCTCCATATATCTACGCATTTCACCGCTACACATGGAATTCCACTCTCCTCTTCTGCACTCAAGTCTCCCAGTTTCCAATGACCCTCCCCGGTTGAGCCGGGGGCTTTCACATCAGACTTAAGAAACCGCCTGCGCTCGCTTTACGCCCAATAAATCCGGACAACGCTTGCCACCTACGTATTACCGCGGCTGCTGGCACGTAGTTAGCCGTGGCTTTCTGGTTAGATACCGTCAAGGGATGAACATTTTACTCTCATCCTTGTTCTTCTCTAACAACAGAGTTTTACGATCCGAAAACCTTCTTCACTCACGCGGCGTTGCTCGGTCAGACTTTCGTCCATTGCCGAAGATTCCCTACTGCTGCCTCCCGTAGGAGTCTGGGCCGTGTCTCAGTCCCAGTGTGGCCGATCACCCTCTCAGGTCGGCTATGCATCGTGGCCTTGGTGAGCCGTTACCTCACCAACTAGCTAATGCACCGCGGGTCCATCCTCAAGTGACGCAAAAGCGCCTTTCAATTAATGAACATGAGTTCATTAATATTATGCGGTATTAGCACCTGTTTCCAAATGTTATCCCCCGCTTGAGGGTAGGTTACCCACGTGTTACTCACCCGTTCGCCACTCTTCTTTTTCCGGTGGAGCAAGCTCCGGTGGAAAAAGAAGCGTTCGACTTGCATGTATTAGGCACGCCGCCAGCGTTCGTCCTGAGCCAGGATCAAACTCTCATAAAAAGTGTTTGAACAGTCAAAAGACTGTTAAGCTCAATAAAATTGATTCTTTGCTAGCTATTGCTTGCATGTTGTTTGCTTCTATAAAAGAAGCATCCTACACATTGGTTCGTTTGCTTGCTTTGTTCAGTTTTCAAAGGTCTACATAAGCTGTTAAAAGAATGTATTTAGAAATTGTCGCGCTAAGGAGAAATCATTTGAAGTTGTTTTCAAACTTCGGATGATTTTGACTTATTGCCGTCATTCCTCATTCATTTAACTTACTTGATCGTCGCTTTTTAAATGTTTCAGCAACTCTTATATCTTATCAGCTGACGTTTTGTTTGTCAACTGTTTTTTTCAAAAAGTTTTGAAAACTTTTTGAAATGATATTTCAGCAACGCGCTTTTTAATAACAGCGACTTTGTTAGTTTAACATCTCAAAACCTAGATGTCAACAACTTTTTTACGTTGTTTTATTAGTTGTAAATAACAACTTTCAGAAACAACTTAATTAGAATATCATGTCCCATTCTCAACGTCAAGTAAAATTATCAACTTTTTCTCAAAACGTTTTATTCATTCGGAACAAATATTAATATAGCAATTCTGAATATAAAAAGCAACAAAAAACAACAAGAAATCCTGATTTTTTTCATGTCCGAATTTTAATTTTATAATCTAAATTGATAAAGCATTTCCATACAGAAAACACCGTACAATCGAATACCAAAATCACTAATCATTCGCTTAATTTTCCCCTCTGAATTCTTATATGAGCAAGAGGCATCGTTACAGCGTAAAACAAATTGCAAAAATTATATATGCAAAATAAAAAACCCAACTAGCTAGATTGCTTTTCGTGGATAACAACAAGAAAAACGACCTATTCATAGTTAGGTATTATACTAATAAAGTATGATTACAATAGATATTTATTGAATCGGGATATAAACTTTAAAGACAGTTCCTTGACCTACAACACTATCAACTGTTACCTCACCTTTGTAACTATCAATTAGTTGCTTAGCAATCGACAACCCTAAGCCATTTCCCCCTCTGGTTCGTGCACGCGCTTTATCCACCCGATAAAAACGATGAAATATTTTTTCTAAATCTTCTGGTGCGATTCCTTCACCGAAGTCTTGGATATCAATTTCAAAAAATCGTCCACTATTGCCTATCTTCAAGTGTACCTCTTTTCGCTCAGCAGAATATTTCACTGCATTATCCAAAATAATAATAATAATTTGTTCAAAATGATTGCGATAAATAGCCAGTGTTTCTTCTTGCGTTAAATCATCATCTAAAGTAAACGTAAATTCTGGATAAAGCATTTTAAAATTATTAAAAACTTGATAAGTCACTTCTTTTGCCTGTGTTACTTCATTAGCATAATGTAATTCCACTTGTTCAGCCCGTGATAAATCCAGCATCTCCTGTACTAGACTTTTCATTCGGCTAATTTCTTGTTGACTGGCAGTCAGGGCTTCGTCTAAAATTTCGGGATCATTTTTGCCCCAACGCTGTAACATGCTTAAATGACCTTCGATAACCGCTACAGGTGTACGTAATTCATGTGAGACATCTTCTACAAATTGTTTTTGTTGTTCAATGTACATTCGCATACGCTCCAACATATCGTTAAAGATTTCCGCCAAATCAGCTAATTCATCATCGGTCTCAATTTTGGGCATGTAGGCATCTGACTCGGGATCTTTTCGAATTGTATCCATCGTATCCCTTAATACTTTTAAAGGTTTTAAAAAATAGGTCGATAAAAAGAAACCTAAAAAACTCGATAGAATTAACGAAACCACTTCTAAAATAATTAAAGTTAATAATAGCTTACTACGTATTTCATAAAATGAAGATAACTCATAAAATGTCTGAGCATAACCAATTTTTTCTCTTGTTACTTTGGAAAAGATTGGATGAATAGATAAAAATCCCGTCAGACCATGCATGGTAATAATAGTGGGTTCTTTTCGTTTGGTTTGAACTAACTCAAAATTATTTTCATGTGTTTTTAAAATCGGCTCTTTTTCTAAATTGTAAACGTACAAATTCAATTGCTGTTGACCTAACTCCGAGACAAATTGGTCGAGTTTTAAAATATCGTTGTCCAAATAAGATATAGCTTCAGGAGTTCGATCCTCTTCAGAAATTTTGGCAATTGCAAAGTAGGCACTTTGGGTCGTTAATTCTTCTTGGCCATTCGCCAAGCGAGAAGTAACCTCGGAAATAACTTCTTCTACATTATGCCGTTCTTTTGCCACAATTAAATTAATAGAGGATTTATACGTAATAACAGCAAAAATCGTAAAAACGATAAATATAAAGAAAGAACTTGCAAAGGCCCACTTAATGGTTAAAGACGGGCCTTTCAGTTCTTTGTTAAAAGTTTTATTCATTTTGCTCACGAGCGCATCACATAACCAGTTCCGCGAACTGTTTGAATATAGCTCTCTTCGCCAGGAACATCAATTTTATTACGTAAGTACCGGATGTATACATCTACTACGTTTGTTTCAACTTCCGTTTCGTAACCCCAAACTTTGTTTAATAAAACATCGCGAGCCAAAACAACATTGACATTTTCCATTAAGGTTAATAAAAGTTCATATTCACGTTTCGTTAATTCAATAACTTCATTACCCCGACGTACGACACGATTTTCTTTTTCGATGACTAAATCACGATACGTAATAGTAGTTTGCTTTGCAACATTTTTATCGCCTTCAATATCAATCCGACGAAGTAAAGCGCGTAAACGTGCTAATAGTTCTTCAATCGCAAAAGGCTTCACGATATAATCATCTGCACCATGATCCAAGCCTGAGACGCGATCAATAACAGAGTCTCTTGCTGTCATCATAATGATAGGGGTATTTTTCACTTGACGCACACGACGACAAACTTCCAACCCGTTTAATTCCGGCAACATTAAGTCCAATAAGATGGCATCCCAATCGTTGTTTAATGCTGCATCTAACCCTGTACGCCCATTGTAATGAACTTCCGTATGATAACCTTCATGCGTTAATTCTAATTCTACAAAACGAGCTAAGTTTTTTTCATCTTCAATAATTAAAATATTACTCATTTGATCTTAGATCCCTTTTCTTTATAAATTTTTGTTCTAGAAAAAAATGGTTGTTTTTTTATTAAAATACTATAGTCATTTTACCATGAAACAATGAAAGAAAAAAGAGCTATCTGAAAATCTTATTAGTAGATTAATAAGTACAGAAACTCTTATTATTCACTGTATTGACAGCTTAAGAGAAAAAAAGAGCAGCAATGTTTCAAAAAACACAGCCACTCTTTCCCATAAATAAATTAGAATCAATCAAAATTCCATTGTTTTTTACTTATTCTTCATGATACCAACTGTAGTGATAAATTCCTTCTCTGTCAGTCCGTTCATATGTGTGAGCTCCAAAGTAATCCCGTTGTGCCTGAATCAGATTAGCAGGTAAACGTTCTGAACGATAAGAATCAAAGTAAGCAATTGCAGAAGAAAATGTTGGTACTGGAACCCCAGCTTGTACTGCCAAAGCTACTACTTCACGTACAGCTTGTTGATATTTCTTTGTGATTTCTAAGAAATAATCATCTAATAATAAGTTTTCTAAATCAGGTTTGCTGTCATAAGCATCTGTAATTTTTTGTAAGAACCGTGCTCGAATGATACAACCCGCGCGCCAAATTTTTGCAATTTCACCAAAAGGCAAATCCCAATCGTATTCTTTAGAAGCAGTACGCAATTGCGCAAATCCTTGTGCATAACTCATAATTTTACTGAAATATAATGCTTCCCGAATTTTTTCAATTAGTTCTTTTTTGTCGCCTTGGTAATTAAAAGTAGCTGGAGCAGGTAATACTTTACTTGCTGTGACACGTTCGGTTTTATATGCAGAGATATAACGTGCAAACACAGATTCCGTAATTAGTGGAAGTGGCACACCTAAATCCAATGCACTTTGACTTGTCCATTTACCGGTTCCTTTATTGCCAGCAGCATCTAAAATCACATCAACGATTGGTTTGCCAGTCCCCAAATCATCTTTGCGAGTCAAAATATCAGCAGTAATTTCAATTAGATAACTGTCAAGCTCTCCTTGATTCCACTCGTTAAAAATATCTGCCATTTCAGCGACAGAAAGACCTAGAACATTCTTCATTAAGTCGTAAGACTCTGCAATCAATTGCATATCACCATATTCAATTCCGTTATGAACCATCTTCACGTAATGTCCTGCACCATTTGGACCGATATAAGTAACACATGGCGCCCCATCTTCTGCTTTAGCAGAGATTTGTTCTAAAATGGGTGCGACTAAATCATAGGCTTCTTTTTGTCCCCCTGGCATGATTGAAGGACCTTTTAACGCGCCTTCTTCTCCACCAGATACTCCAGTACCGATGAAATTAATACCAGAATTAGCTAATTCTTCGTTACGGCGGATGGTATCTTTAAAGAAAGTATTCCCACCATCAATTAGAATATCCCCTTTGTCTAAATGAGGTAACAATTCTTTGATAGTAGCATCTGTCGCTGTACCAGCTTTAACCATTAGTAAGATCCGGCGTGGTTTTTCAATTGCAGCTACAAAATCTGCAATGGTATAAGTTGCTTTGAATTTTTTATCAGGATGTTCTTTTACTACTGCTTCTGTCTTCGCCGCTGTTCGGTTAAATAATGCTACTGAATAGCCACGACTTTCAATATTTAGGGCTAAATTTTTCCCCATGACGGCCATACCGACAACACCAATTTGCTGTTTTGTCATTTTGAGTTCCTCCTAGTAGCTTTAATCTTTTCTATTATAACGTAAAAACCCGGGCTTTCAAACTAAAGGAGGCTAGAAATTAACAACAGAAAAGAAACTTGTTTCTCCTACTGTTAGCACGTTGAATTTTCAACACGATTTTATCTCTCACCTTTAAATTGACAGCTTACTCTCAACTATTATTTCCAAAAACAGAATGCTTTATTTTCTAATTTTTAATACTTTTACAATACAAAAAATAAAAAACCCCAAAGCTCCATGGTTAGCTTTGGGGATTCACTCACTTTTCTGTAAAAAGAGAATTATGCTTCTTTAGTCGTTACGTCCTTGCCATCGTAGTAACCGCAGTTGGCACATACGTGGTGGCTTTTTCTTAATTCACCACAGTTTGGACATTCGTTCAAACCGTTAATAGTCAATTTGTAATGAGTACGACGTTTGTTTTTCTTAGCTTTAGATGTTTTACGAGCTGGTACTGCCATTTGTTACACCTCCTTGTTTATGAAAAGTAAGCTATAAATAGCTTACCATTTATTCCAATCTTCCTAATTACTCATCATCTGTTGTATCCAACAGTTCTGATAATTTAGCAAGACGAGGATCAATTTTGGGCGCGGCTGTTTCTTTTTGCTGCAGAAAATCTTCTTCTGAAATGACTTCCCAATCCTGCCCGGCAGGCATTTGATTGGATTCTGTCTCTTCTTTTGTCAAAATCTGCAATGGAATAGCCAATAAAATATTATCAGCCACTGATTCAGCTAAATCAATTGTCTGTCCTTCAATAAGTAAGACTTCTTCTTCTGAAATCAGTTCAGTCCGCATTTGCAACTGCTCAGGCGTCATAAAAACTTCGTCAACGACTAGATCCAGTGGCAATTCAACCGGTTCTAAACTTCTTGATGAAGGAAGCGTCAACGTCGTTTTCATCGTGTAATGAACAAGATAATCACTTTTTGATACGGTAATGAGCCCATCAACTTTAATGGGAGTGATATCTAGTATTTGATTGTCCCGTCTCATTAATTCCTTTTTCAAGTTCAATGTCTCAGAAAAAGTTAACGGCGTTTCATGGTATTTGTTTAATTCCAATAATGACCACTTCAATTTTTATCACCTCTAAGCAACAAAAGCTATTATACAGGGAGTATTTTAGCTTGTCAATGAAATTTTCTTGACACCTTTTCAAAAAATAAAACGAAGTAGCCTAGACTACTTCGTTCTAGTTGTTAAAAGGTTAACAGCACCTTAGATGGCTGTTGTTTCACCACGGTAAACAATACCACGACGAGGATCAACAGTTACTAATTCACCATCTTGAATTGTTGTTGTTGCATCAGTAGCACCAACGATTACAGGAATATCTTTTGCAATTCCTACAACAGCCGCGTGAGAAGTTAAACCACCTTCTTCAACGATAACAGCAGCTGCTTTTTCAAAAGCAGGCATGTAATCTTTATCAGTTGTTGGAACAACTAAGACCATTCCTTCTTTAGCACGAGAATTTGCTTCTTCTGCTGATTTTGCAACAACCGCGTTTGCTACAACAGTTTTTTCGCCAACGCCTTGAGCTTCTAATAATTTAGAGCCAATTAATTGAATTTTCATAACGTTTGTTGTACCACGTTCACCAACTGGCACACCAGCAGTGATTAAGATTAATTCGCCTTCTTTAGCGAATCCTAATTCAACAGCTTTTTTAGCAGCTAAATCAAACATTTCGTCAGTTGTTGTTGGTTTTTCAGCAACAGTTGGGAATACACCCCAGTTAAGCATCAAACCACGTTTTGTCCGTTCGTCAAAAGTAACGGCTAAAATGTCAGCATCTGGACGATATTTAGAAATCATTTTGGCTGTATAACCAGATTCAGTTGCAGCAACGATGGTTTTCACGCCTAAGTTTTTAGCAGCACGGGCTACAGATAAACCAATTGTTTCTGTTACATCCGTTTTATCAAATTCATTAATTTGGAATGAACCTAATTCAGATAAAGCTTTTTCTGCTTCAACATCAATACGGGCCATTGTAGCTACTGCTTGAACCGGATAATCACCATTAGCTGATTCACCAGATAGCATAGTTGCGTCAGTACCATCAAAAACAGCATTGGCAACGTCAGAAGCTTCGGCACGTGTTGGACGTGGATTTTGTTGCATAGATTCTAACATTTGGGTAGCAGTAATAACAGATTTGCCAGCTGCATTACATTTTTGGATAATACGTTTTTGCACCATCGGTACCAACTCAGGGGCAATTTCCACACCCATGTCACCACGAGCTACCATAATACCATCAGAAACTTTGATGATTTCATCGATATTATCAATACCTTCTTGTGATTCAATTTTAGGGAAGATTTGAACATGTGTCATGTTCTTTTCTTCTAAAATTTCACGAATTTCAAGAACGTCTTGTGCTTTACGAACAAATGAAGCCGCAATAAAGTCAATATCGTTATCTAAACCAAAACGAATATCGTCAGCATCTTTTTCAGTAATACCAGGAAGGCTGATTGAAACACCAGGAGCATTAACCCCTTTTCTTGAGCCTAACATACCAGCATTTTTGACTGTAACGATTAATTCGCGGTTTGTTTCGTCTTTTTCTGTGATTTCCATATCGATTAAGCCATCATCAAATAAAATGTGACCTCCAACGTGAACATCATCGAATAAACCAGGATAAGTTACAGCAATTTTTTCTTTTGTTCCTTTTAATTCTGGATCCATTGCAATTCGTGTTGTATCGCCAACGTTGAATTGGATATAACCAGCACGGCCAAAGTCTGCTTCAGTTGTATCTTGAACAGTAGTCCGGATTTCTGCCCCTTTTGTATCTAATAAAATAGCAACATCTTTACCAGTCTTTTTAACTGCTTCTCTTACCATATTCATCCGACCTAATTGTTCTTCATGGTCACCATGAGAAAAATTAAAACGGAAAACATTAGCTCCAGATTCGATTAATTGTGAAATGATTTCCACGCTATTACTTGCTGGTCCTAATGTACTAACGATTTTGGTTTTTTTCATTACTTAAACGCTCCTATTCCTTTATTTAAAACAGCGTCAGCTGCTCTATTATCTTTTAGTAGCTGTCAATTAGAATGATAACTGTTTGTTTAAGTCATATAGACTTAAGTCAGGTTTGTGTTTGTTGTGTTCAAGTGTATCAATAATATCTGCAGCAACGACCTTATTGTCTTCAATACCGATACATAAACCACCTTTGCCTTGTTCAAGCAATTCAACTGCATAAGCACCAAATTTACTTGCCAAGACGCGGTCACGTGCACTTGGAGAACCCCCACGAACAACGTGCCCTAAAATGGAAACACGAGTATGGAAATCGCCATATTCAGAAAGTTTATCAGCAAATTCATTACCGCCCATAACGCCTTCTGCTAAAACGATTAAACAATGTTTTTTGCCACGATCGCGGCCATCTTGAATCCGTTTTGCAACAGTAGCCATATCAAATTCGTGTTCTGGGATGATAATTTCATCAGCACCACCAGCTACACCAGACCACAATGCAATATCACCAGCGCCACGTCCCATTACTTCAATTACAAAAGTACGTACATGAGAAGTCGCTGTATCACGAATGCGGTCAATTGATTCTAAGACTGTATTGATCGCTGTATCAAAACCAATTGTAAAATCAGTACCTGGAATATCATTATCAATTGTACCAGGAATACCAACAGCTGGGAAACCGTGACGTGTTAACGCCATTGCCCCATGATAAGAGCCATCTCCACCGATAACCACTAAGCCTTCGATGCCGAATTTTTTCAATTGTTCAATACCTTTTAATTGTCCTTCTTTAGTAGCAAATTCTGGGTAGCGGGCGGAATAAAGAAAAGTTCCACCACGTTGGATTTTATCTCCAACATCTGCAACGTCTAAACGGCGAATATCACCAGCTACTAAACCGGCATATCCATAATTGATTCCGTATACTTCGATACCATCGAAGATTGCTTTACGGACCACCGCACGGACAGCTGCGTTCATACCAGGGGCGTCGCCGCCACTAGTTAAGATTCCGATGCGTTTCATCTACATTTTCACCTCATTAAAATATTTTTAGGTTACCCTAAATAATACCATTTTGGCATTAACCACGTTGTACATTTTACCATTAAAAGATGGAAATGTCTTGAGATACGAGCAGAAAATTGAAAAAATTGAAAACGAAAAGTAAATTTTACTGAAAGTCATTTGAAAATTACGTTATTTTCACCAAAAATATTTTTTAACTTTTGCCTTACATCAGGGTTATCTGCAATTTGATATTTTTCTGCCAGTATTTTTTTAGTCCCCGTACTTTCATAAAAAAGAATTATTTTACTTGTGCCAGGGGCTAGTTTAATAAGTGAATACAATTCTATCAGCAGCTTGTCTGTATCAACTATACCAGTTAGCCGAATATAACAAGTAGGTACCATTTTTATGTCTTTCATTTTCTCTGCTAAGACAATCTGATCTACAATTATCTGCAACTCTTGATTGTATGTGCTGATTTCTGTTTTTCCTTCCACATAAATAACATCATCTACTGAAAATGTCTGTCTTACGTGGCGATATACGTTAGGAAAAATCGTCAAGGACACTTCTCCTGTTGGATCATTGGCATCAACAAAAGCCATCTGTTCGCCTTTTTTAGTTCGAATTTCACGAATTCCGCGGACATATAAAAGAAGATGGACGTTTTGTTTTGGCAATAATTCACTAATCATTTGGACGTGCCGTTCACTTTTTAACGTGGGGTAACTTTCTGTGGGGTGTCCAGAAACATAAACACCTAGATATTGTTCTTCAAGATTCAACCGTTCTGTCAAAGTATAGTCATTAACTTCACTTGTCTTTAGCGCCATAATATCTAATAAATCCATACTACCACCGCTATACTCAATGTTTTGGATTTTGCTATCTAGCCCGGTTACCAATTGGCGGCGATTTTTTTCCACTTCATCAAAAGCACCAATCTCAACTAAAGGTTGAATCAAATCGAGTTTTAACCATTTTGCTGGCAAACGATACAAAAAATTGTCCAGCGAACGAAAGGGACCATTTTCTTTGCGTTCAGTAATAATTGCTGCAATAAAATCACGGCGCGTTCCTTTAATGCTACTCAATCCAAACCGAATCTCATAATTGTTAACTAAATAAAAGCTAAAACCACTCGCATTAACAGACGGTGGTAATATTTTGATTCCTTGCTTTTTCGCTTCGGTTAGATATTCTTTCACTTTTGCCGTGTTATTTCGCACTGAATGGAGTAACGCTGCAAAAAAAGGCGCGGAGTAATGTACTTTCAAATACCCCATTTGAAAACCAACAAAAGAATACGCAAAAGCGTGGGAACGGTTGAAACCATAATCGGCAAATCGTTCAATGTAATCGTAAACTTCATCGGCTTTTGCTTCACTATGTCCCATTTTAACGGCTCCACTTACAAAGTGCCGACGTTCTTCATCTAATATATCTTTTTTCTTTTTGCTGATAGCCCGTCGCAAAATATCCGCTTGTCCTAAAGTAAAGCCGGCCATTTGCGCTGCAACTTGCATAACTTGCTCCTGATAAACCATAATGCCATACGTATTTTTCAAAATCGGCACTAAACTGTCATCTAAATAAGTTACTTTTTCTTGTCCTTTTTTTCGTTTGATAAAGTGATCAATATTTTGCATTGGACCTGGTCGATATAGCGCGTTAACCGCAGCAATCTCTTCAATATTCTCTGGGCCTAAACGCCGTAAAACATTTTTGATCCCCGCTGATTCAAATTGAAAAACGCCAGCTGTATTGCCCGCTTGAAAAAGACGCAGAGTAGGTTCATCTGTTAAAGGAATATCTTTTTGAGAGAGTTCATTGCCGGTAACTTTTTTAATACCTTTTAACGTATCATCAATAATAGAAAGATTACGCAAACCTAAAAAATCCATTTTTAACAATCCAACAGCTTCCACATCGTTCATCGTAAATTGTGTTAACAAAATATCATTTGCTCCGGCTTGTAAAGGAATTAATTGCATTAAATTTTGATCACTGATTACTACTCCAGCTGCGTGAGTCGATACATGTCGCGGTAACCCTTCTAATATTAGAGCCACCGAAAAAAGTTGGCGATTACGTTCATTAAGCGCCACCAAGTCTCTTAAGCTAGCAGATTCTTCATAAGCTTTTTTTAATGTGATTTTCAATGTACTGGGAACGGCTTTACTCCACCGATTAGCCTCACTTTGTGATAATCCAAAAACACGGGCAACGTCACGTAATACCATTTTGGCGGCCATCGTGCCAAATGTGGCAATTTGCGCCACTTGATAAGTACCATACTTTTCTTTTACATAGTGCAACACTTCATCACGACGATTATCCGGAATATCTAGATCAATATCTGGCATCGTATAGCGCTCCGGATTTAAAAAACGCTCAAAAAGCAAATCATAAGCAATGGGATCCACGTCAGTAATCGCTAAAACAAAGGCAACAAGCGAACCTGCAGCTGACCCTCTTCCCGCGCCGGTAACAATCTTATTCCGGTGTGCAAAGTCCATAACATCCCAAACGATTAGAAAATAATCATCAAAACCCATTTGATGAATAATTCCTAATTCATAGTCCAGTCGTTGGATATAAGTTGCTGTGACCTCTTTTACGCGTTGTTTTAACTGAGTATGACACAAATCGCGTAAAAATGTTGAGGCCTCCAGATTATTGGGAACTGGATAATGAGGTAATAACTTTTGATGCAATGGCATTTCAAATTGTGTACACTCAGTTGCCACTGCTATAGCGTTTTCCAGCGCTTTTTTTTGATTTTCTTGAAAGTAGTGGGTAATTTGATCAGCTGGCAACAAATATTCACCGCTGCCCTGTTCCAATTCAGCTAAATTCTCCATTTGGGTTCCATTTTTTAAATGATCCATTACTGCAATAGCAGTCTTTTCACCCGGATCAATAGTATTTACCTCGTTAATAGCAAAAGGCTCAACGTTTTGATCTTGATAAAACGTGGCTTCTGCTTGGCTTAATTGTAAACGTGGCGTAACACCATAAAAAAGTTGTTCTTTAGAAAAAATTGATTGCAAAAAATGTAATCGTTCTGTAGCTTTATCTAAATCTCTTTCTAAATAATAATTAATTTCATTGCGCGGTGGTAAAACAGCATATAAATTGGCTAATGAATCAAAATCAGACAAATTAACTTGTCCGTTTATTTCTTTTTGGCTACTCAAAGCTATCAATTGATGATAACCGGTGATATTTTTAGCAAATAGCAAAATTTCGTTTTCCTCCGCTTGGATTGAAGAATGATAATCCAAATGAAGCCCAATCACCGCTTGCAGACCAGCATCCTGACAAGCCGTATAAAAAGAAACCGCGCCGACTAATACATTACGGTCACACAAGCCTAAAGTATGGTATCCTCTTTTTTTTGCTACTTGTACAAGTCGTGAAATGTCAACCGTACTTTGTAACAACGAATAAGCGGTCACGGTGTAAAGTTGTGGCAACACTGCATGTCCTCCTTTTTGAAAAAACTTGAAAACTTTACATTCAAGAAAAATATGGTAAACTGTAGACGAGAAACGAGCAAGAGAAGAGGTGTCTGCTATGAAATATTTAGTTACCTTGTTTTGGACGTATATCTTAGGTCAAGTTGTAGTTTACCTAGGCAGTGCTTTAAACAGCGGCACTTATGACTTTAAAGCCGCTTCAATTATTTCCCTAATCGTCGGGGTTGTTGTTATTCTAATTGCCGAAGTGGCTACGCCCAAAAAGAAACATGCCTAACCTAGCAGTTTTTGCGCATTGCACAGACTGGCTCAAAAAGATTGCCTCTATGATTATGGATGCAGTCTTTTTTTGTGCCTTCTCAAAATAGGAAAAGTGAAACGAAGCTTCCCAACGTTCAAGCAATAAGACGAAATTTTTAATAAATTGCTCTTCAAATATCTTAAAATTTCAGCCTGTTGTCATGGATAGTTCTCAGATAGTCAAGTCCTAATAACCTTGGTATACCCGCCCATTCCTTGTGAAAATCATATAATCTCTTTTCCTATAAAAAACCCGTTACAAGTCATTGTAACGGGTTTTTCCAAAAGACTAAAGTCTTTCGTGTAAAACTTTGCGAAAATTAAACGTCGATAAACAGATGTTAAGGAAGACAAAACCACTTGTCACCCAAAATACTGCCCGATAGCCCATACCGTGAGCGACAGTGGAACCTACCATTGGTCCAAGGACTTGCCCAAAATTCGTAAACATCTGATTATAGCTATAAATTCGGCTTACTCCTTCTGGCGGCGTTATTTTAGAAATCAACGTATTAATTGATGGCATCAAAGCCCCCGTAGAAAAACCAAGAATAAAACGCAAGGCGCCTAGTTGAAAAGGAGTTTTCACAAATCCCATTGGAATAAAGCAAATAAAAGATAAGATTAGACCAAAAAGCAATATTTTTTGATTTCCAATTTTATCACCCAATTTGCCTAATGTTGGCGAAGAAATAATTGCAGAAACGCCCGCGATGGAAACAATTAGCCCACTGACAAATAAAATATTTTCACTATTGCCACTCAGTTGCCGAATGTACAAAGTTAAAATTGGACTGATACTCGTAACACCTACTTGTAAAATCAATGAAGTGATAAATAGCCCGATTAAAACCTGCACATTTGAAATCCGGCTAAATATTTCTTTGACAGATAAGAGATCCGTTTTTTGGATAGGTACAAAGTCTTCTTTTACAAAGAAAATAGTTAAAATAGTTGTAATAGCTAAAACAATTCCCGTAATAATAAAAACATTTTCCATTCCAAATGCCTGGGCTAAAGCGCCCCCCATTGATGGCCCAATTAAGTTACCAGCCACGGCACCTGTTGCTAGCGTTCCAAGAGCCCAGCCACTTTTTTCTCGAGGTGCTTGGGAAGCAATTAATGCTGTTGCATTCGGAATGTAACCAGATAAAATCCCCGTCATAAAACGCATAATCAACAGCCAATAAACATTTGGGACAAAAGCTAGCGAGCCCATTGTAAATGTCATACCCACTGCTGCGCGGATCATCATCAAACGGCGTCCTTTTCGATCGGCCAAATCTCCCCAAATTGGGGCCACGATAGCAGAAGCAAATGCCGTCACTGAAATGGCCAATCCTGCAAAAAGTTCTACTTGATTTTTTGGTGCGCCCAGTTGTTCGATGTAAAGTGGAATAAACGGCATTACCAAACTAAAACTCGCACCAGTAAAAAAGCAACCAATCCATGATATAAATAAATTTCGTTTCCAGTCCAGTTTCATAGTCAACCCTCTTTCAATACTACTATAGCGTATTTTTTTAAAGAGGTGAATTGGAAAGCTAATGTAATTTTCAAAAAATAATATTTTTCTTTCCATTGCAGGATAAATTTCCACTTACAAAAAGGCTTTATCCAACTGCTTAAAAGTGCCTAAAAATTTGCAGATAACTACGTTTATTAAAATCACAGCGGACTAATTTAAATAAAGCCGGATTTATTACCCGCAAAACCGCGGCAATTCAAATTTTCCCCCTGACAAAATAAGAAAAGCGGCATGAACTCATTTGGCTTTCATGCAATAACCTTACTATATCCGTTTTATTTCTTGTAAAAATCATATCATCCCTTTTAGCTGCAAAAAAGCCTCCGTTTCAAACGAAGGCTTCGCGAGTATTTTAAGCAATCACAGCTAAAATAACAAAGTTTAAAATAAATAGAATATCTACCACCCAAAGAATTGGTGAAATTTCATTAAATTTCCCTTTAATGGCTTTCACAATCGTATAGAAGATAAATCCAGCAGCAATTCCGTATGAAATGCTATAGCAAAAGCCCATAAAAATTGCCGCAAAGAAAGCTGGAACTGCTTCTTCTAAATCTGTCCATTCAATATCTTTGAAGGAGGCCATCATCATGACTCCCACCAAAATCAGCGCTGGTGCTGTAGCTTGAGCTGGCACAATGGAAATTAGTGGTGAAAAGAAACTACTAATTGCAAATAAACCAGCAACTACCACTGAAGTTAATCCTGTCCGTCCACCGGCACCAATACCTGCGGCAGACTCGACATAAGTCGTTGTGTTAGAGGTACCAAAAATAGCACCAATGGAAGTGGCAATCGCATCTGCAAACAGTGCTTTGTCCATTTTTGTATTAAAACCACGACTATCTTCTAACGCTTCTTCATCTTCTTTAGAGAAAATCCCAGTTCTACGTCCTGTCCCAATAAATGTCCCAATGGTATCAAAAGTATCTGATAAGCTAAACGCAATAATTGTCATTAAGACTTGGGGAATTTTGCTCGTGTCACTAAATAGTGACTGCATCCCTTCAGCGCCAAAAGCTGCACCAAAAGTTGTCTTTAACTCATTAATTGAACTTCCTAACGAATTCGCTTGCCAGTCAATTGCCCCAAGGTCGACCACACCCATGAAAATACCTAAAATTGTCGTAACCACAATTCCAATGAGAATGGCACCACGAACATTGCGAACAACTAAAATAGTGGTTAAAACTAGACCGATCACAGCTAATAAAACAGGTGCATTATTGAAATTCGCTAAAGCAGGCACGATTCCGCCATTCATTGTGACGTTGACTGCCTTATCTCCGTCAACTACACTGCTTGTAATTGCAGCTGAGTCTGCACTAAAACTTAATAAATTTGCATTCTTCAAACCAACGTATGCGACGAAAATCCCAATTCCGCCTCCAATTGCATGTTGCATGCTTTCTGGAATAGCGTGAATAATCATTTTACGGATTTTAGTAATGGTAATAAAGATATTAATTAGACCACAAATGAAAACCATTGCTAGTGCCTGTTGCCAAGTATACCCTAACCCAAAAACGACTGTAAAAGTGAAAAAGGCATTCAGCCCCATTCCCGGTGCCTGTGCATAAGGCACATTAGCAAAAAGCCCCATTACTAAAGTCCCAATAACTGAAGCAATAATAGTTGCTAAAAATACTGCCTGAAATGGCATCCCTGAAGCCGATAAAATCGTCGGATTCACAAATAAAATATAGCTCATCGCAAAGAAGGTGGTTAAACCTGCGACAAATTCTGTCGAAACATTTGTATTACTTTCTTTTAATTTGAAAAACTTTTCCATTAATTATTCACTCCTATAAAAGAATAAGGACATATTTCGGATTTATCATCCAACAAAGACTGATTATAATTTCAATCCCACAACAAAACAACATTTTTATTTGCAATATCGAGAATTTACCTTTAAAACGTTCGTGTTTTGCCGATAAAACGAATACATTACTTCGATAAATTTTTTTAAAGGTATCTTTCTTTTAAACCAGCCAACTTGTGAAAAAGTCAAAATATGTTAAACTAAAACAGCGTATCTTTTATACGAGGGGAGAAATGAATATGAATAAAAAACTAATTGCCATTGATTTGGATGGCACTACTTTAAACGCTCAATCTCAAATCAGCCCTAAAACTGAAGCCATTTTAAAGAAAGCAGTTGCTAGTGGGCATATTGTCAGTATCGCTACTGGTCGCCCATTTCGCATTAGTGAAAAATTTTATCACCAATTGGCTTTAAATACTCCAATGGTCAATTTTAATGGCGCTTTAGTCCACGTTCCTTATACTCAATGGGCTGCAGAATCAGAGACACTTTTTAGCCGTGATATTGTTTTTGAAATTTTGAAACAAAAAAATGATTTGCAGTTGGATTTTGTTGCTGCAGAAAATCGTGATACTTTTTATGTTGATCGTTTGGATTTTGGTAGTGAGTATCTCTTTGATAATCAAAAACCAACAAACGACAACCTACTACAAAATTTGAAATCAAATCCTACTTCGATGCTGATTCAAACTAAAACAGAGTTAGCACAAACTGTTTCTGATACTTTAAAAGCACAATTTTCTGATTACATTGACGTTAGAACTTGGGGTGGCCCTAATGCAATTTTGGAGATTGTTGCAAAAGGCATTCAAAAGGCGCGCGGTGTTGAAATTATTGCCGATTCTATGGCAATTGATCGCAACGATATTATTGCTTTTGGTGATGAACACAATGACCTTGAAATGTTAGATTATGCCGGTTGGGGTGTGGCAATGAAAAATGCCAGTCCTGAAGCGAAAGCTATTAGTAACGATATCACTTCAAAAACAAATGATGAAGATGGATTAGCCGATTATTTAGAAAAATATTTGGCTATCTAAATCAAATTTTAAAAGCCTTGAAACTCTCTTATTGAGAGCTTCAAGGCTTTTTTTGTATTTTTGTATACTTTGTATTATAATTATTAATACAAATAAGTTTTAACATTTAACTACACGATAGGGAGTGATCGCTATGCAAGTAGACATCCAAGAATATATTCCAGTCTTAATACCTCTCATTATTTTACAAATCGGACTTGCACTTTATGCCATCGTCGATGTATTCAAACATCCCCATTATAAATTTGGTAATCGTACGCTTTGGCTTATCGTCTGTGCCTTTATTTCTTTTTTAGGTCCGATTCTTTATTTTGCTTTTGGTAAAGGAGAAGATTAAATGGAACCTATGATTAACATTAAGGATCTAAAAAAACAATTTGGCGACCACCTTATTTTAGATAATTTAACTTTAAATATTCCCAAGGGAAGTATCTATGGCTTTGTGGGAGAAAACGGCGCAGGCAAAACCACCACGATGAAGATTATTTTAGGACTCTTAGCCGCTGATAGCGGTATGGTTACTATTGCTGGTCAGACAGTAAAGTATGGGGACAGTAAATCTAATCAAAATATTGGTTATTTACCTGACGTTCCAGCTTTTTATAATTATCTGTCTGCTAAAGAATACTTGAGTTTGTGTGGAAAGATTAGCGGTCTGTCAAAAAACGTATTAGCTACCAAAATCCCTTCATTATTAACAAAAGTTGGCTTAAAAAACTCTTCACAAAAAATAAGTGGTTTTTCTCGCGGAATGAAACAACGCTTAGGCTTAGCACAGGCACTTTTAAACGCCCCCCATTTACTGATTTGTGATGAACCTACTTCCGCATTAGATCCTATTGGACGCAAAGAAGTATTAACCATCTTAGCAAATTTGAAAAATGAAACAACCGTTTTATTTTCTACTCATATTTTGCATGATGTGGAAGCTATCTGTGATCATGTTGCCATTTTACATGAAGGAAAAATTCAGTTAGAAGGATCATTAGATCAAATTAAAGCTGCCCAAAATAATCACTATGAATTGCAATTTGCAAATGAAGCGGATAAATCTCATTTTCTGGAACATACTCCCTTACATTGGCAAAAAGAAGAGAATCAAACGCTGCTTCTTCCTATTTTAAACCATGAAGATTTTGGTTTAGAAATTATCGAAACTCTTGCAAGGCTAAAAATTGTACCTTGTAAACTAAAACTAGTCGAACCAACGTTAGAAGATATCTTTTTGAAGGTGGTGGCAAAATGAAACAAGTAAAGCTTTTTTTCACAAAAGAATTATTCGCTAATTGGCGGACTAAAAAAATCCCAATCCTATTGATTATCGCAGTAGCAGTTGGAATCTTATCTCCTTTTTTAGCGAAAATTATGCCAGATATTATGGCTTCTTTATTGCCAGCTGAATTATCTGTTTCTTTACCAGTACCAACTTCAATGGATAGTTGGACACAATATTATAAAAATTTACCACAATTTGTTTTATTGGCCATCGCTTTATTAGCAGTTGGCACTATTAGCAATGAAGTAGAGCAAGGTACGGTTCTGCCTTTTATCACAAAAGGACTCTCTCGCAACGCTTTTGTCACTAGTAAAGCACTCTATTTATTTTTTATTTGGTCGGTGACTCTATTAAGTTCCTTTTTAATTAATATTGGTTATACTTCCTATTATTTCAATGATGATAAAAGTACTCATTTATTACTCCCACTTTTTGCTTTTTGGCTCTATGGGATAATTTTTTTGGCTGCCACGATTTTTTCATCATCACTAGCTAAAAGTACCGGACAAAGTCTTTTAATCCTGGCTATTTTTTATTTAATCAGTACTCTTAGTGGTATATTAAAAAAAATAGATTATTATAATCCTTTTATTTTAGGCAGCAATTCGCTGAATTGGTTGACGGGTAAAACAGAATTTCATCACTATTGGCCAGCGGTCTGGATCGCAGTTTTTCTTATCACATTATTATTGACCATGAGTCTTTTGATTTTCCGTAAACGTCCTCTCTAGATTTTTGGAAAAAAAACTAGATTTTCGCTACAATAGGTATGAGACAATACAAAAACGTAATGCCTTTTCATAACAAATTCATTAGTGGATCTAAAAAGAAATCAGGAGGAATTGACATGACGCGATTAGTAAATGTTCAACAAATGAAAGCTTGTGATCAATATACAATTAAAACAATCGGTATCCCTAGCCTAGTTTTAATGGAAAGAGCGGCACTGACAATTTTTACTGAACTGATGGACAAAAAAAGCTACGATCTTTCGCAAGTTTTAATCGTCTGCGGGAGCGGCAATAATGGTGGGGATGGTTTAGCAATTGCACGACTGCTTCATTTAGCCGGTAAGAACGTCACCGTTTATTTTGCAGGAAGTTCAGAGCATCGAACAGATGAGTGTCAAAAACAATATGCTATTTGTCAATATTATCAAATTCCTATTTTGCATCATTTAGAAACGTTTTTAGGATTCACTTTAATTATCGATGGTTTTTTAGGAATTGGTGTTAAAGGAGAGCTAAACGAAGCAGCCCAAAATGTTATTCGCCAAATAAATCACAGTACACTGCCTATCTTGGCTGTCGACGTTCCTTCTGGTATTGATGCTTCAACGGGGGCTTCATTAGGAGAGTTTGTTCGTGCAGACACTACGGTCACTTTTCAATTTAAAAAGACAGGCTTCACCATTTCACCTGGACTTGAAGCCTGTGGCAACTTGCTGGTGGTCGACGTGGGCATTAGTGATGATGCATTAAAAGTATAAAAAACCAAACGCTTAACTGGTAAACATAACAGTGAGCGTTTGGTTTTTTTATTATAATGTTTCGTAAGTGATTGCTTCTGCTTTTGGTATTTCTTCATCGATAAAGTAAACTTTGTACCAAGTCAAGAAAGTAAAGATTGTCCAAATTTTACGTTGAACTTCTGCTTTGCCTTCATGGTGATCGTTTAATAATTGCATGATTTTATCTTGATCAAAGAATTGTTTCGCAAAGTCTGCAGTAAATAAAGCTTTCACTTCTTCATAACCGTGATCTTCTTTTAACCAGGCTTTAATTGGTACAGGGAAACCTAGTTTTTCACGATTCGCCCATTCTTCTGGTAAATGGCGATTTGCTGCCTGACGGAAAACATCTTTGGTATTATTTTGATTCATCACATATTTTGCTGGAATTCGTTGCGCTAATTTCATCACTTCAATATCCAGTAATGGTACCCGTAATTCAAGAGAGCTTGCCATAGAAAGCTTATCAGCTTTTAGCAAAATATCTTTTGGCATCCATTGATGCACATCCACATACTGCATTTTGTTAACTTCACTTTCAATTCCTTCTGTTTGATCAAAATGAGGATTCATAATTTCTTTAACAGAAGGTGCATTTTGAAATTCAGGTTTTAAGTAACTTGCTGCTTCCTGTTCTTCAAAAACTTTCGCATGACCAATAAAGAAGTCGCGGGCAGGAGCAGTTGCTTCATATAAATGAATACGCCCATGGAAATTCTTCATATGACCAAATTTACGACCAATGGAATAACGCATACCTTTGGGCAATTTTTTCAATCCTTGCGCAAAAACGCGCACCATCTTTGAATTTGTATGGAAACCATATGTTTGGTAACCGGCAAATAATTCATCAGCTCCTTCGCCAGATTGCACTACACGTACAGATTGCGAAGCCAAATTAGCTAAAAAGTAAAGCGGTACACAAGAAGGATTAGAATCAGGTTCATCCAAATGGTATTGAATAAGTGGAAAAGCCTTAAATGACATATCCCCATCAATTACTGCAGCTGTATTATTCAAATCCAACATTTTTGTTAATTTGCGTGCTTCAATTGCTTCATTATATGTTTTATCATCAAACCCTATTGAAAAGGAATGATCTGGACGCAAGACAGAAGTTACATAACTAGAATCAACGCCGCTGGATAAAAAGGCACCTACTTCTACATCAGCGATTCGGTGAGCAGCAATCGAGGCTTCGACACTCTTATCAATTTCTTCTACCCATTCTTCACGGGAATGATCATCTTTTTTAGTAAAGTCAGCATCCCAATATTCTTTAATAGTAAGCTTGCCATCTTTATAGGTATAATAATGACCTTCTGGTAAACGATAAACATTTTTAAAGAATGTCTCACCATTTAAAGGAGAATATTGAAAAGTCATATAAGGTTTTAAAGCTGCAGTATTTAGTTCTTTATTGAAATCTGGATGTGGCAAGAAGCTCTTGATTTCTGAACCAAACATGAATGTGCCATTCATTTCAGCATAATAGTAAGGTTTAATCCCAAAATGATCGCGGGCACCAAATAATTCTTGTTTTTCAATATCCCAAATGGCAAAGGCAAACATCCCCCGCACTTTTTGTAAAAGTTCAGCACCCCATTCTTCATAACCATGCAATAATACTTCTGTATCAGCATGAGTAGAAAAAACGTGGCCGGCCGCAATTAGTTGTTCTCTTAATGGTTGGAAATTGTAAATTTCGCCATTAAAGATAATAACTTTACTACGATCTTCATTATAAATAGGCTGTGAACCGCCTTCTAAGTCAATAATTGACAGACGACGAAAGCCTAATGCTACATTTTTATCTGTATATTTCCCTGAACTGTTAGGACCACGGTGGACGATACGATCCATCATATCTTCAATAATTTCTTGTTTTTGATCCTTGCTGTTCACAAAACCGACAATGCCACACATATTTTCACGTCCTATTATTAAAATTTCATTTTTCCAAACCAAGACTTATCATAACATAAAATTAAAAATCCTACGACTGAATTTGCCAATTGGGTTTTGGTGCAAAAATGTTTTTTACTTTCTCTTAATAATTTACAAAATGAAAGCATTCAAAAAAAGACTTAAAGGATCTCAGACAAAAAATTTATTGCCCTTTAATTTCTAAAAGTTCAGGCAAAAAACTCTTTGCATCTCCATTAAGTCTTTATTGCGTCTTTTTACTCGTTGGGGTTGGCTAATATTTAAGCTTGTACAGAAGCAGGCTTCAACTCAAAAATAAGTTTATATTCCCGTTCTTGTAAATCCCCACTATAAGTTAAATCGTAATCATGAGCTAAAGTATTTATCGTTTGCCCTCCCAAACGAATCGCAGCATTTCCCACTAAAGCTAAGCTGGTATACATTTCTTTAGCAATACGATGCGCGTCATTATTCCGCTTAGCTAACTTCATTAACAGTTCAGCGCTATCGCAATCATCTCCTGTTTGTAACACAGAGGTAATCATTTTAGATCCCTTAATAAATGGAAATAACGGTACTACACTGATTAACAACATAAAAGCAAGTTTTCCTGTCACTACAATTGATTCCTGTTCTTC
This sequence comes from Enterococcus dispar ATCC 51266, assembly GCF_000406945.1. Classification (GTDB taxonomy): domain Bacteria; phylum Bacillota; class Bacilli; order Lactobacillales; family Enterococcaceae; genus Enterococcus_C; species Enterococcus_C dispar. The sequence goes on along the minus strand of NZ_KE136354.1, from coordinate 422,216 downwards.
TGCAATTACCTCTTTCAGTTGTTGGAAATCGGAATACTCGGCTGATGATAACGGAACATTTGCAAAAGCATTAAAATAGCGTAAATCATCTTTGGTCAAATCCTCTTGTGGTTCATTCTTTTTTTCACTCATGTTACCCCTCCTTAAACCCACGTTTTAACTTTTCTCTATTTTTATTCTAACATTTTTTTAATTTATCGCAAATAAAATACTATTTTCTTATTCAATAAAATTCCACAAATAAAAAATACGCCGCCAAATATCAATCAAAGATGATTAAAAAAAGGATTAAATGACTGTATAATTGCTTTCTAATGGAGAATAAAATAATAAATCAATTTTCCATTTTTAAAGTAATCCTTATCCCATTTGTTATTTTGTAAAAATGTATTTTTACTAAACTTTGGCAAAATATCATGAAATTAAATAGATTTTCTATTCTCCCCAACCGGTATAGAAAAATCAGGATATACCGCTACTTTACCTTCTTTTCTAGATCTAGCCAGTAAAAAAAGCCTACAATGCAATATTGCATTGTAGGCTTAAGGAGAGTACGGGATTTGAACCCGTGCACCGGCGTAAACCGGCTCGCTGGATTTCGAGTCCAGTGCATTACCGCTCTGCCAACTCTCCATTTCATTACTTCTTTTATTTTCGCTAAATTTGAAAAAAAGTCAATCAAGAGATATTGGCTAAAAAAACGCGCACTAATTCTAAAACGAAAAATCGCCTTTACCCAACTAAAAATGTTACAAAAAGAAAATTTAGAGGTGATTTTTCTATTTTAGAGATTAACACGCGCGCTGCTAGGCAAGATTCTTAGTATTTTAACCTTCTCCATTAAAAATCTTTTCAGGGGCATCCATTTTTAAAATACCATCAACAGCAGATTGGATAAGTTCTGCGATTTGCTCTTGCGAAGGGTGGATAATACCTGAAGACATTAAAGAAGCAATTCCTGTTACAGTAATCCAAGTTCCATCATGTAAGGCTTTAATGTATTCATCAGATAAATCAGCATATTCTGGGCAGTTGGAAACCATCTTTTTGAAATACTCATAAGAAAACTCATGCATCATCTTACCGCCGCCATATTCGTCAACAAATAATGCCACATACAAATTACGGTTTTCTTGGGCAAAATTAATATAATTTAAGCCTAAGTCAACAATTTGATTGCCTGTATGTTCAATTGGAAACACATTTTCTTGTAAATCCCGCATAACAGTTTCTACTAACGTGTTTTTTAAATCCTGCATATTTTTAAACTCTAAGTAAATTGGTTGGGTGGAAATACCCATTTTTTTTGCAATATTGCGGGCTGTGAACTTACCGAAGCCATCTTTTGAAATAACTTCGTAAGCGGCTTTCAATATTTGATCTTTTGTATAAACCTTCCGGCGCATAGAAAGTCACCTCTCCTTTATAATAACATTTATCATTCATACGTTTATTGTAAACAAAAATAGAATTTTTGGGAAATGATATACCTCAAAAATAGTTATCTATTTTAAAGAAAAAAATTTGTACGATAACGAGAAGTAGTAAATTAACCAATAGTTCACAATAAATTTATGACATAAAATATCTTAAAAAGATAATATGACATTTCACAAACTATTACAACTGTTATTTTTATTAAATCTATATTAATTTATTTTAAGCAACTCCTGAGATTTCTAAATTTTCTGACATTTATTACAGAATGTTCTTGAATTCGTCATCGAAAAATCGCCTTCTGCATAAAAATTAAAGGCAATTCAAGCATTGAAATGATAGAATAGAAGCAACTTTATAAATGAGGTAAAACGATGAAAGAAGAATTGGTTTTAAGTACCTGTCTTATGGCAGGACGCATTATGATGGAAAATGGCTCCGAAGTCTATCGTGTGGAAGATACAATGAATCGGATTGCAGAAAACGCGGGTATCTCTAATACAGTCAGTTACGTAACGGCCACCGGCCTTTTTATGAGTATTCGTAATTCTTCTTTTTCTCAATTGGAAGAAGTACATGAACGTTCTATCAATTTGGAAAAAATTGTGGCAGTTAATCATCTGTCACGAGAATTTGCGGCCAAAAAAATTTCATTGCTTCAACTAAACGAGCGCCTGAAACGTGTCAACAAGGACACACCTAGTTTTTCTTTAATCTGGCAAACATTGGCCGCAGGTTTTGTTAGTTGTACACTCATGTACATTTTTGGTGGCACATGGCAAGATTTTGTGCCGACTTTTCTGATTGGCTGTCTGGGTTTTATTGCGGGTATATATATCAAAAAATGGTTACAAATGCGTTTTTTAGACATGTTCGTGGCAGCTTTTGTCATTGGCACGTTGGCAATTTTCAGCGTGAGAATCGGCTTAGCAAACAACGTCGATCATATCATTATTGGTGCTGTAATGCCTTTGGTACCAGGAGTTGCCATCACCAATTCTTTTCGCGACATTTTATCGGGGGATCTACTCAGCGGTACTGCCCGCGGGATTGAAGCTTTATTTGTTGCTGCCGCAATTGGGGTAGGAATTGCCACCACTCTCCTTTTATTTGGAGGTGGGATTGCATGATTACGTATGGTATTCATTTTTTATTTAGTTTTATTAGTACTGTTGCTTTTGGCATCATTACCAATATTCCTAAGCGTTCTTTAGTGGCTACTGGTTTAACCGGGGCTATTGGCTGGATGATTTACTGGGGATTACGGCAAAATGCTCAAGGACTGGGCTTTTCTAATTTTGTTGCTGCAATTGCCATTGGGTGTCTGAGTATTTTTTTCTCGCGCCGACTAAAGATGCCCATGATTATTTTCAATATTCCTAGTTTGGTTCCTTTAGTACCCGGAGGCCCTGCTTACCAAGCGATTCGTGAACTGGTTTTAGGCGATTCAACGAAATCTTTCGATAATTTAAAAATCGTTATTATGACTGCCGGTGCTATTGCTGCAGGTTTCATGATTACATCATTGGTAGAGACACTTGTTTTTAAATGTAATGCCTATATAAAAAAAACAGCTCACAGAAAGTGAGCTGTTTTGCTATTTTTATCGAATAATCAACACCGAACATCTAGCCTCTTTTGCCATTAAAGCAGCCTGACTGCCTAAAACAAGTGGCGTGTGATTGGCCTTACTTTTTGAACCACAAATTAATAAATCAGGTTTAACAGCTGGTAAAACGTTATCCAAAATAGTTTGTGCTGGCGCTCCTTCATCTACCACAATTGTGGTTTCTTTCAGGCCATTTGCCAGAGCTTTTTTACGATATTCTTCAGCAATAGCAATCGTTTCCTTCTTATGGGTAGCAATGGTTTCAGGAGTTAAATATTCATAGACGTTTAATCGATTAATTTCAAAAATAGTTGTGATTGTTAATTTGGCTTGGTGCTCTACAGCATAACTCAAAGCGTAATCGAAAGCTTTTTTTGAATCAGCGGAATCATCCACTGCCACGAGAATACATTTAAAATTGTTCATTTTTTTCACCCTTCTATCCATTTGCTCCAGTTAAAGTACTGTAAATTAAGAATAAGTTTAATAACGTCAATACAATTGCAATAATCCAAGCTAAAACTTTCATCCAAGTTGGATTGGCAAAACGCCCCATAATTTTTTTGTCACTTGTATAAAGTGTCAATGGGATAATAGAAATAGGTAGTGCGATACTTAAGAATACTTGTGTATACAACAGCAAATCTTCTACGGCTGATTCACGCCCACCGTATAAAATGACGCAAATAATAACTGGAACAATCGCAAGCAACCGTGTTACAACCCGACGCATCCACAAAGGCATTCTCAAATTAATAAATCCTTCCATTACAATTTGACCAGACAGAGTACCTGTAATTGTGGAATTTTGACCAGATGCTAATAAAGCGACCGCAAATAATGTACTTAAAAGTGGACTGGCAATATCCCCGACAATATTAGGATCTTTTAGTGCATCGTATAAATCAACAAATTTTCCTAAATCACTATTTGTACCATAGAATAATGCGCCACCTAATACTAATAATAAGCAGTTAACTACAAACGCTACAGTAAGCTGAATATTGGAATCCCAAATAGTAAATTTAATCGCACGTGCTTTTTCTTCATCGTCATTGCGGTCGAACTTTCGAGCTTGGGAAATAGAGGAATGCAAATATAAATTATGGGGCATAACTGTTGCCCCTACAATCCCCAGCGCCAATAAAAGCATCGATTTATCTGTGGCGATCTGAGGATCAGGGATAAAGCCCCGCAGTACTTCGCCTAAATGAGGTTGTGCTAAAGCAACTTCATAAGCAAAAACCATAAAAATTACTGCTATTAGGACTGCCACAATTGCTTCAATTTTCCGAAAACCTAACTTGGTTAATAATAGCAATAATAAAACGTCGAATGTTGTAATCAAGACACCAACCAGTAAAGGTAATCCAAATAATAATTGTAAAGCAACAGCCCCACCAATGACTTCAGCAATATCTGTCGCCATAATGGCAAGTTCTGTAATGACCCACAACACAAAACCAGTTTTTTTAGATGTATGCTCGCGCGTCGCTTGTGCTAAATCTCGTCCCGTGACAATTCCTAGTTTAGCAGCCATTCCTTGTAACAGCATCGCAATTAAACTCGATAATAAAATCACGCTTAATAATGCATACTTATATTCTGCTCCCCCTGCAATGGAAGTAATCCAGTTTCCTGGATCCATGTAACCCACCGCAACTAAAGCTCCTGGACCACTATAGGCTAACAGAGTCCGGAAAAAACTAGCATTTTTGGGAACATCTACTGTATTGTTAATCTCCTCTAGACTAGGACCGTTGGCGTATTCAATCAATTTTTCTTTGTGATGACTCATTTTCTCACTCTTTTCTATATAACTTAATTAATTTTTAGGTTAGCCGAAACTTTTGATAAATTGAGTGTACACCTAAAATTTTTTTCTGTAAACTAGAAATAAAATAAATAGGCTAAAAATATCTTAATTTTTTTAAATCAGCCTCTAGTCTGATGGCATTCCGTTATAAAAGCGCTTATACTACAGTTGATAAAAGAATTGCCTTACATTTTTGTTTGTTTATTGTCAGACAAAAAATAGGGCAAATAAAAAAATTCCTTGTATAATACAAGTATACCAAACAAAGGAGATGAGACCATGAGTATCGCTCTTTCTCGCAAAATTATTAATACGATTTCTATTATTGGCATTTTAGTGTCTATCGCTTTAACGATATATTTTTTTAATTTAGGTGTTTTTAAAGATATTAACGCCTTACGAGGTTTAGTCGGTAACTCCATTATTTTGGGTCCGATTATCTTTATTCTTTTGCAAATTTTACAAGTGGTCATTCCCATTATTCCTGGCGGCATTTCTAGCGCTGCTGGCGTATTGATATTTGGTCCTTTTGCTGGTTTCATTTACAACTATGTCGGTATTTGTATTGGTTCTATTATTATTTTTCTTTTGGGACGTCGTTATGGCAAACCTTTTATTTTAAGTATGATTAGTGATAAAACTTATAATAAATATATTGGTTGGTTAGACAACCAAAGCCGTTTTGAAAAATTATTTGCGTTAGCTATCTTCTTACCGGTAGCACCAGATGACGCACTTTGCTTGATGGCTGGACTAACCAATATTTCAGTTAAAAAATATGTTTGGATTATCCTATTGGCTAAACCACTTTCCATCTTTCTTTATAGCATGGCATTAATTTATGGCGGCTCATTTCTAACTGGTCTACTGGGTTAAAAATAGTTGCAACAGTTACCCGAACACATTGAAAAGCTTTTTATGATGACATCAAATCTTAAAAGCTTGCGCAATTTTGTGTTCGGGTCTTTTTTTGCTATTTTAACTTTCAACTAGTCGCTTTTCTTTGTTGAAATTTGTTTTTCCGCTACAATAGAAACAGGTGATGAAAATGAAGTATTTAAAAGATTCATTGAAAAACACTTGGGATTTTTTAGTGAAAACAAATGTTTACTTTCGAGATGTTTTATTAATGCATGGTTTTATTTTATTTATTGTAATTCCTCTTTTAAGCAGTTCTACCAAATTTATTTTAAAACGGGGACAAATTCATTATTTATCGTATGATAATTTAGGTGAAATCGCCACACAACATCCAGCAGTAACCTTTTTACTGGTACTCATACTGCTACTTATTTTGTTGCTGGTTTTTTTTGAATTTACCTTTTTATTACTGAGTGTCTATTTCATTGAAAAAAAGCAAGCAGTTTCGTTAAAGCAATTATTACGGATGACAACGATTCAACTAAAGAAATTACGTCCGAGTGTCTTTTTGTTTTTTCTTTTCTATTTTTTACTAATTTTACCGATCGGAGGTTTGAGCTTCAATTCAGATTTATTAGCACGCATTAAAATTCCAGCTTTTATAATGGATTTTATTTTTACCAATCGTTTGTTAATTATTTCCGGTTTTGTTTTCTTCTATCTCGTTTTAATTTATATTGGGATTCGTCTTATTTTTGCTTTACCCGAAATGATTTTACGTGATCGCCCTTTTAAAGAAGCTTTTAAAGAGAGTTTACTCATTACAAAACGCCGCTTTTTTGCTATTATTGGTCGTTTTCTCTTTATTGGTGGGTCAATTTTATTGATTACAGGTCTTAGCTTTACTATCGTAATTGGTGCACAAGCATTGGTAGAAGAATTTTTCCCGGATTATGCTTTAATGAGCGCTGTTTTTGCTATGACATTACTCCAATTCTTTTTACTCGTTAACTTGGTTTTATCTACTGTCGGTATTTTTTATATTATTATCGATTTTATGAACGACGAGGGCTTTTTACCAGAAATTCCGAGTTGGTTTTATCAAGAGGATTTACCAACACCCCATTTTGAAAGCATCAAAAATACTCTATTACTTTTAATTGCGATTCTTTTTGGTGTTGGGGTTAGTCTCTATAATATGGATTATTTGGATCAAGATATTACTAAAATCCCGGTAACCATTTCTCACCGGGGAGTCAATGACGGCAATGGTGTGCAAAATAGTTTGGCAGCATTGAAAAAAACAAGTCAAAGCCAACATCCAGATTATGTTGAGATGGATGTGCAGATGACAAAAGATCAGCAGTTTGTCGTAATTCACGACTTCAATTTGAAAAACTTAGGTGCACTAAATCGCGCCCCTGAAAAAATGACACTCGCTGAAATTCAAAAAGTCACTTTACATGAAAATGGCCAAAGCGCTAAGATTGCTACCTTTGATGCTTATTTAGCTGAAGCAAAACGGCTCCATCAAAAATTATTAATAGAAATTAAAACGCAAGAAAAAGATACTGCACCAATCGCTGCTACTTTTTTAGAAAAGTATCAAGCTGAAATTGAAAAAAATGGGCATTTGATTCAAAGTTTGTCTTTTTCAATTGTCGAAACGCTCAAAGAGCAAGCGCCTCAACTTACCGTAGGCTACATCTTGCCTTTTAATGTAGTGGGTCCTCCCATTACAAAAGCAGACTTTTTAACAATGGAATATTCTACTATTAACCATAATTTCATTACGTCTGCAGAAGAAGATGGCAAAAAAGTTTTTGTGTGGACGCCCAATAGCAGTGATGAAATGAGCCGGATGATTTTTTATGAAGTGGATGGGATTATTACAGATCAAATGGCTACATTAAATCAAACCATTCGTGATGCACAAGAGAAGGTCACTTATTCAGATAAGCTATTAAACTTTGTTATCGGGGTGGGTTAATCACGGAAATCAAAAAAGGATTTGGCTGGCAATTTCCAGCTAAATCCTTTTTTGATCGAATACAACCTACAAGCTGTACCCCACTATAAATGACAATTCCTGTTTTTCTAGTTTACACTAGAAAGTTGTCATTTATTAAGCTACAACAGCAACATTTCGGATATTTTCATAACGCACCAACAAACGGTTTTGCGCTTCAATCACTTTTGGTCGATCACAACGTTCACATTCTGTCACAGAAATCAAGACGGTATGCGTATATGTATGTTCGACAAATCCTGCGACTTCACTAGTAAATCCTACTGGTTTGCATATGTATGTTTTTCCAATTTCTATTTCCATTAATAACACCTCCTCTTCCTAATTTCAGGTATATCATAACAGAAAAAATTAGATTTGAAAACGCTTTTTGTGTATTTTTTTAATTTTTTCGTTTTATCTATTTTTGATATAGACCAAATATTGAAAAACTCCAATTAAACTGAAACTATTTATTAAAAAATTGTTTTATAGTCGGATATTTAAGACTATACTCTCTATTTATTTTTTCTATTTTTTTATTTTCACATTAAATATGGAGCAATACCAATTACAAAATGAAATATTATTAACTTCATTTATACAAAAAAAAGAATGCTTTTTTCAAAATTTAAATGAGAAAAATAAAAATGTAAAATAACAATAGATATAAATAGTGTTTTTATTATAAATATCATTTTGTTTCTCCCATATTCCGCACTTAGACAAGATAGGTCCTATCTTTTTACAGGCATTGACTTTATTACTATAATTAACAATAAAGAAAGGAGATGAAAATTATGACTTTATTTAGAAAGTGCTTTGGGGAATTCATGGGAACTTTTATGTTGGTATTTGTCGGCACAGCTACAGTTGTTGTTGGTAAAACAGATCCACTGGCAATTGGTTTAGCATTTGGGTTAACGGTTACTATTATGGATCTTGCCGTTGGTCACGGCGCATTATCAAATGGCTTGTTTAATCCGGCGGTTACAATTGCTATGGCAATTAACAAACGAGTAACTTGGAAAGATTCAATCTTTTTTATCGTTAGTCAATTTGTTGGTGCAATCGTGGCATCATTCTTTGTAGGCGTCTTTGGCAAAGCATTGAAAGTTCCAGCTGGTTCTTATGGTCAAACAGATTTTAGTGAGATTAGTGCAGGGATGGCATTTGGCGTTGAAACACTTATTACCTTCTTATTTATCTTTGTTATTATTATGTCTACTAGTAAAAAATATGGTAGTGGTCCATTGGCCTCTTTTGCCATCGGACTTGTTTTAGCCCTCTTAATTATCGTAGCGCTAAACTTAACTGGTGGATCGCTTAATCCCGCTCGTAGTTTTGGCCCTGCCATTTTTGCTGGCGGCACTGCCTTAAGTCATTACTGGGTATATTTATGTGCACCGATCATCGGTGGAGTATTAGCAGCTTTTGTGACACAATTTTTAGGTAGTGAAGAAGCCTAATACATGACTTCAGATACCAAAAACAGTTCCTGATATCAGGAACTGTTTTTTTATAGTTTTTATAATCGAAAAGTTTGAAAACCATTTATCTAACAATTTCTCGAACTAATTTCATGCAGGATTAAGAAAAAACCTTTATAATGACGGGAGAACATTTTGGATGAGGTGAAAAAAATGGAAGAATTCGAAGGCCTCCTAGTAAAAACTGTCCTTTTACAAGAGCAGCCGATGCGTCTATCCTTAATCAAATTAGCTAAAGATGGGGAAATTACAGAAGGAATAATTAAAGATCGCTATCTTTCCAACTATATTTTTCGATTACCTAATAACAAATATACATTAAAAGTCACTGGCAAACGCAATCAACGTAATCAGTTAGTCATTAAACATATGCAAATCAAAAATGTTGATGACTATATCAAAGTTATTGGGACGCCAGAATAATTTAAAAATCTTTTGCTATCTTTAAATCCCCAACCTTCAATCACAAGGCTGGGGATTTTATATTTTTTACTTTAATCAATCACTGCCAGAGCTGCTTTAGGAATTTCGTTTTTTGAAATTTCTTCGTATTTTTTTACAAAGGCCCCTTTATTTTCTAATTTCAAGTAATGACCTTGCTTCAATTTAGACATTCCAGAAAATTCAATCGTACGTTTATTGCCCTCTTCATCTGCTGCCACTTGACGATAATGCGCTGTACCATAATCATTGACATCCTTAGGCTGGGTCGTCTTCACGTAGATATTCCCTTCTTTAACAAAAGGATTCATGCGATCAATTGTTTGGGCAAATTCCCCGGAAGCATCATCTGAAAATATTAAAGCTCCTCCAATTAGGACACCTAAAATTAACGTGACCCCGACTGCACCTTTAATTAAACGTTTTAACATTATTTACAACCCCTTTATTCTGTTTCTTGATACTCTTATCATACCGGGTCTTACTAGGGGAAGTATCGTACTTTAGTCTTAATTTTCCTAACACAATTGTCACCTTTGCCAATAAATTTGTAAGATTTAAGGGGAAATTAAGGCAATGTGATTATAATCATCTTATACTTTTGGTGGGCGAGTTTTGGTGCTTTGCTCTGGGATAATCTGTGACGACAGTCTATCCAAGTTTGAGAGGCAGGTTCGATTCCTGCCGTCCACGTTTTACTACCACAAAAATATGGCAGAAATTACGCAATTCGTCTGTCCTAGTGATAGAAAATATCATCGGGACAATCGCAATATCCTTCATAGCAAAAAAAGACAACGGTTTGAAAACCGTTGTCTTTTTTGCGCCACTATTATAAGCGTTCGTTTAATTCTTTTGATAATTCTTCAAAGCCTGGTTTACCAAGGAGAGCGAACATATTTTTCTTGTAAGCCTCTACCCCTGGTTGATCAAATGGATTAACGCCATTTAGATAACCAGAAATTCCCACTGCGATTTCAAAGAAGTACATCAAGTAACCTAAAGTGTAAGCATCCATTTCAGGAATTTTCACTAATAAGTTTGGTACATCCCCATCAGTGTGCGCTAATAAAACACCTTCAAAAGCTTTTGTATTAACAAAGTCTACTTCTTTACCTTGTAAGTACCCTAAACCATCTAAATCTTCTTTTGTTACTGGAATTTTAACTGATTTACGAGGTTTTTCTACTTTCACAACAGTTTCAAAGATATTGCGGCGACCTTCTTGAATGTATTGACCTAATGAATGTAAGTCAGTGGAGAAGTTCGCACTAGAAGGATAGATTCCTTTTTGGTCTTTACCTTCAGATTCACCGAATAATTGTTTCCACCATTCAGAAAAGTATTGCATACCTGGTTCGTAGTTAATTAGTAATTCAGTTACTTTACCTTTACGGTACAAAATATTACGCATTGCGGCATATTGATAAGCTTCATTTTCTGCTAATTTGTCAGAAGCATAAGCTTTAGAAGCATCTGCTGCTCCTTGCATTAAAGCATCAATATCAGCCCCACTAGCTGCAATTGGTAATAAACCTACAGCAGTTAAAACAGAGAAGCGTCCACCTACGTCATCAGGAATAACAAAAGTTTCCCAACCTTCAGCGTCAGCTTCAACTTTAACTGCACCTTTTGCTTTATCAGTCGTAGCGTAAATACGTTTATTCGCTTCTTCTTGTCCGTATTTGTTAACTAATAATTCTTTAAATACACGAAACGCAATCGCAGGTTCTGTCGTTGTTCCAGATTTTGAAATAACGTTAACAGAAAAATCACGATCGCCAATAACTTCAATTAAATCTGCTAAGTAAGTTGAAGAAATAGAATTCCCAGCAAAGAAAATTTGTGGAGCTGATTTGTCGTTTGCATTCATATAGTTATAAAATGAATGATTTAGAAAATCAATGGCAGCGCGGGCACCTAAGTAAGAACCCCCAATTCCGATAACAACTAATACTTCTGAATCAGATTTGATTTTTTCTGCTGCTTTTTTAATACGAGCAAATTCTTCTTTGTCATATTCTGTTGGTAAGTTAACCCAACCGATGAAATCACTTCCAGCACCTGTGCCATTACGCAATGCTTCATGAGCTGCAGTGACTTGACTTTGCATGTAGCCTAATTCATGTTCATTAACAAATGGTGCTACTTTTGAATAGTCAAATTTAATATGTGACATTTAAGCTCCTCCTTGAAATGGATAAATTTAATACATGTAATACTTTACGTTTTTTATGCTTTTTTTTCAAGTAACTTACTGTAAGAAAACACCATGAATTCAACCTGTTTGCCAGCTTTAGACAAGTCCTTGAGCTAACATGGCTTTTGCTACTTTTGCAAAACCAGCAATATTAGCCCCCATCATTAAATTATCTTTTTTGCCATAGCGCTCGGCAGTATCGCGACAATTTTGATAAATATTTAGCATAATATCATCTAACTGTTGATCCACTTCTTCTTTACTCCATTGTTGACGTTGTGAATTTTGGGCCATTTCTAAAGCAGAAACGGCTACCCCACCAGCATTTGCTGCTTTCCCTGGGCAATAAAAAATATTTTGGTCAATAAAGTATTCCGCAGCTTCCATCGTACACGGCATATTCGCCCCTTCTGCGACCACTTTTATTCCGTTAGTTGCCATTAATTTGGCTTGTTTAAGATCGATTTCATTTTGGGTGGCACAAGGTAGAGCAACATCTGCTTTTATTTCACTGTTCCAAACAGAATCACCTTCAAAGTACTGCGCATTTTGACGTTCTTTAACATAAGCAGTTAATCTTTCTCGCCGAACTTCTTTTACATCTTTTAGTAAAGCTAAATCAATCCCATCAGGGTCATAGACATAACCACTGGAGTCAGAGGCAGTTACGGCTTTTGCACCGAGTTCGTTTAATTTTTCAATCGCATAAATGGCTACATTACCGCTGCCGGAAACAATGACTGTTTTTTCTTTAAAACTGTCTTTTTTATCTTCTAATAAATGCTTCACGTAATAGACAACACCATATCCAGTTGCTTCAGTCCGACCTTTACTTCCCCAAAACTCTAAAGGTTTGCCGGTTAAAACACCTGCATCATATTGTTTCAAACGTTTATATTGACCAAATAAATAGCCGATTTCTCTACCTCCAACACCAATATCACCAGCTGGAACATCGGTATCCGGTCCCACATGTTTGGCAAGTTCGGTCATAAAACTTTGACAAAAACGCATAATTTCGTTGTCCGATTTACCTTTTGGATCAAAATCTGCCCCACCTTTACCGCCACCAATAGGTAGGTCTGTCAAACTATTTTTAAAAATCTGCTCAAATGCTAAAAATTTTAAAATACTCAAATTCACACTTGGATGAAAACGCAATCCGCCTTTATAAGGACCCAAAGCTGAATTGAACTGAATCCGGTATCCTCGGTTTACTTGCCAATCGCCCTTATCATCTTGCCAAGGAACACGAAATTGAATGACACGTTCTGGCAGAGAAATCAATTGCAGTAAATTGCTCTTTTGATATTCGTCGTGTTCTGCCAAAAAAGGTTCAATTGTCGAGAAAAACTCATCCACTGCTTGTAAGAATTCTGTTTGATCACGATCTTTTTCGTGTAGACTTTTTTGGACTTGTTGAATATACTCTTTTGCGTTTGTCATAATTTCCCTCCGAGTAAAATATTTGTCACGTCTTCATTTTACCAAAAAACGTGGTTATCGTCAGAATTATTTGATAATAGAACAAAATTCCAAACTATGCTACACTGCAGCAAGAGGTGAAATCATGGAAAAAAAATACGATGTAATCGTGATTGGAGCGGGTCCTGCCGGTATGATGGCCGCTATCAGTGCAGCAGAAAATGATGCGACTGTTTTATTAGTAGAAAAAAACAAACGATTGGGTAAGAAAATGCTCTTAACCGGTGGCGGCCGGTGTAATGTCACAAACAATCGTCCTGTTAATGACTTAATTACCCATATCCCAGGCAATGGCAAATTTTTATATAGTACTTTTGCACAATGGAATAATGAAAATATCATGGATTTTTTTAATAGTCGCAATGTCCCCTTAAAAGAAGAAGATCATGGACGAGTCTTTCCAGTAACAGATCGTTCCAAAACAATTGTAGATGCCTTATTTGATGAATTAAAAAAACAAAATGTTACCGTTTTGACCAATACGCCTGTAACAAAACTTGTTCATGATGACACGCGTGTTTATGGTATTCGTTGTGATAAAGAAGAATTTGAAGCACCCTGTGTTATTATTACCACTGGCGGAAAGACATATCCTGCAACAGGTTCTACTGGCGATGGCTATAAAATGGCAAAATCTTGTGGACATACAGTGACGCCGCTTTTTCCAACGGAAGCGCCGTTAATTTCAGAAGCAGAATTTATTCTGGCAAAAACATTGCAAGGCCTCTCTTTACAAGACGTCAAATTAAGTGTTTTATCTGGCAAAAAAGTTGTGACTGCTCACACCATGGATTTACTGTTTACTCACTTTGGCTTGTCTGGACCAGCAGCACTTCGCTGTTCCTATGCTATCAACCAAGAATTGCGTACTGGCAAATCAAGTGTGCTCGTCTCTTTAGATTGTTTTCCTAACCAAACAAAAGAGATGCTGTTAGACGATTTGACAGCTCGCAGCCAGACCAAAAAAAGTCTAAAAAATGCTTTGACTCAGTGGCTGCCTGAACGCTTATTACAGTTCTATTTAGAAAAATTGTCTTTAAGTGACTTACCTGCAGAAAAAGTCACCAGTGAACAATTGGCAAGCTTAGTCTCCCTTGCCAAAAACTTTGAAATTCCCATTATCCGTACTTTTGGACTTGAACGTGCATTTGTGACCGGTGGTGGAATTAACTTAAAAGAAGTTATCCCCAAAACGCTGGAAAGTAAGCTTCGTGAAGGATTGTTCTTTGCCGGAGAAGTCTTAGATGTCAATGGTTATACAGGAGGATACAATGTTACCACTGCCCTCTGTACTGGACATGTGGCCGGCAAAGCAGCTGCGGAAATTGCGAGTTGGCAAAACTGAAAGAAAGTCTGAACAGACTTTTTCAGCTCTTTAATGCAATAACCTTGGTCTATTTTATTGCTTGTAAAAATCATAATTGTCTTTACTCTAATAAAAAAAACACGATGATCTCTGGCAAAAATGCAAACAGCGATCATCGTGTTTTGTTATTCCGTTAATGATTCAAAATTAGCTCGAACTATAGCGCCCAAATCTTTGGGCGCAATTTCCATTTGCAAGCCACGTTTACCAGCAGAAATCATGATTGTAGCAAATTTTCTAGCAGATTCGTCAATAAAAGTAGGAAATAATTTTTTCATGCCAATGGGTGAGCAGCCACCGCGAATATAGCCAGTTGTTTGTTCTAAATCTTTTAAATGTAACATTTCCACTTTCTTGTTACCGCTAGCTTTCGCTAATTTTTTCAAATCCAATTCATGATCACCGGGAATGACAGCGACAATAACCCCTGTTTTATTCCCAACTGCCACAAGTGTTTTAAAAACTTGTGCTGGATTTTGGCCCAATTTAGCAGCGACTTCATCAGCACCCAGATGATTTTCCTGCCAGTCATAAGTATATTCTTGATAAGAAATCTTTTTTTGTTCCACTAGCCGAATTGCATTTGTTTTAACAATTTTCTTCTTTGCCACGAAATATCACTCCTCTAATGACAAAGCCGCTAATATTTCCGGCATTTTGGTAATATCAATTTGACCCGGAGCAGAACTTTCTTCTAAAGCCGCAAATGTCATCACAGACCCCATCAACTCACCCGCTACCCGCGTAACTTTGCCTAAATCTCCCATAGCAATCAGTATTAAGGGCACACTTGCTAATCCTTGCATCTTTTGTGACAGCCCCATTACACGTAAAACATCTTTTAGTGAATGAGGCATCACAGCAATTTTCCCAAAATCCGCTTCAAATTGGCGCATGACACCAAGTTTCATTACCAGTTCACCATCTGCCGGAGTTTTATCAAAGTTGTGACTACTCAAAAGTAAGGCAGTTTTTTGTTTTTTTAATTGATTCAAAAAGCCGCGGCCTAAAAACTCCGCTCTTTCCAATTCCACATCGACAATATCTACTAAACCACTTTCTGCTACCGCCACATAAAGATTGTGATACTCACGTAAAGATAAATCTGCTACGCCACCTTCTTTTGCTGTCCGAAAAGTAAATAATAAAATTTTTTCTTTTAGCACCGTTCGCAGATGGGACAACACTTCTAACACTTCATTTTGCTTTTGATAATCTGTAAAATAATCCACGCGCCATTCTACCACATCACAAACAGAAGTTGCCGCAACTTGTGCCTGTCTTAATAGTCCCTGAGAATCTTCCCCAGTTAGCGGCACACAAATCTTAGGTGTTCCTTTGCCAAAGATGACATTTTTTATTGTAACTTGCATTATTTTTTCGCCCCTTTTACCTTTATATTGACTATCAATCTGCGCAAAATCTATCTTATTGGGTCACCTGATAGATTAAAACTTTTAAATAATTGCCTTCAGGAAATGCTGGGTTTACTTGAAAATCAACAGGCAAACGTTTGGTAGCCAATAGTCGATAGTCGACCTTCGCTGTTATAAACTCTTTTTCGATCATTTGCTGAAATTTTTCCAATGTAACATTTGCTGTGTTTGCCGATGCAATAATAATTCCATCATCACTTAAAATAGGAAGACTTTCAGCGATTAGCTGACCATAATTATTTTTTACTTTAAACACCTGCTTTTTATTACGAGCAAAGCTCGGTGGATCTAAAACAATCACATCGTATTTCAAATCTTTTTTTAAAGCATAAGAAAAATAATTGAAGACATCCATCACATGTATTTTTTGTGCACTTACATCTAAGCCATTCACTTCAAATTGTTCACGAGTTTTAGGTAAACTGCGCTTGGCTAAATCAACACTTGTAGTACTGCTGGCACCGCCCATTGCGGCTGCAACTGAAAAGGCACCCGTGTAGCTAAACATATTCAATAATGTTTTGCCGGCTGCTAAACCATCAACTAGTAGCCCCCGCACAGAACGCTGATCTAAAAAGATTCCTGTCATTAAGCCTTCATTTAGATATGTGGCAAAATTAACAAAATTTTCTTTAACAATTAAAGGCTCGGGGGCTATTTGACCATATAAATGAGTGGATTCAGGTAGTTCACTAATAAAGCGGATTTTTTCATAGGCTCCTAAAACTTCGGGATAAATTTCTTTAAAGGCAGCGATTATTTTCTCTTTTTCTTCATACAAAGTGTGATTATACCAAGAAAAAATGGCATAATGATCATACCATTCAATGGTAATGCCCCCAATACCATCTCCTTCACCATTAAAAAGGCGAAAGGTATTTGTAGCAGCATCGTTAAACAAAGCCTGCCGCATCCCTTTGGCCTTGGCAAAAGAACGGGCATAAAAAGCCTGATCAATTAATTCATCTTGCCAAGAAAGTACCCAGCCAATCCCTTTATTTTGTTTTCCAAGATAACCTTTGGCTAAAAAATTGCCATTTTGATCAACGAAATCCACCCAACCGGATGTTGTTTTTAAATCTGAAACAATATCATCAACTTGCACTAATGGATAGTGTTGGCGCATTTTTTTGACGCCAAATTTATTCATTTGAATTTTCATACTTTCACCTGCTCTTCTTTCAAAAAAAGTATAGCAAAAATAACAACGTTTGTCTGTCATTTCTGAAGTTAAAGAATTACTTAATTAATTGGTCTCATCGCAATTTCAATTGACAGAAAAAAAGGGGATTAGTAAAATGTAAACAGTGTACATTTTCATTTTTTCATTACAGCTTGCAAAAGCAGACTTGGAAAAGGAAGGATAAAACAGTGAAAAATATTAAAACTCCCGCTTTCTTAAATAAACGGCTGGGCTTCTTTGCATTATTAGCCGTTCTTTTTTGGGCCAAAAACATTTTTGCCTATTTTGTTGATTTCAACTTAGGCATTGAAAGTCTGCGTCAATACTTCATTTTATTTATTAATCCAATCGCAACAACATTATTCTTGTTGTCCATTGCATTATACGTGAGACGCACAAAAGCTTCTTATATAACCATGATGGTAATTTACTTTTTGATGTCGTTATTACTTTTTTCTAACGTCTCTTACTATCGTGAATTTACCGACTTTATTACAATTAATACTATGCTTGGCGCTGGTAAAGTTGCAAGCGGCTTAGGCGAAAGTGCAATCCGCTTGTTCCGCCCTTATGACTTACTCTATTTTGTTGATATTGTTGTCATTGTGGCCTTACTTTTTACCAAAAAAATCAAAATGGAAGAACGTCCAGTTCGCGCACGAATGGCCTTTGCTATTTCGACTTTATCTGTGATGATCTTCTCTGGTAACTTATTCTTAGCTGAAGTTGATCGACCAGAATTATTAACGCGAACTTTTTCTCGCGACTATTTAGTCAAATACTTAGGGATCAATGCCTTCACTGTTTACGATGGCGTACAAACCTATCAAGCTTCACAAGTCAGAGCACAAGCCAGTGCCAATGATATGAAAGAAGCCGAAAGTTACGTAAAAAGTCATTATGCCGCACCAAATAGTGAATATTTTGGTATGGCAAAGGGTAAAAATGTCATTTACATTCATTTAGAAAGTACGCAACAATTTTTAATTGACTACAAGTTAAAGGATGCTGAAGGAAAAGAACATGAAGTTATGCCTTTCATCAACAGCCTTTATCACAGTAAGAGTACGTTTAGTTTTGATAATTTCTTCCATCAAGTTAAAGCCGGTAAGACATCTGATGCAGAAACTTTAATGGATAACTCTTTATTCGGCTTGAACCAAGGTGCTTTGATGACACAATTAGGTGGTAAAAATACATTCCAATCAGCACCAAATATTTTAAATCAAACGCAAGGTTACTCTAGTGCCGTCTTCCACGGAAATGCAGGAACTTTTTGGAACCGTAATGAAACCTATAAACGTTGGGGATATCAAAATTTCTTTGATGCCTCTTACTATGATGTCAATGACAGCAACTCTTTCCAATATGGTTTACATGATAAACCATTTTTTGAACAGTCTGTCAAATACTTGGAACAATTGCAACAACCGTTTTATTCTAAATTTATCGCTGTTTCAAACCACTTCCCATATTCACAATTTACCAATGATGAAGCTGGTTTTCCAATGGCTGATACAAATGATGAAACTATTAATGGTTATTTTGCTACTGCCAACTATTTAGATCGGGCCGTAGAGGAATTCTTTAATTATTTGAAGGCAAGTGGTTTATATGATAATTCTGTTATCGTATTGTATGGTGACCACTATGGTATTTCTACTTCCCGCAATAAAAACTTAGCTGAACTTTTAGGTAAAGACAAAGAAACTTGGACAGGTTACGACGATGCGCAAATGCAACGTGTCCCTTATATGATTCACGTTCCAGGCCAATCAAAAGGTGGCATTAATCAAACCTATGGCGGCCAAGTTGATGCCCTACCGACATTGTTACATTTGTTGGGCGTAGATACGAAAAATTACATTCAGTTAGGACAAGATTTGTTCTCTAAACAGCATGAGCAGCTCGTGTCATTCCGTGATGGCGATTTTGTTACAGATAAATACACTTATTATGGCGGTACACTTTATGATAATGCAACAGGTCAAGCTATTACTGCCCCAGATGAACAATTAAAAACACAGGTCACAAAATGGAAAGAAGAAGTCAGCAAACAGCTTGCTACTTCTGATCAAATCAACAATGGAGACCTGTTGCGCTTTTACACTGGCAGCAATTTGAAAGAGTTAGATCCCGAAAAATTCAGTTATAAAAATGGACTGGATCAATTAGGCAAACAAGAAAGTAAATTAGGCAATAAATCTACAAGCATTTATTCCGAACATGGTGATAAATCAACACAAGATTTATACCAAACGAAAACCTATAAGCAATATGAAGCTGAAGGCCATAAATAAATCTTAAGCTGAAGTTCCGGTTTTTAACCGGAACTTCTTTTTTTTGCAAAAACAACTTCATACTTTGTTCAAACTCACCTCGTATAATTTCTATGAGGTGAAAAAGATGCGGACAGTTCATTATGCAGTTGCCAGTTTACGCTATCATAAAAAAATATATCTTCCTTACTTTATTGCACTCGTCATTTTGACTATCGGTATATTTTTTGCGCTGTGCTTAGTGAACTCAGCTCAAGTAGTTTATCATGGGTTACAAGATATGTTGGCGAGTAATCCCGTTAGTGAAAATAAGCAATGGGTTACACCATTACACCTTTTCTTTACGCAAATGAAAAATATTTATTTATTTTTCATGCTCGTTATCTTAACATTGTTAACTCTTTTCACTTTTCTATTTTCTGGACACACGTTTCAAAAGCGTCAGCGGGAATTACAAACATTTGTTGCTTCAGGGCGTTCGCACTTACATGTAGCATTACAAATTATTTATGAGTTTATTTTACCTGCTCTTTTAGTAATAGGCTTACTAACTTGTTTGGTGCTTATTTTCCAACCCTTTGTCCAACGTGTTTGTGAAAATGTCCATTCCCATGCGGCACAGATCATTCGTGCCAATGATTTAGCGAATTTAGATGAGGGAACACAATTTGGGATTCGTTTACCCAAAAATTATCCCCTATTGATTCGTTCTGTTTTTATTAGTAGTCGTGATTGGCTTAGTGTTTTCAGTAAAACAGCTTGGCAGACCATCGTCTTGTTATTACTTAATTTCGGAATTGGTATACCACTTGGGGCTTTGTGGGCAAAATTTCGCTTAAGTCTCAAACACTAAATCAAATTTTTTAATTATTTTTTGAAACAAGTTACTTTTTAACTAGTTTTAAAGCTCATTTATGGGAAAGGAAGTGTTTTTATGGAAAAAATTATCGCACAGCAGCATTTTAAAGTTTTTTACGGCGAGACATTAGCACAAGCACAACAAAATTTCCAGCGGGAATTACAACGTCTGACAGCTGATGTGGGTAAAATCAGTCTAACCCCGGATTTTATTCCTTATCTTTCACTAACTGACAATCTTTTGATGGGTTTTTCCAATAAGTTTTATAAACAAAAAATTACAGATCTTCCCTTGGCAAAAGAATTAGCCATCACAGATATTCTATTAAATAAAGAATTAGATAATTTAACGAGTGTGGAATTAATCCAATTACAACTTTTTCGCGCTTTATTGGCACACAATAAAATCCTCTGCTTTGAAGATATTATCTCAGCATTAAGTATTCCCGAACGCCAACAACTCTTTAGTCTTTTTCAAGATTTAATTGAAAAAGAAGACTTGGTGATTTATCTTTTAACCACTGATGAAACCTTAGTTGATAATTTGAAACAAGTTGATTTATAGTTGGAATATTTTTAAGCACAACTAAAAACCAGGAGCAAATCCCTCATTGTACAATGAGGGATTTGCTCCTGGTTTATTCTTTTGCTTCATCTGGTATTTCAACATCCGGAAAAGTAATGATAAATTTTGTTCCTTCATTTAATTGACTATCAACTTTAATGGAACCTTTGTGCAGACGAACCAATTGCTGCACAATCGGTAACCCTAGTCCTGATTCCCCAAATTTGCGATTTTTACGGGAAGGATCAGCCTTGTAATAACGGTCCCAAATATTACGCTGTTGTTCTGGACTCATGCCAATTCCTGTATCTTTGATCTCCACGATAGTTTCTAAATATCCTTTTTTCAAATTAACGTAAATATCCCCATCTTGGGTAAACTGAATGGCATTTTGGATGATATTTACAACGATTTGCACAAAACGATCGTAATCTGCATAGACTTCAATTGGCTCCGTAACATCAAAATGTAACGTATCACCAGCGGCTTCTGCTTTTGCATCTAACTGGGTTAAAATATTTTTTAATGCCTCTGTACCATTGAATTTTTTAACTACAATCGAAATTTGATTGGTACGGATTTTTTCGTAATCCAGATTTTCATTTACTAAACGAATTAATCGTTCCGTTTCATTTTTCATTAAGCGAACGGCATTTTCTTTTTGATTTTCAGGAATGGCGTTGTATTCCAAACCCTCAAGTAAACCATTAATTGTCGTTAACGGTGTCCGCATTTCGTGCGAAGCATCTGCCATAAACTGTTTACGACGCTCTTCTTGTCTTTCAATTTCCTCTTGGGATTCTTTTAATGAAACCGTCATTTTATTGAAATCGTCGGCTAACTCATCAAATTCATCTTTGTCGTGCACAGGTAATTGCACATCGAAATTTCCATTGGCAATTTCTTTGGTAGCTTTTTTCATTCGATTAATACGTCGTACCTGCATGCTGGCATAAAAGTAACTGATAATTAAGGCAATCACACTAGAAATAATGAAGCCTTTAAACAAGTTCAATGTGACTGCATTCACACTATCTGAAATGTTTTTTGCCGGCTGTGTAACAATTAATGCCCCATAGAATTCACCTTCCAAATTGAAAGGCACCATAGCATACGAGGTCACTTCTTTTTCACCAAATACATTGGTATCAGAAGTTTTTTTCTGCCGTTCTCCCGCCTTTAAAGCCGTCCACTGGCTTTCAGTAATCGAAAAATGAACGTTGGCATTATTGGGATAAGTAGACTTTCCACTTTTATTGATAAAAACAAAATTAACATCTTGTTGATTTAAGGCAAGTTCAGTAAACATCAGGGAATTATGCAAACTGTCATCTGGTGTTGTAGCACCAGCATTAGGTAATTCAGCATAGTTTTGTGCTGTTTTTGCTACCGATTCGGCATAACCAAATAATTGCCGATAATTGTTATCTTCCATCGTTTGTTTAGTCAGTTGGGTAAAAGAAATACCAACAATTAACAAAATTACGGCAATGACAACCCAAAAAGCCATTAACTGCTGATAAAGATAGCGCATTAGGCCACCCCGGAATCATCAAATTTGTAACCGACACCCCAGACCGTTTGGATAACTTGTGGTCCTACTTTTTCAATTTTTTGCCGTAATTTTTTTATATGTGCATCCACTGTGCGTTCATCCCCAAAGTACTGATAATCCCAGACTAATTCTAACAACTGTTCGCGAGAAAAAACTTGCCGTGGTTTTTTTGCCAATGTATAGAGCAAATCAAATTCTTTAGGGGTTAAACCATCAATTAAAGTATCGTCTAAGTAAGCCTCCCGCGTTTTTGTATTCATTTTGAAATGTTTGGTGACAATATCAAAGCTTTCATCGTCTTCTTTTTCTGTTGCCACATTTTCCACTAACTCACTGCGGCGATGCAAGGCTTTCATGCGAGCAATCAAGGTTAAAGGACTAAACGGTTTGGTAACGTAATCATCTGCCCCCATTTCCAAACCAATCACCTGATCACTTTCTGAATCTCTAGCAGTTAGCATAATGATTGGTACTGTCTTGGAGATTTTACGAATCTCCCGTGCCACTGCCATACCATCTAAACCAGGTAAATTCAAATCTAACGTAATCATATCCCAGTGTTCGGGTTCTGCCAAAAAAGCATCCAATCCTTCTTGACCATCGTATTGAAATGTTGCTTCCCAGCCTTCGTTTAAAAAGAACATCTGCATCATTTCTGATACAGCTTCATTATCTTCAATCATCAAAATATTCATTTTTGTCCCCTACCTTTCTGTTTCTTTTGGTGCGTGGCGGCGATCAAATCGCTGTAATAATTCTTCTGTTCCAGCAAAAACTCCAATAATCGGAAATGGAATTAAAAGCATTTCCGCAATAAAATAGTTCGTATTACCCGTTTCTTTTAGCCAAAATCCAATCAACGTACACAATAAACCGACAGCTAATAAAAAAAGGCTATTTACTTTTTGAGCATAGCGCCAATGTTCGCCGCTTTTTTTTGCTAAAACAGAGGGGTAACCATAAATTAGATTCGGTTTTTTAGCCGGAAATAAAAAGAAACAAAAGCCAATAACCAACATAATAATACCCACGTATAAGAAAATCACAACTGCTTCACTCCTTGCCCATAGTATAACTGAAATTGATAAGCAAGACCAACAACTTCACATTTTCTTCAAGTAAGCTTGCCGGTTTTTTCACCCTTTGTTAAGAAAAGATATGAAAACTTCTTCCTATCTATTCCAAAAGCAGTCCTTTTACTTATAAGAACAATAGAAATTTGTGACAACCAAAATTTAAGTCTTGTTCACTGCGATTTTTCAATTAAAATTACTAGTCAGCCTATGATTAATTTGCTACAGTAGTGATGTGAACACATAAAAAGGAGAATGATGTATGACTTATAAAGCAACCGCTTTTTTTGATTTAGACGGCACACTGCTAGATGATAAATCTCAAGTACGCCCAGAAATTGCCCAAGCTATGACGCAATTAAAAGCAAATAATATCTTACCTGTTATAGCCACTGGACGCACAGAAGTTGAAGTTGCTGCCATTATGAAAGAAGCTAATATTGACAGTGATATCATTATGAATGGTGCTTTTATCCGTGTTGCAGGCGACGTTATCTATTCAGATTTATACGATAAAGCATTAATTAAAGAGGTTTATGAAGCAGCAAAAACAAATGACGATGCTATTTCTTTTTATAATGAAAGAGAAATTTGGTGTAATGAACATAATGATTTTTTATTAGGAGCATATAATTTTATTCACACCCCTGTCCCGCCCCTTAATCCAGACGGCTACTTGACAAAACCAGTCAATATGCTCTTAATTTTAGGACAAAATAATGATGAATATTATACCTCCCGTTTTCCTCAGTTAAATTTTTATCGCAACACCCCTTTTTCACTTGATACCGTGAAAAAGACGGTTTCAAAAGGAAATGCGGTGAAACTATTACAAGAAAAACTCCAATTAACCAATATCCCCTCCTACGCTTTTGGGGATGGCCCAAATGATGTAGCGCTTTTTGAAGCTTGCGATATCAAAATTGCGATGGGAAATGGTGTCTCATTACTAAAAGAGCAAGCGGATTTTATTACAAAAAGTAATACTGACGGTGGAATTGTTCATGCTTTGAAGCACTTTGACTTAATCTAAGTAATTATAACATGAAAGCCAGACTTTTCATCGTCTGGCTTTCATGTTATAATTATTTTTGCTGTAATGCCCTATATAACGGGGACGTTACGGATTCGACAGGCATAGTTCGAGCTTGAATGGCGCTTCGTAGGTTACGACTACGTTAAAACGTTACAGTTAAATATAACTGCTAAAAACGAAAACTCTTACGCTTTAGCTGCCTAAAAACAGTTAGCGTAGATCCTCCCGGCATCACCCATGTGCTCGGGTAAGGGTCTCAAATTTAGTGGGATACGCTAAGTTTTTCCGTCTGTAAAATTTAGAAGAGATTATCAGACTAGCAAAGTAAAAAGCCTGTCCCTCGGCGTTTTACCTAGCGAATTTCAAAAGAGCGGACTATGAGCGTAGTCTTTTGGGTGGCGATGTGTTTGGACGCGGGTTCGACTCCCGCCGTCTCCATTATCTTTATCGATAATTTTAAAAAAAAAGACTGAAATCATTTAAAATGATTTCAGTCTTTTTTTGTCCATTACTTTTTACGACGTATCTTCCTGTTGTTTAGAAAAACTTCTTTGACTTTCTTTAACCTTTAATAAGAAAAAAGGAAAGCTAGTTTTTACTAGCCTTTTCTTTGTAGTGGATTTTTAACAAGACCTTAGTAAATTGCAGATCCATTTATATCAAAAATCCCCGCTTACAACAACTTTTCCTAACATATGACCTGTTTCAACATCCTTTGTGGCCAGCTTTAAATTTTCGGCATTAATGCCGGTATCATAAATTTTGCTAACAGTAGGAATCACAACTTTTTCATCTGCTAGTTTTGCAATAGTTTCTAAAGCCGCCCCTTGTGAGTCAATTTCATAGCCAAAGTCAGTTTTAGCAAACATATACTCCCAGTCAAATGAAACGGATTTGTTTTTCCACTCCGCTAGGTCCAAAGATTCGTTGATTCCTACAATCGTGCCGACATGACCAAAAGGTTTGACCAGCGGTTTAATAATCTCCAAATACTTCGTGATGTCGAACAAAACAGCAATATAGTCAAAAGTGACAGTTCCGATTTCTTTGAGTTGACTTTTAAGTTCATGATGATAATCAAGAGGATAATCAACACCAACTTTTTTCAACCAATCAAAATTTTTAGGATTTGAAGTGGCATAAACTTCTAAGCCTACCCATTTTGCTAGTTGATTTAAAATAGAACCTACTCCGCCAGCACCGTTAATTACCAAAATAGACTTTCCCTTGACAGAGTCTTTGTGAGGCATAATATTAAATTTATCAAAAAGCAATTCATAAGCAGTCAAAGAGGTTAATGGTAATGAAGCCGCTTCTTCTTTCGTCAAATTTTGAGGGGCTAAAGCGACAATCCGTTCATCTACAAGTTGATATTCTTGATTACTACCGTGTCGTGTCGTTGTGCCAGCATAAAAGACCCGATCCCCTATTTTAAAATTCTTTACTTCATGGCCCACAGCAATTACCTCACCCACAGCATCAAACCCCAACACCCGAAGCGCATTGCTTTTGGGTGCGGTTTGCCGCAATTTTGTATCGACAGGATTGACAGATAGCGCCTGCACATTAACTAATAAATCTCTTCCAACTGCTGTAGGAACTACTTCTTTGACATCAAGAAAACTTTTGGGATCTTCAATTGGTAATCCTTCAAAAAAACCAATTGCGTGCATCATTCTTGTTTCAGACATTTTCATCAACCTCCTAAGTATATTATTGAATTACATCATATATATCCCTTAATTGTTGGCGTTTTTTCTTTGGAATTTCCTGGTCTTTATAGCCAAAGCCTACCATATAAGAAACACCAAATTCTGCTGGATTGACATATCCATTTTCTGCTAAATACTGATCTACCGCTTTTTTATTAAAACCTTCAATTGGGCAACTATCGATATTTAAATAGGCTGCCGTGGTCATCATGTTGGCTAATGCAATGTAAGTTTGCTTAGACGCCCAGTCAAACAATGCCCCCTCTGAAGTTAAATCAAAATCATTTTTTTGAAAATTATTGAAGAAGATTGTTTGAGGAGAATCTGCTGCATAAGGCACTTCGAACACCTCTTCTACCATATGTTTAACATGTAAACTATCGCCTGTTAGATTCTTTCGCGCGAGGACGATTAAAAAATGGCTTGCGCCGTTTAAGCTATTGCGCGCTCCCCAAGCAATATCTTGCAGTTCGTCTTTTACTTGTTGCTTATTAACTAAGAGAAATTTCCAGGGTTCATAGCCAAATGAACTAGGCGAGAGACGCCCTGCTTCAATGATTGTTGCCCAGTCTTCTTTACTGATTTTCTTCGTTTTATCAAATACTTTTGTAGCAAAACGGCGTCTGTGAACATTTAAAATTTCTTCTCTTTTATTCATACAATTCACTCCTTATTTCGATTTAGCAGGCTTTTTTCCAATAAAAATTCGAAATAGACTATAGGGTTTTTCACGTAAATCTTTCCCGTAGTGAAAACCGGCTTGGCGTTGCAATTGATTGCTAGTAAAATACAGATACTCATCTGGACTGATTGAAAGTGTGTCGGGCCATAATATCCGTGAATCATGAGCGATAGTCTCCATAGTACCGTCCGGATAAATTGCTCGAATGCTGTTATTTTCATAATCTCCAGCATAAATCGTACCATCGATTGCTGTAATCATTCCATCAGAAGCCCCTTTTTCTCCCCAATCTTTAACATAAGATTCTAGTGCTTCATCTGCTACTAAAGGATCAAAAATAAGATCTGTTTTGATGGAATAAAGATGACGACTTGACAGCGGACTATAATAAAGTACGTCGCCATCAGGTGATAATGCAATTCCGTCAGCCGCGACTTGCCATGGGGCGGTTTTCCCATCTTTTGTACGGTTCATCAAAATTTCCCCTTCAACTTTTGGAATAAAATTAGAATCCACAGCCGTTGAAGGTGTTCCATCTAATATTCGAAAGGCGTTCCCAGTATCCAACTCAACCACGATGATGGCACCGGGTCCTGTAATGGAAGAATCGGTAATATAAGCCACGCCTTCTTTGCCACGACGAAGATCAATACGTACGTCATTTAAATAAGTCGAATCCAATACTACGTCCTGCGAAAAGGTATAAACACGTCGAATAGTGTTGCTAGCTAAATCCACCGCTACCAACTTCGCAGCACCTTCAATCGGTACCTCAAAATTTGGTGCCGCTGTATCTAGAACCCATAAAGTTCCTTGTCCATCAGCCACAATACTTTGAACACTCAAAAAACTTTTTTCGGGTTTTGTTGCATCAAAGGTATTGGCTTCTTTACTAGGATAAGCAAGCAACTGACCATCAACAATTTCTACAACGGTAGCTTGAACATTATCGCCCCATTCAGGAAAATTGATAAAAACTCTTCCTTCCTCACTCACACTCACACCAGTAGGCATTTCTTCATAAAATGCGTGTACTTGTTCTAATTGACCCCAATTTTTTTCTTTCGCTATCTCCATCATAATCCTCTTCCTTTCATTTAGCACCTAATAGAATCCTTATTAGTAAGTAATCTGATTTGAAACTTGACAAGTTCTCATTTGTACAGCCATCATAAAACCAAGGATGATAAATGTAAATTAGGGAATTTTTTTATACCTCAAATTTTGAATTATCACTTAATTGCAATTTTAGAAGTTAAAATAATAGACGCATATATTTGATTGTGATAAAAAAGGTGATATAAAAAATACTCGTTTTTCTAAAGGAGGATAAGAATGCAACGCAAAATTTATAACTGTGTCGAAGGTTGCTCTGTTGAGTCAACCCTGCAGCTAATTTCGGGAAGATGGAAAAGTGTTTTGTTGTATCATATGATTTATGGTGGGGATTACCGTTACAATGAATTGCAAAAAAAGATTCCGGGCATTACACGGAGAATGCTTTCATTGCAATTAAAAGATTTGGAAAACGATGGCTTGATTGTCCGTCAAGTTATTCAAGAAAAGCCACTGATGGTCTCATATCGCATTACCGAATACGGTGAATCTTTAAAACCGATCATCTCTATGTTGCAGCAATGGGGAGACCATTATAATCAGTTAAATAAAGGGCAGTTAGAAGAAGAGAACCTGCTTAATAAGTAGAAGCTTTCCTGTTTTTATTCCATAGTAGTCTAAACAAAAACTAGTCCCAGCTTGTACACTTCATTTTAATTAATCCCTTTTTTTAATTTTTTCTATCGATTTTTCGATATTTTTTTGGCTGTTATTTTTTTGTCATTTTTGTCTTAAATCTCCTCAAACTGTAAAAAAAGTTCATCATCATGTAATAGCCGCTCATGTTAAAATTTGACAAAGGAGGTTTTCGCTTTGGAAAAACTATTTTTTGCACCTTTTAACTGGCTTTATGCGCTATTATCTTGAAATAGAAAATGCTTCAAAAAGCAGCGGCAATTTACCAGCTACTTTTTGAAGCATTTTTGATTTTTAGATTCCTGTTTTTTCTAAAAATCTTTTACCTCTTAACTAAAGAAACATTCTACTTCTGCTTTTCCATATACTTCTGAATATTTCACAACTACTTTTCCAAAGCGTTCTTGAATTTCATCATGATCAACCAAATCATATTTTTCAACGCTTAATACCAAACAATTTTCTAACTTTTTCACAACTTCGCCAATCACCCGACGTTGTAACCCCACTGGTTTGCATTCGTATACGTGTCCTAAATTAATATTATCTTTATTCATCGCGACTCCTTTTATAACCGTTTTTTAATTATTTTGTAATATAAATATATCATTATTTAATGTTGTTGCCAAGTATTTTTAACAAAAAATCAAAAAAAAGCTGAACGACTCGAGCAGCTTTCAAGTAAGACGATAAAATTTTAATAAATTGCTCTTCTAAATTATCAAAATTTCCGCTTATGGCTATAGAGAGTTTATTGGCAGACTAAATACTAATGACATTGATATATCGATTCTATCCTCTGTAGAAAACATCAATTTCTTTACCTACAAAAAAAGTGCTGACATTTTGTCAGCACAGGTTTATTTCATTAGTAATTGCGCATATTCTTCTAAAAATTTTTGATCAATTTCATCATAACTATCTGTTTTACTACTATCTAAATCTAGAACACCAATTAATTCGTCATTCTTTACTAAGGGTACAACAATTTCTGACATTGCTGCTGAGTCACAAGAAATATAATTTTCATACTCTTTGACATTGCCGACAATCACAGTTTGACGTCTTTGGGCGCTTTCCCCACAAACTCCTTTACCCATTTGGATACGGGTACAAGAAACACGTCCTTGAAAAGGCCCTAAAATTAACTGATTTTCTTTAAAAAGATAGTAGCCAGAAAAGACAGTATCGGGAAATGTTTCTTTTAATAGTGCTGATGAGTTCGCCAAATTTGCAAGTAAGTCATCTTCAATTTCAAGTAATCCTTTTTGTTGTAACAATAATAATTCATAAGCAGCTGTTTTTTCTTCTTTTGTAAAAGCCACACGCATCACCTCTTGGTGGGATTATACTCCAAACTGTTATGAAATGCTGCTATAAAATGAGAAGAATTACAAAAATTTTAGCAAACGCAATTTGTGACAGTTTTCAAAATTTTGTGTAGGATAAGCTAGGAGGTATGTACATGAAAAAATGGATTAAAATATTTTTAGCACTCATTAGCATTTTTCTTTTCGTCATAGTGGGTTACTTGGGGTATGTATTTTTAAGTTATCATCGTCTCCCTGATAATCAAAATTTGGCGGTTAAAACACAACAGGTCGGTAAATTAGAAACTGGTAAGCAGTATCGGGCTTTAACATACAATATTGGTTATGCTTCTTATCCCCCAACATATAGTTTTTTCATGGATGGTGGTACCCAGTCGCGGGCTGATAGTAAAGGGATTGTATATCGCAATCTGGGTGGGATAACTAAAACAGTAAAAAGTCAAAACCCTGATTTGATTTTCTATCAAGAAGTTGATGAAAATGGAGATCGCTCCTATCATGTCAATGAAGTGAGTTTTTTACAACAAAAATTTGGGAATTATAATTCGGTTTATGGCGTAAATTATGACTCTCCCTATCTCTTTTATCCTTTCACTAAGCCCATTGGGAAAACAAAATCTGGGTTAGTGACATTAAGTAAGAGCTCTTTAACCAGCGTTAAACGTTATCAACTGCCTATTGATAGCGGTGTGACCAAAATTCTTGATTATGATCGCGCCTTTACAGTCGCAAGAACACCGGTTAAAAACGGCAAAGATTTGGTGGTGATTAATATCCATCTCTCAGCTTATACCAAAAATAAGGCTGTTCAAACGGCACAATTAAAAAAACTAACGGATTTTTTAAGCAAGGAATACCAAAAAGACAACTACGTTTTAGTTGCAGGAGACTTTAATCATGATATTTTAGGAAATGCACCGTTTGTTTTTGGTACGAGCAAAGAACCTTTAACTTGGACACATCCTTTTCCCAAAAATCAATTACCATCAGGATTTCATATTCCTACAGAAAATTTAGCAACTGCTAAAATTCCTTCTGCACGAAACTTAAATGAAGCTTATCAAAAAGGAAAAACCTTTGTCACTTTAATAGATGGCTTTATCGTATCAGATAATATTGCGGTCAAAAAAGTAGCTGTAGTAGACACAGGATTTGACTATTCCGATCACAATCCTGTTACCTTAGATTTTCAATTAGAATAAGCAAAAAAAGCGTGAAATTCAATAAGAACTTCACGCTTTTTCTTTGATTTTAAGACATCGAACTGTTGACTTCCTTTTTTTCAATTAGTTCACTCACTTTTTCTTGAATCAAAAATGTATTTTGCCAAGACAAATAAGAATCAATATGAAGCACCGGTATTGCATTACTCATTTTTAAATCTTCGGTAGTTAAAATTAAATCATAAGCATCAAAACTATCCCAAATAGCCTTTTCTTCTTGATTTCCTTCTATAATTTCAAAACTACCGTATATTGTTTTCTTTATTTGCATTGCCAAATAGTTTTCAGCAGTAGGCGATAGACTGGAGAGTAATAAAATTTTGATTTTCTGCTGACCTAATGCTATGCGTTCCATCCAATCCGGTACAGAGGTTAATAACCAATATACATAAGCAATTACAAAGTCTTTTTCCAAATAAAAATAGTATTGCGTCGCAACTGATTCTACTAATTTTGTAATTTTGGCAACCCCTAATGGATAACTTTTCGCCATTGCTAAAACAAAATCTTCTTTATTTAAGTGAAGAATATTGATACACGTTCCTGCTGTTGCATATAAAAAAGAAGAATTTTGCAAGGTACAAATAAGCTGCACTTGCTCTTTTGGCGTTAATGGTCGGATAAAGAGGTCATTCAATTGTTTCACGAGTTCTTCATGAATATCAAAATGTATTTTACTCCGTTCGTTATTTGCTAAGGCATATTCCAATTGATTATCACTAAAAATCAAACTATCACTGTATAAAAGCCAAAGCGAATCTTGGCAGTTTCTTATATCATAGGACACCCCAAAAGTCTCCTTCACGATATCTCGGCATTCAAAGAAAACTTCATCTGTAGGCAGCTGGATAAAATTATTTTGTAATTGCCATTTTGAAAAATGATGATGATTCTTTATGCGCCATAAACTAATGTATAAATTATAAACTAAACGATGAATAAAAATGTGTTTAGCGGGAAAATTATTTTTTTCCAAAAAAGCTTTCACAAAGTCAATGAGTACGCTTTGATGACTCTCAGCTATAGTTGGCAAACAAATTTCTCTTTGCAAGTTCTTTTCAGAAAAATAGCGATAATACAGCTGCCTAATCACACTTTCTTTACCTTCTAATCGTAAAGGACGATGTTTTAGTTCAATTTCAGCTTCTTTTAGCACAGTTTGAATCTTCTTTAAGTAACGTTGGGTATTGGAAACACTCAAATACAATTCGCTAGCTAAATCCGTAATATTTTCATGTTGCTCGTAAAGCAATGCTTCAAAAATTTGAAACTCAGCTGAACGTTGTAAAAATTCAGAATATAAGCGACTAATTGGCGCCGATTTTTGCATCTTAAGCTGGTATAAGCCTTTATATTTCGCAATTTGTGAAATGTCTTGTTCTTCATTAACCAAACGAATATCATTCAATAAAACAGGTAATGAACATTGCAATTCTTTCATCAACTGATCGGCCGGTAGCCCTTGTTTATTTGCATAGAGTAATTCTAACAATTGTAAATGTCGTAACATACTTTTATTTAATAATGTTCTCAAATTCATCAAATCGCCCCTGACCATATTTATTTCTATTTACTTTCTCATCTCAGATTAGCAAAATACGATCATTTTTCAATCATCCTGTATCCAAATATTAAAAGAACCCCCATTTATGAGATTTCCATTCCAACAAAAAAAAGCCATTGAACGGCACCAAACCAAAAATGGAAGTAACTTTCATTTGGGTTTGGTACTTGATTCATCAGGCTTTTAACAACTAAATGGCTCTTAAAGTTAAACTTTCTACTAAACTATTTAATTGTAACATTAATTTATTTTCTTGCTTCACTTCCAAGAAACGACGATGGGTCATCACACTACCAACAAGAAGTAAAAAATACTGCTCTTGGAGCTGTCTTTGTTCTTTTTCCTCCAGATGACATAATTGGGGATCTGATTGAATCAGCTCGCAAAAAAATTGTTGTGAAATATCTTGAATAGCAGTACAAGTTGTATTTTTCTTTTTCGGATGAAAAAAGATATGTAAAAATAAGTCATAACATTTCTGGTTGTAAATAACAAAATGTTGGGCAAAATCCGCTAAGACTTTGGGATTTTGAAACTCTTTTTGAAAGTCTTGATGGAGTTTTACGTAATAATTGGCTACAAGCGCCTGTTTAAGATCTCGGATTGAATCAAATTGTTTATAAATTGGTTGCGTGCTCATTTTCATATAATCAGCCAAATTACGGGTCGTCAGTTCATCAAAGCCATATGTCTGAACAAATTTTGCGGCTTTATCTAGGATCATTTTTTTCGTAAATTTTGTTTTTCTCATATAACTCCCCCTTATCTAATAAAATTTTAACAATTTATATGAAATAAAAGTTTTGATTTTTTTTACACCTCTGTAAAAAAATAGAAAAAGACGGCCGTTTTATTTCCAAAATACCTAACAAAAACCCCTTCACAATGACATTTGTGAAGGGGTTTACTTTTAACCAAGATGGCCTATTTTCATTTGCTGGTTTTTAACATAACGTAAAATTTCTTGAATATTTAATTCGGGATGAGAAACATTGATATAAAACAGCTGTTCATATTGGATTAAATCGCCTATCTCATAATTACTTAATACAATATCAAATTCACTATCCCGGTTCCACGCAGTAGCATACAAATTGGGATACTTGTTGAGTTCATATAAATAATAATTTGTCATTTGACGAGCTAATAATTGATTTCCTACATAATAAATCCCAACGCGATACAAAGCTTCTTTTTCTTCCTGTAAATAAAGAAAGGCGCGGCCCAGATCCCCTTTTAACGGATCTTTAATTTTTTGATGATTAAACAGCTCGGGAAAGTTAGTTTCTAAAGCCAAAACAATTTTATCAAACTGATTTTTTTGATTGATCGCATCCAACTCATCTAAATAGCGATTAAAAAAGATTGTTTGATCCATCATAATGTGTCCTTTTAACAAAATGTTTTGCCAAATCGATTTAAGTACATTGTAGACAATATAATCATTTTGCGTCGCTGAAACTTCTGATAAAGCTAAAAAGGATTGAACAAAGCGATAACTTATAAAATTATTGCACCGACCTAATTCATTTAACTCTCTAAATAATAAAGAATCAGAAGATGAAAAATGATGACTCATGAAAAAACAAACCAAGCGACTGACTTCAGTATCATAGTGGGCAGGAAAATAAACCAAGTGTTTTTGGCATAAATTTTTCAAAATTGTAAAACTTTTTATTCCACGGATACCCGCTACAAAACTTTGGCGGTTTCCTAAATTGCGGATTTCTTCCACAAACTCTGCTTCGTTAGAAAAACGATCTTTTTGCCCTTCTGTACGAATTTTTACCACCCATAAATATAATGTTAATTCATGTAAAAAGCAGTGATTAACTCGAATCTCCAGTAATTCTTCCAAGTCTGTAATAAAGGCTACTGGTAATAACTGCGTTTGCAGATGCTCAATTTTTTCGACGGGAAGTGTATGGAAAAATAAAGAACTAAAAAAATGACGAATTTGGATTTCTGAACCATGGATTTGGTTATTTTTTATCACTAAATCAAACTCAGCTAGCAATTTATTTAACTCTCTTATTTCAGCATAATAAGTTGCTATACTTAGTCCATTGGAATCACAAAAATAGTTCACATTCACATTTTCTTGAAAAAAGATTTCTTTTAAGATTTTATATTTGCGCGAATACAGCATCAAATATCTTGTCATAAAGCTTAAATTTTGCGTTAAATCAATATGTAGCTGGTATTCGTGGTTCGACGTCGTCAGTTGAAAACCAGACATATTTTTAAAAATTTCTTGAATATCTGCCACTAATTTTAACAAAGTGGGTCTCGTTAATGCCAGTTTTTGTGAAACCTCTTTTTTGGTGGCATGATTTCCTTTTTGGGTAAGATAGCGGAGAAACTCCATAATTTTTTTGTCCCAATCATTTAGAAGTTCTCTTCTGTACATGGTATAACCTCTTCTCTAGTCTTAAATTGACGACACGTAACTCCCTGGTCAATTCAAAACAAGGTCATTATAACATAGCAACTAAAACAAAATTTCTAAAAATTGATAAAAAAGAAGAAATATCGTAATATTTTTAGCAAAAAAAGCTTAAAAAATTGGTTTATGTCAAAATTATTAAGAAGATAAATTCCTATATTTTGCTTTTTCGAAGAATATCTTTCTAAAATGCTTAAAAAGACTACCTCCATAAAAAGGTAGATTGCTTCGACTCGACTGGGGAGAATTCTAAAGTATTTGTGAAACAATACTAAAAATATCATTTCATGATGGCTTTGTCTGCTCAAAAATATTATTAATCCTTAGTAAAATTGATTATTTTATTTTTCGCTAGAAAAATATAAAAATATGTGTGAAACATTTTTATCAAAAAAATAAGGTTTTGAAGTTTTAAAAAATTAGTTTTTTCGTCTAATTTTTTTACCTTCAAAACCTTATTTTCTTACTATGCTTGTGTATCAATAACAGCCTCTGGATTTTCTAATACATTGCGATCGATTTCTTTAATTCTAGTGGAAGTCACAATTCCAGCGACCATTGCATCGCTAACATTAATTGCAGTTCGTGCCATATCAATTAGCGGTTCTACAGAAATAACTAATCCAACAATGGCAATTGGGAGATTCAGCGCACCTAAAACAATTAAAGAAGCAAATGTCGCTCCACCCCCGACACCTGCAACGCCAAATGAACTAATGGTTACTACTGCCACCAGCATTAAGACAAATTGCAAACTGAAGATATCTATACCCGCACTCGGCGCAACAATTGTTGCTAACATCGCAGGATAAACACCGGCACATCCATTTTGGCCGATAGATATCCCAAAACTAGCAGCAAAGTTAGCTGTAGCGTCATCCACACCAAAAGCCTTGGTTTGTGTTTCAATATTTAACGGCATCGCGCCAGCTGAGGAACGAGAAGTAAAAGCAAAACTTAAAACTGGCAATGCTTTTTTCAAATAAGTCATCGGACTAACTTTGACAAAACTTAAGACTAAAAGATGAAGGAGCATTACTACAATTAAAGCACTATATGAAGCGAGGATAAATTTACCTAAATTGACAATTGCAGCAAAATTACTTGATGCTAAAACATTTGTCATCAAAGCAAAAACGCCATATGGTGTCAAACGTAAAACCAACGTTACAATTCGCATTACAATTTTATAAAGACTATCCATTAATTTTGCAAAAAAATCTGCTTCTTTTGGTGCTTTTCTCTTCACGCCAAGATACGCCACTCCCACAAAAGCAGAGAAGATAACAACTCCAATTGTACTTGTAGCTCTAGTACCGGCTAAATCAGCAAATACATTTGTAGGAATAAAGGACAATATTTGTTGCGGAATGGATAAGTTTTGTACTTGTGTCTGACGTTCTGCCAACTCCGCTATCCGTGCTGATTCGGCTGCACCTTGTGTGAAAGAAGCGCCATCCAGATTGAACAAAACAATACTTGTATATCCGATTAAAGCAGCAACTGCTGTTGTTGCGAGTAGAGTTGCCAAAACAGTAAAACTGATTTTTCCTAATTTATTGCTTTCTTTCATCCGTGTAAATGCACAAACGATCGAAACAAAAACAAGTGGCATAACCAGCATCTGTAAGAGACTGACATAACCATTCCCGACAATTTGAATCCATTCCAAAGCGCCAGTTACAACCGCATCTTTTGTACCAAAGACTAATTGTAGTGCTCCGCCAAAAAGAATACCGACAAAAAGTGCTACAAAAACGCGAGTTGAAAATTTCAAGTGTTTTTGCTGTTGTCGCCAAAAAACATAAAGCAACGCAGCAAACACTACCAATACAGCAATAATTAATAAAGTCGTCATCATATACCCCCAAATAATTCCATTAACATCACGTTAAGATTCATCTTTTTTCTTTTTTAAAAGAAATCCGATTTACTTATTATAAGTTAGTTTACTTTATCTGTCTTTTATTATGACTTATGAAAGCGTATCGATTTTCAGATGGCGGATATGCAACCTTGTATTGCTCTTTTGAAAAAAGTATCACGATAGAAAAGCGCTTCTCTATTTACAACCAATACGCTAAATGGAGAAGCAAAAGCTGCATAAAAAATGCAACGGATGGTTTAACTCTCAAGCAATAAGATGAAAATTTTGATAAATTGTCTTTCAAATTTCTTAAAATTTTAGCTTATTGTCGTAGAGAGTTTGTTCATAAAGCTAGACATCAAGAATCTGGCTAAATCAGTCTTATCCCTTGTGAAAATCCTATAATTCTTTTGATTATGAAAAAGCACGCTACCTTAATGGTAACGTGCCACTATTATATTTGGAAAAAGTTATACCAAAACCATATGGTCACTTTTTTTCTTAGCGATTGCAGCCTTAGCGCAGGCTAAGCGGGCTTGCGGAATTCGAAATGGTGAACACGAGACATAATCTACGGGTAATGTTTGAATAAATTGAATAGAAGCTGGGTCGCCTCCTACTTCACCACAAACGCCAATGGAGAGGCTTTCTTTTTCCTCTTTCCCTTTTTCAGAAGCAAAACGCATTAATTTCCCTACTCCTTCAGCATCTAAATGTTGGAAAGGATCGCTTGGTAATATTGCGTTATGAGTGTAGGTTGATAAAAATTTATGCGCATCATCTCGTGAATAACCATAGGTCAACTGCGTTAAATCATTTGTGCCAAAACTAAAGAAATCAGCAATTTGCGCCAACTGGTCAGCAATTAGACAGGCTCTAGGAATTTCAATCATCGTTCCAATGTTAAAAGGCAAATTCATGTTTGAATCTTTAAACTGCGCTCCAATAACTTCCAAACAACTTTTTTTAATTAGACTCAGTTCTTTGACTGTACCCACTAAAGGAATCATAATGTGAGGAATAATTGTAATTTTTTCCTTTCTAGAAATTTCAATAGCCGCTTCTATGATAGCACCTACTTGCATTTGGTAGATTTCTGGTCTGGTAATACCTAAACGAACGCCTCGCAGACCTAACATTGGATTTATTTCTGCTAAACTTTGCGCTTTTGTCAGGACTTCTTGACTGTTTATCGCTAAGTCTTGTGCGATTTCGCGCAATTCTTTTTTTTCTTGAGGTAAGAATTCATGTAAAGGAGGATCCAACAAACGAATCGTACATGGCAACTCACCTAAAATTTGATACATTTGGCAAAAGTCAGCCTTCTGTTCTTCTTTCATATAGCTCAAGGCTTCATTTACTTTATCTGGATTATCTGCCAATATTAATTGTCGCATCATTTTTAGCCGATTTGCTTTAAAGAACATGTGCTCTGTCCGAGCTAATCCAATTCCTTTTGCTCCTTTTTTAACCGATTCTTTTATATCGCGTGGTGTTTCGGCATTACCATAGACCGCCAATGTAGATTGTGAATCACAAATTTTCAGTACTTTTTCCAATACTGCCGAAGTGGTGGCTTCGTTTAACGGCAATTTACCGCGATAAACGCGCCCACTACTTCCATCCACTGAAATGACATCTCCTATTTTTAATTGCCCTTCTGCAAAATATGCCACTCCTTGACTTTCATCTACTTGCAAAGCTTCACAGCCAACCACACAACATATTCCCATCCCTCTTGCTACCACAGCGGCATGAGAAGTCATACCGCCGCGGGAAGTGACAATGGCTTCACTTACACTCATGCCTTCAATATCTTCTGGGGAAGTTTCATTACGGACTAGAATTACCGGTCGACCTTGCATTGCCATTTCTTTTGCGCTTTCAGCAGTAAATGCTACTTGTCCCACGCTTGCGCCAGGACTAGCAGGTAACCCTTGCACAATTGCTTTCTTTTGGCGTGCCTCTTTGGTAAAGGTGGGGTGTAACAACTTTTCAATCATTTCTTCGTCAATACGATTGATCATTGTTTCTGTACTGATTATCCCTTCTTTCATCAGATTATAAGCAATTGTAACTGCAGCTTGCGGTGTACGTTTACCGTTGCGGGTTTGAAGCATATACAGTTTTCCAGCTTCAATGGTAAATTCAACGTCTTGCATATCTTGATAATGATTTTCTAGTTGAGTCGCAATTTTCAATAATTCATCGTATACATAAGGCATTGTTTCTGCCAGTTTTCTAATAGGTTCTGGTGTACGAATACCCGCAACGATATCTTCTCCTTGTGCTTGTAAAAGAAACTCCCCATAAACACCTTTTTCACCGGTGGCAGGGTTACGAGTGAACATGACGCCTGTAGCAGAATCGGCAGAATAATTGCCAAAAACCATTTGCTGAATGGTTACTGCCGTCCCTAGAGCATCCGAAATGTTATGAAGACGACGATATACTTTAGCCCGTTGATTATTCCAACTGGTAAAAACAGCTTCAACAGCAATAATTAGCTGCTCCATTGTATTTTGGGGAAATGATTGCCCTGTGTTAGCAGCATATATTTTTTGATAGTTTTGCACCGTTTGCTGCCACTCTTTTTCTGATTTTGTTCCGGTTGGTGTTACACCAAAATTTTCGGCAGAAACACCGTAAACAACATCGGCAAACATTTGAATAAGTCGGCAATAACATTGAAAAGCAAAATCGACATTTCCCGTTATTGCACTTAACGCATGAACAGTTTGATCGTTTAACCCTAGGTTTAATATTGTATCCATCATGCCAGGCATTGAAAATTTTGCACCGCTTCGGACAGAAACTAATAAAGGATTATCTCCTATACCAAAAGTTTTTGCAGACAGCGCTTCCAAATGTTTGATTTGTAAAATAATTTCTTCTATTAGTTTCGGCGATAATTTTTTTGATTCTTGAGCTAAATAGTCACGACAGGCGTCTGTACTAACGATAAATCCGCTAGGTACTGGTAAATCAAGCTTAGTCATTTCACATAAATTTGCACCTTTCCCCCCTAAAAGATCTTTCCACTCTTTCTTACCTTCTTGAAAACGATACGTCATTTTAGCCACACTATTACCTCCAAAGTGATATACTATTAAACACAAACCGACTATACCTTTCAAAAAGTTCATTGTCAACAAAAATATATGCTATACTATTAAATATTTTGGATATACTATATAATGATTATGGGTAAAATCGATGAAAAGATAAGGAAATCATAAAACAATCAAAATAATTAACGATTGGAGGGATGATTTTGGAATTATCTCAACGACAATTAGCAATTACTGAAATAGTCAAAGAAAAACAACCCATCAGCGGTGAAAAAATTGCAGAAATCCTCGGTCTATCACGAGCAACTTTACGCAATGACTTTTCCATTTTAACCATGACTGGCGTCTTACAGGCACGCCCCAAAGTTGGCTATGTCTATGCTGGAGCGATGCATCAAAATAAAAGTTTGGCTACTTTACTTGCCATTCCTGTGAAAGACATTATGATTCCCCCATTAAACATTTCACAAGAAAATACCATTTACGATGCGATTACAACCTTGTTTATGTATGATGTTGGATCATTGTACATCGTAAATGAGGCAAAGGAATTGGTAGGCTTATTATCTCGTAAAGATTTATTGCGGGCTTCTTTAAATAAAATGATTGATAAAACGCCTGTAACAGTTGTCATGACCCGATTACCCCAAATCAGTACCTGTCTGGAAGATGACGAACTTTTTTCAGCTGCAGAAAAATTACGTACGCTACGGGTTGATTCCCTTCCTGTTCTAAAAAAAAATAACCCTAAAATTGCTGTAGGGAAAATTACCAAAACACGTATTCATGATTATTTAATTGAAAAAGTAAAGGAGTAGACTAATGGAGAAATTATCAATTGTGGTCATTTCAGATGTTTCCGGAGATGCCGCCCAAGTTTTAGCTAATGCGGCAGCTGGACAATTTCAGGGTAAATCTGTTGATTTGAAACGCTATCCTTTAGTACGGGATAAAGCAACATTAAATGAAATCTTGCTTGTAGCTAAAGCAAATAATAGCGCTGTACTAACTACTTTTATATCGGACGAATTAGCTAATGAAGTCCAAGAGTTTTGTCTACAAAATAATTTACAACACCAAGAACTTTTAAATTCAATTTTACACATGTTTGCGGCTTTAACCAATACAACACCTACTAGCGATCCCACAACGGTTAGTCAGTTAAATGATCAGTATTATTATCGGATGAATGCCATCAATTTTGCATCTGCTTATGATGACGGTAAAGATCCTAAGGGTTTCTTAAAAGCCGACTTAATTATCTTAGGACCTTCCCGTACTTCGAAAACACCACTTTCGATGTATTTGGCCAACCAATCCATTAAAGTGGCAAACTTGCCCTTAATCCCAGAAGTAAGCTTGCCACAAGAGTTGCAGCAAGTTCCAAAAGATAACATTATCGGATTACTAGCCGATCCCAAATACCTCAAAAAATTCCGACATTCGCGGCTTCACGCCTTAGGTCTTACTAGTGGCAGTAGTTACACCGATGAAAAGCGCATTCAAAAAGAAATGGAATACGCTCAAAATCTCTATGAAAAATATCACATTCAGTCCTTTGACGTTACAGATCGCTCGATTGAAGAAACTGCCGGTTTGATTTTAGAAACACACCCTCATCTCGCTAGCTTGGGTAACAAGGCATAAATCACAATTCAAGAAAACACACTTATTTTTCACTTCTGTAATAAGCCAAAATAAGATGAAAACTTTTTTGTCTTCATCTCACCTTGGCTTATTTTTTCTTCTTAAATCGACTCACCCAGCTTTTGTACCATTGGGAACTTTTTTTTCCGGAATAGCTAAAACTGGCGTAATTCCGTTGGCATAGCCAATATCAAAAAGCATTCCATGAGATTCAATCCCAAACATCTTTTTTGGTTCTAAATTAACCACGAATAAGGCTTGTGTGCCTTCAATTTCAGCTTTTGGATTTTTCCGCTCCGCTTTCATACCAACTAAGATAGTACGTTTAAAATCACCAAAATCCACATCTAGTCCTACCAGTTTATCAGAAGATGTGACATCAAAAACTGTGACAATTTTGCCAACACGAATATCATTTTTATCCAAATCTTTTAGTTGAATGGTAGGTTTAATCATCTTCATTACCCCCTTTAATAAAATAAATTCTTTGACCTGCCATTTTAACAGCTGCAGCTTGAAAGGCGCGCAATATTTCCTGATTTAAGGTAGTGGCAACTGTTGT
Organism: Enterococcus dispar ATCC 51266; assembly: GCF_000406945.1. Classification (GTDB taxonomy): domain Bacteria; phylum Bacillota; class Bacilli; order Lactobacillales; family Enterococcaceae; genus Enterococcus_C; species Enterococcus_C dispar. Next base: position 379,661 of record NZ_KE136354.1, on the reverse strand, counting down.
TCCTTCTGTATAGTAAACTACATACCGCGTTTTAAGCCTTACACCGTTTTCTGTTACATCGACAATTTGCACTGGCTTTAACTCCCCGTCAAATAACTGTAATTGTTTCAAAACGACTTCTTTGTAGAGGGCATCAGTTAAATATTCTTTTTCAAAATTCTCATAATAACGCAAAAGAACTTTTGTCATAATTTGTTGAGCATTTTGCCAATCACTTTCAAAAGCTACTAAATAACTGAGTTCTTTCCAAACAAAGGGAGTGACCTCGTTGTAGTTGTAGACTGATTCTGACAAAATTTTACTATTAGGGATTTTGACCGTTCGACCGGTCGGCGCTTCTGCTTCAAACCAATTACTAATTTCCATTAAGGTAAAATACAATAAGCTTACGGAAATGACTTCTCCTTTGACATTACCAATCTCAATGCGATCATAAATTCTAAAATGATGCTTGTTGACAATTAAAAACCATCCTGCTAGACTGCTAATCAACCCTTTAATTGATAAAGAAAGGATGACACCGATAAAAACTAATAAAAGAATTAAAGCATCCAGTGCATTCAACCATAAACGTAGCAAACTAATCAAAAATAAAAAGCGTAATAGAAAACGAGTCATGGTATTGATGACATTTAATACCTTAATATTGGCGATAAGCTTTCGCCAAAGCTTTGTAAAAAACCATTCTAATGCGACTAATAGCACCAATAAAACGACAGAAATACCGCTTTTTCCCATTAATTCATTTGGATTTTGAACATTATCTACTATTTCTGAAAGTATCTTTTCCAAAAAACTACTAGTTTTAGCATCCATTTGCTTGCTCCTAACTTTCTTTTCTTTCATGTTACGCTATGTCAGAAAGTTAGACAAATGAAATCCCAGCTAAAACAACGCATTAAATTTGGGTAATTTCATTGTCTTTTTCATTATTGCCGCCAGTTTCAGACATTTACTTAAGTAATCTCCCCTAATTTTGGGCTAATATAGAAAATTTATTGAAGTTAGATACCAACAATTTTGATATATCGGCTTTATTTCTTATGAAATCATATACCTTTTACCTAAAAAAAAACCAACAAGTAGGAAAAATAAGATTTCCATACTTGTTGGTTTTTTACTTCGTGTTGTTTATTCTACCCGTGGTTCTCTTGCTTCTTGGACATTTTCTTTCACATCATGTGCGCCATCACTAACTTTATCGCCAGCTTTACCTAAAGCTTCTTTGGCTTTTTCAGTTTGTTTTGAAGCAAAATCACCAGTTGCAGAAGCAGCGTCTGATAATTGATCTTGAACAGTGACAGAATCTTTTTCATGTTGTGCTTTTGTTTTTACATCAACCACATCAACATTTACTTCAATCACATCTAAGCCTGTCATTTTTTTAACTTCACGGGCAATGACTTCTTTAATTTGATTGTAAATTGTCGTGATGTCTTTGCCATATTCGGCTACAATTGAAAGATCAACCGCAACTTGCTTTTTACCAACTTCTACGTCAATGCCTGAGGTTGGGTTGTCTGTGTTTACTAATTTTCCAGCAATATTGGAGAAGAAGCCACCATCAACAGTTAATAAGCCACCGATTTCATCTAAAGCAATACCGATGATTTTTTCGACAACTTTATCATCAAAAGTCAATTCACCTTTAATTCCTTCTGCTTTTCCTACTGGTGGTTTTGGTGGTACCGGTTTTGTTTCTGGTTTCATGTTTGGTGTTTTGTTTTCCATGCTTAATTCCTCCTAAATATTTCTTAACCGAACTTGCGGTTTAATACCTATTTTTTACTATTTTTTGAACGAAATTGTTCGAAAAAACCAATTGATTGCAGATAAAAGCCCAAATATAAACCAATTGCTGTAAATATTATTAATAGCAATGTTTTCAAAATGCCAATCGTAAGGATTAAAATTGCCAGTAATAAACCAAGGGCTCCGCAAATCAAAGGATATTTATATTGTGCTACTAATTCTTTCATCGTTATCCCTCCTACTGAACTCTCGGCTCATCATTTTCGTGTTTTTGTTCACGAAAATCTTTAAAGACGACATCTGTTACGATTTCCTGTTTGGCACCGAATATCTGGTTTAAATCATTTTTGATTTTATCTGACAAAACTTTTTGTCGCTGTGTTGTCTGAAAGACTTTACGCATTTGACCACTAACGTAGATTTTAATTTTCTTTTTCTTAATTACCGCTTTAACATTGGGATCTGCAATAAACGGTTCTTCTTTCACGGCTGTTAAGACATAATTTTCAATCGCTTTTTTCTGAATAGTTAATGTTCCATTATCCGTCTCGATTTCTAACTGATTGCTGACTTTTGGGAAAAATATTACTACAAAAATGCAGATAACAAGTAAAATCAGCAATCCGGCAGCTGTCCAAAAAAGAAATTGCCCCATTACGTTACCAACTAGTGGATAGACAGTAAAAGGTAATAATGAAAACGATAGATTCGCAACATATTGCGTTGTAATCAACGTATGCATTAGGGGAAAGAATAAGAAAAAGATAACTAAAAGTAAGACTACCTTCGTACTTTTTCGCATACTATCACGTCCTTTTTACGCTGCTTTTCGTCCGAAGAAAAAGGACACGACTGCAACTAAAATTACGGCTCCAATTAATGAAGGGATAATTGCCATTCCCCCAATTACAGGTCCCCAGCTACCAAATAATGCTTGTCCAATAGAAGAACCAATTAATCCAGCTAAAATATTAAAAATTAGGCCCATTGATGAACCTTTGTTTGTAATCGCCCCAGCAATTGCGCCGATTACACCTCCCACAATTAATGACCATATTAAGCCCATAAAACAAAACTCCTTTCGCCTTTTATTTAAACGTTTCATTTAAACGTTTACGTTTTATCAATCTCTATAAAAATCATAGCATTTACTGAAAAAAAGCTTAAACAAAGTGTATCCGCAAAAAACCAAATTAATAATAAAAAAACAAAAAAATTTTGAATAAAATTGAAAATAAATTCTTCTTAGTCGTTAAATATGATGCTTATAAGTCGTTAAACTACGGTATTCACACTGAATGAGGAATTAATTAAAAGAAGTGAAAAATAGGTTTGTGACAAATAATCCATTGCTTTTAGAAAATAAAAAAACAGCAAAAAATATTAAGAATTTCTTAAGGGAATTATCTTTCCAAAGTGATGCTATAAAATGCTACTCTTTTTTAATCCCCCAAAAATTTTTATCCATGAAAGGAAGTTCTAATTGTTTAAAGCATTCTGGCCATTTAAAAAGGAAGCAAATTGCAAATTTTTATTCTACAAAAAAAGGCTGTTGAAAACGTCTTACCAGACATTTTCAACAGCCTTTTCAATATTTAATATTAGTGAATATTTCCAATTAAGCGTCGAATAGGTTTTTTTGCACTATAAAGCAAAATACCAACTATTACCGCAACACCACCGACAATGGCAAAATAGCTACCTTCTGTACTAGGAGAATAAAAACGGGTAATCTGTGCGTTAATGGCTTGAGAAGAAGCATCAGCTAATAACCAAATCGCTAACGTCTGCGCCTCAAATGCTCTAGGCGCTAATTTAGTTGTCACAGATAAACCAACCGGCGATAGGCACATTTCACCTGCAATCATAATAAAGAAGCTAGCGACTAACCACAATGGGCTTACTTTAGAATCAACGCCATAAATCATACTTGGAAACATTAATAAAACAAAAGATAGCCCCGCCAAAATCAACCCAATGGCAAATTTTACTTCTGTAGTTGGCTGCTTTTTCCCTAGTTTGGTCCATAACCAGACAAATACAGGAGTTAACAAAACCACAAATAATGGGTTTAACGTTTGATACAAACTAGCCGGAATCGTAATCCCCAAAATCGTTGCTTGGGTACGATCTGCGGCAAAAAGTGCCAAAATGGAAGAACCTTGCTCTTCTAGTGACCAAAATACAATCGCAGATAAAAACAAGGGAATATAAGCCAATACTTTTTTCTTTTCATCTGCTGTAACATCTTTAGAACGCAACATTGTTGTAAAGTAGTAAACAGGCAATAAGACTCCCAAAACACTTACGCTATCGATGAAAAAATCTACATCCAAGCGATTAAACAGCGCTGCCCCACCAAAAAGGATTGCAACGACAACCAGTGCGATTACTAAATTACGCAAGAATTTTTTTCGCTCTGCGCCAACTAAGGGATTTGCTACTTCAACGCCAACATTGGCCAATGTTTTACGTCCTTGTACGCGGTATTGTACTAGCCCAAAAAACATTCCTACTGCTGCAATTGAAAAACCCAAGTGATAATTGACATTTTGGCCTAATGTCCCCACTACAATTGGTGCAATTAAGCTCCCAATATTTATTCCCATATAAAAGATTGAAAAAGCGGTATCGCGTCTTAAATCTTCTTTTGAATATAAATGTCCCACCATACCCGAAACATTTGATTTTAACATGCCCGTTCCAATTACAATTAAAATCATGGAAATAAATAGTGCTGATAAGCCAAATGGCGTTGCCAAGACAATATGACCAAACATAATAAAAACGCCGCCATAAAAAACCGTCTTATGCGATCCTAAGAGGCGATCAGAAATCCAGCCACCGACAATACTCGACATGTAAACCATTGAACCGTAAATGGACATAATTGCCACAGCTGTCGCTTTGGGTAATCCTAATCCTCCACTTGTTACCGCATCGTACATATAATAAAGTAAAATTGCACGCATCCCATAATAGCTAAATCGTTCCCACATTTCAGTGAAAAAAAGTGTCGCTAAACCCCGCGGTTGCCCCATAAAAGTTTTTTCTTCCATATAAAAGCTCCTTTTGCTTCAGTATTTCAAATAAAGAAATTTTTCTGAAAATTCACAGGGACTAGTTTATTCTTTTCATTTAGAAATTTCAAGAATAATTAACTGAGAGAAAATTGTTTAAACAACTGTCTTTTTTAATGTCCATGAGAAATTAAACTTTTATATAATCCTGGTTATTTCTAAATCAAGATTTTACTCTTTTTTTGATGAGACGATAGTTATTTTTTTCACATTAAGTCTGGTGTATCTCTTTTTTCAAAAAATTTTTGTGTTTGATAAAAATATGCATGCTACAGCCATTTTCCGTGCAAAGGAGAGTAAAATATTAAAGAACAAGTACCTACAACAAAAAAAGCCCTTGGAATTCCAAGGGCTTTTGTTTTGTCGAATAGATTAACGACGGATTTCTTTGATACGAGCAGCTTTGCCGTGTAAAGCGCGTACTCAATTTCACATATTTCAATTCTTATCTTTCATAACTCAACCCCTTGTCACCACTGCGTTTATCGCACTTCTGCTTATTCCTTTAATATCAAAGATATGTCAGCCATACATCACTTATTGCCCCTTTTCTGCCCCTTGAAAATTCATTCTTAACAATCTGTTCGCTTTACAAAAACAAACATACGTTCGTATAATTAAAGCGAAGGAGTGTGGTGAAAATGGAATTGAATTTTGATTATCGGTTAGAACCAACTAGGGATATCTTATTCATCGATGTTAAATCATTTTACGCCACCGTTGAATGCAGCCAAAGAGGATTAGATCCGCTGTCTACGATGTTAGTAGTCATGAGCCTAGCGGATAATACCGGGAACGGCCTCATTCTAGCCTCGTCTCCTATCGCTAAAAAAGAACTTGGTATATCGAACGTCACAAGAGCAGATAATCTACCTGACCACCCCGACCTTATTAAAGTTCCGCCGCGTATGAATTTGTATGTTAAAGAGAACATGAAATTAAACGATATCTTTAGAGAGTATGTCGCAGACGAAGATTTACTTGTTTACTCGATCGATGAATCCATTTTAGATGTTACCCATTCTTTGAATTTGTTTTATCCCGATAAATCGGAATCACGATATATTAAACGCAGACGGTTAGCAGGACACATTCAAAAAGAAGTAAAAGAAAAACTAGGATTAATCGTATCAGTCGGAATTGGTGACAATCCTCTTCTTGCTAAACTGGCTCTCGACAATTATTCAAAACACGATGATAATTTCGTAGCGGAAATTCGTTATCAAGATGTTCCCTCTAAAGTGTGGACTATTGAGGATATCACTGACTTTTGGGGAATAGGCAGCCGAATGAAGCGGAATCTTTATAACATGGGAATTGATTCTATTTACCAGCTCGCTCACTCTGATGTTTACAAGCTAAAGAAAAGGTTTGGTGTAATGGGGACGCAACTGTACTATCATGCGAATGGGATTGATCGCACCATTCTATCGGAACCCGCCCCAGAGCCAAAAGAAAAATCGTATGGCAACAGTCAAGTGTTACCAAAAGATTATATCCGTCAAAATGAAATTGAAATTGTGGTAAAAGAAATGGCAGAACAGGTTGCTGCTCGCATTAGAAGGCACGGCTGTTTAGCACAATGTGTGCACTTATATGTTGGAACGTCCATGTCAGAATCTAGCAAAGGATTTTCGCATCAAATGAAAGTTCCGGCTACTGATAGCACAAAGGAATTAGTGCAGTATTGTCTTTCAATTTTCCGCAAATACTACAAAGGACAGGTAATTCGCCATATAGGTGTCACCTACTCTAAATTAATCTACACAAGAGAGCGGCAGTTAAATCTTTTTGAAGAACCTGAACAGCAGATAGCAGACGAACGATTAGATTTAGTTATTGACAAGATTCGAGCAAAGTATGGCTTTACGGCAATTATTCATGCAACAAGCAAATTAGACGGTGCCAGAAGTGTAGCTCGTGCAGGATTAGTTGGCGGCCATGATGGAGGCGGAAGTGCTGGCGGCTTAGACGGGCTAGATGCAAAACCGTCTGAGAACAAAATCACGCTGCTACAAAATGACGAACTATCGAAGAAAGCGCGTTGGGAATTGCGTGACAACCAAAATAGTTGGCTAGAATTGGAGGAATTCAATTAAACTATCCTATAAACGATAAATATAATAGTAGAAAATAATTACCCTCCCCTTTTACGTATCTCAATGTGAAGGGGGAATTTTTATGTATTTTGAAAATGAATTTGGCTATGTGAAATTAGAAGGTCACTATGTACGCTCAGTAGTATATGACACTTGCGAACAGATTGTAAAAATTAATCATGACAACCCGCCAGAAATCGTTCGAAATTTTGCAAATAATTACTATCTCTATTTCGTCAACAAGTTGAAGTTTTTGGAAACTATTGCTAAAAGTTAGTTGCATAAAAAAAGAGCCTTATTTTTGGCTCTTTTTTGGTAAGTATAATTCTTCTAGCTGTTTGCGATAATTTTTAGCATCTTCAATAGTATCAAATCCTTTTTTACGATATGTAGTACCATTAATGACTATCTTAGCTTCATATTTAGCTGTTCCATTCTTCAACTGATATTTAGATACACCTCTAACGCCAGTTGAGTTGAACGGCATAGCTTTATCGTTTTCAAAGCGGAATAACTCCACTCCGTTTACCTTTTGAGCTTTTCTTGCTTCGTTACGCTTCATGCTGGGATCGTGACGTAGGCATCCACAACTAACTGCATCTCCAGAAATTAGCATTGATGTCCTGTAGATAGCTACATTGCCACAATCACAGACACATTCCCACATATGCCCCTGCTTCGTGGCATTACCTTTCTTCTTAACCACTAACTTTCCAAATCGTTTATCAATTAAATCATATTTTTTCGGCATAGGCTCAACTACATTCCAAGCGATTTAGCATATTCACTGAGTGTATAAGCATTCTTAACAATCATCTTTGAGACATCTGACGTTCCGTTTTTTAAATTCCCAATCGCCATACGGCTTATACCAGTATTTTTTTCAATTTGATATGCCGAAATGTCAGAGTTTAGTAGTTTTAAAACCTTTTGCAAGTCAATAATGCCAAAATTTAACATCTGCTGTTTCTCTAAAAAATCTTCAATGGATTTATGTGCAGCTTTCAATTCTTTCTTTGCTTCTACGGTATCAGATTCGAATTTAAGCTTTCCGTTTTCAGTAGCATAGCCTGGTGAATTTTTTAGTCCTGATATTGTCTGAACCCTGTCGTGAGCTAAAGTGTATTTTTTTATTAATTCATTTGAGACGTTTGCTCGCTTCAGATTAGATGGGCTAACTTTACCGCTAATTGATTCATGCTTACCTGACGCTGTTAAATAGTCATATTCTTTATTCAAAATCATGATTTTTCCTCCTTTTTCACGCTACTAATACACTTTTAGGGAACCATTTTTTGCTTTCGCCATACGCTGTGTTAAACGTTAATAAAACAGCTTTTTCAGTTTCCTTTTGCACCTGAACGTCATTCATCATTTTAACTGCTAACTTGCCTTGTGCTTCTCGTTGAGCTTTGCGTCCAACCCCGTATTCTTTTGCAGCAAACCAAATTTTAACGCCTTTAAATTTTGTGCTGCTGGATCCAAATGCAACTGCATCTTCAGGGACAGCTTGTTTTGCAACTTGGTAAGCACGTTTTAAGAATTTAGAAAAATGAGCTAAATAAGAACCTTCTGCTCGATTGTCTTCAAAAGCTTTCTTCGTCCAAGTGTGTGCTAATTTAAAAATTTCTGATTTAGTCATTTCACTCAATCCTTTCTTTGTGCTTCCCTCATCTACATATATAGTATAGCACGGTTTACTATTATAGTAAAGCGAAATATACTATGAATGTAAAAAAATTGCAAAAAAATAGCCCTGACCTCAACTAAGAGACCAGGGCTTTTAATTTTAAATGGTTACATCATAATTATAATTTTTATTTGCCAACCATTTTTCTAAAGCAAATTTATTATCAGAGTTTTGGTTGAACGTCCCAATTTTAATTTTGACGCTATTCTTGTTACGCTCTTCTTTGTAGCTCCAACCGTATTTTTTACAATAGTCGATTACTGCTTTATGACCAGATGACCCATAAGTGAACCAGTAAACGTTAACTGTCTGTCTTTTACGTGTATTATTAGTCGTGTTCGCCGATTGGTTCACTCCGTTCGCTATATCTTTTGCAAATTGCGATTTGCTGATTCCCATACTAGCTAGATAGCTATATGGGTCTTGGTGGTCACCTTCAATATTATCTGAGACCCACTTATGAGATTTAACTCCTTTTGTACCTGCTTTTCCAGCATCTAACGTTTTAGGAATATTATACTTATCACAAGCCCAGCGTATTAACCAGATATAAGCTGCATAATTTTTTTGAAACATCGTTTTATCTTTCGTATGTTGTAATTCAATTTGTACTGGTGAATATGGATTAGCTGACAACGCGCCATAAGCAACATAGCCGGGTTCCCCAATTAAATAGATAATACCACCATCGCCAATGATAAATTGTGTGTACGCGTTTCTCCAATTTCGTTTCATATAAGTTGCTTCGTTGCGTCCAGTAGCGGTTGGATTAGCAGTTTCATGAACAATCACATATAGATTTTGAGCTTTTTGACTAGAACCCTCATTAGCCGCTAAAGCAAATTCACGATTGAATGTATATGACATATTATTTATCCTCCTTGTTGTAGTGATAACTTGAAACTCCCATGCAAGTACCAAGAAGAGCGGTAAATGCTGTCCAGATTGTCAACACTGAATCTGTTAACTCCCAACCGATTGTTTTACCCACCACACCAACAAATACACCCAAAGCAGGCATCACAATAGATACCGCCCATTTCAAAATTGCATACTGTTCATCTGTTAATTTAAATTTTGGCATTTGTTATTCTTCCTCCTTCTCGATTACAGGCATGGCACAGATGCGTTCATACATCGCATGTCCTGTACCGTTTCCTCCGAGCCCACTGTAGGCTTTCCACAGATGGCTCATGTTGTTTAGTTCTTTCATCGTTACCGCTCCACGTTTTAATATGACTTCGTATGATGCATAAATTCGGTCGTGGAGACTGGCTAGGCTTGCTTCTTGGCGGAGATTGCCTTGTACCTCCAAAGTGTCCAGTCGAGTGTCTAATTCTGTTTGGCCTTTTAGCAATTCGTCTAGCTGATCGTTACGCTTTTTAATCTCCTTGTAGAGTTTCCAAAACTGCCGTCCTGCAAAGAGAATTCCTCCAATCAAGCCAACGCCAAAATACTGCCTGAAAAATTCGTTAATCTGATCCAACACTACCATCTACATTCCCTCTTTGCTTCAAAATAAAAGACAACCGGCGATAAAACCGATTGTCCCAATTACCAAATATTTTATCGCTCTGTTTCTTCTTGCTTTTTTGCATCGTTGACAATTAAAGCAACATTTTCACGGATCAAAGCGGGAACACTTTCAATCGTTCGCTTGCCCTCAATCACATGTGTGGCGTATAGCATTTCTAAAGCTGAATACATAATAAAATCTCCTTTCTATTTTGACAAAATCATGTCTGACAATTGTAAAAGAGCCTCTTCAGACATCTCTTGACGCTGACGAAGCTCTGCATTTTCCTGTTTTAATTGTTCTAATTCATTAGGTTCCGGTGGTGTGTATTCATCAATAATCGCCTGTATGAACGCTGACATATCATCAGAATTATCATTAAACTCCGCTAAAACAACGTCAAAGAGTTTTAGCAACTCCTCATCCATTTCACCAGTACCCTCAAAAATATCAGCTATATATTGCTCTTTAAATCTCTCTTGGTTATCTGTCATATCTGTCATAGCTCCCTCCTAAATATCTGCTGCGACAAAGGAACACGAGATGTTAAAAATTGATCCTGCCGCTACTTCCGGAAAGCCATAGGAAGTCCCGCTAGGCCCCATAATGTACGCACAATCAATATTCCCGTTAGCTCTAATTATCAACATGAATATTAAAGCAGCGCTGCCTTTTGCCATAGTATTATAGTCCGCTTTAGGCCTGAAACCTACTGGTAGTGTCCCCATAGTTCGAGCACTTGTGCCTCCTGTTAAATTGCTTGTATTTTTAAACGCTCCAAATAATTGAACCTGTCTTCCTTGTCTGCTCGCCCGTGGCTTGTTGGTATCTGAGTATGCCCCCCAACCCGAAGCATAACTTTGTACTTCACGCTCTGGCAATGACATTAAATCTTGAAATTCAAGCTTCACTCTGCCATATGCGGGAGATAACTGCGCATTATAAATAGTAATGCCTTCGCCGCCATAAATTGCAGAATAGGATGGATTGCCAACATCAATACCATTATTGTCAATAACCCAATGCCAGCCCGGATTTTTACGTGCTGCATCAGTGTAAGAGATAGCCGCCAAATTTCTTGGAGATAAGATAAATGTTCCATTCTGAGTGCTATTCTCAACAGCCCAATCTGCGGTTATATTCCCATTATAGGTGCTGTTATATATAATTGTTGCGCCACTGTCTTGGTAGGTACCTGAATTATTTAGAATAGAGGTATTTATTGTTGTCCCTGTGATAGTTGACCCAAGTATTCTTACAGCATTTAACTCAATAATATTCAATACTGACTGCTGAATTGTTTGACCCTGCCATGAGCCAGACTTGTAAACGTAAAAATTAGTGACATTACCGCTACTATCAGACTTCCACCACTGTTGATTTTCTTTGGGGTTAGCAGGCTGAGTTGGCCCAATGTACGGATAGATACCTGTCATGCCTTGGATCAATGCAGGATTAGTATACGTTACTGTACTGTCTGACATAGTTGTCTTTAGCCTGCGCCAGATATATTTATTTGGGTCTGCGTTATTTGGCACAGTGGTAGACCAGCTGCCACCTGCTTGACTAGTTGGTGAAGTGGAAACGTAATATTCTTCCACCACTGAGGATACGCTAATGCCATTACTTCCATCCTCGCCATCCTTACCGTCAGAACCATTTGCGCCATTGGCACCCATTTTCCCTACAGAATATGCAGTGGAACTGGTGCTGTTGGTGTAAGAAATTACCGTCCGTGTCCAGAGATACTGATTGGCAGCTACATTTGGAATAGTAGTTGACCAGGTACCGGTTGGAGCAGTGGTACCTGATGTGGAAGCTTGGTAAGTAATTGCCGTGGAAGCAATGCCGTTACCAGCTGGTCCTTGAGAACCATTAGTCCCCATTTTACCTACGGAGTAGCCAGTCTCTGTGCTATTATCTGTATACGTCCACACAGTTTTAGTCCAGAGGTATTGACCAGCTGCAGCCGTTGGTGGAGAAGCAACCCATCCACTTGATGGTGCTGTAGTCCCACTTGATGACACAGCATAAGTGATTGCAGTAGACTTGATACCCACGCCATCTTTACCAGCAATACCATCTTGGCCGTCATTGCCGTCTTTAGCTACATAAGTGACAGAATACCCAGTTTCTGTGCTATTGTCTGTATACGTCCAGACTGATTTAGTCCACAGGTACTTACCTTTAATGAGCGTTGGTACAGTAGCCGTCCAGCCAGACGTTGGAGCTGTAGTGCCGCTGTCAGACAGAGCGTAAGTTACTGTCGTAGTTTTAATCCCTACACCGTCTTTACCCGCAACGCCATCTTTACCATCCTGTCCACTTTCACCTAAGATACGTGTCCACGTGTAATCATCAGGGTTTTGGCTGTCTTGTGCAGTGTAGTCTGTGTAGGTTCCGCTGTACGTTGGATAGGCGTTTTCAAAATCGTCTGATGGTGAGGGAGTGTAGATTGTTTGTTTATCTCCTACTTCAAGTTTAATACCTTTTTTTAAGGTTCCTGTAGAAGATTTTTCAGTGATGCGCATATACGCAGCACTTGCATTATTTATTTTAAAGTTAAAAATGCTCGCGTTGCTTGAAAATGCACGAGACAGAAATTGTTTATCTGTGTCATATAGGGCAACAGCACCAACTGTAGCTTGTGTATCAACTTGAGTAAGTGTAAAAATATCTCCATATGATACTGGTATGAAATTAGTAATAAAGCCATTTGCAAGCTCTTGAATGCTTCCATCCGTATTTATCCACGATTTTTCTGTAACAATGCCTGTACTTAACAAATTTTCATTAGGATACGTATCCGTAAATCTATCTGTACCATCTGCTGACCAAGCGTAGGCGTAGTGTGTGTATGGCGTTTTACCGTTTTCACCAGGAGTGCCAGGAATACCCTGATTACCAGGGTCGCCTTTGTCACCTTTATCCCCTTTGTCGCCCATTTTAGCAACGCTGAAACCTTGTTCGGTTGTATTGTCATCATAAGTCCAAGTAGTACGTGTCCACAGGAATTGACCATTAGGAACTGTTGGAATTGTCAATGACCACCCCACGCCAGGTTTAGTTGTACCTGATGTACTTGAAGCATACTCAATTTTGGTTGATTTAATACCCACGCCATCCTTACCGGCAATACCGTCCTGTCCATTGTTTCCATCTTTGGCGTTATAGCTAACGGTATAGCCAGTCTCATTGGTATTGTCAGTGTATGTCCAGACTGTCTTAGTCCAGAGATACTGACCTTTAACCAACGTGGGGACTTGCACTGTCCATCCACTTGAAGGAGCGACAGTACCAGAAGCGCTCTGTGCGTATGTGATAGCAGTAGATTTTAGTCCTACACCATCCTTACCGGCTACTCCATCTTGTCCATCCTCGCCTTTGATTTTTGACCATGCATACTTTTTAACATCCGTGCTATCAGCCTGCGTGAAGTCAACATACTGACCCATCCAAGTTCCTACATCTTCCCCGCCATTGCCAGTGAATGTTTGACCGCCATCATTGGAGTATTTGATATGCAGATAGCTAGTTTGTCCATCTGCTCCAGTCTCGCCAGGAATACCATCTGCACCCTTAACCAAAGTCCAGTCATAATCTGCTGGTACCGTTGAAGGGTTTGGGTTCTGTGATACCTGCATACCAACATATTTAGCACCAGTAGGGTCATCTGTCATGGGATTCCCGTTTGAGTTTTGAGAATACCGTATATGCAGATAGGCAGAAAGACCATTAGTACCTGGTTCTCCATCAAAGTAATCTATACCCTTAACTGGAGTTTTACCGTTTTCACCGTCATAAACTTTAGTCACAAC
>NZ_KE136354.1:246350-365606 GCF_000406945.1 Enterococcus dispar ATCC 51266 | reverse complement strand
GCAGAAAGACCATTAGTACCTGGTTCTCCATCAAAGTAATCTATACCCTTAACTGGAGTTTTACCGTTTTCACCGTCATAAACTTTAGTCACAACGCCACTTGCACCGCCAACAACCAAATCGTCTTGCAATGCTTCATAACTAAACGTAGCCGTATCTTCAAAATCTTCCGGTTTAACGGTAATTGACTTTCCAATACTTTGATGAGCTGCGTTCCAGATTGTATCCAGCGAGCCATCTTTGTTTTGCTTAATCCAGTTGAATTTCGTGAATTCGGCCGTGATGTCTTGATTGTTTTTTTCAATCTTGGCTGTGAAGATTACTTCGCCTTCACCGTTTTTAAACATTGGTGAACCGACATTGCTAATAGAAAAAATATACGTCTTAGCTACTTGTTCTGCGTATTTTTTGACTTCATCAATTCGATCTAAAAGTGACTGACTGACTTTGTTTTGTAAAATTCGATAATTTGAGTAGACTGTCTTGTTCTTCGTTGGGTCACTAAAACTGATTGTCTGTTCGCTAATTCGAGCTTCTAGCAAAAGAATTGGATTGTATCCTTCATCAATTGCTCGTATAGTGTCGCCAATATCGATGTCATAAAATCCTTCAATCTCGAACTCGTAAGCCGGCACACATTTCTTTTCTAACTCCGTTAGCGCACGATTAAAAAGCTCTGTATCTGATTTAGTATCGTAGCTAAATTGGCCAACAATGTAGCCTCCGCCTTTTCGTTTTGGGTTCCCATACTCTTGATTAGCCATCGGCGCATAGATGTATTCCGAACCCTTTTTAGTATAGAAAACTACGTTACCATTTTCATCTTTGATTTCTTTTTCTACATTCGCGATTGTTGTAACTTTGCCGTCTTCTTCATGACCGCGTGGTTTGATGGCTGTGATTAATTCTGTAACATCCACATTACGGCGAATACTTGAGACATCACGACCGTATTTAAGCTCAACATCTGTTCGATTAACACCGACACTCTTTTTTAAATGGACAAGCTGTTTGTTAACGGTGCGATCGTCATTCAATACAGTTTCAAACTCAATTTCGGCGCTAAAGCTATTACAAATTGATAGCAATCGTTTTAAAACAGTTTGGTCGCCTTCCCATTCAAGAGTACGCTCGTTTTTAGCGAACTCATTAATTCCAATCTCATACCCTGAATCTACAAGACAATCATTGACATATTTTGAGATTGAATATGCTTTGTCGGCCTTATACGGACCACGATATTCATTCAATAAGTCAAACGACAAATCTTCACAAAAAAGGCGTAACGAGGTTTCCGTCTCCTCGACACGCCGAATTGTAAATTTGTAATCTTTGTTTTTATACCTAAATACTAAAAAATGGTTTTCTTTCAAATATTGGAAATCATCTTCTGTACCTTTTGAAGAATTAGAATACATCATATGCTTTTTAGCAATCGATAAGTCAAAAGTACTTGCCCCTGTTTCTAGGTATCTGTGGAATTCATCGTCAAAATAATGCATCGCACCAGAAAGTGAATTATCTAAAATAGCGACCGTCTCATCAGCTTTTGTCATTACATATATTTTCAAGAATTACAGCCACCTTTCTCTCAATGTCCCTACGATATGAGGTGGAGTTTTCCCGAAATCAGAGTAATAAAATTCCACAGTCCAATTTCCCGGCGGAATTTTTAAATCTGTTGAACCAACGATGATATCATTCATTGCCAAAGTATCATTAACATAGAATTTGCCAGTAGAACCGTCGTACGAAAGCACGTCGCTACTACTATATCGATTTGGTACGTCAACAAATTCTTGGGAACCAATCCACTGGAAGAACGAATAATTTAAGCTCATATCGCAAATTGGCAAATTCATAAATCGCGAACACCAATAGGTTTTATGCGTGATTTTTGCAGCACCTAAACGATCATCATAATACGTTTTCGTAATCGTCTTTTTAGTATCAATATTGTAAACTTTAAATGTAATTTCATTACCAATTTTCATGATTTCGACAGTTCCGTAAAATTCCTGGAAATCTTTATCCGCCACAATTCGTGCTTGTTTGATACCAAATAACGTAAATTCAAGGCATGTTCGAACTGAATTTGAACTATCATCGTAGATGACAAACGTCGCAATCGGATTAGCTCCATCTGATAAATTAACTTCTTGGCGACCCACACAACGTGCATTTTTCTTGGACTTGTGATTTAACCAAAAACGATGAACAAAATTCCCGTCACGTTTACCATCACTTGTTTTTGCAGGTATTGCCTTTGCAATAGTTGGACCGTACCAACGGTTGTCATTATAGGCTGTGCCAAAATTTGTCGCTTTAGCTGTCTCACCGGTCCAACTAAATGAACCTTGAACTTTATTTGGAAGTCCCGCATTTGAATTAGGCCACTCAATATAACCTCCATTAGCAGTCCATTTTGATGCGTCAGACGGAACCATCTGATCGTTATACACAGTTTCAGCCATGTCCACATAGCCATCAACTTCTGTGATACTTCCAAACTCCATTGCTCCTAGTGGTCCTACTGCTCCGAGAAAACCATTATCATCAGTCATAGTCGCTTCAAATGATAATTCAGCGGTTTCGGTTCCGTTATTCGCAATTTGCATTGCTAAAATTCCATCATCATTTGGTGTGGCGGTAAATGTTGATGGATTAAGAGCCTCACAATAACCCGAAGGAACTAAGAAAGAAAGTTCGCCGTTAATCTCCGTTAAAGAATCAATTGACCTCGTCATAACTGATTCTCCATCCAGAATTGCATACCAAACTTCGTTTGGCCTGTCGGAAAATATCAAGGGTTGAGGTTCTTTAACGTTCAATAAACCATTAATTTTATTTTTAACATAATCAACAGAATACTTATCAGAATATATATTAAGAGTGATAATCCGTTCTGCGTATCGCGTTCCTACAAATTGCGAACCATTTGTTAACCCCATCTGTTGTGTGCTATTTTCTCGATTTGGAAGGTTTCTTCCAATAGGTTCCGCAGTCAAGTCAAAGAAATTTGTCAGATTTTCTCCTCCATAAGTTATAACTAAGTCACTAATCATCTTAAGCCCTCCAATCTTGACTGCATTCTATTATTCTTTGTTTGTTCGTTCGTGATAATTCTGCCAACTTCGCGTTCATTCATTACTATTTTAAGTTTTTGTAAATCCGAACTAAATCTTCCCATCAATTTAATAATCTGATTAAGCTGTTCAGAGTAATTCTCCGGTTCAATTATTATTTCTGTCTTCGATAAGTTATTTTGAGTGTTAATCTTTTCCAAATTACGAACCAGTGTAGAATTTTTAGGAACACCCACTCCATCTTTATAATGTGGTACTAATTTTTTAGTTTGACGAGCTGGAATGATTTTAGAGCCTTTCGGTAGATTAGGAAGGAATACATCCCGTCCATCTGGAATGAATGGAACGCCACCTTTCGGCAAAACTAACTCTTTGTAAGTTAATCCTTTTTGGTCATTTACGATTGCTGGGCCGCCCAAATGGTAATTAGTACCTTTTTCAAATCCTAAAACCTTTGCTACACCTTTGCCTAAATTGGCAACAACATTTAGTGTTTTAGTGATAACAGAAGGACCAGACTTAAAGTTATTAACCGCGCCAATCGCTGATCTAGCGGGATCAGAAGCATTATCAATCGCTCTTAAATTTTTTGAACCAGGATTGTTATTTCTAAAGCGGTTAAGAGCTACCCCACCCGTATTCGATGCACTAACTACACTACTTGAATTTCCTAGTAATTTTTTTAGAGCAGGATTATTTCCACGGTATCGATTTAATGCCCCTTCACCAGCCTTAGCGGCCGCTTGTGTACTAGCAGACGTTCCTTGCAAGATTTTCTTTGCTGGGTTATTCGCGTGATAACTCCTTAATGATTTTTCACCAGATTTCGAAGCATTCACAACGCTACTACTATCACCTAAAAGTTTTTTAATGTTTGGCTCTATTTTTTGGTAATCTTGCAAAGATATAGTTCCGTCTTTAACTTTCGCCAAAATATCTTGGTTATTCCCCAACATTTGTTTTATTGGCTCAGGTAATTTCCCCCACGCATTAAAGGATTCTGTGGAAGCAAATACTTTGCCCAATAAATCAGAATTATCAGCAAGCATTTTCTTTTGAGAATCTGGTAATGATTTCCATTGATTTAAAGCTTCTTCAGAATTGAGCAGTTTAGAAAGAAAGTCCGTATTGTCTGCAAGTAATTTCTTATCAGAAGCTGGAATAGTGTTCCAAACATTGAGCTTATCTTCTGAATCTATTAGTTTCCATATGACATCCGCGTTATCTGCACCAAGAATTTTGCGATCAGCTTCATACTCGTTCCAAGCTTTTAACTCATCAATAGTGTCGTATAATGCTACTTTTGCTTCGTCTCCATTAACTGTTAAAAGTTTGTCTGACATATACATGAGGTTCCACTTGCCAGCAAGACCCATTGCAACCGCAACTTCTTCTTTGGCATTAGATTCAATATCGGCATTTTTTAACATGAATTTCAGTTGCTGCCAACCTTCGTCAGTTTTTGCCATATCCACTAAGGTTTCAGCCATGTTCGTTTTGACTTCGCCTGTTTTGGGGTCTAGCGCCAGTGCATTCCATGCCATATCTGCTTCACTGGTACCTTTAGCAAGTAAATCTAAGTTATCTGACGATGCTTTAACGGACGTATTGACTAGAGATAACACTTCATCGGTGGTATAGCCATACGCTTTCCAAACTTCTGACAGTTGAGAAATATCTTTGCCTTGCGCTTGAAATACTTTGGCTAATCCTGTCACTAAAGTATCAGTAGATTGCTTGTATTCTTTATTCAATTTATCCATTGAAGCTTTTAGTGCTTGTGGATTT
This sequence comes from Enterococcus dispar ATCC 51266, assembly GCF_000406945.1. GTDB lineage: Bacteria > Bacillota > Bacilli > Lactobacillales > Enterococcaceae > Enterococcus_C > Enterococcus_C dispar. The sequence continues at coordinate 360,732 of NZ_KE136354.1, read as the reverse complement.
TTAGCGTAAATTGTTTTTAGGCTTTCAACTTGTTTTTCATAGGCTGATTTTTCGTCTTTCAAAGCATTTTGCAAAGTTTCTTGTCGTTTTGATAAATCCTTATAATTTAATTTCGACACATCAGCTTGATATGCTGTCTCAATTGCTAAACGTTGCTTTTTGCTAAATCCAGCAGCCTTTAACTGATCCTGACTTAACAGCTTATAATTGTTTGCAATAAATTGACGCTCTTCATTTGATAGATTACGATTATTTTTTGATGCATTTATTAGTATCTGATTGATTGCATCAACTTTCTTTTTTGCTTGCTGTACTTCTGCTTTATTAACTGTTTCTTGCCATTTAATATAATTTTCAGCTTTTTTCTTCTCATCTTCATCAGTAATTTTTTCAGCAGCTTTTTTTTTGCGTTCAATTTCTTTATCTAAAACTTTTTGAATTGAATTAACTATTTCTTGGTTCGCTTTCTTCGCCTTTTCGGCAGAAGAAGCAATTCCATCTGCATATTCATTGACATACGTAGAAGCCTTTTCGTTTAACTCGTAAGCTTTTTTTATTACTTTGTCCTGCTCTTTAGTGACTTTCGTACCCCAACGTGCACCAGCTAATTGATTTGATTCGTACGCTTTATTCGCTGCATAAAGGGCAACACCTACAGCAGCTACACCGCCTACAGCAATCGCTGCGGGAACCGCAACGCCAGATAACCCAGCTGTTAAAGCACCCACACCGGCTTTGCCTCCAGCCAAGCCAGCTAATTTGCCGAATAAACCAACTTTCGTTCCTGCGCCAGCTACAGCAGTACCCATTGATGTGGCAGATACAGCACCCGAAGCCATTTCAGCAGCCATAGCTGTCATAGCTTTTTTCTTCGCCATACTAGCTGTTAAATCAATAAATGATTTACCTAGCTTACCGATACCACCAGTTAATTTTCCAGCAATTGATAAAACTGGACCTGCTGCAGCAGCTATACCTACCCATTTAATAATATTTTGCTGTTGCTCTTTATCTAACGAGCTAAATGATTTAGCTAAATCTCCCAGACCTTTTATTAGAGGCTTGCTAGCTTGCAGTCCATCACGCAATGCATCGATAAGTGGGCCACCCAATTCAATCGCAGCATCCACAGCTTCGTTTTTTAGCATTTTTAATTTTGATTCGGTAGTCTCGTAACGCTTGCTCGCTTCCTCTGTCAACGCAGTATTTTCTTTCCAAGCTTTGTTACCAGTAGCGATTGCATCACCGAATACACCGCTCGCATTCGCAGCGCGAAGCAAGCTATCACGTAGACGAACTTCTTTAATATCCATGTCATTTAAAACTTTAATGGCAGAAGTTCCTTTTTCTTCCGCGTGGGACAAACCTTCAACAAATTTCATAATTGCTTTTGAAGGGTCCTTTTTAAACAGGTCTGCAAATTCCGCATTTGTTAATCCCGCCACTTTAGAAAAATTCTCTAAAGCAATTGCAGACTTATCAGCTTCTTTGTACATCGAGCGAAGTTGTGTATTTGTCAATCCCATTTGACTAGCAGTAGACTTAAGATTTTTTCCGCCATCTTGAACCGCTTTTGAAATATCAGATAAAGAGATACCAGCTTTTGACCCCATTGCGGATAATTCATCAAATGCACCTACACCGTTTTCTACAGCTAACTGCATATTTACCATTACTTTTGAAAATGCAGAACCCAATTGTTATCGTAAAGGCTTTTTATCCTCTACTTCTTACTGTCACCAGTAAGTTCGGCATATATTTTTACCCTCAACTTTACTTGTTAGGGCAATCGACACTCGTGGAAGAATTATTGCTCTCTTAATGCTCATCTCCTATGCTCTACGGTGGCAGATGATGTTTCTGCTTACCTCGGTATTGACTACGTGAGTGTTCTACCGATTTTGCCGATTTCTATGCTGCTTGTTTCCAAACAGTCGGGCAGTTCTGTTTACCCGCTTCCGCTTCAACCAATTATGTTATCGCAAAGGCTCTTTATCCTTTGCTTCTTATAGTTTCCTATAAGTTCAGACTATATCATTACCTTCGCCTTAAACGTTAAGGTATCAAGCGCTCGTGGATATTTCGCCATACAAAAAAAGCAATCAAATAAATGACTGCTTTTGCTTAGGTTAATTTATCTAGTCGTTGCACCTTCCTGCAGTTTCCCGACAGGCTTGGCTCATGATTGGCATAGTTAATTCAAATATGGCTTTTTCTATTTCTTTATCGGTCATTGAATATGGGATTTCAACAAACCGAATATTGTTAGCTTTACAATAATTCTCTTTAATAGCATCGTGTTCTCGTCTTTTTTTAAATGCAACTTCGCCACCAAAAAAATCATTTGCTTGATAATGTTGTATCCCTTGATACTCGATTACTGCAACAACAGTTTCATTGGCATCTAAAATCGCAAAATCAAAAGGCAACGATCGTTTTGCTTTGCAATTGCTAAATCTGTATTGTGTTGTGAATTTTATGTTGTAGTTCGATAGTAGCTGGTATATCTTTGTTTCTCCATGACTTTGATTGCATTTTGGACATCGTTTCCCTCGCAAAAAATCGTTTGGTCTTACTGAGTAAATATGCCCGCAAGATAGATGCTTAAGCTTTATCGGAATTTGAGAATTTTTATAATTTTCAAGTACAGCGTACTCGTTTATCCCTAATTCCAAGACAAGTTTTTCGAACTGTTCATGTGTTCTACGTTGCTTGTTTGCTCGATTTATTATTCCACACTTGGGGCATCGCCTCCCATTTAAGAAAGCTCCAGCTACAACTGAATATTCTAAACCACAATCTTTGTGTTTTACATTTATATACTCACCATCATTAACATATTTAGACAGAAGCTGATACTCGCTGTTTGACACCCTTTCAAAATCTTGGATGAACCTTTTTTCAGACTTCAGGCGGTTACCTATGAATTTCTCTATTGAACATTTACGGCATCCTTTTCCCTGTTTTGCCTCACTTGCTGTTTGCAAGTATTCACATCCACAAATTTTGTGCCTAACTTTTATCTTTTCTCTAGCACCTTTATAAGGTGTCAAGATTTCATAATCGTCACCTAAAGCTTCATGAAACTCTTTTTCGAATTCTTCCGGTGTTCTTTTGCGCATATAGTTACAATTTGGGCAACGTTGCCCTCTGTCCAGAAAATGGTAAGGCGTAGTTTCATATCGATGCCCGCATTTTTCATGACGAACTGCTAGTTTTTTCGTAATGCCTTTATAAGGTTCTATAAAAGTATACTCATCTGCTACCAGTTCAAATACTAATTTCTTAAAATAAGAATCAGTAAATTTTCTTCTTGTCATTCGATTACCTCCCAAGTAACCACCCATTAAAATTTGTGGCAGACAAGCGGGTACTTGTCGTTCGGGAGCTACCCTAGCCACACTCCCATTATACCATATTTAAATAACCTTAGCTTTCCATGAATTCACTTGATGTTTTAAGCCGCTAATTTCTTAACGACTGGGCATTGATGTTTACCCACTGATGATAGTGCGGCCGCAAAGCCTAGGATATCACCCTCACTCATGCCAATCTGTGACCCAGCACCCGCGAGTCGTAAAGCCATTGCTGAGATTTCCGCTTCTGTCGTCGCAAAGTTATTACCAAGATCAACGATTGCTGATCCTAAATTGCTGAATTTGCTCTGTGACATCTGTGTGATATTGGCAAATCGTGCCAGCTCTGTCGCTGCTGTTTCTGCAGACAAATTTGTAGATTCACCCATATCAATCATCGTTTTAGTAAATGCAGTGACATTTTCAGTTTGAATGCCGAGCTGCCCTGCAGCTTCCGCAACATTTGCAATTTCAGCATGACTAGCTGGAAGTTCTTTCGCCAACCCTCTTAATCCATTTTCTAAATCTTTGTAAGAATATACGACTTGACCGGTACTATCAACTACCTCGTCATTGGTTTTCTTCCAGTTTTGTTATCGTGTGGGCTTTTTATCCCTCACTTCTTACAGTTTCCTGTAAGCTCGGCGTACATTTTGGACTATCAAATAGTCCTCGAACACTCTTGGGAGCATTATATTTATTCAGCTCCTACGCTCTACACTGCTTACTAGCCTTGCGAAATCTAGTAAGTTAGCACGGTATTAACATAGATTTAGGCATAATAAAAACCCCTACATTTCTTATTATACCATAAACCCTTAGTCTTCACCGTTTTTGCTCGATTTAATTACCCCTATATCGCTATAAGGGAGGGCAAAATATTCACCCCCGCAAACGCCGATTCCCACGAGATAGCAGCTTTTCCAACGGCTACTGCTGCGCCAGCAATCGGCAAGGTTAAACCTGCTGTTAACTTAGATCCCACAGAAGCCATTTTGCTTCCAGCAGAAATCATTTTTTCAGAGCCTTTATAAATCGCCCCAGTTAAACCTTCATTTTTAACCTTATATTCTGCTAAGGCTCCAGCGGATTGAATTAGCTGTTGTTTGTAATCCGCTAGTTTCCCATTCGCGGCTTGTAATTGTGCTGCGTAACGTTTTGTCGCTTCTGTTGCTTTGCCATTCTCATCAAATGACTTGTCGTATGCTGTTTTTAAAGCATTAACTTGTTTTTCCTGCGCCTGAACAATGTTGGTCAAAGAACCAAATCTAGATTGCAATTTACCAAGTGAATTTCCAGCCATGTCAGCTATCTTCATATTCGCTTGCATTTCTTTTGCAAAGTAGCTTACTTGCTTTTTCGAGTTCGCAACGCCTCTGCCAAAATCGGCATCGTCTAAACCTAATTTAATGACCATATTTCCTAACGGTGTCCCACCAGACATATTTAGGCACCCCCTTTAACAAGTTCCGCTAACGGTTTAATATCTTTTTTCTTCTTTTTATTCTTATTGGAAGATGCAAGTAAGATTTCATCCACATCTACACAATCCGTTTCCATCAAATCTCGAATTCCCATATTCGTACTTCCAATTACTTCGCGGACAAACTCCAGATTTAGATCGTAGAATTCTCGCCAAGTAAGAGTTCCTCCGCCAGTGCTTTTTTTGCGGCTTCTTCCTCTTCTTTTGAGAAGCCAAGAACTCTATAGCGAATAATTTCCATGATCTGATCGCTTTCCAAAGTATCAATTCCATTTAAAATTGTTTTTCCAGTAACTTCTTTATCATCAAATAACCCAGCCACAAATTCTGCTTGAAGTTCCGAATAATCATTTTGTGTTGGAATGATTGGGTTCCCTTCTTCGTCTTTTCGCTCCTCTAATTCAGCTTCTTTTCGGATATATTCCTGCCGTTTTGAAAAAGGAACAAAATCTGTCATAAAGGTTTTAACGACACCGTTTTTCATACGCAGTCTCAATTTAATAGTTTTATCCATATACTTTCCTCCAAAAAAAGAGAGACTAATCATTTCTGATTAGCCTCCTAATTTATTATTCTCCGCTTGGTGTTTCAGTTCCCAAAACCGCTGTTTTTAACGATTCCACGTTTTCTTTCCCAAAAGCTCGCATTACTGTCATTGATTCGGTTTTTGTATCAATCGTAATATCACGTGACATCGCATTGTAGACATATTCACCAGCTTCAGGATTAAAGTCTTCATCATTCTTGGTCGCAAGCGAAAACCCATCGCGATTAAAAGAACCTGCTAAAAACGCAAATGCGACAGGTTCCCCATATAAGTCTTCTGATTCAGCTACTGCTGCACAATAAGGCGCTTCAGTATTTTTACCAAATCCATCAATACCACCGTCCGTTCCAAACGTTACTAATCCTAACAATTCTTGTTCAATTGCAAACGGAATGTCCAGTAAGCCGAAGTTTGACGCAACATTACCCGTACCTTTTCGTACAATGTAATATTCACGGTCACCGGCAAAGACTTTTTGAGCTTCTTTCGAAAGTCCAGTCAATTCCATTGCTTTTGGCCCACCTTCTTTAGGTGTTCCGTCCAGCACATGAATTTTTTTCGTAGTGTCCGGTGTTAAGTCATTTTTTAAAACTCGAATTGAAAGTTTATCAAAACCATAAGTTTCCATTTATTTATTCCCCCTAATAATCTGTATCGTGTATTTTTGTATTTTTTCGATATCGCCGTGCATCAACGTATCGTTTTGTTTCTGCAAAATACGTATCTAAGCCGCCCGTAAGCTGCCCAAATTCCATTTTTCGCATCACATCTTGTACTGCCTTTGCAATTTTTTTAGTCGTTAAATAATTAGTAGATTCTACATTTATCTGATAACTAAATTGCTTCGACATTTCCTTATTTGCCGCAAAGTAAGCAGAAGTAGAGGGACCTAAAGTCGAATCAATAATGATAAACGGTTTAGATGTATCCAACGTTTCAGGCGCTTCAAAAAATTTAATCCTATCGCTATCCACTAGACTTGCTATAGTAGTATCATTTTTTATAGCTTCGTAAACTTCGATCATCATATATTTCATCGACCCAACTCCTCTAACTCTGCGCGCATTTCATTAAATGCAGAATCTTGTATTTTATCTACAGCACCCTGTAATTTGCCAAAACCACGCGGGCGAATATAACGACCATTGCGGGTGTAACCAAATTCACTCAAGTGAACAAGCGGAGCTCGTTCTTTACTTGCCCATCCTGTTTCCACACGTTTAGGATTACTCTTAACGTTACTAGTAATAACCAAGTCATGCGTTTTACCTGTATCAATGTAACTTGATACTTGTTGCTTCACGATTTGCTTGTTTTTTTCACCAGCTTTTCTCAATGCCTTATTAATTACGCGATTTGCTTTATTTTTACCAAGCTTTGCTTCAATATTCCGAATGATTTCTTCGGTGCCAGTTACTTTAACACTCATGACGTCACCCCAAGAATCAATTTAATAAAGCGGCTATCTTTAGGATTCGGTTGTACATCAATAATGTTCCAACGGATAAATTTCTTGTTTTCATTCAAAATTTCAGCCTCATCCAAAAAATGATAATCTTGCAGTTCAACAATGTGTTTGTTTGTTGGTTGAAATTCATCCAATGGATCACGAATATTAATCGTGACTGCCCGTTTTGTATTTTTACTATTAAGTAGTTCCAAATCTTTCATTGACGGATTGTAAACCTCAGCCATTGCTTTATGCATAAGCTTTTCTTCCGATTCTCCGGGAAATGGTCCTTCGTTCGGTTCATAAGCATAGAAAAAGACTGGCGTGCGAAGTTCTGCACCACCAGTCTTAGGCCGTTTGTAATTTTGATTAATTGCCATTATCTTCACCCGCAGACATTAAATCTATACTTATGTTTAAAATCGATTCTTGAAAGTTTGGGTAAAAATATTCCAATTGGTCATTATATGCATAACGTCCTCTTTCAAAAATCAATTCTTTTCCTCGCGGATATTCTGTTAAATCAAACATTCCTACCAGCGATTGGATTTCTTCCTTGGAAGCAGCTAAAATCATTTTCAAATTATCATCTTCGGAAGAGTGATAAATTTTCATTCTAGCCTTAAATTCCTTTAAAAGTTCATCCATCTAATCACCTACTTTACTTAATAATGCAGGTTTCGTATCAGAGGACTTGTAATCAATTCCCTTTGTATCGAGATATTTCTTGATTTCTGGAATAGTCCACGTTTCATCCGGTATTGCCACTTTTAATGTGGCAGTTTTAGGGTGTTTCGGTTTCGCCTTCAGCAGGAATATTTATATCATAGACTTGTGCTGCAAAATTATCGACAGGCTGACCATTACCCAACATATCAATCGCATACAACACCGCACGTTTCATAGCGAATGTTTCTTTGTATTCATAAACTTTTTCAGGCTGCGATTGTGTAGCTTCATATTCGCCATCGACAAAGACAATCAACTTATCAACTGGTACGTCTTCTGATTCCACGATTTTGTCTTCGGAAATAAATGGTAGATTTGTTACAAAAACACCATTTGCGTTTTGAGTAGTCACACGAGCAACGATATCGTAGTAATTTGCAGGATTGACCAATAGGCTAATTTTCCCACGCACTTTCCGGTATTTTTCTTCCGGGTTTTCATCATCATCACCGATAGAACGCTCGAATTTAGAAACTTTTTTCAACACGCCCGCCATTTCAGTGACCATTGTTGCAGCGTCTTTAAATGTTAAAGTCCCAGCAACAGCTTTATCTGGATATTTACCACCAACTACAGCACCGTCTAAATCTTTTAACAAACCAATTGGTTCGTTATTACCAGTTCCGACGATAATCTTTTGCGCCCAAATATCTTTTACGGCTTCGGATAAACATAAACGTACATATCGATTAATCCATCGCGGTCCTAAAGTTAAAGTATCTTTTGAAATTAAAAAGAACGCAGTCAATGCCAGTTGAGTATATTCAGTAGCACCAAATTCTGCGTCTAGTTGCCCTTCCATGTCTTTGTGTAATGGGCCAAAAACAGCCACGCCTTTTCGACGAGAACGGATGACTTTGGTTAGACCAACAGTGGGCGAAAATTTTACCAAACGTAAAATTGGATGATCTTTTTGAATATCTTCAAAGATGCGCTCAAAAATTGTTTGTGGCCAAACTAAGTCATTATCAAAACCACCATTTTTTTGTACTTCATTGTAAAATTTTGTTTCCTCTGCTGTCAGAGTTTGAATGCCACGAGCTTGCAAAACGTTATTATCTGTCACATTTTTTAGCTCTTCGTATTCTGCACGAACCTTTGCACCTGCATCTTCAGCAATTGCAGTCACGGCTGCTTGCATAGCGTCCGAAATTTGATCTGGTGTAGAATTTTCAGAGCCAGTTACAGCCTTGAATTGGGCCAAAGCATCTTTTGCTTTAGTGTTTAATTTCATCATATTTATTTACTCTCCTTTTTACTTAGCCGAGCTAAGAGTGATTTTTTTGTTTTTGTTTCTGGTAAAGAATTTGGTTCTGTTGCTTGTGCTACTATGGTATGGCTTGCTGCGAATGCTGCTGATACAGCGTCTTCGACCATTGCTTTGAGTTCTTCATTGGCTGAACTATGTTCAGTTTTGCTTTTCACTTCAGTTGCAAAACCATATTCCACAGTTTCGTTTGCTGTAAACCATTTTTCCTCATCCATCCAGGATTCAATCTGATCAGCAGTTTGACCAGTTAATTCTGTATAGATATTGATAATTGACTCATCAATGGTTTCCAGCATTTTTAATGTCGCTTCAATATCATTTTTATTTCCCCAAGCATAAGTAGCTCCTCGGTGGATCATGAAAGTAGTTCCCGTATTCATAATGACTTTATCAGCTCCAGCGCAAATAAATGTTGCCGCGCTAGCTGCTGTGCCTGTCACTTCGACCGTCACTTTAGACGGATGATTTTTTAGGTAATTGTAAATTTCAACTCCTTGGAATACGTCACCGCCAGTCGAGTTAAGACGAATCGTCACATCATTTTTGACATTATCCAGTTGATCTCGCACTAACTTCGCGTCTATACAGTCATCATCTGACCAGTAACGTTTTCGAATCGTTCCAGACAAAGTCAACACGGTTTGTTTCGTTCCTGCTTCTGCTGTTACTAAAAATGGTATTTTTTTAAGTTTCGTCACTTGCTCCACCCCCTTTCAATTTTGTTAAATTCTTGGTCATCAAACGTTTATCCATTTCAGGATCATCGGATTTCGGATATCCCAATTCTTGTAACACCATATTTCCAGTAAAAACTGTTGATGAAATAAGTTTGTCAATATTGTCTGCTAACTCTAAAGGATCACGACGCATAACACCACGAATTTCAATACGTACTCCCTTTTGATAGTCTTTTTTTTCTATTAATTTTGCGGTAAGTTCATCTTTAACTTTTTTTATCAAACTATTCGTACAAAGTTTACGCATGGCATCCATGTTATCTTTCAATTCAGATTTTTCTCCATATATTAAAGCAGTAGGAACACCAATCATATTTGCTACATCATCAATCAATGTCACTTTTAATTTATTTAATTCATCTAGTGATTGATTTGATACTCCCTGTTTATTTGTATATTCCTCGTATTCAAAACCCTTCATTTTTGGAACAATAGCTACCGATTTAGTTCGGAAAGAATTATAAATTTTGTCAATATATTCCTGAAGTCTTTGAGCCTTAGTCCTTCCAGTATCATCTTTTTGATTGGCTAGAGTACCAGTCGCTTCGATAGCCACAGATCCGCGAATCTGATTATTTCTCATTGAAACTTCAAGAATCCTTCCAAACAGTTCAGCATAATCAGCGAACAGACCCTTTGTCCATCTATCAAGCTTTTCATTGTTGTAATTCATATAAATAACTTCCGACATTTCAAACGTTCGATTAAATGTATAGTTTTTATAAGTAACACTATCGAATCTATCGTCAAATACAGCATATTCAGTACGATTGAAGTCATCCGCAATTAGTAATTGATCATCATCTGTTTTGATAACCAATACTTCATTTTCATCAATTAATCGATAAAAAAAGGCTTGCCAAAAATCAGCAGCCGTTTGATCGCTATTTGGTCGTACATTTAGAATATATTCCCAGTCCGTTCCATCTTTGTTCTGTATATCAACTTCTAAAGTCGACATTGTTCGGGCAACAAAATTTATCACTGTATCCTTTGCCATTGTTTTAAGATATGCCCTTTGAGCGGAATCTCCTTCATAGTTTAGATCCGGAATCCAATTTGATGGGTCTTCTTTTCTTATGGAGCTTTTAAACAAATCCCATAACCACACACCTCCACCCCCTTTCAATTATTTTTGTTCTAACTCCTTGATGTAAATCGCCTACCGGATTTATTCACTTTTTCTTCTGGAGGTTTCTTGCGATACCCCAACGGCACTGCGGTAGTTTTTCGAAAATAAACTTTGTCGCCTGCCATTAATATTTTTTCTTGTCGTTCGACATTCAAATATTGTGGTTTATACATTGCCTTACCTCCTAAAAATCCAAATCATCCATCAAATCCATAAATTCAGCAAAACTCGCAGTTTCCTCAATAGACTCACGTTTATACAAAGCTGCTAAAAAAGCGTGAAAACCATCCGTTTTTCTTCTGACAGGTTCTTTTTTCAAAAATGTTCTGTTACCCAATGAATCTTCCTTAACGAACGAATTATTAACATACCAGCGCATCATAGGATCATTCCCAAAGATAAAGCGTTCATTGGCAAATCCATCCTCGATAATTGGTGCAACTTTGGCTTGTACACCACGTGGATTTCTTAAAAATTCGTATGTGTAACCTTCTTTTTCTAGTAAAGGTTTCAGAAGGTCCATTCGAAATCCATCAGCACAAACTAAATCAATAAAATAATCATTGCGCTTTTCATTCAACCAGTCGATTAAATGCTGTGGGTCAATTGAGGGTTCATCCACAATAGTTACAATTCCTTGTTCTTCCCATTCTCGAATCGGTGCTTTCAATTTAAAGGAATCTAGAAATTTTTTTCGAGCAAAGCTGTGTTGGTACCAATAGAATTTATCTTCGACTTTAAACAACAATCCAACGCTGACAAAATCACGGATACTTGCATAGTCAAATCCAGCAACGCAATGCGAACCCAAAGGAATTTTCACCATTTGATTGGTTGCTAACAATTGTTCATGCGTAGCTACATCACGTTCGGCATCGCCTTCAGTAAAATTCATTCGTTTTACAACAAATTCCTTGCGTCCCGACGGCTCTTCCTCTAATTTCAAGTATTCTTTCATCACTGTGCTGTACAATCGTTTAGCATAGGGTGAATCTTCTTCAAACATCGGATTAGCTTTAGACCACATTTTCGGATTATCCATTTCATCGATGGTGTCTAATTTACAGATGAAGGGAAACAAGCGATCGTTCTTCGCTTCGCCAGAAAATATTTTTTGTGCTCTTTCCAAAATACGATCATAAAAACCTTCCCTTACATGACCGTTTGTCCCGTTGTAAAAAGTGCGGGGGTGTTTAATCTTGCCTAACCCACTCCGCTGAATATCGACAATATCTGAATTCTCAAACATGTGGATTTCGTCAAATTCCAAACAGCCATCACGGGCACTATCCATTGTTTTTGGGTTATTAGTGCGATAACTAAATATTGAATTTGTCACACGATTGGTGATTGCCATTTTTGTTAGGTAAAACTGTTGCTCTAACCTTTTTCGTTGAACTGTTTCGTAAACTTCCTTAAAACTCACTTTTCCTTGTTTTTCAGAATTAGCCGTTATGGTAACGTCATAATTTTCTATCCCATGCAATGGGCTGATAAAGAAAGAATCTCTAGCAGACATAAAACCGTTCTTTCCGCCCCCGCGCGCTATCGAGTTTAAAAACTCATCAAAAAACACCTCGTCATCTTCTTTGCGATAAAGAAATATGAAAGGTGTGATAAATTTTTGATATTTGGCTAATGGGAAGAAATTCTTCTCGGCATATCTAATAAAGTTTTGAATCATGTCTTCATCAAAATAGATATCATCTCGAACAAGGACTTCATTTTTTAAATAGTTAATAAGCTGAATACGTTCTTTATTAAACGGAATAATTCCGCGTTCATATAAATCCACATACTCTTCAAAAAAATAAGGTATCACAATAAATCACTTCCATCAGCAGAAGGCCCATCATTTGGTTTTGGAGTACCTTCAGGAAGCAGATCGGATAGTTGCTTAATAATACGCTGATAGGCAAGATCACGGGCATTGTATAATTTAGCTGCTGGACGCTCTCGTTCATATGACGGTGTTTTTTCTGATTGGGTGAACTCTTCATAATCACCATTATTCGTCAAATCTTGCCATAATTCATCCAATGATACCCGCAAGCGTGCCGCTTGAACAATCAAACCTTCAACTACTTTTTTCTTTCCGTCAGGAATATCTTTGAATAGTTGCGTTAATCTATTTTTTTCTTTGTTCACTAATTTATCTCGTTCGCTAATCGCCACAATAATCTCACCTTCTTTGTATTAGTTTCGGCAGGGGTAGGGGTTACGCACTTTTAGTAAGAACATCTGCGTAGTTGACCCCATCCACCGGTTAGATTTTCTGTAATTTTTATGAAAACTTTTCATGGGGGGGTACTTTCAAGGTCGACAAATTATTTTCCCTTTGTTTGAGTTTTGATTTCCACATAATCTATTGACAACGAGATGTAATCGTACGTCGCCTGTTCTCTATCTGGCACTGGTCTTGTTACTGAATAATCACCATCTTTAACAATCACTTGGCCATCTTCAACTTTCTGTTTGAATGATTCTAATTTGTTAATTGTTTCTTGAAGCCAAGCCTTAACTTCTTTAGTCATTGATTCAACACCTCTCCGGTAATTCTATCAATAGATAATACTTTCTCTTCTGGATTATCTTTACTCACTAAATACACAAAGGTGACAGAACTTAAACCTGACGATCGATCATGACTAGTAACATAATAATTAGTCATAGCAACCACATTTACTTCCTGCCCTTTGATATAGAGCCTAGGAACTTTACCATTTGAATCAAAGGTTACATCTTGTTTTTCTAATAGCTTCTCCAAGTCAATCAACTCCTTTACGCTTTTTACCACCACTCATCGTTCCACTTCTTTTTCTTTTGCTCTCCCCGATAGTTCATGCGATTGTGTCGTTTTTTATGGACTTTAACGTGCCAATTCTCTACCACCACTCATCGTCCCATTTCTTCTCTTTCTTGCTAGGACGATAATTAAATCTTCCGTGTCGGCGATTGTGGCAGTCCTTACAAAACCCTTAGATTGTCTGAATCAAACGCCAGCTCTGGATTTGTTTCTAACTCTTTGATATGATCGACCTCAAGTATCGCATCATTGACTGTTGTTACTCGCCCTTCTGCCTTACACCATTGACACTCGTAATGATCGCGTTCCAAGACAAACCGTCTTAGCTTCCGCCATTCAGAAGAACCATAAAACCTAGCTCTAGATTCTTTAGTAGTTACATCAATCATGTAATCACCTCAAAATAAAAAGACCACTCGTTATGAGTGATCTAAACAGTTAATTTTAAACGGGAAACCAGACACCATCATTTTAAATTTGATTTCAGGAGGAAATCTCATGTCATAGCTGTTCTGTCTGTTTCCCGCTTCTTTTGATAATACTAGTTTAACACCTTGACAGACCTCAAAAGTGCAATGATAGTGCAATAATTAATTAATTTCTCCTAGCTCTTTGCCTAGGCTTTCAATGAATTCATTCCGCAATAGATGACACATGCGTTTTGAATAGCCTACTTCTTCTGCTATGCCATCCCACGTTTTTGTTCGAGGCTTAGTCCAATACCACAATCGGATGATTTTAATCGTCTCTGGCTTAGCTGACTGTACAGTTTTATCTAAAGCTTTCTTGCGTTCTCTAAGCAATCGCAAGTGTTTGTCAGTCGCTAACTTTAGCCCTGCACGCTCCGTGGCAGAAGTAGCAGAAGTAGAGCGAGAACCTCCAACATTATCATCTGATTGCTGCCACGGATATTCTATTTCTAATTCAACTCGCTTAATATATCTTTCCATTGTTGGATAATCTTCAATCAAACCTTCTAGCATTTTGAATGTGCCTTTTTTCAACTGCCTGCCTCCCAACTTGAAATCGTTGTAACTAATTCAATTATATCTTTGCTTTTAAAAAAATATAATTTGTAAAAATGCCAAAACGCCAATAAATAAAACATATAAAAAAATTTAAAATACTACTCATTTATTGTTGACAATTACTACTCATACGTTGTATAATATAAATGTAGATGAGAGAGATATAAAAAAAGGAGACGATTAATATGAGAACAATTATTAAATTCAACAAAAATACTGAAGTTAAAGAAATCGAAAAAGTTATCGAAGCAGTTGTTGCTAAATACGTTGTGAAACACGACCGTTACTCAACTGAAAAAAATAGTCAGTTTGAAATTACAAAAAATGATACTGAATATTATGTAGAAGGAAAACGAATTAACAGTCACTACATCGACTTACAATTATGCTACGACGAACTTACTGACGACGATGTTTATGAATTAATCATTGACACTCACGAAATTGGCGAATTTGAAGGTTATGTTGAAAACACAGAATTCTATTCACTTGTTTCTGTTAAAGAAGACAAAGCAGTTGTTGTTGACGATGTAACATTCATAAAAACTAAAAAAAATATCAAACGCGCTGAACAATTATTTAGTAATTATGATTCAGAATCTTTTATTATTGCAGATTTTTTCATTAGAAAAGAAAACGATAAGTTGAATCAATTGAAAGAAACATATAGAAAAATTGGTTAAAAAATATTAATAATAAGGAGAGATCATCATGAAAACAAAAAAAGTAGAAACTATTCTAATCACTAAGCAATCCTCTTTTTATCAAAACGTGGGAGAAAATCAAGTTGGTTTTGAACTTAGCGAGTATCACAATCATGCGGTGGTTCTTACAGAATATTACTCTTGGGACAATCCGTGGGAAAACGGCGGTTTTTGGGCCCCTGCTGGTCGCAAGTTTGATATCTATACAGGATATGCAAATATGAATGATTTGGAAACAAAAGCACTGATAGATGACTTAAAATCTAAAAACATTAAATTTTCTGTTGATTCGCAAATTATTGAAGAATTAAAAAATCTTGCTTAGAAAAGGAGCGATAATATGACTTACCCTGTAACTGAATTTATTGAAACTGATTTAAAAATGTCGGTTTATGCATTCGCAAAACAAAGTTCAATCAGTCAGCAAACCCTGTCGACATGGAAGCAGCGTGATAAGCCCGTTGCTTCCCTGCCAATCCAAATTCTTGATGAATTTTCTTACTTTGCTGAAATGTCAATGTCTGACATTCGTAATAAATTAGCACAATACGAACTTGAAAATGAGTTAGCTAAATTAAATCAAACGAAAGAAGGGGAACATATGATTGATAAAGAAGAAAGTGTTAAATTAAAATCATTTTTAGATGCAGGTTACAAATTTGGAAAAGCACTATCTGCCGGCGGCGATCGCAAAAACAGTAAAATCCATCTTCAAAAACTATTAAGAGATAGTCCAAAGCAGGAAGGTGATTCACTTGATGACTTCTTAGAAGATTACTTTAAACTTTGTATCGCGTATAACATAAAAGCTTTTGGCGAGATGACAGCATTAACTCCAAAAAACAGCGTGCCTTTTATTCAAAACTTTTTAATTGGCGCTCATAATGCAACCTTCGCAGGAAAAAAGACTAGTTAGACTAGTCTTTTCCTGCGTGAGTAACCCAACAACAAGGTCATCAGAAAGAACAACGCTCCTACAATCATTTTGATAATCATAATTTCCTCCTACCAGATATAGACTGTGTTCCCTTCAATTTCTACTCGTTCTGATTCGTGTGTGAAGTATTCACCAACCATCATTTGTGTGACTTCCACAATCATGGACTTATCTTCAATTTTCATTAATTCATTAATTAATTCTTGGACTGTCATGTTCTGCCTCCTAAATAAACATCATTGCGATCGACCCAATTCCCCAAAATAGCAATGTGGCTATGATAGATACATACGCTTTTTGATTATTCTCGTACCCATCATTCTTATTTCCAATTTTGGCGGTCAGAAAGCTAACGAATACATCTAAGCCAAACGCTTGCCAGTAACTCAACGTCGCAAGGCCAAACGTTGGTACAATCAATCCATTCCACAGTTTCATCGCCACAAATCCGCCTAATGCGATAGAAAACACCATAAGTGCTAAACTCCATAGACAGCCCCACGATTTAACGGCGGCTTCTTTCGCTAGGTCAACCGTTTCTTTTTTTAGTTGTTCGTTTTCTCTTTCTAAATCTTTCAATTCGTCCATTTCCTTCCTCCCTCACTCGAATCGCCCGCCTATCGAACGGTAGAACGGACGATTTTAAGTTACTCTAAACGTTGATGCAATGCCGTTTGTCAGTTTGCAACCGGTGGAACCGTTAAGGATTGCTTAACAGTTCAACTGTTTCCATTTTGGCAAGAGTTCAAGCCCCATTCCGCAAACGCAGCGAGGACTTGGCACCATTCCACATCTGATAAGCTAGATGGAATCAGGTCTAATTCAACATTAGTTTCATAAAACCAATATAATGCTGCATGGATATTTCTGCGCCGCTGCGTTTCTTCCTTCAACCACTCCAACACGACCTGCTGATCGTCGGTGAGAGAGGGAGAGACAGGCTGTAATGATTCTGGAAATACCGGTATCCACTGTTCAATAGCGATATACTCCTCGTTGGCTTCAATCACGCCATTTAAAATATAAGCATCATTGTCAGAAATGATTGGAAACCCAGTAACATACCCATCACCTTGGTATTTAATTCCAATTTCTGCCATTTGATTCAAGCTCATCATAGATTTCCCTTTATATTTCATTCCGCTACCTCCTCCAAATTAATCATCGCTATATGCTCAACTGGAATCAGTTGTATGCTGGTCGGACCATCGTGAGAAATAACTTGATATTTCATAGCTTCCGAATATTGTCTGGATTCTGCCTGTAATGTTGTATTGTGAAGCATGATTTCTGCATTGTTCCCGTCTTTTAACCAAACTGTCGCTTTTATATTCATTCCGCTACCTCCTCAATCTGTATCATTTCCCTAATTCGTAACATGCCAAATCTAACGCCCTTCCAATAGTTCAACCACCACTTATTTTTAAACTGGTAGAACCTTGGCTTGCCTAGCTTTTTGATATTTTTCTCCACGCCTGCCAGTTCGTATTCGATGATTTCGAGTGGTGTTTTCATTCCGCTACCTCCTCAATCATATTCCGCATCGCCTAATTCAATATCATGCCCACAGTTCTGGCACACTATTGCTCCACAATTTCCGTAGTAAAGATTGACACCGAACGCCCCTTCAACTTTCTTCCAATCAATTTCAATATGATCGTCACATTTTGGACAATCAAGGGAGATGTAGCTTGGAGTAGAGCAAATGACGTAATCTGCTTTCTCGATCATGCCTCCGCTACCTCCTCATAAACCAATGAATAATTTTCAGTTGATATATATCGTGCAAAACCAAAGTAGTCAATCTTAATCATTGAGCACTCACCAATCTCGCCGTAGCGGTTGGTCTCTTCAATGTACTTAGATGGTACTCCCGAAAAAGGAAAATAATAATGATGCCCTTCAAGTACAGCAACTATACTTTCTGTTTGGTCATTTACTACTGCTACAATTTTCTTTCTCATACTTCCTCCACACTCCCATCAACCAACGTAGCGACTGCCTCGGCTTTGGCGCGATTGGTAAATGGATATCCATCTGATGCATCAAAGCCAAATACTTTCTCAAATGGATGTTCTGCATCAGAATTAAAGTGCATAAAATATCGCCCCTTCTTGTTAACTACCACCCACCGCTTAGGCTTGACGGTGTAGCCGTCTTTCATTTTGAATAATGTTTGCATTGGCTCGTTATTACTGTCGTTCAACCATTCATAAATTGAATGTTGTGGGTTATGTGTGTTGCGACCAATGCGATGAAATGCTGATGCAATGTTAAACTCTAAGTTACCTTTGTTTACTTCATACCACTCCGCCACATAATCAGGCACTTCCACCTTCTCGGCTTGTGGTTCGTCTAATTGCTGTAGTGTGTTGATGGCGATGTTGTATGCGATAATTCTCGCCTCGTTAGCAGCGTAACCTTGGCTTTCTTTGGGGAAATGTTTTAAGTTTTCTTCTGATCTCAATACTTTGCTTTCTAAAATCTCGATTGCTTCGCTTACTTTCATTTTTGTTCCTCCTTAGTCATACGCCATCACGACTTTCATCCTCATACCCCCGTACTCCCAAAGCCGCCCTCGCCACGGTCTGTATCGTCTAGCTCGTCTACCTCTACCACTTCCACAGTTGGGAGAGGTTGGATAATTAATTGAGCTATGCGTTCGCCGCGTTTTAGTGATATATTATGCGCATAAATCATTCCATCTATCACTCGATCTAAAACCTTCGTTTTAATATCACAGATTACCTTAATCTCACCACGATAGTTAGCGTCTATTGTGCCTTCTTGTACTCTTAGCAAGGTTTTAGCGGTCAGTCCACTTCTTCCTTTCAATCGCCCGTAGTAGCCTTCTGGGATAGCGATAGACAATCCAGTTGACACCGTAACTGTTTCTCCAACGTTAATCGTGACGTCTTCATCCGCACAAATATCTAACCCTGCATCCGATTGATGCGCTCTAATTGGCAATATAGCTGTTTCTGTTAGTCGTTTTACTTTTAGTTGCATTAAAATACCTCCACTTTAATCTCTTGCCACCGATACACGCCTTTTTCCACGCGCACCAGTCCCCCTTGTTGTACCAGCTTATTAAGCTGACCTGATGCTTCTTTTCCACAGTGCAGAATTATTTCTTTTCTAGTTGTTTCTCCGTTTTCGCGTACATAGTTCAAAATTTTGGATCTAACTTGCGCGCCCCACAATTGACGTGAATACATCACTCGACCTCCCTAATCCTTCCACCTATCAATTTCGACGACAGATATATTTTTAGTTGGTTGTGTATTCAAAGCACGTATATACACTTCTCCGACTTCTAAACGTCTAGCAATTTCAAGTATAGAGCCTTCAATTCTGCGGTTGCCTTTTTGGTAGCGATATTTCTTGTTCCTGCGTTCGTATTTGTATCCTTGTACAATTCCATTACTTTTTCGTACTTCTTTATTAAAAACACTGGCACTTTTATCCAAAAACATAGCTGCCGCAATCATTGATTCAAAGAATCGTTCTTCTCCTGTATCGATATCCGTTAGACGTACAGACATATCTATTGTCTTCTTCGTTTTAGGCTTATTCTGTTTCATTTCCAACCGCTTTAAGCGTTGAAATTCTTTAAACAGCGGCTTAAGCTTTTCGTTTCTTTCCTCTTCTGATAAATCGCTATCTAAGATTTCACATTGCCTCAAAACGATTTGATGTTTCTGTTCCTTAATTGTCATATTCATTCACCTCAAAACGGCAAATCGTCATCATTAATATCGATTGTCGTAGCTTCAAAGTCATTTATCGGGTTCACGCCTAAATTCGTCTGTGTTGCGTTTTGATTGTCAGGAGCGTAATTATTCGTTTGCGCGTTCGGAACGCTTGCAGTGCTCGTATTTTGGCTAGAATTGCTATTCTTGCTCTCCAGCAGTTGAAAATTTTCAACTACTACTTCTGTCACGTACACTCGCTGTCCTTGTTGATTTTCATAATTTCGCGTTTGAATACGGCCGGTAACACCTAGCAGAGTGCCTTTACGGGCATAATTTGCTAAGGTTTCTGCTGGTTTACGCCAAATCACACAATTGATAAAATCTGCTTCACGCTCACCGCTTTGGTTCGTGAAATTACGATTTACTGCTAAAGTAAAGGTCGCGACTGCTTGACCGTTTCCTGTATATTTGAGGTCAGGGTCTTTAGTTAGACGCCCGACTAGAACTACGTTGTTAATCATCTGTTTTCCTCCTCGTTATCTATGAATAATTCTTCCATCATTTTTTCTATTTCCGCTTTTCGAGATGGACTACTTGCGGTCGTTTGCGCGTCCCAATTCGGCATTTCCTCACGTTTGACTGGTTGTCCATAGGCTTGCTGCGGCTTAGGCTGCGCCTTATCTTTTCTCGCCCAATTTCTAATTGTTGCAAGATGATTTTTATAGGTCTTGCCAGTTGATGCGATATAACTCGACAGTCGTTCAATACGGTCTTGCCAGTCGCTTGGGAACTCAGTTTGCAGTTTCTCCATGTCTTGATCTGTTAAAAGGACATTTTTATATTCGCCATATTTGTGACGAACAGGTTTAGCTTTCGGAGGTTCCTCCGAAGGCGTAATATCTTTTCTATCTCTATCCTTACCTAACCTATCCTTACCTAACCTAACCTGTGTATCCAATCGGTATGACAGTTGGTTGTCACTTGGTATACCAACATCATCTAGTGAATATGATTTGTTATCTTTTTCGCTTAACAGCGCCTTTTCATCTTGATACATCGTTGGTTTAAATCTGTCATTACGAATATAGTTGTGTATTTTCCAATGCTTTATCACAATCACGCCACTCTCGAACGCTAAAATAAAATTTTTTGCCATCAAAATTCGCAAATCGTCATCTGACGAACCAATCATGCGCTGTATTTTTTTGGGATTATTAATAAATCCTTCATCATCAGCTCTCATCGAAAGATGAAAGTATAAGGCTTGCGAAGATAGTGGCATATCCAGAAAAGCGTCACTATCTATTATTGTTTTTGCGAACATTCTACGTTCTGCCAATTTCTACCCTCCTATCCTTAGTTTTCTTCGTTCTTCATCATTCAATTTCACGAGAATAATTCGATATTTTTTAAAGAATTCAGTTAGCCCTACGGTGTGCTGTTCTGTATGATGAAATCGGCATAACGCCATAAATCTAAAATCAGAATGGTTAATTTTTCTCCTGTTTCTACCCATACCGACTGCATCAACATGTGCTATATCTGCTTGTTCCATACAAATGCAGCAACGTCGATATTTTAAGCATTGATAAAACCATGAATTTTCATCCAGTAAATAGTTATATACTTTAGGAAGTGGAACGTTATTTGAAATAACAAACTCGATTAGAAAATCAATCCATTTTTTTGCATCAGATTTAGTTGCTTTATGATGTTCAAACCATACGCCGCTTAATGCCTCATAGTAGTATTTCAAATCTATCTTCGACCAATAAGGATACTCACCTTGCCAACGCGCCACATCAGCGATTAAGGCGTGGGATAGCGCATTTTGTTTAGCGGAGATTCCTCGATTATCTAATGCAGCTACTTCCAAATAGTTATCCTCTCCGTTGGCTAGTAGATGTAAGTATTCTTGATTGAATGCTTCTTCAAGTTCAATTGTTATTTTTCTGCCATCCGTGGATAGCAATTTCCCCATCATTGCACCGGCACCACACTAATACCATTTTCTACGAGGTACTCATTTAAGTTTGCCAATTTTTGGCGGCTTGCGGTTAATTGTAGAGTTACCGTCATCGTCGGATTATCATCCACTTCTGTTATCGGTACCGACGGTTCATTGTTTGCTGCTTGGATTAATTCACCAGTTTCAGGGTCAACCAAAGTTCCTTGATTCGTCTCAACTGCTTTTTCTCTTTCCATTTCGGCGATAGCTGCATCATATTCAGCTTTTTTCCGCTGCCGTTCAGCCTCCGCTTCTTTTTCTGCCTGTTCTCGACGGCGTTTATCTTCCACTGCCTGTTTAATTTTTTCCCGGATATCGGCCACCGACCACCCTTGATCAATTAAACCTGACCATGCATATGGATCTAGTCCAGCGATTTCTGCATAATCCGTAATAGTCGCCTTATCAGCCGCTATCTGACTTTTTTGCATTGCTACAATTTTCATTTTGTCGTGAATTTCATCAAGTATTTTCCCTTTAACTTCACCTTTTGTCGTAAAAGCCGTTTTATTTATCCAACTAGTACTAATTTCAATAGCTTCCGGTTCAATATTTAAAGGTTCAGCAATTTTTTCCATCTCAATTTTTATTTTTTCTATACGAATGGCTTTTTCTGATTCATCAAAAAGCTTAATTCCAGAATTAATATCGTCAGATACCTTCTTGATACGTTCAACATATCGCTTCATTTTCTCTTCAAAAGTATTCAACGGTTGAGAATAATCAGCTTTAATTTCTTTTCTGCGATCATCAATCATTTTGGCAATTTTATTCAAATCTATTTTGGCTTGTTTTGCCTCTGCAACATTTTCTGCATCAAATTTAAAGACTTGATTGCTATAGTGTTCTGTCGTCTGTTCAATTAAACTTTCTAGTAGTTCTTCATTTTCTATCTTGATAGTTGATGGTGTGTAACTTACCTCAAATTGCATATCTGGTACCGTTAATGGATTTTCTGTCATTGTTTTTGCCCCCATGGAATTGAGTTTATATTTTCTTGTTTTGGTTGAGTTTTATTTTGAAGATGTTTGGCATAAGCCTTTTTCCATTTTTGTAAAATTTGTAATGCTATCCCAAAATCAGCTTCCGTCATTTTGTTAATAGTCTTATTAAATCCAGATTCAGTTTTTAATTGACCTAAAACTTGCGCTGGATTTGAATTAGACATTGATGCTACTGTATGAATTAAATCTTCCAATGTTTTTACTTGTTCTTCATTAATAGTTTTAGGCGGTTGTAATGGTTTCTTTCCTCCGGTTTCTGGATCATCTCCCGTCGGAATTAGAAACAGAGAAGTCAATGCGTACTTAAGTGCACCAGTTTTAGCTTTGTAAACTGCTTTATCGCCAGCATCTTGACCATCGCCAAATCCAGTAAATTTTATTGTCTCCCCAGTGTCACCATCAAATATCGTATATTCGATTTCAAGTGTTACTAATTGCTGTGTACCTTTTTGTGTCTTGATTTCTGTTACAGATCGCGATTTTTCATCAGACAACATAAAAAGATTCTGCGCAACTAGTAAAGGTCGAACAACATCCTTAATATCACTTTCCAAAGCGTAGTCATAATTATGGAAATCGTTATGCCCATTTTTGGGAATTCTTTCAATTTCATTTGTAATTTCTGCTAACTTTTGTATTAGATTTTTCGTGACGCTATTTTTACTTACTTCGTTTTTGACATCATCCATGCTATAATCTCCTTATAGGTATTTTTGTTTGCGACTCATTGCTTCCCGGCGGAGTCGCTTTTTTCATGCGCTCGATATTTTGACGCGTTTTAATCGTTAAGTAGTTTGCTCGCCACCATCGATCTGCGATAATTTTTCCGATTTTTAAAGCTTCGGCTCTATTCATTATCTTCACCTAGTTCTAAACTCATTTGACGTACAACGGTTTTAGTGGCTGTTGATGGTTCCCAGTCGGTGATATAGTCTAATACTGTTTGAAAATGTTTTTGTCTTAGTTGTGTTCGAGTGCTAACCCCAGTAATCTTTTTGACGCCACTATTAATGTCTCTATGAAGCTCCCCACGTTGTTTGTTAGTTAATTTTCCGAAACTACGTCCAACTTCTGCGACACGTTGATTAATCCGACGGGTAACATATCCGTAGTCTCCAGCACTCAAAACGATATTTTCTTCTAAATCTGTTACTCGTTCTTCGACTTTTTCTACTTTTTCACTGGTGTTTTCTTGATATTGAAACATTAAGCGCAATGCTTCTTGCGGCGATTGTGGAATTTTCAACGATTGCTCTTTGATAGCCGTTTCCATCTCATTAAATCGTTCGATGTAAGCTAAAGCGAATTGTGTACCCTTGGCTCCTGTCATTCGTGTTGAATATAATTCACAACCTCTTTTTGTTAGCAAATAACAAGGTAATTCTCGACCAGAAGTATCTTCATAAGTCGAATCAATAAATAATTCACTCACCACACTTTTGTGGTCAGTGAGATGTTCCTTAATTTTAGTAATATCTCTTAAAACTTGATCATGTCGTCGCCCGACCATTTCAGCGACTTCCATGCTTGTAATTGTTTTTTCTAAAACTTTCATTTTCATCCTCCTCATTTGATATATGTGATTAAAAAATGGCTACGATATTTTATCTCCGTATTCAATAAATTCCTTTTTCTACATCAACAATATGCATGCGATAGCCAATTAATGCAGATACAATTAAAGCCGCGATAACTGCAATCACACTTAGTGTTACGCTTAAACTGATACTTCCCATCCAAGCGAACAGCGCTATAACGGTTGCTACAATCACGGTGAACAGCATTAGCATTGAGCATTTATGTTTTGTCATGTTTTCACCTCAAATCTTTCATAATGAAACTTCTTAGCTGATTCATCGCGCATAAATTGTTCATATATTTTTTCATCGATGTAAACTTCATTCGAAGTTACAGCAAGATATCCATTTCGATATTTCGGAACCTTAAATTTCTTCATACGTCTTTGGTATGTTGATTCGGAGTAACCCATTTTTTCTAAAAATTCAGCTTTTGTTAGTAGGTTATCCATTTTAATTGCCTCCTTTTTGTGTTATTTAATGTTGGCTAAAAAATTGTTTCACAGATATTTTCCAAATTATTGAGTCAAAATGAAATAATATTTCATTCATAGTTCTTGTAATGTTTCACAATAAAAGTGGTCTCATGAAATTCTTATATTGTGTAACCAAATGTCACAGGCTCTCAAAGACATATGGTTACTTAAAATCATCTTAAACTCTTTAAACGTGCCTTTTAGTCACGTTTAGTTGTAAAAAAAATATTGATATTTGATTCATCAAAGCCTAATACATCAGCGATTTTGCAAAATGTATCTACTGAAATTCTACGGCTTCCATTCTCATATTTATAAATTATACTCGCGCTAATTCCGAGTTTTTCTGCTAAATCCGCCTCAGACATATCATTAGCAATTCTCTCAGCTTTTAATCTATTTAAATTAATAACCAACACATATTTCCCTCCTTTCTGTTTTTATAAAGCTTATGGACAAATAATAACGTGTGCGTGACTTTAAGTCAACAATGTTTTTGGTTTTATGTACAAGTTGTGACTATTTGTCCAAAATGTTATTATTTAGATGACTTCTAGTCACGGAGGAAATCAAAATGAGATCGAATGATGATATTGTAAAATTGATAAAAGAATATAGATTAAAAAAAAGTATGTCTCAGTCAGAAATGGCTAAACAGCTTCATATTGATCGTGCAAACATTGCACGTTGGGAAAACGGTACAAGACCAGTTCCGGCAGATCGCTTGAATCAAATTGCAAATATTTTAAATATTGATTACTGGTACTTAATTGGTGCGCAAGCACCTTCGACAGAAAACCGAGTTCCTATTAAAAAATTCGGTAGTGTGAAAGCCGGTCCGAACGGTATTGCTTACCAAGAATTTTTGGGGTATGAATATTTCGAAGATATATGTAATCCCGAGGATTACTTTGTACTAACTATCGATGGAGATTCTATGACGGGCGATGGCATTTACGATGGTGATGAGGCTTTAATCAAAGTCTCTCCTGAAGTTGAGTATGATGGTCAAATAGCGGTGGTTATTGTCAACGGAGATGAAGGGACTTTAAAACACGTACATTTTAAGGATGGCGTGATGAGTTTAATTGCAAGTAATCCAATTTATCCACCGCAATTTTTTTCTGGGCATCAGCTTGATGAAGTTCGTATCGTTGGAGTATTGAAAGAATTGAAAAGAAAATTTTAAGGAGGAAAGAAAATGAAAAAAGTGATTTTAGGGATAGCTTTCTTATTAGCTTTAACAGGTTGCACTTCTAAAGAAGCTTCTATCGATATTACAAAGAACCAAGATGAAGGCATTTATGATTATATATATGGGAAATCGGACGAAACAATAAAAAGTGTTTCGGGCGAGGACCAAGCAGGAAACACATTGAACGTAGATGTAGCCGGAAAAGAATTTCAAGCTGCTGTACCTGCTCTTTTAAACGATCAAAGCTTGGACTTAAAAATCGAATACTCTAATGGAAATGAATCAAATCAAAAAATCAAATTAAAAGGTAGATTAGCAATAGACGAATATCCAAACTTTGTTGCTCTAATGAATGACCGTATTGTTCAAACGAACGACAAAGCTAAGACGGAATTTCCTTTTACTGTTGAAGATGGTATTACTACCGTTTCAGACGTAAATGGTGTTAAAACAAATATCAATGTACAAGATGGTAAGATTTTAGGAATTAATATGACTAGTGAGAGCGACGTGGATAAAGAAATGGCTACTATCATAGTCGCTTTCCAAGAAAGTTATCACGCTAACAATGAAGGTGTTTCAGACGCATATAACAATGCTTTGGATAGTAAAAAGAAAACATCATTCGAATCTAACGGATTCAAATTCACCTTTGAAAAAAACGGAAATGAGTTATTTGCGGATATAGCGAAAGTCAAGTAAAAAAACACGCCCCTCCTCCACAGACAGGCGTGCCAGCAATAAAACCAAATAGGCTTATTTAACTTTGTCTATTATAACAAAGAACAGGAGTGATAGACAATGTGGATTGAACAATTATCGAATGGAAAATACAAATATTCTGAAAGATACAAGCATCCCTACTCTAATAAATTAAAGAAAGTGACTATTACATTACCAAACAAGTCTAGACAAACACAAAAAGAAGCACAAATTATTTTAAATAATAAAATAGCTGATGCATTAAATAAAGGTGATGTAAAGAATCAAAATTTAACATTTAAAGAATTATACGATGAGTGGTATGAGGTTTATCAAAAACAAGTAGCAGAAGGTACTTATCTACCCACAAAAAACGCATTAAAACGCGTGATTAGAGATATTGGGGAAGATACACTCGTCTCGAACATCAACACCTTGCTCCTAAATGAAATTTTGGATCGATACATCTATAAAGATAATTTATCAAACAAATATGTCACGATCTTAAAAACAAAAATAAACTTGATTATGAAGTACGCTATTCGAAAGGGATATATTAAAGATAACCCTGTTGATAAAGTTGAACTGAATTTTAAAAGAGAATTTAAAACTGAAAAGATAAAAGATAAATTTCTTGAAGATGACGAATACAAGAAGATTATCGATTATACAGAGAAGCATAATGAGCGCTATTCGTTACTGTTTCAATGGCTATACCTAACAGGTATGCGACCTGGTGAGGCGTTAGCATTACAAAAATCTGATATTCACGACGATAAAGTAACAATAAACGGTACCCTTCTCTACCGCGAACGAAAAGTTAGCGAGATGGTTAAATCAGAAAGAACTAAAACCGCTGCCGGCATGCGTGAAATCGATCTCCCTCCAAAAGCTTTAGTAATTGTTGAGGAATTGCTTAAGCTTAGCCCTAAAGGCGATTTTCTTTTTCAAACTTCGAATGGCACGCCATTATCTTTAAATGCAATCAATACCTATCTTCGCAATCATAAAGTTAAGATGGGGTTACCTCCTGATAAACCACTCAGCTCTCATATATTCCGCCACACGCACATCTCCAAATTAGCAGAAATAGGGACGCCGATGTACGTTATCCAAGACCGCGTTGGTCACGAAGATAGCAAAATCACACAACAAATTTATCTGCACGTAACGAAGAAAACGAAAGAAAAGCTAAAATCAGATTTGGAAAAATTGTAATTGTCTGCCCCTTTTCTGCCCCTTGCTGTTTTATCAGCTATATTTTTTCATCCTATCTCACCTATATAAATAACAGCAAGCAAAAAAAGAACCCTTTACAGTTAAGGGTTCTTTTACCATTCGATAAGCTATTATTAACGACGGATTTCTTTGATACGAGCAGCTTTGCCGTGTAAAGCGCGTAAGTAGTACAATTTTGCACGACGAACTTTACCGTAACGAACGACTTCAATTTGCGCAACACGTGGTGTGTGCAATGGGAAAGTACGTTCAACACCAACACCGTTTGATACTTTACGAACAGTGTAAGTTTCGCTGATTCCAGCACCGCGGCGTTTGATTACAACACCTTCAAATAACTGGATACGTTCTCTTGTACCTTCGACAACTTTCGCATGAACGCGAACAGTGTCACCAGGACGAAAAGCAGGAATGTCAGTACGTAATTGTTCTTGAGTTAGTTCTTGAATCAATGGATTCATTTTTATCATTCTCCTTATTTCCAAACAATCTTAAGATGCATCACCTTAGCGGATTATCGTAATAGTTGAGTGAAACACTCACTAAAACATACTACCATACATCAAATCCGGATGTAAAGAAGAAATTCTTGTCAAACTTATTTTTTAAGTTCACTTGTAATTGTGTAATCCGCTTTAGAAATTAGTTTTTCTAATGATTCTTCTATTTCCTCT
Organism: Enterococcus dispar ATCC 51266; assembly: GCF_000406945.1. Classification (GTDB taxonomy): domain Bacteria; phylum Bacillota; class Bacilli; order Lactobacillales; family Enterococcaceae; genus Enterococcus_C; species Enterococcus_C dispar. The sequence goes on along the minus strand of NZ_KE136354.1, from coordinate 331,983 downwards.
TGTTGTGTCTTTGTAACGTCTGAAGCCAGGGTAACTGTCATCTTTCCAGTTTCATCCCCATTTGTTGTCAGGATATCATTGCTGACTTTTTTAATTTGATTAGAGTGATCAAGGAATAATTGCCGCTTTATTTCACGCATCGATTCGGATAAAGATGCTTGGGTTTTGGTGGTGACAAGATTTGGTACCGTTTGATTTTGCATTTTTTGATCAATATAGTGATCAATATCTTGCATATTCATCGTTTCATTATTGGCTACTTGATTAATGACTAATTGATAATCCCCAAGATGATATTCATTTAATTTTTGGGCTAAATTTTTCAACTCCGTTTCGTCTGGTTTTCTTCCTAATAAGTCTAGCGTCAATGTCTGCTGTTTTTCATCAATCTTTTGATTTAAAATATAATAATCAGCCATGACATTGGCTACAAACCCTTTTGCTCTTTGTTGGGACATCTCCGTTTGAATCAAATTTCCGGCTGAAATAAAACTGGGAATCGCAATCAAAACTGCCATGACAATCATAAGATAGTGACGACGCTTTTCCATTTTATTATCAACCGAAATGCGGTAGTTTAAATGTAATAGCCGTACCACAATAAATGTTGTAATTGTGATAAAGGCAACATTGACTAAAAATAAATACCCAGATCCAAAAAACATTCCCCAATCCTGGGTATAAATAGCGTATCCCATCACACACAACGGTGGCATTAAAGCTGTGGCAATTGCCACCCCGGGTACAATATTATTAGCTTCTTTTTGCCTAGCACCAATCATCCCCGCTGTTCCCCCTAAGATTGCAATAATTGCATCCCAAACTGTCGGTTCAGTCCGAGCTAAAATTTCACTACTCGCATATGTCAAAGGTGATAGCCAAAAATAAAGCAATGCGCTTACTACCGCAAAAAGGGCTTCTAAAACTAATAAACGTAACGCACGCATGGTTAAGCGACTATCAAAAACGCCTAAACCAAGCCCCAATCCTTGAACTGGTGCCATTAATGGTGAGATAAGCATTGCTCCAATTAAAATCGGTTGCGAATTCATATTTAAACCAATTGAGGCAATAAAAATGGCGCAAATTAAAATGACAAAGTTTTCTTTTTTAATATTAATACTGGCAGAAATTTTTTTATAAAGTTCTTCATTTGTTAATGTCCCACTAGCCATAAAAAGGTCCTCCTGTAAAAGTGTCTCCTTTAATTGTAACAAGAGAAAAGATTTTTATGAAATTTAAACTGACTAAATCTCCCCCTATCATCTGCTTTCTTTCCCGTTCAAACTTAAATACGTTGAATATAGAAAAAAACACGACAATAACTGTAACTACTATAAAAGTAGAAAAACAAGTTATTGTCGCGATCTTATTTGACTTATAAAAAAATAGATAATTATTTTGTTGATTTTTCTTCATTTTTAATTTCGATTAACATTTTTTCCATTTCTTTGGTTAAAGGATAAGAAGCAAGCATGTCAGGACGCCGTAAATAAGTACGCCGTAAAGATTCTTTTAACTGCCAAGCCTCAATTAATTTATGATTGCCATTCATTAAAACTTCTGGTACTTTCATCCCCTCAAACTCTGCTGGACGGGTATATTGGGGGTGTTCGAGCAAACCAGTGGAATGCGAATCGGTCATAGCTGAAGTTTCATTGCCTAAAACGTCTGGTAAAAGGCGAACTGTTGCGTCAATCATCACCATCGCGCCTAATTCACCGCCAGTTAAAACATAATCCCCCAAGGAAACTTCATCGGTTACAAGAGTACGAATTCGTTCATCATAGCCTTCATAGTGCCCACAAATAAAAATCAAATGGTCTTCTTTAGAAAATTCTTCGGCAACTTTTTGATCAAATTTTTTCCCAGCTGGATCTAATAAAATGACTCTCTTTTTTACTGTTGGTGTTGCCTCTTCAATTGCTTTTAAATTATCGTAAATCGGCTGCACTTTTAAAAGCATCCCTGCGCCGCCACCATAAGGATAATCATCGACTGTCTTGTGTTTATTATTGGCAAAGTCCCGAAAATTTGAGACATTAATTTCTAATAACGCTTTGTCCCGTGCTTTACCGATAATCGATTCTCCCATTGGACCTTCAAACATACGGGGAAATAGCGTTAAAACATCAATTCTCATCGTCAATCAACCCTTCTGGTAATTCAACTTCTACCACACCAGCGGTTAAATCAATCGCTTTAACCACCGAAGCAATATAAGGGATCAAAGCATCCTTTTTGCCTTTTCGTTGGACAACCCAGACATCATTTGCACCAGGCGATAAAATTTCTTTGATCTTACCAATTTCGTGTTTGTTTTCGTCTAAAACAGTTAAACCAATAATTTGGTGATAGTAATATTCGTCTTCTCCTAAGGCAGCCAAGTTGTCTTTTGCTACCTTTAAAATACCATCACGAAATTTTTCAACATCATTGATATTGGGATACCCTTCAAATGTTAATAAATCAAAATTTTTGTGCTGACGGTGGCTTGCCACAGTTAATTCTAAAGGAGGCATCCCCTCCCGAAATAAGATTAAGGTTGCCCCTTTTTGATACCGTTCTTCCGGAAAATCCGTTTGTGAAACAACCCGAACTTCTCCACGAATGCCATGGGTATTAACAATTTTTCCTACATTTAAATAGTCCATTTAATAGCCTCTTTCTTTTCTTAAACTCATGTAAATTTTCTGATTCATTTTATCATGCAAAACAGCTATTTTCTAGTCTACTTCATGAAAGGTTAAGCCAACCTCAGTATCTTCGACCAACAAGTTTTTAGGCGTTGTCAAAAGTAAATAGCACCAATAAAAATCCCCCGCACAAGCGCCACTATGAGCGGCAATTAGTAACCGCAACCAAGCATAGGGCCACCCATTCATTATGACTAGCAATAGTATAGTTATAATTATAAAGGGTGCGATACTGATGATAAAAAACTGCCATTTTCGATACATGGATCCAGGGCTAGTTGCATATGCCATGCCATTTTTAAAGCCAAATTTTACTTTTCCTTTGAAATTAAAAATTTTGAAAAAGACGCCATGTATACCTTCATGAATTATCACTACCACTACTAAACTGACAATAAGTGCACCCAATTCTCCTAAAAGAGGCAGCGTTTTAACAGAATCGTGGTTAAATAATGGAAGTAGTAAAATATAACAAAAAACCATGACCACTATAGCAGCAATATTCAAATTTTGAATAACTTTTTTATCTTCTAGTAAATTCAATTTGCGATAAATCTTCACCGACAGCACCACTTTTCTCACCATTTTGCTTTTCACTTTTTTAGTGTAGTTTTTATTATAACATTTTCCAAGATTATGGATGATAAGTTAATGTTTCCATAAAAAAAACTTCACAAACATTTTGTACTTTAGCCTTTTAATTGATAATTAAAGGTTAGGCATTTGTTTGTGAAGCACTCAATTTAATTTTCGGGCGGATATTTTCTGCCTATTTGTTCATAGAGACGGCCATCTCTAACGCTGGAATGGTATCTTCATGTGCCACAGTGTAAACTGTTGTGCCCTCTTGCCAAACTACCTGATTGCCTTCATAGCCGCTTTGAGACATATCAATTGTAATTTGTCCCACATCTTTTGGTGCCGGCAATGCCGCTTCTTCTAAATAATTTACGACTTCTTTTGCCAACTCCGTTCCATCCTGGCCGGTCACATTGCTGGCACGCAGTAAAATTGACCAGTTGCCTTCTTGCCAATTTAAATAAGTGGAACCAGCAGCACCTTGACTATAAGCGGAAATATCATGGCCTAAATCAACTTTTTTGCCGCCATCATCAAACTGATAAGCGACCGCTTTTTGAGCGGCTGCTTTTGTGTCAAATTGTTCCATTTTATAGCGAGCAAAAGCTGCTTGATGATTTAAGCTTTGATCATTTAAAACAAGTGGTGTATCCATGATGTAGTACAACACCGCTAAACTGTCACTTTGTTTATCCATTGCAATATTTAAAGCACGATTTTCATCGCGGGGGATATTGGTAGGTAATAATGTCTTAGAATTTTCTTTTTTTAATTCAGCTAATGCGTCCGTTTGGGTTGTTTTAGCACTACTTTTGGTAGTTGTACTGGTGTTAGCAGACTGCTTATTTGAGGTTGTCGCTGTAGTTTTTGGATTGTCTGTTGTTTTCGTTTTTGTATCTGCTGCTTTTTGTCCACAACCGACCAGTGTTAAAAGCAACACGCTCATTACGATTATCTTTTTCATCTTTACCCTCCAAATATATGACCTAAAATTTTATCTTTTTGCATCAATAAAAAAAGACTTATTGATTAAAATTAAGCGTACTCAATTTGAAGGCAGTTGACAATTAATACGACTTATATGGCTAGCCAATCTTATCTGAAACCCAAGTACTAATGCTGGTAAACGATTCTTTAACAAAGTCGACGCTGCTATTTAAAACAGATTCAACGCCGTCAGCATTAATTTGTGTCACCGTTTGATTAAACCAATTACTAATATCGTCTTTAAAAACCCAAATCAAAAAGATTGCCATTGCTAAACCTAAAAAGCGCCATAAAAAAGAACCAAGTTTAAAAATAATAAACAAGATAAGGATAATTACTAAAATTACGAGCCATTCTGTCATCTTTTTTTCCTCCTCTTTTTCTTTTATTATCGCCTATAGCAGTAAATTTTTCCTCAGTCTGAAGTATGAAAAAAGACAGCTCCTTAAAAGGAACTGTCTTAATCTTTGGCTATTTGCCGTCTAAAATATTTAGCCGGATTTTTTTGGTACCTTCAGTTCGTACCCCGTAAACAATTGTGCGAATTGCTTTTGCAACCCGACCTTGTTTGCCGATAATACGACCGATATCTTCTGGTGCCACGCTCAAATTATACTCATAAAAGTCAGCTGACTCTTCAACATCAAGTTTCACAAGATCAGGCTGAGTAACTAACGGACGAACAATCGTCAAGACTAAATCAGTTAAATCAGTCATCATCAGTCACCTTATTTCGTATATTTTGCTTCGTGGTGTTTTTTCATAACGCCTTGTTTTGAAAGGATGTTACGAACAGTATCAGAAGGTTGTGCACCTTTTTGCAACCAATCAAGTACTAAGTCTTCTTTGATTGTTACTTCTGCAGGGTCAATCAAAGGATTGTAAGTACCTACAGTTTCGATGAAACGTCCATCACGAGGAGAACGAGAGTCTGCTACTACGATACGATAAAAAGGTTTCTTTTTAGAACCCATACGTTTTAAACGGATTTTTACTGCCATTACAATTCCACCTCCATATAATTTAATCACAAGAGGTAGTTTAACAGGTTTTTTCTTTGGTGTAAAGAGTTTTTTCTTTACAGGCAAAATAATTTTTTTGCGCTCTTATTTTTGTGAGCATGAACCAGTATTTCCCGTAAAAAATATCGCTCGTTTTTTAACAAGACATATCTTTTGTTTTCTGCATACTTTTCTTGTTATGATTATGGTAACGAAAGTTGGTAACTTATAAAATTTTAGGAGGAATTGTACTTATGAAAACTATTGGTTTTATCGTAGGAAGTTTACGCAAAGATTCATACAACTTAGCTGTCGCCAAAGAATTTGCAAAATTATTACCGGCTGGCTTTGAGGCCAAATTCATCGAGATTGCCGATTTACCATTTTACAACGAAGATTTAGAAAATGACAACATGCCAGCAGCTTGGAAAAGATTTCGTTCCGAAGTTTCAGGCATAGATGGCGTCTTCTTCTTCTCCCCAGAATATAATCGCTCTGTACCGGCCGCATTAAAAAACGCCTTAGATGTTGGCTCACGTCCAATGGGGGCAAGTGTTTGGGGAGGTAAACCAGCACTTGTTGTTACGGCGTCTCCTGGTGGTATTGGCGGTTTTGGTGCCAACCATCATCTACGTCAATCATTAGTCTTTTTAGATATGCCAACCTTGCAACAACCAGAAGCATATATTGGCGGCATTCATAACTTAGTTAAAGAAGATGGCACAATTGTTGAAGATACAGCGAAATTCTTCCAATTGATCGTTGACAAATATATAACATTTTTCAATAAATTAACTGCTTAATGGGACAGTTAAAATACCAAAACGACCGTACGGTCGTTTTGGTATTTTTTATAGGCAAATTTCCACAAAAAATAAAGACGGTATACCAAAGCTGTCGCTGTCTAGCTTCATAAAAAAACTCTCTATGGCAATAAACTATAATCTTGATAGCTGAGTGAAGTCCGTTCAGCTTTTTTTATGCTTACCTTTTTCTATAATTTCTTGATAACGAAAACAAGTCGTCAGATGATCATTTACAATTCCTATTGCTTGTAAAAAGGCATAAATAATCGTGCTGCCAATAAATTTAAAACCGCGCTTTTTTAAATCTTTTGTAATTTCATCAGAGAGCGCTGTTGTCGCAGGAACTTCTCTTGCTTTTTGAAATTCTGAAATAATGGGTTTTCCCGCCACAAAATGCCATAAGTAATTGGCAAAGCTCCCCCATTCTTGTTGAATGGCTAACACACATTTTGCATTGTGAATAGCCGCTTCAATTTTCCTGCGATTTCTTACAATACCGGCATCTTCCATTAATTCTGTCACTTTTTTATCATCAAAAGCGGCAACTTTTTCAATCACAAAATTATCATAGGCTTTATCAAAAGCCTCACTTTTATTTAAAATTGTCTGCCAACTCAGTCCGGCCTGATTAATATCTAAAATTAATTTGCGAAATAAATATTGATCCCGATATTCTGGAACTCCCCAAACTGTATCGTGATAGTTTTTCATCGCTGCGTTTCCTTGTTGTGCCCATTCACATCGCTGCATTTTTTTCTCCCCTGTTTATCTTTTCTTTTCATTTTACCAGATAAAAAAAATCGAAGGAAATCCTGCTGCGTCAATAACGAAAGGATACTCCTAAAAATAGTTGATAGTGCTTATTCTTAATAGCTGTCTTGCAAAAAAAAGGTATTTCACCAAATTTTTAAGAAAAACTATTGCATTTTCAAAGTGTACTACGTATATTAGTACACATAGACATAATGCTGCTCTGTATAAAAATTCTTATCCAGAAAGGAGTGCCTCATGTTTACGATTGATAAAAATAGTAGCAAGCCTTATTACGAACAACTGATTTTAAATATTAAACATCAGGTGGTCACAGGTTTATTACAACCCGGGGATCGATTACCTTCTGTCCGTGAATTGGCCAAAGACCTTTTAATGAATCCGAATACTATCAGCAAGGCGTATAAAGTTTTAGAAACTGAAAATGTTTTAATTACAGTAAAAGGTAAAGGAACTTTTGTAAAAAGTCAGGAAAATATCCCCCGTGACGAAATGCGCATTAGCCAATTAAAGCAACATTTCCAAGAACTCGTGATTGAAGCATTGCAACTACAAGTTTCAAAAGATGAACTGTTTAGCTGGCTTCAAGATCCTCAATTTAAAGGAGAAGATTCACAATGAAAATCTCGCAATTAAAAAAAATTATTGGAACGAAAACAGTATTAACTGATATTGATTTTAGCTTGAATGAAAATGAAATTATTGGTTTGATTGGTCGCAATGGATCAGGTAAGACCACTTTATTTCGTACTATTGCGGGTAATTATCTACCAGATGCAGGTGAAATTACCATTAATGGGCAAAACATTGCGCGAAATAGTCAGTTAAAAAGTGAAATTTTTTATATTGATGAATTAGACAATTTTTTAAAATACTATTCATTTCAAGCCATTAATGAATTTTATCGCGCCGCTTATCCTAAATTTGATCAAGACCTTTATTTACAATTGTTAAAAGAACATGGATTAAATTCTAAAATGCTTTATCGGAAAGCTTCTAAAGGAATACAAGGTTTATATCAAATGATCTTAGCGATTGCCTCAAATGCAAAATATTTATTATTAGATGAACCATTTGACGGCTTGGATATCATCGTCCGTAAAAAAGTTATCGGACTTTTGTTAACCCATTTAACGACAAATAAGCGTTGCGCACTCATTGCATCCCATAATTTACAGGAATTAGAAGGATTGATTGATCGTGCCTTATTACTAAAGGGACAAACGATTACCAAAGACTATACGTTAGAAAACATGCGGGAAAATGCCCGTAAAATTCAATTGGTCTTTCGTGCAAAACAAGTACCACCGATTATTAAAGAAAATTCAAAACTTATTACCATTCAAGGGCGAGTTATTGTAGCTGTATTTGAAAATTATACAGCTGAATTAGCAGCTATCATTAAAAGCTATGATCCTTTAGTCTTTGAAGAACTGCCATTATCGCTTGAAGATCTTTTTGAAGCAAACTTAAAAAATGAGCAGTTGCTGGCTTAGGAAAGGAGTTTACTATGTTAAAACAAATCTATTTAAAACGTTACGGAAAAGCACTCATTGCCTTTGCTTTAGTAATTTTTGGTATTCACTTTTTGAATGCTTTTAGCGCTGTTTCAAGTTGGCAATCCCAGAACAATTATCTTCACTCAAAAGAATTTAAAGCAGAATATGACAATCACTCGGAAGGTTTTACTTATTGGAATAGTGAGAAAAATCAAGATATTCCTTACGCTTCACGACAAGATTATATTACTGATCAACTTTACTTTTATCGGGACAACTATCAAGCCCAACAAATTTCAAATAAAAGATATCAAAGCTATAATCCCAACGCCACTTATTTTGGCCAGACTGGACAAGGCTATGCTTTATTGAGCTTATTATTAGTGGGGCTATCAGGTTTTCTCATCTTTTTCATTGACGAAAAAACAGCTTTTAATCGTTTCTTATTTTCATTGCCACAAAAGCGGAGCCAGCTTTTCTCGGAAAAATTAGTCTATGTGGCACTCCCCATTTTAGGAAGTCTACTGTTGAGCCAACTTTTTTATATTTGCTATTTAAAAATGGGTATTCCCGCTCCTTATTTGAATGTTACGTGGGGACAGTTACTCCAATCAGCGGCAAGTAGTTTTACATTAAATGTTCTTTTATTTACTTGCAGCATGTTCATTGGCTCAATGGTAGGTAATTTGGTTTTTGGTCCGCTGACTTGGGTAGGGTTTGTCTTTTTTGCCAGCTTTTTACCTTCTGCGTGGAATAGTTTTTTAAATCTCTTTAATCGCCAGAATGCTAACCCATTTTCTTTCAATCCAGAAAATCTATTTATTTACACCTTAGGAAAAACTGGTGGTTATTGGTGGATGATACCGATTTTTCTTGTGCTGATCTTTTTATTTTTGGGCTGGACTGCCCGCAAATATCTTACCCTCTCGCTAGAAAATGATGGCGATTATCTCTTACATCAAAATGCTCGCTGGCCTATTTGGAGCTTGATGTGGGTATTTATGAGTTTTATTATCCTAAATGCTTTTACAAATACTTGGCAACTTTATTTCATCTTAAAAGATAGCCAAGAAGCAGTATCTTTTACCCAAACAATCTTAAGTACACTGGTTACGATCGCAATAATAGGAATTCTGCTCTTTCTTTTAGTCTTCTTTTCTTCTATCAAAACGAAGTGGGAAATATATCGGACGAAAAAGCAGGACTTAAGAATGAATGATTTTTCGCATTAAAATTTACAAAAAATAAAGAATTTAGATTATAAATTGTAAAACGTCATGGAATCTTTCCTGGCGTTTTATTTTTTGCCGCAATTTCTTGTTATACTAAAAAAAACGATTACAGGAGGAAGCAATGATTAAACTAATTATCAGCGATTTAGATGGTACCTTTTTGAACAGTCAGAGTACCTTTGATGAAAAATTGTATCAAGAAGTTCGCCAACACATGGACCAACAAAATGTGGTATTTGCTCCTTGCACTGGTAAACAATGTGAACGCGTAGAAGCCTTATTTCAAAACGTTGGAACAAAAGATTTGTGGATTTTAGGCGATAGCGCTACTCGAATTAAACATGATGGCCAATATATTTACGAATCTTTACTGCCAAACAAAGTGGGCAAAGAAATCATTGCGAAACTGCAAAGTATTCATGATGATATGACGATTATCGCTTGCACCCAGCAAGCCGCAATCATTCATGAAGATACATCTGATCAAAACGAAAGAATGGTGCGGGGGTCTTATGAAGTTGTAGAAAAAACAGCAGATTATCAAAGTCTTACAGCAGATTTTGTAAAAATTACAGTTTATGATGACAAATTAAGAAGTTATGAAGTCGCACCGCAACTAGCCGAATTTGAAAAACAAGCCTACATTGTGGCTTCTGAAGCTGCTTGGATTGATATTACCAATTTTGGCGTACACAAACGTCACACCGTGGCCCAATTACAACAGATTTTAAACATCACACCAGAAGAAACCATGGTCTTTGGTGATGGTCATAACGATTTAGAATTGATGCAAGCCGGTTCCTTTAGCTTTGCCATGGGAAATGCTTTTGAACCAACAAAAGCGGCTGCCAAATATATTTGTGGCAGTAATGATGAAAATGGGGTTTTATTGACGATAAAGCAATTACTCCCACTGCAAGCAAAAGAATAATTTATTTAAAATGTTACTTGCGGCAAATAATACAATGAAGTCTCAGGCGACAAACTTGTTATCTTCTTGCTTTTATAAATTTTTCTTAGCAAAATAAGACAGAAGTAAAAGGTGTAGCACCTTTTACTTCTGTCTTATTTCGGATGCACAGGTAGAAAATAGGTAGTGGGGCATCACCACATTGCGATAATTTTTTATAAATCGTTCTTTTACGAACATGCCATTACGAATGGCCACATTCATGGAGGCCAAATTAGTGTCTCGTATCGTTGACACAACCTCCTTAGCACCTAACTGCATAAAGGCATATTCTTTTACCGCCTTAGCGGCTTCTATGGCATAGCCTTTTTTCCATACATCATAAATTAAATGATAGCCGATTTCCAGATACATTTTATCTTGTACCATTTGATCGGTTAAACCACATTCACCAATTATTTTATTGTCATATTTCCGCACGATAGCCAAAAGGCCGTATCCTTTTTCTTGGTATAAACGCAAGTTCCACTGCAGCCAATTGGTTACCTCTTCATTTGAAAAAGCCCCCTCATAGGCATACATCACGCGTTCATCTTGCAAAAATTGCGCTAAAAATGCTTCTTCTCCAGCTTGCCACGGCCGTAAAATCAGGCGCTTTGTTTCAATTTCCATCTTCTTTCTCCTATTCTTTTAAAATTTAGCAGCAATAAAAATCCGAATAGACTATATACCAGCAAAAGCCTTGCTCTGTTGCTCATCATTTTGATAAACAAAACTGTATATATTTATTCGGGTTTCATGCTAATTTTTTACGGAGCGCTTCGTCTTATTTACGCTTTTTCTTTTTCTTTTGTTTTTTCATCATCCGATTCATGGCCATTTTACCCATTTTCCCTTTGATACCAGAACCAAACATTTGATCCATCCCAGCTGGCATTTGACCTTTTGTCATCTGCTGCATCATTTTACGCGCTTCTTTAAACTGTTTAATCATCCGGTTTACTTCAACGACTGAATTGCCAGAACCCGCTGCAATCCGCCGACGTCGGCTAGGATTTAGCAAATCGGGATTTTCCCGTTCTGCCGGTGTCATCGACATGACCATCGCTTTTTGACGTGCTATTTGTTTTGGATCAACTTTGACATTTTCAATTCCGGGCACTTGATTCATTCCAGGAATCATTTTTAGTAAATCTTCTAGTGGTCCCATTCCCATGACTTGATCCATTTGCTCAATAAAATCATTAAAGTCAAAGGTATTTTCCTTCATTTTTTTCGCTAATTCTTCAGCTTTTTTCTCGTCGTAATCTTGCTGCGCTTTTTCAATTAACGTCAGCATATCCCCCATACCTAAAATACGGCTTGCCATACGATCTGGATGGAAAACTTCTAAATCGGTTAATTTTTCACCAGTACCGGTAAATTTAATCGGTGCTCCTGTCACTTGACGAATAGATAGCGCCGCACCACCACGAGTATCACCATCTAATTTGGTAATTACGACCCCAGTAATACCCAGTTGTTGATTAAAACTATCTGCTACCGTAACTGCATCTTGACCGGTCATAGCATCGACAACTAACAGAATTTCATTTGGTTGCGCAATTTCTTTGATTTGTTTTAACTCGTCCATCAGCTTTTCATCAATATGCAGACGACCCGCCGTATCGATTAAAACATAATCATTTTTCTTTTCCCGGGCTAATTCCATCCCTTGACGCACAATTTCTACCGGACTAACATCAGTCCCCATATCAAATACAGGTACACTTAATTGTTGGCCTAAGACTTTTAATTGATCAATCGCCGCTGGTCGATAAACGTCTCCGGCAATCATCAATGGACGTGCTTTTTCCGTCTTAATTAAATGATTTGCTAGTTTACCGGCGAAGGTCGTTTTACCCGCACCTTGCAAACCAACCATCATAATAACTGTTGGGATTTTTGGGGATTTAATTAAAGTGGCTGTTTCACTTCCCAAAGTTTTGGTCAATTCTTCGTCAACAATTTTAACGATTTGTTGGGCTGGCGATAGGCTGTCTAAGACTTCTGTTCCAATCGCTCTTTCGCGTACATTTTTAACAAACTCTTTTACTACTTTTAAATTTACATCGGCTTCTAATAATGCTAGACGAATTTCCCGCATCATTTCCGTGACATCAGCCTCTGTGATTTTCCCTTTTTTACGCAACTTGCTCATGGCTTGTTGCAGGCGTTCTGTTAGATTTTCAAATGCCATTGTCTTCGTTCCTTTCAACTAAAAACTATTCATCGATTTCTTGAAGTTCCTGCAAAAATTTCGGCAGCTCTTCATCTTTAGGATAGTGGGCTTTAATATAACTCTCGGCCCGGTCCAAAACTTCGCCGCGCACAATATAATCGGAAAATAGATGTAATTTGCGCTCATAATCTTCCAAAATTTTTTCTGTCCGTTTTATATTATCATAAACTGCTTGACGACTCACCTGAAATTCTTCGGCAATTTCCCCTAGTGAAAAATCATCTGCATAGTATAGCTCCATGTAATTCATTTGTTTTTCGGTCAAAAGTGTGGAATAAAATTCAAATAGTGCATTCATCCGATTCGTTTTTTCAATTTCCATGAAATCCCTCCTATCATGAAAAATTTAATCTGCCGCTATAATTGATAGCAGGTGATAATTATTTTCTGAATAAACTTCTAACCCCTGATTAATAAAATAGGCGGTTGCAACACCTACACCCTTTTGCTGATTGCCGCTAAAAGTTCCATCATAAATTTGTCTACTCCCACAAGATGGGCTACGCTCTTTTAAGATTAATCGGCTAATTCCAGCAGCTTTTAATTTCTCATAAGCCACAATCGCTCCTGTCTTATAAGCAGTCGTCACGTCTACTTGCTGACAAGAAACAACTCGTGCTTTTCCATTCCAAACATCAAAACCATCGCCACCGATAATTTCAGCAGGATCTCTAGGCGTACTTAAACCTCCCATTACTTCTGGGCAGACCAGCACTGCTTTATTTTCTGATACTAGCTTGGCCAATTCGGCAATTTTTTGTGTCTTTCCATCGTAGCGGCAAAAGATGCCACCTAAGCAGGCGCTAATCCCCAGCATACACTTCTCCTTGTTTGTAAAATTTATCATTTTAACCCGAAACGAGTCATTAGTTTTCGTTTCCTCTTTTTTACTTATTCTTAAAAGAAAGTAGAGTTGTACTAAAAGTTGATTTAACGCCCTTTATTATAGCATTATTTCTGTCCCTAAAATAGTCCCCACCCCGTTTCTATGCTAAAATAAAATTACCTGAAAATTTTACTTAAAAGGTAAAACAGAGCATAAAGGAGTTTACTATGAAAAAAGTGTTAATCGTGGACGATGAACCTTCTATCGTTACGCTGCTAGCTTTTAACTTAGAAAAAGAAGGTTATGTCGTGACCGCCGCAACAGATGGAAATACGGGGTTAGAGCTAGCCTTAACCAAAGATTTTGACTTTATTATTTTAGATATTATGTTACCAGGTATTGATGGCATTGAAATTACCAAAAGATTACGGCAAGAAAAAAAAGAAACGCCCATCTTATTATTAACTGCAAAAGACGACACTATCGACCGCATCTTAGGACTGGAAATTGGTGCTGATGATTATTTAACAAAACCCTTTAGTCCAAGAGAAGTCTTAGCACGCATGAAAGCCATTTTCAGACGTATGCGTCCGGCAGAAAAACAGAAAAATTCAGAAATTGAAAATACCGATGATGAATTAACAGGTGAAACCTTACAGATTGGCACTATTAAAGCTGACCTTGATAATTATGAAGTGACTGTTAATGATGAAAAAATATTTTTAACCCCCAAAGAATTTGAATTATTGGTGTACTTTATGAAAAGAAAGGATCGGGTTATTGATCGTGATACACTATTAGATCGTATTTGGAATTTTGACTTTGCTGGTCAAAGTCGCATTGTCGACGTACATGTTTCCCATTTACGTGAAAAAATTGAAGAAGATCCTAAAAATCCTCGTTATTTACTGACTGTTCGTGGCTTTGGTTATAAATTTCAGGAACCGAAACTATGAAGAAAAAGCGTTTACTGGAATACTTTCTTTGGTTTTTTCTCCTATTGATTGTCTTTTTTAGCGCTTGGCAACTCATTAGCGGCTTTTTTGAGCATCAAGTCTTGAGCCAACAGCAAACCTATTTAGAAAAAAAAGGAAATTTACTTTTACGCATTGCCTCTGAAGATGACTATGATGAAAAAAAGTTACGGATATTAAGTCAGCATTATATTGAGCATGCAGATGAACGAATCACTTTTTTATCTCCCACTGGAGAAATTATTTTTGATACTTTTGATAATACCCTTTCTGGCACACGTTCTAACCGTCCTGAGGTAAAAACAGTTTTAGCTGGTGGTAAAATTGGCACGGCATTACGAAAAAGCGCCACATTAAAAAAAGAATTACTGTATGTTGCAATCCCCGTTAAAGCCGAAAATCACTTAGTTGGCATCTTACGAATCGCGGAAAGTACCCATAATTTTATGGTCCAAGCAAGAAGTGTACGAAACTCAATTTTAACTGTATATCTCGTTTTATGTGGCTTGATTGCAGTAGTAGTTTTCTATTTTTTGCGTCAAAAAAATCGTCCACTTGAAACGCTCCTGCCGGCAATAAAAAAAATGGTGGCAGATCCTAGTCGGACGGAAATTATTATGCAAACCACACCGCAATGGGAAGAATTGTATCAAGCTTTAAATCAATTAAGTGAACAGATGGCAGATACGTATAACGCCTATTCGGCTACCGAGCAACAACTCCATACTCTTTTAAACGATTTAATGATTGGTATCTTTATTGTAGATAGTGAAAACAAATTGGTGATGATAAATCCCGAAATGAAGCGTCAATTGAATTTATTTCATCATTTACCTGCAAATGTGAACTTTGCTGAAGTCATTAAAGAACCCCAATTAATTCAGCTGGTTTATCGCATTTCTTTAAAAAATCCTTTTTTGCATGAAGAAATTCGCTTGCATGGAGAAAGTGATCGTGTTTTAGACATTGACGCCAGACTTTTTAATGACGAACGTCAAATTTTAGTTATGTCTTATGACATGACCCAAGTTCGGCAATTAGAAAAAATGCAGCAGGATTTTGTCAGCAATGTTTCTCATGAGTTGAAGACTCCGGTTACTTCCCTCATTGGTTTTACTGAAACTCTGCTAGATGGAGCCAAAGAAGATCCTGATACTACCACCGCTTTTTTACAAATTATGGAAAAAGATGCAAAACGATTACAAGCTTTGATTCAAGATATTATCCAACTTTCAAAAGGCCAACAAGCATTAGATTATCCTGTTCAACCGGTTGCGATTTTCGAAATTTTAAATCAAATTACAGAAAATTACGCTGCCCAATCCAAGGCAAAAGATTTAACGTTAGAGCTAATAGGAGATGTGGACTCTACTTGGTCTACCAAAGTGGCTCTCTTTTATCCGATTGCCAAAAATCTAATTGAAAATGCCATCAAATATTCGCCAGAAGGTAAAAAAATTACCATTCATTATGCTGCCACAGACGTTTTGACTTTAGTCGTCTCCGATGAAGGTGTTGGCATTGACAGTGATGACCAACAACGCATTTTTGAACGTTTTTATCGCGTCGACAAAGCACGGGATCGTCAATCAGGCGGCACAGGTTTAGGACTTGCTATCGTGAAAGAATCGGTGGAAAAATTGGGGGGAAAAATTGAAGTACAAAGTCACCCCGGTGTGGGTTCAACTTTCACCGTTACCTTACCCGCCCTCTAAAAATATTTTTCAAGAGTAATAACTGATAAATTAAAATCCCCGCAGCAAAATTTCATTTGCTGCGGGGATTTTACTCTACATTGGGGAAAGTTTTAATTGCTATTTATTTTGTGTGACTTTTCCGTCAACAGAACGCTCAATTTTCATTGATGTAATTGGTAAATAACCTAATTCTTTCACTGGCCCATCTTGAATATCCGCGGTTAAAAGATAATCTAAAAATTTTTTCACCTCTTTATCCGGTTCACCTTTAGTATACATATGTTCATAAGACCAGATTGGCCATTTGTTGGTGGCAATATTTTCAGCTGTGGGTGCAATATTATCAAGTGAAAGTTCCTGCAAACTTTCATCAATATAAGAAAGTGCCAAATAACTGATTGCTCCTGGTGTTTGGGCGACAATTTTCTTTACGGTACCAGATGAGTCTTGTTCTTGAGATTGGATAGCGGTTGCACCCTCCAGCCCCCATTTTTCAAAAGTTGCTCTTGTACCACTACCAGAAGCGCGATTAACAACGGCAATTTTTTCATCTTTTCCGCCAATTTCCTTCCAATTGGTTACTTTACCAGTAAAGATCGCAATTAACTGTTCTTTGGAAATATTTTTTACGCCAACTTCTTTATTCACAACCGGTGCCATTCCAACGACTGCGACTTTATGATCAACTAATGCTTTGGCATCAACACCCTCTTTTTCTTCGGCAAAAACATCTGAATTTCCAATTGTTACTGCTCCGGCAGATACTTGGCTTAAACCAGTTCCACTACCGCCCCCTTGGACTGTAATTTGATAAGTGGGATTTTGACTTTCAAAACTTTCTTTAGCGGCATCTACCAGTGGTTGTAAGGCAGTCGAACCTACTGCTGTTATCTTTGCACCACTATCTTTGTCTGCTTCCTTTGCACTTCCTGTATTTCCATTTCCACACGCCGCTAACAAAAGCGTTGCGACAGCAGCCGTAGCCACTAAATAAACTTTTTTCACATTTGTCACTCCTTTTCTTTAGTACAATTTTAGTTTACACAAGCTTTGTAAACTTGCCTTAAGGAGCTTGTAAAGATTCTATCAAATTATGTAAAGATTATGTAAATGCAAAAATACGTGAGCTTATCTCACCCTGAATATGAAAAAAAGGACTATACTAAAGTCAGTAAAAAAGTGTTCCAATTAGAAAGGAATTGATTATGATGTTAGAAATTCATTACAGTGTAGCCGGTGCAGAAGAAGTAAAAAAATATGATAAAGCCAGTGACTTCGTCGGCGCTCAATATAAAGAAGTACCGGATTTACAAGATAACTATCAAGTAACAAAAGTATTGTTAGATGGCAAAGAAATTGAGTTAGACGACAAAACTATTGGCGGCTTATTCAATTACTTAAACAAGTAGGAACTGTGCATTTTGAATAGTTTAAAACACGCATGAAACAAATGTTTCATGCGTGTTTTACGCTCTAAAATTAAAAAGCACAAAAGCATAGAGTAAAAAAGCAGTTAATCCTAAAAATAAAACTGTTTCTCGCTGATCATGGTTAGGATGAATCAAAGCATACAAGCGTTCTTCTCGACTTTGGTCTTTATGTCTTAAAAAGTGAATGAAGGTATAAAAGATGCCTGCAACAACAAACACCACAAAAAAGCACACAAAATGTTGCAACCTCGTTGCCAAGATCATTACCATAGTAGGAATAAAGAGTAATTGTTCAAAAAAGATGATACCCTGCCGATAACGACGAAAAATTTCCAGCACTGTGTATTTCATCGATTTCTCTCCTCCTTTATCAATAAGCCTATAGTCTCTTTCTCCTCTATTTTACCGTAGTTTACATCCTTTAGGTTTCTCGGTATAATTAAATTATAATTAATTTAAAATGAGACTACAATTACGTTGAAAAGTAGGTGCTGGCCATGCAATTAAGTAAAGAGCAAACAACCCGCCTGTTAGAACAAATGGATTTCATTACTTTTCAGGAAAAAGTAATAGAATATTTTGATGGGGAAGAAGTAGATTTTAACGTCTATTACATTAAAAATCGTAAAAATGGTTCTGTTTTAGCTACCACTCCGAAATCTGCTTATTTGGAAACAAACGAAGGAATTGGTAAACGTTATGTCATGGGCTATGCAAGTACATTATGGGAACAATTTGCACCCGTTGACAAAGAAGATTTTGTCGCACGCCACGTAAAAGCTTTTTTTGATCAAAATAGTCATCTTTCCAAAAATTATGATGCGTTGGTAAAAGACATAGAATTGGGCGCAAAGTATCGTTTCTTTTTACTAGAACCACTACTGCGGGATTTAGAATTATGGGCTGAAAAAAGAGCCCACGACCTCCAAGATAAGAAAAGACACAGCTCACCTATTTTAAGAGAACTCATGCAATTAAAGAATACGCAGTTTGAGAACTTTTGTGTTCACCACTTTGAGATTGCAGATTATTATAATCAGCTCGTATTATTAGTTGAAAATCATCCTGTCTGCTACTTAAGTCCTGATTATGAACTGACAAATTATGGTTATGCCGTCGATTTTTGGCTTCACTATTCTGGTGAAGATACAAGTGTTGATTTAGAAGAAGAACTGAATGCTTTTGTGACCTCTTTTTTAAATGGCGATCAAAATTATCACAGCCGCTTTTTATCAAGCATTAGTATCCGGCAAGAATTAACAGAAGAAATCTTATTGAAAATCAGTACTTTGTTAAATGATTTGGAGTATTGGGCTACACGCCGCCTGGCAAAAAAAGTGGAATTATAAAACGACACTTTCGCTTAAATACCGTACTTTTTTATCTCCATAAGCAAATAAAAAAATGATGGTAGCTTTTTACATCTCAGTCTGGAAATTGAAATGTAAAACAGGGCTACCATCATTTTCATTATTTTTGTGAAAAATATTTTGTTAGACGTTTCATAGCTTCTTCGAGTTGTTCCATGCTTGCAGCATAGCTTAAGCGAATATACCCTTCTGCTTCTTTACCAAAAGCAATCCCCGGAATAACTGCCAGTTTCGCTTTTTGTGCTAAATCTACACAAAACTTCATCGAATCTTGTTCCATTTGCTCGGGAATTTTCGCAAACAGATAAAAGGCTCCCGCTGGTTTTGCCACCTTAAACCCTAATTCTGTCATTTTTTCATATAAGAAATCCCGCCGTACGCGATATTCTTCTTTCATAATCAAGCCATCATCGATACCTTCAATTAAGGCGTGGACTGCCGCTCTTTGTGAAATTGTCGATGCTGCTGTCACCAAATACTGATGGACTTTAATAATTTCACGTGTCAGCTCTTGGGGAGCAAAAATAAACCCTACTCGCCAACCCGTCATCGCATGTGATTTTGATAAACCATTAATTAGAATTGTTTGCTCCCGTAAAAATTCAGCAATGGAGACATGTTCTTCATCATAGGAAAGCTCACTATAAATTTCATCGCTAATCACAAAGACAGGATATTTTTTTAAAACAGTTGCTAATGCTTTGACTTGCTCTTTGGAATAAGTGACGCCGGTTGGATTACTTGGGTAGTTTAAAATTACCGCTTTAACTGCGTCTTTGTGTTCACGTAAATGTTTTTCCAACACTGTCGGCGTAAGGACAAAATCATCAGCAGTAGTATCCATATAAATTGGTTGCGCATCCGCTAAAGTGATTACAGGTTCATAACCAGGGTAAATGGGCGCTGGTAATAGAACTTTATCCCCCGGATTTAAAATAGCCAATAATGAAGCAGAAATGGCTTCAGTTGCGCCAATAGTGACTAAAACTTCGCTAGTATAATCATATGAAAGTTGATACTTTTGTTTTAAAAAAAGGGCAGCGGCTTCTCTAACATCTGCTAAACCAGACATCCCTGTATAGTGACTATAGTTTTGCTCAATCGCATCTTTACCAGCTTTTTTTACATGATCCGGTGTATTAAAATCCGGTTCTCCCAAAGTCAATTTTAAAATATCTTCGATGCCCGAAACTTTTTCATCAAATTGACGAATTAAAGATACTGCAATTTGATAAACTTGTTTATTAAAACGCTGGGTTAAATCCATCTGCTTCACTCCTTTTAGATAGTAGCTTTTGACGATGTTTTACATTTTATGTTTTATCCTACCACAAAATAAAAAGAAGCGGCAATGAAATTTTCATTTATCTGCTGCCCGCGTGTCACACAAAAAGAAAAAAGTTGCCTTTAAAGCGGGGTCTTGGCCTAGCTTTTTAGAACAACTTCTTCATTTTAAGTAAAATAAACGTAAAAATCGATTGCGACATTACTTTGTTAATTCTGATTCTTTAGCTAAGAAAGCTTTCGCTTCTTTATTTACAGCTTTCAAATCTACCCCTTGTTGCTTTGCTGCAAAAACACAACCACAGTAACACTGGCGATAAACATCATATTCTTTGCACATTTGAATGGAACGCTCGTAGCCTTTGTTCTTTTTAAAGTCACTGGGCAAGTAATTGACGCTGTAGATTTTTTGAATATCCATGCCAATTTGATTAATTAATTGCGCATTTTTCTTTGGTGAAATCGTCAATGCACTGCCAAAATAATCATATCCTCTTTTTAACGCTTCTTCAGCAACTAAATCTAAGCGCATCTGGAAACAAGCAGTACATCTTTTGCCACCTTCAGGTTCATCTTGCAAGTGATTTTCTTTAATAATTGCCAAAAATTCATTAGGCTTGTATTCTGCTGCAATAAACCCCACAGCGGCACCTGTTTTTTCGTTAAAATCTTGCACAAATTTCTTTTGAACGATTAAACGACGCTCATATTCACTTTTGGGATGAATATTTGAATTAGCAAAATAGATGGTCACATCGGCATATTGCGTTAAAAACTCTAATGTATACGTACTACAAGGAGCACAACAACTATGAATTAAAATATTAGGGCGTTTTTCTTCTTTTTCCCACACTGTAATCATTTTTCGTAAAACATAATCATAATTAATTTTTTGATTTTTCATTTTATCTAAAATTTGATCTGCTTCAATCATCAACTTATCTCCTTACTCTCTAAATAACAGATATTTCAAAAAGGCTGCAGGTTTTATACCAACTACTCTTTTTTATAGCGAATGTAATCGGATCATAATTAATTACCCCAACAACCTTAATTTAATCTTATCCGCACCAAAATATCGAAAAAATAAAAAGCGTTGTATTTCATTTATAAAAGAAATGAATAAGAATTTTATTAATTTTAGAACAATCCTATTAAATAACGTTGTTTTTATCATTTTTAGTGCCTAGAATGAATTTATAGATTGACTAAAGTAGTCATCTTCCAGCATGACTGCTCATTCATATTAAATCAGGAGGTACATGATGTCAAAAACATTTTTAAAACTCCCCGTAATGTTTTTTGCAATTCCTTTTGTTTATTTATCCTTGCTTCTTGATACATATTTTCATTCCATGTTTGGTTTTTTATTTACCTTACTTTTTTCTTTGGCTGTGGGGTTTTATTTCAAAGCGTGCGATCATTTAATTTTATGGTTATTAGGCAATATTCTTTCTACAGTAATTTCCGTTATTTTACAAGCGCAGCATCCTGAGTGGCATTTCTTTTATCAACCTTTTAATCCTGCATTTTTGGTCTTATTTTTATCTTTATTGTATTTGATTCCTCAAGTGATTGGCATTATTTGGGCTACGAGTTTACAAATTCATCTTTCCAAATAAAAAAACTTCGCGATCTTTTTTAAGATCGCGAAGTTTTTTATAATTCTTTTAAATGAATTTTTTTTATAATCAATTTGTCAAATAAACTAGAAGTACTATCTTGCTCCCCAATAACTTCAGCAACAATTGTTTTGCCTTCATGTTTTTTCCGTAATTGATAGACAATTTTTCCACTCTCTTTGAGTTCAGAAATCATATCAACTACACCACCAAACCCGGTTTTACGCGTGATAAAGCCTAATGCTACCATCCGCTCATCTAAATTTTTAGCTGAAATAGTAGCTCCGGTAATCAAGGCACTGCGCATTTTACCTAGAAATTCTTCTAATCCGTCAGCTGTTTGTAAAGCATCTTCTTCTACTTCAGGGCGATTATGAAGTTCCATTAGTAAATTTTCATATTGTTCTTGAGTCAGCATCACACCTGCCACTTTTTCACGATTAAAAACGTAAACAGCTGTCCCTGCTTCTCGGGCCTGATTAAAAACATCCATTGGAGATTTTTTCACTTCGGTAATAGAAGTCGTCGGCACCTCTAACTTTTTCAGTTCCATATTGCTTCCTCCTTGAAAAATTCCCACTATAGAAAAGGCAGTAATCAAGAAGCACTGCTTTTTTTATTTATCAATTCCATAGCAAAGTAGTTCAACGAACACATTATAGCACAAATGCTGTCAAATACGTTAAAGTTGCGGGAAATATCACAAAATCGCGTTTTTCTTGAAACTGTTTCTCTATTTACCACTTGCTTTTGTCGTACTTAACCATTTTCCATGCCAACTTTTCCTTTACACAATTCGTGACAAAGCGCACCACGGCTCTTGTCGTGGTGCGCTCGTATTCGTGATTTAAAACAGCATTTTTTGCATTTCTTGAGTCTCTTTTCCATTAGCCAAAGCTGAAACGTAGGCCGCCATATTTTTGAAGGAATCATTTAACCCAATTCCGCCCTTTTTAGGCATTTTTATAATTGCCACTCGTTTTTCATACTTTTCAACTGCTGGATTCTCTTCTGACATTGCAGCTGCTGCAGGAATACCATGTTTATTCAAAGCTTCTGCAAGGCTGGCTGCCATTTCGCCAAAATAAGGATAGTGCATTGCAGGCCCGCATAAAACAGCATCAGCCCCGAATTTTTTAGCAAATCCAATAAATTTCTTCTGCACTTCCGCTTGATGTCCTTCATAATATTGATCCCCGCAAAACAGCGTCGCAATAATCTCTGCGTCATGTTCTTTAAAGAGTGGATTCAAGGTTTGTCCCGGACCTAAAGCAGTTTTTTTTCCACTGGGTGCCAATTGTGCATTTTCATCACTACCCATGCCTGCTTGCACATGATTTAAAATTAAAATAATTTTTTTCAATTACATCACCTGATTCTTATAAGTCGTCGAAGTCAAAATCATCAAAACTGATGTCATCGTCTTCTTTTTTCTCGCCAGCTTCTTTTTCTTCTCTTAGATATTGATCATCCATTACTTTAATAAACGGGTAATAAATGAACATTCCCAACACGATTAAAATAGCCTGTAAAATTGCAGCTTGCCAGCCACTCACTAAAAATCCGGAAATAATCGGTGGTGTAGTCCATGGCAATTGAATCCCATTGGTATAATTTACTAAGCCTAAATCCATACAAAAATAAGAAATAATGATATTAATCGTTGGTACCAACACAAACGGTACTAAAATAATCGGATTTAACACAATTGGTAAACCAAAGATGATCGGTTCATTAATCCCAAAGATACTTGGTACTAATGATAACTGGGATAATTTCTTAATACGTTGACTCTTACAAAAGATAATCATTACGATAATCAAGGACAACGTCGATCCACCGCCACCAAAGGTTGCAAACATATCCTGAAACTGACCGGTAATGATATTAGGAATTTCTTTTCCAGCTTTAAAGGCATCCATGTTTTCTACAGATAATGCGCGCAACACTGGGTTAAAAACTGCACCCACAACAGAAGAACCGTTGATACCAAAAAACCAGAAGAAATGTAAGAACAAATAAGCAATAATCATTGCACCTAATGTATTTCCTAAACTTAACAATGGTGTTTGTAAAAATTTAAATAGAATTTCTTGTAAGTTCCCATAAGGTGTTGCATGTGCAATCCAATTAGCAATCATCATAACTGTTACGATTACAAAACTTGGAATTAATGCTTCAAAAGATTTAACAACAGTTGGCGGCACGCCATCTGGCATTTTAATCGTCCAGCCTTTATTTAACAGGGCTACAAACATCCGCGTTGCAACCAATGCCACAACCATGCCTAAGAACAAACCACTTGATCCCATCCAACGTAAAGGTAAGCTGGCAACATCATAAACTTCTGTCGCACCTTCTGGAGTAAAAGGAGTGGAAAATGGCGTTACGATGAAAAAAGAAACCAATGAAATAATAGCTGATTGCATCGCATCCACATGGAACTGTCTACCTAAGCTATACCCAATACCGGCTACAGCTAAGATTGTCATAATATCAAAGCTGGCAGTTGCCGGCATATTTAACATTGAAGCCCAGTTATCCCCCAAGAAAGAACTCATCATTTCATTCCAGTTTGGAATTGGGAAATTAGTTAAAACTAAGAATAGTGAACCAACAATTAACAAAGGAGTAGAAAGCAAGAAACCATCTCGAATAGCAATTAAATATTTATTTTCCCCGATTGCTTTTGCCATTGGTGTCAAAACTTTTTCCAACCAGTTCAGAAACTTTTGCATTTTAACGCCTCCTGTTTAGTTTTTATTTATTTTTATTTTCTTTGATTAACTTCAACGCATCTTTTAGCGCACGCTCACCATCCATCATGCCATAAGCTTCAGTGGCAATCGTGCCCACAGGGATTCCTTGTGGTTCAAAAGTGGATTTCATTTTGTCGTCCAAATGGCGTACTTGTGGGCCTAATAAAATAGCAATTGGTTTTTCTTCAGCCACTTTTTCTTCTGCTCGAATTGCTGGAAAAGCTTCAATTTCAATTGGCATATTGTGTTCTTTTGCCACTGTCATCATTTTATTCACCATAATACTTGTTGACATTCCTGCTTCACAGAATAAATAAATTTTCTTTGTTGACATGTTATTTCCTCCTAATTTTTACCTATTTTTATTTACAGCAACCTGTTAAAAAAACACGTTGTTTATACCGGTGCTTTAATCCGTTTTTCGTATGCATCTAACCATTCTTGTGTGATAGGTTCGATTACCGTTGTTTGATTTGGGCCAGGGTTGGCAATATAAATCGCTGGCTCTTCATCTTTTGTTGCAACACTGAAGGTAAATTCTACATTTGTCGCAACGCCCCAACGTCCTTTTTTATCAAGAGCGACAAGTGAAAAAGCCCCTGCTTTACCATAGCGTTTTGTCAGACGATCACTAAATTCATAGACTGCATAATCACAAGCAGCTTGCGGGGACATTCCTTCTTTCATCAAACGGACGATTTCATAAGAAAGACAGCCTTTCATTAAATCTTCCCCTAGTCCCGTAGCCGCAGCACCACCAATTTCACTATCTACATAAAAGCCAGAACCTGATAATGGTGAATCGCCAACACGACCTCTTTTTTTCATGAATAAACCCGAACTTGATGTGCCAGCCGCCATGCTGTTGTGTTCATCTAAAGCCACAACCCCCACTGTATCGTGACCATCATAAGGACTCAAATTTGACTTGGCAATTTCTTCTACTCGTTTTTCCCAGATTTTTCGTGCGCGTGGTGTCAGCATATTCTTGATTTCAAAACCATTTAACATGGCATACTCTGTGGCACCTTGACCAATTCGAAAACTGTTAAATTTTTCCTCACTCAATTTACGAGCAACGGAAATCGGATTTGCCACATCTACAATTCCAGCCACTGCACCAATTTTGTATGTATCGCCGTCCATAAAGGCTGCATCCATTTCTAAAATTCCTTGTTCGTTTGGCAAGCCACCATAGCCAACAGATTTATAAAACGGATAATTTTCTACGGTTTTAATTGTTGTTTCTAAAGCGTCACCGGCAGTGGCTTTTTTTGTTAACATTTCTTTTGCTGCCACAATTCCATCATGCGCCATTCGCCATGTTGCGATAATTCCCCACATACTCTTTTCCTCCTATATAATCAGTATAGCGTTTTCTTACTTGTGTATATTCTATATAGTATATACCAGTATGTCTATACTGTTTTTTAATTTATCTCAATTTTTTTATCCTTTTATCATTTTTTAAAAGCGTTTTCAATTTCTTGCTGCTTATTTTTCCCCAAAAAAAACTAGGAAAAAATCCTCCCTAGTCTTTTCTTTACCTATTTGCTTAACAGCGCTTGAATACTGCGAAGATAAATTTCCAAGTTCATTTTTAAATCACTGACATCCATGTACTCATTGGCATTATGGGCGATTCCTTTTTGCCCGGGAAATGAAGGACCAAAAGCTAAGATATTAGGCATTTTCCGCGCATAAGTAGCCCCGGTAGTCGTTACAGGACGGCTATCATTACCGGTTACTTTCGCATAAATAGCGGATAACTTTTCAATTTCAGGTGAATCTTTTTTGTGACGAATTCCGGGTAAACTGCGAACAATATTTACAGTGGAATTTTTTGGTACTTGTTTTAACACACCGGCTACGACTTCTTCTTGAGTAGACGAAACAGGATAGCGAAAAGCAATTTCCAATGACAAACCTTCGCTATTTTTTTGTAAAATAACTGGGGTTAAAATTAATTTTCCCGAATCTTCATCGGACAGTGCTAAACCAAGACCTTCACCATAATGTTGGTCTTTTAATACCTTGGTTAACCAAGTAAAGTATTGCTTTAACGCGACACTTAAGTCATTTTCTTTTGTGAGTTTTTCTGCTAATAAAACAATGGCATTCACGCCTAATTCAGGCGCATTTGAAGGCGCACGTTTTCCTTTTACAGTCACTTCATTTTGGTTTACAGTAACGCTCAATTCATCTGGAACGTGATCTCTGGCTTGATCGCCTTTAAACTCCCCTAATACCTTTAATTCTTCAGCTTTAAAATTTGTTGCTATTTGGATATTTACAATTCCACGCTCGCCGTAAACCACCGGATATTTACAATCGGGAGTAAAACCAAAAACAGGTGGTTTTTCTTTGGCTAAGTATTGGGGAATATCAGACATCCCACTTTCTTCATCGGTTCCAAACATAATTCGAATCGTTTTTTGTGGTTTAAAACCGGCATCTTTTAGCAGTTTTAGCGCATAAAAACAACTCATGATAGGCCCCTTATTATCCAAAATACCGCGACCATAAAAGCGTCCGTCTTTTTCACTTAAATCAAAAGGTGGAAAGTCCCAACCATTTCCAGCTGGAACGACATCTAGATGTCCTAACACTCCGATATAGTCTTCATCTTCTCCCCACTGAACATACCCCACAGCATTATTTACTATACCTGTTTTAAACCCATATGATTTGCCTAAATCCAAAACCAAATCAACGACACGCCGCGGTTCAATCCCATAAGGTGCATTTAATTCAGGTTTTCCTTTAACACTGGGAACTTGCATGACTTGTTGCAAAACTTTTAACAAATCAGGCCAGTTTTCCTCAATGAGTTTATTAACTTCATCCATCTTTTTAATCTCCTTTTTCAAAATTATTTAAATACTATTTTTGTCTTACTAAAGTATTCTTAAAAGTATATTTATCGGCACGATAAAAAGAAGTATCATACAAGATTGGCTTTGCAGAAGGAGAATATGTCATCGAATGAACGAGCAGTAAAGGTTCATCTGTTGCCACTTCCAATAATTTTGCTAAATCCGGTGTGACTTTTACCGCTTCGACTTCTTGATGAGAATAGCCAATTTCGATATGTTGTTCAATCACTTGATACAAAGAAGCGCGTAATTGTTCTTTTGTACAATCCCCTAGATAGCGCTTTAAGATATATAAATTTTCAATTGTCATAGGCTCTTCATCAAAATAGCGTCGTCTTACCAAATAAACAATTTCTTCATTTGCATAGGCGCCAAAAGCCTGATAAATTTTCTCGGGTAAGTGGGTAACCGTTTCAAAATGTAAGATTTCAGTACGCGTCGTTTTCCCTTGTGCTTTAGCAGTCTCGGTAAAACTTTGTAAACCGCCGGAACCACTTTGAATTTTGGGTTGTTTCATGACATATGTACCTTTGCCTTTTTCTTTCATCAAAATGTTTTGTTTAATCAATAAATCTACTGCTTTTCGGACAGTTAGACGGCTACATTGAAATTCTTCTGCTAAATCATACTCAGAAGGTAGTTTTTGACTCGTAACATAGATTCCATTTCCGACACGTTGCGCAATTTCTGCGGCAATCTCTTCAAATACTGCTTGTTTTTTCATCTTTTCCCTACTTTCTTACCACTCATAAAAGGTGCGGTTGGCGCTTACCCCTGATGCTACACTAATAAAAGCGTGCTGATCAAAATCAGCAATCACTTTTTCTACTGCTTTTAGTTCCCGCTTAGAGATAACTAATAATAATAATTTTCTTTGCTGGTGGTCAAATCCACCTTCAACATTATTAATTACTGTAATCCCTCGTTGAAAATAACTTTGCAAAACACCTGTTAACAAGGATGCTTTTTCAGTTACTATCATCACTTGCACTCGTTTTTGTTTGGCATTCACATAATCGACCATACGCCCACTAATAAAAAAGGAAACAGCACTATAAAAAGCATAGGGGAAACCATATATTAAACCAGCAAAGATTTGCAACGTCACATTATAAAAAATAAAAAACGAACCAATACTGCGACCGGTTGCTTTTTTAACTAAAATGCCGAGAATATCTAATCCTCCCGTCGAAAAATCGCTATTTAGCGTGAGACCCACGGAGAAACCATGAAGAACACCACCAAAAACCGCACAAATCACCGGATCTGTTGATAAGTTGACGACCGGTATTATTTTCATCATAATAGAGGTTAAAACAACAGCAAAAATTGTAAACAAAGTAAATTCACGATCAATCGCTTTAGCTGCAACCGCTAACAATGGGATATTAAAAAATAAGACCAGTAACGGAATAGAAAAATCAAAGTGTAACTTATCTGCCAACACTTGTGATAAAAGCTGCGCTGTGCCCGTGATACCACTCGCATATATTTTGCCTGGTATCCAAAACATATTTAATGCAATAGTTGATAAAAAAGCGTATAAAATGGCGATTAGTCCTTTTTTTATTCGTTGCTGTTGCATAAAACACCTCCAGATTCCTCTCGACATTTAGTATATACTACAAAGTATATACTGTCACGATTTTTCCTCTCTTTTTTTAATCTTCATTTTTTTGCGTACCACTGCTTAATTGAACTTACAAATTCAAAAAACGTACAAAAAAACTGCAACATCACGAAAAAAATGATGTGCAGCTTTCTTGTTATTCTATTTTTTTATTTTTAAAGTCATCGCATTAATAGCTACAATCACGGTACTAAGCGACATTAGTATCGCCCCTACAGCTGGACTTAAAATAATGCCAACTGGAGCCAAAATTCCAGCAGCCAAAGGAATTGCGATAATATTATATCCCGCTCCCCACCATAGATTTTGAATCATTTTATTGCGCGTTTGTTTGGATAAATCCAAGAAATGTAAAATATCTTCCGGGTTACTATTGGTTAACACCACATCGGCTGAATCAATAGCAACATCTGTCCCGGCACCAATGGCAATCCCCACTGTAGCACGGGCAAGGGCGGGTGCATCGTTAATACCATCCCCAACCATGGCCACTTTTTTACCAGATTTTGTCATTTCACTGACAATTTTTTCTTTACCATCTGGTAACAAACCTGCATGAAAATTATCAATACCCAAATAATTGGCTACGGCCGAGGCAGCTTCTTGATTGTCACCGGTTAACATCACAGGTTCTACTCCTCGATCTTTTAAAGCTTGGATAAATTGTTTTGCTTCAGGTTTTACCTTATCACCTAAAGCGATTAGCGCGATTAATTTATCATCGACAAATAAATAGCTGATTGTATTTCCCTGTGCTAAATACGGTGCTAGTGTTTCTTTTGGAACAGATAGACTACGCTTGGTTAGTTCTTTATCGTTTGCAATCAAAAGATGATGATCTGCTACCATTCCAGACAAGCCCACACCTGCTATATTTTTCAGGTCATGACTATTTGGTACTTCAATTTTTTCAGCATTGATATATTTCATAATCCCTGTAGCAATTGGATGATTTGCATTTTTTTCCAAAGCACCAATATATTGTAAGGCTGCATCTTTTTGCCAGTCTGTTGCCAACATTTCAACACCAGTAACCGCAAAAGTGCCTTCAGTTAACGTGCCGGTTTTATCTAAGAGTATCGTATCTAAATCATAAGTATTTTCAATTGCATTACGATTTTTTAGCAACAATCCATTTTGAGCCGCTAAAGAAGTTGAGCGTGCTACTACTAGTGGAATCGCTAAGCCTAGAGCATGGGGACAGGCAATCACAAAAACTGTTACCATACGATCTAAAGCAGTCGGCAGATCAGCTGCGATTAACCACGCCACAAAAGCCAAAACGCCGGCAGTTAGTGCAACATAAAACAGCCATTTGGCTACTTTATCCGATAAAGCTTCCAAGTGTGACTTTTTGGCTTGAGCATCTTTTACCATCTTCATTACTTTGGCTAAATAGCCATTTTCACCGGTACCGGTCACTTTAATGTTAATGGTGCCATCTCCATTAACAGAACCACCAATCACTTGATCTCCAGTTTTACGAACCACCCCTCGCGATTCTCCTGTTACAGCTGATTCATCCACAGTAGTTTCACCTTTTAAAATCAAACCGTCTGTAGGCATTTTATCCCCTGCACGGACAATTAAAGTATCCCCCTCATGTACTTCTTGGAGGGAAATTTTTTCTTCTTTACCATTGTCGTGAATCCGAGTTACTGTATCCGGTAATAATTCTGCCAATTTTTTTAGCGCACTGCTAGCATTGCTGACAGCGTTCATTTCAATCCAATGCCCCAATAACATAATCACAATTAAAGTGGCCAATTCCCAGAAAAAGTCCATTACATGTTTAGTGTTTAAAAAGTGATTGGCAATAAAGGCATAAAGACTATAAATGTAAGAAACAGAAATCCCCATTGCAATTAAAGTCATCATGGCTGGATTTTTCATTTGTAGTTCCATTTTGGCCCCACTTAAAAATGGTTGACCACCATAAACAAATAGGATTGTCGCTAAAATTAGAACAACATAATCTGAACCTGGAAAAGTGAATTGAAAAGGCAAATTAACTCCCATCATAGGTGAAAGTAAAATAATAGGAATTGCTAAGACTAAGGAAAGCCAAAATTTCTGCTTAAAATTGCCCATATGCATAGAATGATCCATTCCACTCATCTCGTGATCCATATGATTCATATTGTGTCCTTTATGGCTCATATCATGGTGCATATCGTGATGCATTTCATGCTCTGCAGAATCGTGTGCCATCGGAGCCATGTCGTGTGTACTATCTTTGTCTGCCTCACTATTGTTGTTATACGAATCAGAATCTTGTAGTTTATCTGTATTTTTTCCCATTTGATGATGTTCATGGGTCATCTGCACCATCTTCTTTTCATCTTCATTATGATGAGGCATCTTTTCATTCATCTCTTTTGAGTCTTTCATCACTACTCCCTCTTTTCTAGTTTTAATCGATTGAGACTAAGTGAGTTCAATAAAACACTAACTGAACTAAAAGCCATCGCACCCCCGGCTATAATTGGATTTAAAAATCCTAAAGCAGCAAAAGGAATCCCGATTGTGTTGTAGACAAACGCCCAGAATAGATTTTGCTTAATCTTTTTAATGGTGGCTTTTGACAATTGCAGCATTTGATCCAAATAACTTAAATCGCTATGAATCAAAGTTATATCTGCTGTTTCCATGGCAATGTCTGTCCCGCTTCCCATGGCAATACCCACATCAGCCAAGGCAAGAGCAGGCGCATCATTGATTCCATCGCCTACCATACCAACCAATGCACCTTTTTGTTGTAATTCTGCCACTTTGGCTGATTTTTCAGCTGGCATTACTTCAGCAAAAATATTGGTAGCCGCAATACCTACTTGATGCCCAATATATTCTGCGGCGGCTTTGTTATCGCCAGTTAACATATAGACAGCAATACCGTGATTTTGTAATGTTTTGATTGCTGTTTTTGAAGTTGGTTTGATTTCATCTGCTACAGCTACTGCACCTAGAACTGTTTTTTCATCTGACAGCAACATGACAGTCTTTCCTTCTTTTGTCCATTGCTCTAGTTTCATAAGGTAGTTTTCCTTATCGACTTTATCTACCATAAGTTTGGGATTGCCGACAAAATAAGTTTTACCATTCACTTGTCCTTTAATTCCTAAACCTGGAAGAGCTTCAAAATGCTTAATAGTCAATGGCGTTATATTTTTTTCTTCACCATAATGGACGATTGCTGCTGCCAAAGGATGTTCAGAGGCTGCTTCTAAACTAACTAACGTTGTTAATAAATTTTCATCTGCTATATGCAAATTTGTTACAGTAGGTTTTCCTTTTGTAATTGTCCCTGTTTTATCTAAAACAATCGCATTTAATTGCGCAGCTTGTTCTAAAACCGCCCCGCCTTTAATTAAGATACCATTTTTGGCTCCTAAGCCAGTTCCTACCATAATAGCCGTCGGTGTAGCTAGACCCAACGCACAAGGACAAGCAATAACGAGTACAGCCACGCTATGAATCAAAGCTGCTTGCCAGTTTCCACTCACAAGTCCCGTTACAATTAATGTTACCATAGCAATTGCTAAAACGCTGGGAACAAACACTGCTGAAATTCTGTCCGCAATTTGTTGGATTGGGGCTTTTTGACCTTGCGCATCTTCAACCATGCGAATAATTCGTGCTAAAACCGTTTCATTGCCAACTTTCAAAGTTTGAATGACTAATTGGCCATTATTATTCACCGTACCGCCAAAAACTGTACTGTTTACCACTTTTTCAACTGGCATGCTCTCGCCTGTTAGCATACTTTCATCTACAGTTGTCTTTCCACTCACAACTAAACCATCAACTGGAATTTGTTCCCCGGGGAAAATAACAACTTTCATTGCCTTTGTCACAGCTTCAATAGCCACTTCACTTTGACTACCATCTTCATTTAAAACGCGAGCAGTTTTGGCTTGTAACTGCATTAATTGTTTAATTGCTGAACTGGTTTTATTTTTCGCAGTGGTTTCCAGATATTTTCCTAATAAAATTAAAGCAATAATCATCCCACTGCTTTCAAAATACAGCTCATGAGGGTTTCCTCCTAAAAAGCCATTATAAAAACTTAAAAGAAAAGCTGCGGTTGTTCCTAAAGAAACTAAAACATCCATATTGGGTGCTTTCGTTTTTAAAGCGTGATATGCACCTTTATAAAAGCGCAATCCAACCCCAAATTGAATGGGTGTAACCAAAATTAATTGTACAATAGGGAGATGAAAAAAATGCACCCACGAAGCATTAACCCCAAGTAACATTGCAATCATCGCCAGCATTAAAGGGGTGACTAAAACGACACTAAGAATTAAATCCCGTTGCATTTTTTTAATCTGCGCTTGTTTTTTTTCGGCTACTTGTTGTTGATGGGCTTCGTCATCTAAGATAGCACCGTAACCAATATTTTCAACACTTTTAATTAAAACTTCAGCGGTTGTTTCTTTAAATTGGACAGTAGCTTTTTCAGTTGCCAAATTGACAGTAGCTTGTGCCACACCCGGTTGAGCGTTTAATTCTTTTTCAACCCGAGCTGAGCAATTGGCACACGTCATTCCGGTAATAACAAATGTTGCGACTTGCTCATTATTCATTAGGCCACCTCAGTTGGATAACCTGCGGCCGTGACTGCTTCAATAATTTTGTCATTCGTTAATTGACTATCGTCATACTTCACCACACCATTATTTTTCTTTAAATTAACTTTGACTTTTTTTACTCCCGGTAAAGCATTAATTGTACCTTCTACTCGAGCTACACAGTGTTCACAACTCATACCACTAATATTAAATGTTTGTTTCATTTTTATTTCCTCTTTTCTTAATCATTATTTTTTCATTTGTTTTTTTACTTGATGGGTTCCGCATTCACATTGCCCCGGAATACAATTGCAGGCGATACTGGCTACCGGCGTTTTTGCAGCTAAAGCAGCTTGAATTGCAGTTATATCTTGTGCTGTTAACTGGGCATCATCGATCAAATCTGCAATAGTTGAACCAATCTTTTTGGCACAAATATGAGAAAACAGATTTTCAGTCGCACTGCGAACAGTTTCTGTTTCTGAAACCTTCGGATAATAGATAAACTTCTTCCCATCCGCTTCACTATAAATAACCTCTTTTTTACTTAAACGCCCTAAGAGGGTTTTAACCGTCGCCAATTTCCAATCCATTTTATCGGCTAAAATTTCAGCAATTTCATGAGCCGTTGCGGCATTCAGCGTCCACAAAACCCGCATAACTTCCCATTCTGCATCACTAATCTTGACAGGTTCTAATGTCATTACTTCTCACCTCGTTTACAAATGTAATCTCAACTTCTTTTTAAGTTTACAACTGTAAACGAAAATGGTCAAGTAAAAACCTCACTAAAAATTTCTAGTGAGGTTACTAAGATGTATTGTCCATTAGAAAGTAAGTTTAAAAGTACTCATCATGGAATATTTTTTCTCTGGTGTCAACGTAATATTTCCAAATTGTGGGTAAAGCTCTGTGCCTGGAACACCTTGAGGTTCAATAGCGACAGCACCGTGATTTGTCATAACCCCAGTATTCATCTGTGTTCCCACTTCCCCTTGACCTGTAGTATAAATCACGACAGCAGGAGCCTGGGTTACCAGAGTTAAGGACACTTTTCCATCAGGTGCAGTTAAAGTTAGAGCATTAGATACATTCGCTTCAATTAAAAATGGATCATCTAATAATGTCGCTCCAATCTTAGTCCCCCGAACAAAATCAAATTTTGTACCAGCCACGGCTACCTTATTACCAGTAGTGGTAACATCATCATTTGTTTCTGCGACAAAGTTGGCATTGATTTGTAAAATATGTTCATCGATAGCATTACTTGGTGTACCGGTTAAATTATAGTAGCCGTGATTGGTGGGGTTAAATAGCGTTGGTTTATCCGTTGTTGCTTCAAATTGGAAACTATAATGATTATCATCAGATAGTGTATAAGTTACTTTAGCAACTAAATTACCTGGAAAACCATGATAGCCGTCGGGATCTTTCAAGGTAAAAACGACACCTGCTTTTTTTTCAGTTGTAAAAGGTTCTGCTGACCATTCTCGTCGGTCAAACCCTTCAAAACCACCATGTAATGTATTGCCTTTTTGGTTAGCCTCTGTTTTATAATGGCTACCCTCTAATTCAAAATGAGCGCCTGCAATTCGACCGGCGACCGGACCAATGGCCGCGTTATAATAGCTATTTTCTTTGTAATCCACTAGGTTCTTGCAGCCAACTAATATATCGCGCATCCCCTCATCAACTGGTAATGCTAATGATATCGCGCGTGCGCCAAAAGGATGTAATCCTAAAATTACTCCATTTTCATTTTTCACTTCATAATAAGTATCCCATGCTTGACTCGTTAACTTTTCAACTGTTGCCATTGCCACCGCTCCTTTAGTTTTTTCTAAATAGACTAAAAGCCTTTTCAATCTCATATTTAGTATAGCTGTGGTAAAGAAGAACGTCAATTTATTTAGTAACATTTAGTAAATTTAAAAACGATATTTTCTGCTAATTGAAAAGGATAGAAAAAAATGACAACACCACTTGCCTGCATTAAAAAAGCCATTGCCAACAAGAAAAGCTGAACGATCTCCTTCTGCCCGCAAGTAAGGCTTCTGGATATCGGCTATTTCTTGTGAAATCCTATAATCTCTTTAACTACAAAAAAAACACATCTTCACGAGAAGATGTGCTAAAAAACTGGGGTAGCTGGATTCGAACCAACGCATGAGGGAGTCAAAGTCCCTTGCCTTACCGCTTGGCTATACCCCAATGGTGGAGGAGAGTGGATTCGAACCACTGAACCCTAAGGAACGGATTTACAGTCCGTCGCGTTTAGCCACTTCGCTACTCCTCCGAAAGGTTTTAATCAACCTGACTTAGTTATAATACAAAAAATAACTAAAAAATGCAAGTGGTAATTTCAATTTTTTTTACAGAAATTTTAGTCATGTAAATTATGTTGTAATAAGACAGCTTCTACTGCTAAATCAAGGGATTTATAAGCGCCTAAATCTTCTTCTCCCAAGAAAGCCTCATAATTTTTTTCACTCATGGTCAAAATTTCCCCAATAACTTTTTTGCCAATTGACAATTGATTCACAGTGTAATTTTTACCTTTAATATCTTTTTTTACTTCTTCTACTTTCACTTCAATATCTTTTTTCTTTGTCATCCTTCTCACCTCGCTAAAGTATTTTATCACATTCTTTTGTGCTTTGGTATAAAAAGGAAATGAAATACCCAAACAAGACTGATCACATTTTTATTTGGCGCAACAAGTGCCTAAAAAGTGCTCTTTGTTTGGGCATCTTCAGCTATTTTTATTCATTATTGGCATTGGTTAAAACAGCGGCTGTCACCAAATAGCCAGCATTTGTTAGAACTTCTTTCACCTTTTCAACATTGCGGGTCTGAACTTGAATTTCAACAATTGTCGCAAGTTCCATTCGATTCACCACGATGGTTAAAATACTAAAATCATGTTCGGCTAAAAGCTTCGTAATTTCTGCTAAGATTCCTACATGATCATCGGCAATTTGTAGACTAATTCGTGTACCGCCGTCATTATAGCCGGTAATTTTTAAAAAGGCTGCAAAAATATCATTGTTTGTAATAATCCCTGTCACTGTTTCCTGCTCTACTACTGGGAGCACTGCAATTTTATTTTCCCGCATTTTATATATGGCATCTTCTAATAAAGCATCTGGGTCAATAGTTAAAACATTTTTTTCCATGACATCACCAACTGTTGTTTTATTCAATAAATAATTGGCTTCATAGACACTTAAACTAGTCGCTTTTGAGGGCATTGCCTCTTGAATAATTCCTTCAGTAATTAAGCCGACCAATTTATCATTTTGTAGCACCGGTAAACGATGAATATCGTGTTGTTTCATCAAATCAATGGCATCAAAAATTGGTGTTTCGGGTGCCACTACTACTACGTTTTTTGTCATAAAATCACTAACGCTCATCTTTTAACCCCCTAAATATGCTTTTTTCACTTCATCGCTGGCTAATAATTCCTCCCCAGTCCCGCTTAAAACTACACTCCCAGTTTCTAAAACATACCCACGGTCTGCAATAGATAAAGCCATTTTTGCATTTTGTTCAATAAGCAAAATCGTGGTTCCCTGCTGATTAATTTCTTCAATAATACTGAAAATCTCTTTAATAAAAATTGGGGCCAAGCCCATCGAAGGTTCATCCAAAAGCAGCAATTCTGGTTTGGACATTAACGCACGACCCATTGCGAGCATTTGCTGCTCACCACCAGAAAGGGTTGCTGCATCTTGATTGCGTCGTTCTTTTAATACGGGAAACTTTTCAAAAACTTGTTCATAGTCTTTTTTTACTTCACCGTCTTTACGTAAAAAGGCGCCCATTTCCAAGTTTTCTTGCACCGTTAGGCCACTAAAAACATGACGCCCTTCTGGTACTTGAGACAAGCCAGACGCGACAATTTTTTGTGGTGGCGTCTTATTAATTGTTTGATTTTTGAATAAAATTTCTCCGTGGCTAGGTCGCAACAATCCCGAGATAGTCCGTAAAATTGTCGTTTTACCGGCACCGTTAGCGCCAATTAAGGAAACAATCTCGCCTTTATTCACGCCAAAAGAAACGTCATGCACGGCTTCAATCACACCATAATGAACGGTCAAATTTTTAATTTCAAGCATTACATATCCCCTCCCAAGTAGGCTTTAATAACGCGGGGATCCGCTTTAATTTGCTCCGGTTCACCTTCTGCAATAATGCGCCCATATTCCAATACATAAATGCGTTCACAGACATCCATAACAAGACTCATATCATGTTCAATTAAAAGAATGGTAAGTTGAAAATCTTTTTGAATTTTGCGTATCAATTCAGTTAGTTCCGCTGTTTCTTGTGGATTCATCCCCGCTGCTGGTTCATCCAAAAATAAAATTTTCGGTTCTGTCGCCAATGCCCGAACAATTTCCAAACGACGCTGTTCGCCATAAGGTAAATTTTTTGCCATCGTCGTCAACTTCTGTTCCAACCCAAAAATTGCCAACAATTCTAGTGCTTTTTGTTTTAAAGTTTCTTCATTACGATAAAACTTTGGCAAACGTAACACACTGGTAAAAAAGCCTTCTTGATGCTTGGCATTCATGGCAATTAAAACATTATCCAAAACACTTAAATCTTTAAAAAGACGAATATTTTGGAACGTCCGCGATAGACCCATTTTTGCTGTACGATATGGCTTAATCCCGTTTAGTCTTTCTTCTTGTCCTTTTGGGGAGAAAAAAACATCTCCTGAACTCGGCTCGTAAACCCCTGTTAAAAGATTGAATAAAGTGGTTTTACCCGCCCCATTCGGGCCAATTAAGCCAACTAATTCATTGGTTTCCAACGTCATATTCACATGAGAAACGGCAGCTAAACCGCCAAAATTTTTGGTCATATTTTTAACTGTTAATAGAGGCATCTGCATCATCCCCCTTTGTGAATTTTTGCCAAATCTTCTTCACAGAAAATTCCCAAGTTCCTAATAACCCACTTGGTTTAAAAATCATAATGATAATTAATGCTAAAGCATAGACAATCATTCGGACATAGCCAAAGTCTTGTAAGAACATATTTAATACACCTAAAACAATGGCAGAAACTACTGCTCCTGTCGTAGAACCCATCCCACCAAAAACCACGATAATCAAAATATCGATAGATTTCATAAAACCGTAATCTTTTGGAAAGACTGATTGTTGGTAACCGGCAAATAATGTTCCAGCAATACTGGCAGTGATGGCCCCTAAAACAAAGGCGACAACTTTGTATTTAGTCGTATTAACGCCCATTGATTCGGCCGCAATTTCATCTTCTCTAACTGCTAAGGTTGCTCGTCCAGGTCCACTGTGCACAAAGTTTGAGACAATGAGTAGCGTTAAAACGGCAAAAGCATATACTGTTTCCCAAGTTGTAAATTGTAAAATACCAAAAATTCCAGTTGGTCCATTCGTGATATCCCGCATATTGACAATCAAAATACGAATAATTTCTGAAATTCCTAATGTTGCAATTGCTAAATAATCGCCTTTTAATCGTAATGTTGGCACACCTACAACTAAAGCTACCACACCAGAAATTACCATTCCTACTAGCAAGCCAGAGAAAAAACCGCCATAGGTAGGATTATTAATCGACATAATGGCCCCGGAATATGCACCAATTGCCATAAAACCGGCATGACCTAAAGAAAACTGACCAGAAAAGCCGATAATCAAATTTAGTCCCACTGCTAAAATAATGTTAATTCCAATATTTACAATAATACGATCGGTAAACATCGTAATCACACCAGTATTATACAAGACTAACAAAACAACATAGACGAAAATGGCTAAACCTAACCAGGTTAAATTGTATTTCAAATTCTTTTTCATCCTGGTCACCTACACTTTCTCTTTAATATTCTTGCCCAAAATTCCTGCGGGACGAATTAATAAAATTAGAATCAAAACAAAATAGACTATTGCATCTTTAAAATCAGAAAATCCTAGTGCTGTGGCAATGGTTTCAATTAAGCCAATCCCAAATCCACCTAAAGC
Organism: Enterococcus dispar ATCC 51266; assembly: GCF_000406945.1. Lineage (GTDB taxonomy): Bacteria > Bacillota > Bacilli > Lactobacillales > Enterococcaceae > Enterococcus_C > Enterococcus_C dispar. Next base: position 292,165 of record NZ_KE136354.1, on the reverse strand, counting down.
CGCCCCGGGAATAATCCCAATGCCACCTAAAACTGCAGCCACAAAAGATTTCAAACCGGGTGTAACCCCCATCATCGGATCAATGGAATTGTAATAAAGACCAATCAGCATCCCGCCAGCCGCAGCTAATGCAGAACCTAACGCAAAGGTAAAAGAGATTGTCCGATTAACGTTAATTCCCATGAGTTGCGCGGCATCTGCATCAACGCTCACAGCCCGCATGGCTTTCCCCATTTTTGTTTTCTTGACAATCAACTGTAACAAAATCATTAAAACAACTGATACCGTCAAAATTAACACCTGAATATTACTGACTTTAATAAATCCTAAACTGTATGTTGTGCGCTTAATTACTTGCGGAAATGCTCTGACATCAGGACTAAAGAAGAAAATCATGACATTTTGCAGTAAATAAGAAACACCAATAGCCGTAATCAAAGCGGCAATTCGCGTTGATTTGCGTAGTGGTCGGTATGCTAAAAACTCAATCACAACACCCAGTACTGCGCTAGCAGCCATGGAAAGCAAAAGTGCTGGGAAAAAACCTAAGCCGCCTAAGTTAATCAAAAAATAGCCAATAAAGCTCCCAATCATATAAACTTCACCATGAGCAAAGTTGATTAACTTGATGATCCCATAAACCATTGTATAGCCCAAGGCCAATAATGCGTAGATACTACCTAAAAAAAGGCCGTTTATCAATTGTTGAACCATCATTTCCATCTCATCACATCCATTTATCTTTTAAAAAAAGGTTGGGATAAAAGAGTCACTATCGTAAAAGTATCGCTGTTCTTGTTTACTAAGTTACTTGCTTTATAACAAGTACTTGTTAGCAACCAATGTGCGATATTTTACCAAAGTTTACTTTATCTAACCTTTCAAAGTTCATCTTTACGGATTTACAGTTTCCGCTGAAGTTTCTTTTCCATCTGTTAAACCAAGTACGACGGCAGATTTTTCAGGGTTGTGTTCTTTATCAATCGTCATTTCTCCTGTGACGCCTTTGAAGTCTTTCAAGTTTGCTAATCCATTTTTGATTGCACTAGAATCTGCAAAGCCTTCATCTTCAATGGCTTGTTTTACCATATAAACCGCATCATAAGCTAAAGCGTTAAATGAAGATGGTTCTTTATCAAATTTTTCTTTAAAAGCTTTAATAAAGGGTTCCACTTTATCTGTTGCAGGAGCTTTGGTTGAGAAATGTCCAGTATAAAAAACATTTGACACATTACCAGCACCTGCTGTTTCAACTAATTTGGCATCGCCAAAACCATCGGCGCCCACAATTGGTGTATCAATTCCCATTTCCCGTGCTTGTTTAATAATTAAGCCGGCTTCGGTATAGTAACCAGGAATATATAAAACGTTGAAATCTTTATCTTTAATTTTAGTTAAGACTGCTTGGAAATCTTTATCTCCTTCAGTAAAATTTTCTTCGGCCACGATTTGGCCTTTATATTCATCTTTAAAAGCTTTTGTTAAACCAATACCATAGTCGCTAGAATTATCGCCTAAGATAATCGCTTTATCTGCTTTTAAATTTTCATGAGCATATTTAGCTAAAATTTTCCCTTGGAAGCTATCTTGGAAACAAGAGCGAAAAGCATACTCTTGCACATTATCCCCTTGTTTTGTAATTGCATCATCTGTACCAGATGGCGTGATTAGTGGTACTTCTGCTTTGGTAGCGTTGGGTAAAGCAGATTTAACTGCCCCCGAGGTTGCCGGGCCAATCAAAGCAACGACTTTACTATTCGTAGTCAGATTTGTCGCAACGGTTCCTGCTTCATTATTGTCTGATTTATTATCTTTTGAGATTAAATCAATTTTTTTACCGTCAATGCCCCCATCTGCATTGATTTGCTCTACCGCTAGCTCAATACCTTCTTTTTCAGCACTGCCATAAGCCGCTACAGCGCCAGATAATTCCATATTCATACCAATCTTGATCGTATCGCCTTCTTGTTTGTTGCCCCCTGCTGATCCTTCTGTAGCTCCACCACTTTTTGGTGCTGCACTACACGCAGATAACAATACTAATCCTGTAAATAAAAACGCAAATTTCTTTTTCATACTATTCCTCCTCTTTGTTTCCTTAGCAAAATGTCAAATCATACCTAAAACTTCTAATTAAACGAAATATCACATTTCCGCGTTGCTACGCTTTAGACCGGTGATAAAAACGACGCCTTCAGAAATACAAGTTGTTTTCCTGATACATATCTGCCACGGCTATGGTGAATGGGATATGTTATAAAATATACTGAAAATTCAGAATAAAGTCAATGAATATTCAGAATATTTCATCAATTATTCTTCTTTTATTTTATGTAAGCCTTTTAATGAAAAACAAATCATAAAATCATGATCTCATCATCAATGCTAGGACTTTTCTCTTTGTTAATCTCCGCAATAACAAATCTTTTTATTTCCTTATTTTAATAATTTTATCATTTAATTTTTTTTAAGACAAACAATATTGGTGAAACACGCCTCTCTTATTCCCATTACAAAAGAATCTAAATACAAAAAAACCTGAATTCCAGTTCTAATAAGTAGATGTCAGACATACATCATGCTGACACTTATCTTGCAGATCCTGTTTATTCAGGTAATATTTTGTTTCCTATTTACAAATGCAGGTTAGGCTTCTCCTTGTTGTCTAGCAAAAAAGTTTGCCGCTGCCCCAATTAAATTCGCAAACTTACCACCCTGAGAAGTAACAATTTTAGGCACAAAATCTACAATACCATTGGCCGTTAATTTTTGTAGTAATCTTTGATTGATTTCATCTAACAATTCTTCCAAATCATTATCTTCACTAGTAGCTGTCCCTAAAACAATCAGTTCCGGATCATAACTAAATTGAATATTCCATAAACCTTGAGCGAAATACTCATAAAAATTATTTACTTCTTCTTTTGCAATTCTATCTTCTGTTTTAGCCAGCGCAAAAACAGCAGCACTGTTTTTTTCAGCGGGATCTAAACCCATTCTTTTGCAATAGCGAAAGGCCATTTGAACAGGAGTCGCAAGTTCAGAAAAATTATTACCATTATTTAAGTACATCAAGCCAAAATGACCGCCATAAAGATGAATTCCTTTGTGGATTTGACCTTTTAAAAATAGTGTTCCGCTAATTTCATTTCCCATACTTACAAAAACAGCATCTTGCGTATCTTTTGCGGCGCCAAGATAAAATTCTGCCATTCCGGCACAATTAATGTCATTTTCAATGGTCACTGGTAAGCCGAATAACTCTTCCAACTCGGCAAAAATATTAAAGCCCAACAGATAAGAAATAGTGGTATTCCCTTCAATGCGTTGTTTTTCTTTATTCACGCTTCCAGGAACAGATAGGGCAATCCCATTTATGGTCTTTTGGGAACTTTCATATATCGTTAAAAAATCTTGTTTTAATTGTTCCCACGTGGAAGGAGTTTTAAAAGTACCTCGTTGCTCTAATTGATTATTATTCCAATAAGCATGTCGAATGTTGGTTTCACCACAATCAAATATTAAAAGATTCATTATTACCGCTTCCTTTCACAATACAACTCTTTCATCTAAAGTGTACTTAAAAAAAAGCAAAAGTTAAAATGAAAACCATTACTTCTTTTAAATATTCTTATAGGAAATTGCAGTTATAATTTCTTTCCGTCAGAAAAGCAGCAGGGACTTTTTTCGCGCTCAAGTATTAAGATGAAATTTTAATAAATTGCTCTTCAAATTTCTCAAGCTTTTGACTTATTGTCCTCGAGAGCTCCTTTATAAAGCCAATTCCAACCATGGTATTACTTTATTCCTAAAAAAAATCTTATAATCTCTTTACCGTTAAAAAAAGGAGGTATGACAAAAGTCTTGTCATACCTCCTTTTTCCGAATAAACAGTATTCCCAAAGCAACTTCTTTGGAAATAAGGCGAAATTTGGGAACAATTTAAGAAGGAATTTTCAAAAAATTCCCCCTTATTTCTTGAAGCTGACTACTTCTGTCACAACTGCTTTAATGATGATGGGACTTCATTGCTTTATCAGCTGGCTTATTGGGATTGCGCCGTAATGAAAAAGTTTCAGGAACATAATCCAATCCGCCTTTTACAAAAGGATGACACCGCAATATTCTTGCTGTGCCCATAATTCCACCTTTTAAAGCGCCGTGTTTTTCAACAGCTTGAATCATATATGAAGAACATGTCGGGTAATAACGACAACTGGGTGGAAATAACGGCGAGATAAAGCGCTGATAGCCTCTAACCAGCCCAATCATTATTTTTTTCATGAAACCTGTCCTTTCTACAAGTGTTTCGTACTGGCAAAAGCATACGTCAATTTTATCTCTGAGACAAGTAAAAAAGTTCAAGTCATTCCAACTTGAACTTTTTCAGTGCTATCCTAAAATTGTCACTTTTACTTGACGTCGTCCCCAGGCTTCACATTGACCGGCAGTAGAAAAGTGGACATCAATAATGTTCCCTTGAATCGCCGAACCAGTATCGACTGCATATGCTTCGCCATAACCTTCAACATATAAACGGGTTCCAAGCGGAATAACGCTTGGATCAACAGCTACTGCCATCGGATTTTCCAATAAGTTTTGGCCCGTTGCTGTGATAGAACCACCACCTAAAGCATCCGCTGGATCTGAACTATAAGCTGTTGCTTCCATCATCATCGTTTGACCACTAGGTTGATTTTGATCTTGTGCACTCGTTTGTTGATCAGCATCCGCTTTTTTTGCTGCTTCTTTTTCTGCGGCAGCCTTTTCAGCAGCTGCTTTTTCTGCCTTTTCTTTTGCGGCTTTTTCTTTAGCAGCTTTTTCAGCTGCAATTTTTTTAGCCTTTTCTGCAGCTGCTTTTTTTGCTGCCTCTTTTGCTTTAATATCTTCTTTCACCAAGTCTACAGCTTTATTATTAGTAGTTTGAAGTAATAAAGAACTAGATAAATGAGTGGCTTGGTCTTTTGTAACAAGTTCTGTATGTACCGCTGGGGTACTAGTTGGTTCGTTTTCAGCAGCGTATACTGGTAGCATACTACCTACGGCGATAACAATCGTTGCACTTAAAATGGGTAATAATCGGGTTTGCATTTCATTGACACTCCTCAAATATAAAAATTCTAATGATCAAAAAAGCACCATTACAATAAATTGAAATTTCCACGAGAAGTATCATAGCATCTCTTTTATAAGTGTAGGTTACAAGAGAGTTAAACCTCTTTGACAAGAAAAAGGACAGACATGTTTTTCTTGTTACAAACGAAATATTTGTCTTATAAGAAATCTTTAGCTTTAAAAATCCCTTTTGTTAAGCCATTTATAAATATTACAAAAAATAATTTTATTATTTCTTTTACTAAAAAAAACGATTGTTGCAATAAGAAACAACAAAATTTTATCAATAAATGGGTTGTACCTAACAAAAAAGAGGTTTTATTACGTCAATTTTACAAAAAAGACAAAATATAAAACGGTATCATGCTAACTTTTCCCCACTTCCAAATAAATGGTTTTATTGAGATGTTGCAATCATTCACACTCAAATAAAAAAGCCGACCAAAATGGTCGACTAAAATTTTATTTCATAAAATCTAAAATATGCGTCCAGAGTCCTGGATAAAAAACTTTTAATGGCATTCCCTCACCAATTCCACCATAACCAATCATCGTTCCAATAATGAACATAATCATAGCTAATAAGAGGACAAAAAGAATCTTCACTAAAGTCGTAATAATATAACGATTTAATCTCATCCAGTTACACCTCTATTTCTTAAGCAATTGTTGCTGCACTTTTTGCCGCTGGTTTATGTTCAATTTCAACACGTTCCACGTTACCACCAAGCGCTTGCAATTTTTTATGAAAATTATAATAGCCTCGATCCAAATATTTTAAATTACGCACACGTGTAATACCATTTGAACGTAGACCAACTAAAATCAAAGCAGCAGCAGCTCGTAAGTCCGTTGCATAAACTAAAGCACCTTGCATTTCATGTCCGCCTTCAATGACGGCGACATTGCCATCGATTTTTACGTGGGCATTCATCCGGCGCATTTCTTCTAAATGTTGGAAACGATTTTCAAAAACCGTTTCTGTTACCACACTTGTACCATGAGCTAACATTTGTATCGCAGTCATTTGCGCTTGCATATCTGTTGGAAAGCCTGGATGAGGCATCGTTTTTACATCCGTTGGTTTTAATACTTTAGGACCAATAACACGAATACCAGCATCTTCTTCAATAATTTCAACGCCCATTTCGCTTAATTTAGAAATTAAAGGACGATTATGTTCTGAAATGGCATCTTGAATTAAGACATTGCCTTCTGTCATTGCTGCGGCTACCATAAATGTTCCCGCTTCAATTCGATCTTGAACAATGGAATGATTCACTGCATGTAAATGTTCTACACCTTCAATTCGCATTGTTTCCGTACCAGCACCAAAAATTTGCGCGCCCATTTTATTTAAAACGTTGGCAAGATCCACGATTTCTGGTTCCCGTGCTACGTTTTCAATAATAGTTGTGCCCTTTGCTTTAACAGCAGCCATCATAATATTTTGAGTTGCGCCAACACTTGGAAAGTCCAAATAAATGGTATTGCCATGTAATTCGTCAGCAATAGCTTCAATATAGCCTTCTTTTTGGTTAATTTTCGCACCTAAGGCTTGAAAACCTTTTAAATGTAAGTCAATTGGGCGTTTGCCAATTGCACAACCACCTGGCATCGCAACTTTGGCATGACCATTGCGCGCCAATAAAGGTCCCATTACTACAATTGAAGCGCGCATTTGGCTAACCAATTCATACGGTGCTTCAATTTCCAATTGACGAGAGGCATTAATTGTTACTTCATTTGCTGCTTCATTAAAATCCACATCCACGTTTAAGTGACGGATTACTTCATTCATTGTTAAAACATCGGATAAAATTGGCACATTCCGTAAAGTGGTTGTCCCTTCTTCAGCTAATAGACTTGCAGCTAAGATTGGTAACACAGCGTTTTTTGCACCTTCAATTTTGACAGTACCTTTTAGCTGATTACCACTTTGAACGATAATCTCTTCCATTAAAATTCCCTCCAGAAAATAGCCTGAATGCTCCTGCACTCAAAATCTGTTTTATTATACCATAACTTTTTCATAAAGTACGTTTTTTGTATTTGTTACACAATTGATAAGAACACATTCTTCAATAAATTCAGAATTTCTAAGAAAAAACTACTCGTTAAATAGCCTAAACCAATAGCAAACATCAAAAGAATAATTCTGATTTGTGCTGTCTGAAACGATTTAAACAGTGTGTCTAATCGTAAAGATCGCAATCCCCAAAAGGCTAAATAGACAAACGCAAAATGACTAATCACCCGTACAATTGCATCGATACCATAGATTTGCATTCGGCGTTCCTCCTGAGTAAAAAATTCAACACTCCCATAGTACCACAAATAGTAGCTTAAAAAAACAAAAACTTTTTTCAAGCTTTTAAAACGTTTTTTAAAAGTCTCTTTTATATTTTAGCTTATTTTACTTTTTATGAAAACTAAAAAGGCTAATCCGCCTTTCTTACAAATAACATTTACTAAAAAAGGTATAGTCTATTTGATCCTATGTAAAAAGCCAGCAGAAAAATCTGCTGACTTTTTTTATTGATGTTTAGAAACATTAATCCGGTTAATAGCGCGATGCAAAGCAACCGTTGCTCGTCGAAGTTGATCGACATCTTCTTTTTCTCGCGCTTCTTCAATCATCCGTTCAGCCCGTTGTTTTGCCCGTTCCGCACGAGAAACATCAATATCACGTTCTCGTTCGGCACTATCGGCAATTATGGAAACGACATTATCTCTTACTTCCATAATGCCCCCATTCACTGCTATCCAGTCAACGTGGGTATCAGAGTCTGTTCGTTTAACCCGGACTTCATCAATGGCTAAAGGTGTGATAATTGGTGCGTGTTTTGGTAAGATACCAATTTCACCAGCAGTTGTATTGGCCACCACAATTTTCGCATGATGGTCATAGACTAAACCATTAGGTGTTACCACATTTACAGTTAAGTATTCCATGGTGCACCCCTTTCTAGTAGCCTAGTTTTTTCGCTTTTTCCACCGCTTCTTCAATTGTACCGACATTACGGAAGGCTTCTTCTGGTAATTCATCGTGCTTCCCATCTAAAATCTCTTTAAAACCTTTAATTGTTTCGGCAACTGGTACATAAGAACCTGGTTGACCGGTAAATTGTTCGGCAACATGGAAATTTTGTGATAGGAAAAATTGAATTCGGCGCGCTCTAGCGACCAAGATTTTTTCTTCATCGGATAATTCATCCATCCCTAAGATGGCAATAATATCTTGTAATTCGCGGTACCGTTGTAATACGTGTTGGACTTCACTGGCTACTTCATAATGAACTTCACCAACAATTTCTGGTGCTAATGCACTAGAAGACGAAGCAAGTGGATCCACCGCAGGATAAATCCCTTGTTCGGTTAATTTGCGTTCCAAGTTGGTTGTAGCATCCAAGTGAGCAAATGCTGTTGCTGGCGCAGGGTCAGTATAGTCATCGGCTGGCACATAGATAGCTTGAATAGATGTAATAGAACCTTTTTTCGTTGAGGTAATCCGTTCTTGAAGTTGTCCCATTTCAGTAGCCAAAGTTGGTTGATAACCAACGGCAGAGGGCATCCGTCCTAATAAGGCAGATACTTCTGAACCAGCTTGGGTAAAACGGAAAATATTATCGATAAAGAGCAATACATCTTGTCCTTCAACGTCCCGGAAGTATTCCGCAATGGTAAGTCCGGTTAAAGCAACCCGCATCCGGGCACCAGGTGGCTCATTCATTTGACCAAATACCATGGCAGTTTTTTCGATAACGCCAGATTCTTTCATTTCATAATACAAGTCATTACCTTCACGTGTTCTTTCACCAACACCAGTAAAAACAGAAATCCCACCATGTTCTTGGGCAATATTATGAATTAATTCTTGAATTAAAACGGTTTTACCAACTCCGGCACCACCGAATAATCCGACTTTACCACCTTTTAAATAAGGGGCTAATAGGTCAATAACTTTAATCCCTGTTTCTAAAATTTCTGTACTAGTGCTTAATTCATCAAAATCAGGCGCTTTTTTATGGATACCACTACGTTTAGCATCCGCTGGAAAAGGTTCTTCTAAGTCAATTGTATTTCCTAAAACGTTAAATACACGACCCAATGTTTCTTTTCCTACCGGTACAGAAATGGAACTGCCAGTATCGACAACTTCCATTCCCCGTTGTAAGCCATCAGTAGATTCCATGGCGATAGTTCGAATCACACCATCTCCTAGTTCTAAGGCAGCTTCTAATACAATCTTGGTTTTTTGTTCGTCATTTTTATAGACAACCAAGGCATTATTAATGTCTGGTAATGATTGATCTAACGAGAATTCCACGTCAACAACGGGACCGATTACTTGAACAATCTTGCCTGAACTCATCTGTTTTCCTCCATTCACTCACGAAATTATTAATCGAGTGCCGCAGCTCCCGCTACAATTTCGGTAATTTCTTGGGTAATTGCCCCTTGACGTGCGCGATTATACGAAATCGTCAAATCAGAGATAATATTCTTCGCATTGTCTGTTGCAGTCTTCATTGCAGTCATCCCCGCAGCGTGTTCTGCTGTTTTAGCATCCACGATAGCGCCATAAATCAAGCTTTCTGCATATTGGGGCAACAAATGATCCAAAATTTCTTCTTTGGAAGGTTCAAATAAATATTCTTGTTCATAACTTTCCGCTTCTTCTGGATCCAAATCAACAATTGGCAACATTTTTTCAACACGAAACTGACTTGTTAATGAGTTAATATGGTGGTTATAACACACATACAATTCATCAAATACTTCATTTTGATACATCGTAGTTGCCATCGTCACAATTTTACGCACTTCTTCAAAACTAGGTTGATCTGACAAGTTACGTAATTCGTAAGCTAAGTTAATGCCGCGTGCTTTAAAGAAATCCGCACCTGTACCGCCAATTGCAATCATGACGTATTCATCAGGCGAAGAATGATCTTCTTTTAACATGGACATCATTTGTTTTAAAATGGAACTATTGTAGCCACCAACTAAACCACCATCTGAGGTAATCACGATATAGCCCGTTTTTTTAACCGGACGGCTAATTAGCATACTGTTATAGTTCACCCCATCTTGTGGGCCGGCAGAATAAATATCATTTAACTGTTGTGCTGTTAAATGCGTTACTACTTCCCGAACTTTTGAGGCATAAACTTGAAACTGTTTTGAGTGAGCTTCAGATTTGGTCAATTTGGCAGCCGATACCATTTGCATGGCATTGGTAATTTGACTAGTTTTCTTCGTTGAAGCAATCCGTTGCTTAATCTCATTTAAGGAAGCTCCCATTTATCTCACCTCTTTTAAGAACGTTCGTTTTCGATTGAAGCGACAGTTTCTTTGGCAGAACCGGTACTACTGTTGCCGGCCGCCATGAAGATATCTTTTGCTTCTTTAATTGCTGCGTCCAATTTTTCATCTGCAGGTAAATCTTTGGTAGTTCGAATAGTTTCAAAAATATCGGCATGATTGGCATCGATGTATTCAAACAAGTTTTCTTCAAAATCTAAGACCCGGTTAACTGGAATACTATCAATAAATCCATGGGTTAAGGCATATAAGATTAAGACTTGTTTTTCAACTGCTAATGGTGCATGTAATTTTTGTTTTAGAATTTCTACCGTCCGACGACCACGATTCAATTTTGCTTGAGTGGCTTGGTCTAAGTCAGAGCCAAATTGAGTAAAGGCTTCTAGTTCACGATAACTTGCTAAATCTAACCGCAAAGTTCCGGCAACTTTTTTCATTGCTTTAATTTGGGCAGAGCCCCCAACCCGTGAGACAGACAAACCGGCATCGATTGCTGGCCGTACTCCGGAATAGAACAAATCACTTTCTAAGAAAATCTGTCCATCGGTAATTGAAATTACGTTGGTTGGAATATAGGCAGAAATATCACCAGCTTGTGTTTCAACAAATGGTAAAGCAGTCATAGAGCCGCCACCTAATTCGTCAGATAGTTTTGCAGCACGTTCCAATAAGCGAGAATGCAAGTAGAAAACATCCCCTGGGTATGCTTCACGACCTGGTGGACGACGTAATAGTAAAGAAAGTTCACGATAAGCAACTGCTTGTTTTGATAAATCATCAAAGACGATCAAAACGTGTTTGCCGTTATACATAAATTCTTCACCCATTGCCGTTCCAGCATAAGGTGCGATATATAATAATGGCGCAGGTTGTGAGGCACCAGCTGAAACAACGATGGTGTAGTCTAACGCACCATATTTGCGCAATGTTTCAACTTGTGCACGCACAGTGGAGTCTTTTTGTCCAATGGCAACATAGATACAAATCATATTTTGACCTTTTTGGTTAATGATTGTATCAATTGCAATGGAAGTTTTCCCAGTTTTCCGATCCCCAATGACTAATTCCCGTTGACCACGGCCGATTGGGACTAAAGCATCAATAGCTTTTAAACCGGTTTGCATTGGTTCAGAAACAGATTGCCGTTGCATAACGCCTGGTGCTAATGTTTCGACTGGACGTGTTTTGTTTGTATCAATCTCACCTAAACCATCAATTGGTTGGCCTAATGGATTAACGACACGACCAATTAAAGCATCCCCAACGGGAACTTCCATAATTTTCCCAGTTCGTTTTACTTTATCTCCTTCACGAATGGTTTCAAAATCACCTAAGATTATAATCCCAACGTCGTTTGTTTCTAAGTTTTGTGCCATCCCAAATGAACCATTGGAAAATTCTAGTAATTCGCCACTCATGGCATTTTCCAAACCGTGGGCTCGGGCAATTCCGTCACCAACATAAGTTACAGTCCCAATTTCTTCAACTGCTAGTTCACTCTGGTAGTTTTTGATCTGTTCTTTGATCAGAGCACTAATTTCTTCTGCTTTGATGGCCATTTGTTTCACCTCTTTAATTAAACTTATCTACCGATCATTGATCGCAGTTGTTCTAATCGACTTTTCACACTGCCGTCAATTACTTGATGGTTGGCTTCTACTACGACCCCACCTAAAATACTAGGATCGACATTTTCCACCAAACTCGCTTTTTTGTAGCCTAATAAGCCCGCAATTTTTGTTTCTAGTTGTTCTTTTTGCTCATCAGACAAAGATACGGCGGTTGTTACCGTCCCCAAAACCAAACTTTGGGCTTCATCATAACGGCGTTCATATTCATCGATAATTAATACTAAATCATCCATACGATTGTAGCGGAACACAACTTCTAAAAAGTTTTTCGTAATTCCATCAAATCCGGAAACGATTTTGTCCATTAAAGCGCGTTTTGCTCCTAAATTCAAACGAACATCACTTAGCATATTACCAAGGTCTGGAATTGCTTCATAAACGTTTTTCAAACTGAGCAAATCGTAGTAGACAGCATCGGTAATTTGTTCTTCTGCCGCCAGCTCAAACAACGCTTTACCGTAGCGTTTGCCTACTGTATATTTATCGAGTTTCATTGCTGCCCAATCCTTCGATGTATTGATTAATCAATGCTTCATGGGCTTCTGGCGATAGCTCTTTATTCAAGATTTTTTCGGCAATTTGTAAAGAAAGTTCAGCAACATCGTCTTTAACACTTGTCATTGCTGCGTCTCTTTCCATCGAAATATCACTTTTTGCCTTATCTTTCAAACGAGATACTTCTTCTTTGGTTTCGTTTAAAATATTTTGACGGCTGAGCTCGCCGCTGTCTTTAGCATTTTTGATGATTTCAGCTGCTTCACTTTTCGAAGACATCAATTGAGTTTGACGTTCTTGTTCAAGCTTCGCTGCTTTAGTCCGGGATTGTTCCGCTGAGTCCAAATCGTTGGAAATTTTGTCTTCCCGTTTTTTCATCATGTCTGAAATCGCGCCCCAAGCAAAATGCTTTAAAAGTACGACCAACAATAAGAAAGAAACGGATACTACCACAATGCTGCTGAACGTTGTATTCCCGACTTCTGCTAATACAATATTTTGCATAAGCGTAAGCTCCTTTTCTACTAATTAAGGTTACCGTATCATGGCAAAAAAGCAAAAACAGTTTAAATCCGTTTCTGCTTTTCCCGTGGTTTTAGCCCATGAAAACAAGTAACAAAGCGATAACCACACCAAGAATAGGCACAGCTTCTACTAAGGCAACCCCGATAAACATTGTGGAACGTAATTGACCAGACATTTCTGGTTGGCGTGCCATTGATTCGATAGTTTGTGAGATAACTTTCCCGTTACCATAACCAGCTCCAATAGCTGCCCCGACGATTGCGATACCTGCTGCGATAAAGTTCATAATTTTTTTCCTCCTAAATAGTAAAGTTGCGACGACCCGATAAATGTATTTTACATTTTGTCGTCAAACCAGTTGACCAAAGTCCTTTAATTCTACAAATCTACTCTTCTGCTTCCAATTTGTGACCCATAAATACCATGGATAAGGTGACAAATACATACGCTTGAATGGCTCCAATGAATAAAGAGAAGCCAATCCAAATCATCTCCAGTGGAATCACGACAGGAAGTGTCAGCCAGCCAACATTGTTCAACATATCAACAATTAAGCCCAGCAAAACTTCTCCGGCGAAAATATTCCCGTAAAGACGTAAACCTAGGGTAATGATGTTGGTAAATTCTTCGATGATTTTAATTGGTAATAAAAAAGCAACCGGTTGTAAAAATGATACTTTGAAGTACCCTTTCAAACCAAATTTTTGAACACCGAAGAAATGGGTCATGGCAATCATCATCAATGCCAACGTCAATGTCACAAAGGGATCCGCGGTTGGACTTTTCCAAAAAGTTGTTTCACCGACAACGATTTTCGTCACAAGGCCAATCTCATTGGCGACAAAAACAAATAGAAACAAGGCAAATGATAATAAATGGAAGTTGTTCACTTCATTACTTGGGAGATTGTCCCCTAAGATACCGCGAACGAAATCAATTACCCACTCAATAAAGTTCTGTTTGCCCTTTGGTTTCAACTGTAAGTTCCGCGTACAAACAAAAACTAGTGTAAAAACAATAACACACGTGATAAGTGTCATTAAAAGGATGGTGCCATCAAACCAGATGGGACCAATATTGAAAACGAGTGGTTTTTCTTTCAATATTTCTCACCTCTTTTCATACGTATGCTCCAGCTAAAAAGAGCTGGTAAATAAGTGCTGTCAATGCTTTTGGCATGATAACCAATGCGTATCATACCACCACGGATAGAAAATTTCAAAAGATTTTCAGCAAGATTTGACAGTTTTAGCAAAATGACTAATAGAAATGTGTAATACCTATAATCAGTAAAACGAATCATTAACTAAAAAAGTGAAATTTGGTATACCGTCTGAGTAAATGCTATCAAAAAGACTTAACTTTATAAAGCAATAGCCCCTGTTAAAATCAAATTTCTTCAATAGTTTTTTAAAACGCGGCTTATTTGTCTTTCTTGGTCCTTACGTTTCAATGTCTCTCGTTTATCATACTCTTTTTTCCCTTTTGCAAGGCCGATTAAGACTTTGGCAAAACCGTTTTTGATATAAACTTTTAAAGGGACTACTGTCATCCCAGCACTTTTCATTTCACCATACAAACGATCAATTTGCTTGCGGTGTAATAAAAGTTTACGCGTACGCAACGGATCATGGTTAAATAAATTTCCTTGTTCGTAAGGAGAAATATGAACATTGTATAAGAAAGCTTCACCATTACGAATTCGGACGAACCCATCTTTTAAATTGATTCGGGCATTACGGATGGACTTAATTTCTGTTCCTTGTAAAACCACTCCAGCTTCTAACGTATCAATGATAGTATAGTCGTGACGTGCTTTTTTATTTTGGGCGATTAACTTTCCTTCGCCTTTTGGCATAAAAGCCACCTCCTTGTTTCCATTCTCTGTTTTATTACGGAGAGTATGTTTAGAAATAAAACAGCTATTTTATTTATTCTTTTTCTTTTTAACACTTTTATAAAAAGGTTTTTTACCCTTTTTCTTTTTACTTGTCCCAAGGTCAACTTTTAGCTTTCCTTTTTTACTACTTGATTTTTCTTTTGCGGGCGGATTTTTTTTACGCCGATTAGCGCGGTTATCTACATTTCTACTTCTTCGGTTATTCCGATTTGTTTGAGGCCGTGGCAGTTGCGTTACTTCTTCGGCAGAAACGAGTTCAAAATCAATTTCTCTGGTCTCTGGATTGGCATTGGTTACTTTGACCCGTACTTTTTGACCAATTTTAAAAGTCATGCCAGTTCTTTCTCCCACCAAAGCTAATTGCTGTTCCACAAAATGAAAATAGTCATCTTTTAAGTTGCTGATGTGAATCATGCCTTCAATTGTATTGGGCAATTCAATAAAGATTCCAAATTTGGTGATAGAACTAATGACACCATCAAATTCTTCACCAATATGTGCTTGCATAAATTCCGCTTTTTTCATTGCGTCTACTTCCCGCTCACACGATACAGCGCGCCGTTCCATATCGGATGAATGATGGGCTATCTCAGGCAAGTTATCTTGCCATTTTGTTTGCATTTTTTTACTAGTATCTTGTGCATAGCTTCTGATTAAACGATGGACGATTAAATCAGGATAGCGTCTAATAGGTGAAGTAAAGTGGGTATAGTAATCAGCCGCTAATCCGTAATGTCCCGCATTGTGCTCAGAATACTTCGCCTGTTGCATGCTCCTTAACAACATCATATTCACGACCATCGCTTCTGGTCGATCTGCCACGTCTGCGACTACTTTTTGTAAGTCTTTAGGCGTAATCGTACCTTTTGTGTGTTTGACCACCATTCCTAAAGCCGCAGCAAAATCAAAGAACCGTTGTAGTTTTTCTTCTTTGGGATCTTCGTGAATACGATAAATAAAAGGCAAATGCAATTTATTATAGTGTTCTGCGACTGTTTCGTTTGCTGCCAGCATGAAGGATTCAATTAAACGTTCTCCTACACCGCGACTGCGTAAAACAATATCTTGGGGCTGACCATTTTCATCCACTAAGACTTTTGCTTCCCGATCTTCAAAACTTACCGCACCTCTTTGCATGCGCTGTTGTTCTAAAATACTATGCAATTCCGCCATCTCAAAAAACATGGGAACCAGTTCTTCATAACGTTTTGAAATTTCGGGATTACTTTCTTCAATAATGGCATTGACCGCTGTATAAGTCATGCGTTCTGCGGTTTGAATGATACTTGGAAAAATCTCATGTTTAACAATTTTACCCGTCTGATCAATTTCCATCTCACAACTCATCGTCAAGCGTGGGACGTGGGGATTTAATGAGCAAATCCCATTGGATAAGCGCTGGGGAATCATTGGAATCACGCGATCAGTTAGATAGACACTGGTTCCTCTATCATAGGCTTCTTGATCTAAAGGACTGCCTTCTGTTACATAATAAGAAACGTCCGCAATATGAACCCCTAAGAAAAAGTGCCCATTTGCTAATTTTTTGACAGTAACTGCATCGTCTAAATCTTTGGCATCTTCACCATCAATGGTCACAATTAATTGGTCACGACGGTCTTTTCGTTCTGGAAAATCAGCCGGGTTAATTGTATCGGGTACTTTATCCGCTTGTGCTAAGACATTCTCAGGAAAACGAGTGGGAATTCCATGACTGATCACAATGGATAAAATATCCATTCCGGGATCATTTTTGTGGCCAATAACCTGTTTAACAAGTCCTTCAATACTAGTAGGATAATCCTTTTCTGGATAATGGGTAATTTCAACGATCACAATACTGCCGTCAACAGGCTTAATTCCTTCTGCCGCAACGAGCACCCGGAGTCCATTAAAGTTCTTATCTTTGGGTTTTACACTCCCATATAAATCACTTTCTGCAATTTCTGTTTCATCAAATAAAGTAAATTCCCCTACGATTTGATTCACTGCTCGTTTTCTAATCGCTACAACTCGACCTTCTGCCCCCCGTTCAGAAAAAGGATCAGAAATTTTCACAATATCAATAGCAACTGTATCGCCGTCCATAGCATAGCCGGTCGCTTCTTTTGGGATAAAAACATCGTCTTCTTCTGGATCAATCGTTACAAAACCAAACCCTCGTTCATTGGCACGAAAAATCCCTTCCACTAATACTTGTTTTGGGGGGAGTTTTACTTTCCCTTTTTTATTAAAAACAATTGCACCTTCACGCTCCATCGCAGCGAGCGTTTGAACTAATAATTTAAAGTCATTGCTTTTGTTTAGTTGCAACCCTTCTGCAATTTCTTCAGCAGAAAAACTTTTCTTATTACTTGTTGTAAGAAAAGTTATTATTTGCTCTTTAATTGTTGATTTCATTTTCTACCTCTTTTCATTTTGCGTGGCTAGAAAGTTGATGACATCTTTTTCAAATTGTTGATGTACCGGATCAATGGTAATCACATGACCACTTTTGGCATACCAAGCTACAGTTAAGTCTACTTGTTCTAAAGCATTTGCTGTCTTAAAAACGGTTTGGGCGTCAATCATTTCATCAGCGCCACCTTGTGCTAAGTAGACTGGTACTTGTACAGATGAAAGATTTTGGCTGACTTTTACACCAAAAGCCTCAATTTTTTCTAATTGTTCATTTACCAGTGGTTTTAAAATTGTAATTTTTTCTTCTAACGCATTATCTATAATTTTTTGACGATTATACATTTGTCTTGCATATAATAAGAAGTTTTCTGGTACATTATTTTTAGTTTTAAATAAAGGCGAGCAAAAAGAACCGCCTGTAATAATTTCTGGATAGCCTTTGGTTAATAAGTCGATAGCAAAAATACCACCCATCGAAAGTCCAAAAACCGCAATTTCCTGATAACCTTTTTGAACTAAAAATTGGAACGCATTTTCTGCATCTTCTTGCCACTGCTGAAAGTCAGTCATTAGAATTTCTTTTGGTTCCATCGTGCCATGACCAGAAAAAAGTGGTGCATAGACGGTATAATTTTCTTTTTCCAATGCGCGGGACAACATTCTCACATCATTGGGGCTGCCTGAATAAGCATGAAAGAGTAAAACAGCTTTTTTTCCTTTAGCTGTAAAAAATGATGTTGGTTTTTTTTCCACGATTTCTCACCTCAATAGCCCAATTTTACCATAAAAACAAAAGAAGGCTGAAACCTGACGCAGGACACGCCACAAGCTTCAGCCAAAAAAATGATCGGATTTATCCGTTTATTTTGATGATAAAAAGGCTAATACAAATAACAAAATCAACCAAACAGCACCTAAAACTGCTGTTGTCCGCTGCATAACAGCTTCAAAACCGCGGGCTTTTTGTTTTCCGAATAGCTGATCGGCCCCACCAGTAAAGGCACTAGCTGCACTATTTTGTTTGCTCGGCTGCATCATGATAGCGATAATGATAATGATTGAAAGCACAATCACTACGCCTAATAAAAAATTATACATTCGCCGCTTCCTCCTTAAATACAATTCATCCATTTTACTTTAGCATAAATAGCCCTTAATTACCATAGAGAATAGTCCTAGCAAAAATACTTTATTCTTTTAAGTAGCGGTAAATTACTAACATTCTCCAGTCACTTTGATAAATATCAGCCTGAAGCGCAAAAAAGGAGGTGTGACAAGATTTTGTCATACCTCCTTTTTATTGAAAATCTAGCTATAAATTATTTGCGTAAAACGTCCCCATATTCAGGTTTTTCTGCAAATTCTTTTTTAGCAAATGGGCATAATGGAATGATCTTCAAATCATCTCGACGCGCACGTTCAACCCCATGTAAAACCAGTTTTTCGGCAATTTTTTGTCCCCGGTAAGCTGGATCAACAAAAGTGTGGTCAATAATCATCATGTTGTCAGCAGGGGACCATGTCATTTCCCCAATTTCTTTTCCATCATCATATACTGCAAAGCGATCTTTTTCTTCTTTAAATTCCATTTTAAACATCCTTTCGAATAAATTTTAATGCCCCTGTTGGACAAGTATTAATAACCTGTGCATCTTCATCAGCGCTAGCATTATCTGCTAAAATCCAGGGTCTGCGTCCCACTTCAAATACTGCACTATTTCCGCGCACACAATTTCCCACATGGGCACAAATATCTTTGTTGTAATAAATATCGATATCTTTGCCAGAATATTTGCGATAGCCGTCGGCAATTAACATTTCTTCAGTGACTTCTAAGTCTTTGATTTTATTACCTTCCATCTGCTGACCTCCTTTTTGCGAGTCACAACTCTAATTGGTTCTGTGATAAACAGTTCCATAACCACTTACATTTTATCAGTAGTATCCTGTTTAAACAAATAATTATCCTTTTCTTGAAACCGTTCTAATTTCAAGCAAATTATCCTAAATTTTTATGGATGAAAGACCAAATAGTGTGCCAATAAGCTTCTGGTTGGTCATTTTTAGCTTTTAAATGTCCAGTATTTTCAAAAATTTTGCGTTCTTTAACTCCGGCGGTTGCTTCCATTAAGGTATCTGTTTCTTTAGCCAAAATAAATTGATCTTTCTGACCATGTAAAAACAAAACTGGCAAATGATTACTACCCAACTGTCTCGTAACGGAAGCTTCTCTTAAAGAATAGCCAATCCGCTCTTTAGCATAATTATTGGCTAAACTCATGAAGCGATTAACAGGGTACTGGGTCAAACGATGCAATTGATATTTAAAAACACTGTAAACTGAAGTATAACTACTATCAGCAATTAACAACTTTACTTGTGCGGGTAGTTTTTCCCCACTGGCCATTAAAACAGCTGCAGCTCCCATTCCCTCACCATGAAGAATAATTTGTGCTTGGGGATTATTATCTGTAATAAGATTTATCCAAGTAATCAAATCCAAGCGATCCAACCAACCAAGCCCGATAATTTTACCACTACTGCGGCCATGTGCTCTAAGATCGGGGACTAAAACATTGTAGCCTGCGTCAAAATACGTTTTTGCGGCTGCGGCCATCTCATCAAAACCTGTACTACGATAGCCATGGACACAAATTACCCACTGATTACTATCTTGTAAAAATGTCGAGGCGACTAGGTTTTGTTGATCAAAACTAATTGCCCCCCATTCGTATTCCGTTAACCAAAAATTGTAAAGTTCTTCTGTAGGCTCTTCTTTTTTAGCTGCGGGATTTAAAGATGCCTGCCCTTTTGCTAAATACCAATGATTGTCTCTTTCCACTGTGGCGTCAACAAAAAAACGTGCCCAACGCCTTAAATAATGGTAATAAAAAAGCACCCCAATCCCTATTACTCCTAAAATTATTCCGATAATCATCAACATCCACGTCACCTATTTCTATTCTAAACTCAACAATCTTGCTGCCCGCCCCTTGTGAACCTTCTCTTTCATTTAGTTTATCATTACAAAAATCAAACCACCATCAATAACCCTCTTCTTAGTCAGAAGTTAATTTTTTTGTCAAAAGCCTTGTTTGTCCTATAATAAATGTATAAAACGGAAAGAAGGTTAGCAAATGAAATACAACTTGAGCTCTACTTCTGTTTTTCCTTTAGTGGACATCACATTACAAAAAGGAGAAGAAGTCCAGATTGAACCTGGTTCAATGGTATATCACAATGGTTTAGTAACATTAGAAGGTCATATGAACAGTAACGGCAAAAAAGGACTAGGGGGAATGGTCCGGGCCCTTGGTCGTTCGTTATCTAGCGGGGAAAGTTTCTTTATTACAAAAGTACGCGGGGATGCAGAAGATGCAAAAGTTACGATTGCCCCTTCTACTCCTGGTACTATTCGTGAATTACCAATCGGTCCTACTCAATGGCGGCTAAATACAGGTGCTTTTTTAGCGAGTGAAAGCAGCGTTTCTTATACCATGCAGCGTCAAAAGCTAGAAGGCGCTCTACTTGGTGGTACCGGCGGCTTATTTGTAATGGAGACCGCTGGAGAAGGTATGATGTTAATCAATGGTTATGGTGACTTGGTAGAAATCACGATGGATGGTAACCAACAGTTTGTTGTCGATAATGAACATGTCTTAGCTTGGAGCAAATCACTTGATTATCACATTGAATTTGCTTCCGGAACGTTTGGTTTTAAAACGGGCGAAGGTTTAGTGAATCGTTTTTCTGGTCAGGGAAAAATAATTATCCAAAGCCGTAACATTGAAGCTTTTGCTAGTCTGATTGCACCTTTTATCCCTACTAGCAATAATTAAATGAATGAACCGCCTCTTCGCACTTACTTTGAGTAAGAATATTGGCAATTTTTTTCAATTGGCAGTACCATGAAATTAGGTCAATAAAACGAGCCTACTTTTTAAATATGCTCGATAAAAATAAGAAAGAAGTGTTTAAAAATGACAAAAATCAATGCCGGCGTTGCAATGTTAAAAGTCATGGAAGATTGGGGAATTGATCACTTATACGGTTTACCTGGCGGTTCCTTCAACTCTACAATGGATGCTTTATTCGACGAACAAAATCATATCAAGTACATTCAAGTCCGTCATGAAGAAACCGGTGCTTTAGCTGCTGCTGCAGATGCCAAGGTAACTGGTAAAATTGGTGCTGTTTTTGGTTCTGCGGGTCCTGGGGCTACTCATTTAATTAACGGACTTTATGATGCTCAAATGGATAATGTTCCTGTATTGGCATTGCTTGGACAAGTTGCCTCCACTGCAATGAATACCAATGCTTTCCAAGAATTAAATGAAAACCCTCTTTTTGCTGATGTTAGTGTATATAACCGTACCGTGATGAATGCAGAAAGTTTACCTTTTGTAATCGATGAAGCGATTAAAGCAGCCTATCGTCATAGTGGTGTAGCTGTTGTCACAATTCCAGTGGATTATGGTTATAAAGAAATTGACGATACTTTTGTTTCAACTGCTGCAACTTATCAAACCGCTACCATCCAACCTAATGAAGCGCAACTAAAAGCGGCTTTGCCTTTAATTCAAGCTGCTAAACAACCTGTTTTATACATTGGCCAAGGGGTACGTGGTGGTGCAGATGCAGTTAAGGCGTTTGCTGAACACTTTAGTATGCCGGTTGCAGCTGCTGTTTTAGCTAAGGGCATTATTAACGATGACTATGAAAATTACTTAGGTTCTGCTGCACGTGTCGCTACCAAACCTGCTAATGAAGCTTTGCTTCATGCCGATTTGATTATTTCGGTTGGTAGTAATTTCCCATTTGGTGGCGCATTCTTTAATCCAGATGCCAAATTTGTGCAAGTCGATATTGATGGTTCAAAATTTGGTCGTCGTCATGACGTGGATGTAGCAATTTTAGGTGATGGGATTTTAACGCTACAACGCTTAACTGAGCTTGGCCAATCTCGTCCAGCTGATAAATGGTATCAAGCGAACCAAGAAAATATTAAGAATTGGCACAATTGGCGTCATAGTTTTTACGATGATAATCGGAAACCAATGCGTCCAGAACCTGTCTATAAAGAAATTAACCGAATTGCTAAAGATGATGCGATTTTCGTTGTTGATGTAGGGAATGTTACCACTCATTCAGTGCGTCATTTAGAAATGAATGGTAAACAACAATTTACTACTTCTGGTTGGTTTGCAACTATGGGGTATGCCGTGCCAGGAGCTATTGGTGCCCAATTAAGTTATCCAGATCGTCAAGTCTTTACAATTAATGGTGACGGCGGATTTGCCATGAATATGCAAGATATTATTACGCAAGTCAAATACAAATTGCCAATCATCAATGTTATTTTGACAAATGATTCCCTTGGCTTTATCGAAGCTGAACAAGAAGAAACCAACAAAGCCATTTTTGGGGTTGATTTATATGATGTTGATTTTGGTAAAGCGGCTGAAGCCATGGGAGCAAAAGGTTTTACTGTGACAGATTACGATCAATTGGCACCTGCTTTTGATGCTGCTAAAGATAGTGACCGTCCTGTAGTCATCGAAGTAAAAATTGCCAACGATCGCCCATTACCAGTGGAATCAATGGCTTTAGATTCTAATCTTTTTAGCTCTGAACAAATTAGCGCTTATAAAGAACGCTATGAAATTCACGATATGCCAACTTTGGTAGATTTGTTAGCTAAATAAAATGATAGATTAAAAAAGCCATCGCAAAATTTGCGATGGCTTTTTTAATCTACAGTAATAATCCAACCACTTGGAGGGGTTTTGTCACCAAATTGAATTCCGGTTAATTCATCGTATAACTTTTGCGTCACCGGACCGACTTCACTCTCAGAATAAAAGACATGAAAGGTATCCTCATATTGAATCCCCCCAATAGGTGAAATAACCGCTGCTGTGCCACAAGCCCCTGCTTCTGTAAAACGATTCAAATCATCAATTGGAACATCTTCTTCTAAAGCTTCTAATCCCAGTCTTTCTTTTGCTAGATACAATAATGAATATTTTGTAATACTTGGCAAAATTGACGGCGATTTCGGCGTGATAAATTGGCCTTTTTTCGTAATACCAAAGAAATTGGCCGAACCCACTTCTTCAATTTTTGTATGGGTTTCTGGATCAAGGTAGATACAATCAGAAAAGTTATGTGCTTGCGCTTCTTTTCCTGGTAATAGACTCGCAGCATAGTTTCCGCCAACTTTTGCGGCCCCTGTTCCTTTGGGAGCGGCGCGATCATAATCAGAAACAATAAAATTAGTAGGGGTTAAGCCCCCTTTGAAATAAGCACCAACTGGCATACAAAAAACCGTAAAGATATATTCAGGCGCTGCATGCACACCGATGTTTGGCCCAACTCCAATTAGTAAGGGCCGAATATATAATGTTGCTCCCGTGCCATATGGTGGAACAAATGCACGATTTGCCGCAATAACTTTTTTTATAGCCGCAATAAACATTTCCTCTGGAACTTCTGGCATTAACAAACGGCGGGCACTGCGATTCATGCGGGCACTATTTTCTCCCGCTCGAAATAAGTTTACTCTGCCATCTTTACGCCCATATGCTTTTAAGCCTTCAAAACACTGCTGACCATAATGTAAAGCTGTTGACCCTTCATGGAGATGCAAAAATGCATCTTCTGTTATTTGCCCATTATCCCATGCACCATTTTTCCAATGGGCAATAAAACGATAAGGCAACTTCATATAATCAAAACCTAATTCATTCCAATTTATTTCCATGCAGCTTCACTCCTTTTTATTCCTTCAAGTACTTTTTGCTATGGTACAACACTTTCTAGCATTTGTCATGAATTTTTTGAAAATTTCAATAATTTAAACCGTCTTATTTGAATAAATTTCCTTAAAATTTTAGCTTATTGCCGTAGAAAGTTCTTTCATGTAGTTAGACACCTAGAAAAGCAAAACTATACCCAAACAGTCTTTTACTTATGGCCTTCTACCTTATAAAAACCTTTAATCTCTTTATCTACAAAAAAAGAATTTGATTACATCACTCAAATTCTTTTCTTCTTTATTAAATTAGGTTAACCAATTTTATTGCCAACTAGAGAAAAAGGTACACTTTTACTCAAACATTTTTTTAGCAGCCCGCATTAAGGTTGGTAAATCTTTATCATACCGTGGTGTCTTAACCAAACGACTCATTGGAATTCCCGCAAAATGGAATGCGGCAATTTCACCAGAACGAACAGCACTTTGTTCAGTAAAGACCATTTGATAAGGTTGTTCGACAAATTCGCCGGTAAAAGCTAAATTCGTACTGTGTTTTGGAATGACTTTTGGTCGATCTGATTTCGCACGATTATTAAATAACGCAGAAGCATATGGCATGTAAACCGGAATGTTATTAATAATACTGTCTAAGATTTCTTCTTCATGTTCCTTAATATTTACAGGTCCAGGATCCACTTTGGATAATTGACCAATTAATTCTTGTGCCATTTCTTTACCTGTCATTTTGATATATTGCTTATCTACAAATTCACCTTTACGGCGAGGGTACAAGAAGTAACCCCAGATGACTGTTTCATTTGGTTTTTGGCTCGTAAAGTGTGGTTGATGATGAACGACAATTGACATATTGACATCTACTTGATTTAATGGCGTAATCGGCGTTGTGGATAAGAAAGAGTTCAGGGCATTTCCCGGTTCTTGAGTAGTAATACGCACAATTTCATTTAGTAATAAATGATTTTTAGTCGTTAAAGTAAAGCTCACCCACTCACTGGCATCTCGATCAGCAAAGAATTTATCTGGGTTGCCAAGATTATAAAATTTCTCAGCAGCTTTTTTCCACAAACTAGATGCTGCCCCATAATCCATATTTTCCGGTGCTGGTGTATCGTAATCTCCTAAGCTGGCGGCATCTGTAACCGAACCATTGGTGAAAATCACGGCAGTATCTTCATCGACTGGCACAAATTCTTCTTCGTTTGTTTTCGTATTGGTCATATATAAGCCTGTAACCGTAATTTCATCTTGCATCGAAGTTTCTTTAAAATCCCAATTGGTTACTAAACGATCTAAAACGATTTTGACTCCTTGCTCTTTTAAATAATTGATTAAAGGTAACATAATACTTTCATATTGATTGTAACGGGTTCTGTTCACCCCAACCAAATGTTCAATTTGCGTAAATTCATAAATCATTTCATGCATATAACGTCGTAATTCTTGCGCGGAACTTTTCGTACGAAATGCAAATGTAGTTTCCCACATATACCAAAAATTGGTTTCAAAAAATGCGGGATCGTCTTTGAAATATTCTGCAATTGTCACATTATCAAGTTTTTCTTCTTCAGAATCTGGCATCGCAATTAGCTTGGTCATTAAGAGACGATCTTTATTACTAAAGCCTAAATGACCGCCGTTCACAATTCCTTTGCCCCCTTGTAAAAGGCGCGCCTTATCAAAAGTCCGATGTTTTGCATCAAAATCTCTTGTATCTTCTGCAGCAGTCATATTTTCTTCTGTGACAGACGGTACTCTTTCTAACAAGTCCATTAAATCAACGTATGTGCGGTAATTTAGCATCCGCCCACCACGAGCGATATAGCCTTTTTGATTTTCTAAGGGATGATTTTCATTCCAATAGTCATCAGTGGCATCTTTTAACGGAGAACCGTCATTTGAACCATGGTCATCTAAAGAATAAAATGTAATCTTATCTCCTGACCATTTTCCTTCTTGAATCAAATAAACAGCAGCAGCCATATTAGCCAGGCCGGCACCAATCATAATCGCTTTATTTTTTCTCATTATAATTCCCTCCAATTAGGAACATTGCAATTGGTTACCAATTGTTATGCTTCAAATTCATCGTATAAATGACTATCATCTTCAAAAAAGCCGGTTTTCTTCGCTACATAGGCAACACCAAGCGATAAAACGGCAACGCCAATACCTAAACGTATCAATCCTTTTTTCATCATTGTCACTTCCTTTCACTAAAACTTTACAACGGTTTTTTCTTTTCTAAATAAAGCATAGTCCGGAATAATTTATTGTGCAAAAATAAACAACTGTTTTTCTTTTCTTTTTAGACAATTTTTCTGCATTGTCTAGAAATTAAACGTTTAAAAGTGCACATATGTATTCCTTTTCATAAGAGCTGAATTAAATCTTTTTCAACCCATTTCTTCTTAAAAAGGCAAATAAAAAAACGCAAACCAATGTTGGTCTGCGCTTGTTATTAATATTATGGCAATTGTCCAGCTAAATTTTGATAGAGCTGTTTTGTTTTTTCTTCTTCTTTAAAAGTAAAATAATAATCCCTTTTGTTGGTGGTAATCTTTAAAAATGGCCGGACGCGATTATCCAAATACAAGGTCGCTTTTTTATTAGCGACCAAATAATAACCGGTACTATAGTTTTCCCCTCCATACCCATTGGTCCGTTCAATTGGTTTTTTAAGCTCGTTCACCAATGCAACTTGCTGAATATCGCTTAGTTTAATTTCACTACTAGCAGCAAAAGGCGCTTTTAAAATCAATTCCTCATTCTTAAATTCAGCCGAAAAAGGTTCTTTATTAAAGTCCATCATATACACAGGAATTAGGGTAGCAAATAACACACCTACTACCAATAACACAATTGCTCCCATAAAAATTTTACCGGCTGGCCGCCCCAAATTCATTGTCAAATTTATCCCAATCCGATCGGGCAACATTAAACGGTGATCATCAGGATTAATGTACACACCAAAACGCCAATATTGATCTTCGCCTTGATAGCGGTAATCCGTTACCTGATTTAAAAGAGCATCTTGTTTTTTCCGCAAGCGGATTAGATACCAAACTAATAAAAAACTAAAGCCAACGATTAAAATCAGCATAAGCCAAATGGTAACTTGCGCCCAAATACCCGTTAATTGGCTGGCAAAAAAAGGCAATCCTAACGCAAATAAAATACCATAAGCTGTTCCCACGGCAACAATTGACCAATCATGCTTCGTTAAATCATTGTATTGACGATTTAATTTTTCCACATTTGTTGGTGCCGCTACCGGTAATCGTTTTACACCATACCAACATGCAAAAGCAATGAACCAACCAATCACTAATGAGATTGATAAAATTGCAGCCCCATCATTTTGACTTCTTAGCATAAACCAAGCTAAGCCAAGAGATAGGAGTAAAGCGGGAATCAAATACCCAAAATGTAACATTTTTTTATTTTTAGTGAGGGTTAATTTTGTATCAACTAACACTGGTGTGACTGGTAATTGCCAACCTTTATTTACTTTCAACTGCGCCATTTGGCGAATATAAAATATTTCAGTACCATAAAAAGCACCCATGGGGATAAGCAGTAATACCCAAAACAAAGTCATTAAAAAGGACTCATAATGGGTGAAAAACATGGTGAAATTCAACATACTGAAAATAAGCGCAATTTGCCATAGTCGGGTGCGGTATCTTTTTGTTAGAGCTTTTACCTCAGGAGTATGCAAAGCTTCACTAGGCAATGTATTTTCCAAAATCACATTTTTATGTGGCGTAGCTGCCAGACCCAATGAAAAAGCCATGATAATATCGACAAAAATAAGGGTTCCCACTAGAATCATTACAAGCATCTTCATTCCTTCTTCCTTGTCACCAGTTGTTGTTACTGGCTTTCTTCACTTTTAAAATCTGCAAAACTTGACCATGTTTTATCAATAAATGCGGTTAATTCCGTGACTTCTAGTTGATGAATTTTAGCTTCCGCTAATAATTGTGCCAGTCGTTTTTTGAAATTATTTTTTTCTTTCTCATGGTAAGCATCTGGCATGGTCACGATTGAACCTTTACGACGATCGGTAATTAAATAGCCTGCTTCTTTTAATTGATTGTATGATTTGGAGATTGTCATTGTGTTGACACCCAGCTCGTCAGCTAATTGCCGAACTGTAGGCAAACTTTCTCCAAGCGCCAATTCACCAGTCGCAATTCCCATGATAATCTGTTCACTTAACTGCTGATAAATCGGAATCTCAGAACGAGTATTAATTTCTAATAACATACTCTCACCCCTTTGTATTATAAATTATAATACAAACAATACAAGATAGCAATAAAATAAAAAGCGTATCTTATTTCATAATCCAAATAAGATACGCTTTTCTTTTATTTTCTTTAAAATGCTTTGTTGACATTTTCAATCATAATTTTAACCGACTCTAAGCCTGAACCAGCTAAATACCAAACACTTGGATCTAAAGAAATCACCTTTTGGTTTTTGCCGGCTGCTGTTTGTTTAACGAGTTCATTAGCGGCAACCTGATTTTGGCTAGCGTCACCCCCAATTGCTTTGGTACGATCGACTACAAAAATAATTGCCGGATTTTTTTCCAACACATATTCATAAGAAACATTTTGACCGTGGGTAGATGCTTTAATCGTTTCATCTGCTTCTTTAAAACCAAAAGTATCATGAACAATGCCAAAGCGAGAACCTTTACCATAAGCAGAAATGCTGCCTTCATTTGCTAATAAAACCAGTGCTTTTCCACTATTAGCCGCCTTTTTCTTTGTAGCATCAATCTTTTCTTGTAAAGTAGCAATTTCTTTTTTTGCTTCTGCTTCTTTATCAAATATTTGAGCAATGGCATTGACTTGGTTTTGAATTGATTTCCAAGTATCTTTATTATCAGTAGAAAAGAAAATCGTTGGTGCAATTTTTTCTAAATCTTTTTGAAAATCCCGTTGTCGTCCAGAAATAATAATCAAGTCAGGTTTTAAAGCGTTGATTTTCTCCAAATCTGGTTCTTTAATCCCACCAGCTGAGGCGACATTTTTATATGATTTTAAAAAGTCAGGTAAATTGTCGGTGGCAGCACCCACGACTTTATCACCAACACCTAAGACATTCATCGTATCTAAAGCACTATTATCAAAGACCACTACCTTTTGCGGTGCTTTTGGTACGGTGATTTCACCATTGGCATCTTGAATCGTTACCTCACTTTTTACTTGGCTATCTTTTGTTGCCTCTGTTTTAGCAGCACTATTACTGCAGCCTGTCAAAATCATGAACGTAGCGGCAACTAGCATAAAAACTGTTTTTTTCATCATATCCTCCCAAAAAAATTATTGATAAGCGCCTAAACGCTGATATCTGTGTCAAAGTACATACAAACCCGTTTCCCCATTAGTTCACACACACGTACGTTCATCTCATAAAGCTCACCTAAAACTTCAGAGGTAATCACTTCTGCCACAGGCCCCATTTTAAATATGGCTCCTTCTTTCATCGCAACAATGGTATCGGCAAAAGCCGCCGCAAAATTAATATCATGAATCACTAAGAAAATCGTTTTCTCAGTTTCTTTGACCAATTTTTTTAATAAGCGCATCATATGGTTAGCATGGTTCATATCCAAGTTATTCAAAGGTTCATCTAATAAAATATATTCGGTATCTTGCGCTAAAATCATCGCAATATAGGCCCTTTGTAATTGTCCACCCGATAAGGTTTGCAATTCATTTTCTGCCAAATTACTTAATGCCATTGATGTTAACGCCTTTGAGATGATTTGTTGGTCGGTTTCATTTAATTTTCCTCGTGTATAAGGGAAACGACCAAAGGCGACTAATTCCGCCACAGTGAGTCGTGCTTGCAACTGGTTGTTTTGTTTTAAAATTGCTAAGCGTTTGGCTAATTCTTTGGAATGCCAAGTGCGAATCTCACCATTATCAATAAAAAGCTCACCGCAAAAATCTTGCTGAAGGCGGCTCATAATGCTTAGTAAAGTACTTTTGCCAGCACCATTCGGACCAATAAAAGCAATTAGTTCCCCTTTGGGTAGCTGCAGTTCAATATTATCCAGTACAATTTTTTGTTGATATTTCTTACTTACTTCTTTTAGCTCAATCATGTCTTTTTCCTTTCTATTACTAATTTGATAATAAAAAATAGGCCGCCAATAAATTGAATCAAAATGCTAATTGTTGTTTTTAATCCAAATACTTGCTCCAATAAAAACTGTCCGCCCACTAAGAAGATAATTGCAATTAAACTTGCACCTATAAAAAGTTGCCGATGATTGGCTTTGGGAAAAATTTCATAACTAATTGTAGCAATCACAAAACCTAAAAAGACAGTTGGACCAACTAAAGCAGTTGCTACTCCTATGGCAGCGGCAATCAAAAATAGTAATATTTTTTGTAACCAGGCGACTGAAATCCCTAGATTAACTGCTAAATCTACCCCTAATCTTAACGCATCTAATTCTGGTGAAAAATACCAGAAAAAGCTGATAATCAGAAAAAGCAAACCTGTACTAATCACTAAATGATTGCTATCCACATTGCTGAAACTAGCAAAAAGTCTTCCTTGTAGTAAATCATATTCATTAGGATCCATCAGAACTTGTAAAAAGGTACTGATGCTGCCAAATAGACTAGAAGCAATCATCCCTACCATTAAAAGAGTAAATAAATCTTTACCCGATTTTCCTAAAAAAAAGGTAATAAAGAGGACGCTTAGACCTGCCATTAAGATAATATTCAATAAAAATAAGGCAACAGATTTTTCTGCTAATACTGTCGTACCCCCAATAAGAAAAAATAGAAGGGTCTGGAGTGTCACGTACAATTGATCAATCCCTAGAATTCCTGGGGTCAAAAACTGATTTTGCGTCAACGTTTGAAAACTAATCGTGCTAACTGGGATTAAAATGGCAACTAAGACAAAAGCTGCGATTTTTTTGCCACGTAGAGAAAAAGCAAAAGACCAATTCCCATATGTACCATAACTAAGGTATAACCCTAAAAACAGACATGCGAACATACATAATATAAAAATTTTCAGTCTATAATTTTTCAAGCCAATTTACGCCTCCTCATAATCAGCAGTAAGAAAATGATACCGCCGATAACACCGACTACCACACTAACTGGTAATTCATAAGGCGCAATCACATTACGAGCTAACAAATCACAAATCAGCAAAAAGTTTGCCCCCCAAATTCCTGTAAAAGCTAAAGAATGGTGCAAATGATCACCAAAATACCAAGTTACCAGATTTGGCACTACAATTCCTAAAAACGGCACACTTCCCACCATAATTAGCACTACACTTGATCCGAGTGCCACTAAACCTAAGACAACAAACTGCATTTTCTTGACATTTACACCTAAGTTTTGCGCTAAATCATCACCTAAACTGAGTACCATAATTTGCTGTAATAGTAAAAAAATAATAATGAATACAGGAATTGTTAAGTAAATTAAGCGGTAGTCTTCTTTCATAACCGTTGCGAAATTTCCTTGCAGCCAAGAAGACATATTTTGAACCAACTGAAATTGATAACCAAAAAAGTTCGCAATAGCACCGATAATATTACCAAACATCATACCGGTTAACGGTATAATTAAAGGGTTATTTTTTGGTAATAAACGAGTTAAAAAGAGAAATGCTAAAACGCCTACATAACTAAAAACAAAAGCGACCAACGTACGTTGCCAAATACTGCTGTTAGGCATAAATAACATTACTAATAAGATCCCCAAACGTGCAGAATCCATCATGCCAATAGAACTCGTCGAAACAAAGCGATTTTGCAGTACTTTTTGTGTCACTAAACCACAAATACTCAGCATACTACCCGCCAATATAACGCTTACGGTTCGAGGTAATCTTGTTTCTTCCAGCAAAAGCCATTGACTTTTTATTCCTTGCATTAACCCATTCATGCTCATTTCTCCTACGCCACTAAAAATGGAGAGGAAACATAAAATGACAAGTAAAAAGATTCCTGTTTTTTTCACAAGCACATTCCTAACTATCTAATTGATAATGATTCTCACTTTCAATTAACTATACGCAATTATTCACAAAATGACAATAGTATTTTGCTGTTTTTTTATCGTTTTCATATCTCTTTTTTTTAACCTATTGTCAAAAAAACACTAAAAATGTTGCCGATGCAACAAAACATGCTATACTAACGCCAGAATAACTTTTGTGAGGTGGAAAATTTTGAAACGACAACAATTATTGATGAGTCAATTAATGGATTTAACGAATGAATTGGTCTGGCTGAATCGCCCTCAAATGGAGCAGGCATTACAGGGTTATAAATTAAACGAAATTGACTTAATTGAAAAAATTGGCTTAATTCCTAATCCCAATGTCACCAAACTTGCTGCTGCTACTTACATGACACGGGGCGCCATTAGCAAACTTGCCAAAAAGTTAACAGCAAAAGATTTAATTGAAAGTTATCAATTACCAGCAAATAAAAAAGAAATTTATTTTCGACTAACTAGTCAAGGGGAACAAATCAATCAAATTCATCAGAAGTTACATCAAAGCTTCGCTAATCGGGATCAAGAAGTTTTTACCAATATGACAGATGAAGAATTTGATACAATTTTTCGTTTTATCGGCCGTTATCGGGAACATTTAAAAAAAATCCCCCGTCCCACTGACTCAAAATCTGGTTCGCCAAATGAATAATTTCTTTCAAATACCCACTTAGAATGTTTCGATGTGGATATTTTTTTGTTGACAAGGAAACATAAAAGTTTTACACCCGTTTTTGTTAACAAAGAAACAAAAATAACGGAGGAAACTTTTATGAATCATAATAATGTAAATAAACATGCTTTAATTTTTGGCTTTATCTCAGTTTTTTTAACAGGGGTAGGATTAACAATCGTCAATCCTGTCATCCCCTTTTTAGTGGTACCTTATGTTAACGAAAGTCAACAAGCGACAATCGTAACATTTTTAGCAGCCGCTTATGCTGCCGCACTATTTTTAGCAGCCCCTATTTTAGGTAATCTAAGTGATCGCTTTGGTAGACGCCCAGTCTTACTTATCAGTTTACTAGGAGCAGCTCTTGGTTATCTTATTTTCGGCATTGGCGGTTCACTGGCATTGTTATTCTTAGGCCGGATTATAGATGGTTTGACAGGTGGAGAAATCGCCGCTCTTTTTGCTTACTTTGCCGATATTACACCGCCTCAAAAACGAACGCGATTTTTTGGTTGGATTAGTGCAACTGTGGGTATTGGTACAGCTCTTGGTCCGGTTATCGGTGGTATTTTAGCCAATTGGGGTAACAATATGCCGTTTTTTGTAGGTGCTGTTATCTGCTTATTAAACGCCACTTACGGCTTTATTTTTATGCCAGAAACTTTGCCATTAGACAAAAGAAAGCAAAAGATTACATGGCATCACTTAAATCCCTTGCAACAGTTAATTAAAATTTTAACGCTACCTGTTATCAACCGAATTTTATTTACCGGATTTTTACTTTGGTTACCAAATGGTGGTCTACAAGCGATTTTTTCACAATTTTCTATCGATACATTTGCTTGGAAGCCAACTCTAATTGGCGTGATGTTTGCCATGATTGGTATTTTAGACATTTTTTCGCAAACTTTGATTATGCCCGTTCTTTTACGTCACTTTTCCGATCAAAAAATCATCTCTTTGGGTATGATTGCTGAAATTTTTGGTTATTTCT
This sequence comes from Enterococcus dispar ATCC 51266, assembly GCF_000406945.1. Taxonomy (GTDB): domain Bacteria; phylum Bacillota; class Bacilli; order Lactobacillales; family Enterococcaceae; genus Enterococcus_C; species Enterococcus_C dispar. The sequence goes on along the minus strand of NZ_KE136354.1, from coordinate 258,269 downwards.
TTATTGGGATGGCTTATCTTGCTCACACTTCCAGTATATTTGTTGGCGGAATGATACTTTTTAGTTTAGGCGATGCTATCTTTTGTCCTGCCTTTAACGGCCTATTATCAAAAATGACCGCTGAGAATAGCCAAGGACAAGTTCAAGGTGGCGCTCAAAGCATTCAGGCCTTAGCTCGAATTATTGGGCCTTTACTCATCGGTCAACTTTATCGTATAACACCCATCAGTCCTGCCATTGCAGGGGTATTTTTCATTTTGTGTGCACTTTTATTTCTTAAACATCAAAAACTGCCCGTACCTTTAGAGAAATAAAATGTAAAAAAAGTGGATGAAACTCCTCCAGCTCTCAAACAATCAGATGGCATTCTTAATAATCTGCTTTTACCCTGAATAATTCATAGTTTTCAAAAACGCTTCAAAAACCTTGTTATAACAGTCTATTTTGTTTCGTTTATTCGCACCCTTTGGGTGTACAAAAAGAACCCCAATCTGCTATGGTTAAAGTGACTAAACCTAACCAAAGAAAGGGGTTCTCTCAATGGCAACTTTACACGAAAATCGTCTACTTTTCAATTCAAATGTTACAGTATCTCACTCTGGTGGAAATTTGTCCTCAGATTCCGGCTTAATATTAGCAAAAGAGTTCATGAACAAATTTGAGTTTAGCCAAATCTTATGTAAAAACATCCAGATTCAAGATGACCGACTGTATCATGTTCATGAAAATGAATCTATTCTGGAACAAATCATCTTGCAGTTGATTGCAGGCTATCCTACAGATTCTTCAGCCAATATATTAGCAACGGATCCTATCTTTCAAGCTGTTTTAAGCAAAAAGCGGTTGGCTTCACAGTCATCCATTTCTCGCTTTTGGGATCGGATGTCAACAGAAAATATCGTCCAACTACAAAAGGTTAACCAGATTTTGATTGATAAAGCACGTACGATTCGAAATACGAACGAAATGATTTTCGATTTAGATTCTACTCACAGTGATACCTTTGGAAACCAAGAAATGACCGATTATAATGCGCATTACCAGACAACCGGTTATCATCCACTCGTTGCCTTTGATGGTCTTACCGGAGACTTTCTTAAAGCAGAACTTCGTTCTGGAAATGTCTACACCTCAAAAGGCGTCGCAGCATTTACTCGTCCATTATTTGAGCATTATCACTCTGTGACACCAGTAAGCACTATTATGGTACGTGCAGATAGTGGATTCGCAATGCCTGATTTGTATGAACTTTGTGAAGAGTACGATAGTTTGTATACTATCCGTTTGAAATCCAATCGTAATCTGTACAGAATCGCTGAGCAATTCGTTACCATTAAGGATCATCACGATTGGAGTAAGAAAGAAGTTCATTACTATAACGCCACTTATCAAGCAAAGTCGTGGGGAAAATCCAGAAGGATCTGCATAAAATCAACCAGAGAAGCTAGTGAATTGCTTTTTAGACATGAATTCATCATTACCAATTTTTCAAAAGACGTCTCTCCAGAAATGGTTTTCCAAACGTATTCAAAAAGAGGAACGATGGAAAATTACATTAAGGAAGCAAAAAACGGCTTTTACTTGGATAAAACAGATAGCCCACGTTTTATAGAAAATCATGCTCGTATGATCGTAAGCCTATTGGCTTACAATATCGTGAACTTCATGCGAACATTGTGTTTTACCAATGAAACGAAAGGGTATCAGGTTTCTACTATTCGCTTATTTCTCTTTAAAATTGCTGGAAAGATAGTTCATTCCGGAAGAAGACAATACTTGAAATTAAGTAGTTACCATGTTTACCAGAAGTTATTTTATCGGATTCTACAAAACATTCAGGTACTGCAGTGTTAGTTGCGTTTATTGCGCCATTCAAAAAAATTCGTTAACCATTCGATAGGATGAGTGCGCCCAAAATGAGGTCTTTCTTGAACTTAATCAGTTAGCAAAAATAAATTAAACCCTTTAGAAAAATATTTTTGAGAAAAAGAACCATTGAGCATAAAACTAAACAGATAATTATAAAATTTGGTAGTTTATAAAAAGTATGAATTATTCAGGTTTACATTTCTCAATATTTTGACTTAATAGCTTAAGAATAATTCGTTTAGGGGAGCTGATAACAAGAAAAGTGGAACAAACGCGATTAACTCTTTCCTATTAAGAATGGATCATACCTGCCTTATTCCCTATAAAAGTCATATAATTTTTTCCCCATAAAAAAAGACCCCAGACAATGAAGTCTGGAGTCTTAAAACTAATCAAAGATTATTTGTTTTTTAAGTTGTAGAATGCGTTAACGCCTTTGTATTCAGCAACTTCGCCTAATTGGTCTTCGATACGTAATAATTGGTTGTATTTAGCAATACGGTCAGCTTTACCTGTGATTTTTTTCTTCTATTATATAAAGAATATTATCACTTCAGCACTGGTCCAACAATCCCTTCAAAATAGAAAGTGGGTAGTATTGCTAACTAGGTGTAAATTTCTTTTTAGAAATACTTGTCTATTTAACTAAAATGAGTTTAACTACTCACCATACCGTTTTTTCATCTCAGATATTCGTTTTTGTTGCTCCTCCACTATCCATCCATCAAAGGTTAATTCCCAGATTACATCCCCAATAAGCGTTGCATTTTCTTGATATCCTTCAACAGGGTAATTCAATAGTTCAATGAGTGGAATAAAATCTATTGCATACATATCATCATTTTCATCTTTGAAAGAAACATGCCAATAAATACTCCTCTCATCGAAGTCGTCTGTTTCCTGGTAAATAGACAATCTATATTTGCTTATTTCAAATTTAGCTTCAATTGATAATTCAACAGTCTTTAAGAAAGAATTTATTCGTTCAGAAATCTTATCTGTTGAATAATCAGGCATAAATTGTTTTTGAAGATAAGCAATGACTTGTTCCTTTAATGATGTTATTAGAGAATTACGTAACTTATCACCTAGCGTCTTCATAACAAAATTCCTTCCAATTGTGTACGTACTACAAATCTAGCCAGAAACTAAACTACTTACACTACCGTAATATCCTCTTCTAGTATACTATTAGGTAACTTAAGTGAATTAGCTAAATTATTAAACTCATTTTCTGATGATACTAAGATCTCTTCCATGACAGATCGAATCTTTTCAAAATATTCAGCGGGAATATGATCTCCCCCATCTATTTGATAGCATTCATTTTCATCATCGGTCACCATTGAAAGATCCGAAATAGATTGAAAATGATATAAAAAAGCTCTTAACTCTGCTACCTTTTTACCCTTGTCTAAAAAAACTTTAGTGTTCTTTTCTAGTTTTCTATAGTCATCCCAAATATAATCATATATATCTTTACCATCCATCGTCTTTTTCGTTCCCATAGATTATATACCTCCTGTTTTTCCAACTAAAACACATCGAATGTATTCTATACTATTTAAATAGATTATCATTTCTCAAATTTTTTGTTCGTCTTCCTCTTGGTTCCAATACAAATAATTCAATCGGATTAAGCCGTCCTCCTCATTTGCAAGTTTAAAGATCTGAATTTTCTTCTCTAAAGGATCAAAGGTTTTAATAAATGTTGAAATTGTGTGCGGAACACTGTCTAACATTATAAAAGAATAGTCTACAGAGCGAATCCTTTCAAAAGTATATTTTTCTCCTTTTTCATAGGCATCAATATATTCGACACTTTTTACATATTTAGCTAGTTGATTAACAAAAGCTTTTACATGCTTGTTTCCAACTACCAATATTGATATTTCAGCAGCCCATTTTTGTACTTTCTCATTAGCAAATGGATGATTTATCTCTTTTCCTGCCCTTAACTCAGTTTTCTCTTTTTGGTTTTTCTTGCTTGAGTTAGTTTTTTCAACAATCGGGTAACAATATCCTAATGAGACAGAGTCAGGATTTTCCAATTTCCGAAATACTTGGATTGCCATGCCATCTATTAATAAATCTTTTCTTTTAAATCCTTTATGAACAGTTATTGGTAACATTATTTCATTGTTGATATCATGAAAATACAATGCATCGCCTTTTCTTACTTCCAAAAATCCGTATAGAACATCAGACTTATTATCACTAGGTTTCTGTGAATTATACTTAAATGTCCATTGGTACTTCTCAAACAGCGTGTTCAATTGATTAAAGCTTCGAAAAGTACGACTATCTAATTGTTGGATTAGTTTTGGAATAACATCTTGTGCATTAGTACTTTTCAATCTATGAATGCTTTTTTGTAATTTATTATAACGAGCTTGCAGAGAATCTTTTTCCTTTTGTAATTTTTCAAATTGTCGATCTTTCCGAGCAACTATCTTCTGATACTCAATTTTGCTATCTTTTAAGTCTGATAATTCTTTCTCAATATTTCTAACTTTTTTATTGATATTTTGTTCACGATTTTGAACCTTACTTACATATTTACTGTTCTTTATCCGCTCATGTATTAAAAATAGTATTGCTTCATTTCTTAATTCAAGTTCCTTGATAGAATCATTATCACGATCCCAACCTGCAGCTTGCAACTCCTCCAATAATTGAGTTGCTTCTTCCAGCTCATGTCTAGCTTGTTTTCTGATATCATCAGCTTCTTTTAACACATCATTAATACGTTCAGAAGAAGCTTTTTCGAGTTCCTTTAAGTTAGATTTTGCAATTCTACATTTTTTCCTCTCGATTGCTGCCTCCTTTTTACAATTGTTGAGTTCACGCTTTAACTTAGAAATTTGATTATTAAGTCTAACTATCTCATCTTGCTTAGATTGGTCTAAAATCTTCTTATTATCTTTCTTGATTGAATCAGAGGAGCCTTTTGAACCTTCTGACTTTGCCCTATTTTTCTCCTTCGCTCTCATCCGCTCCAGCAACTTATCACGCTGATTATCTTGATTCTCTTTATTGGTATTTTCAACTTTTTTGATATGACTCGGTTTAATATCGTATCTCTTCACTGATTGATCACCACTTTCAAATAGTAAATGATTGAATCGATAGTTCGTTATCTTCCCAAGGATAGCCAATCGCATTCATATAAAAGACAACTCCCTGTTTTTCAAAATTATCAACTAAATGTTGATGACCACAGATCCATCGTTTCGCTTTAAAATCATTTACTGAACAAACGTAACATTCATTAAATGGGAATAAACTCTTTATAGGTTGAACTGGAGGGATATGACTAACCATGACATCAATATCAGCTAATGAATTATAGAAAGACAAATCTTGATCATGGTATTCCTTCCAAACAGATGTAGAATTATCCCAACAAGAAAAAATAAATTGGCTGTCATTACTTTGATTTTTATAAAACTCAAAGCTCTTTGGTGAAGTTAGGTTGTACCATAATCTCGTCCCAGCAAATTTTACGTTATCAATTGTAATAACTTGATTCTGAAGAATATGAACATTATCAATTTCACTAAAATAATTCTGTATTTCTAACAAGCGATTCTCTGAGCAGTAATCATACTTTTTCCTTTGCGACTGTGATGTAAGATAATGATCATGATTTCCAAAGACAACCAATACATGCCGATAATACAAGGCAAAAGTTTCAATCATCGTAATAGTTTGCAAGTTGTACTCCGAATAATCTCCCGCTAGGACTAATACTTGACCCTTGGAATTAGAAATAAAGTATTTCTCAATAAATACTTGGACTTGATCAGACTGCTTCTGCGGATTCTTTTTTAGCGAAACGTAATGACTTAAATGTAAATCAGATACATAATCAATTTGCATAGGTTTTACCATCATATCGAAAGTTTTAGTCCAGCTTTATTGGGGATCCTTTTGGTAACCGTTTTAATTAATTCATCAGGAACCACAATGGCTAGTTTTTCCTTTCTACCTTTCTTACTGATATCTACTACTTCAATTTCTTGCACTACTCATAACTCCAGTAAATTTTTATGGCGAGTGAATAAACCAACTTCCTAATTCTTGGCATAAAAAAATGAGCCTTTTCGAGAAAATCATCCCCCCATTTTTCTGAAGACTATTAATACGAATTATTTTCTTTTTAGGTAAAATCATGCTAGCATATTTAAAGAATAATATAGATAACAATTATAGTAAATATAAATTTAACAAAAACCTATATAAAACAATAAGCAAGTCAACGCTACGACTAGTTTAAATAACCAATTATCATTTATAAAATGTGGATTTTATAAATCTCCAGTAAAATAATAAAAACTCCCCCACTAGAATCGATATGTATATTATCCAGTTTAAATACAACTTACCTCTGACAATGAAGCCTCCAAATACCTATTATTAACCGATAAATGACCAAAATAAAAAGTGGTAGTTCCCTATTTGCTTTCTCACTAAAAGGAACTATCACTTTATCACTGTTTATTTTGGGTATTCGGATTTTATGGTGGAAAAGGGCTTATAAATCACCCTTCTCCAAATTCTTAATAAGTGTGGAAAAATCGGTTCAGGTGGTCCGACTGCTTCAACTTTAAACATCATATCGGTTTCATTTTCTTGTGGTGGTTCTATTGTTTTAATGTCTGGTAGGGATAATAAGTCTGACATATTGTTCATCCTTTATTACTCTGCTGTGTTAAGGTATCAATTATAGATTTGATGTCGAAATCATCAGTGTTAAATTATTTTTGTGACCACAAATGCACTTAGAAAATCCCTTAAAGCATTTATATAATGGGTGATCGCAAAATAGTGTATGAAATCTTTTGTAGACTTTGCTAAACTACTACACCTTTAGTACAGTATTAGCTGGTTCACTTGAATAGGGAGTTGTAAAAAAAGTTCCCTTAGCCTGCACAACAAGATAATTTCGAAACATCTTTATCGAACGTAAGTGCAGCTAATTTTAGCCCTTCAGCCATTGTTAGATATGGAGCCATCGTTTCTCTCAGATCTCCAACAGTTAAACCGAATTTCACAGCTAATGTTGCTGCATAAATTACGTCTCCTGCGTTTTCTGCCACTACATGCGCCCCTAACACTTTCAATGTTTTCGCGTCTGCCACTAATTTGAAAACACCTGTTGTTTCCCGATTAACGAGCGCTCTTGGAACAGCATCCAACGGCAATACCGATGTTTTCACTTCATATCCTTTTTCTTTTGCCTGTTGCTCCGTTAAACCAACCGTTGCAATCGATGGAGAAGTAAACGTAACGCCTGGAACCACTTCTAAATTGACCTTTTGATTTAGTCCTCCGATTGCATTACGAGCAGCAAGTCCACCTTCATAAGCAGCTACATAAACAAATTGGGGACCGAGAGTGACATCTCCAGCTGAATAAATTCGGGAATTGGTCGTTTTAAGATAATCATCAATGACAATTTCACCACGGGAACCAACTTCAACGCCTGCTGCATGTAAGTTTAATGATTCTGTATTTGGTTTTCTTCCAGTGGCAATTAGCAATTGTTCTGCTTCAATAATTCGCTTTTTACCATTTATCTCAACATGAACTTTTTTAATGTCTCCATCTTGCTCAACTCGTTCATAGGTTGCACCTGTTACTAAATTAATTCCCTGTTCTGTTAAGGCCTTAGTAATGGCTTCTGAAATTTCAGGATCGTATTCTTTTAATAGACGCTCGCTTCTTTGAATCAAAGTGACTTCTGACCCGAGGTTATGAAATAGTTGTCCTAATTCCATGCCGATATATCCTGAACCAATTACGGTAAGACGATTTGGAACCTTCTTTAATTCCAATAAGCTAGTGCTTGTTAAATAATCTACTTCATCTAATCCGGGAATATTAGGTGCAGTTGAAGAAGCACCTGTAGCTATTAAAAATCTTTTGGCTGTGATTTGATTGCCATTTACTTCAACTGTATTTTCATTTACGAATTTTGCTTCACCTTTTATTAATTCAAAACCATAATCATCAATTAAATTCACATATTTTTCATTTCGCATCTCGGTTACTAAATCATTCTTTTGTTTTACTAATGGCGCTAAATCAACATTTGAAGCCGAAGTGTGTAATCCCACAAATGGATTATTTTTTGCTAGATGATTGATTTCCCCTGCTCTTAATAAGGTCTTAGAAGGAACGCATCCGACATTAACGCAAGTTCCACCCACCGTTCCACGCTCAATCATAGCCACTTTTGCGTTCAAAGTAACGGCTTCAATGGCAGATGAAAAGGCAGCTCCACCAGAACCGATGATGATGTAATCATAATCATAGTTACCTTCATCATTTAAACTTACATCTGTCCTTTTTTCCGATTGCACTTGTATTTCTTCTGCTTCGCCCGGGTGATAGTTTGCGTCAGCAATCGCCTTTATTGCACTTTCAACCTCAATATCATCGGGCAGTTCAAATACTGCTTCACCACGACGATAACTAGACTCAATATTTTTAGCACCTATCTTTTCAAGTGCTGATTCTACGTGTTTTTCACAACCCGTACAAGTCATTCCTGAAATGTTTACCTTAAATTTATTCATAAAAAAGCTCCTTTCGTTAATTAATCTCTCATGTTAATGTTTCTATTATTGGACACGAATGTAATTGCTTTTCATCTGGACATCGTTGTTTTAAGTCGTCTAACATAGTTTCAATTCGTTTTAAATCCTCTATTTGTTTTTGCACTTCCTTTTGTTTTTTAGAAACAAATTCGAACATATCTTGACAACGAACTTCATCTTTATCTACAACACCAAGTAATTTATAAATCTCGCTTAAAGAAAAACCAAGTTCCTGTATTCGTTTAATAAACCCAACACGCTTAACGTCATCATATGAATATATCCGATAACCAGCTTCCGTTCGGTGAGGTTCTTGTAATAAATTTTTTCGCTCGTAATATCTGATCGTTTCTTTATTAACTCCACATTTATCTGCAAACTCACTAATGCGATAAATCATCTTATTTCACCCCATGAATATTATAAACCGTGTACCATAGTACACGTTCAAGTAAATTGGACTATTTTATTTTTTTCCCAAAGTATCACTCGTATGTGATTGATACTTTTATATAATACTATTGATTATCCTAACATCCCACCAGAAAATCCGATTTAAACACCAGTTGTTTTTAAACTATTAAGAAAGTAATTCCACTATATATTCCGAAGACCCTTTATTTTATGCTTCTTCAAATTAGCTTACTTCCACAATAGGACAAGCTACTTGATAATTTATTCTAATAACCAGTCAACGATATATTTAATCTCGATATCATTCTCTTGTTTCGTCTCTTGATAATAGCTGCTAACCAACATCTTCTTACAATTGTCATTAATTTTATTGAAACCTTCCGTTGCATCAATAGCCTCTGACAAATCAAAAACGCTCCTAACATATACAGTCTCATCTAGCCGTGTAGCGACAAATCCTATTTCTCTATTATCCAAATAGCCAACATCAACATGATAGCCTCGTCGCTTTAATTCCATATATACAATGCTTTCCATAGAACTAATGTTATCAGCAGCTTGTCCAAGCGTACTTCTATTCAAACCAGAATCAACCATGAAATACTTGCTATTTGTTTTTAGATACTCATGATTCTCAATGTCATATTTCTTTACTTTATCAAACAGATAGCTTGTTTCCAAGAGATTTAGGTATCGTCTTACTGTAGGGACAGAAGTTACTACTCCTCTATCATTCAAAGTATTCGAGATTTTAGATGCATTCAAAAATGAGCCAATATTCGTTACCAAAAAACTGATAACACCTTTTAAGGATGCTGAATCTTTGATAAATGATTTATATACAATATCTCTTAAAACACTACTAGCAAATATTCCTTGAAGGGCTGTGTTTTTTGATTCTTCATGTGTTAGCAAGACTGCTGGCATCCCACCATACTTCTCAAATTCATCATAAACTTCATCGATGGGCCTTGAATCTGATGACATCTGTTTCACCTGTAAAAATTCTTTGAACGACAACGGATGAACTGAAATCTCACTGCAATCGCCATGTAATTCTTCTGAAAGGATATCAGAATTTGAGCCAGCTATCATAACATCACAATCAGAATTGGCTTTTAGATCATTTATCACTTGTTGCCAACCAGTTACTAATTGTATTTCATCAAACAACCAGTAGATTCCATCTTGGATTTGAAGGTTCAATTTGTTTAAAGCCGTTCTTAACCTCTCTTGATTGTTGATAGATTGACAATCATAACTTTCGAAATCCATATAGACAATATTCCTATCTGGTATCCCTTCATTGATCAAGTGTATTTTATATAACTTCATTAAGGATGATTTTCCCGAACCACGAACTCCAGTCAAAATTTTGATGGCATCAGAATCTTTGAGCTGTATCATCTTATTTAAGTAGATAGGCCTTTCGAACACAATTCTCCTCCTCAATGCTTCCTTGATTCTATTCAACAGATTTAAAGTTACGTTTAAATAATCATGAAACTACACTATTTATAAAGATAACTTTCAATTGCTGATAATCGTTGAGCTCATTCAATCTTGGACAAATAACGATAAATTGTTGTACGTGATACATTCCATTTTTCAGCAATCGTTTTTATTGGTGTTCCGTTGTCAACAAGAGTTTTTAATAACTCTAAATCCTTTCCAGTTAGCTTTTCAGGTCGGCCACCTACTCTTCCTCTCGCCCTGGCGGCAGCACGTCCAGCTTCGGACCTTTCCAAAATAAGATTTCGCTCAAACTCAGCAAATGCTGCGAAAAGATGAAACATTAATTGCCCCGTAGAACTGGATTTATCCATCGTAATTGACTCTTGGAGACTATGAAAACTCACGCCTCGTTCATTCATTCTATTTACCAAAGTAATTAGATCTTCCATATTTCTACCTAACCTATCTAACCGCCAAACAACTATATCATCTCCACTACGAGCAAAATCTATAGCAGATTCCAATCCAGGACGATGACTTTTTGCTCCACTAATATGGTCTGTAAAAACTTTTTCACACCCAAATTTATTCAAACTATCAAGTTGTAAATCTAAATTCTGTAATCCAGTTGATACTCTAGCGTACCCTATTTTCATTATGTCATCTCCTCGATATCCCTAGTGTAACATAACTTGATTAAAAGCATATAACTGAACATAGATTTTGTTACGAGTTTATGAACACTTTTTCTATAAAAAATATTACTATTTAAACAAATATGCAAAATGTCCAGAAAATGGTCATTTTCTGGACATTTTGGTTATGCTACATTATTTGTTTTGCGATCTTCAAATAATGCAGCAATTTCTGCCTCTTCTTCACTTTCTTCTTTATTTTCAGAAAATATTTCTAACCAAGCAGCACTCTTTTTGAAAGCAGATCCCCCTTTTTTATGATAAGGCGCTCGTGGCACTTCCTTACATTCTATGCTGTTAAATCTTTCTTCTTCTCGTTTTCGTCTCTTTAGTTCATTTTCACGGTCATCATAATACTCTTTAAGTGATTTCACTAATACGTTCATAGCAAAACTTGCTGAGTCAAAACTATTCAATATATATCTTTCATTCATTTTTCCACGAAGTATTGCTTTCTTTTCAACTATACACTCAAAAAAGAATCTTATTTTATTACTTTTGCTTTCAACATCTTGCCACTCTTTTTTACTAACAAACTGTTTATTATCAATAATTCCTCGCAATTTTCCCAGCAAACTATTATAAAGTTTCGATCCTTCGATAAATTTCCCATGATAAGTATCCAACACATTTTCTATCAAATAAATTGCACAATCTTCAATATCAACATCACTATCCTCATTTAAAAACTGCTTTATTCTATTATTTTCCTCAAATTTTTCAAGACAAGAACGATGCCAACTTTTTATTTTATTTGTAAAATATATTTCATCATGATCGATTGCATGTCCACATTGATCACATACACTATCTTCAATTAAACTTGTATTTGTCATTTATTTATCCATCCCTATTTTTTAATTTCCATATCTATCAATTAT
>NZ_KE136354.1:0-245770 GCF_000406945.1 Enterococcus dispar ATCC 51266 | reverse complement strand
TATTTTTTAATTTCCATATCTATCAATTATTTTCTTAGCCTAACTATTCATTTAATACAATCCAATATTTTTCAATAGTAATCAGAGGTACTTAAAGAAGGGTACTTAAAAGAAGAGTACGAAGGCTATGCAGCTAAGGAAGAAATCAATTCTTCAATTGTATCTGGGAACAAATCATTATTGCTTTTTGAAACGTATTCAGGTTCGGGTCTAGGCCGAACAACATCAATAAACTCTTTTCTACTCAAAGATTCCTTCAACCTATCTACAAATTTATTCCTATGTCTAAATAAGGATGTGCATCGCTGTTCTATATACTTATCTGAAGGGCAAACAACAGACACTGAAATGAGTATATTTTTGTTTTCCAATTCCTTTAGTCTGTTTGAAACTGTCGTGCTAGATAGATTCATTGCATTAGCTATTGAACCAAGTGAATCAGTAGCTCGATAATTGCTATTATCAGTTTCAAATATCCTATACGCAATAGCTAAATACACTAAGAGGAGTGAGATTCGTTTACTTTTATGATTTGTCAAATTCATAATTCTAAAAAAATCATTATACCAAATTTTGGTAAAGCTAACTTTCTCATCATCATTTTTAAAATCAATTGTTGCTTTATACAAACCTAAAGAAGATAAAAAATCTATTTTGATGAACTCTAAATTGTTTAGATTTTCTATTGCTTGTAATGTTTCTTTTTTATAGCCGTTTAGTTCAGATCTTTGACTTTTATTACCGTATACTAGTAGCGTGATATCATCTATAGAGAAAAGATTTGTTTCGAGTTTACCAGCTGTGTAATCCGCTATTAACTTCTTAGAACAGATAGCCATCAAAACTGCGATTTCATCAGTGTTATCAGATAACAATTCTATTATTTTCATTTTTCTATTTTCAAATATTTGATTTGGAACAATGAAAAAAGTATCCTCATAGTCCTGCTCAGTATATTCAACTGACAGTTTTTTTTTAAAAAAATTACTCCATCTTATTTTCTTTTCTTCTATTGTTTCAATGATTTTGGGATTATCTGTTTTTAGATTTGGAGGAGCAGATCTATCCGTTTTATCACTCTTCTTCTTCGGCATGTGTATCTCCCCCCTTACTATAAAGTTTGAAATCAATCTCTTCGAATATAGAAATTTTCACCAATGAATCCAACTTAAATTTTGTATTAGGTACTAACTTACCACTAGGAGCCTTAATCCTTGTATACGCCCCTACCAAAATCTTTTCATGATTTTCAATCGATAGAGCTGGACCAGTACGCTTTCGTTTCCCAGCATAAAAGCTTATCTCTCGATCAAACTTAATTATCAACTTGTTTTGAAATAATACTATGACCATCCTATCTTTGCAGAAATCATATAGACAAGTTAGAAACCTTTCTTCCATTTCGCTCATTTCATAACCTAACTTATTTAGATCATCGGAAAAAAATGGATTTGATTTCTTTTTCTTATTATAAGTTATTTTTTCCATCTGATATCCCTCCTTTTCGAGACAATTATAGCCTTTGAAACACTTATATATCAACACATTTTTCTGTTTTCAAATGCGTAATTTTACGCACTTGAAAGATATGGTTTTAAAAAAAATAAAGTTACTGAAATTATAGGGAAAAAGACTTATCTAATAAAAGTCTTTTTTATTTTTAAAAATTTGGAGTGTTTTTATCACAGTAACTTATTTAGTAATAGATCCCATTTCATTATCATCAGTCACATAACAATCATATGACGGAAAAATATACGATTACGGTTATATTATTTGCAAAAAAACAGCATACCAGCAATGCTGATATGCCAAATTAGTCTATTTAAAAGCATGCCTATTAAGCTTCGAATCTCGTATTAGCTAATCTACGTTATCAAACTATTTTGAAATCCATACTTTATTTATTTATAAAATACTCATTTTACATAACAGATCTCAAACAATACTATTCCTAGTTGGTAGTCGAAGTGTATCATGGTTCAATAACATCGACATTTTGAAGTTTTTGAACCACGCTATCTATAGCGTACTTGCCATCAACTCCGCCTGCTGAACAATCTTATCCATGGCCATCTTCTGCAAGTCAGGTGGATAACCATATTTCTTCAACAATCGACGAACGGTTACACGCATCTTCGCACGAGCACTTTCCCTAACCGACCAATCGACACTCATATTATTTTTGATTGCAACAGTCAATTCGTGAGCAATAGCTTTTAAAGTATCATCCCCTAATACTTCTTTAGCTGTTTCGTGATCGGCCAATGCATCGTAAAAAGCAATCTCATCTCTAGAAAGACCTAAGTCCTCCTCACGCTGTACTGCCTCACTCATCTCTTTCGCCATCTGAATCAACTCTTCAATGACTTTCGATGTTTCAATGGTTCGCTTATTGTATTTATCAATAGAACCATTCAGCATCTCAGTAAACTTCCTGGACTGAACGAGATTGGTTCTTTGATTTGAAAAAAACTACAAAGTACTGCATGAGTTCTTTTCCCCGATAAAGCTCATGCAAATCATTGTGAAAGGTTAGTATACTCAACTTTCACAATGACAAAATTAAAATCATAAGGTATAAAACCTGAATAATCTCAATTTGAAGATAACTTTTTATGATAGCTGATGAATGCACCGAGTGTCTTTCTACCCTAATAAATTTCAGATATTAACACAACCCTTGATCTTTCAGAATTTTTCCATTGTTGATATTTTTCAGTAACGATTGGCCAGTCCTCTTCGCTTAATAATTGATAGCCAACCGTTACATCTTCTCATCAATAATTTCGAGAGGTGGCAGACTGTTTACCAGCTCAACAGTCTGCATAGATACATTAATGATGCTCAAAAGTAAATTCAAAATATATTTTGGATTATCTGAAAAGTCATTCGGATCATCCGTGATACCTGACTTTTTATCTGTTTTCACTTGGTACTGATCAATAATCCATCCAATCGCAGAGCGACCGTTGACCACATATTCATAGGCTTGTTCAGGGATGTTTGTAATTGTTATATTCTCATTGAAAATGATAGTATCTGATACCTTTTTTTTCGAATATTTCATTTTCTTCACGCGATATGAACCATTTACGTCTAAAATGTTTACTTCAACACCTTTATAACTTGGTTGATTTTCATAATTCAAATGTAAGTCAGCAAGTTTTCTACCGATTTCAACATATTTTTCTTTATTTTTTAACAATGGAATGCGTGGTAGAGCTTTTTGTAAATCATTTGCATATTTTTGGCGATACTCTAAAGAATGAAGAAGGCCATAAATATAATAGAACGTATCATCCTCATTCAATCCATAACATGAGTTTACATTTATTACATTAGTATTAAAAAGTTCGTTCTTTCCATTGTTCCAGTAATAAAATCCTCGACCTTTTTCAATATACTTATATTCAGGTATTGAATCTGTAATTAATACTGAGAAGTCCCTCTTTACTCCAGGACCACTAACATAGATTACTTTATTATTCTCTCCAAGGAAATCCTTAAAACGTCCAGGCATTTCCACTATATCAGTGTCATAATATAACCATTTATAAGTATAGGGTCTGTACGAACTCTTAACAATCCTACGCTCATCATAATTGATTGCAACATCAGATGATAATTTATTTTTTGTTTTTCTGCTCCAACTCATATAAGTAGGATCTAGATTAATATGTTCAACCTTCTCTTTATTTGAAAACTTACTTAGCCTTTCACGTTCAGTATTATAATTTCTAATCAATTTAGAAGCATTATAAATCACATTGTTCTTTCCAAAATTATAAACCCAACTATCTCTACTCGTTGTAACACCAATTGCTGAATCATTAAATAATATATCTTTTTCTTTAGTAGAAGAATCATTGCCCATAGAAATATAAGTTAAATAGTTTTTATCTCGCTTATTTATCCAATCACCATTTTCATCAGGAAAAATCTTTAACCAATCCACATTTATCATAGACGCGGTATTTTTTAGATAATTAAATTTTTCTTTCCTCGTTAAATAATCTCCAATGTCATGATAAAAAATTTCGTGATTTTTGCTACCGTCTTTAATTAATAGAGTAATTGCCACTCCCGTCATAATATCAAAAACATTTTGACCTTCTTTTTTTGCCGAATCACCTAGACGCTCTTTTATTGCTCCACGTAGATTTAGGACATATACATAATTAAACTCATTACCAAAACTTTTCCGAACACCGTTCATCGTTCTGAAGTCAATAAATGAACTGTTTGTTATAAAGCCAATCACACCGCTGCTAGATAGTCTATCCGTGGCCCAGCGGAAAGCTTTTAAATAAGAGTCATAGACAGAAACAACTCTTCTAGCATCCGTGAGTTTAACATAACTATTAGTGATGGCTTCCGTTAATTTTGGATAGCTAGCCGAATTATCAATTTCATTCTCATCTGTATGTCCCATTGAATACGGCGGATTCCCAATAATTGCCGTAATAGGTATCTTTTGTTGACGTTTCAGACGTTCATCATTTGTTCCAAAGAAAACATCGTCTAACGTATCTTCCGTTTCAGTACTTTCAAAAGTATCAGTAAGAACAATTCCTTCAAAAGGTGCGTAGCTCGTGCCACCATTAATTTCGTCAAAGGTTGTCTCAATATTTATTGCTGCAATGTAATAACTCAACAGCACAATTTCATTGGCGTGAAGTTCTTGCGTATATTTCCTTGTAATATCTGCAATCGTAATTTCACCATTTTCCATTTGTTGTTTCAAATAAGTTAGGGTTCTGACAATAAATGTCCCCGTGCCTGTAAATGGATCTAGGATATTAACACCCTCATCTGCCAACGATTTACCAAAATGTTTTTTCAAGACATCATCAACAGAACGAATAATAAAGTCCACTACTTCAACAGGTGTAAACACAATCCCTAAGCGATCCGTTGTTGATTTAAAACCAGTAGAGAAAAACTTATTATACAAAGTAACAATAATTTTCTGTTTACCTTCCGCATTATCAATCCCACTAGCTCGAAGTTTTACCGACTCATAGAACGGTTCAAGTTTTTCTTGCTCCTTCTCGAATCCTGCTTTTTGTAATTCAACAACGATTGACTCCATAGCAGATGAAACAGGATTATTATTGACAAAGCTATATTCATCAAACAAAGCTTCAAAGACTGGTTTTGTAATCAGATGCTGTGCCAACATTTCAACAGCTGACTCTTGTGTGATGCTTTCATTAATATTGTGACGCAAACTATTGATAAACTTGTCAAATTCTTCTTTGATTGGATTCCCTTTATCATCTAAACGCTCATTGATCCAACGAATATATCGTTGGGCAATTTCGTTAACGTCTTTCGACCAATCTTCAAGGTAACGTCTATCGCCGACTTTTTGAACAATTTTCCCAAAAATAGCGTCCTCAATATTCTCCCAGAGTTCTAATTCTGTTTGTTGCGGAGTATCAACATCCACTCCACTTGAAGTATCTGTTTCAGAATAAGGTTTTCTTGGGCGGCCTTTTCCTGGGTTAATGATATTAATGTTTCCAGGTTTTTTCTTGTTTAACTGCAACTGATTTACAATCGCATTGAAGCGTTCGTCTGTCGAACGAAGTGCATTCAATACTTGCCAAACCGCCGCATACGTCTTGTTGTCATCTAACACATTTTCAGGTGCTAAACCTGCTGGAATAACGATAGGAAGAATGATATACCCGTATTCTTTCCCTTCAAATTTACGCATGATACGACCAACTGCCTGAACAATATCCACTTGTGATTTTTTAGGAGAGAAGAAGATAACAGCGTCAAGGTTTGGTACGTCAATCCCTTCTGTCAGAAATTTAACGTTTGAAAGTACACGTGCTTCATCAATATCAATATCACCTGCAAGCCAATCAATTGCATCTTTTTTCTGTAAAGCGTTCAATGTACCATCTACGTGCTTCACTTCGATATGGAAACTATCTTCTGCATTATCGCCAAGATATTCATTTACTACTGCATTAAATTTTTCGGAAATCTTTTCGGAGTTTTTGATTGTATCAATAAATGAGATAGCTCGCTTCATAGGCGTACCACTAACTTTACCTGTTGCACCTTCACGCTTAATCATTGCATTCCAAACACCGACAATACGCCCAACATCATCAATATTTAAGCCGTTTTCAGGATCAGCAAGTGTTTGTTGAAGATTTTTCGTCATGGCTTCTTCTTCAACAGTAAGCACCATAACTTTATAGTCAGTCAGGTAACCACGGGCAACCGCTTCACCAAAACCTAGACGGAAAATT
The DNA here is from genome assembly GCF_000406945.1 of Enterococcus dispar ATCC 51266. Classification (GTDB taxonomy): domain Bacteria; phylum Bacillota; class Bacilli; order Lactobacillales; family Enterococcaceae; genus Enterococcus_C; species Enterococcus_C dispar. The sequence continues at coordinate 239,495 of NZ_KE136354.1, read as the reverse complement.
TCAGTACCAAATATTGAATCATCATCCATTGAAGCAATGACAACACTCTTTTCAATTCCTTTTGATTTAGCCTCATCAGAATAGATTTTCGGTGTAGCCGTTTGATACAAACGTAATTTCCCTTTTATATTAATATTACTATGGACTTTTGCAAAAGGACTTTCTTCTTGGTTTTGTTCATGAAAACCTGTTGTTCGGTGTGCTTCATCCGAAATAATAAAATCAAATTCTGGAAAACCATTTTCTTGTGCTTCGTGCATAACACCGATAGATTGATAGGTACTAAACACAACATTCAAACGGATTTTTTCATTTGTTGACAGTGAACTTTCATAATTTTTTACAATATCTGTGGCTCTTGTAGTTGCCGGAAAACCAATATCAGTTGCTTGTATATCGGCATCATCATCATTGCCTTTTTTCTTAGTAGCTTTTCTATCCGAAGTTACCGCAAAAGAATTAAGTTCAAAGTCATCAGATACATCAGAGTTCCAACTAAAAAGCGTCTGTGTTAACAATTGAATGCTGGGTACAAGATACAAGACGTTATAAACTTTTTGACCGCTATCTTTTGCAAACTGCTCAACCATTTTCAGAGAAGTAAATGTTTTTCCTGTACCCGGCGCCATTATCAGCATGCCACGGTCATTTGTTTTATAATATTCGCTTGCTTTTTCAATTGCTTGCTTTTGGTAGTCACGTAATCCTTTATGCGATTTAACAATAACTTCTTTCGGTTTTTCAAAATTAAAACTCGACCAGTCAATATCTGAATGTCGTAAATTTGACAATCCAATCAGCTGAACTTGCTTCGTTTGTTCTTGAACCGTAGTGAGTGCATTTTGATTCCATTCATCTGTTGTTGATACGATCATACCTGATGAATAATAATCTTTTCCAAGCTCAGCAACGAATGAATTAATTTCAGCTTTACCAACTTTACCAGAATAGAATTTTGCTTGTATTGCCGTTAGTTCACCAGTGTTTTTATTGCGTGCTACTAGGTCAACACCAGTATCTTTTTTTGAAATACCGTATTCCACAGGAACTTCATGAAGCAGCCAAACATCTGAGTAGAGATTTTTATACGTGGGTTCGTTTTGGAGATAAACTTCAACAAGTTTTTCAAAGTATGTTCCACGATCACGTTGAACGCTACCCGCCGAATCATTTATCTGATTAATTAGTTTATCAAACGTTTTTTCTGAGTCTTTCGATACATGATAGTTTATATTTTCTTCACTCATTTACATCCCCTCCATTTCACAGTAATGCAAATAGTCAGGCCTGTACTTATCAGATCCGATATCAATTTGCTGTATAGATTGCGTATAATTATGCTGTGACATCGTAAGTCTCCTTTAAAATCTATTAAATAATACAACAGATTGAACTTTTTTATATACACTTTATTATTATATCATTGAACCATTACCCTAACTGCCCTCAGCGAAAATTTCACAAACTGAAAGGACGATTCATTGTAGGTAATCAACAAATCGTCCTAATTAAATAATACGTCATGACTTACTGTCCTTGTTAAGACTAAGATTAGAATATCTTCTTCTTATAGATCATCAACAAATAAGAGCATTAATTATCTAGTTAAATTCAAAATTTACTAGATACGAAATAACCATCAAATTAATGATAATTGTTTATATTACCTTATCCTAGATTAAACTTGGAGGAAACTTTTGAAATCCATGTACCCAGAATAAACACCAACTGTATTTAAAAGCTTAGTTATAATTGCTTCTTTTTTTGAAGGGTTATTCTTCACATCAATAAAAATTCCGAGCAATTGAACTGTTGAAATTAGACAATGCTCCCTTTTTGTAGAATAGTCAATCATTTGATTTGGGAAAACAGGTTCCTTTCTAGATGTTAAATCTTTCCTTCTGAAACCATTAACAATCAATATAGCTTTAGGAACTGTTCCTTCTTTTTCAACAAACTCTGATACCCACTTTTCTAGCTGAGCACTATGTTTTTCAGCAGAGCTTCCATTGACTCCTTTAATTTCAGTTACTATTTTCAATCCATTATATTCAAAAATCCCATCTGCTCGATTATATTCAATTGGCATACTTTTGAAACCTAACTCTGAAAAAATCTCGTATATAATTGTTTCTAACTCCTTGCCAGATGCAGTAAAAGCAAGTTTGTATTTCTGTAGACTGCTTAATTTATTTTCTGTTTTTTCTTTTTCATTTTCTAGTTTCTCAATTTCTTTATTCAATTCTTCAATTTTTTTCTTTTCATTTTTTTCTGTTAAAATACTATATTTATCAGCCCATTCCGGGAGAGAATATTCATCCAGAGATATTCTTATCTCCTCTTCTAAATCATCTATTGTATGCAAGAAACTATTTATCACTTTTCGATATTCTTTTTCACTCGAGTAATCGCCTTCATCAAATATAGACGGAAAAATAATAAGATGTCCATCATTTATTGGGAATGCTTTGGAAATATATTTTTCTGTATTTGCAATATAAGCAATCGGGATACCATTATCCTCAGAACTAAAGTAGGCATTGTAGTAGTACTCCATACCTTTAATTTCAAACAGACTTTTATACGAATAATCAGTTGAATATGCTATCTTGCTACCTAACCCGGGTGTTACATTTAATTTTATAGGTAAAATATCTAAAATTTTATGCTCCGTAACTAAATTAGTTGTTTGACGATTTCTACCTGTACCAGAGTATGTATTTTCTCCTGTATAAATGTAGAAGCTAGCCTCCAATGGAAGTGTTACATAAATTGTTTTCCCAAGAGCAAGTAAATCTTTAATTTCTTTTTTTCTTCGCTTAAAATCAGCTTCAAACGTAAATGAATCATTATTTGTTAGGAGTCTTTTGCCAGCATAGTTTTTTTCTGATGCATACTCTAATGGTATCCCCCCTAGATTGATAATCACTATGTCATAATCCAACAAAGATACATAGGAACCAAACGATATCAAATCAATATTTCTAAAATTCATGTGAGAAAAACTCATAGATAGTCCCGCAATACTATTTTTCACACTCTTCATCCTTTAAATAGATTATTTTAACTGTTATATCTTTAGAAAGATTATATCATATGACAATTTATCATCTTTTCATAGAGTACTTCATCATATCGTGAAAAACAATCAAATCCATATTTTTCATTTAAAAGTAATTTCGAGTGATTAATACATTTTCATGTGTCTATAACTTTATTTCATATTCATCAATGTATTTGTTTTAATCGATTTCTCGATAAGCCGTCACTCCTTAAACTACTTAAAATCTCTGAGTATTGCTACTCTCACTATGTCCCATATTCAACCTAATCACAAGAATATCCAGCCCATTCCGTACCTACATGTTGGGATACGCATATCTAAAAGTATGGGGATGCACAGACTCCTTTATTTCCGTCTATTCTAGAAATTCTCTGTTCATTTTACAGATTGCTTTTTTATTCAAGCATCGCCACAGATAGCAATGGATCGATTTTTTTATTCTTTGAATTACGAATAGTAATCTACTTATCCAAAATATCTTGATTATTAATACCGAGCACTTCTATTCCCCGTTTACATCTTCCCCTCCCTTAACAAACGTTCCAATGGTGTAACTTTCGTATTTTCCAAAATATCCGCATCGCTCAAAGAATTGAGATAAGTTTGCGTCGTCTTGATATTAGAATGTCCTAATAAGCGACTAATTGTATAAAGATTGACACCACTCTTCAATAGTTTCTGCGCATAATAATGTCTTAAGCTATGACAACTTCTTCGTTTGACTTCATCTCTGACCCCAATTCCATTTGCTGCATCTTTGACTATCTTCTCCAAAAGAACATTATTAGTTATTTTCTTACCAGATTTATTGACGACAAGATAATCATCTATTTCACGATAATTGCGCAAATTATTAAAGTAGCCACGTTTCGCTTTCTGGTATTTTTTGATGGACAATTGCAGATATTGCGAAATAGGAACAACCCGTTCTTTACGACCTTTTCCCATTAATTGAAAGAAAGTACCCTTAAAATTATCATTTAATAAGCAGCGGACTTCTTCTGCACGTAGACCACAATCAGCCATAATTTCAATGATTAGTCGATTCCGTTGATTTACAAATCCTGAGTGATCGTAGAAGCCAATCATCGCTGCTACCTCTTGATCGTTAAAAGTATTGATTAAGCGTTTCTCTGATTTCAAATATTGAATGTCTAGCATAAAATTACGATCAATATATTCTTCCGTAAAAAGGTACTTATAGAAGGTCCTGAGAGCTTTTAAAATCTGATTAATATAATTTGCACTGCGTTCTTCCTTCATCCATAAGATAAAACTCTTTATATGAGGTTTCTTGATCTCTTCCAACTTATCTAGTTCGAACTCTGAAAATATATACCTACTAAAAACTCGTATTTGGGATCGATACGTTTCAATCGTCCTTTTAGATAAATTTCTTACCCGACAATCCAACAAAAATTCTTCTACGCCTTCTTGAAATAGCATTTTTTACGCCCCTTTTCTTAAGAAAAACAGAAGAAAGTTAAATCACCAGGTATGACGAATTAGACGCTTTTTGTACTTAGCAATACTTGAAAAACGACAGTACGCAAAAATTGGTATACCTCATAAATAATCTAACTGCACACAAAAAAGCCTGCAAGGATTTCTCCTCACAGGCTTTTCCAATCAAGTAAACAAGCGTGTTGGCTTATTTGTTTTTTAAGTTGTAGAATGCGTTAACGCCTTTGTATTCAGCAACTTCGCCTAATTGGTCTTCGATACGTAATAATTGGTTGTATTTAGCAATACGGTCAGTACGTGAAAGAGAACCAGTTTTGATTTGGCCAGCGTTTGTTGCAACAGCGATATCAGAGATTGTTGAATCTTCTGTTTCACCAGAACGGTGAGAAACAACTGCTGTGTAACCAGCTTCTTTAGCCATTTCAATTGCGTTGAATGTTTCTGTTAATGTACCGATTTGGTTAACTTTAATAAGGATTGAGTTACCAACGTTACGTTCGATACCTTCAGATAATTTTTCAGTGTTTGTAACGAATAAATCGTCACCTACTAATTGAACTTTGTCGCCTAGTTCAGCTGTTAATTTTTCCCAGCCTTCCCAGTCGTTTTCGTCCATACCATCTTCAATAGTGATGATAAATGGATATTTTTCAACTAATTCTTTCAAGTAAGATACTTGTTCTTCAGAAGTACGTTTTGCTCCGCCTTCACCTTCGAATTTAGAATAGTCGTAAACACCGTTTTCGTAGAATTCAGAAGCTGCACAGTCAAAACCTAAACGTACATCGTCGCCGATTTTGTAGCCAGCTTTTTCAACTGCTTTAACGATTGTTTCAACAGCATCTTCAGTACCTTCAAAGCGAGGTGCGAAACCACCTTCATCACCGACTGAAGTTTCTAAGCCGCGTTCTGATAAGATAGATTTCAATGCGTGGAATACTTCAGCACCCATGCGCAAGCCTTCTTTAAATGTAGGCGCACCTACAGGCAAGATCATGAATTCTTGGAATGCGATTGGCGCATCTGAGTGAGAACCACCATTGATGATGTTCATCATAGGAGTTGGCAACACTTTAGTATTGAAACCGCCTAAGTAGTGGTATAAAGGTACTTCCAAGTAGTCAGCAGCTGCACGAGCAACAGCGATAGAAACGCCTAAGATTGCGTTAGCACCTAATTTACCTTTGTTAGGAGTTCCGTCTAATTCGATCATTGCTTTGTCGATAGCCATTTGGTCACGAACATCGTAGCCAATGATAGCTTCTGCAATAATGTTGTTTACGTTGTCTACGGCTTTTTGAACGCCTTTGCCGCCGTAACGAGATTTGTCGCCATCACGTAATTCAACGGCTTCGTATTCACCAGTTGAAGCACCTGAAGGAACCATACCGCGACCAAAAGCACCTGATTCTGTGTATACTTCTACTTCGATTGTTGGGTTACCACGTGAATCAAGGACTTCGCGTGCGTAAACATCAGTAATAATTGACATGTTTGTCTCTCTCCTTTGATTTGTATTTCAAAAGGGTTAAAACCCTTCATCCACAATTTTAGTGAATTTTGTACATTTCTGCAAATCAAAACTCAGCTTTTTAATGTTGTTATTAGATTATTTAACTGCATCTAATAAGGCTAAGAATGAATCCGCTTGTAAGCTTGCGCCGCCGACTAATGCGCCGTCAACGTTTTCTTTTGCCATATATTCTGCAATATTTTCAGGTTTAACTGAACCGCCGTATTGAATACGTACTTTATCAGCTACTTCTGAACCGTATAATTTTGCAACAGTTTGACGTACCACGCCACAGATTTCGTCTGCGATGTTGGCATCAGCAGATTTACCAGTACCGATTGCCCAGATTGGTTCATAAGCAATTACCATGCTTGAAACTTGTTCAGCAGATAAATCAGCTAAATCTGCAGTGATTTGTCCTTCAATCCATTCAGCAGTTTTGCCTGCTTCATAAGTTTCTAAAGATTCACCACAGCACAAGATTGGTGTCATACCGTTAGCAAAAATTGCTTTGGCTTTTTTATTGATTTCTTCGTCTGTTTCGTGGAAATATTCGCGACGTTCAGAGTGACCGATAATCACATATTGTACGCCAAGATCCGCAATAGCAGCTGGTGAATTTTCACCAGTGAAAGCTCCTTCGTTTTCCCAGTAACAGTTTTGAGCTGATAATTGGACGTCAGAATCTTTTAAGCTCCAAGCTAATGGGGCTAAAAACAACGCTGGTGAACCAATCACAGAATCCACAACATCTTTTGAAGGAACAGCTGTTTTTACTGCTTCTGCAAAGCTTTGTGCATCTGATAATGTTTTGTTCATTTTCCAGTTACCGGCGATAATTGGTTTACGCATTTTGTGCAACTCCTCTTTTTAAATTCAACAGTAATATTCATATTACGCTTTAAATTATTTATCGTTAATAGCAGCTAAACCTGGTAATGTTTTACCTTCTAATAATTCTAAAGAAGCGCCGCCACCAGTAGAAATGTGAGTGAATTTGTCAGCAAAGCCTAATTGTTCAGCTGCTGCTGCAGAATCCCCACCACCGATGATTGTAGTTGCGTCTTCAAGATTAGCAATGGCTTCACAAACACCAATAGTACCATTGGCAAAGTTAGACATTTCAAACACACCCATAGGTCCGTTCCAAACAACAGTTTTTGCACCTGCTAATGTTTCAGCAAATAAAGCAATTGAAGCAGGGCCGATGTCTAATGCCATCACGTCGCCTTCAATTTCTCCTTCAACTGTTTGTGTTGGTACATCGTTTGAAAATTCTGCTGCACAGATATTATCAATTGGTAATACTAATTTGTCGCCAGCTTTTTCGATTAAGCTTTTTGCTAATTCGATTTTATCTGTTTCAACTAATGATTTACCAATTTTCATTCCTTTGGCTGCGTAGAAAGTATATGTCATACCGCCACCAATCAAAATCTTGTCTGCTTTTGGAATCAAGTTTTCAATTACGCCGATTTTGTCAGACACTTTGGCACCACCAAGGATAGCAATCATTGGACGTTTAGGGTTTTCAACGGCTTCACCGATGAATTTGATTTCTTTTTCCATTAAGAAACCAGCAACAGTTGGAATGCCAGTTGAAGCAATTCCCACGTTTGAAGCATGAGCGCGGTGCGCAGTACCAAAAGCATCATTTACAAATACATCACCTAAAGAAGCCCAGTATTTGCCTAATTCAGCGTCATTGCCGCTTTCTTTTTTACCATCGATATCTTCAAAACGTGTGTTTTCAAATACCAAAACATCGCCATCTTGCATGTTCGCAATTGCATCTTCTAATTCTTTACCGCGTGTTTCAGGTACAAAAGTTACGTCTTTACCTAATAATTCACCCAAGCGTTTTGCTACAGGAGCTAAAGATTTACCTTCTTTATCTTCTTGTGTTTTAACACGGCCTAAGTGAGAGAATAAAATAGCTTTGCCACCGTTGTCGATTACGTATTTGATAGTTGGTAAAGCAGCTTTGATACGAGTATCGTCACCGATTACGCCATCTTTCAAAGGAACGTTGAAGTCAACACGAACTAAAACTTTTTTATCTTTTAATTGAATGTCTTCGATTGTTTTTTTAGCCATCTTTATGTTTGCCTCCTAAATTTATTTCATAAAAAAAGCGGAGAAGCGCGTCGCTTCCCCGCTTTAAAAGTACTACATTAGATTCCGCAAAAGCGCAGATCTTATAATTTAGCGAAGTATTCTAAAGTACGAACTAATTGAGCAGTGTAAGACATTTCATTGTCGTACCAAGCAACAGTTTTCACTAATTGTTTGCCACCAACAGATAATACTTTAGTTTGAGTTTCGTCGAATAATGAACCATAAGTCATACCAACGATATCTGAAGATACGATTTCATCAGTGTTGTAACCGTAAGATTCGTTAGAAGCTTCTTTCATAGCTGCATTTACTTCGTCAGCAGTAACTTCTTTGTCAAGAACAGTTACTAATTCAGTTAATGAACCAGTTGCGATTGGCACACGTTGAGCAGCGCCGTCTAATTTACCGTTCAATTCTGGGATTACTAAACCAATAGCTTTAGCAGCACCAGTTGTATTAGGAACGATGTTTTCAGCAGCAGCACGAGCACGACGGAAGTCGCCTTTAGGGTGTGGTCCATCAAGAGTCATTTGGTCACCAGTGTAAGCATGGATAGTTGTCATTAAGCCTTCAACAATACCAAATTTGTCATTTAAAGTTTTAGCCATAGGAGCTAAACAGTTAGTTGTACAAGATGCACCTGAAATAACTGATTCTTTACCAGTTAATGTTTCATGGTTTACGTTGTAAACGATTGTTGGTACGTCGTTTCCACCAGGAGCTGTAATAATTACGCGTTTAGCGCCACCTTTTAAGTGTAATTCAGCTTTTTCTTTAGAAGTGAAGAAACCAGTTGATTCCAACACGATATCTACGCCTAGGTCGCCCCAAGGTAATTCTTCAGGGTTACGGTTAGATAAAACTTTTACTTCTTTACCGTTTACTGTGAAAGAACCTTCGTTTACTTCAACTGTTCCGTTGAAACGTCCTTGAGTAGTGTCATATTTTAACAAGTGAGCTAACATTTTTGCGTCTGTTAAGTCGTTGATTGCAACTACTTCGATTCCTTCTACATCTTGGATACGACGGAATGCTAAGCGTCCGATACGTCCAAAACCATTGATACCTACTTTAACTGTCATTAAAGATTTCCTCCTTATGAAAATCAGGTTTTTTATTTTAAAGGGTCTCCCCTTTTAAAATCTCATTAGCAGCAGCTTCATCCGTGAGAAGCCACGTTTGTTTTGGTGCATTTTGCATATAAGCATTGATTGCTTTGGCTTTACTTTTGCCCCCGGCAATAGCCAAGATAAGCGGCACCGTTTGTAAATCTTTTAATTGCAAACCAATTCGTGGTACTTTATAGACCACTTTTCCCGCTTCATCAAAGAAATAACCAAATGATTCTGCGACTGCGTTTGCTTGTTTTAACATCAAAATTTCTTTTTCACTCATCTTGCGTCTGGCTGCCATATGCAGTGCTCGTCCAATACTATGGATAACACAATTGGCTTGGCTTATCAAGTTTAATACCTCAAGGATTGAGGGCTCTTTCATCAACGAACGATACGTATCTGAACTGAGTTGTTCTGGGACATATAATGCCCGATGTTCCCCATTAGACCTCATAGCCATCATAGCAGAAACCGAGTTAGCTTGTACAGTCAAAGCCTCCCCAATACCACCTCTAGCCGGTACAAACAAGTTATGCCGCTTATCACTTTCAAGGTTTGTCAAACACTCTGCCACTTGGGCCATCGTTGTCCCACCCATTACAGCAATAATGTTTTTTCCTTCAGGTAAAAGTAAATCTAAAGATTCATTTAGACTTTCACCAAAGTTTTTCACGACTTTTTCTTGACGATCGCTGTCCCCAGCGGAAATCACGCAACGGGCAATCCCAAAATGATTGGCCAAATGCTTTTCCAATTGATGAACGCCAAATAACTGATCCATGACTTTACCCAAATCGGTAAAAACTTTTTCACCGGTTTTAGTCAAACTCATGCCGCTTTTAGTTACATCAATCAAAGCCAATCGTTTTAGTAAATCCGTTTCAGTTCGTAAGACCCGTTCAGTCATATGCAAACTCTCTGCAAGATTTCGGCGACCAATAGGCTGCATCCAGTAAATGTTACGCAAGATTTTGTAGCGCTCTTGCAAAACGTGGAGGATATCAGGAGCAACTGCTTCAATCAATTTTAAGTCATCAAGCATGATTACTCTCCTTTTTAACATTGGACGTTTAATGTCCATCGTAGACCTATTTCGACCCATCAAGATCAAAAAAAATTTCCGCAAGTTAAATTTCTTTAACCTTACGAAATTAATATTACCATTTTCACTACTATTGTGCAACTAAAAAGCAAAGAAAAATCCGCGCGAAAACTGTTCTATACCTTTAAATCGCTTTATTAATTGATTTACCGCCAAGTGACAATTTGCACATTTAGTAGACAAAGAAAACATTCATCAGGTCGATGGAATCATAGAAAATAATAAGAATCATTTCTGAATGATTCAATTCCTTTAAAAATCATGTTAAAATAACTCAGTAGTTTTGTGAGAGCGTTTTTTCATACTTACAAAAAAGACACCTTCTTGGCTAGAAGATGTCAATACGCGCTCTAAGGGAATCGAACCCCTGTCTCAAGAACCGGAATCTTACGTGATATCCACTACACTAAGAGCGCCGAACATATGTTAGTTTAGCTAATAATCAGAATAAAATCAAGAGGAAAATACATGAAATTTCAACAAAGTTTTTCACAAAAGCAAAAACAATCCCAAAAGCTTGCTATGACACAGTCGTTACAGCAATCCATTCAAGTTTTACAATTTTCAATTGATGAATTGGCTGAATTTGTTGAAACACAAGCGATGGAAAATCCATTAATAGAAGTTTCCGAACCCAATTATGCTTTAACTTATTCCAAACCGCGTTCTTCTAGTGGCGAAGAATTAAATTATTTAAGCCAAATTCCTGATGATCGAATTTCACTATTTGAATATTTAATCGATCAAGTTCACTTAAACTATCGCGACACTTTTTTACGCGATATTACTTTATTTTTAATCGAATATATCGATTTAAATGGCTTTTTAACAATTGATTTAGATGAAGTAGCGATAAAGAAGAAAGCCACTAAAATTCAAGTATTAGATGCCTTAACTTTAATTCAGCAATTGGATCCTGCCGGTGTTGGCGCCCGAAATCTACAGGAATGCTTGATGCTCCAAACGGAACGGGACGACTCTGCGCCTAATTTAGCATATCTTATTTTAGAAGAACATTTTGAAGAATTGGTCAATCGTAAATGGCCAGAATTAGCCAAGGCGCTCGCAATTCCAGTTAGCGAAGTCCAAACAGTGTTTGATTACATCCAAACACTAACCCCTACCCCCGGCGCAAGTTTTGGCACAACAGACGGTCTTTACATCATTCCTGATTTAACTGTGAAAATAAATGCGCAAGGTAAAATTAAAATTATTAGTAATCGCCGTGGAATGCCAGAAATGCATTTTCAACAAAGCTACTTTGATCAAATGGCAAAAAAAGCGGACGCTCAGACGCAAAAATATTTGAATGAGAAAAAGCAAGATTTTGAATCCCTTCAAAAAATGGTGCAGCAACGTGGCGATACCATTTTACGTGTGGGACAAGCAATTATTGCTAATCAACAAGATTTTTTCTTCGATGATAGCCGCCCGATTAAACCGTTGATTCTAAAAGATATTGCTGCTGAATTGGAAATTCATGAATCGACTGTGAGCCGCGCTGTTAATGGAAAATATTTAGAAACAGATTTTGGTATTTTTGAATTAAAACACTTTTTCAGCCAAAAAGTTGGAATTCAAAACGAAAACGGTGAAGAGGTGTCCACTGATAATGTCAAAGTTCGTCTGCAAACACTTGTAGCTGATGAAGACAAACGCAAACCTTTGTCCGATCAAAAGTTAGTTGATTTATTAAAAGAGGAAGGTCTCGACATCTCCCGCCGCACTGTTGCTAAGTACCGGGATGCCTTAAAAATCCCAAGCTCCAGTAAACGCAAACGGTTTGACTAATGAAACAAAACTTTTTAAATAGACTATAAAAAAGCTGCTTAGAAATGAAGTGCTCTCAAAAAACTAATTTTGAGAGACAATCCAAAATTTCTAAGCGGCTTTTTCATTTATTGGGTCTTCTTTCTGGACTCACCCACGTACCACTACCATGACCTAGAATTGTTTTAATCGCTGGAATTAGCGTGGTTAAAATCGTTAACGCATTCATCATCCAATATAACAGCATATAAAATGGTGCAAAGATAAAATAGCGCAATTTTTTTCCTCTATCATCAATAAACAGTGCGGCACCTAATTGTAAAAAGCCTGCCACCATTTGAAAGTTCACAAAAATAAACGCCATCGCAAACATATGAAAGATTCGTTCATAATTTTGGGTCACGAGAAAATGCATAAGTGTTAACAAGAAAATTAGACTAGAAAGCCAGAAAAATAATGACCAGAGAATACTCAACGTTTGATCAATAAACATAATCAACTGATTAAAATGCTTAATAGGATGCAAAACAATTTTGGGAAAATTAGTTAACCAAACTTCAGTCCCCCCTTTTGCCCAACGCTTACGTTGCCGATAAAGCATTGGAAGTGTATCAGGTACCATCATATAAAACATAATATCTGGTGCAAAAACCGGCACCCAACCCAACAGTTGCTCATCCCAAGCAATACTAATATCTTCAGTGGCCCGATCTTGGCGAAATAATCCCGCATCTAATAGCGCTGTTTTTCGATACATGGTATTGGCACCACTAAAGGCATACATCGTATTTAAAGTTCCTTGTTGACTGCGTTTAATTACCCCGACAATACTGGAAAATTCAACAGTCTGCGCTTTTTCAATAATTTTGGAACGGTTTAAGACATCCATATTGCCTGTCACTGCGCCGATATTATCGTCTTGGGAGGTCATAAAATAATTGATATATTTTATTAGTGCATCTGGTTCTGGAATTGTATCTGCATCATTACTTAAAATATACTCCCCTTTTGCAAAAGCAAAGCCAATATCAAAGGCATGGGCTTTCCCTTTATTTTTCTCAATAGTGATCACTCGCAAGCGTTCTTCTTTGGTGACCAGGTCTGCTAATATTTTAGCCGTATCATCAGTTGAGCCATCATCAATTACTAAAACTTCGTAATCGTAATAATTTATTTCGTGGAGTAAATAGTAAAGTGTTTTTTCAATTACAGTTTCTTCATTGTGGGCTGGGACCATAATGGTAATACAGGGCTGTTTATCCGCTGGAATTTCTTTGAAGCCTTTTTTTTGGTAGCGAAATAAAAACCGGTAACATACCACGCCAATAAACCACATAAACGCGCCTAAAATCGGGTAGGTAAACAAAATGAACAGCATCACATTTAAAACAAAATCGAGATATACATTACCTGTTTGAACGATTTTCATCTGTTTCCTCCTTTTTGAAGACGTCATTTAATTCTTCTTTGGTAATATTTTTTTCTGCTGGCACCACATAAGTTTTTGTGACTGTTCGGACGGTTGTCGGACCAAAACGGGCGGTATAAAATTTATCTAATGCGCGGCGCTTTTTCAACATAGCATCAAAATCGTAAGTGAACTCTTGACTATACCTGTCTTTTATTTGACGATTACTCCGCAACGTCATAATCACGGTGAAGATGGTAGCGCCAACAAAGAAGAGGAAAAAAACTTTTAGTAAAAAGTAAAACGTATCAATTCCTTCTTGATAATTCCAGACAGGTTTCACATTCTTATGATTGCGTAATAAAGTAGAGGTAACCGTCCAATAGATTGGTATAATTACACCAAGCCACGCAATTATTGTCAGCACAATCGTACGTAACTTTAACCAAAAATGACCTTTTTCAAAAAAATCATCTTTAAAGACCGTATTTTCTACTTTTTTGTCCGTAGATTTTGGGTTTGCTTTATTTTGATTTGCTTTCATCACTACACCCCTTCCTCTCTTTTAGTATTTCGTAATTATTACAATTTTGCAAATCAAAAGAATTTTTTCACAATTATTGACTGTTTTGAGAAAAACAAAAAGCCTGCACAAAATGTGCAGGCTTTAATTTAATTCTTATTGTTCGTCTTCATCATCGTCATCAAAGTCATCTAAATCATCATCGTCATCAATAATTGTCAGATCTTCTTCGATATTCCCAGGTACTTCTTCTTCATCGTCAGAATTATCGTCGGCGCCAATTTCTTGTAAGTCGCTGTTGTATGCTGAGATTTCTTCATCATCATCATCATCATCATCATCAAACAATTCTTTGTCGTCTTCATCTTCTGGATCGGCATCTTCTGGATCATCATCGTTATAATCGATGGCATCTTCATCATCGTTAATAAAGGCATTCACCTTTTTACGTTTACGTTTGCGTGGTGTGTCTTCTTCGTCTTCATCAAGACCATGAGACAACTCTTCATCAATCGAGTCAATAGCATACCATGAACGCAACCCCCATCGGTTTTCACCTAATGAGATAAAGCTGCCGTCAATGTTTAAATCGGTATAAAATTGGGCCAATGAATCACGAATCTCGCTATCAGATTTACCCAAATATGTTTGAATTTGGTTTGCTAAATCCGAAAACTCCATTACGTCGCCCTGTTGCTCTAAAATCGCATGAGCCACTTCGATCATGGACAACTCGTTTTTGTTTGCCCCTTCAAATACTGTAATTTCCAAAATAGGACACGTCCTTTCGCAGTCTACGCCTTATCATACAAAAATGTTTTGAAAAAATCAATTTATTTCGCAAAATTATGCTGTGAAATCTAAGCTGATTTGATATTCTCCTACGCGCTCATCAGCCATATACAAATCATAGTCAATGAAAATGGTGCCAGAGGTCGGGCGATCTTTCAAGCTAATGTGTAGATTTTTAGTAAAAGTACCAAAATACATCACACCATACGGGGTTGTATAACTCGTTTCTAATTTTTTCTTATAATCAAATTTCAAACGCAATCGCATTTCTCCTGAACGGGTTAATTGCACGGTTCCATCGGGCATAATTTTGATAATAACGGGAATCGCTTCTCCACTTTCTTGTACTTCCTGATACCGAATGTATAGTTTATCACCAATTGTGACCAGTTGTCCCGGCAAATCAAAACTAAAGTCTTGTACTTCATTGTGTTGCTTCACTTTTGTTTTTAGCTGGATTGAAACTGGTACGCCATTTTTTAAATCCATTGTTATATCCTCCACTTCTCACAATCATTGCAAAAGTATTTTTGTCACGCAATCATACTTTTCATCTTTAGTTTCATTCTTCACAGTTTTACCACTTTTGTCAAACAATGCGTCTATTTCAAGGCCTTCTGTTATTTTTTCAACTCTTTTTCGTATATAATGAAAGAAAAGTGTAATTTATTCTTTTCACTTAAAAAGGATAGCACTTAAAACTTTGCTGTTTTTATCGTAATTTATTAAAGTTTACAATAAAAAACAGTTATTTAGGAGTTTGCATATGAATTTGAGTTTAGATCAACCCATTTATCCCAACCAACAGGCGCTTTTGCCTTTTGCTTTAACAGATGTCTTAATCGAATCGGTAAGTCAAAATAAACAGCCCTTACTGCATTTTTGGCAGTTAGAAAATACCATGATTTTAGGCATGAAAGATACCCGTGTTGCCAATCTTAAACAAGGAGTCGCACACTTACAAACTGCCGGTTATCCGCCTGTGATTCGGAGTGCCGGCGGATTAGGTGTTATTAGTGATCCCGATGTCTTAAACATTTCTCTTTTTATTCCCCAAGGCAGTCATACCACCAGTTCTGCTTATGAAGAGATGTATCGCTTAACACAAATGGCATTTCCAGAGTTAGCAATTGTTACAGGAGAAGTTTTTGATTCTTATTGCCCAGGAACGTATGATTTAAGTTGTAATGGAAAAAAAATCGCCGGTATTGCCCAACGAAAAATTAAAGCAGGTATCGCCATTATGATGTATCTGAGTGTCTCTGGTGCTCAGCAAAACCGGGGTCAAATAGTAAGAGATTTTTATTTGACAAGCTTAAAAGAACATTTCGGTCAAGACGGCTATCCACCAGTCAATCCCGCCAGTATGACCACTGTTTCAGACGTGTTGGCTGAAAAAATCACTATCGCTCAAACCAAAGAACGCTTCTTAACAGCTTTTAGTAAGCTAAAAAAAAGCAATGTCTCTCAAATGGATAGCAGCGATTGGCTAATGGCAACCGAAAATAGAACACTCTATGAAGAAAAATTAAATCGCATGATTACACGTAATCAAATTCTTGAAACACTATAATCTGCTTTATAAAAAGTCAGCCACAGCGTTTAAAAAATTTACTTAAAAAGGAGTAAAACAGTGATGACTTTATATAAAGATCAAAAATTACCAATCGAAAAAGTATTTCGTGATCCTGTTCATAATTATATTCACGTCCAACATCAAGTGATTTTGGATTTAATCAATTCAAAAGAAGTGCAACGTTTAAGACGGGTGAAGCAGTTAGGAACTTCTTCATTTACCTTTCACGGCGCAGAACACAGTCGTTTTTCTCACTCATTAGGGGTTTATGAAATTACCCGCCGTATTTGTGATATTTTTCAACGAAATTTTTCGATTGCCAAGATTGGGAACGGCGGCTGGGACGATAATGAGCGCTTAGTTGCTTTATGTGCGGCATTATTACACGATGTTGGCCACGGTCCTTTTTCTCATACTTTTGAACACATTTTTCACACTGATCATGAAAAAATCACAGTAGAAATCATTACTTCACCAGAAACTGAGGTTTATCAAATTTTAAATAAAGTAGGCGCGGGCTTTCCAGAAAAAGTTGCCAGTGTGATTACCCATGACTATCCCAATCCGCAAGTCGTACAAATGATTTCCAGCCAAATTGACGCTGATCGCATGGATTATTTGTTACGAGACGCCTATTTTACGGGCACAGAATACGGTACCTTTGATTTAACGCGGATTTTGCGGGTCATCCGTCCTTATGAAGGCGGTATTGCCTTTTCGATGAATGGTATGCACGCGGTTGAAGACTATATCGTCAGCCGCTATCAAATGTATGTCCAAGTCTATTTTCATCCTGTTTCTCGAAGTATGGAAGTATTATTGGAACATTTGTTGAATCGCGCCCACGAACTCTATAATGAAAATGCCGAAGTGTTTCAACAACACTCCCAACTTTTGGTTCCTTTTTTAAAAGAAGAATTTACTTTGGCAGACTATTTAAAACTCGATGATGGGGTATTAATTACTTATTTTATTCAATGGGTTGATGAAGACGATGCAATTTTAAGTGACTTAGCCAATCGTTGGTTATCCCGAAAACCATTAAAATCAGCCAAATTCAAAGAAAACCAGCAAAATTTGATTGAAAAACTATGCCGCCTTGTAGAAGAGGTTGGCTATAATCCCAAATACTATACCGCCATCAATTCCAGTTATGATCTTCCTTATGATTTTTACCGGCCCAAATCCGGTGTGCATCGGACGCAAATCGAATTACAACAAAGTGACGGCTCTTTAGTCGAACTGTCAAAAGTCAGTCAATTGGTAGCTGCATTAGCCGGCCAAAAAACGGGGGATCATCGTTATTATTTTCCCAAAGAAATGGTCGACCGCACATTACAAGATAATCATGATTTATTCAGTGACACGTACAGTGAATTTGCCCGTCATATCAAAAATGGCGAATTAGTCGAATAGTAGATTCTTTACTCCCTTTGCTATCACCACTAGCGAAGGGAGCTTTCTTTTAGTAGAATAGAAAACGGATCGGCTCAATTTAGCTATTGTTTTAAATAGATAACCCCGCTATGGGATTGAAAATTTAGGAGGAAGTTTTACATGAGTATTAAACTAGTCGCAATTGACATTGACGGCACTTTATTAAATAGTGCAAGTCAATTAACTACCGGTGTGAAAGAAGCGTTGCAAAAAGCAAAAGAAAAAGGTGTTTACATCGTATTATGTACGGGCCGTCCTTTACCCGGTGTAAAAGAATATTTAAATACTTTGGATCTTTTAAGCGCTGATGATTATGTCATTACTTACAACGGTTCATTGGTGCAAAATGTTGCAACCCAACAAACTGTTTTTTCTGCTAATCTAACTAAAAGCGACTATTTAAAAGTAAATTACATGGCGCAAAAGCTAGGTGTTCATCTGCACGTCTCAGGTGTCGATGCGATTTTTACTGCCAATCGTAATATTAGTCCTTATACCGTTCATGAATCAGCATTGGTTCACATGCCAATCAAATACCGTACTTCAGATGAAATGGTGCATAATGATTATGACATGATTAAAATGATGATGATTGATGAACCGGAAATTTTAGATCACGCTATTACGCAACTGCCGCTAGATTTTAAAGAACAATACACGATTGTTAAAAGCGCACCTTTTTATTTGGAAATTTTACACAAAGGTGCCAATAAAGGCATTGCGTTGGCAAAACTTGCGGAACATTTAAATATTAAACAAGCCGAAGTGATGGCCATTGGCGATAATGAAAATGATATGGCGATGCTTGAATATGCTGGTATTGGGGTTGCCATGCAAAATGCGGTGGAAAAAACCAAAGCGGTTGCCGATTATGTTACCACTGCTTCAAACGATGAAGACGGCGTAAAAGAAGCCATCGAAAAGTTTTGTGAATAAGATAATCCGTCGCGTCGTCTAGTGGTCGATAATACTAAAAAAGCAGACTCAAACTCATGTTAACGAGATTTGAGTCTGCTTTTTTATTGCTCTATTTATTAGCCTAAACTTTCAGCATAAAAAAATCATTTGCGAAATTGTGCTTCATACAATGCGCGATATGCGCCGCCTTTTGCCATTAATTCTTCATGACTTCCTTGTTCGACAATACCTTTTGGGCTAACTACGACTATCCGACTCGCATGTTTAATCGAAGCCAAACGATGGGCAATGATTAATGTAGTTCGTCCCTTTGCCAGAGAATTAAGCGATTCTTGAATAACTTGTTCAGTCTCTGTATCCAGTGCCGATGTGGCCTCATCTAAGATTAAAATCGGCGGGTTCTTTAAAAACATGCGGGCAATAGCGACCCGCTGTTTTTGTCCTCCGGATAATTTCACCCCCCGCTCACCAATTTGCGTTTCAATTCCGGCGGGCATCTGGGCTAAGACACCATCCAAATGGGCTAATTTTGCCGCTGCCATAATTTCCTCATCGCTGGCATCTAAACGACCATAGGCGATATTTTCTCTAATACTGCCTGGAAATAAGAAAACATCTTGTTGCACAATACCAATTTGATTGCGCAAAGATTTTAACGTCATTTGGCGAATATCCATACCGTCAATTGTAATAGCCCCATCTGTTACATCATAAAAACGAGGCAATAAATTGCATAAAGTAGTTTTACCAGAACCACTTTGCCCGACAAATGCCACCGTTTCTCCCGGATGAATCGCCAAATCAATATGGTCTAAAACTTGTTTGCCTTCTGCATAAGAAAACGAAACATTTTGATATAAAATATCGCCTTTTAAATCCTTTACCACAACAGCATCAGGACGATCGACAATATTAGGTTGTTTATCAAGTTCTTCTGTTAAACGTTTGAACCCCGCAATGCCTTTGGGGTAACTTTCAATCATATTATTCACTTTTTCAATGGGGCGGACAAAAACATTGGCTAATAAGATAAACCCGACAAATTGGCCATTGGTTAATTCACCTTGAATCACATAATAGGAGCCAAAAATTAAAGTAAATAAATTAATTAAACGAATGAGTAAATAATTGTAGGCCGAACTTACTGCCATAACGCGGTAAAAGACTATCTTTGATTGCCGATACGCCTCACTTAATCCTGCAAAACGCTCTGATTCAAAACCCTCATTAGCAAAAGACTGGGTGACCCGAATCCCACTCACAGAGGCTTCTACGCCCGCATTAAATTCGCCCAAATTTTCATAAATACGCGTATTCACTTTTGTCATTTTCTTATTAAAGAAAACCAAAGCAATCGTAATCAGAGGCAATAGTGCAAAAGTTGCCACTGCTAGTCTCACATGCGTATGCAGCATCAGCAAAAATGAACCAACTAAGGTCATGATTGTAATAAAAATATCCTCAGGACCATGATGGGCCACTTCAGAAATTTCAAATAAATCGGTGGTTAAACGACTAATCAATTTGCCAGTCTTTTGATTGTCATAATATTCGTAAGGTTGAGTTTGCAAATGGGCAAACAACTCTTTACGCATATCTGTTTCAATATTGACACCTAATTTATGCCCAAAAAAGACTACGATATATTGTAAAATAGTATTTAATATATAAAATAAAAAAAGTGCCAGACAGGCCATTAAAATAATGCGAAATTCTTTTTGTGGCATGATTTTATCAATAACTTCATTGACCGCTACTGGAAACGCCAACTCTAATAATCCAGCTAAAACAGCGCAGGTAAAATCTAAAATAAATAATCCTTTATAAGGACGATAGTAACGAAAAAAACGTTTCAGCATTTCTTCTCTCCTTTTAATAAAATCTAATCTAAGGCTTGTAATAAAACAGCCTCAAATTGTCAAAATTACAAACAACTTCATCCATTATAACCAACTTCTGCCCAAAACACAGTAGAATGGGTCTAATTTTGTTTTCATCCTATGACAATAAAAAAAAGCCTTAGCCAAGATGATCTTCCTTGGCTAAAACCTATTTTCTAATTACTTCTTTTCATCCACTTTTGAACTGCCCAGCGATGACTGCCTCGTTTTAATAAAAGCATTGCCTCATCTGGCGTAACCCAAACTAAATTATTCGTCTTTTCAGTGGGTGCGGCAACTTCTTCCCAACTATTTACAACATAAAAATACCCCGGATGATAAAAATATGTATCACGATGGCTGGAATAAAAATATTCCACTGCTTCGCCTAAATACTGGCCAATCGTAACTTCAAAACCTAATTCTTCCAACATTTCCCGGTTAATCGCCTCCAGATGATTTTCAGTACCTTCAATTTCTCCCCCCGGTAAGAAATAGGCGCCATTTGGGGCTTGTACTAAAATAACTTCTTGCTCTTCATGGCGACTCACCACGACATAAGCGCCGTAACGCGCTTTATAAGACTTATCTTGCTCCTTTTTCCCAAACACTGGTTCCATTATGTAACCTCCACTTTTCATTTTATTTATTTTACCGAAATGCCGCTATTTTCACAAGCTAAAGCGTATTTCTTATCACGCTTAACGGGCTATGATAAGATGTCTTTATAAAATAGAAAGGACTGATTTTTTATGAAAATGGCTCATACTTGTGTGCGCGTTAAAGACTTGGAGGCTTCATTAGCCTTTTACGAAGGAGCTTTTGGCTTTGTTGAAAAAAGCCGTCGCGACTTTCCTGAAAACAAATTCACTTTAGTCTATTTGAGCTTACCAGCAGATGATTATGAATTAGAATTAACGTATAACTATGATCACGCAGCTTATGATTTAGGTGATGGCTATGGTCATATCGCAATTGCTGTCAGCGACTTAGAAGCTTTACATCAAAAGCAAAAAGAAGCTGGTTACAATCTAACAGATTTAAAAGGATTACCTGGAACTGCTCCTTCTTATTATTTTGTAGTTGATCCTGACGGCTATAAAATTGAAGTTATTCGAGAAAAATAGTGTACAAATTGGACTGTGCCAAAAAAAGAGCAAATGGCTGTTTAAATTATTTTCTGGCTGGGAAAGCCGTGATAGAGTAGCTTCTTTTCCGCTTATCTTTTGGTATCAGTTCTTTTTTAAAAGGACGTGAAAATATGAAACCTATCATCGGCATTGCTGCAAATGAACAGACGATGATTGATACAGATAGTCATTGGATCAGCTATACGCCGCGCAACTTTATAACCGGGGTTCAAAACGCGGGTGGGTTGCCCTTGCTTTTACCAATTGGTTCAGTAGAAGACGCAAAAAGTTATATCCAACAAATTGATAAATTACTTTTGGCAGGAGGCCAAGACATCTCCCCAGAAAGTTATGGGGCATCCCCCCATCAAAAATTAGGCGCAACCAATCATCGACGCGATTTATTCGAAATGGCATTAGTCAAAGAAGCCGTTAAAGCGAAAAAACCAATTATTGGCGTCTGTCGCGGCATGCAACTTCTAAATGTCGCCTTTGGTGGCACTCTTTTACAAGATTTAAGTCTCGCTAAAGAACCACTTTTAAAACATGTACAAGTGCCAACCCCTTTTGAACTACCTACTCATACTGTTGAAATTGACAGCAACAGCCGCCTAGGAGATTTCCTTCCCCAAAGCTATCAAGTCAACTCTTTTCATCATCAAGTGGTGGCAGAACTAGCCGATGAATTTATCGTCACTGCCACAGCACCAGATGGCGTTATTGAAGGTATTGAAAGTGTCAACCACCCAATTATAGGGGTGCAATGGCATCCAGAATTGGCTTACTTTACTGTTGAAAAAGAACGAGAATTTTTTACCTATTTTGTCCAAAAATTTGCTTAATTTTTCGTCTATTTAATAGCAGAGTGAAATAAAAAACAGCTTGCCATCAAGCTTTAGGCTGGTGGCAAGCTGTTTTATTATTTTTTACTTTCAGCTTTCATCATGGTGAAGGATTGTTTTAGCGCGGCTATCACACCATTTTCGTTATAAACTAAAACATTTGATTTATACAAACCAGATGAAATCAGCATTAAGAAAATTGTAAAGACGGCTAAGATTATCACTGAAACGATGGCACTAGAAATGCTGGCAGTATCATTGGCTAAGCGCACAGGCATCGCAAAAGATGAAAAGAAAGGAATGTAAGAGCAAATTCGTAACGCGATATTTTGCGGATCAAACATCCCGACAAATAGGGCTAAAAAGTAAGCTCCCATTGACAAATAGGTCACTGGAATAATCGCTTTGGACGTATCTTCGGCTTTGTTGACTAATGAGCCACATAGAGCGGCTAAAACAGCATACAACAAAATTCCCAATATCACAAAAATGGCAGAAAAAATTAGAAATGGACCAAAAAGACTTTCCAAAGAAGCATCCCCGATAAATTGTTTGACGATCGCCATATCCTTAAATTTTTGATAGCCAAAAACAATCATAATTCCATAGATGAAGAGCTGGGTTAAAGCCACCATTAAAACACCGGTTAATTTCCCATAAAAATGAGTTTGGGCTTTGGTACTCGATAAGATGACTTCCATAATTCGAGTTCCTTTTTCAGAAGCAATTTCTTGGGCAATAATACTAGAATAGGTCACGACAAAAATAAATAAAATAATCGCAGAAACATTGGTGACAATCATCTGCAAACTACTATGATCGGTTTCAGATGACATTTTGCCAGCCTTATCAAAGGAAACTTTTTGCGTAGTTAACTGTGCTGGCTGGCCTAACCGTGCCACTTCTGTTGAAGTTAATCCAATTTCTTGGGCGCGCAGATTTGTTTGCATTTGGCTCAATAACTGTTGCATCATCATTTGTGTGGTTTGACCGACAGAAGACTCAGCGTAGATCTTGCCGGTAAAACTATCATCTTTAGCAGTTAATACTAAAAAGGCATCCAGTTTTTCTGCTGACAATTCTTTTTCCGCTTTTTCTTTTGAAGAAAGTAATTTAAACTCGTAATCTTCATGATCCAATTGCGTAAAAGTCTTTGCCAAGGTTTCATTTTCGGAATAGATGCCAATTTTATTGACACTCGAACTATCCGCTAATTGACCAGTGAAGTAATAAAAAGCACCCATTAAAAATGGTGCCAGAATTAAAATTAGGAAACTGACCGACTTCACATTTTTTTTGTATACATCTTTTGCAATGACCCAAAATTTACTCATGACTGTCACCTGCTTTCCATTTAAAGATTTCTTCTAAGGTTGGCGGTTGCTGATTAAACATCGGAATATAGCCATTTTGAGTGGCGCGCATAAAAATTTCTTTGCCCGCATCTGGATTTGTTAATGTAATAGCTAAGGAGTCATCTTCGACTTGTACCACACTGCCTACCCCATCAATGCCTTCAACATCTTCTTTGGTTAATGGCGATTCTAAAAAGAGCTTACTGCGGCCAAATGATTCCCGAATTTCATGAACTTTGCCATTTAAAACCGTCTTGCCATTTTTCAACATAATCAGGTGATCGCATATTTTTTCCACATTGTCCATATTATGACTGGAAAAAATGACACAGGCCCCTTTTTGGCGTAATTCAATAATGCCATTTTTTAAAAGCTCGGCATTAACAGGATCCAATCCACTAAACGGCTCATCTAAAATAACCAGTTTGGGTTCATGGATTAAAGTGGCAATCAATTGTACTTTTTGTTGATTGCCTTTTGACAGAGATTTTACTTTATCCGTTTTTTTCCCTTTTACTTCAAATTTTTCCATCCATTTATCAATTTCCGGCAGAAT
This sequence comes from Enterococcus dispar ATCC 51266, assembly GCF_000406945.1. Lineage (GTDB taxonomy): Bacteria > Bacillota > Bacilli > Lactobacillales > Enterococcaceae > Enterococcus_C > Enterococcus_C dispar. The sequence goes on along the minus strand of NZ_KE136354.1, from coordinate 214,932 downwards.
GTCTTTGCGTTTTTTCCCCCGCAATTCAGCAAAATAGATCAGCTGATCTTCAATTGTTACTTTGGGATAAAGTCCTCGTTCTTCAGGCAAATAACCAATAATATCGTAATCTTTACTACCGATTTTTTCACCGTTCCAGAGAATTTCACCTTTATCTGGTGTCAAAAAATCTAAAATCAGACGAAAAGTAGTTGTTTTTCCAGCTCCATTTTGCCCAATTAATCCCATAATTGACCCATCTTGTATTGAAAAAGATAAATCATCTACGGCTGTATAATCACCAAAACTTTTTTCCAAATTTTTAACCGTTAACATTTTTACGCCTCCTATTCCTTTATCTTAAGCGCTTAAGCGGCAAACACAAAATTTGACGTTCAGTAAACGAAAAGATTTATCTGCTATTTTTTGCGAGCAAAGCTGCACCAGCTTCATAAAACAGGCGTCGCCTTTGGACATCTTTTTCTAGTGCTGCTCTTCCTTTTGCTGTAATATGATACACTTTTTTGCGATCAGAATTTTCGGTCAATGTAATGAAGTCTGCTTTTTGGAGTTTTTTCAAATTCGTATACATACTGCTAGGCCCAATTTTCATCGCTCCGGTGGTTATCTCACTAATTTCTTTCATAATTCCATAACCATGTTGCGGATTTAATAATACGAGTAAAATTGCATATACACTATCAGATAGTGCATCATCCATTGTAAAACCTCCTCTATATCACAAAATGATATAACGCTTAATGATATGGTATGCTACGTACCGATAACTGTCAATAATAACAAGCGCTGTTAAATTTATTGATCTCACCTTTACTAACTGCTGTCGCATAATAAAATGTTCTGCTTCCAAACTAGATAAGAACAGAGATGTCCGTTTAAATATTCTTCACTTCGCTGGCAATATTTTAAGAGTACTAATAAAAACTGCGCTTGATAGTACCGATATTTTTTTAGCAGATAAACCCAAGCAGACTTTTTAAAGAAAACCCGTAGTTTGTATAAATAAAAAGCCATATAATGTGTCCATTTAGGCTGCCGATAAATTTTATCCACTTCTTTTTGATAAAGCGCAGTTTTTAAAGGGGCGACTTTAACAAACAATTTATGACAAATTTGAATAAAATCAAGGTAAGCTAAAAAACCTTTTTCATCTGACTCTTCTTGTAAAAATAATTTTAACCGTCGCGCGGTCGTTTCTGGCTTAAAATACCCCAATTGATTAGGATTAACAATAAGATACATTATTTTTCCCCCTTCAATTTAACAACGAAAAAAAGAAAGCTTTTGTCAAAAAAAAGCGTGGAAAATTTCCACGCTAGAGGGTAATGATGATTATCTTTTGCCATTTAACAACTGTGATGAAATTACTTGTCTATTTTTAATCCATGGATGGTCCGTATTTTGTCCGTCCACTACTAATAAGCAAAAGTTAGTGCTCTTCATTTTTTTTATCAGCGGCTAATGTTGTTTGAATGGTTTTAGCCACAGCTTCTGGAATACCAATGGCTTTCATTTCAGCTAATGATGCAGCCTGAATATTTTTTAACGATTTAAATTCTTTTAACAGTGTTTTTTTTCGTTTCGGTCCCAGCCCTGGAATACCATCTAATTTTGAAGCAAAACTATTTTTACTGCGCAGTTGCCGATGGAAAGTAATGGCAAAGCGATGGACCTCATCTTGAATCCGTTGTAATAAGAAAAATTCTGGTGAATTTCGTTCTAACGGGACCACGGCTAGTTCCGGGCCAAAGAGCATCTCACTAGTTTTGTGTTTATCGTTTTTAGCCAGTCCTGCAATGGGGATATCTAACCCCAATTGATTGTCTAAAACTTCTCTGGCTGCATCCACTTGCCCTTTTCCCCCATCAATTACAATTAAATCAGGAAAAGGTAAATTTTCTTTTAGCACACGGGAATAGCGGCGATAAATCACCTCGCGCATTGACGCGTAATCATCCGGACCAGTCACGGTTTTGATCTTGTATTTGCGGTATTCATTTTTGGCAGGTTTGCCATCCAGAAAAACTACCATCGCGGAAACAGGATTTGTCCCCATAATATTGGAGTTGTCAAAGGCTTCAATCCGAACCGGGGTTGGAATTCCCATCGCATTTCCCAGACTTTCAATTGCACCAATCGTTCTTTCTTCTTTGCGCTCAATCAAATCAAATTTTTCCTTCAGCGCAACACCGGCATTTTTATTAGCCAGCTCCACCAATTTTTTCTTTTCCCCTCTTTTAGGCTGCAAAATTTTAGTTTGTAATAAAGCTTCCACAGATTCTTTATCAATATCATCGGGGATTAAAACTTCTTTTGGAATAAAATGTTCGTTTTCTTGATAAAATTGTCCAATATAGGTAAGAAAATCATCTTGGGCATCATTATAAAATGGAAAAATCGAAACATCCCGTTCAATTAATTTTCCTTGTCGGACAAAAAAGACTTGAACACACATCCAGCCTTTATCAATCGCATAACCAAAGACATCGCGATCCATAAAGTCGGTTTGGGTCATTTTTTGTTTAGTCATTACAGTATCGATTGCTTTAATTTGATCCCGTAATTCTGCCGCTTTTTCAAATTCTAAATTTGCAGCCGCAGCTTCCATTTCCGCTGCAATATTGTCACGAATTTCCGTGTGTCCTCCACTTAAAAAGCGTTTAATTTCAGCAACCATTTCTTCATAAACCTTCGTTGGCACATCAAATACACAAGGTGCTAAGCATTGGCCCATATGATAATACAGACACACTTCTTTTGGTAACACTTTACATTTTCGTAAAGGAAAAAGACGATCTAAAAGTTTTTTAGTTTCATTGGCGGCTCCAACATCAGGATACGGACCAAAATACAACGCCTTATCTTTTAAAACTTTACGGGTAATTAATAACCGGGGATAAGCTTCATTGGTAATTTTAATAAAAGGATAGGTCTTATCATCTTTTAACATGATATTGTATTTGGGATCATTCTTTTTAATTAAGTTAATCTCAAGCAGTAACGCTTCAATATTTGATTCGGTCACAATATATTCAAAGTCTTCGATCTCTGATACCAGACGCTCAGTTTTGGTATCATGACTACCAGTAAAATAAGATCGAACTCGATTTTTCAAGATTTTGGCTTTTCCGACATAAATAATCGTGCCATTTTTATCTTTCATCAGATAACAGCCAGGCTGATCTGGTAAAAGTGCTAATTTGTTTTTAATTCGTTCATTCACGTCTTTTTCACCCATTTCTTTTGCTAATGGTATGCTTTAAAAGCACCTTTGATTATAACATGCACGTCAAATCATAAGAAAAGCTAAAGGCAGTGGTTAGCTCTTTGGAAAAATCTCAGAAATTTGCTTTCTGGTGCGCTTTACCAGAAACTAATTTTTGAATTTTTCCCGAAGAGTTGCTGCCTGTGCTAGATCAAAGAAAAGCTAAATGAACTCGCACAACTCTTTAGCATTAAGGCGAAATCTTGATAAATTGCTCTTTAATTTCTCCGGATTTTGACTTATTGCCGTAGAGTGTTCGTTCGTGAAGTCATAAGAAAAGCTAAAAGCAGCGAAAAATTTTTTCGCTGCTTTTACTTGTGTCAATTTAATAGTAAATTTTTACCGGCGTGTTTCCAGGCATGTTGTAATAGAACCATTTCGCATCCGCTACTGACATACGAATACAGCCGTGAGATGCCCGCCGTCCTAATTTCATACCTTCAATGTGATTAAAGGCAGTCGTTGTACCAGGATAAGCAATTGGAACAGTGTGGAATAAATAGACACCGTGTTGGTGGTAAGAGCGATAAAACGCACCGCCAGAGCCACCAAACCAGAATGAATTTCCCCGCTCTGCTTGAATTTTAAAATTGCCATAAGGCGTACTTAAATTATTGGGCCACAATCCCAATCCCGTTGAACATAACATGGTATAAATCGTCTTAGAACCTGAACGAATATATACCCGTTGTTTTTTCACTGAAACTTGAATATTCAAGTTTTTAACTTTTAAAGAAGGATAACGTCCACCAGTAGTGTACATGTAAAAACGATTATGAACATTCGTGGTTTCACTTGCTTTTAACCAGCCTAAAGCGCCGCCTGGTAAACTGACATAATAATAAGTTCCACCACTGGTTTTTGCATCTTTTGTCGCTTGTGCCATATAGCCTTTATAAGTCTTTTTCGCGCTTTTTTTACTACTGTTGGGATCTGCTTGACTATAAAAATTACCACTATTGGAATTAATTCGGACATAACGGTTAATGTTTTTAGTACTGTAAATTGTATGCGGTGTTCCGGTAAAACCGGCATTTAAATAGCCTATCCAAGTATTGCCATTGTAAATGGAATAATACCAAGCACCATTAAAATGACGATATTTACATTTAACAGTATAAACTTTGCCATAATATTTCGCGGCACTTTCTTTTTTCTGCCAATGAAAGTTACGCCAGAAAGTTGCAGTTTTTGAAGTAATCTTCACTTTGCGATTTTCTTTTTGTGCGATACCGCCAGGACTTGTGGCTTGTTTTGCAGCACTTGCGTTCAAATATCCCGCCCAATGATTTTTATTATCACTTACACTATAATAAGTTGCGCCGTTGTAATGCCGATACATTCCTTTTGCCAGATAGGTTTTTGTTGTCATTGAAGCTGTTATACCGCGCTTTTTCCAGCTAAAACTACTCCAAGTGTTATAGTTTTTACTGGTAATGGTGACGTAGCGATTCAAACTTTGATAAGCCCCTTGACTGCCGGCGGCCACTTGAATGTCTTTAGCCTCCAGATAACCTACCCAACTGTCTTTTTTATTTCTATTCTCATAAAGTGAATAATACGTCTTACCGTTAAAATGCTGATAGTAACCTTTAATTTTCACTGTCCTACCGTAGTAAGAAGAAGTATTACCGCGGACACTGTTAAAAGAAAAGTTATTCCACAAGACCTTTCCCTTTTGCATAAAAGTAGCGTAACGATTGTCACTGTAAAATTTACCCCCAGGACTTGTGTTCAACACTAAACCATTCCCTTTAGCGGCAAAACCTACAAATTGATTTTGATAATTATAAAGAGCGTAATATTCTTTTTTATTTACTGTATAAATTTCCCGATATTGGAATGTCTTTCTGTCTAAATCTTTAATTTCTGCATTGCTAAAGACATCTTTTTGTAAGCCTAATTTTTTGGTTGTAACGGCAACATAGCCGGTTTTTTTCGTATATGTGCCATGATGTAACACTAGCGCTGTTTTGGGTACCCAACCAATTTCTGTATTGGCGCTATCTTCTTGAACCAGTCGGATCATCTCTTTATCTCCGCTAGTTTTCACCTTGTCTGTTACACGAAAAACTTGATTTTTATAATCGGATAAACTTTTTTGTTTAATAAATTGATTTTGCTCGTTTAATTGATAAATGAATTCATTTGTATTTGTTAATTTAGCATATGTTTTCAAAGCTTGTTTGCTTCCCACTGCAATTTCTAAAACTTCATCTTGCTGCGGTTGGCCTTTTTCGAGTGTTGGTGCTTTGCTTGTGGTTGTTTCTGCTAATTCCTGTGTATTTGTTGGACTAGTCTCAGCTGTTTTTGTTGCGGAGGTAGTTGAACTTGAATCCGGGATAGAAGAATCTGTCGTTTCTTGCTTTGTTTCACTTTCCCCAGTAGTGTTTGTTCCATCTGTTTGCGAATCACTAAACGAACTTGTTAAATTTGCTTCACTTGTAGTGGATGTATTTTCCTGTCCCCAAACATTTAGCGGCAATGAAGTCGTTAAAATACTTGCAACCAACAACACTTTAACCCATTTGTTTTTTTTCATTGTCTACTCCTTTATATTTAATTTTCCTTTTATCTTTCCATCTTAATTATAACTGGCAGGTCAGAAAAACAGAAGTGAGAACCTATCGGAAAGTTCAATTTCTTGCTAGGCTATTCAAAAATTTCAAAGTAATTCCCGCTTCATTTCATCTCCACGTTCTCAAACAAAAAAAGCCTGTGCTAATTTACTTAACACAGACTCCAGTTACTTTGTTATTCAGTTACCAAATCAAGGGGCGAATCAATTTTTTCATCAACTTTTTTACCAGCAAAGTGATCATAGGCTGCTTGTAACGCAAGTTTACCCATTTCTTCTGGTTTTTGAGCAATCGTGGCACTCATTTTACCATCTTTGATGGCTTTTAGACCATCTTCTGTGCCATCAAAGCCAACGATAATAAAATCTTTGCCCTTACTGCTGGCTGCCTCAGAAGCGCCTAATGCCATTTCGTCATTTTGTGCAAATACGCCTTGCAAGTCAGAATGTGCTTGTAAAATATTTTCCATAACCGTTAAGCCTTTTGCACGGTCAAAGTTAGCAGATTGTTTGTCCACGACATCTAATTTATCTTTGGCATAATCATCAAAACCTTTGCCTCGTTCACGGGTAGCTGAAGCTCCGGGAACTCCTTCTAGTTCTGCTACTTTTGCATTTTCTCCTAATTTTTCAATAATAAATTGCGCCGCCATTTTGCCGCCTTCTTCGTTATTTGAGGCAACAGTTGTCAACAATTCACCACCATCACTGCTGCGGTCAATGGCAATGACTGGAATATTGGCACTATTGGCAGATTCAACTGCCGGCACAATGGCTGAAGAATCAACTGGATTTACTAGAATAACATCCACTTTTTGTTGAATTAAATCATCGATATCATTACTTTGTTTGGCTGTGTCGTCTTGCGCATCCACAACTTTAATCGTCGTTTTGTTGTCATCCGCTAATTTTTGAATACCATCTCGCAATGAAACAAAGAAAGGATTGTTTAACGTTGAAACAGAAACACCAACGGTCAATTCTTCTGGTTTCTTTTCAGCTGTTTTTCCTTCTGAGCTACTAGAACCGCCTTCAAGACCTGTTGCACCACATCCTGCCAACATAAGAACACTTGCTGCTAATACGAAAAATTTTTTCATCATTTCTTCCTCCTATGAGTGAATTTCTTTTAAAGGAAAGTCTTTTTCCTAAAAACCAATGGGGATAATATGCATTACACTGCTAAAACCAATTAATAAAGGGCTTACAACATTTTACGTGGAAAAACAGTTATTTTTTCTTACGATCTAATAATACGGCAATGACAATAACAATACCTTTTACAATTTGTTGATAAAAACTGGAAACACCTAATAAATTCAAACCATTATTTAAGGTACCAATGATTAAAGCCCCTACTAAAGTTCCAAAAATTCGTCCTTTACCACCTGAAAGACTCGTACCGCCTAATACCACCGAAGCAATAGCATCCATTTCATAAGACTGACCAGCAGTTGGTTGTGCAGAATTTAAACGTGAAGTAATAATCATGCCACTAATTGCTGCCATTAAACCAGACAAGGAATAAATCAAGATTTTGATTTTATCGATCTTCACACCCGCAACAAAAGCCGCTTTTTCATTGCCTCCAATGGCATATGTCTTTTTCCCAAAAGCAGTCTTGTGCAATAAGATAAACAAAATAATAAACATGATAAAGAGTAAAACAACAGGAAAAGGAATTCCAAAAAGATAGCCTCGACCAAGGAAACTAAAGAAGAAACTATCTCCTAAACCGGTGATTGGATTTCCTTTGGTATACACAAGCGTTGCACCCCGATAAATTGTCATCGTTGCCAGCGTGGCAATAAAAGGAGCCATGCTCCCTTTTGCAATTAACAAGCCATTAATAGCGCCTAAAATAGCACCAGTTAAAAGACCGATTAAAACTGCCAGAGGTGCATTCATACCATTTGCGATAAAGCCTGCAGTTAATGCGCTAGATAAAGCTAAAGTTGAGCCGACTGATAAATCAATCCCTCCTGTCAAAATGACAAAAGTCATCCCAAATGCAATAAACCCATTGGCAGCTACTTGTCGAAGTAAATTCAATAAATTATTAGGATTTAAAAAATCACTGTTCATAACCGAGACCACGATGACCAAGACAATCAGGGCAAGTAGCGGTCCGAGTTTTGCAATGATACCAGCTGCGTCAAAACTACTTTTTTTTGCGACGTTCTTCTTATTCTCCATCTCTATTTTCCTCCTGTGGCGTAAGTCATAATTTTTTCTTGGTCAAACTCTTTTTTCTGCAACTCACCATTAATTTTACCTTCATGAATCACTAAGATGCGGTCACTAACCCCCATTACTTCGGGCAGATCACTGGAAACAACAATAATGGCAACGCCTCGCTCAGCCAATTCATTAATTAATTGATAAATTTCGCGTTTGGCTCCCACATCAACACCACGGGTCGGTTCATCTAGGATTAAAACTTTAGGTCCTGCTCCAATCCATTTAGCAAGTACGACTTTTTGTTGATTTCCCCCAGATAAATCACCGACAATATCTTCGGCGGATTGGACTTTGATTAAAAGACGCTGAATCAATAGTTCGGCAAATTCTGCTTCAGTTTTTTTGTCGACTACACCATTTTTTACAAAGCCATCAATTGATGGCAAGCTAATATTATCTAAAACGGAAAAATCCAAAACTAAACCTTCTGATTTTCGATCTTCTGTTAAAAAGCCAATGCCATTTTGAATTGATTTAGCCGGCGATTCAATTTTTTTGGCGTTTCCTTCAATAGTAATAGAACCATCTGACAAAGGATCCAAACCAAAGATTCCTCGCATAATTTCCGTTCGACCAGCTCCCATCAGTCCAGAAAAGCCCACAATTTCACCACTTCTGACACTAAAAGAAATGTCTTTAAAGACGCCATTTGAAGCGGTCAAGTGTTCTGCTTTAAACATCACCTCACCAATCTCAGCTGTTTTTTCAGGATAATAATCTGAAATCTCACGTCCTACCATTTTACGGACAACTTCATTCACATTGGTAGCACTAGTTTTAGAGGTATCAATAGATAAACCATCTCGCATTACGGTAATCTCATCGCTGATTTGGAAAATTTCTTCCATGCGGTGAGAAATATAAACAATGGCTACCCCTTGTCCTTTTAATTGTGCAATAATTTTAAACAATGCCTTAATTTCTGTATCGGATAATGCGGCAGTGGGTTCATCCATAATCAAAATTTTGGCATCTGTCATAAGAGATTTTGTAATTTCAATCATTTGCTGTTGCCCGACTGAAAGCTCTTCTAAATCTTTATCCAAATCAAGAGAAATGCCTAAATCACGAAAATGCTCCAAAGCAATACTACGCATTTTTTTAGTATCCAATAAACCAAAGGAAGTTCTTAATTCATTATTTAAAAATAAGTTTTCCAATACTGTCATTTGGGGCCACGAGTTCATTTCTTGATGAATAAAACTGATACCAAACTCTTCGGCTTCTTTGGGACCTGAAAATATTTTTTCTTGCCCGTCAATTAAAATCGTTCCGGCATCTTTTTTATGCAGCCCAGTTAAAATATTCATAAGGGTTGACTTTCCAGCCCCATTTTCTCCCATCAAGGCATGAATCTCTCCACTTTTAATTTCCATACTGACGTCGCGTAAAACCTGATTGGTGCCAAAAGACTTGGAAATATTTTTCATTGCAACATGCATCGTATAACCTCCTTAAAAAATGACAGCGGATTGTAAAATAATATTCGAATACGGTGTTACTTCACCAGTACGAATAATAGCCTTACTTACGTGGGATTGTTGTTTAAATTCTTCGTGACTGACATATACTATTTCGACATCATCAGGCAGCGCTTTCAAAACCGCTTGTAATTGACTGTTGTTTTGACTTTTAATTTCTTCAGCCAAAAAAACTTTTTCAATTGCCATATCACTAAGGACTGTTTGTAAAACTTCTTGAAAGCTCGGTAAACCAAATTTTAAAGCCAAGTCAATTTTTGTAACACCACTGGGTACCGGTAAGCCGGCATCCCCAATGGTAACTTGATCAGTATGACCCAAATCAGTTAAAACTTTGGTAATCTCGCTATTTAAAATTCCATGCTTTTTCATATTGTGACTGCTCCTTCATTTTTTCTAATGTTGGCATTCCACCTTGGGCACCAAAGCCTTGCACAGAAATAGCAGCCGCTAAATTAGCAAAACGTAAAGCCGCAGACATTTCCAGTCCTTGTAACAATGCGGTCGCCATTGCAGCGTTAAATGTATCACCGGCTCCAGTTGTGTCGACGGGTTGGACTTCAAAGGCCGGTACGATTTCTTCTTTTATGCCATCATGATAAATTGCCCCCATCGCACCAAGGGTGATAATTAATTTATTAGGATATTGCGCCAACACCTCAGAACGGCTCTGATCAGGAAAAATGATCGCAGATTCATGTTCATTTGGGGTTAAATACGTTAATTTTTCAATATATTCTTTGGCAATGCTACGAGCCGGTGCTGGATTTAGTAATGTTTGAATGCCATTTTGCCAACAAAAATCAATTATCGCTTCATTTGTTTCTTGGGGAATTTCATTTTGTAAGATAACCAAATCACTGGTTAATAATTGATCCGTAAATTTTTCTATATTTGCAGGTTTTACTTCGTTATTTGCAGCCGGAATAACGATAATGCTGTTGTCATTGTCGTATAAAACAATATGGGCCGAACCACTTTCAGCATGTGTAACCCGTTCCACACCTGTTACAGCCACACCATTTTTAACTAAATTATCTAAAATAGCCGTTCCAAAATCATCCTTACCCACTGCGCCTACCATTGCGACATCCATACCTAAGCGACTGGCAGCAACTGCTTGATTGGCACCTTTCCCACCAAATGCTGTCGCAAATTTTTCACCAAAAACCGTTTCACCTTGATTTGGCTTTACCTTCGTCGTTACCACAAAATCTGTCGACATACTTCCTACAACCGTAATTTTCATTGTGTTTCCTTCTTTCGTAAAGTATCCCGCTCTACCAAACGGGTAGGTAAGATTAATTTCTTTTGTCTAACTTGTTGATCATTCATCAGTTGATAAAGCATTTCTGCACCTTGATACCCCATTTCATACGCCGGTTGATGAATAGTCGTTAATGGGGGTACTACCAAGTTACTAATCGGAATATCATCATAACCGATTACTTGCAACGCATCAGGAACTTTTATATTCCGACGATACGCTTCTTGAATTAAGGCAATTGCATGAATATCACTTGGTGCAATAACTGTATCAACTTGAGGAAATTGTCTAAACACTGTTTGAGCAGTTATAATAGCATCTTCTAATAAAAATGATTGGGAATTCACAATCTTGTAATTACTTTTTGCTTGCTTTAAAACACTTAGAACACCTTGCAACCGTTCTTTGGAACGATCAATTTCTGCAGGTCCCGAAATAACAATAATTTCTTTTGCTTTTCTTTTTAAAACTGTCGTTGCTGCTATTGCGCCTCCCGACACATCATCGGCATGAATAGAATACTCTGAATCTTTTCCCACTCGGTCTAAAAACACGAGAGGATGCACTTTATCATAAATAGCATAATCATTATCTACCGCTGATAAGACCCCGGCTACATTATTTTGGTGAAAAGCATGTAAGTAATCATTAGCTCGCTCTGGATTTTCTTGGACATTGCCCAAAATGACTTGATAGCCTTTTTTTTGCAAATAATCTTCCACACCTTTAGCTAATAAGGGGAAAAATGGGTTGGAAATATCAGGTAAAAGTAATCCTACTAGTTTTGACTTTTTTTGAAAAAGTGAGCGCGCCACTTCGTTAGGACGAAAGTCTAAAGCTTTTACCGCATGCTCAATTTTTTGACGGGATTCTTCACTAACATAACCACTTCCATTTATTGCTCTTGAGACTGTTGCAACAGATAATCCTGCTAATTTTGCGACATCACGAATCGTTGCCATCTGTTCACCTTCCTCGTGTGTAACCGTTTACACACATAATATAAATGATTTAACTCTAAATTGCAACCACTTAAGCTAATTTTTTTATGTAAAAATGAAAAAACCAAATGAATTCCTTCAGCTCTCAAGTTATAAGATAGAAGCTTGATAACTTACTCTGCCATTACTCAAGATTTTGACTGCATGTTGCTAAGGGGTGTTTGTTAAACTATATATAACTTTGGTAATCGACTTTACCCCTTGTGAAAATTCTATAACTCCTTGCTATAAAAAAAGCCGGCTATAAGCCGGCTAATCAGCAAAACGAAATTTTATAAATGAGTGGCAATTAATTGTTCTAATTGATCTTTTGTATGCACACCGATAACTTTGTCGACAACTTCGCCATCTTTTTTAAGTAATAAAGTTGGAATACTCATTACACCAAATTGTGCGGGTGTTTCAGGATTTTCATCCACATCCATTTTCACAATTTTCAATTCATCTTCATCATGACTAGCTGCCAATTGGTCTAAAATAGGTGCTTGCATCCGACAAGGACCACACCAAGTTGCCCAAAAGTCGATTAAAACTAAGCCTTCATCAGTTTCACTTGCAAATGTTGCATCTGTAATTGCTTTTGACATATTATTACCTCCGATTTTACTATTGGGTGTTTGTCCCAATTGGATTTCCCCAAATGATAACCTTAAAGAAGATTGATCATTTCTATAAAAAGAGTATAGCACTGAAAACTTAATGATGATAATTTTTTGCTTACAATTGGTAAGTGCCAAAAATGATAGCGATTAATTTGGCCACAAGTCCACATGTTAAGCTATCTTTTGTTAAAGTTTTTTTAATTATTTAAATTTAACAACAGTAGCGCCATTGCCACCTTGGTTTGGTGGTGCAAATTCAAAACTTTTTACACTACGGTGATTTTTCAAATAATCCGTAATTCCTTGGCGTAAAGCCCCTGTTCCTTTGCCATGAACGATAGTCACTTGCGGATAACCGGCTAAAATCGCAGCATCTAAATATTGATCTACTTCATTTAACGCTTCTTCATACCGCTTGCCTCTTAAATCCAGTTGCGTTGCCACGTGGCTATTGCTATCTGAACGAACAGTACTAACCACCCGTTGCACAGGCTCTTTAACAGGTGCTACACTTTGTAGTTCACTTTCAGGTAATGTCATTTTCAAAATACCTAATTGTACTTGCCAGTTATCACCACTCATTTTTTGAAGTAAAATGCCTCTTTGACCATACGAAGCCACTAATACTTCGTCGCCAACTTTTAGTTTTTTCTTTTGCTTGGCTTTTTGGAGGACTTTATTTTTCTTCAGCTGATTATCTTCTTGATGCAAATTCTCCAATTTAGTGCGGGCATCAATTAATTCATGTTCTTTTACTTGCGCTTGCCCTGCTGCTAATTGCTTTTTGCGTAAGTCTGAAATAATGACTTCTGCTTCTTCTTTGGCTTCGTCGACAATTTTATTGGCTTGTTTTTTAGCTTTTGCCAATTCTTTTTCTCGTTCTTCAAAGAAATAGCTATAGGCCTCTTTTAATTCTTGTTGTAACCTAGCCGCTTCATCGACATAGTGACGCACCTCTAAATATTCTGTCTCCGTCATTTTACGTCTGTTTTCTAAATCGGCAATCATTTCATTTAAGTCTTGACTTTCACCATCCATAATTTGTTTGGCGGCATCAATAATGTGATTGTCTAAGCCTAAGCGTTTCGAAATTTCAAAAGCATTACTACGCCCAGGCACTCCAATTAACAAACGATAAGTCGGACTAAGGGTATCTACATCAAATTCCATACTGGCATTAATCGTATTACTGCGATTGTAACCATATACTTTTAATTCCGGATAGTGAGTTGTCGCCATCACATAAGCAGATTTGGCGCCTAATGCATCTAAAATCGCAATTGCTAAAGCAGCCCCTTCTTGGGGATCGGTGCCCGCACCCAATTCATCAAACAAGACCAAACTATGTTTATCTACTTTCGCTAAAATAGAGACAATATTGGTCATATGAGAAGAAAATGTCGACAGACTTTGCTCAATGGATTGCTCATCGCCAATATCAGCAAAAATCTCATGAAAGATTCCCATTTGGCTATCTTCACCTGCTGGAATAGGTAATCCTGATTGTCCCATCAATTGCAATAAGCCTAGTGTTTTTAACGTAATGGTTTTCCCACCCGTATTGGGGCCGGTAATCACAACTGCTTGGAAATCTTGACCAATCATAATATCATTGGCCACCACAACATCTTGATCAATCAAAGGATGACGCGCTTGCTTAAAGTAAACATGATTTTCAGTACTAACATTGGGCACGACCGCCTTTAATTCTTTTCCAAAGCGTGCCTTGGCATTCATCAAGTCAAACTTGCCGAGCACAAAAGCATTATGAATAATTTCTTTTTGATAAGGAACTAATTCAGCAGAAAGTTCCGCTAAAATACGTTCAATTTCTTGTCGTTCATTTATTTGGTGTTGGCGCAAGCGATTATTAGAGTCCACGATTTGTTTGGGCTCAATAAAAAGGGTTTGGCCAGAGGAGCTTTGATCGTGAACCACGCCTCCAAAAACACCACGATATTCTTGTTTGACGGGAATTACATAACGATCATTTCGCATCGTAATAATTGTGTCGCTTAAATATCGGGCATTATTTCCCCGTAAAATGCCATCTAATTGTTCCCGAATTGTCTGTTCGCTGCGACGAATATTATTGCGAATAACTTTTAACTCCGCAGATGCTTCATCAGTGACATAGCCGTCTTCATCAATAGCGGTTTGTAAGCGGCGCGTTAAATCAGGCAAATGTTCTAATTGTTCCGCCCAATCGTAAAGACGTAAAAATTCAATTTCACTATCAGCCAAATCCGCAATAAATTTTTTCACTTGACCCGTTGTGGATAAAACACGGGCGATTTGCGCTAATTCGACGCCGTTTAAATCTGCTCCAATTTCAATCCGCTTCATTTGCGGCCGGATATTTTCAATTTTTGGAATCGGGATTCCTCCCCGTAAACGCTGAACTTTCAAACCATCTGCTGTTTCATTTAACCAGCCATTTATTACTGTTTCGTCTATACTTGGTACTAAACTTTCCAACTCTTCTATCCCTTGGGCAGTTTGAAGGTATTGGGCTACCATTTGTTTCACACGGGAAAGTTCCAGAGTTTCATATATTCGTTTATTCATTTAGTTCACCTACCTATTAAATTATGAAAAAACAGGACAGTTCAGCTGCTGCCAAACACTGTCCCGTTTTTTTAACCAAGAATACTTGTTACCCACAGATTTTTAAAAAGCCAAGACAAGATAAAAGAATGTTCCACAATCATGCGGGCAGAAAAGTGATCTCGAAATATATTTTGTACTGTTGCCAAAGGAATCATAGCTAACACAAAGAGGACAAAGAAGATGACCACATAAGCTGTCAATACATTGAACAAGCCACCTAGAACCCAATCGTAATTTTCCAATAATCGTTTAAACCGTAAATTGTTTAAAAATACGACAATTAAACTTGTAATAAGCCAACCAATAAACATAACCAGTAAAAAGGCAACGGCTGCATAATAAGCTTTATCCAAATCTAAAGATTGATTTTGGCTGTAAAAAACCATTTTCGCATCGGGAGTGACAGAAGGATACGGAACGAATAGTTCTAATTTTTTTGCCAAGCTTTGGTAGCTAAAACAAGCCACGGCAAAAGATAGAAAATATCCTAGTGTATAAGCCAATTGAAGTGGCGCCCCTCGACGACCTCCGATATAAAACGCAATCACGAGTATCAGGATGATAAGTAATCCAATCATCTGTTAATCCTTTCTGTCCAATGACGTCTTTTGTTTTATTTGTTTTTTGCGTGCTTCATTTAAAATTTGTTGTGCCTGAACATGGTCTTTTATTTTGATATCTGTTTGTCCTTGTTCAGCTAAATATTTACGTGCCTCGTTTTCAATCGCTTCAATTCGTTTGATACGATTTTCCAATTCAACGATTCTGACAGTTTTTTCCCGCAGTTCTTGCACTTCTTTTTGTAAACGCAGGACTTCTCCTTGCTTGTCTACTTGATCTGATACCGCATTAACAGCCAATAAAATTGCTGCTTGCTCATCATTCATTTGCGGTGAAATAGTTTTAATTTCATTAAGCTGTTCATTGACAAGCTTTGTGACCAGATTCATATGCTGCGCAGTCTTCTCACCAATAATTGTATAGGTGCGATTGGCAATCACAGCTTTATAGCGTTTGCGTTCCGCTACCATGCTCTGTCTTCCCTTCTTCATAACTTTCATTATCTTTCACAAAACCATTTCGATTATGCTAGTATTTTCCCACCAAATGTTTAAGTGGCAAACTCCTGTATATTATAGGGGAAAAATCGTAAAATTTCCATGATTAGATAAAAATCCCCGCTTAGGCTTACGCTTTTTTATATCTATGTTAAAATCTAATTGCAAATTAAACAGGAGAAATGACGGTGAACTCCATTAACCTTTGGAATACCAAACATCTTTAAAAGCATTGAAGAACATGGCTAAAAGAAAATAGAATAACGAAAAAGGAAGTTTATATGAATACCATTGTCTTAAAATTAAGTAAAACTCAATTTCCACAGCTGAAAGCCCATTATGCACTTCAAAGTATTCCCAACAAAAATCCCTACACACTATTTGTCGCAAAAAAAAATGGCGTCACAATCACTGCTTATACTTCTGGCAAAGTGATGTTTCAAGGAGCCAATGCACAATTAGAAGCGGCAAAATGGGACCAAAAACAGACAGATACAGTTACACATGGGAATAATAAAGTTGCTAAAAAGCAAACGGCAGCTGAAAATGACTTACCAAAAGATTTTTCAAAAAAGAGCATTATCGGAAGCGATGAAGTTGGTAACGGCAGTTATTTTGGGCCTTTAGTCGTTTGTGCTGTCTATGCAGCCAGTGAGAATCTAGCTTACCTCAAAAAAATTGGTGTTAAAGATTCTAAAATGTTAACGGATAAAGAAATTCGCCAACTTGCGCCAAAAATCGCTGCTACAGTACCTTTTCAAAAATTGGTTGTCACACCAGAAAAATACAATGAGATCCAACCTAAATATAATGCCGTTCGCATGAAAGTAGCTTTGCATAACCAAGCCATTTATCTGTTGCAACAAAAAATTGCGCCAGTAAAAGCGGATGGTATTCTAATTGACCAGTTTACCTCAGAGGTCAACTATAGAAAATATTTGCGCCAAGAAAAAAATCAAGTCACTACTGATCTTCATTTCATTACCAAAGGTGAACAATATCATTTAGCTGTTGCAGCAGCGTCCATTTTATGTCGAGCCAGTTTTTTAGAGGAATTGGAGATGGCTTCCAAAGAACTAGGTATGCTGGTTCCATCTGGCGCGGGCAATAAATCTGATCAAGTAGCCGCCAAAATATTGCAACAAGGCGGCATGGATTTATTAGCCAAATATGCCAAACTTCATTTTGCCAATACTCAAAAAGCACAAAAATTGGCAGGTTTCTAATTTTTCAAAAACAATACCCGAAAGATGTCCATCTTTTTCCTCTACTTCTTACAGTAGGACGTTTTATAAAACGTCAGAAAGGCACATCTTTCGGGTATTTTCAGATTTTATCAAAAAGCAAATTAAGACTTTGGACCTTTAAAAAGCTTAGAAAAATCCCCTTTTTGCGTTTGAAACTTATAAAAAATATGAAACAGACCACAAGCCACCATTAAAATGCCGTAGTAAAAATTTCCTTGCCAAACTGCAAACGTATTTAACACTGCAATCAAAGCCAAGATGATGAAATAGCAAACTAAGACGCGGATCATAACCCCTTTAGGTTTAATTTTATTAAAATAATTCTCCCAGCTGTTTTGATCCATTTTGCTGACTTTGCTCTTGATTTGCAAGTACATTAACCAAACTCCTGTACTTAAGAACAGTGCGCTATAAATTCCGACTAAAATCATGACAAATAAACTTAAAATATCACTGACCATGTTAAACTTCCAATCTATTAAGAATCAATTTCAAACATCTAAAAATGTCTGTTCCGATTTTAACACAGGGACTTAGAATGTCAAAATCTAGCTCTTAAGCTGACAATTGGGCGGCTTGCATCTGATACATCTGATAATAAATACCCGCTTTTTCAAGCAATCTTTGATGCGAGCCCCGTTCCACAATTCGGCCATCTTCCAACACTAAAATTTCATCTGCTTCTTTAATGGTTGAAAGGCGGTGAGCAATAATAAAGGTAGTCCGTCCTTTTTGCAAAACTTCCATTGCTTTTTGAATAATTACTTCTGTTTGCGTATCAACGTGACTCGTTGCTTCATCCAAAATTAAAATTTTGGGGTTAAAAACTAACGCGCGGGCAAAACTAATCAGCTGCCTTTCCCCACTTGAAAAAGCTTGTCCTTTTTCTACTACCGGATGATAAATGCCTTCTGGATAGCGCTGAACTAAATATTCTGCTCCCACTTGCTTTAAAGCACTTAATACCATGTCGTCACTAATGTTTTTATCTCCCATATTAATATTACTAGCAATCGTCCCGCTAAAAAGATATGGATCTTGCATCACAATTGCCATAAAATGCCGCAATGACTGACGACTGTAGTCTGAAATATTTTGATCATCAATTAAAATTGCGCCATTACTCGGTTCGTAAAAACGAAAAAGTAAATTTAAAATACTGGATTTACCTGAACCCGTATGTCCCACTAAAGCGACTGTTTCTCCTGGTTCAGCTGCAAAATCAATATGGTGTAAGACAGTTTGATCAGAGGTATAGCCAAAAGAAACATCTTGAAATGCTACTGCCCCTTTTTCAATTTGAATGTTCTTTGTTTCTTGACTTTCAATTTTTTCATCAGCTAATGCAAAAATTCTGGTGCCAGCAGCCAAAGATTGTTGTACGCCAGCAACTGTTTGAACCATGCCTTCAATTGGATCAAAAAGCCGATTAATATAGTCAATGAAGGCATAAAGTAGCCCTGCAGAAATGGCCAATTGACCATTTAAAAAGAAACTAGCTAAAGTGGTCACCACTAATAAAATAGTACCGTTACGTAGAAAGGTTCCTAATCCCCAAGCAGCCCCTGCGTCTAGTAGTAAAGCTTTTTTCCCCACATTAAACCATTTGGTTACCGTTTGGCGAAATTCTTGTAACAACTGCTGTTCTTTTTGAAAAGCTTGAATAACCGCTACACCTTGCACAAACTCATTTAGCTGACCGCTAATTTGCGAAATATACTCCCGCATCGCTAAATTGTATTTCGATGCTTTACGAGTGTAGAAATGTTGCCATAATATAAGAAGTGGCAACAATAGTAATAAGGCCGCCCCTAAGCGTGCATTTAATAAAAAGATTGCAATATAAACACCAATAATTTGAATAAGATTACTTAATAAATTGCTAATGACACTGACATAAAAACTCGACCGTAAAACTTCTGTATCATTCGTGATACGCGCCACGATTTTGCCGGCAGGTAATTTATCAAAATAAGCGATAGGCAATTGCTGTAAATGCCCAAATAATTGATCTCGCATTCTCTTAACAATTTGATTGGCCATCTTACGCAATTTTAAAATACTCAGATAGCGAAAGAGAGAACCCACAATATTTAATAGCAAATACAAAGACAACAATTGGATTAATAACAATACAGGTAAATTTCCGGTATCAAAAGCTGGCGTCATAACGCTATCAATCATGCGTTTGGCAATTAATGGGGAAATAAGCTCCAGGCCTGAGGCTAATATTAGCAATCCCACACTGATACTAAAAATCATTTTATCGGCTTTGACATAACTTAAAAGCCGTTTGATGGTTTTGACCATTTTTTTCAACTCCTACTTCATAAACTGGTAAAACTGTGATTGGAAAACGAAACTTGGCTAAACAGATGAACGTATAATTTTAGCTATAACTTGTCCGCATCTTTTAACCTTGCGTTTTCTCTTCATTTAATTGCTGATGATAATATTGCTCTTGATACCAGCCTGGTGTTTGAATCAACGTTTGGTGGGTTCCTTTTTGGACCACTTTGCCGTCTTCTAACACAATAATTTGATCTGCTGTGGTAATCGCAGATAAGCGATGTGTCACAATAATAGCAGTCCGCTTGGCTTGTACTTGCTTTAATTGATCGATAATCGCTTGTTCGGTTTTGGCGTCCACCGCTGAAAGGGCGTCATCCAACAATAAAACTTGACTATGGCGCAAAAAAGCACGGGCTAAAGCCAAACGCTGTTTTTGTCCACCAGATAACGACATTCCTTTTTCTCCAATTAAAGTTTCTAACTGCGCCGGCATTTTTTTGACATCTTCAGCTAAAGAAGCAGCCGTCAAAGCTTGCCACAGTTCAGCTTCTGTCGCATCGCCTTTACCAAACAACAAATTTTCTTTAATCGTGCGTGAAAACAGCGTGTGTTCTTGTGGGACTTCCGCAAATTGTTCCCGCACATCACGCGTCTCAAAAGCAGTTAAAGGTCTATCGTTTAATTGGGGCACTTGTGCAGAATACGGATAGCGATGAAGTAACTGGCGCAGTAAAGTTGTTTTACCACTACCGGTTTTACCGACAATGCCAATCAATTGCCCTTTATTAATGGTGAGATTCACTTGTTGTAAAACATTTTGGGTACTAGCAGGATAAGCAAAATCATAATTTTCAAAACTAATTTTTTCAAGTTGAGGCAATCGCTTGGTTCCATCTTCTTCCAAATTATCTTTTGCTTTTAAAACTTCATTAATCCGGCGCCAAGAAGCTGCCCCTTGTTGCATGACGTTGACTAAATCCCCCGCTGAAATCATCGGCCAAACAATCATTGTCAAATACACTTGGAAAGAGACCATGGCCCCAACGGTAATTTGTTGCTTTTGGACTAAAAAGGCTCCGGCTCCAAAACTCGCCACAAAGCTGATTGCCAAAATAATCGTAATCAACGGACCAAAACGGGAATCAAGTTCTGAAACTTGATTATTTTTTTCATTCACTGCTTTTGTTTTTGCTTCAAAAGCTGTTGTTTTTTCTGTTTCTAAACCAAAAGCGCGTACGACCCGAATACCATCAATAATTTCTAAAACTTCACTATTTAAATCCGAAACCGACTTTTGTGCTTCGGTAAAAAGACGATCTATTTTTGAGCCCCATTTAAAAATATAGTAAGCTAAAATCGGCATTGGCAATAAAGCGATGAAAGTCAATAGACCTGAAACAGTTGTGGCCATCATCAGGAGAATAAAACCTAAAAATAAACTTGTATTCATAAACACCATAAGACCATACCCGACTGTCATCCCCATGACCTGTACATCATCACTAGAGCGGGTCATTAAATCTCCGGTACGAAAACGTTCATAAAAAGGCGCACCCATTTTCAAAAAATGTGCCATTAATTGTTCCCGCAAACTCTTTTGTAAATCATAAGAGCCGATAAATAAGAGATACGTCCAAGTAAAATCTGCCAAATAGCATAAAATAATCGTCAAGGCAAAAACGCCACTATATTGTAACAATAATGAAAATGTTAATGTCTTTTGGATAATTGCATCAATAAAAAGACGAATAATATAAGTGGGCACTACTGCTAATGCGCTGTTTAAAATCATAAAAAATAAAACGATCCCATAGCGTCTTTTATGTTGTTTAATATAAGTGAATAAGTGCTTTAAAACGTAATTCATAATAACCTCCAATTAAAATTCAAAAATCGCTATTTCTGAGCTTTTCGCGAATATTTCCTTAATATTCTGTATTTTTGCGCGCAAAAAAGACTCTACCCGAGTATACCAAGGGCAGAGTCTGAGGGTTAATTCAGTATCTTCGCTAATTGGAATTATCATACGGGAGTAAGGAATTATTTGCGATGAATAGACTTAATTTTTTTTCGTTTAACTTAATCATCATGCTTCCTCCTTCCCATTTTTTGTAAACGTTACACAAAGGATATCAGGTTACAAAAAATTACACAAGTATTTTCTTCATAAATATTTAAAAATATGTGCTTTTTTGTACATTTAATCATCCTTTTAACTAAAACACAATCCTGTTGCGAAGCTTTTAGTATCAATGATTTTAGATTAATTAGCTGCGCCAAAACGTTTTTTGAAATATTTTTCTAAATGATTTTGACCAAAACCGATCAAAATGCATAAAAGCCAATAAATGAATGCAACCAGAATATACATCGACATATAATCAAAGGTCCGGCCACCGACAATTTTAGCTTTTTGAAAAATATCCGGAATCGTAATCATGGCCGCTAAGGATGTCCCTTTGACCAAATCCATGGCCACATTTCCTAATGCCGGGACCGACAAGCGGAACGCTTGGGGTAAAATAATCAAATAAATTGTCTGCCAAAAACTCAAGCCAGTAGCATAAGCTGCATCCCATTGTCCCACATCAACTCCGGTAATCGCACCACGATAAATTTCCGCGATGAAAGCACTGCTGGTTACACTAAAACAAATAATTGCTGCACTAAGAGCTGAGAGTTGATAAGGTAAACCAAAATAGAGTAAAAATAACAATACTAATGCAGGTACACCGCGTAAAAAAGAAATATAAAAGCGGATGAGATTACGCAATATTTTGCTAGGTAAAAAAGAGAGCACAGTTAAGCAAATTCCCATTATATTTCCCAACAAAAACGTCAAAATGCTTATACCAAGCGTATAGCGCAATCCTTGTAAAATAAAAGGTAAAGATGCCACCATTAAAGAAAAATCCAGTTTTGGAATATACATTAATCTGCAGACACCGTTTCTTTTATTTCTTGTTTTGGTTTCACGGAAACATCCGTTTGAAAATACGTTTCTGCGATTTTTTTCAAGGTACCATCTTTTTGCATTGCATTTAAAGTTTCATCTACTTTAGCTTTTAGCGCTTGATGTTCTTTGACAAATAAAAAGCCGATATGATTGGCATTGAAATAGACATCTTCCAAAATTTTCACCGGAATATCTGGTAGTGCTGCGACTGACATTTTTTGTAAATAGTAATCATTTAAAATAACATCCGTCCGTCCGTTGGCAACATCGGTTAAATATTGATCATTAGTGGCATTATCATAAGTGATGGGTGTTGCACCATATTTTTCGGCAATTTTCATGTAGCTCGTATTGGGTTCCCCTGCTGCCTTTTTTCCTTTTAAATCGCTAAGTTTGTGAATTCCTGAATCATCACTTTTTCTGACGATCATACTATCAAAAGAATATTTAATTGGTACTGATAAAGAAAATTTCTTTGCACGCTCTTTTGATAAACCAAAATCATTCGCAGCAAAATCTGCTTCGTTGCGATTAATAGATGCGATTTGACCATCCACATTGTATTCTTTAAAGACAACTTTGACGCCTAAGCGTTTAGCGACTTCTTTTGCAATATCAACATCATAACCATTTAATTCATTCTTATCGTTATAGTAAGAAGATGGAAATAAAGTTCCCGAAGTTGCTACTGTTAAAGTTTTGTCTTTTTCAACTTCATCCCAACTTGTATCTTTTGTCTTGGCTTTTGTTGTGTTACTGCTGCATGATGCCAAAATTACCCCACTGGCTACTACTAACAGAATTGTTGCCCATTTCTTCATTGTCTTCCCCCTGTAATCTCCAATATTTTTATTTAAAAAGTTTCATGTTGATAAGTTTTTGGTAAACGAAATTTTCCTTCTAACTCAAAAATTTTACCAATTTGAAACAATAAATCTTCTCGTCCTTTGGCTGCCATAAATTGTATTCCTAATGGCATACCCGCCTGCGTGATAAAAGTTGGTAAACTAATAGCCGGCTCACCCGTCAAATTTGCTAACTGCGTAAAAGGTGACAATGCCAAACTTTTTTCAAACATTTCATAAACGAGCTCATCAGCTTGAGTTTCATTTAGTGTTTCCACCTGAGCCAGTTGGGCAAAGATTTTCTCACTTTGCAAATTTTCATCAATTTTCGGCGCTGAATAAGCCGTAGTAGGTGTTAAGAACAAATCATAATCCGTAAAGAGTTCTTCCATTACAAATGCAGCATGATCCCAATTTTGCAATGTTGCCACATATTTTGCTGCTGGTGTTTTTAAACCAGCTTGGTAAATCCCCCAAGTCATCAGCTCCATGTCCTCTTTTGTGACTGCACGCCCAATTCCTTGTTCAATCTCTGCAAACATAGCTGCCGTTTCTGCTCCATTCATTTTGTAATAATCACAAATGAGCTGTCGACCATCTAAAGGATATTTAATTTCAACAACTTCATGACCAAGCGATTGCAAAAAGACAACCGCATCAACTACTGCTTTTTCCGCTTCTGCTGACACCATACTTCCCACAGGAGAAGTTGTTGTGTAGGCAATCTTAAGTTTATTTTTTAAAGGTTTCCTTTCCCATTCTCTCTGTGGTGCCTGATACGGTGCGGCAGGATGTTGCCCTCTAATTCCGTAAAAAAGTTTTTCAGTATCCCGTATGGAAACAGTGAGAGCAAAATTAATCGCCGCTCCTTGCCAATCGCGCCAGGAATCTGGTCCGGTGGGAATCGCACCACGCGTTGGTTTTAACCCAATCAATCCACTAAAAGAAGCAGGAATACGAATGGAACCGCCACCATCACTGGCACCAGCTAAAGGAAAAATTCCCGCAGCTACCGCCGCTGCTGCACCGCCACTAGAACCGCCAGGTGAATAGGCAAGATTCCACGGATTACGGCTAGGACCGTAAAGAGTTGGATCTGTAATATTTTTAAAGCCAAATTCCGGTGCATTCGTTTGACCAAAAGGCGTTAGCCCACTTTTCATCAAGGCTTTGACATAATTATTACTTTTGCGCGCTTTGGTATCTGCAAAGATTCGTGAAGCGGAAGTGGCTGGCCATCCTGCTTTATTTTGTCCTAAAATTTTCAAAGGAATAGGTAACCCACCAAAAATTCCGTTTTTTGTTTTTTCATAATCACTTTTAGCACCATGGATATCAAAATCATAAATAAAGGCATTTAAATCTTGGTGTAATTGCGCTTTTTTAACAATCATTTCCAATAATTCATCGATTGAAAATACACCATTTTTTAGCGCAGTAGCATAATATGTTGCATCCCTCATTCGCTATTCCTCACTTTCACATTCCCTTTTTAACCAAACTCCAAATTCGCAAGCGCTTTTTTTATCTATTTATTTTTACCACACTCTTAAAAAGAGTACAACTTATAAATCTGTACTAAACAAGCAAAAATCCGTTTATAACAACAAAACAATCATATATTCCATCTATTTTTTAGAACAGAATGCCAACTTGTAGCACTATTCATTTTCACTTTTTCGTCTTGATGAGATATTCCCAAAAAACAATTAAAAAATTCATTTTTCAATAGATTTCTTTTGAAGAATAATCAAAATAAGAGTAGAATGCAACCGGCTATGGTACGCTAGAATTAAGCAAAAATAAAATTTTCTATTGAGGTGAAACAAATGAAAAACCTTCGTTATCGTATCCCCTTGGAAGTCGGTGTTATTCTTTTAATGGCACTCAGTTTGGTTCAAGATTTAATTTTGTATAATTTTGTTGATCACCAAACGTTTTACTATGCAAATTTATTGGTATTTTTGGGGATTTTATTTGGTATGATGGGCAATTCCCTTTTTGTCGTTGTTATCACGATGTTTATGATTGGAATTGGAAGCTTCGTACTCTACTTTTTCCCAGTTGTCATGAGTGGCTGGTTAAAAATTTATCTTATTGTCATCGTCCCTACTTTTACTATTGCGGGATATTTTATCAAAACTGACATTTTTTTGAGGAAACGATTAATTAGTGGTCGTAAAGAAATTGCCACTTTCTTACAAAATACAGATGCATTGACTGGACTTGGTAGTATGAATAAATTTATTGAGCGCTACCAACAATTTTTAGATACCATGACGATTCGACCAAAACTGGATCGTTCTTTGGCGGTTTCAATGTTTTATGTCGATAATCTGGATCAATATCGCTATCAAAGTGAAAACAAAACCAACGAATTGCTTCATAATTTGGCTGATGACTTAGAACTCATTCGTTTACCAGAAGAACAGCTTTTTTATGTTGATGAAGGAACATTCATTGTCATATCGCCACTTTTTAACAATCAATGTACTGCAGAAACAGAGAGTTTGAATCAGATTACTAAAACGCAATTGATGCTTTTCCCCTTTGATCACAATCAAGATATTACCATCCGCCAAAGTATGATTGTTTTACAACGGGATACGCAGCTGACCGCTGAACAAGTACTAAGTAGACTCAATCGGCGGGCCGAGACTGATTTAATGGCAGAATACATCGTTTAAGGAGTGAATCACTTGTTAGATATATTTTACTGGCTGAGTATTATCGTCACCATTTTATTTTTTATCGCCACGGTAGGGCTATTTATTTCCGCCCTTATCATCCAGTCAAGGGTCTGGAAATACTTTAAAAGGAGGAACTTAAATGGCTAAGGGACTCATGATTTTTACAATTGTGTCAATTTGGATTTCTGTCTTCTTTTCTTTATTAACTATTTTTGGTGCAATCAAGTTTTTGCTAAAAAATTTGAAACCGCCAAAGCGTTTTTTGGAACCATTAAAAGAATATCCTTTAATCACCATTGTCGTACCAGCTCATAATGAAGAGATAGTGATTAAAGATACAGTGCAAGCCATTTTGCGCTTAAATTATCCTGTCAACCGGCTAGAGTTTTTAGTTTTTGCTGATAATTGCACCGATAACACGTATGCAGAAGCAATGAGTGTTAAAAATTTACCACAATTTGCCAATCACGATATTCAAATTATCAAACGTACAGGCTCTGGGGGAAAATCGGGGGTATTAAACGATGCCCTTAAACAAGCAAAAGGCGATTGGCTCTGTGTTTATGATGCTGATGCGATGCCTGAACAAAATGCTTTATATTTTCTCGTCAAAAAAGCATTGGAAGATCCTGAACATTACGCTGCTGTTTTCGGTCGCAATAAGACCCGGAATTATAAACAAAATTTTTTGACCCGCTGTATTAATCTGGAAGTCGTGACAACCCAACGCATTCAACATACAGGTTTATGGGAACTCTTTAAAATCGGCCATATTCCCGGCACTAACTTCATCATTCAAAAAAATTATGTTAAAGAAATTGGTGGTTGGGATAATGGTGCCTTAACAGAAGACACCGCTCTTTCTTTTAAAATCATGGAACAAGGAAAATTAATTGCCTTAGCTGCTCAATCTGAAGCCTTTCAACAAGAACCGGAAACAATCAACGTTTACTATAATCAACGCAAACGTTGGGCAAAGGGAAATTACGAAGTTATTACGGGGAATTTGAAGCACCTATTTGACCGGAGTAATTGGCGTATCAAATGGGAAATATTTTACTATATCAACACATTCTTTTGGTTTAACTGTGCCATTGTCATTTCGACAATTATCTTTTGGTCCAACTTAATTACGACATTACTCAATATTTTCCATCTAGATTTACCTGTACCATTTACTTTTGGTGGTGGAAATCGCCAAATTGCAGCTATTTTATTGGTTAATTGGGCTTTAATGTTTGCCATTTATTTGCTGCAGATTAATGTCGCTTTAGTAAGCCAATACGGTCAAGCAACTACGGAAAATTTTTTATATTCTGTTGCCTCCTATTTTACGTACTCCCAACTCTTTTTAGGCGTGTCTGTCGTTGCCTTTTTTTCACTCATGTTGGACCGTATCTTTAAACGGGATGGCACAAAATGGTACAAGACACAACGTTTTAATGACTGAGTAATCATTTTAATTTTTTTAGAAAGTAGAGGTTGATAATGAAGCAAAAGCCATTATTATTGTGGGGAATTGCCATTTGTTTATTAGCATCCTATGTCGTAATTTTATTTCGTACAATTGCTGATAACGAACACAATATCCAAATCAATCTATATCAAAAATGGCGCGAAAACTACGTCATCACAACAAAAGAAGGTTCCTTTGTTGACACGGGTACTACTACTCGTTCTACTTTATCAGAAGCACAAGGCTACGCGATGGTGATCACTACTTTAGCGGCTGAAAAGGGATTTGCTTCAGAATCAGATTTTGAGGCCCTTTATGCTTACTATACCCAATATCAAATTGGGAATGGCAACCATCTTATGCAATGGCGTCAAAGCCAAACAAAAAAAGGCTGGGAGTCTGACAGTTTGCACAATGCCACAGACGGTGATTTGGATATCGCCTATAGCTTAATCAAAGCAAGTAAATTATGGCCCAAGAGTAAGCATGATTATGCCGCAGCTGCCAATAAACTTCTGGCAGACATTAAACAGTATAACTATAATGCGGATACAAACTTTTTGACAGTGGGAGATTGGGCCACTGTGGATCAAAAAGCCAGCAGAATTTTACGCCCTTCTGACATCATGCCCGCCTATTTTACAGAATTTTATCATTTTACGCATGATTCATTTTGGCAGGGACTAAATACACGTGGCATTGAATTACTCCAAATTTTAAGTAAACAAGTAAAAACAGGACTTATGCCTGATTTTGCCTGGTTTGAAACAAATAATAAACTTACACCAGCAAAAAAAAATCAAGTAAATAATCAGTATGATGGTGATTATTCTGCCAATGCCTGCCGTATACCACTACGACTCATGAAATCAAATGATCCTAAGGTTGCCCATATCTTGGATAAAATGTTAGCTTTTTTCGCGGATCAAAAATTTGTCTATGCGGGCTACTCATTAAAAGGTAAGGCTTTAGTCGACTATCAAAATCAAAGTTTTTCTGCTCCTGTTTTAGCTGCCGCGTATAAAGCAGAACCTTATAGCGGACTTGTCACTTCACAAAAATGGGTAGTAGAAGAACCTATTCATGGTAAAAATTACTATGATGAGACACTTAAAGTATTATCTGTTTTAGAAATGTATAATAAGTAGCCACCTTGAGCCATAGAAACTTAATTTAAAGAATAGTAAAGCGCCAGAGCTACACCAAAAGCCCAATAAAAAGCACATTAAATTTCAGTGCTTTTTATTGGGCTTTCTTTGCTCGCCACAAAAAATAAATTCGATATATCAAAGTTTATTGCTATATAATTTCCTAAACAAACGCTTAGCGGCATTAAGTTAAATCTTGAGAAATGAAAGAGCAAGTTGTAAAGATTTCGTCTTAATGATTGAGAGCTGTAGAAATCAGCTCAACTTTTCTTGTGTCGAATATCATTTTTTACCAGCAGATTGTAAAGCTTTAAATAAAGTATTAAATTGTCCTTTAAAAGACATCACCTGTTCAAACATATCTTCTCCATCGTATAGCATCTTAACCGTTACCCAGCCCAGTGATTCCGTAATCGCAATAGCCACAACAGCGTTCACAGCACCACCGCTAATGGTTCCGGCAACTGGAATAAATTTCAAAACATTTCCCACTGCGCTACGCCCAAAACTAACCACAACTAATTCTTTGGTGATACTTTTAGCTATTCCTTCTGACCAAGATTGGCCAAAAAGTTTATATAGCCGTGCCATCATAACCAGCTGAACTGGAACGAGTAAAATAGCATCAGAAAATGGTATCGGTGATAAACCAATAATCGCTGCACTTAATGCGGCCATATGAATAATGCGATGCGCTTTTTTACGGGTGGTTAAATCAACATCTGTTAAGAAATCGGCAAAAACACCATCAAACCGCTCACGAGTTGAGGCAAGTAATATTTCTGCTCTTTTCTTTGTAGCAGTAGATGTTTTGGTAATAATTTTTACCGCCGGATTTGGTAGACGTTTTAATACATCGCCAAAAAAAGATTGAAAGTCTGCATCATCTACATCCTCTACTTTCTTTTCTACTGGAATTTCTTCTTTATTCTCTACTGGCTTATCACCATTTTTATGTCTCATCGGAAATTTCACGTTTTCCTCTCCTTTCGCGGGTTAATCTATTTATTGCCCTAACAGTAGACTATATCGTTACTAACTCCAAAATATCCTTTTTTTCTACTAAAGACAACTCTTATGATTTTTAATTAAAAAGGGAGTTAGATATTAGAAATCACCAAATAACGTAATTTTATCCTTTAAAAGATTGTACTGCAGCTTCAATTGGCGTATCACCTGTAATAATTTCAAATTCTTTACCAATCGTATTCGCATTTTCTAAAACTGCTAAAATCACTGCTGCAACATCTTCTCGGGGAATGGACGTTTTTTCAAGTTCTTCAGTTAAACTGTCGGCTAAAGTAATCTTTCCACTACCTGCATCGTCTGTTAATGAACCCGGGTGGATAATCGTCCAATCTAGATTGGTGCGATGCTTTAACCATTCATCTGCATAATTTTTAGCAATAGTATAAGGAGCTAAGCTTGAATTGGCTTTTATTTCGCGACTAATTTCTTTTCGTCCGGTTTTAAATGTACTTACCATCACAAAACGTTTAACATTCGCTTGTTCGGCCGCAGTCATTACTTTTATTGCACCGTCTAAATCGACCATGATTGTTTTATCCAATCCTTTGCCTCCAGCCCCCGCACTAAAGACAACTGAATCTACCTCTTTCATGGCCGCAGAAAAATCTTCAATCGAATTGTTAATAATGTCTAATAAAACCGTTTCAATCTTACGTTTTTCAAAAAAGGAAAGTTGCGCCTCACTGCGAATAACCGCTATTTCTGCTATTGAAGGATGTTCTTTAATTTGATCTGCAAAGTGTCGCGCTACTTTGCCGTTGGCACCTACTACTAAAACTTTCATACTACCCCTTCTTCCTAATTTTTTGTGTATTTAACAACATTTTGACAAGTGCTATTAAAAAAGATGCTCTAATTGCTAAAATGCACCGCCACAGTTTCAGCTAAAGCGTCAAATTTTGCTTGACGATAATACTTAATTGTTTGGCTACTTCCTGCTTTTTATGCCGGTAGTCTTTCGTAATATACTCCTCAATAATTCCTGTGACAGCATAACTTAAAAACTGTAATTTAAATGCAAGACTAACTTTTGATGCAGCTAACTTTTCTTTTTTTCGTAATTGTTCACTCACAAAAACTAAAAACTGATTGCGAAAAGAAGTGGCCGCTTTGCTTTGAAATAAACGGGCAAAAAGTGAAAAGTTCTCATCTAAAAATGTAAACCACTCCAAAGTGGAAGCTTCAAAGCCTAAACGCTTGATTTTGTTCTGATTACAACGTAGACCTAATTCCTCTAAATATTCTGCGATAATCTGATCCATTAAATCGTATTTATCGTAATAGTGGAGATAAAAAGTTTTACGCCCAATGTTGGCTTGTTCGGTGATCATCGCAATTGAGATAGTATCAATTTCATTTTTCATAATTA
Organism: Enterococcus dispar ATCC 51266; assembly: GCF_000406945.1. Taxonomy (GTDB): domain Bacteria; phylum Bacillota; class Bacilli; order Lactobacillales; family Enterococcaceae; genus Enterococcus_C; species Enterococcus_C dispar. Next base: position 183,797 of record NZ_KE136354.1, on the reverse strand, counting down.
AGTCGGTAAAAGCATCTTTGATTGCCTTTTTCGTTTTCAAAATCCGACGATCAACTTTTTTTTCCTCTAGTTGCATCCTTTATCCTTCTTCCTTAAATAATACCCAATTTATTAGAAAGTGTGTATTATTTTACATTCTACCTTTAAGTGGTAATTGCTTACTGATAGCCTTGGGAGTTATTATACATGTGTGTTATAAGTAACACAAGGGAATTAATAAAGGAGGAAGTATGATGGTAGATAAAAAAACTGTAACATTTAAAGGGCGTCATTTTAATCTTGTTGGCGATGTTTTTGTGCCAAATAATTTTGATGCCGATAAAAAATATCCTGCACTTGTCGTTTCTCATCCCACCAGCAGCGTAGGTGAGCAAACATCAGGCTTGTATGCCGAAAAATTAGCACAAAATGGTTTTGTCACAATCGCTTTCGATGCTTCTTATCAAGGTCGTAGTGAAGGTGATCCCCGTAATACAGAAGATCCATTTGTACGGACTGAAGATATTAGTTCAGCTATTGATTACCTCGTTACGCTTGATTATGTCGATGAAAATCGGATTGGTGCAGTAGGCATTTGTGCAGGCGGTGGCTACACGATTAATGCTGCGAAAACAGAACGTCGGATTAAAGCTGTCGCAGGTGTTGCTCCGGCTAATATTGGCGCAACATTCCGTGGTGCTTTTGGTCCCGAAGATAATTTATTAGCCATGCTAGATAAAATTGGACAACAACGTACAGCAGAAGCACGTGGCGCAGATGTCTTGGAAGTAAATTGGATTCCCAATTCACCAAAAGAATTAAAAGAATCTGGGATGACAGATATTGATTTTGTAGAAGCTGTCGACTACTACCGCACGGACAGAGGTTACAATTCACTTGCAACAAACTTGGTACCATTTACAAACTATGCAGCTATTCTCGGTTTTGATACTAATATTTTATTGGAAAAATTCTTAACCCAACCTCTTCAAATTATTGTTGGAGATAAAGTTGGTGGCTTTGCTTCTTACCGCAATGGCTTTGATGTTTACACACGGGCAGCATCTAAAGAAAAAGATATTCTAGTTTTACCTAATATCAGTCACTATGACTTATACGATCAACCAAAAGCTGTCGATCCCGCAGTCGAAAAATTAACTGCCTTTTTTGAAAAATATTTAACAGTTTAATTTTTCAGGTTATTAATCAGGTTATTAAATAGTAGAGAATAAATTTCAGTTGCAAAAAGTATTTAACTCATTTTTATGTCACAGTAAAATATTAGAGCTGTTTGCTCAGAGCATAATTGAAATATGCTCTGAGTTTTTTGTGCGTGTACAGCTAAGGTAATCTACATGGGTTCTGATGAAAAGATAAATAAGTCAAAGAAAGAAACCTTGCATGGCAAGGTTTCTAGAGATTAAAGACTATTCTTCTTCTTCAGCCATGAATGTATTGAAGACTTCTTCAATCATATCCCATTCTGCTTCTGTTTCGATTTGTTCCAATTCGCCTTCTGTGCCATCTTCATTTTCGATGTAAGCGTAGGCTTGTAGTTCAACATCGTCATCTTCTGACGCGCCTGCTGGATACAATAACACGTAATTACGTTTAAATTCTTCTTGACCATCAATGGTTAGTAAAATTTCGTAAAGTGTTTCATTGCCTTGATCATCTACTAAAGTAATGTGTTCATGTCCTTCATGATCATGGTTGTGGTCGTGATTATGTTCTGTCATATGCTTTCCTCTTTCCTATAAAGGCGACTTGGTATCGCTGCGATCTAAATAATTTTGCAAAATCATCACGGCGGCCAGTTTATCAATCACTTTTTTCCGCTTAGCTCGTGATGTATTCGCTTGTTCCACTAACATGCGCTCTGCTTGTACTGTTGTTAGACGTTCATCTTGATAAAAAACCGGCAAATGAAAAAGTTCTTCCAAATTTTTACCATACGCCTGTGATGCTTCGGCACGAGGGCCGATTGTATTGTTCATATTTTTTGGTAAACCGACCACAAATTGTGTCACTTCGTATTCTGCTACCAGCTCTTTTATCCGGTCAAAACCAAACTCGCCATGAGCTTCATCAATGCGGATAATTTCCACACCTTGAGCGGTCCAACCTAATAAATCACTAACAGCTACTCCGACAGTTTTTGAGCCGACATCTAGTCCCATAATCCGCATTAAAGACTAATCCCGTGATTACCAAGATAGTAACGAATTAAGACTTCTAAAATCTCATCTCTTTCATGACGACGGATTAGATTACGCGCATCACGATAACGAGGTATATAAGCCGGGTCGCCGGAAAGTAAATACCCTACAATCTGATTAATTGGGTTATATCCTTTTTCCTCTAAAGCGCGATAAACAATGGCCAACGTTTCGCTCACTTCTTTTTTGCGACTATCGTCAAAATCAAAACGTACTGTTTCATCTGTAAACCCCACAGTTAACACCTCTTTCTTCTACCTATTGCTACTTTTCATTTTACTAAAACTTGTCTGAAACTACAAACAAAGCGTCTACAATTCCTACTCTAGCAAAGGAATATGTTTTTTTTATGAAATCCGCTTCTTATTTTAACATTTTTTCTCACAAAAAAGAGCTTAAAATGAGCGATAAACATATTGATTTTTTGGTGCAGCAATCGTACTTGTTTTTGTCGTCTGTACCACTGGCAGTTCTCTTTTTAACGGTTGATAAAAGTTGCTTTGAATAACCCCTTCAATATGCACCCATTGATCATTTTTTAAAGCCGTTCCTTCTGGCAAATGAATACGTAGACCAAAAACACCAGAATCAGCCACACAATGAATAATACCAAAACGGAAAACAAAATCATCTTCTAATTTGTCTTGTTTGGCGTGATAAATGAAGCCGTCAAAACTGATTTTACGCCCAATAAATGCACTAGGATAGTTGTAAATCAATTCCATTATCTCCAAATAATTTTCTTCTGTCACAGCTAATGTACCTGCTTGATCATATTTTTTCATCAATTTGTCCATTTGCTTTTGATATTCGGTTTTATTGTAATACATACTCGTGTTGGGTTGGAGATACTGCGTCTGCATTTGAGGATCTCCCACAGACTCTTTACTAATGGGAAATTGAAACCCTTTTGCTTGTACAATTGTTGTGTCTAAACTTACAACTGGAAAAAAAGTTCCGACAATCACCGGCAGGGCTAATAAAACATACGCAATCACGCGTTGGTATCTTTTTTTCAACCCATGCTCATGTGCCATACCCTCTTCATGATGGTGTTCTTTGATTTTTCCATCTGCCTTCACCCATAAAACTAATTGCACCATTGCCAGTAGCAAAGATAAAATCATCGATAAAACAGCCAAATAACGATAATGAACGTTAATAAATTGATTTAATTTGCCACTAACTTGCAAATACATCATTAATTCAAAATAACCGCCTAAAATTAGAAATCGAATCATAGTGACACCACCAATGCATAACCTGTTACACAAACGACAATAATCGCCACTAAGCTGACGATAAATCTGCCGCTGAAATAACGTTTCATCATTAAAAGATTTTTAATATCGACCATCGGGCCAAAAACTAAAAAGCCCACCACAGGACCGGTACCAAACAGACTTAACAAAGAAGACCCAATAAAGGCATCCGCTTCTGAACATAGGGACATCGCTAATGCTAAAAAGAGCATGACGAAAACCGCCAAAACTTTATTTGAACCTAGCGTCAGCATCACGCCAGTTGGCAAATACGTTTGCATCGCTGCAGCCAATAGGCCGCCAATCATTAAATAGCGCCCTGTATCAAAAAATTCGTCGACACTATGTTCCAATACATGCCCGACTTGTTGAAAAAAATTCTTTTTTGTTTTTTCGTGATGTTCTTGTTCTGCAGGTAGATGATGGTGATGCGAATGTTTCACGTTCATAACTGCTTGTTGCAAAGTCGCATCTTTAATAATGCTCCGTTGATTAAAATAAGCCAACCATACGCCAATCACAAGTGCCACAATTAAACTTCCTATTACCCGTAAAAAAGCAAACTGCATGGAATTGCCAAATGCAATAAACGTGGAGAATATCACAATTGGATTAATAATGGGAGCTGTTAACATAAAGGCAAAGGCTGTATGATTTGGTACCCCTTTACGCACAAATTGATTAACAATCGGCACAATGCCACATTCACAAGAAGGAAAGAAAAAGCCTAAGCCGCATCCCACTGCAATGGAAGCAAGTTTATTTTGTGGCAACAGTCTTTGCACTCTTTCCGGTGTTAAAAATACATAGAGCGCACCAGAAATAATACAGCCCAATAATACAAAGGGTAAAGCTTCAATCACAATTGATAAAAAAATCATACTCATTTGTAAGACTGAATCAGGTAAATGATTAAACATAAAAGAACTCCTTTTGTACTTTTCAATATCGCAATCAAATTTTGTTTTTTCATCAAAACAAAAACCCTTTAACACAAGGGTTTATTCTAGCAAAAAAATTTTCACTTTGTTTTTTCGTCGCCTTAATATACGCTTTTTTGCTAAAACTCACAAGTCTAGGATAAAAAATTAACCTTTCATTTACTTTTTGAAGATAGCAAACAACTCATTTGACTTTTATTGACCAAAAACTTACATTAGAAATGCATTTTAAAAGAAAGCAGGTGACGCCATGATTCAAGTCACAGATTTTAACCAAGAACTGCAACAATTAAACCAAGAAAAATTAGCGATTGCTTACATTTCACAACCTGGGTGTAGTATTTGTGTGGCTGTAAAACCGCAACTAGAAGCACGCTTTGGAGAAGAGGTGCCAATTTATCATTTTGATGGCAGTAAGTTTCCTGAAGTAGCCGGCCATTTCCAAGCATTAACAGCACCTTTAGTCGTATTACTTAGTCATGGTAAGGAATTAACACGTTCGGCTCGTTTCATTGATTACCCCGCAATGACAAAAATTATTGCTGAATTTTCTGATGAAACACCGAACTATGAAGAACTTTTTCGTTAGCGATTCATCTTTTCTTTTAATTGTTAGCCGTAAGAAAAACTTTACGAACGCACCAACTCGCTAGTAATAAGAAGGGATTGCAATAAAATGTTCTACAAATTTCTTATATGTTTGCTTTAATGTCGCTAAGCTTTCGTGCAGCTAGACATCAATAACCTTGGTACATCGGCTTCACTTCTTGTGAAATTATATAATCCTTTACCTAAAAATACCTAAAAAAAAGACCGGCTTTTTTAAGCTTCGGTCTTTCTTTTTATTTTTCATCTTGTGAATGTAAGAAATAAATCAATGTCTGCAATTCATTGGTTAAATCGACGTTTTGAATTAAAACACTTTTTGGTGCATTTAGACGAGCCGGAGTAAAATTCAAGATACCCTTAATTCCTGCAGAGACAAGTTCATCTACAATATTTTGAGCAAATTCTGCGGGGACAGTTAGAATTGCAATATCAATTTCTTGAATTTTAATTTGCTCTACCATATCTTTCATAGCATAAACTGGCACACCATCAATAATGCGACCGGTTATATTTTCATCTGCATCAAAGGCTGCACTAACGCGAATGCTATTACTTTGATGAAACTTATATTTTAAAAGAGCAGTTCCTAAGTTCCCCACCCCAACTAATGCAACATTTGTCATATGGTCTTCATTCAATGTTTTAGCAAAGAAATTCATCAATGCTTCCACATCATAACCATAGCCTCTTTTTCCTAGCTCACCAAAATACGAAAAGTCGCGGCGAATAGTAGCACTATCCACTTGAACGGCTTCACTCAGTTCAGTTGAAGAAACTTTTTGTTTTCCAGCATTATTTAAAATCCGCAAATAACGGTAGTATAAGGGCAAACGCTTTGCTGTTGCCTTTGGAATGTGATGATCTTTCAACGTGTACGCCTCCATTTGTGAATTTTTCACGTAATTTACTGACAAATCATAACAGGGTGTTTATGGAAATGCAATTTCTCTGCTCATAAATTTGTGAATTTTTATTTTTGTAAAAGAGGACAATATACACCAGTAGTAAAATTATGATAGACTACACTTGATATGCTGAAAATTTCCCTATTTTATTATTTTTCTTACGCATTAAAATTTGTGAAAAATCAGTCGCATGACAGAATTCATTTAAAGGAAGATTATCCATGATATTATTACAAGCAAATCAAATCGCCCGTCTTTTTGGCGCAGATGTTTTATTTCGCAACATACATTTAGAAATTGCCTCTAAAGCCCGGATTGGTTTAGTTGGTCGCAACGGCGCTGGCAAATCCACCCTATTAAAAATCATCGCTGGAATTGAAGCGCCAGATGAAGGGACAATTGCCAAAAATAAAACAGCTACACTAGGTTATTTAGCCCAAGATACAGGTCTTTCCTCTGATGCGACCGTATGGGATGAAATGCTTGCCGCCTTTGACAAGGTGCGGCAAATGGAACAACGGATGCGCACTTTAGAAATTAAAATCTCTAAAAGTGATCCCAATGGTAATGATTACGAAAATATTTTAAAAGAATACGACACCTTGCAACATGATTTTGCCGATATTAATGGCTACGGCTATGAAAACGAAATTCGTTCCGTCTTACATGGTTTTCAATTTGATGAAAGTTTTTATCAGCAAAAAATTAACAACCTCTCTGGTGGTCAAAAAACCCGTTTAGCTCTCGCCCGCATGCTTTTGCAAAAACCAGATATTTTAATTTTGGACGAACCCACCAACCACTTGGACATAGAAACGCTAAGTTGGCTGGAAAATTATTTGCAAAATTACAGTGGTGCACTTTTGATTGTTTCCCATGACCGCTACTTTTTAGATAAAGTAACCAATGAGATTTATGAATTAAGCCGTCATAAAATGACGCATTACAAAGGGAATTACAGTCGCTATTTGGATTTAAAAGCCGCACAGCTTGCTAGTGAATGGAAAGCCTATGAAAAACAACAACAAGAAATCAATAAATTAGAAGATTTTGTTGCCCGCAATTTAGTGCGCGCCTCCACTACTAAACGAGCTCAAAGTCGCCGCAAACAATTAGAAAAAATGGAGCGCATGGATCGTCCCCAAAGTGCCGAAAAGTCAGCCCATTTTCTTTTTCACATTGACAAAGTCTCCGGCAATGTGGTTTTACAGTTAAGTGATGCGGCCATCGGGTATGGTCCCAATGAAATTTTAGCGCAACCTGTTGATTTAGATATTCGTCGTCAAGATGCAATTGCTTTAGTGGGACCAAATGGGATCGGTAAGTCAACTTTATTAAAATCTCTTATTGGCCAACTGCCTTTTATACGTGGCGAAGTCCAATTAGGCGCCAATGTTTCGATTGGCTACTACGATCAAGGCCAAGCAGATTTAAATAGTAATAAAACTATTCTACAAGAGTTATGGGATGAACATCCTACCACACCAGAATTAGAAATCCGCAATATTTTAGGTAGTTTTCTATTTTCAGGTGAAGATGTTGACAAGCCAATCAATTTATTAAGCGGTGGCGAAAAAGCTCGGGTTGCTTTAGCCAAATTAGCAATGGATGAAGAAAACTTCTTGATCTTAGATGAACCAACGAACCATTTGGATATTGATAATAAAGAAGTCTTAGAAAATGCCTTAATTGATTATGAAGGTACCCTTTTATTTGTTTCTCATGACCGTTACTTTATCAATCGGATCGCCACCAAAGTCATTGAACTCTCCCCTGCAGGTAGTCGTCTGTTTTTAGGGGATTACGATTATTACTTGGAAAAGAAAAAAGAAGAAGAAGAAATTGCCGCTTTACTAGCAGCTGAAGAGAGCAATACACCCGTTATAGTGTCTGCGGGTAAAGAAAACTTTCAAAAAAGTAAAGAGCAACAAAAGCTCGTTCGTAATCTTCAACGAAAAGTTAACGATGTGGAACAAACCATGAGTCAAACCGATGCCACGATTGATCAATTAGAAGCAGAAATGGTTAAACCAGAAATTTTAGCAGATCATGTGCAGCTACAAGAATTAAATGAAAAATTAGAAGCCGCTCGCAGCAAACAAAATCAGCTACTCGAACAATGGGAAGAATTAAGTCTTGAGTTAGAAGAATATGAATAAGAACATAGCAGTATCCTCTTGTTTCCTAGACTGAAAATTAGACGTTACGCCCTTCCTACTGCCATTTGCTTTTGGGATCAAACATTGGAATATTACAAAAAAAGGGACAATCAAAAATGATTGTCCCTTTTTTAGTTTGCAGCATAATATGCTTTTATTTTCGCGCGTTTATGTTCTTTAATAACTTTTAACGCCTGTTTTCTGGTTTGAATATTCGGGCTCTTTAAGCGTCTGTACGCCGTGGCCAAATCTGTCTTTTCCATTTTCTTTTCTCCTCCCAACTGCTCAACTAATTTCTATTTTAAATTGAAACGTTTATTTGACTTCTTTAAACGTTATATGACGACGTAGTTTTGGTGAATACTTTTTAAGTTCCAAGCGTTCAGGATGGTTGCGCTTGTTCTTTGTAGTTAAATAAAGGCGTTCTTTGGTTTGGACACCTTCTAAAATAATCGTTTGTCGCATTTTTTATCTCCTATTTATCGATCTGCTAAATACATTTGAATTTGTAATGCTTCATCATAATCAAAGTTTTTAGCTGCTAAGTCAGCCAGTAATGCTGTTTTAAACTCAAGCGTAATTTCCCAAAAACCAGCGATTTTTTGAAACACCGTTGTATCATAATCTGAAAAAACAGGATACAAATTTAAGAAATCAGAAAAGCTTAAATCTTCTTCTTCATAGAAATCTTTAATCATCCCTTTTTCTAATGCTTCTTTTGTGGGCATACCAGTCTCCGTAATTAGACCAGCTACTACCATATCTTGATAGACGGAACTTTTATCCAAATTTTCTTTAGTTTTATGGCGTTGATAGTTGAAATATTCTTCAACTAAAGGCGGATAAATAATTTGCATATTTTTTCTCCTATTTTTCAGCCGTAATTTTACGTCCTTTGTAATAACCATTTAAAGAAACACGATGGGAATGTCTGTAATCACCAGTTGCTTCATCAAAAGAGATTTCTGGACGATTTAAATTTTGATGTGTTCTTCTCAGCCTTTTTTTCATTTTTGATGTTTTTCTTGCAGGAACTGCCATAGTCTATTCCTCCTAAACTGTTTCTTCTACTTTTACCAACTTGCTTTTTTCACGCCTGGAATTAGTCCCACATGAGCAAGTTTCCGAAAATTAATTCGTGACATACCAAATTTGCGCATATATGCTCGTGGACGACCATCAATTTGATCCCGTAATTTCAAACGATTGGGATTGGAATCTTTGGGTAATTTTGCCAATGCAGAATAATCCTTGGCATCTTTTAATCGTGCACGTTGTGATGCGTATTTTTCAATTAAAGCGATTTGTTTATTCGCTTTAGCGATCTTTGATTTTTTAGCCATTGAAATAGCTCCTTTCATTTCTTTTTCTATTTTGTAAATCGTAACCATTTCGTTTTGAACTTCATTAGATTACCAACTAACAAAAATTTTGTCAACACTTAGCTAACCTGTACTTTATGATTTCTTAATTATGCCTTCTAGATTGCTTACTTTGACAAATGTTTTTACTAAATATCCCTTTCAAACTTTAAAGTTTCCTAAATCAGTCCTGTGACCGATTTTATTTTTCTACCATTTGCTTTAGAGTAAACTCAGTATCTACTATAAGCGAGGTGTTTTGATGGCCCGTAAAAAATCACGGCAACCTAAAATAATTTTTATTGGTTTTTGCATGCTTTTATTAGGGGGGATTTGGCTTTTAGTCGCAAAGCCAACTGATACTACTTTTTTTGACTCTACTCCCACTATTACGCAACAACAATACAGTCAAAAAGCAAACCAAACCTTAAAAGGGAATAACGTCCCAACGCCTCTTATTCTCCAAACAGATGAACGTTGGGCACAAGATAGCTATGGTACAGGGGAAGATAATACGTTGGCACAAAATGGTTGTGCTATTTTATCTTTAACGATGGTTCTTTCGTATTTTGAAAAAAAAGAAGCCACCCCATATGATATCTTGTCTTGGGCACATAATAATTATTTTGTAACTGGACAAGGAACTGCTTGGCAAATTTTCAGTGATTTTGCCAACCACTATCAATTGCAATATCATGACTTAGGTAATGATTTTCAAACTGCCAGCAAATATTTACAACAAAAAATTCCGGTTATCGTCTCTGTCAAACCTGGTCGCTTCACTGAGGTGGGGCACATTATGGTCTTAGGTGCCCAGCAAAACAATCAAGTATTGGTTTTAGATCCCAATGACAAACCCGCAAAAACCACGTATAAAGAGCTATTTCATCCTCAAGACTTAACAGGAGAAATTATTCATTATTGGACATTTACTAAAAGTTAATCTGGGAAAGAAAATTTCTACTGTTAACAAAAAGCAACCTGCACTGCATATTTCTAGTAGATTTCTACTTAGCGCTTGAGCGCTTATTTTCTACTGGTTACATGAAAAAGAATCAGGAGCAAGAATTCATTTTTTGCCCCTGATTCTTTTTCGCTATTTTTTTAATAATTTTTCAATCCGATCCAATTGTTGTTGCAAAGTCGTAATTTCCTTTTTTAATTGCGATAACTCACTGTCTTCTTCAACTTGCCGCATCGCTTCATTTTTATGACTAAAGTATGAGGTAATTGTAGAAGTCAAAATCCCGATAAATCCAATCCCTAAAATCATCAAGACTGCCGCAATCAATTTTCCAGCATCGGTTGTGGGGGCAATGTCGCCATAACCGACGGTAGTTACCGTAACAATGGCGTACCACAATGCATCTGCAAAAGATCTATTTTCAGCAATTGAAAATAAACCTGCGCCAATAACAATAATCCCCAAACTAATATAAAGCACATAAATAAAACCGTTAGTATATAAAATACTACGCTTATTGCGAGATAACTTACCAAATAGTCCAATAATACGGGCAATCCGATTAATCCGTGAAATTTTACCAAAATGAGCCAAACCGAATAAGCCAAAAATAAAGTTTAAGGGTAAAATTGCAATTAAATCAAAAATATTTTTTTTAAAAAAAGTTTTTTTATCTGGATCAACAATTAAACGACCAAAAAAATCAACAGTAAATAACAGCCAGATAAGATAATCTAAAATACGAAAAGGATTTTCATTAATATTAATGACAGATGCAAAATCCAATAACATTAAAATAATCCAAATAATAGATAAAGTTAAGTTTAAAACATGATATTGCGGATTATACTCATTTAATTTTTTTTGCAATTTCTTGAGCATCTCATCACCTCTTGTCTTTCTTATTCTAGCCATCGAGCTGTTTTATCACAAGAATTTTGGCGTTTTTTTTCTAAATTTTGAAAAGCTGCTTTGTAATCGTTTCCTTTTCCACTATACTGAAAAGTAAGAAGTGAGTTCCTCTTCTAGTATGGAGGCGTAAGTTAGGCTAAATTGACAGAAGAAAAGGAGTGTTGCACATGAAAATTGGAATCGCAAAAGAAATTAAGAATCATGAAAATCGGGTTGCATTGCCTCCTAGTGGGGTCTTAGAATTAATAAACGCTGGGCATACCGTCATAGTTGAAACCGGTGCCGGCTTAGGCTCTGGGATTGCAGATGAGGAATATCAAAAAGTTGGTGCTATTTTGACCACTGTCGCAGAAGTTTGGAACTGTGAAATGGTCCTGAAAGTTAAAGAACCTCACCCCAGTGAATATCAATATTTTAGAAATGGCCTGCTGTTATTTACCTACCTTCATTTAGCAGCTAATAAAGAATTGACAGAAGAATTAATGAAGCGGGGCGTTACCGCTATTGCTTATGAAAATGTGCAGCTAACCGATGGCAGCCTTCCGCTTCTTTCTCCCATGAGTGAAATCGCTGGCAGAATGGCAGCACAAATTGGTGCACAATATTTACAACGAACCTTTGGCGGCAAAGGAATTTTACTAGCAGGAGTTCCTGGGGTACGGCAAGGTAATGTGGTGATTATTGGTGGAGGTGTTTCAGGTTATAACGCCGCACGACTTGCTCTTGGTTTAGGGGCGCATGTTACCATTTTAGATATCAATTTAAACCGCTTAAAAGAATTGGATGATCTTTTTAGCGGTCAAGTACAAACACTTCTTTCTAATGAACTAAATATTCGTACTTCATTACAAGATGCCGATCTTGTTATCGGGGCTGTTTTACTTCCGGGTCACAAAGCACCAACATTAATTACAAAAGACATGGTAGCAGCCATGCCTAAAGAATCAGTTATTGTCGATATCGCAATCGATCAAGGGGGAATTTTTGCAACTGGAAACAAAGTTACAACCCATGAGGACCCCACTTATGTACATTCTGGTGTCATTCACTATGCAGTGGCCAATATGCCTGGAGCAGTACCACAGACTTCAACATACGCATTAAGTAACGCTACTTTACCATATGTAAGACTTTTGGCATCCACTAATTTAGCCGATTTATTGCAATACAATAATGCCCTTTACCACGGCGTTAACACCTATCAAGGACATTTAACAATGCAGGCAGTGGCAGAGGATTTAAATCTGCCTTACACAGAGTTGTCTACTTTGATTTAAAGGCTGCAAAAATTAAAAAGTACCAGAAGTTATCCAATTTTACTTCTGGTGCTTTTTTTTATCTTATTGACACTTAGGAAAGTCCATCACTCTAAAATCGTAGAAAATCATTTTTATTAAACAACACTGCTTAACAGTTGCTCCTCACATTTTCAAGTTCCTATAATTGTGTGGCAATGACGCCAATTCTAAGATGTTGGAAAAACGTTCTTTAACGCACTTACTAAGGGTCAACGTTTTCAATAAATAAAAGATATTGTCTTCTTTAGAGGATGAATTCTACCAAATAATTCTTTATCCTCTTTATAATTAGCTTATTTTCTTACTTGCTGCCTTCCTTTTTGATTACAACTCTCCATTAACATTTGTTATTTATTAAATAAAATGATTCCCTATTGCTTTTTACGTATTTCTATACTATTTTGACTGAGTACTACTAAAAAAACGTCAATATCAATGCTGCACTTTTCAAAAAAGCTACATTTTACATAAGATCAACCAAGTGAAAATCTTACTTTCACGCTTCAATATAAATTGAAAGTATTTTCAAAACGTGAAAAGGGTTGCTTCATTTCTTTCCAATATTGTGTAACCGTTTTCTATATACTATACTTTGTCCGAATAGAAGAAAAATAATTTATTTCAAATGAAGGAGTGTTTTTATGAAAGAAACTGTTCAAAAATCGATGCGAACTTTTGCCCGCGCAATTATTCAACCGGTTATGTTTATGGCCGTTTCCGGCTTGATTATTTCTATTGCCGCAATTATGCGGATGGAATTCATGCCTAGTGCTATCGCCAATGTGGGAAATTTCTTTTTTGGTATCATTAACAGCGGAGCAATTGGTTCACTTTCTGTTATTTTTTGTGTGGGTATTGCTGCTGCTTTAACAAAGAAAAAGACCGATTCTGCAATTGTTGCGATTACTTGCTTTATGATTTTCTTATATGCCAATAATTCATGGCTAACTTTGACAAATCGTTTAGCAGAACCGGGTGAACAAGGGTTATTTGGAACAGGACAAAATATGGTTATGGGAATTCAAGTTAATGACATGGGCGTCTTTTTAGGAATTGTCATTGGCTGTCTGGTCGGTTTTATTGTCAATCGTTTTGGAAACGTCAAATTTCATAAATACTTGACTCCATATGAAGGTACAAAATTTGCTTATGCCATTTCAATCTTTGCCACTATTGCACTTGCTATTATTGTTACTTATGTGTGGCCTATCATCAACTCTGGCGTAAATGCAGCCGTATCTGTCATGGCCAGTTCTGGTCCTTTTGGTTTCTTTACCTATGGTTTTTTAAATCGGATGTTACTGCCAGTAGGAATGCACCATCTATTATGGATGCCACTACACTTTACACCAATGGGTGGAACTGCTCAAATTGCTGGTGAAACAGTAAGTGGTGCTTTCAATATTTGGTTAGCACAACTAGGTGACATTAGTAATGTTACGACAATGAACTCCGCTGTGGGCTTTTTAACCAACTTTGGTCCTTTGGCCTTTCCTGCTGCCATTGCAGCAGCTTTCATCAAAACTGCACTTCCTGAAAATAAAGCAAAAGTAAAAGCAATTGTGATTCCAGCAGTAATTTTAGCTGCTTTAGCCGGAACAACAGAACCGATTGAATTTCTTTTCTTGTTTGCAGCACCAGTATTATGGTTGGTCCATGCAATCTTGTTTGGTTTTAGTTTCTTCCTAGCAAATGTTTTAGGACTGCGCGTAATGGTTGGTAGTATTCCAGAAACTATTCCATCTTTATTTGTACCGATGAATCTTGGCCACACTTGGTTAATCATTCCAATCATCCTTGTGATTGCAGTAATGGAATATTTTGCTTTCAAATATCTTATTGTAAAACTGAATTTACCAACACTTGGTCGTGAACCTAAAGAAGAGCTTACTCCTCAAAATGAAACTATCACGGTTAAAGGTGACGAAGCTGGTTTAGCAGTAATCGTCAATGGATTAGGTGGCGTTGACAACATTTCAGAAATCTACAATTGTTACTCCCGTTTGCGCTTAGATGTTTTAGATGATAAGAAAGTGGATATTAACTTATTAAAGACTTTTCCATCTTCTGGTGTGGTAGATAAACAAAAACATATTCAAATTATTATTGGAATTGGCGTCACTGAATTAAGAGAAGCACTAGAAGCTTACGTTGAAAAACTGCGCAGTGGACAAGCAACATTGCCTTTAACGAAAACGCAAACAGGACAACTTGTTTATGCTCCCGCTAGTGGTGAGATTATTCCAATCGAAGAAGTGCCTGATGAAGTATTTTCAAGTAAATCTTTAGGTAACGGTTTTGCAATTATGAATCATGATGGCATGATTCATTCACCAACCAGCGGTAAAATCACTACCATTTTCCCAACGCTTCATGCTATTGGAATCGAAAATGAAAACGGAGAACAAGTCTTAGTGCATATGGGAATTGATACAGTAGATCTTGCTGGTAAACCATTTAATATTAAGGTAACGGATGGACAGATGGTAAAACAAGGGGATCTGCTTGCTCAAATTGATAACAACCAAATAAAAGCAGCCGGCAAAAATGATATGATTATTGTCGTTACGCTTGAAAACGCTGCCGGAAAAGTAATTGCACCTTCTGATAAAATTACACGCAATGATATAGCTTTTGAAATTTAGTCAAAAAAAAGGGAGATTATCTCCCTTTTTTTTATAGATAGCGATCAAATAAATACTCTAGTGCGTTTAAACAATTGCCAAAGAAAAAATTTAAGGTAGAATTTTCAGAGTTAATCACACTTGACTCTGGATCAACTTGAAAGGAGGCATCCCCTTCTTTTAGAAAAGTACTGTTTGCCGAAGCGGTAAAAGTAATTACTTTCCCCCCCAATTCCTTACATTCTTTTATTTTTCTTAATGCTTCACGATTTTCCCCTGATTGAGAAAAGATAATTAAGCTTTTGGGTTTCCCATCTGAAACGAGTTTGACCTCCATATCTTTTAAATCAATCGCATAAATCTTCTTTAACATTAGTTTTCGATAAGCATACTTTACAAGCAAATCACAAAATCCTTCTCCTGATAAATACACTTGTCCTTGTTCTTTAATGAGTTCAAAAATTTTATCAATCTCTTCCCAATTCTGTTTTGTGTTCAAAAATTTTTGTTGTGTTAATGTTCGTTCAGCAATTTGGCTTTCATTAAATTTTTGAGTTAAAAAGAAAACCATCTCTTTAAAATTATTAAAACCTGCTCTTTTAGAAAGACGCGAAATCGAACTTGGTGAAGTATAATTATTTTCCGCTGTCGTTCTGATATCGATGTCTTCCCCTTTTTCAACTTTTTTGACAATATATTCAATAATTTGCTCATCTTCTTCACGTAAAGTATTGTCCGGCAATAATTTTGAAATATGATAAATTTTCATTGTTAATCCTCCATAAGTGAAAATAATTTCGCTCTTTGAAAACGATACCTCATTGGTTTAAACGCATTGTATCCGTTTTTTTTCTATAATATACTCTATTTACGGAAAGGGAACAACGATTACTTTTAATAAATCCAAAGAAAGAAGGTTCTGTTTTGAAACAGCTAATCATAAATGCAGATGATTTCGGCTACAGTGCAGCAATTAATGCCGGTATTATTCATTCTCACCGTCAAGGCGTTTTAACTTCAGCAACTTTAATGGCCAATATGCCCGGAACATTGGATGCTATTGCGC
This sequence comes from Enterococcus dispar ATCC 51266, assembly GCF_000406945.1. Classification (GTDB taxonomy): domain Bacteria; phylum Bacillota; class Bacilli; order Lactobacillales; family Enterococcaceae; genus Enterococcus_C; species Enterococcus_C dispar. The sequence continues at coordinate 167,498 of NZ_KE136354.1, read as the reverse complement.
TTTCAAAACAATATCCCAGCTTAGGGATAGGTTGTCATCTAGTTTTGACAATGGGACGCCCACTTGATGGGACCAATACTAGTTTTCAAGATGAAAAGGGAGAATTTTATAAATTATGTGATTACCCTACCATGCGTAGCCACTATTCAGATGAAGAAATTTATCACGAATGGTGTACACAAATTGAATACTTATTAGATAAGGGTGTGAAACTCACCCATTTTGATTCTCATCATCACATTCATTTTTACCCTGAAAATAGAGCAATCACAACTAAAATTTCAAAAAAATATGGTCTACCCGCTCGGAACTCTTACGGGACTGAAAATTTTGGACCAATTGAGTCACCCGATGTTAACGATCTTCTTTTAGACATGATGAATACCAGTGCCATTCGCGATATGTCGTTATCTTATCAAGCTTTAAGAGAGCAGTGTTTGCAAGAGTTACAAGATACTTTTGAAAAAGCAAATAACGTTCAAACACTTGAAATGATGGTGCATCCTGCTTTTGTAGATGAGTACTTATTAACCCACTCTTCTTTCAATATCGCGCGGATGCGAGAAGTAGAGATTTTAACAGATCCGATAGTTCGTCAATTAATCGCGTCATTAAAGTATGAACTCGTAAATTATCAAACCGCAAAAATAACTCAAACTGTATAAAATTAGGAGGAAACAATCATGGGAAACAAATTTGTAATGGTCGGCGGAGGTTCTACTCAATCTCCTGGCATTTTAGAAGTATTACGTAGACGTGCACAAGAATTAGCAATCGACGAATTGGTGCTCTACGACATTGATGAAAAACGCGTTTCACTTTTAGGGCAATATACAAAGATGTACTATGCAGAAATGGGCTCTTTGGTGAACGTTACTTACACAACAGATATTGATGAGGCTTTTACAGGGGCAGATTTCTTATTTATGCAAATTCGTCCAGGCTTAAATGCTCAGCGTGCAGTAGATGAAAAAATCTGCTTAAGTCATGGCGTTGTGGGGCAAGAAACTTGTGGATTAGGGGGCTTCTCATTTGCAATGCGCGTTATTCCTGCAGTAAGACAAATTATTCGCAAAGTAAAAGAACTATGCCCAGATGCTTGGATTTTAAATTATACTAATCCAGAAGCTATTTTATCAGAAGCTATTTATAGTGAATTTCCTGATGCAAAATGTTTATGTATTTGTGATATGCCCATCTCAATTGAAGGTGCTATCGCAAAGTACTTTGATAAAGATTTGCGCGACTTAACTTTTAAATATTTTGGCTTAAATCATTTTGGCTGGTGGACACAAATAATTGATAAAGATGGTAAAGACTTACTTCCTCTACTGCGAGAAGATGTTTTATCCGGAAAAATTGATACGTTGTTGATGTCTAATGATGAAACAGTTGGCGATCAATACTGGATTGATACCTACAAGCAAATGATTAAACTATTTAAGAATTTTCCTGAATATTTTCCAAATTGCTACTTACAATATTATTTGACACCTGATGAAATGGTCGCGCATGATGATATTAACTTCACCCGTGGTGATTACGTGACAAATGGTCGTGAAAAACGAATTTACGAAGAATGTGAACGTGTTATTGCTAATGGCTCTGCCAAAGATTCCAGCTTACATGCTGGTGTTCATGGAAATTACATTGTGGATATCTGCCATGCGATTATTCACGATACGCGTGAACGCTTTACTGTGAATATCACCAACAACGGCTCTATTTCAAACTTTGATCCCAAAGCAGTCGTTGAGCTACCCGCCTATGTTGGGGCATCAGGTGCAGAACCAATTGTCGTGGGCGAAATTCCAACTTTCCAAAAAGGATTAATGGAAATGCAAAAAGCCTATGAAAAATTAACTGTGGAAGCAGCCTTAACCGGTTCTTATCAAACTGCTTTAAAAGCAGTAATGTTAAACAAAACAATTCCAAACTTTAGCGTTGGTAAAGCGGTCCTTGATGATTTGTATGAAGCTAACAAAGAGTGGTGGCCAAAATTAAAAGATGACTTTATCCCTGAACAAAAAACTGTATTAGTCTAAATCGAATTTAAGCCTAGGGAAAATCAATTAAAATAATTTTTAAACCTTATCTAAATGAGGAGTTATACTTTTTTCGTATAACTCCTCATTTTTGATTGAAATATTTTTGTTTTATCTTGAGATTACTCGGCTCTTAGCAACAATTAACCTGCAGATAAAAACTTATAGTCATTAGTTTTAACACTTACAAAGCTTATTGCATCCTCTTTGAAAAGGACAATATTAAATTTCTTTGAATTATTTTAACAAACCAATATAGGCCTTCACTTTCGTTTTCTATCAAGAAATTATGCCTTTTTTTCAACCCAATTATTTACTGCTGTTTGAAATCCACCGCTAAAATTTTTTCCTACTAACAATTTACAAAAAAAAGAATTAAGAGCCAGCTCTTAATTCTTTTTTATCTATACATTCACTAAGTTACTCACTAATGCTTGTTTTAACAATGGCATAAACATCGCACCTACGACTGTTCTATTTTTGAAATTCATCACACGCGCATCTTTTGTATCATACCAATCGGAAAACGGCACACGATTTGATGTATTTTCTAAATAATGACGTACCGGCTGGATAATGCGCTCTCTCTCTTTTTCATTTTTCGCAAAAATTGAAATCCACATAATCCAATCTGCTTTAGTATAATTTGCACGTTGGTCTAACGGAATCCCATATTCGTTAGCTTCAGCTAAATATTTCGTGATTTCTTTTTCCATTAATTCCGCTGGAAATAATCCTAAATCAAACAAATTATCCCACACAATATTGTATTTTATACTCCAGCTATTCGGTTGATCAAACGCTAATGGTGTGTGCTCTCCATTTGCAATAGCAGACTCTTGCCAAATTTTGGCCATCTCTTTGGCCCGTTTAGAATAAAGTACGCCCTCTTCATACCCTGCTGATTTTAAAGCCGCTCCAAACATACCAAGTGCCGTAATGGCTTTTAAAGATAGGTTACAATTATGAGCTAAATGCCCAGCAAAATCATCAGTACATAATTGGTTTTCGGGATCTTGCTCAAACGTCGCTAAATAGTCAGCCCATTTTAAATTAGTGGCTAAATACTGCGTAAAGAATTTATCATCTTTATCCCGCAAATAGATTGCTGAAATCATGGCTAACATATTGCCACATTCTTCAATTGGCATTTGTTGTTCAAAGCGGTAGACATTTTGTCCTTTTGGTAGTTGATAATAGTCATAAATTGTGTCATATGGACCACGATCTGACCAATCTTTACTACCTGAATTGGTTATTTCTCCATATACTTGTCCAGTTACATACGGATACCGGCCAACATCATGGGGCGCAAAATCAAATTCCCATACTGGCATATCAGCAAATTTATATACCGGCCGTAACATCCCTTTGGCCAATTCTGTTTGATAAAGCAGGTACAAAGGAATAGACGGGTAGCTAATATCAACTGTTCCAATACAACCGTTGGAGCTGCATTCTTTTGATAAAAAGACGATTTCCCCTTCTGAATCTCGGATTAATTTATGGGCACAAATTGATTGGCGATAACTAAATGCTGTAATAAAATCCAGTGTGTCGCCACCAGCAGTAGAAGACTCGTGTTGAATTTTTTTATCAATTTGCTTACAACTTTCTAACCGTAACGGCAAGTCGGCTAAATAATTTTGCAGCAAATCGTACATTCCTAGATAGCTTTCTTTCCATAGTGCATTTGTCACATTACCAAAGTAATTGATCGCATGCATATCATCATATGCAACTAAAATTGTTGCTGCTTCACCTGAATGAATGGAAAAATCTGCTAATAACATGTCACGTTTTTTTTGATAAGTAATTGGCAAATTATTTTTAGCTACAAGGTATAGATATCCCCAATCGATATCGACCAAATCTCCAGAAGAGTTGAGTGGGGTTTGGCGTCCCTTACCCATCCAAACCATTTTTTCAGTTGTTGTCGTAATCGTCCGCCAATGAAGGTCCTCAGAGGTTTGATCCCGACAAATTTCTTCTGAAAAAGCAAATGTAATCGCTGCTTCACTATCATTTTTTACATCAGCTTTTACTGTAATCATCGTCACAGGTTCACTAATTTTTTTTAAATCTTGTAAATCCAAATCAACGGAAAACAATAATTCCAAGTGGACATCTTCATTTTCAAAAGTATACTTAGTTTGCGTTGCACTCACGTCTAAATCTTTTTGCGCAATAGCAGGAATGATATCATCTGCTCCCATAAAGCGATATGTGCTTTCTCCTACTCGAATGTACCCCCGCACCGGCTGTTCTTTTCCTGTCCAACTTTGTGTATCACAATCTGTTAAATGATCAGCTGGGGACCAGATTGAAAAATAGGGATCATTTGCAATTAGAGGAATTGAAGCTCCTCGTTTTACTTTTGTCATCTTCTAATAACTCCATTTCCATCTTTAAAATCATTCTTTTAAATCACATATATCTCATTACGAATAGATTGCTTGTGCAGCTTTTCTACTCATACTGGTTGGTAAAGTTTCATCAAAACATTTTGAATTTGGAACCATTCCTAGTTCAAAATTAAAATCTTTTCCCTTCATTATTTCATCATGGGAAAGCACACATTTTCTAAAATCTTGTGCACTCTCCGTAATACGATGAATAAATTGCTGCTGTGGATTATTTAAAGTGGTTGTAATTTTAATTTCTTTTTTATTTGCTAAATGAATAATCGCTTCATCAAAATTCGGCATTCCTATCAAATATTCACCACTACCCGGACAAAATGGATAAAAACCTAAAGCATTAAAAATATACCAAGATGCCATACTGCCGTTATCTTCATCACCAGGGTAGCCTTTAAATCCAGCCGAAAATAAACGATTGACGGCTTGCTTTAGCAGTGGTTGCGCAAAATACGGTTTTTTTATGAAGTGAAATAAGTATGGTAAATGAAAACTTGGTTGATTTCCCACGTTAATTTGATCAAAACCATTCACTTCCATTTCCGCCATTTCATGAATCACATGACCATAACCTTCAACAGTATATTCCGGCGGTGTATTAGCAAGTTCTACTAAAATTTCTTCAAAAGCAGCTTCTCCTCCATATAATGCAATCAGCCCCGCAATATCATGGTTAACTGCGAAGGTGGATTGCCATGCGGAACCTTCTGTATAATCGCCGCCCCAAGAAAAAGGACTAAACTTTTCTTTAAATTGCCCTTGACGATCTTTTGCCACCATGAATCTATCTTCAAGTGAAAATAAATTTTGATAGCGATAAGATTGTTCCATGAAATTTTCAGCTACTTCTTTTTCGCCTAATTTGCCGGCAACTTTTGCAATACAGTAGTCACTATAACTGTAATCCAATGTGTGATTGACGGATTCATGGAGATCTGACGGTACATAGCCGTAAGTATTATATTCATTAGCATATGACCGTCCTGCTTGACGATTTGGTTCTTGTTGCTGAGCAGAGTACAACATCCCCGTTAAGAATTCAGGCATTAAATCTGTCGCAATGTTTTTTACGGCCGCATCGGCAATAACACCATCGATATAATTTCCCGGCATTCCTCCGGAATCTTCAGGTGCTAACCACTTTGGTAAGTATCCACTTTCCCGATAACTATTTAAAAAACCAGCCAATATTTTTTCATATTCTTCTAGCTCAATTAAAGAAAACAATGGATAGACAGTTCGAGCGGTATCCCAAAAACCATTATTCATATACAAGTATCCCGGTTTCACTTCATTAGCATAAGCATCTCGGTGAACTGGTTGTCCATTGTCGTCCCACTCATATAATCGTTGAGGGTATAAAAAAGCTCGATACATATTGTGATAAAAAGTTTTTACTTTTTCCGCTTCTTGATCAGAAACAGTAATTTTAGCTAACTTTTCATTCCATTGCGTGGTAACTTCTTGTAATTGCAGCTCTTTTTTTGTTTTTGGTAAATTTTTCACCGCAAATTCTGCAGAAATAAAAGATGTTCCTAATCGTATTTCAATAGTGTTTGCATCCGCAAAATTAATCTCAAAAGAACCATCTTTTTCACTAAATCCTACAATTTTTTCACTTACTTCTATATGAAAGTAAAATTTTAATGGAACGGTACGATGAACATGTAATTGGTTTGAATATCCTTCAATTATATGACCTTGCGCTTTTGTAATTTTTCCATCTGTGGGAAAGCTAATCATGATCCCTTTATCTTTTTGTGGGGACTCCATTGATAGAATTGCACCATATTCAGAAGGAACCAAGGTGGTGTCTAACTGATTATTTAATTGCCTAATTTTTAAATAATTAGGGTGAAAGTCAGATTGTTGGGGTGCATAAGGTACTACCTTTAAACCTTTGGTATGCTTGGTAAAAGGCAAAATTCTCAAAGAACAAAAATCACCTTTTGTACCAGCCCACATCGTTGGCTGGTGTGATAAGCGAATGCCACGATAATGCATTGCTTCTGGTCGAAACCACCAGTTGTCTTCATGAGTTTCAATGGCAAAATAATTCATTCCAAAAGGAACACCTGTAAAAGGGAAACAATTTCCTCGCGACAATTCAAATGAATTACTTGTAGCATGCCGTGTGTCAATTTGATTAATATCCATTTAAATACTCCTTAAAATCAAGTTATTTCGTTTGAGCTGACGTAGTAAAATTAATATTTTTTTCTAGTCGAGTAAATTTTTTCATCATGATAAGACTCATCCCATAAGCTGGCAAAGCAATACCTATAAAAAGAATCAAAAGTGGACTAATGGCAAATAATAAGCTGACTAAAACAAAAATTAGTCCCATATAGAGAACTTCTAAAGGACAAATGAGTAAAAAAAGCAAAGATTGTACCACCATTTTGATTCCTTTGACATCAAAATGGACAAAAATTGGGAAAAACATCGCTACACCTAAAATTATCAATAGACGCGTGACTTTAATGGCAATTTCAAGCAACAGATTTCCGGTACCAACATTCACTAAAATAACGGTCTCCCCAAAGAAAAATAAGGCAATCGCTGCAAATACAACACTAAACAACATGCTGCGACGAAAAGTTTCTACATAATATCTTTTAAACATTTGAAAGAGATGGGTTTCTGATTCATTACGAATTTGTTGACGAATACAAGCGTAAAGAGCAATCGTTGCTGGTATAATTCCAAAAACGACACCACCTAAAAGTGTAAACAAAAGCCACAACCCGTTTAATTTCATTAAATAATAAATCCGATTAAAAACTTCATAAATTTTATTAACCACTTTACTTACCCCTTTATAGCTCCGACTAAAATCCCTTTTTCAAAGTATTTTGCAACAATTGGATAAAACAGTAAAACAGGTAACGTTGAAACGATAACGACACTATATTTTAGTGTTAATTTCAGCATCATTAATTCAGCTTGGGCGCTCCCCACCAAAGTTTGATTTACATCATCACCAAATTGTCCTTGTATCAAGATTTCTCGTAAAATCAATTGTAATGGGAAACGGGCACGATCACGCAAATAAATCATGGCATCAAAGTATGAATTCCAACGACCTACGCCATTAAACATCGCAATAACAACAATAATTGGTGTAGAAAGTGGTAGAACGATTTTATATAACAATTGCAAATCATTGGCACCGTCCATATAAGCACTTTCCACTAATTCAGAAGGAATATTCTGTTGAAAATAAGTTCGCATTAAAATCATATTGTAGACACCTACAGCACCTGGCAAAATCATTACCCATAACGTATTGATGATACCTAAACGCTGATTTACCAAATACGTTGGAATTAGACCACCACCAAAAAACATCGTAATAGTAAAAAATAGTGTCAACATTGAGCGACCGCGTAAATCTTTTCGGGAAAGTGGATATGCCCCGAGCGTTGTAACAAGAACACTAACTAGTGTTCCTAACCCCGTGTAAATGACAGCATTTTTAAAGCCAACTAAAATATCTTTATTTTTTAAAATTTCGGTATATCCGTTGACATTAAAACCTCGCGGCCAAAGTAACAACGGTACTTCATAGATTTTATTAGGATTACTAAAAGAAGCATTCACTACAAAAACAATAGGATATAACAAAATCAAAGTCAGCAATGTAATAATTACAACGTTGACAACGTCAAAAACTTTATCTGATTTCGTTGAGATGTATCGCATTTTTTCCATTTCAATTTTCCAGCCTTTCTACCACAAACTATTTTCACCAGTTTTTTGTGCAATCTTATTGACAACAAAAAGCATGATGAAATTGACGATATTATTAAACAACCCAACTGCGGCAGAAAAACTATATTCACCATTAATCAAACCGACTTTATATGTATAAGTCGACAATACTTCAGAAGTTGCAAGATTTGATGCGTTTTGCAATAAATAAGCTTTTTCAAAACCTACAGACATAACACTACCGGTTGCTAAAATTGCTGAAATAACAATGGTAGGCATGATTGCTGGAATCGCAATATTACGAATACATTGCATCCGCGTTGCCCCTTCAAGATAAGCAGCTTCATATTGATCTTGCGGTACGCCAGACATCGCAGCAGTATAAATCAGCGTTCCCCAGCCGACACCTTGCCAGATTCCAGACCATACATAGACATGAGGAAACCACTTTGCATCGCCTAAAAAATCAATAGGTTTCATGTGTAAAGAAGTTAGAATTTGATTGATGGAGCCTTGTTCAGAGAAAAAGAAGGTTACCATCCCAATAACAACAACTACTGAAATAAAGTTTGGAATATATGAAACTGTTTGAACTGTCGATTTGAACCATTTTCGTTTAATTTCGTTAAACATTAATGCCAGAATGATCGGCAATGGAATGCCTACTAGTAAACTATAGAAACTAACGCGAATAGTATTAATGATAATTTCCAAGAAGAAATAAGAATCAAAGAAACGTTGAAAATGCTTGAAACCAACCCAAGGACTATCCCAAATACCAAAAGCAGGTGAATAATCTTTAAAAGCAATTACAACACCATACATCGGCCAGTAATTCCAAATAAGCACAAATAGTACAGGAATGACCAACATAACGTACAACCACTTATGTTTTTTCATATCGGATAACAACTTGTTAAAAGATTCCATCGGTGCAACAAATAATGTATTAAGCCATTTATGCTTTTTCATATCGAATAATATTTTTTCTACCATCTATTATTCTTCCTTTCTCCGTGCTTTATCAAACTGTTCAGCGCAGCATCTGAATGCTAAGCTGATTAGTTCAATAAAACATTTTGTCATAAAAACCAGGCTCAAAGCAGGTTTTGTCATTTTGCTTTAAGCCTGGACAAAAATTCTATTTACTCTTTGTCATAACGTTCATACTGCGTACGGCGAATTTCAAGCAACTTGTCCGCACCAATTTTTTTCAACTGTTTAACATATTTATCCCAATCGCTAGTAAAATTCCACTCACCTGTAACAAACTTCACCCGAGATTGTTCAACATAATTATTCATGTCTGTCATAATTGTGGACAATTGTCCAGACTCTTCAGGGGTTGGCATTACTGGAGATAACATTTTTTCTGGCATAACATCTTCATTAAAGTCATCATATTGAATCGGTTCTAATCCTTGCGCGATGTCACGGTTAGCTTGATCAGGATTTAAATAAGGATAGCCGCCACCATAAACATTATCTAAATATTGATATGCGCCTAATTGTGCTCCTTTGTCATAATTCAAAATTTTATCGACATAAACATTTTTATCGTCTACTTTATGGTAGGTAACATCTTCTGCTCCTAAATAACCAAAGTCAGAACCTTCTTGGCTATACCAATAATCTGTCCACTCTAGTAATTTGCCAGGATCTTTACAATCTTTAGTAATAACCAAACCAGATGTTCCTACCGGGCCATTAATTACTAAGCTCTGATCTCCTTCAGGACCGGCAATGACATTAATCGGTGTATATTTGTCTTGGACAGACCCCCCGATAAATTCTGGACTTACCCAAGTCCAAAGACCAACAGTATTATTGGCTGCATCTGCACGCCATTTATCGCCATCAGCACCAGCAAAAGAATTCTTAGACATTAAGCCATTTTGATAAAGATCTGCTTCATATTTCCATACATCTTTCATTCGGTCACTATTTAATGTCAGTTGCATCGAGCCATCTTTTTCAAAATATACAGAAGATTCAATTCCAGTTCGACCACCTGTGCCCATACCATAAGCGGCCATTAAAAGTTTTTCAAAACTATTAGGGAGTTCACCACTATTCATATACCAGCCTTGTTCATCCGCTTTACCATTTCCATTTGGATCTTTTGTGACAAATTGTGTTAATACTTCTTTCAATTCTTCGGTGGTTCGTGGTTTTTCAAGACCTAATTTGTCTAACCATTCTTGATTGATATAATATCTGAATGTCAAACCCATAATTTGTGGATCAATAGATAATTCTGGCAAGAAATAGATATGTCCGTCTGGGGCAGTAATACTTTTTCTAATTTCGGGATGTTCTTCCATTAGTTTATTAAAGTTTGGTGCATGTTTTTCAATTAAGTCTTCAATCGGCTGGAACATTCCCTGTCCACCATATTTTACTAATTCATCTGACGTCCAATATACTTGATAAAAGGCATCTGGCAATTTTGATTCTGATAATAGTAAATTTTTCTTTTCATTGATATCTTTTGTCTCTTGCCAAGTAATTGGAACACCAGTCTTTTTCTCATACTCTTTCCACATCCAAAGATCTTCATTTTTTGGATGGTCGGCACTATGGTCTGGACTCAATAGAGTAAACCCTTTGCTGTCTCCTGATTTGTCTTCAGAGCTTGCATCTCCTGACCCGCAAGCGCTAAGTGATACCAATACAACCGCTGATAATGTTAATCCCAATAAAGATGTCTTCCATTTTTTCATATCTATTTCCTCCAAAAATAAATAAAATTGCTAGTTTCTTTTGTAAGAAACTGCGAATTAATGCCTCGTTTAAAAATTGTTTTCAACTTTCATCTCACTAAAATTGAGTCGACGTTCGTTAATTTCTCTAACCTTTTGCAAATCCACTTTGTTATTACGATCTGCAGTTAACAGACCATTTACTTCCTGCTCTACATCTGTGAGTTGTGTGTAACAAAAACCAGCAATGTAAGGGTTACTTTGAATGGCGGCATATATTTTTTCAAAGCGCTTCATGAATTCGGTTTCATTTTTTACCTGATTGCCATATCCCCATTGCCCTTCAGTATTAACTGTAAATGCAATGCCACCAAATTCACTGATCATGATCGGTTGGCCTTTATATTCAAACCCTTTTGCAAAAGCAAACCAGCCATCATTAAATTGAATTTTATTAGTAACAATTTTTTCTTTATTTGAATAACCAAAAGGTGCGAAATCTTGATGGTCTGAATAACGTTTTGCAAAAGCCAAACCAGTTTCTTCATAATCATGTAAAGTTAAAATATCAGAAATAGTGTGTTCCCAACCATCATTTGTAATGACAGGCCGATTGGAATCAAACGCTTTCGTGAGGTGATAAATTCCTTCGGTAAAATGTTGCGGGCGAATATGTTCATTAATTCCTTTAATCCCCCAACTTTCATTAAAAGGTACCCATGTAATAACTGCTGGATGATTGTAATGCTGCTTAACAATTTCTAGCCATTCTGCAGTGAATTGCTTCATCGCGACGTCAGTAAAAACGTAGGTTGAGGGCATTTCTGCCCAAACAAGAATTCCTTTTTCATCGCATAGGTATAAGAAACGTTCATCTTCAATTTTTTGATGTTTGCGCAAGCCGTTATAGCCCATTGCGCTAATTTTTTCCAAATCTTTTTCCAAGGCTGCAAGAGAAGGTGGCGTCATACCAGACTCGGGCCAATACCCTTGATCTAAGATTAAACGTTGGTACAATTGCCGATTATTTAATAAAATTTGTCCATTTTCGATGCTAAGTTTTCGCATTCCGAAATAACTGTAGACTTCATCCAACAATTCACCCGTTTATTTATATAACCGAACCGTTAAATCGTAGAGATTAGGTGTATGTAGACTCCAACGATGAGTGCCTGAATCAGCATTTTCTTTTGTCCGGGTATCTAAAGTAAAACTACTGCTGTTATGATGAAATAATCCTTTATGATAACTGATTAATTCACCTTTAAAACTTGCTTCGGCTTCAATAAAGTAACTACTGCTGTCTGGCAAAACAGCAGCGTCTTTTAATTCAATTTCTACTTTTAGTAAATCAACGTCCAAATCTGGTGTAAGTTTTAAATAATTTATTCGCTGTTCTTGGGCTTCTTCCAACCAAACGGATTTCCAAATTCCCGTTGTTTGAACATACCAACAACCAAAATTATCTTTTAACCACCGTTGTTTACCTCTTGGCTGTTCACAAGAAAGTGAATCTTCTACCCGTACTGTAATCGTATTTAGCCCTTTAGTTAAATAAGGTTTTAAATCAAAAGAAAATCTTTCATTTCCCCCTTTATGGATGCCAATGAGGTTTCCGTTCAACCATACCTGGGTTTCAAAATCTACACCTTCAAAATATAAGACAAGATTTTGATCACTTTCTTGTTCAAAATTATGTTGATACCAAATCGTTTTATGGTGAGACGTATCATGAATACCACTTAATTCCGTCTCATATGTAAACGGAACCAAAATTTTATGTGTAGCAGGGAACACTTTATACCATTGTTGTGATAAGCCAATGTTTTCATCATCAAAGGCAAAATCCCATTCGCCATCCAAACTTTGCCATTTTTTTCTTATGAGCTGCGGTCGCGGATGTTCTTTTCTATTCAACATTAATTCCTCCAAAAATTTCTTTGGTCTATTTTCAAAAAAACTTTATTGACCTTTTAGTTAACAAAGACTTATAATAACATTACTATTTAACTTATCTGTCAACACACAAAATAATAACAGCGTTTTCATACAGCATCAATCCCGATATATTAACCTTAATCATTTTAACCAATTGGTAAAACAAGATATAAAATTACAACCATTTTCAGAATTATACTTAACAATTAAGTAAAGGAGCTTCCTTATGATTATTGATACATCTACAAAATCACTCCCTGTTTTGCAAGCATTAGCAAATGAGACCCGCTTGGGAATTGTAAACCAGCTCGCAATAAAAGAAATGAACATTGGCGAAATAGCTAAAGCGCTTGCAATTTCAAACGCTATTACAACGCGTCATGTCCAACAATTAGAAGATGCTGGTATTGTAAAAACAAGGCGCTGTCCCGGTAAATTTGGGTTACAAAAAATTGTAGCTCTAGCCATTGATCAAATCGGAATTGAATTTCCAGAAAAAATTTTTCCTGAATATCGTCACTATCACGCTGACGTAAAAGTTGGACACTTTACTGATTATCATGCAGAACCAACTTGCGGACTTGCTTCTGAAGAAGGACACATTGGAATGGCAGACCAGCCACGTTCATTCCTTGATAGCCAACGCGTCAATGCACAGTTAGTTTGGACTAGTAAAGGTTTCTTAGAATATAAAATTCCAAATTTAGTCCAAGCTGATGATCATCTCGAGTTATTAGATATCAGCTTTGAAATCGCTTCTGAATTTCCAATTTCAAACAATACGTGGCCCAGTGACATCACTTATTACATCAATGGAAAAAAATTAGGTAGTGATACCGTGCATGGCAATTATGCCGACGTTCGTGGACGCTTGACACCGACTTGGTGGCCAGACACTTGTAGTCAATATGGGGAATTAAAGCATATTCGCATTAATCAGTATGATACAAGCATCGATGGTGTTCCTACAACAGATTTAAATATTAATGACTTAGCATTAAAGGAAACTGATTATTTCACACTGCGTATTGCCTCAGAAGAACTTATGGATTCTGTTGGCGGTCTAACCCTTTTTGGTGCACGTTGGGGTAATCATGAGCAAAATATTAAAGTCTTAACCTATGTAAGTTAATTCGAAACATATGCCGGCTGATAATAACAAAATTTGTTATTTTTAGATAATGCAAATACGGATATTTTTCTGATAAATATCTTTTTATGAAAATTGTAAAATCCTTTTACTTGACAATCTGGTTATAGCTCTTGGTTTAATAGTAAAGTTTCTTTTTCAAAACGATATATACCATTTACAAAATTATTTTTTCCTATTGGTTTTGTTATCTAATTTTTATTTAAAATAAAAAAGGCGACCTGCAAGTCGCCTTTTTTATAATTATCTCCTGTACATCTTAAGCTCTAAGAATAAATCATTGTAAATTCCTAGATATTCTTTTCCTAGATCTTGGTAAACTTCTAGATGCGATAACATTTCATCAGTAGGATAAAATTGTTTATCATTAATAATTTCTTTTGGTAAAAGCTTCATAGCTGCTTTATTCGGGGTAGAATACCCGATATACTCAGCGTTTTGGGCGGCATTTTCGGGACGCAACATAAAGTTGATAAAATCATAGGCACCTGCTTTATTTTGCGCTGTTTTAGGAATCACAATATTATCAAACCACAAGTTTGAGCCTTCTGCTGGAATCACATAATGCAAATGCGGGTTCTCATACATCATATCAGCTGCTTCACCAGAAAAAGTGACAGCAACCATACTTTCTTCATTTGCCATATAGATTTTGATTTCATCGGCTACAATAGCTTTGACATTTGGTGTTAAACCTTTTAGTTTTTCTACCGCTTCATTTAATTGTCCATCATCTTTACTGTTTAATGAATAGCCAAGGCTGTTTAATCCCAATCCAATAACTTCACGAGCCCCATCAATCAACATGATGTTGTCACGAAATTTATCATTCCATAAATCCCGCCAATATTTCAACTCTTCGGCTTTTGCAAATTTATCATTGTAGACAATCCCCAATGTTCCCCAGAAATAAGGAATGGAATATTTATTTTTAGGATCGAAACTTTGGTTTAAAAAGTCCTCGTGAATATTGTTTAATCCTTTAATTTTACTATGATCCAAAGGCAAAACGAGTTTTTCTTGAATCATTTTTTGAATCATATACTCACTGGGAATCGTAATATCATAAGCTGTTCCGCCTTGTTGAATCTTCGTAAACATCGCCTCATTGGAATCAAACGTTTCATAATTGACTTTATAACCTGTTTCTTTTTCAAATTTCTTTAAAAGAGCAGGATCAATATAATCGCCCCAATTGTATATATTTAATACTTTTGCGCCCGCCATTCCACTGGAATGCTCCAAACGATTAACGGCAAAAACTAAAACTAAAATGACGGCGATAATGCCAATAAAAAGGGATTGTAATTTTTTCATCGTAGTTCTGGCACCTCCACTTTCTTGCGGCGGTTCTTTTGCTTTTTACTGCGATTATCTTTACTAATAAAATAATATCCAATAACAAGCACCATCGAAAAGATAAACACTAATGTACTTAAGGCATTGATTTCCAAGCTAATTCCTTGTCTTGCTCGGGAATAAATTTCCACTGATAAAGTCGTAAAGCCATTGCCTGTCACAAAGAATGTTACCGCAAAATCATCCAAGGAATACGTAAAGGCCATGAAATAGCCGGCGATAACGCCTGGTGCCAAATAAGGTAAAATAATGTTTTGCATGACTTGAAAATTATTCGCTCCTAAATCGCGTGCAGCATCTACCATGGAATCATTCATTTCCTTTAATTTTGGTAAAACCATTAAAACGACGATAGGAATTGAAAACGCAATATGCGATAACAAAACACTGAAAAAGCCTAAACTAAAACTTTTGAAAATATTACCTAGTAAAGTAAATAAAATCAAAAAGCTCGCACCGATAATCACATCAGGAGATACTAATAAAATATTATTTGCGCTTAAAAAGGCATTACGCCAACGTCTTTTTTTCGTGTAATAAATAGCCATTGCGCCGAAAGTTCCAATTATCGTGGCTAATAATGCCGACAAAAAGGCGAGCATAAAGGTATTCAAAACAATAATGATCAACCGCGTATCTTCAAAAACCGCTTGATAGTGCTGCAAACTAAATCCAGTAAAGCTATTCATATTTTCCCCAGCGTTAAAGGAATAAAAAATCAAATAAAAAATCGGAATATATAAAATGATAAAAACAAAAATTAGGTAAAGGTTAGACCAACGAAATTTCTTCATTTTTTCACGCCTCCTTTACGTTTTTCCCCGGTTAGGCTCATAACGATAAACATTGCAATAATTAAAATTACGCCAATCGTAGAACCCATCCCCCAGTTTTGCGTCACTAAGAAATGTTGCTCAATGGCAGTCCCTAAGGTAATCACACGATTGCCCCCAATTAGACGCGTCAACATGAACAACGATAGTGACGGGATGAAGACAGCCTGCACACCACTTTTCACACCATTCATTGAAAGCGGCAAAATAACACGACGAAAAGTCTCAAAACTATTGGCTCCTAAATCACGACTTGCAAAAACCAAAGAAGGATTTATTTCCTCCAATGCATTGAAAATCGGTAAGATCATAAAGGGCAACTCGATATAGGTGGCCACGACTAAAAAACTAAAGTCGGTAAACAAGATTTGTTCTGGTCCAATTCCAAATAATCCTAAAAAGTTGTTAATGCCACCATGAACACCAAAAATACCAATAAACGCATAGGCTTTTAGTAACAAATTAATCCACGTTGGCAAAATAATTAGCAACAGCCACAAATCCTTATGCTGCAGCTTGGTTAAAAAGTAAGCGGTGGGATAACTAATCACTAAGGTAAATAATGTAATCAAAAAGGCGTACCAAACGGAATTCAAAGTCATCATCAAATATTTACCAGAGCCAAGATAGGTTTCATAATTTGTCAAAGAAAAATTCCCATTCATATCAAAAAATGATTGATATATAATGAGTAAAACCGGGGCAATTACAAACAGTAAAAGCCAGATATAATAGGGTACAGAATATAAACGTCGTAATTTAGTCATGCTTTTTCCCCCTATTCATCATAACTTTCCAAGCGGGCATCAAAATCAGCTTCTGATTCATTAAAGCGCATAACATGAATATCCTCTGGTTCAAAGTACAAACCAATTTGGCTGCCTTCAATGGCCTTTTTCGTCGAGTGTACCATCCATTCATTTTGCTGTTCATCATAACAAATAATTTCGTAATGTACGCCACGAAAGAGTTGCGTATCGACTTTTACAATTAATTTGCCTTTTTCAACTGAAGTTAAT
Organism: Enterococcus dispar ATCC 51266; assembly: GCF_000406945.1. GTDB lineage: Bacteria > Bacillota > Bacilli > Lactobacillales > Enterococcaceae > Enterococcus_C > Enterococcus_C dispar. Next base: position 150,318 of record NZ_KE136354.1, on the reverse strand, counting down.
GACAAATCTTCTGGGCGTAAAACCACTTCAACTGGTTCATTCGGACGCATCCCACCGTCCACACATTCAAATTTTTTACCGACAAATTCTACCAGATTATCTTCAATCATGGTGCCCGCCACAATATTGCTTTCCCCGACAAAATCCGCAACAAAATGGTTAATCGGCTCATCGTAAATATCAACTGGTGTTCCACTTTGCACAATTTTACCGTGATTCATAACAAAAATTTCATCACTCATTGCCAAAGCTTCTTCTTGGTCGTGGGTCACAAAAATAAACGTGATACCCAAACGTTGTTGTAATTCTCGTAATTCATATTGCATGTCTGTTCGCAACTTTAAATCCAAAGCTGATAATGGTTCATCTAATAGCAAAACTTTAGGTTCATTGACAATTGCTCTGGCAATTGCTACCCGTTGTCGTTGTCCACCTGACATTTCACTGATTTCCCGCTTTTCATAGCCTTTTAGTTGAACTAAACGCAACGCTTCCATGACGCGCTTTTCAATCTGATCTTTCGGTACTTTTTTTATTTTCATCCCAAAAGCAACGTTATCAAAAACATTCATATGGGGAAATAATGCATAGTCTTGAAAAACGGTATTCACTTGACGTTGATTTGCTGGAACATCATTTATTTTTTGCCCATCAAAGAAGATATCTCCCTCTGTAGCATCTAAAAAGCCGGCGATAATCCGTAAAATAGTCGTTTTTCCACAACCAGAAGGCCCTAAAAGGGTATAAAACTTGCCCTCCTCGATCTCAAAACTGACATTTTTTAATACCGTATCTTCATCGTCATAACGTTTGGTTACATTTTTAAATGAGATGATGGATTTAGCCACTTTTTCTCCCCCTTTTTCATTCCAAATTTTTTTATCATACTCATTAAGAATACTGATAAATGAACAAAAAACAAGTCCTAATTCAATCATAGCAAAAACTTGCTGAATTGTATTACAATAACCATTCTTTGATGTAAGGATCTCCTTATTTTATCGCTTTAGTAAATGATATTTCAAAAATCAGACGCATTTTTCCACTTCCAAATTTTTCTGTTATACCGGAGAAAACCTAGCCAAGAATTTTCCTATCTTGTGGTATGATGAAGAAAATTAAATTGCTTTTTTATAAGATGGAGGTACACTATGACGAATCAATTTCGCGCATTTGTCGTTAGCAAACAAGATCAAACAATAGAAGCTCGTTTAGTAGAAAAAGATTTTAACGTCCTTGATTTTGAAGGCGTAATCATTAAGATTGCTTACTCGTCTTTAAACTTCAAAGATGCACTGGCCACTCAACCTAAAACAGGAGTCGTTCGAAACTATCCTTTAACTTTAGGAATTGACTTAGCAGGGACAGTTGTCAAAAGTCCAGATCCGCGATTTTCAATAGGAGATGAAGTTATAGCAACTGGATATGGTTTAGGTGTCAGTGCCCCTGGCGGTTTAAGTGAGTATCAAAGCGTCCCCGCCGATTGGTTAGTAAAACTACCACAAAATTTAAGTTTGAAAGAAAGTATGATTTATGGCACTGCTGGTTTTACAGCAGCATTAGCAGTAGCTAAAATTAGTGAAAATGTCACTAAAGATGAAGCCGTTTTGGTGACCGGAGCATCTGGTGGTGTGGGGAGTATTGCCATTGCCTTATTGCATCAATTAGGCTACCAAAAAATTATCGCTGTAAGCCGCAAAACTGCAGTAAAAACGTGGTTAGAAAAATTAGGCGCAACTGAGATTATCCCACCAGAAGCCCTAATTCCAGCAAAAATCCGTCCTTTAGCCCCACAACAATTTTCTGGGATTATTGACACAGTTGGTGGCGAACTCTTAACTGCTTTATTGCCACAGCTCCACTATGAAGGAACTGCGGCCCTTTGTGGCAATGCCGGTGGCATCCAATTAAGCACCACTGTTTTGCCCTTTATTTTAAGAGGTATAAAAGTTTTTGGCATTGATTCTGTCAACCAACCAATGGTGAAGCGCCAAAAAATTTGGCAGCTTTTAGGAACAGATTGGAAGGTAACTTCTCAGTTAAAATATGAAGAAGTACCATTAACAGCTATTGAAGATGTCACAAAAGCTTTACTTAGCGGTACACACGAAGGCCGCAGTATTATTACTATGTAAAGGAAGAATTGTATGCGAATTTTAATCACCGCCGGCGGAACAGCCGAAAAAATTGACGATGTTCGATCCATTACCAATCATTCTAGTGGTCGTCTAGGAGTAACGATTGCCAATACTTTTGCGGCTTCTACTACAACTATTGACTATGTGACCACGGCAAATGCACTCAAACCCCGTGGAGATAACATCCGCTTACACCTTATCAGTGATACGCAAAATTTGAGCACTACTTTACATTCTTTGCTCATCCAAAATCACTACGATGCCGTTATTCACAGTATGGCAGTCAGTGACTTTACGCCAGCCACTAGTTTATCCGAAGAACAATTACTGACTGTTTTCAATCAGTTGATTACCAAACATCACGGGAACTCTTTAAGCATGGCAGATTTGAAAAATAGCATGAGTGAATTGGAACAATTACCAATACCGGCTAAAAAAATTTCTTCTGACACAGACCACTTATTTTTGATTTTAAAGAAAAATCCCAAAATTATTCAGCTAATTAAACAATTACAACCTGATACTATTCTTGTCGGTTTCAAGTTGTTAGTTGATGTGAACTTTAAAAAATTACATGAAGCTGCAACAAATAGTATCAAAAAAAATGATGCCGACTTTATTTTAGCGAATGATTTGACTGAAGTCAGCACAGATAAACACCATGGCTATTTAATTGCAAAAGACGGTAGCTATGGTGAAGCCAGCACTAAAAAGGAAATTGCTGAGTTGATCAAAGCAGCAATTACCACGACTTTAAAAAAATAATTTTATATAGGAGAAAATTACTATGCGCCAACAACATATTTTATTAGGTGTTTCGGCTAGTATTTCAGCTTACAAAGCAGCCGATTTAACCAATGAATTAACCAAACGCGGTTATGCAGTTGATGTTTTAATGACAAAAAACAGCACCAAATTTATTACACCTTTAACGTTACAAACACTATCCAAACGCCCCGTACACACCGACGTAATGACTGAACACCGGGCTGATTTAGTCAACCACATTGAGTTGGCCAAACATGCGGATTTACTTTTGATTGCCCCTGCAACTGCTAATATTATTGGAAAACTCGCTAGTGGTATTGCCGATGATATGGTTACGACTGTTGCGATGGCATTAGAAACCAAAGTACCAAAATTAATTGCCCCTGCCATGAATACTTACATGTATCAAAACCCAGTAACTCAAAAAAATCTTGTCACTTTAAACGAATTCGGGTATAAAGAAATAGAGCCACGGGAAGCGCTGCTTGCTTGTGGTGATTTTGGTCGCGGTGCGCTGGCAACAAATGAAACGATTATTAAAGCGGTGGAAGCGACACTAAGTAAAAGGAGTCTATAATGAAGAATAGTAAAACTTTCGATCTTGTGTTAACTGCACTTTTTTTAGGCATCATGATTTTAATGAGTCTTGTCCCTTTTTTAGGTTTTATTCCCATTGGCCCCTTAAATGCAACAATTTTACATGTACCGGTAATTATCGGTTCGATTATTTTAGGCCCTCGTTTAGGGGCATTTCTTGGTTTTTCAATGGGGCTTATGAGCGTCTATAACGCAACAACTAGACCTAATCCATTATCTTTTGTTTTCTCCCCTTTTATTAATGTGATTGGGACCAATCATGGGGATTGGAAAGCGTTAATTGTGGCGATTATCCCCCGCATTTTAATCGGTGTGGTCCCCTTTTTTGTTTACAAATACGGACGACGTTTATTAAAAAATAGAGCCGACAGCGTTGCTTTATTTATAGCAGGGATTAGTGGCGGGTTAACCAACACCTTATTGGTAATGAATCTGATTTATTTTCTTTTTCAAAATAGTTATGCCACCTATGTCAGTCAAAGTGGAAAAAGTCACGATTTCTTATATGGCGCTATTTTAACGGTTATTTTCACGCAAGGCATTCCAGAAGCAATTGTAGCTGGTGTTGTAACAGCGGCCGTTTGCAGTATTTTGCTGCGTTTAACCAAGAAGAATCGTACCGAAATGTATTAAAAGTTATCAAAAAATGGCTAAAATCAGAAAACTGATTTTAGCCATTTTTTATTCTTCGCCAATGATGCGGACTTCTGTTTCCAATGCCACATCAAACTTTTCTTTGATTGTTTTTTGAATGTAAGCAATTAACTCCACATAATCTGTCGCCGTAGCGTTATCAATGTTCACAATAAAGCCTGCATGTTTTTCAGATATTTGGGCTCCGCCCCATTTCATTCCTTGCAAACCAGCATCTTGAATGAGTTTACCAGTGAAGTGTCCTACTGGGCGTTTAAAAACACTACCGCAAGAAGGATATTCCAAGGGCTGCTTGGATTGACGTAAAGCAGTCAATTCATCCATACGCGCTTTAATCATTTCATGATTACCCTTTTTTAATTGGAAACGAGCGGTTAAAATAATCGCTCCTAAGTCTTGAACTGAGCTATGACGATATGAAAAATTCATTTCATCATGATTTAACGTCTTAATTGTGCCATCGGCAAACAAAATATCACAACTGGCAAAAACATCTTTGATTTCGCCATCATAAGCACCTGCATTCATAAAGACTGCACCACCAATACTTCCAGGAATGCCACTAGCAAATTCAAATCCAGCTAGATTTTCTTTTAAAGCGGCATAAGTGGTATCAATTAACTTTGCCCCAGCTTGTGCTTCTACAATCGTATCTTCCACACTAACTTTTGTCAATTGACTTAACATAATCACGAGACCCCTGATGCCGCCATCACGAACAATTAAATTACTGGCATTGCCTAAAACCAGCCATGGTATGTCATTTTCACGACAGTAATCAACCAATGCTTTGGTTTCAGCTGTATTTTTAGGAAAAGCTAAAACATCGGCTGGCCCACCCGTTTTGGTAAAGGTATAATTCATTAACGGTTCATCTAATAAAATACTAATTTCAGGAAAAGCTTGTTTAAATGCATCTTTCATGAAAAATTTTCCTCTCTTTTAAAAACATCCCACTTATTTTAGCACGTCAAGGAAAATCTTGCCACCTGCGTTTATTTTATGCCGATTGCTAAAAGTTCTGCACATAATTGATGACTCACCAAGACATTTTTCTGAACTGGATGTTCGTTGTTTTCAATTGCAGCTAAAAATTGTGTGACAAGTTCTTCAAAACCGCGCTTCGCTAAAGTTGTCTGCCAATCGTCACCGTTTAACCGCAGACTACCCGTGGTGTTTAATTCCGATAAATTTGTCAGATTTTCCAGAATTAGCGTTTTCACGGGACTCGTCACTTCATAGCGTTCATAATTTGCCCCGCTTTTTAAATCCATCGTAATCGTCGCGCTCGTTTGCTCACTGGTAAGTAACATCGTTGCATATTCCAAGTTATTGTCTGTCACTTGTAAATCACCGTAAGCTAGTTTTGGCGTACCAGGCATTAGATAGACCGCCGTATCGACTAAATGTAAAAATAAATCATAGACTAAAAACTCAGGCGTACCATTTCCGGCAATCCGATTTTTTTGCAGGTGAAGTTGTCTTTTGTCAGGTAAATCTTTTAAATGTTTCATATAAGGTGCATAACGTCGATTAAATCCTAACATTAAAATCAAATTTTTAGCAGCCGCAAGTTGATATAATTCTTTTGTCTGCTGCCAATTTTCTGTCAGTGGTTTATCGACAAAAACATGAATTCCTTTAGTTAAACACTCTTTTACAAGCTCATAGTGACTTTCAGTCGCACTATGAATGAAACAAGCGGTGATATCTTGCTCAAATAATTCGACAATATTATCATACACGCGTAAAAAGCCATAACGCTTTTTTAACAATGTTTGAACTTCTTTATTACGCGTAGCAAAATAAAACTGCGCCTCATCTTGTTTTTTTAAATAAGTGGGTAAATAAGCCTTTTGGGCAATATTGCCAATTCCTAGGACACCGATTTTCATTAAAACACTTCCTTTAGTTGCCTTTTCTTTCATCTTACACCATTTTTCGCTAAAATAAATAAGAATGTTAAAGAGAACAAAGGAGGAAAAATTTTGAAATTAATTTCTTGGAATGTCAACGGCTTACGGGCGGTGATGAAAAAGAATTTTATGGATGTTTTTAACGAATTGGATGCTGATTTTTTCTGTTTACAAGAAACAAAATTGCAAGCAGGCCAAATTGAAATGGACTTGCCTAATTACTATGAATATTGGAATTATGCCGAGAAAAAAGGCTATTCTGGAACGGCCATTTTCGCCAAAAAAGAAGCGCTAAATGTCACTTATGGCATTGGGATTGATCACCATGATTTAGAGGGTCGCGTTATTACTTTGGAATATCCCGAATTTTATTTGGTCGACTGTTATACTCCAAACTCACAAAATGAATTAAAACGCCTCGATTATCGCATGACGTGGGAGAATGATTTTCGTAATTACTTAGTTGCGCTGAATAAAACAAAACCAGTTATTCTCTGTGGTGATTTAAATGTCGCGCACGAAAATATTGATTTAAAAAATTGGAAAACTAATCGCAAGAATGCCGGCTTTACTGATGAAGAAAGAGGTAAATTCACCGAATTATTAAAGGCGGGCTTTATTGACAGTTTCCGTTACTTTTATCCTGAACTTGAAGGTGTTTATTCTTGGTGGAGCTACCGGTTTAACGCACGAAAAAACAATGCGGGCTGGCGGATTGACTATTTTGTCGTTTCAGAGGATCTAAAAGCCAACCTAGTCGATGCCAAAATTCATACAGAAATTTTTGGCAGCGATCATTGTCCGGTTGAATTGGATTTAAATTTTTAATTTGTGTTAAAAAGACGATGAGACAATTGCTTCTATCGTCTTTTTTGTGCTAAATTACACGAAGAAAGGGCGGTTAAAATGAATTTTATTGCAATGGATTTTGAAACAGCCAATCACGAAAAACACAGTGCTTGTTCACTGGCTTTAGTCATGGTGCGCAATAGTAAAATTGTCGGTGAATACTACTCTTTAATTAAACCGGAGACACCTTTTTTCTGGCGTAATATTCAAATTCACGGGATTCATCCCGAAGATGTTGTAAGTGCTCCTAAGTTTCCCACTGTTTGGGAAGAGATTTCGCAATACTATAATCAAAACAGCTTAATTGTAGCTCATAATGCGCCTTTTGATAATGGTGTTTTAGCCGGTTGCCTTGAGTATTATGGCTTGGAAAAACAACCCTATCTATCCCTTTGCACCGCGCGTTCTAGCCGCAAACTATACCCTGAATTTCCTAATCACCGCTTAAATACGATGTGTTATATGTTAGATATTACATTGAATAATCACCATGATGCTTTAGAAGACAGCCGTGCTTGTGCTGAAATTTTATTACGGCAAGAAGCAGAATTTGGTACTGATCCGTTAAAAAAATTAGTGACAATCAAATAGACGTAACGTTTGTATAGCTTAATAGCTAACAGACGTTACGTCTATTTTGCATTTACAAAAACTCTTGGGACTCTTTATTGCTTTAAAAAGGAATTCAATCAATCAAAAGTGCCATTAAATAAGCATCAATAAATTCATTTTGCGCAGTTAAAAAGCTTCTTTGCATTTTTCCTTCTTGGGTAAAACCAAATTTTTGATAAAGATGAATTGCTCTTTTGTTACGCGTTTGAACTGTCAACTCTAATCGACGAATAACACCGGAGTTTTCTGCCCACCAGATAATTTCTTCCATCATGGCAGCACCAAGTCCCATGCCCCAGTACTCTTTTAAAATGGAGATGCCAACTTCTCCAATATGAGCGACGCGGGGGTTATCCTCTGCTAAAACAGAAGCCATGCCAATAATTTTTTCTCCAGCTAATGCTACTAACGATAGATTATTAGCACTTTCCAAAAAAGCTGCTAATTGCATGGCCAGTTGTTCTTCTGTCAAAGAAAGGCCATGCTCATCCATAATTAGAAAATCAGTTTCACCGCCAATTTTTTTCATCACTTGTAAAAGCTGAGGGGCATCTGTTGGTTGTGTCGGACGAATTGTTACAGCAACATCATTCATTCTCTATTCTCCCATCCGTTTAAAATGCGTTTTAAAAAAGCTTCACTGTGGCTACCAACTGCTTTAAAATCAACCTTACGGGCATCCTCATCGCGATCAACTTTTGTTAGAGTTAATTCCAAATAATCTAATGGCATCACTTCTCCTAGTAGTTGTCCCCACTCCACGACGGATAAACCTTCACCTTCAAAATATTCTTCCAGGCCTAATTCATCTGCATCGGGTCCAATTCGATAAACATCCATATGATAAAGTGGCAGACGGCCTTCTTCATACTCACGTATAATCGTATATGTTGGACTTTTTACCATTCGTGTTACCCCAAGGCCTTGGGCAATGCCTTTTGTAATGGTCGTTTTGCCTGCACCTAGCTCTCCTGTCAAAATAATGACATCCCCAGCAGCAGCACATTCGCCCATAATTTCTCCCAATTTTTCTGTTGCCAATAGATCTGTTAAAGCAATCATAATTGCGCCTCCTCATCAATAAATATCTCTACTTTTAGTATAAGCTTTGCTTAGTATAACTGGGACAATACCAGAATGCAAAAACAAAAGCAGGAAAATCCATCGCTAATAATATGGGCTATTAACGGTATAAAAAAAGCCCTACTCACAAAAGAGTAAGGCTGATTAATTGTTTTATTTGGTAGTATTTAATGTTTGTGCTGCCGTAATAATTGATAGTTTGTAAACATCTTCTTCATTGGCGCCACGAGATAAATCAGAAACCGGCTTATTTAATCCTTGCAAGATTGGTCCGATTGCTTCAAAGTTACCAAAACGTTGGGCAATTTTATAGCCAATATTACCCGATTGTAATTCAGGGAAAACAAAGACAGTTGCTTTACCTGCAACAGTTGAATCTGGAGCTTTTAATTGTCCCACCGCAGAAACATAAGCTGCGTCAAATTGTAATTCACCATCTAAAATAATATCTGGTGCCATTTCTTTTGCAATTTTTGTGGCTTCAACAACTTTGTCTACTTCTGGTGCTTTAGCAGAGCCTTTTGTTGAAAAACTCAATAGTGCAACTTTGGGATCAATATCAAATAATTCAGCAGTTTCAGCAGAAGCAACAGCGATTTCTGCCAATTCTTGTGACGATGGATTTACATTGATCGCACAGTCAGAGAATAAATATTTTTCTTGATCACGACCACGTACCATTAAGAATGCGCCACTGGTACGGCTAACACCTGGTTTTGTTTTAATGATTTGAAGTGCTGGACGAACAGTGTCCCCTGTTGAGTGAATAGCGCCAGAAACCATACCGTCAGTGACACCCATGTAGGTTAACATGGTTCCAAAATAGTTGACATCTTTTAAAATTTCTTCTGCTTGTTCTTTGGTTGCTTTACCTTTACGACGTTCGACAAAAGCTTCTACCATTTTATCCCAATCTGCATAGTCATTAGGATCAAGGATTTCAAATTGATCAATGGTAATACCACGAGCAGTAGCAGCTTTTGCAACTTCATCTTTATTGCCTATTAAAACAGGCGTAATTAATTCTTCTGCTTTCAAACGTGCAGCTGCACCTAAAATACGAGAATCAGTCGCTTCTGGAAAAGCAATTTTAATGCCACGACGCACAATTTTAAATTTTAAACTATCAAATAATTCCACCGGAATTACCTCCTGTATTTTTTATCTCCCTCATCATACACTATTCACAAAAAAAAGAACAGTTATTTCTGCTGTTACAGTGAAAATACGCCACACTTTGTTTTTGAATTCACATACTGACATTTTTATTATATAACAGCAAACGCTTTATTGTTACACTGTATTATACAGTTGTTGGATCTTGTGGTAGTTCCCAATTAATTGGCTTTTCACCAAAAGAAACCAATGCAGCATTGGCTTTTGAAAATGGTTTCGAGCCAAAAAAGCCACGATGAGCAGATAGTGGACTTGGATGTGGAGATGCAATAACGACATGGCGATTTTGATCAATCATTTTAATTTTATCTTGCGCACCTTTGCCCCACAAAATGAAGACAATCGGCTTTTGTCTTTCGTTTAATTTCTCAATAATTTTATCCGTTAATTGTTCCCAGCCTTTGCCACGATGCGAGTATGCTTGTCCTTGCCGTACTGTTAATACCGTGTTTAAAAGTAAGACTCCTTGTTTGGCCCAGCTAGTTAAATAGCCATGATTAACCGGTGCTACTCCTAAATCGCTCTGTAATTCTTTATAGATATTTTGTAAAGAAGGCGGAATTTTAACGCCAGGCTGAACGGAAAAAGATAATCCATGGGCTTGATTAGGACCATGATACGGATCTTGTCCTAAAATAACGACTTTTACCTCTTCATAGGGCGTTAGTTCGAGCGCTTCAAAAATATGATACATATCCGGATAAATTTTCTGCGTCTTATATTCTTGTTTTAAAAATTCGCGCAACTGTAAATAATACAGTTTGGTGAATTCAGGTGCTAAAATTTCTTGCCAACTGTTATGAATAATTGTTTTCATGTCTGCCTCCTATAATAACTGATAAAATAGGCGATTACCGCCATACTAGCATGATTAAATCAGTTCTATCCTTCAAAGTAATTGTAGCGTAAATGTCTGGGATTGTCTTTGAAACCGCCACAAATTTGTCCTAATCTATGGTAAACTGAAAATAAATGAGCTTTAAATAGACTTAATCACGCAACTTTTTGCGTCAGATTTTTAAAGGATGGTGTCATCTATTTTATGATTAAATTAATTGCCTCTGACATGGACGGGACCTTGTTAAATTCCCGGATGCAGATTTCCGTAGAAAATATTGCGGCTATTAAATACGCCAAAGAACAAGGGATTGAATTTATGGTCGCCACTGGGCGTAATCGAGAAGAAGCCTTACCTGCTTTGGAACAAGCAGGGATAAAATGTGCCATGATTAATTTAAATGGCGCACAAGTTTTTGATGCAGCTGGAAATTCTTTATTTACGGTTCCAATTGCACTGGATACTGTCTCAGAGATTCTCGATACTTTACGAGCTGCTGATATTTATTATGAGGTAGCTACCAATGAAGGCCTTTTTTCTGAAAGCCAAGCAAAAAGAATTGAGAATTTCTCTGAACATATGGCAGAAATGATGCCCCATTTGACCCATAAAATGGCGATTGCCATGACGTCAGCGCAATTAGAATTTTTACCAGTAAACTACGTTGCGGATATTAAAACACTGTTAGATAAACCACATTTTGAAGTGTTAAAAATTATTTGTTTTCATAAAGATGGTCCAGCGGTATTAGGACCTGTGGCAAAAAAATTAGATGCAAACGAAAAATTACACGTTACTTCTTCGGGACAAAACAATATTGAAATCAATCATCGCGATGCTCAAAAAGGAATTGCTGTCGCTCATGTTGCCAAAGAGCGCAATATCTCTTTGTCTGAAGTGATGACAATTGGTGACAACATGAATGATTTAAGCATGATTCAGCTGGCGGGCGTGAGTTTTGCGATGGGTAATGCTAAAATTGAATTGAAGGAAAATGCCAAATATTTAACCGATACTAATATTGAATCCGGTGTTGGTAAAGCCATTATGCGGGCAATCCAAGAGAATTTGGCGTAAACTAAAAGACGATGGATAGGTTTTAGTTAATTTATTAAGGAGGCGCAAGGATGTCTGAATTTTTTATTCAAGACAAACAGTTGAGTTCCATTACCCGTACGATAGTCAAAGACGAAAAAGGAAAATCTTTGTTTTTACTAGTGGGACGTTGGGGAACAAAAGGTGATGCGCTCTCTCTTTATAAAATGAATGGAGAACTGGTAGCCAGTATTAAACAAATCAGTTTTACCTTTGGTACACGCTTTGAAATTTATAAAAATTTTGAAAAAGTGGGTACCTTACAAAAAATTTTCCGCTGGCCGGGGGATTTTTATTATATTCAACAATTGCATTGGACTGTCCAAGGAAATATTTATCAACATCAGTATAGTATTCGCCATTTCAATCATCTCATTATGAAAATGGATAAAGCCACTTTATTTTCTGGTGATTACTATGTTTTGGATGTTACAGATGATGAGGACGCTCCTGTTTGTATTTGTATTGCAGCGATCATGGACTATTGGCTTTATAATCGCAGCAAATCTCAAAAGTTCGATTACCGTTTAACACCTAATTGCTAAAAAATACAATTAAAATCATTTATTTGCGGTTGTAGCAGAAGCGGTCAGCTTCAAAAAAGAAGAAGTTGTTTTTAAAAAACCGTTTATTTGCAAAAAAGAGGTGTGACAAGTCTTTTGTCACACCTCTTTTATATATAATTTCATGACTTTCACTTGGCAATTTTTCCCTAACTTACTGGCTTTTAACTATTAGAAAAGCTAAAAAACAAAGGTGACTCTTTTGCCTTAATACCTCCAAGAGATCGTTTGTGAAGCTGGATCAAAGAAGGCATATCAGCTTTATTCCTAGGGAAAATTACATACTTTTTTAAGCAATTGGTTTTTGCATATGTTCGTATTGATGACCGGCAATCATGGTTTTGGCGACTGTTTTAAAACCATTACGTTCGTACAACCGCCTAGCTCCAGGATTTTGTTCATCCACACTTAGCCCAATGACGTTTTCTCCATCCCGTATAGCAATTTGTGGCAGTGCTGCTAATAATTCGCCACCAATACCACGTCCACGAAATTCTTTTGCTACTGAAATAGAATCCAAGTACCATTCCGGTTCAATCGTTTCGGAATCAGTAAAAAGACGCGTATTGGTGGGAATATCAAATTTTTCTAATAATGGTATTAATGGCTCATCAATACTTTTTTCCGCACTCGCAGGATAACCATAGGCCACCCCGGCAACTTTACCATCAATTTCTTTTACTAAGGCGCGCTGGTAGCCATAGCGATAATCAGAAATCGCCACACTTTCTTCTAATAAAGCTAATGTTTTTTTTGCACCGTATTTTTTAACAAAGGGCAACTCCATATCTTCTAAAATGACTAATACTAGTGGCGCAATAGCAACCGCATCAGACTTTTTTGCATAACGTATCATGTTATCAACCTCCACAGACAAGCTTACCATGAGCTTTATATTTTACAAGGGGACTTACTACAAATTTCTAAAAAAAGCGTGTTATAATTCAAAACGAAGTGCTGATTTATAAAAAGGAGTAATTTGAATGAATATTTATTATATGTCTATTTCTGGTAACACCCGTGCATTTGTTACGAACCTTCAAAAGTACGCTATCACCCAACACGAGCAAAATAGTTTGAACCCTACTATCACCCTTCATGCGATTGATGATAATACCCTACCCGAATCCATTACAGAACCCTTTTTTGTCTTTGTCCCCACTTATTTAGAAGGTGGCAATGGTGTAGATAATGGCGATCAAGAGATTTTGACCGAAGCCTTACGAGAATACATTGCCTATGAAGATAATGCGAAAAATTGCTTAGGGATTGTTGGTAGTGGCAACAAGAACTTTAATCGTCAATATTGCCTAACCGCCAAACAGTATGCCGCACAATTTGACTGTCCTTTTTTAGCTGACTACGAACTACGCGGAACACCAAAAGATATAGAGCGTATTTATCAAATTCTACTAAAAGCTTAGTAAGATTCTCTGCGTTTTTCTTATCGGTAGCAAAAAGTTTATTTCAATGTATACAAATGACCTGTTTTATTACAAGCGTAACAAAAAATAATCTCTCCCTTTTTTGCGTATTTTATTATGAGAAGAAGGAAAGGAGATTTTTTGATGAAACTTTATCATATTCGCAAAGAAAATGGATTTAACCAACAAACTTTTTACAATTGGTTAAAAGAAACAGGTTTAATTGAAAAAGGTCCAAAAGGCTATATTACCGGCCCAAATGCTTGGGATGAAATGGCTGTTTTAACTACCAAAAGAGTGGATGTTAATGGTGAAGTGCGTGAAGTTACCCAAGTTACTGTCCCAAAAAATAAAGTTTCTGCTTTAATTACTGCGTATTTAAGTAGTGGAAAAACAGATCTTTATACGCAGGGTAAACGAGATGAAATCCAGCTAAAATTTCAAATTATACAAGACCGTTTGGAAAAAATCGAACAACAACTTACACAGCTTATGCTTAAATAGTTCCATATTTGCAAGAAAGATTTATAAAAAAAGCTGATTAAATCATTGCGAAACTTAAAATGCCAAATTAGTATTTTTTGAATGAAAGAATAAAAACAGAAACCTCACAAAAAATGTGTGGGTTTCTGTTTTTATTCTATCCATTTTGGCGATGATGCCCCAAGTGTAAAACTTGTGCTTGTTTTATTAAGTAATTCAAGTAATGACCGAGTACATAGATTACCATCATCACCGCGAAGGCAGTCTCAACTTTGGCTAGAAAATTCATTAAAGGAACCCCGTATCCGATTTCTTGTAAGAAATCACCAGCACTTTTTGCCGCAAAAGCAGAAATCGCTAAAGGGAAGGTAAACGCAGCATAGCTGGGATAAAATGGCAAACGAATCATTTTTACTACTTGGAAAATAATGAACCAATATAGAATTTGTGATAAAATCAATAAGCCCACTACTAAGAAAATCTGCGGTTGAGGAAATGCTTTTAAATAACCAGTTAATTCTAAGGAACCCGGTGCGGCAATAATCGTAATTAAAGGCAATGTTGCTTCTGCCATATTTTTAAATAAGAAAACACGATGCATGATCAATGGCAATAAAATCAAGTAGAAAAATAGGCCAATCCAAAAGTTTGCCTGACCAATTAAAGGAAAGAAATTTCCGCTTGTGACAGAGATAACACCGATGCCGACGTAGACAATAAACCAGCTAGGATAAAGATGGTCCATTTTAACGCTAGGTTTAATTAAAAAATGATATGTGAAATACGCCATTAAGTAATAATGGACAAGAATCGCCAGTAGCCACATATATTTTGCCATTGGCGCAAGGCTTGGAAATTGTAACAAATACGTACATAAAACCATTGTCCCCATTGTAAATGTGGGGGCAACCGATGCAATAATTGGATCGGTTAAACTGCTATGAACATGCTGAAAGGTCAAAAAAACTTTAAGCAAAACAGCAACAAATAAAATACCCGCTACTAAGCCAAAAGTATTGCCAAGGGCGATTAATTGATAATTTTTTAAAACATTTCCAGTTGTGGCTAAGCCTAAAACCAACCCACAAATGGGAATGGGAATTATTTTTAGAAAGTCTCTCACTTTTTTCCTCCTATTGTTGTAAAAGTTTGTTTACTTTCTCACTAGTGAGTTCATCATTAGTATAGTGATTTTTTGACTAAAAGAAAAATAAATAGTATAAATACTTATCATTAGCTTTTTTTATTAAAACGGAGGTTCTCTCATGTTACATCTACTTCACACCTTTGTTTCTGTCTATGAGACAAGAAATTTTACCCATACTGCTGAAGATTTATTTTTATCTCAACCCACAATTTCTGCCCAAATCAAAAAATTAGAAGACCATTTACAAGTGGAATTGTTCATTCGCAATGGAAAGCAAGAAATTATTCCCACAAAAGAAGCCGTTTTTTTATATCCCCGTGCCTTACAAATTATTGAAGAATGGGAAGATACCAGCCAACGACTAAAAAATCAAGAAAATTTCCGCTTGCAATGTATTGTGGGCTGTTCCCACACTTGCGCTGTTTATTTTGTCCCCAAACTTCTTCCTTATTTGGTCAAACAATTTCCCAATGTTGATTTTTCCATTAAGTTAATGAATTCCGAAGAAGTTGGCCAACAAATGGCCCAAAATAAGGTGAGCATTGGTTTTATTGAAAAACCAGAACGAAATGAAGCAATCAATCAAACACCTATTTATGAAGATGAACTCGTTTTAGCTGGTGACGAAAAATCACAATATTGGCTTTTACGGGAAAATGAATCGGGCTTGCGCTTTTATAATGAAATTTATCTGCGGGAGAACAACCTCCTCCCTCATGTTATCTTTGTTGATAATAATGAAGCAATTTTGGCTTTATTAAGAGAAGGTTTTGGCCGTTCCATTATTTCAAAATTAGCCATTACTTCAGATATTCCTTATGAGGAGATTCATGAGCATCATCTACGTCATTTTTACCTTTTGACTCATAAAGCGGTATTTAAAGATGTTTTACGTGAAATTGCAGCTTTTATCGAAATTTTAGTGCCTCACTTACTGGAACAAAAAATATTTTAAAAAGCTAGCTGATTCCTTTTTACTAAGGACTCAGCTAGCTTTTATTTATTTCCGGATAAATAGAGTTTTATCACATTTTCTGCTAACAATGCAATATTTTGAAGAGTTACTTTTTTGGTCATAGCTTGTTTTAACGTAAGCGGTCTTGTTTGAATAGAAAAAACACCATCAAAATGATATTCAATCCCTGTAATATTTTCCGGGCGTGCACCACAAAACGCGACTACCGGAAGCTGATGTTTTCGTGCTAAGCGCGCTACGCCTAAAGGTACTTTACCTTGCGCGGTCTGTTCATCAAAACGACCTTCTCCGGTAATAACAAAATCACAAGTTGCCATTTTCTTATCTAAATCAAGCAGTTGGGCAATTGTGGCAAAACCCGGTTGTAACAGACCGCCTGCTAAGAGAATTCCCCCGCCAATCCCGCCTGCTGCTCCACTGCCTGAAAATTCATTCAGATCCATTTTTGTTTGAAATTTTTGTCGTACACCTTCTGCAGCCTGATCCATCTTTGCTAAAATTTCAGCATTCCCCCCTTTTTGCACGCCATAGATATAAGAAAAACCATTGGCTCCTGTATAAGGATTGGTAACGTCGGTTAGACCAATTAATTTTTTATTTTCTAAATTTGGCAATGCAATCTCTGCTAAATATTTTTCACCTAAACACAACGGATTTTCTAGAGGGATATCTTTTTTTGCCAGCGCTGCAAGTAATCCCAAACCACCATCGTTTACCCCGCTGCCCCCTAAAGAGACAAACACTTGGTTTGCTTCTTTGAAAGCCGCCAAAATTACTAAACCTAGTCCGTACGAGTGTGCTTTTTGAATCGTTTTTTGATTAGGAATGATTTGAGTTAAACCAAGGATTTGGGCAGATTCAATGATTGCCGTTTTGACGTGATTAATTTCTGTTAGCCAATACTTTCCTTTAATTGGTCGACCTAATAAATCAATCGTATCAATTTCTCTTATTTGCCCAGAAAATGCGGCAGCTAAAATAGCCAAGGTTCCTTCACCGCCGTCTGCAATGGGTACATTACATGAAGGAATTCCTAATTTTCCCAACACTTGACAGACTGTACTGTTTAATTCTTGAGAAGTTGCACTGCCTTTATATGAATCAATTGCTACACAAACTTTCATCCACTTCAACTCCTTATGCGCAGAACTCATTATTGCCCTTTTCTCTAATTGTAGGGAAAAGAATGGTTTAAGGCAAAAATTTAACGGTTTCATAGTGGATTGCCAATAGTGCAGCTCTTTATGCTAATGAAGTTACAATAGTCAAGGCATCAAAAAATACGAAGAAAAAAGCGCGTCATTTTCTTCGTATTCGATAAAATTATTTATTTTTTTAATGGCCAAAAATCAGCTGCTGTTCCTTGCTCCATCCCCATTAAAAATTTTTGTCGAACATCCGGATACGTTTTGGCGATGTTTTCAACAAAACCCTTGATTTCTTCTCGTTTTGTTTTCTTATCTGCAGGACAAGGATTAAAAACAATTGGAAGCTCTTCTCTTTTTACAAAGCGAATAATCTCTTGTTCTGGTATATATAGCAACGGACGAATCAAGGTAACTTCTGTTTTTGACAAATAACTTTTGGGTTCAAAACTATTTAACTTACCATGAAAAAGAAAGTTCATAAAATAAGTTTCAATTGCATCATCCAAATGATGTCCTAAAGCAACTTTGTTACAACCCAGTTCTCTGGCTTTATTGTATAAAATTCCCCGACGTAATTTCGCACATAAAGAGCAAGGAGATTGCTCTTTTCTAATATCAAAAACTACTTCAGCAATTTTGGTAGGAACAACTTCCAAGTCATAGCCTAGTCTTTGACAAAAGGCACGTAAAGGCTGCAAATCGACCCCTTCAAACCCCATATCCAAACTAATCGGCACGATTTCAAAAGAAAAGCCCAGACGTTGTTGTTTTGCAATCGTATCTAAAAAATAAAGTAGACTGCTGCTATCTTTGCCTCCGCTTAAACCAATCGCAACTTTATCGCCAGGTTCAATCAAAGTGTGATTTAAAATGGCGCGGCGAATTGGATTGTAATAAAGCTGATTGTCTTTTTTCTTAAAGCTCATAGTAACTCCCTCAAAATAATTAGTTAAAAAAATTAGTTTTTAAGCTGTACTGTTTCCCTGCTAAAATATCGTATTGAATCAAACGATAATCGTCATAAGTCGTTTTCGCATCGTCTGTTAATGTCAGATTCTTTTGCCATGTCCCTTGATTTAAATACATATTTTTTTCAAAAGCCGGCAAAGTATTCTCTAATTTTAAGACCATTTCATAATATGGGGTAACTTTAAGCCCTGCTTGAGATAACAAATTCGGTGCAAAATAAAAGGGACTGGTAATGACATCATGTTCCTTACTATTAGTCAATTTTCCTGCTGAATCAAAAATCAAAAATTGGGTTTCATGTAGCGTGGTCCCACTATTTGCCTTTTGAATTGCATCTGAATAGATTCCAGGCAAATGATCCCCCCAAAATACGATTAATGTCCGTCGCGGCAACTTCTTAACAGCCTCAGTAAAGTGCTGTAATGCTTCAGAACTATACGCAATATCTTGCAAATAATTGGCAATTACATTCGTGTTCCCATCAGCAGTTACTTGATAAGAAATGTTGTTATATTTCTCACCATAAGGCATATGTGTTTGCATCGTCACCAAGTGAACAAATTGCGGACTCTGATTCGCCTTTAAAATAGCCAAAATTTCATCATATGCAGATTCATCGGAAATATATGGGTTATTTTCAATTTTGTTACGATTCTTCATTGTATCCTGATCAAGAAAACGGTCAAAACCTAAAACATTGTAAACATCCTTACGTTTATACATTGAGGTATCATACGGATGAATAGCAGTAGTAGTATAACCCTGCTCTTTGGTTAACGATACTAAAGAGGGCAATTGCTTTAGCTTTGGTACTAAAAGCGTATAAGGCGTTGTCATCTGGGCATTTAACGGCTCCATACTAAAACTGGTCAGTGCTTCAAATTCTATATTGGCTGTCCCGCCACCATAATTTTGTGACAACATTTTGCCACTATACGTATTATTAGCGACAGCATAATAATCGGCTAGTGGCTCACCAGTATATTGCACCCCTTTTAAATGAGCCGGATCGGAAAAACTTTCTGACATCACATAAATAATATTGGGTTTTTCTTTGCTGCCGTCTACTCCTTGATATTTTTTGACGACAGAAGCAATTTTTTCTTCCGAATAATCCTTTGGTTTTGCCATTGCTTCAACTCTTAAATTATATAAAAATCCCCCGACAAAACCGACATTATAATAATTCATCTTCTGGGAGTATGGAATCCAAAGAGCGGTTTTGTTATAGGCTTTTCGCAATAAGTTCTCATTGGAATTAAAATGACTAGCATAAACTAAAAAAAATAGACTCAACAAAAAGATAACGCCGCGAAAAATTTGCCCATTGCGAGATAGTTTACGACTACGATAAATACTATAGCCTAAAGCCACGATTGCCAATAAAATGGCTACTACCGCTAAAATAAAGATAGGAGCTCCTACCATATCTTTTAAAACACCAAGTTGTCCTATCATCTTCAAATCATCGGGATAAATCGGTTCTTGCCGGGCTGTCATTTTTTGATAGTCAGCAAAGCCAAGTAAGCCAATCGCTACACTATAAAATAAACCTCCAAATAACAGTGACCCGGCGATAGCGGCAAAGACCCCATAGACTGCTAATAAAACCAAACTCCCTAAGAAAAATTTGGCAGTGTGCCAAGAAAAAGCAAATTTTAATACTAAATCCAAGGACAAATTATTTTGACACCACTGTAAATATAAATTACTCATTATAACCAATAAAAAAACTGCTACAACAGCCAAACTATATTTTAATTTTTTCATGATGAAACCTTCTATTCCTTATTTTTGTTGTCATTGTTTCAATAGCCTTTATTGTAGCGTTTTGCCTGAATACTGTAAAGAATCTCCAAAAAATTTAAAAAAGGACAAAAAAAAGAGGAACCAAACTGGTATCCTCTAGCCGTTGTTGACGGAGTCTTCCCCAAAACTCCACTTTCAGTATAAAATAAACTAAGTTATATAGCAAAAGCGAAAGAAGTATTTTAATTAAAAATTAATTTGAACGCCGCTACTCTTATTTTATTTCCAAAAGTCATCAAAAACTGTAATCGGCAAATGGCGCTTATGTTGGCCTTTTACCCACCAATTTTCAATTACTTCTTGTGATTTTTGAGAAATGGTTTTGCCTTCAAGATAATCATCAATTTCATCATAGCTGACACCTAGTGCGGCCTCATCAGCCACAAGGGGTTTATCATCTTCCAAATCTGCAGTTGGTACTTTTAGATATAAGGATTCTGGTGCCCCCAGTTCTTTTAAGAGCATTTTTCCTTGTCGCTTGTTTAACCGAAATAACGGTAAAATATCAGCGCCACCATCACCAAATTTAGTGAAAAAACCCGTGATATTCTCAGCAGCGTGATCCGTTCCAATTACTGCTCCACTATTGGTACCGGCAATAGCATATTGCGTAATCATACGTTGACGCGCTTTAATATTACCTTTATTGAAGTCTGAAATTGCAACATCAGCTTCTTCTAAAGCAGCTACCTGTCCATCAACAGCGGGTTTGATGTTCACCGCTAAAGAAACATCTGGCTGAATAAAGGCTAATGCTTTTTGTGCATCTGCTTCATCTGCTTGTGTGCCATAAGGCAAGCGCACAGCAATAAACTGATAATTTTCATTTGTTTCTTCTCGTAATTCGGTGATAGCCAGTTGGGCCAATCTTCCCGCCAAACTTGAATCTTGTCCGCCACTAATCCCAAGTACGAAAGATTTCAAAAAAGAATTTCGTTTTAAATAGTCTTTTAAAAAATCAACACTTACTCTAATCTCATTTTTAGGGTCAATGATCGGTTTTACACCTAATTCTTTAATAATCTCTTTTTGTAAAGACATTAAAAACGTCCCTCCTCTTTGGTCACTACTGCCACAGATTTTCGAACTTTTTCCATAATTGCCATTTTGTGATTCCAACAATCTGTCGAAAGATCGACCGGATATTGTTGGGGATTCAAATCCCGTTTGTATTCATCCCATAAAGAATCTAAACATTCATGGGCATAAGCTTTAATATGCGCCAAATCTGGCAAGTCATATACTAACTTACCTTCATGAAAGATTTCTTGGAGTACAGGACGGGCACTAAAATCACGAACAGTTTTATTAATAAAAGTGTGAACCGGATGAAACATAAAGATTTCATCTTCTTCTCTAGGATCTTCATCCCACAACGTAATATAATCCCCTTCAGATTTGCCGTCTTTGTTGCGGTTAATGCGCCAAACTTGTTTTTTACCTGGCGTTGTAACTTTTTCAGCATTTGAAGAGAGTTTTATTGTGTCCACCATTTTTCCATTATCATCTTCAATAGACACTAATTTGTAAACAGCACCTAACGCCGGTTGGTCATAGGCTGTAATTAATTTGGTCCCAACACCCCAAACGTCGATTTTCGCTTTTTGCATCTTTAAACTTAGGATTGTATTTTCGTCTAAATCATTTGAAGCATATACTTTTGCATTAGTAAAACCGGCTTCATCTAATTGTTCGCGAACTTTTTTAGAGATATAAGCCATATCACCAGAATCGATGCGGACACCTAAGAAATTAATTTTGTCTCCCATTTCTTTGGCAACTTTGATAGCAGCCGGTACACCTAATTTTAACGTGTCATAAGTATCCACTAAAAAGACACAATCTCGGTGGGTCTTAGCATAAGCCATGAAGGCATCATAATCATTACCGTAAGATTGAACTAAGGAATGAGCGTGAGTCCCGCTAGCAGGAATACCAAAAATTTTACCCGCCCGAACATTGCTGGTGGCATCCGCTCCACCGATAAAAGCAGCTCTGGTTCCCCAAAATGCAGCATCGACTTCTTGAGCACGTCTGGAACCAAACTCTAACAAAGGATCATCACCAATAACAGATTTAATTCGAGCCGCTTTCGTTGCAATTAAAGTCTGGAAATTCACCATATTTAATAGGGCCGTTTCAATTAATTGGGCTTGTGCCAAGGGACCTTCGATTTGTACGATTGGCTCATTACTAAAGACCAAATCGCCTTCTAATGCAGAACGAACCGTACAGCTAAACTTGAATTGGGTTAAGTAATCTAAGAATTCTTCTGGATACCCTGTGACATCTCTTAAATAAGCAATGTCACTTTCTGTAAAGTGCAGGTTTTCCAAATAGCGAACCAAGCGTTCTAAACCTGCAAAAATAGCATAGCCGGTTTTAAAAGGCATCTCGCGAAAATAGCACTCAAAAACAGCATGGCGGTCGGCACGACCTAATTCCCAATAAGTTTTCATCATATTCAATTGATATAAATCTGTATGCAGCGTCAAGCTGTCGTCAGGATATAATTTTTGCATCGGTTAATCTCCTCAAGATATTTTATGCCTACCATTATATCAAAAAATCATAAAAAGATAGGAAAATCGCACTTTTTATTAGCTTAACAAAAAAAGAGAAGTAAGCCAAAACCTTTTGACTCACTTCTTTCTGTCTTTTGTTCATATAATTTTTAAACTCCAAAAAGCATTTTTCCTATTTTGCGAAAGTGATGCTATTCTTTTGATATCGGATATTCCACTAAAATAATATCTTTGTGGGGCTTAGAAAATTTACTACCGGCTTCTTGCATCTTATGTTTGATGTTAACATCCACATGAACATCATGACGATCAACTTTTAAAAGACGATGGATAATGGTATCTACCTCTTCTTTGCGAATCTTTTTGCGATCATTAATTAAAATGAGCTGGATTTTGTCGTAAGTATCTGCATAAATCACTTGCGTACGATCTGCTGCATACAGTTTATAATATTTAAGAGCAGTCTTGCCAAAAATAAATTTGGTAATATTAGGATAAAAATTTTCTAAGTTCAAGTTTTTATTTACTGGCGTTTCGATTATTTTCATAACATCTTTCCTTTCAAATGAATTTAATTATGTGGTAACACGATTTTGTAAGCCTCCGCAAAAATAGTATAACATAAACACTTTTCAACTTTTGCTAAGAAAGTTTGTTTAAACCTTGAAAATTGGTAGAATTTTGAATTATGCTGCCTAAACGAGTCCGCGTTAGATGAATCCTGATTGTTTGTGTTTATCGTGATGCTCCTAAAAAACATCAAAGTATTGCGGAGAAAAGGCTTGACTTTGACGTTGCGTCAAACCTTATTCTATATGGGAGAAGTGAAATTGAATTACTGTAAGTAGGAGGCCCTTGTATGTACACAATTAACGAATTAGCAAAATTAGCCCATATTTCTAGCCGCACATTACGTTATTATGATCAAATTGGTTTATTAAAAGCCCAACGCAAACCAGACTCTGACTATCGCTTTTATGATGACGATGCTGTTAATGCATTACAGCAAATCCTATTTTTTAAAAGCTTTGGCTTTAGTTTGGCTAAAATCAAAGAGGCGATGAATTTATCACAACAAAAACGGCTAGCACTTTTAGAAGAACAGTATCAACTGCTTTTAGAGCAACAAGCGCAGTTGAATAAAATGATTCACACACTTTCTCAAACATTGGTTTATTACAAAGGAGGAAATCAAATGGAAAATAGGGAAAAATTTTCTGCTTTCAAAACAGAAAAAATTGCGGAAAATGAAGCGCACTATGGTAAAGAAATTCGGGAAAAATACGGCGATGAAATGGTTGCAACAGCAAATGAAAAGTGGGCTCATTTAACTTTTGTCCAATACGAGGAATTGCAAACAGCAGAACAAGAGCTATTTGCTAACTTAAAAATTTTAGCGCAAACCGAAAGAATTGATTTGGCAAGTGAAATTGCGCAAAAAGTTTTTCGTGCGCATAAAGCGTGGTTACAAATTGCAGCACCGTTTTACAATGCAGAATATCATCGGAATTTAGCAGATATGTATGTCTCAGATGAACGTTTTGCCGCTTATTATAACGATCGCGTAGAAGCTGACGTCGTGGATATTTTACATGATGTAATTTATTACTATACCACAGCGTAATAATCTTATCTCTTATGAAAAGCATATAATCGCTTTACCTACAAAAAAAGTGATGGTCACGGGACCATCACTTTTTATTTGATTAAATTACATCATGCCGCCCATGGCAGCTGGATCCATACCAGGAGCTGCTGAAGCAGATTGTGGTTCTGGTTTGTCAGCAACAACTGCTTCAGTTGTTAATAACAAAGCAGCAACAGAAGCTGCGTTTTGTAGAGCTGAACGCGCTACTTTGGTTGGGTCAACGATACCGGCTTCCACCATGTTTACCCATTCGCCATTAGCAGCGTTAAAGCCCATGCCAACTTCAGCATGTTTTAATTTATCGATAATAACAGAGCCTTCGTAACCAGCATTTTCAGCGATTTGACGAACTGGTTCTTCTAAAGCACGTTCCACGATTTTCACACCAGTTGCTACATCACCTTCGGCTTCAATCGCCACAACTTTAGCAATGACGTTAACTAATGCTGTACCACCACCAGAAACCATGCCTTCTTCCACTGCCGCACGAGTAGCATTTAAAGCATCTTCAATGCGTAGTTTCATTTCTTTTAATTCTGTTTCAGTTGGCGCACCAACTTTAATCACAGCAACACCACCAGCTAATTTTGCTAGACGTTCTTGTAATTTTTCACGATCAAAATCAGAAGTTGTTTCAGCGATTTGATTTTTGATTAATTGGACACGAGCAGCAATAGCATTTTTTTGCCCAGCCCCTTCGACGATTGTCGTATTATCTTTATCAACCACAACTTTACTTGCTTGACCTAAACTTTCGATTGTTGCATCTTTCAATTCAAGACCTAAATCGTCCGTAATCACAGTACCACCTGTTAAAACAGCAATATCTTCTAACATTGCTTTGCGACGATCACCAAAGCCTGGTGCTTTAACAGCAACAACATTGAAAGTACCGCGAATTTTATTTAATACAAGAGTTGGTAATGCTTCACCATCTACGTCATCAGCGATAATCAATAATGGTTTTGATTGTTGTAAAATTTGTTCCAACAATGGCAAGATATCTTGAATGTTAGAGATTTTTTTGTCTGTAATTAAAATATATGGATTATCTAAGACAGCTTCCATTTTGTCGTTGTCAGTTACCATATATTGTGACAAGTAACCACGGTCAAATTGCATACCTTCTACAACGTCTAGTTCTGTTTCAATCCCTTTTGATTCTTCAATTGTAATTACACCATCGTTCCCAACTTTTTCCATAGCGTCCGCAATGTAGTTACCTACTTGTTCGCTGCCGGAAGAAACAGCACCAACTTGTGCAATCGCTTCTTTTGAATCAACAATAGTAGAGATGTTGTGTAATTCTGCCACAGCAGTTTTTGTTGCTAATTCAATCCCACGGCGAATACCTAAAGGATTAGCACCCGCTGTTACGTTTTTGATTCCTTCACGCACAATTGCTTGGGTTAAAACAGTAGCAGTTGTTGTACCGTCACCGGCAATATCATTGGTTTTTGAGGCAACTTCAGAAACAAGTTTGGCACCCATATTCTCAAAATGATCTTCTAATTCTATTTCTTTAGCAATGGTTACACCATCATTAGTAATTAATGGTGAGCCATAAGATTTTTCTAAAACAACATTACGACCTTTAGGCCCTAAGGTTACTTTTACTGTATCAGCTAATTTATCTACACCACGCACCATAGCGGCACGAGCATCTTCTGCAAATTTAATATCTTTTGCCATCCTAAACACCTCATTCAAATTTTTTAATATAGTCGTGATTATTCTACGATTGCAATAATATCTTTCCCATTAACAATTAAATATTCTTGGCCGTCATATTTTACTTCTGAGCCAGCATATTTTTCAAACATTACTTGGTCGCCCACAGCAACTGGGATTGCGGCTTTTTCACCATTTTCTAAAACGCGGCCTTCGCCAACAGCCACGACAGTACCAGTTTGTGGTTTTTCTTGAGCTGCAGAGGCTAGAACAATTCCGCCTACAGATTTTTCTTCTTCTTTTGCGACTTCAATGATCACGCGATCACCTAATGGTTTTAACACGATAAATCCCTCCATCAATTTTCATGTATTAGCACTCTCTTATAACGAGTGCTAACCTACAAGAACTATATTACTCATTTTACCCATACATTGCAAGTTTTTTCCCTTGTTTTTTTATTGAAGAATTTTTGTCTATTTTCTGAAGTGATTGTCCTAAGAAAGCGATTCAGGTATACTTTTATTAGATAACTGGAGGATATGTCTGATGTCGCAAATTAAATACAGTTTTATGTCAATTTTATGTTACACTTTAGTCTTCTTAATTCCAGAAATAATTAATGGTGAAACGCTCTCTGCTAGTCTATCCTACTTGATTGGCACCGGTATTTTGATTTTTTTATATCAAAAAGGACAGCCTTTACCTTTTGAAACGCCTCGTCTTAATCAAAAATCCATCCTCACTTTTGGAGTGACTGGTATGCTGTTAACCATTCTATTGATTGGTATCGCGGGTTATGTCGAAACCTTTTTTAGTATCCAAAATAATTTCAACCGTAGTTTAAACATGATGGAAGTCATATGGCAACGACCTATTTTTGCAATTGTAGCAACTATTTGTGGCCCTATTATGGAAGAACTCGTATTTAGACGTGCTTGTATTGGCTTTTTTAGTGAATATTTTTCTTTACCACTTTCCATCTTACTTAGCTCTGCTGCTTTTGCTCTCGTTCATACAGATAGCGATATTTTGGTCTATTTTATTTTAGGTTGCTTCTTGTCTTTTGTTTATGTTAAAAGCGGTTCCCTAAAAACAGCAATTATTAGCCATTGTGGTGCGAATATTTTAGTATTAATTATTCAAGTACTTCGTTTTAAATCTTAATTTTTTTGTCTTCTTTTTTAGGAGGCTTTTTTTTAGCAAAAAAAGAAGCTTATCGTTAAAATAAGGATTGTAATGATTTTTTTATCTTGAAGGAGGCATTTTGATGAAAATTGGAATTATTGGCGCAACAGGTCATGTCGGCAGTCACCTTTTAAAAGCCGCATTAGCTGAGAATTATGATGTTACTGCAATCGTTCGTAGTCCTGACAAATTGTCAGTCTCTGTTCCAGTTATAAAAAAAGATCTTTTCGATTTAACAACAGCAGATTTAAATAATTTTGATGTAGTGATTGATGCTTTTAATGCGCCACGCGGAAAAGAAGAACTACATAAAAGTAGTTTGGTACACTTAGCAAATATTCTGAGTGGAACACCAGTTTGGCTCATTGTAGTAGGGGGAGCTTCTTCGCTATATTTAAGCGCCGAGCGCACCAAACGTCTGCTAGACACCATTCCAGAAAATTCTCCTATCCATCCAACTGCTGCAAATATGGCACAGTCATTAGCCGCATTAAAAGAAGTGCCTGACGTTATTTGGACTTACGTATCCCCGGCAGCTAACTTTATTTATGATGCTCCTTATACGGGCAAATATCAGATAAATAAAGATATTTTACAAAAAGATATGGCGGGTAAAAGTGAAGTCAGTATGGCAGATTATGCAAAAGGCGTGATGGATTTGATTGAAACCCCTCAGAAAAATGTTCATATAAGTATTGCTGGAAACAGTGAAAATTACTAAGTGTAATCTTGGAAAATTTTAAAAAAAATTGAATCCTATAAGAATAAAATCAGATCTCTCAATCCATTTAAGGTAAAACTTAGATGGATTTTTTATTTTTGGCTTATGAAAATAAGCCTGATTTTTTAAACAAAAAACCCCATTAAGCAATCCCAATCTTAATAGTTAGTTTTACAGTCTAACTTTTTAAGACAGTATTACTTAATGAGGAAACCATTTATTTATCTTTTTTTACGCAAATACGTAAAGAGATAAATTCCTGTTACGCTAACTATCACTATCAGACCTAATAAAATTCCAACAATATTAAATTTATCGCCTGTTTTTGGATAATAACCCTCTTTTGGTTTAGTAGGCTTATTAGGTTGTGTAGGTTTAGTTATAAGTTGGTTTTTCACCACAAGTTGGACTGCTTGAGGTGCACCGCGATGGTCTTTTGTAATTGTAAATTCAATTAAATTATCTACCAATTGATAATTTGTTGGAGCTTTGATTTCCTTGAAATAATACTTACCCGGTTCAAGGTTGGAAACAGTTAAAATTCCTTTGCTATTTGTTTTCAGTGAGTTTTGTAATACTTTTTTATCATCATTAAGCAATTGGAAATCTGCATTTTTCAATTTTTTATTTGAATTCGCTGCATCTACTTTTAGTAATTCCACTTCCCCTTGATAATTGACAAAATTATCGGAAGCTTTAACCATTTCTGGTTTGCCGGCCTCTTTGTCTGTAATGGTAAATTCCACTGGCGTTGTATTTAAGATATAACCGGTTGGTGCTTTCGTTTCAACAAACTGATATTTTCCGGGGGCCAAATTACTTGCAACGACTTTGCCATCACCATTGGATACCAAATCACTTTGAATGGCCTTTCCAGCAGTATCTTGCACTTCAAAGAGCGCACCGGCTAATGCTTTGTTGTCTGCATCATGTTTTATCAACTGCGCTTCACCTTGATAATTGATAAAATTATCAGAAGCAACCACAGTTTCAGGTCTGCCAACTGCCTTATCTGCAATACTAAATTTCGCAGGTGTTGTATTTAAAATATAGCCAGTCGGCGCTTTCGTTTCAATAAATTGATAATCCCCCGGAGCGAGATTACTTGCAGATACCGTACCATTTTCATCAGACATCAGACTATTTTGAATGACATTACCTTTCATATCTTGAACTTCAAAGATAGCCCGCGCCAATAATTTTCCAGAGGTTGCTTTTTTAATTAATTTTGCGGTTCCCTGATAATTTTCAAAATTTCCCAAATCTAAAGTTGCGGGTTTATCTTTTTGTGGATAGATAGTAAATTTATGCGTTGTTTCATCTAAGATATAGCCAGTCGGCGCTTTTATTTCTTTCAAAATATAATCATCCGCACTTAGACCTTTTGCATAAAATTCTCCCTCATTATCCGTTTTAAGAATCGTCTGACTATTACCGTCTTTATCAGTTGTGGTCAACGGTGTCCTAGTATCATTAGCTCTGAAAATTTGATACTCTGCACCTGCTAATTTTGTATCTCCACTTGTTTTTTTACCAGTAATCGCGGCCTGATAGTTAGCTAAATTAAGCTTCATCCCATTCACTTGTTTGCCGTCTACAACAAAGTTGTGACAATGGCAGGCTTTCCTTGTTTCAACAACTCATATTTTGCATTCCCTAACGCTCTGCCATCAGCGTCGATTTTTTAAAAATGTACACCTTCTTTATACAAGACCTTGTTTAGACTTTTCGTATTAAGAAAGATATAACCGGATCACAGTAAACACAAAAACACACTTGTGTATATACACAAGTGTGTTTTTGTCATTAATTAGTGAACTAAATTTCAATCTTATTGTAGCTGTATTCTAACGTAACAGTTCTACAACAATCATCCAATTTTCTACATAATTTAAATCGCAAATAATTCGCTAGCCTGATCCGGATCGGTATCATAAATTTTGAAATTATAATCCACACCTAAGTCATGTTCTTTTAAAACATTTTTCATCGTTAAATGAGCAAGTTCTTTCATATTGTTCTCTTTACTTAAGTGGCCTAAATAAATTCGTTTGGTATTATCGCCGATAATATCAGTCATAACTAAAGCCCCATCTTCATTTGACAAATGTCCGCGATCACCTAAAATCCGCTGTTTCAAACTCCAAGGATAAGGCCCCATGCGTAACATCTCTAAATCGTGATTACTTTCCACTAGATATGCATCTGCATCCCGGATAATTCCCCGGACATGATCGCTACAATACCCCGTATCAGTCAACATGACAAAAGATTTACCATCTTTGTGGAACCGATAAAATTGAGGAGCTGCAGCATCATGGGAAACACCAAAACTTTCAACATCCATGTCACCAAACGTTAATACTTTGCCCATTTCAAAAATATGCTTTTGGGCTACATCAATTTTTCCCAACATGCCATCCATCGCCTGCCACGTTCCTTCATTGGCATAAACGTCTAATCCATACTTTCTAGCCAGGACCCCGACACCATGAATATGATCTCGATGTTCATGGGTTACTAAAATGGCATCTAAATCAGCAGGATTTTTTCCAACCTCAGCCATTAGTGATGTAATCTTCTTACCAGAAAGACCGGCATCGACGAGTAGATGTTTTTTTTCACTTTCAATGTATAAAGAATTGCCAGAACTGCCACTGGCTAACACACTAATTTTTAAAGCAGCTTCTACCATCTGCTAGACTTCCCTTCAACTAAACTAAAGTATCCACTAAATAACGACACCTTCTAAACGTTTCTATTATACATACCTTAATTGGTATTTTCCACCTTTTGTAACGTATTATTGGTAATGATACGATTTGTAAAGGCATTAACCGTTTCTATTTGAATATTATTATTCCCATTTTCCACGGCAATTAGCCAAGCCGGTACATAAACGTTTTTCCCTCGAACTTGTAAAATCATCACATACGAGAGTTGTCGCCATAAAATCTTTGATTTTGCTGGCAGTTTATTATTGATATAAAGTGTGTTTACAGCATCTTTTTCACTGTACAGTGCCATCTTTTCCCGGAGTTTTTCAATCGCAGATAAATGGGTTTGCATGTATCGTGAAACACGTAGCAGTCCATCGTTTTCTTCTAAAACAATCTCCATTTTACTGGTATTGTCATAAAAAGGAATACCTTCAAAACTTTGCGCACAGATAATCTCAGGATATTCTGGATCTGTCAACGACTCATGGGGCAAGTATTGATACTCCCCGCCAAATAGAACTTCTTTTGTATCTTTCAAAAAAGAAGCCACGTTTTCTTTGGTTTCTTTGCCATCTTTAATATAAAAATTCGTGCTAGGAGTGTAGATGACCTGACTATGACCATCACCAGCAAAACTAACTTCATTATTAAAGGATCCGTTGTTTTTATTTTTTTCATTATTGATAGCATCATTCATATCGGTCGGTACAGCCGCCAGGTAATAACCTTCTTTTACTTCTGCGGAAAGTTTTCCCTTAATATCGATTTCATCTGCTTCTAAGCGTTGTTCAATATCAATTTTTTGATTGGTACTAGAAACATTACCTTCTTCATTACGGGCAGCATGATAGATACTAAACAAAAAGATATTCAGCCCCAGAAAAGCCAAGAAAAAGATCCATTCGATTTTTTTAAAATCCAATTAATCCGCCCCCGTTCCTTGCTGCAGTTTTGTAATAAGATCGTCATAAGAATACCATTGGCCATCATAACGAATGTACCACATCGGCACTAAATCAACGACACCGCTTGTCGAAGATAAGTCTTGACGACCATAAGCAATAACCAATGACTGAACAAGGCTTTGGTTCACACCCATATAAGTTAAATTTTCAATAATCGTATGGCTTGGTGGCAGTTCAACCGTTTCATCTGACGGAATCGGTACTTGAATTGCATTCATACTGGATAAGATCTGAACCGGTAATGTGCCATTATCTGTCTTATTTTCACTATTAACTTTCAAATTTACTTCACCTTGATAGGCATCACCAAAAACTGGATAACCTTCGACAAAAATCCGATAACTAATTTCATCTTTGTCGCGATCAAAATAGCGCAAGTTTCCTAAATTCGAGCCAAGACGCGCAATATAGCTGAAACTTTGTGAATAGATATCTCCTTCACCACCGCTTAAATCAATCTCACCTCTGAAGTCAATTAATTGCTTTTCTTCTTGGATACTCATATTTTCCGTACCATCGTATAAAACTAAATTACTTGTTTCCTCATTCATTTTTACATCTTGGGGATTGGAAAAAAAAGCATCCCGAAAAGTGGTATAAGATAAATTGGAGGCAATATAACTATAACGTTTTAATTTGACCGGATTTTGTGTATTGTATTGCATACTCGAAATCCGATTCTCTTCATTCATAATTAGCCAATTTTTCTCGTCAGCGTCTGTCATAAGCTGAGAAATTTTCATCTCATCAATTGTGATGGGCACTTCAATAATTTGATGTCGCCGCATATTGACAAAACGGATTTGGTGACTATCAAAATCAATTTGAGCTTTCGTAAAATGAACATCTTGTAATTTATCTAGTGTTAAGTCCAAATTAAACATCTCGGCGTACTCTTTCACAAGAAACGGACCAAAATAAGAAAGTTCCACGCCATGTTTAATATCCACATCAGCTAGAAAGTTTTCATCGTTATCATATGTTTTTTTCTCCGGCGTGCCAAAGCTAGCCTTATTTACTAAACTTTGAACATCTCCAATGAGGATATCAGAAGAAGTTTGCTTAATATTATCTTCACCATTCACCCAAACCAAACGTAATGGTAAAAAAATGTCCGTTGCTTTTCGGATATTTTGTGTGGTGCTCACGATACGTTCGGTATGTTTATCTGTTTGCAGACTGCTTCTAGCAGTTGGACTTAACCAAATCATATAAGAAAGATAAAAACTCAATATAATCAACGCAATTAAACCAATCCTGATAATGCGTTCTGATATTTTCATTCCCACCAATCCCCCTCATATGGTTCATAAGGCAGTGTAATAAAGAACGTTGAACCGCGCCCTTCTGTACTTTCAGCCCAGATACTACCCCCGTGCGCTTTAATAACTTCTTTTGAAATAGCCAACCCTAAACCTGTGCCCCCTTGTTTTCTAGCCCGTGCTTTATCCACACGGTAAAAACGATCAAAAACTTTTTGTAAATCTTTTTTGGGAATTCCAAGGCCTTGGTCTTGAATACTCAACGCAATATTATTATGGGTTTCCATCAGTCGCACCGTAATCGTCCCACCATCAGGAGAATATTTAATCGCATTGTTCATGATATTATCAATCACTTGCATCATTTTATCTGTGTCTACTTCGACCCACAATTCACGTTTGGTAAACTCGCGCCGAATAATATATTTTTTCTTTTGATCTTGCGCATTCACCATCATATCAAAACGGTCTAAAACGAAATCGACTAGTTCATTGAAATTAATATATTCCAGCTGCATATTATTTTTATCGTTATCCATCCGTGACAAATTCAATAGATCATTAATCATACGAATCATGCGGTCTGTTTCATCCAACGTTACTTTTAAAAAATTAGGTGCAATCTCTGGATCTTCCCATGCCCCTTCACTTAACGCTTCAATGTAACTTCGCATACTCGTTAAAGGCGTCCGTAGTTCATGAGAGACATTTGAAACAAACTCACGTCGCTCCTGCTCTGTTTTTTCTTGTTCGGTTACATCATGCATAACGGCAACTAATCCACTAATAAATCCAGACTCTCTGCGAATCATAGAAAAATCGGTCCGTAATATCAACTCACTACCATCTGGCGCTTCTCGTGGAATCAACATTTCATCAGGATTTTCCAATAATTTTCGCAACGTATAATCTTCTTCAATATCTAATAATTCTAAAATTGAATGGCCGACTGCTTCTTCACTCGTAACATTTAAAAGGTTTGTTGCCATTTCATTAATTGTAATTACTTTGCCGCGTCTATCTGTTGCAACAACCCCATCTGTCATATGGGAAAGAACACTGTCCAAACGGTTGCGTTCCGCTTCCATTGCTTCTTGTGTTTCTTCGATGCGATCGCCTAGTTGATTAAAAGTCTCCGCCAATTGTCCTAACTCATCTTTTCCATGGACAGCAACCTTACGACTGTAATCTCCTCTGGCAATACGCCGCGCTTGTTCGCGCATTTCCCCGATTGGTTGTGTAATCGAACGGGAAACTAAAACGGCTACGATAATCGAAATAGCAGCAGCAATAATAGAGGCAGTGACAAAAATTAATGCCGTATTTTGAATTTCTAAGTATTGTTTTTCAATATCGCTTTTAATGTAAACTGCCCCGATAATAGTGTCACCTGTAGGCGATTGAATGGGTTGAACATTGATATAGACCCGATTTCCCGTGGCATCATCAATTGCCATTTCCGTTTTCACTGCTAAATCATCAATATCGCGATAATCATTTTTCTTTCCTCTTGCACTACGATCTGAGACATTGGTAGTGGCGCGTACAATTCCTTTTTCATCCACAACACGAATTTCAATAATATCGCCACTCTTGTTGGTATCAATAATTCTTTGTATTGAAGCATCCGCTTCATCGGTATCTTTGCCTTCATCTTTACTTAATTCAGAACCTAATGTGCCAGCTAAACTGGCGGCTTGCCGATTCATGCCGGTGGTAAAACTTTCCACCGTTTTATTTTCCAATCCGCGAATAAAATACGCCCCGATAATCTCGATCGAAATAATTAAGATCAAGATAAATGCCAGGGCGATTTTAAAGTTCACTGATTGAAAAAAGCGAACTTTTTTATTCATTCCATTACTCCTGTTCCGGATTGCGCAAGTAATACCCTACGCCTCGTCTTGTAACTAAATAATTGGGATGGCTAGGATTGTCTTCGATTTTTTCTCGTAGACGTCGCACAGTTACGTCAACAGTACGAACGTCGCCAAAATAATCATAACCCCAAACAGTTTGTAATAAGTGTTCTCGGGTCATAACTTGACCTAAATGTTTGGCTAAATAATGTAAAAGCTCAAATTCTCGATGTGTTAATTCAATCGCCTCGCCGTTTTTCATTACCATGTAGGCTTCAGGCTGAATTGTTAAATCGCCAATTGAGAGTTCTGAATTTGGCGCTTCTTCTGCTTCTTTAGCTGCCGTAGAGCCTCGACGCAAGTTGGCTTTAACACGCGCCACCAATTCCCGGTTGGAAAATGGTTTTGTTACGTAATCATCTGCGCCTAACTCCAAGCCTAAAACTTTATCAATCTCGGAATCTTTAGCTGTTACCATAATAATTGGCATATCATAATTTTTTCGTACTTCGCGGGCTACTTCTAGCCCATCAATTTTTGGTAACATTAAATCCAATAAAATCAAATCCGGCTCGACTTCTTTTACTTTTTCGATAGCTTCTTCACCATCAAAAGCCGTGTAGACCTCGTATCCTTCTTTGGTTAAATTGAATTTGACGATATCTGAAATCGGTTTTTCATCGTCAACTACTAATATTTTCTTCATTAGAAGACACCTCTTTATGCTTCTTAAATTTGTCTCTACCATTATAACTCATTTTGGCAGGCATTTCATTAAATGGAAAATTTCCAGTCCTATCAACCTTTTAAAAACAAAAAGCTTAACAAAAGGACAAGAATTACGCAACTATAATATTTCTGTTAGTTACGTAATTCTTTGCTTGTTAAGCTACAAAATAATTATTTTTTTAATTAATCTAATGCTTGAATCCCAAATCCTAGTAAACCTGGGCCGGTATGAACAACCAATGCCGGAGAAATCTGACCAAAGAAAAATTCTTTAACTTGAGGAAATTCTTTTTTCAACACTTCCAACATCATTTTAGCTTCTTCCAACGCATCACCATGTGCGACAGCTAAGCGTACCTTTTGGTGATTACCTACTGCTTCTCGAATCAAACTTAAAGTTTTCTCAAGACTTTTCTTGCGTCCTCTGGCTTTGGCTACAGTGTAATAAATTCCTTCATCATTACAAGAAATAATCGGATTTAATTTTAAAGCATTGCCTAAAATGGACGCCACTAATCCAATGCGTCCACCTTTTTGCAAATATTCTAAAGTTGCCACATTAAAGTAAACTTTATTTTGTAAAACTTCTTTTTCTAATTGGGAAATTAATGCTTCAAAAGATAAGCCCGCTTGTAACAATTCGGCTGCCCGAATCGCTTGCAGACCTGCTCCAATCCCGATATTTTTCGTATCAAAAGCATAAGTGGTTAATCCTTCATAATGCTCACCCAAAAGGCGGACCGCATTATTTGTGCCACTTAAACCACTTGAAATCGTAATGGCCAGCACATGGGTATAGCCATCTGCTTTAATTTGGTCGAAAATTTTGTTAATCGTATCCCCATCAGGCAACGATGTCGAAGGAATTTCTTGGCGGAGCTTACGATAAATTTCATCTGGTGTAATATCCACTTTATCGGTATATTCCCGATCTTTGTATATAATTTTTAAAGGAATTGTGTACATATGATTGGCAACACTTATTTCTTCTGGTACATCTGTTCCTGAATCTACTAATAGCGCAATTTTTTCTTTAGTCATTTTTTTCTCCTTGTCGTACATAATCAATCTCACAACTAATCACTTTTTCGGCCAATATTTTATTAGCAAAAGCAATCGTTGCTGTGCGGGCAGCTAAATAGGCAAATGGAATTGGCTCAGTCGGATACGTTACACCTTCTCCTTTTGCTTGACGGGCAATCAAGTGGATCGCACTCTCCTGTTCCCGACAAAAAAAGTTATAGGCTTCGCGAATTCCGTCAGTACGGCCTTGAAAAACAATTGCTTCTTTAATTTCTGGAATTGTTAATACTTGTTTTAAGGTTGTAATAGCCAATAAAAAAGCAACATGCGTTCTGGTATAGCGTTTTTTTACAGGGGCTGGAACTAGTCCAAGTTTGACGTAATTATTCACCATTGATTTTGTTAAAAGAGGATGCTTGTCCCCAGTAGTAACAGGAGATAAGTATTGGTCTACCAATTGAATTACTTGATCCATATATAGTTCTAAGTCTGGTAATTGATCCCAACGAGGCAAATGGAATTCACTAATCGCTTCGCCCCATTTTTTTAAAGCTTCATTTTGAAGACTATCATTCATATTCATTACCCCACATAAATTTTATGACAATTATATAAAGTAGTTTTAAAAACTAGATAGAATATAACATATTTTACTCCACAAGACTAGCCAACTAAAGGAAATTTTTAGAAGTATGTTAGGAAACACAACTCAAAAAAATAATAAATAAAAAAAGACCTGTCGGCGGGGAACCGACAGGCAGGAGTAAAAATGAAAAAGTGTTAGGGTTTGTCTTAAAAAGACAGGTTATTGTTGGTACTCTTGTATACTAACGAGAATGTGTGAAAAAATTGTGAATGAAGTTTTGCTCTACTGTAAATTTTTTCTTGCGATAAATTAAGAAGTCAAAACTTTTTTCTGGGTTTCTTCTTGCAATTTCAAAAACAGAGTGCTAACATAAAAAAGTACTTTTCTTAAAGTATTTTGGGCCGTTAGCTCAGTTGGTAGAGCAGCTGACTCTTAATCAGCGGGTCGCGGGTTCGAGCCCCTCACGGCCCATTGGGTGCCAAACCCACGCCACCGGTACAGTCTCGGCGTCTTTTAGACGTTTCGAAGAGACTGTATGCGGTGGTATTTTTTTACTAATCAATAATTAATCGCAGTAATTTTTAAGGGAATCAATAATGAGCCTTAAAAAATCACTGCAATTATTTTTTTATAGTTCAACTACTAAATCATGATACCCAGCAACAGAAAAGACTGCTTTAGCTTGCGTATCAACTGACATTTTTAGGTAACAAATAGCGCGGCCATAGCGCGTTCGACGATATTTTTGGCTATAATTAGTCATATCGTCCATATCACCATTTTCAAATCCTAAAAATTCGCAGTTTTCTCCAGTAAAGCCGATGACTTCATTTTCATTTGTCAAATTGCCATCTTTATCTACTAATGACAATTCAATTTGTTTGATGATTTCATTTTTGGGTAAAAAAACTTCATAAGCCATTGGTACTTGCCAAACATTTGCTTCCAATCGCTGAGCTTGGTTGACTGCTTTTAGTGTATCTGTAATTTCTTTATCATCTTTTTTTGCCAATACAGTTAGTTCACCTGCTGTATAAGGAATAATCCCAGAATAGTACCCCTCTATTTCATCAAAGACTAAATCAATTACATCATCATTTAACGTTAATTCAAACTTTTCTGCATTAGTATACAAACGAATTTCCACTTGTTCATCTACAATGTAATTCCACTTACGATAAACAGCTTCCCAGGGATCAGCTGATTTCTCTTTAGCCGGTCGGGTA
The DNA here is from genome assembly GCF_000406945.1 of Enterococcus dispar ATCC 51266. GTDB lineage: Bacteria > Bacillota > Bacilli > Lactobacillales > Enterococcaceae > Enterococcus_C > Enterococcus_C dispar. The sequence continues at coordinate 111,950 of NZ_KE136354.1, read as the reverse complement.
AAAAGACGGGCGGTTAGTTCTTCAGTCCACCAGCTTTTACGTTTATAAAACATTATTGTCTCATAACCGCACATATCAAGTAATCCACGATAAGTCCCATGCTTAGGCCAAACACCGCGAGATTCACCTAGATAATCAATGCCTGTCCACAAAAATTGTCCAGCGATGTAATTATTATCTCTAGTAGCTAACCAATTTTGGTAACTATGTCGATTTTCACTACCGACAAAAGGTTTTGTAGGAAATAAACGGTGATGTTCTTCATATAGATGTTCTTTGTAGTTATAACCAACCACATCTACACTGTCTAATAATCCTGTTTGATAAGATAGTTCTGGAAACGCCGCAGCCAATGTAGTTGGTCTAGTTCGATCTTCTTTATGGACAATTTCACTTAATTGCTTGGCAATTGTTGTCAAGCGGCGTGTATCTGGTCTATTAGGATTATAAATTCGTTCTGCCGCTGGTTTATTAGCATCGTTATTTCCTTCCATTTCATTAAACAAATCATTGGCATAAGGATCGTTCGGATAATCGATCTCATTCCCAATACTCCAAGCAATAACTGAAGGATGATTTTTATTTCGCTGTACCATGTTAATTAGATCTTTTTCATGCCATGCGGGGAAGTCTTTAGCATATCCTTCATATTTAGGCGGATAAACATTGTGCCCTCGCCACCATTTATTTTTCGGATTTTCCCATTCATCAAAGGCTTCATCAAAAACAAAGAAGCCTAGTTCATCACACAAATCATATAAAATTTGTGCATGAGGATTATGTGCCATACGAATCGCGTTGCAGCCTGCTTCTTTTAATTTTAGTAAGCGGCGCAGCCAGACTGCTTTAGGAACAGCAGTACCAAAACAACCCGCATCTTCATGAAGACAGACGCCTTTTAATTTTATATTAGCTGTATTATTTAAAATAAAGCCGTCTTCAGCAGTAAATTCAAAGGTGCGAATTCCTACCTTTTCTTGATAAGTATTTACCTTGCCATTACTTAAAATAATCGTTGTTAAAGTATACAAATTGGGCGTTTCAGGTCGCCATAATTTTACCTCCGATAGAGTCATTTCAAATTGAATTTCATGACTTTCATTTGCAGATAATGTGATTTCTTTTTGCCCAATGGTTACGACTGTGCCCGCTGAATCAGTTAAATTTTGCTTAATATGTGCTACTTTTTTTTCTTCATTAAAATTCGTTACTGTTATTTTTGTTTGAATAACAGCTTCATCACATCTTAATTCTGCCGTTTCAAAGGTGATACCATACCGATCTATCATAATAGGATGATTAGTCACAATTGTTACGGGACGGAAAATACCACTACCGTTGTACCATCGAGAATCCGCAATATCTGTGTGATCTACCCTAACGGCAATTACAATTTCGTCATTGGTGTTATAACTTAAAATTTCTGTCAAATTAAATTGAAATGAACTATAACCAGATACACAGCCGCCCAAATGGTAACCATTTACCCAAACTTGACAATTTTTATAAACACCATCAAAACGTAATTGTGTAATTTTATCCGTAAATTCTCCAATTTCTTTTGCCACAATATGAGCCCGATACCATCCAATACCACCAGGCAAATATCCTGTACCGCTAGAAGCGTTCTTAGTAAAATCTTGAGCAATACTCCAGTCATGGGGAACAGTTATTTTCTGCCAATCTTCATCGTTAAAATCTTTTTGCCAAGCAATTTCATTATCACCTAAATAAAAACGCCAATCTTTAATCAGATATTTCTCCATCTGAACTTACCTCCATTACTGAATGTCTCTTAAGAATCTTTTCTTCTCACACCAATCCGTGAAAAAAATGTTTATTAACTTATTTAGCTTATTCCACCCAAACCACTATAAGAAAAAAGGTAGAACCTCGGCTGTTCTACCTTAACTAAGCAGGAAACTTAGCAAATTTATTTATTCAATTCTCCCAATACAAAATCAACTGCACCTTTTGGATCACGAGTTAAATTGATATATTGTGCTCCTTTAGTTGCAATTAGTTTAATTCCTAATTTGTCCGTGTCCATCTTAATATCTTCATAGTAGCTATTTACTTGTGGCGCTAGGACAATAACATCGTAATTGTTCATAATATCATAATGAGAACCATAGGAACCAGCTGCGGCATTTATGTGTTTCCCAGTTTCAGATGCTCCCTTTTTTAAAGCATTTGCCAACATAGCACTGGTTCCTGCCCCTGCACACAAAACTAAAACATTTAAATCTTCATCAATTCCTTTACCACTAGCTTTTGAACTAATTGCGGGACTGTTTTCTATCACAACAGTTTCGTTGCCATCAACAACGGCTGCTGCAACATTTGGTGATAATTCTGGTGCAAGCTCTTCAACTTCATCAATTTCTTCTGATCGTTGTGCTTCTTGTTCAACTAAAACTTTATCGTAAGCTTTACAAAATGGCATATAGATAAAGAAATCTACTATCAGCAATGTCGCCGCCAACACAAATGAAATTGGTTGAAAATTGGTTGACAGTACTGTCCCAATTGGTCCAGGCGTCGCCCATGGCAAGACATACATGAAGCCGTTCATACCAAAAACATCGATAAACACTTTACCAATAAGTACATTTGCAACTGGTGCCAAACAAAACGGTACTAAAAAGTATGGATTTAAGATGATTGGTGCTGCGAATAATAATGGTTCATTTACTGCAAACATTACCGGAATAATAGATGCCTTACCAACAGCTTTTAATTGTTTAGAGCGCATTAATAAAATAAAAATAATTGGTACTATAAACGTCGCTCCTGTGCCACCTAATTCCCCAATGAAATTACCAAAATTTTCTGTTAAAGAGTGAAAAGGATGTTCCCCATTTTGAAACAATTTCAAATTTGCTTCAGTATTCCCATATAAAGCAGATGATAATCCAGGTTTAACTACTGATGGACCGTGAACTCCCACAAACCAAAACATCGGAACTAAAAACCAGATTAATGCCATTCCAGGATAAGATTCCGCTGCAGAAAAAAGTGGTGATAATAATTTAGAAAACATCTCACCAAAAGGAGCATTAATAAAATAGCGGGAAACCAAATCGATGATTGCACAGACTACTACTGAAAAAGAAAATGGAAAAACATCACGGAAGTTTTGTGAGATGCTTCCGGGTACTTCTGGTGGCATCTTGATTGTAATATCACGTTTAATACAGAACTTATACATATTAACCGTAATAAAAGCTGCAACAAAAGCAGATAATAATCCTTTAGTTCCCATATAATCAGCAACAAAAGCACCATCAGTTTTATTTACCGCAAGTAATAACATACCGCAAATAGAAGCTAACATAACTGAAGTTTCGTTAATGACTTTACCATCTGGCATTTTACGATTCATTGATCCAGCTAAACAACGTGCTGTTGTACCAGCTACCAACATTCCCACTAATCCCATAGTAAAATCGTAAATTTTCCATAACCATGTTTCAAAACTTGCTGGCAAAGTAACACCAAAAATTGGTGGAATCGCAGCAATTAGAATAAAAATACTTGAAAATAAGATAACAGGCATTGCAGCCAAGAAGCCATCTTTGATTGCAGACAAATAAATATTCCGTGAAATCTTTTGGAAAGTTGCCTGGTGCTTTTCAATTTGTTTGATAATAGCGTTCATTTCATTTTCTCCCTAACTTTTATTTATTGTATTTTTCTTTATACAAATCAACGAAATTTTCTGTTAACTCCTTCAAAAGAATAGTAGTCATTAGATGATCTTGACCATGAACAAAAATAAACCCGATATCTAATTCTTCACCTTCTGCTTCTGCTGCCAAACACTTTGTTTGAACATTGTGAGCTAAATTCAAGTTCTCCTCCGCATCGGCCATTAGCGTAGCAATATTTTCAAAATTGCCAACACGTGCTTCTTTAATAATTGTTAATAAACTACTTCGGGCATCTCCCGCATAAGCAACAATCTCAAAGCCTAGCATTTGTAAATCTTCTTTGTTCATCTCTTCCACTCCGTTTTTTCAATATTCTGACTTTTTCGCATACTTGTACTAACTAGGTTCATCATCGTGCTAAATAATTACTTTCGTTTCACTAACAAACTTATACCAATAAGCAGATTCTTTGGGATAACGTTTTTGTGTCTTAAAATCAACATAAAAGAGACCGTACCGCTTATTGTAGCCATTTGCCCAAGAGAATACATCCATTAAAGACCAAATAAAATATCCCTTAACTGTTACTCCAGCATCAATTGCTTTTGAAATCGAATTAAAATTGCCACGCAAATATTCAATTCGAGAATCATCCATAATCACACCGTCACTGAAATCGTCTTTAAAGCCTAAGCCATTTTCAGTTATATAAATTTTTCCATAGTTTGGATAGTCTTCTTTAATACGAATTAATAAATCAAACAAGCCTTCGGGATAAATTGACCAATCCCAATCATTTTTAGGGATATCTTCTCTTTGAACCCGTTCTCCAATTCCCTTAATACGATAATAGCTCGTTCCTTTTTCACCAGTACCGTTGAAGCCAATCTCACTTTCTCCATCATAATTTTGCACCCAGTGGCTTTGGTAATTATTAATTCCTAAAAAATCAGTTTGCGTCGCCGCTTTCTCCATTGCAACGAAATCTGATTCTTCAAATTCAATACTCGTATTATTCGCTGCTAATATTTCATTAACTAGTGTCATTGTTTTTTCTGAATAGCGCCCTTTATAGGTCGCATCTAATAAAAATGCTATCGACAAGGCGTCATCTTTAGCCGCAGCATGGACATCTTTCTCATCTTCAGAAAAAGGATATTTTGGTTCTAAGGAGTGAACAACCCCAATCTCACCTTCGTAATTACCCTCTTTAAAAATATTTACTGCTCTGGCATGTGCCCACATCATATTGTGTAAACAAGTTACAACTTTTTCTAAATTAAACTTTATTTCGGGTGGAAAGACACCTGTTAAATATTGATTAGTAGCAACGGGATAAATTTCATTAAATGTACTCCAGTAATGCACTTCTTTAAACTCTTCAAAACAAAATTTTGCATAATTTACAAAATGTTCAACGTTTTCTCGATTTAAAAAATCACCATTATCAAATAATGTTTTGGGTGTATCAAAATGATGAATCGTTACAAAGGGAACTACTCCTTGTTTTTCACATTCAGCAAAAACACGATGATAATAATCTACACCGGCTTGATTAATCTCCCCGAATCCATTAGGAAAAATTCTACTCCAAGCAATAGACATGCGTAAACTATCAATTTTAAAGTCCCGACACAGTTTTAAATCAACTGGATACTGATGATAAAAATCACTAGCAGGGTCTGCAGTATAACGTCCTTTTTCTTCTAGCCATGTATCCCATGCAACTAATCCTTTACCATCTAATTTTGTTGCACCTTCTGCTTGGTAAGCAGCGGTTGCACCACCCATAATAAAATCTTTTGGTAGCGTTCTCATTTCTTTCATTGTTAAACCTTCTTTCGTAGTAGTCGTTGGATATGAATTGCCAGATATACTCGTTCACTATCACTAAGTTTTCGTCCAGCATAATCACTAATCAATTGATAGATTTCATGGCCTATCTCGTAGGCATTGGGATAATCTGTTTTGATATTTGTTTCAAGATTTTTAGAAAAGATAACCTGTTCTTCTGGTTGATTAAGTCTGTCAGCAAAATAATTCAAATGTATCATCAAACGATCATAAAAATTTTTATTTTCTTCTGTTCGATGAATATTTTTTTGATTTAATACTTTCTCTACTAACTTAACAATATCTTGACGAGGATCAACCACTTCTTCTGTTGCCTCTCCTTCGCGCTTAGCATTGATAAAATGAAGAGCAATTCTTCCAATTTCATCATCAGGAAAATTCGTATTTAAACGGTTATTAATGATTGTTACCGCCATTTTGCCAATGGCATATTCGGTGGGATATTCTTTACTCATATCAGGTAAGCGGCTCATTTCATAACAACCTTTTTGTTGGTTTTGATAACTCCAATAAATATGATCTGTTAAAGTAACGTAGATGTATTCTTGAACTGGATAATTGAATTTACGAACGGCTGTATCAATCACCTCATAGCCAGTTGTAATAAAATTTAAGGGCAAGTCTTTTAGTAAAGATGAAAAATTTTGTTGAGACTCTTTATTACGCAACATAAAAAGTTTACTAATTTCCTCTTTCTTTAATAAATCACCCTTTTTCTTTTGAAAGACAATTCCTTTTCCCATTGCGATAGCCTGCTCATCGTTTTCTATTCGAATAATGGCAACATTATTATTTAAGACTTGAATAATGCGGTACATAACTTCCCTCCTCTTATAAACCAATAAAAAAACCGCAAATGACAGGTTTATCATACCATGTAAAGACACTGGTATTGACCTCTCATTCGCGGTTTTTGCCTAATCGAATAGTAACAATCCACTAAGTATTAACTTCACTGGTATAGTAACACGTAAATAAACATTTGTAAACCCTTTCCAACATTATTCTCTGTTCTTCCTGGAAAAAGCAGCGCTAACAAACATATTCAAACATTATTTTGCATTTTCTCATCTATCCATCTATCTTCTTATATAATTATATTTCCCTTTAACAATTAAATTACTATCACTACATTCTTATCCTTGGAACTGCTATACTAAATGAGCATAGACAGGAGGAATTTTCATGATTCGAATTGAAACCAGTCAAACAGAGACCATTGAACCTTTATTAAGGGAAGTATTTACTACCCAATATTACAAGCAATTCCACGAGGAGCTGCCAAAAAAGCATGAAAAACTGGCGATTGCTGCCATCTTAGATGAGGAATTAGTGGGGGGATTAATCGCCAAAGAAGATTTTGAAAATCTTCATGTCAGTCTGCTAGCAGTCAAACCGGAATTTCAAAATCAAGGTATCGGTTCTAGACTTTTGCAAGCATTACAAGATTGGGCACAAGAAGAAGGCGTCATCAATCTAACGCTAACAACAAAAAGTTATCAAGCTGTAGAATTTTATCAAAAGAATGGCTTTGTCATCTTTGGTAATCTACCTGATACACCAATGCGGGGCGTAACAAAATATTACTTATATAAACGCATTAATAAATAGTGCGAAAACTTCAACACTTCTTGTATTTGATAAATCGCTAATCAAGTTGAAGTTCATTCTCCTTACAAAAAGCTATTTTCGGTACAATAACAGTATTTTTTAGAAAAAATAATAAGAGAAGTTCTACTGTGCAAAGCTTAGTAGAGCCCCTCTTATTTTTATCTTCTCAAAAAATATTCTGTTTTAATCTATTTTTTTTACTGGACAACTCGTTTTGCAATCCTCACAACTACTGCCTTTTTTTACTTGTCGATAGACAACAAAGGCTGCTGCACCAAATATTAAGATACTTAAAATTATCGTCGCAACCATTTATTCCACTCCCTCTTTTAATTGATGCATTGAAATAACATCATCTTTTGGTACGGATGATTTACGTAATAAAACATAAGCACCATATGCTAACACGGCCAGTGCTATGATTGTCGCAACATTAATGGTACCACCTTCAAAGAGAACATGACCAAATTGATACATCACAAAACTAACCGCATAGGCCAGTCCACATTGATAGCCAACAGCAACCCATGTCCATTTGGCATTGCCCATTTCCCGATGAATAGCCCCAATTGCCGCAAAACAAGGCGCACATAACAAGTTAAACACTAAAAAGGAATAAGCTGCTACTGGGGTAAACGCTGCTTGCAACGGCCCCCAAATTTCTGCCCCATTTTCAGAAACTTCATCTAAATGACCAAATAAAATGCCAAAGGTGTTAATGACATTTTCTTTTGCAATCAGACCCGTAATAGTTGCTACAGCACCTTGCCAATTTCCCCAACCTAAAGGCGCAAACAACGGTGCCACCACCCGGCCTAAATTCGCTAAAATACTTTGGTCTCCTGCGACTGCCTGCAAAGTAAAATTGTAATTTGACATAAACCACAAAATAATGCTGGAAACAAAAATAATTGTTCCTGCTTTTTTAATAAAGGAAAGACCTCGATCAAAAGTTTGGCGCAAGACATTTTTTACTTGCGGTAGATGGTAAGCAGGCAGTTCCATGATAAATGGTGCGGGATCGCCTGCAAATATGCGTGTCTTTTTCAAAGCGATACCAGATAAAACAATTGCCGTTACTCCAACAAAGTAAGCAGAAGGGGCAACCCAACTGGATTGTGGGAAAAAGGCACCCGCTACTAAAGCAATAATTGGTAATTTGGCAGAACAAGGCATAAAAGTCGTCACCATCACGGTCATACGGCGATCTTTTTCATTTTCAATCGTACGGCTTGCCATGACTCCCGGGACACCACAACCTGTTGCAATTAGCATGGGGATAAATGATTTTCCCGACAAGCCAAATTTACGAAATAAGCGATCCATCACAAACGCTATTCGCGCCATATAACCACAATCTTCTAGTAGTGACAGACAGAAAAACAAGACTAACAACTGGGGAACAAAGCCCAAAACAGCGCCAACACCGGCAATGATGCCATTTACGATTAAATCTTGCATCCACGGTGCCACTTGCCATACTTGTAAATTTTTCGTCACAAAATCCGGAACCATCGTGCCAAACAATATATCATTGACCCAATCCGTCCCCATAACACCAATTGTCTGAATTGATAAGTAATAAATTCCCCACATTGCAAAAGCAAAAATTGGAATTGCCAAAAAGCGATTGGTAACAATTTGATCAATTTTATCACTGACAGTTAACCTTAATTCACCTTCGCTGACAGTACATAACGCCATCAAACGTGCGATAAATTCATAACGTTCATTGACTAAGATCGCATCACTGGTATCATCAAAAATTTTTTCTGTAATGGCAATAATTTCATTAATTTCTTTTTTTTGAATTTTACTTAGATCTAAAGCACCTGTTGCCAGTTCATCTTTTTCAAATAATTTGGCAGCATAAAATCGTGCTTGTTTTTGTGGCACAGTATTTCCCAATACATCAATAATTTCCGCTAAAGCGGCTTCTAAGCGATCGTCATAAGTAGGATACGTCGTTTCAGGCGGAAATTTTTCAGCAGCCATTGTACTTTGCTGAATCAGTTCTTGTAAGCCGTGTTTTTTTAATGCACTCATACTTACAACTGGAATACCCAAACCGTAAGCTAATTTAGTCAAATTAATAGTTTTACCGCTTTTTTTGATTAAATCCATCATATTCAAACCTAAAACTGTTGGAATGCCAGTTTCCATTAGTTGCGTCGTTAAATATAGATTGCGTTCTAAATTCGTTGCATCAACGATGTTAATAATCGTATTAGGAGCACCGGTTAAAAGATAATCACGGGCGACAATTTCTTCTGGTGTGTAAGGCGATAAAGAATAAATTCCGGGTAAATCTTGAATGGTAATATTTTTTTGTTTTTTCAAGGTTCCTGATTTCCGTTCAACAGTTACCCCCGGCCAGTTACCCACTGACTGCATGGAACCGGTTAATTGATTAAAAGTACTGGTTTTCCCACTATTGGGATTTCCCGCTAACGCAAATTGCAATTGTTCCATACTAGCCCTCCTTAATTAAGGTTACTAAAATATATTCAGCTTCACTTTTTCGCAAAGACAATTCATAGCCCCGCAAATTAATTTCAATTGGATCGCCTAAGGGGGCTAATTTTCGTACTGTTAAAAGGACATTTTTGGTCAATCCCATATCCATCAAACGTCGCTTCACAGCACCTTCCCCAAAAATTTTAATCACTTTTCCCTTATCTCCCACTGTTAATTGGTCCAACGATAAGATTTCACCTTTTTCTGCCGCTGGCTCAACCAAAATAGCAGCTAATAAGCTTTGATCCAAAGCCAGTCGGGCATTTTGCACCAACACAATCCCATCTAGTCCTTTACTTTTTAACAACACCACTTGACTTCCAGGTAGTAAACCTAAGTTTTGCAAATGTTTTTGTACCTCTGTGGGTGCTGCTACTTTCTTCACAACAAATGTTTGATTGGGTGCTACTTCTGCTAATTTTTCCATTATTACTCCTTTATAACGAAAAACCAATTGCGACTGATAATTATTCTCATTTAGAATAAGGTTTGTTGCCTTTAAAGTCAATGAAATTTACAAGATTGTAATATTTTTCACATAGTAATAATTATTCTAATTTAGAGCTAGACCACTTTATTTTTCTTCTATGAAAACAAGAAAGAAAACTTGTCCTAGTGCTATCTCAAACACTCGCCTAAGACAAAACCACAATGTATAGTGTGTTTAATATTACAAAACACAATATCTAGTGTTTTTTGTTTGACATTCACCTTCACTTCTCTATACTGAGTATATAAAGAAATTAGAGGAGGCATTACAATGACAATTACTTTATTTTCAAAAAATAACTGCATGCAATGTAAAATGACAAAACGCTTCTTAACTGAAAATCACGTCAATTTTAAAGAAATTAATATAGATGAAGAACCGAATGCATTGAATTTTCTAAAAGAGCAAGGTTTCAAAAGTGTGCCAGTAACGACCGCAGGCGAGACAACAATTATCGGTTTTAGACCGGACCAATTACGCAGTCTTGCTTCTTAGACACAATTAATTAAGGTTGTACCGCAGTTAGAATAGTGCCTAGCAGTTACACTGGCAGTTTTTTATGAATTTGTGTTGCTATTATTTTCGCCAGTTGCTTTTCCATTATTTGAAAACCCGCGGGACACCTTCTTTTTTTCGCATTTTTTGTTTTAGAGTCTAAAAAAGAAAGTTGGTCCTTCCATGAGTTTAAAAGAGCTTAAAGACGTCAGTTATTACAAACTGAATAATGAAATCAACCGACCTGTTGACGGTCAAATCCCCTTAAATAAAGATCAAGAAGCTTTAGCAGCTTTCTTTAGTGAAAATGTTATTCCAAACACAAAACAATTTGCTACCTTTAATGATAAACTGGCTTATTTAGTAGCGGAAGATTATTTAGAAACAGAATTTTTGGCGAAATATTCTCAAGCATTCATTACGAAACTCTATGACTTTTTATTAGCCCAAAACTTCACCTTCAAATCCTTTATGGCAGCTTATAAGTTTTATTCTCAATACGCCTTAAAAACGAATGATGGTGCTTTTTATTTGGAAAATTACGAAGATCGCGTTGCCATTAATGCTTTGTATTTTGCTAATGGTGACGAAGAATTGGCAATGACATTAGCCGATGAAATGATTCATCAACGCTATCAACCTGCCACTCCTTCATTTTTGAATGCTGGACGTAAACGCCGTGGCGAATTGGTTTCTTGTTTCCTTATTCAAATTACCGATGATATGAATTCAATTGGTCGCGGTATTAATTCTGCTTTGCAACTTTCCCGTATTGGTGGCGGCGTTGGCATTACTTTATCCAACTTACGGGAAGCAGGCGCACCAATTAAAGGGTATGAAGGTGCAGCCAGTGGTGTTATGCCCGTTATGAAGCTGTTTGAAGATTCTTTTAGTTACTCCAATCAACTCGGTCAACGCCAAGGTGCCGGTGTTGTCTATTTAAACGTCTTTCATCCTGACATCATGGCTTTCTTATCTGCCAAAAAGGAAAATGCCGATGAAAAAATTCGGGTTAAAACATTGTCCCTAGGTGTCTTAGTGCCGGATAAATTTTATGAATTAACGCGCAATAATGAAGATATGTATTTGTTCAGTCCTTATAGCGTAGAAAAAGAATATGGCGTGCCTTTTTCTTATGTTGACATCACCAAAGAATATGACAATTTGGTCAAAAACCCCAATATCCGGAAGCAAAAAATCAAAGCACGGGAATTGGAAAATGAAATTTCTAAATTGCAACAAGAATCTGGTTACCCTTATATTGTAAATGTTGACACCGCCAATCGCGAAAATCCGATTGATGGCAAAATTATCATGAGTAATTTATGTTCAGAAGTTTTACAAGTCCAAACCCCTTCAGTTTTAAATGGCCGTCAAGAATATGAAGTTTTAGGAACAGACATTTCATGTAACTTAGGCTCAACAAATATTGTCAACTTAATGGACAGTCCTGATTTTGGTAAATCAGTTAGAGCAATGACCCGCGCGTTGACTTTTGTAACGGACAACTCGCATATTGATGTGGTTCCTTCTATTGCCAATGGGAACAATCAAGCTCATACGATTGGACTTGGCGGTATGGGGTTACACACTTTCTTTGCCAAAAATCATTTGGTATATGGCTCCAAAGACTCTGTTGAATTTACCGATATTTATTTTATGTTGTTAAACTACTGGACCCTAGTGGAAAGTAATAAAATCGCCAAAGAACGGCAACAATCTTTTTACAACTTTGAAAAATCCGCTTACGCCGATGGTAGCTATTTTGATAAATATATTGCTGAAAATCACTTGCCACAATCAGATAAAGTTAAAGCATTATTTGAAGGAATTTTTATTCCAACAGGTGAAGATTGGACAAAACTAAAAGAAGCCGTCCAAAAAGATGGCTTATATCATCAAAATCGCTTGGCAGTAGCACCAAATGGCTCGATTTCTTATATTAATGATACGAGTGCAAGTTTGCACCCGATTACGCGAATGATTGAAGAACGACAAGAAAAGAAAATCGGTAAAATTTATTATCCAGCACCTTACTTATCAAATGATACATTGCCTTACTATACGTCTGCTTATGATATGGATATGCGCAAAGTCATTGATGTTTACGCTGCAGCCCAACAACATATTGATCAAGGCATGAGTTTAACCTTGTTTATGCGTTCTGATATACCAAAAGGTCTTTATGAATGGAAAACTGCAACAACCAAACAAACAACGCGGGATTTAAATATTTTACGTCATTATGCCTTTCATAAGGGAATTAAATCGATTTATTATATTCGTACCTTTACAGACGATGCCGAAGAAATCGGTAGCAATCAATGTGAAAGCTGTGTCATTTAAGTTGTATTTTTCAACTAGTTGCAATAGTAGAACTTGAGATACCAAAGCTCTACTTGCGACGATTAGTTCTAGACGATACAACAACTTAGATTAGGAGGCAAATCATGGCAACTTATTACGAAGCCATTAACTGGAATGAAATTGAAGATATTATTGATAAATCAACGTGGGAAAAATTAACGGAACAATTTTGGTTAGACACACGTATTCCCCTATCAAATGATTTAGATGATTGGCGGACTTTATCTGATTTAGAAAAGCAAACGGTGGGTCACGTTTTTGGTGGTTTAACCTTATTAGATACTGTGCAGTCTGAAAGCGGCATGGAACAATTACGCAATGATGTCCGCACACCACATGAAGAAGCGGTGTTAAATAATATTCAATTTATGGAATCCGTTCACGCGAAAAGTTATTCCTCTATTTTTTCAACTTTAAACACAAAATCAGAAATAGACGAAATCTTTGAATGGACCAATACAAATCCTTACCTACAAAAAAAAGCAGAACGAATCAATGAAATTTATAAGAACGGCACACCGCTAGAAAAGAAAATTGCCAGTGTCTTTTTGGAAACATTTTTGTTTTATTCTGGCTTTTATACGCCACTTTATTATTTAGGCAACAATAAATTAGCCAATGTAGCGGAAATCATTAAATTAATCATTCGTGACGAATCCGTACATGGTACTTACATCGGTTATAAATTCCAACTTGGTTTTAATGAACTACCAGAAGCCAAACAAGAAGCGTTAAAAAATTGGATGTATGATTTATTGTATGAATTATATGAAAATGAAGAACGCTATACTGAAGAACTATACGATGAAATTGGTTGGACTGAAGAAGTCAAAACTTTCCTACGTTACAATGCCAACAAAGCTTTGATGAACTTGGGGCAAGACCCACTATTTCCAGATACCGCTGACGATGTTAATCCAATTGTTATGAACGGTATCTCAACGGGTACAAGTAATCACGACTTTTTCTCGCAAGTAGGAAATGGTTACTTATTGGGCCAAGTTGAAGCCATGGCAGACGACGACTATACAATTGGCCTTTAAAATATAAAAAGCACTGTTAGAATGTTTCTTTATTCTTGGGTTACTAACCTGAATAAGGAAAAGCATTTTGACAGTGCTTTTTCGTGTTACACTAACACTAGAATTATTCTTAAGTTTAAGGAGTCAGTTATGATAACTTTTTATCTCGCCAGCGGTGCTTTGATTTTTACGGCCTTGGTTGGTTTCTTTCTTTTTATTGCGAACTATTTGACATGTTCTGGGTATCTTACTTTTATTTTCTTGGGTATTTTTTTGGCAGCATTTGCTCCTCCTTTTACCTGGTTCTTGTTAGGGTTATTTTTCGGGAGTGCCATTTTAATTCACACTTTAAAAAAATACAGAACAAGAAAATACGATATTATTGGCAAAAAAGGCGCCAAGCGGGATGGCAAACAACTGCTGGCAAACAGCCTGCCCTTAATTGTTGCCGTGATATTTGCCTGCTTTCCCTTACTAAATATTAATTGGAGCCTTGTTATGGCAGCAATTATTGCTGCCACTACAGCCGATACGTGGGCATCAGAAATTGGGATTCTTGCCAACAGCCAGCCTTACAATCTCGTAAATTTCAAAAAAGTATCCCCAGGATTGTCAGGTGGCGTGACCCTTTTAGGTAGTTTAGCGGCAGTAGGAGGCAGCTTCCTTATTTCTGCTACTTATGCTTTTGGTTTGTGGTTATTTACGCCAAAATTATTTAATAATGCTATTTTTTGGCTCCCATTGGGTTTAGGTATTGGCGGCATGTTGATCGACAGTTTGTTAGGAGCCACTTTACAAAGGAAGTACCAGTGCCAAATCTGCGGTAAAATCACTGAGCACGAAAGTCATCATCAGACACCTTGTCGATTAATTCATGGTTACCGATTAATCGATAACGATGCGGTCAATGCAATGAGTGGCTTTATCATTTTACTTTTGGCCATCATTTTACAAATTATTTAAAAAGACAGATCCCAAAATTGGGATCTGTCTTTTTTATAGCGTTAATTTTTATAATTTACTTGCGGCCGCATCGTCGACAATTACGACAACATCGGCGTGATTTTGAAGCGCAGAAGCAGGTAAGTGGGTTGTTACTGGTCCATCAACCATACCTTTAATCGCATCGGCTTTATCTTCACCATACGCCATTAAGACCATTTTTTTACCTTGTAAAATTGAGCCAATTCCCATCGAAACTGCTTTAGTTGGAACATCTTCTACTTTATCAAAGAAACGTTTGTTTGCTTCAATTGTCGATTCTGTTAAATTAACAACAGAAGTTTTACTATCTAGAGGTGTTCCGGGTTCGTTAAAGCCGATATGACCGTTACGTCCGATACCTAAAATTTGAATATCAATTGGATGAGTTGCAATGACATCATCATAACGTTGGCATTCTGCTTGTAAGTCTTCAGCTTTACCATTTGGTACAAATGTTTCTTTAAATGGTTTTTGGTTAAATAAATTTTCATTCATAAAGTAACGATAACTTTGTTTATCTTCGCCACCTAAACCAACATATTCATCTAAGTTAACCGAAGTCATATTTGAAAAATCAAGATCACTATTTGTCATTTCTTGGTATAACGTGATTGGTGTGCTTCCTGTTGCTAGACCTAATGTATGAATACCATCTTTCATGGCTTGTTGAATAATTTCAAAGGCTTTTTTTCCGCCAGCAGCGGCATCTTTTACGCGGATAATTTCCATTTCGATAACCTCTTTCTACACTTGTTTGGTATAGCCCAATTATAGCACCAGTTTTTCATTTAATCAAGAAATGTCTAGACCAAAAAGCGATAGTTTTAAAATTTTCTAAATTTCATTTCCAACGGATATTACAAAATCTAACCATACTGCTAAAAACTTTACTTTATAAGAAAAGCTGAACGTACTCGTTTATGAAGCTCACCACCACTATATAGATCATCGTATTTCTGGTGACAATCCTATAATCTCTTTTACCACAAAAAAACTTACAGGCGCCACGCACCTGTAAGTAAGCTATCTATTTTTATCTTCTTTATCTTTTTTATCGAATAATTTATTAATTTCACCAGCAACGTTATCTTTTAAATCTTCAGCTTTTTCTTTAATTTTGCCAGCTTCTTGTTGCACTTTACCTTTTAATTCTTGTGAATCATCACCTGTTGCTTTACCTGCTGTTTCATTTACTTTACCTTTAACTTGATCTTTATCCATGATTGTATCCTCCTTATTCTTTACTACAAGTTAAGTGTAGCAAAAATATGATTAACTGCCCAATGAAACAGCTTCAAAACAATCAAAAAAATAAAGAAATTAATGGAATCATGATTTGTTTTCGACAACAAAATCGGATTGCTTTTGCCAGTTGCTCTTTACAGTTGACAATGAAAAACGTTCATCTGTCACTTTTTGAATGCGAATCTTTAGATTACCTGCCTTAGATTTTAAGACATATTTGCCACCTTTCATTGCTTCAATCTGGATTTCTCCGGATTCATTAGTGACTGCTTTTAAAGGCTCGCCTTGACGGGTAATTTGGCGTTTTCCTTTACGATCATAGACCGTAAATGTCAAGTCAGAAAGTGGTCTTCCATCTTTTGTAGCAGTGAATAATAATAGATAGCGCTTTTTAGCAATTGCTAATGTTTTGGCATGTTTTATAATCGCGGCCACTAACAAACCAAGGAACAAAAGTGTGCCGACAATAATTAAGACAACTCGTAATAATTGATAATCATCTGCACGTTGTAAGTTTTTCGCCATCTTCGGTGTATAAGGGATGCGATGTCCTCGCACTAATAAACGGTGACTATTAATCATATAAGGCGTACATGTCAATAAAGTAACTAAATCTTTATCCTTTTCAATTAATAAATCTTTAGTCTCTGTTGGCTCCACTACTTTTAGTTGATCGACTTCATAAGCTAACGTACGCTGATTAATTTCAATAAAGAATACGTCACCTTTTTTCAAATCCGGCAAATCGGTAAATAATTTAGCCGAAGGTAAACCGCGGTGGCCAGAAATGACTGCATGGGTGTTTTTGCCGCCAGTCGGATAGGAGGTTCCTTCTAGTAAAGAAGTTCCTTTAGCTAGAAATAAATCATTTGTAGTATCAAAGATCGGTAATTTTATTTTGATTTTCGGAATGTTTACGATACCAATGGTGTGCTGTTCAAAATATGTTTTCGCTGGTTTTGCCGGTACTTTCTTCTCTTTGGTCTTTTCAGACCAAGGATCTGCACCAGGATTACTGCCTTCTTTCGCTAATTTTTTATTTTGACTTTCCATTTTTGCTTGCGCAGCTTGCATTGCTTCTTCATTTTCGTGATTTGCTTTTGCTTGGTAGTAATCAATAATTTGCTGATCTAAAAATGTATTCACTGTATCACTAACAAAAGGATAACAAAGCGCCCCAATGCCAAAAAGCAATAAGAGACCCATCAGAATATCCAAAACAGTCCATTTCCATTTTCTGGCTTTTTTCATGACACGCATCCTTACTTAAAAATCAGGACAGAGAAAAATCTCTGCCCTGTCTTAATTGTCTTAGTGCAACATAAACAAAAATCATTTACGCTTCAGTTTGCTTGCGCCCTTTAGTAAAGTAGAAGACTGCGATACCAGCCGCAACTACACCAGCCGCAATAATGAAGTAAATTCCAATACTACCAGTTGAAGGGAGTGTACCTTTGTGTTTGTTAGGTACTTTTTCTGGCTTAACTAGTTCTTCAGTTGTACCATAAGAATCTTTATTAACTACAAACTTGATACGATTTGTTAATAGAACATAATCTTCAGGTGCTTGGGTTTCTTCTAAATAATAAGTACCATATTTAAGACCAGTAATATTAACTAATCCATCTTCTTTTGTAGTAAATGTGGTTGCATCGGACTTGTTTTTTGTCCATGTGGCTGCTTTTTTGTCATCAATTTTCAAATAGCTTGCGTTATCACTAACGCTGTCACGGACAACAAATGAAGCATCTGCTAATGTTGTATCGGCAGTAACATCACCATCAATTTTTACAAAACGTTTGCCACCAGTTACAACGGTAACATCTGGTGGTGTGGTATCCGTAGTGTGCCCATTTTCAACATTCGCTTCGTTTTTAAACCCTTTAGTTGGATCTGCCTTTTCATTTAAGTGCATAAAATAAACAAATTTCAAGGTGCCACCAGGTGTTAATGAAGGAATAAAATCTGAACTAACTGCAACATTGAACCCATTTGTGCTTTCGTTTACTGTATAATTTTCAGGATTAATTACCTTATCACCGTCATATAAAGTATAGGCAAAATCGCCACTATTTATATTATCGAAAGTTAACGCTTCATCATGTGTATCAGTTAAATTGAATTGGTTATATTTATTTTTTTCACCTTCTTTATCTGCAATCCCTAAAGGAATATTAACTGAGATTTGATATTGAATTTTTTCTCCAATTGCAACGTCTTGTCCGTTTAATTCAGGTGTTGTTTTTTTAACCTTTGATGTGTCATTTTTAACTGTTAATTCGGCTTTTGAATCTTTATTTGTATCAATACTAAAATCTGTTTTTGTTTGATCAGTAATTAGAGCTGCATTATCTGGAGCTTTTACTTCTTCTAATGTATATGAGCCAACTTCCAAGCCACTAATCTTTAATTCACCTTCAGCCACATTAGCTTCAATAAAATCATTTTCTCCAATCTCATAGCTTTTACCTGTCACAAAATGTTTAGCCACAGATTTATCAGTAGACCAAGTGTACAAACCATCTTTTACACTTGTAATATATTGGGAGCTATTTTCTTTTGAAATAACAAATTCAGCACCATTTAGTGCTTCATTTTCCGCTGTACCTACTTTATTTACGGTTAAAGAACCAGAATTCGATACAATATTTTTTGGATATAAATGAATTTCCTTTAATTCGTCTGTTCCATACTTGTAAGTACCGTCTAATTGTTTAATCATTTCATATACTGGAAATGCTACGACCATATTCCCAGCGGTTGTTACACCATCTTGAGGAGTTTCAACAATCAAGTAAACTGCATCTTGATTATTACTTTTTTGAGGTAACGATAATGTTAAATCACCAGTAGTATCTGTAGAACCAGATTTTACTGGTTTTCTTCCATCTACTGAAATTTTCTCTATTTGTAATTTAGCATCAGTGACAGAAGTACCATTACTTCTTGCGTTGTAGAAATCTTCAGTCACATCATAAGCAGAAAAAGTTACACCTTTTAATCCTTGATATTTATCAAATTCTGCCATTTCTTTCCCACTATTTTGAATTAGCGAGTCAGGTAATTTTGTCATTTTCTTTTTATGAATGATAACTGTATTATTTCCTTCACTATCTGCAAATACTTCTTTAGTATTTCCTAGTCCTAGAATTAATGGGAATACCATAATAATAGTTGCCAATATACTCCAAATTCTATGTTTTCTCGTGTTCATCTTCTTTAACCCCTTCTTATTCTTTTCCTTTTGTATTGCGAACAAACACAATCACAACAATCAAAATTATGAATGCGCCGAACCAAACTAATTTATTATTTGCCATATCATTTGTTTTTGGCAAAAGACCTGTATTCGGTTTTTTAGTCTTAGGAATTTCGGAACGTTGCGTGGTATTCACAACTTTCAAAGTTCCTTCTGTCTGTTTATAACTGGAGGCAGTTACTTTAAAAGAAATTTTTTCATTACTTTTCACATAACCACTCGGAGCCTTTATTTCCTCTAACTGATAAGTACCATAAGTCAAGCCTCGAATTTCAAATTCACCATGTTTATCGGAAACTAGTTTGATGACATTTTTATTCGCAGCATTTTTTTCCCAAGTAAAGCCTTGTTTAGCTTGGATTAAGTATTCACCTTTATTATTGGTGATAAGAAATTCTGCGCCTGATAATTTTTTAGTATTATCATAGGCATCGACTTTTACAAATCGTTTACCACCAGTCTTAACAAAGACATCTTTAACAATTTTATCGCTGTCTGTGGTAAGAAAAGCTCTATTCACAATTTCAGCGTCTACTTTACTTTGACTAATCAAGGTATCTTTATAGCTAATGGCAATTGTTTTGCCTTCATAAGGAACTAATTTTTTTACGTCATTAAAAAGTAATTCAAAGCCATGATCATTTATGCTTTTTTCATAAAGTGAAGATATATCCTCACCATCAATTGTGACTGATAAACTTTCTGGGTTAAATTGGAGTGCTTCATCAGCCTTATCCAATACTTTAAAAAATGTGTAATCTGTCAAATCATGAGGAATCGTCGTTTGAACAGAAAAAGGAATTGTATCACCATAACTATAGTCTGCTTTTTCATTTCCAATCGTTTTTGTAAACGTAGGATGATCCGCAGTTTTTCTTTCATTTTTTGGGTAAAGATGAATTTCATTTAACATTTGACTACCGTCATAGATTGGTAAGACGACAACCAAATCTTTGCTTTTTTCTTTAATATAATCTGGTGTTTTTGCTTCGTGGAAAAGATAGACTGCATCTTTTCCAGCTACATTATCAGATCTTCCTGGTAATGAAAAAAGGAGCGTGCCGTCTTCGCCATTAACAGTAGCAGTAATTCCACTTGCCACTTTTTGATTATTTGTTCCTACTTCGGCTAGTTTTTCTTGCGCTTGTTCAACTGTTGCCCCCTGTTCTCGCAGTTCATAGAACTCTTTCGAAACATCAAAAACCGTAAACGTCACGTTATTTAAACCATGATATTCTTTTAACAAATTGGCATGTTGATCATCAATGCGACCAGTATTCGGGGTGTCTTGCGGTTGTTGACCTTCTGGAAAAACAATTTTATGCAAAATAAATTGGACTTGCGTTGCCTGTTCTTGCTGTGCAGGTGCCATCCCCATTAATAGGGGCAAAAACAAAAGCATACTTGTAAGGGCTAGTAAAATTTTTTTCATTTATGCTTCCCCCTTACTTTTATTGCGCAAGAAGTAATAACCTACACCTACAATAAGTGCTGTGATTCCCGCACCATAAATTAGCCAAACGCCACTACCCCCTGTAGCAGGAAGGGGTACTTTAGGTTTGTTAGGAACGTTGAACACCAAATTATTATCTTTTACCGTAAATCCTAAATTCTCACTTATTGTAATTGCTCCATCTTCTGCTATCTTTATTTCAAGTGGAGCAGCTAGTTTTTGATATCCTTCAGGTGCAGAAATTTCTGTCAAAAAGTAAGTTTGTCCTTTATCAAGCAAAACATCATCTGGCAATGTATACATTCCCTTGCCGTTATATGCAAAGCTTATAGGACCTTTCAAATCCCCACCGGACAATTTAAAACTAGCTTCTTTATCTATTATTTCTTTGTTGTCTGCATCAATTTTGGTAATTTGAATTTTTAGCTTTTTAAACTCTTTCACATTTTCCCATTCAGTCCCGTCACCGTTCTCACTAATATCTTTAGGTACATAATTTTCTGGCGAATTTATTTCTTTAGAAAAGAAATAGTTAAAATCTTCTCCTGAGTTGTTAAACTTCGGTAACCAAATTGTTTCCTTATAAGAAGAGTCATCCGCTGTCGATGAAATTTGAGAGATATTTGCTCTTTCCCAAACTTGTTTATTATTATTCCCGCTAAGTTTTACATATCCAATATCGTTTCCCTGAGAATTTTTTGTTTTTCTTCCTACAGAAAAATACAAATTTTTTCGATCACTTGGATTTCCATCAAATTCTACCCAATTTTTTTTCAGCGATAAATCAACACCTGGAGCTTTCGCAGAAGGAACTCCGAAATCAACTATATTATCAGGAAGTTCCTGGTTGGGAGCAAAAGTCGTTTTTCCATTTATTGGATACCACTTACTCGGGACAAAATTTTCATCTTCCGTATTCATTCTAACTTTATAATGAATTTGAATTTCTTGACCTTTACCTAAGTTAAGATTATTGATACTTATCACTTTATCTACAGGATCTGAATAATTTATTTCTGATGTAGGCGTTTTTCCAACAGAATTGATCTCCAACGAACTATCAACATAATTAAACTGGTCACCAATTGGATCCCTTACTTTCCCTCCACTTACTGTACTGATGATTTGAACAGCTTTATTAGATAAATAATTTGCTATCTCTGAAGCTTTATTAGCAGTTTCATAGTAAAGTACACCACTATCACTTTTAGTAGCAATTTGCTCCATCCTATCTTGAACATCATCATAACTCAATCTGGCACCAGAATCTGACTGTAACTGAATACCAAGAGCATGTATTTCGGTATTTTTTTCTTTAATTTGAATCGCTTGACCAATTGTAGAAACAAATGAATTTTCAACATCTACAATTCTACCTGTATTTCCCAAAATTGCTTTAGGATAATTTTCTCCCCATGCACCATACCCATACAATGATGAAGTATTTCCACGCCCTATTGTTTTGGTAGAATCGACCTGTGTAGCAAAATATTTTTCACCATCTAACGATGTATTCTGTGCATTTTTTATTTCGTTAACTTTAATAGGATTATAGCTAAAAGTAGGAACTCCATCTGTAAGTAGAACTATAATTTTTTTATGCTCAGGATTCTCTTTTTCTAACTGATTCTGTGCATCTCGCAATGCTTTTTCCGTAAATGTTCCACCCGATGATTTAGTTGGTGTAAATTCTTTTATTTGTTGCTTAACTTTATTAAACGATTGTAAATCAATTGTTTTATTTAAATATCCAGGACTAGAATACCCCACATATCCAATATTTATTTTGTCGGATATTCCGCTATTATCTAATGTATTAATAAATTGACTAATACCACTCTTCACTTCACCTAACCGATTATTCTCGTTCATGCTGCCAGACCAGTCTACAACTAGCATAATATCAATTGGTGTTATTTCTTTTTGAACATTCCCTCGAATATTTAGATAAACATCGAATAGCCCTTGACTAGTTTCTTCTGCATATTTGCTAATTGCGAAGTCCGAATTATCTCCTGTCCCCCCGTACTCAATAAATGAATTGTATTTATTTGAACCATTTTCTCGCCAATTGGAACTGCCATCTATATTTCCTGGGTGGTTTCGAACATTTCCATTCTTAATTGTTTCCCAATAGCTTTTAGGATATGTTCCGTTCTCGTTTATATAAACAGGAGGAATATTTGCATAAGTCTTCGTTTTTAAACTTTTTGATGACACAGCCGCACTCCGCGTAATTTTTTGCGGCACTCCTGTTTCATCATATTTCTTTTCAGCTTCTTTTTTAGCTGAATCAACAGTGGCCTCATCTGCGTCGCCTAGATTTTTAACTTCACTAGTAGATTCTTCACTAGTAGAAGAAATTTCTGTTGAGCTTGCATCATTTGATTCTTTCGTAGCTGAGGTCATTGTTTCTTCAGTTGAAGCTTGAGTTCTGTCATTTTCTTTGATGCTAATAGGATACTCTTTTGTAAAGAGCGTTTTTTGCTCATTCGTTTGATCAGAAGCTGCATCAAAAGCAACTTTGAAAGTCAACGCACTTACTAATGGCGTAGAAAATTCAATTTTATAATTTTTGTTTGTATTTGAAGGTTCTCTTTCAAATACTGCAGCGTAATCTTTTTCTGTTTCTTTTGAAATGACAGTGAAAAGATCAGTTGCTTGATTTTCTTCGCTAAGAGTTGGTAAAATACTCTTGTTTTTTTTGTCTTTTAAGGAAAATAAAAATCGGGTTGCCTTTTCAGCTGCTTTTTTGTCGACATTCATTTGCCAGATAATTTTATTTTCTTTTGTCTGATAGGAAAGACTCGCTTTTCCATATTCATTGTCAAACAATTGTTGGATATTACTCTCACCGTTATTCGTTAACGCAATCGCGGTAAGGCCATCAACGAAAAATTGAGCAAATGGCAATAGAACAATCAGGATACTAAAAAAAACAGACCACTTACTCCTCCATACTTTTTCCTTCATTGTTTTCACTCCTTTATTAGATGAGACACTATCATTGTATGAAGGAAACCAATTGTTAACAAATTCAAAAAAGAATTATTTTTTTATATTTTTTTGACAAAAAAATCGCTTTAAAAATAACCGCTAAAATTATCTGTTATTTTAATAATTCTAATCTAGAAGGTAGATTGGTATAGATGCATCTAAACTCTAGAGTAAAAAAAAAGGCGTTATGCTTTCTGTAATAAAATCTACCAAAAGCTAAATTCCTAATTCGCGCATATTTTTGAAGAATATTAGGCAAAGCGTAGTTTTTTGTGAAAATAATCATATTAGTGCAAAATATAACTATTTTTTCCATTATGTGCCAATTTAATAACTATCTCTTTTTTTCATACATTTCTTTTACTTTATTAAAAGTATGAATACTGTGCTAAATTTAACAAAGTTTTTAATCCTTTAAAAGTGCCAAAATAATCGTAAGACGCAAAAAAAACCGAGATCCATAAGGATCTCGGTTTTTTTAATAATCAAAGATTATTTAACTGTTACAGATGCGCCAACTTCTTCAAGTTTAGCTTTCAATTCTTCAGCTTCTTCTTTAGAAACTGCTTCTTTGATTGGTGCAGGAGCGCCATCAACTACTGCTTTAGCTTCTTTCAAGCCTAAGCCAGTTGCTTCGCGAACTGCTTTGATAACTTTAACTTTTTGGTCGCCAGCTGCAGTTAATTCAACAGTAAATTCTGTTTGTTCTTCTGCGGCACCAGCTGCACCAGCTGCAGCTACAGCTACAGGAGCTGCTGCAGATACGCCAAATTCTTCTTCGATAGCTTTAACTAAGTCGTTTAATTCTAAGATTGTCGCGCCTTTTAGCTCTTCGACAATGTTTTCGATATTCAATGCCATGATTGATTTTCCTCCAATTTAGGTTTTATATTTTTTATTTAGATTATGCGGCGCTTAGGCTGCATCTCCATCTTTGCTTTCCACGACTGCATTGACAGCGTAAGCCACGTTGCGGACTGGCGCTTGTAGTACAGATAGCAACATAGATAATAGACCTTCGCGGTTTGGTAATTTTGCCAAAGCTGTGATTTCTTCTAAAGAAGCCACTTTACCTTCGATGATACCGCCTTTTAATTCTAATGCTTTTGCGTCTTTAGAAAATTCGTCCATAATTTTCGCTGGTGCAACTACATCGTCGTTACTAAATGCAACGGCAGTAGGACCTGTGAAAACTTCGTCCAAACCTTCTAAGCCGGCTTGTTTGGCAGCGCGAGAAAGGATAGAGTTTTTGATAACTTTCATTTCAACGCCTGCTTCACGCAATTGTTTACGTAAAGTTGTTACTTCTTCAACTGTTAAGCCACGGTAATCAGCGATTACTACTGATGCAGCTGCATTGAATTTTTCAGCAACTTCGTCCACGATTTGCGCTTTTTTAGCGATTGCTGCTTCACTCACTTGTATTTCACCTCCTGATTTTGATGAACAAGGCATTAAGGCAAAGAAAAAAGCCTCTCCTTGTCACCGTAGACATAGAGGGACTATTGAATGTTCTTCAATAAATGTCCTCGGTAGGAAATTAAGACTTGCGTCACCTACTGTCTTCGGTACAGTTAATTATTAACCTTGACTACCTTACCATAGATAAGATAGTCAAGTCAATGTTTAAATTACATTTAATTAAAATGAAGCTTGATCAACATGAACACCAGGACCAAATGTTGTTGTCACTGAAATGTTTTTGATATATTGACCTTTTGCTGCTGATGGTTTAGCTTTCACTAATACATCGTTGATTGTTTTGAAGTTTTCAATTAATTTGTCATCTTCAAATGAAACTTTACCAATTGGCACATGCACGTTACCAGCTTTATCAACACGGTAAGTAACTTTACCAGCTTTTACTTCGTTAACAGCTTTTGTAACGTCCATTGTAACAGTACCAGTTTTAGGGTTAGGCATTAAACCTTTAGGGCCTAAGACACGACCTAATTTACCAACAGTAGCCATCATGTCTGGTGTTGCAACAACTACGTCAAAGCCAAACCAGCCACCTTGGATTTTTTGAACCATGTCGTCGTCGCCAACAAAGTCAGCGCCAGCAGCTTCTGCTTCTTTTGCTTTTTCGCCTTTAGCAAAAACTAAAACTGTTTGTGTTTTACCAGTACCGTTTGGTAATACAACAGCACCACGAATTTGTTGATCCGCTTTTTTAGGGTCAACATTTAATTTGTATGCAACTTCAACCGTTGCGTCGAATTTTGCGATATTTGTTTCTTTTGCTAAAGCAACAGCTTCTTCAACTGAGTATGCTTTAGTTGCATCAACTTTTTTCAATGCTTCTTGCATTTTTTTGCTCTTTTTAGCCATTTTGTTTCCTCCTTGATGTGGTTATAACGGTAGAACCTCCCACGTGTCCCGTATTTTTCAATAGCGAGCGAACTGAGAAGCTACTTCCTTGGGGTAAGAATAAATTATTCTACAGTAATCCCCATGCTTCGTGCAGTACCTTCGACCATGCGCATAGCAGATTCTACATCGGCAGCGTTTAGGTCAGCCATTTTAGTTTCAGCGATTTCTTTTACTTGATCACGCGTAACTTTTGCAACTTTTGTTTTGTTTGGTTCGCCAGAACCTTTTTCAACACCGGCAGCTTTTTTCAATAATACTGCAGCTGGTGGTGTTTTTGTGATGAATGTAAATGAACGATCTTCATATACAGAGATCACAACTGGAATGATTAAACCTGCTTGATCAGCAGTACGGGCGTTAAATTCTTTGGTGAAGCCCATGATGTTGATACCCGCTTGACCTAGCGCAGGACCTACTGGGGGAGCTGGTGTTGCTTTACCTGCAGGAATTTGCAATTTAACGATTTTTTCTACTTTCTTTGCCACGAGACATACCTCCTTGAGTCCGTGATGTGGTTAATTGGAGATGCATATTTCCCCTCCCACGTACTTGATGCTTTTATAAGTTGTAAGTAATTACCTTTTACAAATATAAAAGACCAATAAAAAATGCGCGTCTCAAAATAAGCGTGAGCCCACGCACACTGAAATATTATAGCAAGAATCCTTAAAATTGCAATGATTTTCTACTGAATTATGGATGAAACGTAAAAAAATCTTATTTTATCTCATCCCACAAATGCTATTTTGACAAAACGTATGGTTAAATTGTTTACAGTAAAAAACTTTCCTACTATATATTAACCGAACAAAATTGAATTTGTTTGTTAAATAGTAAGAAAGTATTTATCCACTAATTACTCAGTTCACTGGCAGCTTCTTCATCTAAGATAAGAGTTAAATTAGGATGTAATTGTAAAATAGAAGATGGAATATCTTCTGTTACTGCTCCAAAGAAAGCTTTTTTAACAATAGCCGCTTTTTTCTTGCCATTGGCAAACATTACCAAGTGTTTGGCTGCCATTACACTTTTAGGCCCCATCGTATAAAACTCAGTTGGCACTTTATTTATATCTCCTCCTACTTCTGCTGCCAAAGCCTCACGGACTGCTTTGTCTCCTGAAATATCAACAGAATATGTTTCTGCCCCAAATTTTGTCCAACCTGGCAGATTACCACAAAAATGTCCGTCACTTCCAATGCCCATTAAGATTAAATCTAATCCCCCAGCTTTTTTAATCCGTTCATCTTGCGTTTGCCAGTTGGTCTCATCTAAAGGATGGAGTTGCTCTTTTTTTATTTCCGCTGGTGTAAAAAATAGATTATCTAAATTACGCATGGTGACCCCGTAACCGTTACTGCCGACAATGGGAATTTCATCAAAATTATAATAATGAACATTTTCGTAATACGAACGCCCTTTTACTTGTGGTACCATAATTTCATATAAACGTTTGGGAGTATTGCCGGCTGTAATTGCCAAATTAATCCGGCGATTCTCATTCATTAGTCCTAATAAAATATTTGCTGCAACTTGACTCATGGCTTCATAGTCTTTTTCAATAATCAATTTCATTAATTTTCGTCACTCCTTTATTTTGAAAACGCTTTATATAATAATTATATCGTAAATATAATCTCCCGTGTCAACTTATTGTGATTTTTGATTTTTTTTGCTATTATTGCGCCTGTTCAACTGTATTTGAATTTCAAAAAACTTATCTTTTTTATAAGAAAATTTGGATTAAAAGTCGTTATTTTTGTGTTAGACTACAAGTGCAGAAAATAAAAATGAGGTGTCACAATGGAACAGCTGAAATATCGTAGTGTTTTTGACATTATCGGCCCCGTCATGGTAGGTCCTAGCAGCTCTCATACCGCTGGTGCAGCTAGAATTGGCAAAGTCATTCGCAGTATTTTTGGTGAACAACCAGACAGCGTAGATATTTATTTATATGAATCTTTTGCTAAGACGTATCGCGGTCACGGAACTGATATTGCTTTAGTAGGTGGGTTACTGGGGATGGACCCAGATGATGAACATCTAGCCGACTCTTTAAAAATCGCCTATGAACATGGCATGGAAGTTTACTTTATTCCCAAAAGTGAAAAAGCAGAACATCCCAATTCCGTGAAGATGATCCTCCACAAAGATGGGCGTACACTATCTGTGACTGGTAAATCTATTGGTGGCGGCAATATTCAAATTTCAGAATTAAACGGCTTTAAAATTTCGCTTTCAATGGGCACGCCCACTTTTATCACCGTCCATCAAGATGTACCGGGGATGATTGCCAAAGTCACAAATATTCTCTCCGAGCGCGGTGCAAATATTGGGACAATGACTGTCACGCGAGAGTCAAAAGGTGAAAAAGCCATTATGATTATTGAAGTGGATGAACCACAACCAGGTATTTGCGAACAACTAAAAGCACTGGATTACATGTACACAGTGAATTATTTTGATTAAGGAGTAAACGCGCATGTTTTATACGATTGCGGATTTAGTAGAACAAGCTCAAGCTTATGATTCAGTTTCGGATTTAATGGTTGCAACTGAAATGGAAGTTACAGGACGTAAAAAAGAACAAATTATTGCTTTAATGGAACGCAATCTATCCGTTATGGAAAATTCGGTAGCTGAAGGCGTTGCCGGTGTAAAATCTGTTACCGGTCTTACTGGAGGTGATGCAAAAAAGATGAACGATTATTTAAATAGTGGCAATTTTTTAAGTGGTGAAACAATTTTGACTGCAGTTCGAAATGGGATTGCTGTGAATGAAGTGAATGCCAAAATGGGATTGATTTGTGCTACGCCTACTGCTGGGAGTGCCGGTGTTGTTGCCGGAGTCTTATTGGCCGTGCGGAATCGTTTAAATTTGACCCATGAAGAACAAATAAATTTTTTGTTTACCGCTGGCGCTTTTGGATTGGTTATCGCCAACAACGCTTCTATTTCTGGCGCTGAGGGTGGTTGCCAAGCGGAAGTTGGTTCCGCTAGCGCGATGGCTGCCGCGGCTTTAGTCTGTGCAAATGGTGGTACTGCCCATCAAGCAGCCCAAGCAGTTGCCATCACTTTAAAAAATATGATGGGACTCATTTGTGATCCTGTCGCAGGTTTAGTTGAAGTCCCTTGCGTCAAACGCAATGCCTTAGGATCTTCCCAAGCTTTTATTTCAGCTGATATGGCATTAGCCGGCATTGAAAGTGTGATTCCGCCTGACGAAGTGGTAGCTGCAATGTATCAAGTAGGGCGCCAGATGCCTTCTATTTTCAAGGAAACTGCCGAAGGCGGCCTCGCCATGACCCCTACTGCGCAACGACTACAAAAAGAAATTTTTGCTAAGCAAGAATAATTGCCAAATTATTTCCTCATGAAATAAGAAAAGACGAAAAGATTTGTTCAACTCTCCGCAATAATCTTAATGTATCAGCTCTATTTCTTGTGGAAATCATATAATCTATTGACCCAAAAAAAGCAGCATTTCCTTTATCTAAAAAAGGAAATGCTGCTTTTTTATTAAGCCGACTCTTGTAAATCGCGCCGCTTGTACCCGATAAACCCTAATAGGAGTAAAACACAACTAATTACAGTCACCATGCCAAAGCGTGCGAAGTCAAAATCGGCAGTGGGTAATTGTGGCAGCCATTTTAAAGCAGAGGTATTACTAAACCATTCTGGCAAATTCAAAATACCGCCAAAATAGCTAATTGCAAACGAATATCCCAAATACACATAAACAACTTTACTGAAATTAGGGACAAATCCGAGGCAAAATGCTGCTAAACCAGCAAAGAATAAAACAACCGGCAAGAAATTAAAGCCTGCTGCTAAAAATTCTTTTAACGGCATCGCGGCAGTGTTCTCCATAACAGTTACCGCTGTTGCCCCTAAACAAAGCGAGCTGACCAAAACACCGGCTGCACTACTTACTACCGCTAACAAAACACTGTTACTATAAAGTTTTAGGCGGGAAACTTGGGTGGAAAACAGTTGACTCATCCGACCACTGCTTTCTTCAGTAAACAATTTAT
Organism: Enterococcus dispar ATCC 51266; assembly: GCF_000406945.1. Classification (GTDB taxonomy): domain Bacteria; phylum Bacillota; class Bacilli; order Lactobacillales; family Enterococcaceae; genus Enterococcus_C; species Enterococcus_C dispar. The sequence continues at coordinate 81,596 of NZ_KE136354.1, read as the reverse complement.
TTAAAATCGCAATTGGCAAAATAGCGACTAACGCCACCATCACCACTATAATCGTGCCTGTAAAAGATTCAGCTAGACTGCCGCCACTATGCACAAAGACTTGTTTTACTAATTCGTTACCTTCCATAAAACTTTGCATATCTTGATACACTGAACCATAAGCAGCCCCCATTAAAGCAAATCCGACCATCCAGCTGATAATCATGCCAAAATTAATTCGTAAATACCATCCTGCTACGGACAAAAGGGCCTTACTTCCATGGGAACGTCCTTCTTTTTCAGGTAAATAGCCGGCGTTATAATCGCGTTTTCCTTCTAAAAAGAAGCTAAATAGTACAATAAGAAAACTAAAAAACAAACCAATTACGAAATAGATCCAGTTATTTTCAGTAAAAGGATAGGTTAAATAAGTCCAACCCATCGGATTAATTTTTGATAAGTCACCATTACTGATATCAGTGCCCGCCCGCAGGATATATAAAAGACCAATAAAGCCCAAGCTAACTCCTGTGGCACCGGCAGCAGTGGGCATAATCTGAGCAAATAATAAGCCAAAGACCGCCCCTAATATGCCAGCTAAAGCGATTGATAGACCAAACAATAAACTCCCATTTAAATCAATGCTTTTTACACCAAACGCTGCCATTAAAAAACCAATCAATAAACCTAGGACCAAATTGATTAAAAAAGTTTCCACCAAAATAGCTAGGGAATTGGCTTGGCGTCCCACGCGAAACGAACGAATCAATTCCGTTAGGCCCAGTTCTTCTTCTTTACGGGTATGGCTAACCACATGTAGCGCTGCTAAAATCATAGCAAACAAACTACAAAAAAGTAACATTTCATTGGCATACATGGCAGCCACTGTATAATTTTGAACATTTTTAACTGGAGTGGTTCCAATCATCGCAATCATCGCTGGGTTTTGCATAGTGTGATACATACCAACTAGCCCCTGGCCTTTTGCCAGCTCTTCAAAAGCGGGGACAAAACCACCACTAAATAGCCCAAGTCCCAGTAACCAGACACCAATTTTTTTCCAATCTCTTTTTAAAAATTGCCAAAACAATAAATTCCATTGTGAAAATTTCTCTGTCATTTTCGCCATCACCTTTCATAATGTCTGATAAACAAATCTTCCAGTGTCGGCGGAACTACTTCAAATTTCTCAACTTCAAGTTTTGCGACAGCCGCTAAAATAGTATTTAGTGCTTTGTTATCAATGGCAAATTTCACTTCTGTTCCTTTTTGTTTAAAATCATAAACCCCAGTAATATTCTCTAAATGCGCTACGTCCCCTTGTGCCACTAATGTAACTGTCGAGCGAGTCAAATGCCGCAATTCTTGAAGCGTGCCCGTTTCAACTACTTTACCTTCACGAATGATGACCACTTTATCAGCTAAACGTTCGACCTCACTTAGAATATGGGAAGAAAGTAAAATAGATTTGCCAGCATTTTTTATCTTTTCAACTTCATCTTGAAAAACGGCTTCCATCAAAGGATCCAAGCCAGAAGTCGGTTCATCTAAAATGTATAGGTCCGATTCAACTGATAAAGCTGCGATTAAACCTACTTTTTGTCGGTTTCCTTTGGAATAACTCTTCGCTTTTTTGCGAGGATCTAATTCAAATTTTTGAATTAATTCATCCCGCTTTTGCAAATTGCCGCCGCCATGCAATTTCATAAATAAATCGATAATTTCACCACCGGTTAAATTTCCCCACAAAGCCACATCTCCTGGGACATAAGATAATCGTTTATGAATTTCGATACTATCTTTCCAGACATCTTTGCCAAATACCCTCACACTACCTGCATCTTTTTTTAAAATACCTAAGATAGTTCGAATAGTAGTTGATTTTCCTGCGCCATTTGGTCCAATAAATCCTACTACTTCCCCTGGAGCAACAGCAAAACTAACATCTTTTAGTGCTTGAAATTTGCCAAAACTTTTTTGTAAGTTCGTAATTTCAATTAATTGCGTCATATTTAAGACTCCTTTTTTCAAAAAGCATTTTTTGAACTATTCCTTTAATATGAGTTCAATATTAGGCATATTCCCTGCAATTGTCAATCAAAAACCGCCTTTTTTTGAACTCGTTTTAAATTTGCAGTTTAAATTTATTTTACTATAATATAAGTAAACATTGATGGGAAAAGGAGGCGCAGAATTGAACGGCTTTGAGAAAAGAAGTGCTGAAAAAAGGCAAGCAGTTTTGGCTGCAGCTTTTGAAATTATGAATAGTCCTGAAGGCAGTAAAGCATTAACAATCGACAAAGTAACGGCTGCGACCAAAATTTCCAAAGCAACCATTTTTAAATACTTTCATTCAAAAGATAAACTACTGCAAGCAGTCTTTAAAAATTTTTTGACAGAAATGGCGAAAGAAGCAGAAAGTGTCTTGCAAGAAAGAAAATCGTTCACGGATACTTTTTCTGCCTTAACACAGTTAAAAATCAATCGGTTGGATCAAGTAAGCCAACAATTTTATCTTGACTTAATGGGCTGTTATTCACAAACTGAAGATAAAGAATTGGCTGCCTTTATGACAAGTTATACTCGCCGTAGTAACGAGACTCTTTTTACTTTATTTCAACAAGGACGCAAAGAAGGCGCAATTGATCCCAAATATACTGATGAATTTCTCTTTATTTACACAGAGTCCATGGTGGCTGGAATTGCTGAACCGGCAATTTATAGTCGAGCCCTTCCCTATATCGAAGAATGGAGCGAGGTTTTGCTAAAAGGTTTAGCACCACGCTAAAGAAATTTTGTAAACTTATTGAAGTGAAGATATTTGAAAAAGCATTTTAATAAATCGTTTCTTTCATTTAGCAAAATAGGCAATTAAGCTATAAAAATTTAGACATAAGAAAAATGGAACAAATGTGTTTACTCCTAGTGAAAACTATAACATCCACTACCTATAATAAAAGAACGCGCCACAACTGGTAAAGTTGAGGTGCGTTCTTTTAAAATTGCTAATCCTCCCTGCTTATTGCCTTGACTCATTTTCTGCGGAATAAATTTTAATGTATTGACTGCGGCCATAAAAAATCAGCCACAGCTTTATCAACTTCTTTATTTTCGTGGAGTTGACTATGTTGCGCGTTTGCGCCATAAAAAATTTGCGTAGATACCTTATTGGTCTGACTTAATAATGCATTGACACTTAATGCACTAGTTGTTGGTACGGTTTCATCATTAAAAGTATTTTGATTTAACTGTCCTGCTAAAAGTAATATTTGGATTTTTTTGTCCAAATTTCCGGCTAAATTTTGATAATCCTGGTAGCGACTGGAGTATTCATTGGGACCATTTTTTAATAACTCTTGGATACTCTGTGTTTCACTCGTATCTAAAAAATCGTTAAAAGGTGCGCCAATAGCAACAAATTTGATAACTTGTGGTTGCGTATCGTCATTCGGATAAGTCATTAAGTAACGTAGCCCCGAAACGCCACCCATTGAGTGTCCTACCAAGTTTACTTTGTCTACTCCAACTTTTTTTAGAGCTGCTAAACAGTTGTACAGCCACTGAGCTTGCGACCATTCTGTATTTTTATTATCTTCAAATAAAACTTGAATCATAGGATTATCTTTTTTACCGCTCAGCTGTCCTGTCATTGTAACCGTCCCAGCTGGTGAAACTTTCATCATTAACTCTTTTTTGGCAAAGTCATTTTTTTCCATTCGTTTCATCATGCCTGAAAAAGAATTCTCTGTGCCGCTGTAGCCATGAATAAATAAAGTGGGAATTGCTGTTTTTTGCGGCGTTGGAGATTTGACTTTTTCTTCCGTCTTCGTTGATGAAGAAAGAGAGATAGAAGATTTTTGTGCAGTCCCGCAGCCAGCCAGAGCAAGCATAAATAGCCCCATTATAATTATTTTTTTCATTGTCTCACATCCTCATCTTGCATTATACGCCAAACTTTCAAGCAAAGGATAAATCTCTTTTTTCAAAATAATCTTTTACACTTTCCCATGATTTGGCCAAACAAAAAACTCCAATGTGTACATTGGAGTTAGTAGTTAGCATTTACACTTCAAAAGGATGAATTGTTACCCCTTTTACTACGCGGTTAACAGTTCCTGTTGGCGATGGCGTATCAGGAGTATTGCCAACTTTAATCGAAGAAAGCAAGGAAACGGTCTGTGCAACAACTAAGAACGGTAATGTTGCATAGCCGTCTGGTAATGTTACATCACTGGCTTCAAAAACAAAATTATCACCACTAAAATTAGTTTCGGTTGCTTTTTGCGTAATTCCTAAAACTGATGGGGCGATTTTATCTGCGTGAACTTCTTCTAAAATATCGACATCATATTGGCGTGTATAGGTATCGTTATTAACGAATACAAACATAATTGTTTTTTCATTGATAAAAGATTTAGGGCCATGTCGAAAACCCATTGAAGAATCAAAAACAGTTGCCATCTTACCAGCAGTAAGTTCTAAGACCTTCAAGGAAGCCTCTCTTGTTAAACCAGATAAACTACCTGATCCAAGATAAACAATACGATCAAAATCTAAATCAATAATTTTTTGTACTTCATCTTCTCTGACAATTGCTTCGTTTCCTAATGTTGCCATTGCCTTTACATAAGTTTCTTTTGTATCCAGGTTATTTTTTTCATCAAAAACAAGTAATGCTGTTAATGCCATACAAGAAAAACTACCTGTCATAGCAAAGCCTTGGTCATTGGCACGAGTCGGCATCATCAATAATAAGTTATGATCATCACCAGTTGCGGCTTTGGCTAGTTGGCCTTCGGGTGCGCATGTGATGGTAATGTGTCGTAAATTTTTCACATATTTATTGGCTACATCCACTGCTGCAACACTTTCCGGCGAGTTTCCGCTACGAGCAAATGAAACTAAAATTGTCCATTCATCTGGTTGCAAGTATTCTTCGGGTGCCGCCACAATATCAGTCGTCCCAATACTTTCAAAAACAAAATGACGATTATCTCCTACTTTGTTTAGATAAGGTTTTACCGTATCGCCTACATATTGCGAAGTCCCCGCACCAGTAAAAATGATACGTACTTTCCCTTCAGATGCTTTTTTTACATCTGTTAAAAAGGCATCTATCCGTTCGACATTTTCTTTATAATAAGTGAAAGCTTCTTGCCATAATTCAGGTTGTTGTTTAATTTCACGGGTAGTGATTTCTGCCCCCATCTTGGTTAACTCTTCGGTTGAAAATTGAAACATTTTTATCCTCCTTTAGACATAGACTTGTCTAGTTTAATTTCATTGTGGTTGCACATTTTGATGAACAATTTTATAACGAAACTGATCAGCTCGGGCAACACTCGATGTAAATTCGATAATTTCATTGGCTTGATTGTAGGTTTTACGCATTAAAGCCAAAACTGGAGCGCCTTCTCGAATTTCCAAAAAGGGCGCATCTTTGGGACGGGCAATATTGGCAAATAGTTCTTCTTCTGCAATTTTGACCACCTCGTGATAATCCTCTCGAAAAATATCATAAAGTGCTTTATGCTCTAAATCTTCTTTGGTCAAATCCAAGAATTTGCTCAATGGCAAATAAGTTCGCTCTAACATTAACGGTTCCCCATCTGCACTTCTTAAACGTTTCATTTTAATAAGCTTCATCCCTAACTTGCCGTTAAATTGATTAGCCAAAAATTTATTTGCTTCAATTTTTTCAAATTCTAATACTGCAGTTTGAGGTGTACGGCCTAAAGACTTCATCTGTTCAGTAAAACTATACATTCCTTGGAGATTAACACTGGTTTCTTTTAAATCAGAGACAAAAGTTCCTTTACCATGTTGACGATAAATATAACCAATTTTTTCCAACTCTTGCAAAGCTAGGCGAACTGTAGTGCGACTCAATCCATAAATGTCAGATAGTTCCCGTTCAGAAGGCAACATCATATTGGCTTCGTATTCATTTTCAATTTTTTCTTTTAACAACTCGACTAATTGATCGTATAAAGGCTGTTTTTTTGCTCGCGTCATATGACACCTCCTCACAACTGGTTACTACCACAAGATGAGTTTATCTTTTTTTGACAATTAAGTCAATAAAAATAATTAATAAAGCGTTTTATCAGCTGTATTTATCTAGACCACTCGTAAAAAAAATACCACTTATCACAAAGGAATAAGTGGTATAATCTGTCACAGTTTTTTAAGGCCAAATATTAGGCCAAATACCAAACCCTGACCCAACTAAGCCGATCACCAATAATAGCAAGATACATTTTAATGGTGTCCAACCGCGTTTTGATAACAAGAAGTACAAAAGTAAGGTCATTGCTAATGGAATCATTTGTGGCAAAATACCATCTAAGATTTTTTGAATATCAATCGTTACAGGAGTTGTTTCGTTACGATTAAATGTTACTTCAAAATCTCCTGAAGGTAATTTCACAACGCCTAAAGCTTTTTCGCCTTCAGCAGCATCTTGCACATCTTCTGTCAATTTGCCATTGTCGTCTTTTTTATAAACATATTCATCGTATTTGTGTTCTTCTCCGGCAGGCACAACCGTTGTAACTGAATGCACAGTGTTCGTTTCACCATTTGGAATTTGAACATCAACTTTTGTTGCGCCATAAACACAAGTTAATGACCCAACAACGAAGATACCTAAAATACTTGCAGCCCGCGTAAATTCTTTGGCATTTTCAGTTAAGACCCCAATTGCGTCTGTCCCTAGTTTGTAGGACCAATTCATCAAGAAGAAACGTAATGCAAATTGCGCAATATTGAAAACAAGCAAGAAAATAAATGGAGCTGCAACATTACCGCTAATTGCCATGTTTGAAGTAATACCGGCTGTAATTGGTACTAAAGTGAACCAGAATAATGCATCCCCAATCCCACCTAAAGGACCCATTGCAGCCACACGAACGGCCCGAATAGTCGGAATATCTGCTTTATTTTGTTCTAATGATAAAACAATCCCCATTACGAATGTTACTAAAAATGGATGGGTATTAAAGAACTCAAGGTTATGACTCATAGAAGCTGCTAAGTCATCTTTATTTTTGTGGATTTTTTTCAAACCTGGCAAAATACCGTATAACCAACCGCCAGCTTGCATCCGTTCATAGTTAAAAGATGCTTGTAAGAACAAGGAACGCCAAACCATTTTATTTAATGTTTTTTTATCTAGTGTTTCTCCGACCGATTGATCTTGATACGTATCCGGAATATTATATGCCATCTTCGTCACCTCCGAAGTCATTTGCATTGGCTGTTGCAGTTTTGAATTTAGATTGGATTTGGTAATCCCAGAAAGCTAACGCAAATCCGATAAATGCCAAGATAATCAAAGCAGGACCAGATAAGCTTGGAGCTGCCATTACGATTGTTGCTAGACCAAAGCCCATGAAGTAAAAGCCCCACATATCACGAGAAACCATTACTTTTAATAGAATTGCAAAACCGACATAACGCATCATGCCCCCAGCAGCTGATAAACCTTTCATCAACCATTCTGGAATTGCACTGACAACTTGTTCCCCAAAAGTTGCACCGCCGATAAAGAATAAAACAACGATTAAACCAAAGATAGCACCAATGGCAGCCATAGCTAAATAGTTAATGCGATCAATTCCTTTGGTGTTGGCATCATGTGCATAATTATCTGCTACTGACATTACAGGTGACATCGCAGAGAAAATCAAAGTTACAGCATATTGACCTAATAATGAAAATGGAATTGCTGTTGCAACTGCTGCTGTTGGCTCTAATTTCAATGTGATAGATAAAATGGCAGCCATAATTCCGCCGATAACAGCATTAGGTGGCTGTGCTCCACCAACTGGCATATTCCCGATGGTCATTAACTGATACGTACCACCAACAATTAAACCTGTTTGTAAATCCCCTAAAATAAGACCAATTACCATACCTGTTACAATTGGTTGATATAATGATTCCAAAAAACTGAATTGATCGATTGCGGCGATAAACGTCACAAGAAAGACCAATAAGATCTGAATGAAATTATAATCCATTCTTAAACTCCCTCCTTAAGCACGTGCTTAGTTGAATAGTTTGCTGCTGTCTTCTACTGCTGTAGTTGGTACGCGACGTATTTCAAGTTCCACCCCTAAATCTTGTAACTTTTTAAAGGCTGCAACATCTTCATCATCCACGGCAACAGTGGTAGCAACTTGGCGTTTTCCTTCAGCCATGTGCATATTTCCAATATTTAATTTTTTAATTGGCACGCCTCCTTCAACTAATTTCAAAACATCTTCAGGATTTTCTACAATAATGAAGATCTTTTGTTTTGGTGAAGCCTTATGGATGATATCGATCGTTTTTTGGATCGAGAAATACCGTGTTTGAACACCAGTTGGAGCCGCCATGTCCATCAAGCCTTGGCGTACCTTGTCTCCAGCAACTTTATCATTGGCTACTAAAATCAAATTAGCCCCTAAAGTTCCGTTCCATTGTGTTGCAACTTGACCATGAATTAAACGATTATCAATACGTGTTAATAAAATATTTGGTTCTGTCATAGTAATTCCTCCTATATAGGTACTGAATTTTTAAATTTTTATTTCACAATTTCTGAGATTGCATAGCGGGAAACTTCAATAACTGTCCCGGATTTCACTTCAATATCGACTGTTTCTTTTTTTTGGTTAATGACTTTAATGGTGCCATAAAGACCATTGGCAAATTTGACTTCTTGCCCTGGTGCAAGAGATTGGTGAAGTGTTTTGAAATGCTCCTTTTGTGATTTCATACCACGAGCGCCAATAAAATAATAAATAATAGCAAAAGCGATTACAAAAACCAGCACCACAATTGAGGCACCTAGAATACTGTTCCAAATGCTCATTGGCTAAATCCCTTCTTCCGCTTCCGCTGCTTCATCTTCATCATCATGAATGACTAACTGTGCGTGAACGACACCGCTCTGACCTGCAGCAACTGCTTGATCAACCAATTGATTTAGTTCAGTGTTAGCGTAGCGTAACCCAATTGTTTCAATTAACATTGGTAAATTAGCTCCGGCGATTACTTCAACATTTTCAAAATCTTGTGCTGCAATCATCGCTGTTTTGAAAGGAGACCCCCCTAGCAAATCACTAAAAACTAAAACTCCTTCACAAGTATCTGCTAATGTTTGTACAGCTTGCTTCATTCGTGCTTCAAAATCGTCAACATTTTCGCCATCAGCAAAAGCTACGACTTCAAAAAAATCTGGTTCGCCCGCAATCATCGTTAAAGCACCATAAAGACCTGGTGCAAACGAACCATGACCAGTTAATACGCAACCAATCATTTTACCGCCTCCTTCAAATAATAACGTCACTCATCTGGTAGTAACCACAAACCAATTATAAAAGCGCTAACATCTTCTGTCAAGGAAAATTTGCAAATTAAAAATAGCAGTGCCACATTTAATAAGTGAGGTTAATTAAGGTTTTTGCCACTAATAAAGAACAAAACTGTAAATTTTATACAGATTTTTTTTATTTTTAAACTGGTTATAACCTCGAAGAATGAGAAAAGTTATACGCACTCGTTTAGCCCGCAAGCAATAAGATGGAATTTTGTTAAATTGTCCTTTAAATTTCTTAAAACTTCAGCTTATTGTCCAAGAGAGGCCGTTCATATAGCTAGACACCAAAAACCGGAAGATATATTGCCTTATTACTTGTGTCAATTTTGTAATCCATCTAGCTATAAAAAAAAGCACTTAGCAAAATGCTAAGTGCCAATTTCTCCATGTTTTATGATAGGCTGTCTACTTGTTCAAAGTCCAATTCTGTACTTGTTTCGCGGCCGAACATGTCAATATTCACTTTCAACTTTTGTTTTTCTTCATCGATTTCAGCAACTTGGCCTTCCAGACCAGCAAATGCACCCTCGATAATTTTAACAGTATCGCCAACGTTGACTTCTAAATCACTTGTCCGTGCGCTCATACCAATTGAACGCAAGATATGATTGATTTCTTCTTGTAGTAAAGGTGCGGGTTTGCTTCCGGCACCGTGTGAGCCGACAAAACCGGTAACGCCAGGTGTATTTCGTACTACATACCACGATTCATCAGTCATGACCATTTCCACTAAGACGTAACCCGGAAAAGTTTTATGAACGACTTCTTTTTCTTTACCGTTCTTTAATTCTTTTGCAGTTTCTTCTGGGACAACAACACGAAAAATAAAATCGCCCATACCCATACTTTGTGCCCGTGATTCAATATTTGCTTTGACTTTGTTTTCATAACCCGAATACGTGTGTAGCACATACCAGTTTCTTTCAAATGATTCCATTTGTTTGGCTCCTTTTGTCTAAAATAAAAAAACCTCAGTTCCCCGAAGTTTTTCTTCTTGGCTATTATAGCATTTTTTACATTGTTCAGCTAGTTAATTTATTTTAAAATCCAGCCGAAGACACTCTTAATCACTGTGTCCATCACAAAGAACATGGCGGCAAAAATCAAAGATGTTTCAATAACAACCAGTGTATCTTTGCGTAACTGTGCCTTTGTCGGCCATGTTACATTTTTCATTTCATCTACTACACTACGTAAAAATTTCATGCCTACTGCCTCCTATTTGGTTTCTCGATGCAATGTATATTGATTGCAATATTTACAGAATTTATTAATCTCCAAACGTTCGCCTTTTTTCCCTTCACTCACAGATTTTGTGTAGTTACGAGATCCGCAAACGGAGCAGGCTAAAGCGGCTTTTTTCGCACCCATCTTTATGGCCTCCTTCAAATTGATCAGACTTTTATTCAACCAGCCATTTTTAACCACTGATTTATTTACAAAAGTACACTTTAACTTAGCATGTTTTTTTCTGACTGTCAATGAAGCTAACCAGTTATGCCTTTTTTAAGAGAATATGATATGATAAATTTGTTAAATTGGAAACAATGGAGGGTTTGTTATGCTACTAAAAACAATGGTCTATAAAAAAAGAGATTTGACAACTGTCAAAGAAACAGCAACACTGGCTGAAGCACTTAAAATTTTGGAAGATTCAGGTTATCGCTGTGTACCGATACTCGATGAAAATGAAAAAATCTTCCGCGGAAATATTTATAAAATGCATATTTATCGTCATAAAGCTAACGGCGGCGATATGAATTTACCTGTGACTCACTTATTAAAAAATGCGACAAAATTTATTTATGTGAATTCTTCTTTTTTCAAAGTCTTTTTCACAATTAAAGAATTACCCTATATTGCTGTGTTAAATGAAAATAATGAATTTTATGGTATTTTAACCCACAGCTCACTTTTGAACATGTTATCCCAATCTTGGAGTGTCGATCAAGGAAGCTACGTTTTAACGATTGCTTCAACAGGTAAACAAGGTGATTTAGCTGCAATTAGTAAAATTATTGCTAAATACAGCAGCATTGCTAGCTGTATTACATTAGACATTGGTAAAGATGAATTTATTCGTCGGACACTTATCACGTTACCCGCAAAAACTGATAAAGTGGTTTGTGATAAAATTATTAGTCACTTGGAAAGTAAAAATTTCAAAGTCGTCGAATTAGAAGATTTGACTGCTGCCGAATAGGGAAAGCGAAACGGACTCTTTCAGCTCACAAACAATAAGACGGCGATTTGCTAGATTATTCTACAATTTTTTTGAAATTGTAGCGCCGTCAATCTCTTCAACTAAAAAAAGATTTGGGAAAACCCCAAATCTTTTTTTATAGTTGTTTATTAAAGTGTAGGCGATTATTTAACCACACCATTACCGGTGCGGAGATACTCATAATGATTAACTCACTTAAAGCCGTCGTCAAATATGTTGGCCAAAATGGCAAATCCGCCGTAATCATCAGCATAATGGCAATTAAAAACATGCTGAAAGTGAAAAAGGCAATATTAAAGCCTAATAACACTTTTTTATCTTTCACTTTATTTTGTAAGAGACTGGTTAGTGTTAATGCCAGTAAGGTTTGTCCCCCACCAAAAAGCACATCCATAATACCGTAGCCAAATAGCGCATTATAAATGACAACACCTAAAAAAATCCCCCATAAATACTTCCGATTAAAAACGACTAAATGGTTTAAACTTTCTGAAATTCGAAATTGAATTGGTCCCGCAGAAAATGGTGTAATTAAAGATAGGGCCACATACAAAGCCGCCACAATCGCATTTACTGCCAAGACTTTAATATTACTGTTACTTTTACTCATTTGCACAAATTTTTCCTTCTTTCTCCGAGTTTTGATGACGCGGGATGGTTGATGAACCGCGATATTTTTCAGTGATTTTTTCAAAACCACTTACAACTTGTTCTATTTTAACCACATTGTCACCATTTGACCAGTATTTTTTGCTAAAGAAAGCAAATTAGCAAATGGTCTTCAATTTTTCCTTTTATCTTCTAGTTAAAGCCAAGCAGAAAATAATTAACCCCTTCAAAAAGAAAACGCTTGCAAAAACTATTGGAATATGGTATAAAATAGGTGTAAGGGGTCATAGGAATTCCCAGTAACGTAGACGATGTAGGTTCTACACAGCAGAGAATTGTTATGAGACTTAAAAAAACAGCTAAAGGATGTGGGAATTTGAGTTACTCCTTACTAATTGAATAGGGTCTAGTGAGTTGAATCTTTATTAAGTGGACATCAGAACCTTAATAAAATAGACGAAAAAGCACCAAAACAGCAACACCTTCGAAAAAAAACTCACTAGATCTTTTTTTGTGCGCTTTTTTCTTTTCACTCCTCGGTTTTTTCTGTTAAAATATGGAACATTAAGTGTAAAAGAGGAGCAAAAAATTGTGAAATTTCATTACATACTCTTGATTAATCAAGTATCCGGTAATGGTAATGGTAAAAAAACCGGTGAGATTATTCAAAATTTATTAAATGAACAGCATATGAGTTATGAAAGCCATTATACGGAATATGCCGGCCATGAAGCAAAAATTGTCGAAGAATTGGCCCTATCCAAATTGGTTGGCTGGAATGATGAAATAAAAGCTGCGTATGAAGATAAGATTTATCCTTTGTTGGTAGTGATTGGTGGCGATGGTACTTTACATCAGGTTTTAAATCAATTTTACCGCATGAATAAAGAGTTCCCGGTGAGTTATATTCCTGGAGGTTCAGGAAATGATTTTGCTCGCGGTATTAAACTACCAAAAGATCCGCAAAAAGCCTTTTGGGCTATCCAACGAGCCAAAGAACCACAAATGGTTAACACTTTAACCTATGATGAAAAAATTCAAAATGAAAAAGGTTTGGTCATTAACAATGTCGGGATTGGCTTAGATGCCGCCATTGTTGCGGCTACAAATAATTCTCTGACGAAAAAAGCTTTAAACAAGTACAATCTTGGTTCTTTTGCCTATATCGCCTCAATTGTAAAAGTCTTGTTCACACAAAAAGGATTTTCCATTTTATTGGAAGTAAATGGTGAAGAACATACTTTCAAAAAAGCCTTTTTATGTACGACAACAAACCATCCTTATTTTGGCGGTGGTGTTGCAATTGCTCCAATGGCTAAGGCCAATGAAGATAATCTCGATCTCGTCATCGTGGAAAGAATTTCAATGATAAAAATTTTGGGTTTGGTCTTGCGCTTAATCACCAATAAATTAACGACTTCAAAACATTATCATCATTATAGTGGTCATAAACTACGGATCATCTCCACTGTTCCCCAATATGGTCAAGCTGATGGCGAGGTAATGGGTTCTCGTCCTTTTGATATTACCTTTGCGACTAAGTCCCAACTGATTTGGTATTATTCTGATTAAAATTTTAACTACAAAATACGCTAACTGCCTTCTCGTATCCGAGCTCTAAGTCAGTTAGCGTATTTTTTTTGTCTCATAGAGATTTATATTTACTTGCAGACCACATTTTTTTGGGACTTACATAAAATCCATCGGACTTAACCCATCCATTCCAATTAATGGATCAATGGCGTTTTCTCGGACCAATTGTCGGGTTAAAACAAAGCGAAGTGGCATATCTTCTTTTGAGTCCACCTGGGCCAAATTATTTTCTTCAACCAAATTGACCGCCGAATTTTCTTTGACAGCCTCATGGGTCAAAGAAAATTCAGATTCATAAGTTAAAGGCTGATGTTGTTTTTGACTTTCAGTTGTTTCAGTTGATTTTTCTATTTCTGTTGTGATTAGACCATCTGATTTTGAAGCAGTTAAGACTGCTATTCTTTGGGCTAAAGTTGTTAAACGGTTAGCTGATTGATTGGAGACACACGTTTGAAAAGCCTGACTTTCTCCTAATAAAATTAATTTATCTTTACTGCGGGTAACAGCGGTATAAAGTAAATTACGCTGTAACATGCGTTGGTATTGAAAGACCATAGGCAAGATCACCATCTCAAATTCACTACCTTGCGATTTATGAATGGAGCAACAATAAGATAAAGTGATTTTTTGCCAATCATTGCGCTTATAAGTCACCTCATTGGCATCAAATTGAATAACTAATTCATCCACTTTATCCTCGCTATCTTTAGCAAAAATAATTCCAACGATTTGTCCCATATCGCCATTAAAAACATTCTCTTCTGGCGAATTAACCAACTGCAACACTTTATCACCAATTCGATACACGTGGTCGTGAAATGAAACTTCTTTTTTCGTACCATCATTGGGATTAAAAATTTCTTGCATCATCTTATTTAACGCATCAATCCCTGCAGGCCCCCGATACATCGGTGCTAACAACTGAATATCTTGAGCTGTAAAGCCTTTTGCTTTGGCTTTAGTCACGATTTGAGCAATCAAAGGCTCAATTTGTTGTGCATGACAAGGAAAAAAGGAACGGTCTGCTTTATTTTGGGTAAAATCAGTCGGAAGATACCCCTCTTTTATTTCATGGGCTAATGAAATAATCGTTGAGCCATCTTCCTGGCGGTAAATATCCGTTAGTTCCCGCTGCGGAATTTCTTTGATTGCCAGTAAATCATGCAGCACTTGTCCTGGGCCGACTGAAGGAAGTTGATCTTTATCACCGACAAATATAACTTGCATGTTATTAGGAATTGCTTTTAACAAGGAGTTGGCAAGCCATGTGTCCAACATCGACATTTCGTCGACAATGAGTAAGCCGCCGGCTAACTCATTAATCTCCATTTCACCCGCTTTTTCTCTTCCCGTTAATCCCAACAAACGGTGAATGGTACCACTTGGCAAACCGGTCGTTTCATTCATCCGCTTTGCAGCACGTCCAGTTGGTGCTGCTAACAAGATAGGAAAGACTTCTTGGGTGTAGTCTAACGGATCCAAACTTAAATCGTTTAATTCAGCAAACAATTGGACAATCCCATTAATGACCGTCGTCTTTCCTGTACCAGGACCACCCGTTAGAATAAACAGCGGTGAAGCCAGGGCTGCTTTGATAGCTTCTGTTTGAGAATTTCCATAATGAATTCCTAAGTCTTTTTCTAAACTGGCTAATTTTTTATCAATTGTTTTTTTAGGGTACTTAATTTCTTTTTTTCGTTGTAACATCCGCTGAATAGAACCTGCAATGCCAATTTCAGCAAAATACAAACTATTTTCATAGATACGGGTCGCTTCTTGTTGAATTTTATCTTCTTCAGTCAAAGCAATGATTACATCTGCCAATTGTTCCGGATTAATTTCTACTGGTCGACTTTTTTCTAAAAGAAGTAACGTTTCATCCAATAAGCGATCAGCTTCTATATAAGTATCCCCACTTTGTAGCGAACTTTGAAAAACCTGATGTAAGACAGCCGCCCGCAGCCGCTTTTCACTGGTAGCTGCAATTCCTAATTGTTCAGCTAGTTGATCAGCTTTTTTAAAGCCGATTCCCTCAATATCTTCGACCAATTGGTAAGGATTTTCTTCAATAATACTCAAAGCCTGACTGTGATACATTTGATAGATGGCAAAAGAAAGTTGACTGCCAAACCCATACTCAGACAAACCGACGACAATTTCATCCATTCCCTGGTTGGCACGGACGATTTCAGCGATCTGCTGCTGTTTTTTTTCTGTTAAGCCGGTGATACTTGCCAAAACAGAAGCATCCGCAACAATTTTTTTTATCGCATCTACCCCCAACGTGGCAACAATTTTTTCAGCCGTTTTGGGACCTACACCGGGAAATTTTTCACTTGCAAAATAATTAATCAATCCATTTTCAGAGGTGGGTTGATTTTGAGAATAACTTTCTACTTGAAATTGCAAACCATAGCGAGCATGTTCAATCAATTCTCCATAAAATTGGTATAAAGTATCTTCGCTAATATCGCCAAACGAACCCGTCACAACGATTTGCGGCTCTTGATACGCAGTATTGGTTTCCGCGATGTCAATTAACATGACTTTATAAAAATTGCCGGGATTTTCAAAAAAGATTGCCGCGACTGTCCCACTGACAAAATTTCGTTCTTCCATGCAATACCGGCTCCTTCCTATAATAAGGCGTCTAAGCTGCTTTGATCACCTAAAAAACTGGCGTCATTCCATTTTGTTAGTTCAAATGGCGTTAAATTTTCCGGTTCTTTGGTCGACAGAATGCTTAAACTATTATTGACTAAGCCTCCCATTTCCCGTAACTCGGATAGTGATTTACCCGCTAACCATTGGATGGCAGCCGTCAACGATGCCCCATGTCCTACAAATAAAAGTGGGCCTTTATTTTGCATCGCAGCGTCACAAACAACTGTTTCAATCCGCGCTAGAACATCTTCAATTTTTTCCCCGCCAAAAACACTAGGGTCATAACGATCCAAATGATGGCGTAAATTGTGCAATTCTACCGGATAACGTTTAGACATGTCATCGATTAACTGTCCTTCCAGCTCCCCTAAACCAAGCTCTTTTAATCCTTCATTGTATATAATTTCAGGCTTGTATCGCAGCTGCTCCAAAATTCCTTGGGCTGTTTTCATCGCTCTTGGGGCTGTACTGGCATATATTTTTTCAAAAGGAACATCTTTAATCTGTTGGCCCAACAATTCTATTTCCGCCAAACTTTCTGTAAGTAAGGGAGAATCTCCTTTTGCTCCTTGAAAGCGGCGTTCATTATTCCATTCAGTCTTACCGTGACGGGTAAAGTATAACTCCATGATAAAAGCTCCTTTAATTGTGAGTAAGTAAAATTTAGTCTAATTTATCATTTTCATAGTGATGGCTTAATTCTAAATTAGGAAACCCTTGCTGTCTTAGTGCTTCATAAATGACTAAAGCTGCGGTATTGGATAAATTCAACGAGCGTACATGGGTATCATTCATCGGGATACGCAAACATTTTTCTGCATTTTCCCGCATAAATTCTTCTGGTAGTCCTGTCGTTTCTTTACCAAACATCAAAAAAATTTCTTCATCAGCATTGTAATCTACCCCGCTGTAGACTTGATTGGCAAATTTTGTAATCAAATAAAGACGACGTTCTCCTAAGTATGCTAAAAAGGCCGCTAAATCTTTATGGTAAGTGATATTCACATCATGCCAGTAATCTAAACCAGCTCGCTTTAAGTGCTTATCATCAGTTGAAAATCCCAAAGGTTCAATTAAATGCAGCGGGGTATTGGTGGCAGCACAAGTACGGGCAATATTGCCGGTATTGGCGGGAATTTGGGGTTCAAATAAAACAATATGATTCAACTTCATTACTCCTTTTAGTGTAATAATTATTTTTATTTTGCTTTTCTTTATAAAAAGGCGATTATTCTCTCTTACTATAGCACTTTCAGTAAATGTTTTTGTAAAAAAAGTGCAAAAAAA
The DNA here is from genome assembly GCF_000406945.1 of Enterococcus dispar ATCC 51266. Classification (GTDB taxonomy): domain Bacteria; phylum Bacillota; class Bacilli; order Lactobacillales; family Enterococcaceae; genus Enterococcus_C; species Enterococcus_C dispar. Next base: position 63,873 of record NZ_KE136354.1, on the reverse strand, counting down.
GAACGTATCGGCTCGGTGTTAATCACTGCGAGTCGCTACGTTAGTGAAGTTCTTTTCACTAACTTTTATCAGAACAGGAACCTGATAAAAACCAATGAAAAATGACTTGTTTGTAATATATCACTCTTGAATAAATAATGCAACAGTTTTAACCGAAAAAAGTCACAAAAATTTCAATTTTCTTTTCCAATTAACAAGTCTAAGTCGATTGTAATTTTATTTAATGAACTTTTGGCTACTTGATCTTTTTGCGCTGCTGATACGCCCCACTCTAGAGGAGACATTTCTAATAGGGCGAGCTGATTTTCAGATGAAACATCAAAACTATACGTTATTTCATGATGATTTAAAAGCTTAAATTGTTCTTTAAAATGTTGAATGACTTCATTATTTTCATAATGCTGTTTCTTTTTATCGTCAGGATAAAAAGCCTGTCGCAGTTCTTGCAGATAACCACTACGAGGAACTACTTTTATAAGGGTGCCATCTGTTTTTAAAACACGTTTAAATTCACTGTAATTTGAAGGAGTAAATAAATTCAACACACTATCAAAAACTTGCGGGCCAAAAGGCAGACGCGTTAAATCTGCCACACACCAAAATAAAGCTTCTGGTTGCTCCGTGGCCAGATAAACCCCATCTTTAGCGATATCAAAACCAATACCGGTGATATTTTTTCCTATAGCAATATTATTAAAGAAACTGCCTTCCCCGCACCCCACATCTAAAATGGTGGTATTTGCTGGGACGTATTCCCGAATTTTTTGTAACAAACCATCATACATTCCCGCCTTTATTAGCTGGCGTCTGGCAGTAAATAATTTGCGATCATAACCACTTTGAATATTTTTCTTCAGAAAATACAACGTTCCTTTTTTCGAAACATCAAAGCGATGCCCCAATTGACAGACGAGTCCTGTAGGTGAAGGGGACATTTCACTTTGACACAATGGACATAAAAATAAATTACTATTTTTTGCCACAAAATTTTTTCCCCAGTCAATTTTTTTTAACATACTATTTCCTCGCTTACTTATATCTATATAAATAATCTGTAGTTTTTAGCTACTCTACTTTAACACAAGGCTGTGCTAAAATACTACATGAAAGTAAAGAGTCTGCTCACTTCAAATAATTTCAAAAGGAGACTAACATGATTAAAGAATTTTGTGCCGAAAATTTTACTAATATTCCAGCCGCTATTTATGCCGGAGCTAAACGGATTGAATTATGCGATAACTTAGCCGTAGGAGGAACAACGCCAAGTACTGGGGTAATTGAAGAAACACTAAGTTATGCCGGCGAAAAGAATGTTCCTGTTATGACGATGATTCGTCCACGAGGCGGGGATTTTATTTATAATGATACCGAATTGAAAATTATGCATACTGACTTAATTGAGGCTAAGAAAATGGGGACAGATGGTGTTGTATTTGGTTGTTTGACTCCCAGTGGTTGGCTTGATGAAGAAGCTTTAGAGTTACTAATCGACACTGCTGAAGGAGTACAAATTACCTTTCATATGGCCTTTGACGCCATTGTAAAAGAGCGCCAACTTGAAGCCATCGACTGGTTAGTAGAACATGGTGTAGATCGTATCTTAACCCATGGTGGGCCAAGCGGGACACCTATTTTGGAGAATATTCCTCGTCTCCAGGAATTAATTTCTTATGCCAACAACCGCATTATTATTTTGCCTGGTGCTGGTATTAATGCCGATAATGTTGCGTCAATTGTGACAGAGTTAGGCGTTAATGAAGCCCACGGCACAAAAATTGTGAACTTAGACTAAAAGAAGATTACAGTGAAGCTATACTTGGCACCCTTTTTTCTATTTGCTCCACTGGTCAAACGCTTGGAATGTCAAAATAAGTTCTCGTTAAAGAATTTAGAAAGGAGTCACAATGAAAAAAGCTGATGCAATGTATGCGTATGCTCGCAATCACAAATTAGGACAGAATATCACCCCTTTTTTAGGAGGCTGGTTACAGCGCAAGCATTTTGGTTTAATTGAAGATGCACTAGGCAAAGATGAAGAAGTAATCGCAAGTTTTATCGGACGCCATCATCCAGAAGATATTGAGAACTTTACTCCCTTTGAAGGAGAAGACCGTCCTGCTTTTGAAGAAAGAATCCGAACAAGACAAAGTGGTAAAGTCCGTTACTTTGACTGCAAAGGATTTCATGCTTATGCTGTCACAGATGCCGGACGACTCATTTTTGCGCGCTGGGTACCTTTTAATCACGACTATAAAAGTATTCCCTTAGATAATATTAATACCATTAATCCCAATACGCGGATTTTTTGGGGCTCAGTTCGCATTGAAAGTTTCCGCGAAGTTTTTAGTATCTTTTGGACAAAAAAGACTGTTTTTGCAATTGCAAAATTATTAGAAGATAGTAAAAGTGATATGCAAGATGGCGTGATGGATGGCATTACCACTGGCAAACGGGCGCGCCAAATTCGTCAAGAAACGGTCAAAGTACAAACGCCTTTAACCACCGAAACAAACTTTGAAAAGTTAAAAGAGCGTAAAAAGGCCCTGGATGAAGGGTTAATTACATTAGAAGAGTACGAAGAATACAAACGACGCTTTTTGGAATAAGCGAACTTTTCTTGAGGTGTTAAAAAAAATAAAAATACCCAAACGATTGTGTCATCTCTTCTTTTCCTGCGAATCATTGGAAAAGAGACGATTCTTTCGTTTGGGTATTGTTTTAAGAAATAAAATACTGCATAAACAGACTCGCAATATTAAAGTAAATCAGCACACTGGTTAAATCGCTTAAGGTAGTAATAAAGGGGCCACTTGCCACAGCCGGATCAAAGCCAAGTTTATCCATCAGCATTGGAATAAAACTGCCGGCTAAATTGGCAACAGTAATGGCACACATCATAGCCATTCCAATTACAAAGCCAAGAATTGGATTGTGTTTCCAAACCGCTACAATAATAAAAATAGTCAGTCCGGTAATAAAACCTGTTACAAGGCCGGTTAAAATCTCACTTACAACAGTTTTCACAAAATTATTTTCTTTATCATCATTGATGGCTAAGCGTCTTACAGCAACGGCTAAAGATTGTGTTCCAGCATTCCCGGCAGTCCCGGTAATTAGTGAAATAAAGACAGCCAAAATACTAGCTTCACTAACTAATTCCTCATAGTGGGAAATTAACGTTGCCGTTGCCATGCCTAAAAACAACAACGTAATCAACCAAGGCAGCCGTCTACTAGCCGCTTTAACGGGATTTTCAGAAACTTCTTCAACGTTGACCCCCGCTAAACCGGAATAGTCACTTGCTGCTTCATCGTCGATAACATCGATAATATCATCAACTGTAACAATCCCTAACAAATGATCATCGTAATCTGTGACTGGTAAGGCCAAAAAATCATAATCCCGAAAAGTTTGCGCAACGTCTTCTTGATCGTCCCCTACATGAACCGAAATCACTCGTTCGCTCATCACGTCTTGAATCATAGTATCATCTTCATTGACAATTAAATCTCTTAATGAAATAACACCCACTAAATGATTTTCCTGATCTACGACATAAATATAATAAATTGTTTCTGCCACATCTGCTTCATTTTTTAACACATACATCGCAGAACGAACTGTTTGATTGGCAACAATGGAAACAAATTCCGTTGTCATAATTGATCCGGCAGTATCATCTTCATAATGGAGAAGTTCTTTAATTTCACTCGCGTCTTCTTTATCCATTAAGCTTAAATATTTATTAACCGCTTTTTTATCTAGTGTGTTTAATAGGTCAACAGCGTTATCGGTATACATTTCTGCTAACATAGCTGCTGCATAGCCCGGACGCATTTCCGAAAGATAATCTGTCATATGTTCGTCATCTTCTTCAATCACGTCAAACATATCCGCCAACTCTTTTGGTGATAAATAACCATACATGCGGTGGCGTTCTTCACTGGTGAGGGACTGGTAGAACTGCCCCTGTTCGTATATGTGCATTTCTAAGAAAGGTTCTCTGAAGCCTTGCATATCATCTTCAAGCAATGCTTGTTTCAACACAGCAAAACGTTCTTCAAGTTCTAAATTTTCATCCACTCACACTCACCACACATTCTTAAATATTTTGAGCTACCTGTGTCATATCTTCAGGTAAAGCTAAAGTAAATGTCAAACGTTCACCACTAAAAGGATGATTAAATGACAACTTATAACAATGTAACGCTTGGCGCTCAATCCCAGCGGTCATCCATCCACCGTATAAGTCATCCCCTAATAAAGGACAACCAATTCCGCTAAAATGCACACGAATTTGATGAGTACGCCCAGTATGAAGTTTAATATCAACTAATGCCATGTTTTCGTTACGTTTTAACAACCAATATTCTGTTTGTGCCGCTTGACCATCCTCAGCAACTTTTCGTTTCAATAAAGAACTTAAATCGCGGGCAATAGGCAAATCAATCATTCCATGTTCTTTTAGCTGATTCATTTCACCAGCAACGAGAGCTTGATATCTTTTTTCTACTTGTTTCGCGCGCAATTGGCGATCTAATTGCGCATGAGCAAAACCGTGTTTAGCAAAGAGCATCAGCCCCGTCGTATCCCGATCCAAACGGGTAACCACATGAATGACCTGGTCTTTATAATTTTTCATTTTATAATAATGCTTCACACGATTAGCCATAGTACCATTGGGGTGATATTGCGCAGGAATTGAAGCAACTGCTGCTGGTTTATTCACAATTAAAAGATGTTCATCTTCATAAACAATGGCAATCGGTGTTTCGTCTAGGAGCACGGTTTCATGCTCTTTTTCATCTGGCACGACAATAGTAACCCTATCATTTGGACGTAAAGAATACAAGACATTTTCACGTTTATCATTGACTAAAATCAAGCCCCCCTGGAATTTAATTTTTGCCAATAACCCCTTGGAAATGCCTTGCTCCTTTAAAAAATACTTCAATTGTTGTGCTGTTTCTTTTTGATATTGATACATAAATTCCATAACTACCTAATCTTCTCCAATAAAAGCGTCTTTTACCCGATGCCAAAAGTCCATATGCCGAAAAGAAGCAAAATGAATACGTTCATGGGCAATTTTATAATAAACTGCTGCAATGTGATCTTTTTGAATATCCAGTTGATCAACTGTAATCATATAATCATTACTGTCTTGTAAGCGTATCTCCATCCATTCATCGGCAGATATCACTAAAGGTGACCCTAATGTTCTGAAAACGCGATTGTTCAAAGAAGCAATTTCTGCTAATTGAATTGCATTAATACTAGGGTGTAAAACAGCTCCCCCTACACTTTTATTGTAGGCAGTAGAACCAGTGGGAGTCGAAATAGATAGGCCATCACCACGAAAACGTTCAAAAATTTCTCCTTTTAAATAAACATCGGCTACCATTGTGCGATTGCCTCGTTTAATCGTCGACTCGTTTAAGGCTAAAAAATGCTTTGCGGGCTTGTCATCTTGATATTCAATACGAATATCCAATAAAGGATAGCTGATACTTTCTCCGCGATTTTCTTTTAAACTTGAGACCAATTCTGGTATTTCATAATCTCGCCAATCCGTATAAAAACCTAGATGACCGGTATGAACCCCTAAAAAACTCACTTGATCTAATAAATGATTATAGCGATGAAATGCTGAAAGTAGTGTCCCATCTCCTCCAACAGAAATAACAATTTCGGGGTGTCCTTGATCAATTTCAATCTTATTTTCAGCTAAAAGTTTCCGCAGCTGCCGCTCTGTCTTTTCAGATTGAAGACCATGATTTGAAACAATGGCAACTTTTAATGTCATTTATGTTTCCTCCTGATCAATGGAAGCTTGGTAATAACTATCGTCTGATTTGCCCCGCCCGTGAGAAAATAAGCGTTGCGCTTCTTGAATTTCTTCACGAATCGTAGACATTTCTTCATCTAATTGATAAGCCGCTTCTGCTGCACGCTGCAAACGAATCTTCATTTCTTCTGGAAAAGCACCCTGATATTTATAATTTAATGAGTGTTCAATCGTAGCCCAAAAATTCATTGCTAACGTCCGAATTTGTATTTCTGCCAAAATGATTTTTTCGCCATTTACTAACTGAACAGGATACTCAATTACTAAATGATAAGAACGATAGCCGCTCGCTTTTTTATTTGTAATATAATCGCGTTCAATAATCACTTTCATATCTTTACGGTTACGCAATAATTGCACAACTTGATGAATGTCTTCTACGAACTGACACATGATTCTAAGACCGGCAATATCTGACATTTCTTCTTCCAACCGTTCCATAGGAATGTGCCGAATTTGACTTTTGGTAATGATACTTTCCACTGGTTTTACTCGACCAGTGACAAATTCAATTGGTACATGTTGATTTTGTTCGCGAAATTGTTTGCGAATTCCCCGCAATTTTACTTTTAACTCTGATACGGTTTGCTCATATGGTGCTAAAAATTTATCCCAATCTCGATCCATAATCATCCCTCAATTTTCTTTAATACATACCATTGTCATTTTACCATAAACCCACTTAAATCTTTATCACTTCAAATTGAAAAAATATTCCAACAATTTAATCGTATTAATTGCGTATATTCGCATTTTATGGCACAATAGGAAATCGATAAAATTGCAAACAGGAACAAATTAACTGGTAATAGCCTAAATAGTTCGTACTGGTTTGTAAAATTTCTAAGTAAAACGCTATTTTTATTAGGATTATCTAAATTTTAGTATATTTCTTTTATATAATTTTTTATTAATTAAAAGAATACTCTATTTTCACAGCTTAAACTTGCAGTTTCATATCTTAACACGTAAACTAATGAGGGATTATGATGAGTCAATCAACTGAAATAGAATTTAAAACCATGTTAAACGCTAGTGATTTCAAACGTATTATGACGTACTATCACGTTACCTCTGCGGATATTGTGGAACAAACAAATTGTTACTTTGACACTGTCGATGCAAAACTAAAAAAGGCCCACACTGGTCTAAGGATTCGTTTATTGCCTGAATATGCAGAAGTGACTTTAAAAACACCGCAAAAAGAAGGCCTTTTGGAAACGACTGAAAGATTAACCCCGGCAGAAGCAAAAAAATACTTAACTTTACAACAAATTCCTAAAAATGGACCTGTTGAAAAGAAATTGGCAACGCTCAATATTGCCATTACAGATTTACATATGATTAGTCAGCTAACGACAAAGCGGGCAGAATTTTCTATTGCTGCCGGTTTATTAGCGTTAGATGAAAGTTTTTATGGATCGACTGGGCATGACTTTGAATTGGAGTTGGAAGTAAAAGATGCCAAAACGGGCAAAGCTGCTTTTGCCCAACTATTAAAAGAATTAGCAGTTTCTTACGTGCCGGCAGAAAATAAAATTAGCCGGAGTCTTAAAAAAATGCAAAGCTAAAAACTGTTTATTTTCATTTTTTCTACGTTTCTGCTAAGTTGAAGTAGCGAGAAACGACTCAAACTGTTGGAGGAGATTTAAGTGATTGAAATTTATTTGTTTGTCAATCCTTTAGGGGCTGTCTGTTTAGGTTCAGAAAAGCACCTATGGCATTATGTACAAACATCGGAACAAAAAATCCAATTTCGGCTGATGCCTTTAGTTAATATGCAAACTATCACTGCGGTAATGCAGCGACGCAATATTCCTAAACATGATATTGATGCAAGAAACCAACTTTTTGAAAATACTTATTCTGCCGCTTTAGATGCCAAAGCACTCCAACTGCAAGGCAAGAAAAAAGCTCGTGAATTTATTATGCAGATGCAAGAAGAAATTGCTTGTAATGGCCAAGAGTATAATCAAGAATTAGTCCTCTCTTTAGTAACTGACGTTGGTGGCGATTTGGAAATGTTTGAAGAAGATAGACGCAGCGATTTGGTCAAAACATTATTTCAGGAAGATCAAAATACTGCTCGTGAAATGGGTATCACCACTCATCCTTCTGCCGTTATTTACAACTATGCTTGCGAAAGAGATTATGGTGTATTATTAGAAGGAGCCGAAGCTTTGGCTGATATTCCACGACTTTGCCAAGTTGATCAAGAAAATTATCAAATTTTTCATATTGACGGTTATTTGCAACGAAAAAATGAGCGGCGCGTGCCTCACGATAGCAAACATTTGAAGTTAATGTAAAATAAGCCTTGGCTCACTTGCCAAGGCTTATTTTTTATATCGCAGCTACTTAAGTATCAATATAAAACTAGATTTAGTAGCGCGTAAAAAATTCAAAATTTAGTTCTGATTAAGAATACCAAAAGACGAATCTCTGAGATTTCTCCAAAGAGCTAACCACGTTCACTTCACTTTTCTTATAATTTGGCAACTAATGCTTCTAATTCAGTTAATCGTTGTTCAAACATCTTCATCGCATCTTCTATATAATCCGCTTTTGTCATATCAACACCAGCTTTTTTCATTACTTCAATTGGATAGTCACTATTACCTGCTTTCAAGTAATTCAAGTAATGGTCCAACGCACCATCTTCTTTAGCTAATATTTTCTTCGCTAATGCTGAAGCAGCCGAAAAACCAGTCGCATATTGATAAACATAATAATTATAGTAAAAATGCGGAATTCGTGCCCATTCTAATTTAATTTCTTCATCATTTTCAACATCGGGACCGTAATATTTCGCATTCAAATCACCATAGTAATCATTTAAATATTCACTGGTTAACGGAACGCCCTTTGCATCTTCCGTGTGAATGAAATGTTCAAACTCTGCAAATTGAGTCTGACGGAAAATAGTTCCTTTGAAGCCATCTAAATAATGATTCAAGACATATGCCCGTACCTTCGGATCTTTTTCCGTTTCTAACAAGTATTCAGTTAAGATATTTTCATTCGTGGTGGAAGCAATTTCCGCTAAGAAAATAGAGTAATCGCCATAAACGAATGGTTGGTTATTACGCGTAAAGTAACTATGAACACTATGTCCCATTTCGTGGACTAAAGTAAATAATTGATCTAAGGTATCATGCCAATTCATTAAAATGTAAGGTGCTGTATCGTAAGCACCGGAAGAATAAGCACCGCTACGTTTTCCTTTATTCTCAATAACATCAATCCAACGACTAGCAAAAGCTTTGGTCACCACTTCATTGTACTCTGGTCCCATAATTTGTAAGGCATCTTTGGCCTTTTCAACAGCTTCTTCATAGGAATAACGGATTGGTGCTTCCCCTAAAATTGGCGTATACATATCGTACATATGCAAGGCATCTGTTGCTAATAATTTTTTGCGGAGTGCCACGTAGCGATGTAACAAAGGCAAGTGCTTATTGACCACATCAACTAAAGTGTCATACACACTTTCAGGAATATGATTATTACTAAGAGATGCTTCTCTAGCAGAAGCATATTGGCGTACTTTGGCTTTAAAATTGTGGCCTTTCACATGAGAACTTAGCGTTTGCGCAAAAGTATTCCGGAACTGGCCATAAACACTGTATAAGCCTTTAAAAGCAGCTTCCCGCACAACAGGGTCAGTGGATTCCATTAATTGGCCGTACACACCATGAGATAACTGAATTTTTTCACCTTCGCTATCTTCAATGGTAGGAAAAACCAAGTCTGCATTATTCAAAACAGAAAAAATATCATCTGCTGCACCAAAGATTTCACTTGAACCCGCTAATAATTCTTCTTGATCTGCCGGCAGTACATGTGCCCGATTATCTACCATTTGTGTTACATAGTGCCGATAAATTTCTAACTTTGGCTCTTGGTCAAAATAAGACCAAATTTGTTCATCTGACAAAGTTAAAACTTCAGGTTCAAACCAGGAAACAGCTGCACTGGCTTCTGCAAATAAACTACTGGCACGAGCATATAAACCCTGATAGACAGTATTTCCGGTATCTTGATCATTTTTCAAGTGGCTATAGACATAGAGCGTTTCCAATTTACGATAAATCCCCAAACAAAATTCCAAAGCCTGTAAAAAGGCGGCCGGACCTTTGTGCAATGTGCCTTTGTATTGGTCTGCTTGGTTTAATTCTTCTTTCAATTCAGCAAAGGCCGCATCAAAAGCTTGGTCATCGGCAAAAATTGGAGTTAAATCCCACGTCATTTTTTCTGGTAAGCTTTCTCTAGTTGGTAATTGTTTTGTCGCCATCATTCAACCTCCTGATAATTACTTCAACGAAAAGTTATCATTCTCTTCGATTACTTTCTATACTATCACAACTGGCTTTTTTTAGCGGCAAAAACTTCTTGTTAGATTCCCTGATAAAGTGAGACATTCCTGATAAATTTCCTTTAAAATCGTTTTTTGACAGACTAATGGGAAATCCCATTGCCACTCAAGTTGGTTAAGTTGCTGCACCCATTGGTGGCAACTGTTACTCTGTAAAAATAAGAAACGTAATAACAACAGTTCATGTTCAAAGAAAAAATGATAGCGACTACTGCTATAACACCAAAAAGGCAAGTCAAGCATATTTCCTTGATGCAGATAAAAAAAGTGTTGTATCCGCAAAAAACGTTGTTGCCGACGAAACAATCGCTGCCGCAAAAAACGTTTATAAGCTGCCTCATGCCAATAAGATTTAACTGGGTTTAAAGTCAAAAGTGGAACGTTTGCTCCCATCTTTTGGCTATTGGCAATATTTTGACATTGCCACTGATATCCCCGATTAAAGTCCCAACTGATGAGATAGTAAACTCTCATTTGTTGTACTTTCGTATCCAAATACCACAAGTAAGCCGTTTGGTTCCAATAACAGAAGCATTTTTGCAACTGACTAATTTGCTGACGCGGAATAAATTTTTGCCCGACTATCCACCATGGCTGATATTGAAAAGACAAATAATTATAAGTACGTTCTTTAAAGCGTTGTAATGTTAAAGTGGAACATTGAAATTCAATTGGCATTTTATCCATCAGTAGATCCGGGCGTTGCTTTAAATGCGGCAAATAAACTTCAAGTTGGCTATGAGGAAACTGTTGATTGAGCCAAATTTTCCCAGCCAAGTGTTCCGCCGTTTCCCCTTCTGATAGAGCCTGACAAGCATCACTTTTCCAATGGGCAAAATGGGCTTGCTGTTTTTTCCCTTTTTTTAAACATAATTGTTTTTCACAAGCTGGACAGATGAACTCCTCTCCTTTTTTTGCCACTAAGGCTGTTACAAGTTCTCCTTTTTTATTTTTGCCGATTAACATTTTTATCCCCCGCAAGAATCTACGCAAAATTGGTAAAAATGCGCATAAGATGGAGAAAACTTAGGTTCTACAGGATTAATACTTACTTACAACAAGAAAAAATAGGACAAAAAAAGATCTGGAGGCTATCCAGATCTCATTTTTTTAATGTATTAAAAGTAATGACGGGTGGTTGCTAGCGCGTCACGTTCCATCAAAAGCTTACCATGTTCGGCTAAAACTTCTGGTGTTACTTGACTCAGGCGAGCAAACTCACTTAGACAGGCTAAGTAATCATCGATTTGATTTTTTAACAAATAATCATCGGTAAATCGAATTTCTAAGAAGTAAAAATGATTTAATTCATAAAGATTGGTTAATACACCTTCACCGCCGTCGAATTCATGGGCCAATTGAATCATTTGTTCAAAATCTATCATCTCAAAGACATAGTCTCTTTTGATATCTGTGATCTCTTCTTCCTCTGGGACTTCTTGTAATTGCTCTGCAATGTGCTTTTTCAAGAAATCACTCACCTCTTCAGCACTACCATCTGTCATTTGTTCTAAATTGGTAAACTCTTCATTTGGAATATTTTTACTGATAAAAAGTTCCAGTCCATCGCCTTTTGGTAGCACTTGAAAAGTAACAGCTTCGCTGCCTTTAAATTCTTCATTGACATCTACCTCTTCCAAAATACTATAAAAGAAGTTTTCAATTTCATTATGGTTACCTAACAAATCCAAAAAGGTAATTCCTCGGTCAGCTAAATCTTCACTTTTAATGAGAACACGAATCGTATTGTCGTTAATATGTTCCATTTCCATCTTAGCTACACCTCGCTTTTCTAACATTATAGCTACATTGTAACGGAACCTTATCAAATGTAAAGGAAAACCTCGTGATTTAGTAAATCTTAAAAATCCCAACAAAAAAAGCCGTTATGAGGTCAAGACCTATCTGCCTAGAAGCAAAATCTTCCTTTAACAAATACCAAACTAAACCACAAGGTAGCCATTCAAAAAAGAAAAAGATTTCATAAAAAATAGAACAACTTGGCAGGCTCAAAATACCCGTTTTTTTGCTGTAATATACCTTATAAATCAAAAAGACTGTCACGTATTACGTGACAGTCAAACTTCTTATAATCCAGCCATTAATTGTGCGTGCCGTAATTCTAATTGGCGTACTTCGCGTGGTAAGAAACGTCTGATTTCATCTTCGTTAAATCCAACTTGAAGACGTTTTTCGTCGATCATAATCGGACGACGTAATAAACCAGGATTCTTTTGTACCAAGTCCAGCAATTCTTTCAATGGTAAATCGTCTAAATCAATATTCAATTTTTGGAAGACTTTTGAGCGGGTAGAAATAATTTCTTCAGTTCCGTCTTCAGTCATTTGTAAAATTGCCTTTAATTCAGTAATATTCAATGGTTCAGAAAAGATATTACGTTCTACAAAGGGAATTTCGTGCTCTTGCAACCACGCGCGAGCTTTTCTGCACGATGTACAGCTAGGGGAAGTATAAAGTGTCAACAACGTGTATCACTCCTTCTTTATTATTATAAGTCACCTCTTTGTGAAGTCGCTTATAATTTCATCTGAGTTCATTATACCCAATCAAAAAAAAAAATACTACCCTTTTCTCAAAAAAAGTTTTAAAAAATTAAAGTTATCTTAATGACATATTCCTAGACTGCTTACGTTTTCACTCGTTTTCACGTTAAAAAGATTAGAATTATCAAATTTAACTGCCATTTATTTGCTTATATATAGCACAGCGTGTAATTGCCACATGCACTGTAACACAAACAGAAAATTCGTTATATAATTTCTGAAATTTCGTTTTTTAAATTTTGTTGTATACACAACAATAAATTTGTCTAGACAAATTTATGAGTGCTCATCACTCTTTTAATCAATATTTTTAGCAAAAAGTAAAAAAAAGATAAAGTGTAGGTCAAGATACGTTATTTTTTTACTCTTTTTAGCAGCGAATCTGTAATAAATGACTAACTAAAAATCAGCAAAAAGATTGTGAAAATATCATTTGAAAAATTATATTTTTTAATTTTTCATCCCAAACCAAATTATTCAGAAAATTCAGAAATAAAATACCATTCACTACTTAATTAATTTTTTTGTCGTATTTATTTTAAATTAATTTAATTTTTGACCATTTTATTCTTTTGATAAAAAAGAAAATTTTCTAGAATTACTTTTCTTGTGAAAAGCACAATTATTTTTTAAGTAAAAAAAACTGTAATCTCATTCGCATTTTTTTAAAAGTGCTGTTCTTAATTAGGTAAAGAAAACCTTTATAAATCAGCCTTTTCCTCTTTAATTTTACGGTTCTTTTCGTTAGAATGAATCCAGATCTTATGAAATTTGCAGAAAATTTGAAAGGAATGGCCTTTTTTGATTAACGCAATTGTTTTTGATGTTGACGACACAATTTATGACCAGCAACAACCTTTTCGTAACGCAGTTCACCGTGTTCTCCCTTTAGTAACCGATACCGATATGCATGAACTTTATATTCGCTTTCGCTTTCACAGTGACGAAACTTTTTGTAACGTTGCAAAAGGACAATGGAGTTTAACTTATATGCGCAATTATCGCATTATGGAATCTTTAAAAGATTTGGATTACTCCCATATCACCGAAACTACCGCATTAAAATTTCAAAAAATCTATGAAGAAGAATTAGATAATATTATTATGCATGAGTCTGTTTTTGAAACATTAAACTTTTTAAAAACACAAAATATTCCTATTAGTATTATTACAAACGGTCCTACAGACCACCAATATAAAAAAATCATTCAGTTAAATCTACTAAACTGGGTCAAGGCAGATAATGTGATTATTTCCCAAGCAACGGGCTTCCAGAAACCCGAGCGAGAAATTTTTCAATTGGCTGAAAAGGAATTCGATGTCAAGCCAGAAAACACACTTTATGTTGGTGATAGCTTTGAAAATGACGTAGTTGGCTCCAAAAGTGCTGGGTGGAAGTCTTTATGGTTCAATCATCGTAATCGAGAAATTCCGTCTGGTGAAAAAGCAATTCAAGATATTGAATTAACTTCTTTTGATCAATTAGCTCCTACGATAAAAGCTATTTTTGCTTAATAATTGAAGGAGAAAACAAATACTTTCTTGCCACCCATAATAAAAAGCACATTGCTTCTCTTGTATAAAAGAGACAATGTGCTTTTTTTATTTTTAAGAAACATCTGATAAATTATTCACCAGCACTTAAAATCATCCGAATATCGGCTTCTGTGAGTTGCTGTAGTTGCGTTTCATTGCCTTGAATCACTTTTTGGAACAATTCCCGCTTATCCTGCTGTAACGCATTCATGCGTTCTTCAATTGTTCCTTCTGCAATCATCCGCCACACCTCAACCACTTTTTCTTGGCCAATACGATGGGCCCGACCAGCCGCTTGTTCTTCTACTGCTGGATTCCACCACAAATCATATAATATCACTGTATCTGCTCCAGTTAAATTCAAGCCGGTACCGCCGGCTTTTAATGAAATTAAGAAGACATCTTTTTCACCTTGATTAAATGCGTTCACCATTTCAATACGATTTTTTGGTGGCGTGCTTCCTCGTAAATAAAAGCTCTCATAGCCTAGTTTGGCTAGTTCTTCTTCAATAATTGTTAACATTCCCGTAAATTGCGAGAATAAAAGAACCCGACGCCCATTTTCTTTAGCAGCTTGGATTAAGTCTTTGACTTGCTCCAATTTCCCAGAAGTACCTTCGTAATCGTCAATAAATAGTTTAGGGTCACAACAAATCTGCCGCAATCGGGTTAAACCTGCTAAAATACTGATCCGATTTTTCTTGAAGGCAGCTGCATCCATTTGACTAATTTCTTCTCGCATTTGGCGTAAATAGGCCAAGTAGATTTTCTTTTGATCTTCCGTTAGCGCACTGTAATAATTGGTTTCCAGTTTTTCTGGTAAATCTTTTAGCACAGTCGCTTTATCTCGTCGCAATACAAATGGTTTAATCATCTGGGCAATTTGTTCAGCAGATAATTGGCGATAGCGCTGTTGACTTGGGAAAAATCCTGGCATGATCATTTCAAATAAGGACCATAATTCTTCCAAATTATTCTCAATCGGGGTTCCACTTAATGCAAAGCGATGAGGAATCACTAATGAACGTAAAGCTTTCGCAGTCTTAGTGGCTGCATTTTTCACCATCTGCGCTTCATCTAAAATCAACTGATCTAAAGATAATTCGCGATATAAATCAATATCTTGTCTTAGACTAGCATAGGAGGTGATATAAATATCCACATCCTGCGCTAAACAATTCATGCGTTCTTGTTTGTTCCCCCCCACTACGGCAGCTTTTAAACTTGGTGCAAATTTTTTCAATTCAGCTAACCAGTTAAAAGTTAAACTGGCAGGAGCTACAATCAAAGTCGTTTTAGTGGCATCTGCCTGCTTTTCTGACAGGAGATAAGCAATGGTCTGTAATGTCTTTCCTAGACCCATTTCATCAGCTAAGATACCGCCAAATTGATAATGCGATAACATTTTTAGCCAACGAAATCCCGTTACTTGATAAGGACGCAAATCTGCATTTAAGCCTGCTGGTAACTGGGCGGGATAATTTTCAGGATGAGTTAAGTCTTTGACCATCTGGGTAAAATCATCGCTAAAAGAGACATTGGCAGCTTTTAACTGATCTTGGAGAACAAGTCCTTGATTTAGCGGCATTTTAATTACACCATCTTGGCTTTTTGTTTGGCGCAATTTTTGCAAAACAGCACTCGTTTCTTGAAACTCAGGCGTTTCAAGCGATAAAATCTGTCCATTGGTTAATGTATAAAAGGCATCTTGATTTAACAGACTGCGCAAAATATTATCTATTTCTTTTTCACCAATACCAGAAATATCAAAGTGAACATCCAACCAGGAACCGTCACTGTCAACTTTTACTTCTGGTTCGATTTTATGGGCATCTAAATACAATTCCCGTAATTTTTTGCCTAGTTTTACCGTGCCCAGTTGTTGCAAAGTAGGCAATTCACGAGTAAAGAAATAATATAAGTCACTTCCAGTGGGCAGATTTTTAACAAAGCCTGCCTCGTTTTCCTCATAACCTTGTTGTTGCAACAAATGACGCGCACGATCTTCTTTTTGATAATCCCGTAAAACTTCCGGTTGATTTTCTTTCACCATATTATTAGCTACATTGCTAGAAAAAATCGCATCTCCATAACTAAATTGTAATTCGACAGCAATTTGTCCTTTTTTCTTTCGTAAAATAAAGCTAATTGCCAAATCCTCATCACTAATGTATTGATAGACTTCTGTGGCAATGTTCACTTCCCCAATTTGACGGAGTAAAGGCAAAACTTGTTTAAACAAAACAGACAATTCTTTTTTAGCGTAAGGAATTTCCTTTTTTTCAATGCGCTTTAATAATTGATCTAATGTTAAATAAATCTCCTGTTGACAACTACTCAAAGGATGAATCTTTTCATCAATAATTCCCCAGTGATAGTAATTGAACACTTGGTCATAATCTTTTTCAACAGCTAAGACAAACTGCTTCTTATCTTTTTTTACTGAAAAAGCTAAGGGTAATGCCGCATCAGAAAAAAGAATGGGACTCAATTTTTTTTCATCGTAGCCAAAAGTTGCGCCTAACTTACCTAGCATTTCCAAGAGCTTTTGCCCCCAACCAATAGGAACTAACAAGTATTTCTTATCTAACTTCCCGTTAACTAAGATGCCGGTTTGCCCCATTAGTTGCTGCGTTTGTGCCATGCCCCACAGAACCGTAAGAGCTTCATTGACATCTGGTGTAAACGCTTGTGGTTCAATTAAAAAGCTATGTTGTTTATTGATTAAAATTTTCTTTTGTTCAGAATAAGCTTGTAAAAATTTGTAAATATTTTTAACAATATAATTACGTGTCGTTCCTCTTTGCCCTACTTTTAGACTAATACCAAAAACCGCTAACTCTTTATGATAGGGATTTGTTTCAATCGCATCAATATTAAATTGTAAACGCAAAGGAATAGCTGTACCTTCTGCGGCCGGTAACTTTAATTTGGCAAAACCATTCGTAAACATTTCTGCAGTTGAAAATTTACTTTTCACTGGTTGTTCCATACTGCTCATAAATCGGGTTTTTCCTTGTTGGCGTAAAAACAGTTCTACTGCAACGGTATGTTTACAGTAATGATGTTCTTCCCAGTAAGGACATTGACAGTAGTCTTCTTCTTTTGCGGTGGCATCCAAATCCACGAGATATTCTTCACTGCCCAAAACGACAGCGTGCCAGACTTTATTGGCTGGATCCGGTGTTACTGATAGTACTCTTCCTTCATTGAGGTATGTGCGTCCTCGTTCAATTACTTTTTCAGGAATACTCCACTTCACCCAAATCTCTCCCATCTAATAATTGCAAACAGCCATGGCTGTTATTTGTCAATCAATTTTCAACGCAACTTGGCTTTGCCCAGCTCCGTTTGTCTTCACATTTATTTGTCTTACAATTTTTTCTTTTAATACCGGAACATGACTAATAATTCCAATTAAACGCCCTTCTGTTTCCAAGGTACTCAAGGCCTCCAAAGCCATCTCCAATGCTTCTTCATCCAAAGAACCAAAGCCTTCATCAATAAATAGTGCATCTAAAGCAATTCCACCGGTGCGGTTTTGGATGACATCTGCTAATGAGAGCGCTAAAGCTAGTGCAGCAATAAAACTTTCTCCACCAGATAGGGTTTGCACCCGTCTTGTTTGACCTGCATTGTCATCGTAAATATCGATATCTAGTCCTTTTTGACCGCGTCCACCATCAGATTTTTCTGCCAAACTAAATTGATAACGTCCATTGGTTAGTTGTTGTAAGCGAACATTGGCCACATCTAAAATCTCAGCTAAATAGGCTTGTAAAACATAGCGTTCCAAGCTAGTTTTGTAAGTATTTTTACCACTCAACACTTGACTTAACTGTTCGATTTCCGCCAATGCAGCCAAGGATGATTCGTGGGATTGTAATAATAGCGCTAACTTTTCTAGCAACTGTTGATTATCCTTTTGTTGCGCTTTTAAAAGGGAGCATCGTTGCTGACTTTCACTTAATTGCAGTTGTGCATGTTCATAGACTGTAGCTAATTCTTTAATTGCTGGTTTTTCTTTTCCCATTACTTTTGCTTGTAGTTTTTGTTTTTGTTCTTTGATTAACAGAATATCATTTTCATAATCTTTAATTTCTGTTGCAATCTTTTTAAGCTGTGCCTCATCTACTTCGGCTGTCAACAAATCACTTTTCGCTATCTTTCGTGGGGCAGTCGCTAAACGTACTTGCAGTTTTTCTGCTAGACTTTCTTCTTCCAGTACTGCATCTTGCTGATATGCCATTATTTCTTTAATTTGGACAGCATAACTTTTAGCAGTAGCTTTTAAGTTTTCACCTTTAACTTGATCCGTTTGCAACTGATCAACAAGAGTACTGATTTTCTGCGTAATCTCGCTAATTTGTTGCCGTAAAAGCGGGGCTGTCAGGTTTCCAACTTGTTCTTTCAAACTGGCTATTTCACCTTTTAATTGCTCCACACCATTATTTTGCTCTTGATGACGCTTTTGCCATGTAACTAAAACTTGATTGTGTTCAATCAGTTTTTGCTCTAATGCTACTTTTTTTTCTGTTGCTGCTGAAATTTCTTGTCCGAGTTGCTCTTGTTTTTCCACAAATGAGGAGAGTGCGACTAAAACATCATCATAATCCGTTTTTCCTGTTAATGCGTCAAATTTTCTTTCAATCTTTGTTTTTAGCTCACAAATAGCTGTATCTTGTTCTGCTAGTTGACGGTTTACTTTATCACACTCTTTTTCCAACTGCTCTTTTTCAGCGGAACTGCGAATCTGTTGTTCTTCTATAGACCGTAACTTTTTCTCTGCTAGATTTAACGCCGATTCCGTTTCTTGCACAGACAATTTTTCTTTAGCGTGTAAGGCAACGTCAGGATGTTCTGTAGCCCCACAAACTGGACAAGCTTCTCCCGGCTTCAAATCCAAACTTAACCGCGCAATCATCGCCTTGGCATAGTTGCTCTTTTGTAAAGTGTACTCGGTTAACGCTGCCTCACCAGTTAATTTTAGCTGCTGCTCGTTTAACTGCTGTGTTTGAATCGCTTCAAGTATATTACGCAGCTCTGTCTGCATCGTTTGATTGTTGTTTTGTAATTTTTCAAAGTCGACCACCAACTGCTGGATTTTGGCTAACTCCAACATCGTTTTTTGCCAAGGACCACTTTGTTGCGTTATTGCTTCTTGCTGTGCCAATGTTTCTTTTAAGTTAATAATATTTTGTTCTAATTCCTGCATTCTATGAAACATTTTTGACAGTTCGGCCGCTTGAGCAGTAAACACTTGTTGTTTTTCTTCCAAAAGTTCCGCTTGTGGTAATTTTACTTCCAAATTATGCAATGTTTTTTTTGCTAATTCCAAGTCCGCGGCTTTTTCTTGAAACATCATTCGTTGACTTTCCCAAATACTTAACGCGGCTGTATTCTTTTTCGCTTCATTTTTAGTTCGTATTAATTTATCTGCTTGGAGTTGCACTTTTTCTGTTGCCATTTTTAAAGAATTCACAAGCGGGGCTTGTTGTTGTAACCAGCTAAGCCAGTTTTGTTCCTTAATTTTTTCTGCTATTGCAATTTTTTTATCTGCCAACACGGTTTCATGTACAATAGCTTTTTCTAATTCATCAAAAGTTTTTTTCAATTCTTCTGCTTGATAATATTGTTTTTCAGCAGTATTTTTTTTAGCATTAAGTTCTGAAACAAGCACATCTTGCTCCTTAACTGCTTGTTGTAAAGCGCATAAGTCCCTCTCCCAAGCTTGCTTTGTTTCAGCTAAACTAGGTAAAACACTTATTTTTTCAAACCACTTAAAACTATCCACTAATGCTTCAGCTTGTAATCGCTTTGCTTCGATACTTTTGTTTTGCAAAGTAGCTTGTTCTTTCAGCCAAGTTTGCAAATTCTGATAGATTTCAGTATCAAACAGCCGACGTAAAACTTGTTCTTTATCAGTACTAGAAGTAATTAGAAAATTACGAAATTCGCCTTGTGGCAACATAATAATTTTGAAAAATTGATCCGCATTCAAGTGTAGCATTTGATACAATTCATCATCCACATTTTTTGTATATTGCTTCTTTTCATTCCCTAATGTGTCAAAAACTGTTAATGTTGTTTTCCCAGCGCGTTTAGTGGTCCCTGTTCCTCTTTTTTTTGCCACCTCTTGTTCCGGTCGGCGCATCACTTCATAAAGTAATCCTCCATGGCTAAAAGAAAAGGTCACTTCCGTTTCTTCAGCAGGTTGAGCAAAAAGTGAGCGCATTTCTTTACCACTGCGCAATTTACCAGAAGTTTGACCAAATAAAGCAAAAGTCATCCCATCAAAAATTGTTGTTTTGCCCGCACCGGTTTTTCCACTGACTAAAAACAGCCCTTGATCTGCAAAAGCGCCAAAATCGACTATTTCATCAATAAAAGGGCCAAAATTTTTCATGTGTAATCTCCGTGGCTGCATTCCAGTTGCTTCCTCCTTGCCAAAATACCTTTTTTGGATAGTTGTTCTTTATTTTAGAAAATTATAGCTTTTCAACTTGTTTACTTGTTGCTTGCAATCCTTTAGCTAACCAATCTTCTTGACTAGTAGTCAATGTTTCATTCGTCATTTCAGCAAAAAATTCAGTTACAATTTCCGCTGGTACATCAGCTCTTTTTTTCACTTTTTCTAATTGATTTTCCCGTTGTACTTGATTTAATCGCTCAATACCCAAAAGGCGAGGATAAATGTTACGTAGCTGATTCATTAAATTTGGAATAACGCCGCGATTGGTTAATTGAATTTGTAAAAAATCTTCTCGTGGTATACTCTGATAAAATTCAGGTGCCAACAATTCTTCATAGCTTGCAGTTAGTGTACGAACATCGTGGAGTGGCTTTAGTGGGTAAAAACTTCTAGAAAAATCTTGCGTATCTACGATATAAACGCCTTTAGTCTGCTTCTCTTCAGAAACGGCATACTTCAATGGCGCACCGCTGTATTGTACGAAAGGATGTTTTAAAGCCTGATGATTATGCAGATGTCCTAAAGCTACATAGTCAAAAACTGCTAATAAATCTACGGGCACGCTATCCAAACCCCCTACCATAATTTTAGTTTCCGAATCGCTCTGACTGCTGCCAGCTGCAAAAAAATGTGCGACTAAAACATGTTTTTTCTGAGGATCAAAACGGGCAGTCATTGCAGCTATTACTCTTTCCATCGCCTTTGCTAAAGTCTTGATACTCTCATCTTCAAAATACAACCGTGCTTGAAATGGTTCAAAATAAGGCAGCAAGAAAAATTGCGTATCCTCTATTACAATCGGTTGAAAAGCCTGTGTTAGTTCTGTATGTAAATGAAAAGCAGTCTGGCTAAACCAAGGTGTACCGAAATTCAGGCGTTCTGAACTATCATGATTACCAGAAATGGTTAATAATGGCAGCTTATTTTGTAAATTAAAAGCAATAATTTTTTTATTAAACAGTTGAACCGCATCAATTGCCGGTACCCCACGATCATACAGATCACCTGCTACGACAACTGCCGTAACTTGTTCTTTCACAGCCAGTGCCAAAATTTGATCAAGCGCATCAGCTTGCTCCAGCAATAAATCAAAACCGTTCAATTTCTTACCAATATGCCAATCAGCGGTGTGTAAAAAACGCACTTTATACTCAACCTTTCTAAAAAAAGCATCTTCAGACCATTATAACACTTTCTCTAGCGTTTAAAAACGCCGCTGCTCTTTTATAAAAAGCAGCCTAATTTCTTATTTGTATACGAAAAATAACAGAAAAGAAACTTCATTTCCTTTTAACACTTTGACTGCTTAATAAAAAAAGCGGAATGAACGTGTTTAGCTCTCAAGCAAGAAGATGGAATTTTAATAAATTGATCTTTAAATTTCTTGAAATTTCAGCTTATTGCCGCAGAGAGTTCGTTCATATAGCTAGATCAAAGAAAAGCGAAATGAACGTGTTTAGCTCTCAAGTAAGAAGATGGAATTTTAATAAATTGCTCTTCAAATTTCTTGAAATTTCAGCTTATTGCCGCAGAGAGTTCGTTCATATAGCTAGATCAAAGAAAAGCGAAATGAACGTGTTTAGCTCTCAAGTAAGAAGATGGAATTTTAATAAATTGCTCTTCAAATTTCTTGAAATTTCAGCTTATTGCCGCAGAGAGTTCGTTCATATAGCTAGATCAAAGAAAAGTATATCAGCCTTATCCCTTATGAAAATCATATCATTTCCTACTTACAAAAAAACCAGCGTATAATACGCTGGTTTTCCAAATATTATTGAGCAATGTATTTAAATTTAGGATCAATTGCCTGATCCAATTGGTCAAAAGAAGTCTGTATCCGACTTTCAACTAAAGCCAGTCCTTCTTTATCAATTTTTTTTATGTCACTTATATCAATGGGTTCCCCAAAACGCATAGTAACTTTTTTACGCTTTAATAAATCTTTAAAAGTAAGGGGGCCTTGATAGACACAAGGGACAATTTTAACTTTTGCCATTTTAGCGATTAATGCCATCCCACCTTTTAATTCAGTCGAATGTCTCGTTCCACTAGGAAACATAATCAAACTCAAATCAGAATTTTTCAATAGTTTCACGGGTGTTTTAATGGCAGAAGGTCCCGGTTTTTGTCGATCCACTGGAAAAGCATTGGCATGAACTAAAATAAATCGTAAAATTGGATTTTTGAATAATTCTTCTTTGGCCATAAAACTGAATTTTTTTGGTCTTGCGCCCACGGCCATATACAAAGGGTCCCACCAGGTACGGTGAGGTGCAACTAAAATATAATTTTCATCTTGGGGTAATGCTGCTTTATTTTGAAATTCAGAGTTACCATTTAGGACAAATAAAAGAAAGCGGACAATTCCCCGCATAACAGTAAAAAACATCTGATCTTCCTCTCTATCGTTCTCTTGATCCCTCGTCGTAACTTTTTTGTTTTAAAAGTATTTTGTTAACGGCAGGGGCACTTTCAATTACAATACGGTCTAAGTATGCAAAAAAAAATATCTTTTGACAAGCTTTTTTTATTCGGATTAAATTTACTGCAACCCTAATTTTTCTAGTAAACTTATCAGCCCGACATGAATGTAATCTTCTTTTTACTTTTCTAATTTATCACTTGAAACTTTAACTGAAGTTTTTTTGCAGGAGATAGGATACCTTAATACCTTTTAACAAAAAGTTGCACCCTATTGTCAGTCGAGTATAATACGAATAGATATTTTCAATTTTGAGTAATTGCAGGTGTAAAACGTGTTAAATAAAAATGAACGAATCGATGCTTTATATGCTGAAGGCATCCAAATAATTCAGAGTAGTGATGTTTTTTCCTTTTCAATTGATGCCGTATTGCTGGCCAATTTTCCGAAGATTCCCAAACGAGGTAAAATTCTTGATCTTTGTGCTGGCAATGGTGCTGTTGGCCTCTTTATTAGTCGCAAGACACAAGCAAAAATTGAACAAATTGAAATTCAGCCACGTTTGGCTGATATGGCGAAACGAAGTATTGCTTTAAATCATTTAGAAGAGCAAATGGACGTTCACGAACTAAATTTAAAAGACAGTTTATCGGTCATTAAAAAAGATTCCCTAGACTTAATCTTGTGTAATCCTCCTTACTTTAAAAATTTGCCGACAAATGAAAAGAACCCCAATCCTCATTTGGCAATTGCTCGTCACGAAATCCATGCGACTTTAGCAGACGTTGTCGCTGTTTCGAGTCAAATGTTGAAAATGAACGGCCGACTTGCTCTGGTTCATCGACCAGATCGTTTTTTAGAAATTTTAGAGCTGATGCAGCACTATCGTATCGCCCCAAAACGGGTCCAATTTGTCTATCCTAAAGAAAATAAAGATGCCAATATTGTTTTAGTAGAAGGAATCAAAGATGGTAAAAAAGATGGCTTAAAGATTCTACCACCTTTAACTGTATATTCAGAAAGCAATGAGTATACACCAACTTTAAAGGCGATGCTTTATGGCCAGTAAACATTATTTTTATGTTCTTTTGTGTCGCGATAATACTTTTTACGGTGGCTACACCACTGATTTAGCTCGTCGTTTAAAAGAACACAATGATGGCGTGGGGGCAAAATATACTCGCCTAAAAAAACGACGACCACTTCAGATGATTCATGCTGAAGTTTTTTCGGACCGGAGTAGTGCCACCAAAGCTGAAGCCGCCTTTAAAAAGTTAAGCCGTCCCCAAAAAGAACGCTATTTAAAGCAGCACCAAACAAAAAATCAGTTACTTTAAGACGTATCCAAGGAACAGGTTATGAAGTTATCTCCAAAATTTCAAAAAACGTTTATCAAATAATGAAATGGAAAAAGACCCAAAGAATACAAATTCTCTGAAGAATCAGACAGCGAAAATAAATATTCTTTGGCTCTTTTTATTTTGCCAAAAAACTACCAAGTGCTACGCCAAGAAAGCTTAACAAGAGGCCACCACCATAAGAAAGAGCAAAATAGTAATAAAAAAGTTTTCGTTTTGTTTGATATAACGTCAACATTTCAAAATTAAAAGTTGAAAAAGTTGTATACCCTCCCATCATCCCTGTTCCTAAAAATAAATACAACCCATCATTTAAATGCAACCCCGAAAATATACCTAAAAGAAAAGCACCGGTTAAATTTATAATTTGGGTAGCCTTAGGATAAGGATGCGGCCGTTTTTCAAAAAAACGATTAATTGCAAAACGAGCCATTGCGCCTAGAGCCGCTCCAAAACCAACAAGTAATAGATTCATTTAAAATCCTCCTTGTTTGTTTTAGGTCGCCAAAATTTTTCTCCCAGATAAGCGGCGCAAAGTCCTCCACCAATCGATAGAACTAGATAGAGGAACGCCAAAAATATATTCGATTCAAAAAGTTTAATTGTATCTAAGGCAAAAGATGAAAATGTCGTAAAGGCCCCAAAAAATCCAGTTCCTATCACTAGGATCAACCGACCATTTACATCTCTATCAACCATAATATGTTTGACAACCCAACTAAACAAAAAGCAGCCTAACAAATTGGCTACTAACGTCCCCAGCGGAAAACCATTTACTACCGGTAAATTTACTCCTAATAAATAGCGGGCATTGCCGCCAAAAAAGGCAAAAAAAGCTACAATCAAATAGTTCATGTCAACGCCCTCTCTTAAAAAATTTCTTATCAAAAAAGCAGCACCAGAAAAGCTGAAGCAGTCCGTTCAGCTCACAAGTAATAAACTAATATCCCGAATAGATTAACCTTATTTTTTATAAAAATTATGTATTTCATTTATCTACAAAAAAACCAAGAGTGAAAGTTGCAACTCTTGGTTTTTAAATTTAATTATTTGGCACGCTTAATATAAGTACCTTCAGCTGTATTGATTTCTAAGCTTTCACCAGCTTCAATAAAGTCTGGTACGTTCACAACTAAGCCTGTTTCCATTGTCGCAGGCTTACCAGATCCTGTTACAGTAGCCCCTTTAATAGAAGGTTGTGTTTCTGTTACTTCTAAGACAACAGTTGTTGGTAATTGAACACCGATAACTTCTGAACCAAAGAATTGGATTTTTACTTCCATATTTTCTAGTAAGTATTTCATTTCTTCTTCAATTGTTTCTACTGGAATTTCATATTGTTCATATGTTTCTAGATCCATGAAAAAGGCGGTGTCATCCATTGTATATAAATATTGTACTGGTTTTGTATCAATGTGGGCTTTTTCAAACTTTTCATCTGGACGTAAAGTAGTATCGTAAGTCGCACCACTTCTAACATCACGAAGTTTCATACGCATTACTGTGTTTCCTTTACCCGGTTTATGATGGCTGGCATCTAAAACTTTAATCAATTTACCGTCTTGGACAAATGTCATCCCTGCCCGTAAGTCACTTGCTGCGATCATTGTCTAAATCCTTCTTTCTTGTTATAAAATTCTTTTTCATTGTAGCAAACAAGAGGCGTTTATGCTAGTTTTAGCCAAAATTTATCTAATCAGGGCTTATTTTCTGACATAGTTAGGATCATATTCATCGGTTTCAATGTAAATATAAGCTTTTTTATCTGGTAAACTGTGACGAATTTCGCGTTCAATGTCATTAACGACCGTATAGCTGTGGGCTTCATCTTCATCGACAATATCAATTTTGGCCGCAATCATAATTTCTGTTGGACCTAAGTGAACCGTTTTAATATCGATCAGACGTTTTACCTCTTTACGATTAAAAGCAGCCTTAATTTTTTTCAAATCACCGGCTGTTACACTTTCGCCGATAATTAAGCTATAAAACTCACGGGCTAAAAAGATTGCCGCAAACATTAAGAGGAGCCCGATTAATAAACCACTTAACGCATCGAACATCGCGTTACCGGTCAGCATTGTTAAAATTGTACCCGCTAAAGCGACTAACAACCCAATCACTGCACAAAAATCTTCAGTAAAAATAATCAAAATTTCACTATGACGACTTTCTCTTAAAAAACGAAATAGCGGTAGTTTTTCTTCATTTAATTCTTTAATCTCTTTAAGGGCTATGCGCAATGAGCTACCTTCCACCATCATCCCAAAAAGTAAAATCCCAATTACCAGCCATTGGTTTCCAACTTCGTGTGCCGGGTGAAAAAGCTTTTCCAATGCTTCCATTACCCCAAGTGCCCCACCACCAAAGAAAAGCATTGTGGCCACAATGGTACTAAAAAAATATTTGGCCCGTCCTTCGCCAAATTGATGCAATTCACTAATCGGTCTTGTCGACCGCTTATCACCGATTAACAAGAGTGCTTGATTACTACAATCCACCACACTATGAATACTTTCATTCAACATGGCGGCACTGCCGCTTAACATATAGCCAATAAATTTACTAATGGCGACCAAAATATTGGCAACTAAGGCAGCGATAACGGCCATCATCCCCTGCTTTTTCTCTTCTGCCATTTTTATCTCCTCTTTTCACAAAAATGAATTTACTTTTATTATAAAGAATCTCTGACCTAAGAGAAAATGATAACCTCTCGAATCAAAACGTTCTACAAATAAGAGGATTTTTCCTACAATAAAGTTTAGGAAGTGAAAATGATGGAAACTTTAAGCAGTAGTTTTATTCTGCCCAAAACAGCGCAATTAGACGCGTCACAACAAAAAGTCATAAATGAAATTTTAAAATTCAGTGCGCAAAATATTTCCGCACCAAAAACAGCCATCTTTATTTTAAATGGAGATGCCGGGGCTGGTAAAAGTATTGTTCTAGCCAGCGCTTTTGAAAAATTGCAAACGTTAGCGCGTCAAAAAAACACCCCATTTACCGGCTTTGACAACAAATTATTGGTTAATCACAATGAGATGCTAAAAATTTATAAAGAGCTCGCGCCCCAGTCTGATTATCTTTATAAAAAAGATTTTATGAAGCCGACACCTTTCATTAATCACTACCACAAAATTCAGCAGCAAGCAGATATTGTGATGATTGATGAAGGCCATTTATTATTAACTAAAGACGATCCCTTTAATAATTTCAAACAGCAGAATCAATTAACTGAAATTATGCAGTTAGCCAAAATTATCATTTTTGTTTTTGATCCCCAACAAGTGGTGAAACTAAAAAGCTACTGGCAAAATGACGGTCTGAAAAATTTATTAAAAGATTATCCCACTAAGTATTATCACTTGAATCAACAGTATCGCGTTCAAAATAAAAACGTTACAGATTGGATTAATGCCTTTACGAGGGGCCACCTGTTAGAAAAACCCCAAATCAACAATTTCGACTTGGAATTTTTTGCTGATGGTTTACCCCTTTACCAAAAAATACAGGAGAAAAATAAGGCTGTCGGATTATCGCGCATGCTGGCCACCGCTGATTTTCCTTTTACCGTTTTAGATGATAAGACTTGGTTTGTTACAGCCGGACAGTTAAAACTTCCTTGGGATAAAATTAATTTTACCGATCGACCATGGGCAGAGCGTCCGGAAACGATTGACGAAGTTGGCTCCATTTACACTATTCAAGGCTTTGATTTAAATTATGCCGGGGTCATCTTAGGTCCAAGTGTCAAATACGATGAAAAAACAGACAAAATCTATATTGATAGCAGTCTTTATGAAGATCATGAAGCTTTTAAAAAAAGAAACGATATTCCCGCTTTAAACCAAGCAAAAGATACTATCGTGATGAATTCTGTCAATATTTTATTAAAACGGGGAAAATTTGGCCTCTACCTTTATGCGTCTGATCCTATTTTACGCAAACATTTATTGGCATTAAATTAAAAGGCATAAGACTTTGTCTGAGCTAATCCAGATGAGTAGCCATTTTTGATAAAATTTTTTCTGAGGAGTTGCTGTATGTGCTAGATAACAGGAAAAGAGGAACAAACGTAAGCAGCTCTTGTGCATTAAAGCGGAATTATACGAAACTTGAGGAATAATTTCTTATAATTCCGCTTTAACGTCTCGAAGATTTCGTTTGGGACGCTAAACATCGACAACCTTGGTATATCTGACTTGTTCTATGTTTAAATCATACAGTCTCTTGCCTTCCTAAAAAAACTGAAAGCTCATCTTAATAACAGGAATGAGCTTTCAGTTGCTTTAGAAGAGTGCATTACTTTTGTTCAAAAAGCCATGCATCATAAGGATTTATTTTCATATGCTGGGTAACTGTTTGAGGCGCAGTTTTATCATTAGCGATAACAAGCTGCCAATTTTTTTGCCAAATTTTTTTAGGTAAAGAGAACGTGCGCACCTTTTGACTAATATTGGTGACAATTAAAAACTGCTTTGTTCCTGTTCGCAAGTAAGTAAAAATATCCGGATCATTTGCCGCCAATAATGTAAAAGTACCGGTTGAAAAAGTCTCTTCCTTTTTACGTAGTGCAATCACCTGCCGATAAAAGTTTAAGACTGAATCAGGATCTTTGGATTCGGTAGCAACATTTATTTTTTCATAATTAGGATTCACTTTAAGCCATGGATAGCCAGTAGTAAAACCACTATTTTTTGTGGTATTCCACTGCATAGGGGTACGCGCATGGTCTCTTGTCCAAGCAGTAGCAAGTTTTAGTGCTTCGTCATTTTTTTCAGCTAATAAGCGTTTATAATAAGACAATGTGTCCTTAGCATTAATCTCAGCAATATCTTGAAAAGGATAATTGGTCATGCCGAGTTCTTGCCCTTGATAAATAAAGGGCGTTCCGCGTAAAAATAAATACATTAACGCTAGCGCTTTAGCTGACTTACTCGTTTCATTTCCTAAAATAGAATTAAAACGGGGATTATCATGATTTTCAATATAAAGAGCGTTCCAACCTTTTTGACCTAAATCTTTTTGCCAACGGGCGATAACTTTTTTAAAGCCCAGTAAGTTAATCCGTTCTTCACCTGGTTTTCCCATGCGTACATTATGTTCAAGCTCAAAAATCATATCTAAATAGCCGTCTTTATCTGTCCAATTAACTGCTCTTTTGCTGGAAACACCGCTGGCTTCACCAACAGTCATGACATCATATTCGTTAAAAATATGTTGTAAATCTTTCATGTACTCGTCAATTCCTGCCACATTCATAAATGGTGCCCATGGATTTGCAGTAATTTGAAAATCCCATGGCTCTTTTTGGATATGACTAATCGCATCCAAACGAAAACCATCAATTCCCATATCGAGCCACCAACGAATCATTTGATAAATTTCTTTTCTAACAGCTTCATTTTTCCAGTTTAAATCCGGTTGTTCCGGAGCAAAAACATGGAAATACGCCTGAATACTTGTTTCATCTAGGGTCCAAGTTGGTCCCCCAAAAAAACTTTGCCAATTGTTAGGTAACTTACTTTCAGTTGCATCTTGCCAGTGATAATAATTGCGATAGGGATTATCCTTGCCTTTTTTGGCTTCAACAAACCACGGATGCTGATCACTGGTATGATTTATCACTAAATCCAAAATAAGTTTTAAATCCATGGCATGGGCTGCCTTTAAAAGTGCTTGAAAATCAGCCATATTGCCATATTCAGCCGCAATATCCTGGTAATCCGAAATATCATAGCCATTATCAACATTAGGTGATTTATACATGGGGTTCAGCCAAATAAAATCGACCCCCAATTCTTTTAAATAAGGTAATTTTTCAATAATGCCTTTAATATCCCCGATTCCATCGCCATTGCTATCAAAAAAGCTGCGGGGATAGATTTGATAACCAACTGCATTTTGCCACCAACTTGTCATGGCTTCCCAACTTCCACCACAAAAGCGTCCCATGGAGCTAAAGTAAGATTTTTCAAATCTTGCGGCAAGATGCCATTGGTAATAACGATATCTTGTATCATCCCGTCGTAATCAAATTTATTTTCATTACCAGAAAAATTTGTCACCACTAGCCAAGTCTTCCCTTCATATTGCCGTTCATAAGCAAAAACTTCAGGGACAGTTTCAACTAACTGAAAATTTCCCCAAACGACAATTGGATTATTTTTGCGCAGTTGAATTAATTTTTGATACGTATAAAATAGTGAGTCTTTGTCAGCTAACGCTTGGGCAACATTTATCTTTTGATAATTTTCATTGACAAAAAGCCAAGGTGTTCCAGTGGTAAAGCCAGCATTTTCACTGTCATCCCACTGCATAGGCGTACGGGCATTATCCCGTCCTTTGACATTGATAGATTGAATAATTTCCTTAGGATCATAACCTTTTGCAATGCGATCATGATACATATTGATACTTTCAATATCGTCTACTTCTTCAATCGCTGTGATGGATCGATTGATCATGCCAATTTCTTCTCCTTGGTAAATATAAGGCGTTCCTTTTAGAAGATGCAATAAAATTGCAAACAATTTACCACTTTTTACGCGATAATTTTTTTCATCGCCCCAACGGGAAATAATCCGCGGCAGGTCA
The DNA here is from genome assembly GCF_000406945.1 of Enterococcus dispar ATCC 51266. GTDB lineage: Bacteria > Bacillota > Bacilli > Lactobacillales > Enterococcaceae > Enterococcus_C > Enterococcus_C dispar. The sequence continues at coordinate 32,698 of NZ_KE136354.1, read as the reverse complement.
TGATTATTCCAAAATAGCGAATTCCAACCTTCATTCCCTAATTCTATTTGCCATTTTTCAAAGACTGCTTTTAATTCTGCTACTACGAATGGTCGCAAATCCCATTTGCTTTTTTGAGGTTGTTCATCGAGGCCAACATGTTCAAATTGAAAGACCATACTCAATTCATTACGTTTAGGATTAGAATATAATTTGGCGATTTCTGGTGTAGCGCCCCACGTTTCACCGACAGTCAAAAGATCGTGTTTACCAAAAGTTGCTTGATTCATTTCTTGTAAATAATCGTGCAGTTGCGGACCATTTCCCGTAATCATTTCCATGGGAACTTTACCAATCAAATCGATAACATCCATACGAAAACCGCCAATACCTTTGGCAATCCAAAAATTCATCATGTCATAAACCGATTGGCGAACATGTTCATTGGCCCAATTTAAATCCGGTTGTTTTTTAGAAAACAGGTGTAAATAGTATTGTCCGCTTGCTTCATCAAACTCCCAAGCACTACCAGAAAACGTCGATGGTAATTCATTAGGAGCACTACCATCTGATTTGGGATCCGCCCAAATGTAATAATCGCGATAGGAATTTTCACGTCCTTTTTTTGCTTCAATAAACCATTGATGTTCATCTGAAGTGTGATTGACAACTAAATCCATGACAATTTTAATATTCCGCTGATCGGCCGCTGTAATTAAGTTATCCATATCTGCCATTGTGCCAAATTCGGTCATGATTTTTTCGTAATCCGAAATATCGTAACCATTATCATCATTAGGAGAAGCATAAACCGGTGATAACCAAATTGCGCCAATTCCTAGCTCTTTTAAATAATCCAATTTTTGAATAATACCGCCGATATCCCCAATTCCATCGCCGTTACTATCTTTAAAACTGCGGGGGTAAATTTGATACACCACCACTTCTTGCCACCAGTGTTTTTCCATTTCTTTCACCCTTTTTCTACGCTTTGGTTATAACAAATCCTTTTGGCGCAATCGTTATCTGCTCGTCTGCTTCTTCAAAATAATGCCCCAAGAGAATTGTTCCTTTTTTCTCAAATACAGTTTTGGTTGTACCCAAGTTAAAATGACCACAAATTATTTCATTATTCAATTTACGACTTAATACAATTTGATCATTGGCTAAATTCACCGTTTCCCAAATCATTTTTCCATCTGCTAAAATGTGAGCATTCTCCCGCCGAAATCTAACCAGTTGTTTAAAGAAGTCAAACATGTCGTGATCTTGTTCTTCTTTTTGCCACACCATACATTTACGACAATCAGGATCCATCCCACCTGTCATAGCAAATTCATCACCATAATAAATACAAGGTGATCCCGGTTGTAAATAAGTGAAGGCTTCCACTTGTTTCATTAAGTCTTTATCGTCGTTGGCTTCAGTTAGAATACGGGGAGTATCATGGGAATCTAAAACGTTAAATTGCATAGCGTTGGTTTGTTCCCGGTACATCATTAAATGGCGATTAATTTCTGAGACCATTTTTTCCAAACTGATTTCTTTTTTGACAAATGCTCCCACGATTGCATCGGTATAGGCATAATTCATTACCGCCGTGAACTCATCACCATTTAGCCAACTTTGGGCTGAATGCCAAATTTCACCCAAAATATAAAAGTCATCTTTTATCGCATCACAAACTTCACGAAATTCTTTCCAAAAAGTATGATCCACCTCGTTGGCGACATCCAAACGCCAAGCATCAATATCAAATTCTTCAATCCAGTAAGCTGCAATACTTAATAAATATTCCTTTACCTCAGGATTGGCAGTATTAAGTTTTGGCATGTGAGGCGTAAAAGCAAAAACATCATAGGTAATATCGGTTGCGTTTTCAAAATCTATTCCTTCTGTATAACTAACTGGAAATGAATTGACATGAAACCAATCTGCATATGGTGAATCGGCCCCGTTTTTAATGACATCCTGCCATTGGGGAGAAGTATCACCCATATGATTAAAAACGGCGTCCAGCATAACTTTAATCCCGCGTTTGTGGCATTCGTCTACGAGTTTTTTGAATAACGCCTTGTCCCCAAAATCAGGATCAATTTCAAAATAATCAATCGTATCGTATTTGTGATTAGAATAGGCTTTAAAAATTGGACAAAAGTACAAGCCATTAATTCCCAGTTCAGTAAAATGATCTAAATGATCCAAAACTCCTTGTAAATCGCCGCCAAAAAAATCTTGTCGGTCAGGTACTTTACTCCCCCACGGAAACGTACCTTTAGGGTCATTGGCTTTGTCGCCGTTAGCAAAGCGTTCTGGAAAAATTTGATACCAAACTGTATTTTTCACCCAAGCCGGCGCTTTAAAACGATCAACTTCATGAAAATAAGGCATTCTAAAATAATTATTGGGCATTTCTAAATGTTGTTGTTCAAAGGGAAAACAACCATGATCGCCATAAAATACTTCCGTTCCATCTTTGCCTACTACCCGAAAAGCATAAGCCATGCGTTTAAAAGGTTCACTCGTTGCGACTACCCAATAATCATGAACAGCTGTACTCAGATACTTTTCCATTTTTAAAGGATGTTGGTACCATTTGTCTTCTGCTAATGTATAGGTGTCACCATGAATTAATTCTACGTTTGCGACATCATTTTTAGCCGTTTTTAAACGAATATGCATGATATCTTTTTGATAGAGGTAAGCAAATTCACTATCTGGTCGGTGGGCAATTGCTGCTGTGTTCATTTCATCACACCTTTTCTTTTTATCTTGTTAAATTTCCATACTTCACTGTCATTTCAGCTTTATTATGACATAAAAAAAAGCGCATTACAACGAAATTACGCAATCGATTGCAGAGGGTATTTACTTTCTATTTTAATAGAGCGGCATAAAAACCTGTAATAGAGTAATTAAAATTTATTTTCCTTTTATTCCTGACGAATAACATTTAATATTAAGCAATCGATTGCTTAGTCTATTACCCAATTTATTTTCATAACTTTAACTTCACAATAAATCGTCTTTTTTCCAATTTCAAATTTTTATCAAAAAATTCCAAAATCCAAAAAAAAATGAAGAAAAACAGCTCATCGTCCATAAGACGCAACAATACAAGCGTTAAAACACTAAAAATAACGATATTAAAAAAAGGATCATTTACCTTATTCAGCCTAAAATATAGTTATGCTAAAAAAGAAGGTACAATAAAAGACAGAAACAAGGATATTCCCCAATAACCTTAATTTCCAACAGGCGGAAATTATCTCCCCATCATTTCTGCCTGACTATTTTTGAAACCTTTAGCCGTATTACATATGGAAATGTTTCTTTTATGAGCAATCACAGTATTATCTTAGCCTTTTTAAGGCTATTTTTTTTTCAAATAAATTCATTGCAAAATTGTAAGTCTAACGCAAGCTAAAACAATGGCACCTTTTTTAAAATACATTTAAGATAAGAGTATAATGTAAACAGGATGGTGGAACACATGAAAAAACTATTAATCGGCTTAGTAGTAGTTATCGCTGCGGCCTTTGGATTATTTAAATTTATTGAAAATACAGAAGTAGGCGGCGATACTTATTATGTACAAGTTACGACCGATGGCAAACAAGTCACGCTAAAAGACGATAGCGGCCAAGAGTATTTGGATTATGAATATCAACTAACTGGTTATGACGACAAAGGCAAAAGTAAAGAATTAACATTTAGAGCTAATAAAGAGCGGCCATTACGGAAAAATGCCTATTTGAAAGTGACATATAATTCTAAAAAAGATGGCGTGACGCAATGGGAAGAAGTTACTGAAAAAGCTGTTCCGCAAAAAGCATTAACGCAACTAAAATAAAGTATTAAAAAATTTAATTTTAGTTTAACATTGTTGTGTAATCAAAAGAGAGTTGGCGGTGTCAATTGACACCGCCAACTCTCTTTTTCTTTAGATATTTTATTTCGACTTGTCTGTAAAATAAGTCGTTTTAGTCACCTAAATTAAAACGCAACTTCATTTGTGGTGCACCTAACATCACCATTTGGCCTAATAATTTTGTTGTTAATTCTTTTGCTACTTTGGCATACTCTTCATTTACCGAAGCTAAATAGCGGGAAATATCAGCTTGTCCGATCGCATTTTTATCCCCGCGATGTTGGATATGACGGAAAGCAGCCACACTATCTTGGACATAATCATCCCGTACATCAGAATACAAGTTATAATTTGTGTCTCCTAAGACAGCGATTAATCCACTTAACCAGTACATACTATCCAATCCAAACGCTTCTCCTACTTCTTTATAAAAAACGGGAGTATCCGTTACGTTTGCATAAAACGGCACGACAGTATTAAATGTGTTCGGACCAAAAGCTAGCCAATGGATGCCAACAATTTCTGCAGCTACGTCATTCCGTAATTGCAAAATATGAACTTCTTGATTGCGATTAATGCCCACTGGACGTAATTGTCGTTTTTGTTCTGGGGTGCCATCACCATAACAATCATAAACTGTTTCTTCATAGTGGGAACTAAGCGCCCACTTCACATCTTCAATACTAATTAAGCGATTGGCTTTACAAATAAACGGCAAATTTTGATCAAAAGGTGATTGTTCTACTTCAGGCGTAAAATAACGTTGAATATACCAAGCACGAGGATTATTATATTGATTATCTTTAACCGTTGCACTACCAAATATATGGCGCAAATTGTAGCCATCATAATCAGGATTCAAATGATTTTCATCAATCAATTCTTTTAAGTCCTGGGAACATAATGTATCTGGAGCATCAAAATCAAAATTGGTAATATTCATGCGATTTGGTGCTACTACGTAAGCATCATCTGGAATACGAACCGCTGCCCAATGATGGCCTCCAATTGTTTCAAGCCACCAGATTTCATCCTTATCAGAAAAAGCGATGCCATTGGGTTCATAAGTCCCAAATTCTTCTAATAATGCCCCCAGGCGCTCTACTCCTTCTTTTGCACTGTTAATGTAAGGCAAGACAATTGTTAACATGTCCTCTTCGCCAATACCGCCTTCAACATAGGGATCAACACCTAAAATGCGCGAATTACTGGTAATCGTTTCTGTGGCAGACATCGCCACATTAGCACTGTTAATGCCAGACTCTCCCCAAATGCCAATTTTAGGTGAAACATCTGGAGTAGCCGTATACCGTAAAGGATTAGCGGGTAATTTTATTTCTACACCACTAATGACAGCCTTATAATCTTGTTTTTGATCTGCGGGATTTACTACGATAAAATTTTTGGGATTTAATGGTGCTTCACCATCTTCATTACGAGCAATCATGGTTGAACCGTCAATAGAAGCATTTCTTCCTACCAAAATAGTGGTACATTCACTGTGTTTATTCATTTTATTCATCCCTTCTCTTTGTGGAGGCTCACTACCTATTTCACTTTAAAGTGTAGTCCTTCTTTTTATTTTTGTGAAATAAAAACCTTAGCAATTATAAAAAAGCAATCTTTACCCACATTTTGTAATTAAAGCTATAATAGAAAAAAAGGAGGAATGTGAGATGTCCATACTTGTTCCCACTAATATGACAGAAGTTGCTGAAAAATTGAACGAAGATAAAAATAGAGGAATTGAAACCACCCAAAGAGCAATCATTTTACAAGCTGTTTTAGACAACGCACAAGATATTTTAAATGGTGCGTTGGAAGGTCCTTATTGGAAAGTAAAATGGGGCAAAGAAGATGAAAGTTTAATCATCTATGATATCATGAACCAAGAAGTTGGCACTGTCACAGCAGCGGACTCTTTTATTGAAAATTTTAGAAATAATCCTGCATCTGTCATTCGTAGTTTAGACGATCAAATTCAAAAAATTGTTAAAAATGCGTAAGAAAAATTGCCAAACAGACACTAAAATGAAGTAACACCAGAGAATTTAAGAGATTCTCTTTACAAATACTATCAAATTTCCCCTTAAATAAAAAAGTGGAATAGGTTCTTTCTACTCTCAAGCAATAAGAGAAAATTTCAGCTTATTGCCGTAGAGAGTTCGTTCATGTAGCTAGACACCTACTTGGCATATCAACCCTATTCTTTATGAAGATCATACAATTCCTTTACTTGTTAAGAAAACAGAGCACTATTTTTTGCCACATGCAAAAATAATGCTCTGTTTTTTATTTCTGCCACACAAGAATACTCGCATCGTCACTTTGTTTAAAACGAGGATACGTTAGTAATTTGTTATCCTCATTCTCTAGCTGGCGGAGATGATCACAAGCCGATACAAGCATGCCATAATCTTTAAATTGTCCCAATTGATGAGGTGTATACTCATTAAAAGTATCCACTAAACGATAAAAACCATCACTGGTCACAACAATTTTTTCTACTTGCATAATAGCAACCCTTTTTTGTGACAACCGCGCAATTCCGATTGGGGATGGATCTAAAATAGCGTAACCATTGGGTGTATTTTTCATCTGACGATTTTTAATCAAATCATCTTTGATTTCCTCTTTTGCCACTTCGATTGCTTCACCTTTTTTTAATAGCTGATGAAAAGCTGTAACAATTCGTTGATCATTTTGGGGCACTGTCCGATCATAAAACGTCCGCATTTGTTGCGTTAAAAAAGTGGTAATGGGCGAATCCCCTAACCAACTAAACTCCATCTCATCACCGATTTTACGATAACAACTAAAGGTAGCACTCGGCCATAAGTCCGGGGACAACTTGCCTAACTCTTTACGGTATTTTTGAGCAAAATTAGTAACTGCTTGCATTAAAGCTCGATTAGTCGCTATTTTTTCATTTGCTAATAGTGTGATCAGTTGATTGCCAATAAAATGACTAAAAATCTGTGCATCGCTGTTACCTGCTAAGTAATTAGTACCTAGACCACTGGCACCATCCAAAATAAAGCCAAAATCATCATTACCATAGACAAAGTCTTCATTTTGACTGTTACCGCGATCAGTATAAAAGAAAACAGACATCTTATTCTTCCCTTCAAAAATCAGTATAAAATCTTCTTCACATATTTTTTTATCGTATCACAAGAAAACTAAAATACCAATATAGCGTATTGAACTGGGGAAATTTTTTAAAAGAAGCCGATTCTGCTGTTACAAACGTTTTACAAGCATTAAAAGAGTGGCTGGAGTAATCCAAATAGCTCTTAATTTAGTAATCTTATTATCTTTGGTATACTAAGACCAGCACTTATTGCAACAGTTACTGTTGACACTTTTGTTGGAGGGTTTGCTTATGAATATTAAAAAAATCCAACTGGGACTTTTAACCTTTGGACTTTTTGTATTAGCGTTTAACTTTTTTGAATTGATAACAAAGGCCCGAACAGATTCCCCAGTGGTTTTTGTTGAATGTATCGCGGGTATCATTTTGATTTACTTGCCGCAATTATGCCGCAGGTTCCTACGTATTGAGATCCCTGATATGATTGTTATTTTTTATTGGTTCTTTTTATTAATTTCGGTATTTTTAGGAACGTGTCTGCATTTGATTGCTTACATCAGTTGGTGGGATAAATTACTTCATAGTATTAGTCCCATGGTTTTGACGGCTTTAGGGTATGGGATTGCAGCAATTGCTTTAAAAAAAGCACAAAGTAAAGATGTATCTCCTTGGCTATTCTTACTTTTTGGCTTTGCATTTGCCGGGGTTTGCGGCGTTTTTTGGGAATTTTGGGAGTTTTTGTGCGACACTATCGGAGATATGAACTTACAACGTTATCGTGCTGGGGGCGTCGATTTAATTGGACGCGCTGCCTTGATGGATACTATGGGCGATTTATTAACCAATACCATCGGTGCTGTTCTTATGGGTATTTTTGCTTTTACACAAAGTAAAAGCGATGCAAGTTACTTTGAAAATTATCGCATCACGATTATTCCCAAAAAAAATAAGTGACTTTTGCTATAAGCTTAGGACGAGCATATTTCTTATCATTTTAAATAAAAAAACGCAAGCTTTGATCGGTCGTCTCCTAATTAAGGACCCGTTCAACGCTTGCATTTTTTTATACACTTTAAGATTCCTTCATTGTATCAATTTTAGCTAATGCTATCGTTCCACAAGCTAAAATTTCAACTGTTGCAGTACGTTCAAAAATACTGATAACTTTTACCGTTTTTCGCTCATCATAGCCAACAACATCTGCATCATACACTGCATTTATACACACTTCTTCTTTTTTCAAGGGCTCACCTCAAACTCTCTTTTGAAAGGTTATATCATGTAAAATAACAGTTGTAAACGAAATTCACTGATTATTCAAACAATATTTACATTCCGTTAACAATCGGCTTATAGAAAATGTTCTCCCTTTTTCTAGTGCAAAAAAATCTTGTGCCCTATTGTGCCGCACATTCTCGCATTAAAGTTCTTCTAAAACGAGGGCTACCCCATCGTCATCATTTGATTTGGTAATCCGATTAGCAGCTCTTTTTACTTCTAAGGGTGCATTTGCCATCGCTACACCAGTTCCAGCAGCTTGAAGCATAGGAAGATCATTGAAGTTATCCCCGAAAGCCATGACCTCGTTTGCAGTAACACGATAATATTGTGCAATTGCTCTTAGCGCTATTTCTTTTGAAACTTCTTGGTGTGTTATTTCCAAATAATTATCTTTGGACAAATAAAGGGCACTGGCGGCAACTTCCCGCTCTAAAGAATCTTTTACAGTCTGAATCTCAACTCCATTGCCAATTAATAATAGTTTATGCACGGGACGTGTCTCACTAAGTAGACTTAAATCCTTAATAACAGGTTTAATCTGCGTAATTTCACTTTCTAATTTCACATATTGATCCATACGATTGACGTACCACTCATTTTCACTATATAGATTCACCGCAATCTTTGGAAATTGTACTTTTAAAGTAGCTAATATTTGTTGCACATCTTCTTTTACTAGCGGTTGACTATAAATTATTTGGTCTTTTTTGATCACTAATGCACCATTAAAGGCCGCCAACGGGGAATTTACGACAGCTAGTTCTTGACTGATTTGTTTCATTCCTTCTGGTGAACGCGCAGAGGCTAACACAAACGGAATGTTTTTTTCTTTCATTTGCATAATTGCCGATTTTAATCTTTGACTAACCTGATGTTGGGAATTCAAAATAGTACCATCGACATCACTCATTACAACTTTAATTGCTCTCATTTACTGGCCTCTTTTCTAAATAAATCACTTGTTCTTTCAGTATAACGTTAAAAATCAATTTTGGCTTTATCCCCCTTGAGTCATTGATAGTTCTTTTCATTTAAGTTCCATCATTAGAAATTCTTTTGGTTCTCCTTTACAATAAAAAATTGAATAATAAAAATATAAGGAGAGTCTTATGACACTATTACATCTAACGGATGTTGAATATGAAACTGCGGGACAAAAAATCATCCAAAATATTTCATTTACACTAACAAATGGTGAGTTTTTAACTTTAACCGGTCCTTCTGGTGGGGGTAAAAGTACATTACTCAAGTTAATTGCCACATTATTGACACCCACTGCAGGCACAATCTATTTTAAAGATAAGTCCCAATCTGATTACGAAATTACCAACTATCGCCAGCAAGTCTCTTATTGCTTTCAACAGCCCAGTCTTTTTGGTGAAACAGTTTATGACAACTTATGTTTTCCCTATACTGTACGCAATCAAAATTTTGACCATAAGCGAGCAGCAGAATTGTTAGAGTTGGTAGCTTTACCCAATGACTATCTCAATAAAAATATTACCGAACTTTCCGGTGGGGAAAAACAGCGCGTGGCACTAATTCGCAATTTAATGTTTTTGCCTGAAATTTTATTATTAGATGAAGTGACCACAGGCTTGGATGAAAAAAATAAGAATATTGTGCACGATTTGATTACAGCTGTTCAAAAAGAAAATGTCACAATAATTCAAGTTACCCACGACCCAGAGGAAATAAAAAATGCCAGCAAAATATTGTGGCTTGAAAAAGGGAGTATTAGCGATGAACCAATTAGCAGTTAATAATCAATCACTCATTTTAGCATTTATTCTCGTTTTAGTGGCAGTTGGAATTAGTTATAAGGAAAAATTGGGCTTAAATCGTGATATATTTTATAGTATCATTCGGGCAGTTATTCAGCTGTTCATTGTAGGCTATCTTTTAAAATATTTATTTCAAGTCAATAATTTTTGGCTAACTACTTGTATGAGCTTTTTCATTGTTTTAAACGCTGCGTGGAATGCACATAAACGCAACCCGAGCCCACATAAGCATTACTGGGATTCATTACTCGCAATTTTTATTAGCACTTACATTACAATGGGTGTTCTAATTGCTGCGGGCGCGATTAAATTCATTCCTTCGCAAATTATTCCAATTAGCGGTATGATTGCTAGTAACTCGATGGTAGCCATTGGATTATGTTACCGTAATTTATATACAAAATTTCGCGATCAAAGACAACAAGTGCTAGAAAAGCTAGCCTTAGGTGCCCCAGTCAAACTGGCCTCTTTACCTATTCTCCAAGAAAGCATTAAAACAGCTATGCAGCCAACCATTGATTCTGCCAAAACAGTTGGTTTAGTTAGCTTGCCGGGAATGATGTCTGGTTTAATTTTTGCGGGGGTAGATCCCGTTCATGCCATTAAATATCAGATTATGGTGACCTTTATGCTACTTTCAACCACCAGTTTAGGTGCCATTATTGCTGGCTACAAAGCTTATAAAAATTATTTCAACCATGATTTACAACTACGCTAAAATTTTTAAGTGGAGAAAGGAGAAAACAGATGAAAATTACTTTTTTTGGTGCCGGACAAATCGGCAGTGCTTTAATTAAAGGGATGCTCCATGACAAACAAATGCCGGCGCAAGATATTTATGTAAAAGGTGGTCGTAGTCAAACTGCTACTAATTTACAAAAAGAATTGGGTTTTCAACTTTTAACAGATTTAAATGATTTAACAGCAATGGATCTCATCATTATCGCTACAAATAATAGTAGTGTCTTACCAATTTTAAAATCATTGCCACAAGCCGTATTAGCTAAAAAAATCCCTATTGTTTCTGTCGCAGGTGGTATAAATCTAACAGCCATGACTGCAGTAGTAGGTAATGAGTATCCGATCGCCCATGCAATTCCAAATACACCTGTTCAAGTAGGAGCTGGAGTATTGGGAATTAGTTTTTCAGAAAATATTGATCAAAAAGCGAAAGCATTTATTTTGGAAAGTCTAAAGCCGCTTGGTGCAGTTTATGAAGTACCTGAAAACAATTTGGAAATTGTCGGCTCTATTGCAGGTTGTACGCCAGCTTTTATTGCGATGCTAATTGAAAGTCTCGGAGATGCTGGTGTTCTTCATGGCTTAAAGCGCGATTTAGCTTATGAATTAGTGGAACAAATGCTCCAAGGTACAGCAAAATTAGCATTAGAAAGCAAGGCGCACCCGGCTATCTTAAAAGATGGCGTTACTTCCCCTGGCGGTTCGACCATTCGTGGCGTGGCAGCATTGGAAGCTAATAATTTTCGCCATGCTTTAATTGCAGCAATTGATGCAACTATGTCAGAGTAGCTTCTTAAAGCAGTAAAAATTTACTCCTTTAAAACGGACATTACCTGTGAACTTTTAGCTTACTTATTTTCCCAAAAACAAATAAAATATTCGCTGTTACTAAGCAGCTTAAAAAGGCTATCATTTTGTAAAATTTAACAAAATGATAGCCTTTTTTTAAACTGCTAAAATGTTATTCTGTCCTCAAACAAAAGTGACACAACCGGGGGTAGCTCTTTAGCATTAAGGCGTAATTATAGAAAATTGCGCCTTATCCTTGTAAATATCGTATAACCCCTATACCTATAAAAAATCTTTTATCCTTGTGCCTTGACGATCAATTTTTCAGCGGCTTTTTTAGTTGGTTCTTCCTTACTTTGAGCGATAGTTTGCACATGGTAGCTAGTAGGATTTTGAACGATTTTTTGAAGAAAGAAGTTTTTATCGCTAACTTTTTTCACCTTAACTTTAAAAACGAGGGAACCAATTTTAATTTGATAGCGTCCCCCTTTCATATGCGGGATAAACAATTTACCCTCTCTTGTCGTATAAGACTTTAAAGCTGCGCCGTTGCGGGTAATCGGATATTTGCCATTGGAGCTAAAAACTGCCGCTTCTAATCCCACTTGAGGTATTCCGTATGGGTCATAAATAGCAAAAAGCAAATCATATTCTTTATTACAAATTTTCCAAGAACGGATACGTAGATAGAGAAAACTCAGCATTCCTGCCAATATAGTGATACAGCTTATAACTGTCAACCAGAACTTCAATTGGCGTTGGTGATCATTTTTTTGCAATGCTTTTCCCATTGCCTTTTTAAAAGGAATACGCTGTCCCCGCACTAAAAGACGATGACTATTAATCATATATGGCGTACAAGTGACTAAAGTTACATAGTCTTTCTCTAAAGCGATATCCAATACTTCAATATCGATTGGTTCCACTACTTGGATATGATCAATTTCATAGGCTAAAGTTTCACCCGCATTTTCAATAAAAAACTGATCAGATAACTTCAATTTGGGTAAGTCAGTAAATAACTTTGCCTCAGGCAAGCCACGATGCGCAGAAATAACTGCATGGGTGCTTTTTCCTCCGGTAGGATAAGACGTACCCTCTAACAGTGCCGCTCCCTTTTTTAAAAACAATTCGTTTGTATGATCAAAAATTGGTAACTTTACATTGATTTTAGGAATATTGACAACGGCAATTGTATGTTGTTGGTAATAATTTGGGGTAAGCTTTTGCGGGATGTCTTTTTGCGTAAAAGGATCTTGACCCGGATTTCCCTCTCCTTGTGCCAACTTTTTATTCTTTTCAAGCTGGGCTTTTCTTTTTGTGGTTGCAGCTTTCGTTTGTTGATTTATTTGTTGGGTATGGTAACGAACAATTTGTTCATCCAAAAAATCATTAATCGCATCACTAGCAAAAGGATAAATCAACGCAAAGAGTCCTACCGCTAATATTAAAATCATTATTATGTCTAGTATTAATCGACTAATTTTTTTCATTAGGATCCTCACTTCTTATGTATTGGAAAAGCCAACTGATAGGTTGGCTTTTCTTACGCTTATTAATTAAGCTTCAAATTTTTGACGTCCTTTTTTAAAGTAAACCCCTGCAGCTCCGACAGCTAATATACCTGCTGCCACCAAACCAACGATTCCCATGCCGCCAGTTGAAGGTAAAACGCCTTTTGGTTTATTATCAACCTGCATATCAGACAAATTTGTAAAGGCATTTGTCTCGTCAGTAACAATAAAATCGAGCGCATTTTTTAAGAGAACGTAACCAGCAGGTGCTTGGGTTTCTTGTAACTGATATTCCCCCGGTTTTAATCCATATACACCAAATGCCCCGTTAGCATCTGAAACAAGAGTGGTTGCATCATCTTTAACCGTCGTCCAAGAGACTTTTAAATCAGCCATTGTTTGGATACCTGAGACTGAACTCCCTTTTTTATTATCTAACACAAGATAATAAGTTGAACTATCCATTGTTTTTGTAATTACAAATTTGGCATTTGCCAACGCACTGTTGTCGACACTATCAATCTTTTTAAAGATATGACCCCCAGTTTTGACGGTTGCGGTATCTCTTTTGTCATTGAAATCATTCACAAAATCGACTTTATTGTTAATTGGCTTTAGATTTTCGCCGGGTTTTACTTTCATATCAATTTGCAGGGTGATTGTTGCCCCTTTATAAGCCTTTAATTGTGATGGCGTTAACGCAATAGTAACTTTATTGGCATTACTATCCACATCCACTGCAGGCACGACATCGTTCACTACATTGTCACCAATTTTTAGAGAAGCAACAATTTTTTCAGCAGTTGAAATTAAAGCTAAGCGAGAATCAAATGTATCCACTAATTTAAAAGTCGTGTAGTTTGAGATATCTTTTGGTACAGTGGTGGTAATGGTATAAGTAATTTCTTGTCCCGCTTCAACAGTCGTATCATTGCCAACTTTTGTTACAAGAGGAGTTTTATAGTTATAAGCTTCTGCCGTAGCCTTACCTTCTTCTTTCACTTGATTAGCATTAAAATAGTCATACGTAATTTTCATATTTTCATCAACCGTAGCTGTCACAACGTCTTTTTCTTTGTAATGATAAATTTCGTTATTTTCAGCTGTTTGTTTTCCTGAAGTCGAAACATCACTATCAATTTCTGAGAAAATATATGTCCCAGGTTTTAAAGTTAAATTCGGTACAGAAACTTTCCCTGCTGTTCCTGATTCCAAGACTTCTGCCTCTGTTTCACGTGCAGTAAAGGCACCATATTTGTAATAATTTCCAGAGTCATTTCTTAACTTAAATTTTGCTCCTGCTAAAGTTGTCGCTGCACCTTTTCCATCAACACCATATTTCGTGAATTCTAAGTTCAGCGCTTTCACTTCATTTTTAGGATAAACATGAACAGTAGCTAACTTTTCTTCTGTAACTTCATCATAAACTGGTAGTCCCAAAATGAAATCTTGACTCTTCTCACTTACAACTCCCGCCGGTTTTGTGGTTTCAACAAAACGATAGATAGCCTTTTTGCCATTTGAGACAACAGGTAAATCCTTCGTTGCGTCACCTGAGTCGTTAGTCAAAGCAAAAACGGTTGCTTTTGTAGATTCTGTTGGTAACCCTGCTTTAAGAGCTGCCGCAAGCGCTGCTTCTTCTTTAGCTTCATGCTTTCTCCATTAGCAGCTTCATAAGCTGCCCAATAGGTACTCGTCATATCATATGCTGTAAAGCCCACACCTTTTAAAGGATCTCCACCAAAATCTATCATTTCTTTACCGGTATTTTGTTTCAGATCTTTTGGATATTCACCATCACTAAACTGTCTTTTGTGAATAGTGACGTTTTGTGTTTCAGCTGGTGTTTCACCTTGTGTTTTTCCTTCTTTAGCAGCGACACTTTTACCACCAAACATCCAAAATAACGGCAACAATACGAATACTACCGTTAAAATACGTAACCACTTCGAACCTTTTTTCATTTTTCTTCCTCCTATTTTTTCATTTGCGCCAATAAGCCTTCTATTTATTATTTACTTTTTTAGAGTTGAGCTTTTTATTCTAGCTAAAAATTACTGCAACAATTATGCCAAGACCTAAAACAAACAAGATTGACTTTCCTTCATTTGTTTTCGGTAAATTTTGGCGCAATGTTTGAACTAAACCTGCCGACATCATCGTTCCTAACGTTTGCGGCAATTGGCCTCCTGTTTCTAAATTATTCGATAATGCAGAATGAACTTGATAGTTATACACACGCGGTTCTTTTTTATGATAAGCGGATGCTGGTACTTTTCCCGAAATAAGTTCATCCATTTCTTGCCCGTTAATCATAACCGGCTGAAAGACACCCTTTTCGTCGTACCACGCTTCCGGAATTTCAATTTTGATTTTTTGGGCAGCACTATCGATAACAAATCCTGGTGCTGCTTCCACTTCTTCAAAATAATATGTTCCACTTGGTAAGAAACGTTCGCCTGTATTTACTAATCCATCTTGATCAGACATAAATTTATTCACCCGGATATCATTTAATGGATCATTTGAAGCTACCCAAGTATTTTGCAAGTCATTAACAGGACTCATATCTAAATAGATTTTTTGATTATTTTTGTCATATTGAAAAATGACAAATTTTGCCCCTTGAATTGGTTTTCCCTCAGTCAGATCATTAGCAGAGGTTTTCCCGTACTTAAAAAAGTAAGGATCCCGGACATAGCCTACATTTTTGGGATATAAATGAATTTCTTTCAAAACCTCATGATTGATTGGATGATATTGAGGTAATACCACCATTAAAGGAGCTGCTTTCTTATCCAAATCTACATTTAATTGTTTATTTTCATTTAGTTTTGTTTCAATAAATAGATAGGCCTTGCCTTTTTGGTTGGGTAGTTGAATACGGGCGATTCCATTTTTTTGCAGCTTTTCATCCGTTTGGGTCGTAATCTTTCCTACCAGTAACAAATTTTCCTCTTTCGCGATTTTTTTAGCTTCTTTGCGGGACATTTTGGAATATGTTTCAACAAATTTTTCAGAAGCTAAATCTGTTTGGTTATAAAGGGTAGTCGCATCAAAAACTTCAAAATTTACACCATTTAAACCTACAGTCTTTTCAATCAACTCACGATCTTCTGCAGTGTTACTGTCTTCTTTAATTGTTAACCCATCATTTTTATAAAAATTTTCTTCAGGTGCGCGGACATCACGATAAATTCGTTTATGCAAGACAATCTCTACGTGTTCTTCTGTTTCAGCTTGTCCACTTTGGGGAAGCATACCACCAAAAAAAGAAAGAATAGAGATGGCTAGCAAAAAAATCACAGTTACTTTTTTCATTATGCGTCGCCTCCTTTCTTAGCTTTGGATTGGTAATAGGCAAAGAAAGTAAGCGTCGTACTAATTGCGATTATTGACAATAGGCTAAACTGGTAGCGTCCTGTTCCCCCTGTTTTAGGCAGTGGCGTACGAGGGTGATTGAAAACGGTAAAAGTAATGGCATTATTTACTTCCCCAACTACCTCTTTAATCGCTGTAAACTCATAGTCGTTATTGTTATACGTAACCTTGACAGTCCCATCAACTGCGACAGCAATAATAAAATCATGTTGCAATTTAAGATAGCTTGCCAATGCCGTTGTTTCTCGTAAGCGATATGTTTTTCCTGGTTCTAGTAATCCTTGAAAGTTCACTTCGCCCTTTGTTGTTTTTTGTGATTCCCCTATTTTTTGTTTTCCTGTACTATCAAATAGAGTAAATTCCACACCATCTAGTAATTCAGTTGTTACAGCATCTTTTTTGATAATATTTAAATCAAATTTTTTCATCTGGTTTACTATCTTAGGCAACGCAATTTTAATTGTATTTCCTTCTTTATTAACTACAGTATTTGCTAAGGAGTAAGTGATTTCCCCTGAAGAAGCTATTTTCAGCGTACCAATGGTGCCCTGAATTTTTTCAAAACCCGCGGGTGCTTGTGTCTCTATTAATTCGTAAGTCCCCGGCTGGCACTCTGCCAAAATATAGACTCCCAACTTGGCTGGATTTTCACTAAAGTTAAATACTTCTTGCGAATCTTTTTTCTTTAATTGAAATTTAGCTCCAGTCAAAAATTCTCCTTTTTGATTAACTTTTTCAACAGAAATTTCAATCGGTTTTAACTCGTTTTTGATTTGATTATTTGTAATATCTTTACCTCTAATTATTCCGTTAGCATTAATCGTCACTTTAATAGGTGTCATCGTTTTAAAACCAGCAGGTGTCTTGGTTTCTTTTAGCCAATAACTACCAGGTAATACATCTTTGAATTTCAATTTTCCATTTTGCGCTGTGGTACTTGTTGCATATTTTGCTTTTTCACTTTCTTCCGTTACAAAAAGTCCAAATTCTGCCCCAGCAAGTGCTGCACCACTGTTATCAGTTTTGTTTAATTCCACATCAATTGTGGGTTCTTTTAACCGTGTCTGCACGTGGTTAGTTTCCTTTTCCTCTAAGGTCGTTCCGTCTGCGTATACAAATGTTACTTTTGCACTATTAGTCATAGTTGACTTACTGTTCCCACTATCTTTTTGCACTACGTTTACTTTTAACCGTAAACTAAAGTCTTTGCCACCATATTCACTCAGAGCGCCTTTTTGATGAATCTGAGTAGCTACGTCTGAAGAAATCCTGACTACTAATTTTCTCTTTTGGGCATCATAAGAAATATTTGAGCTCTCCAGACTAAGTTTTGAACCATCTAGATTGTACAGGGTGAGTGCTTCTTGAACATCTCCTGCAATTGTCACGCCTTCAGGTAGTACATCAGAAATCACATAACTTTCCGGCATTAAAATCGATTCGGTATAGACATTAATCGTTTCTTGATTAATAAAGTAATAATGCTCTTTTCCCGGTTCGACAAAACGATTCTCTTTTTTTGGAACACCGACTGCAAGGTTTCCTTTTTCGACATTATGCCCTTCTTGTCGGTAAGCTTCAGGAAATTCCCACAGTAAATTTCCATCACGATCGTAACTATCTAAATCATTCCAATAACGTTGATTAAAACCAGACTCTTCTCCTGTGGGGTTACTCCAAAGATCACCGTCTTTGTATTGCTGCAATGGTTGGACCGTTTTTGTTGGGGATTTTTGCTGTACTTTTTTGACTTGACTACTGGCAAAAGTATTCCAAGCCCGCCCGTACGTTGTTCCCATTGTAAACTCATGCTTTGTACCTTTTAAAGGAAAAGAAACGGCCGCTAAATTAAAATTTTTAGATGCCAATTTGTCGGTAAAATGACCATCTGTTGAATTGTCAGCAAAATATTTTCCATCCGAATGTTTTTTAAGCAAAGAACCCTTGACTAATTGTCCATCACCATTATTTCTTAGACCAGCAAATTCATGGCGATTAATATTCTTAGTTGGCGTAGGATTAAGGCTTCCATTCCCATAACCATTTAAAGAAGCGAATGTAAATACCGAATTGTCTCCTTCATTACCAAAAGTAATTAATTTACTTTCATTTCCTTTTTCAAAAAATTCAACATCCATATCAAATCCTTGTACATAACAATAAACAACACCAGAGTATAAATTATTGGAAAACTCTACCCACAGATAAATATTGTTACCATTCAACCAAGTTGGCCCACCTCCAATTCGTAGGTTGGAAATGGTTAACTTAGCTCCAATTGGCCTAACATTATTATCTGCATCTAAATAGGCACCCACTTCTTTTACAAAAACAAGGCGCAATAAATCTGAATGATGCCATAAATCTTTTTTTTACAAAAAAAAGACATCCTTTTTGAAATGCCCCATAAAAGTTAGACTTTTTGAGGTACTACAATAGAGATGTCTTTTTTGGTATCACTTTTAAATTAAGTTAAGAAAGCATATATTTTCCATCGCTTTGTTCTAATTTTGTTAATATGGGAAAATTGGGGGCAGTAGATTTTAAATACTGAACAAATAGTCGATCATTATCAAAAGGAAATTGCTGTCGCTCTAATGAAAAATAATCTTGCCTATAATAACGCTGAATGTTGTTCAATGTTTCTTCAATCGAGTAATCCGCCAAATCCTCAAACACTACACCCAAATAGATAGCTTCTAACAACGCGTATAAAATAGCATCTGCATCAATTAATTTTCGCCACTTTTCAACAGTATTTTCTTGATTAATTGCCAAAAAGAATCGTGTTTGCTGGCGAACTTCTTTAAAATGTGCCACGAGAATTCGGGTACGTAATTGTTTCACTATTTTTGTTTCCCTATCCATTTTTGCTAAGTCTGTGTCAATATCATAATCCCATAGAAACATTGCAATCACTCCATTTATTTTTCCTTGTATACTAGTCAACTGCTATCCGTATTTGCATTTAATAAGCGTAATTTCAAATTGACTGAGAAAGGAAATATTTCATTTTGATTTTCTCATGACTATTTTTCCAAAAGCAATCTCTAGACGCTACCAAAAAACTAAAATTAATTTGTCATTTTTGATATATTTTATTTTAACTGACAAAACTCGCCATATCTCACGATAATCATTTTATAATTTTGTTATTTTTTTAATAAACCGTAAAAATACTTAGATAAATTCTCTTTCTAATTTTGTTAGACTAAAGAAAATTGAGATTTTACGCTAAAAAAGGAGAAAAAATATGGTTATTAATGAGTTATTTTCAGTCGTGCTTGATAAAATTAGTAATGAAAAAAAAAGACTTGTTACACCATATAAACAATCAACAAGGTCCCCATTTTTCTATTAATCAACTCAGTATCGAATTAAATATTAACTACAAAAAAGCTTATCAACTCGTTTTGGAGATTGAACAGGACTTCATAAAGATAGGCTGGGATGCTTTAATCCTCGAAAAAGGCATTATCATTTGGGAAAAGGATCATGGCAAAGAATTGGAATACCATCGCTTTTTAGTCCGTCAATCGATGGGCTATCAAATTTTGCTGTCAATTTTGCTCTTTCCAGATAAATCTCTCCTAGATTTTTGCCAAGAACAATTTATTAGCCGGTCTACATTACTGCGAAGACTTCGCGCCTTAATTCATTATTTAAAAGGATATAATATCACGTTAAATACTGCTCAAATGACTATTGCTGGCAAAGATGAAGAAGACGTTCAAGCTGTTTTTTTTAATTTATTAGGTTTAGGCACCTTTGGATCGGATCTAATTAATGGTACTGTCCCCATTAAAGAAGAAGAAGAGGTGTTAGAAAAATTAATGCATACGGGTGCAACGGCACTCAATAAATGGGTTGGGATATCTTGCTTATTAATTGCTCGCTTACGCCTTTCAAATAATTATTCCTTGCAAAAACCTAACTGTCCACCACCATTATTTGAAAATAAAGCAAAGATTTTACGTGCCTATTTTGCGAATTTTAGTAGCGATCCAGAAGAAATTGAAAATACAGTTCACTCTTTATATTTCAGATTGTTTACCAACCATTATCTTTCTAAAGATGATTGGCGCATAAAAAAAGTTACTCATTTATACACAGATTTTTTAGAAAAACAAGTTCCTACTGCCAGTATGTGCAAAGATTTCATAGCTAAATTACAAAGTGACTATTTTCATTATTCTCTCACGCCTAGTGAAACCGCGGTGTTGCAATGCAATATTTTTATGATTTTTTATCTACTAGAGTCCCCTTCTTTATTAACAGCAACTCGCTTGCAAACATTACTCCCTGTGTCCATTCAACATAAAAAAAATTATAGTACTTTAATTAATTTTTGCCAGCACTTTATGTCCGACTATGAGGGCTATTTAAAAGAAACGAATCTTTCTTACGAACAAATTGCTGATTTACCTTATTTTTTAGCTGAATCAGTTTATCCCTATTTAGAAAAGAAAAGCTACGAAACCATATTGAGTGTTGGAATTCAGCCACTGCCTAATCACTATATGATGACCAGCTTATGTAATTTTCTCGATCAAATTCAATTTGTTTCCTATGAAATTTATGAAGAAAATAAATTTTATGATTTTTATATTGGGGTAACAAAAGATCACTTTGACATAAAAGAGACTCTCTATTTATTATCATTTGAGCATCCTGATTATCAAGGTGATTTATTTCAACAATTATTGATAGCATTACAAAATAAAGCAGATAAAACCTTTTCTTTTTCTCCTTCTCAAAAGAAAAATTTACATGAATTACCCTTGCTGCAGCAAATTTAATCGAATAGATTTTTTCACCAAAAAAAGTCACCTCCATAAATTGGAAGTGACTTTTTATTGGGATAGCAGGGTTCGAACCTGCAATTGCTTGATTCAGAGTCAAGTGCCTTACCAGTTTGGCTATATCCCATTTATGCAACATAAAAAGGATAACGCCAAACTTTTTTCTTTTCAATTATTTTGTCTTAAAATTATTATCTTTCTTTTTACTCCCAAAAGCTTTATGATTTGAATGAAATTTAAAATCATTTCTGTCAAAAGGCTGCTTTTCCAAACGATTTTCACGTTCGTGTAAACGTGATTTTTGTAATTGCAGCCGATTAATCTCTTGTTGTAATTGCTCTTTTTCACGAGCAGAAGCTGTTGTCATCGCTTTTTGACGCATCGCAATTTCTTGATCAACTTTTCCCAACCATTCTTTCATAATCCCTTGCCACGACGGGCTATCCTTTTCATTGGGATCTTTCAAAGAATCTCGTAATAAATGAGAATACCGTTTCATAGAATTTCCCCAAATTTGATTGCGATCAGCAAAATAATCTGCTTGTTCTGTTTGGTCTAATGTATCTACAAAAAGATCTTCTTCACGATCAATCATATTTTGTAAAAACGCTAAAATGGGCAACGCTAAATAGATAATAAGAGCGATATGAACTTGAAATAACCCGATTATTAAAATAATCACGCGGGCAATAAAACTGATCATATCTTGACGGTTTAATTCATCGACACGACGCTTTTGCAAAGCTTTATCAGAAATTGACTGCTTAGTCAAAGCTGTAATTAAACGACGCATCAGTATTGTCACAATCAGTGTTAGTACACCATAAATTAGAACCGTCTGCTTGGTAGTATCTTCAATTAAAATTCTGGTTGCCGCAGGTACTAAAGATAGGAAAAATAATAGTAACAAATAAACCACTAAACTTTTATTTTTTACTTGTTCAATACGATTAAAGGCGTACGCCGTCTGAAACCATAGGTTGGCGACAAAGCAAAAACTAATAAAATAAATTCCGACAGCACTAAATAATGTCTGCCAAACAATATCACCATTCGTAGCATATTTGATTGGAATTTCTAAGACCATAATTGTTAAAATAATCGCAATAATGGCATCTCCAAAAACAACCACACGTTCTTTGATATTACTCATCACTGTTTCCCTCCAACTGGGTCATAAGTTTATTTAAAATCTGGTGTAACTGTTGTTTTTCATCTAACGTTAAAGTCGCAAATAAATCTTCCCCTAAATGTTTTCGCTCATCTTGTAACGATGAAATATACTTTTTCCCAGCCTCAGTCAGAAAATAATTCGTTACGCGCCGATCAACTGTATTTTGCTTTTTAGTCAAATAATCTTTTTGGCTTAATTTTTTTAATAATTCACTTAAAGAAGCTGGCCTGATATGCATCATCTCAGCTAATTCTTTTTGAGAATACCCCTCTTGTCGCGCTAAAATTCGTAATAACCGATTTTGCCCAAAAGAAAATTCTTCCTCCGTTGTTTTTCGTTTTGTATGACGGCACAATAAGTGATTTAAACGTTGAAATTCTTCAAATAGTACTTCTTCTTTCATCAAAACACATCCTTTATTTTCTTAAGTTTACGCAAAGATTTTTCTTTCGTCAAATAGTTAGGTGCCTATCTATTTACAAATTCAAAAAACGAGAGTATAATTATTAGGTACCTAACTAATAAACGGAGGGGATTTAATGGCGCGAATGCGTTTTGACTTTGACCAAACTAAAAAACCTGAATTGACACTTACTTTTATCCGACGAATCCTCAATTATTTTAAACCACATACACTAAAATTGGTTTTTGTAATTCTTTTAATACTCGCTACTTCTGCTTTGGGACTTGTACCTTCACTTTTATTACAAAAAATTGTTGATAAAGCATTGCCCCAACATGATTTGACGCAATTAAGTATCTTAATCGGACTTTCTATTTCTGCCACAATTTTATTAAATTTACTGCAAGTTGCTCAAGGCTACCTGAGTACTTGGATTGCCAAAAATATTACGTTAGAAATGAAGAACAATTTGTATCGTCATTTAACTTTTTTACCACAAAGTTTCTTTACTACTGTCAAAGAAGGGGAAATTTTAACTCGCTTAACTAGTGATGTTGATGGCATTCAACAAGTTTTCCAAACCACTTTCATCAATGCATTAAGTAGTATCTTTATTTTAGCCACCACTCTTTTTGCTTTGTTTTCCATTAGTCCAATTCTAGCAGCAGTTGCTTTAGTGACGGTACCACTATTTATTTTACCTACCCGTAAAGTTGGTAAAAAAAGGTGGCAAATCGCATCAGCAAGTCAGACTGCGCTAAGTCGACTTAACCAACACACCCAAGAGACGCTAAACACAAGTGGTAGTACACTGATGAAACTTTTTACCAAAGAAGATGAATCTTTCCAAACTTTTGATCAAATTAATCAAGAAGTAACTGCCCTACAGATCAAAGAATCTTTAGCAGGTCGTTGGTTTCGCATGGCTATGTCTGTCTTAATGGCAATTGGACCTATGTTAATTTATTTAGTAGGTGGATTTTTACTTGCAAAAGGCCAGTTGACTATTGGGGGTATTATCACCTTTGCTTCCCTTTTAGGTAGACTCTACAATCCCGTTACCCAATTATCTAATATTCAAGTGGATTTAATGCGCTCCTTTGCCTTATTTGAACGTATTTTTGAATATTTAGACATTACACCTGAGATTAAAAATAGCCCTACTGCTAAAGAACTTGTCATCCAGGAGGGTGAAATAACTTTTGA
This sequence comes from Enterococcus dispar ATCC 51266, assembly GCF_000406945.1. GTDB lineage: Bacteria > Bacillota > Bacilli > Lactobacillales > Enterococcaceae > Enterococcus_C > Enterococcus_C dispar. The sequence continues at coordinate 8,679 of NZ_KE136354.1, read as the reverse complement.
AAATGTTGATTTTCGTTATGAAGAAAATGAAGTCTTAAAAAATATCAATTTACACATTTCGTCAGGTGAAACGTTGGCTCTCGTTGGACTATCTGGAGCAGGCAAGTCCACTTTAACACACCTTTTAACCCGTCTTTATGATCCAACACACGGCGTTGCTCTAATTGATGGTCAAGATATCAAAGATGTCACATTTACAAGCTTACGACAAAATATTGGAGTGGTCAGTCAAGAAACATTCCTTTTTAATGGAACTATCCGCGACAATCTGATGTACGCTAATGAGCAAGCCACAAATGAAGATCTAATTGCTGCTACTAAGGCTGCCTACATTCATGACTTCATCATGACACTACCAAAAGGCTATGATACTGTGGTGGGCAACCGTGGTATTAAACTTTCCGGCGGTGAAAAACAACGCATTGCCATTGCGCGAATCATTTTGAAAAATCCGCAAATTTTAATTTTAGATGAAGCCACTTCAGCACTAGATGCCATTTCGGAATATTACGTTCAAAAAGCGATGGATAATCTCATGCAAAACCGGACAAGCATCGTCATCGCCCACCGCCTTTCTACCATTGCAAATGCTGATCAAATTGCTGTGATGGAACAAGGTAGAATAGTAGAGCAAGGAAATCACCACCAACTTGTTTCACAAGCTGGCCTATATGCAAAACTTTATCAAACCCAATTTAAAGACAAGGAAGTTGCTGCGTAAAAGTGGCTTTTCACAAGCTAGCTTATCAGATGGTCTGATCTAACAACAATTAAAATAATACAATTTGATTGTTTAAGCAAAACACCTGTATTTCTCTTATATACGAGAAATACAGGTGTTTATTTATCGATTTTAGTGTCACAAAATTACATTCACTTTCTTATTTAAATGTCGTAAGTTTATCTGCAGAAAGTCTTACGGATTGATAGCCTTCTTCTGCAGCTTTTCCGATAGATAAAATTAAGACTGGTAAGTAGCGATCTTCAGATAAATCAAAAGTTTGGGCTAAATTAGTGGTTTCAAAACCACCTATTGCATTCGTATCATAGCCATGCGCTCGCGCTACTAACATCAGCTGCATTGCCGAAAGACTGGCATCTCGCAAAATAATAGCATCCATTTCTGCTTGCGACAAATTTTGATAAAGAGGAATAATAGTAGCTAATTGGCGATCATGAACTTCTTGGGGCATCAAACCAGCTTTTAAGGCTTTGCCGTAAATCTCTTCACCATATTCATGCGGCTTACGGTCACCAAAAATTAGAATCATAGCCGACGACGTATCGTTTTGTAATTGGTTAAAATGTATAAAAGGACGCAATTTTTCTTTTCCATCTTTCGTATCAATTACAACATAACGCCAAGGTTGTAAGTTAACAGATGAAGGAGCCCGATTAGCCTCGTCTAACATTGTCAGCATTTCTTCATGGCTGATTTTTACATTTTCATCGTAACGTCGAATTGATTTACGGTTTAATGCGATATCACTAAAATTATTATTCACTAATTTTGTCATTTCATAACTTCTTTCTCGAAAATTTAATTTTTTATTTAAGCGAACTGATAAAATATACTTTATTCTTTTTATTTTCGCAAGATTAAAGCTTATTGATATCCTAATTCATAATATATATCGAAACTATTTTAAATTTTCATCCTATCCTGTATTTCAATGAAGAAAAACTGAACGGATTCTTTTAGCTCTTCAACACTAAAACGAAATCTTGATAAATTACTCTTACATTATTTAAAATTTTGTCTTATTATCGTGGAGAGCCCGTGCGTGAAACTAAACATCAACAGGCGAGGTATATCGGACTTATTCCCAGTGACAATCCTATAATCCCTTTGCTTAAAAAGACAACATGATTGCCAACTTAATTGACATATCATGTTGTCTTTATATTTAAATTATTAATCTTCCTGGCAAAAATTACTACTAAAAATATTTTATTCACAGTTAAAAAGATTAAAACTGAGGCTATTTAACCAGCTTTTCCACTTTAACGTTTTTATTCATAAAAAACTTGATCTAAAAATAATCCAGATGCCGGAACAGTTTCACCAGCATCTTGTCGAACTTTCTTTACTAAAACTTCCTCAATCACTTGCATATCTAATTTTCCCATACCGATTTCTAGTAAAGTCCCTGTCAAAATTCGAATCATCTTATGCAAAAAACCATCTCCAATAAAAGTGAAGTGCAGCATACTTCCTTCTTTTTCCAGACGAATTTCTTTAATAGTTCGAACAGTCGATTTCTTCGTCTTTTTCAAAGCAGAAAAACCAATAAAATCGTGAGTTCCTAATAGCTTTTCAGCAGCTTTTTCCATTTCTAATAAGTCTAATTTTTGAGGCACATAGAAACTATGGTGACGATAAAAAGCTGTTGGAATCGTATCATTCCAGACATAATAACTGTATTGTTTGCCTATTGCATTATAGCGCGCATGGAATCTTTCTCCCACTTCTTCCACTGCTTTAATGACAATATCGTTTGGCAAATAACGATTTAAAAAGGAGAGCATCTCGACTTCAGATAAATCGGATTCGGTTTTAAAATTGGCAACTTGGCCTCTTGCATGTGTTCCCGCATCTGTTCGCCCAGAACCAATAATTTCAATTTTTTCTCCAGTCATTTGAGACAAGATACTTTCAATTTTACCTTGAATGGTTTTATCTGAGTTCCCTAATCTCTGCCAACCTAGATACCGTCTACCGTCATATTCTATCGTTAATTTAATATTTTTCATTTTAGCAACCTCTATTCATCTGTTCATCTATTCAACTGTTCGTTTTTCAAAAAAGTACTGATTAACTTTACACAAGAAAAGCAGGGGTAAAAGTATCTCCCTGCATGACTAACTTTCTATTTTCCAATCACTAACCGCCGTGTATAAACTGCTTGGCCTGAGTGCATTACAGCGTCATCGATAGCCGATACAATACGCGCTTGGCGCGATACTGGCGGGTTCCAATTCGTATCAATGATATCTTTTAAACTTTCTTCTTTTAAATTCTGCAAGTAATTACTGGTAAAATCTATGCTGGCATTTAAATAATCTATTAATAGTTTTTTATCATTCACGACTACTTTTGCAGCTTCTTGTGGGGTATGATGCCAATCCTCAGTCTTATCCGCAAGAGGAAGGGCGAACTTGTCACGCCATCCTTCTTTAATCCATAAAGGTTGTGATTTATTTAAGTCAGACATCTGAAAGTCCAACTCACGTGCCGTATGCCACATCAACCATGTTACAGATTTAATTAATGATGCTGGCATAGTATTTGCCTCAGTTACACTCATTTGTTCCAAAGAGTCTTCAAATCGTTCCTTTGCTCTTAATAATGTCTCAATAGATAACTGTGTAATTTTCACTGTTCATACCTCCTCAATAGGACTATATATTGTATTTTACCATGTTTTCCATAAATCATGGAGGTATGAAAATTATAACAAAAAAAGACAGCTATTAAGCTGTCTTAAGAACTCCGGCAGTAGGACTCGAACCTACGACATCATGATTAACAGTCATGCGCTACTACCAACTGAGCTATGCCGGAATAACCGCGTGGCGACGTCCTACTCTCACAAAGGGAAACCCTTCACTACAATCGGCGCTAAGAAGCTTAACTTCTGTGTTCGGCATGGTTACAGGTGTATCCTTCTCGCTATCGCCACCACACTATTTAATTAAAGTGAATGTTATTCACTCAAAACTGGATCTTGAAGGGGATCAAAACTCTTCCGAGTTTTCTTTTAACTTTGGTTAAGTCCTCGATCGATTAGTATCAGTCCGCTCCATACATCGCTGTACTTCCACTCCTGACCTATCTACCTGATCATCTCTCAGGGATCTTACTTTCTTTAAGAAATGGGAAATCTCATCTTGAGGTGGGCTTCACACTTAGATGCTTTCAGCGTTTATCCCTTCCCTACATAGCTACCCAGCGATGCCTCTGGCGAGACAACTGGTACACCAGCGGTAAGTCCATCCCGGTCCTCTCGTACTAAGGACAGCTCCTCTCAAATTTCCAACGCCCGCGACGGATAGGGACCGAACTGTCTCACGACGTTCTGAACCCAGCTCGCGTGCCGCTTTAATGGGCGAACAGCCCAACCCTTGGGACCGACTACAGCCCCAGGATGCGACGAGCCGACATCGAGGTGCCAAACCTCCCCGTCGATGTGGACTCTTGGGGGAGATAAGCCTGTTATCCCCAGGGTAGCTTTTATCCGTTGAGCGATGGCCCTTCCATGCGGAACCACCGGATCACTAAGCCCGACTTTCGTCCCTGCTCGACTTGTAAGTCTCGCAGTCAAGCTCCCTTCTGCCTTTACACTCTGCGAATGATTTCCAACCATTCTGAGGGAACCTTTGGGCGCCTCCGTTACCTTTTAGGAGGCGACCGCCCCAGTCAAACTGCCCATCTGACACTGTCTCCCACCACGATTAGTGGTGCGGGTTAGAGTGGCCATAACACAAGGGTAGTATCCCACCATTGCCTCAATCGAAACTAGCGTCCCGATTTCTACGGCTCCTACCTATCCTGTACATGTGGTACAGACACTCAATATCAAACTACAGTAAAGCTCCATGGGGTCTTTCCGTCCTGTCGCGGGTAACCTGCATCTTCACAGGTACTAAAATTTCACCGAGTCTCTCGTTGAGACAGTGCCCAAATCGTTACGCCTTTCGTGCGGGTCGGAACTTACCCGACAAGGAATTTCGCTACCTTAGGACCGTTATAGTTACGGCCGCCGTTTACTGGGGCTTCAATTCGTACCTTCGCTTACGCTAAGCACTCCTCTTAACCTTCCAGCACCGGGCAGGCGTCAGCCCCTATACTTCATCTTTCGATTTTGCAGAGACCTGTGTTTTTGATAAACAGTCGCTTGGGCCTATTCACTGCGGCTGACCTTGCGGTCAGCACCCCTTCTCCCGAAGTTACGGGGTCATTTTGCCGAGTTCCTTAACGAGAGTTCTCTCGCTCACCTTAGGATTCTCTCCTCGACTACCTGTGTCGGTTTGCGGTACGGGCCGTTGTCTTCTCACTAGAAGCTTTTCTCGGCAGTGTGACATCAGAAGCTTCGGTACTATTATTTCCCTCCTCATTACAGCTTGTCCTTATAGAAATAAGCATTTGACTCATCTCAAGACTTACTGCTTGAACAGACATATCCATCAGTCTGCACTTCTTAGCCTCCTGCGTCCCTCCATTGCTCAAACAAATACAACGGGTACAGGAATATCAACCTGTTGTCCATCGCCTACGCCTGTCGGCCTCGGCTTAGGTCCCGACTAACCCTGGGCGGACGAGCCTTCCCCAGGAAACCTTAGTCATTCGGTGGACAGGATTCTCACCTGTCTTTCGCTACTCATACCGGCATTCTCACTTCTAAGCGCTCCAGCAGTCCTCACGATCTACCTTCAACGCCCTTAGAACACTCTCCTACCAATACACCTTACGGTGTACTCCACAGCTTCGGTAGTATGTTTAGCCCCGGTACATTTTCGGCGCAGGGTCACTCGACTAGTGAGCTATTACGCACTCTTTAAATGGTGGCTGCTTCTGAGCCAACATCCTAGTTGTCTGTGCAACCCCACATCCTTTTCCACTTAACATACATTTTGGGACCTTAGCTGGTGGTCTGGGCTGTTTCCCTTTCGACTATGGATCTTATCACTCACAGTCTGACTGCCGAATATAAATGAATGGCATTCGGAGTTTATCTGAATTCGGTAACCCGAGATGGGCCCCTAGTCCAAACAGTGCTCTACCTCCATCATTCTTCACTTCGACGCTAGCCCTAAAGCTATTTCGGAGAGAACCAGCTATCTCCAAGTTCGTTTGGAATTTCTCCGCTACCCACACCTCATCCCCGCACTTTTCAACGTACGTGGGTTCGGTCCTCCAGTGCGTTTTACCGCACCTTCAACCTGGACATGGGTAGATCACATGGTTTCGGGTCTACGACTACATACTCATTCGCCCTATTCAGACTCGCTTTCGCTGCGGCTCCGTCTCTTCAACTTAACCTCGCATGCAATCGTAACTCGCCGGTTCATTCTACAAAAGGCACGCTATCACCCATTAACGGGCTCTAACTTGTTGTAGGCACACGGTTTCAGGATCTATTTCACTCCCCTTCCGGGGTGCTTTTCACCTTTCCCTCACGGTACTGGTTCACTATCGGTCACTAGGGAGTATTTAGCCTTGGGAGATGGTCCTCCCGGATTCCGACGGAATTCCTCGTGTTCCGCCGTACTCAGGATCCTCCTAGGTGCCTTCCAAATTTCGTCTACGGGGTTTTTACCCTCTTTGACTGACTTTTCCAAGTCATTCGACTATCTGAAAGAACTACCATATCGGAGTCCTACAACCCCAAGATGCAAGCATCTTGGTTTGGGCTGGTCCCTTTTCGCTCGCCGCTACTTGGGGAATCGATTTTTCTTTCTCTTCCTGCAGGTACTTAGATGTTTCAGTTCTCTGCGTCTACCTCGTATACGCTATGTATTCACGTATACGTAACATCCTATAAAAGATGTTGGGTTCCCCCATTCGGAAATCTCTGGATCATAGCTTACTTACAGCTCCCCAAAGCATATCGGTGTTAGTCCCGTCCTTCATCGGCTCCTAGTGCCAAGGCATCCACCGTGCGCCCTTATTCACTTAACCTTATAAGACCTTTCGGTCTGGTTTTGAGCAGTTCTTCTAGCGATAGAAGCTTACTCAAGAAAATAAGCAATTGAACTTATTAAAAAACTCATTCAACGCGGTGTTCTCGGTTTGTTTTGATTCTTTTCTTCAAGTATCCAGTTTTCAATGAACAAAATTGTTTGAGAGTAGACCTCTCAAAACTGAACAAAGACAAGTTACAAACTGTGTAGTCTCCGTAATATTCCTTAGAAAGGAGGTGATCCAGCCGCACCTTCCGATACGGCTACCTTGTTACGACTTCACCCCAATCATCTATCCCACCTTAGGCGGCTGGCTCCAAAAGGTTACCTCACCGACTTCGGGTGTTACAAACTCTCGTGGTGTGACGGGCGGTGTGTACAAGGCCCGGGAACGTATTCACCGCGGCGTGCTGATCCGCGATTACTAGCGATTCCGGCTTCATGTAGGCGAGTTGCAGCCTACAATCCGAACTGAGAGAAGCTTTAAGAGATTAGCTTAGCCTCGCGACTTCGCAACTCGTTGTACTTCCCATTGTAGCACGTGTGTAGCCCAGGTCATAAGGGGCATGATGATTTGACGTCATCCCCACCTTCCTCCGGTTTGTCACCGGCAGTCTCGCTAGAGTGCCCAACTAAATGATGGCAACTAACAATAAGGGTTGCGCTCGTTGCGGGACTTAACCCAACATCTCACGACACGAGCTGACGACAACCATGCACCACCTGTCACTTTGCCCCCGAAGGGGAAGCTCTATCTCTAGAGTGGTCAAAGGATGTCAAGACCTGGTAAGGTTCTTCGCGTTGCTTCGAATTAAACCACATGCTCCACCGCTTGTGCGGGCCCCCGTCAATTCCTTTGAGTTTCAACCTTGCGGTCGTACTCCCCAGGCGGAGTGCTTAATGCGTTTGCTGCAGCACTGAAGGGCGGAAACCCTCCAACACTTAGCACTCATCGTTTACGGCGTGGACTACCAGGGTATCTAATCCTGTTTGCTCCCCACGCTTTCGAGCCTCAGCGTCAGTTACAGACCAGAGAGCCGCCTTCGCCACTGGTGTTCCTCCATATATCTACGCATTTCACCGCTACACATGGAATTCCACTCTCCTCTTCTGCACTCAAGTCTCCCAGTTTCCAATGCCCCTCCCCGGTTGAGCCGGGGGCTTTCACATCAGACTTAAGAAACCGCCTGCGCTCGCTTTACGCCCAATAAATCCGGACAACGCTTGCCACCTACGTATTACCGCGGCTGCTGGCACGTAGTTAGCCGTGGCTTTCTGGTTAGATACCGTCAAGGGATGAACATTTTACTCTCATCCTTGTTCTTCTCTAACAACAGAGTTTTACGATCCGAAAACCTTCTTCACTCACGCGGCGTTGCTCGGTCAGACTTTCGTCCATTGCCGAAGATTCCCTACTGCTGCCTCCCGTAGGAGTCTGGGCCGTGTCTCAGTCCCAGTGTGGCCGATCACCCTCTCAGGTCGGCTATGCATCGTGGCCTTGGTGAGCCGTTACCTCACCAACTAGCTAATGCACCGCGGGTCCATCCTCAAGTGACGCAAAAGCGCCTTTCAATTAATAAACATGAGTTCATTAATATTATGCGGTATTAGCACCTGTTTCCAAATGTTATCCCCCGCTTGAGGGTAGGTTACCCACGTGTTACTCACCCGTTCGCCACTCTTCTTTTTCCGGTGGAGCAAGCTCCGGTGGAAAAAGAAGCGTTCGACTTGCATGTATTAGGCACGCCGCCAGCGTTCGTCCTGAGCCAGGATCAAACTCTCATAAAAAGTGTTTGAACAGTCAAAAGACTGTTAAGCTCAATAAAATTGATTCTTTGCTAGCTATTGCTTGCATGTTGTTTGCTTCTATAAAAGAAGCATCCTACACATTGGTTCGTTTGCTTGCTTTGTTCAGTTTTCAAAGGTCTACATAAGCGGTTAAAAGAATGTGTTTAGAAATTGTCGCGATAAGGAGAAATCATTTGAAGTTGTTTT